>NZ_CP139137.1:0-2400000 GCF_034047335.1 Chryseobacterium sp. JJR-5R
TTATTGAAAACAGCTTCCTCTTCCGTTATCTCATTGATATTTTTTTCTTCAGGGATTTTCCTTTCCGCATTTTCTTCGGCAAGATTAACCAATGTTTCATGAAGCTCTCCTTCGACAATTTCATTCAGCTGGTTATTAAAAATGGCCTCTTCTTCTGTAACGCCTATTGAAAAAGCTTCCTGCCTGCCTTCATCAATCTCGTTCAGTCTGTTATTAAAGATTGCCTCTTCTTCGGTGACTTCATAGTGTTGATTCTGTTCTTCAGAAATCGCATTTGCTGATGGGAAGCCATCTCTATTTTCAGGAACCGGAGGAAATTTTTCGTCTCCGGCATATTGGATGTTTTTTTCGAGCAAATGTAAACATAACATTTTTTCGGCAAGCTCGTCCACAAGATCTTTCCCGGAAAGGAACTCATCAACGTGGTTTATTTTGTCCAGAATACGGATGATATTCTTGGATTCAAAAAAAATCTTTTCCTTTAAATCTTGGATGTTATGCATATTAAGAATCTTATTAAAATTGCTTACTTTTGATCTTAAAAATATACGGCTAATTTAACAAATGTTTTTAGAAAATACAATTAATCATTCCAAACAAAGCGGTTGGATGGAAGTTATTTGTGGCTCAATGTTTTCCGGAAAAACCGAAGAGCTGATCCGGAGGCTGAGAAGGGCAGAAATGGCAGGCCAGAATGTGGAAATTTTCAAACCGAGACTGGATACACGCTATTCCGAAGAAGATGTGATTTCCCATAACCAGAACAAGATCCGCAGTACACCCGTAGAAAACCCAAATGAAATTCTTTTGCTGGCTTCCAATTGCGATGTGGTAGGAATTGATGAAGCGCAGTTTTTTGACGAAAGCATTGTCTATGTGGCCAATGAGCTGGCCAACAGCGGAATAAGAGTGGTTATTGCAGGCTTGGATATGGATTTCCTAGGCCGGCCTTTCGGACCGATGCCAAACCTTATGGCCACTGCAGAATATGTTACGAAAGTACACGCCATCTGCAAAAGGACAGGGAATCTTGCCAACTATTCCATGAGGATTTCCCAAGGCAATAATCTGGTGGAACTGGGTGAAACGGAAAGCTATGAAGCGGTAAGCCGCCGTGTTTTCATCGATGAAGTGCTTTTGAAAAGAAAAAATAATTAAATTAGCTAAATTAAAGTATTATTTACCTGTCATATCAGAATACGTTTAAAGGTAAATTGTTTTATACCGATATCTTAAAGAACAGATTTTATTTCAATAAATTTACAGTAAATTTTATTGAAAGACTTAATTTTCAGGCTATAATCACATAATATAATTCTAAGGACCTTGAAACGGGTCCGGCAAAAAGAAAGCAACACAGCAGAGAGGTACCAATGAACTATACAATACAACAGATTGCAGAGATCACCAGTGCAGAAGTTATTGGAGATAATAAATCAGTGATCAGAAATATCGCTTTTGACAGCAGGATTATTTATTCTATCCGGGATACAGCATTTATTGCCATCAATACCCAGAAAAATTCCGGAGAAAAGTTCATAGAATCTGCTATTGCACGTGGAATTACCGTGATCATTTCCAAACGTCAGTATCCTCAGTTCGAGAATATCACCTGGATTATTGTTGAAGATCCTATTGCTTTTCTTCAGACGCTGGCCCGCTACCATTTTGAAAACAATCAGCTTAAGTCTGTAGGCATTACGGGAAGCAATGGGAAAACCATTTTAAAAGAATGGCTCTATCAATGCCTCTGGAATGAATTTTCTACGGTAAAAAGCCCCAAAAGTTTTAATTCCCAGATTGGTCTTCCGCTCTCTCTGCTCCAGATCAATCCTTCTCATGAACTGGGGATTTTTGAAGTCGGGATCTCGAAGCCTGAAGAAATGGAAAAACTGGAATCCATCTTTCATCCTCAGATCGGTCTGCTTACCCATATCGGAACTGCCCATCTTGCCAATTTTGAAAATGAAGAAGAACTGATCAATGAAAAGATCAGACTTTTTAAAACTTCTGAAGTAATTATTTACAACGGAGACAATCGGTTGGTTGACAGAAAACTAAAAGAACTGTATTCAGGTAAAAAATTAATCTCTTACGGCCTTAAAGAAAACAACCATGTACGTTTTAAAACGGACGTTCCCAGAAACGATAATGCCGTAGTTCTTTATTTTGATGAAGAGATCAGTTTTCCGGTTCATCAGCGGGATGAAGCTACTTTAACCAATGCTCTGGCCTTAATTGCCGTCCTGAAAGAACTGAATATTGAAAACCGGAAAATCATTGAAAAAATCAATTCATTAAAGGCCGTGGAAATGCGCCTTGAAGCTGTTGAAGGGATAAGGAACAATAGTATTATTAATGATTATTTCAATCTGGATCTGGATTCCCTGAAAACGGCTTTACAGTTCCTGAATGAATACAATAAGAAGAAGAAAAGGTCTCTTGTATTAACAGATATGATTGGGGTGAATGAAAACCATCACCAGCTGTATGAAGAAGTTTCCGAACTGGTCAATGAACAGAAATTTGATCATGTATTTCTTATCGGTGACGAAATATCAGATTTCAGCGGACTATTTGAAGCTGAAACTTTTACTTTTATTGATACACAGGAATTAATTGAAAGCAGGCATCTTAATGAAATAGAAAATCAGATTATCCTGCTGAAGGGAGCCAGAAAATTTGAAATCGAACGGCTTAAAGAAATTCTTGAACTCAGAAAACACGACACGGTATTGGAAATTAACCTGAATGCCATCCTTCATAATATCAATTTCCATAAATCCCTGTTGAAACCCGCTACCAAAATGATGGCTATGGTAAAAGCCAATGCCTACGGATTGGGCAGCTATGAAATTTCAGAATTCCTGCAGCATCACCATATTGATTATTTAGGAGTAGCTTTCGCAGATGAAGGCGTGGAACTCCGGAAGAAAGGGATTACCGTCCCCATCATCGTGATGAATCCCGAGCAGCACAGCTATGAAACTGTAATCCGATATAACCTTGAACCTGAAATTTACAGTTTCCGGGTTCTGGAACTCTTTGATAAAGCAGTCCAGAAATCGGGTCATGATGCAAAATATCCTATCCATATCAAACTGGAGACCGGGATGCACCGCCTGGGATTCAAAGGTGATGAATTAGACCGGTTGAGTGAAATTTTAAATCACAGGAATCTTCAGATTCAAAGTATTTTCAGCCATCTTTCGTCTTCAGATATACCGGATGAAAAGGAATTTACTTTGGCGCAGCTGAAAATGTTTGAGAAAAATTCTGCGTATCTGATAAAAAAACTGGACTACACGCCGATGCGCCATATTCTAAATTCTTCCGGGATTACCGGTTATACAGATCATCAGTATGACATGGTAAGGATAGGCATCGGGATGCTTGGGGAATCACCTAATTATGAGATACAGAAACAGCTTCACTCTGTGGTAAGTTTCAAAACGGTTATTTCACAGATCTCAATAGTAGAAAAGGATGAATCGGTTGGGTACAGCAGGCGGTTTAAGGCAGAACGTACGACAAGGATTGCCACCATCCCTGTAGGATATGCAGATGGTATCCCGAGGCTGATCGGAAATCAGGTCGGAAACGTAGGAGTCAATAAAACGCTGGCACCTATTGTAGGAAGTATCTGCATGGATATGATGATGATTAATGTTGACCATATTTCGCATTTAAAAGAAGGTGACCCTGTTACCCTGTTCAATGCAAAACCAAGCCTGAAAGAATTTGCGGACTACTGCAAAACCATTACCTACGAAGTATTAACCTCTATTTCGCCCCGGGTGAAAAGGATTTATATAAAAGATTAACTTATGAAAAAGCTCCTGGTCCTTTTATTTGCATTTCAAATACTTTTGATTCATTCTCAGGTAAAGAACGACCTGAAGATCCCAAATAATCCAAGGATCGGACTTTCACTTGCCGGTGGCGGAGCTAAAGGATTTTCCCATGTAGGCGTACTTAAAGTGCTGGATTCTTTAGGCGTAAAAGTAGATTACATTTCCGGGACGAGTATGGGCGCTATCGTCGGCGGCTTGTATGCTTCAGGATATTCCGGAAAGGAAATCGAGAAAATCGTCATGGATACAGATTTTTATTCTTTAATCCTGGATCCTAAAACGACCCGGCAGGAAACCACATTTTTTAATAAGTCCGTAGACAAATATCTTTTATCAATCCCTCTTAAAAACGGAAAGATTACCCTTCCCTCTTCCATCAGTACCGGACAGAAAAATGTTTACTTACTGAAAGAGCTTTTTAAAAATGTTTCCAATATTAATGATTTCTCAAAGCTCCCTATTCCATTCATGTGCATAGCCACCAATCTCGAAAGCGGGAACATGGAAATTTTTGAGAAAGGAGACCTCGTACAGTCTATTATGGCAAGCTCTGCCTTTCCTTCATTAATGGATCCCGTAAAGATCGGGGACAGTATTTATATTGACGGGGCCATGACGGTAAATTATCCTTCAAAACCGTTAAAGGATAAAGGTATTGATATTGTAATCGGTGTGGACCTTAACCAGGACCTTTCAAAACGGGAAGACCTGAACAGCATTGTGGCCATATTAAATCAGGTCATTGATTTCGGGATTAAAAAAGATACCCGCAGACAATATAAATATACTGACATCAATATCAAGCCGGATCTGAAAGGGATGACTGCCACAAGCTATGATGACAAGAAAAAAATTCTCGACAGCGGATATGCCGAAGGCCTTAAATATGCAGAGATCCTGAATGAACTCCCCAAACGGCCCTTTGACCGTCTCAGGCAGCATATAAACCCGATTTATTCCAACGTCTATAAGATAGACAGTGTTTCTATAGAAGGCGGACGGATTTACGGTGAAAATTATGTCCTAGGAAAAATGGGACTACGCCTGCCTTCCCTTCAGACCTATGGAAGCATCAACAAAAAAATAGATAAGCTTGTTGCCACCAATAATTATAAATTCATCAACTATGACATCGTTACGGAAAATAATGCCAATTATCTTAAGCTCTATGTCACCGAAGATAATTCCAGGCATTTCGTTAAATTCGGTCTGCATTATGACGAAATTTTCAAAACCGGCCTGCTGCTGAATTATTCAGCTAAAAGGCTTTTGTTCAGAAATTCCAACCTTTCCCTGGATGTCATTGTAGGAGATAAACCTAGGTATTACCTAAATTATTTCATCGACAACGGCTATATTCCGGGTGTCGGAATCTATTCTTCCGGAATGAGCTTTGACCTGCGGGATGCCGATAATAACAATACTGAAAAATGGATGTGGCTGAGGAATGAGGTCTACATCCAATCCATATGGAAAGATAAGTTTGCTGTCGGCGGCGGGATCAGTAATGATTACTTTGAAGCAGAATCCAATGGCACCAATAAGCGATATAACCGTTTTTTAAATCCTTATATTTTCCTTAAAAGTGATACACAGGATGATAAGGACTTCCCTACCCGCGGAATCTATATTAATGCTGAAGGGAAAGTAATCGATCTTTTAAAGTCTGAAGTTGACAAAAGACTGGTACAGGTGAAAGCGGATATCAGGATCAATTTTCCTGTTACCAGACAGTTTGCCTATCGCCTTAACCTGTATGGCGGAATTACCATCGGAGAAAACCTTCCCCAATTTTACCAATACAGTCTGGGAGGAATTTTTGAACAGAATCTGGTTAATTTCAGGAGCTTCTCCGGATTTTATTTCGGGCAGCTCAGTACCAATAATGTGATCCTGATTTCAAACGATGTACAGTTTAAATTCAGCAAAAATTATTTTATCAGCGGAAACTTTTCTTTAGCCAATCTGTCTGATGATATCAGTTTTGAAGATGCCGTAAAGCTGAATTACAGTTCAGTCGGATTAACGGCAGGATACAAATCTCCTTTCGGGCAGATCAAGATCAACTTCAGTCACTCACTTAAAAATAACCAAAAAGGCATATTCAGTGTCATTCTGGGACACTGGTTTTAATTACATCATGATACAATTTTTTTATGAAAACGTACCGGAATCTGTAAGCACAGGGTACACGGCATGGCTGGAAGATATTATTATTTCAGAAGGAAAAAAACCCGGGGATATCAATTATATATTCTGTGATGACGAATATTTATTGAAGGTAAACCAGGACTATTTACAGCATGATTACTATACAGACATCATTACCTTCGACTATGTAAAAGGCAAGACGATAAGCGGAGAGATTTTTGTATCTTTGCAGCGCATTTCAGATAATGCTTCTACCCTGCTCAAGGATTACGAAGAAGAACTCAGAAGAGTTTTGGCCCACGGAATCCTTCATCTTTCCGGATATAAGGATAAGACACAGCAAGAAGAAATGATAATGCGAAGCAAAGAAGATTTTTATTTAGCAAAATATGAGCATTAATAATTTAAGTGTGAAGCTTTAATTAATAAGGAGCTTAATCCCGCTTTCCGCACTCGCTATTTTCTTTTCTGTAAAAAGAAAATGAGCTCAGACAAATGCTGCAATCGGGGCTAAAAGAACAGTAATACAGTCGATCAAATCATGTATTCCGGTAGAATGTTTCACGTGAAACATTGTAAAAAAAAATTTAAAACATAAGGCTTAAAACAAGCATAAAAATGATTTCAGAAACATATGATGTAATAGTGGTGGGAGCCGGACATGCAGGATGTGAAGCAGCAGCTGCCGCAGCCAACCTGGGTTCTAAGACACTTCTGGTTACCATGAATATGCAGACCATCGGACAGATGAGCTGCAACCCTGCAATGGGAGGAATTGCTAAAGGACAGATTGTACGGGAGATTGATGCAATGGGAGGCTACTCAGGAATTATTGCCGATAAATCTGCCATCCAGTTTAAGATGCTTAACCTTTCCAAAGGCCCTGCCATGTGGTCTCCGAGAACACAAAATGACAGGATGCTTTTTGCAGAAGAATGGCGTCTTGCCTTGGAGAATACGCCCAATCTTGATTTCTTTCAGGATATGGTAAAGCAGCTTATTATAGAAAACAATAAAGTTGCAGGTGTAGTTACTTCTTTAGGAATCGAGATAAAAGCCCATTCTGTTGTTCTGACGAACGGTACTTTCCTGAACGGATTAATCCATGTAGGAGACAAACAATTGGGCGGCGGAAGAATGGGTGAACCAAGAGCTTTCGGAATTACAGAGCAGTTGGTTTCTTTAGGTTTTGAAGCAGGCAGAATGAAAACCGGTACTCCACCGAGAGTGGATGGAAGAAGCCTGGATTATTCTAAAATGGAAGAACAGAAAGGAGATGAAAATCCTCAAAAATTCAGCTACTTAGATACCCCTGTATTAACCAGACAATTAAGTTGTCATATTGTTTATACTAATGAAGCCGTACACGATATTTTGCGTGAAGGTTTTGACAGAAGCCCGATGTTCAACGGAACAATCCAAAGCTTAGGACCGAGATACTGCCCGAGTATTGAAGATAAAATCAACCGTTTTGCAGAGCGGAACAGGCATCAGCTTTTTGTGGAACCTGAAGGTTGGAAAACCGTAGAGATCTATGTTAACGGATTCAGTTCCTCATTACCGGAAGATGTACAGGTTAAAGCCATGAAACACATTCCAGGATTTGAGAATGTAAAAGTATTCCGTCCAGGCTATGCCATTGAATATGACTACTTCCCCCCTACCCAGCTAAAACATACTTTAGAGACAAAGCTGATTGAACATTTATATTTTGCAGGGCAGATCAACGGTACTACCGGTTATGAAGAAGCAGCAGGACAAGGGCTGATGGCAGGAATCAATGCGCACAATAAAGTTCATCAGAAAGATGAGTTTATCTTAAACAGAGATGAAGCATATATTGGAGTTCTTATTGATGACCTGATTACAAAAGGAACGGAAGAGCCGTACCGGATGTTTACTTCAAGAGCAGAATACAGGCTTCTTCTTAGACAGGATAATGCAGATATCAGATTGACCCGGAAATCTTTTGAGTTAGGCTTAGCAAAAGAGGAAAGACTGGAAAAAGTTGAACAGAAAGTAGCTCATAGTGAAGAACTTGAAAGCTTTCTTCGCGAAACTTCTTTAAAGCCGGGAATGATTAACCCGATACTGGACAGTATTGAAAGCAGTCCTGTAGATCAGGCATACAGAGCATCACAGATTCTTACAAGACCCAATATGACCCTTGAAAAACTGGAAAGTATTGAGGCTATTAAAGAAAAAGCATCCCAATACAGTAATGAAGTGAAAGAACAGGCTGAAATCAACATTAAGTATAAAGGATACATAGAAAAGGAAAAGGAAAACGTAGCCAAACTGAACCGTCTTGAAAATATCAAGATTCCGGAGGATTTTGAATATGCTAAAATTTCCAGCCTTTCTGCAGAAGCAAGACAGAAAATGACCAATGTAAAACCTAAGACCATTGCACAGGCCGGAAGAATAAGTGGCGTTTCTCCTGCTGATATTAATGTTTTGCTGGTCTATCTAGGAAGATAATTAATAATATGTTTCACGTGAAACATTAAAAATATTTTTAAAAATTATTTAAAATTTGAAGTTTACAAAAGCTTCAAATTTTATTTTTAATAATTATATACAATGAAAATTAAAGATCATTTTCTTTCTCAGGAAATATTTGAAATTAAAGAAACCGATACACAGGGTATTTTTAAGACCTCTCCTATTCCATCCAATATTTCCAGATATTATGAAAGCGAAGATTATATTTCTCATCACCAGGATTCAGGAAGTTTAAAGGAAAAGCTGTATAAATTCCTGCAGTCTTTTAACCTGCAGTATAAAAAGACGATCCTATTGGACAGAATAAAAAAAGGAGCTAAAGTGTTGGATTACGGTTGCGGTGCAGGAGAATTTGTAAAGTATATTGAGAATGATTTTGAAACATTTGGGTTTGAACCAGATGCTGATGCAAGGAAAGCAGCGCAGAATAAAATTTCCAAGGCAGCTATTTTAGATGATATTAATCTTATTCAGGATAAAAGCCTGGATGCCATAACCTTATGGCATGTTTTTGAGCACATTGAAAACCAGGATGAAATGCTTGAAATATTTAACAGGAAATTAAAAGATAAAGGATTGCTGATTATTGCAGTGCCCAATCCCACGTCATATGATGCCAGACATTACAGGGAATATTGGGCAGCCTACGATGTACCTCGGCATATCTATCATTTTTCAAAAAAAGGAATGGAAAACTTAATTTCCAAAAAACCGAACTGGAAAATGAGAAAAATCAAGCCTCTGATTTTAGATTCTTATTATATCTCCATGTTGAGCGAAAAATATAAAAAATCTTCCCTTTTTTGGATAAAAGCAATCATTTACGGAACCATTTCTAATGTAAATGCCCTTTCTTCGAACGAATTTTCAAGTTTGATATATGTTATCGAAAAAAAGTAGAAACTCGGTTTTTGACCTATTTGTGAATGTCAATTTTCTTATATTCACGTAGAAAATGAGAATCTTGGAAAATTTTTCCAGGGTTTTTTACTTGAAATTTTAAGCAGCCGGAGTAAATTTTTCTGATTCCATATCATGGCTACTCCTCTCCTACCCTGTTTACAATTTTATGACTGAAATAAAATGTATATATTTTGCAATCTCTTAAGCTGCTGTCATCTGTGGTGGAATTCATAACTGTTCGCTAAATTTAACTTTCCTTTAAAAAGCCGGACAGATACCAAAGCAAAAGTCCACTGTGATTCAGTGGACTTTATAAATCGTATATGGAATATATTATTTATTGATTGCGGCAACGCCGGGCAGTTCCAGTCCTTCCAGGCTTTCAAGCATTGCTCCCCCGCCGGTAGAAACATAACTCACTTTGTCATCATACCCGAACTGTTTTACAAAAGCCACACTGTCTCCCCCTCCTACTAAAGAAAAAGCGCCCAGCTTTGTAGCTTCAGCAATACTGTCACCTAATGCAACCGTTCCTGCAGCAAAATTCGACATTTCAAAAACCCCGATCGGGCCATTCCAAAGAATGGTTCTTGAATTTAAAAGGATATCATTGAACTGATCTCTGGACTTCGGACCTGCATCCATGCCCATCCATCCTTCCGGGATTGTATAAATATCCGATTCTTTTCTTTCTGCATCATTACTGAAATGCTCAGCGATGATTACATCAGAAGGCAGATATACCTTTACATTATTTTCTTTTGCTTTTCCTAAAATCTCAAGAGCCAGAGATAATTTATCTTCCTCCACCAGTGAAGTCCCGATTTTTCCGCCAAGCGCCTTGATAAAAGTAAAAGCCATTCCTCCGCCGATGATTAAATTATCTACAGCCGGAAGTATATTTTCTATAATGGTAATTTTAGTTGAAACTTTAGATCCACCTAAAATAGCCGTTACAGGTTTTTCACCGCTTTTCAGAACCTTATCAATGGCCTCTAATTCATCAGCCATTAATAAACCGAAAAACTTAGTCGATGGAAAAAATTCAGCAATTACAGCTGTTGAAGCATGTGCTCTGTGTGCTGTACCAAAAGCATCATTTACATAAGTATTAGCAAGTTGTGAAAGCTTTTCAGCAAAATCCCGGTCACCTTTCTCCTCTTCATTATGAAAACGCAGATTCTCCAGCAATAAAATTTCTCCCGGTTGAAGATCGGCAGCAGCCTGTACAGCTTTCTCTCCTACACAGTCTTCAACGAATTTCACTTCTGTCCCCAAAACTTTGGAAACCTCGTCTGTAATATGCTTGAGAGAGAACTCATCCTTTACTTCGCCCTTAGGTCTTCCCAGATGCGCCATCAGGATAACGGAACCTCCGTCTTTAAGAATTTTATCTACGGTAGGCTTTACCGCAGTTATTCTTGTGTTGTCTGCAACTTTCAGCTGGTCGTCCTGCGGAACATTGAAATCTACTCTTACCAGAGCCTTCTTACCATTAAAATTGAAATCATTGATTGTTTTCATAAATAACCCAGAATTTTCTTTTCACAAATGTAAGATTTTAAAAATTTGGAAATGCTCCGGCCCATTAAAAGTTTTCAGAAAAGTTTTTAAGAATGTTCTCCGCAAGCCCAACATCCACTAACCAACAATTTTTTCTTTATATAAAAAAATAATACGCTAGTGTTGTTGTGTGTTGTGAGTTTAGGGGATAACTTTTGTATAAAATCTTTATAACATGAAATTTCTGATCAATTCACAATTTATTTACAATATAATCTGCTGAAAATCTGATTTTTCAGGTACTTACTAACAATTATTAGTAACTTTTCCCCAATTTCGATTATGGATAACTGATTTCCGGAAAAACCGGTGACTTCGTGCAAAAAAGTTTTGCGAAGTTTATCGCTGATTTTTTGACTGTCCTTTCCATTACATATTTTTATAATAGTACGAAACATTTATTTTACCGGAGTTATCCACAGTTATTCACATTGCTGTTCACAATTTACTCCCGAACGACTAACAGACTTTGTTATTATTCTTACCTTTGTCCGGAAATACATCTAAAAAAGTTTAATACAGGTATTATGAAAAGAAAAATCGCTATTGCCGCAGACCATGCAGGGTTTGAATATAAAGAGATTGTTAAGAACTATTTATCAGAAAACTTTGAGGTTCAGGATTTTGGAACGTTTTCCACAGACAGTGTGGATTATCCTGACTTTGTGCACCCTGCTGCAGCTTCCGTTGAAAACGGAGAAAACGAACTCGGTATCTTAATATGCGGAAGCGGAAACGGAGTTCAGATCACGGCAAACAAGCATCAGAAAATCCGTTGCGCGCTTTGCTGGATGCCGGAGATTGCAGCATTGGCAAGACAGCATAACAATGCCAATATGATTTCCATCCCGGCAAGGTTCATATCTAAGGAAGTGGCTATTGAAATTGCAGATAAATTCCTTTCAACAGATTTTGAGGGCGGAAGGCACCAGAACAGAGTAGATAAAATTGCATTTTGCTAAACATAAAGGCTTATCAATTAACCGGTAAGCCTTATTTATTTTTTATTCTGTATATTTGCAGTGTTAAAGGAATATAATACGCAGACTATTCCTATACCGCCTCTATCACTTTAAAAGATATTTAAAAGAAGGTTTTCCTCTTTTCTTCTCCATATTTATATTAAATTTATAGAAACTAAAGCTCCCTGCCATCTATGACTGGTAGGAAAATTGATGCTGCTGATTATAAACGGTAAATTTAAATGGTTTTAATATCATTAAAACCATAATACTCATTAAATAATAATAAAATGCCAAAAAAAAATAAATACATAAGTCAGAAAAATGACCATAAGCTGCAGGAAATCGGAAGACTGATCCTGCGTTTCATGAATCAGAACCAAACCAAAATATACAATTATAAACAGATTTCAGACGGAATTGATCACAAAAATCCGAGACAGCGCGAGATGGTGATTCAGTCTCTGCATAAGCTTTTATCAAACCAAAGAATCAAGGAAACTGAAAAAAGAAAATTCAGCATCAATCTCAACATTGAAGGGACCTTAACAGGAATTATCGATTTTAACCAAAGCGGAAATGCTTATGTAACGGTTGAAAATTTAAAAGATGATGTTTTCATTCATGCAAAGAATGTGAAAGATGCATTACAGGGCGATAAAGTACTCATCGTTACCTATAATTTTAAAGGAAAAAAAATGGAAGGCTCTGTGCTTGAGGTTTTGGAAAGAAGCCGCACAGAATTTGTGGGAACTCTCCAACTCGTTCCGCATAAAGAGTTCGGGTTTGTAGTTTGTGATAAGAAGACGATTAACACCGATATTTTTATACCAAAAGGTAAAATCAACGGTGCCGAAAACGGGGATAAAGTCGTTGTAAAAATGCTGGAATGGAAAGCTGGCGACAAAAACCCTGATGGTGAAATTATAAAAGTTCTTGGAGCTCCGGGAGAGCATGAAACAGAAATTCATTCAATTTTAGCTGAATACGGCTTGCCATACAGCTTCCCGGAGGAAGTGGAGGCGGATGCTGATAAAATCGATCGAAGGGTAACCGATGAAGAAGTGGCAAAGCGTAGGGATATGCGTAAAATCTGCACCTTCACGATTGACCCGAAAGATGCAAAAGACTTTGATGATGCATTATCTATTCAAAGATTAGACAACGGGAATTGGGAAATCGGAGTACACATTGCCGACGTTTCTCATTACGTGGTTCCCGGAACAATGCTGGATGATGAAGCGTATGAAAGAGCTACTTCTGTATATTTGGTTGACCGTGTTGTCCCAATGTTGCCTGAAGTATTAAGTAATGATGTCTGTTCTCTTCGTCCGAATGAAGATAAATTCACATTCTCAGCAGTTTTTGAGATGAATGATAAAGCTGAAGTGGTGAATGAATGGTTTGGAAGAACTGCCATTCACTCAGACAGAAGATTCACTTACGAAGAAGCTCAGGAACGGATTGAGACTCAGGAAGGCGATTTAACGGAAGAAATTCTGACGCTCGACAGACTCGCAAAAATCATGCGTGAACAGAGAATTAGAAACGGTGCCATTACTTTTGACAGAAGTGAAGTTCGGTTTAATTTAAATGAAAAAAGCGAACCGATTGGCGTTTACTTTAAAGTCAGTAAAGATTCAAACCATTTGATTGAAGAATTCATGCTTTTAGCGAACAAAAAAGTTTCTGAATTTGTTTCGCTTAAAAAAGAAAGGCCTAACGGGAATACTTTTATTTACAGGGTTCACGACGATCCGGATCCAGCGAAATTGGTGGCTTTGAGAGATTTCGTTTCAACTTTCGGATATAAAATGGATTTGGCAAACAACAAAAAAGTTGCCGAATCTTTAAACAATTTGCTTCATGAAGTAAAAGGGAAAGGAGAAGAAAATATGATTGAGACTCTGGCCATGCGAAGTATGAGCAAAGCGGTCTACTCTACCGAACCGATTGGCCATTACGGTCTTGGGTTTGATTATTATTCGCACTTTACCTCTCCTATCCGTCGTTATCCGGATTTACTGGCGCACAGATTACTTCAGCATTATCTGGATGGCGGAAAATCTCCTGATAGAAATGAACTGGAAGAAAAAGCTAAGCATTGCAGTGCCAGAGAACGTTTGGCGGCAGATGCAGAAAGAGATTCTATCAAATTTATGCAGGTGAAATTCATGGAAAAACATCTGGGAGAAACTTTCACAGGGGTAATTTCCGGAGTGGCAGAATTCGGATTCTGGGTTGAAATCCCTGAAAACGGTGCAGAAGGCCTGATTAAACTGAGAGATTTGATGGATGATTCTTACACCTATGATAAAGCTACCCATGCCGTTTACGGTTCCAGGACCGGCAACCGGTACCAGCTGGGAGATCAGGTGAAGATAAAAGTGGTAAAAGCCAATTTAATCCAGAAGCAGCTGGACTTTAAGATTGTTGAATAATTGATTTTTAAAAATTTTGAAAAAAGCAGTCAATTTAATAGATAAAGATCACAATTTTGTGGTCTTTTTTTATAGCTGATTACAGTGGTTTTATATCTTATGGAAGTCATAAAAATTGATTTCGTTTAATGAACTAAAGAATGTTTTTTTTAAACAATAGCCATTTTAAACCCAGATAAAAATATAATCTTTAAATTTGGGTCTGAAACCCATAATCAATGTTTGAACTTATAGTATCTGCCATCGCATTAGGATTTATGCTGAGCCTGGTTTTTATAGGACCTATTTTTTTTCTCCTCATTGAAACCAGCTTTTCCCGCGGACCGAAGCATGCTTTGGCCCTGGATATAGGAGTAATTTCTGCTGATTTGCTGTGTATTCTGGCTGCCTATTATGCAAGTGCAGATATTGTAACTTTAATTGATAAGCATCCGGGCTTTTACAGGATTACGGCGATACTTATTTTTGCCTACGGCATTGTAATGATGTCTACCAAAACCAAGATGCATATGTCCGGTGAAGAGAAAATTATCAGCCAGAACTATTTTAAAACGTTCATCAACGGCTTTTTCTTTAATCTTTTAAATGTAGGGGTCATCCTTTTCTGGCTGGTAACGGTAATTTCCGTAAGGAATCAGTATCCTGATACCGGCAATTTCATCTTATACATCGGTATTGTGATCGGCACATACCTGTTCATAGACCTTATTAAAATATTTCTGGCCAAACAGTTTCATGACAGGCTGACCCAGACCCTGGCGAACAGAATCAGGAAGATTGTCGGCGGAATACTCATCGGCTTCAGTTTCTTTATCTTTTTACAGAGCTTTAAAAAATTCAATCAGTTTGATAAACGGCTCGAAGAGGCTGAAAAAACAGAAGTAAAATACAAAAAGCACAAATGAAAAAAATAACCTTCCCGGAATCTCTTAAAAAAGGAGATAAAATAGCAGTTATTTCTCCTGCAGGCGCGGTAGATGCATCTCAGCTGGAGAAAGGAATTGCCATGATTAAAAATCAAGGCTATGAACCTATTTTAGGAGCGCATCTGTACACCAAATTCTCTAACGGATACAATTATGCAGGAACTGAAAAGGAAAGAATAAAAGATCTTAACTGGGCTTTAAATGACAGTGAAATTTCTGCAGTCTGGGCCTCCAGAGGTGGTTACGGCTGTCAGCATCTGGTTGAGCATATAGAACTCAACGGTTTTAAAGACCGTCCCAAATGGTACATCGGATATTCCGATAATACGGTTGTCCAGAGTTATTTATTGAAAAAAGGATTTGCCTCTGTTCACGGACAGACTGTTAAAACTTCAGGTTTTGGAGTGACTGATGAAAGTTATGCTCTGATTTTCGATATTTTAGAAGGAAAAAAACCGGAATACAGTTTTGCATCGCATCACCTAAACAGCGCAGGCATCGTTGAAGGACAGCTTATCGGAGGAAATTTAGCTCTGATTTATGCGCTTCTGGGAACCAAATATTCATTTAAATTTAAAAATAGAGTTCTGTTCATTGAAGATATTGGCGAGAGCTTTTATGCGCTTGACCGGATGATCATGAGCCTGGAACTGGCCGGGGTTTTTCATAAAATTTCAGGCTTGATTGTCGGTGGAATGACCAATATGGGCGATGGGAAAGAGAATAACCAATATAACGAAAGTTTCGATGAATTTGCCTATCAGTTAATCTCAGAAAGGATTTCAAAATATGATTTTCCTGTAGTTTTCGGGTTTCCGAACGGCCATATCAAAGATAACCGGCCTTTGATGATCGGAAGCCCTATCAAGATAAAAATTGATGGTATGGTAAAGGTTGAATTTTAAAATGGAAAATGTTCTGATACAATACAGTTATTATCCTTCAATAACAGGAATAATTAGAGTTGTTGACATTTGCATTTATGAAAATTTTGATTTTAAATTTGAAATTTTCTATTATAAAAAACCAGATAAAACAATTTTTGACGAAGCATATTACAGGTCTTTAAGAAGGCATAAAAAATTAAATGATAAACTTCCTTCAGCAATTCAAAATAATATTAAAAGGCTTTTATGTTTTAAAAGATTTGAAATAAAAAGGACATATCCTGAACTGACAGATAAAGAAAAACAACAGTATGAACCCAGTGATATAGGAAATGAATTTTATACATTTTATATTTCTGGGAAAAAATATTCTGTAAATGTAAATCCTTGGTATTTTAACAAGGATCTGTTGAAAACAGAACAAGAGCTGTTTTTCTTAGAATTTCATAAAAGCATTTTAGATTGGATTGATGAAACCCACAATACTTTAATTAAATACGAAGATTAATCTTATTACTTAAACTCAAGCATGGCCACACACAACGATTTCGGCAAAAAAGCAGAAGATTTAGCAGTGGAATTTTTACAGAAGAACGGCTACAAAATCCTGGTCAGAAACTTCCGTTTTCAGAAAGCGGAAATTGATATCATTGCTGAAGCAGATAACCAGATCATTATTGTGGAAGTAAAAGCAAGGTCTACAGATGCCTTTATGCTGCCACAGGAAGCAGTGACTAAGACAAAAATCAGGTCCATTGTCTCCGCAGCCAACCATTATATGGAAGAGTTTAACATACATCAGGAAGTAAGGTTCGATGTGATCACCATTCTTCCCGATGAGAGAAAAAATTTAGTCATTGAACATATAGTTGATGCTTTTGAAGCATTCGACGCCAACTGAAATAATATAATACATCCGTTTAACAGTTTTACCCATGTGCGTTGCACTGATGAATTACCGGATGGTACATTAAAAAATTAAAATTTTATGAAGACGATACTAATTACCGGTGCTACTTCCGGGATAGGAAAATCTACTGCGCAGCTTCTGGCAAAGCAGAGAAACAGAGTTATTATCTGTGGGAGAAGGAAAGATGTACTAGAATCCTTGAAAACAGAGCTTTCATTAAATAACGAAATATTTAGTTTAGAATTTGATGTAAGAAACCTGGATGAGGTAGAAGCAGCCATCAGCTCACTTCCCCAGGAATGGAAGAATATTGATGTGCTGGTTAACAATGCAGGAAATGCCCACGGCCTTGACCCTTTATCTGCAGGTAAAACAGATGATTGGGATTCGATGATTGACGGTAATGTAAAAGGACTGCTGTATGTGTCTAAAATGGTTATTCCGGGAATGAAGGAAAGAAATTCCGGTCATGTTATAAACATCAGTTCCGTAGCGGCAAGGCAGACGTATGCAAACGGTGTGGTTTATTGTGCAACTAAAAAAGCAGTTGATGTGATATCTGAAGGGATGAGGCTTGAACTTACCGAATTCGGAATTAAGATAACCAATATCCAGCCCGGTGCCGTGGAAACGGACTTCTCAATGGTACGATTTAAAGGTGATACTAAAAAAGCGGCAACCGTCTATTCAGGCTATGAGCCTTTAAAAGCCGAAGATATTGCAGATTCAATAGCCTATTGTATCAACGCACCAAAGCATGTTTGCATTGCTGATATGACCATCTACCCTACCGCACAGGCAGAGCCGCGGACTATTTACAGGAAATAAAAATTTATCTGAATTTTTATTATATTTTTGTAATTCTATAATAATTTATGTTTAATAAAAATAAACCATTTAACGAATTACCAGATTTACCTCCAAAAAATAATTTGGAAACTCCGGCAATTTTCAAATCGGTTATAAAGGCAAATAAATTATTGGCAGAGTTGAAAGGTTTTTGTCAAACATTACCACATCCTGAATTATTATTGAACACAATTGTTTTACAAGAAAGTAAAGAGTCTAATGCAATAGAAAATATTGTCACTACACAAGATGAGCTATATAAAGCTACTTTAATGGGTAATGATATTAAGAATCAGTCTTCTAAAGAAGTTTTGCAGTATCGTGAAGCGATGTATTGGGGAAAAGAACAATTAAAAAAAAATAATCTGATTACTACCAACCTTCTTATAGGCGTAATGCAAAGATTAAGAAATTCAAGTGAAGGAATAAGAAAGAATACAGGTACTAAATTAGCGAATCCGGCTAATAATATAATTATATATACTCCGCCAGAAGGAGAACAAATTATAAGAGATAAACTTTCAAAGCTAGAATTATTTATTAATGATGAGAGTATGTCAGAATTGGATCCTCTAATCAAAATGGCTCTTATACATTACCAATTTGAAGCTATACATCCTTTTAGTGATGGTAACGGTAGAACCGGAAGAATATTAAATGTTCTTTATTTACTACAACAGGAACTTTTAGGTTTACCTGTTTTATATTTAAGTAGGTATATTATTGAAAACAAGTCAGATTATTATAGACTTTTAAAAGAAGTAACAGAAACTGGAAATTGGGAAAATTGGGTATCTTTTGTAATAAATGGAGTGGCCTCAACATCTGAAATGACTTTAGTGAAAATAAAAGATATTCTAGAGTTAAAAAGTAAAGCTTACTATTCGATTAGAAATGAATTTAAAAAAGGTTTTTCTAAAGAATTGGTTGATTTACTTTTTAGCTATCCTTACATTAAGATTAGTATTTTAGAGCAGTATAATATAGCAAAAAGACAGACAGCATCTGAATATTTAAAGAAAATAGCAGAATTAGGATGGTTGCATCCTATAAAAATAGGGAGAGACATCT
Source organism: Chryseobacterium sp. JJR-5R (assembly GCF_034047335.1). Classification (NCBI taxonomy): domain Bacteria; kingdom Pseudomonadati; phylum Bacteroidota; class Flavobacteriia; order Flavobacteriales; family Weeksellaceae; genus Chryseobacterium; species Chryseobacterium sp. JJR-5R. Next base: position 19,023 of record NZ_CP139137.1, read on the forward strand.
ATTATAGTAATTATAAATTAATAGATGTTTTATCTAGATAATATGTCGATTCAATAAACATGATGGATTGTATATGTCGAAATTTTAGGTAAAAATCGACATATAATTAATATCTTCTACTACATACATTTAAAAAATGAAAATCTTATATCTTGAAACTTCTTCAAAAAACTGTTCGGTGGCCATTTCTGATAATGAAAAGCTGCTGTGCCTTACCGAAGAAGTTTCTGAAAACTATAAACAGTCGGAAAGCCTTCATACTTTTGTAGAATGGGCGCTGGAAGGTGCCGGAATTTCAGTACAGGATATTGAAGCCGTTTCTCTGGGAAAAGGCCCCGGCTCTTACACGGGCTTAAGGATTGGTTCGTCATCAGCAAAAGGGTTCTGTTACGGACTGAAGGTTCCTTTAATTGCCGTAAATTCACTGGAAAGCATGATAGCGCCTTTTTTAGGGCAGAACTATGATTTGGTTATTCCTCTGGTCGATGCAAGAAGAATGGAGGTATATACTGCTGTTTATGACGGAAAAACGGGTAATGAAGTTTCCGGTACGGAGGCAAAAATTTTAGATGAAACTTCTTTTACGGAATTTAAGAATAAAAAAGTAATATTTGTGGGAGACGGAGCCTTGAAAGCAAGAGAAATCCTGCAGCTTCCTGATGCGGAATTTAATGCAGGCATCTACCCTTCTGCACAATATCTTATCAAAAAAACCATGGAAAAAATCAGGGATAAAGCGTTTGAAGATATTGCCTATTTCGAGCCTTTTTATTTAAAAGATTTTCATGGCGTAAAGAAAAAGAAATCACAGGATCCGAATTAACCTGAATTGAGCCGGTATAAAGAAAGCGAAGAATTAAATTCTTCGCTTTTTGTTTATTGTGGTTTTGCAGGAACCGAATTCATATCTGCCGGTGACATCTGCTGATTGTTATTCTGTTTTCTTCTTGGCCTGTTGCCGTTCATGCCGTTTCCGGACGGCTGCATGGGCTGAGGATTGCTCATCTGCACATTTCCCTGGTTCTGGGGAACTCCTGTAGCATTATTGAACTGCTGTCCAGGCTGCTGAACCGGAATATTATTGCTCATGGCTCCGGGATTCTTGGGTAAAGCATTGCCTTTATTGTCTGTTGCCTGAAACGAAAGGTCCGTTTTCAGGTAATTCAGCATTTCCTTAGCCTTCTCCCCTTCAGGGGTTTTGGAATAATTTAAAGCGATCTGTTCCAGCTGCAGGATCATCACTTCTTTCCCGCTCGATTTTCCTGAGTTGAACGCATTTAATAAATACAGTTTCGGAACCAGTGCATCTTTCGGATATTTCTGAATGGTCTGTTCAATAATGTCTTTGCTCTCCCCGAATTTCTCGGATTCGTAGAGTGCAAACGCCTGTTTATACTGGCTTTCCACATCTGTTGAAGATTTTACAAATGTACTGCTCTTCGGGTTTCTTGCAAATTCTGCGTAAGATGTATAAGGATAGTCTTTCAGTAAGATCTGTTTGGCTCTGTCGGCGATCTGAGGATTTTTAAGGTAATTCATGGCAAAAATCTCATAAAGTGCCTGTAGCATTACTTTTTCTTCAGGCTTTACGTCCACCAGGTCATACAGGGTTTTTGTAGCTAAAGGCGTATTGGTAAAATAATTCTGATACATCACCCCTAATCCTAATGAAGCGGTGTCTCTGTCTTTTTTCAACTGATCCAGCTTGGCCATATCCGTCGGGATCTGTTCGATATAAAAAGCAGGTTCGAAACGTCTGGGATTCGGTGCCGTTGTAGTTCCCAAAGCATCGCTCTTCATATCCTCGATCGTTGCCATTTTCTTTGAGGAACGCCAGTTATCAACCAAAGCCCTTTCTCCCCAGGTCTGTTTAAAGGTCTGGGACCCTTTCAGAACCGTTCCTGTATTGGAAAAATAAAACCCTCTGTTGGTAACTCCGAAATCTTCAAAAGCATTTGAACTGTTGGCAAAAATTGAAGCTGCATTATAATCTCCTCCGTCAAATCCTTTGCTGCGCTCAGCACGTCTTCTTTCCAGTTCCTCATTCTCTTCCCGTACTTTTATTTTAGCAATATATTTTGAGAAAAAATCGGTTTTCTGTTCCGGCGACATTTTGGCCAGGTTCAGAATACTGTCATTCTTCTTGATCATATAATAATTTTTAGAAATCTTTTTGATGTAAACGGACTGGTCTGCCAGAAGAACCTTTGAAGGTTCATAAGTCATCACCGCTAAAGCCGAATCATAATAGGCCCCTGCCCCGATGTAGTCATTTTTATCTAAATATCCTTTCCCGATTTCATAATATGCCAGTCCCCGGATCTGCCCGTCTGAAACCTTTTCTGCCAGGGATTTCCTGAAGTATTCCTGGGCTTCATCCTTTTTACCGGCTTTGTTGGCCATAAGTCCCAATGCATAATAAAATTCATTCTTTCTGGAACCGTAGGTACCCTTTGTGCTGATGTCTTCCAGGTATTTCCTGGCTCCGCTGTAATCTCCGTTCCCATTGAAGGTTTTGGCAATTTCAATCTGGGATTTTACCTCAAATTCAAAATCATTGGCATACTTATAGGCGGCTATAAAGCTTTCCCTGGCTTTCTCATTTTGGTTGAGGTTTTCTAAAACCTGCCCTCTCAGGTAAGCAATCCGGCTTTTCAGCTTTCTGTTGCTGTTAAGTTCAAAAGCATTATCCAGCTCCTTCACGGCCTCTTCTTTCTTTCCTGCATCCAGAAGCGATTCAGAATAGTAGATACTTAGCAGCTTTTCATATTGTTTGCTGATTTTTTCGCTTTTTAACTTCGCAAAAACTTCATGTGCCTTATGGTAATTTTTAATCTGGTCATAGGCCAGACCCTGATAAATTCTGGCCAGAGGGATTCGTTTGTCATCCTTCATATGGGTGAAAACATAGTTCAGGGCATCCAGTGCCTCCAAAGACTTTCCTCTGTAAATCCTGGCCTGTGCAAGGATCATGTACGCATCAAAAATCTGTTTATTCTGCTCTTCACCATGTTTGATCACAGAATATTTGTTAATCGCCTTTAATGCTTTTGCTTCAGCAATTTCCAGGGTGGTGGCTCCTTTCTGGTCCATTTGGTTCGGGTCTCCTCCTGTTCCTGCACCCGGTCCGCCGGACATGGCAGGATTTCCGGGCATTCCTGACGGCATCCCGGGCATCCCGCCTCTGCCGTTGCTGCTTTGCTGCGGCCTGTTGACTTCCGCCATTTTCATGGAGTTTTCTGCAAAAGCAGAAGACTGTCCCAGGTCACTTCCCAAAGGCTGGTCTTCATAAGTAAGAACAGGGATAAACGGCGCATAGAAATTGTCCTTATGTGCTTTGTCCCTGGTTTCAAACTCATTATTCAATGCATCCTTGGCATTAAACAAGGTGTTGTAGTATGTGGTAAACCCTTTCATGAACTTCGATCGCTGTTCCGGCTTCTTGACTCTGGTAGAACACGAAGCAACAATACAAAGTATCAAAAGGAATAAGATATTCTTTTTCATTATTTAATATAACTCGCTAATATACTTTTTATTATAAGTAGTTTGATGATTTTGTAAAAATAATAAAATTTTACAGGGAAACTGATTATATTTCTTTCAGAATTTCGTAAACCAAATGGGTCGGAAGGCCCATAATGGTATAAAAACTCCCGTTTATTTTATTGATTTTTGCCATTCCGAGCCATTCCTGGATCCCATAGCTTCCCGCCTTATCAAAAGGCCGGTAATGCCGGATGTAATATTCAATTTCATCATCCGTAATGGTACTGAATTCCACATCGGCCATATCGGTCTGTGTAATGGTCTTCTCTGAAGTTTTAACCGTGATCCCGGTAAAGACCTGATGGGTTTTTCCCGAAAGAAGCTTCAGTATGTTCCTGGCATCATCTTCATCTTTCGGTTTCCCGAGAAATTGGTTATCAATTGCTACAACTGTATCTGCCGTTAGCAGGACTTCGCCTTCTTTAAGTTCACGGAAGGCTTTTGATTTCAGTTCAGACAGATAAGCTGCGGATTCCCCTGCTGTAATATGTGCGGGGACAATCTCTTCACAATCAATCTTCACTACTTCAAACTCAAACCCTAAACCGGATAACAGCTCTTTTCTCCTGGGAGACTGTGAGGCTAACAATAATTTCATTTGTAATTAATTATACCGATTGTGTATGATCATCATGCCAGTTTCCCTGCACTTTCATTACCTGTTCGATGACATCGCGAACGGCTCCGCTTCCCCCCTTTTTCGGCGAAATATAAGTGGCGATTTCCTTGATTTCGGGAACAGCATTTTCCGGGCAGGCTGCAATGGCAGAATTTTTCATAATATGGAGATCCGGAATGTCGTCGCCCATTGTTAAAATCTCTTCATTAACGAGATTGTATTTTGATTTAAAATCTTCGAAGTCAATCATCTTATCAGGCGATTTAGGGTAATAATCCTCAATACCGAGATAAGTGATCCTGTGTTTTACCATTTCATCGTTTCCTCCGGTAATAACGCCGATCAGGTAGTTGTTTTTCAAAGCCTTTATGACAGCATATCCATCCAGGACATTCATCACCCGGCACATATTTCCTCCGGGAAGAAGATAAACGCTTCCATCGGTGAAGACGCCGTCTACATCAAATACAAATGCTTTTATATTTTTTAATTTCTCTTTATAGCTCATACAATTTTTGAATAGAATGGTTCATTGTTTTATAGATCTCCAGGCTTTCATCCTCCAATAATTCTTCATGCATTTCCAGAATCCTTTTATCATTTCTCACGGCAGGACCGGTCTGTGCGTATTTAGGATCAATCTCATGAATTTTTCCAACGGTCTCATCGATCAGCGGTAAAAAATAATCAAACGGGATTTTCTGCGAGTCTGAAATTTCTTTCGCCCTGGAGAAAAGATGGTTCACAAAATTACAGGCAAACACTGCAGTCAGGTGGATGTATTTCCTTTTTTCATACGTACTTTCCATCACATTCTTAGAAATTGCAGAAGCCATGTCAGATAATAGCTTCCTATCCTCTTCGTTTTCAGCCTCAATAAAAAACGGAATATGCTGATAATCCAGCTTTTTGGATTTTGAAAAAGTCTGTAACGGATACAGGCTGGATTTCCGGTACTCCCCTGCCAAAATATCTATCGGGAGTGAACCTGAAGTATGTGCCACAAGGCAGTCCTTCCGGATAATGAGCCGGGAAACCTCTCCTACTGACTGATCGCTGACGCAGATAATGTACAGATCTGCATCACTGAGTTTTTTAGTTGAATAAGGGATCTGCAGTTTCTCAGAAATTTTTTCCAGTTCCTGTTCATTCCTGCCGAAAATCTGGGCTACAGGAACAGCATTGAGCATAAAAGCTTTAGCCAGATGATACGCTACATTTCCGGAACCGATGATTACAGTTTGCATAGGACAAAGATAAGGTTTTCGCTTTAGTTTCAGAAAAAAGCAGAAACATCAAAGCATGAAAGTTATTTTATCTGGAATAATGAACTTGCGGCTGCATAACCTTCTGACCTTAATAATCACAAGATAATTTAATTACTGAATTTCCCCGGATTCAATATTGGTTATACTTTTGATTCTTAAGTGAATGCTGGTAAGGAACATGATCGCAAGATTTATTTTTCATCATTTTAAGTGGAGTAATACAAGGAAGAACAGGATATTTCTTATATTTAGCCTCTATTGGACTAAAAGTTGAATATCTGATTTAACTTTCAATAATTTTTGTAATCCAAAACAATGAAAGCATCTTATGAAGATTAAGGACGCGGAAATTATTTCGTTGATGCAAAACCCACGGACTCATGAAAAAGGAGTCCGGGCCCTAATGGATGCTTATCAAAGCAGATTGTATTGGCACATAAGACGGATTATTGTGGACGGGGATCTTGCGCAGGATACTCTGCAGGAAACCTTCATTAAAGCTTATCAGAATTTTCATCAGTTTAAAAATGACAGTCAGCTGTATACCTGGCTATACAGGATTGCAACCAACGAGGCTTTACAGCAGATCAATAAGCTGAAAAGGATGCAGAAAACAGATGAAGATCCGGAATATTATATGCAGAACCTGGTTGCCGATAATACGGAAGGAGACGCAGAAGAAATACAGATCTTACTACAGAACGCCATACAAAGCCTGCCGGAAAAGCAGAAACTGGTATTTATGATGCGGTATTATGATGACCTGCCTTATGAAGAAATATCTAAGATTGTAGATATGTCAGTAGGCACGCTGAAAACAAATTATCATTATGCCAAACAAAAAATAGAAGAACATATTAAAGAAAATTTCGAAAGGTAATTTTTGAAAAAAAAGAAATGAAAGATTTTGATATAGAAAAACTGGAGCGCAAAAACATTTACCGGATGCCTGATGATCTGTTTGAAAACATCCAGGAGAAAGTAATGAATGAGGTAAAGGCCAATAAAAAGGCACCGGTATTCAGATTGAACTGGGCGTATGCTGCAGCTGCATCACTGGCTTTGATTTTTGGAGCGACTTTTGTTTTCAATTCCTATAATAAAACATCAGAAGATCCTAAAGTTAACAAAACGGCTTATGTTGCTTATAATACAGAAAAGAAAACAGAAAGCCAGATTGCTTACGAAACATTGAAATCTGATTTAACTTCTGTTGAAAGTAATCATCAAACCAATGAAAGCGGACAGAGCAAAAAGTCTTTAGCAAAAGAAGATAAAACAGAAAAGGCTTCAGCAGGTATAAAAGCCAGGACGGCAAAGCCTGTTTTAAAAGAAAATGAAGCTCAGATGAATGCCTTTTTGGATTCCTTTACAAATTCTGAAATTTCAGAATTGGCAAGTAATTCTACACAGGATGTTTATTTGGATTTATATAATTAATAGGATGATGAAAAAGATATTATTTACGCTTTTTATGATGTATGCTTTTGGTCTGAATGCCCAGAAAACAGATTATGACTGGAAAAAGATGAATCCTAAACAGAGGAAGGAGGTGATTAATAATCTTTCTCCGGAAGAAAGGAAGGTACTTCTTAATGAGTTCAGGAATAATATGGTGATGGATAATCTGAACTTAGATCCAGGCGATAAAAAGGAATTTACGGATATTTACAATGAATATCTGGAAAGCCAGAAGCAGATTAAAAGTCAGTTTAATTCCAATTTCAATGCTGAAACGCTGTCTGATGAAGAGGCAAAAGCCAAGCTGCAGCAGAGTTTTGAAGTGGGACAGAAAATGTTAGATAATAGAAAAAAATATGCTGATAAAATGCAGCAGATTATTCCTTGCCAGAAGGTATTGAAGCTGTTTCAGTCTGAGGGGATGATGAGAGATAAAATGAATGAAAGGAAACCCCGCGGAAATGATAACGCTGCGAAACAGAGGCAAAACCCATAATAGTTTATTTTTTTTAATGTTGGACGACCCTTGCAATTTATTTGTAAGGGTCGTTTAATTTTAAAACTAATGCTTAGTTTTGAGTAAACTAAAAAAATATGAAAAAGATCTTCTTCCCGGTTTTGTTTTCAGTTTTTGCATCTGCACAAAAAAACCAGCTTATAGAACTTAGAAACAGTATAAAAGATAAAGGCCATATAGCTAAATCCCTTACATTAATTGATCTGAGAGAAGACAAAAATATAGGAACGGTCTCTCACAGGGAAGAGCCGTATGAACTGAAATTTGAAAGTGAGGATCTCGGAAAATTATTTGCAGACTGGTTTTCAGAAAATAATAAAGAGCAGGGGAGTATTGAATATTTCCTTATAATTGAAAGTTTAAAAGCGAATGATATCCCGACCGAGAGATCAGTTACAGGACATCTGGAAATGAAAATGGCTACTTTTTTAAAGAGAAACAATACATATTATTTTTTAAAAAAATCAAAGATATCAAAAGACTATGCGCCGAAAGATCATGCTTACGTCACCAGGGTAATGGCTGCAGGAATCTCAGCGCAGATTGCCAACATAATTAAGGATTCTTATGACGAGAAAGGCCTGAATGTTCCCGTTTCTGAGACAGAGCTTGGAAACTATGAAAAAATAATATCAGAAAGGCTGCCGGTTTACAGCGGGCCTTTTACAGACGGTGTATATGCAGATTATAAATCTTTTGCAGAACAGAAACCGGATAAGGAACTTGTAGTAAAAAAGAATCCGGAAGGCACGATCAAAGGGGTAAAAAGAGCCGATGGTTATGATAATTTTAAAAGAGATGTTTTTGCAGTAGTTGATAACGGGATTGCATATAAAAGGACGCCGGTAAGCCTGATAGAAATTGAAAAGGACAATGAAGGGTTTTTTATAACCGCATCTGCAGAAGAAATTTTTCCGCCTGACAATACACTTCTCATTGCAGGCGCATCAAATGCAGGTGCAATCGGAGGCCTGGTGGCAGCCGTAATAGATATTACCGCAGCAAAAATCCGCAGGCAGAACGCAAAATATTACCGGATAGGTATTGACGCGCTTACGGGTGAGTATATTTTACCTGAAGGTTTCGGCAAGTCCAGGTAATTTTTATGGCCGGGTATATCCGTCATTAAGCATGGAAGTCCTCTGATTTAAAACTAATGCTTAGTTTTGCAGGAAATTCTTAACGATGAGAAAAATTATTTTATTTTTATTCCTTTCAGCATCCATGGCTGCACAGAAAGTGGAGTTTATCAAATTGAACCAGAATTTATCTTTTATTATTTTTCGTCCGTAGAATAGGAATAAGGAAAATCCTTTTCATCGGTCCCCCGGTTTTTATCAGGCTTATCATCCATATCAAATTTCAATATGGCTCCTTTCATTAATTCGGCATGGCTCAGCCAGTTTTTAGAGTAAACCTTTCCGTTCAATTTCAGTGCTTTCACATAACGGTTTTCGCTGCTGTTATTCCCCGCTTTAATCTCAATCTTCTTACCGTTTTCCAAATGGATGGTTGCTTTTTTAAATAACGGTGCTCCCAGGACATACTGATCTGTTGCCGGCGTAACAGGGTAAAAACCGAGCGCAGAAAAAATATACCATGCAGAAGTCTGCCCATTATCCTCATCGCCACAATATCCGTCCGGAGTGGGCTGATACAGGCGGTTCATTGTTTCGCGTGCCCAATACTGTGTTTTCCAGGGTTCTCCTGAATAATTGTACAGATAGATGATATGCTGTGCCGGCTGGTTTCCGTGTGCATACTGTCCCATATCTGCGTTTACCATTTCCTGGATTTCATGAATGGTAGAACCGTAATAACTGTTATCGAAAACAGGAGGCATTTCAAAAATCTGATCCAGTTTTTTTGAAAACTCTTTTCTTCCGCCCATAAGTTTTGCCAGCCCTTCAATATCCTGGAAAACCGACCACGTATAGTGCCAGGAATTTCCTTCCGTAAATGCATCCCCCCATTTAAAAGGATTGAACGGAGCCTGGAAACTTCCGTCAAGATTTCTTCCTCTGGCTAATTTTGTTTCTGGATCAATCACATTCCGGAAGTTCTGGGAACGCCTGTAATATTCTTTCCATTCAGATTCGGGTTTTCCCAGCGCTCTTCCTAACCGGGCAATGGCAAAATCGTCGTACGCATATTCTAATGTCCGCGCAGCGTTTTCATTGATTTTTACATCGTAAGGAACATAGCCCAGCTTTTTATAATATTCAATTCCCAGCCTTCCCGTTGCCTGAGGGCCTTCATTGTTGGCCCCGTGGAGCAAAGCCTGGTACAGTGTTTCGATATCATAGCCCCGCAGCCCTTTAAGATAGGCATCGGCCACTACAGAAGCAGAATTATTTCCGATCATAATGTCAGAATAGGAGGGGCTTGACCATTCCGGCAGCCAGCCGCCTTCTTTGTAATCATTGATCAGTCCTTGCTGCATTTCAACATTAATATCAGGATAAACCAGATTCAGGAAAGGGTAGAGTGCCCTGAAAGTGTCCCAGAAACCGGTTCCCGCAAAACGGTATCCCGCCTCCGTTTTCCCTGAATACGGACTGTAATGGACTGCTTCTCCGGACTTGTTTATTTCATACATTTTATGCGGGAAGCAAAGCATTCTGTACAGGCAGGAATAAAAAGTCCGCATCTGGTCAGTTGTGCCGCCTGCCACTTCAACCTGTTTCAGCTTTTCATGCCATGCTGATTTTGCTTTTCTGAATGTATCTTCAAACGAATCCTTACTCAGTTCCCGCTGTAAATTTAATTCTGCCTGTTCCGGGCTGATGAAAGAAGAAGCAATTCTCAAGTTTACTTTTTCACCCTTCTCTGTGGCAAAGCCTACAACAGCTCCGCAGTGGTTTCCCGTGATCTGTAAACTGTCTTTTACAAAATCCTTGTCTTTCCACGTTGAATATTTCGTGAAAGGCTTATCAGCATAAATCACGAAATAATTTTTAAAGCCCACCAGTTTTCCGCGGGAATACCGGGTTGAATAGCCTGTGATTTTATTCTGGGACGGAATAATGGTAATGCCCGAACCTTTATCAAATGCATCAATAACAAACCATGAATCAGGGGAATCGGGATAGGTCAGGCGCATCTGAGCGGCTCTTTCGGTAGGAGCAATTTCTGCCGTTACATTATGGTCAGCCAGGTAAACACTGTAATAATAAGGCTTTGAAACTTCGGATTTATGGGAAAACCAGCTTGCCCGCTCATCTTCGTTAAACCGCATTTTCCCTGTTATCGGCATAATGGAAAACATGCCATAGTCATTCATCCACGGGGAAGGCTGGTGTGTTTGTTTGATTCCGCGGATTTTATCGGCATCATATGTATATTGCCATCCGTTTCCGTTCTTTCCGGTCTGCGGTGTCCAGAGATTCATTCCGTGAGGAACTGCAACGGCAGGATAGGTATTGCCGTTGGAAAGGGAAGGTTTTGAAAGGGTGCCGATTAATGGGTTGACCAATTCTTCAGGATTTTCAGGCGCTTTTTCAACCCACTGCGATTTCAGATGATTGAGTGAAATGATTAAAAGGAATAAAAGAACTTTTTTCATAAGTAAAACTAGATTTTGGCTTTCTGTAAAGTTTTTCAATGTGAAAAGTTAAAAATTTTATTTAGAATAGAAATGAACTTTGGTTTACCAAAATATACAATCTGTCATTCTGAATAAAACTTCAGCGATAAGAATTTCCCTTCTGTGGAGAGGTGGCGAAAATTCTTTAGAATTTTTAACGGAGTGGTTTTTCAACAGTATCGTTTCCTAGCCCCGATAGAAACGGTTACCCAACAGCAGGAATGGGATAAGCTTCGGCGCGAGGCGTAAAAGTGGATAGCGGGAACAGCTCCTGAAAATTAATTTCACGCTATAAAATAACCGTAAGAAATTCTCTTGCATTTTCTTATCTTTGCCAATTACAAGGTTCTCAAATGAAAAACATACGAAATTTTTGCATAATCGCCCATATTGACCACGGTAAAAGTACTTTGGCAGACCGCCTGCTGGAATATACCAATACGGTAACCCAGAGAGAGCTGCAGTCTCAGACACTGGATGATATGGATCTGGAAAAAGAACGCGGGATTACCATCAAATCCCACGCAATCCAGATGGATTATGAATATAAAGGAGAAAAATATATCCTAAACCTGATCGATACTCCCGGACACGTAGATTTCTCTTACGAGGTTTCCCGTTCCATCGCAGCATGTGAAGGTGCGCTTCTTATTGTAGATGCTGCACAGAGCATTCAGGCGCAGACGATCAGTAATTTATATCTGGCACTGGAAAATGATCTGGAAATCATTCCTATCCTTAATAAAATCGATCTTCCTTCGGCAAATCCTGAAGAAGTAACTGACGAAATCGTTGGCCTTCTGGGATGTAAGCCGGAAGACGTGCTCAGGGTTTCCGGTAAAACAGGAGCAGGTGTTCATGATCTGTTAGAGCAGATTGTCAACAGGATTCCGGCTCCGGTAGGAAATCCCGACGGTCCTTTACAGGCCTTGATCTTTGACTCGGTTTATAATCCTTTCAGGGGAATTGAGGCGTATTTTAAAGTGGTTAACGGGAGCATTTCCAAAAATGAGAAAATTAAATTCTTTGCTACCGGAAAAGAATACGGAGCAGATGAAGTTGGTACCTTAAAACTTAAGCAGGTTCCGAAAAAGAAGATTGAATGCGGGGATGTAGGATACATTATTTCCGGGATCAAGGATGCAAGAGAAGTAAAAGTAGGGGATACGATTACTTCGTTTGAAAATCCTGCTACCGAAGCCATTGACGGATTTGAGGAAGTAAAACCGATGGTTTTCGCAGGGATTTACCCGATTGATTCTGAAGATTTCGAAGAGCTGAGGTTCTCTCTGGAAAAGCTGAGGTTGAATGATGCTTCCCTGGTTTTTGAACCGGAAAGTTCTGCAGCCCTTGGTTTTGGTTTCCGTTGCGGATTCCTGGGAATGCTTCACATGGAAATTGTGCAGGAACGTCTTGACAGGGAGTTCAATATGAACGTTATTACCACTGTACCCAACGTTTCGTACCACGGATACTCAAAAAGGGAGCCTGAGACCACAATTCTGATCAATAACCCATCTGAAATGATTGACCCGAATCTTTTAGACAGGGTAGAAGAACCGTTTATTAAAGCGTCCATCATTACTAAATCTGATTTCGTTGGTGCCGTAATGACCCTCTGTATTGAGAAAAGAGGAGAAATTGTAAATCAAAGCTATCTGACAGCAGACAGAGTGGAACTTACATTCAATATGCCGCTGGCAGAAGTTGTTTTCGACTTTTACGACCGCCTGAAATCAATTTCCAAGGGATATGCTTCATTTGACTATACGCCGATCGGGATGCGTGCTTCCAAACTGGTAAAAATGGATATCCTGATCAATGGGGACATGGTTGATGCATTATCTTCACTGATCCATGACAGCAATGCCTATTACATCGGTAAGAAAATGTGTGAAAAGCTCCGTGAGCTGATCCCGAGACAGCAGTTTGATATTGCGGTTCAGGCAGCGTTAGGAGCCAAAGTGATCGCCAGGGAAACCATCAAGGCTTTGAGAAAAGACGTTACCGCAAAATGTTACGGAGGGGATATTTCCAGAAAACGTAAACTTTTGGAAAAGCAGAAAGAAGGTAAGAAGAAAATGAAGCAGATCGGAAGGGTAGAAGTCCCTCAATCGGCATTCATGGCTGTATTAAAGCTTAATGATTAAAATATAAACCGCTTCACTGAAGCGGTTTTTTTATGTTTATGATCTGAATTATTTTTTAAACAGAATCTAAGTCGTAATTTTGTGTATTCACAACGCAAATTAAGACAATGAAGCCTTCAAAGAAATTACAGGATATAAAAGTAGCCGTAGATGCCGTAATTTTCGGATATTTTGATAAAAAGGATTTGCAGATCCTGCTGATCAAAAGGAAAATTGATCCTTTCAAAGGAGGCTGGGCACTTCCGGGAGGCCTGGTCCTGGATGATGAAAACCTGGATGATGCCGTAAAAAGAGAACTGTGTGAAGAAGCAGGTATAAAACCGGACTTTCTCGAGCAGCTGTATACCTTTGGCAATGTAGGCCGGGATCCCCGGAACCGGGTGGTTTCCATAGCATATCTGGGCCTCGTGAATCCTTCCTATCATGAGCTTTTTGCCGATTCAGATGCAGATGATGCCCAGTGGTTCAGTGTCAATCAGCTTCCCAAGCTGGCTTTTGACCATCAGTCTATTATTGATATTGCCCTGAAAAGGCTCCGCACTAAAATTCAGTATCAGCCGATCGGCTTCAATCTCCTGAATGAGGAATTTCCTTTTTCAGACCTGGAAAACCTTTATAAAACCATTATCGGACAGGAAATCGACCGCCGGAATTTCCGTAAGAAAATAATGAGTTACGGACTTCTGAATGAGACGGCAAATGTTAAAAAAGAAGGCAGCGGAAGACCCGGCAAACTGTTTACTTTCAACCAGGAGAAATATCAGGAACTTGAAGAAGCAGGCTTTTATTTTGAGATTAAATAAATTTTATATACTGAAAATCAATACATTAATTTTATTAGCGTAAAATAAACACAAATACATTTGGATGGTAAAAGTATATTCTTTTAAATTTGTGTAAAAATAACGCAATATGAAATATACTCAACAGGATATCATTAATTGTTTCCGGAATGATGAAAAATTCCCGTTTCTTTTCTTTTGGGGACACACGGTAAAAGATGAGGTAACGAAAGCCTGCTTCAGTCAGTGGTTTCCGGCGGCTTTTGAAGAAAAAGGGGTTATTTACAGAACTGCAGAACATTACATGATGGCAGGAAAAGCGGAATTGTTTGATGACCATGAAACTTTAAGGGAGATCATACATGCGGAAACTCCCGGTCAGGCAGAAAGTTTGGGAAGAAAAGTCAGAAATTTTGATCCTCAGGTTTGGGACAGGCACAAATATGAAATCGTAAAGCAGGGAAACCTTTTGAAGTTCTCACAGCATCAGCCTTTAAAAACATTTCTACTGTCAACGGAGAATAAGATTCTGGTAGAAGCCAGTCCGTATGACACCGTTTGGGGAATCGGGATGCCTGAAACTGATCCTAAAGCAGAAAACCCATTGCATTGGCAAGGCGAAAATCTTTTAGGGTTTGTTCTAATGGAAGTCAGGGATGAATTAAAGCTAAAATACAATACATAACCAAAAGTATGCAGTCATAACAAATCTAATGTACTGTAAAGCGCAAATTTATTAAACCAGGTGCAGAACTATGTCCTTTTTAATTAGCGTAAATATAACACAAATATTAATTTAAAAACCTAAAGCTATGTTCGGTTTCAGACACATCAAATTCGATTCAATGACCTATGTGATCCATTTCAGCAACGGAAAAATCGTTAAAGAAGGAAGAGGATTGTCTTTCTTTTATTTCGCACCGGATTCTTCTATTGTCGCGATCCCGACGGGAAGCAATGACCTGCCGTTTATCTTTAATGAAAACACACTGGATTACCAGACGGTGAAAATACAGGGACAGATCAGCTATAAAATTACCGATCCGAAAGCACTCTCCAACACGCTTGACTTTACCGTAAATGAAGCCGGGGTATATAAGAAAAATGATATGGAAAAGCTGAACCAAAGGATCATTAACCTGGCACAGACTTCCACCTCTTCTTTTATCCATGAACTGAGTTTAAAAGACGCTATCCGTTCTGCAAAGCAGATCGAAGCCAATATCCTGGCAGGACTGATGGCTTCAGAAGCCGTAAAAACCATGGGCATCGAAATTATGGGAGCCAATATCCTGGCGGTTCAGACAACTCCTGAAATGGCAAGGGCACTGGAAACCGAAACCCGGGAAAAGCTCCAGCAGCAGGCTGATGAAGCCATTTATGAGAGAAGGAATTTTGCAGTGGAGCAGGAAAGGAAAATCAAGGAATCTGAACTGAATACCGAAATTGCCGTAGAGGAAAAACAGAAGCAGATTGAAGAAAAAAGGATGGAGACCGAAGTGCAGCAGGAAGAAAATAAAAAGATCCTTCGGGAAATGAAAATTGCTGCCGATATCTCTGTTGAAAACAGGAGAAAACAGCTGATCGGACAGAAAACCGAAAATGACAGGAAAGAAGCAGAAACCCAGGGGTATATTCTGGAGGCTTCTCTGAAACCGTACAAAGAGATCGACTGGAAAATACTGAATGCTTTAAGCGGAAAACAGGATGCAAAAAACAACATTGCCTTAGCCTTCAGGGAACTGGCAGAAAATGCAGGGAAAATAGGCAACCTTAACATCAGCCCTGACCTTTTGGAAACTATTCTGAAACACTAAGGAGAAAAGAGGCCGGAAACGATCAGTATACTGAATTAAAAAGAAAGAGTCATGAAAATAGAATATGCCATCATCATCAAAAACAAAACCAGGCTTGAATCTCTGACGGAACGCTTCAACACCAAAGCACAGGCTCAGTTTTATATTGAAAGTTCAGGAGGAAATTTCCAGGAATATATTGATGAACATGAACAGTTCTATCATTCGTTTCTTGAGATTCAGACCGGACTTTCCAAAGTCATTAAAAATAAAGTGGTTGAAAAAGAATTTGTTCCCTCCTATATTTTTTCTGATCGTAACCTGATTGTTGTCATCGGGCAGGACGGATTGGTAGCCAACGTTGCCAAATATACCGGGACTATCCCGATAATTGCCATCAATCCTGATGAAAAAAGATATGACGGCGTCCTGCTTCCCTTCACGGTAAAGAACTTTATGAAAGGAGTAAATTCTGTAATTAACGAAAATTTTAGTTCAAGAAAAATGAGGTTCGCCGAAGCGGTACTGAATGACGGACAAAAACTATTGGCTGTGAATGACCTGTTCATCGGAATTTCCTCCCATGCTTCGGCAAGATACAGGATTACATTAAACGGAAAAGAAGAAACCCACTCTTCCAGCGGCATTATTGTCTCTACGAAAACAGGAAGCACAGGCTGGCTGAGCTCTGTTTTTAATATGGCCTCCGGAATTTCAGGCATAGCCAATCCTGTATACCCGGAACTGAATGAAGATGACCTGTATTTTGCGGTAAGGGAACCATTCAAAAGCATCCGTACGCAAACCGGGATCTGCGGCGGCATGCTGAAAAAAGGAAGTACATTAGTCATAGAATCATTAATGCCAAATAATGGTTTTATATTTAGTGACGGAATTGAACAGGATTTCCTGCAGTTCAACAGCGGTTCCACAGCAGAAATAAAGCTTTCCGAAGAGGAAGCGGTTTTGGTAATATAAAAATAATAATGACCATGAAAACAATAACACTATACAGACCGGTTGGCGAAAAAGAAATGATGCTGATTATCGAAAATCAGTACAGGAAATTCCCTCCGAGACTGGAATGGCAGCCCATTTTCTATCCCGTTCTGGATGAAGGCTATGCGTCCGAAATTGCCGGAAAATGGAATACCCGTGATGAAGCAGGAAATTATCTCGGCTTCGTAACCAGATTTGAAGTTTTGGAAGGTGAAGTAAATAAATACCAGGTCCAGAATGTCGGGGCAAGAAATCATAATGAACTCTGGGTTCCTTCAGAAGAACTGGAAACTTTTAATCAGGCCATTGTGGGAAATATTGAAGTGGTTAAAGTATTTATAGGGAAAGAATTTAAAGAACCTGCCAATACTGAGGTAGAAAATTTATTATTAACATTAACAAATTAACAATGACAAACAAAGGAATGGCAAAAGATACCCTGGAAATCCTTGCCAGAAAATATTATATCAACGAAAACAAAGAAAAAATAAATATTGAAAGGGAACTTGAGAATGCTGCAAACGGAACTGTTTTGTTTTCATCAGAAGAACTTTCGAAACTCATAGAAAACGAATTTCCAAAGACAAACTTTGAAACACAATTTGAAGTCAGGCAATGCAGTTCTTTAAAAGCCATTTTAACATTAGCTGAGGAAGAAAACCAGGAAAAAATGATGTGTCTGAATTTTGCATCCGCAAAAAATCCTGGTGGTGGTTTTATTAATGGCGCGGAAGCACAGGAAGAAAGCCTGGCAAGAACTTCGGGTTTGTACGAAACATTGCTTAAAGGTTGGAAGTATTATGAAACTCACCGGGCAATGGAGTCCTGTTTCTACACCGACATGATGATTTACAGTCCGAAAGTTCCGGTTTTCAGGAAAGACAAAGGAGAACTTCTGGCAAAACCCGTTCTGTGCAATTTCATTACTTCTCCGGCAGTAAATGCAGGTGTGGTAAAACGCCAGGAACCGGAGAGAGCTCATGAAATTTTCAGAGCGATGGATATAAGGACTGATAAGATGCTGGCATTGGCCTTACATCAGGGAAATGAAACCCTAATATTGGGAGCTTGGGGATGCGGCGTATTTAAAAATGACCCGGAAGAAATTGCTGAACTGTTTAAAAAGCATCTTCACGAAAAGTATAAAAATAAATTTAAAAGAGTGGTTTTTGCAATTCTGACTAAGAAGGAGGAAATGATAAAGCCTTTTGAAAAAGTTATTTTATAAGTTAAAAACTAATTGTCATGAAAGTTTATAAATACAGATCAATAGATAAAGAAACCTTTGAAAGAGATTTTAAGACATTAAGTGAGAATTGTTTTTTTGCTTCTGGTTATATTAATTTGAATGACCCATTCGATATTTATTTTAATGAACAAATTTCTCCATTAATAAAAATTTTAAAGACAGTATTTCTAAATAATAATGTATCAAATTTTGAAAATGAGTTTAAAAAAACTTTAGACTTTAAAGAGAAAGTTGGTATTTATTGTTTAAGTAAAGATTTTTTAAACGAACAGCTTTGGGCATACTATGCTAGTTCTTATTCAGGATATTGTATAGAGTATGATTTGAGTAAGTTAATAGATAAAAATCAAAATCCAGACTTTGAATATCAACTAGATATTGATTATGAAGATAATATTCCTACAATTAATATTGAGGACATAAAAAATGCAAATAGTTTTATTAAGAAAATATATGCAATAAAAAAATCTACATGGAAGCATGAGGATGAATTGAGGTT
Source organism: Chryseobacterium sp. JJR-5R (assembly GCF_034047335.1). Lineage (NCBI taxonomy): Bacteria > Pseudomonadati > Bacteroidota > Flavobacteriia > Flavobacteriales > Weeksellaceae > Chryseobacterium > Chryseobacterium sp. JJR-5R. The sequence continues at coordinate 37,498 of NZ_CP139137.1, forward strand.
AATTTTTAATAATTATGGACTAAAAAAATTTCATTCTTCAGCAATTACAGGGATTTATTTTGGACATAGAACTGAAGACAAGGTAAAAGAATGTTTCTATGATCTTTTTAAGAATAAGGATGTTAAATTTTATGAAATATTTCCATCAAATTTTAAATTAGATAGTAGATTGATTAATGAAACAAAAAGAAAATTATCACATGATTTAGGTAGGTTTGAATTTGAAATCCTTAGATCCAGAGAAAATAGATGGGAATAAATTTTTGAAATATATTATAAAGGAAATAGTCATAATGAATATGAATTAAATGAATTTGTTCAAGCATTCAGGGAGAGGTATTGTTTCAAAGAAAGCACTTTATATCTTTTTAATAACATAGAAGTTCTTCCTTTATTAGATATTTATCCTTTTAGTGAACAACAGCGTGTTCAATATGAAGAATCAACTATTAAAATTGTGTATGCAACAAATTCTTAAACTTAAAAAATATAAAGAACAGCTACAGGATTGGCCACAGCAAGGGCATCATATCATGGCTCAGTACGGTGATGAGAAAATCATTGTCTATCAGTCTTATCGGAAAGAAATTGGTGAATTTGCCGTTAAAAACCAATATTTTGGCGGGGCCTTCAGTCTGGAAAGAATGACCTGGATCAAACCGAACTTCCTTTGGATGATGTACCGGAACGGATGGGGAACAAAAGAAGGTCAGGAATATGTTCTGGCAATTCACTTAAAAATGGAAGCCTTTAAAAAATACCTTAAGAATGCCGTATATTCTTCATACAACAGCAGATTGGGAATTTCCCGGGAAGAATGGAAGGATCAGGTAAAGGAATCTTCTGTAAGGCTGCAATGGGATCCGGATCACGATCCTTCCGGAAGGAAATTAGAAAGAAAAGCAATTCAGATCGGTTTGAGAAATGATTTTATTACATCTTTTGCTCAGGATGATATCGTTTCAATTGATGATATTTCAGATTTTGTGAAAGAGCAGCATCAGTTTGTGCTGAATAGTGATTTAGACCGTCTGATGCTGCCTGAAGAAAAACCGCTGCTTTTTGATGATGAAGATTTGAACAGGAAATTAAATTTAAACTAAAAATAAAATGATAAATATTGAATTGATCAAAGGTGACATCACCAAAATAAAAGCAGATGCATTGGTGAATGCAGCCAACTCCTCATTGCTTGGCGGAGGCGGCGTTGATGGTGCGATCCATCGGGCAGGAGGCCCGCAGATTCTTGAAGAATGCAGGGAAATCAGAAATAAACAGGGGAAATGCAGCACTGGAGAAGCCGTTGTAACAACAGCCGGAAACCTTTCGGCAAAATATGTGATTCATACGGTCGGCCCGGTCTGGAATGGTGATCAGGAGAAGTGTTCAGCATTACTGGCAGATTGCTATAAAAAATCTCTGACACTGGCTGAAAGCCTGGGTATCAATACAATTGCTTTCCCCAACATCAGTACAGGAGTTTACGGGTTTCCGAAAGAACCGGCCGGGAAAATTGCTATCGATGAGGTAAAAAAATTCAGATCAGACGTCATAAAAAAAGTTATTTTCGTCTGTTTTGATGATGAAAATGAAGAGATTTATAAGAAATTATTAAGTTAAAACAAATGAAAAAACTAACCATACTCACAGGTGCAGGAATCAGTGCCGAAAGTGGAATACAAACTTTCAGAGACGGAAACGGGCTCTGGGAAAACCATAATGTAACAGATGTAGCAAGTCCGGAAGGATGGCAGAAAGACAGAGTCCTGGTCCTGGAATTTTATAACCAGAGACGGCAGCAGCTTCATGAAGTGGAGCCGAACAATGCCCATCGGTTACTTGCAGAACTGGAAAAATATTTCGAGGTACAAATCATTACCCAGAATATTGATGACCTGCACGAAAGGGCGGGATCTTCAAACATCCTTCACCTTCACGGAGAATTGTTTAAGTCATGTTCCTGCAACAATAAAAACCTGATTTACGAACAGAAAGAGGATATTAAGATCGGGGATAAAGCAGAAGACGGCGCCCAGCTGCGGCCTTTTATCGTATGGTTCGGGGAAGAGGTCCCGTTAATGAAAGAAGCGGCAAAACAGGCCAAGGAGGCCGATATTTTCCTGGTGATCGGAACATCGCTGCAGGTATATCCGGCAGCAGGACTGATCCATGACATTAAAGATGACTGCCTTCTTATTGTCATCAACCCGAATGAAACCGGCTTCGGCTATGGCCAGAGAGCAGTGGTAATGAAAGAAACCGCCACGCAGGGAATGAAACTGTTATTTGATAAACTGGTAGATCTCGCATAATGGAAAATGCAGTAAAAGCCGGGATCTTCGGCGTTTGTATCGGTGATGCCCTGGGTGTGCCGGTGGAATTCAAAAAGAGAGAAGACTTGAAAAAGGCCCCAGTTACAAAAATGCTGGAATATATGTCTTGGAACCAGCCAAAAGGAACATGGAGTGACGACAGCTCATTAACACTTTGTCTTGCCGACGAACTAACGAAAGGTTATGATCTGGAAAAGATCGGGCAAAGTTTTGTGAAATGGAATAAATATGGACATTGGACAGCTCACGGAAGGCTTTTTGATATCGGCGGAACAACAAGACATTCCATTGCAAGACTGATTAAAGGTGAAAGTGCAAAATTTTCAGGAAATATTTTTGAAGAAGATAATGGGAATGGCTCTCTGATGAGAATACTGCCCTTAGCTTTTTATCTTAAAGGCGAGGAAGATATTGAAAAATTATACCAGACGGTAAAAGAAGTTTCATCCGTTACGCATGGCCATTTCCGTTCTGTTTTTGCATGTTTCATCTACATCATTTTTACTGTTGAACTGATTAAAGGAAAAAATAAAACAGAAGCATACAGTTATATAAAAGAAACAGCTTTGGAATTTGCACAAAATCAAGGTTTTAATCCGAATGAAATTATACTTTTTGAAAGAATTTTAAAAAATGATATTTCAAAATATTCTGAGGATGAAATTAAAAGCAGCGGCTATGTCCTCCATACCCTGGAAGCCTCTTTATGGTGCTTCCTAAACTCAGGAAGTTATGCAGAAGCGGTTTTGAAAGCCGTTAATTTAGGAGAAGATACCGATACCACCGGAGCTGTTACAGGCGGGCTTGCCGGAATTTATTACGGTTTTGAAAATATTCCTGAAGAGTGGGCGGCTGAGCTGGCAAGGAAAGATGATATTGAAAAACTTTGTGAAAAGTTAAATGAAAAGTTGAAATGGAAAAAACAATAAAATTGTATCTTCTTTTGTACGAGGATGATATAGACTATTTATCAAATAATAATTTCAGAGAGCTTCCAGTTATAGAAATTCCCGGAACTTCCAGTATGAAAGAAATAGAAAATCTTGCTGTAAGTATGACGAACTTTACCTATGAGCCTTTAATAACAGTTGAAGTAATTTGTGACTTTGAAAAATATAAAGAATATAAAGATTCTCACCATACAGAAGAATATATTAATGAGAATGGAGATTTTACTAAAATTGCGGTGGAAACGATTAACTATTCGGTAACAGATAAAATAAAAATCATTAATGTTTTTGGTAAAAAACTGCCAGCAGTACATAAGAACATCTATGATATTTTAGATGGTGAATGTAGCTTCTTCAAATTGAGATTGACACGATTTCTCCATTCAAATTCTCATGAGGTTATTCCTTACGATTATTTTGGGACAGCAACTGTTGAAAAAAACGGACCTCAGGATTTTACAGATGAAGAAATACAAAAACAGGTAAAAAAAGCCATTGAGGAACAAGAAAGTATTTTAAAAAAAGCAAAAGAAAGAATTGCCACTGTAAATTCTGTTGAAGAAGCAGTTGATTTTTTAATTAATGAGGATCTGGATGAGGAAGGGATAAAAGGGATAAAAAATAAATCCTGTGTTACAAGGCTCGGCTATTTTGAAGAAGATTCCGGTTTTCATTTCGGGTATGGGATGTATCTCCGGAACCTTTTTTTTCATGGAAATAAAAACCAGCGGTTTTCTGATGATGTTGAAAAGTGCAGATCAATTAGTTTTATAGATCAGGGAGAATTTGGCGAAGGAATTATCTATGATCTGCTATGGCGGAAATTAAACGGATGTGAAACCTCACATGAGAATATTGAAAAAATAGAAGAAATAAAAAGACAGTCTGAACATAATCCTGAAGATTATTCTTATTGGAATTCCAATATAAGAATGAAACTGCTTTCCTATAATTTTACTGAAGATGAAATTAAAATACAGCTGGAATTAGAAGAGTTAATGGATCATGATCATGATTATGATCATTTTGAAGAACATTATTTCCAGCAAAAAGCCTTTCTGGCAAGGTTAAATAAAAAAGAAAGAGAAACTTTTGAATATTTGAAACAGGATTATTTCAATATAAAAAATGTAACAGATAAATTAAGTTACCCGCTATGAACGAAACCCAAAATAAAAAACTCAGCAAATTCCTGAGCCTTATTCTTCGGCATCATCCCGAGCTCATTGATTTGAGTCTGGATGAAAACGGCTGGGCAGATGTTGAAGAACTGATCACAAAATCCAGGAATGATTCCCAGGGTTTTACTTTTGAAGAGCTGGATGAAATTGTACAGACTAACAGTAAAAAAAGATTTGCTTTCAACGAAGACAAAACAAAAATCCGAGCCAGCCAGGGACATTCGGTCAATATAGACTTAGCCTTGGTCGCACAACGGCCGCCGGAATTTCTTTATCACGGAACATCCCAAAATAATGCAGCATCCATTTTAGAAAAAGGCATTGAAAGAAGAAGCCGGCAGCACGTTCATTTAAGCAGCGACAAGGGTACCGCTGTCAACGTTGGAATGCGCCATGGAAAGCCAACCATACTCACCATAAGCACAGGGAAAATGTTTGAAGACGGAATAAAATTTTATTTGTCAGAAAATGAAGTCTGGCTGACGGACTTTGTGGATCCTCAATATATTGTGAATTAGAAGATATGGGCAGGACATTGGCAATAGGGGATATTCACGGAGGCTTCGAGGCATTGATACAGGTTTTGGAAAGAGCCGGGGTTGCTGAAAATGATACCCTGATTTTCCTAGGGGATTATGTGGATGGCTGGAGCGGGTCGTCCAAGGTTATCCAGTTTTTGATGGAACTTTCCGGCAGGCAGAAGTGTATTTTTATCAAAGGGAACCACGATGCCTGGTGTGAAGACTGGCTGGCTTTCGGAAGAAGCGAAAATATATGGCTTTCCAACGGCGGAAAAAGTACGGTTAACAGCTATTCAGAATATAATTTGGAAGATCTGGACCGGCATCTCGAATTTTTTCAGAACCTGAAAAATTATTACGTGGATGAGCATAACCGCCTGTTTATTCATGCAGGGTATTCCTCTGTGAATGGCCCTGAAAAAGAAATGTACACCAGCGGTTACCGGTGGGACAGAACCCTGTGGGAGACTGCCATTGCCATGGATGGGAAATTATCTAAAAACTCAGCACTCTATCCTAAGCGCCTGCTTCTCTACAGTGAAATATTCATCGGCCACACGCCGACCTTATATCTGGGAAGTACAAAACCGGTTAATAAAGCCAATGTCTGGAATCTGGATACCGGTGCCGCTTTTACCGGTATGCTGTCCGTAATGGATATTGATACCAAGGAATGCTGGCAAAGTGATCCGCTGCCGGCTTTATACCCTGATGAAAAAGGAAGGAATAAATAGACCATAAGCCATATTGTTAAACCGAAATAGTTCAACATACAGTCTGGTTCATTTGTCATTCTGGTGAAGAAAGAATCTCAAATGAAAAGTTTTCGCTGAACTGTATTCATATACTTTCGGGTTATGTTCAGCGTTAAAACAAGAATAATCATTTCTCAATTTCATCGTTTTATAAAAACAGAGTAATTTTGAAGCCAGAAATATCACGTCGATGAAACTCAATGTTTTCCTATGTACTTTTATATCCTGCTGGTGCTTTGCCCAGGCCCATTTTAAGACGCCTTTCGAAAAAGGAAACGGCAATCAGACCGTTACTTATGAAGAAATGAATGCTTACTATCAGGATTTAGCCAGAAATTTCAGCACCATTCAGTACCTGAAAAAAGGAGAGGATGACAATGGGAAACCGATTTACGTTGTGGTATATAATCCCTTTCCGGAAAAAGACCTGGATCAGTTAAGAAAGCAAAAAGCGGTTTTGTTCATCAATAACGGGATTCATCCCGGCGAGCCTGACGGAATTGATGCCACCATGATGCTGATGAGAGATCTGGCAACAAAGAAAATCAAAACACCGCAGAATTTTATGGTGGCGGCCATTTCAGCGTATAATGTAAGCGGAATGCTGAACAGAGGGTCATTTTCAAGGGCCAATCAGAACGGGCCGGAGCAGTACGGCTTCAGGGGAAATGCCCGGAACTATGATCTGAACAGGGATTTTATTAAAGCCGATACTAAAAATGCCAGAAGTTTTCAGGAGATCTATCAGTGGCTGAAACCGGATGTTTTTATTGATAACCATGTAAGCAACGGCGCAGACTACCAGTATACTTTTACCTACATCTCTACCTTCAAGGAACGGCTGGGAAATGTACTGGGCACCTATTTCTATGATCATTTTCAGGCTGACAATCTTGAGGATTTAAAAAAGGCGGGATACGAAAGTACGCCGTATGTGAATATCCATGGCGATGTCCCGGAGATCGGGTTTGCTGCTTTTGAAGACTCCCCGAGATATTCTACAGGCTATGCTTCCCTGTTCAATGCACTGGCCACCATGCCCGAAACCCATATGCTGAAGCCTTATGACAAGAGAGTGGAGGCAACTTACCGGTATTTGCTGGTTAATCTTGAGAATTTAGATAAGGATTATAAGAAAATAAAACAGTTCAGAATTGAAAACTTAAATCAGTACCAGGCCGGAAAGCAGTATGGCATCCGGTGGAAAATAGATTCTGCGAAGTATACGACCATGGATTTCAAAGGTTATGAAGGAAAGTATAAACCGAGCGGAATCTCCGGGAAGCCGCGGTTGTATTATGACCGGAACAAACCTTTTACCAGAAAAATAAAGCTGTTTACTACGGCAGTTCCCACAGGATATATTACCATTCCTGCGTATTATGTGATTCCTAAGTCGCAGTATAAGGTTATTGAAGAACTTAAAAGAAACGGGATCCTGATGCAGCCGCTTCTGCGTGACAGCACAATCAAGGTAGAATCCTATGCCATCAGTGATTTTAAAACGGTTAAAAACCCATATGAAGGTCATTACCTTCATTATGAAACTGCAGTTGATGCATCCGGGAAAAGCATGGTTTTCTCAGCGGGGGATTACCTTGTCCCTGTTAAGCAGGAAGGCGTAAAATATATTATTGAGACGCTGGAACCGGCGGCTTTGGACTCTTTCTTCAACTGGAATTTCTTTGACGGGATTTTAGCACAGAAAGAATATTACTCAGCCTATATCTTTGAAGATACCGCAACGGAATTGCTGAAAAAAGATAAAGACCTGCAGCAGAGATTTGAAGCTAAAAAAGCAGCTGACAAAAAGTTTGCTGAAGATGGGGATGCTCAGCTGGACTGGATTTACAGAAACTCCCCTTATTTTGAACAGAATACATTCAGGCAGTATCCGGTATACAGGATTTTATAAAATTGATTTTCTACGCTTGCCGGTTTCGGTAGGCTGTAATGTAAGAAAAAAGACGTTTCTGATGAAACGTCTTTTATGTTTATCTGTTTATTTCGGGAGGCCTTTTTTCAATGCCAATTCTGCCCTTTTTACGGCAACTCTTTCTTTCCAGTCCATATACTTCTTTTTGAAATTCTTCTTCATAACATCATCAAATTTACGCTGAACCGTAAGGTTCCACAGGGAATGGGCTTTTACGCCCCAGGATTTATCCCACGCCCTTAAAGAAATAGAGAAACTTCCGTCCAGGTATTTCATCCAGTGCCACCATCCGGTAGGCATAAACAAAGTGTCACCGTGTTCCAGAAAACATTCGATGCCTTCCACCCCGTTCAGGGCAGGAAATTTATTGAAGTCCGGATTTTCAATATCATAATCTTCCAGGGCATACGTCGCATACGGAAGCTGGTACAGCCTCTCTTTCCATTTTTGTTCGAAAAGCAGGACGTGTTTCCTTCCGTTGAAATGGGTATGGAAAATATGTGCCATGTCAATGTCATAGTGAAGAAACGTTACAGAACCCCTGCCTCCGAAAAACATAGAAGGATATTTATCTAGAAAACCGCCCATCAGGTCTTTCGGGGATATATAATCTTCCAGTAATTTTTTAGCATGCTTTATCGGGTCAAAGAAAAAAATCCTTAGATCCGTTGGCTCTCTCTGGATCAGATCCATATAATCTTTGAACATCATTCTCGTAGTAGGCGTATTAATGGGAGCAGCAGGATCGGCCTTGGCGCTGTCATACAAAGGAACTTCCACATCGCCCACGACCTCCTTCATATATTCCATGGTCCATTTCTGGTATGCCGGCCATTTTTTCGCCATGTTCTTGATAACCACCGGCTTTCTTGGCTTCAGATATTTTTTGATAAACTCTTCCTGGGTAATATCATCTACAATATCGATCGGCTTTAAATTAATTCCCATTTTTTTTAAAATTTAATGTTACAAAATTATTAAATAAAAAAGATATGTTAACGGGTTTAAGCTTTTTTTAATCTATGATTCAAATCATTTTTAACGATTTGAGTTCAAGTAGAAGTATAATGAATAATTAAACAAAGTATTATACTATCTGCTACTTAAATTCATTACCGCATGATGCCGTTAAAAAACCTCATTAACTGAAGATAAAGATTTTAAAGTTAATAAAATATGACCAAAATGAGATATGCCGTTTTTTTTATTTAAAAAAATGATTAGGGCCTAAATAATTACAAGGCTTATGAGAAAAAGGATATAATAATTTGTCATGCGAGTGCACCTTTCTGAAAGAATTATAAATAAAATAAAAGGAAATATAACAAAAACATCACTATGTTTGTAGTGATAAAAAACGGGCTTTAACTTTTCCTTTAAAATAGCATCTTTAAAGGTGTAACAAAAAGCAGTAACCTCTAACTAATTAATCAAATAATACATTATGAAAATGAAAATTTCCTTATTCCTGATGGTTTTTCTCTCTGTCCTTTCGTTTGCACAGAAGAGCGTTTCTGGGAAAATCACGGATGAAGACGGTGTGGCGATCCCAAGCGCCAGCGTAACGATAGAGGAACCGGGCAAAGACGCGATCCTTGCATACGGAATTACCAACTCGAAAGGGGAATACAAAGTAACCTTCACTTCCGCAGAACCTAATGTTGACCTGAAAGTGAAAGCATTCAACCAAAGGCCTTTGACCAGACAGATCAATAACAGCGACCAGACCCTGAGCTTTAAGATGGAAAGTGAAGCTACGGAAATCAAGGAAGTACAGCTGAAAACAAAAATGATCACGGCAAGAGGGGATACCATTGCATACGACCTTAAAGCTTTTGACAGCAAAAGCGACAGGACACTGGCTGATGTGATGAGAAAAATCCCGGGAATTGAAGTGAATACCGACGGAACAATTCTCTACCAGGGAAATGCCATCAATAAATTTTATGTCAACGGAAAAGATTTAATGGAAGGCGGATACGGAACTATCAACAACTCGCTTCCGAAGGATGCCGTACAGAAAGTTGAGGTACTGGAAAACCACCAGCCCGTAAAAATACTTCAGAATAAAGTGCCTTCAGATCAGGCAGCCATCAATATCAAACTGAAAAACTCCGTAACCATGACCGGCAGGGGAGAAGTAGGAGTAGGAGCCAGCCCTCTGCTCTGGAATATCAAGCTGACACCGATGTTCTTCGGGCAGAAGAGCCAGTGGGTAGTGAATTACAAAACCAACAATGTGGGAGACCAGGTAGAAAACGAGGGGAATATCCTGGCATTCGGAAACCGTTTTGAAGGAAGAAGGATCAATGCTTCACAGAACGACTGGTTAAATGTAGAAAATGCAAGTACACCTAACCTTCCGGTAAGAAGATACCTGATGAACAGCGTACATTACCTGTCTGCCAACTACCTGACCAACATTGACAAGAAAAAGGAATGGGAACTTAAAGCCAATGCCAATTATACCAATAATGCCGTGGAAAGGGAATCTTACAGCGAAACCGAATATTTTGCCAGCCCTAAAAGACCTCAATCAACAGTAATACAGAACATATTTAATAATTTTTATACGGATAAGGCAAAAGGAGAATTGATTTTTACAAAAAATGCAAAGAAAGGATTCTTTAAAAATACCACGAGTTTTTCCCAGTATTGGAATGCGGACCGCGGAATTGTGGACAGGACCGTCAACAGCGTGGTAAACTCCACAACACACGGGGAAGAAGCGATTGAATCTCCTACTACATCATTCCAGAACTCATTAAGCACCATTCTTCCGTGGAAAGAGAAAATGGTAAATGTACTGTCTTTTATAAGTTACCAGACCGACCGGCAGACCCTGGATGTTTCTCCTGCATCCTATATTACCATCCCGGGATTCAATCCCGGCGCCTATGCAGAAACGGTGAGACAGAATTTAAGGCTTAAAACCTTTGAAGCCAACCATTCTGCCAATATCGGATTTTCAACCAAGGGATGGACGTTTACTCCGGAGGTCGGATTCAATTTTAAATCAACAGAGTTAAATACGGTTCTATCTAACCTGCAGGAAGGAACGTACTTCGGATACGGACAGGCTTATTATAATGACCTGAAGTATACAACAGCTACGCCTTACGGAAGTGTAGGGGTAAATTATAAAAATGATGCCTGGATGCTGTATGCCAACTTTCCGGTAAATTCCAATAATATCAAAGCGGAGGATCCGTTAAGGAATGTTTCAAAAGCAGTAAATAAAGTGACTTTTGAACCGAGTGTTTTTGCACAGTATACATTTGCTTCATTCTGGAAAGCCTCGGTAAATGCCAATGTCAATAATAATTTCGGTGAGATCAATACAGCGTATTCAGGACTTCTGATGACCTCACCTACGGGACTAAATGCAATGGATTTTAACAATCCTATTCCCCAGAATAATAACAAGTCTGCCGGAACAAGGTTAGAGTACAGAAACCCACTGAATAATTTATTTTTCAATATCAATTACAGGTTTTCGGATGCAAAGAGGAATCTTATTTCCAATCCTACAATTAATACTGCAGGGTTTACTGTAATGCAGTATATAGAACAGGATAACCATATATTAAATAACAGCTACAGTGCGGAAGTAGGAAAATATTTTCCGAAGTTTAAAACCAATGCTTCCGTAAATTACAGCAACAATACTTCTAAATCTGATGCTTTTTTAGATGATGCTTCTTTTACCAACAAAAATAACAGCCAGTCTGTAGGTTTTAAATTCAATAATACCTATTTCAGCTGGATGAGCATAGATTATAATGCCAGTCTGTCAAAAACTAAACAGACCAGTACAGGACAGGTAATTTCCAATGCAGCAAGGAAAGGATTTAACCATAATTTAGGGCTTTTCTTCTACCCGATAGAAAATCATACCGTAGGATTTAGCTGGGATCAGGTCAATACAAGTGCAACCGGACAGAAATACAATAATGGTTTCTATGATCTGTCTTATCAGTTCACCTGGGCTAAAAAGAAAATTGATTTTGAGGTTAAATGGATGAATATTGCTAATAAAAAAGTATTTGAAAATTATGAAATCAACACAAGTAATATTTCTTATACCAGAATTCAGCTCCGCCCGAGCCAGGTTATGTTTACGGTAAAATTCAATTTCAAATAATATAAACAAAACCAGCCTCACTGAGGTTGGTTTTTCATTTCCGACAGTAGTGTTAGTGCATCAGCTTTCTTTGATGTCCTGCTGCTGTGTCATATGGTAATAATTCGGGAACCTGAGCTGTACCGTTGTGCCCTGGTTTTCATTTGAGCTTACAATAAGTTCCCCCTGATGCATTCTTACGATATTCCTGGCCAGCGGAAGCCCGATACCGTATCCCTCATAGTTATGGGTATTCGAAGCCCTGAAAAACGGATCATAAATCTTTTTCATCTCCTCTCCCGGAATACCGATGCCATTGTCTTTTACGATAAGGTAAACATCCGTATCCGTTGCGCCCAGCGAGACTTTTACCTGTGCAAAATCAGAGTATTTACAGCCGTTCTGGATGATATTGGCTACGGCCAGATGCAGCAGCTGCTCATTCCCCTGAACTTTCAGCTTCTTCGGGTTGTCGGGAAGCATGCTGGTGTCCAGGAAAATATTGTTCCTTGCATCAATTTTCCTCAGGGTTTCAATAACGTCCCACAGCAGCTGGTCAATTCTTACTTTGTCCATTTTCTGGATCTTCCCGTCGAAACCGGTCTGGGCAATCATCAGCAATGCCTTTATTTTCCTGTCCAGTTTCTCCGCTTCATCCAGGATAATACTCAGGGTTTCCTTGTACTCATCATTGGTCCTGGGAATGGAAAGCGCAACATCCGCTTCACCCATAATAGAGGTCAGAGGGGTTCTCAGTTCATGGGAAACATTGCCGATCAGGTGATTCTGGGTTTCAAAAGACGTTTCAATACGGTTCAACATCCCGTTAAAGGTTTCAATCAGTTCATTCAGCTCCTTGTTATCGGGTTGGGGTTCGAGCCTCAGGTGGAGATTTTCGGAGCTTATATCTTTTACCTTACCTGTAATTTTTAAAATGGGCCTGAATAATGTTTTGGATAAATAAAAAGAAAAAATCATACTGAAGAACAGCGAAAGAACGATACAGGTAATCAATGTACGCTTCAGGAAGCCGAGGTAATAAACAACATAATGGTTTTTGGCAGAGGCAATGGCAATATACTTCTTGTCGTCATGCCGGAAGGTCTGGCCGATATAATAGAACTCCTTGTCATTATAATTAGATTCCCCTTTTCTCACAATGCTTTTGAAAAAGGAATCCGGAATATGGATTTCCTGTGAAATCTTCTTAAAATTGGTATCAGCAGGAACGGCAAAAACATAGTCGCGTTCCATTGGCAGCTCTTCGTCATTCAGGCCGTTCAGGATATAATTTTCCGGAATATCGAGATCGTCTTTGCTTTTTTCGATCTGGATAATGGTGGTTGTCCGGATTTTAAGCAGTTCATAAAACCGCTGGTGAGAAAAGTTGACAATCGAAAAATAGACCAGTCCGCTGAACAGCAGGATGATGGCAGTAAAGACCAGCATCAGAAGTATCATCGTCTTGGTCTGGTTGGTGATAACTCTGTTGAACATCCGTTACGGTTTTTTCATTACATATCCCATACCGATCACCGTATGGATCAGTTTTTCATCTTCCTGATGATCCAGTTTTTTCCTCAGATAGTTGACATAGACATCCACTACATTGGTTCCCAGGTCATAATTCACACCCCAGACGGCATCCAGGATTTCCGCCCTGGAAATCACCTTTTCCGGGTTATTCAGAAAATACAGCAACAGTTTATATTCTGTTGAAGTCAGCGGTATTTCTTCCCCTGCCCGGGTTACTTTTTTGGTATAATCATTCAGGATCAGGTCTGAAAACTGATGTAAATGTCCCTGATCGGTTTCGGACTCCGTAATTTCGGGTATGCTTCCGTTATTGCTTCTTCTTAGCAAAGATTTCACACGCGCTACCAGTTCAATAAACTTGAAAGGCTTTACCAGGTAATCATCGCCGCCACTTTCCAGTCCCAGTACAATATTTTCGGAGGTACCCAATGCCGTCAGGAACAGGATCGGGACATGCAGATTGGTTTTCCTGATTTCCTTGCAGGCATCCAGTCCGTTCATTTCAGGCATCATGATATCCAGGATCACCAGATCAAAATCATTCGACTGTACCAGCTGCACGCCTGTTTTCCCGTCAAAGGCTACAGAAACTTCATAGCCGTTTTCCTGCAGCCCTTTCTTGATAAAGGAGACCACGCTGGTTTCGTCTTCGATGAGGATAATTTTTTTCATTGGAATAAGGAATTGTACAAAAATAAAAAAAGGATTAGAAAGACTCTAACCCTTTTATATTTATATCAATTAAATTACTTAAAAAATCTGATACACCGGAACCCCGGAAAAGTAGCTTGAAAAAATAATGATCATAATAATTTCTACCAGAAGGTAATCTTTTACATACGTGGTGTAAGCCAACTGAAATAAAAACAGAAATAAAAGTTTACACAGAATGAATATACTTACGTCTAAAGAAGTATAATCAAGTACAGGAATGACAAGCACAACATAAACCAGAAAAAGCAAAAATTTTGTCAGGATAAATAGGGCTGACGGATATCCGGAAATCTTTTCAGCGTAGAATGTATTATTTGCATATTTCCCTGCAAGATAATTCTGGTTAAGAGGAAGCAGCGTTATAAATGCAGCTGCAATAAGCAGTATTTTTATTTCTCCATGTGCGAAAAATGCAAGCATCCATATAACCAGCGCTGTTAACTTCAGATTCCTGCTGATCGAATTGCTTAACAGAAAAAATTCGGCTTTCAACAAAGAGATAAAATTGAAGGATGCAATAGAAGCTGCAGGTTGGTATGTTTTTGTTTTTGTATCAGCGGTATGTATTTCTTTTTGTGAAATGGGCTGGTTTTGTTCTGTTTTTCTGATAACGGCATATCTTTTAAATAAAACAGAAGCTATGAATACAATGACCAGCGATATTGGAAATATGCAGATTTTATCCAGCCAGTTTTTAGGGCTGATAAACTTTTCAAAATTCACATACTGTACATCTTCGTATTTTATCTTTCCCAAAATAAAAGAGTCTTTATTTTTTGCATTGACATGGGAAAAATTATCCATCAGTTCCTGAATCCCGGTAATGTCTAACAGGTGCCTTATGCCGGTGTTATAAATAAAAATGATGAGGCCGAAATACAAAATATATTTCAGAAACTTCAGGTCTACCAGATAGTCGATCAATACGCAGACCGATGACAGAAAAAATAAATACGGAACCGTAAAATACAGAAAAGGAATCAGATATAATATAAAATTATAGCTTTGATAGTTGATCACAAGGATTATAATTTCAAGAATAAAAGCCAGTATGGTAAGATAAAAAAACAAAGAAACCACCTTATACATAAGCAACTGAAAGTTTGATTTCACGGATAATCTGAAATTGACGTAAGTATGGTTGATAATTTCTCTTCTTTTCAGATTCTGACTGATAAAAATTGTCAGTAAAGCAAAGATTGCATTAATATATACAGGGGTTAAATTACTGATCCATACCAGATTTAATTTCCCAGTATAATTTCCGACGGTAAAGGTGACATAGTCCGATGTAGAATTCGGGATAATAAAGAACCCTGAAATCAGGATAATGACTAAAATATATTTAAAATAAGAGTGTTTAAAAAATAATCTGAGGTTGTATAAGGATATCAATGGTAATGCTTTCATAAAAAATTATTTCGCGAAATATTCAAATGCTTTTTCGAGATTCAGTATGCTTTCCGGAACAGAATTTCCAAGCCCCGAAACAGCCTTGGGAATCATTTGATCTACAGTATCGGAAAAACTGATCTGCCCGTTTCGTAAGACAATGATATGGTCAACGTATTTTTCTATTTCATAAATATTGTGAGAAGAAACAATTACAATGGAATGATCTGATATTTTTTTGATCAGTTCGTAAAAATTTATTCTTTCCATAGGATCCAGGGCACTTGTAGGCTCATCAAGAATTAAAACTTTAGGATCATTAACCAAGGCTAATGATAACGCAACCCTTTGCTGGGTGCCGCCGGAAAGGTTTTTCACATTTGTATCTTTCGTATGCTGAATATTAAAAAAAGCTAAAACATTCGGAATATTTTCCTTTAGGGTTTTTGAACTGACCCCTTTCAGCATTCCGAAATACATCAGGTTCTGAGTTACGGTCAGATCCGAAATAAGACCGAAATTCTGAGGCATATAACTCAGATCTTTTCTGAGCAGCAAAGGATTCTTTACAATATCTGTGTTATGATAAGCCAAGCTTCCTTTTTGTGGTTTTGTAAGAGTGGATATCACATTCAGTAAGGTTGTTTTTCCTGCACCGTTTAGTCCTAAAATACCGTATATACCCTTATTCAGAGATAAGTTTATATTTTGCAGTATGGTTTTGTTATTAATTGTATAATTGATATTATTCAGTGATATACTCATTTCTTTTAAAATATTTTAATTCTGTTATTATTTTTGGTTGAAAGGCTATTACATTAAGGATAATCATTATGGCTCCGAATGTATAGAGGTTAATAATAAGGATAATGATTATGTGCGTGATGATGATATACAGTAAAGCTGCATTTTTTGTTATTTTATTATAAACAAGGACAGGATAAAAAAGCTCAATAATTACGACACTGAGCGAAATGATTTTGAACAATACAGGGATTGTTGTGGCAACAAAGGCTGTTACAATATTAATATGGGTATAGGTGGATACCAGATACCAGATTGCATCCCCAGTGTACCAGTTGTTTCCCATCGCTTTCCCAAGCCCTGAAAAGAAATATATAATACAGAGCTGCAGCTGCAGCAGCCTAATGGCAAAAGAATAAATCACTTGGCTGTATTTTGAATTGATACACAAGATCATATTGATAAAAAGTGAAAAACTGATCATATAATCAGCTCCGTATGAAAATGAGTAACTGCTTGCCACCAGCGCATTATGTATAATAAGAACGATTATTGCAGACACCAGCCTGTAATAATTCATCAGGATGAATAAAAACGAGCAGATGTAAAGTGCGATGATCATTGCCAGGGCGTATTCATACGGTAATCCGATTTTTTCAACAGCATCCGTTATGAATGTCAGCCTGAACTGGTCTTTTCTTATAAGAAAATCGTTAATACCGGAATTTATGATCCCTTGTTTACTGTATACATTATAAAGATCAGGCAAAATCAAAAGGATATTCAGCAGCCCAAAGGTGGAGATAGCGATAATAAATATATTTTTCTTTTCTATATTTCTTTCATAACCGAAAAAAAATACATTTACGGAATTTAAAACTGCTTTCATATCAATTTTTATCAATAGTATAAACCGTATTTTCCTGTATCCTGATGGGCTCTCCCTGCTGTATCTGTTCCAGAGAAGGAAAGTGTTTCTTCATAATAGAAATTTCCATATGACTGATATCGGGATGAAGTGTAAATAACCGTACAGACATAGACTGTATAACCCTGTTCCGGAAATCGTCATTTTCAAGCTGCCCTCCTAATATGGTGAATATACTGCGTATTTTAAACGCTGATTCGAATGTTTTTCCAGGCAGATTTACAGGAGCCGCATTGTTTTTAAAAATAATTTCAGTCTGTCTGTTTGCTGCATTGGGAGAATAATATTCATATCCCCTTTCGATACCGGTATAATAGGAATAGTTTCTCATGCCTGTCTGTACAATATCCGGAACATTAAAATACTCCAGGTTATCTATAATTTTTTTACCATATGTATTTAAAGAAGAATAAGTAGAATTTTTCCATGTTTTAATGATCTGAATATTTATTATAGATGAAGAGAGGACATGAAAAAGCAGCAATGCTGTTAAAGATAATTTTAATGTTTTCATGGGTTTATAAAAAAGAGGCTAATACACTATTAGCCTCGTAGATTGAATAATTCTGAAATAATTACTTGGTAGTAGTTGTTCCTGTATAAACATATTCAGAAGAAACGAATGTCCATTCTTTTTCTTTTACCGGTACTTTTGCCGTTGCGGTTGAAACTGCCTGTACTGAAACTTTTTCAGAAGAGATGTTTTGTGGGTTAGCACTTGCTAAAGTGAAGGTACCTGCTGAGAATGCAACGATTAATGCTGCTGCTACTAAATGCTTTTTCATTTTAATAATTTTTAATGGTTATTTTTCTAGTTTGTTTTTTCGGGTAGCCCCTTATGTTTTGTTTTTAGAGGTACAAAATATCAAAATCTCTCATAAAAGCGCTTTTATATCTTTTATTGGACCAATTCTATGGATTGATTATTGGCTCCAATCATTTTTTTAATGGTTTCTTCCTGATCTCTTAGTTTTTGTCCCAGGGTTTTACCGCCCTCATCTGCCTGGTTCAGTTGTTCCGAAGTATATTTACTCCTAATCTGGGCAAGCGGGCTTGTTTTAAATTCAGCAAACATTTGTGTAAACTTGTTTTTATTTACTACAAGAGCCTGCTTGTTCTTTAATCTTTCGTTCAGGCTTAGTTCATTATATTTTTCCAGGTTTTTAATACCTGCCAGCTGCCACGAAAAGTTCTGGTCCTGATCTTCGATTTTTACAATTAAGCCGGGTAATCCGTAAAATTTGTAAGGTCCGTCCTGAATGGGGATATCCGGAGTAAACCAGGCGGTCCAGTTTCTTCCCCATGCTGTTGCTGTTGCCTTCTGAATCTTATATTTTTCAAACGTGCTTACCCCTTTTTCATCAGAAATTTTCCAGTTTATCTTTCCGGTTTCAGGGTACGTTATAAAATCACTTAGTATTAAATCGGTATAGCTGGTTTCATAAGAAGGATAACTTTTTTGAACCTTGTACATAAACTTAGGGGTCTTGAGTAATTTTGCAAGATCAATCTGTACCCCTGTAGCTTTCATTTTCTCAATATTGCTTTCAATCATCGAATCCTGCGACACGGACAAATAATCCCTGTAAATTGATTTTTGTTTGGTTACATCCAAAATAGTCATTTCTTTCTCTGCATGAGAAGAATCTTTACTGGGTTTATAAGAAAATTCATAAAAGAATCTGCGCGCCTGTGCATTGCTGAATATGTAAAGAATGATTAAAATTATTGAAAAGTTCTTCTTCATTTTAAGTGAGTAATTAATTTTTCCTTGATTCAGCTAAGCTATATGATAATATTCACATACGCAAGAGATAAATCTCTTTTTTTTCAATTATTTTTTAAAATTATTAATTTATCTGAGTTTATAGTTCATTTATACGTGATTTAATGGAATGAATCTGAAATAAAATATCGTTGTTTTAGAGCGTAAAACGTGTATTATATAAATAAAAGTTAATTTTTAATATCAAATAATTGTGAAAAATTTCAGCGTAAAAATTGTTTTATTTATTTTATGCACCAATATTAATCAATCAAAAGTGATTTTAAATGTGCAAAATTTAATTCTTATTCTGGTGAAATTAAATCAAAAATGATCTTGTGATTATACTAAAAAGTTCGAAAACGGCAATCTGAATATTTTATAAAGAGAAGCTGGTGCCAGCAGTTCTTTGAAATGATTATTAACCTGCACTAAATCCCATACATAAATTAAAGTCCAATAGCCTGAAATGATAGTCAAAAGCCCAATAACTTTACATTAAAACTGAATCCTCAGAGAATATAAATAGCTTAATTCGAGTTGTTTAGAGTAAAAAGACTACCTTTGCTCCCGAAAAAATCAGTTGAAAAACAAATTAATATCCTTTAAATTTATGAGAAACTTCTATGCACTGTCCCTTGCATTCATAATATCTGTTGCATCCATACATATGGTACAGGCAGCTACGAGATATGTCAATCTTAACAATACATCCGGAGCTGCACCTTATACATCATGGTCAACTGCAGGAAACACCATTCAGGCTGTAATTAATGAAAGCGTTGCCGGAGACGAAATCTGGGTTACGGCAGGAACTTACAAACCGAATTCCATTCCTCCGGGAGCAACGCCTTCCAATAATGGAAGCTTGACGGTTTTAAACGACAGAGATTATACATTTTTTGTAAAAGACGGAGTAAAAATCTATGGTGGGTTTACAGGGACAGAAACTTTATTCAGTCAACGGAATATTACTGTTAATGAAACCATTTTAAGCGGTGATATTGGCATTCCGGGAGACATGTCTGATAATTCTTATCATATCATTGTTTCCGCAGATGGAAACATTGGTACTGTAATAGACGGATTTACATTTGTTAAAGGAAATGCCGATAACTATTCAGGAGGAATGATGATTAACAACCATTTTATCTATAGAGCCTGTGGCGGCGGCGTTTACTCAGGATATGGTAGAAGTACGATTACAAACAGTAAATTTTATGATATTTACGGCGGCAGCGGCGGGGCAGTATACCTTCAATACGGATACAATACCGTTTCTAACAATTTGATGTATAACAATACCGCAAATTACGGTTCCGGAATTCATACAGATCATGATACATCGGTGTTTTCCGGAAATGTAATCTATAACAGCAGTGCTTTAGTTGACGGTGGCGCTATTATAACTTATTACAGCAACATTACGGTCAGTAACAATAAAATATATAATAATACGGCTTCCCGGGCAGGGGGTGTTATGGTCACCAGCGGAAGCAGTACATTTACGGGGAATATCATCTATAAAAACAAATCAACCAGCGGCATTGCGGGAGGCATTTTCCTAAATTACGGAACGAATATCTTCTTGAACAATGTATTATATGAAAACAATGCATATTCTGCAGGAGGAGCGGTATATTCTGCCGGTAATAATACATTTACAAATACAATTGTCTACAAGAATTCATCATATACTGGCGGCGGCGGTTTTTTTTTAGGTGCAGGAACGCATATTCTCAATAACAATACATTATATAGCAATTCTGCCAGCGTTAATGGTGGCGGAATATACACCAGTAACGGAAACAGCATTTTAAAGAACAACATCTTTTGGGATAATAAAAAAGGAACTTCAGCAAGCGTGGCAGGTGCTGATTATTTTAACCTCAGCAATTCAACTGCAGTAAGCTTCTCAAACAATCTTTTACAGCTTCCGAATGCTTCCTACACCACAGCAAGCTTCAATTCTTTAGGTTCGAATCCTCAGGGAAATATATTTGCACAAAATCCAGATTTCGGAAATCCTGCCAGCCCTCTCAGAGCAGATGGTATTCCTCTTACGGCAGATGATGGCCTGGCACTGCAGAACAGCAGCATTTGCCGCAGCGCAGGAACTTCTTCCGGTACACCGGATTTTGATTGTACCGGTGCGCCCCGTACCGGAATTCCTAATATGGGTGCTTATGAAGTTGTTTTCACAACGCTTGACCTATCAGAAACCGGAACTGAAAGTACATTAAGGATATTCCCCAATCCTGCAAAAGAAATCCTTTATTTTTCGGAAGAATTGACTAATATACAGGTGTACTCTATGGAAGGCAGGGCATTAAACATTCCGGCCACCAAAAAGGATGCTGATCTTTCTCAACTGCAAAAAGGCTTATACATCATTACCGGAAAAGATAAAAACGGGAACAAGGTATCTCAGAAAATTATAAAGGAGTAAAATATCCTGTAATCAGATGATATTAGAGTATGTTGAATGCATTTTCAGCATACTTTTTTATTTATCAGGGACGTGTCTGCTAAAAAACAAAAACCTCTGTAATCAAATTAATTACAGAGGTTTTTTAAGTGCACTGGACATAACCTGAATCTACAGGTCTTTGTACACAAATTTCAAGTCCTTGCTGTCTGTTGGTACAATACCAGCTATATTACGGAGCGAAAAACAGAGCCCGGATAGCGGCCAACTTTAAAAGAGGTTGGTTGATCTGGCTGAACTGTCTCGCAAATTGTGCGGATGAAGGGACTCGAACCCCCATGCCTTGCGGCACCAGATCCTGATTCTGGCGTGGCTACCAATTACACCACATCCGCAGTTTAGATTATTTTGTAAGAACCTGCTTGCTTTATTAAGTACAAATATAAAATATTTCCGGATAATTTCATAGAGAGAAATAAAAAAATATTGTTTAATACACGTTATTTCCGGTAATGCATATGTAAATAATGATCAGACCGAAAACAAAAAACCTCCGTAATCTGATTACGGAGGTTTTTAAGTACCCCAGACGGGACTTGAACCCGTACGTCCTTACGGACACAGGATTTTAAGTCCTGCGTGTCTACCAGTTCCACCACCAGGGCATGGAGTGGAGCGAAAAACGGGACTCGAACCCGCGACCCCAACCTTGGCAAGGTTGTGCTCTACCAGCTGAGCTATTTTCGCATACAGTGCGGATGAAGGGACTCGAACCCCCACGCCTCTCGGCACCAGATCCTAAGTCTGGCGTGGCTACCAATTACACCACATCCGCGTTGTTTTTTTTGAAGTCGTATTTTAAAGAGCTTGCTTCGTTTTTGTGAGTGCAAATATAGGACATTTTCCTTTACTTCCAAACTTTTCAGTAAAAAAAATTAAAAAAGTTATATTTTTTATTTCCGACCCTTTGTATTACGTTTCATTTTATTACTTTTACACCGTTAATTAATATGATATGGAATTACAAGGAACGGTAAAGAAACTTTTTGATGCTCAGACATTTGCGAGCGGTTTCCAAAAAAGAGAAATGGTTATCCTTACGCAGGAGCAGTATCCGCAGCCGATAAACATAGAATTTTTATCTGATAAGATCAGTTTATTGGATAATCTGAAAGAAGGCGAGAACGTAAAAATAGGAATCAACATCAGAGGGAGAGAATGGGTTTCTCCTCAGGGCGAAACAAAATACTTCAACTCAATTACCGGGTGGAGAGTGGAAAAGGTTTCCGACAATGCTTCTGAGCCTACCCAGGCAGCACCTTCCCAGTCTGCATCTTCTGCATCTGCATCCAACGAAAACCCTTTCGCAGGTGACGATGACGATGATCTGCCTTTTTAATTAAACAACACTTACATATAAATCCTGCTTTTTAAGTGGGATTTTTTTTCCTGAAAATGGTTAGGCTGGATAACAAAGAGATTTCATTTCCTGATCCTGAACTTTATGACGGTCATGAAGGTATTATTGCTTTCGGCGGAGACCTGTCGGTAGAGCGGATCTGGTTTGCTTATCAATTGGGTATCTTCCCCTGGTACAATCCCGGGGAAGAAATTCTCTGGTGGTGCCCTGACCCGAGATTTGTCCTGGTTCCTGCAGAATTGAAGGTTTCAAAATCGATGCGGAAAATCCTTAACCGCAGTGATTTTACATTTTCGGAAAACCGGAATTTTACGGAAGTCATTAAAAACTGTCAGGAAATCAGCCGGAAAGGGCAGGAGGGAACGTGGCTTTCAGACGAGCTGCTGGAATCCTTTATTCAGCTTCACAGGTACGGATTGGCAAAAAGTATCGAGGTCTGGCAGAATGATGAATTGGTAGGCGGGTTTTACGGCCTGCAGATCGGGAATATGTTCTGCGGCGAAAGCATGTTTGCCAAAGTAAGCAATGCCTCAAAAGCAGGGTTTATCCATTTTGTGGAAACACATAAAAATGAGCTGGAGCTTATCGACTGCCAGTCGCACACCGATCATCTGGAAAGCCTTGGCGCAAAAATGATTCCCAAAAGGGAGTTTCTGAACATTTTATACCGGAACAATGAACGCGGATAAAGAAAAATGGGTTCTTTTGATTGTCCTGAGCCTGATCTGGGGATCATCATTTATTCTGATCAAAAAATCACTGGAACATTTCAACCCTTATCAGGTCGGAGCTTTAAGGGTTCTGATTGCCGGTATCATATTAATGCCGGTCGCTGTTTCAAAATATAAGCTATTTCCTAAAAGGCATCTGAAATGGCTGCTGCTGGCAGCATTTACAGGAAATTTTATCCCGATGTTCCTGTTTCCGATTGCAGAAACCGAAGTAAGCAGCAGCATTGCCGGAATCATTAATTCCATGATGCCGATTTTCGTAATTGTCGTCGGTGCTCTGATCTGGAAATTTGAAACCACAAAACAGCAGGTTCTGGGTACCCTGATCAGTTTTGCCGGAGTTTGCCTGCTGGCTTTCGGAGGTGATGGTGAAGGTGGATCCTTTAAGCTGATCCCGATCCTTTTATTGTTAACTGCTACTTTATGTTATGCCATCAGTACAACAACCGTAAAATCGAAATTAATGGAGGTTTCTTCCACGGTTTTATCGGCTTTTGTATTTGCCTTTGTCCTGTTTTTGCCTTCATTCTTTGCTTTAACGTGTACCGGATTCTTTTCTACGTTCAGCTTTAACCGGGATACGATGCTCGGACTGATGTTTGTAAGCCTGTTATCTGTTTTCGGGACCGGACTGGCCATGATGATGAACTACAGGCTCCTGAAAGTCTCTTCGCCTCTTTTTGCCTCAACCGTTACTTTGCTGATGCCGGTTGTTGCCATTGCCTGGGGTACCCTGGATGGTGAAAAGCTGTCTGTGGTGCAGTTTGCAGGAACTGTGGTTATTATTGCCGGACTGGTCTTTCTGAGGGCTAAATCGGTTATAAAAGCCAGATAATAATTTAATGGACACGACCGATTTAACTGCTAAATTTGATAATGACCAGTTTTTTCCATACACAGTCGTAAAACAAGAATTTGAATGTATATCAGCAGAAAATATATGAATATAAACAAAAACAATCCTGCAGCCTGCAGGATTGTTTTATTATTCACCAAAGACAATGTAAGATCGGCCTGAATGTAGTTTCTACTTCAGGCCTCTTATTATCTTATCCTTCTGAGTTCTTCTTTTTCGCCTTTGCCTTCACTTTTTTCACCTCATCCCTGATAAAAGGGTATTTCTTCTGCATATCAGATACAAGGGAAGGATCAAGTTCCAGGGCTTTAAGCAATGATTCTTTGCCTTTTTCCTGATCTTTAAGGTTGAGGTAACAGTTGCTAAGCTGGTAAAACAGTTCTGCCCTGTGATGGGCTTTTACCGCTTTATTCAATAAAATAATCGCTTCTTCATACTCGCCTAAAAGCATCAGTACTTCAGAATAGGCATACCAGTTGTAAAACCTTGTAGGCTCAGCTTCCACCAGCTTTTTCAGGCAGGAAAGGCTTTCTTCAAACTTCCCGGAATCAATAAATAAAAAGGCCAGTCTTTTCTGGTAATCCAGATTGCCTTCATTCAGGTGGGTTGCTTCTTTGGCAAAATGCAAAGCTTCCGTCATGCCGCCCATTTCTTCGTACAGGTAAGACTGTTCCATCATGGCAAGGTAAAACTGAGGGTCTTCCCTTAATGATTTCTGGAACGCATTCAGTGCTATGATAGGCTGTTTTAATGCTTTATAACAAAGCCCGATTTTATAAAATGTAAACGCTTTGGTATATTCCAGCTCCAGCATTTCCTCATAGACTTCGATAGCTTTCTTATACTGTCCCAATGCTTCGTAGCAGGCTGCTTTATTCGCATACACCCCAACGGAGCTTGAATTGATAGCCAACAGGTAATCATACCCTTTTATGGCTTCTTCATAATTTTTTCTGTTGAAATAGAACTGCCCGTACTCAAACCAGGCAATTTCGGAATAAGCGTATTCATCCAGGTATTCATTAAGAAAGGCAATGGCCTCGTCATTCTTATTCAGATCCGAAAAACAGACCATGCAGTTTTCCAGCGAATAATCATCGGTAGGATCTTCCGAAAGGGCTTTGCGGTAATGTTTAAGAGCGTTAAAAGGATCTCCGAGATTTACATATTCATCTGCAATAAAATTATGGAGGAAGTTCTCTTCTTCTTTCAGTTCCAGTGCTTTTTTACAGATATCTATCGCTTTTCTTGGGTTTCCTAAATTCGAATAATACTTTGCATAGCAAACCAGAAAGTCTGTGTTTTCCATAGAAGAACCTTTCAGCTCGCTGATCAGCTCTTTCGCCGTATTATAATCTTCCCATTCCAAAAGGATTTCAAGTTTTTTGATCTTGATATCTAAAGAATTGGGATGAAGCTTTAGTCCGTAATTCACTGCCGTATCGGCATAATTAAAGTCTCCCAGCTCCAGATAGTAAACAATAATGTCTTCTAACTCTTCTGTATCAAAGTAGAATTCATCATTATTTTCCATCATTTCCTCGAACTTTTTTACAAGTTCATTTCCAAAATATTCTTCCAATATAAAACAGTTTTAAGATTAAAGACTTGAGATATGAGATATACAAATACTCGGTTCTGAAAATCTTAGTACTAAATTTAATAATAAATATGATTAAAACGGTAACAGGGATGTTAATATTTATTAAATCAGGCTATTGATTTTAGCTATCATTTCATCTCCTAACTGGTCGGCTTCCTCCTGGGATTTAGCCTCTGTATAGATTCTGATAATCGGTTCTGTATTAGACTTTCTAAGGTGAACCCAATTATTTTCAAAATCTATTTTTACGCCGTCTGCTGTAGAAACCTCTTCATTTTGATATGCTTTTTCCATTTTGGTTAAAAGGTCATCCACATTAATCTCCGGAGTCAGTTCAATTTTCTTTTTGCCCATGAAATAGCTTGGGTACCCTGCTCTCAGTACGGAAACCGTTTTGTCTTCCTTTGCCAGATGCGTTAGAAATAAAGCAATTCCTACCAGAGAATCTCTTCCGTAATGCAGGTCAGGATAGATAATCCCTCCGTTTCCTTCTCCGCCGATCACTGCATTTTTTTCTTTCATTAAGGTTACCACATTCACTTCTCCCACGGCACTTGCAAAATACTCGGAATGACGGGTGTGTGCTACGTCTCTCAGGGCCCGGCTGGAGGAAAGGTTGGAAACTGCCACACCGTTTTTATGCTTCAACAAATAATCTGCAACGGCAACCAGGGTGTATTCTTCCCCGAACATTTCACCTTTTTCATCAATCAGTGCCAGCCGGTCAACATCCGGATCTACCACTACACCAAGATCTGCATTTTCTTTCTTTACCAGCTCACAGATATCTCCCAGATGTTCCTTCAGCGGTTCAGGGTTATGCGGGAACTGCCCGTTGGGTTCACAGTATAATTTTACGGTTTCACAGCCTAATGTATCCAGCAGCATCGGAATGGCAATGCCTCCCGTAGAGTTGACAGCATCCAGAACCACTTTGAACTTTTTAGCTTTAATGGCTTCTGCATCTACCATCGGCAGCGCAAGGATCTGCTGAATATGAATGTCAAACGCATCATCTCTGGTTACATACGTCCCCAGATCATCAACTTCGGCATAGCTAAAATCTTCACTTTCGGCCAGGGCAAGAACTTCTGCCCCGTTTTCTCCGGTAATGAATTCCCCTTTTTCGTTTAACAGTTTCAGGGCATTCCATTGTTTTGGGTTATGTGAAGCTGTAAGGATAATACCGCCATCTGCATTCAGTTCAGGCACCATGATCTCAACCGTTGGTGTGGTGGAAAGTCCCAGGTCAACCACATGGATCCCAAGGCCCTGCAGGGTTGCGGTTACCAGAGAAGAAACCATCTGTCCCGAGATTCTGGCGTCCCTCCCTATAACGAGGGTAAGGTCTTTTTTATTTTTATTGTTCTGAAGCCAGGTCCCGAATGCCGAAGCAAATTTCACCACGTCCAGCGGCGTAAGGTTATCATTTACGGCACCGCCGATGGTTCCCCGGATTCCTGAAATACTTTTTATTAGTGACATCCTATTTTTTCTTAGTTTGTTTTAAAATTTTCTTTTCATCATTTTCCAATTGGCGCTGGACTTTTTTAACATCTTCCAATGCAGGAAGATGTTCAGGTTTTATTCCTCGTTCTCCAGGCATTTTTCTTACTGCCAAATTATTTTCAATATGTTCATTGGCAATTTGTATGTAGCTATTCAAATCTTTTTCAACAACATTATGGCCGGTTAATTCGGTTGCAAAATCTTTAGCTTTAATTGTTAAAGTAGGAAGAAAGTCTGCAAGAGGCCTGGTCGCCTTTCGAACGGATTACTGAAAAACTTTTTTCGTCAACTCCTCTTTCATAGATAATCCCTGAAAGTCTTTTCTCTGTTTTCGAGAGTTTGTCTCTCGCAGTTACCCTTGCAACATCTAAAAGTCTTTTTTCAATAATTTCCTGCTTTCTCGTCTGGACAGCAAAATAAGTCTGTGCAAAAGCTATTTCTGATTTTGATGAATCTCCGTTTTAAGCAATAAGATAACAACCATAACGAGTTAAAGCTATATCCGGAATTTCTCTCTCTGATCCGCTTCCCAATAACACCATTTTCCCGATGTCGGCAAAATGGTTCTGCACATCTTCACCTACATTTTCACAAGCTTTTTTAGCTTTTTCAATAACCTTTAAAAAGTTATCCCACTTTGTATAATTCAAAATTCCCTGCAAATCTCACGCACTCCAGAATTCAATATCATTATATATGTATGATGCATTTTCGAATTTCAGAAAAAGCAGTTGTATTAATTCCTTTTTCACTGTAATTGTGTTTTATCCCACAAAAATAAGTAAAAAATGAATCTCAGAAATGTTTAGTTTTCCACAGGGATGTCATTTTTATGAACATCCGCAGTCTTTGTCGCAGTTTGTTCTCTTGGAACTGAATTTCTTCGGTGCAAAATTCTTCCTGAATACCTTAAACAAGGCATAACAAGCAAATGCAACAATAAAAAGGACAAGTATATATTGTAAAATCAGTGAAGAATCCATTATTTTAATATCTGGTATGCTAACATCGACACAAAGTAGGCCAAACCGGTCATCATCGCTACCTGAAAAGCGGTCCATTTCCAGCTTTTGGTTTCTCTGTAGACTACTGCAAGTGTGGAAATACACTGCATTGCAAATGCGTAAAACAAGAGGACGGAAACACCTGTTGCAAAACTGAAGACTTTTTCACCGTCCGGTTTTACATCGCGTCTCATTTTATCAATTACCTTTACTTCCGGGGCATCATCTTCCAGGCTGTATAAGGTAGACATTGTCCCTACAAAAACTTCCCGCGCCACAAAACTGGTCAGGATTCCCACTCCCATTTTCCAGTCGTAACCGAGAGGGGAAATCACAGGTTCTATCCCTCTGCCCATTTTTGCCAGATAAGAATGGTCAAGCTCAACATCGGTAGCTACCCATTCGTCCGGACTCTGTTTCGGGCCGAAATAACTCAGGAACCAGATAATGATGCTGACAATAAAAATGATTTTCCCGGCTCCGGTAATAAAGTCCCAGACTTTTCCCAATACCATCTTCAGATCGTAGGTAAAAAGCGGCGTTTTGTAGGTCGGCAGGTCCATCACCAGATAGGTTTTGCCTTTATTTTTGATGAATTTATTAAGGACGGCCGCAGAAAGCAATGCTACGACGAATCCCAGCAGGTACATTCCCATCAGTACCAAAGCCTTGTATTTTATTCCTAAAAAGGTATCGTCTGAAATAATAAGCCCGATGATAATACTGTATACCGGAAGCCTTGCAGAGCACGTCATAAAAGGAGTTACCAATATAGTCAGCAAACGTTCTTTTAAATTTTCAATATTCCGGGTTGATATCACGGCCGGGATGGCACAGGCTGTTCCTGAAACCAGCGGTACGATGCTTTTGCCGTTTAATCCGAAAGGCCGGAGAATCCGGTCCATTAAAAACACCACTCTCGCCATATACCCGGAATCTTCCAGCAGATACAGGAAGTATAATAATATCCCGATCTGGGGCGCAAAGATGACAATTCCTCCTATTCCCGGAACAATTCCCTTGGATATCAGAGAATTAATGGGTCCTTCCGGCAGGTGCTCGCCTGTAAAAGCAGACAGCCATGCAAAAAGCGTGTCGATCCAGTTCATCGGGTATTCTGCCAGAAAAAAAACACTCTGGAAAATGATTAACAAAATCATCATGAAGACCACATATCCCCAGAACTTATGAACCAATACCCGGTCTAATTTTTCGGTCAGCAGCTCTTTGAACTGAGGCTTTTTAGAAATAACGTCTGCTAAAACGGTATCGGCATGCTGATACCTTCTTACCGTTTCCTGAACCTGCAGCCTTTTCGGGACCAGGCTTTTTGAATCCGGCTCATTCAGCTGCTCCACAACAGAGCTGATTCTTCCCAGGTCTGTTCCCAAAGATAAACTCAGCCAAGCTTTATATTCATTGTCAATGCCTTGATGCGCAGCTACTTTATGAATAAAATCTTTATGTTCATTCGGGGTTTCAAAAGTCTGTTTGCCAGCTTTCACAAAAGTATTGTGTAAAACAGCTTCTTTGATATCATTGATTCCGATCTGCTCTTTGGCATTGGTACGGATAATTTTTATTCCCAAAGCTTCCGAAAACTTCTCAACATCAATGGTAATACCTCTTTTCTCTGCCTGATCAACCTGGTTTACGACCAGGATCATCGGAACGCCCAGATCCTGGATCTGCTGGAATAGCAAAAGTCCCCTTTTTAAGCTTAAGGCTTCAAGGATATAGATAACCCCTGCATAATCCTGCTGATGGTCCATTACAAATTTAGAAAAGATAGCTTCATCTTCAGAACTCGGATATATACTGTATGATCCGGGTAAATCTACAACCTCAACCTCCTCATCTTTATAGGTGTAATAGCCCGAATGGCTGGCTACGGTAACCCCGGCGTAGTTTCCGGTTTTCTGCTTCTTGTTGCAAAGCGCATTGAAAACCGTTGACTTCCCTACATTGGGATTCCCGACTAAAAGAACCTGTTTTCTCTGAATTTCCTGCATTAATTCAATTCTTCAACGATAATAAAATCGCCCTCTTCTTCGCGGAGAGCAATACGGCTTTTTTCATTTCCGAACTCTACATACATCGGTCCGCTGAAAGGTGCCTGGTATAAAATCCTGAATGACGTTTCCGGAAGAAGTCCCATTTCAATGATCTTATTCGGCATGGCAAGGCTGTCATTATCATACCCCAGAATTTTCCCCATTCTGTTTTTGGGAAATCCGCTCAACTTATGTAAACCGTTCTCTTTCAAAGCCAAAATTTTGTATATGCAAATATACGCTATTTAAATTTAATCTAAATAACAGGCGTGTATAAAAGAAATCAACCCAAATGCAATACTGCATTTGGGTTGATTCGAAATATAGTTAAATATGAATGTGTCTGTTTTAGTCTTTTTCTTTTCCTACCTTTTCCACGGTTCCCACTTTCAGTTTTTCATAAGGCGGTTCAATCGGGTTATCATTTAAGTTAAAGAAATCTTTGTACATTTTTTCCTGTTTTTTCATCATGTCACCGATTGTTCCATCCATTCCAGGGATTGTTTTCGACATCATTTCGTTGTTCATCATCGGTCTTATGGTTGCAAAAGGGTCTTTTTTGAAATCATTGAATGTTTTCTCAAATTTCTCTCTTGGCATTTCAGTTACTTTTAAGCCTACATTAGAAACTTTCTCGGCATATGTCAGTTCATCCCAGTTTGGTATTTTCCTGTTTCCCTGAAGAATCCATGAATAATTTTTACCTTCATCTTCAATTTTTACAATCAGTCCCGGAAGTCCTGAGAATTTGTATGGGCCATCCTGAAATGGAAGGTCTGTACTGAACCATGCCGTCCATTTTCGCCCTCCGAACTCAGCGGTAGCTTTCTGCGCATTGTAAGTTCCTATTTTTGCTTTTTCATTTGAAATCTTCCAGTCGAATTTAACGGTTTCATTATATCCGATGTTCATCGGGGTAAATCCGCTTGCTATTCTTTCGATGTACTGTAATTTCATATCCGGATAATGCTTTACAATTTTTTCTGAAAACTTAGGCATTTTAATGGATTTCGAAAGATCTTTAAAGGTACCTGCCTTTTGCATGGCCTCAACCTGTACCTTGATAATTGAATCCTGCCCGACAGCTGTATAATCCCGGTATACGGATCTGTCTTTAACAATATCAAGTACAGCCATTACTTTTTCGAGTTTGGCAGAGTCTTTCTTGGGCTTAAAGGTCAGCTCATAGAAAAAACGGTTGGCTGTTTCTTTGGAATCTTTGTCCTGTGCACCTGCAAAAGCAAAAAGAGCGATGAAGAATATTGAAAATAGGTTTTTCATTGTTTTTCTGATGTTTGAATAATTAGTTAGCAGTCTCATACTTTTGTTACATTATTTTTCTGATTTTTTTTACTTATCCTGATCAGGATCTTTTCAGACACATCCGGCTTTAATAAATTCTAATCTCATTTTAATCTCATTAATCACATTTTAATTTCGTTCCAAAGTCTTTTTAATCTTAACATCCTAATTTCGTATCATCGAAAAAGATAATGTAGAACCCAAATCTTGATGATATGACCAAAACGATTTTAATAGCCACAGATTTTTCTCTTGAGTCTTTAAATATTTTAAAGAAAGTAATGAAAGAGAAGCATGCCTCGGAAGATGAAAATCAATACAATATTCTTTTGGTTTCAGGATATGACACCGGAGATTCTATCAGGGATCTTCTGTTCAATACAAAAAGTACAATCTTTAATAAACTGATGCCGAAGGAGTTTGGCGATGCATACGGGATTATTAAAAATAAATACCCGCAGCTGATCAGTAAAATCGTCTGTGATATTTTTACGGGAAGCTTCCAGCGTACGTTTAACAACTATGTTAAAGTGGAAGAGATCAGTGAAGCATACTATTCTCCCTCGATTAAAAGTAAAGGAAAAGGAAAATTTGACCTGATCCCTTATATTAAAAAATGCAAAGACCTTGAGTCTTATGAAATTGCTGTAGCGCCTCAGAAAGGTCTTCCGGAAAAAGGAAGGCTGGCAGAGATCTTTGCAGAAGCCTAATGTGGAACGAAAAAGAAATGAAAAATGTTAAGGAATTATAGTAACAGCAGAACGTTGGGAGACAACATCAGACTGGGGACGCTGACCGCTTTTACAGCAGGGACTATAAATATTGCTTCCCTGTTGATATTTCTCTCTTTTACGTCTAACGTAACCGGTCATTACGCCATTTTTGCGGCAGAGATCAGCAAAGGGAACTGGTCGCAGGTAGCTGTGGTGGGGTTGTGGATCTTCCTGTTTTTCTTCGGAGGGTTTGTGTCCAATTTCATCGTGATTACTTTCAATAAAAGAAGCAAGTATTTCGCCCATGCCATGCCCTTGGTCCTGGAAATCATATGCCTTTTGTTCGTAGGGGTTTACGGACAGTTCTATTACCGGAAAACACTGGAAGAAACGGAATACCTGGTTTCCCTGATGCTGTTCGCAACAGGCCTTCAGAACGGCTTAACGGCAAGCATCTCCAACTTTTCAGTAAAAACTACCCACCTTACCGGTACTACTACCGACCTGGGGATCCTGTTCTCTATGTTTACCCAGAAGAAGTTCAGGGAAAACGGTGAGCTGGTGGCAAGAGCGAAGCTGCTGATGAGCATTATGCTGGCCTATGTTATAGGAGCTGTATTCTCTGGATTAACGTATTTCTATCTTGAGTTCAGGGTTTTCTATATCATCAGTCTGTGTCTGTTAGTGGTTATAGGATATGATGCCTATAAAATCCATATCAGGCATTTTAAAACCCGGTACAGATACAGCAAGATTTATAAAAAGCCGAATGCAATAGCATATCTGTATGACAAAATCCACGGCATTCCGGAGGTCAAACCGGAGATTAAGGAAAGGCGGGAGAAGAAGCGGACGCTTATATTTGAAGATTAAATGTGAATATCTGAGTTTTACGTATTTCTGGCTCTTAAAAAGAAAGTAAATAAAAAATATAAATATCAATGTTAATTTGTGTAAACTAGCTGTGAATCAATCCTCTGACTGTGTAATGCAATCAGGGGATTGTGTTTTTATGAACGCGGGTTTACCTTAATGTTCTGTATAAAGCTTTTTTGCGGCTAGGTTGTTGATATGTTGATAATTAAATTTTAATTCAGAAGGTTATTATTTCAATTCTTATTCTGAATGCCTATTTTTGTAAGTTGATTTACGTTTTTATGTCAGATATTATTCAGCTTTTACCGGATCATGTAGCCAACCAGATTGCAGCAGGGGAAGTGGTGCAGAGGCCGGCGTCCATTGTAAAAGAACTTTTGGAAAATGCAATTGATGCAGACTCTACAAAAATTGAGCTGATCATCAGGGATGCGGGGAAAAACCTGATCCAGGTGGTGGATGACGGTACAGGTATGTCTGAAACGGATGCAAGGATGGCATTTGAAAGGCATGCCACTTCCAAAATCAGAGGCACGGAAGATATCTTTAAAATTTCTACGAAAGGGTTCCGCGGTGAAGCACTGGCTTCTATTGCTGCTGTTTCCCAGGTGGAGTTAAGAACGAAGCGGAAAGAAGCTGCGATTGGGACCAATATCTACATAGAAGGCGGGGTTTTTCAGTTTCAGGATCCGGTTCAGACAGCTGAAGGATCTAATTTTTTAGTTAAAAACCTGTTTTATAACGTCCCGGCCAGAAGAAAATTCCTTAAAAACAACAATATTGAATTCAGGCATGTTATTGACGAATTCCAGCGTGTGGCCTTAGCTCACGAGAACCTGGAATTTTCCCTGTTCCATGATGACGAAGCAGTATTCAGATTAAGGAAAGGCAGCCAGATGCAGCGGATTGTCGATATTTTCGGAAGAAAGCTTCAGCCGCAGCTGATTCCCATTAAAGAGGATATCCTGTGGTGCAAACTCCATGGGTTTGTTGCCAAACCGGAAGGTGCCAAGAAAACAAGAGGCGAACAGTTCCTTTTTGTCAACGGCAGGTATTTTAAGAGCTCTTATTTCAATAAAGCCGTGCAGGATGCTTTTGAAGGGTTGCTGCTGCCGGGTTATATCCCGACGTTCTTCCTTTTCCTGGAACTGGATCCTGAAAAGATTGACGTGAATATCCACCCGCAGAAAACAGAAGTAAAGTTTGAAGACGAGCACCTGATTTTTGCCTTGTTGCGCTCAACCATCAAAAGGTCCCTGGGAATTTACAATGTAGCACCGAGCCTTGATTTTGAAAAAGATCCTCAGCTGGAGGAAATCCTGCAGAAGACTTTTCCAAGCAAAAGCAACGGCGGAGGCGGTTTTGTAAAGATGCCTGAAATTATTGTAGACAAAGATTATAACCCGTTTCTGGAAGAAAGGGGAATAAAACAGTCGGAAATTCAGAATCTGGCAAATATGTACCATCAAAATATTGCTGCCGAACCTTCAAAGATCAACCTGTTTGAAGATGAGGATTTTGATGAGGATCTTATGAGGCTGCCCAATGGATACTGGCTTTTCAACAAAGGGGACAGAACCCTGATGCTGGACATGGGTAGAATGCACAGGCTGGTGGTTTCCGAACATGCTAAGCCATTGAGGAAAGGAACAACCAACAGTCATTCTCTGTTATTCTCCCTGGAATATCATATGAATGAGATTGAGAAGAGTAAATACAAATCCATTAAAAAATACCTTCCGGAGTTAGGATTCGAGACGAGCATTGCGCATGAAAATGTCATGAGGATTGACGCCGTGCCGGAAGGGTTGAAAGAAACCCAGGTGATGAAGTTCCTTGAGGATCTTTTTGAAATCCTGGAATATAAGACAGAAGAGGAATTCCTGCATTTTTACCACAGCCAATGGAACAAAATGCAATCAAAATCCAGGTTTGATTTTATCTACAAGAAAGATGCGGAACAGCTGATTAAAGATTTTACGGCACTGGGCTTCCCGGAATTTTTACCGAACGGAAAAAGATGTTTCTTTGAAGTGCCCTTTAATGATTTTAAGAATAAATTTTAGAAAACATGTTTAACAGTATACCACCGATTACAAAAAATATAATTATCATCAATGTTATTGTTTATATAATTGCGAATCTTGTTCCAGTACTATATAATATTCTATCAGGATTCTATCCTTTTTCTCCAAATTTTAAATCATGGCAGATCATTACTCATATGTTTATGCATGCACCTATTAGAGAAACTGGGGGATTTATGCATATTTTATTTAATATGTTTACCTTGTTCAGCTTCGGGCCTGTTTTAGAACAGAATCTAGGTCAGAAGCGGTATCTGATACTTTATTTCCTAAGTGGTTTAGGCGCATTCTTCTTATTCAATCTATGGAATTTCATTGAAGTACAGCAAATATCCAGTGAACTGCAGCAGTTAGGATTTGATATCAATGGATATTTGTCCGGTGCCAGTGTTCATTTTTCAGGCACATCAGACTCGGTTATCCAGCAGAAAGGTTTGGTAGAGAACCTTAATGGCATAATGGGAACACCTATGGTGGGTGCTTCGGGAGCTATTTTTGGGGTAGTTGCTGCTTTTGCCACGGTCTATCCTGATGCAAAAATCGGGATCATGTTCATTCCGATACCGATGAAAGTAAAATATGTGTTGCCTGTTATCATACTGGTGTCAATCTGGCTGGGTGTTTCCGGGAATTCAGGAGGCATTGCCCATCTTGCCCACGTTGGCGGAGCTCTGGTAGGGTTCATCCTGGCTATGCTCTGGAAAAAACATTTGTATAGACTTAACTAAAGCTTTGTGAAAATTATCCGTCTCATACTTCTGATCTTACACATAGGAATTTTCTTTCTTTTAACCGGGATGCTGCTGAACGCTTATATTCCGCCGAAGATTTCACCGTGGTTCAATCTGCTTTCCCTGGGATTTCCTGTCCTGATGATTGTATATATTTCCCTAACCCTGTTCTGGATTTTCTGCTGGAAAAAGAGGGCCTTTGTATTTATTTTTTCAGGGCTGCTTTTTTTTAATGCTTCCATACGGTGGATTAATTACATGCCTGCAAAGAATGACCTGTCAGATTTAAAAATTGTATCCTTCAACACAAAAGGAGGAAAAACAGCAGGGGAACAAAATATTGAGAAATACCTGAATTCCCAGAATGCCGATGTCCTGCTTTTACAGGAAGAATCAGGGAATGGTTTAAATTTTTCCGGATATACTAGAGGAAGCATAAAGGCACTGACAGCAGTATTTACAAAGCATGAGATTGTAGATGAAAAACTGATAGATCCGGATTCGGAATATATAAGATCCTACGGGACACAGACGGATATTAAAATCCGGGGGAAAATATACCGTTTTATCAATGTGTACCTTCACCCTTTTAAGTTTGAAAAAAGCATGGTAAAACTTGATGGAAACAATGTGCAGGATGAAGAGAAAATAAAAAACATCGTCAAAAGACTGATCCCTACCTTTAAAATTCATCAGGAAGAAGTAGCGGCAATCAGAAAAGCAGTGGAAAGCTCGCCGTATCCTGTCATTCTCGCTGGGGATTTTAATTCGGTGCCGAATTCCTACGAATACTATCATTTATCGGAAGACCTGAAAGATGCTTTTATGGAAACCGGAAGGGGCAGCGCCACAAGTTTTCACGACTATAAATTCCCGATCAGGATTGATTACATATTTTCATCAAAATCAATACAGCCTGTCAGATACACAGTAGACCGTTCCGTCAGAATTTCAGATCATTTCCCGGTTATTGCGACTTTCAGGCTTCAGCGGTAATCATAAAAATCGTTAAACTTTATGGGTTGGTCGGTTTTTTGCTGAAAAAATGGGGTATCTTTACTAGTATAATGAAGTTCCGCCAGATCCTGTTATTCTCGCACATTGCTGTTGCTGTCTTACTCCTGAGTACTTTGGGAAATGCGTGGGTGCCACCTAATTTTGTAGGCTACCTCAATTTCCTGTCATTGGGATTCCCTTATCTGATTTCTCTTTATCTTATATTTACCTTAATCTGGGTTGTTAGGAAAGAAAAAATAGCCATTGCTTTTTTATTGGGAACTTTCTTGTTTTATAACCCGATCCGCCGCTGGATCAACTTTACGCCGAAAACTGAAAACTTAAAATCCGTCAGAGATATAAAAGTTATTACGTTTAATGTTAAATACGGTGATTTCGGGTGGGAGAAAGTAAAGAAATACATCAGTGATCAGGATGCGGATATTATACTGGTTCAGGAAAAAGATACCAGCCGGGCACTGAGGGACGACATGGTTAAATATCCGTCTGTTATCCTGAAAACCAAGCACAAGATCATAAGGCAGGAAGAACTGATTACCGACAAATCCCGCGGAAATTCATTTTACGCAGATGTTGATATCAATGGTAAGATTATTCGGATCATTAATGTATATCTTGAGCCTTTCAGGCTGCAGAAATCAATGTTTAAACTTGACGGTGCAGGAAAAGAGGGAGGCAAAATCAATACGCTTCTTTCTCATATGACACCTACCTTTAAAGCACATGAAGACCAGATCAAAAAAATAAGGAAGGCTGTAGACCTGTCCCCGTATCCGGTGATCTTAGCGGGCGACTTCAATTCAGTACCGAATTCCTATGAATATTATAACCTGGGCAAAGACCTCCAGGATGCCTTTCTGGTGGCCGGAAACGGTAGTTCTTCCAGCTTCCATGATTATAAGGTTCCGCTCAGGATTGATTATATCTTCAGCTCAAAATCAATTATTCCGTTAAGCTATAAAGTTGATAATTCCGTTAAGTTATCAGACCATTATCCTGTAATTGCAGAATTTCTTTTAAATTAGTCTCATGAAAAATTTATTTTTTGCAGCATTTATTTTTTCAGTTGCGGCGGTTTCATGTTCTAAAAAAGAACCGGTAGACCTTTATCCTGCAGACAGCCCGAAACCGGCCTATGATACGGCTGCCGTAGATTCTTTTTCCAATGGTGCCACTTCGGTGGATATCGTGCGACAGATCAGGATGTCTTCACAAAAATACCAAGACTCTGTAAAAGAAGCGGTAAAACTTCAGGAACAGGAGAATAAGATGAAAGAAGAGCTTGAAAAAGAAAGCAGAAAGAAAGCGGATGAAGAGAAGAAGAAAGCAGATGCTGAAAAAGTAAAGAAACCATCTGAGGCACCTGCTGCAAATGAGCCTAAAACAGAGTAGCCATAACTTATACAATTACATTTTAAAATTATAAATACGTATGAAAAAAAACATTTTATCAGCATTGATCGTTGCAGTAGCAATTGTATCATGCACAAAATCAAGCACAACGGAAAAAGTGGAAAATCCGGATGGATCCGTAACGACTACGACTACAGTTTCTGAGAATACATTAGGTATTGACACGGCAAAGATCAACCAGACCAAAGAAAATGCAGATGCTAAAATTGATGAAGCCGACAGGAAAATAGACCGTGTTGCAGAGAATGCGAAAGATAAGATTGACGCTACGGCAGATAAAACCAAAGCAGACCTGCATAAGGCCGGACAGGATATAAAGCAGAGTGCTAAAGAAGTGGGTAATGATGTAAAGGATGCTGCTGCAAAAGGAGCTTCCAAAGTAGAAGAAGGAGCAAAAAAGCTGAAAGAGGATTTAAGCCGATAAATAAAAAAAACCGCAGACTCAAACCATCTGCGGTTTTTTTATTTTATTTATTCAGTTCCAGCAAAGGATCTATATATTCCCTGTCGTTGCTTAAGCGGGGCACTTTATTCTGTCCGCCGAGCTTGCCCTTGGCTTCCAGCCACCGGTAAAATAAATTTTCTTTCGCAATATGGACAATAGGCCTCTTCAGTGTTATGTTATTGTACCGTTTTGCTTCGTAATCCGAATTGATGGACTTAAGATGGTTGTCGAATACATCAACAAACAATTCCAGGTTATCCGGCTCTTTACAGAACTCAAAAATCCATTCGTGGGCACCGCCTTCATTATCTTTCATAAAAATGGGAGCGCCAGTAAAGTCAGAAACCGATGCTTTTGTCTCTTCACAGGCTTTTGTAAGTGCCGATTCTACATTGGTAATCATCAGTTCTTCCCCGAAAGCATTGATATAATGTTTCGTCCTCCCGGTAATCTTTATCCTGAAAGGGTTTACTGAAGTAAATACAACGGTATCACCGATCAGGTACCTCCATAACCCGCCGTTGGTGGTAATAACCATGGCGTAATTTTTTCCGGTTTCCACGTCTTCCAGATTGACTACTTTCGGATCAGACAGGTGGAACTGGTCCATCGGAATAAACTCGTAAAAGATCCCGTAATCCAGCATCAGCAGCATTTCATCACTGTCAGACCGGTCCTGGATCCCGAAAAAGCCTTCAGAAGCATTATAGATTTCATAATAATTGATCGGTTTTCCGATGATCTGCCTGTACTGTTCCCTGTAAGGCTTAAAACTGATCCCGCCGTGAAAAAATACCTCAAGATTCGGCCACAGCTCAGCGATATTGCTGATGTCGGTTTCCTGAATTACCCGCTGCAGCAGGACCATCATCCAGCTGGGAACACCCAGGATGCTTCCTACATCTTCATTCTTCACTTCAGAGATAATTGCTTTCAGCTTGCTTTCCCATTCTCCCATCAGGGAAACCTTTTTGCTGGGCGTAGTAGTTACTTCTACCCAGAACGGCAGGTTATCTATGAGAATAGCCGAAAGGTCGCCGAATTTGGTGTTGAAATCGGCATACAGTTCGGAGCTTCCTCCCAGACGCAAGTTTTTATAGTTGAAAAGCTGGTTTTCCGGGTGGTTATTCGCATAGATGGAAACCATGTCTTTTCCGGCTTTCATGTGACAGTATTCCAGGCTTTCCGTAGAAATCGGGATAAACTTGCTTTTTGCGTTAGTAGTTCCGGAAGATTTGGCAAAATGCTTTATGTAGCCAGGCCAGCTTACATCTTTCTGCCCCTGCCTTGCTTTTTCAATATAGGGCTCCATTTCCTCATACGTGACTACGGGAACCTTATTTTTAAAGTCCTGATAGCTTGAAATAGAATTGAACCCGTATTTCCTGCCGTATTCCGTGTCTTCTGCATGAAAAAGCTGAGAGAACAGGATGCCTTTCTGTGTCTCGATGGGATGATCCATAAAATTCTGGATCTGGTCGATCCGTTGGCGGATAAACCAGTTAACCACAGTATTGAAAAGTGCTTTCGTTGCCATTTCAACAAATATAATACTATTTGATTTTTTATAGGATTTTTATCGCAAAAAAATAAAAAAACCGTTACATTTTTTGTAACGGTTCCCTATTTAAGATTGATAATTTCCTAGCAATATTCATCATAGGCAGCCTGAAGGTTTGCTGCAATGGCACCTGCAGGATTTCCTTCGATGTGGTGTCTTTCCAGCATATGAACCAGTTCCCCGTCCTTGAAAAGCGCTACGCAAGGTGAGCTTGGAGGGAATGGTGCCAGGTGTTTTCTGGCTTCAGATACAGCTTCAGTATCAAAACCTGCAAAAACAGTAGTTAAATGATCCGGCTTTTTATCTCCAGTCAAAGAGTATACTACACCCGGTCTTGCCGCGCCTGCAGCACATCCGCATACGGAATTGATGACCAAAAGGGTAGTTCCGGACTGTTTGATGGCCTCTTCTACCTGAGCCGGGTTTGTAAGGTCTTCAAAACCTTTATCTGTAAGTTCAGCCTTCATAGGCATTACTAAATCTGTTGGATACATATTTTTATTTTTAATAATTCACAAATTTACGCATTTCTTTACTTTTCATCAATATATAAAAACTATCGGTGTCTTTGTTAAATGAAATGGATTAAATGCAGATATAATATTTATAATCAATTTTGTATGAATTAAATTTATTAATATTTAAAAATAATTACTAAATTTGAAATGATTCTGAAGACAAAATACTATGAAAAAACATTTACATTTATCCCTCAGTATGTTACATGACCCTGAATCCCTCTTGAAATAGCCAGGCCATGAGTAATCAGTAATCTAAAACAGAATCCCGCAACTGAAAGTTGCGGGATTCTTAATCAAATCGATATGCAATGGTTGGATATCCTCAGTTATGGAAACAGGATAAATTTCTTATTATGAAAGCAGTTTCTTCGCCATTTCGGAAATGCTTTTGCCATCTGATTTTCCGGCCAGGGATTTTGATGCTATTCCCATCACCTTGCCTAAATCTTTTACAGATTCGGCTCCGGTTTCAGCAATAATAGCCTTAATTTCTGCTTCCAGCTCTTCTGAAGAAAGCTGTTTAGGCAGAAACTGCTCAATAATTTTCATCTGTGCATCTTCCACTTCTGCAAGGTCAGTTCTTCCCTGTGCCGTAAACTGATCGTAAGAATCTTTACGCTGTTTCACCATCCGCTGTAAAATGGCAATTTCCTGCTCTGCTGTTACTTCCGTGTCCCTTGCTTCGGTCTTAAGCAGCAAAATCTGGGATTTTACGGCACGCAGGGAATCCAGGGCAACTCTGTCTTTAGCCCTCATCGCCGTTTTTATTGCTTCGCTTATGGTATTTTCTAAACTCATGGTTTTATCTTTAAGCTTGAGGCAATAAGCGGTAAGCTTAATAATTCTAATCCGGCCGGAAAAGTCTGATGCTTACTGCTTATTGCTTACAGCAATTTAATCTAATCTACGTCTTTATTTAAAAATCTGTTTTCCCTGATCTGTATTGACCCGTTGTTATCAGACAGATAAGTATTGATGTTCTGGTCTGATGCATTGTTGTCGTCAATAGAAATATTTTTTCTTTTAAAGGCAGGAACCGATTCAAATTCGCTTGAACTGTCAAAACTCTGATATCTCGAATTGAATTCTTTCAATTTATTTCTCCGCTCTATGATTCTTTCCTGATCTACTGTTTTATTCACAAAAGTGAATGCCGTTTCATCAGTTTGATGAACCTCTGCCTCTCTGCTGTTTGCTGTTATTTCAGGCTCTTCTGCAGGTTCTTCTTTTAAATGCTGAAAGAAATGCTCTACTTTCTGTAGAGGTTCTTCCGTGAGCTGGTTCACCTGGTGAGAAGCGAACTCCGCTTTTGGCTGTCCGGAATCATTCTTAGGCTCTTTTTTTACCGGTTCATTCACAAAGAAATTGAACTCGACAGGTTTTTCCTGAGCATAGGTATTACCAAACGGGCTGTTGGAATGAGGTTCTTCCTTTTTGTCATCAAAGTCAAATCTGAAGGACTGGGTTTCCAGGTCATTCGGGTCATCGCTTTCATCATCTGAAGAAGTAAACAGGCTGTAAGACTCTTCCCGGTCTTCCTCCTCATTTCTCCAGCTTTTGGTAAAACTTTCCGGTGCATCATCTTCATGATCAAGGAATCTGCTTTCAGGTCTTTTGGGTTCTTCCTCAATCATCATTTTTTTTTCAGCAGAAGAAGAACCGAACAGAGGCGTATCATTATCCTCGTCATCTAACCTGAAAAGGTTTTTCCCGCCGAAATCATGATTGCGTACGGAGTTCGACTCTCTTTGATCCCTTGTTTTAAAAGGTGATTCTTTATGGCTGTCAAATGTATCATTCAGGCTGATCTTGATTTTCTCGGTAGGTCCGGAAAACTTTTTATTGTCATTGGAAAAACCAGTGGCAATAACCAGTACGCTTACAGAATCTCCCAGTTCCTCATCAGCACCTACCCCGAAAATAATATCTGCCGTGTTTCCGGCTTCTTTCTGGATATGGTCCATGATTACACCGATTTCGTCCATCGTTACCTCTTCGGCACCGCTTCTGATCAGCAACAGTACATTTTTGGCACCGATAATCTTGTTGTCATTCAACAATGGGGAATCAAGTGCTTTGCGTACCGCTTCCGCTGCTTTATTTTCACCAGAAGCCACACCTGTAGACATCAATGCCGTGCCTGAATTCTGAAGTACGGATTTGGCATCTCTAAAGTCAATGTTTACATCGAAGTATCCGGTAATTACTTCCGCCATTCCTTTGGCAGCGTTGGTCAATACTTCATCGGCTTTTGAAAATCCCTGTTTAAAGCCGAGATTTCCAAATTGCTGTCTGAGCTTATCATTGTTGATCACGATTAATGAATCAACGTTGTTTCTTAATTTGTCAAGCCCGTTTTCAGCCTGCTCAAGCCTTCTTTTGCCTTCAAAGCTGAAAGGAACCGTTACGATACCCACAGTAAGGATCCCCATGTCTTTTGCCACTTTGGCAATAACAGGTGCTGCCCCGGTTCCCGTACCACCGCCCATTCCGGCTGTAATGAAAACCATTTTGGTATTCTGGCCCATGGCCGCTTTGATCTCTTCGATGCTTTCTATGGCTGATTTTTCACCGACTTCCGGATCTGCACCGGCACCAAGGCCCTCCGTAATGGTAGTTCCCAGCTGTACTTTATTGGACACCGGATTATTATCCAGCGTCTGGGCGTCCGTATTGCAGATGACGAAATCCACCCCGTGGATCCCTTTTTCGTACATGTGCTTCAGCGCGTTATTTCCACCGCCTCCGACACCGATTACTTTTATGATTGATGAGTTTCCTTTTGGCAAATCAAATGAAAACCCCTGTGTCCCTAAATTTTCCATAACTATATTTTTTTATAATTATAATGATAACTGACTGATGATATACGATAAGGAAAAATCATACGCCATTTATCATTCATCATTTATAATTTACTCTACTTCTTCAAAGAATTTTTTTACTTTTTCCATCAGCGACTGGCCGAAAGTCAGTTTTGCCGCTCTTTTTTCCCGCTGCTCACTTATCGGATCATGTTGCATAACGGGCTCAGCCTGTTCTAAAGCCTGCTGCAGCAATATTCCGTCCGTAACTGTTTCGTT
Organism: Chryseobacterium sp. JJR-5R; assembly: GCF_034047335.1. Lineage (NCBI taxonomy): Bacteria > Pseudomonadati > Bacteroidota > Flavobacteriia > Flavobacteriales > Weeksellaceae > Chryseobacterium > Chryseobacterium sp. JJR-5R. The sequence continues at coordinate 81,730 of NZ_CP139137.1, forward strand.
TTCAGATTCAGATGAAGCCTCTTGCTGTTCCTCAACAGTTTCCTGAAGCTCTGCATTCTGCTTCTTATCCCTGATCTTCAAACTCTCCATTAACAGTCCGATGGATGTGGCATATTCCGGGCCTTTAAGATACTGATTTTTATCGTTAGCAATATACTCATTTGCAAAACCTATTCTGCTGTCAAAACCTGTGGTATAATTGGCCAGCTGTCTGAGGTGTTTCAGGTTGGAACCACCGCCTGTCAGGACGATGCCGGCAATCAGTTTTTTCTTCTGTTCGAACGCGCCGTAGGCTTTAAGTTCCGTATTCACCATTTCCAGGATTTCCTCTACCCTGGCATTGATGATCTGGGCTAGGGTTTTAAGGGAAATTTCTTTATCCGGCCTTCCGTGAAGCCCGGGAATGGTTACGTAAGTACTGTCTTTTTCCAGTTCAGGAACTGCAGAACCGAATTTAACCTTCAGCTGTTCTGCATGTTTCTCAATAATGGAGCATCCTTCTTTGATGTCTTCCGTAATGATTCCGCCTCCGTAAGGGATAACACAGGTATGACGGATAATATTGTCTTTAAAGATGGCAATATCCGTGGTTCCGCCACCGATATCCACAATGGCTACACCTGCTTCTTTTTCTTCTTTGGTAAGGACCGCTTCTGATGAAGCCAAGGGCTCCAGGGTAAGGGCTTCCATTTCCAGGCCTGCTTCACGGACACATCTTGCAATATTCCGGATGCTGCCCATCTGGCCTACCACCACGTGGAAATTGGCTTCCAGACGTTTTCCGTGCATGCCTACCGGTTCCTGGATTTCGCCTTCGGAATCTACTTTATACTCCTGGGGGAGAACATGGATGATCTCCTCGCCGGGGAGCATTACCAATTTTTTTACCTGATCTTTTAATGCTTCAATATCATCATCTGTGATGAACTTGTCCGGATGTTCACGCATAATATAATCGGAGTGCTGCAGGGAACGGATGTGTTTTCCTGCAATCCCTACCGTTACTTTACGGATCGGGACTCCTGCGCTGGTCTGTGCTTCAGACACAGCCGCTTTGATTGAATTAATGGTCTGCGAAATGTTATTCACAATACCTTTGTGAACACCAAGACTCTTAGCCTTCCCGACACCGAGAACTTCTATCTTCCCGTGTGCATTCCTCCTTCCGACAATGGCGACAATTTTCGTCGTCCCGATGTCCAGACCTACTGAATACTCTTGATTTTCCATTGTTTATACCGATTTGATTTTTTATTTTTTTAAGATGCAACAGGTTATTATCCTAATTGTTTGTTACACACTTTTATTATTCAATTTTGACTTTTGCTTTTCTTTTCGGTTTTTCAACCGGTGTTTTTTTCTCTGCCTTTTTGACTTTTTTTGGCTGTACCGGGATTTTTGCTTTTTTTGCAGCAGCAACCGGTTTTTTAACCTGTTTTTTGACTTCAGCTACTTTCGGCTTATCTTCAGCTTTTTTAACCGTGGTAACCGGATTTTTTGCCAGTTCCTTATTTCCTGCTTTTAAAATACTGTCATTGTCTTTGAAATAAGGATTCAGGGTAGTAACAATCTGGTTCTGATACTTCACGGATACCATGTTGTATTTTTCAGGATCCTGGAAGACCAGGTATTTTTCCACGAATGTTTTAAACCCTTTTACTTTAAATTCAATATTGTTTAAGTCTCCTATTTCTACTTTATAATTTCCTTCGCTGGTCAGAAGGTTATAATTGCCGTTGTCTTTTGAAATCCCGATGAAATATTTTTTGCTGAAATCATCTTTGTCAATTTTTTCCACCAGTTCGGCTACTTTTTCATATTCATCTTTTTTTACATTTCCAGTTACCAGCATGCATGGATGAGAATATGTTTTTGAAATGGGGAATTCTGTTCCTTTCCCATCTACATAAAAATCCCTGCCGTTTGTATTTAACCTGAAAACAGGAACTCTCTGTATGATATCGAGGTTCAGTCTGCCGTTGAGGTTTAAGTAGACATTGGCACTGTCAACAGCCGGAAGCGCATTGATCTTCTTCTCAAGTGCCGGAATATCCAGCTCCCCGACTTTTCCTGAAGGGTTTTCCTTTTTTACAATTTCCCGGATATCTTTCTCATCGATAAAATATACCGATGCTTTCTCGCTCATTTTTACAGAAATTTTATCGTCCGTAATCTTCTGGCCGCTGAATTTCTTCAGGGAGAAGCTCAGCAGGAACCCGAGGAGGATCACGGTGACGGCAATTTTTAATATTCTGTATTTATTCTTCATTATTTTAAGATGACCGTTTCAGATGCCTGGAACGGGTTTAAAATTTATTGATTTTTACTAATTTCCATCCATTCACAGATAGGGTCGTACAGGGTATCTATATTTCCTGCGCCTATGGTGAGAATGATGTCAAACTCTTTTTCTTTTATTTTACTGAAAGCATCCTGTAATGGTGATACTTCCTTTTTATCCAGTGTTATTTTTTCTGATAACCATTTTGATGTAATTTCCGGGTAATTTTCCTGCAATTCGCGCGCGGGATAAATATCCAGAAGGATCAGTTCATCTGCCTGACTTAAACTTTCTGCAAATCCGTCTGCAAAATCCTTTGTCCTGCTGAACAGGTGCGGCTGGAAAATTACCAGTAACTCCTTTTCAGGATAAAAAGTCCTGATTGAGCTTATTACTGCATTAATCTCCGTAGGATGATGCGCATAATCATCGATATATATTTTACCGTTTTTGCAGCTGTGTTTTGTATATCTCCTTTTAATTCCTTTAAAACCGGCAATGGCTTTTTTCAGCACTTCAAAACCCACTCCCAGGTTATGAAGGATAGCCAGGGCTACCGTTGCATTTTCCACATTATGGATTCCGGGGGTTTCCCATACAAAATCTTTTACCGTTTCTTCAGGGGTGTGAAAATCAAAAAAAATCTTATCATTCTCCATCCGAAGACGGTCCGAAAAATAATCGGCTTCTTCATTCACGGCATAGGTTACGTGAGGCCTCCCGATATCGATTCCTTTTCTTACAAAAAGCTGCCGGTCATCAGGAACCAAAGCCGCAAATTGCCTGAAACCTTCTTCAATGGTATTTTTATCGCCGTAAATGTCCAGATGGTCAGCGTCCGTTGAAGTGATCACCGCCCAGTCCGGAGACAGATTCAGGAAACTCCGGTCGTATTCATCCGCTTCTACTACAGCATATTCTGAGCCGTTGTACAGGAAATTCGATTTAAAATTCTCAGAAATTCCCCCTAAAAAGCAGGAAAAAGAAAGATCTGCTTCCCTGCATAAGTGGGAAACCAAAGTGGAAGTGGTGGTTTTGCCATGCGTTCCGGCAACAGCAATACAGTCTGTGCTTTCTGTAATAAGGCCCAACACTTTTGCACGCTTTAGTACTTTGAACTGATTTTCAGTGAAATAGTCCAGGATTCCCAGCTGTTTAATGGCAGGCGTATAGATCACCAATGTGTTTTTCTGATGAAGGGACGTGATGTTCTTATCAATAGCATCTTCAAAAACAATATCAATTCCTTCGTTCATTAAAACCTGGGTAAGTTTGGTATTGGTTTTGTCATAACCTGAAACTTTTTTGCCCGAAGCATGGAAGTAGCGTGCCAAAGCACTCATCCCGATACCTCCGATTCCAATGAAGTAAAAATTCTGATATGTTTCTAAATTATTCATTACTTATTTAAAAAATTTAAAGATTAAATGATTAAAATTCATTCAAATTATCTTATTATATTACTCTAAAAATTTCATCTACAATCTCTTTTGCAGCGTCCGGCTTGGCAAAATAGGTAAGATTTTCAGACATTTCTTTTCTTATATTTTCATTTTCGCAGATTTCTGACAGCGTATTCCAGAATTCTTCCTGCATTTGCGTGTCTGTTACCATTCTGGCTGCCTTTTTTTCAACCAGGTTCATGGCATTTTTGGTCTGATGGTCTTCCGCTGCAAAGGGAAAAGGAACCAGTATAACCGGTTTCCGTGCTACTGCCAGTTCTGAAATGGCAATGGCCCCCGCTCTGGAAACAATAACATCTGCTGCAGAATAGGCGGTTTCCATATCTTTAATAAACTCCTTCAGCTGAACAGAAGCCGGAAGATCAAGGCCGGAAGACAATTCGCTGTAATCCAGTTTCCCGGTTTGCCAGATCAGCTGATACCCTTTTTCTTTAAGCCTTTCCAGATTTTCCTTCCAGGCATTGTTTAAAGTCCTGGAGCCTAAAGAACCTCCGACTGAAAGAATGGTCAGCTTGTTTTTATTAAGACCCATTTTTTCTTTTGCCTGTGAGGGATCCTGCATTCCTGAAACAATTGCTGAGCGGATCGGGTTGCCCAGAAACTTTATTTTATCAGCCGGAAAGCCTTCTACTTTAGGATAGGCCGTAAAAACGGCTTTTGCTTTTTTGCTTAATATTTTATTGGTGACGCCCGCATAGGCATTCTGCTCCTGGATAAAGATAGGAATTCCCAGTCTGCTTGCTTCATACAGGGCCGGGCCGCTTGCGAAACCGCCGGTTCCCAAGGCAAAATCCGGAGCGAAGCTTTTAATAATCTTTTTGGATTTAGATAAGCTTTTTAAGATTTTAAAAGGCAGACCCAGATTTGACAGCATATTCCCTCTGTTGATTCCTGCGATGTCAATACCTTCAATGGTATAGCCGGCCTGGGGAACTTTCTCCATTTCCATTTTCCCATTGGCCCCGATGAACAAAAACTCAGCATCCGGAAACCTCCTTCTGATTTCGTCTGCAACAGCAATAGCCGGGAAGATATGACCTCCTGTTCCGCCGCCGCTCAATAATACTTTTAGTTTTTTGTTCATGATACCGATTTTAAGCCGTAGGCTGATTTTCAATCAAATCAATAAATTCTACATCAGCCAAAATTTCATTTTTCCCCTCGATGTTTTTTTCCGATATAGCTTTTACAGTGTACATCGCATCATTAAGCTCTATAACTTCGCCGACTTCCAGTTTAAAAGTTTCAAGAAAATTGGCTATATTCTCGCTGGTATCCATAACCACCGGGTTTTCTGAATTTTTATGATCGGTAAAAGTAATTTTTCTTATTTCCATTTTGTTTTGTTTTAAGCGATATCGTTTATTTCTGCAATGCTTTGTTTTTTGCCCATTCCTTCTTCATCATAAATCTGGATCCTTGAGCTGATATTTAAAATAATCCCCAGCTGCAGGTAGGTCACCAGCATGGAAGTTCCTCCGTAACTGATCAGCGGCAGCGGCTGACCGGTAACCGGAATCAGATTGACCGCCACGGCGATATTGACCGAAAGCTGTATGAAAATCATCACACCGAGGCTGAGCACGAGTAATGATCCGAAAAAGGCGGGCATCTTACTGGCGATCATTACAATGCGGATCATCATAATCAGGTACAGGCTCACAAGAAATGCAGCACCGATAACTCCGTATTCCTCAACAATAACTGCAAAAATAAAGTCGGAGGCAGATTGAGGAAGCATCTGTTTTAATGCACTTTTTCCAGGGCCCATTCCGGTAATCCCACCATGTACAATGGCTGCTTTTGCCTGCATTACCTGGTAGTTTTTGGCTTTTATGCTTTCATCATCAACATCAGCCGTTTTTGCTTTGCTTGAGGTAAAGGTTTCGATACGGCTCATCCAGGTATGCACACGGTTTCCGCCGATTAGATTGGTATTCAGGGCAATGGTTAAAAACAGGACAATCGCAACAAATGACGAGGAAATGAACCCTGCAATATATTTCCAGTGTAGCTGTCCCACAATCAGGACAATAACGGAAACCATCAGAATCATTAATGCGGTTGATCCGTTGTCTTTTGCAACCAGTACGAAAACCAACAGGATAGGCCCGAAGATGTACATGATATTTTCAATCGGAAGCCTTTCACGGGTAATTTTCTTTGTCAGATAGCGGCACAGATAAATAATGAGCATCAGGAACGCGAAGGAAGACGGCTGGAATGAAATCGGTGTCCCGGGAATTTTCAGCCACCGTGAAGCACTGGCTCCGTCAATGGTCTGCCCGGTAAACATGGTGATGATCAAGAGGACAATCATCAAGCCGAGCATAATACTGCTGAGCTTGCCGATGTATTCATATTTTACCATCCCGACCACCCTCATAATGGCCAGTCCCAAGACCACAAAGAACATATGCTTGATCACGTGACCGGTGGTGGTCCCGTTATTTACGATATATTCCAGATTTGAACTTGCAGAATAAACAGGGAAGATGGAGAAAATGGAGATCACAAGAATGACCATCCAAAGTACCTTATCGCCCTTCAGGAATTCAAATCTGTTTTCTGTGTCTTGTTCGTTCATATATTTGCTTTCAGCTTTTGGCTACTGGCTTTTAATACCTGTTCTTTAAACTGGCGGCCCCTGTCTTCATAGCTTTTGAATAAATCAAAGCTGGCGCAGCAGGGAGAGAGTAAAACCGTATCTCCTTTTTTAGCTAGGGATCCTGAGATCTTTACGGCTTCTTCCATGCTTGAGGTGTCATATATCAGTTCCTTCTTATTTTTAAAAAAGTCTATAATCTTTTGGTTGTCAATTCCTAAACAGACAATGGCTTTTACTTTCCTTTTGACTAAATCTTCAATTTCGGTATAGTCATTTCCTTTATCCAGGCCTCCGACGATCCAGACGGTAGGCGTTTTCATGCTTTCCAGTGCGTAATAGGCAGCATTAACGTTGGTTGCCTTGCTGTCATTGATGTATTTTACGCCATCGGTTTCAGTAACAAGCTCCAGCCTGTGCTCTACCGCCTGAAAGGTCATTAATGAATTCCTGATGCTTTCATTATTGATTTCCAGTATTTTACCGGCGATGGAAGCTGCCAGGCTGTTGGCTACATTATGGCTGCCGGGAAGTGATAATTCTTCCGCTTTCATGGAAAACCTGTTCTGCATCTGTACAACAATCCGGTCTTCATCCATAAAACCGCCTTCAGACAATTTTTCTTTGGTTGAAAAAGGAATCATTTTCGCTTTTATTTCCAGCTTTTCCAGCAGGTTTTTACTCATTTCATCATCTTTATTGTAAATGAAGAAATTGTCATTTTCCTGGTTTTCCGTAATCCTGAATTTAGCCAAGGCATATTCTTCATAATTGTAGTTGTACTGATCCAGGTGATCTTGGGACAGATTCAGCAATAGAGAAATATAAGGCCTGAAATTCTGGATGTCATCCAGCTGGAAAGAGCTTACTTCCAGCACATAATATTCATGGTGCTCATCAGCCACCTGTTTGGCAAAGCTGTATCCGATATTTCCGCCTAAGCCTACCTTCAGTCCGTCGTTTTTCAGGATATGGTATATAAGTGACGTTGTTGTTGTTTTTCCGTTGCTGCCAGTGATAGCAATGATTTTTGCGTCTGTAAACTCTGAAGCAAACTCAATTTCAGAGGAAAGCCTGATCCCTCTGTCCTGGATTTTGTAGATGATCTCCGCTTTTTTAGGAATTCCCGGACTTTTTACAATCCAGTCGGCGTTTAGGATCTTTTCTTCACTGTGGTTCCCTTCTTCAAACTCAATATCATTATCTGTAAGAAACTGCTTATAGTTATCTTTGATAGCCCCTTGGTCTGAAAGAAAAACTTCCAGGCCCTGTTTTTTGGCCAAATAAGCAGCTCCGCACCCGCTTTCTCCTCCTCCTAAAACAACTATTTTCATATTTATCTGCTTTATGCTGTGGACTGTAAACTTTAAGCCTTATGCTTAATGCTTACGGCCTACTGCCGGTTTTTATCTCATTTTTAATGTAATCAGGCACACAATGGCCAGCATCACCCCGATAATAATCATCCGGTTAACGATTTTGCTCTCGTGAAAACCGCCTTTCTGATAATGGTGGTGCAGGGGTGACATCCTGAATAGCCTGTTGCCCTGGGCATATTCAATGCCGAATTTTCTTTTTCTGTATTTGAATACAATGACCTGAAGCATTACAGAAACATTCTCTATCAGAAAAATCCCGCATAAGACGGGGATCATTAATTCTTTTCTTAAAATAATGGCTAACACGGCAATTACTCCGCCCAGCATCAGGCTTCCCGTATCCCCCATAAAAACCTGGGCAGGGTAGGTATTGTACCAGAAAAACCCGATGACGGCCCCTACCATGGCAACCACAAAAATGGTGGTTTCCCCCATATTCGGGAGGAACATAATGTTCAGGTAATCCGCAAAGATGATGTTTCCTGAAAGGTAGGCAAACAAGCCCAGTGCGAGTAAAATCACCGTGCTTGTGCCTGCGGCCAGGCCGTCAATCCCATCTGTAATATTGGCTCCGTTGGATACGGCAGTCACAATGAATATCATAATAGGGATAAACACTACCCAGGCCCATTCATGCGCATCTCTGTCGTTCATCCAGAAAAGGATCCCGCTGTAATCGAACTCATTGTTCTTCGCAAAAGGAACGGTAGAAACGGTTATTTTTTCCGTAGGCATAAAATTCTGCTCTACATTATTCCTGTTGACCACCTTGGCATCCGAATATTTTCTTTTTACGGTGATGTCCGGATGGAAATACATCGTAACGCCTACAATCAGGCCTAAGCCAACCTGTCCTACGATTTTGAATTTCCCGCTTAATCCATCTTTATTTTTCTTGATTTTTTTCAGGTAATCATCCAGGAAACCGATGGCCCCCATCCAGATCATTGAAACCAGCAGAAGAACGATGTATACATTGGTAATCCGGGTAAACAGCAGAACGGGAATAAGCGTTGCCATGATGATGATAAGGCCTCCCATGGTAGGTGTTCCTTCTTTCTGCTTCTGCCCGTCCAATCCCAAATCACGGACCAGTTCGCCCATTTGCTTTGTCCTCAGGAAACTGATGATCCTTTTTCCGTATATCAAAGCAATGATCAGCGAGAAAAGCACCGCCATCCCGGCACGGAAGGAGATGTACCTCAGCAGCCCCAATCCCGGAACGTGGATTCCCTGACTTGTTAGATATTCGTATAGATAGTATAACATTTCTTATTTTTTATAAATGATTATCGATGAATGATATCAATTATCATTTTTACTTACTCATTAATTTCCAAAGCTCAATGATGACTTCCCTGTCATCAAAATGATGTCTTACCCCATTGATTTCCTGATAATTTTCATGGCCTTTTCCGGCTACCAGTACAATATCCTTAGGTTCTGCAAATTTTATGGCCATTTTTATGGCTTCTTTCCTGTCCGGGATTGAAGTATATTTGCTGAAGTACTGGGGTTCAACGCCTGCTTCAATTTCCCTGATGATCTGTGTAGCGTCTTCTGTTCTCGGGTTGTCTGAGGTAATGATGGCCAGTGTGGATTTTTTACTGGCAATATTCCCCATTTCCGGTCTCTTGGCATGGTCCCGGTCTCCGCCGCAGCCGAATACGGTGATCAGCCTTTCATTCTTTGTCCTGATATCATTGATGCTGTCCAGAATATTTTCCAGGGCATCCGGTGTGTGGGCATAATCTACAATAAAGAAGATTCCGCCGTCTGATTTGAAGGTTTCGAACCTTCCGGAAACCCTTTTCAGCTGACTGATCGCCTGAAGGATTACTTCCTGCTGAAAGCCAAGCTCAGCAGCAATGCCGAAAACCAGCAGTAAATTATAGACATTGAACTTCCCTGTCAGGGTAGTCCAGAATTCTTTTCCGTTGAAGTTCAGCAGCATCCCGTTGAAATCAGCTTCCAGAAGTTTTCCGTGGTAGTCTGCCATAGTCTTCAGAGCATAAGACTTTTTTGCCGCCTTGGTATTCTGAAGCATGACCATACCGTTTTTATCATCGATATTGGTAATGGCAACTGCATTTTCATTCAACCCGTCAAAAAACGTTTTTTTGGTTTTTAAGTACTCGCCAAACGTTTTATGATAATCTAAGTGGTCATGGGTCAGGTTCGTAAAACCTGCTATTTTGAAATGAAGCCCTTCGATTCTGTTCTGTGCAATGCCGTGGGAGCTTACTTCCATAAAGGCGAAGTCGCAACCTTCTTCAACAGCCCTGGCTAAAATTTTATTGGTGGTAATCACATCCGGTGTGGTATGGGTAGCAGGAATTACCTGATCTCCGATCCTGATTTCAACAGTGGACAACAGAACGGAATCATAGCCTAAAATTTTGAAAACATCGAAAAGTAAAGTAGAAACAGATGTTTTTCCGTTCGTACCGGTAATTCCGATTAAGTGGAGCTTTTCTGAGGGGTTCCCGTAAAAATTGGAAGCTAACTGACCTAAGGCTTCTGAAGAATCCTTTACTTTAACGTATGTGATATTTTCATCCGTATCTACCGGAAATTCTTCGCAGACAATCACTTTGGCACCTTTTTCAGCAGAATCAGCAATAAATGCATGTCCGTCTGCAGCCGTTCCTCTGATTGCAATATAAAGACAGTTTTCTGTAACCTTTCTGCTGTCTAAGACCAGGCCTGAAACCTCACGGGTGTTATCACCATGAATTTCTAAGACCGGAATTCTTTTTAATAGTTCTGTTAATACCATTTTTATATGGATGGGCTTTGCCCCCGTTTCTATTTTTTATTCTGACAGGTTTTCATGCTGCCATTTTTTAGACTGTATTTTAATTCTGCAGGGATAAATAAATCCTTTGGTTTTTACTGATTATGGTGCCTTCAAGAGGAAACTGTTCCGTGATCCTTCCGACCCCTTTGAAATCCACGCGGTACCCCAAATTTTCCAGCTGCGGAATAACGTTTTTACCTATTAATCCCACTACACCGGGCATCTGCTTATTGTTAACGGCTACTCTTACATTCGGCTCAACCATTTTGTTCAGGTTTACCTTTCTGTCGACCAGCATTTCTTTTTCTATATTCTGCGGTGTTTTCAGGAATGTCTTTCCTGCAATTTCTTTAAATACCGGTGCAGAGACAGTTCCCCCGTAAAATCCTTTTGCGGTATTCGGCTCACTGATCATCACATAACAGGTATATTTCGGCTTGTCAACAGGGTAGAAGCCGGCAAATGAAGCGCGGTATTTCATAGGGCCGGGCAGCCAGTATTCAAACCTTGCAGTCCCTGTTTTTCCTGCCATTTTGAGGTTCGGAGTGAAGATGCTCTTTCCGGTTCCCTTTTCCACGGCTTTTGTCAGTGCGCTGGTCATCATTTTAATGGCTTTTTCCGATGCCATTTTATTCACCATCACTTCCGGCTTTGCGGTGTACATCAGTTTTCCGTCCTTCATGATCTTATCAATAAATAAAGGCTTCAGCATTTTACCGCCGTTGGCAACCCCGTTGTAGAATGAGGTTAACTGCAACAAATTAATGTTTGATGAATATCCGTAAGCAATGGAGGCCAGGGTTGCGGCATTCCATCTTTTATGTTCCGGTGTTATGATTTTCGGTTTGGTGATGCCCGGGAGCTCGATATCCATCTTGTCGAACAGTTTCCATCTTTTCAGGTGGTCCAGGAAAATCTGCGGTTTCTCTGCGTAATATTTTGTAATCAGTTTTGCAGTTCCCACATTGCTGGATTTCGCCAGTACATCACTGATGTCATAGATGCCATGGCCGTGCCCGTCTGAGATTCTTTGCTTGGCATAGACCCAGACTCCGTTTCCTACGTCCACCGTGGTATTTTCGTCAATAAAGCCGTCATCCATGGCTGCCAGAAGCGAAATGGTTTTAAATGTGGAACCCGGCTCAATATTATCTTTTAAAGCATAATTGTAGGAATCAACGAAATTTCCGTCTTCATCCCGTCTCAGGTTTACCAGGGCGCGCACTTTTCCGGTTTCTACTTCCATAACGATTACGGTCCCGTGCTTAGCCTCGAAATTGATCAGCTGTTTTTCCAGCGCTGAATGGGCAATATCCTGGATCCTGAGGTCTAATGTGGTATAGACATCCTCGCCGTCTACCGGTTCTTTTACTTTCCAGTAATCAATCGGTTTCCATTGGGACGAATTGATCCTTTGTTCCAGTCTTTTCCCGTCTGTTCCTCTCAGGTATTTTGAGAAAGCGCCTTCAAGCCCGGAACTGTATTCGCCGTTGTCCATCCCGATGGTTCCGGCTCCGATTTCTGAAGTGGCAAGCTCGCGCTTATAGTTTCTGTCTACGATGAAGCCGCCTTTGTTTTTCCCTCTCTTAAAAATCGGGAATTTTCTGATTCTGTCATACTGGTCGAAATCAAGGCCTTTTACCAGCATATAATACTGGTTTTTCTTTTTTCTCTGCTCATCAAATTTCTTTCTGAATTCAGGCCGCGGCTTTCCGAACATCCTGCTCAGAGAATCGGTTAATGCACCGATATTATTGGTGTAAACCGTATCCTTCATGGTTTTGAAATCAAGGTAGATGTCGTACCGCATAACGGTTGTTGCGAGAATAGAGCCGTCTGAAGCAAACAGGTTTCCGCGGGCTGCTTTTAGAGTTGCCTCACGGTAATTTTTATTGATGTAATCGTCTTTGATCTCCTGTACATTGGTGTTCTGAAGGATTACGATCCTCGCCAGGAACATGACAAACATGCACAAAGCCACCCCCGTAAAGAGGTAGCCCCATTTTAACGTTTTTTTACGCTTGCTGTCGTATTCATTCGGTTTTTGCATCTGTACTGTCCAGTTTGATTAGGAGTTTATGAGGATGGTTTTCCAGGGTCATCAAAGAGTCCCTGGCTACTTCTTTTCCCAGCTGAGATTCCATTTTTACTTTGATCAGCTTACTTTGTGCATAAGCGTTTCTTGATTTGTATTCTTCTGTTTCTTCCTTTAACGCGTTAACGATTTTTATTTTTTTATTCACCAGGTGGTTGCTGTAGATGATGGCCATCATCAGCACAAACAACAGCAAAAAATACTTGTAGTGTATTTTTACCTCATCACGGTTCAGGAAATTCCCTTTTACAATATCTATAAAAGTTAATTTTTTCTGAGGGCGGTATGTTGTTCTTTTTGCCAATTTATTTATGGTTGATAATTGATGAATGATATATTCAGTTGTTTATCATTTACTGTTACTCATTATAATTTTATTCCTGTTCTCATTTTTGCACTTCTGGCCCTTGAGTTTTCTTCAATTTCCTTGTCATCAGGAATAATTGCTTTGCTCTTTACCAGTTCAAATGCTTTTTTATAGTTTCCGTAAATATCCCTTTCCGGCTCGCCTTCGAACATTCCGTTTTTCAGGAATCTTTTCACCAGCCTGTCTTCGAGCGAATGGTAAGAAATAACCACCAGCCTTCCTTCCGGCTTCAGACTGTTATAGGACTGAACCAGCATTTCTTTTAAGGCCTCAAGTTCCTGGTTGACTTCGATCCTTATTGCCTGAAACAGCTGGGCATAAAATTTATTGACCTTATGGGGCGGAAGATAGCTGAACAGTTTTTTCAGATCTTCCGTAGTATTTATTTTTTTGATCTTCCTGTGGTACACAATGTCCCTTGCCAGTTTTCTTGCTTCCCTCAGTTCACCGTAATAATAAAAGATATCCGCAAGCTGGTCCTCTTCATAATCATTGATTACCCTTTTGGCATCAAGGATCTGCATTACATTCATCCGCATATCCAGCGGCGCGTTGCTTCTTGTTGAAAAGCCTCGTTCTGCCTGGTCAAACTGATGGGATGAAACACCCAGGTCTGCCAGGATACCGTCTGTCTGCGAAATGCCGTACATCAGCAGGGAATTCTCCAGAAACCTGAAGTTCTGGTTAATAAGTGTAAACCGGGAGTCGTCAATTTTATTTTCAAGTGCATCCAGGTCCTGGTCAAAGCTGAAAAGCTTTCCTTTATCGGACAGCCTGCTCAGTATTTCCCTGGAGTGTCCGCCACCGCCAAAAGTACAGTCCACGTATATTCCGTCCGGATTCGTCACCAAATCATCAACACTTTGTCTCAGCAAAACGGGGTTATGATACATGTTAGGTTGTGTTTTTTCTTACTTTATTAATATTCAGCGTTTTTATTCTTCATCAAATGCACCCATTACCTCTTCTGCAAGGCCGGCAAAATCTTCTTCATTGGTAGAGATCACCTTTTCATACGCTTCCTTGTCCCAGATTTCAAATAATTCTCCTGCACTGGTAATTACAATATCTTTCTGAAGATTTGCAAAATGCGTCAGATCCTTTGAAATCTGCAGTCTTCCTGCGCTGTCCAGTTCTGCCGTTTTCACGCCTGCCGTAAACATTCTGATGAAATCAGCATTTTTTTTAATAAATCTGTTCAACTTGTTAATTTTGCCCATCACTTTATCCCATGCATGCATAGGATATACTTCAAGGCAGGGTTGGAACACGGATCTTTTAACTACAAATGCCTTATCTTCCAGATCTTCCATCTGTTTAATCAGAGAGGAAGGGACTTTCAGCCGGCCTTTATCGTCAATCTTGCACTCATATGTTCCAATGAAATTCTTCATTTGGGACAAATTTATATAATAATTTCCAAAAGCTCCCACTTTTTCCCACATTTTACCTTAATGTTAATAAGTTTTATGATAAGCTAAGTTTCACTGGTTTAATAAATTGATCGGCTGTCTGTTGTACAGACTGTTATTCGGTCCATAGCAAAGAATTAATTAAAAAAGCAGAGAAAAAAGAGTTTGGTATGTTATTTTTATTTTAAATTAGGCTTATCAAAATATTTTTGAGGTTTAATTTGTATTTTTGCAAGGCTTTATTAAGGCATTATATGATATTTAGTACGAAAAAAGAAAAGAAGTATACCTTTGTTGAGGCGGGAGAAGGACATCCATTGGTGCTGCTGCACGGTTTAATGGGTGGTTTAAGTAATTTCGATAAGATGGTTGATTTTTTTTCTAACCGGGGATTTAAGGTATATGTTCCCCAGTTGCCGATCTACGATTTGCCGGTACTCAATACCAATCTTACTACGATAGCAAAATATATCATCAAGTTTATAGAAAGCCACATTGAAGGGCCTGTAAGTATTGTAGGGAATTCCATGGGCGGCCATGTAGGGCTTATCCTGGCTCTGGCAAGACCGGACCTTGTTAAGAACCTTGTGCTTACGGGAAGTTCAGGCCTGTATGAGAGAACATTCGGTGACAGTTTTCCCAGAAAAAACGACCGTTCCTATATCAGAAAAAAAACAGAGGATGTTTTCTATGATCCTGCTGTTGCTACCGAAGACCTGGTTGACGAAGTGTTCGGGGTAGTGAATGACAGGATGAAAGGCATTAAAACCGTAATGCTGGCAAGAAGTGCCATCAAACACAATATGCTGCATGATTTACCTAAAATTCTGACGCCTACATGTCTTATATGGGGAAGGCAGGATAACGTAACGCCGCCTGAAGTGGCTGAAGACATGCATAAATTTATCCCGAATTCAGACCTGTTCTGGATTGATAAATGCGGACATGCGGCGATGATGGAAAAGCCTGATGAATTCAACGAGATTCTGTATGGCTGGATAAAAGACAAAATTTAAATCAAATAATAATATAGACAACCATTAAGAGCTTCTTAATGGTTTGTTTTTCTAAAAATACTTCAAGAAATGGTTATTAAAACAGCAACGTTTGTCAAGAGCAGCGGAAAATGGCAGGACTGCCCGGAACCCAACCTTCCCGAATATGCTTTTATCGGGAGGTCAAATGTCGGGAAATCCTCATTGATCAATGCCATGATGAACCACAAAGACCTGGCTAAAACTTCAGGGACTCCGGGAAAAACGCAGCTCATCAATCATTTTTTAGTGAATGAAAACTGGTACCTTACCGATTTGCCGGGATACGGGTATGCCAAAGTTTCCAAATCCATCAGGAAAGATTTTGAGAAGCTGATTACCAATTACATCCTCAACCGCAGAAACCTGGTGAACCTTTTTGTTCTGGTTGACTCCAGGCATAAGCCCCAGCTGATAGACCTGGAATTCATCCAGTGGTGCGGCGAAAGCGGCGTGCCGTTTTCCATTGTGTTCACCAAAGCGGATAAACTGAAGCCTAATGTAGTAATTTCCAATGTGGAAGACTATAAAAAAGAACTGCATAAAACCTGGGAAGACCTTCCTGAGCTGTATGTAACGTCTGCCGAAAAAAAGGAAGGCGTCGACGAAATCCTGAAATTTATCAAAAAGACCAATGAATTTTTAACATTAAACCACGTGACTTTTGATGAGTGATATTGTGTGGAAAATCAAGTCTTTTGATGAATTTACCGTTCCTGAATTATATGCTGTCCTGAAAGCCAGAATCGATGTTTTTGTAGTGGAGCAGAACTGCCCGTATCCTGATCTTGACGGTTATGACCAGAAAGCAATCCATCTCTGGGCAGAGGAAGACGGGGAAGTCCTGGCCGGCTGCCGGATTTTCAATAAAGGGATCAAATACGATGAAGCTTCTATCGGAAGGGTATTGACCACGGAAAAAGCAAGGGGCAAAAGCCTGGGAAAACAGCTGATCAAATATGCGGTGGAAACAGTTGAGAACCGTTTCCATACTTCTGAAATCAGGATTTCCGCACAGGATTACCTGCTGAAGTTCTACAGTGGTTTCGGGTTTGAAGATACAGGCAGGAAATACCTGGAAGACGGCATTCCGCACACGGAAATGCTCAGGAAATAAAGAAAATAAAAGCGAAGAATGACTTATCATTTCTTCGCTTTTTAATGGTTAAATATATAGAATGGTTTTTAGTTCTTATTTGAAATAGCCTTTAGAATAATAGGTTCGATATTAGAAGGCAGGTCGGCAGATTTTATCTGGTAGTTTTTAATCTTCATTTCCCTGAACCAGTTTCCCCAGTATTCTTTGATCACGGCTTCTTCAAAAGGGTTTCCTTTTTCCGGATGGATGCCGAGCACAATGACTTCAAGATTATTCAGGTGGTCATTAGCTTTTACGAAGCCATAACCATTTTTTTCAATGTCTGTTTTAAAATTAGAAGTCGTAAGGTTATTGGCTTTGATCAGTTTGCCGGTGAGATAAGAAGTTTTGTAGGAATTATCATTCTTTTCCTCAAATTTGGAATCTGTATGATACATATAGCCATCGGTCAGGATAAAAAGGATATTCCTTCGGTCATTTTTAATGCAGTAATCCTTAACCTTATTCTTAAAAAATTCCCAGATATCCGAACCAATGTAATTTTTATCTTTAATGGCTGACTGATAAATGTATGAAGGAATTTCAGCATATTTTTTTTCAACCGATGCAAAATAATCCTTGGAGGTGTTTTTATCAAAGGAAACTTTCAGGTCTTTCGTAAACTGGTTGATTTTCGGGTCAGAAGGCTCCGGGTTGAAAAATACCTGCATCTGGTCGTCATAGGTAATGATCTTTTTTGATTTGAGATGATCAATAAATCCTTTCTGGATCGCTTTGATATATTCCATGTCTCTCTGGAAATAGGGCATGGCAGGATTCGGATTCTTATCCGGGTCGATTCTGTCCGACAGGTCAATCAGGATACTGACATTGATGTTGTTTGAATCAACAATAACTGAATCCTCTTTTTTAGGATCTGTTTCGTTCACTTTTTTATCACAACAGGATACTAGGCCAATCATAAAAAACAGGTAAAATATTTTTTTCATAATTCTGATTATAAAGATGATAAATACACTAAATTCTGGTTGTTGTCATTAGCTCCCACGGTATCCAGATTGGTATTGTAGGTGTCAATACAGCTATCGATCATGATCTGTTTTTCAGTTCTTGAAACGGCTATTCTTTCACCGATGAATGTAATCCAGCCCTGAACATATTCCGAAGCGTACATTTTATAATCTTTCGTGGGAATAATTACTCCGTCAATGATATTCTGCAGTTCCTCAATCCTGCCCCGGGTTTTGATTACTGATTCTTTGATGCTTCCGATATTGGCATTAATGTCTTCAATTTCCTTTTTCAGGGCATTGGCCTTTTCTGTCAGGAACTCCACTTTTTTCTGCCTGATCTCCTGTTCGTTTTTAATCCGGTCTTTTTCCCGGTGCTCTTTCATCACAAAATCAAATACGAGCCCCCAGATAATGTATACGATGAATCCGGCAAAAATTATTGCCCAGAACTGAACATGAGAAAAAGCAATTTTGAGATCAAATGGCGGAGAGTCAAAAACTTTTTCGAAATTATATAGTCTAAATTCAATTTGATACGCCAAAATGATATCAAATACAAAGGTAATTGCTAATAATACCCCAATTTTAATGTAATTAATTCTGGTTTTATTTTCCCAGAACATATGTATTAAGTATCCGAGACCAAGAAATACAAATGGAATCAGAGTAACGAAAGCACCTTCAATAAGGCCATCATCCCAAGCTTTTTCCCAAGCTTTTGCATCTAAGACATTTTGTATTAAAGTAATTTTTGAATCAAAAACTTTAAAAAAGGCAGAATATGAAGTCGAAATATAGAATGTTAATAGATATAAAGTAATAAATGTAAGAATAATTGCTCCGATCCAGAATTTTGCAGAGGCACCTCTCGTCGCTTTTACGTTGTACTTTTCAGGGTTTCTCGGCAGGTCCAGGATTTCCGCTTTTAAAGCTTCAGCATCCTGCTGATGGATTTCAATTTCTTTATTTTTATTTTTTACCTGCTCTTCTTTGGTTTCCACGGAAACGGTAAATGCTTTGATTTCGGTTTCCCGGTTTTTCTGTTCATTGACATAGGATTCTTTCAGCTTCTGCTGTTTTTCCACCATTTCCTTTTCTTCATTCTGGAACCTGGAGTATACTGCATCCAGGCAGATGGATAAAGTTGAATGGTTCCCGCTGGTCCTTGAACTGTCTCTGTAACCGGATTCATGATAAGTCCGTTTCCTGCTTTCTTCTGAAGACTCCTCATCCGGGTTTATTTCAGTTTCAGGAAGCTCTTCCTGTACAGGTTCTGCCGGAGAGGATTTTAATTTAAATAAATTTTTTATACTGGTGGTATCCATAGCTTTAGTTTTTTAATTCAGATAAAATGTCATTCTTATTTTTGCCGGTCTGTACGGCTTCAATCAGGTAATCAACAATTGCCTGTGCATTTTCTTCCAGAAACCCGAACATGATCACGTATTTTTCCATGGCAGCATATTCGTTCGGGGAAACTGCTCCGTCTGCCCAGATCATTACGGTAAGATCATACAGGTAGTCTACCTTTTCTTCGATGGTCTGTGGAAGGAATGATTTGATATTAATCGGATGCAGAAGGATCTCATCCAGGTTTTTTGAGGAAATCCCCCTTTCTTCAGCGCATGTATAGAGCATTTTCAGTTCCAGGGCATTGAAGTCATCATCACAGATGGCCATCTGGTAAAGCCTTAAAAAATGAGCTTTGAGGTTTTCGGTTATTTGCGTATTATCCATGGTTGGCTGGTTGTTCTTTGGGTTGTTTAGGGTTAATGATCCGGTCTCGTGAAGGTGCGCTCAGCTGTTTTGTATATATTGGCGTTTCTTCGGTAATGTCTTCTTCCTTTTGCAGTACCTGCCTTTCCACAAAAGCGATGAGCAGAAACAGGATTCCCGTTAGGGTATCAATTGGAATCCATATGCTTTTCCGGTACAGATAAATAGGAAAAACAGGATTGAAGAGAATAAGGATGATAAGAAATACGATGCTGAAATACTTATTCCCCGAGCTTAAAAAAAGGTAGATGGCGAGTAAAGCGCCGATGGAAACAAGAATCCTTAAAAAATTATAATATTCTATGGGAAGCCTGAAGATACTGATGAAACAGCAGAGTGCACAGAAAGTGAAAAATGGTTTCATAATTAATGTTTAAATCCTTTCTGAAAATTGTATTTAAAATTAAATCGATGTTCCGACATAAAGATGAAAACAAAAAAATCGATGAGGGCTATGAAAGAAGGAATAAAGGTCCAGCAAAAAGCCAGATACAGTATTCCGGTTATGGTCTGTCCCAGATAAAATCTGTGGATGCCCAATCCTCCCAGAAAAAGAGCAAGCAGTGCGGCGGTAGTTTTCGATTTCATAAGGTTATACTCTGGATAAAATTTCGTTCTTTTTCTCTTCAAATTCTTCTTGAGAAATAATTCCGTTTTCCGCTAAACCTTTCAGCTTTTGCAGCAGGGCAAAAGGATCTTCATTTTCTATCATCAATGGTTTTACCTGCTGAAACTGATGGGGCGAAGTAATAATCGGGGTAGCATTATTTACCGTAATGCCTCCTCCTGCAGATGCCCTTCTGGTTTCCAGATCCTTCTCTCTTCTTACGCCTCTCATTCTTTCTTCAATTTCCTGTGCAAATTGATAAAGCTTTCTGGCCTGTGCTTTCGGAAGATAATCCATCATATTGTTGAGGTTTCTGGTTGTCCTCATCATGAAAACAGAACCGATAATCCCTTCTTTGATATGACAGTCTGCCACATCCACCCAGCTGTAATCTTGGAAATCCATCGATAGGCCGAAATTTCTGGGCCTGCAGAATATAATCCTTCTGTTGGTAAGGGCAATGCAGTCCGGGGACAGGTTGAGAACCGGTTTTTTCTGAACGGCAATATATTCTACAGATTCCTGAGAGGTGAGCAGGCTGTTGATTCTTCCCAAAAGTTTTTCGACGGCTTGAGGATCTTGCTCTTCATTTAAAAATTTCTTTAAGTTCATGTTATTTGTTTTTAGTTGATTTTGTATCGTTATGATATACATATCCTATTTTGCCGGATTTCTGTACTTTCACTTTATACCAGTGAGGTTGTTTTTCAAGCCAGATTAATTTTTCATTTTTCGTAACTCTTTCTATTATGTTAGACTCTTTAGACTGTCTTTCGTAAATAATGATTTTTGGAATGCTGGCGATGTTCCTGCTGTTAGACCCGATATTGATATTGACCTCATCAATAACAATCTTAGGCGGCTTTTTAGATTTTTTTCCTGAGGAGGCATAAGATTCAGATTTTTTGTGCTTTTGAGGTTTGCTCTTCCCTGGGGATTTTACAATGCATGCACTGCAGGTTCCGCCGGCACCACAATGCCCGCAGCGGGAGCAGGTTGTGCAGGCAGAACAGTTGGCAGAGCCGGTACACCTTCCGTCGTGCCCAATATTGTCATTGGCTTTAAAGCATGAGTGTAAAAAGAGCATGCTTAAGGTGATTATGATGAATGGAATTAGTTTTTTCATGGTTAATTATAATTTTCCAGGGTTTGGTGGATCTGGTTCCGGTACTGATAAATTTCGTCAAGGCTTGTTAACAGCATTTTCTCTCCGGTCTCTTTCCCATTATGAAAAGTTTCCAGGTATTTGTTTGTGGTATTGAAGTGGAGCCTGCAGAGCGGTTTCCTGTTGTTGTCATCCAGCAGAATCCCAAAATAGGAAAGGGTATCCCGGTAGGCAATTCTTGCAGAAGGAATTTTCTCCCTTAAAATGGCCTTTACAATCTGGAAGCCTTCCAGCTCTTCTTCTGTGGTAACGATTTTTGAATCATTGTTTTCGTCTACCGGCTGAGAGGTCTTTACCGCATCATCCTGCTTTTCCATCTGCTCATTGATGCTCAGCGCAGACTTCAGCCTGAAGCTGATGGATTCGTTAATGGAAGTAGCCAGTGCTTTCCTGGTGTATTCTTTAAAGGGAACCATCCGGTTGGCCGTAATCGGTTTTTCAAAGAAGCGGCTGACCAGGAGCTTTACCATTTCGTCTGAAGGATGTTCAATTTCCTTTTCAAACTCTTTCCGAATCGCCCTGATGTATTTCAGGGCTTCCGCAGAATCCAGGATTTCTTCAAGGTTATAGTCTTTCTTGGTAAATTTTTCCAGGATTTTGATCGAGCTGTCTTTCAGATCTTCAATATTGATGGTGAAGAAAGGCTTTTCATCCATAATATTGGGTTTCTCCAGATCGGTGTAGAAATTATAAACAATTCCGTTGGTAAGAACACCGAACCGCGTTTTGGAAACATGGTAATAGCGGTGGAGCTGGGAGTTATGGGCGTCGGCGCTTTCTTTCCAGTGCTTGCATTCAATAATAAAGATCGGCACGTCATTATGGCGGATCACGTAATCCACTTTCTCTCCCTTTTTGGTCCCGATATCACAGACGTGCTCAGGAACCACTTCCGTAGGATTAAAAATGTCATATCCTAAAATCTGGATAAAAGGCATAACGAATGCGTTTTTGGTCGCTTCTTCGGTTCCGATCTGTTCTTTCAGGCCGGCAACCCGCTGGTGAAGCTGCTCGAGTTTTATTTTAAGATCCATAATGGCTGTTTTTAAGGGTTTGATCCATAATTTCTGCTGAAGGGGCATGGGCCTGTACCGAATGGATCCCGTTTTCCATCGCTGTTTTTGAACTGTAGAGCTGGCTTTTCCCGATAATTTCCCCGTTCCGGGCTTTCAGGACAAAATATTCCTTTCCGTTGACGGCTGTTCTTCTGTCGTACCGAGAATCGTCCTGCGCATTGTTTTTTACGGAATCTATTCCTTTCCGGCAGGAGGCTTTCTGAATATAGCCTTCGCTGGTTAAAATAATTTCACCGTTCCCGGCTTTAAGACTGAACTGGTACTCATGATTGCTTCTCTGAGTAATGATAAATTTTCCCATGATGATTATTTATTTGGTATGGCAAGCATTTGAACAATAATAACAACCATTAATGTTATATTTTCGACTTGGATATAGTCTTTTTGCTTCAGTTATCGCTTCCTGGCAAGATCCAAAGTAACCCAGGTACGTTCTGTTTTCGATTGAGGGTAAATAACTGCATGAACTTTCGTGAACCTCATAATCTCCGTTAGATTGCTGGTTGTTATTGATGTAATACTGTTTCATAATATTTGTTTTTATTTAACGCTTCAAAAGTATCACCCCTCAATGAAAAATTTTTACGGGTTTCCGTAAAACGGGCAAAAAACAAAAAAAACCTTTCAAAAAAATTGAAAGGCTGAAATATAAAAGAAATGAAAATTTTCAGATGATCCCGATATCCTTGCAGAATGCCACCAGCTGTTCATTGCTGTTGACTTCAAGGTCTTCTTTCAGGCTGTTTAACCTTTTTTCCACGCTGCTCAGGCTGGAAGGCCGGATACTCCGTTCTTCAAGATGGACAGGAATATTTTTTTGCAGGATTCCTTTCGAGAGCAGTGACACCAGCGTAATATCATAAGTGGAAAATTCATAATTATTGAACTTTTTCATCTCCTGCTTAAGGTCAAAAGAAAGATAATTTTCGCCGATGTACACCGAAGCGATGGATTTTTTCAGGTCTTTGGAATCATTTCTTGCTTTTTGCACATATCCGTTGATGTGATAATCTGAAAACAGATTTTCAATGACTCCGGTTTTGCGTTCAGCTGAAAACACAATGACCTTCAGGCCGGGCTGTAACTCTTTGGCCTTTCGGATGAGGTCTTTCCCGTCTTTGAGGTTTTGGGCATGATGGTCCTCCTCATAGTACAGA
This sequence comes from Chryseobacterium sp. JJR-5R, assembly GCF_034047335.1. Classification (NCBI taxonomy): domain Bacteria; kingdom Pseudomonadati; phylum Bacteroidota; class Flavobacteriia; order Flavobacteriales; family Weeksellaceae; genus Chryseobacterium; species Chryseobacterium sp. JJR-5R. The sequence goes on from NZ_CP139137.1 coordinate 105,059, forward strand.
TCGGTGATCATCAGATCATAGGGCTGCTGCTCCCGAAGGGCTTTCTGGATTTTTCCGATGGCATCATCGCAATAGTAGACAAAATCCACGATGGGGATATTCAGGTCTTCAAGGGTTTTCTGTACGGAGATATTAATGCTTTCGTGATCTTCGGCTATTAAAATTTTTTTGAACATGGTTATATTGTTAATTAAAGTTAGGATTTTTCGATGCTTCAAAAGTATATCCCTTTATTTCTGAATCCTTACGGTTTCACGTAAAACAGCGAAAAAATGAATTCTTCTGCAGGGATGAACTATATAATGCCGATATCCTTGCAGATTACCACCATTTCAATATTATTTTTGGCACCCACGCTTTCGCGGAGTTCATTCAGGCGCTTTTCAATGGAACGGATGCTGTGGGGCTTCATGCCATGCTCTTTAAGCCATGCCCCGATTTCATTTTGCCTGTAGCCCTTAGCCAGCAGTTCAAGCAGTTTGATGTCATAAGAATCGAACTCTACAGGCGTATTGCGTATCGCATTCAGGATTTCCTGTGAAATTACAATTTCACCAATAAAAACTTTCCTGATGGTGTGTTTAAGATCCTTTCCGTCATTTCTGGCTTTGCTTACAAAACCGTTGATATGATGTGTTTTATAAAGATCGTCGATCACTTTAGCTCTTTTTTCTACAGAAAATACCACAATTTTTAAATCGGGCTGTACTTCTTTCGCTTTCCGGATCAGATCCTGTCCGGAACCTATATTCTGAGGGATATGATCTTTCTGGAAAGACAGGTCGGTAACTAACAGGTCATACGGAGTCTTTTCCAAAATGGCTGCTTTAATTTTTTCCAGGGCATCATCGCAATAATTTACAAAGTCAAAATGTATGATATTCAGTTCGGTCAGCGCATTTATAATTCCTAAGTTCATGACCTCTTGGTCTTCGGCGATTAAAATTTTTTTGAACATGGTATGGTCACAATATTTAAGAAGCAGGAACCGAAAGGTTGACTTTGAGCCCTTTTTCAATTTTTGTGTCAAAAGTAATGGTTCCGTTAATCGCTTCAATACGGGAAACCGTATTCCGTAATCCGTTGTTGTAGATCAGGTCCCCGGAAATGCCGATCCCATTGTCTTTATACTGAATATCAACAGAGTTATTTATTTTTTCAAACCGAAAAGCGACATTGGTTGCGTTGCTGTGCTTCCTCATATTAACCATCAGTTCGCGGATAATCTGGTATACTTCTTCTTGTACAGGCAGTGAAATGGTTTCCCAGAGTAAAGCGGTGTTGCCTGCCGTATAGGTTTTTACTGCAGTGTTATTGAAAGAAGCAATAAGTTCAGAAATTCTTTTACTGAATTCCTGTTCATCACCGGTTTTGTCATAAGAGATATCCCTGGATTTTTCGTAGACAAATTCCAGTTCATCCAATGCTTTATCCCGGTCAAAATGTTCCTGGTTTTCAATTTTGGTCATGACCTGATAAATACCGTTGGCCACCACATCATGTACTTTCTTGGACATCTTAAGCTGGGTGTTTTTGACTTCGAGCTCTTTTTCCTGCTGAAGCCTTTTCTTTCTTTTTCTGTACCAAAAGAAACCACCGATTAAAAATAATGACAAAACTCCTATTCCACTATTTTTTCTTATCCTTTCAATCTCGTTATCTGCTTTTAATTTTTGGTTTAGGGCATTTTTTTGTTCTACATCGTATCTGATTACCGCAAATTGATTTTTAGCTTTGCTTCTTGCAATTTGTACACTATCATTCAAAGTTTGGAATTCTTTAAAATAAATTAAGTAGTTCTCTTTATCTAAATTAATTATTTTCTGTAATGCCTGTAACTTATCTTCTTTGCTATCATTTTTAATTGATATTTCTAACATTTTCTTTGAATAATCAAGAGCTTTTGATTTGTCCTTATCAAAGAAATAATCAGCCAAAGTGGCATAGCTTGAGTTTTGAGCTAAAAGATCATTTTGTTCTTGCCTGATTTTTAAAGCTTTAAAAAACTCAGGAAGAGGGTTGTAATTTTTATTCTCATAATATTTAACTTTTGCTAAATTATTTAATGCTCTTACATAATCTTCTTTAATATTTGTGTTAAGTGCTAAATTAAAATTATAATCTGCTCCCTTATAATCTTGTAAAGACATTAATGCATCACCCAGATTGTTATGATATAGTGCTATATCATCGGGCTTATTTGCGTACTTTAATGCTTCTTTATAAAATTTAATGGCGTTATCAAAATCATAAAGGTAAGATGAGGAAATGCCCATATTATTATAACTGGAACCTAATGATAATTTTATTATACTGTCATTGATATTTTTAAGAAATTTATTGCCTTCAACAGATGTCTCGATGCTGCCATAATAGTCACCCTTATATTGCTGAATAATAGCCATATTTACTAATGACCTACCAACTCCAGAAGAATCTTTAATATCTAAATAGGAATTCTTTGCTAGATTAAAATAGTAAAAAGAAGAGTCATTACTAATTCTCTTTGCTTTCTTATAATAATCATCAGCAATATTTTTATTTTGAGTAATTGTTGTCTCTTTTTTGCAAGAAAAGCATAAAATTAAAAGAGTAAATAAAAAATAAGTTTTCATAGTTTTATAAGTTTTCATTCCACAAAGTAAAGAAAAAGAGCAGATTTAAACAATCTGCTCATACATAATTAATTATGGTTGTGTAAATGGAGGAGGATTTTGTCCTGTATTACCTCCGGTACTGCCCCCGCTACCTGGTCCACCAGTTCCGTCTCCCGGGTCAGTTCCCGTTACCGGATCTGTTCCCGTTCCCGGATTCGGCAATTGGTTTATTACTGTTCCGTTATTGTCGTTGTTACATGATGTGTTTGCGTTATGGTTTCCGAATGCTAAACTGAATAGCATTAAAAAAAATTGTATCATTTTGTCAAAAAATTTAATGTTAAAGCATTCGTGTTCTTCCCTGCGAAACCGATCGCAGACAGTGGAACACGTTGAAAAAATTTGAAGCGCTTCTTAAATTTTTTGGGAAGTAGGAACCTTCAAAAACGGAAGAGAAAAATCTGCTTCCCAACCCGGATATTTTCTTCCGTTTTATCTGGTGATTTTTGAAATCAGGTTTCGTTGTTGTTTTTTCGTCCCTGATTTCTTTTACAAATATCTAACAGAAACAAGCCTTTTTCCTAGACAGACGTAGGACAGGGGAAGGTCAGTAAATCATTGGTTTTTACGGAAATCCGCAATTTATTTGTCCGGGTTTTGTCTAATTTGGACAGCGTATAAACCCCTTAAATAAATTCTATGTTTGAAAAGCGAAAATTGCTGATGAAAACAGCATATGAAAAAGCCAAAAAAGAACTCAACAGAACCAAGACCAGTGATGTTTCTGTTATGACTTTTTTAAGTTTGGAATTAGAAGCACATTTTGGTACATCTAAAGATGTGAGAACTTTTGTGAGGTATCATAAAAGACTTTTGAAAGACAATAAAGATTATGATATCGATGAAATTACATTAGACCAATTAAGTTGGTATGTAGGATATAAAAACTTTGAAAATTTTTGTGAAAATTATAGTTTTGAAAAAGATAAAGGTGATACGAAGATCCAATTGAAAATTGATCATGATGAAGAATCTTTATCCGAAAAATTATCTAAAATCATCATCAATATAACCAATACGCCTGTTTTCAATGTTCCTCAAATGGCGAAAAACGGGATGGGGATAGGGATGCTTGCTTTAGTCCTCTTTACAGGGTTATCTTATGGAGGAAATGGAAATGTAAGTGATAATGGAAATAAGTGTATGTATTGGGATGGTGATGAGTATAAATTAACCTCTTGTAATGACAAAAATCCCAAGCATCAACTCTTGCCTGTAGATACTGTTAAACTTAAGTATTTCAAAAAAATCACCAAGCCGGATACATTGAATGTTGATAATTCACTAGGAAATATCTATTATTCAAAATATAACAATGAAGTAGAATTTTTTACAATGGATGGGATAAACCCAAATACAGGAAAAAGCCTGAAAGATGCCACGGAACATATGCTTACAAAATACGCCGGAAATTATGTAGAATAAATACTTTTTAATAATCATTTAAAACTCCGTTAAACCCGTTCCTGAAATATTCCTTTACTTTCGTCTTATTTTTATTTTAAGATGAATAAAGGAATATTCTCATTTTTACTCTTCGTGTTTACTGTATTCCAGGCGCAGCATAAGCCGGTACAGATTGCTTTTCTTTCGGATGTGCATTTCCAGGACCTGTACGGAAGTTTTTCGGATCATGGTTTCAGAGGAATTGTCAATCCCGGGACCGGGAAACCGACCATTCTGCGGACCATGGATTCGCAGCTGCATTCCACCCGGATTTTCAATGAGAACTATTTAGCCTTCCTGAAAGCACTGGATGATATTGCCGAAAAAGGCATTAAAATTGTAGCCATGCCCGGGGATTTTTCGGATGACGGGCAGGCGTATAACCTTCGGGGATTAAGAAAAATCCTGGATCGGTACCGCGAAAAATACGGGATCAGCTTTTACCTTACCACCGGCAACCATGATCCGGTGGGCCCGTTCCGGCAGGATGCCGGGAAAGATGATTTTCTCGGGCAGGACGGAAAGCCATTGGGGATTTACAGCAGGGAAAACCCCGGAACCCCGGAAAATAAAATCATTACCAAAGACATCGCAGCATCCGGCTACCTTGAGATTTTAGATGAATTAAAAGGCTTCGGATTTTATCCTGACAAAGAAAACCTGTTCTGGAGCACGCCGTTTGATCCGGCTTCTTTCAAAAGCTATTCTTATGAAAACGCCCTGCGTCAGGCAGGTTATTCCAAACGGATGTATGAAGTTTCCGAAGGGTTTTCCGTTCCGGACCTGAGCTATGTGGTGGAACCTGTGAAAGGCATCTGGATGATTGCCATTGACGGGAATACCTATATCCCGAAAAATATGCATGAAAGTCCGGATCATGCTTTAAATTATAAAGGCGCGGGCATCGGTTACAATAATGTGATTAGCCATAAGAAACATCTGATCAGATGGGTAAAAAAAATCATGCAGGAAGCAAAGATGAACGGGAAAACTGTCATTGCCTTTACCCATTACCCGATGATTGACTACAATGACGGCGCGACGGATGAAATTAAAAGCTTATTGGGTGAAAAAAAGTGGCAGATGGAAAGAGTGCCTGGTGATGAGGTGGCGAAAGCATTTGCTGATGCCGGTTTGCAGGTTCATTTTGCAGGGCACATGCACATCAACGATACCGGAATCCGGAAAACCGGGGACAAAATGCTGGTGAATATCCAGGTTCCTTCACTGGCAGCCTACCTTCCGGCTTATAAAATCCTGACCGTTCATGCTCCGGATAAAATGGAAGTGCAGACGGAAGTTTTAAATACCGTCCCGGGCTTTGATGCCTTGTTTCCTTTGTATGAAAAAGAATATGAAGCCTTAAAAAACGATCCGGGCAAAATCCTTTGGGACAAAAAGATCTTAAAATCGCAATCCTATCATGATTTTATGCTGTTTCATCTGAAAGAACTGGTCCGCTTGAGGATGATCACGGATGACTGGCCGAAAAGTTTCGTTGAAAAAGCCGGGAAATTGAATGGTGAAGACCTGTTATTGCTGGTTGGGGACAAAAATCAATTAAAACAGAAAGGCATCAGTACAGCAGGCTTCAGGACGTGGAATTTTGACGATTTGCTTCTTGATCTCTATAAATTCCAGGCCGCAGATGAGCTGGCAAAAAAAGATATTCCCGAAGAAAGGCTGCGGCAATACCAGGTTCTGGAAAAGCTTTACCGTGATAACCCGTCCCGGGATCCGTTTATGGTACAGCTGAAATCAGTCTTTACAATTCTTTCCTTACTGTCAGATTCGGATCCTGCAGATCATTTCAAGATAGATCTTAGAAAAAAGAAGGTAAAGAGGCTGTGATTTTTGGAATCTGTGGGAAAACCAATCGGATAAAATGGAAAAAGCCATCAGAAACCTGACAGCTTTTTCCTATAAAATCTAATCGTAAAAATGTTCTTATTTTCCGTTTACCGGATTTGTTCTTTCATATTTGGATTTGGCATCCTGATCGAAGCTGATCTGATAACCTGATTTAAAAAGCCTGCTGGGCTGATAATAATCCGTGGTAATAACCTGTGCGCCACTTTTTTTGGCTTTTTCAAACCTTGAATAATCTTCTTTCCTCGCTTCCATCGTATCTGCATCTGCTCTCGTCCGGACAATGTAGCCTTGTTTTACCCGGTCTGCAATCTCAGGGCCGGGATCATTCATCAGTAAGACGGCCGCCTCATCAGTTCCCGGTGTTGAATTGGTAAAAACCATTCTTCCTCTTAAAGACGGGTGGCCCTTCATATACAGGTCTCTGTTTTCGCTGTTGTTATCCAGTACAAAGAGGAATTTCCCACCGGCATCTTTCACTTTTGGCCAGTTTTTATGGAGAACCGCTTCATTCAGGGTCTTGTAAGGTCCGCGGACCTCGTCCGGCGTAATGATTTTATCTTTCCCTAAGTATTTTATCAGTTCATGATCCAGTTCATCAAAAAGTTTCGCGGTGTAATGTTCCGGCTCCGTCCCGAACCGGTTGGCTTTTCCGTCTTTGGGTTCCAGTGTAATAAAGACAGGTGTGTGGCCGGGGTGGGCATCAGACCATTTTTTCAGATCTTTCAGGCAGTCTTCCAGGGTATAATACCAGGTCTGGTAATCAATATCCGTAATATGGATCATTTTATAGCCCGGCTTTTCCATTTTCCCGTCCGGATCAAAGGGTTCAGTGGTTTTCACCAGGTCCAGTATTTTGGGATGGGCATATTTTCCGCCTTTGCTGTCCGCGTATACATCAATTTCAAGGTTTCTTAGTCCCAGGTCCAGCTGTTGGGGAACCGGGATATGCTCGTACTGGATCCTCGGCAGGAAATTCATGGAATCCTTTAAGGATAAATAATGGTATACCTCCGGCAGGATGGCCTTTTTGTAAGAGTTATGCGAACCGATAACCTGGATTTCATTGATCTTTAATCCCTCCTGAAAATGGGACTGTGATAAGTAAAGATTCAGCGGGGAGAGATACAAAACTGCAAGGACTGCCTTTTTCATTGCGATGATTTTTGTAAAGGCGAAATTAGCAACTACCGGCCGCATAACATATATGCAGTATGTTAAGTCTCTTTTACGATTCTGTGAATGCATGAAAATGCCCTGCCGTAAGCCTTTGATAATGAACAGGGTTTGCTTCTGTGATTTCCAGTGTATTAATATTTTTTGATTTTAAGATAATATTAGGTTAAAATGATTCCCGTACAGATGCCTTTACTTTGTGGCCGGAATAAAAACTAACGTGCTTAAACGAAAAACCACTGTTGCGGGAACAACAGCGGCTTTTTAAAAGCAATGTAACCGTATGCAATTACTTAGCTTAATGATATGTACCACAAATTTAATTTTTTTAAGTTTAAAAAACTAATTCCTGTCGCATTATTGTTCCTTGCAGGCCATCAGGCTCACGCCGGGGGACTTGCGGCGGCTTATGCTGTTTCTTTTCAGGCAGGTGAAACCATTACCGGAACAATAACGGACCAGGACGGTTCCTCCATAGCTGGGGCAAAAGTCACGGTGATGGAAACGGGTGCAACGGCAGTTACCGATGCCTCGGGAAACTTCAGCCTTTCTGCTGCCATCGGGCAGACGTTATCCGTTTCTTATGACGGGTATGAAATACAGCAGGTCAAAATTTCGGGGACTTCCGTTTCCGTTCAGTTAAAATCAAAAAAAGAGGCAACTTCCATTGAAGAAGTAACGCTGGTGGGGTATGGCTCCCAGAAAAAATCAGACCTTACCGGGGCAGTCAGCCAGCTGAAAGCAGAAAATTTCAAAGAAGGGATGAATATTTCCGTGGATAATCTGATGCAGGGTAAAATTGCCGGTGTCCGTATCGTTCAGTCAAGCGGAGAACCTGGAGCAGGCGTTAATGTTTCCATCAGGGGAATCGGTTCAATCCGTAGCGGAAGCACGCCTTTGTTCGTGGTGGACGGCGTGCCTCTAAGCAACGATGCCGTAAGCGCGTCAGGCCCGAACGTAGGCCTCGGTAATGCACAGGCAAAAAACCCGTTAAACTTTCTGAATACCTCGGACATCGAATCCATCACAGTATTGAAAGATGCTTCTGCGGCCGCTATTTACGGAGCGAGAGGGTCCAACGGAGTGGTGCTGGTAACTACCAAAAGAGGAAAGAAAGGGGAGCCGATGTTTACTTATGATACCTATTTCGGCTTTTCTTCCGTGATCAAAAAGCTGGATCTGCTAACGGCAGACGAATACAGGGCGGCCGGGATCAACAAGCTGTATGACCACGGCGGAAACACGGACTGGCAGGATGAGCTCTACAGGACTGCCGCCTCACAGAACCATTCGGTTTCATTCTCAAAAGCGACGGAGACCGGAAATTATTTTGCCTCGCTCTCCCACATGGATCAGGACGGGATTGTGCTGAACAGCAATTTTAAAAGAACCACAGCCCGCCTGAATGCAGAAGAATCTTTCTTTGATAATAAAAGGCTGAAAGTTAAAGTCAACCTTACGGCAAGTGACATCAAGGAAACCGGAGTTCCGAACGGAGCCAATGCAGGATCAGATGGGCAGCTGATCATCCATGCTTTAATGGCAAATCCTACCCGTTCCGTATACGATGAAAACGGGAACTTCACCAATTTCAATATGAATGCCCATTATAATCCGCTCTATCTGCTGAGTGTTTACAATGATAAAACCAATACGTTCAGGGTGTTAGGGAATACGGAAGCCACCTTGAGAATTCTTCCGGGATTAAATTACAAATTCAATTTGGGGATTGATAAAACGATGTCTGAAAGAAATACGACAATGTATCCCAACCTTACCGACAGAACGCCGAAAGGAGCTTACGTACAGGCTAACCTGGATTCTTATAATGTGCTTCTTGAACATTACTTAACATATGATTTTAACCTGAATAAGCATAATTTCAGCTTGCTGGGAGGATTCTCTTATCAGAAATTCAAATCTACGGGAACGTTTTTCGGCGTACGGGATATTGCAGCCCAGGGAGCGGGAATTGCGCCGGACATCAATCCGGGATATTCGGGGACGCCATTTATCCCGGGAGCAGGCTATGCCCAGGAAAACGAGCTTCAGTCCTATTTCGGAAGGGTGAATTACAATTTTGACAAGAAATATTTATTAACCGCCTCTTTAAGGGCAGACGGTTCCACACGTTTCGGGGACAATAACAAATACGGGTATTTCCCGTCCGTTGCCGTAGGCTGGACGGTTTCAAACGAAAATTTCCTGCAGGACTCCCGAATCATCAGTGAATTGAAATTGAGAGGAAGCTGGGGACAGACCGGCAACCAGGAAGTCCCGAACAAAATTACCAAAGCAAGTTATGCATTGTCGCAGACCACCGGCTATTATTTATATGATAACCTGAATCTGGCCAATGGAATTATGATTTACAGAACAGACTATCCTGATTTGAAATGGGAAACCGTAGAGCAGTCCAATATCGGGGCAGACTTCAGTTTATGGGGAAATAAGGTATACGGTTCCCTGGAATATTATAATAAGACGACAAAAAATGCAATTCTGTATATTCCGGCACCTCCGCTGAGCCCGACCGTTATGATGTACAGAAATGCCGAAGGAAAAATTGTCAATAAAGGTTTTGAATTTTCTTTAGGTTCGGAAATTGTAAAAAGTGAAAATTTTACCTGGAATCTTGATATCAACGGGGCTACGATCAACAACGAGGTGAAAGGCCTTCCTGTTTCAGCCATTTATTCAGGTGAAGTTTCAGGGCCCGGGTTTTCAGGGGTTACCGCGAACATTTATGCCAACGGGCATGAAGCGGGATCTTTTTACATGTATAATTATCTGGGCGTTGATGCCAACGGGAAATATATTTACGAAGATGTGGATGGTGACGGAACCATCGGCCAGAAGGATAGAAAGATTTTTGAAGGAGCCATTCCGAATTTTACTTTCGGGATCAATTCTTACATGAGATACAGGAAGTTTGATTTTGCATTCTCTTTCATCGGGCAGACGGGCGGTTACCTGGTGAACAATACCGCGCTGGATTTAAATATCAATAACCTGGCTTCAGACCGGAATGTCCTTAAAAACCTTTATGACTCCGGAGCAGCTTTCACCAATCAGCCGCAGCTTTCTTCTTTATACCTTGAAAAATCAGATTTTATCCGTCTGAACAATGTAAGATTGGGGTATACTTTCGATATGAACCAGTTGAAATTCTTAAGAAGCATCAACCTGTATGTAAGTGCACAGAATGTATTCACCATTACCAATTATACCGGCTATGATCCGTTGGTGGATACCAGCAAGCCGTCCGGAGGGAACCAGTCTTTAGGAATTGATTATACCACCTATCCGTCTGCAAAAACCTTTATTTTAGGCGCTACCGTTAAATTTTAATTTAAGTTAAGAGAAATAATGAAATTTACATTTTTAAATATTAATAAAATTGTTTTGTCCTTTGCTGTATTATCTTTTATAGGATGTACCAATCTGGATGAAAAGTTACTTGATGAGGTTCCGTCCAATTCAAATGCAGACCCAGAGGCTTCCCTGGCTGCTGCTTACAGCCAGCTTGGCGAAGGGACTTTCGTAGACCATGGAAGCGTGTTTGCCTTGCAGGAATATTCTACGGACGAAGCACTGTTGCCGACAAGGGGAAGCGACTGGGGAGACGGCGGAAAATGGCGGGCTATGCATGAGTTCACCTGGGATGCAAACAATGATGTGGTAAAAAATACCTGGAACCAGCTGAATTTCGGGATTACCAGATCCCTGTTTGCCATAGGAAGCATCAATAAAAGCAGCATCAGCAACAAAGCATTGTTTCTGGCAGAAGCAAAAGGGCTGCTGGCCTATTATACCTATACCACCATTGATTTGTTCGGCCAGGCTCCTTACCGCGATCCGGATAATATCAATGCACCGATTGAGATCAGAAAAGCAGAAACTACCATTGATGCGTTAATCACCGAGGTGGAAGGGCTTATTCCGAACCTGGCAGACCTTAAAACCCAGAATACGCATGCCGGAAGATTTACAAAACAGGCCGCATACGCACTTTTGGCAGATATGTACCTGAACCGGGCGGTTATAAAGAATAAAACGGCAGCCACGTTCAATTTTACAGAACAGGCGGTTAACGGCGGCGGAACGGATATGGATAAAGTCATCCAGTATTCCACTTTACTGATCAACAATCCGCTTTTCAGCCTGGAATCCAATTATTTCCACAACTTTGATATCGACAATAATACGAGCAAGGAAATGATCTTTACGGTGGTGCAGAAGAAAATTGCGAGCTCGGATAAGGGTTCGGACAATGATCTGGCCTACATGTCAATGGAAAGAATCCAGAAGCCGTCGCCGGACAACAGGGGAACCAATGCCAACTGTGTCACTCCGGAATTCTATTATTCATGGAACGGCAATTTCGAGGACCCGCGTTTCCACAGGCATTACCAGTATGCCGACGGGACCTGGTTCAGGAATAACGGGACCGATGTAAGCGTGCCGTCAACAAGCAAAGTGGAAGGAACGGGAAAACCATGGTTCCATTTCAACAGGGGATTGCAGGCAGGCCAGCAGTATGGCCCGAAGATCATTAACGGAAACTTTGATATGACTGCAGACGGAAGAATTAAAGTATATAAATTATTTACAGAAAAAAATACAACCTTAGCAGCAGATTTTACTCCGGAACTGAATTTTGACAACCCTTCAGAAGCCGTCTTTACCCAGGCTCAGATCAACAGGGGTGTAAGAAACTTCAAGTTCGAGTTTGATCCCGGCTACGGAAACAACGGGACGAGTGGAATGGATGTGCCGTTGTACAGGTTGGGGACCGTTTATATGATGAGGGCAGAAGCATATTTCAGAAGCCAGAATATTACGGCAGCATTGAATGATGTTAATAGACTGAGAACAGGCAGGACCCGTGAAGCTTTATTCAACAATGCTCCCGGTGTTGCCATCTCATCTCTGGATGCGAATATCCTCTTTAAAGAGTCGGGCTACGAGCTTTATTGGGAAATGTACAGAAGAAAGGCCATGATCAGGTTCGGGAAATTTGATCTGGCAGGAACCGCAAAGCCGGCGTCACAGCCTTACCGCAGAATTTTCCCGATTCCTCAGGCTACCCTTGATGCTTCAAAAGAATTTTCCCAAAACCCGGGATATTAGATTTCTTCATTCAGGGATTATTATTTTTATGCAAACAAAAAGCGGGGAGACTTAATCATCTCTCCGCTTTTGTTTTAAAATGCCCTTTGGTTATGACTATCCGTTAAGTCTGTCATTCCGGGATGGCGGATCAGATACAGATAATACATATGGTATGAATAGGAACGGGCTTCAATCTTTTAATAATAAACTATCAGTTAAGTTAGCCAAGACTTAAAAATTATGCTTCATTCAGCATTCCCAGTTCCCCGAAATGTTTTTTGAATTTCTGGATTTTAGGGCCTACAACGGCGCTGCAGTAAGGCTGTGTAGGATTCTCATGGTAATATCCCTGGTGGTACTGTTCTGCCGGCCAGAATTTTTCAAACCGGGTTAATTCCGTCACGTAAGTACCTGTCCATCTTCCTGATTCCTGTGATGCTTTGACAGCTTCTTCGGCTTTTGCCTTCTCAGCATCATCTTTATAGTAAATAACGGAGCGGTATTGGGTCCCTACATCATTTCCCTGGCGGTTTAGCTGGGTAGGATCGTGAAGGAAAAAGAAGACGTCCATTAACTGTCCGTAAGAAATAACTGCCGGATCATAGGTGAGTTGTACCACTTCCGCATGCCCGGTTTCCCCGGTGCAGATTTCTTCATAGGTCGGGTTGTCTGTATGGCCTCCCGAATACCCTGATACAGCAGATTTTACGCCTTTCAGCATATTGAAACAGCTTTCCACACACCAGAAACAGCCGCCGCCGAAAGTGATCTGTTCTAAATTATTGTTATCCATCTTAAAATTGATTATTGTATTTATGCATTTTCCCTGTAAGAATTATGGGGAAAAGCCTGTCAAAAATAGCAAAAACCTTTCCATTTACCATTAAAATCGGCCCTTAAACATATATTGAGCTGATAGATAGGACAAATAAATCATAAGGAAATATAATATGAATAACCATGTAAATCAGTATAATCTGTGGAGGAATTAAATGCAAAGTTTAGTTTTTTTCATGCTTATCTTAGGAAGCAAAGAAGAATCAACAGGTTACATTGATGAAGCTGTAATGCAGGCTTCGCGCAGTAAATTTATTTGTCTCTGCTTCCTAAAATCAATATTTTACTTTATAAATCTTTACATTAATAAAATTTAGGACATAACAAAAAAGCACCCCGAAGAGGATGCTCCGTATGATTAAAAAATAATTTCAATTAATTTTCCCAGACCAGTGCACTTGCGCCTAAAATAGCAGCATCGGCTTCATCCAGCTCACTGAATACCAGTTTTACTTTGTTTCTGAAGATCGGAAGAAGGTTCCTTTCCATATGAAGCTTGGTCGGTTTTAGAATAAAATCCCCGGCTTTAATCACCCCTCCGAACAGAAGAATGGCCTGTGGAGAAGAGAACATGACAAAATTCGCCAGTGCTTCCCCTAATTTCTGCCCGGTATACCTGAAGACTTCAATGGAAATAGGATCGCCTTTCAGGGCACATTCGTGAACGGTTTTGGAATTGATGGATTCTTCCGGGAACTGGCTCAACATGGATTCCGGAAATTCCGCCCGCATTTTTTTTGCCGTAATGGCAATTCCTGTTGCCGAGGCATAGGCTTCAAGGGAGCCTTCAGAGCCTGTGCTCCAGTGTTTCCTTCCGCCCGGCTTTACAATCGTATGTCCCAGTTCTCCCGCAAATCCGTCATGTCCGTAGATCAGTTTTCCGCTGGCCACGATTCCGCTTCCCACGCCTGTCCCTAATGTGATCATGATAAAATCTTTCATGCCTCTTGCTGCCCCGAAAAGCATCTCGCCGTAAGCGGCTGCGTTCGCGTCATTGGTTACCGTAGCCCGGAGATTGAACTTTTCGGTCATCAGTTTCCCGAACGGGATTACGCCTTTCCATGGCAGGTTCGGCGCCTGTTCGATGGTTCCTGTATAGTAATTGCCATTGGGAGCCCCGATACCGATTCCTTCAAACGTTCTTTCTTTGCTGTGCCTTTCTATTAAAGGGTAAATATTTTCATACAGCGCATCGATATACTGTTCTACAGTTTCATAAGCATCTGTACGAAGATTTCCTTTTTCAAGAACTTCACCCCGGTGGTTGACCACTCCAAATTTGGTATTCGTGCCGCCTATGTCAATTCCTAGGGCAACGTTTTTTGATAAATCGATTAATGACATTTTCTATTTCTAAAATTCTAAAAGGTTAAAATTATAAAAAAGATTGTATTAATGGATTATTAACTAAATAATTATTGAATTTTTTTTTCAGGCGGTTTTCACCGTTTTCTTTTTCCTTCTGCCCCACCAGATCATAAATCCGGTTACTGGTAATGAGGCACATATAAGACTTACAACAAAAGCGATGATCTTCGTGGGAAGCCCTAAAATTGATCCTACGTGGATGTCGTAATTGGCTCCCACCGCTTTTTCACCGAAATTTTTGTCTTTCATATCGTGGGTATGGAGCAGGTCGCCGGAATTTTCATCAAAAATAAGGCTGCTGCTTTTGTGGTAAGAATAGGATAAGTGCTTTACATATACTTCAAAATTCGGGTGTTCGTGATCATCCATGTGCGGGTGCCCCAGATCAATGGAAAACCCGTAAGAATCAGGATATTTAGCTTTGACCGTATTGCTGATCTTATCCAGGGTCCCTTCCGTTCTCATCTCGATCGGTGCCTTGGTTTTAATTGATGAAAAATCGGGATACTGGGTTTTCCCGCCGGAGAAAATGAAATAGATGGCTGCCTGCACAAAGAAAAACGCATAGAACAATCCCGTAATGGAAAAAATCAGCGCAAATATGGAAGCGTAAAACCCCAAGACATTGTGAAGGTCATAGTTTTTCCTTTTCCAGCTTTTCACATTCTGCCACTTGAAGGAGAAACGCTGTTTTCTGGCCGCTTTATTTTTCGGCCACCAAAGGATAATGCCGGAGATCAGCATGATCATGAAAATAATCACCGGGATCCCCACAAGGTAGGTCCCCCAGGACTGCTTCAGCAGATAGCTCCAGTGGATCATTTTTACGATCTGGAAAAATCCGTTTTTCTCATCGTAGGTTTCCAGGACTTTACCGGTATACGGGTTTACATAAGCCGCTTTATATATCGGGAATTCATCAAAATAATTCCAGGCTTCCGGGTTATGTTCATACCAGTAGAAGAGGTAAGACATTTTTTTATCAATCGGGATATTTACCCAATGGACCGGATATTTCTCTTTTACCTGTTCCACCACTGCTTTCTCCAGCGTACGGATCGGAAGGACCTGCTTGCTGTCAATATTCTGCTCGTTATGGTAGATGACATCCTGTCTCGTAAAGTTTTCAATTTCGTCCTTGAAAACAAATAAAGCTCCGGTAATGGAAATAATGAAGATCAGAAACCCCACACCCAGTCCGAGCCACAAATGCAGTTTGCCGGTCCATTTTTTAAATGCGCTGGGTTTCTTTTTATGGTGATGCTTTTTTCTCATGCTGATAAAACTTCTGCAAAGATAAACTTTAAATTTATTTAGATTAATTAAAATCTATATTCAGCCATAAAGGTTCCCCTCATCCCTAGGGAATTCACGAAATCACTGTCCCGGGCTGCCCACCAGGCAATGGCCGGCTGGTACAGGCGGTTGAAAAGGTTTTCAATACCTATGGAAAGCTTCCAGTGCTTATCAACTTCATAGCCTGCCCTGAAATTGAAGACCGTATAATCCGGGATTCTGCCTTCGCCGTATACATACAGCCCTGTTTTTGCGTTCGGCTCAAACCGGTCCTGTTCAAAGGCATGAAGCATATCCAATCCCATGGATAAATGCCGTAAAGGTTTTACCTGGATGTACGCCAGTACTTTAGGTGCGGAAATTCTGCTGTTGTTGATTTTTGTTGAATAATCGCCGTCGTCTTTCGGGGAAGTAATGCCTTCCATCCAGCTGTAGCTGCCCCCGAAGCTGATCTTTTCAGCAGGGGTAAAATGGAGAAACCCTTCAACACCGTATACCACTTCCGGAGCCCGCTGGATCATCAAAGCCCGGTCCGGGCTCTGGATGAACGAAGCGCCCAGTTTTGAAGTACTCACATAGGAAGTTAATTCATAGTTGATCCATCTGTTGATCTGGCCTGTTGCCCCGAATTCATAATTATTGACGATGATCGGTTTTGTTTCAAGGTTATTGATGGTATCGGAAGTGGAGGTTCTCAGGATCCTGCCCAGCTCATTGATGGAGTAGGCCTGTGAAAAACTCCCGAAAAGGCTGATAACAGGATTGATGTTGTACCGGAACCCGATATTTCCCACCAGCGCATTGTACTCAAGATTGCCTCCTGCCACAAAAATACTTTTGGTGAAGGTGCCGTCATTTTTAATGCTTGAAAGGGTATTGAAATCACCTGTTTTTACTTTTATATTTTCATAGCGGAGGCCTCCTTTAAGAATTAATTTTTTAAACAGGTCAATTTTTACGAGCATAAAGGGCGCTATGTTCGTCATGTCCATATCCGGTGTCCAGTAGCGGCCGTCTTCCAGTTTCTGTACGGTCTGATCATTTAAGATATCTGCTCCGTAAATGACCTCAGCCTGGGAATTCTGTGCATTCCAGAGCTGGGTATCAAAGTTTATCCTTGCTCCCTTCTTTTTTGAGATGACGTTGGACTGCCCTCCGTTTAAGAAAGTATCGCTATAGCCGTATACCGTCCTGAAATCCTGAAGGTACAGGTTGATATTCAGCGATGTGCCTTTCCAAAGGTTT
Organism: Chryseobacterium sp. JJR-5R; assembly: GCF_034047335.1. Taxonomy (NCBI): domain Bacteria; kingdom Pseudomonadati; phylum Bacteroidota; class Flavobacteriia; order Flavobacteriales; family Weeksellaceae; genus Chryseobacterium; species Chryseobacterium sp. JJR-5R. Next base: position 122,068 of record NZ_CP139137.1, read on the forward strand.
TTATGGTCGTAGCTCAGTTTGAAATTGTGGTTTCTCGGGGTACCCTGCGGCGTGGTTTCAAGGCCTTTTCCTTCGCCTTCGCCAATGGTGGGAACAAGGCCGTATTTCCCTGTTCTCAATCCTAAATTTAAATCCGATCGCGATGCATAACCAATGTAAGAAGCTTCAACTCTTTGATTGTCATTGATGTTGTAGCCTAGCTTCAGCATTCCGTTATAGTTGTCCATTTTGGCAGGGCTTGAGGTAGGACTGAGGCTGGCGCCGTCGGCATCTTTCATGTATCCTGTTCTTTCGTAAGCCATTGACACTACATAATCGAAATTTTTATTAATCCTTCCGGATAGCAGCTGGCTTGCCCTGAAGCCTAATGTGCCACCGTAAAGCTGCCCGGTAATCCCGATCTGCGACTGGCCCGAGATGTTACGGCTGTTGTCTGATCTTCTGGTGATGTAATTGATGATTCCCCCGTCGGCACCGTTGCCGTAAATGGAAGATGCCCCTTTAATGACTTCAATCCTCTCAATCACGGAAGGATCAATGGATCTGATGTCCCTCGAGCCGTTTCTCAGAGGAGTAGACTGCGGAATCCCGTCAATCAGTACCAGAACCTGGCGGCCTCTCAGTGTCTGTCCGCTGTTGGTGGTCATTCCCGAACTGGTAGCCAGACTGGGAACGGTATACTGTAAAATATTTGTAATATCTGAATTAACCGTTAATTGCGACTGAATCTGTTTTCTGCCTACGATGGTAACGGAACCCGGGATTTCCTTTATGCTTTCTTTTTTCCGGGATGCTGTTAACACCACCTCATCTACATTTTTGGTCTGCAAACTGTCTGTACCTTGTGCGAATACCACAACGGTTCCCAGGCAAGCCACTGATAAAAGAGCCTTTTTCATTATATTTTTTTTCCTTGTTTTTTTCTTTTTCCCCACCAGATCAAAAATCCGGTTACCGGTAATGAAGTACAGAGTAATCCTGCCGTAAACCAGATGATCTTTCCCATCAGCCCGAAATAAGAACCGGTATGGACGTCATAATTGGCATGGGCATACTGTTCTGCGGCAGTCAGTTGCTGATGAGGTTTGTTGACCAGCAGTTTCCCTGAATATTGATCGAAAGCCAATTGGTTTCTTACGGCAAATTTCCCATCTTCGCCATAAACGGTGACAGGAATATTTTTTAACTCTTTTCCTTTTTTGTTTTTTCCGTTCAGCGGTATCCTGAAGCTTGAAGAGGCGGGATACAGGGCCCGGGTCTGCCGGGCGGCGAGATCATAAACCGAACTGTTTTTTGCCAGCAGTGAATCCGGGGATTCAAGTTCTTTTTCCTTCGGAAGCTCAGTAGAACCGGATAAGGTAAAATTAAATGTGTTTTTCACCCACGGATAAGCGAAGTAAACTCCTGAAAGGCTCAACAGCAGGGCGATAAATGAAACATAAAACCCCAAGATATTGTAGAGGTCATAATTTTTGCGTTTCCACGTTTTTACATTCTTCCAGTCGAAACGGAACCGTGTTTTCCTGGCTTTTTTATTTTTCGGCCACCAAAGGATAATGCCGGTGATCAGCATGATGATAAACAGTACCGTCGGGATTCCCACCACATATTTTCCCCAGTCTGCTTTTAGCAACAGGCTCCAGTGAATGGACTTCAGGATAGGGAAAAGGTCATACTTTTCATTGTAAACTCCCTGGATCTGTCCGTTGTAGGGATTTACATACACCAGCTTATTGATTTTTACCTCATCAAAATAATTCCAGGCCTGTTTGTCTTTTTCATAATAGAGAAACCTGTAAGATTTGCTTCTGTCCAAAGGAATTTCCACTGAACTGACCGGAAATTTCTCATTGACTTCCAAAGCGACTTTTTCTTTAAGCACTTCTATGGAAAGCGGTGTCTGCGTAATCGTTTCAGCTTTTACATAAACGGCATTTTTTCTCAGAATACTCTGAACCTCATCTTTGAAAACATACATCGTTCCGGTCAGAGAGACAATAAAAACAATGATCCCAACGGATAAGCCAAACCACAGATGCAGTTTGGCAGACCATTTTTTTATAAAAGAAGGTTTCTTTTTATGATGCTTCCTCTTTTTCATTTAAAATAAACTATTCCTGAAGTTTTTCAGGAATAGCAGTTGTAATTATTGATTTTTAAAACTTGTAAGTAACAGTTCCTAAAGCATTGATAAGCTTTTGCGGGTTTGCCGTTGTGTACCCTATCCAGTAATGCTGATTGGTAAAGTTGTCTACCTTCACACCGATCCTGAATTTTTTTGCATCGTAAAAAGCATTGGCATTTAATACGAAGTAAGTGGGAAGTGTGAATTTATCAATATTGCTGGTTACCGGATTTAACTGGTTAAAGATTTTATTTTCACTTGCATAATTTCCCCCGATACCAACTCCGAAACCTTTGAATTTTCCATCCAGAAACTGGTAACTTGCATTAAAATTGGCTAACCAGGGTGATCCTCCTGTGCTTGGTCTTAATCCTGAAGCTACATCTTTTATGTCATTGTAAGCAATACCTCCGATAAGCGAGAAACCTTTAATCAAATAGGCATTTACTTCCAATTCAACCCCTTTGCTGTGCGTTTCACCGGCCTGGGTCTGAACGGAAGTCCCCGTAGGAGTAAACTGCCCTGTCCCAATCAAAAGGTTCTTTACTTTGATATCATAGTAACTTACCGATGCATTAATTTTCCCGTTGATAAGGTTAGCTTTGAAACCTCCTTCAAACTGATTGGCTCTTTCAGGATCAGCCAGTGCTATGCTTCCTGCGAAATCCTGCGTATAATATCCGTTACTTTTGAAACTGTTCTGATAGTTTCCGAAAACGGAGAATTTATCCGGAATGATCTGATACACCAAACCTGCTTTGGGAGACCATGCAGATTGATTATACCCTTCAACAACAGACATGAAATATTTACCTTCTTTTGCATTATTGCTTTCGTAACGAAGCCCAAAAACGATATTAAGGCCTGTAACAGGTGTGAAGACGTTGGAAATATATCCGCTGTATGTATTGATGTCTGCATCACTGTCAAAATTCCCGATATTTGAAGGATTGCCGTAAAGGTTGCCTAATACAGTGCCGTTGAAATCTGAATAATCTGCTCCGTTTGCAGGAACAGGATTGTTAAAACTGCCTGCACCACTTACCGTTAAATAAATATAACGCGACCTGTCTTTTGTCTTCAGATAATCAAAACCTACTACCGTCCTGTTTCTCATACCGTTTCCGAAAGTATAATCGAAATTAAAATTCTGCTGAGCCTGGAAATATTTTTTCCGGCTGTCTCTTGTCCCCTGGTCGAACCTTGAAACAGTCAATGAATTATCGGTGGCTAAACCAACCGAAAAGTAAGGCCCGAAACCATCCGAGTAACTTGAAGAACTATTGATGTTTGTAGAAGACTTAATGTTGTCATTGATCTTATAATTGATCTGGCCGAAGATGTTATTTACCCTTGCTGTGGTGTAAAGATCATCCCCGATGTAAGATTCTTTATAATTCAATCCCTTCTTTTCCAGATCCTTCATATTATCAACTCCTAAAGCCGGTGAAAGATAGAAGAAAAAAGGATCCCCGACAGCTCTTGTATTGAACATTTCATATTCCACATTAAACTGCAATCTGTCATTTACATTATATGTTAATGACGGAGTAAAAGCAAAGTATGAGTTTTTTGCATCCGTCTTCTGGAATGTTCCTTCGTTGGTGTAAGCCGTATTGATTCTGAAAAGTAATTTTTTATCTTTCGTAAGCGGTGCATTTACATCAGCCTGAGCCCTGTAGGTATTATAGCTCCCGCCCATTAAACTTACCTGGCCTTCGAAGCTGTCAAAAGGTTTTTTTGTAATTCTGTTGATCAGACCTCCATAAGATGCCACGTTACTTCCGTATAAAGTTCCTGAAGGGCCTTTTAGAACCTCCAGCCTTTCAATGTTGATCGCATCTATTGTCGTGGTAACAGGAGATACCAATCCGTTTCTCAAAGAGTTATTGGAAGGAAATCCTCTTAATACGACAAAAGATCCTCCGTCGCCGGCTCTGCTCGTTGCTGTCCACATTTTCTGTAATCCAGTAACGTTTCTGTACGCATCGTCAATCGTGAAAATTGCCTGATTTTCTAAAATAGTTCTATTGATAGACGAAAAAACCTGTGGGTCTTCGATCGCCTTTAGAGGCATTTTGTTTGAATAGTCACTGTCTTTCTTGATATACGTATTAATAATAACTTCTTCGATATTAGCTTTAACAGAATCTTTTTCCTGTGCGAAAGTCAACATAGAACCTAACATAGAGGCACAGATCAGTACATTTTTCATGAAACGCAAATTTTTTGCAAATATATTGTTTTTAATTATTCTAAATAAATTAGTTAATTGATATTTATCATACAATTAATATCCGGTGAATAACAAAAAACCGCTCCAGGTTGTGCTGGAGCGGTTTATATGATTAAAATTTTGTTTCTTATGCCGGAATTTCACCTTTATACAGGAACGAAATAATTTCTTTATTCAGTTTGTCTATCATTTCGCTGAACAGGTGGAAAGATTCCTGCTTGTAAATGACAAGCGGGTCTTTCTGCTCGTACACAGCACCTTGGGAAGATTTTCTCAGGTCGTCCATTTCACGAAGGTGAAGCTTCCAGTTTTCATCGATGATCGATAAGGTGATGTTCTTTTCAAAATCGTTGATCAGGCTTTCACACTGGGATTCGTATGCTTCTTTAAGATCAGTAACAATTGTCATTGTTTTGTGCCCGTCTGTAAACGGAACCTGGATCATTTTAAACATGGATCCCTGGTTCTGGTATACATTTTCAATAATCGGGAATGATTTTTCTTTCAGTAAGTTCAGCTTCATCTGATAATCTTCCTGAGCTGCCTTGAACAGGATATTGGTAAGGTCCTGAACGGTCTTGTTACCGAAATCATTTTCAGAAACAGGGGAAGCCATGGTGAAGTGTTTGATGACTTCAAATTCAAAATCCTTATAGTTTCCTGTTGCTTTTCCTTTGGTTACGATAGAATTCGCAACATCGAAAATCATATTCGTAATATCATATTTCAGGTGGTCTCCGAACAGGGCATTCTTTCTTCTCTTGTAGATAACGTCACGCTGTTTGTTCATTACGTCATCATATTCCAGAAGCCTTTTTCTGGTTCCGAAGTTATTTTCCTCCACTTTCTTCTGAGCTCTTTCAATCGATTTGCTGATCATGGAATGCTGAATGACTTCACCTTCCTTGTGGCCCATTCTGTCCATCATTTTTGCAATTCTTTCAGAACCGAAAAGACGCATCAGGTTGTCTTCCAGGGAAACATAGAACTGTGAGCTTCCCGGATCTCCCTGACGTCCCGCTCTACCTCTCAGCTGTCTGTCAACACGCCTAGAATCATGCCTTTCTGTACCGATGATGGCTAAACCTCCGGCTTCTTTTACTTCTTTGGTCAGCTTGATATCCGTACCACGGCCCGCCATGTTGGTAGCAATGGTTACCACGCCCGGCTGTCCGGCTCCTGCCACAATTTCCGCTTCCTTTTTGTGGAGTTTCGCGTTCAGTACCTGGTGTGGGATTTTTCTTAACTGTAATGCTTTTGATAATAACTGAGAGATTTCAACAGATGTTGTACCTACCAGTACAGGTCTCCTTGCAGCTGTTAATTTTTCAATTTCTTCAATTACCGCGTTATATTTTTCTCTGTTGGTTTTAAAAACCAAATCCTGCTTGTCGTCTCTTAAAATTACACGGTTGGTCGGGATTACCACAACATCCAGTTTGTAGATCTCCCAAAGTTCGCCGGCCTCCGTTTCGGCAGTACCGGTCATCCCCGCAAGTTTGTTGTACATACGGAAATAGTTCTGGAGCGTTACCGTTGCAAACGTCTGCGTTGCCGCTTCGATTTTCACGTTTTCTTTCGCTTCGATTGCCTGGTGGAGACCGTCTGAATATCGTCTGCCTTCCATAATACGGCCGGTCTGTTCATCAACGATTTTCACTTCGCCGTCAATAACCACATATTCATCATCTTTTTCAAATAATGTATAAGCCTTCAGCAGCTGGCTCATGGTGTGAACCCTCTCGGATTTTTCGGCAAAGTCGGCAAAAAGCTGTTCTTTAGCTTCAAATTCTTCTTCCTTAGATAAATTTTTAGCTTCAACTTCTGCTATTTCTGTCCCGATATCCGGAAGAACGAAGAAATTGTTGTCTTCATTTCCCTGGGACATATATTCAACCCCTTTATCTGTAAGGTCTACCTGGTTGTTTTTTTCTTCAATGACGAAATAGAGGTCTTTGTCTACAATCGGCATATCACGGTTGTTGTCCTGCATATACTGTGCTTCGGTTTTCTGAAGCAATGCACGGTTTCCGCTCTCTGACAAAAATTTAATCAGCTGTCTGTTTTTAGGAAGGCCTCTGTATGCCTGAAGCAGTTTGAACCCTCCTTCTTTATTCTTTCCTGCAGCAATCAATTTTTTAGCTTCGTTGAAAATGGCAGAAACGGTTTTTCTCTGTACCTCAACAATCCTGTCGATGGAAGGCTTAAGAACATCGAATTCCTGCCGGTCTCCCTGAGGAACCGGCCCGGAAATAATCAACGGGGTCCTGGCGTCATCCACCAATACGGAATCGACCTCATCCACGATGGCAAAGTTCAGTTCTCTCTGTACTAGTTCGGAAGGTGAGGTCACCATATTATCCCTCAGGTAATCGAACCCGAATTCATTGTTGGTTCCATAGGTAATATCTGAATTGTACGCGCTTCTTCTTCCGTCTGAATTCGGCTGGTGGTTATCGATACAGTCAATGGACATACCGTGGAACTGGTACAAGGGTCCCATCCATGCGGAGTCCCTTTTTGCCAGATAGTCGTTTACCGTTACTACGTGGACGCCTCTTCCCGGAAGTGCATTCAGGAAAATGGGTAAGGTACCCACTAAGGTTTTACCTTCACCGGTTGCCATTTCAGCAATTTTACCGCTGTGAAGGATCACTCCTCCGATAAACTGTACATCATAATGCACCATATCCCATACTACCGGCGTTCCGGCAGCATTCCATGAGTTTTTCCAGATGGCAGTATCTCCCTGGATTTCAATGAAGTCTTTTCCGGCAGCGGCCAGTTTTCTGTCCCAGTCGCTTGCCTTAATGCGGATTTCTCCGTTTTGTGCCCATCTTCTTGCCGTTTCCTTTACCAAAGCGAAAACTTCAGGAAGGATCTGAAGAAGGACTTTTTCTTCAACTTCATATGATTCTTTTTTAAGAGATTCAATTTTAGAGAAAAGCGCTTCTTTTTCGTCAACGTTTTCTGAATTTTTTATCTGCTCCTGGATCTGTTCTATCTGAGCTGTGATTTTACCGGTTGCAGATTTGATATTTTCTTTAAACTCAGCAGTCTTCTCTCTCAAACCGTCATCAGACAATTGCTGGATATCAGGTTCAACAGCTTTGATTTTTGTTACAACTTTTTTTACTTCTTTTAGGTCCTGCGCTTTCTTGTCTCCCAAAAACCCTTTTAGAACTTTGTTTAAAAAACTCATAAATTTTTTGCTTTATGCTTAAAATGGTATCCTTTAAGCGTTTTTAATAACACTTATCGTGTAAATTTGATATGTGAAAAGGGCAAAAAAGCTCTAAGCGAGGCTTAAAGCTTATTGCTTCCCATTAATATTCGTCTTCGTTCCAAAGATAATCTTCGTCCGTAGGATAATCACTCCAGATCTCATCGATCGCATCATAGATTTCCCCTTCATCTTCAATTGCCTGAAGATTTTCTACTACTTCCATCGGTGCACCAGTTCGGATTGCATAGTCGATAAGCTCTGCCTTAGTCATTGGCCATGGTGCGTCACTTAAATATGAAGCTAATTCTAATGTCCAGTACATAATTTTCTAATTTTTGCAAAAGTATAAAAATAGCTTATATTATACGCTTTTTTATACCTGATTTTCAATTCTTTTTATTAATTTTTACTCATTGTCTTTCGGAGCTGCTGTTACAGCCCTGAAGGCCACCTGATTGTTGTCATTTTCTCAAAAACCATTCCACAAATTTTTTTATGCCATTTTGGAAGTTTGTGTCAGGTTTGTAGCCGATTAGTGTCCTGGCTTTGGTAATATCGGCATTGGTTTTCTGTACATCTCCGGGCTGCATTGGCAGATTTTTTCTGATGGCAGATTTTCCCAGCGCATTTTCTATGGACGATACCATGGTGTTCAGTGTGACAACCTGATTTTCCCCGAGATTCAGGATTTCATAGACCTGTAGATTCCTTTCCAGATATATGATGGATTTTGTAATCCCGTCAATAATATCATCAATATAGGTGTAATCCCTTGCCGTCGTCCCGTCGCCGTAAAATGGGATTTCCTGGTTTTCCGAAATTAATTCAGTGAATTTATGAATGGCCAGATCCGGCCTCTGCCTCGGTCCGTACACGGTGAAAAAACGCAGCTGGATCATATCCATATCATATAAATGGTGATAGACGTGGCCTAAAATTTCACCGCATCTCTTTGTTGCAGCGTACGGGGAAATAGGATGGTCTACCGCATCGGTTTCAGAAAAAGGGATCTTCCGGTTGTTTCCGTAAACACTCGAAGAGGAAGCACATACAAATTTTTTAATCTGAAAATCTTTGCCCAGCTCCCACAGGTTCTGGGTTCCGCGGATATTGACTTCCTCATAATCCAGCGGCCTTTCTATAGAAGGCCTTACACCTGCAAGTGCTGCCAGGTGGATAATTAAATCAATTTTATGGGTTTTAAATATCTCTTCAAGCCCCTTTTTATCACGGATATCCTGGTAATACAGGCAGAATGAGTCAGATTCTGTAAGCGAAACCAGTTCCCGGATATCTTTTTCCTTTTCAGAAAATTCAAAATCCGAAAAGCGCTGAACAGAATCTAATGTATTTTTAATTTTTATGCGATAATCATAGAAATCATCAAAATTATCAATACTGATGACAGAATGTCCTTTTTTCAGCAATTGTTCAACTAAGTGGGAACCAATAAAACCGCTTCCGCCGGTGACAAGATATTTCATCCGTATGTTTTTCTTCCCACAAAAATATAAATTTACTTCGTGAAAAATATAATCTGTAAATTTACTTAAAAAAGTAATATAAAATTAATATGCAGTTTCAGGGACAAATTTTAAAAATGACATGCTTCAATGATGAGCCGATCCAGTATTATCTTAACCTTTCAGGGGATCTGATCCATATGAATGAGCTGTTCGGGAAAGACCTCACAATAAAGCATACCGGATTCCAGTGTGTAAACTGCCAGCAGGACAGGCCGGTCTACAGGATGGGGTTCTGCAAAAACTGTTTTTTCGAAAGTCCTTATGCAAGCGGTACGATCATCCGTCCCGAACTCTCCACGGCACATCTCGGAATTGCAGAACGTGACCTGGAAGTGGAAAAACACATTCAATTGCAGCCGCATACCGTTTATCTGGCCTATACGGGGGAAGTGAAAGTAGGCGTTACCAGAAATACGCAGATCCCTACACGGTGGATTGATCAGGGCGCGACTTTTGCTCTGCCTATCGCGAGAACGGAAAACCGGTATGAAGCAGGCATGATAGAAGTGGCTCTTAAACAGTATGTTCCTGATAAAACAAGCTGGAAGAAAATGCTTAAGGATGATCTGGAAGACGATGTAGACCTGGCGGATTTTCAACAGAAAATAAGGGAATATTTTCCTGAAGATTTCCGGAAATTCTACAGTGAAGGCGAAAATCTCTGGAAATTTGACTATCCTTTTGAGAAACCTGAAAAAGTAACATCATTTACCCTGGATAAGAGGCCTGAATTTACAGGAAAACTGATCGGAATCAAAGGACAGTATCTTAGCTTCGACGGCGGGGAATTTATCAATGTAAGAGGACATGAAGGTTATGTAATTGAATTGACAATATAAACTGACGTATTAATATCAAATCACAAGGATGAAAAAATGGGTTAAAAAGATATGCATTGGTCTTGGCATTATGCTTATCCTGGTCTTACTGGCTAATCTCGGACTGAATATCTGGCTTAAAACCCAGCTTCCAAAATATATCAAAAACAATACGGATTATAAAGTTTCCTATAAGCTGATGGAAGTTGACCTCCTGTCCGGGAATATTCTTTCGACAGGGATTACCGTAAACAGCAAAAACCCTCAGAATACCGATGCCATAGGGTTGCAGGGAACCATTGATACCCTGAAAATCAGCCGATTCGGAATCTATGATGCCATTTTCAATAAGCAGATCAACTCATCTGACCTGTTACTTGCCAAGCCTGATTTAAATATCATCCTCGCCAAACCGGCAGATACAAAAACGGGTAAAAAAAGAAACCCGGTTATGTTTGAAAATATCAGGATCCATAAAGGCAACATCAGTATTTTCAGGCATACGAAGCAAAAATTCATATCCGTAGAGGCTCTTGATCTGTATGTGGAAAACCTGCAGCTGACCGAAGAATCCGTAGAAAACCAGCTGCCTGTGGTTTTTGATAATTATAATATCAGAGGCAGGAATTTTTTTATACGTCCCGATAATGTCTATGCTTTACGGATTAATTCTATACAAACCACAAACGGGCAGGTATCAATCAATAATTTCCAGCTTGTCCCGGTACTTACGTTTGATCAGTTTAAAAAATACTATCCTAAAAAAACAGAACTTTTTCAGTTTGCTGCTAAAAAGATGGAGTTTAAAGATCTGGTATTGAAAAAAAACAAGGTAACACTTTCCCATGCTAACTTTTATGATCCGGATTTTGTAATCTATACAACCAATGCAGCTTCTGTAAAAATTAAAAAACCTTCTGATTTTGAGCTTAATCTTGAAGATATACGTCTTAAAAATGCGGTTGTCCGCATCATGAAGCCTGACGGCAAGAAGCTTCTGTACGCCAAGAATATCAATGCAGATGTCAATCAGCTGAAATTTGATAAGGAAACCCGCGAAGAGCTTATTCCGGTTGGTTATAAAGATTTCCGGTTGTCAGGGAGCGATATTTTATACTCCAATCATCAGGATTTTAATATCAAAAGCCTCAGTTTAAATCCAAAAAAAGGAGAACTGAAACAGATTACCGTTGTACCTAATGGTACTGCTGAAGGAAAAACGTCTATGGACTTGTCTGCTGAACTTGTTGCCTTTACAATTAATACATTGGAATTTGCAGACAAAAAGCTCAAGCTTGATATCAACGAAGTTCTTGCAGACAGGGTAAAAGGAACGGTTAAAGCCGGGGATGCTAAAAACAGTAAAAAAAGCGGTTCAAGCGGAATACAATTTCCGATTATTGTAAGAAAGGTGACGGTAAAAAATTCGGATATTACTTACGATAAAGATAACCGGCCTTTGAGTTTCAGCGGACTTAACGCTATGGTTAACGATATCCGCCTTGTTCCGAAAAAAGATAATTCCGGGATAGCGGTGAGTGTTAAGAATTACGTTCTCACTACCAATAATTTCCTTTACAAAACGCAGTTTTACCGGATGGCTGCCGGTTTTCTTAAGCTTAATGAAAAAAATGTCCAGATCAATAATTTTGAAATGGCACCGGTAGTTTCTAGGGCTCAGTTTATCAGGGCGATTCCTGTTGAAAGTGACCTTTATGATATCAAAGCCCGGCAGATCAGTGCAGACGGGACCTGGGACCTGTTCTCAGATCAGAAATCCATTAATGCTTCCCAAGTGATCATTCAGTCTGCCGATGCCAATATTTTCAGGAGTAAAATCCCTAAGGATGACCCTAAAGAGAAACCTTTGTATTCAAGGCTGCTCCGGTCGCTGAAGATTCCGCTGTCTGTCAATACACTTACCCTGAAAGATTCAAAACTGGTGTATGAAGAAGATACTCCCGAAAGCGCGGGCCCGGGAAAACTTACGTTCAGCAATTTTAATATGAATGTCAGAAACCTCAATTCAGCAAAAATGAAAGGGAAGCCGACAAAAGTTGATATCAGGATCAGCTGCTCATTCATGGATCTTGCGCCGCTCACTGTAAACTGGAATTTTGATGTTGCAGATCAGCGGGACTTATTTACTATTTCAGGCAAAATTACCGGCCTTCCTGCACGGGGCATCAACCCTTTCATCCGTCCTTACCTTCACGTAAGTGCTACAGGGAACATCCAGGAAATGCTTTTCAATTTCAGGGGAAGCCCAAAAGGGCTGAACGGTGATTTTAATCTCAGGCACAAGGATCTGAAGGTTGCCATTCTGGATAAAGACAACCGTGAGAAAAAAGGATTGCTGTCTGCTGTTGCCAATCTGCTGGTAAAATCAGATTCCGGCAAGCTCCCTGAAGATGTGAAGGTGGAAGATGTGGAAAGGGATGCTACAAAATCATTTTTTAACTTATTCTGGAAAGGAATAGAGCAGGGATTGAAGAAAACCCTTATCGGAATCAACATCGGCGGCGGGACAAAAACACCGGATAATGGCAATGCTGCAAAAAAAGATATCAAACCATCTGCCGCTCCGGATAAGAAGGCATCAGATAAAACGGAAATAAAAGCGGAAGGAGAGAAAAATAAAAAACCTTTTCTGAAAGGCATCTTCAGGAAAAAAGAGAAAGAAAACCCCGGAACCAAATAGCTCCGGGGTTTAAGTTATGAATCAAGATCAAACTCTTCGTTTTCCAGGATAGGGATCTTACGCAGGAAATCATCAAATTCTTTAGGATAGTTGCTTCCTGCACCATAAGAATCAATCATCATTCCCAGGTTGCCGTCAGTATCTTTAATTACATAAAGGACAGCATTGTCATCCGGATTGCTCGGTCCTTCGAAACGGTAGGTCTTTACGATGGTCAGTTCGTCAGGCTGGTATTTTTTTTCAGAATTTTCAAATTTCATTTCACCTTCTTCATTCATTCTGAATTCCCTGTGGATCCCTCTTTGTGTCAGTCTTGTCATCACCTGACTTAATGTCGTCATTTTATCGATATGTCCTTCCATAATATTATTTTTCCTTTAAGATACAATAATTAAACCACAGCGATAAAGAAAGGTATTTATATAGGAGATTAAACCGGAGCCAGTTAAGTGTTAACAAAATTTATAATACATATCATTCTTTGGGTATGCTTTTTGCAATAGAAAAATTAATAAATCAGACGAAATATGAAAAAAGAGGTCGGAGTTTTACTGGCAGGGGGAGTTGGTCTTTTGGCAGTATTAAGCATCATCGGTATCAAGAAAATATTAAATAAAAAAGATAAAAAGTATAACGATACCTACTCGGATTATTACAGGCATTTTGACAAAGACTCCTATGATGACGAATATCACGGAGTGGAATTCTATGCATTGAAATAGCAATACAAACAACAATAATAAACATTATCATATATAATCCATACCGTAAAGGCGATGGATTTTTTTGTGTAAAATTTGTTGTTAAAAAGCATTGTTTATTAATGTGCCGTTTTATCTTTACAGATTGATGCAGAACGAAAATATAATTAAAGGTCAGGGAGCTCAGCGAAATGTGGTCAACCGTTTCGAAAAATATACTTATGAGCCGGAAGACGAAGATGTCGAAACGGTAAAAACATCCTTCACCGAAGTTTTTCCTAAGACCATTGTGAATCAGGTGAAAAGCAAAGATCTGCCGATGGAATATTCCATGAATCCTTATCAGGGTTGTGAACACGGCTGCTCGTACTGTTTTGCGAGGCCGACCCATGAATATTGGGGCTACAGCGCAGGCGTTGATTTTGAAAGAAAAATCATGGTCAAAAAAAATGCACCGGAACTTCTGGAGAAATTTTTCCAGAAAAAGCGGTACCAGCCGGCACCGATTTTACTTTCCGGGAATACCGATTGTTATCAGCCTGCAGAACGCCGGTTTGAAATAACACGTAAGCTCCTGAAAGTGTGCCTGGACTACAGGCATCCCGTCCATATCCTGACCAAGAATGCAATGGTTTTAAGGGATATTGACCTTTTACAGCCGATGGCAGAACAAAACCTGGTTTCCGTCTCTCTGAGTATTCCCACCATTAATGAAGAGCTTAGAAGAAAAATGGAGCCGCGGACCAGCTGTGCGAAAAATAAACTGAAAGCGATAGAGGTATTATCCGAAAGCAAAATTCCGGTGAATGTAATGGTTGCACCAATTATTCCCGGGCTCAATAGTGAAGAACCGCTGGCTATTTTAAAAGCCATTTCAGATGCGGGTGCAAAAAGCTTCGGGTATACATTAGTGCGGTTGAATGATGCGGTTGAACCGGTCTTTGTTCAGTGGATTGAAAGTGCTTTTCCTGACCGTGCCCAAAAAGTACTGAACCTGATCCGCTCTGTGCGCGGCGGGAACCTGGGTGAAAAAAGATATTTTGACCGTCAGAGAGGTGAAGGAAATATTGCTGAAATGATCCACAGTACTTTTAAAATCGGAAGGAAAAAATTCTTTGACAGAAAAGAATTCCCGAAATTGTCAACCGCTGGGTTTACCGGAGCGAAAGACCAGCAGCTGAGGTTGTTTGATTGATCATTAAAATATTGAGAAAACTGTTTTTCTTACTTTTGCTTTTTGCGGAAATAATTTTGTCTTTATATATTCCATGGATTACCCGGGCTAATTGTACAGATTACTGACGCTTCGAATGATTTTAAATTTAGCCTTGTATCTTATAAAAATGAAAACAACAATGTATTTTTTACTCCAAAAAAAGGTAAAATTTTAAGTTTTTCTAAATTTAAACTTTTGGAAGAAAATTTTTACAGTCAGCCTTTTGCAGAGCTTGAAAGCAGTGGTATGAGATTGGTACATGCTGATGAAAAAGGGAATAGATTGCCCTGGAATTCACGAGAAATGTCACAAAAAATGCAGAATACGCTTAAAGAAAATAATAATCCCATAGAGCTTAATTATAAACCCGACTTCAAATAATACATAATTTATAAAAAAGAAACCGCTCCAAAAGGAACGGTTTTATCATTTGCAGATGAAATCTATAGTTTAGATTGAATCATCCGGGCATTTGAAATCATCACTGCAGGTTGTACAGATTACTACGTTCCCGCATGCATACACGCAGAAATCTGGTTCCGGAAGTGTTTTAATTCCTCCTGCTCCCGTAATTGTTTTTAACTGGCTTTTGTTTAACTTCTTTAGATTTTTCATATTGTTTTAATTAAAAATTTGATAGTACTGTAAATATAATTAAAAAATACATAAATCAAACTGTTGTGGTATATTTTTTAAATAAAATTTATTAATTTCATTAATTGGTGAATAAAATCACTTAAAAATTTGATTGTTAATAAGATATATTTTAACTTTAAATTGTTAACAGTGTTGTCCGAAAAGCTTACAGAATAAGAAATACCAAACATAAAAACAATGAAAAATTACAGAAAACTTTCAAGAGAAGACAAAAAAAGAATTTCAGCCGGTGATAATCCGGCGTACTGTTTCGAAGGCGGCGGCCCCGGAACCGGAGGCTGTGCTGCTGATCAGATTTGTTCAGGCGGAAGATGTATTCTATATAATGATCCCGGAAACGGGGGAGGAGGCAATCCCGGCGGCGGCGATTCTTTTACCTGCATCTGTCCGTGGGGAACGGTTATACAGTCGACCCCTTGTCCGGAATTTTACTGCATCACAGGATAATTAAGAATGAAAAATGGCTGTGAAAAAATTAAAGTCAATAATTGATCTTATTCCTAAATACAAGAACAATCAATTATTGACTTTTTATCTGTTATTTTTTAATCAGTCCCAGTTCAATTAACCGCTCATGCAGAAATGCTCCGGCTGTAGTATCTTCATACAGTTTCGGATGGTTTTCATCTACACAGTTTTCAAGCGCGTTTAAAGACATGGAGCTTACCGGATGCATAAAGAAAGGGATGGAATACCTTGATGTCCCCCAAAGCTCTCTCGGCGGATTAACGACCCTGTGGATGGTTGATTTCAGTTTATTGTTCGTATGCCTTGAAAGCATATCCCCGACGTTGATCATCAGCTCGTCCGGTTCTGCAATCGCATCGATCCATTCGCCTTTGTGGTTTTGAACCTGAAGGCCTTTTCCCTGGGAGCCCATCAGAAGCGTAATCAGGTTGATATCGCCGTGAGCCGCTGCCCTTACCGCATCGTCCGGTTCCTGTGTAATAGGAGGGTAATGGATCGGTCTTAAAATAGAATTTCCTTCTGCAATTTTATCGTCAAAATAAAATTCATCCAGTCCTAAATACAAAGCCAGGGCCCTTAAAACATACTGTCCTGTTTTTTCCAGCATCTGGTATGCTTCTTTGCCTACTTCATTGAACTTCGGAAGTTCTTCAACCGTTACATTATCTGGGTACTCGCTTTTGTATTGTGAATCCTCAGTCACATACTGCCCGAAATGCCAGAATTCTTTCAGGTCTCCTTTTTTAAAGCCTTTTGCCGTTTCTTTGCCGAATCCTACATAGCCTCTCTGTCCGCCAATGCCCGGAATCTCGTATTTCTGTTTTGTTTCTGTGGGCAGTTCAAAAAAGTTCTTTACCTCTTCATACAGTTCATCCACCAGGGTGTCACTAAGAAAATGGCCTTTTAAGGCTACAAAACCAATTTCTTCATAAGCTTTTCCGATTTCATTAACAAATTTCTGTTTGCGTTCCGGGTCACCCGAAAGGAAATCACGCAGGTCTACACTAGGTATTTTGTCCATTTATAGAAATTTTACGTAGCGCTAAATTACAGATTTTAAATTAAATTCTTTTTTATCTCCGGTATTATAAATTAAATTTGTCCTATGAAAAAATATTCTTCCAAAAGAAGTATTCAGATATTGGCACACCTTCTTCAACAGTACGGAATTTCAGATATTATCATCTCCCCGGGATCCAGGAATGCTCCTCTGGCGATTCATTTTTCGGAAACCGACGGCTTTAACTGTTTCAGTATTGTAGATGAAAGGAGTGCGGCTTTCGTAGGAATGGGAATGGCCATGAGCCATAAAAAACCGGTTGCCATTACCTGTACCAGCGGTTCTGCAGCAGCCAATTATTATCCTGCGGTTACGGAAGCTTTTTATTCGAATATCCCGCTTTTGGTGCTGACTGCCGACAGGCCCACAGATTATGTGGATATTTTTGACGGACAGACGATCAGGCAGCAGAATCTTTTTCATCAGCATTCCTACGGGGACTTCCAGCTGCTGGAAGACAGCCGGGAAAATGCGGAAGATTTTAATTTCGATACCCTTAAAAAAGCCATCGAGCTCTGTTTTGAAAAGCAGGGCCCGGTTCATATCAATATTCCTTTGGAGGAACCTTTGTATGAGCTGATCTCTGAGCTCCCGACTTTCCCTACCGTAGAGAAAACAATCAAGCAAAAAGATTATGAAATCCCGTCGAACCTTGTGGCTGACTGGAATACTTCGCAGCGGATTATGATTCTGGTAGGAACCAGGGGCTACAGTCCTGAACTGGAAAATCAGCTGTCCCAGCTGGTTAAAAACCATTCTGTTGTAGTGTTGAGTGAAGCCAATTCCAACCTGTATCACGAAAAGTTCTTCAGGCATATTGACCGTTACATTTTTAATTTCACCGAAGAAGATTACAGGACCTATGCACCTGATTTACTGATTACGGTAGGGCAGAACGTAGTGTCTAAAAAAGTGAAGCAGTTTTTAAGGAGTGCCAAGCCGAAACAGCACTGGCACCTGGATGAAGTCTGGCAGCCCGATACCTATTTCGCCCTGACAGAAAAGATAGAAGCAAGGCCTGAAATTTTCTTTACCAAACTATTGAAATTCATTAATCTGGAGCCAAGGCCCTATTTTAACCTCTGGGATATTTTAAGGGATAAAAAAGATGCAAAGCATGAACAGTTTCTGAATACGGTAGGATTTTCTGATTTTTATTTCTTCCGTACATCTTCACAGGCGATTCCTGAACATTACAATATCCATTTCAGCAACAGCTCAGCCATCAGGTATGCCCAGCTGTTTGATTACGGGAAGAGAAAAATCTATTGTAACCGGGGAACGAGCGGTATTGACGGTTCCACGTCTACTGCCATGGGATTTGCCATTAAAAACGCGGATCCCACCCTGCTGATTACAGGGGACCTGAGTTTTTTCTATGATATCAACGGGCTTTGGAACCAGTATATTCCTCCTTTTGTAAGAATTATGATTTTTAATAACGGGGAAGGCAATATTTTCAAGATTATTCCGGGCCCGGGAAATGCCAACCCGAATGCACTGGATGAGTTTATTGCTACCAGGCATCATAAAAATGCAGAGCATCTCGCAAAACATTTCGGGTTTTCTTACACGAAAGTAGATGAAGAAGCTACATTAGACCGGGTCCTGGAAAATTTCTTTAAACCTGATGTTCAGCCTAAGATATTGG
This sequence comes from Chryseobacterium sp. JJR-5R, assembly GCF_034047335.1. Lineage (NCBI taxonomy): Bacteria > Pseudomonadati > Bacteroidota > Flavobacteriia > Flavobacteriales > Weeksellaceae > Chryseobacterium > Chryseobacterium sp. JJR-5R. The sequence continues at coordinate 140,453 of NZ_CP139137.1, forward strand.
AAATTAACACCTATGGGAAAAACAATGCCGAGGTACAGAAAGCTTATTTTGAATTTATGAAAGATAAATAATTTATTTAAATTTGCTGCTTGAAAAAATTACGCTACAAACCATGAACAAATTTTTATTTCTCTTATTAGGTTTCTTCTATACATTTTTACATTCTCAAAACTATTCCGGAGGTTCCGGAACGGTAAACGATCCTTATTTAATATCTAATCTTACGGACTTAAGATATTTAAGTGAACATAACTCAGATTGGAGTAAAAGCTTTTTGCAGACAGCAAATATAGATGCTACAGTCAGCTCAACATGGAATGGTAATAAAGGTTTTTTTACTATCGGAAGCCCATCCGCTTCTTTTTACGGAACTTATGACGGCGGAGGATACAAAATTATAGGGATGTATATCAACAGATCTTCCAATATGTATGCAGGTATGTTTGGAACGGTATATACTTCAGCAACGATCAAAAATATAAATCTGGTCGGAGGTTATTTTTCCGGTGATATGTATACAGGCAGTATTGCCGGTGAAGTTTTGGGAACGATTACCAATTGTACTTCTTCTGCAACTGTTAACGGCGGAAAATATGCAGGCGGATTGGTTTGCCTTATTAAAAATGGTATCACCAATAGCTCAGCAACAGGAAATGTCACAAGTGGATCTGGCTACTCAGGAGGAGGTCTTGCTGCCGGAGCTACCGGCACTGTTTCGAATTGTTTTGCAACAGGGATTGTTAAAGGTTCTACCGGAATAGGCGGTCTTTTGGGAAGCTCAGGCGGTGAAGTCATAAATTGCTATGCAACTGGTAAGGTTACGAAACTTCCATTTGGAGGAAGCACTACTTCGGGAGGCTTGATTGGTTCTGCTGCAAAACTTGTTTCAAATTCTTATGCAACTGGAAATGTGGATGGTGATATAGCTGGAGGCCTATTAGGTGAAACAACAAGTAATGTAACAAAAAGCTACGCCACAGGAAATGTAGATGCAACCGGAGCGAGTCAAAATATTGCAGGTGGTTTGATAGGAATGATAAGGCATGCAACCGCAGCTTCGTATTTTTCATCTGTCAGTTTATCATTTTCCACAGGAACGGTTATCGGAGGTTCTATTACCGGCGGCTTAGTTGGATTTGGCAAGAATTTACAAAAAATCAATATTACAAATTGTTATTCCAGAAGCAAGGTTAACAATGGAACGGGTGCGCTTTTTGGTTATTTTCAAGAGGATGGTGCATTTATTACAACCAGTTACGCAACAGGACAGCAAGGAGGAACTAATCCGGGAGGATTGCTGTCTTATGGATTGAACGTAACTTTAACCAGAGCCTTTTGGGACCGTGATACAACAGGTGCTTTGGTTGCGGATGCTTCCGGCTGGAATCAGACCGACGGAGGAAGAACAACTGCGCAAATGAAAGCTCAGGGTACATTTATCAATTGGGATTTTGCAACCGTTTGGGCAATAGATCCGGCTGTCAATGACGGATACCCGTATCTAAAAGAAAACTCAGGATATTTGGCAACAGGTGAATCATCAAAAAAGGATCACTCCATCAAAATATATCCCACAGTAGTAACTGATAGGGTATATATTTCTTCTGATGTTAATATTATTAAATATTCAATTTTTGATATGCAGGGAAGATTAATAAGACAGAATGCTGCTAATTCGAGAGAATTTGATATTAATCTTAATGATTTACAGCAAGGAGCTTATCTCTTAAATATGATGCATCAAAATGGATTTGAATCTAAAAAAATCATCAAGAAATAAAATTTAGAGGTCTAAATATTCTTCATTTCCGGGCAGGTTAATAATTTTGTCAAGCGGATAAATAAAGTTTTTATTGAAATCATTCATGGCATTAATGATCTGGAAATGAGAAAACTGTTTGATGTTCTGGATGTTGATTTCGGTTTCTTTGATTTTTTTCTGTTTTAAAAGGTACTGCCGCTGCACCCCGTTCAGAAGGTAAGTGGACGGCGTGTACCATTCTTTCCCCTTTAAAAACAGAATATTGGAATAGGAAGTATCCGTCACATGGTTGTTTTTAATAATGATAATTTCCTCTGCTTTGGATTTCATTTTCATTTTTTCCAATTCTTTCCGGTCTTCAAACTTGAAGGAATAATCATAGCCGTTATTCTCCACCAGCTGGAAATCCTGTATTTCCGGTATGGCATAAGGAATCATCTGGGTACGCACTTTTTTGTCAAGATCATACACAACCCTGAGCTTAAAAAGCCCGTCTCCGTCATGGTCCAGCTGTTTATAGATCTTGGCAAGGTCTACAGAGCCTTCTTTCCCAAAGTGGGCAAAAGTCTGGTCTACGCGCTTCTGATGCAATTCCGATAAGAAAATCTCCTGGTCTTCTACTTTGATGCTTTCAATAAATTGGGACATAAATTTTATTTTTCATTTCCTGATACTCGTCTTCCGGCCTGCTCATATGGGTAATCCCGCCGCCGCTTTTAAAATAAAGCGTATCACCTTCTTTCTCTATAAACCGGATCATAATACAGCTGTCTACATTTTCACCGTCAAACCAACCGCAGACTCCGGTGTAAAAACCCCTTTCATAACCTTCCGCATCTAAAATTATTTCCATTGTTTTAGATTTCGGGGCTCCTAAAATAGAGCCTGCAGGCAGCAGGTTCTGCATAATGCTTCCTACCTTTCCGTTAAATTCAGGCTTGATATTTCCTGATATTTCCGAACTCATGGCGTACAGGTCCTTTTGCCGGGTCCTGATGAAATCAATGTGCTGGAATTTATCCACTTTCACATCATCTGCCACCATGCTGAGATCATTCCGGAGCAGATCTACCACCGTATAATGTTCAGCTTTTTCTTTCCTGTCATTTTTCAGGGTTTCCTCGGCATTTTCCAGGGCGGCATCGATGGTGCCTTTCATGGGATAGGTAAGAATTTTTCCGTCAATGATCTTCACAAAAGTTTCAGGAGAAAAAAATACAAAAAAATCTTTATAAAAAACTTTATATTTCGCGCCTGAATGAAAAAATATTTCCCTAAGGGTCAGGTTTGTCTCGATTTTGGTTTTCCGGGTATAGTTAGTCAGATAAGAATTTCCGAGGTGGATGTTTTCCTGCACCTTATCAAACCCTTTTTTAAAGCTTTCCAGGGTTTCGGGATACGATTTCCATTCAATATTTTTATGCAGGGCAGGCTGGTGCGATGTATTTGAAAAGTTTTGAAAATCAATCAGCAGGTCTGAATTTATCAGCTCTTCCTGTCTGAAAATTTCAATATTCTCTGCCTGAAAGTCGATCATAAAGAAAAAAGGGACTTTCCGGAGCGAAAGTTCATCCATTTCCATAAATTTTTGTTGTTTCACTGAAAACATTCTGCAAAAGTAATTATTGATGATTACTTTTGCACAAAATTTTTTAATGGAAAACAGATATCCACAGAAACCGGGATTGGATTTTATACTGAAGCAGGCATTTTTCTACTGGAATAAGACGCTCATCTACCAGCTGATGTTTTCAGTGATTTATTTTGTCATCTTTTTCACGGCATTTTTTTTCTTTGCTTCAAAATACGGCATCTGGGACCAGCAGCAGGAACTTGTTGACGCTTTCCAGGTGAGCACTGAAGCGTATCTTCAGAAAGCACAGGCGATGGGGCAGACAGAAAGTTCACAGTATTTCAGTTATGCATTTTTAGGAATACTTGTTTTTTTATATCCTTTAAACCTCGGGCTGTTTCAGATTTTCAGGAAAATCGATCTGAATGAGACACCGGAAATCGGAGACCTGTTTGTTGGCTACAACGGTTTTAATTTTTTTAAGTATGCCGCCTTCTATCTATTCTGGTTCATGGTTTATATGATGACATTCAGGCTGGTTATCCTGCCGTTCGTATGGGTATGTATTACGATCTTTGTTGCGCCGATTATGTTTTTTATGAACAAAACAATCTTTGAATCCATCTCTTTGAATTTTAAGGCATTAAAAATGTATTTCCTGGAAATATTTGTCTGTGTCATGGTTGCGGTTATCTTTAAATACGTCGGGTTTGCCTTATTTCTTATCGGCGGATTGTTTACATTTCCTTTCTGGAATGCTATGATTTACTCACTTTATAAAACAATTTTTACAGAGAAGGAGTAAATTTTAAATGTTCAATGTTTTTTCTTTCAAAAAAAAGTTAAATTTGGGAGGAACAACATTAAAACACACATCATGTCAGAATTTAACGAATTTGATCTGCAGGGCTCTGTTCCGGAAAGGACTACAGGCTCTGTTATCTCACACGCTTTCGAAATGTACAAAGGCATCTTTTTATATGCCATTGTAGCAATGGTTATCTATTTAATCGGGGGGTCTATAATAAAGGCCCTGAGCGGATTCAATTCCATGAGCTTTGCCGACGATATGAAAAGCTATGGTGATAATTTTTCCGGGTATAATATATGGGCAGCCCCCGGATTTACCCTGTATCTTTCCCTGTCATGGTTTTTAGGGATTTTACTGGCTCCGCTGTATGTAGGCCTGATCTATATCGTTAATAAGTACAATACCAAAGAACCTATTGAATTTTCTGATTTATTTATCGGTTACCGGCAGAATTTTGTCAATATTCTGATCTATAGCCTGCTTTCAAGTCTTATTTCCTCAGTAGCGGCTTTTTTCTGCGTCATTCCTGTATTTTTTGTTTATCCTTTACTGATGCTGGGTTACCCTATTCTCCTTTTTGACAATGCCAGTGCCACAGATGCTTTAGGGAGAACATTCAGCATAGCCAAAGAAAATTACGGCACGTTTTTAGGAACGACTGTTTTGGGAATCATAATTTCCTGTTCCGGAATTATACTTTGCGGAATCGGGGTCATTGCAACCGCTCCGTTTATCATGGTTGTGATGTATTCGCTGTATTGTGCTTTCCTGGGAAAACCGAGACAAATAACTTATAAGAAATGATGAATAAAGAACAACAAATAAGCAGTACTAAAATAAAGCAGGTAGCATTACTTGCTATTATTTTGGTCATGGCAGGTCTAATCTGCTTTAATCTTGCGCTTTTTATACCTTCGGTATTGGGCGCTATTACCATATATGTGGTATGCAGGAAATATAATTTTTATCTTCAGGAAGAAAAAAAATGGAAACCCTGGGCTGCAGCGCTTGTCCTGATGGTTGCCAGCCTTATTATCCTTATCCTGCCGATTTATTTTATCGGGGATTTACTGATTGAAAAATTCGGGAATGCCCAGGCTTATATGAACAAGTTCAATGTATTCCTGGAAAAAATACATACCTATGTTTATTCTAAAATCAAGGTTGATATCCTGAGTAAAGAAAATATGGGTAAGCTTCAGAGCAGTGTCGGGCAATTTTCTACAAAGGCTTTGAGCGGGACGGTAAATACCCTTACCGTGATCGCATCCATGTATTTTATTCTTTACTTCATGCTCGAAAAGCCACGGTTTTTTGAAAGGATCCTTTCTTCATCCGCTCCCCTGAAAAGATCAAACGTTTCTATGATTGGTGAGAAAATGAGAAAACTGATCATGGCTAATGCAATCGGCCTTCCGGTGGTAGCACTTGGCCAGGGTATCATTGCCCTGATCGGGTACTTCATTTTCGGGGCACCAAGCCCGGTCTTGCTTTTCGCTCTTACTGCTGCCGCATCAATGATTCCTGTAGTGGGAGCTGCCATTGTATATGCGCCGGTCTGTATCTTCATGATTGCGGAAGGAAATACCGGTGCAGGACTAGGACTGGCAGCCTATTGCTTAGTCGTAGTCGGTGTAACAGATAACCTGCTTCGATTTACCCTGCTTAAAAAACTGGAGGATATCCACCCTTTAAATACCGTTTTCGGAATTATTATGGGAATGAACCTGTTCGGTTTTATGGGACTGATTTTCGGGCCGATTATGGTTTCCCTTACCTTATTGCTGATCCAGGTTTACAGAAATGAGTTTTCTGAAGACGATATCCCTGAACTGCAGCTTCCTGACAAAAATGAAGCATTGGAAAAGAAAATTGATTTAATACTATAATGATAAAATGACAGAAGGAATAAATCCGGAGATATTGAAGGAAATCTGCACCGCTAAAATGCCTTTTGGGAAATATGCGGGGACGGTTATCGCAGATCTGCCGATAAGTTACCTAGAATGGTTCCAGCGTCAGGGGATGCCTAAAGGAAAGCTGGGAATGCAATTATCAACAATTTATGAAATCAAGCTGAATGGGCTTTCAGATCTTCTGATTCCTATCCGAGGAGGTACTGTAAATTATGAAAAGCCCAAAACAAAAACGTATAAATTCTAAGATTAAGATATAATTTCGGCGGCATCAGAGATGCCGCCGAAATTATTATTCAGACAGATCATTGCGGTTAAATAGGTTCCCAGAGTTCTACTTTATTGCCTTCAGGATCAAGGATGTGAATAAACTTTCCAAAGTCATATACTGCAATATCATTCAGAATTTCCACGCCTTCTTTTTTTAATTCTTCAACCAATGCTTCCAGGTCATCAACGGTATAGTTGATCATAAATTCTTTGGCAGAAGGCTCAAAATAGGATGTCGTCTCCGGCATCGGGCTCCAGGTGGTTGATCCTTTGGAGTCTGACTCAGCAGCCTGTTTCCAGTCAAAGGTAGTTCCGTATTCATTTCCCTCTATTCCAAGATGTTTCCTGTACCATTCTTTTAAGGCTTCAGGATCTTTACATGTAAAGAAAATTCCGCCGATACCTGTTACTTTTTTCATGTTTATAAGTTATAGTTAATGATTTTCAGATGTTATTCAACAGCAGTTTTTTATGCTGACATTTTATATTCTTTAACCTTTTAAGGCGGCAATTTCATCCCTTAGCTTTGCCGCTTTTATGAAATCAAGGTTTTTGGCAGCGGCTTCCATTTCTTTTTGTTTCTGTCCGATGACCTTTTCCATATCTCCGGAAGTATAAGTCGCTTTGGCTTCAGCCACTTTCTGCAGGATCTCTTTCTGTGTATATTTTTCGTCAGGGAAATCCTTGGTCCTTCCCACCAGGCTTTCAGAAATCTTTTTATTTAAAGCAACAGGAACTTTACCGTGCTTTTCATTGTACTCTATCTGCTTTGCTCTACGGTAATCCGTTTCATCCAGCGTAGCCTGCATTGATTTTGTGATCTTATCGGCATACATGATAGCCCTTCCGTTCAGGTTTCTTGCAGCCCGGCCTACGGTCTGGATCATCGACCTCCTGCTTCTCAGCATTCCTTCTTTGTCTGCATCCAGGATGGCCACCAAAGAAACTTCAGGTAAGTCAAGCCCTTCTCTCAATAAATTCACTCCGATCAGGACATCAAAAAGGCCTACACGCAGATCCTGCATGATCTGGATACGTTCCAGGGTTTCCACATCAGAGTGAATGTACCGGGTCCTGATACCGAATTTGGTGAAATATTTGGTCAGTTCCTCTGCCATTTTCTTTGTTAATGTTGTTACCAGAACCCTTTCGTCCACATCAGCCCGCTTTCGGATTTCTTCCATTAAGTCATCAATCTGATTGATGGTAGGCCGGATTTCAATGATGGGATCCAGAAGCCCTGTCGGACGGATGATTTGTTCAATGTAAGCACCGCCGGTTTTCTCCAGCTCATAATCGGCCGGTGTGGCAGATACATAGATAACCTGGTTCTGGATGGCTTCAAACTCTTCAAATTTCAGAGGCCTGTTGTCCATCGCTGCCGGAAGCCGAAAGCCGTATTCCACCAGGGATTCTTTTCTGCTGCGGTCGCCTCCGTACATCGCATGAACCTGCGGTACGGTTACGTGGCTTTCATCAATCACCATCAGGTAATCTTTAGGGAAATAATCCAGCAGGCAGAAAGGCCTGCTTCCGGGAATCCTGCCGTCCAGGTATCTGGAGTAATTTTCAATTCCCGAGCAGTAGCCGAGTTCTTTGATCATTTCCAGATCCAGCTCTGTTCTTTCCTGCAGCCTTTTGGCTTCCAGCGGTTTTTCAACGGAATTAAAAAAATCAACCTGTTTTACCAGGTCGTCCTGAATACTTCTGATAGCACCGTTTAAAGTATCTTTTGAAGTTACAAAAAGGTTGGCAGGGTAGATCTGGATCTGTTCAAAGCTCGCGGTGACATTTCCTGAAACGGGATCAAAACTCTGGATTTTTTCAATTTCATCCCCGAAAAACTGAATTCTTACGGCATTGTCTGCATAGGCCGGAAATACATCAATAACATCACCTTTTACACGGAAGGTCCCTCTCTGGAACTCATTCAGCGTTCTGGAGTACAATGCATTAACCAAGGCATGTAAAAGAGCGGTCCGGGTTACTTTTTCGCCAATGGCTATTGAAATCAGGGATTTGTGAAATTCCGTAGGGTTCCCGATACCGTAAATGCATGAAACGGAGGCCACAATCAGCACATCCCTTCTTCCGGAAAGCAGGCTGGCCGTTGCCGAGAGTCTCAGCTTTTCAACTTCTTCGTTGATGCTCAGGTCTTTTTCAATATAAGTTCCTGATGTTGCGATATAGGCTTCAGGCTGATAGTAATCATAGTAACTCACGAAATACTCCACGGCATTCTCAGGAAAGAATTCTTTAAACTCCATGAAAAGCTGTGCGGCCAGGGTCTTATTGTGTGCCAGTACCAGGGTAGGCTTCTGCACATTATGTACAAGATTTGCCACTGTAAAGGTCTTTCCCGATCCGGTTACTCCCAGTAAGGTCTGGTACTTTTCACCGATTTTAATGCCTTCGGTAAGTTTTTCAATGGCCTGGGGCTGGTCACCGGTGGGTTTATATTCTGATTCTAATTTAAACTGCATAAAAAATGTGATCTTGTATAACAAAAATACGAAAGAAATTTCTGATTAAAGATGTATTTAACATTTACGAAAATTAGCCCGTAGATTTTAAATCAATGATCATATATACAAAAACAGCACCTTTTCGGATGTTGCTTTGCTTTATTTGAATAACCGGATTTTGTGGCACCAATTTTTCTATCTTATTCTGTAACCTCTTAATTTTGATTATGAAAAAAGTATTCTTACCTCTTTTATTTACCTCTGGAATCATGCTCGTTTCCTGCCAGGGAAAAGGTAAACCAAGCGAACCTTCCGCAAAGGAAGAGAAACCCAATACAAGTTATAAGCCTGCTTTTAAAGGGCAGACCAGAATTACTCCTGTAAAGACAGTAACGCCCTATACAGTAGAAGTGCTGAATAAAGACCTGGGAAAACCGTGGGGGATTATCAATTTGCCGGACGGCAGATTCCTGATCACGGAAAAATCAGGTTTTATTAATGTAGTATCAGCCGACGGAAAGCAGGTTTCTAAAATTGAAGGCTTCCCTAAAGTGGATGACAAAGGTCAGGGCGGAATGCTTGATGTGGCCTTAGACCCCGATTTCAAGACCAATAATATGGTGTTTTTTGTTTTTTCTGAACCTTTCGGAGACGGTAATCTGACCTCGGTGGCCAAAGGAAAGCTTTCTGCAGATATGAAAAATATTTCAGGCGTACAGGTAATTTTCCGGGCGACGCCTTCTTATGATGGAGACAAGCACTACGGAGGACGGCTGCAGTTTGATAAAGACGGGAATTTATTTGTAAGCACAGGTGAACGGTCAGATAAGCAGACCAGGGTGTATGCTCAGAAAACAGATAATTATTTAGGTAAAATCTTAAAGATTACCAAAGACGGGAAACCTGCTCCGGGAAATCCGTTTATGAATACCTCCGGATATAAACCTGAAATTTATGCATTCGGAATCCGGAATCCGCAGGGCATGGCTCTGGATGAGAAAGGACAGCTCTGGGATATTGAAATGGGGCCTCGTGGCGGAGACGAAATCAATCTGATTCAGCCGGGGAAAAATTACGGTTGGGGAGACGTTACGTATGGCATTGAATATTCCGGGGAGAAAATCAACAACGGAACGACACAGAAGGCAGGAACCGAGCAGCCGGTTTATTATTGGGATCCGGTAGTTTCCCCGAGCGGCGTGACTTTCTATACCGGGAATATACCTGAATGGAAGGGCAATTTATTCATCGGATGCCTAAGCGGACAGCACATTAACAGGATTGTCATGAAAGACAACAAAGTAGTGGGCGAAGAAAGGCTGCTTCTGGACCAGAAAGAAAGATTCCGGGATGTCCTGAACGGAATGGACGGCAACTTGTATGGAATTACCGACAGCGGCAAACTCTATAAAATTTCTAAGAAATAATAATACAGTATTCCCACAGGTTTTGCATCATACAGAATTTTAAATTCGTATCACTGTGAAACCTGTGGGAATATTATTTAAAAGCTGTTGATCATCCTGTTAAGCCCTTCGGTCAGGATTTCCTGAGAAGTGGAGAAACAGATCCTGATATGCCCTTCGGCACCTTTTCCGAACCATCTTTCCGAGCCCGGAACAACGGCGACTTTTCCTTCTTTAAGTACATGCTGGGCAAATTCATCACTGGACATGCCTTTTTCTATTTTAGGAAATATTACAAAGGTAGCTTCCGGAAGATTCGGGGTGAGGATCCCGGAATTGCTTAATATGCTGTGAGCCAGATCCCTGTTGTGCTGTAAATGGGTGAGGAAATCATTAAACCACGGTTTTGCCTTGTCAATCGCTACGCTGGCAGCAATCTGGGATAAAGTAGAAACGCCTTCAATGGTAGAGTTAAAGTTGGATTTCTCCGTAAAATCATCCAGAAGGTCCTGGTCATTGCATAAAACTGCTCCTATTCTCAGCCCTGCAATCCCGAAAGATTTTGAAAAGCCGAACACCGTAAAACTTTTATTTTTAGCCTCCTCAGATACCGAGGAATAGGTATTGAATTCCTTCTTGTCATATACAATGTCACTCCATATTTCGTCACTCATCACCCAAAGATCATGAGTTGCGGCAATCTCTGATATTTTTTTCAAAATTTCTTTGGAATATACCCTTCCCACAGGATTATGGGGATTGCAGATGCTGATTAGTTTTGTTCTGGGAGAGATTAGGGAAACCAGCATCTCAAGATCGATATCGCCTGTTGCAGCGTCTACTGAACACAGCCTGATATTTCCTCCGACCGCTTCCACTGTTTTTTTGAAAAGGAAATCGACAGGGTCAAAAATAATCGCTTCGTCTCCGGGATTTAAAACATATTTTGCAATCAGGAACATGCCCTGAGCTGCACTGTTTACGGCTAAAACATTGTCCGGGGTAAAGTTTCCTTTCTTTTCCGTATTGAAATGTTCGGCAACGCTTTTCCTGAATTCCGGAATCCCGGAAAAAGGGCCGTAGCTTAAGTAGCCGTCCCTGATATATTCAATGATTCCGTTTTCGATTTCCTGTGACATCCTGAAATCAGGATCAGCTGCCGTCAAAGGGATGATCCCGTTTTCCAGTGTGGCCCATCTGCCGTTATAGGCTTTTCTTTTCAGGGCTTCGAAATTAATATCTGTATTTGTAAACATCTGTTATTTATAAGAGATTGGTAAAGTATTTTTTGGCTGTTCGTCCAGAGGCAGCAGGAATTGCTCAAGCAAAGCCCTCCCGTTTCTGATGTGAATGTCGATTTCAGGCCTTCTTTCTTCCTCATATGTCCGGAAAGTTTCCTGAAGGTTATTTCCTTTGGTCAGAAGACCGGTTAATGTAAAGGAATCCTTCAGTGCAGAGGTAACCCCCTGGCTGGTAAAAGGAATGAGCGGATGGGCTGCATCTCCAATGAATACCACATTCTCATGGTAAAACGGATTTAGCTTTTCCAGTTCATATACCCTCCAGATGTGGGCATTTTCATAGCCTGAACCTTCGATAATGGAAGAAACCAAAGGGTTCCAGTCACCGAAATTGTCAAGCATGAACTGCCTGATGCAGTCCGGCGTGTAGTCTTCATTGATAAAAAACCGAGTAATATCAAACTGGCAGTACCAAAGGATTTTTGAAGAAGAAAGTTTTAAAACGCCGAAGGTGAGACCTCCGTTCTCATGGTGGAATTTCAGGAAATTGCTTTCTATCTGTGCGGCAAGTTCTTCATTTTCAATAATATTGACCACTTCGTTTTCCAGTACGGCTTTCATGGTCTCATCCTGGAAAATTTTCCTTCGGATCCTACTTCTTGATCCGTCCGATGCAATAACCAGATCAGCTTCCAGTTTTGTATTGTCATTAATCAGGATGTCCGCTTTTCCGTCTGAGAAACCGTTTAAGGCTACTGTTGTTTCGTATGAAAGCCTGTCTGAAGGGATTCCGTTGGCCAAAATCTCAATCAGTGCACTTCTTGAAACTACAAAAACATCATCCAGGTCTTTTTCTGAAATGATTTCCCCGCTCCGGCTGTAATGGATGTATTTTTTCAGGAAACTGCCTTTTTCGTAAAGGTGATCAATGTTAATGATATTGGAAAGAAACTCAATGCCTTCTTTGGGAAGGATAAACCCGTGCCCTTTCAGGTCATTCTGCGTTCTTCTTTCGTAGAGGTGATAGTCTATATTATTTTTTTCTAAATAATTTGCCATGCTCAGGCCGGAAACCCCGGCTCCTATGATTGCAGCTTTGCCCATCTTTTAATGTTATCGTATTGTTTTGTTGGTTGTTATTTTTGATCTGAATATCTGAAACGCTCGGCTTATATCTGATAAAGCCGGTATGTTGTGTACAGCAGATACAGGTAATCTCCCTTTTACCAAAGTATAATACATTTGATCAGGAAAATACAGGGTTCTGTACAGGATTGAAAAGGAAGTTATTCCGGTGCTTTGAAGATATTGTCATCTGAATGAAAACCCGCAACACCGCCGCTCACGGCAAATTTCATGGCAGTAGCCGCCGTCATCCCGACAACAGGCTTGATGTTTTTTTCTTCAGTAACAATTACCCAGCCTGAAATAGCATACGAATGGGGAAGGTAAACCGCAACATAATTGTGTTTTTCCACATCCGCCATCTCTTTTTGGGTCAGGAACCCGATTCTCCAGATTTCCGGGTTTTCATTGGTTTTTACCCAGACCGGGTCATTGAATTTTTTCTTGTCTCCGACAAATGAAGACATCACATCTTTGGTTGGGGTATAAATGTGTTTAACGCCGGGTGTTTTCTCCAGTAAACGGTCCATGGAATCGAAAAAGAATTTTCCCAGCACAAATTTGTTTCCTAAGAATCCTAAAATTGCGGTGCATAAAATTGTTGAGATAAAGACCAGTCCCGGAATTTCCCTTGCCACTGAAGGGATAATGTTATCAATTGACGAAACAACATACCAGATCACAAAAATGGTCAGCCCGATGGGCCCGATAATGACCAGTCCCTGAAAAAAGTTTTTCAGGAAAAAATTGGCAAAGTTTTCAAACGTCAGTTTTTTCAAAATAGTTTATCCGTGTATGGTTTCTCCTTTTCCATAAGAAAGGATGATCCTGGCTTCATATTCCAGCCACTCTTCCCATCTTGCATTTACTTTATCGGGATCCCCAAGCTGTCTTGCAAAACCGATAAAGGTGGTATAATGATTGGCTTCCGAGATCATCAGTTCTTTGTAGAAGGTTTTCAGTTCCTCATCCTTAATATTTTCGGTAAGCACTTTAAATCTTTCGCAGCTCCTGGCCTCAATCATCGCGGCAAAAAGCATCTTATCTACAATAAGGCTATCCCTGTTTCCTCCTTTCTGGATAAAATGTACAAGTTCGTTTACATAATCATCTTTTCGGGTACGCCCGAAAGTGTAGCCTCTTTTCTTAATGATCTCATGCACCTGATTGAAATGGTCCAGTTCTTCCCGGGCAATGGCAAGAAGTTCTGTTACAATTTCAGGGTATTCCGGGAGCATGGTAATCAGCCCGATGGCATTGGTAGCGGCTTTCTGCTCACACCAGGCATGGTCCGTTAAAATTTCTTCAATGTTTTCCTCTGCGATATTTGCCCACCTCGGGTCGGTAGGAAGTTTCAACTTAAACATATTTTAAATTTTCCGTAAAATTAAAATAATTTGTGATACGAACGAGCCTTTTATTGTTATTTCCTGTTTTACATTGAAATTCCAATTTTACTGCAGTTTTTTAAACAGATGGTCTCTTTTTTGATTGTTGATCTAAAAATAACTTAAAAATTTAAACAATGGAAACAATTACAATTCTGAAAAATAAGGCTAATGCTTTATTGTCATTAGCATTCTCTGTACTGATGTCTCTTACTGCTTTTGCCCAGGATACTGCCGGAGAACTGGTTACCAAAGAAAACAGTTCTAAAACCACTACCACTACGGAATGGTATGCAGATCCGATGTATATTATTGCCGGAGCGGTCCTGCTGATTATCATTATCGCTTTGATAACCAGAAGCGGAAGAAGAAGATAAATTAAGGCTGTTATTTAACAGCCGTTTTTATTCTCAGGAACTGCAATGCTTTCCACCCCCATCCGTCCACTTTTTTCAGTCCGCCGGAAATTATGAAAGCCAAGAAAATATTAATGATGTATATTAAAACCATCAGGATCCACCAGGGCATACTGTCTTTTAATGGGGTTACCAGAAAATAGACCAATGACGAACTTATTCCCTGTGCAAAATAAAAGAATATGGCATTCCTGCCGATATGGGTAACAAAACTTTCTTTCGTAATTTTTAACCGGTTGTAAAAAACAAATAGGGTTACCAGTGAAAATAAAGCCCAGATGATATAAGGGATCTTCGGCGGAAACTTATTCCTGTTGATCTTATAAAAGATTCCATTTCCGTAAAAGAAGAACATCCATACTAAGGCTAAAGCTACAATGCCGTATAAAACGGGGATTATCTTTTCCGGAATCTTTTTTCCTTTCATCTTATGAGCAGCCAGAAATGCGGTCATGTAAAATGCAACATAACCCACCTGTCCTGTGGGATACATTTCCGGGAATATATTAAATATCAGTGTTAAAGCCACACACAGCCCAATGAACCAGTTGATGTGCTTCGGAAAGAATTTTAAAACCAGAACCCCGAAAACCGTCAGTATAAAATACACTTTCAGATACCAGAAACTGCCCATTACTACGGGGAAAGTGTCTGCATTGCTGTATTCATGGAGGTACCAGTTGCCGAGGTTTTCCCATTGGGGAACTGCAGAAATATCTGTAGCGGCATATTTTGATCCGAAAGTCGTATAGAAATTCTGCAGCCATTCCATTGAAAAAAAAGCAAGCCCGAAAACTTTGAAGAAATAATCCAGAAAAAACAACAGGGTTACAAAGATCATATACGTAATCTGCAGTTTCAATAACCTGTAAAATGTCTTTCCAATATCAGATCCTGAGGTAATTCCGCTTAATGCATAGAACAGCGCCACATCAAACACCAGGGAAAATACCCTTACTTCAGCCGGAATGTAAAGCTGCCCGGACCAGAATGCCGTGTGGATAAAAATAATGGAAAGGGTAGCCATGCCTTTTGCAAAATCTATATAAAGGTCTCTTTTCATGCGAATGTATATGATGCGTCAAAAGTAAATAAACTTTACGGATATTTAAATAAAGAAAAGAGGTAAGACCAATGCTTACCTCCTGAATAATAATATCGAAAATGAATGAATGAATTTTTATTTAAGTTCTTTAAATGCTTCTGCAGAAATTTCCCCGCTTTGGATTTTTCTCAGTTCGTCCATATACTGAGTCATATAAGCATCAATTTCAGGATACTGGGTGTTTTTTCCCATCTTATAGGTTCCGTTTAGAACGCCCTGGTAGTAGTAGAAGAAGTTATAATCAAATGCAGCTGCAGTAAGGTCATACTGCCCCAGTAAAAAGCCCAGACGTACTGCTGATCTT
This sequence comes from Chryseobacterium sp. JJR-5R, assembly GCF_034047335.1. Classification (NCBI taxonomy): domain Bacteria; kingdom Pseudomonadati; phylum Bacteroidota; class Flavobacteriia; order Flavobacteriales; family Weeksellaceae; genus Chryseobacterium; species Chryseobacterium sp. JJR-5R. Next base: position 156,235 of record NZ_CP139137.1, read on the forward strand.
CTCTGTGGCGGAGTTCCATGGTGCCCCGGACTGGTGGTCTGGTAATCGCCGATGCTCTGTGCAAACTCATAGGCGGCGGCAATCTGAGCAAAGGAGGTCTGGTTGTATCCGTTTGGTCTTCTCAGGTAATAGCCGGCAAAACCGTCTGCTTCCAGCTCATTGGGCCTTGCTGTAGGTTCGCTTACTGTAGGCAGTCCAAAGATGTATTGCAGCTGATGTCCGTATTCATGCGCGAGGATCATGGCATTCACAATATCTCCGCCTTTGTTTTTGGCATCATAATAAATGGCATAGCCATAATAAATTTTTCCGGTGGAATAGGAAATCGCATTGTATGTAGAATTGTAGTTTGAAGGGTCATTCACGAACCTTAATGTCGGATTGCTTCTTCCCCACAGGCCTGCAATTTTAGTCATCTGCGCATTCATAAAATTGGTATCTGTGGAATTCTGGAGCGAAGTTGTCAGGACTGCGTTTGAACTCCAGTACTGATCTACGTAATAGCAAACCTTTTCCAGTGCATTCGGCTGCTCCGGCTTCAGGCTTTCTGTCTGTTGCTCCGTTACCGGAGTTTCCATGGTGTCGTCATTACATGCTGACAGGGAAAGTGCAGCAATGGCTCCCACAATAAGGTGGAAATTAAAATTTCTTTTCATATAAAATATTTTGATTAACACGAAGTTATTACATTTAACGGAAAGTTTTATCACTTTATTGTGATAAATTATTCAATACATAGTTAAAATTTATATTTAAAAAAGATTGGATTGAATTTGAGATGATTAAAAAATAATTCATATATTTGCACCTCGAAATAACTAAAAAAATCTATAAACAATGTTTGCAATTGTAGAAATAGCAGGGCTTCAATATAAAGTTGAGCAAGACCAGAAGTTGTTTGTAAACCGTTTGTCAGGAGACAAAGGAGGTAAAGTATCTTTTGATAAAGTACTTCTTACCGTAAACGGAGCAATCACTGTAGGCGCCCCAGCTGTAAGCGGAATCACTGTAGAAGCAGAGATCCTTGACCACGTAAAAGCTGATAAAGTAATCGTTTTCAAGAAAAAAAGAAGAAAAGGTTACCAGGTGAAAAATGGTCACAGACAATCTTTAACTCAGATTCAGATCACCGGGATTACCGGATTTGAAAGAGCTGAAAAAGCAGAGAAGCCTGCTAAAAAGACAACAAAAAAAGCAGATGCTGAAGCTGCTGAAAGCGCAGAATAATTTAAACCAAAAAACCTTAGAATAAAATGGCACATAAGAAAGGAGTTGGTAGTTCCAAAAACGGTAGAGAATCTCACTCTAAAAGATTAGGGGTAAAGATTTTCGGAGGTCAGGAGGCTATTGCCGGAAATATTATTGTTAGACAAAGAGGTACTCAACACCACCCGGGTGCAAACGTGGGAATCGGTAAAGATCACACTTTGTTCGCTTTAATAGACGGAAAAGTAGTTTTCAGAAAGAAAGCAAACAACAGATCTTTTGTATCTGTAGAAGCAAACGCATAACACAAGCGTTTTATAAAGACTTAAAATCCCCGGAAAACCGGGGATTTTTTTGTTATATACATTCAGGATAATATTTTATTCATTTAATCCGTTTGCAGTGAAATATTTTTATATATTTGATTAAATCAAAAATAATTAATATGAAAAATTTAAAAAAAATCAACAGGCAGGAACTTAAGCATGTCACAGGCGGAATTGTTCCGGATAACGGATGCCTGCCTTGTGATGTTTATTGCAGCATTCCTGAAGGGCAGCGGCCGACCTGTAACATTGTGTATATCGTAGCACACTGCAACGGCTGTAAAGATTATCCTTTAGAATCGTAATGATCCATACTACCATACCTGCATAAAAAATCTCCTTCGTTTTGAAGGAGATTTTTGTATCAGAAGCCGAACTGAAATCCGGCTTTAATTCCGAACTTTGAAATATCAGGCCTGTCGAGATAATTTCCCCTCCAGTTAAAATCTACCCTGAATATCCTGAGGTTTCCGAAACCTATATTTTCAATACCTACTCCATATTCATAATATATATGCTCACTGGGCGCTGAATATTTGAATCCGGCTACATTAATGGCTTTTGATGCCTCGCTTAACGTACCGTAAGCCCCTCTGATAAATGCAATTTCCCTCAGTTTTAATTTCTTGATTAAAGGAATATAGGAAAGTATTTTACCGTTAAAATGATGCTCAAGATGAAGCGTAGTATAGGTATCGGCAACAAATTCATAATAATTTAGCTGCGCAAAAGTATTGGCTGCCAGGCTATAGGACTGGTTTCCCGGGATTACGTTCTGTAAAGCCAGAGGCACGGTATCGAAATTTTTCCCGGCTTCAAAATTAACCAGCGTTTTGCCCCAGCTGCCGATCAGCACCGGCTTATAAAACATGAACTGCAGCTTATTATAATTAAAATCTGATCCGAATAAGCCTTCAACTCCTTTTGTGTACTTTAAAATAATGGTAGGGGCCAATGTTCCGTGCTCATACCGGTCAATACCGGTTTGCGAGAATTTGGCTCCCGGCCTTGCGATTAGACTCAACGTAAAATGAGAATCGTTGGCTGTTTTTCTCAGATCCCCGTTTTTATAATACATCAGGTTAAAACCATCAGGATTGGCAGATTTGATGCTCTGCATGCTTCCGTCCAGCCTGATCTGGAAGTTTTTCCACGGCTCGATAGAGGTGAAGACATTGGTTTGGTTTAAAGAGCTTAAAGATGCATTTTCTCCTCTTGCAAAAATGGTTGAGGAAGCAAATGTCCTTGCCATAATCCCGTCATCATTGGTAAGCTGCACTCCCAATTGTAAGATATCCCTTCTCGTTCCGGCTCCTACGGTAAACCTGTTTACCCTGTTGAACATAAATCTCGCTTCTGCTCCGTATTTTAACTGCTGGTCTTTAAAACCGTAAGCCGTATAGAACTGTACCCGCCAAGGGTCATTTCTGGTAAAGTAGGTTCTTGCTCCGAGCCTTATCCTGTCGCCTTCTACTTCATTTTTTCCGTAGACAGAAAAAATAGGGCCTATATCAATGCTCTTTCCTACATTATAATATCCGGAACCAAGGGTTTCATATAATTTTACAAGGCGGTTGAACTTTGGGGTCTGCTGAAGCTTGTCCAGCATATCATAAATTCCCTGCTCGCTTTTTGAGAGCGAATCCGGCCGTGCTTTCAGCCAGTAAGCATCATCCTTGTCTACAAACCGGTCATTGTATTCCTCTTCTTTCCGTTTGAAAATATTATCTTCAAGGGGCTTGTTAAATTCGTAATCCGAATAATCGACAGACCGTTTTGCAACAATGCTTTTGGAGGTTTTCTTTTTTGAAAACGGAGTCATTTCAATTTCAGTCACAAATTTCCTGGGCAGGAATGTACTCTCATCAGGATTGTCATATTCCAGTTCCGTTGAAATCCCGTTGATGAAGTTAACATTGATTTTCTGTGTAGATTTCAGGGTCGCCCCTAAAACCGCATAACTGTCGGTATCAATATAAAGGTATCCCTGGAAGGCCAGTACTTCGGTCCTTTTCGGCTGATAGCGGATCTTGAAAGCGTTTTCTCCGCGGATTGAAATGGTATCAATCAGGTTATAATCGTATGTACTGAATCCCGTTTCTCCCACCGGGCTCGGAAATCCGATATCAAAATAATTTAATGTGTTATCGTAAATATTGATGTCCCGGTAGAGGTTTTTGGCAGTCAGTGTAATAATCTGGTTATCCTGGAATCCTGAAGTTTTCTGTGCGGTAAGCAGCCTTTTGTTTTTTTTTGACGGCCTGTTTTCCCCGTAATTTTCATATACGGCTTCATTCAGGAAAAGGGGGAGGCCCATTTTTCCGCTTGCGGTAGAGTCTGCATATTCAAAGATAAAATCAAGTTTATTAAAGATTTTTCTTTTCATAAAAGCACTGTCCAGGTTATTGGCATCAAACTGGATTTTTTCATACTCTTTGTATGTGTAGGTGTCAAACTTATCCAGTCCGTTGTTTCTTTTCCGCTCCCAGACTTTCTGCATGATGGCATAAGCCGGGTTTTCCTTCTTGTTCTTATACTTAGGTTTTTCGTTATGGATCACTACCTCTTCAATGCTGCTCACTTTTTCCTGTGAAAGCTTTACAAAAATATTGGAGGCCGTTTCCGGAGTAACCGTTAGGTTTTCTAGCGCATAGTTTTTTCTTAAAAATTTTAATTTGTAAATAATGCTGTCAGACTGAACCGTAAAGTTGCCCGAGGTAGTGGTAAGCACAGGCTTGTTGCTTTCATTAATGAAGACATCCACGCCGCTTATTTCTTTGTTGGTTTTGGCATCTACAATCCTTCCGTTGGCCGTATTCTGCGCATAAACAGATTCGATGAAAAAAAGGAGAAAAAAGAGAGGGTAATATTTCGGATTGTTAATTAACATTTGTTGTTTCTTCAAGCTATTAGCATAAACAAAAAGTATGCAGTTTTATTGTTGGTAATCAAAATATTTCGCCTGGAATTCAGGCTGGATATAAAACTGCAAATGTAAGGAAATAACATCATCATTCTCGGAATTCAGTCTGATGTTTCATTAAAAATAATAAATCTCTGCAGTTCCTTCATAAAAAGTGGATTGTGGCATAAAACTTAATGTATGATCAGGTAGCAGATTGCTGTTCAGGCAGAATTCTTGTCTGTGTTAAAATAAGTACAATTGAAAGAACAAAATATCTCAATATGAAAATAGAAATCAAGACTTTGATTGAAAAAATTACACTAGAATTTGACAACGAAGAATATTTCAGAAAAATCCATTCTGAAATAACGGAAGCCCTATTGGATGATCTCAATGTCAGAGGTGTGTTTTACGAAAAAGACGGTTGCGGCATTATGCTGCCGGCTTTGTTATTAAAAAATAGTATTATCTCGATACAAAAAAATGCGGATTCTTCTCCGTTGTTTTCTTAAAAGCAAAGCCCCTTAATCGGGGCTTTTTCATTTTTCTTTTTTTTCTTCAGGTTAAAATAAAGTATCCTGTACCTTCTCCGGTTCTAAATTCACATATTCCAGATCCGGCGAATAGTTCGGAAACTGAAATTCTTCAATCGGCTCCTGATCCAGAAATGCCCTGCCCATCTTTGCGTCAAGGGTGATGATCATCCGGTTGTGGACTTCCGCCTGTACCGGGTTCGGCAATGTGGTTACCAGGCCGAAGCCCAGGCTGCCGTCATCATATTCATCAAAATACCCGGCAATATAAAACTGCATTTTATCCTTCCAGAACATTTCATGCTTTACCTTTGTTGGGGTTTTTCTCCCCTGTACAGGTACGGTCTTGTGTTCAAAATAAGAAGAGGCCGGGATCAGGCACCGGTTTTTTTCAATTTTACGGTAGAAAGTGTGGGTATTTTCAGATTTCAGGTTCTTTCCTTTAGTCGGAGCATCCGGATTCTCTTTTGCACCCCAGAAGGTATTCATGAGGACAATCCCGTTATGGTTGACGATTGCTGGAATGGCTGGAGCTGTCTGCTTGGTAAATGCATTGATGCTGCCTTTCAATTCAAACTCCTTTTCTTCGTATCCTTCTGCATTAAGGTCTTCCGCTGCTTTTTTCAGGCTGACTTTTTTATTATTGAAATTGTAGCACATATGATTTTTAGGGGAAAATTATACAAAATTTATGCAAAACAGAGGATTCAGAAACGATCAACCATTGCACACCACAAAAAAAGACCTACATTTCTGTAAGTCTTTTCTGCTCCTCCTGCTGGGCTCGAACCAGCGACCCTCTGATTAACAGTCAGATGCTCTAACCAACTGAGCTAAGGAGGAAGGTCCTTCGTTTTAAGTAGTGCAAATATAATATGAATATTAATATCATGCAAATTTTATTTTATAAATAAGCAGATTTTTCCTGTGTTGGTGGGCTTCTTAACGCTATCCGACTATTTTTCAATCAATTAAAATAAACCGGTAATTAAAAATTATTTTAATCCTCAACATAAAAAAAGACTTACGTTTCTGTAAGTCTTTTCTGCTCCTCCTGCTGGGCTCGAACCAGCGACCCTCTGATTAACAGTCAGATGCTCTAACCAACTGAGCTAAGGAGGAAGGTCCTTTGTTTTTTAAGTGGTGCAAATATAGGACGGATATTTAAACCACGCAAATTTTTTGCTGATAATTTTTATTTTTTTAAAACTTATCGGTAACAATCTTGAAAATGTCATTTCCGAAAATCAGTAGCATCAGTCCCAACAGGAAGATAACCCCGATCATCTGTGCATTTTCCAATACTTTTTGAGGAACCGGTTTTCCGACAATCATTTCATACAAAGTGAAAATAACATGACCGCCGTCCAATCCCGGGATCGGAATTAAATTTAAAAAAGCCAACCATATGGAGAACATTGCAGTGAAGCTCCAGAATGCAGCCCAATTGATAGAAACATCACCGTTTGCATCTCTGTCAACCGGCATGTTCTTCACAATGGCTATCGGTCCGCCGACATTTTTATATCCCTGTATTTTTGAGTTGAACATGATTTTAAACTGCTTTACCTGCATGGTTAAAGCTTCAATAGTCCTTACGAAACCTCTCGGGATCGCCTCACCGAAAGAATATTTTTTATCAGTAACAACGCCGGCAATGCTTTTCTGGTCAACAGCGATTCCTAATTTACCGTTTTTATCCACAGGGGCCGCAACGGTCTGGGGCTGTCCGTTCCTCAGTACATCAATCTGTACCGTTTTTCCTTTGTTTTCATTTAAAACAACACCTACCTCATCAAAGAACGGGGTTTGTTTTCCGTTGACAGCAAGTACCTTGTCGCCTTTTGCCAGTCCGGATGATTTGGCTGCCGGCGTTACCAGAGAGTCAACCGTCATGGTGAATCTCGGGGTAATGTACATTTTGGCCTCTTTTTGCTTCAGAACGTCGGCTACTCCGTCTTTCTCAATTGGGAAAGTTACCTCTTTGCCGTTTCTGAGTACCGTTACGTTATCACCCAGTAAAATATTAATGGATGCATTTTCCAGCCGCTCAGCGGGCTTCCCATCGATGCTGATGATTTTGTCACCGCTCTGGAATCCCATTTTTCTGCCGGCATCCGTTACCCCGATGCCATTATTGAATTTGGTAAGGTCAGTATAGGTTTCCCCGTTAAAAAAGGAAAGTGAGCTGTAGATCAGCCACGCAAGGAAAAAATTAACCGTTACGCCTCCCAGCATGATAATCAGCCTCTGCCAGGCCGGTTTGGCCCGGAATTCCCATGGCTGTGCGGGCTGCTTCAACTGTTCGGTATCCATGCTTTCATCCACCATTCCGGCGATTTTTACATATCCTCCGAAGGGAAGCCATCCGATACCGTATTCGGTTTCACCGATTTTTTTCTTGGCAAGAGAAAACCAGGGATCGAAGAAAAGATAGAATTTTTCAACTTTGGTCTTAAAGTATTTTGCCGGTAAGAAATGCCCCAGCTCATGAAGAATTACTAAGATAGAAATGCTCAATATAAATTGAAACAGTTTGATTGCTATTTCCATTAATGCTTTTTATGTTTAATTTGCAAAGGTAACAATTATCAAAAGGATGCCAAATAAAAAGCTTCCCGTTTCAGGAAGCTTTGTCATATAATGTAATGATTTGTTATAAATTGATGGAAACCCCGAGGCTGCCATTGTTGCCGACTTCTGCAAATACCCCGATTCTGTCAGTAAAAAAGTACCGTGCACCGATGTGGGCACCAAGCCCAAAGTCGCTTCCTACAACCCCGATATCGATTCCCGGATAAATATCCAGTTTTTCAGGCAGCTGCAAAGTTTCTTTCAGGTGGAAATTCAGCCTTCCGAAAACAAAAACACGGTTATCATTGTCATTATCTTTGTAATTGCCAAAATAGGCATTCAGCCCGGCACCTACAGAGATCAGGTTATTCAGCCCGTAGTCATAGGTTCCCGTAATTCCTGTTCCGTAACCCCACGCACTTATTCCTGCATTGATTTTCTGATCTCCTTTTCCTGTCCATGCCTGCGCATCTGCAGCTGTGCCTGCAAAGATCAGCATCACGATAAAAAACAGTTTCTTCATAAATTATACTTTTCAGATGATATTCAATGAATATTTGCAGCAAAAATAAAACCGTACTCATTGAAAAAGCGTATTTTTAAAGAAGTTTTTAATAAAGTTATGAAGATTACAGGACTGAATTCGGATATCATCTGGAAAGATAAAGCGGCCAACTTTCAATTCATAGAAAAAGAACTGCAGAATAAAGAAGCGGATCTCTTTCTTCTGCCGGAAATGTTTTCGACCGGTTTCTGTATGGATGCTTCGGAAGTCTCGGACAGGAATCAGGAATCCCTTGGGTTTTTAAAGAAGATGTCCCTTGAGAAAAATGCGGCTTTCTGCGGAAGTGCACCGGTGGAAGAAAACGGGAAGTTTTTCAACAGGATGTATTTCGTGCAGCCGGATTCCCGGGTTGATTTTTATGACAAGCGCCATTTGTTTTCTTTCTCCGGAGAAGATAAAGTGTATTCCAAAGGAAAAGAAAGGGTAATCGTCAGCTATAAAGGTTTCAGGCTTCTGCTACAGGTATGTTATGACCTCCGGTTTCCTGTTTTTGCGAGAAATAATGATGATTATGATGCCATTCTGTATGTGGCCAACTGGCCGGAGAAAAGAGTAGGAGCCTGGGAGCATTTATTAAAAGCCAGGGCAATTGAGAACCTGTCTTATGTGTTTGGTCTAAACAGGATAGGCACTGACGGGAATGACCTTTTTTATCAGGAAAGTTCACACTGCTTTTTTGCGGATGGCAAAGAAATTTCTGAAAAAAGCGGAAATATCGTTACTGCAGAATTAAATAGCGAAGAATTAAGGGATTTCAGAAGCCACTTCCAGTTCCTGAATGACCGTGATGATTTTGAAATTTCAGGTTTGAAGTAAGTTGAACATTAATTCCCTCACAACTTATGAAGATCTTCACAGATTTCAATTTTCGCGAAAATCTGCGACAATCAATTTATCTTTTTTTAATTAAGCTAAATATATTGTTCTAAAATCTGCGTCAACCGGTTCACATCATGCACGCCGCTTTCTTTATATAACAGTTCTCCTTTTTTGAACACGGCTAAGGTAGGAACTCCGCGTACTCCGTACTGGGAAGCTATAGCGGGATACTGGTCAACATCCACCTTAATGATTCTTGCTTTGTCGCCCACATTTTCCTTTACGGTATTGAGAACCGAAGACTGTACTTTGCACGGCTGGCACCACGTTGCAAAGAAATCGATCAGTACCGGCCTTTCGGAGTCAATGATTTCCTGGAATTTCTGTGACATAATTTTAGGTTGGTTTAAATTAATATTTCTTAGTAAGGTCCTGCCGGCATTTCCCTGTATTTTTTTCATCCCGGATGGCTTCAACATTCCTCCATGTTATTCCGTTATATGCTTCAATAACCTTTTTTATTAAGAATTTCCATAGACTGGCCTTCCTGAATCTTACAGTGTTTTGGACTGGCATACAAAATCAGAAGTAGGAAATTTTTCCGCTTTTTTAATACCGCCGAAACCACCTTCAATTTCAGTAAAGTTTCTGATGCCATGGGAGTTAAGGATGCTGGCGGCAATCATGCTTCTGTAACCTCCTGCACAGTGTAAAAAGAAATGCTCGGAATCGTCAATGGTTTTCACCCACTCGCTGATCATATCCAGGGGCTTATTATAAGCATTGTCCACATGTTCGGCAGAATACTCTGATATTTTACGGACATCGATCACTTTTGAGTGTTCCGTGAACTGCTCTGCAAATTCTGCCGGAGAGATTCTTTTCACCTCATCCGTTTCCCTGCCGCCGTTTTTCCAGGCTGCAAAGCCTCCTTTCAGGTATCCCAATACATGATCAAAACCTACACGGCTCAGTCTTGTAATAACTTCCTCTTCTGTTCCTTCATCTGCTACCAACAGCAAAGGATGTTTTACATCAACAATTAAAGTGCCTACCCAAGGGGCAAAATCACCTTTCAGGCCTATATTTATAGAATTCGGGATGAATCCTTTGCAAAATTCAGCCGCGCTTCTTGTATCCAGAATCAACGCTCCCGTTTCTTCGGCATATGCTTCAAAATCATCAGCCGCAATTTCGGTCAGCCCTTTATCCATGACAGTATCAAGGCTCTCGTAGCCGTTTTTGTTCATGGCCACATTCATTCCGAAATATTTAGGCGGTGCCGTAAGTCCGTCAAGAACTTCTTTGACAAAAGATTCTTTGTCCGGCTGATTCAAAGCGTAATTTGTTTTTTTCTGATTGCCTAAAATATCAACGGTTTCTTTCTGCATGTTTTTTCCGCAGGCCGAACCTGCACCATGGGCAGGATATACTGTAATGCTGTCGTCCAGAGGCATGATTTTCGTCTGCAGGCTGTCGTATAAAATTCCGGCAAGGTCTTCCTGCGTAAGGCTGGTCGCTTTCTGGGCAAGATCCGGCCTTCCTACATCTCCCAAAAATAAGGTGTCGCCGGTAAAGATTGCGGTTTCCGTACCGGACTCATCAATCAGCAGGTACGTGGTACTTTCCATCGTATGTCCCGGCGTATGAAGTGCTTTTATTTTTACATTCCCGATTTCAAAAACCTGACTGTCTTCTGCGATAATCGCTTCAAATTCAGGCTGTGCCGTAGGCCCGTATACAATAGGTGCCCCTGTTTTCCTGCTCAGATCCAGGTGTCCTGAGACAAAATCTGCATGGAAATGGGTTTCAAAAATATATTTTAAAGCGACATTATCTTTTTCCAGACGATCCAGATAAGGTTTTATTTCTCTTAAAGGATCAATGATCGCAGCTTCATTTTCAGATACGATGTAGTACGCACCCTGAGCCAGACATCCGGTATATATTTGTTCGACTTTCATTATATAGTGTAACAGTTTTAATATTATTGATGTACAAAAATCGTGTTTTATTTTTTAAATCATATTAAAATTAAGAAATCTGTATTGATAGAATACATCTATAAAGTTTTACGCACTTTGATTTCTATCGTTAACGTTCAATATTTCAAAATTTTATTCCTGGCATAAGATTATTACAGCGTATCCGGACCTGAAATTAATCATATTTGAATTCCTGTTCATAAATCTCCTGAAAAAATTTATATTTATAAGTTAAAAAGAAAAAATGGCAGACAAAATACAGTTTATTAAAGAACTCAACGCGAAATACACTCCGAAAGGAGACCATATTATACTAGGAAAAGCGATGCTGGACGGTGAAGTGGTTACTGAAGTGAATGTTGCGGTTCCGCTGAAGACCATTAACCGCCACGGTCTTATTGCCGGGGCAACAGGAACGGGCAAAACAAAAACCCTGCAGGTTTTTGCAGAGCAGCTTTCCCATCAGGGAATCCCTTCTCTGGTATTGGACATTAAAGGTGACTTTTCGGGAATTGCAGAAGCAGGAACCGAAAATCCGGCCATTAAAGAACGGTATGCAAAAACACAGCTTCCTTACAATCCACAGGCGTTTCCGGTAGAACTGATGACGATTTCCGGGGAAAGAGGCGTGAAGCTGAGAGCCACGGTTACAGAATTCGGTCCGGTTTTATTAAGTAAAATCCTGCAATTAAACGAGACACAGCAAAGCATCATGTCTATTGTTTTTAAATATTGTGATGATAAAGGGCTGCCTCTGATTGATCTGAACGACCTGAAAAAAGTATTGCAGTATGTTACGGAGAACGCGCAGGGAAAAGCTGAGCTTTCGTCAGACTACGGTTCTATTTCCCCGGCATCTTTAGGTGCGATCCTGCGATCGATAGTTGCTCTGGAGCAGCAGGGTGCTTCAGGTTTCTTCGGGGAGTTAAGCTTTGATGTCCATGACCTGCTTCAGACCAGGGACGGAAAAGGGGTGGTGAATATTTTGCGGGTGGCGGATATCCAGAGTAAGCCGCAGCTGTTCTCCACCTTCATGCTCTCTCTCTTTGCGGAAATTTATATGACTTTTCCTGAAGAGGGCGACAGCGGAAAGCCTAAGCTGGTTCTGTTTATTGATGAAGCTCATCTTATTTTTGATGAATCTTCCAAAGCGCTGGTCTCTCAGATTGAAACCATGGTAAAGCTGATCCGTTCAAAAGGAGTGGGGATCTACTTCATCACGCAAATTCCGGGTGATGTTCCGGAAGCGGTACTGTCCCAACTGGGATTAAAGATTCAGCATGCCCTTAGAGGGTTTACGGCAAAGGATAAAAAAGAAATCTCCAAGGCGGTGGAAAACTATCCGGAAACGGAATTTTATAATGCCTCCACGTTGATCCAGAACCTGGGAATCGGGGAGGCATTTATTACGGCGCTGGATGAAAAAGGAATCCCGACACCGCTGGTCCATACCTACCTGATTTCACCCGAATCCAGAATGGATGTGCTGAATGACGCTGAAATAACTGAGCTTACAGGCAGGTCAGCCTTGGTTGCCAAGTACGAAAAACCGGAAAACAACGAATCAGCTTATGAGATCCTGGTTAAAAGAATGGAACAGGCGGTTCAGAAGGCTGCTCCGGGACAGAAAACAAAACCGGTAAAAGAAGAGCCCGGAATGTTTGAGCAGATTCTGCAAAGCAAGGCAGGAAGGACTTTCACCGGTACCCTGATGCGTGAAGGTGCCAAAGCGATCCTCGGAATGCTTGGACTGGGAGGAAGAAAGAGATAATTGTAGAATTTTTGTTATTTTAGCAGGATGCCTTTACCGGAGATTAAATGATTCAGTAGTCAGGGTTTTATTCTTTTGCTGTTCTATAGGGGTCAGCACTGCCTGGTAATCAATACTGCAGGAGCTATGGCATAAGTTGTGTTATTAAATTATTGTTATCCGGACCTTTTTCCGGTGGCCGTATTAAGATTAATCAAATGAAATTTGTACAGATTTAAATGTATTCAATTATCGATATAGAAAGCAATGGTGCAGGTTATAGGAAAGAATGCATTATAGATATTGCCATTTACAGGTATGACGGGCAGAAAATTGTAGACCAGTTTATTTCCCTGGTTAATCCTGAAAGCGATATTACGCCCTTCGTGCAGAAACTCACGAATATTACCCCCAAAATGGTCAGGACGGCCCCGAAATTTCATGAAATAGCCAAAAGAGTGATTGAAATTACGGCCAATACCACTTTGGTAGGCCACAATATCGATTTTGATTACAGGATGCTGCGCCAGTCTTTTCAAAGGCTGGGTTATGATTATAAGATCAATACATTGGATACCATTCCGCTGGCAAAAAAACTGATTCCGGATGAGGCAAGCTATTCCCTCGGTAAACTTGTGAAATCCCTCGGAATCCCGCTTACCAACCACCACCGGGCAGACGGTGATGCAAGAGCGACTCTGGAGCTGTTCAAGCTGCTGATCTTAAAAGATACCCAAAACGAGATCATCCAGGAGCATCATGAAGAATCCAATGCCAAGACTTATATCAACAAGATCAAAGTGCTTACGCAGGATCTTCCCAACGAAAAGGGGTTTGTCTATTTCCAGGATGAATCCGGGAGAATTATTTTTTCGGATCATGTTCAGGACATCAATAAATTCTCAAAAAAAATATTTAATTCCAAGTCCAAAAGATGGGAAGCTGTTCAGGAAGACACAGAACAGATCAATTATGAGCTTACCGGAACCGATATTATTGCCAAGCTGATTTTAAATTCAAAAGGAATCAGAAAGAGGGAAATTCTTCCGTTCGGGCTGTATTACAGAAATTCAAAGTATATCGTAGAAAAGAACAAACTGAACAAAGATGAAAAGCCGATCCTGAAGTTCAAATCTTTCACACAGGGTTCAAAGGCCGTCCAGTTTATCAGTAAACTGGAAGAATACAATGAGGTGGAAGCTTTTAAAAATAAAATCAATTTCAAAAAGAAAAACGGGCTCTGGCTGGGGACGGGAAGGAAGCTGGGAGAAAAACTATTTTTAATTGTTGAAAACGGTAAAGTGGTTTCTTATGGATTTTATGAGCTTTTTACACAGATTCAGACCTTAAGCAAACTTTCCAAACTTAAAATCGACCTGCTGTTCCAGTCATCCGATCTTAATAATGATTTACAGCTTGCCCTCATCCGAGGCGATTTTGAGACATTGCCGCTGCCTAAATAAGCGAGTAGGATATAATTATACTGATCTCAGGAAATATAAATCCTCTTATACGTCCTTATTTGATAAGGCTTAAAATTGCAAAAGATCATAATGGCTTGTTGCCTCTGTTCAAGGACATCTTAAGCTTCTTTACCCTGAAGTCAACAATACCGGTCGGTTAATTGTCATATTATTGATATAAAAAACTATCTGTATCCTGAATAAAGTTTTTTATTCTGTGAAAGGGTAAATTATAAGGATAATCTTCTACCGGTTTGGTTTCAAAATATAATCAATTTGTTACTACATTTGTATTTCCTTAAATAAAAAAGAAGTTTAATCCCATTACTTATGAATTCACAAGATTTATTACAGATTGCCAATGAGTTTGGCACACCGGTGTATGTGTATGACGCTGAATCTATTAAGACGCAATATGAAAAACTCACCTCTTCTTTTTTAAAACATACAAAGTTCTTCTATGCTGCGAAGGCACTTACGAATATCAATATCTTAAAGTATATCAAAAACCTGGGTGCTTCATTAGACTGTGTCTCTATCAATGAAGTAAAATTAGGACTGAAAGCAGGATTTACCAAGGAAAAAATACTCTTTACCCCCAACTGTGTAGACCTGGCTGAAATTGAACAGGCCATGACCCTGGGTGTGCATATTAATATTGACAATATTTCTATTCTTGAACAGTTCGGGAACAAATACGGAAATATATACCCGATTTTAGTAAGGATCAATCCGCATATCTTTGCCGGCGGAAACTACAAGATTTCCACAGGCCATATCGACAGTAAATTCGGTATTTCCATTCATCAGGTCCGCCATATCGAAAGAGTGATGAAAAGCACCAACCTGAACGTGGAAGGCCTTCACATGCATACGGGAAGCGAGATCAAGGATCCGGATGTGTTCCTGCAGGCCCTGGATATTATGCTTGAACTTTCCGAACATTTCCCGAACCTGAAATACCTGGATATGGGAAGCGGTTTCAAAATTCCCTATCAGGACAGTGAAGAAGAAACAGATGTAAAAACGTTAGGTAAAAAAGTAGAAAAAGTGATTTCCGAATTTTCAAAATCAACAGGGAAAAAATTTGAACTGTGGTTTGAGCCGGGAAAATTCCTTGTAGGGAAAAGCGGATACCTTCTGGTAAAAGCCAATGTCATCAAACAGACGACAGCAACGGTTTTCGTAGGGGTAAACTCGGGTTTTAACCACCTGATCCGTCCGATGTTCTATGATTCTTACCATCAGATCAATAATTTATCAAACCCGAAAGGCGCAGAAAGAATTTATACCGTAGTCGGGAATATCTGTGAAACCGATACGTTTGCATGGGACCGGAAACTGAACGAAGTGAGGGAAGGCGATATTTTAGTTTTCCATAATGCAGGGGCCTACGGTTTTGAAATGAGCTCTAACTTCAATTCCAGATTGAAGCCGGCAGAAGTCCTTTTCCTGGACGGCAAAGCCCACCTGATCCGTAAAAGGGATGAATTTGAAGATCTGCTGAGAAATCAGATTGAAATATTGTAGATTTTTGGAACAAAAAAGTTTAATTGTCTATTGACGGCAGGAATAATTAATATTTAAAATACAAAAGGCTTTGCAAAATGATATTGCAAAGCTTTTTTAATTAAAATTTAAGGTATTATTATGCTTTGAAACGGGATAATGGCATAATCTTTACAGCTTTAAGACTTTATTCTAAACCAAATCAAAATATCAATTATGGCGAAAAATATAGCAGAGCAAATTGTAGAAATGCTCGAGAATGCAAACGTGAAAAGAATTTATGCAGTAACCGGAGACAGCCTCAACCACCTCAATATGGCAGTGAAAAAAAGCAGTATTGAGTGGATTCATGTACGGCATGAAGAGGTCGGAGCATTTGCTGCAGCGGCTGAGGCGGAACTTGACGGGTTTGCGGTATGTGCCGGAAGTTGCGGACCGGGGCACATTCACCTGATTAACGGTGTTTATGAAGCCCACCGCTCACACCTTCCGATGCTGGTCATTGCTTCTACTATTCCAAGTGAAGAAATGGGAACGGATTATTTTCAGGAAACCAATACCATAAAGTTATTTGATGACTGCAGCCATTATAACCAGATGATTACCAGGCCGGAACAGGTGCAGAGGATCATGCAGACGGCTATCCAGCATGCAATTTCCAAAAAAGGCGTGTCTGTCATCGGGCTTCCCGGGGATGTTTCCGAGCTGGATGCAGAAGAAGCGGTGACTTCCAATACAATTTTTAAAACAAATCCGGTCATTCGTCCTTCTGATGAAGAACTGAGAAGCCTGGCTGATCTTATTAATAGAAGCGAAAAAGTCACCCTCTACTGCGGAATAGGCGCTGAAAAGGCAGGTCCTGAAGTGATACAGCTGTCAAAATATTTAAAGGCACCGGTAGGATATTCCTTCCGTGGGAAAATGGCCATTCAGCCGAATAATCCCAATGAAGTCGGGTTAACAGGCTTGCTGGGCCTTCCTTCTGCTTACCACGCAATGCATGAAGCCGATTTACTCGTTCTTTTAGGAACTGATTTTCCATATCAGAAATTCATGCCCGTAAAAAATAAAATCGTTCAGATTGATGAAAGTCCCGAAAGGCTGGGAAGAAGGGCAAAGCTGGAAATTGGGCTTACCGGCGATGTAAAAGAGACCATAAAAGCCCTGCTGCCTCTGTTGGATGAGAAAAAAGATGTCAATTTCCTGAACCAGCAGCTGGAGTTTTATGAAAAAGTAAAAGAAGACCAGATGATCTATGTAAAAGATCCCGGGACTGAAGATGCCATCCAGCCGGAATTTGTAACCCATACTTTGGATAAATTGGCAAAACAGGATGCCATTTTTACTGTTGATACCGGGATGTGCTGCGTTTGGGGAGCAAGGTATGTTACCGGAACGGGCGAACGTAAAATGCTGGGCTCATTCAATCACGGATCCATGGCCAATGCAATGCCGATGGCAATAGGTGCGGCCCTGGCCCATCCGCAAAAGCAGGTGATCGCCATGTGCGGGGATGGAGGCTTATCTATGCTGTTGGGAGATATGGCAACCATTTTCCAGTATAAACTTCCTGTAAAGCTTATTGTATTCAACAACAGGTCATTGGGAATGGTAAAGCTGGAAATGGAAGTAGCCGGAATGCCGGACAATGAAACGGATATGGTAAATCCTGATTTTGCCATGCTTGCCCAGGTTATGGGCTATCCCGGAAAGAATGTCTCCAAGCCTGAAGAAGTTGAAAATGCCATTAGGGAATGTCTCGATCATGACGGTCCGTACCTTTTAAATATCTTTACCAACCGGAATGCCCTGGCTTTACCTCCGAAAGTGGAACTTGAACAGGTGCTGGGAATGACCAAGGCAATGACCCAGCTGATGCTCGGCGGTAAAATGGAAGAAGCACTGGATACGGTAAAAAGTAACTATAAACATATTAAAGATATTCTGTAATGACTGACTCCCTGAAGAGACTGTATATTATTGCCTGGGTTTTCGGGCTGATTTTTTATTTCCTGGATTATGTAATCAGGTCTGCACCTGCAGTAATGATTCCTGAACTGGTCAATAATTTCAATACCACCGAACTGAAGCTGATCAATATGGTCGGGACCTATTATTACACCTATTCTACCTGCAGTCTTATTGCCGGGATTGCACTGGATAAGTTCGGCGGCAAAAGGTCTCTTTTTATCGGAACGCTGATTTTGGGAATTGGATGTCTCTTATTTTTGCTTTCAAGTCAGGTTGCGGGAATAACCGGAAGGTTATTACAGGGTGCAGGCTGTGCATTTGCTTTTCCCGGCTGTGTCTATCTGGCGAGTAAAGGTTTTTCTTCCAAATCCCTTGCAACCGCAATCGGTTTTACCCAATGCATCGGAATGCTGGGCGGTACTGCCGGTCAGTTTATTGTAGGGCCGTGGGTAGAACAGGGTATCAATATCAATTCCTTCTGGCTTTGGTCCGGGATCGCGACTGTTATTACAGCATTTTGCCTGTTTTTTGTTATTCCAAAGGAAAAAAGGGAAGAAAAATCTGTTGAAACAGAATCGAAACCTGTCGGCTATTTTGAGCCGTACAAAATCGTATTTAAAAATCCGCAGTCATGGCTGTGCGGAATTGTATCAGGATTACTGTTTGCTCCTACTACCATCTTTGCAATGACCTGGGCAGTTGCTTTTTTTCAGAAAGACAAGCAGTTCTCTTTCTCTGAAGCAGCCATTACCAGTGCGATGGTCGCATTCGGTTGGGTATTCGGGTGTCCGCTTTTAGGATTTATAACTGATAAGATCGGAAGACGGAAGCCAGTTCTTGTGGGTGGGGCGCTTCTCATGATCCTGAGCCTGCTTCAGCTGGTATTCCTGCCGGAATTATATCCTGCAAAAATAAGCATGTTCATACTCGGTCTCGGGTCCGGTGCTGCCATGATTCCTTATTCGGTTATCAAAGAAGCAAATCCTGATTTCGTGAAAGGAAGTGCGACAGGAGCCATTAACTTTATCACGTTTGGGGTAACTACTCTGTTAAGTCCTGTTTTCAGCAGATGGTTCGGGAAAAGCCTGGGAACGGCACCCGGTACAGAACATTTTCAGAGTTCCGTCTTATTCTGGATCGTCGGGATCATTCTGGCTATCCTGATTTCACTGCTGCTTAAGGAAACAGGGCGTAAAAATTCTGAGCTTCCTGTAAGAGCTTAAAATTTCGTACATCATAATAAAAAACTTCGCTGTACAGCGAAGTTTTTTATTATGATGATGTCTGTTAGCTGTCATAGAATAACAGGATATGATGAAAATAGCAGCAATGCTTATAAGTTTCCTGGAGATAAATTTTGCTTTTGCCCATTCTGATCTTAGATGAAAGGAATGGCTGTCTTATTGCATAAAATAACAAGAATATTTTAAAAAGAGATATCAGAACCCTTATTTCAGACAGCCGTTAAAAACGGTAATCATGGTAATTTTTGGATCACGGAATTAGGAGCATCGCAAATTATTTTCCGAATTTAATTAAAAAATCCTCCTGCCATTCTGTCACAATATTTTGTATCTTTGCAAATTAATTCAAAAGTTTGAAGTTTTAAAATTTAATGTCGGGAACTTTGGGCTTTTATCGTTTGGAACTTAAACAGAGACTATCGTGCAGGAAAAATATATAGACGAAACAAAACAGGGTGAAGCTTTTGCAATTGCGGAGCGGGACGGCAATTCCAAGAAATTATTCTTAGAAAGCTACGGCTGCCAGATGAACTTTTCGGATTCCGAAATTGTAGCTTCTATTCTTAATGAACAGGGGTACAACACAACACTTAAGATAGAAGAAGCGGACCTTATTCTGCTGAATACCTGTTCTATCCGTGAAAAAGCGGAGCAGACCGTAAGAATGCGCCTTTCCCAGTTCAAAAACCTGAAGAAAGAAAGACCGCATATGACGGTCGGCGTCCTCGGGTGCATGGCCGAAAGGCTGAAAACCAAGTTCCTGGAAGAAGAGCAGCTGGTTGATTTAGTAGTCGGCCCGGATGCATACCGGGATTTGCCTAACCTTCTAAAAGAAACAGAAGACGGAAGGGATGCGATCAATGTGATTCTTTCGAAAGAAGAAACCTATGCAGATATCAACCCGGTCCGTCTGGGAGGGAACGGCGTAACTGCTTACGTAACCATTACAAGGGGCTGTGATAATATGTGTACGTTCTGCGTGGTTCCGTTTACAAGAGGCCGAGAAAGGAGCCGGGATCCACACTCGATTTTAGAAGAATGCAAAGATCTTGGGCGCAACGGATACAAGGAAATTACCCTTTTGGGACAGAATGTAGACTCGTACCTCTGGTATGGAGGCGGGCCGAAAAAAGATTTTGCCAAAGCCTCGGAAATGCAGCAGGCAACCGCTGTAAATTTTGCCCAGCTGCTTGATCAGGTGGCTAAAGCAGTACCTGAAATGAGAATCAGGTTCTCCACTTCCAACCCTCAGGATATGAGCCTGGATGTATTCAGAATGATTGCAAAACATGATAACATCTGCAAATATGTTCATTTACCGGTTCAGAGCGGAAGCAATAAGATGCTGGAAGCCATGAACAGGCAGCATACCCGTGAAGAATACCTCGACCTCATCAGAAAAGCCAAAGAAATTGTTCCGGACATTGCATTTTCCCAGGATATGATTATCGGATTCTGCAGCGAAACGGAAGAAGACCATCAGGATACCCTAAGCTTAATGAGAGAAGTGGAATATGACTACGGTTATATGTTTGCCTACTCGGAAAGGCCGGGAACCCCTGCCCATAAAAAAATGGAAGACAATATTCCGGCTGACGTAAAACAGAGACGCCTGGCGGAAGTCATTGCATTACAGGGTGACTTGTCAAGAAACCGTATGAAATCATATGTGGGAAAAACCCATCAGGTTCTGATTGAAGGAATTTCCAAAAAGAATAAAAATCAGTGGAAAGGCAGGAACTCCCAGAATGCAGTCTGTGTATTTGATATGCTGGAAGGCCAGAAAATTGGTGACATTGTGAACGTTTTTGTATTTGATAATACGCAGGGCACACTTTTAGGGGAAACCGTTTCAAAATAAGCTGGCCTTAAAATCAGGCATCGTTTTAAAAATAAATCAGCATAACCTACAAATTAACAATGGAAAAGTTTCAGAAATATTGCCTTGGTGTTTTGTTGGTGATTATATGCAGTAATGCCCCGGCACAGGCAAGCATTACCGGATGCTTTGAAAATGAAGACTGCCGGCAGCTGTATGAATGGTATCAGCATATTTTAAATCCTGATTGCAGCATTTCACAAAAACCTTGTGTAAAGAAAGAGCAGAAGGTCTATCTGGCCATCAGCCGTAAACAACATGCAGCTGATCTTATCGGAACTGTTTTTTGTACGAAGATACAAACCCATTATTATCATGATAAAGCAGGAGCAGAGCTGTTTAAAAAGCAAAAGCACAGCCAGGCCCTGCAGGACTTTGAGAAAAGCAGTAAAGCATACGCTTTCAATGATATTTTATATTTTAAAGCAAAAGTCTCAAAAATCAGGAATAAGGATTATTTAATGCTAGTGAGTTAATAATAAACATCTATTAAAATCATTTTTAACACATTAACTTAATTTTTACAGCAGAATAGTAAAACTGTAAAAATAAATAATCTAAATTACGATGAATATCGAGTTACAAAATATAAAAAACCGTTTCGGAATTATCGGGAATTTTCCTGCTTTAAACCGCGCTTTAGAAAAAGCCATCCAGGTAGCACCCACAGACATTTCTGTTCTGGTTATCGGGGAAAGCGGTGTCGGGAAAGAATTTATCCCGAAAATCATCCATTCAGAATCCAAGAGGAAACACCAGCCTTACATCGTGGTCAACTGCGGAGCCATTCCGGAAGGAACCATTGATTCTGAGTTGTTCGGACATGAAAAAGGGGCATTCACCGGAGCAACAGCCACCCGAAAAGGATATTTTGAAGTGGCAGACGGCGGAACTATTTTCCTTGATGAGGTAGGCGAATTGCCTCTACAGACACAGGTCCGCCTGTTAAGGGTCTTGGAGAGCGGTGAATTCATGAAAGTAGGTTCTTCCCAGGTGCAGAAGACCAATGTAAGGATTGTTGCGGCTACTAATGTTAACATGATGAAGGCCATACAGGACGGAAGGTTCCGTGAAGATTTATTCTACCGTCTGAATACCGTACAGATTGACATGCCGCCTTTAAGAGAAAGAAAAGGGGATATCCACCTGCTGTTCAGGAAATTTGCCATCGATTTTGCGGAAAAATACAGGATGCCTGAGCTGGAGCTGGAACCCGGTGCTGTGCATTATGTTGAAAGCTATGCTTTTCCCGGAAACGTCCGGCAGTTGAGGAACCTGGTGGAGCAGATGACCGTGGTGGAAAGGGAAAGACATGTTAGGGCGGAAAAATTAGCGGAATATATCCCTATGGAAACCCATCTTCCAATGGTGGTTAATATCCCTAATTCACAGAAACAAAGCGATTTCGGTAATGAAAGGGAAATCATGTACAAAATTCTCTTTGATATGCGTAACGATATTAATGATTTAAAATCCTTAACTTCGGAATTGATAAAAAACCGTGGCAATACGGACCTGAGCAACCATGAAAAAAACTTGATTAACAGGATTTATACGCCTGAGCCACAGCAGAATGCAGCGCCGAATTCTTTGCTGTATTTTGAGAATAACAACAGTAATGACCATCCCGTTGTGCAGACTCCTACCATTATGTCCGGCCCTGAAGAGAGTTATGAGGATATTGAAGATATTGAAATTGAAGAAAACAAACCGGAATCATTGTCACTTCAGAATAATGAGAAAGACCTGATTATCAAAGCACTGGAAAAGCATAAGGGACGCAGGAACAAAGCGGCAGACGAACTGGGAATCTCACAGCGGACCCTGTACCGGAAAATAAAACAATATAATCTTGAAGAATAAAATTAAATAATATGATGAAATTAAATGCAAAACCCGTTAATTTTAAAATGGGCGAATACATCAGCAGCGGATATACTTTTTTAAAGAGCAACTTCGGAGACGTCTTTGTTGCTTTCCTGCTTTGTTTTGTAATGTCAATCATTCCGTTTTGCGGCCTGCTGGCCATAGGGAATTTTTACAGATACTGCAGAGGGCTTAGAAAAGGCGAAAAAGTAAGTTCCGGGGATATCTTTAATTTTGACAATTTTATGCCGTATTTCATCATGCAGTTAATTTTGATCGGCGGATTGTTGCTGATTTATATCCCGATGATTATTTTCATACCGCTTATGGCTGACGGAGATAATTTTTCTGCCGGGTTCGGAATATTGTATATGATTTACCTGTTGTTCGTCTATGTTGCGATCTTTGTGGTTCTTATCAAGGCATTCTATATGACGGCATTAATTTCATTGGGAGGCATTACAGATGTTAAAACAGCCTGGAACATGTCTGTAACGATGGGGAAAGGAAACGGACTGAATATGTTCCTTTTTATCCTTGTTATTGCCATTTTAGGATATTTAGGCATTCTGGCATGCGGTATCGGACTTTTACTGACCATACCGTTTGTATACACTGCTCAGTATTTTGCCCTGGAAGACGGGATGCAGCAGATTGAATATGACGAAATAAAAGAAATCGGATCTGAAAATGAATTTTAAAAATAAAAACATAACATTTAAAATGTCCGGGTTTGCCTGGATGCTGCTTTTGTGCCTGGGAATCCTCAATTCCTGTTACAGTTTTACCGGTTCGTCACTTACCGATGAAAAAACCATACAGATCAACGAGTTCCCGAACAATGCTCCTCTGGTAAATCCTACTCTGTCACAGCAGTTCTCTACCGATATACAGAACCGGTTTTTACAGCGGACTACATTAAAAGGGACCAAAGAAAACCCGGATATTCTCGTAGAAGGTGAGATTACGGATTATTCCATTACACCTACCACCATCAGTTCCACGACCACCACGAACCAGAGTACCGGAGGCGTGGTTCAGGAATCCCAGAACAAACTGACCATCACCGTGAAAGTGCATTATGAAAATAAGCTTCACCCGGATGTAAGTTTTGACAGAAGCTATTCTGATGAAGCGGTATTCAACAGCAGTTTGTCACAGTCTGAAATCGAAGGCTCTCAGGTGAAAATAGCAACGGACAGAATTATAAACAAGATATTTAACGACATTGTAGCGAACTGGTAAGATGAATCACAGAGTCTTGGAATTATTAAAATCCCCGAAAAACATTCAGTCAGAAGACCTAAGCCTTTTGGAAGAGGAGATTGATTCTTTTCCCTATATCCAGAATATCAGGGCTTTATACCTGTATGGGGTACACCGGTATGATAAGGAAAACTATCAGAAAGTGCTTTCAACAACAGCTGCCTATACCACAGACAAGAAAATTCTGTATCAGCTGATCAACGGTAAAATTCAGCAGCGGCCCAAACCTGAAGTGGTATCTGAAGCCATCACGGAAAAGCCGGCTCCTGAAGAAAAGGTTTTAAAGCCTTTACAGCAGAGGAAAATTTCAGGTTTTCCCCTTAAAAGGGAAGATGCGCCGGTTAACGAAAACATCCCTGAAAATATTGAACCTGCAGAAGATATTGTTGAAGTTAAAGAACAGCAGCGTATACTTCCTGAGCCCAGGCCTGAAATTAAGCATGTATATGTTAACGGCGAAAAAAACAGGATTTTATTTGAAGGCGAAGAAAATTTCATGGAAGATGAGGATATAGAAACCATTGACCTTGAATCAACCCTGGAATCCGGTTCCATTGTTACCCAGAAGCCCAGAAAAGCGGAAATACCTGTTGCTGTTGAAGGTGAAGGTGAAAGTGAAAGTCAGACGGAAGAAAAAGACAGGCAAATTAAGGATCCAGGATATGGAAATCCCGAAGAATTTACCTCTGAAACAATCATTGAAGAAGAAAAAATCACTGCTGAGCCTGAAGAAGAAGTAATTCCTGACGAACCGAAATTAAATTTTCATGAAACGGAAGCTCTTGTTCCTGAAGTTCAGGTTCAGGACAACGAATCAAGAGAAACTCAGGAGCCTGATTCTGTTGAAGAACATGCCGAAAGCAGTACGGATATAAATAAGCAGGCGGAAGAGTTCACCCCTGAAACAATCATTGAAGAAGAAAAAATCACTGCTGAGCCGGAAAAAGAAGAAGTAATTTTTGATGAATCAGAATTGAGTTTCCATGAAACGGAAGCTTTTATTCCTGAAGTTGAGGTTCAGGACAACGAATCAAGAGAAACTCAGGAGCCTGATTCTGTTGAAGAACATGCCGAAAGCAGTACGGATATAAATAAGCCGGCAGAAGAGTTCACCCCTGAAACAATCATTGAAGAAGAAAAAATCACTGCTGAGCCGGAAAAAGAAGAAGTAATTCTCAATGAATCAGAATTGAGTTTCCATGAAACGGAAGCTTTTATTCCTGAAGTTGAGGTTCAGAACAATGAACCGAAAGATATTCAGGAAACTGGCACAGCTGACAATCAGGATTATGTTGAAGACCCGGATACGGCCCAACAGACTGGTTTTACTTCGGAAAAGGTTATAGATGAAGATGAAATTTCCTCAGAAAAAGAAAAAGAAGCCGTTCAGGATGATGCTGAACTGAGCTTTCACGGAACGGAATCTTTCATGCCGGAAGTAAAAATCCAGGCGAACAATACGGAGGAAAACAGTACTGCTGAAATCATCCAGCCGAATACCAATAAGCATGAAGATGAGATGCGCCGCCTGATTGAAAAGGTTGAGAAAAGGATGAAAGAAAAGGTTGCTTCTGATGCTGTTAAGAAGGAAGAGAAAGAAAAAGAGCCTGAAAACCTTGGCAGCGACATCAGTTTTGCAGAGACCCAGAGTTTTGAAATGCAGCCGTCTGAGCCGGAACGTAGGGAAGAAAATAAGGAGGATATTGTTTCAGCAGATGAAACTCAGCCCGCAGTAGCCGAAGAAGTAAAAGAAGTAGATCAAGAGAAGGAAATAATAGCAACAGAAGAATCCGCAGAAATAAAATCCGCATGGAAGCCTATGTCGTTTGAATCCAATCTTCCTGATTCTTTACTCAGCAAATCTGCAGAAACTCCCCGGCCAAAACCTGAAACAGCTGCTGAAGAAACTAAGACAGAAGAGGAAAAACCGGTTCAGGAAGAAGTTTTACCTGCAGCCGATGAGCCTGTAAAGGAAACGCTAGAAGATACCACAACAGATGAGCAGATCAATGATGGGAAAGTAAAAACAGAAACGGAAAATAAAGAAGAAGCTCCGGTAATGAATGTTTCGTTCTTTGGTTCAGGATGGAGTATTGCACAGCCTGAAAAAAACCAAAAAGAAACTGAAGAGCAGAGTAGTTATAAAGTGCAGGAAGAAAAGGCAGAAGGGGCTCCTGTAAATGTAACTGTGCCTAATCCTGCCGACAGCAACGTCCCGGGATTTATCAATACATGGCAGAGCTGGCTGAAAATTGACAGGGCTGAAGAGGTTGAAAAAGAAAAAGTGGAGGTCAAGACCAAAGTAATTGAGGCTTTCATTGAGAACAATCCTAGAATCAGTCAGTTGAAAGATGAGGTGAATTTTGTGGTGAAAGAGAAAGGAGATGATATTTCACATTTAATGACGGAAACCCTGGCCAAACTCTATGTAGAACAGAAATTATATACGAAAGCCATTAAGGCATTTGAAATCCTGATCGGGAAGATACCTGAAAAAGAAGACTATTTCAGAGATAAAATACAGGAAATCAAAGATTTCAGGAACAAATAGTTATAAATTAGATTCAGTGATAATGATTTTGTTCAATCAAATAAGGAATTTTATTCTTTAGATTTATTTCAAGTGAAAAATATAAAGCGGCGGGAGAAAGTTTTCCCGCCGCTTTATGTTTAAAGATGATTAATAACATTTTTACGTTTCCTAAGCTTCCGCCATGCTTTTCTTCCGAAAAAGATAACGGCAATAATCATGGCAATTGCAAAAACAGCGGCGATAACCGGAGCTGCGATAGCCAGGAAAGCCATAATTCCTGCACCTGCCGTTTCCGTAGTTCCGACGACGGAATTTCCCAGTCCGCCCGTTGTTGCAGTGGATGCAGCCCTGAGCCCTGCAAATCCTGAGCTGATGGTTACTGCCGTCCCGCCTCCGGCAATCAGGGCCAGAGCCCATTGCGGAAATGTTCCGAGGTCCGCAAACTGGCTGGCAAATAATATCGAGCCTGCGACCGTAGCCATAGGCACCGAAATGGTGTCCAGCAAGTGATCGACAAAAGGAATATAATAGGCTAAAATTTCCACAACTGTAGCAATTCCGGTAATAATCAGGGCCGGAAGCCCTGCAAGCCATTCAAAATGCTCATTCATGGGAATCCAGTGCAGATAGGATGACAGGCTTACGGCAAACATCGGAAGGAATACCCGGAATCCTGAAGCTGCGGCCAGGCCGATCCCGATAAATGCGCTCAGTAGATACGGTAAAAAAGGAATGTTATCTAACATGTTAATTTTCAGATTAATTGTTTTGCTTAAAGATACAAAAATGTATTCTTTTCCGTTTCACAATTTTCCGGTTTTAAAACAAACGGTTATCCGCTGTGTTTATAAAGAAAACCTCATTATCCAAAATGGCATGTTTGATATTCAATTTCAATTATATATTCAAAAGCAAAACCCTTGGCTTTAAACTGAAGTATCAGCCGATTAAATAAATCCTAAGCTTTTTTCTGGGCCTGGCAGAGTTTAATGAACTGTGCTTCCACATCCTGGAATTTCTGCGGCATTTCCTGGGAGACCCAGAAAAGCATCGCCAAGGATTTATCCCCGAAAGCCTCTTTAAACAGTTCCTTGTTCAGGCGGTAGCACTCGCGCAGAAGCCTTTTGATCCGGTTTCTGTGAACTGCTTTTTTAAAATATCTCTTGGAAACCGATACTGCAAATTTTGTATCATCAACAGGCGTGGCAGGTTTATTCTTCAGAACAATAATTCTGAGGTTCCCATGCGTTTTCCATTTACCTTTTTCAAAAAGTAAAGTAATCTCAGTTTTTTTCTTGAGTTTTTCGGCTCTGGGATATTTGAAATCTGTCATTTACGGACCGTAAATATAAGTTTTTTATTTTTACTTACTTATGTCACCCTTGCATTGATGCGGGGCAATTCGGAGATCTACTCTTTGTTCAACAGATGATTAATCACTTCCGAAGCCGTATACAGGCCGAAAATCGCAGGCATGTAGCTTATCGTTCCGTAGAATGAACGCTTGTAATTGCTTCCGTCAGTCATTTTAAGGCTCTCTTCATCCTGGATGTCATTAGCGAAAACACAGCGCACCCCTTTGTCTATTTTCTCTTTCTTAAGCCTTTTCCTTACCTGCCTGGCCAGGTGGCAGTGTTCCGTTTTGCTGATGTCCCTCACCATTACTTTGCTGGGATCTGTTTTCCCGCCTGCGCCCATTGAACTTACAATCTTTATTCTTCTTCTTTTGGCAGCGATGATCAGGCAGAGCTTCGGGGTAACACTGTCAATGCAGTCCAGGACATAATCGAACTTGTCCGAATCCAGCACTTCATCCATTCTCTCAGGATCCAGGAACTCATTGATTTTGGTCAGGCGAAGGTCGGGGTTAATATCCAGAAGCCTTTCAGCTACGATCTCTACCTTATGTCTTCCTACTGTTGAATGCAGAGCAGGCAGCTGCCTGTTGATATTCGTGATGTCTACCGTATCGCCGTCTGCGATGGTCATTTTTCCTATTCCGGCTCTTGCCAGGAATTCGGCCGCAAAGGAACCGACACCACCGAGGCCGACAACCAGAACCGTTGCCTGATTCAGCTTTTTTAAACCGTTTTCCTTAATAAGGAGCTCCGTTCTCTCCAGCCATTTCTTATCCATTTTTTATCGTCTCTAAATTTTCTAAAATCTGTTTATTCATTTTTTCCGTGGAAATGCCTCTGAGTTCCGAGGCTTTATCATACAGTTCCCCGATATTGAAATCTTCATTATCAGTTTCTAAAAAGATTCTTTCTGCAGGGATACTTTTAAAAGTATGCTGCAAAGATAAATTATACAGGAGTGCTTTTCCAAAACTCAGATAAAAATTATGGCGCAGCAGGTCGTCGGCAATGCTCTGTTTTTTATTGAAACCATGAATAATCATAGGCTGTTCGGCATATTTTTTAAGAGAAATCACTTCATAAAATTTTCTTACACAATGTATAATAACGGGTTTTCTGATTTCATTGGCTAACCTGATCTGTCTTAGAAAAACATCCTCCTGGATTTTCAGGTCCGTTTCTGCAAAAGAATCCAGTCCGCATTCGCCTACAGCAAAGCAATCTGCCGTAATATTTGATTCCAGCCACCTGAACTGGCCTTCAATATCTGCAGGATCAATATCTTTAGGATGAATCCCTATGGAATACGGGAAATTCACCGGATCTACCCTTAAACCGAGATTATAGATGCCGTTTGGCATATTTTTTTTATGATGATGAAAATCAAAAAACTCCATTTTCAAAAATAATATTAATTATAACCAAATCCTATTTCTTAAACGAACGTTTATCAGTTTGTTAAAAAATTCTTAACTTTACTAAAAGTGCACTGTATGAAGAAAAAATTTACCGAAAAACAAATTCATATACTGGATATTGCCGAAGAGCTGATTGCCAAAAAAGGGTACGAAGGAACATCTGTAAGGGATATCTGCTCGAAGGCCAATATCAATGTAGCGATGATTTCGTATTACTTTGGCTCCAAAGAAAAAATGATGTCCTACCTCTATCAGTACAGGGTATTGAAAACCAGAGAAAATTTTTCTGAATTTGCAGACACGATCAAAGACGGAAAGCCGGAAATGCAGATGAAAGAGATTATTAAATATATTGTTTCCCAGTTGTTCAAGTACAATTATTTCCATGGATTTGTTACCCAGGAGCTTCGCCATACCGATACTGTAAAGGGCGAACTGCTGGATTTTTATCAGATTTTTGTAAAAAAGCTGGATGAAGTTATTAAAAAGGGAGTGTCCTCCGGAGTTTTTACTTTTACACCGAAACCTGAAGATATCCTGACGACCATTATAGGGTCTACCTTATTCGTGATCAGGAACAGAAATTTCTATGAACTTTATGTTCCCAATAAGAGTGAAGAAACCTATGCCAAGGAAGCCGAGAAGAAAGTGAAAATGAATCTTTTAATGAGTGTTTTTGCCATTCTGGGCTATGCAGCAGACTAAAATTACGTTAAATAATCATAAAAAAAAATCTATTGGCAAAAAAGTTATATTTTTGCAAATTAGTAAATCGGCTGTATCATCCGAAAACTGTTGAATTTTTTATATGAAAAAATATATTTTAGGTGTTTTTGCTGTAGCGGTATTGTCATCTTGTGTGAGCCGGCAGGAAAAAGCAATGAAAAGTGCTGATAAAGACTTTATTCTGAAGGCAGCCAATGATAATTTTGCCAAAAAGAAATGGAAAAATGCATTAGCCCTTTACGACAGGCTGGCCAATCTTGTAGCCGGTACAGATGATTTCCCTAATGTAGGCTTTAATACGGCATATGCTAATTATTATGATAAAAACTATAAACTGGCAGGGCATCAGTTTAAAAATTTCGCGGTAAGTTTCCCGAAAGATCCGAGAGCGGAAGAAGCAGCTTATATGTCTGCATTGTGCTACTATGAAGGGTCTATGGATTATAACCTGGATCAGTCTACAACCCAGTCGGCTATTAATGAGCTCCAGGATTTCCTGAACAACTATCCCAATTCCGAAAGGTCTAAAAATATCAATACCCTTATTGATGAGCTTTCTTATAAGCTGGAACTTAAAGCTTATGAAAATGCAAAGCAGTATTTCAAGATGGGTGAATATAAGGCGGCAAACGTAGCGTTGGAAAATGTACTGGAAGACTTTCCGAGTACAAAGCTCCGTCCTCAGATTTATGATTATATCGTAAGGTCACGTTACGAGCTGGCGACAAAATCCGTTTATGACCTTAAAGACGAGCGTATTGAAAGTGCTTTGGCATTTACAAGACAGATCGAAAAAGAAATGCCGGATACTGAAGTTGCCAAAACAGCTTTGGATATCAGGCAGAAGCTTGAAAAAGAGAAAACTGATTTCGTTGTCGTAAAAAAACAGACGGAAGCAAGGATTGCCGTTTTAACGGAAAGACAGAAAAAACTGGAAGCACAGAACGCTGAAAAGTCTAAAACTGAGCAGCAGGTCAAGGATCAGCTGGATGCAGAGAAGAAGGCAATGCAGATCCAGAGGGACAGTGCGGCTATAAATACCCCGCCGCCGGCTGCCACTTTCAAGATTCAAAGATAATTCGTAAATTTGCGGACTTAATATAAATTAATATTCTCAAAATGAGTGTAAAAGATACAAAAGCAGAAGTAAATACCATTACTTACGATAAAGATAAGATTGAAGACAAGTTAGGATCAATCTATGAAGCGATTGTTATCATGGGAAAAAGAGCAGAGCAGATCAATGCTGAAATCCGTACGGAATTGCATAACAAGCTTGACGAGTTCGCTGTTCACAATTCTACATTGGAAGAAGTGTTCGAAAACAGAGAGCAGATCGAAATTTCAAAACATTACGAAAAACTCCCGAAACCAACTTCTATCGCTATCGAGGAATGGCTGAATGAAGACATCTACTTCAGGAAAACTGAAGAAAGAAAATAGAAATCAGTATGTTTTTATAAATAAAGGTCATAAAGGAAATCTTTTCTTTATGACCTTTGCTGTTTCAAAGGTTTATCATAAAAATTAAGTAATTTAGTATTCTTAAATTAAATCGTAATGGGTCTTGCCGGGAAAAAAATTCTTATCGCAGTTTCAGGAGGAATTGCAGCTTACAAAATTCACTTCCTGATCAGGGATTTTATCAAAAAAGGAGCTGAGGTTCAGATAATCATGACGGCTGATGCAGAACACTTTGTAACTAAGCTCAGCCTGTCCACATTATCTAAAAAACCGGTATAC
The DNA here is from genome assembly GCF_034047335.1 of Chryseobacterium sp. JJR-5R. Taxonomy (NCBI): domain Bacteria; kingdom Pseudomonadati; phylum Bacteroidota; class Flavobacteriia; order Flavobacteriales; family Weeksellaceae; genus Chryseobacterium; species Chryseobacterium sp. JJR-5R. The sequence continues at coordinate 187,874 of NZ_CP139137.1, forward strand.
ACAGACTTTTACAGTGACAACGGAACCTGGAACAGCCATGTGGAACTGGCTTTGTGGGCAGATGTGATGCTGATGGCACCATGTACGGCAAATACCCTGTCTAAAATGGTTCACGGGATGTGCGACAGCCTGCTTATGGCTACGTATATGTCTGCAAAATGTCCGGTTTTTATTGCTCCTGCAATGGATCTGGATATGTATATGCACCCTTCCACAAAGAAAAATTTAGAGCTGGCAGAAAGTTTTGGGCATCATATAATTCCTGCCGAACACGGCGAACTGGCAAGCGGGCTGGTCGGGCAGGGGAGAATGGCCGAACCCGGAACCATTGCAAAAACTGTTGAAGATTTTTTAAACTCAGATACCGTAAAAACACTGGAAGGGAAAACTGTTCTGATTACTGCCGGGCCCACCTATGAAGCTATTGATCCCGTGCGGTTCATCGGGAACCATTCTTCCGGGAAAATGGGCTTTTCCCTGGCAGAGGAAGCTTCAAAAAGAGGGGCCAGGGTTATTCTGGTTTCCGGCCCAAGTTCTGAGAAAGCCACAGGAAAAAATATTGACCTTCACAGGGTAACTTCAGCCAAAGAAATGCTGGCAAAAGTCCTGGAGTTTTATAATGTTGCAGATATCGGGATTGCAAGTGCAGCCGTTGCAGATTATGCTCCGAAAGAAGTGGCTCGGGAAAAAATAAAAAAAGAAGGTGAAAGCATGACCATCGAACTGGTCAAAAACCCGGATATCCTGAAAACAATGGGTGAAAGGAAAACCCATCAGTTCCTGGCAGGCTTCGCGCTGGAAACGCAGAATGAAGAAGAAAATGCAAAAGGGAAACTGGAAAAGAAAAACCTGGATATGATTGTGCTGAATTCCCTGCGTGACGAAGGGGCAGGGTTTAAAAATGATACCAATAAAATAAAAATATTTACCAGAACGGAAAAAAAGGAATTCAGCCTGAAATCCAAGGAAGAAGTGGCCGGGGATATCCTGGATTTTATTGAGATCCAACTTTTAAAATAATTTTAATAAATTTCCGTTCTTAATCTTTAATAAAAAATGAAAAAATTTTTAAGCATATTTTTACTCCTGTTCATAACCAATTTCGTTTTTTCCCAGGAATTACTGGCTACCGTTCAGGTAAACTCGCAGCAGCTGGGCGGAAGTAACCAGTCCGCGTACAAAGCTTTGGAGAAAAGCCTCAGGGATTTCATCAACAATACAAGCTGGACGGGGAAAAGACTTCAGAATTTTGAAAAGATCAAATCCAATTTTGCAATTGTCATCACAGAAAGAGAAGGGAACCGGTTCAGAGGAAATATTGTAGTACAGGCAGTCCGACCTGTTTTCAATACCACTTATGAATCTCCGCTGATCAACCTTCAGGATCAGCGATTTTCTTTCGATTATGTGGAAAATGAAAACCTCATCTTCAATGAAAGGCAGTTTTCAGGAAAAAACCTGATTGATGTGATCAGTTTTTATATATACCTTATCTTAGGCTATGATGCCGACAGTTTTCAGTCCATGGCAGGAACCCAGTGGTTCCAGAAAGCCCAGCAGATTGCCCAGAACGGAGAGTCACAGAATACCTATGACGGCTGGAAGCAGATCAATGAACCGAGAAGCCGTTCCATCCTGATTAAAGAAATCTTAAGCCCGAACTGGAACCAGCTGCGTGCAACGATGTACTCTTACCACAGGGCAGGCCTGGATAACCTGTTCAACCAGGATCAGACTGCCGCGAAAAAAGTTATTTTTGATGCACTGATGCAGCTGAAACAATATGAAAACTCTTTTCAGCAGGCCTATTTTTTTAATCTTTTTATGGATGCCAAAGCGGATGAAATATTCAATATATTCAATTCCGGGAATAATGGGGGGATTGTTCTGAGTGATCTGAAGAACGAGATGATCATTCTTTCGCCAAAAAATACAGAAGCCAGATGGAGCAAGTGGAAACAGTAATCTTATCTTGAATTCTGAAATCTAAAGTTCTATATTTGCAATAGCTAAAGTAACCGCTATTATCAATGCTTTCGAGAATTTACATTAAAAACTTTGCCCTGATTGATACCCTTGAAGTATCACTCAACAACGGCCTGCAGGTAATCACCGGGGAAACCGGTGCGGGGAAATCCATTATCTTAGGGGCTTTGCGGCTGATTCTCGGGGAAAGGGCGGATATAAAATCCATTTCAAATGCGCAGCAGAAAAGCATTGTAGAAACAGAGTTCGCTTTACATAATCAGTTCAAGAAATTCTTTATTGAAAATGATCTCGATTACGAGCACCAGACCATTATCCGAAGGGAAATCCTGCCTTCCGGAAAATCAAGGGCCTTCATTAATGATGTGCCGGTGACTCTGGATGTGCTGAAAGAACTCTCTTCCCAGCTGATCGATATCCATTCCCAGTTTGAAACGTCTAACCTTTTCACTTCTGAATACCAGTTTAAAATTATCGACGGGCTTTCTGAAAACAAAAAACTGATTGAAGAATACCAAAACGTATTCTCAGATTTCCAGAGCTTAAAAATCCAGCTTAAGAAGTTTCAGGTCCAGCTTTCCGAAAACAGGAAAGAAAGTGATTACAAAGAATTTTTATTAAATGAACTGGAAGAACTCCATCTTGATGATGTGGCCTATGAAGAAATTCAGAACCAGCTTTCTATACAGGAAAATGCTGAAATGATCTCTGAAAACCTGGCTAAAGTACTGTCGCGTTTCCATCAGGAAGAAGTAGGGATCCTGTCCTTTTTTAACGAAGCGAAAAACAAGCTTTCAAAAATCGCAGAAGTTTCAAATGCCTTTTCGGAACTGGATGAAAGGCTGGAAACTTCTTTTGTTGAACTTAAAGACATTATTTCCGAGCTTGAGGACGAAGCCGAAAAAATAGACATCAATCCCGAAAACCTGACCAGGCTTGCCGAACTTAACAACCGGATCAATGCGCTTCTGGTAAAACATAATGTTTCCGGTATTGAGGAGCTCAAAGAAATCAGGGATCAGCTGACCGGTGACCAGAAAGGCGCTTCTGAACTGGAAGCCCATATTGCTGATATTGAAGAAAATATTGCCAAAAAAGGAAAAATACTTCAGTCCCTTTCTGAAAAACTTTCCAAAAACAGGAAAAAAAGCATTCCGGTATTTATAAAAAAAGCGGAAAGCCTGCTTAAAAAATTAGGCCTTGAAAAAGCAAAAGTAGATATTGAACTAAAGGTTGCTCAGGATTTCAATGCCTTTGGAAAAGAAAGCATCCAGCTGTTGTTCCAGGCAAACTCCGGGTTCCCACTGAAACCTATTCAGACCGCTATCTCAGGCGGTGAAAGGTCCAGGGTCATGCTGGCCGTAAAAAAGATAATTGCAGAAAGCGATGAGCTCCCGACTTTGATCTTAGATGAGATCGATACCGGCGTTTCAGGAAAAGTAGCCGAGGAAATCGGGAACCTGATGCGTGAAATGTCTGCCGATATGCAGCTGATCGTTATTTCCCACCTGGCACAGGTGGCTGCAAAAGGAAATAACAATTACAAAGTCGTAAAACAGGACGTTGCAGGGAAAACCCAGTCGACAATTATCCCTCTGAATGACAAGGAAAAACTTAATGAAATTGCCCAGCTGCTTTCAGGAAGCAAGATTACAGAAGCTGCGCTGGCACAGGCGAAAGAGCTGATGAATTAAAATTTGAAACATATATAATAGAGATATTGAAGCTTCTGATTATTCAGAAGCTTTTTTTATTTTCATTCAGGTGTCAGTTTGTTATAAGTGGCATTCCATCGTACAAAAGAGGTTATTATCAATATGAGTTGATGGAAATCCATACCGTGTTCCGTATTTTCAAACAGATTAAGTAAAAATCTGTAACATTATTATCCTTATCCTTACTAATATAAAAAAAGATAACTATGTTTTTTAAATTCCTCAGATTAGAAATCAAAAGTTTTTTCAGGGGTTCTTCTTTAGGGATTAACCTTGCTATGAAAATCCTCCGTTTCATCGGGATTCTCTATTTCATGTTGTGTCTGGCTGGAGGGGCATTTTTCGCATTTTTCTTTGTTCAGGAAGAATTGCACAAGGATCCCTTAAAAGTGGTTTCCCGGTTTCTGATAGCAGGCTGGGCGGTAGACCTGATTGCCAAATATATCTGGCAGGAAATGCCGACACAAAATATTAAGCCGTTTCTTACCCTGAATATCCGGAAAAAAACACTGGTTAATTATCTGCTGAGCAAGACTTTTCTTTCCGTTTTCAGCTGGCTGAATTCGTTGTTCTTTATTACGTTCTGCGGGATCGCCCTGTTTAACGGGTACAGTGTAACCGGGGTTTTAGGCTGGTTCATAGGAGTTTCTCTGCTGTTTTATCTCAATAATTTCATCAATATTCTCTTTAATGATAAAGAGACGGTAGCCATTGCTGTGGGATGTATATTCCTGGGTGTTGCAGGCTTGGCTTATTACCAGATTGTCCCTGTGCTGGAATATTCGGAGCAGTTCTTTTATAACTTTTACCAAAAGCCTTATTTCGCGGTAATTTCACTCATGCTGTTTTTAGGATTATGGAAAATCTGTTTTCAGCATATCCGCAAAGTATTCTATCTGGACCAAGGCCTCGAAGCTAAAAAAGAAGTGGGGAAAACAGAAAACATCGCTTTTTTAAATAAATACGGAGCCATCGGCACTTTTATCAATAATGATATTAAAATGCTGAAGCGTAACAAGGTAACCAAAGGAATTTTATGGGGAAGTTTCATGTTCCTTTTTTACGGCATGCTGATGTTTACTTCTCCCATATATAAAACGTCTACGATGACAATATTTATGGGACTGTTTGTAACGGGCGGGTTCCAGTTCCTGTTCGGGCAGCGGGTGCCGGCTTTTGACAGTTCTTATTATCCGCTGATGATGACGCTGAATGTTCCTTACAAAGAATACCTGAAAGCAAAATGGTGGCTGATGAATATCGTGACCGCCGCTTCCATGGTTCTTGCGCTTTGCTATGCTTATTTCGGCTGGGAAATGTACCTGACTTTCTTTGCAGCGGGAATTTATAACATCGGGGTTAATTCCCAGTTTACGCTTTGGTCCGGAGCTTTTAACAAATCGCAGATCGACCTCAATTCCAAGGAAAAAAGATTCGGGCAGAAAAACAGCTTCAATATAAAGGCTTTACTGCTGCTGATCCCGAAGATGTTTCTGCCGATGACGGTTTTCGGACTGGTCCAGCATTTTTCGGGAATCACGGCGGGCGTTATAAGTGTAGCAGCAATGGGAGTAATCGGATTTTTATTCAGGGAAAAAATCTTCGATATTATCGTGAGGCATTACAAAGTGGAAAAATACAGTACGTTGGAAGCATTCAAAAATAAAGATTAATCAAATCATAACCATAACCATAACCATATGATCACCATAGAGAATTTATCAAAAACATACGGAAAAGCAACCGTCTTATATATCGAAAACCTGGAAATTCCAAAAGGTGAAACTTTCGGGCTGGTAGGCAATAACGGAGCAGGAAAAACAACGCTTTTCAGTGTAATGCTGGACCTGATTCAGGCAACAACAGGGTTTGTAAGCATTGATGGAATTAAAGTCAGTGAATCGGAAGCATGGAAGAACAAGGTTTCTGCTTTTGTGGATGACTCTTTCCTGATCGGGTATTTAACACCGGAAGAGTATTTCTACTTTATCGGTGAGCTGAGAGGCCAGAACAAAGCTTCAGTAGATGAGTTCCTGAAGCAGTTCCATGACCTTTTCAGCGGCGAAATTTTAAACTCCGGGAAATACGTCCGGGATCTCTCCAAAGGGAATCAGAAAAAAGTAGGGATTGTAGGTGCGATTATCGGAAACCCTGAGATTATTATTCTGGACGAGCCTTTTGCAAACCTGGACCCGTCCACACAGATCAAACTCAAAAACCTGATTAAAGAACTGTCCAAGCAGGATGGGGTGACATTCCTGATCTCAAGCCACGACCTTTCCCATACTACGGAAGTCTGCAACAGGATTGTAGTAGTGAACAAAGGGAAGCTGGTGAAAGATATCAACACCAACCCTGAAACCCTTAAAGACCTGGAGCAGTACTTTGCAGATCAGGTTTCATCTCCGCCCGCTGAGCCTGATTATAATAAAGCAGAATAATTTGCGATGATTTTACAAAGCAGCTTTATTTAAATCAAGACTATCAGATTAAAAAAATCCCTTTCAATTGTTTTCTGAAAGGGATTCTGTATTTTAAATGTAATGGAAATATATTGTTAAACTGTTGGTTTCCAATCTACCACCGCTCTGATAAACGCTTCTGCATTTTCCAGAGGGATATTCGGCAGGATCCCGTGTCCGAGATTGGCAATGTATTTATCCTTTCCGAAGCGGTTGATCATTTCATTCACCATCTTCTTAATGGTTTCAGGCGTAGAATGCAGTCTGGCAGGATCAAAATTTCCCTGCAGCGTCACTGAATTGTTGGTCAATTTTCTCGCGATTTCCGGGGTAATTGTCCAGTCCACGCCCAAAGCCGAAACATTGGCCTGCGTCATGTCCTCCAATGCGAACCAGCATCCTTTCCCGAATACCACCACATGGGTCAGCGGGCTTAAAGCCTCAACAATCTGATTGATATATTGCCATGAAAACTCCTGGTAGTCTGTCGGAGACAGCATTCCGCCCCATGAATCGAAAACCTGGACGGCAGAAACGCCTTTTTCAACCTTTCTTTTTAAATAGGCAATGGTGGTATCTGTGATTTTCTGTAGCAGTAAGTGGGCAGCTTCCGGCTGTTGGAAACAGAAAGACTTCGCAATATCAAAAGCCTTGCTTCCTTTTCCTTCCACGCAGTAGCATAAGATTGTCCACGGTGAACCTGCAAAACCGATGAGCGGAATTTCATTATCTAATTTCTGTAAAGTCAGTTCAATGGCATCAAAAACATATCCTAATGTATCGTTTACATCTGGTACCGCAACATTCTGAACCTGTTCCATTGTTCTGATCGGAGTATCCAGCCATGGGCCTACGTTTTCCTTCATTTTAAAATCAATTCCCATGGCCTGTGGCACTACCAGAATGTCAGAGAACAGAATCGCTGCATCCAAGGGATATCTTCGGATAGGCTGTACCGTAATTTCAGAAGCCAGCTCCGGGGTCTGGCACCGGGTAAAGAAATCATATTGGTCACGAAGCGCAATAAATTCAGGCAGGTACCTTCCGGCCTGTCTCATCATCCATACGGGCGGCCTTTCTACGGTTTCCCCGCGAAGGGCTTTTAAATATAAGTCGTTTTTAATCATAATGTATTAGACTAGCATTGCCATGAATGACAATTAAATATATCAATCTTTGTTTAAAATCTTTTTTTTGATGAGCTTCAGAACAGACGGTAAAGTATTTCCTTCAGACGTAAAAACCGGCTTTGAAGTATGCTTTCTGAGTTCACCGGAAGTGGTTTCCCCGATTGAAAAAAGCATCATATCATCAAAAGAATTCTGCTTTGCAAAACTACGAACTCCGCTCGGACTAAAAAAAACGGCGGCATGATATTTTTCAGTTACCAAAGGATGGATTTCTTCAGTATGGTAAACCACTACTTTTTCGTATTGGATATTCTGGAGCGGAAGGTCTTTATCAAGGATGTTTATGGCGATATTACCGCAGAAGTGCAGGAATTTTTCATGCTGGCAGTATTTGACAATGAATTTTGAAAGGGTATCGGCATTTTTCAGGACTTTAAAAGTCCCGAACCCGTTTTTCCGCAGTTCCCGTTTTGTTTTTTCGCCTACGCAGTAGATCCTGTTGTAGTTTTTCGCTGTTAAATCTTCATTGGGCTGAAATCCGTTTTGGAAAAAAGACTTTACGCCGTTGGCGCTGGTAAAAATAAGGGAATGGTTTTTTAAATCAAATAAGCTGATTTTTACCGGCACCGTCTTAATGACCTCAATACAGGCCGCCGAAATATTGTCTCCCAATTCTTCGGATATAACGGAAAGGTCTGTATTTTTGGTAAATAAGATATTCATTTCTTAAGTGTGAAAAGCAAAGCTAATCATAGGGGTTCAGCAACAAGAGGGTATAAGTTTAACTTAATGAATATTTTATTGCTATTTAAATCCGGCTTTTAATTTCTGCCATCAGTTCCTTGCCTCCGTTTTCAAGAACAACTCTGGCAAACTTTTCCCCAAAATTCTCTTCCTCATTATAAATGAAGTTCTCATCGGTGGCAATGGTATTTTTGCCGTCAAGGGAACAAAGTGCCGCCTTAAAACGGATCTGGTCATCAAAGATTTCGGCAAATGCCCCGATCGGTGCAGTACAGCCTCCTTCCAGGGTGCTCAGGAAATTTCTTTCCATTTCCACGCAGATCTGGGTAGGCCTGTGATTAATGGAGCCCAGGATTTCGTTAATCTCTTTTTTATCAGAATGCCCGGCAACGGCAATAACGCCCTGTGAGGCAGCCGGAATTAAAAACGGAAGCATTTCATAATCAATGTCCATTTTCATTCTTTTGATTCCTGCCAGTGATAAAATGGTGGCATCAAAATCACCTTCTTCCAGTTTCTGAAGGCGGGTCTGGATATTTCCCCTGATGTCCGAAAACTCTGCAGTAGGGAAGTTCTTCAGCCAGAATGCTCTTCTTCTCAGGCTGCTGGTTGCCAGTTTAAGCTCGTGAAGTTCCTTGTTTTTTGCCGATTCTTTCCTTATCAGTACATCCTGTGGGAAATCCCTTTCCAGATGGGCAATCAACTCAATGTTTTCAGGCAGCTGTGTGGGTACGTCTTTCAGGGAATGTACGGCAATATCAATTTCGTCATTCAGCAGGGCAACGTCAAGGTCTCTGGTGAAAATCCCTGTAATGCCTAAAGAGTATAGAGGCTGGGTAAGATTTTTATCGCCGGAAGATACGATAGGAACAATTTCCGTTAAATGGTTGCTGTTCTGGAGGTGTCTCGCAACTTCTCTCGCCTGCCAAAGGGCAAGTGCGGAATTTCTGGTTCCGATTCTAATGCTTTTCATTGAATTCGTTGTTTGGTTGTTCAACTAATATTTCGTGCATTAATTTACTGATTTCTTCAGCCTTTAAAGGATTATCAATGATATATTTTGCAAAGCGGTTGGTGATTTTCTGAATCATTTTGTCAGAAAGTTCCATGTCCGTGATGTTGATATACCTGTTTTTTTTGTAGAAATTATGCATTTCATTGCGTTCCATATTCTTTAAGACAGCTTTGAAATGATGGATGTTGGGTGCCAGCCTTCTCTTTTTTTCCCATTCAAGGAATTCTTTGGTCATCTCCTTGATGATTTTTTCCGCTTTCGGGATTTCTTTTTCCCTCTGCTGAATGGTTTCCTGGATCTGTTTGGAAAGCTCGTCTACCCCGATCAGCGTTACGTTTTCATTTTCCGTAACGTTTTTTTCAACGTTATGGGGAATTGAAAGATCAATAACGAGGGTTTCTTTTCCATTGGGGAAATGGGATTTATTAACGATCGGATGTCTTGCACCGGTAGCCACAATAAGGATATCCGTATGTTTTAATTCCTGATCAAAATCAGCATAATCAATATGAGGGATATGGTATTTCTCCGAAATTTTTTCCGCGGTTTCCTGGGTCCTGTTGGTAATTTTTATTTTCGGCTGATATACGTGCTTAACCAGGTTTTCTACCGTATTCTGCCCGATTTCGCCTACACCCAACAGCAGGATATTCTTTTCCGTAATCCTTTTCTGGTTGTTCAGGATGTAATGAACCGCTGCATAAGAAACGGAAGCTGCGCCGTTGGAAATCCCGGTTTCGTTTTTTATCCTTTTTGATATCTGGATGGCCGAATTAATGGCTCTTTCCAGAAAAGGATTGGAATTGATCCTTTCTTTCCTGAAACGGTTGTATGCTTTTTTAATCTGTCCGATGATCTCAAAGTCCCCGATGATCTGGCTCTCCAGCCCGGCCGCCACTCTGAACAGGTGGGTCAAAGCCTCTTCTTTGGTCAGGATATTGGCAAACGGCAGAAAATCCATCAGGTTTACCCCTACAATACGGCAGTATTCTTCAGCCACAAGGAGGTAATTGGGGGAAGTCGTATAGATTTCCGTTCTGTTACAGGTTGAAACCACAAAGGCATCTCCTAAGTTCTCATCATGGATCCGGGAAACGAAGCTTTTGATGTTCTCGTCAAAAAATGCAAACTTGCCCCTTGTTTCCGCATCTGCCTTCTCGAAGCTGACCGAAAGCACTGCAAAATTCGATGTCTGATGAATATTAGAATACTGTAACATAAGCAGGACAAATTTACGCCTTTTTTAATAAATGACCTGCTGAAACTGTATATGATAATTATCGTAAAAAACTATTTGGAATATAAGAAATCAGCTTTACCATCTCCTGATTGATATTGCTGACGGAATTATGATAAGGTTAATACTAATGATCTGTAATAAGTTTAATAATTTAACATAATTCTTTTCAAAACTCTTAAAATTCAGGCTTCTTTCTGCATGCTTCAGGCTTAATACAACCTTGAATATAGTTGAAATTACATTGTGTAAATGCTTAAATTAAAAGTTAATAACCGTTTTTAAATTTTAATAAAATTTTAACCAAATTATATGCTTACGGAATCTCTTTGGTCGTGTTAAATTCCTATCTTTGTAACTCTTTAAAAAATCAGAAGGAAATATGAGTTTATTCGATATGTTTACGCAAGAGATTGCGATAGACCTTGGTACTGCCAATACCCTTATCATCCATAATAATAAAATTGTTATAGATCAGCCGTCAATTGTTGCAATTGAACGTTCTACGGGTAAGCCGATTGCAGTCGGTGAGCAGGCGAAGCATATGCAGGGTAAGACTCATGAGGACATCAAGACCATCCGTCCGCTGAAAGACGGGGTGATTGCAGATTTCCATGCTTCTGAGCACATGATTAAAGAATTCATCAAAAAAATCCCCGGCATTAAAGGGCGTTTTATCCAGCCGGCATTGAGGATTGTGATCTGTATTCCTTCCGGGATCACCGAAGTGGAAAAAAGAGCGGTAAGGGATTCTGCCCAAAAAGTAAATGCCAAAGAAGTCCGTTTGATTTATGAACCCATGGCCGCTGCAATAGGAGTTGGCATTGATGTACAGAAGCCTGAAGGCAACATGATCATCGACATAGGCGGCGGTACTACGGAAATTGCCGTGGTTGCTTTAGGAGGTATTGTCTGTGATAAATCCGTAAAAATTGCAGGTGACGTATTTACCAACGATATCGCATATTACCTGAGAACCCACCATAATCTGTACATCGGTGAAAGAACAGCCGAAAGGATTAAAATCGAAGTTGGTTCAGCTGTTGAAGACTTAGACGTTGACATTGAAGATATCCCGGTACAGGGAAGAGACCTGATCACAGGTAAGCCGAAAGAAATTATGGTTGGCTATAAAGAGATTGCAAGGGCACTGGATAAATCAATCATCAGGATTGAGGATGCCGTAATGGAAACGCTTTCTTTGACGCCTCCCGAACTGGCAGCCGATATTTACAAAACGGGAATTTACCTCGCCGGCGGAGGTGCGCTTTTAAGAGGCCTTGCAGACAGGCTGCATAAAAAAACAGGTCTTCCTGTTTTTGTAGCTGAAGATCCGTTAAGAGCAGTAGTTCGCGGAACAGGGATTGCCCTTAAAAATATGGATAAATTCAATTTCCTTATTAAATAGTTATAACTTTTACGAACTACATCTGAATGGGATTTTTGCTGAGATTATTTTCGAAGAACGCACTTTTCGCCTTCTTTATATTTCTGCAAATCATTGCTCTTGTACTGATATTTTCCAAAAATGCCATGCAGAAATCCTGGATTGCAGGCCAGTCGGCCGCGCTGAATTCATGGGTTTCAGGATATATCGATGAAGGGGTTTCCTATCTTAGACTGAAGCAGATCAATGAAGACCTTGTTATCCAGAACAAAGCGCTCATGCTTGAGCTTTACGGAAAACAGGGCGCAAAAAACCCGCAGTTCAGGAAAGTTCATGATACATTAGGCGGCGGACAGATTTACACTTTTGTGGACGGGGAGATTGTCTTCAACAGCATCAACAGAAGAAACAATTATTTTACCATCAATCGCGGGCGGCGGGATGGCGTATTTCCTCAGATGGGCGTTATGGCCCCGAAAGGCGTTGCCGGAATCGTGATCAATTCCACAGACAGCTATGCTTTGGTACAGTCGGTTCTGAGCGTCAATAAAATCAGGATCAATGCAGCCCTTAAAAGCTCCGGGTATTTCGGTACGTTAACATGGAACGGTGACAATTCTCGGGTTATGCACCTTGCTGACATTCCTAAATATGTTGCCCTGAAAATCGGGGACACTGTGGTAACAGACGGAAAATCCGCTATTTTTCCGAAAGGAGTAATGATCGGTACCGTTGCAGGTTATTCTGTAGATAACAAAACAGGATTCTGGGATATTTCAATAGAGCTGAGCGAGAAAATGGGGACCCTGAATAAAGTATATGTCGTTAAGAATCTTAAAAAAGCTGAAGTACAGAAAATTCAGGATACCCTACAGACTGTAATAAAAAAGGAAAATGATTAGCAGGACATTATTTACAGATATCGTGATCATGGTTTTCCTGGTGGCACTACAGATTTTTGTACTGAACAGGATTACCCTTTTCGGGAAATATACACCGGTGTTATATCCTGTGTTTGTCATGTTCTATCCGTTTTTCAGAAACAGGTTTCAGTTTCTGGCACTGAGCTTTCTGATCGGGTTGTCCGTTGATGCATTTCTGTTTTCATGGGGGATCAATGCCTTTGCAACCACCCTGATTGCTTATTTCAGGACTTTGATTTTCAGGACTTCTACAGATACTTCCACCGATTTCTTTTCCTTCCAGTCGCTTCAATGGGCGCAGTTTTTGCTGTTTTTATTTTCAAGTATCTTTTTGCATCAGCTTTTTGTACAGTATATAGAATTCTTTAAGCTGAGCAGGTTTTTTGAAATATTATTTAATGTATTGGTAACAAGTGCTATTTCATTTGTATTTATTATTATCTATGCATTAATATTTAAAATCAAGCAAAAAGTTTGAACACACGTTATTTAAAAATTTTCTCCGTTCTTATTGTAATTGCCCTGATTTTCGTGGCAAGGCTTTCTTATTTACAGTTATTTACGGACCGGTATGCACTGAATGCTGCCAACACGTCCATTAAAACCGAATATGTAATTCCGCAGCGGGGTGTCATCTTTGACAGGAACGGGAAGATTATGGTAGGCAACCAGCCGGCTTATGAAATTTCATTTACCCAAGCCCTGATGAAGCCGGACTTTGATACACTCGCTTTCTGCAGTTTAATGAAAATCAGCAAACCGGATTTCATTAATAGAATCAATGTCATCAAAAAAGAAAAATATTATTCCAAGCTTACCCCGATGACTTTTATTAAAGATCTGAGCAGGGAAGATATTGCCAGGGTCCAGGAAATCATATTTAAATATCCGGCGTTCAGTATTGTTTCAAGGCCGCAGCGTCAGTATGAAGTCTCCACTTCCGGAAACCTGTTGGGGTATACCAGTGAAGTGAATGAGAAAGAAATTAAAAAAGATTCCGCATATTACCTGCCGGGTGATTTTATCGGTAAGACAGGAATTGAAAAAGCATATGAAAAAGAGCTCCGCGGTGTAAAAGGAGTAAAGTATATCCAGAAAGACATCAAGCTCCGGAATGTAGGGCCGTATAAAAGCGGGACGCTGGATAAAGATGTGATTACCGGTAAAGATATCACCCTCACCATAGATTATGACCTTCAGAGAATGGCTGAAGAAATGCTGGTGGATAAACACGGAGCCATTGTTGCCATAGACCCGAATACCGGGGAGGTGCTGGTAGCGGCTACAGGACCGGATATTGATCCCAACCTTTTTACGGGGCCTAACAAATCCAAAAATCTATACGCGCTTTCAAAAGATACCCTTTATGAAAACAAACCTACTTTTGACCGTTCCTTGCAGGCAGCATATCCTCCGGGCTCCACTTTTAAACTGCTGACCGCTTTGGCAGCCATGCAGATGGGCGTGATGGATGAAAATACGATTTTTCCGTGCGGCGGCGGATTTTATTATAAAGGGAAAAGGATTAAAGGCCATGGCGGTGCAGATCCGTTGATTCCCTCTATTCAGGTGTCCAGCAACTGTTTTTTCACGTATGCTTTCATTGCGATCATTAAAAAATATCCAGGAAATCCTTCAAAAGGGGTGGATGAATGGAAAAAAATCATGAGCAGCTTCGGAGTCGGGGAATTTTTGAATAATGATTTTGCCGTAGGGGCGAGAGGAAGTATCCCTTCAGGAGATTTTTATGAGAAAAGATTTAAAGCAATAATCAAAGCAAGCGGCTCTGTCAAAAAAGATTATAAAAACTGGGATGAGATGTCAACAGGTGCGATCTATAACGGAATGGGACAGGGCGATGTGCTGGTAACACCGCTTCAGCTGGCCAATTATGTCGCAGCCATTGCCAATAAAGGCTGGTATTATACGCCTCATATTGTAAAAGCAATTGACGGAAAGCCGAATCCCGATCCGAGATTCAAAAAGAAGCACCAGACGCTTGTTGATAAAAAACATTTCGATCCGGTTTTAAAAGGGATGGAAGCGGTAGTATTGAGAGGTACGGCACACGGGCTTAAATCCAGTGATTTCACACAACTGGCAAAAACAGGCACGGCGCAGGTTCCCCAGGGTAAAGACAACTCGATCTTTGTACTGATAGCCCCGGCTGATAAACCTAAAATTGTGGTGGCGGCAGTGATGGAGCATGCAGGATTCGGGGCTACATGGGCAGGTCCGGCAGCAACGGTGATTGCCGAAAAGTTTATTACCGGTGATCTAAAGCGTGAACATTTATACAAAAAGATGATCACTTCAAGTTTTATGCCTGAATATAAAAGACAGTGGATTGCAGACCTGAAACGCAAAGGTCTTTATAAGCCAAGTGAAGATTCCATCAAACAGAAAAGGATCCGGGACAGCCTGAATTTTATTAAAGAGCAAAAGGCAAAACTCAAAAAAAAGATAGACGAGGAGACAAAAAACCTTAAGAACAAAAAAACCGTTAAGCAATGAAGTGGGCAGAAGGTATAGACAAACTGGGCCTTGGCCTGTATTTTTTGCTCTGCATTTTCGCCATTGCAAACATTTACAGTGTTGACCAGAAGCTTGGAGAAAAACAACTGATTTTCTTTGGGATTTCTCTGTTTGTCGGGCTGGTGATTTTTGTGGGGAGAAGCAAGTTCTTTGAAAATATGTCAGGGATTATTTATATTGGCGGTGTTCTGCTCCTGATCGGACTTTTTCCTTTCGGCAAAGAAATCCTCGGTCAGAAAAACTGGTATAAATTCGGGAGCTTTACCATGCAGCCTGTAGAGTTTGCCAAAATCGGGACCGCTCTGATGCTGGCCAACTATGTTTCAGGGCCTGAATTTAACCTGAAAAACAGGAAATCCCTTCTAACCACTTTAGCCATTGTAGGAATTCCTGCCGTGGTGGTACTTGCCATTCCGGATGTCGGCTCAATGCTTGTATTCATTGCATTTTTTATTGCATTATACCGTGAAGGCCTGAACGGGCTGCTGTTCGGCGTTGGGTTTCTTTTTGCCGGGGTATTCCTTATTTCTCTGGCGGTTGATCCTGTCTGGGTTGCGCTTACGATTGTTGTCATTATAGGAGGGTGGATTGCGATGAATTACTACAAAATGTCATGGAATGTGGTTTCCATTTCAGGCATTGCCGGATCTGTACTGGTTCTGTGCGGGCTGGCTTTCGGTTCGCCTTATATTTTAGAAAAATTGCCGAAACACCAACGGGAAAGGATTGAAGTTTTATACAAAGGTGAAAAAGCGTTCAGGGATACATCCGGTTACAATTTACTGTATTCTAAAACAGCCATCGGTTCCGGAGGGCTTTTGGGAAAAGGCTATCGTGAAGGTTCCGTAACCCAGGGAAAATTTGTTCCCGAGCAGGAAACGGATTATATTTTCTGTACCGTCGGCGAAGAATGGGGCTTTATAGGGAGTGCAGTCCTTATCTTCTGCTATATGGTTTTCATCGGGCGCATCTATTATCTGGCAGAACAGCAGAAATCCTCTTTTAACCGGGTTTTCGGCTATTGCTTTGCTTCGATCCTGCTGATGCACTTTACCATCAATTTAGGGATGGTTATGGGTCTTTTCCCGACTGTAGGGATTCCTCTGCCTTTCTTCAGTTACGGGGGAAGTTCACTGCTTGCGTTTTCAATGATGACTTTTATCTTCTTTAAACTCAATTATTCGGATAAGAACAGCCTGGTTTAAAAGCTGGAAGTTGAAAGAGGGAAGCTGGAGGCTTATAGTATTTTGTTTTAATTTCTTTATTTCTAAATTAAATCATAAACATCATGAAAGAGGCATTTGTCCTGAACCGATCCTTTGAAAATACAGACTTCATGCAACAACCTGTGGCAAAAGGCGAATATGAAAGCTGTACTTTCAGGAATTGTAACTTTGAATATGCCGATCTTTCCGGTTTCAGCTTTAGTGATTGTGAATTTACCGGATGCAACCTCAGTATGGCAAAACTCTCGCGGACGGCTTTTCGGGATGTTGTTTTTAGGGAATGCAAAATGTTCGGACTCCTTTTTAATGACTGCAATGGATTTGGTCTGTCATTCAAGTTCGACCATTGCCTACTGAACAATTCTGTTTTTTATAAAACTTCCGTAAAGAAGACTTTCTTTGTACATTCAAAATTAACGGAAGTGGATTTTACAGAATGCGATCTGTCACATTCAGTATTTAACAGCTGTGATTTTTCCGGTGCTGTTTTCGACAGATCAAACAGATTTCAGGACTTCCTTTAATTATTCTATAGATCCGTCTTCAAACAGGCTTAAAAAAGCAAAATTTTCACTTTCTGAAGTCCATGGCCTGTTGCATACATTCCAGATTGAAATTGACAGGAATTCTTAGTTTTGAATATGGAGGCCGGAAGCTAGGGGTTATCACGGACTGCCTGAATTCCTGTTATCTGAAAGAATGGAAATTACCAGGTAAAACGACAAGGAGCTATGGACAGTCTGATTTCGGGGACCATATCCAGCAATAAAAAAGCCATCAAAATTTTTGATGACTTCATTATTTAAATCAATTATTTAAAATTAAAAACTTGTTCCGCCTGATGCAGGAGTAGTAGTTGCTAAATTATTGTAAACTTCTCCGTTTTCGTTGATGACTCTTTTACCGAATCTGTATTTCGGACCCCAATAAGAATCGTTCAGTGATGAGACCATCACGCCTTTTGAAGTGGCTGCATGGATAAATTTAACCTCACCTTCTTCAGTTACACTTTCTACGATACCCACATGTGAAATTCTACTTCCGTGGGAAAAGAAAATCAAATCACCTTTCTGAAGATTTTCTTTTTCAATTTTCTCCCCTTCCTGAGACTGGGAAGCTGCTACTCTTGGTAAGCTGAGACCTGCTGCGGCTCCGAAAACTGAAAGAACGAATGCTGAACAGTCGATACCGTTTCGGGTCATTCCTCCGTATCGGTAAGGGGTTCCCAAATATGTCTGGGCTTCTGTTAAAATATTATCTATGGTTTTGTTGTGGCGGATAGCCTTGGCAACTTCAGAATTTTTGATGGAATTTTTAGCATTTGCTAAACTGGCTGCTTTTTCAGCGAGAAATGAATTGATCAGCTGTTGTTTATCCTGCTCCATTTTGTTGGTTTCGATGGAAGCAAGTTTGGCATCTGATTTGTATTCTTTAGCATAAGTTGCTGGTTTTGAAACAACGTAGTTAGTAACACATGATTGTAACGATACTGTAGATACGAAAGCAACTAGATAAAACAAAACTCTTTTCTTCATATATATTTGATTACCGTGTTAAATAAATAAGGATTATTATTTTCAAAAGCAGTACAAAAATATGTAATCCCTTTATAAAGACTCTGATATGATTATTATCAGGTTCTGTTTTTAACACATTTTAACGTATTATCTTAATATGTTAAAAAAATATAAACCGCAACAGCCTGTTTCAGGCAGGTTAGCGGTTTTTTTTATTAAGATTCTTTAACATAATAAATCGTATTCTATCCATAGTAATTAGAGGATAAATTCAATAACACTAATTTTCAGCCTTTTGGATAAAACAAAAACTCCCCGGAAATCCGGAGAGTTTCATTAATATGGAACTTTACAAATGTTACTTTGTAAATAACATTTCTCTGTATTTGGTCATCGGCCAAAGCTCATCATCCACCATCATTTCCAGGTTGTCTGAAGCTTCCCTGATTACATCAAATAAAGGTTTTACTTTATTGCAGTAGTCTTCTGCCTGCTTCTGGCTTTCCGTTACGGCTTTTGCTCCTTCTCTGGCTTCAATCAGGTCTTCAACGCCCAATTTAATCTTGGAGACATTTTCAGAGATCTGGGTGATCAGGCTCATCTGTTCTTTTGCCAGGGATCTGAATTCTTCATCACCGAAGATTTCTTTAAGGCCTTTTACGTTTTCAATCAGCCTGTTCTGATAATTTAAAGCAGAAGGAATAATGTGGTTTCTTGCGATATCACTCAGCACCCTTGCTTCAATATCAATTACCGTAGAATATTTTTCCAGTTTGATTTCGTTTCTGGCTTCCACTTCTCTGTGGTTGAAGATGCCTATTTCTTCATAAAGGTCAAGGAACTTCTGGTCCATTTCCTGCTTTAGTGCTTCCGGAGTGGTCTTCCAGTTGTTTAAGCCTCTTTTTTCGGCTTCTACAGCCCAGTCATCAGAATACCCGTCACCTTCAAACATGATGTTTTTGCACTGCTTGATGTATTCTCTCAGTACATTGAAGATGGCTTCATCTTTTTTCAGTCCTTTTTCAATTAAGGCATCCACTTCTTTTTTGAAGTCGCTTAACTGTTTCGCTGCAATGGTATTCATTACCGTCATGGATTCTGCACAGTTTGCAGAAGAACCTACCGCCCTGATCTCGAATTTATTTCCGGTAAAGGCAAAAGGGGAAGTTCTGTTTCTGTCGGTGTTGTCTAACAGGATTTCAGGAATTTTCCCAACAACATTTAATTTTAAATCTGTTTTTTCATCCGGAGAAAGTTTTCCTTCCGTTACCTTTTCCAGTTCTTCCAGTACCCTGAACAGCTGGCTTCCGATAAATACGGAAATAATAGCCGGCGGTGCTTCGTTGGCTCCCAGCCTGTGGTCATTGCTTGCAGAGGCGATGCTTGCTCTTAAAAGGTCGGCATATTCATGAACGGCTTTAATTGTGTTCACAAAGAATGTCAGGAACTGCAGGTTTTTCTTAGGGTTTCTTCCCGGGCTTAAAAGGTTTTCACCGGTGTCGGTTGCCAGAGACCAGTTGTTGTGTTTTCCACTTCCGTTTACGCCTGCGAACGGTTTTTCGTGGAATAAAATATGGAAATGGTGTCTGTGTGCAATTCTTGCCATGACATCCATCAACAAAGAGTTGTGGTCTACGGCAACGTTTACTTCCTCAAACATCGGAGCAAGCTCAAACTGGTTCGGGGCTACCTCATTATGCCTTGTTGTTACAGGGATTCCCAGTTTCATACATTCGATTTCCAGCTCCTTCATGAAGTTCATTACCCTTGTAGGGATCGATCCGAAATAGTGGTCATCCAGCTGCTGTCCTTTTGCAGGAGAGTGACCCAATAAGGTTTTACCTGTTAACACAAGATCCGGGCGGGACTGAAACAATGCTGAATCAACCAGGAAATATTCCTGTTCCCAGCCTAAGGTAGGCGTCACTTTGGTTACGTTTTTATCAAAATACTGCATGACGTTGGTTGCTGCTTCGTCTACAGCGTTCAAAGCTCTTAAAAGAGGCGCTTTATAATCTAATGTTTCTCCTGTATAAGAGATAAAGATGGAAGGGATACATAAAGTAGTCCCCATGATGAATGCCGGGGAAGTAGGATCCCATGCGGTATATCCTCTGGCCTCAAAAGTATTCCTGATTCCGCCGTTAGGGAAAGAAGAAGCATCCGGCTCCTGCTGGATCAATAGGTTTCCGCTGAATCTTTCAATGGCTCTGCCGCCTTCGATAGGCGTAAAGAAAGAATCATGCTTTTCTGCGGTGCTTCCTGTCAATGGCTGGAACCAGTGCGTATAGTGGGTTACCCCTTTGCTCATGGCCCAGTCCTTCATCGCAACCGCTACCTGGTCTGCAATATGTCTCTGGATCTTGCTGCCTTTTTTCATCGCATCCAGAATAGACTGGAACGCTTCTTTCGTTAAATATTCTCTCATGGTTTCCTCTGAGAAAACATTCTGGCAGAACAGTTCTGACAATTTCACAGGAACCTCAACCGAGTTATCTCTTCTGAAGTCCTTGAATGGTAAAGTTTCTAACGCTTTGAATCTTAAAGTTGACATATTGGGTTGTTTTTACGGGGCAAATTTACGAAAAAAACAGAACAAAAATGTTTTTACCCCGAAAATTTAAGGGGTTGTTTTAGATTTAACTAAAATTTAAATAGTGACTTTATTTTTTAAGGAGGAGAAAAATTTGTAGTTGAATATTATTAAAAGTAGCTAAGTTTAGTATTTATGAATAAAATAAATTTCTGAATATTCTTCAATAGGAATGTGTCTGTCTGACACTTTGTAAACATTAAAATGAATAAACGCTTATTTCACAGAATGATTTTCCTGATATAAAATTAAACAAAACTCATTATTTCTGAAATATATTGGCTTTGAAAAAGTATAGATCATTGAACACATTTTTATTTCTTCGTCACTTTTTAAATTATTTGTAATATTAAATACGTTGTAAAAATCATTTATTCGGACCGCTTTTGATTTCTTAAATAAGTTATCATCCCATTCAAAGTGTTTTAGCTTTTCTAATTCCGATACTAAATATTTTCTTTCATTCTTATCTATTTTTAAATATCTATTATGATCTTTCAGCTTAAATTTTTTACTGTTATTAAGCGCTTCAATTGTTTTATTAATTGTGGCTTCATCGAAATTCTTGGAATAGTATAATGTATCGCATCATATATTACTAAAATGCTCTCTTCCTTTCATTTCTAATTCTATATTAAAATAATCGAATTTGTTTTGACAAAAAAGTGTATTTGTAAGGAAAAGTATTAGTGAGATAATAATTGATTTTATCATTATATATTTTTTAAGATTTCTTTTCTGAAAATTATTGATTGGATTATTAAGGTGATTGTTAAGCTAGGAATAATATAATAAAAAATATCTCCTTTATAACGATGTATTAAAAAAACAATAAGGTATGATATAAATAAGCTAATAATATAGTTTATAAAAAATCTTTTTTTTATGAAAAAACTAAATATAATACTTATTGCAAATGCCATAAAAATAAAAAATGGAAATTTTTCCCAAAAACCAAATAATCCGTTTAAAGGGGATCGTAAAGATATTCTCCAAAATTCAGAATCAATATTTTGTTTAAAAAATAAACTGTGAACTTCCAAATTATCTTCCAGAAAGCTGCAAACCGGATAGAAAATCAATATATGAAGACCCCAAATTTTTAATAATTTAGGGTCTATTCTTTTTAAATTTTTAATTAATAGCATAGTCTTTAATAATCTCTTTACATTTCTGATTTACACGGCTATCCGAAGTTAAATAATTTTTCAGCGAGGGAGAACACCTGTTTTTATTGATTTTATGTTTATCTAAATACAACATAAGTAAGGGCAAATCTGTTCGGAATAAATCATCGTTCACTTTTGCAGGAGGAACAAATGAATCAAAGGCAGGTAAAATATCATTGAACCAGCTAATAACCTTTGATCCTGTTCCCATTCTGCTTTCGAGGTCTTTGTCAGCCATATTTTGATATTTTTTTATTGTGCTGCTGCTTGTTTTTTTATATATCGGCGGAGCTACAATTTGTTGCTCATGGGTTACAAAAATGACATCCCAATTATACGCGTCATCTCCCTTTAAAGGAGTTTTAGCATATTGTCCGTACATCAGTTCAAGATATAAATAAACTTAGCTACATAGAGTAAAAGTAAAATTCTTCTAATATGAAGAAGATTTATTCCAGGATTTTTCCGTATTTCCAATGAAAATATTAAATTTAAAAAAAGAGATAAACATCATGAATCAGATGGAGTGGGCTGGGTTAAATATCTGATTGTTAGTTATTTGTATTAATTAAAAATAATTTTGTAACTTAGCAGACTTTTTATAAAAAATTTAATATATGACAAATTCTAGAGCAAGAGAAACCACCGAGGCCATTGAAAGACTGTACATTTCTATGAGACACCTGTTTTATAGAGGTTTTTTCAAGCCAGGCGGGGTTTCCGGAGAAAGCATTAGAAGTTTGTTGAAAACGATCAATCCCGAAATTTACGGTACCATGAGTATTCCAAGCAAGCTGGAGCTTGATGGTTTGATGTATGTTTTAGACAGGCTTCCGGAAGGAATAGAAGAATGTGCTTTCATTCATCTTACCTCAGATGAAGGGTTTGATAAAGGGAGTTTCGAGCCTATTGTGCCTAAAAAGAGAAGAAGGAACTGCTACAGGATTGATGAGCACCAGATGAATATTGAAGTCCTTTTAGGGCGCTCGGAAATTTATGATATCCTTACCCACCTGACCTTCTTGTTTATAGAAGCCGATAAGATCAGGAACCTGGCCTTTGCCCAGGATGAAAACTGGAAGCCGACCCGTGCTTTTAAGATCATTGAGGAAGTGGTGAAAGGCGAAAAGAAATTCAGCAGAAGGGAAAAGGAGGTCGCTCTGATTCATCTGTCTTCTCTTATCGGAAGGACATTTGACGAAACGTTAAGGGCTTACAATACATTCGGGGACGATGATAATCCTGACCGTTTATTTAAAATCATTTATAATCTGGGCAAGATAAGCCTGGAAGATGCCAAACAGACCCGGGAAAGAGAAATTCATTTCAGTGCCATATTAAAGGAAAGGGTAGGGCATCATTATTTCGGGGAGAAATGGGCCAATAAAGTAAAGGATGTCCTGTATGAAAATAATCTTCACATGCGTCCGCTGCATATTATTTCAGCGAATATGCATTCTGTGAAAAACATGCTGTATGCAAACAATGCCCTGAAGAAAAAGGATCCGAAAGAAGTGGATTATAAACTGTACGGCGATATTTCCGATAAAAAGGAACTTCGCGATAAAGTTTCCAAGTTTGCCGTTGAGGAAGGGATGATCTATATCAATGACAAGAGCGGAAGCAATATTGATGTCCAGATCATTGATTTAAGCAAAACCAACCTGAAACATACGCCTTTCGGACATCTGAATTATGACGGGGACGATGTGATCATGGTTTTTGATTATGCCTTCGGCGAACAGGCTTTTGAAGTAATGGATGAATTGCTGAGGCCTTTCGAACAGAAAGGAGAGGTGTATATGATGAAAGTGAAATCGGTTTCCATTATGGGGAAAGCCGGGATTCTGGAAGGTGGTAAAGGCGATATTATGATTCCTACTTCCCATATTTTTGAAGGGACGGCAGATAACTATCCTTTTGAAAATGCCCTGAAGCTGGAAGATTTTAAAGATGATGAACTAAAGGCATTTGAAGGCCCGATGATTACCGTATTGGGAACATCTCTTCAGAACAGGGACATCCTGTCTTATTTTATGAATACTTCATGGAAGGCCATCGGGCTTGAAATGGAAGGTGCCCATTACCAGAAAGCGATTCAGGTAGCCTCTAAAATCAGGCATCATATTACGCCGGATCTGTTTGTCTGCTATGCCTATTACGCTTCAGATAACCCTTTGGAAACAGGAAGCACGCTTTCTTCAGGAGGTTTAGGCCTCACCGGTGTGAAACCAACATATCTGATCACCTTAAGAATCCTGGAAAAGATCCTGCGAAGCAGTAAAAAGGAACTTTTTTCTTAAATAATTATTCTTTTTAAATGATATAACCTCAGATGTCTTTGCATTTGAGGTTTTGTTTTTCCAGCGGTTTTACTGATGGTTTTGTATATTCAGATCTGTACTCATCTGCGAAATTTGCTGGAGATTTAACAAATTTTATTGAGATTCATCTAAAATTACATCAGACAAAACCTCAGCATGCCTTATGTCCGGGGTTTTTATTTTAAATACTTATCTTTAGAAAAAAAATAAATTTTACATGAAAAAATCGGTTGCCATCCTTTTTGCGTTGATCGTTTCTCAGCTTCAGGCCCAGCAGAGCCCATATTATCAGCAGGCTGCGAAATATAAAATGGATATTGACGTTAATGCAGAAAAATTTACGTATCAGGGAAGCCAGACTTTAACCTACACCAACAATTCACCGGATGAACTTAATGTGGTATATTTTCACTTGTACTGGAATGCCTTTAAGCCCAATTCCATGATGGACCAGCGGGTGGCAGGCCAGGGGAAAAACGGGGATTCAAGATTGCAGAAAGACGGTATTTCAAGGCTGGCCTCGATTCCTAAAAATGAAGAAGGCGCACAGAATATCCACTGGATCAAGCAGAACGGCAAAGCGCTAAAATTTGAGATCCAGGAAACCATAATGAAAGTCTATCTTGCAGAACCGGTCAGGCCGAATTCAACCACCACTTTCACCATGGACTGGGATGCGGTAATTCCTCAGCAGATCAGGCGGAGCGGAAGAAATAACCGGGAAGGCGTTGATATGACCATGACGCAGTGGTATCCTAAAATTGCGGAATACGATTACGATGGCTGGGCAACTTTTGATTATATCGGAAGGGAGTTCCATGCCCCGTTTGCAGATTTTGACGTGAACATTACCATCAACAAAGAGTATGTGATCGGAGCCGGAGGGATCCTCGAAAACCCTGCAGAAGTAAAAGGGTATGATGCCAATGCAAAAATAAAAACAGGGAAAGATAACAAATCTACCTGGAGATGGACAGCGAAGAACATGCTGGATTTCGCCTGGGCTGCCGATAAGGATTATATCGTGAAAAGTTTTGATGTTCCCCAGGGCCCGAAAGTGTTTTTAGTCTATCAGAATAACGATAAAACCAAAGTCTGGGAAGAAGCACAGCCTTATCTTACCAAATATTATCAGCTGATGAATGCTCATTTCGGGAAATATGTTTATCCGACCTACGCTTTCATCCAGGGTGGTGACGGCGGAATGGAGTACGGAATGTGTACCATGATTTTAGGGGAAGCCAAAAATATTGAAGGGTTGATGGGATTGATGGCCCACGAAGGTGCCCACTCCTGGTATCAGCAGATGCTGGCCACCAATGAACCAATGCGCCCTTGGATGGATGAAGGGTTTACCAGCTATGCGGAAGGTTATGTGATGAATCAGCTGTTCCCTCCAAAGCAGCCGCTTCCGAATCCGTTTGTGAATTCAGTCAATGCATACCGGAATTTTATTAAAAAAGGAATTGAAGAGCCGGCCGTCTGGCTGGGAGACCATCATGACAACGGAACTTCCTATACCTATGCTTCCTATGTAAAAGGGGAATTGTACCTGGTGCAGTTAGGCTATATTATGGGCGAACAGAATTTAGCGGAGACCTTGAAACAGTATTATGATCAGTGGGTTTTGAAGCATCCTTCAGACCGGGATTTTCTACATATTGCCCAGAAAGTTTCGGGGATGGACCTGAAATGGTTTCATCATTACTGGATCAATACCACCAAAACCATTGACTATAGCATTAAAGATGTGAAATACGATGCAAAATCAACAACAGTAACTCTGGTAAATAATGGCCAGGTTCCGATGCCAATTGATTTCAGTGTGATTACGAAGGATAACAAAGTGGTTACTTACCAGATTCCGATGAACATGACGCATACCTGGAAAGAAAAAGATATCTATGGTGAATTTAAAACAATGCCGTACTGGCCATGGACGCAAAAGGAATATTCGATAACGGTTCCTTATACAAAAGCCCAGCTGTCGGCTTTAGGCATTGATATCAGCCAGCGGATGGCAGACGTAAATCCTGAGGATAATGTAGTTGAGGTAAAATAAAATCAGCCATAAGAATTAAATCCTGAAGAAACTTTCTTCAGGATTTTTTTATTAAGATCATTTTAATGAAATCTTTCTTATACAAATTAATACTGTTTCAGGTAGGTTTTCTTTTCAGACAGGTATTCAGATTTTGTACCGTCTCCTGTCCTGAAAAGGGTTTTCAGGGTTTTCTTCTGCTTGGGTTGGGAAGGATCCGGGAGGGCACATACAAAATGCAGGTGAGGTCCGTTGGTCCATCCCGTATTCCCGCTCAGGGCAATAACATCCCCTTTATTTACGGTGTCTCCGGCTTTTACTTTAACGCCGTTCTGTTTTAAATGGAAATACTGGGCAATGGTGCCGTCGGAATGAAGAACAGATACATAGTTAGCCAGGTTGGCGCAGCTTACGGTCGGGCATCCTGTATTGTTACTCTGAACCACATCAATTACTTTCCCTTCTCTGGCGGCTGTGATTTCCGTTCCTTCCGGCATGGTAAAATCCAGTGAGTTTTCATTTTGGTGTGAGAACTTACCGTTGTAGCCCTGATGTACCGGGAATGATTTTCCTTTCTGATAGGGAAGATCATAGAGGTAATCGGCATCGTAGGCTTTTATGGTAGCGTCTCCTGCCAAAGTGTAATAGTTAGGCATTTTTTTAATTTTCCAGCCCTTCTTTCTGTCGGTCACCAGAAAGGCGGCCACCCGGTTTTTCTTTGATAAAGGCGGCAGTGCCTTTACCGTTTCAAATTTCATTTGCATCCGCAGATTCTCCAGTTCAGGCTGACCGGTAAAAGAAAGCGTGACCGGGTAAATTTCAATATTGTCGGCATAATAGGAGACGGTATCTTTATTTATTTCCGTATATAGTTTCGCGGGTTTCTGGGAAAAGGCAATCATTGACTGCACTATAATAAGTAGGATCAGAACTTTTTTTATCATTATCTATTATTTAATTTGAAACTGTTTTACCATCCAGTGCCCGGGGTGGTTTTTAACCAAATCATTTTTCAGGGCTTCATCTTTGGTGTTGAGGTAGCTGTATACTTTTAACGGAACAGAATCCGGATACATTTTCAATCCCTCGGAGACAGCCATTTTCGCTTCCTCAGTTTTTCCGGCGCGCTCCAGTGCTTCATATTCGTAAATAAAAATGATGGCAGGAAGTATTCCGTAAACGCTTTTTGTTTCATCTTTCAGCAACTCTATCATTTCGGTCTGAAATTCCGGGTCTGTCTTTTTTCCTGCGGCGGCAGTCTGGCTGATGTGCTGCTGGTACATCAGGAACAGCATCAGGAGATGGATGTTTTTTGTCCCGGGATCTGAAGCCAGCTTCTGGACTTTTTCTATAGTTTCGGGCTTCATCTCATCATTTTCGGCCTGCAGGTTCTGCGCATACAATTCATCCAGCAGATTGTAGATGGTTCTGTCGCTGCTGTCAATCTTTGCATCTTTTTTTATTTTCCCAAAGACTTCCTTTGCTACCGCAGCCGTTTGCGAAAATGTATACATACCAAATAAAAAGAATAAGAGTAGAACCAGTTTTTTCATGAAAGTGAGGTGAGGTGGTTTTGGGTTTTAAAGGTAATTATTTTGGATTTGATAATGTAGAAATATGTAAGGAGATGTCTCTTTTGTTCTAATGAGTTAATTAAATAAAAACCACCAAATTTGGTGGTTTGTTTAATTTATTGCTTTGTTAAACCAATCTTGTCTTCCGGTAAAAATGGCACATATGTCGAAAAGTTTGGGCATTTTGCAGGATCAATTTTGTTTCATCATTGGTAAAATATGAATGATTCAGATTTTGGTAATATTTTGTTTCATTGCGATTAATAGGTGTTGCCCATATTATTAATAATGTGACAGCATTAGAAATGAATATTCTTTTTCACAGAAATTGAAGCTAGTTTGATATGTGAAATTTCTTGAATTAAAACTTAGGCTCGACCAGATAGCTTTCGGTTGAATTTGTGCCATATCATTTAACAATTTAGGAAAAGGCTAACCTATATAATTTGCTTTGTTTGCTTCAAATTGTTTTAAATAGTTCAAAGTATCTAATTGTGCTTTACTTTTAATTATGAAAAGCAAAGCACAAAACATAAATATTTTATAGAGCAATTTGATCATCGATATACTTTGATGTCTTTTACTATTTTACTACCATAAAAGGATTTTTCGTCATTAGTAAAAAAGAAAGCATTTAGTTGCTCATAAGATTTTATAGTTGACCTAGGAATAGGTGTTTCCCAAAAAATTGCTAAATTAATTACATTATGAAAAGAATGTTCTTTTTCACAAAAATTAAAAGATGTTCTCGTAACGATATTTTTATTATTAAAAGGGGTGAAACTCCAAGCTGTTTTAGGATGAATTTGCGTCATGTCATTAAGGAGTTTAGAAAAAGGCTGACCAATATAATTTGCTTTATTTATTTCAAATTGTTTAAGATAATTTAAAGTATCTAATTGCCCAAAAATTTTTGTAAAGCAAAAAAACAATAATATGATGAATGTTTTAAAAATGTTTTTCATTTAAGTGTTTATTTAAGATTACAATCTGTTGTTTTTTCATACGTTGTTACTACTATAAACGGGAAAGCAGGATCTCCTGTAGGAACTTGTATTTCATTTTCTTTTACAAATATAGGTTGAAAATTTCCATTGCTGTCTTTTTTACTTAATCCCATTCCCATATTATATTTTCCTATTACAAAAGCCATAGCTAACTCTTTTGCTTCTTCATCTGATTTACCCGTATCTTTAAAATATTTTTCCGATAAATCAAAATCTTTACCGATATCTTTTGTTAGATTCCATGCATTATCTTCTGAGCTAAAATACTGGGATGGAGGATGGCTCAAAGGAAAATTGTCAAAATCTGCCTGATTGGTAATTACACAAGCATATGTGGCTCCTTCAGCACCGTTTATAATATAATAATCAAAGTTTGAGTTCTGATAGTTATTTTGCATAAACCAATAAATATCACCGGTTGAAGGCACTTCATAAACCTTAATCGTATGATTGTGTATTCCTCCTTCTGCGGTAAAAACATGATTAGTATCAATTGGTGGTAAATCAACCTGTGCTCCTGAAGAATCACCTAAAATAATATCGGAAGTTTTATAGCTTCCCGAAGTGTCTTTACCAAATATAAATCCTTTTTCTATTGTAGATGCAGAAATACCTGTTTTCATTATAGCATTTTGTGCAGCAATTACAGACTGATTGAGAAGGTTTTTTGCCTTTGCATTTTCAGAAATTATTTTCTCACAAGGGAGGTCGTCAAAATCCGAATCTGTATTACTGCCACCATTACCCCCACATCCCGGAGCAATTCTATAGAATACTTTTGCTTCCGCACAAGGATCTTTTGGTGGCTGTGGTCCAGGAATTCCACCGCCTCCACCACCACCTCCTCCGCCGCCGGGAAAGGAAGGGAAAGGATCATCTATCCAGGTAGCAGTTGTTGAGCAGGAAGTCACTACAAAACAGCTGATAAACCCTCCACAGCTACAGTTGCCATAATCGCAATTTGAGGCACTGTGACCATGCACACAGTAGTGATAGGTAGAACAAATCGTATTGTAGATAAATCCCTTGTTTTGTTCGGTTCCTATCTTTGCATCCAGGATGCTCAGCCTGTTGTATTCTAAAGAACCTTCATAAAGATCTTTCGGCAGGTTGGTAAACTCCTGATGCCCGAAGGTAAAGAAATCCATCTGCAGGAAGGTATCCATCAGAAGCTTTCTCCTTTTTGCCGGATAGTCGGTATTATAAACATATTCTTTCAGATAATCATTGGTAAAGTTCTGCAGATGAAAAACAGTATTTTTTTCATCCACTTTTACAATCAGCAGCGAGCTCAGCCCTGTCTTATCTGCTGAAAGTGGGATATACAAAACGGTTTTTTCAGCATTATCCAATACCTGCATCTTGTCCCAGATCGGCATCCCCTGCTGATCCGGCATCTGTGCAAGAAAGTTGTTCTCCCTGTTGTAGTTTTCCAGGATATCCACATAATTTATTCCGGCACGGGCATGAGCTCCATGGGTTTTAGCGTGCTTGAAGAATTCGGCAGCATTGCGCTCGCTGGCTGCCTCCTTATTGGCAAAATCTTCCTGAATACAGGAGTAAAGGGTACAGAAGACGGCTGCGAGAACCGACAGCCCGATAAGAATTTTTTTTCTCATTTGATCATTTGATATTCCAATGGTTAAATTAGTAACGATGTAATCGCTTTGATTACATGCTGCAATATTAAAAATATTTCCTTGTCTTGAGTGTTACTTTCACGGAAAAATTATTACTTTTACGAAAATAATGTTCACTCTTATGGAAAAGATCATCAAAAAGATCGCAGAGATCCGCAGCAAAAAAGGGTTTTCGTATGAGAATATGGCGCAGGACCTGGATCTCAGCACCTCGGCGTACCGTAAAATAGAAACCGGGGAAACTAAACTGACGGTTGAGAGGCTGGTTGATATTTCTAAAATACTGGAAACCCCGTTAAATGATTTGCTGGATACTGAATCTCAAAAAAATTTTAACCAGGAAAATAAAGATAATGCTCATGGATTTCAGGGATTTAATGACAATATTTTTAATGAATATTCAGAAGTTTCCAAAAAACTTATTGCTAATTACGAACAGCAGATCAAAGACCTGAAAGCCGAAATTGAACACCTGAAAAGCAAATAAATGAAATCAATCGTAATCAATATCGGCAACAGCAATATACGTTTCGGGCTTTTTAATGAAGACAATTGTGATGTATCATGGGTGGTGAATACAAAACCGTACCGGACGCCGGATGAACTGTATGTCCAGATGTCCATGCTGTACCAGACGTATAAAATCGAGCCCAAGGAAATTTCTAAAGTGGTTATCGGCTCGGTTGTCCCTCAGCTTACCAAAGTGATGAATGCCGCCATCAAAAAGATTCATGATCTGGATCCTGTGATTGTAGACCGGAATACCCCTTCGGGCGTGGTGGCAAAATCCAAACAGATGGGAACGGATATCTACGCCAATCTTGTGGCCGCCCATAACCTGTATCCGGACAGAAAGAAAATCGTACTGGATTTCGGAACGGCTCTTACGGCAAGCTGCGTAGCGGAAGATGGTGAGACATTGGGCGTGATTATCGCTCCGGGAATTATTACGGCATTAAATTCCCTGATCAGCCAGACGGCCCAGCTTCCGGGAATCGAACTGGTAAAGCCGAAAACCGTATTGGGCCTAGACACGGTAAGCTGTATGCAGAGCGGAATGGTCTACGGTTTTTTAGGAATGGTGGAAGGTTTTATCGACAGGATCAATGAGGAAGTACAGGATGACTGTTTTGTCGTGGCTACAGGCGGTGTTTCCCATGTATATAAGCCCCTGACTGATAAAATTCATGTGATGGACCGGCTTCATACACTGAAAGGGCTGTACTTTTTAGGAAAAGAGCTGTAGTATAAAAGTGAGGTTGAGGCGAGGAGCATCAACTGTGTATTACCGGCGTTTCGACTGAAAGAATTCCCTCACAATGGAAGCGCATTCGTTTTCCATAATGCCGGTTGCGATTTCCGTTTTCGGATGGAGGGTAAGGTGTTTGTTGATAAACCCGCGCTGTTCGTCCCGTGCTCCTATGACTACTCTTGAGATCTGCGACCAGGAAAGGGCCCCGGAACACATAACACAGGGTTCCAAGGTTACATACAATGTGCAATTTTTAAGGTATTTCCCACCCAGAAAGTTGGCAGCGGAAGTGATGGCCTGCATTTCGGCATGGGCAGTGACGTCATTGAGTGTTTCGGTAAGATTGTGTGCTCTGGCTATAACGCGGTTATTGGAGACCACCACACAGCCGATCGGGACCTCATCTTTTTCTAAAGCGATTGCGGCTTCATTAAAAGCCATTTTCATAAAGTATTCGTCGGTAAACATTTAGTCGAAAGTCATGGTTAAGGGAAGCTTGAAGCGGTATCTTACGTTACTGCCTTTAAAAACGGCCGGGGCAAACTTTTCAGAAATGGAATAGAGTGCAATTTCAGCCTGCCTGTTGAAGGTGAAGTTGTTTCCCTGTGCCTGGACGTTGCTGATGGTTCCGTCTTTCTCTACAATAAAGGCAATATGGGCTTTCACGGTTTTTTCTTCTGCATAGACGCCGTCTATATAAAACAGATCGGCCACTTCCTGTCTTAATGCATTGATGCCTCCGGGATAATCTGCAGATTTTTCTGTAGTAGGGATAAGATCAGTATGATTATTTGAGATCATGCCTCTGGTCTGAAGTTTCCTTAGATCTTCCAGGTTTTTTACTTTCAGCAAAGCTCCGATCAGTGCTACATTTTCTATACTGTCCATTTTCTTCATGAAAAACACAAAGTCGCCTTTTATGGCATCTTTGGACAAGGCATTGGTCTCGGCATCATATTTTTTCTTAAACTCATGATTAAGAAGCTGGTGGTGGTGATTGTAGTAATTCTTTACATTCCTGAATTCCTCTGCCTGCTGCGAAAAGCACAGGCATGAAATTATACAGAAAAGACACAGAAAGAGAGGTTTCACGTTGATATATTTATGTAAATGTAATTAAATATTCTGAAATGTGATGGCCTTTTTAGTTTTTCAGGTAGCTGCTCAGCGACTCCTGAAGGTGGTTCCGGATGTCTTCCACCAGGCGTTCCGGTTCCAGGACCTGCACTTCTTTTCCGTAGGACAGGATCTCCTGCATAAAATCGTAGGTCGGGTGAAGAAAAAACTCAAAGAAAATTTCTTCCGGGGTTTCCCTGGTCTCTTTCTGCGACTGGTGGAGCGGGAAGCTTTTGATGTATTCTCCCTGATGCCGGCTGCATTTGATCATGATTTTCTGAGGGATTTGCTCTGCTAAATTCATTACACCGAAGGCATTTTTAAAATGTTCCCTGAAATTATATTTGTATTTTTCACGGAAACGGCTTTTCGTAACATTCAGGTAATTGATACGGTCCAGCCCGAAAGATTTCAGCATCTTATCCTTGGTATCAATGGCAATAAGGTACCATCGGTCTTTGGATTCCTTCAGGGCCAGCGGATGCACTTTCCGGGACGTCATCAGCTTGTTTTTGTAGTTGTAATGTTCAAAGGAAACGATCCTTTTGTTACGAATGGCAAAGAAAAGGTCATAAAAATGCTCTACGCCGGTAGGTTTCCTGCTTTCAAAAAAGATAAAATCCGCAAAATCCGGATGTACATTCAGGGCGTTGCTGACCTGAAAGGATTCCAGTAATTTCTGGTTGTACTCATCCACTTCCATGATCGGGCGGCTCTCGATGTAGTAGCGGTTGTCTCCTTTCTTTTTGTTGTGAATGGACAGGTTGAAAAGATTTGCAATCTCGCGGATATCCCTTTGCAGCGTGCGGATCGAGTAGCCCTTGATTCCTGCATCCTGGAATTCGAACGAGTTCAGAAGATAGTCCTCCAGCTGCGAATAGGTAGCCGGAGAACTTTCCAGTCTTTTGATGATCAGGGCATATCTTGTCAGGTAAAAATCTTTTTTCATCCGGGTATATTTTATGGCAGCTCTGCTGCGTTAATGTGATCGAATGGAACGCAAAGCGTTTCATGATTAAAGTTTCTATCACAAAGATATAGGCTTAATGCGACAAAACGTGTCGTGTTTTACTTTTTGTTGAATTTTACAATGAAAATTATAAAAAGTGATTTCTTTCAATAATACTTTATATTCATTATTTATAATCAAATCTTGTGGATATGCAAATAAAAATTCCAGTATAAGTTAAGCTACATTTTTGTAAATTTTATTTTGATTGTTAAATTCTTCTATTGTTTGGTAATTCAGTGTACTGTGGCGTCTTTTTTTGTTGTACCAGACTTCGATGTATTCGAAAATTTCCAGCTCCATTTTTTCTTTTGTAATGAGCTTATTGCCTTAAATGACTTCTGTTTTTAATGATTTGAAAAAACTTTCAGCTACTGCATTATCCCAACAATTTCTTTTGCGGCTCATACTTCTTGTAACATCATAAAATTCACTGGTATCCGCAAATTTTTTACTTGCATATTGAACGCCTCTGTCGCTGTGAAAAATTAATCCAGTAATTATTTTCCGGTTTTTGACAGCCATTTTCCAGGCTGCAAGACTTATATTCTCTTTAATAAAACTAGTCTCTAACTCCAATTCCTTCGGATTTTCACAGTTTTTCGGATCATCTTCAGTGAAAATCGGTAACGGCTGGTCCGGATCTACTTTTAAACCGACAGATTCAGCCTGTAAAATGGTTAAAGTAGTGGGATTCTTGTGATCCAGTATTTACCTTGGGCTTTCCTGTTGGCTGTTTTAATTTAGAAGCTGTTTAAACTTATTTAGAAAGAGAGTTCCGAGAAAATTAGCAATTTTGGATTGCAATTTAAAAGACTAATAATCTGGAACTCATTAGCAAATATAAAATAGAGAAATGGATTTTACCCCATTTAAGCAAAGGAAAAAGAGGGTTTTCTACGAAGTTTGACCTTGTAAAGATAATTCAGACCATCATAAAACGGCTGAAAACCGGTTGCCAGTGGCGGGAAATTTCAATAAAAGACTATTTTGGGGAAGAAAACATAAGCTGGCAGAATGTGTATTATTTTTTTAATAAATGGAGCAGGGACGGCAGCTTCAGGAATGTCTGGGTTCATCTTTTAAATCGTAACAGGAGGATGTTGGATCTATCGTGTGTTCAACTCGACGGCAGTCAGACCCGGTGCAGGATGGGTGGAGAATCGACGGGATACCAAAGCAGGAAATCTGCGAAAACCAGCAATATGATTTTTCTTTGTGACAATCGTGGCCAAATGCTTTCAATGGGAAATCCCAGAAGCGGAAATCATCACGATTTACATGAAATAGAAGGCATTATGGGTGAGATTATTGAAATTTTGTCCGAAGCGGAAATTTCTCATAAAGGTCTTTTTCTGAATGCGGATTCAGGATTTGACAGTAAAAATTTAAGACAGAAATTAGAAATGGGGGAAATAACGGGCAACATCAAAACCAATTCCCGGAATAAGAAAACAGTAGATAATGATTACTATTTTGATGAAAAATTATACGAAAGCAGATTTAAAATAGAGCAGGCAAATGCTTGGTTAGACGGCTTCAAGGCTTTACTGATTAGATTTGAAACATTGAATATTACATGGAAGGCTATGCACTTTTTGGCATTCTCCTTAAGACTAATCAAAAAATTAAAAGTTTAAACAACTTCATAAACATATTTTTCTCTTTTATATAATCTAATCCAATTTTCTATCGTATAATCTCCTTCCTTAACTCCTTTTAATGGAGCATTCTTCACATATTCTTGAAAACCTATTTTAGACATTTCTTCTGCATGGTAATGTTCGTGTACCATTACATACTCTGTTACATCATCCATATATTTTATGGTATCAATATTGGGATCAAATTGTGCTAGAACATTTGGGTTATCAAATTTATCTACTTTCAATAATTTAGTACCATACTTTTTCATTACCAGTACCCAATCTTCTATTTCCGATTCTGAAAGAATTTCACCTCCTTGAACACCTATTTTTTGATATTACTTGCTTCAAGAACGTCATCAATAATTTTTTTGAAACTTCCTTTTTCTCCTTTTAAGATACACAATAATTCTTGAAAGCTTCAATAGTCCTTAGCACAAATCTGGAAAAAATTCTTATTGCTTTCAAAATGCTTTATGCCAATCCCTAACCAAGACGAAAGATTCCAAAGATCATTTTCTAATTTTTTTTAATAAAAAAACCGCCTCATTTATGAAGCGGTTTATAAATACTATCTTCCATAATCTTTAATGAAAGTATTTTCTGTGGGATGATATTCAAAAGTTTTTAGATTTAACCATCTTATTTCTATAAAACCCATTACTCCTTTTTCTTTGCTGAAATCATTATCAGTATCTATGTATGTAGCTAGAAAATTTTCTCCATCAATTTCTTTTATTTCACCTATTGAATAAATGGGAGAAATCTTATTCCAATTAATAGGTTTTGGTGGAAGTACGATTCTGACTATTTCCTTTTTTAAGTTGTACATCACAAGATTGTTTGGATGAGGATGAATTATTGAGTTCTTATAGAATAAAATTAAAATATATTCAGGAGATAAAAATATTTTAGCAGGTCTTTCTTTTTCAGACCACTCAAAGCTATATTTATGAATGTTAACTGACCAAGATAGCTCTATTGGATCTTCAATTATTCCATTTTCTTTTTCAAATCCATTCTTTTTTTCATCCTCTGGATATAAAGATTTAATGTAAAATTTCATAATTATTTTAATTTTTCTGAGTTAATTTCTTCTATGAATGATTTAAACGTTTTTTCTTCCCAAGCATTAATAAATTCCCACTGTTTAGGACCTGTATTTATTCCTGTATCCAAGTGACCAATATAACCTTCTCTAGTTGGTAATTCTTTACCTGCTTTTACTTTATACCTTCTTACAACCAATTCGCCTATTGCTTCATCTTTAAAGCTTTTAAGAACTTGAAGTTTTTCTCGTAATTCTTTTATGCTTTTTACTTCATAATCAGAGGCCCATCCACCAGGAACTTCTCTTTGTAAGCTCCTATTCTCAAACTCTACAATATAAAATTCATCTCCTTCTTTTAGGACTTTATCTATTACTTTAGATTTGTTAGTAGGTTTAACAGCAAAAGGATTATAATTTCCTGACCTTTCAAAAGTATAGTTAATATATTCTCCATCCCGAATTTTTCCTTCTTCAAACTTTGCCCGGAAACCTATATCATCACCTTTTTTTATAACCTTTATATTATCATTATACTTTTTAATGGTTTTTTTTCCAAAATCATCAATTACTTCCAGCTCTATTTTTACGTTTTTTAACTCTGTAAAATATTCATAATTATTGAGTTCTCTAAAGTATTTTATTTCAACAATAATTCCTTTAGGATTTATTTTTAAAAGTGTTTTTCCTTTAAATTCTAATACCAAGAGACCATCAATAATTTTTTTTTGAAGATTTGGAAAATTTTTAGTTAATAAATCTACAAATTTTCCGATACCTGAAGGTAATTTTTTTAGAAATATAGAAACTTGTTCATCTATTAATTTTATTGATTTCGTAAACGCTTCATCAATAATTCTCTTAATTTCATTCCATCCTCTCTTTAAAAATATTAATAACTCCTGAAAACCTTTGATAAGATCTTGTATGCTTTTTATAACAAATTTAGAAAAAGTTCTTATAGCTTTTACAATACCTTTTACAGCACTAAATCCTAAGCGAAAAATTCCTAGAATTGTCTCTGCTAATGCATTTACAATTGCGGCAACACTCAAAGTTCCTCCACTTACAAGTATTCCAACGATGATTTCAATAATTAGTGAAATGATAAACCCAAAAGCATAGCCTATAAAATAAGAGCAGGCAACAGGATCAAAGGTAAGATTCATTCCTTTTGATTTCTCATAAATGTATTTTGCAGTTTCGGTAAAACTGATCTTTTTTATTGCCTGTACAGCTTCATCAAACTGTTCCAAAAGGGTAGGCAGATATTTGTCTATGTTCTGAACAAAGTCTTTTCCCATTGTAATCCCGTCATAGATCATCTTCACCATGGCGAATAATCCTGAAAGAGAATCTACAAGCCCGTTCCACACTCCGCATAATAGGGCATTATATGCTTGTACACCATATTTAAGAATGTCAAGATTAGAAATGTCGTCTAAACCCGTAATGACATCGTACATAATGTCATAGGCACTAAGATACAGGTTGTATAAGAGTTCCAAAAAACCTTTTGGCTGACTGTTTTTTCTGAAATCTTTTTTGATGTTTAAAACCAACCTTACCAGATTATTCTGATCAGTAAGCATTGTTTTTAACAGTTCGGTGATTTCGCTAAAATTGACAATGCCATTACTGTCTTTTCCGGAAGAGAGAAGGGGATTATATCTGTAATTTTTATCGACTTCTCCGTTTTCAAGTTTTGGCGGTTTGGGCTGCCATCTGTTTTCTCCAAGTCTTGTTTCTTCTATGAGTAAAATGACCTTTTCTAAAAGAACACTGGTTGCTTTTCTGAGAGCATCATTGGTCAGGATTTCTAAACCGGGGCTGATAACAGAAATTCCACTGGAAAAAAAAGAAGCCAGCTTAAAGTATGTTTTGGCAATATCAACACGGATATCTTCAATATAGCCTTTCTGTAAAAGCGTTTTGATCTGATCATCAGATAATTCAGGGATTACTTTTTTTATTTCTTTGTAAATCTCATCATTACTATATAAGTCATATTCCAGCCTTCCGCTTTTATTCAGAAAAGATAAGACATCATTTGAAATTTTTATTGCGCCATAGGTTCCGCTGACCTTATCTTCAGTATTGTCTTCTACAAAAATTAATATTTCTCTTCCTGAAGGAGCAGAGACCTCAAAAGATTCTTTCAGTTTTGTAGCATCTCTTGATGAAAATATAATGACTCTGAAAGCAAAATTATTAACGTCTTCTACACCATAATAATAAAAGTCTTTTACAGTAGTTTTAATGACTGATTCTAAATCGCTTCCAATGTCCGGAATATAAGTGAAAGTTCCTTCAACAGGAGGATTTGAATCCGGATAATATTTTGTTAAGAGTTCATCAGGTGATTGATTGAAAAATTTTACGGTTGCAAGCGGGCTTACGTTGGTCATTCCTCGTATGTTCTCTCCAATTGAAAAAGTATTCTTAAATGAAGGAAATGAAGATTGAAAAAATTTATTCTCCATCGACAAAGCTTCTTCACCAATATCAAAAACATCTTTATATTCTGTATTTTTCATTTTTAATAATTTTAAAGGATTAATAAAAAGGCAGAGTCTTACACTCTGCCCCATATTATTGAAAAATTCTAATTAAAATGTATAAGCTGACTGGATGTTAAAGCCTGCGTCTGCACCTGTGGTATCATTATTGGTAGTATTGTTAATGTAGGAAACAAGAGATAATGCGTCTTCAATTCCTGTTCTTGTACTCATATTTACATAAGAACCATATTGTATGTACACAATAAATAAATTTCCATTTCTTGCGATGCTCCAATTAATTACAGGCTGATCATTAGGTGTACCTACTGCAAAGAGAGTGTCGCCTGCGATCGTTTTTGTATGATTAGCAATATTATTGCTACTAATACTTATTTGAAAATGAGCATTATTTGTCAAAGCCAGAGTATTATTTGTGTTTATCAAGCCCAAGACAATATTCATTAAAGAAAAAGCTGCATCACTCAGCCTCATCGTTCCGGATATTATGAAGTTTTGCCCTGCTGTAACGAACTCGCTGCTCTTTAATGCCGCAACAATGAGATTTTCCCTGGCGAAAGGTTTATTGGCAGCTCTTGCATTATAAGACATGGAACCCCCGGAAACCGTAATGACATTTTGTGTATTTGGAGTAAAAAGTTTAGTTTCCCATGTAAGATTATTTAAATTAATCGCATTTAAAGCAGAAACTATTTTAATTGTTAATGAAGTTACATAATAAGCAACGCCGTTCCATAACCTTATCTTATATTCTCCGATTGCTAAATTCTTAAAATTATAATAGAACATTAGGTCTAAGCCGTTTTGATATAACTGAACCTGTGAATTAGGAATGGTTGCTATTTTGGTAACACCATCTGCTGCCATGATATCTACAGAGAAAGACGTTGGTGGCAGGTTGAGGTTTGCACCTCTCAGACTGATCCAGTAATTTCTATCCTGTTTATCTATAACAGGTGGGGTAATGGCAGCTACGCTCATGGTATTTGTCGTCCACCCTCCGTTCATTGCTGTTTTCCATGCTGTTCTTTCAGCATCGGACATTGTTGCCGGCAGGCTTAAAAATGATTGTTTACCATTGGATTTTCCTACTTTTCCAGCTGGATTCTGTGTAATAAATGTATTGAATGCGGGGTCATTAGAAACATCGGCTAATCCGGAAATTGTGTAGTTTTTGCCGATTGTCTTCATTTCCCAATCGGCTCCTAATGTCAATCCTGCTCCGGTAACGGATGTTAAAGAAGAATTGGCGATATTCTTTCCTAAATCTCCTGCCGGAAGTCTTGCCACATCTCCATTATCATTTAAACCCACAATTTTAGGATAATCCAAAACATTACCGTCATTTGCAGGCCTGTTTAATTTTTGACGGACTTTTTCTTTTGTAACCGAATTGTATTCTGCCTGAGTGGTAATTCCATCTGCAATCAGGTCAAGATCTGAAATGCTTACATGGTCATCTGACAATGCTACCGGGATTGATCCGTCAACTACAGCATGGGTTTTCAAATCACCGTTAGCGTCAATGGCATAGTCTGTGTAAGTAGCTGCACCCGGTGCAGCTACTTGGTAAATAACATTGGTTTCTCTTTCCGTGGCAGGCGGCAATGCATTTACTCTTATTATTTTTCCTATATTGGACATTTTATTTTAATTTTTTAGTTGGTATTTAATTAAAGCCAGTCTCCTGTGATGATTTTTTCAGTTGTGTCCTCAGATTTCACGCCTAGTAAATTATTATTGGGCTTAAAGTATGAATTATCAGTTACTACATCTGAAGGTACTTCAAACTCCCTAGGATTTTCCTTTGTAAAAGGCAGTACAGTAAGGGTCTTTAATCCTACAGAATCTTCCTGTAAAATATTAAGAGATGTAGGAAGTGTTGTAATCCATGCTTTTCCCTGCTTCAGACCTACTGGTTCACGCATTTCATCAACAATACTCATATACATTGGATCTCCTATAACAGGAACTTCGCCACCATTCCAGATTCTTCCGGTTGTTAAAAAGAACTGTACCGCATCTTCAAATCCCGGATTTACGGTAACAATTACTCTTGCCATACCTGCCTGAAGAAAATTTCTGAACAATGGATCTGCACTGTTTGATAAATACATATTCTGCCATTCATTCCTGTTGGCCCAGTAATAAGGGTAGAATGTATACTGCATAATGGTCCATTCAAAAGCCTGTTCCATAAATTTGGCTAATGCGGTATACTGATCAAGATTTTCATCTAAAATAATGCTGAAATCCTGCATTGCTTTTGCATTATTGGTAAGGTTTTTACCTAAAGCAGAATAATCCTGAAGTAGAAATGCAATACAGTTATGCTTAAGAATAACTCTTTCCATATCTCGGTAGAAGCTGGAAACCTTCTCTTCATTCTCTTTCTCCTGCTCCTTAGCGGTTGCCTCCAATTCTTTTTTCTTTTCCTGGAACTCAGCATAGGCTTCCTGATAGGCTTTAATGATCGCATCAAAGTTTTCCTGTTTCCATGTATTCATGTAAGCATCAGAAAGTTTACAGGTAACTTCAAAATTAAAGTTAACAGAATCAATATTGGATCCCTGATATACAAAATCGTAAGTGCCGGTAACATTTTGAGGTGAAAATTCTGCGGTGCTGTCAATAGAAGTACTGCTGTTGTTAAAAGATGTCATACCTCCGGCAAAATTGCTCGTATACAAAGTACTTCCACCCTTTCTGTTTCTTTCAAACCCATACCACATTTTCACGTGGCTCGCCTGATAATTTGCAGGGATGTCAATATTTAAGTGCTTATATCCGTTATCACCATTTAGTTTAATCCATTGTAAACCAGTAGTGAACTTTTTAGTTGTTTCTATAAGTTCAGTCAGCTTAACACTGTATATGCCTGCCCAATATTGTATTTGATCCAATGAGGCTGATTTAGGATCTGCCATCGTCCTTGGCTGGGTGGCCGTTCGCGGATCGATAGGAGCTGTTAGGGTTTCTGTTACAGATGCTGCGGTTGCAAGACGGTGTAGTTTTGCCGGTTCAGGAATCATGAATTCAAACATGGTACGTTTACCATAGTTGTAAATCTGATTCTTCATCTTTTTATCTACCCATCGGTAAACGCCGATTACATGCTTATCTCCGTTTCTGTTATCAAAACCATGGGCATTGTTTTCCTCAAACTCTTCTATAATCTTTTCAATCCTTTCTTCAGCTACTTTTGTAAGCAATCTTTCTGTGGCTTTTTCTGTGATTTCCTGAGATTTTGCAACAGCTTGCCTTGTGCTGTTCTCTTTGGCATTATGAGAAGCAAAGCTGCCGCCAACCTGATAGGATGTACCACCACCATAGTTAAAATGTGCTTCTGCGTTGGTATCCTGCTGGATAATATTGGCTACCTCAGACTGCATATCATTCCTGGTTGTTGAGGTCGTATCATTCAATGTTTCTCTTTCGGTAGATTTAGAAGTTGTGGTCTGTATTTCACTTCTTCTCAGTTTTCGGGTAGATTTCTGCTTAAATTCCTTAGCCATCACATTTTCGATATGAGTAACGTCTCCGGGAGCATACGCATGGGTTGTTTGTACCACCTTAAGGTAATCAGCAATCCCCAGTCTTTTTACTCCAAAATGTCTAGGAAAGAAAACTCCCGGCTGTGGCGTATCATTTTCTCCATCTGGACTTTCGGGATCAGCTGTTTTTATCTCTTCTGTATATAAGATTCCGGTATAAGGCTGATCTATAACAATATTTGTGTATTCTAAGGTTGCCTGTTTTCCGTTATTAAAGAAAATCTGAATTTTTAAAGACCTGATAACTTTTCCAAATCTATTGACTAGAATAGGAAGGAAGGTCACTTTATTGTCTACAATATCTATATTTGAATAAACTTCTTCAAAAAGACCAAGATCTGTGCTTGCTGAAATTTTTGCTGAGCCTAAACCATAAGAGTTGCTTTCAGCCTGATAATAAAAAGTAAGAGAAGAAGAAGTCTGCGCAATTCCCGTATTATAGCTTGCTTTAAAATAATACGTTCTTGATACAGCCTGTGAAAGATTGCTTTGAAAATTACTTACAGGAACTAATATATTTCCCAGATTAAGATACTTTTGTTCCTGAAGAGGCGATTTTTGAAGCAATAACTGTACAGTAGCAGATAATTTCTGTTCCAGTTTTTCAAAAACTTCTACATAAGTATCATAGAAATCAGTTATTTCAACGATAACATTTCCTATCTGTAATTTTCTTTCAGATAATATTTTGATATAATTATCATTATAGGTACCAGTGGAAGCATCTTCTGATTTTTTTGTGAAAAGATTGACAAATAATTTTAAAGAATCCAGAGAAATACCGTCTTTTAAATCTTCAAAGTTAAGCTCATTTTTATAATCAAATTGAAATAGAGGAATGTTTAAAGGTTGCAGCCCTTCATATAATTTATCAATTTCAGCTTGGGTCATCCCTTCCGTAATCCGAGATTTTATTTGCTCAATCTGTAAATTATAGGTATTAATTTCTTCTTTATAGCGCTCTTTATAAGCTAAATGTGCGGCTTCATAAGCTTTGTTTTTTAGTTTTACATAAACCGTCTGAAGATTGTGCAGTTCCGACTTTAATTTTTCAAGGCATTCCTTTTCAAAATTGAGTTTTGATAAGTCTGAAATTTTATCTCCTTCAGCAGCTAATTGATTATGAATTGATAAAGGAAGATCTGTCCCGCTGATTGCTGCATTTCCTATCTTAGAAGAATCTACCTTAGATGTATTATTTAATCCTGAACCGGAAT
The DNA here is from genome assembly GCF_034047335.1 of Chryseobacterium sp. JJR-5R. Taxonomy (NCBI): domain Bacteria; kingdom Pseudomonadati; phylum Bacteroidota; class Flavobacteriia; order Flavobacteriales; family Weeksellaceae; genus Chryseobacterium; species Chryseobacterium sp. JJR-5R. The sequence goes on from NZ_CP139137.1 coordinate 231,460, forward strand.
ATGCTTCTCCTTCATATCCGTCTCCAAAAAACTTCGTAGGTAAAACTACTCTTGCTTCAAGAGCTTTCGCTTTTAGATCTTCTCCATTGATTTTTATAAGTTCAGGAGTTACAGTAAGATCGCTTACATATCCGTAATGAAGTGTTTTTAAGATATGAATTAAAGCTTCTTTTACGTAGAAGTTTTTTTCTGTAACAATCTGATACATTAAGTTATCCCACATTGCTGCAATTTTGCTTTGAATGCTGCTATTGCTGTATAAATTTTTGGCTGTATTCTCATCAGCTAAAGTAAGGGTTTCTCTTTTGCTGATTTTTCTGCCGATTTTTAATGCTTCAGCTAAAGTACCCTGTTCGATAATCAGCTCGGATTCATATTCTGCCGGATCGAAGTTTTTTGCAGAGCGCTCCAAGGCTTGAAATTTTGCTAAAGCAGAGTCGTTTGGATTTACAGCATTATCAAAAGCACTTGGTAATGTGGATGGTCTTAAGATAAAGCCAAGATTTTCTTTTTTAGTTTCCGTTAACTGCGGATTTCTTAAGCTTATGAACCTGAATAATGTTTGTGTTGGTGTGTTTTCTGCAACTGGGATTGCAGGGCTTTCATTTTGTGCCATTTTTGTAATTTGTTTTGGTTTAAAAAAATAATTTGGAAGCCTCTTGCATAGAGAACTTCGGTTGCCCGTTTTTTAGGTGGTTTTCGGGCGTGAATTCCACGTAATGCTTACATTTTATTTTTCATTTTAAGTATTTTTGGATGTTAATTTTGGACATAGTTCCGGCTGTCCAGCATTTTATGAATGGTGAATTCAAAGAGGTTTTAATATGATTTTAAAGGATTACTTTTGTGTTTTATTTATACTCCAAAGGTATTGCTGGGCAGCGACAGAACTAGACGTGTTTAAATTTATTTTTAATAAATATCTTCTCCGGGAATTTCGTTTTCTATATCCTGACGGAAGAAGTTTTCAATGTCATTGAGGTAATGGTCATAGTCGATGTCGGTATTTTCGATGTCGCTCCATTCTATGGTATAAAGGTCTTCATCTAAGATTATTTCTGGATTGTGATTTGGTGTTTCCATAGGATATGCTTGATATTTGGTATTGTAATCCGGACCTGTTTCCGGCTGTTCAGCATTGTAAAAATGTTTGATTATAAAGTGTGTTTAAGTTTTTAATGATTGCTTTCATGTTTTATGTATACCTCAAAGGTATTGCTGGGCAGCGACAGAACTTGACGTGTTTAATTTTTTTTTAATAAATATCTTCTCCAGGAATTTCGTTTTCTATATCCTGACGGAAGAAATTTTCAATGTCATTGAGGTAATGGTCATAGTCGATCTCGGTATTTTCAATATCGCTCCATTCTATGGTATAAAGGTCTTCATCGAAGATCATTTCTGGATTGTGATTTGGTGTTTCCATAGGATATGCTTGATATTTGGTATTGTAATCAGGACCTGTTTCCGGCTGTTCGGCATTGTAAAAATGTTTGATTATAAAATATGTTTAAGTTTTTAATGATTGCTTTCTTGTCTTTATTTATATTTCAAAGCTACCGGCCGGAAGCGTCAAAACTTGACGTGTTTAAATTTATTTAAAATATTTTTCTGTTATGATAAAACAGAGAGCAGCCCGGAATGCTGTAATTTAGAAAAGACTGTTTACTTAATAAATACATATGCAGGACTGCTTTCTGCAGCAGCTGGATTTCTTTAGTAAATAGTGATAAAGCTGTAATTGGAAAGGCAAATTAAAATTTGTCGTAAATGAAATTATATGGCTTCGTTTACAGAGATACAATAGATCATCCATCTGATTTCAGAATATAATATAACAAGCTTATATTCTGTTAATATAAGGTTAAAAGCTTATATTTTATTTCTAATGAGTTTCTGAATAATCTGGTTCAGTACATCCCGGTTATCATCAACATAGCTCAGGCCTGCCTGGATCAGGCTCTCAATATTAGACCTTTTCACATTATCCATGGAAGGGGAAGCATTCTTCAGCGAAGGGTTGAGCCGGTAATAATTTTTCTGGTTTCCTGAGTCTAAAGTCTGGAACATCTGGCCAAGCTGGTAATCTACAGTTTCTGCATTGGCAGACATCAGAATGTCGATAATAGGATTTACCCAGCCTATTTTTCCTGCATTTTCCAGCTTTTTAAAAGGATAGGGCCTTGCTTCAATGCCTGTCCCGATGGAGATGATAAGCAGGTCATTCACCATAGGATAATTTGCCTTCTGATGATTTTTAAGGACTTCTGCAAAAGGAATTTTCCTGGCCTCTGCATAAGCACACAATGCAGGGTTGTTTGCGAACATGCCACCGTCAATCAGGCTGAAAACCTGTCCGTACATGGATTTGATCTGAACCGGCGTGAAATAGGTGGGTGCTGCGGAAGTAGCCCTGCAGATATCCTTAACATAAAAATTATCGGTACTCAAACGTGCTTTCCAGGAATTGAATATCTTGGATCTTCTGTTTTCTATATCGTAGCTTGTGATCAGGCAGGGCTTTATCAGTTCCTTTAATTCCAGTTTTCCAAAAAAGTCATTCAGGTTTTTTACAAGTTTTTCCTGAGGGATTTTTTCGTTGATCAATCCGAACGGATTTACCATACGCTCCCAGAAAGAAACCTGGAATATGTCGCCACCTTTTTCGGCATACAGTTCTAATCCTTTCTGGATAGAATATTTTGCCTTCCGGTGTTCATCGGGACATAGAATAATAGACGCAATCAGCCCTCCTGTACTGCTTCCCGCCACCAAGTCGAAATAATCTCCCAGTTTTGCGCTCGGGTTGTCATACAACTGCAGCTGCTCTTCTATGTAGCGCAGAATAATACAGGTAATAATCCCTCTGATTCCGCCCCCGTCCAAAGAAAGAATGGTTGTCTTTTTCATTGTTAATATATACTTTTTGATAAGAAGTACCTGATAACTTTAGATAAGTAAAACCAATAGCTTCCGTGAAATTTAACTATTGGTTTTAGCGTTATAATGTTTGCTTTTGGTATTTCTTGTAAGCAAAGGTAGGTCGGAGATGCGACAGAAGTCGTCGCATTAAAAATAAAATTCAAATAAAGGAGAATTATAAAATTACGTATCCGTCTTTATCCCTGTTCATTTTCAGCAGTGTTCTCCAAGCCATTTTCATCAGGCCTTTCTTGGTCTGAATGTTCTTTTTTTCGAAATGAGAGAGGTCTTTAAAGGTTTTCCAGTTTCCGCCCCAGTCCCAGCCGTGTTTTGCGAAGATTTTCACACATTCGTACCAGTCTGCCACTTTATCATTGTCCCAGTCTTTTACGGTATCCCAGCTGGCCGTCTTTCCGTCAATCATCAGACAGATGTCAACGGCGAGGCCGTAATTGTGGATGCTCTGTCCCGCTTTGGCATTCGTTACCTTTTTACCGGAAGTAATTCTTCCTATGGCGTACAGTTTCTCCTGTTCTTCAAAGCTTCTCAGTCCCTGGGTAATTCTTACTTTTACCCTGCCGGTTAATGCTGCATCACATTCCTTAATGATCTGTTTTACTTCCTCTCTTGCTGCAGGGTGGAGCTGTTCTATTCGCTGTAAAGTTATTTTATCCATATAATCAGTTTTTGATGTTTTAGAAAGCAAAGGTATAGCCGGAGTACGACAAAACTTGACGTATTTAAAATAATTTAATATACTGAAATACAGTATTTTGTGCTAAAATGAATATGAATAGGATTTCATCTGCCGGAATTTGTAATTTTGTCTATTGAAAACACTTTTTTCCCAAACATATATGCATTTGTAATCTGTAATGATTTTTCTGTTTCCTGTAAGAAGGCTTAGAACGCATCACTTGAAAATAAACAAACCGGCTGCAGTGCTTTCCGGCAATTACGGATGTGTCATACTTTGTAATAAGGAAGCAAAGACCCTGGACTTTTTGATGCCGGCTGATGCATTTCACATTTTTAAACAAACAATAGGATAGCAGCTCGTATTTACTATTCTAATAAAAAGGAATAATGATGATCTGGATGGGAACCGGATAAAAAGCAGGGCGGAAGGGCAATCGGTTGGTTACCGGAAAAGGAAGCCCTCCGGAACCGACCAGCAACTATGATTTTTCCGTGTGATAACTAGGACAGATGTCTTTTTTGGGAAAATCTTTGATTCGGGAGAACCAGAACCATGATGTAATATTGAGACATCTTTAGAAAAAATTATTTTCCTTCTGAATGCGGCGGCGTAAAAGTTTATATTGCAGAATGCAGATTCAGGATCTGACGGCAGTGGGGATCAGCGAGGTGTTGCAGCAGAAAGAAATTATGGAAACGTCAAGAACAATTTTTATATAAATTATTTTTCCACTTTCGCTATAGTAAGTTATATAAAGTGAAGAATATGTATTTGCTGGTTATTCAGGCATCAGTTTAAGAGAAAAATTATATATCAGCATATAGTTACCATACTACTTTGATGTTGCGTTTTTTAATCCAAGCAATGTATCGGGTTGGATTACGTATGATCTTTAGAGTCCGTTCAAATCTGGCTGAAAAGTAAAATTTATCACAGATGATGGTGAATACGCGGATCTGAATACAATAAAATCTGCTGAATCCGCCTAACCAGCGCGCATATTCACCATAAAAGATAAAATCAGCTGTAAAAATGCAAAAGTATCATTCTTAATCAAGCCCTTAATATTTAACAGTCATTCTAACCCTTTGTGATCTTGTTTTCTTCAGCTATAACCTCTGACAGATAACGTCCAATGGCCAGCTTTACCCTGCAACGTAAAATAATCGGTTGGTTTTTTTCCTGACATGAGCCAGATATACTAATTTTCCGGATATAACAAACGTGGAACAATGGGCCTTTTGACTTTCCGGAATGCTTAGTTACTTAAAAAGCTTCACTGTTTCATTCACAAGAAATTTCACCTGATCCGGCCTTCCCCTGTCGTTTTTCGGAAGGTTATTATAGCTGCCGGTTCTTACGATCACCATATTGTGTTCAGGAACCATAATGATATACTGTCCCTGAAGCCCCAGGAAATAATAATGCTTTATCGGATTATCATGATTGATCCAGAATCCCATACCGTAGATTTCTTTCGATTTTTCCGTCTGAGTCCGCATCTGTTTGATGAAATCAAGGTTCAGAAGCTGGTGGTCACCGGTTTTTCCGTCATTCAGGAATAACTGTCCGAGACGGGCAAAATCTCTTGCAGTGGCGTGGATACAGCAGTACGTTTTCTCCATTCCGCTGTCATCGGTACTCCAGGTCGCATGGTGTTCCATTCCCATCGGTGCCCAGAATTTTTCAGATAAGTAACCTGCCAGCGTCTGATCCACTGCTTTTCTCACTGCAAAGCCCAAAAGCTGGGTAGATCCGCTCTGGTATTCAAATCTTTCACCCGGGTTGCTCTTGAACTTTCTTGAGAAAGTTGCCTTGATCAGGCTTCTTCCGTAATAGGCTTTCGCATTCGGTAAAAAGGGGTTTTTATAATCTTCATGCCAGTCCAGTCCGGATTCCATCTGGGCCAGGTTCCTCAATGTTAGATTTTTTGCCAGTCCATTATCATTAAATTCCTCAAAATAATCTGAAAATTTATCATCAATGCTTTTAATCTTTCCTTCCTCAATTGCTTTCCCCAGAAGCATAACTGTAATGGCTTTTGCCATTGAAAATGAATTGGTCTTTGAATGCTGATCATAACCGTTCCAGTATTGTTCGTGAACAAGTTTCCCGTTTTTGGCAACGATAAAAGATGCAGTGCGGGAATGGGCTAAATCTTCAACGATATGTTTCGGTAATTCGGTGTTGTTGTATTCCGGAGTCTTGTCCCAGGGCATAGAAGACCCTGTTTTGATGATATTATGGGTGAAAAATTTTCCGTCATCAATATTTGCGCTGGATTTTCCTTTGAAATAAGTTTTTGAGATTCCGTTAAAAAGATAATCATATCCCAATAGGTAAAAGAGTGCCGCAACAATAACAATGAAGGTCAGGAAATAAACAAGTAGGATCATAGCAATGCATCTTGAACAAAGTTAAAATAAATTTGAAAACATGAAATGAAATGATTTATTTTTGTGATGATTTGATACAAATGATGAAAAAACTAATATCCTTTTTATTGTTGTATTCCTTTGCTGTTGCTTTCGGACAGGGATACCATCCGATTGATACGGCTGATTATGCACAGCGGAAAGATTTCCTTAAAAATTTCTCCGCGAATACGGAAAGCCTGATTAAAAAAAGCAAATCTGAGTATCCGGGGAAAAGGGGAAATGAACTCTCTAAAATCTACAGGGAATTTTCTAAAGAGTTTGAACAAAAAGTAAAAGATAAAGATTTTGTATTCAACTCTGTATTTGATGCAAAGGTAAAGAGCCTGATTGAACGTTTACGGAAAAACAATCCACAGGTTCCCCAAAACCTGAAAATCCTCATTTCAAAAGACAATACCCCCAATGCTTATTGCTTTGCAGACGGTACTTTTGTCATTAATATGGGTCTTTTCAATTGGCTGAATAATGATGATCAGCTTGCCGCCGTTATTTCCCATGAACTGGGGCATAAGGTTTCAGAACATACTGCAAAGACGTTCCTGAATATGATTGACCAGGACCAGACGGACAGAGTGGTGGTGCAGAATATCAAATCAACCAGGGAAAACCGCAACCAGAGGGCTTTTGATGTACTGAAGAACCGGATTTACAGGAAAGGTGCCGAGAACCGGAGGCAGGAAATGCAGGCAGATTCCCTGGGGTACAGCATATTTAAAAACAGTGATTTCACAAAAACGGAATTTATCAATACCCTGAAGAGACTGGAGGATTTTGACACCATTTCGCCAAGGAAGCTGAATGTGGAAACCTATAAAAAATATTTTAATCTACCGAAACAGGAATTTAAGGAAAAATGGCTGCAGAAAGAAGATTTTTCACTGTATAACTACAATCATTACAGAGAAAAACTGAATAAAGATTCATTAAAATCCCATCCTGAAATTGTATTGAGGATTAACAATTTAAAGAAGGTATTTCCCGAGCTGGAAACTGAAGCCGCGGATGAAAAACCAGCAGGGTCATACACGGTTCTTGAAAAAACGGCGGAAATGGAAACGCTTCCGAACTTTTACCATTCAGAAGATTACGGCATCGGGATTTATGCAGGCCTTCAGTTTCTGCAGGACGGGAAAGAGGAGGGCTACTGCAAAGCCTGGCTTGGAAAATGTTTTGCTAAAATTTATGAGGCCCGGAAAAACTACAACCTGAACCGGTACCTGGACAGGGTAGACCCCAAGAACCAAAGCGAGAGCTACCAGCAGTTCCTGAATTTTATGTGGAACCTGAGCCTTGATGAAATAAAAAATATCGCAGATTATTATAAAACTACAGAATCCTGATTTTCGGCAGGATTCTGTAGTTTTTTAATAATTAAGCCGTTCCAGGCGGATTTTGTTAAACTTTTCTTTTTCATTGTATTCCCTGAGCAGGATATATCCCTCTTTCGCTACATAAGGCGTTACCACGTAATTATCTTTTTCGGAAATCGGAATAATTTCCTGTTTGAATTTTCCGTCAATGACAGTATTGATGAAAAGATTCCATTTCTTTTCTTTGGTTACCTGGTCTTTCTGGTAATCACGGAAGAAGAAAACCACATCCTTTCCGTCATTCAGGTACTGGGAGAAGAGGTAATCGCTGTTGACCCATTTGGATTTTTCCTTTTCAAAAACCTGTACTTCTTTTACTTTAAAATCCTTATCGGTATACATATAGACAAGGTCCGTTGTTTTAGGCACATTGTACTGTCCGGAATATTTGAATTTTTCGGCCAGGATCCCTGCGCTTCCGTCGCTCATCAGGTACATGTCCCGGGTAAGAAGGAAATAATTGTTTTCCACACCGCCGTCTGAAGCAATATTTTTAATAAAAGGAACATAATCCGGTTTATAGCTTACCGTTTTCAGGTCGACGGTAAAATCAGATTTATTAATCATCATTCTGGCAAACCCTTTCAGTTTTTCAGATTCAAAATTTCTTCCTACCAGTACGATTTTATCATCAAAGGTCCGGTCGTTGTCTAATGATTTGTCTTCAGAATAAAAATGGTCAATGCTCTGGAGGGTGTCCGGTGAAAGCCCTGTGATCGGCTTATTGGAGAGCTCTTTTCCTGTCTTCATATCGATCACCAGCAGTGAAAAAGATTTACTGTCGTTATTGACTTTCTTTAAAATTCCGTAAATTTGGTTTTCATCCTTATCAATAATCGTAAAGTCTGAGAATACTTTTTTATCGCCATCTGTATTATAACGGTATCGCCAGATTTCTTTTTTATTTTCATCGAATTTGATCAGGCTGTTTTTGTTGATGTATTTGCCGTAGTCGTTGTATTCCAGCGCAATGTAGCCGCCTTCTTTGATCTCACCGACAGCAGAAACGTAATTGTATCCTTTTTCTTTTTTCTCAGATCTGTTTTCCTTTCTTTCCTCTTTCCAGCTTTTGGGCTGGCTGATCTCTCTGAAAGTGCCGTCTTCCTGATAATCATAATAAATCTTCGGAGCAACGGTATTGGTTCTCGGATCAATAACCATAGATACCGGTGTGGCTGCATCTTTTGCAAAAACCTGTGAATAATTAAAATCAGACGGGCGCAGGATAATTTGGCCTTTGAAATCAACATATCCGAAATAGCCGGACACCAAAAGCCCGGCATCAAATTCTTTATTGGCAACAGGGTTGAGATTTTTGTCCAGGATGACATATTCAAATTTCTGGGTTTTTTTGTCCGTCTTGCCGTAAGAATAGATGGAGATATAGCCGTAAAGATGGTCTTTGGTATCAAAAAGGGCATTCATGCCTATGTTTTTCCCGGAGGCTAAAGAAGTAAGGTCCTGGGTTTGGGAATAGGCAAAAGCCTGGATCAGTCCAAACATTAATAGGGTCAGTTTTTTCATGGTAGAAATTTGAAGCCAAAAATAATAAATTCTCATGTATATATTAAAAAAATAAAACCCTGATTTCTCAGGGCTTTATATCTATATTTTAGAAAGCAGATTTCGGAAGCTGGTCTTTTCGTCGATAATTTTTCTCAGTTCGGAAACCGGAACTCTTTCCTGGGCCATGGTGTCTCTGTCCCTGATGGTCACTGTATGGTCGGTAAGGGAATCATGGTCAATGGTGATACAGTAAGGGGTCCCGATGGCATCCTGTCTTCTGTACCGTTTGCCGATGGCGTCTTTTTCCTCGTAGAATAGGTTGAAATCGTACTTAAGGTCGTTGAAGATGCTTTCTGCATATTCTGCTAAGCCGTCTCTTTTCATCAACGGAAGAATAGCCGCTTTGATCGGTGCCAAAGCAGGAGGTAAAGAAAGAATCGTTCTTTCTGAACCGTCTTCCAGCACCTCATCTCTTAAACAGTGTGAGAACAAGGCAAGGAACAGACGGTCTAAACCAACCGAAGTTTCCACCACATAAGGGACATAGTTTTCGTTTCTTTCAGGATCGAAGAACTGAAGCTTCCTTCCGGAGAATTCTTCATGCGCTTTTAAATCGAAATCAGTCCTTGAGTGAATGCCTTCCAGCTCTTTAAATCCGAACGGGAAATTAAACTCGATATCCGCCGCTGCATTGGCATAATGCGCCAGTTTCTCATGGTCATGGAACCTGTAGCTGTCAGTTCCCAAACCAAGAGCTAAGTGCCAGTTCAGACGCTTTTGCTTCCATTGTTCATAGAATTCAAGCTCGGTTCCCGGAGCCACGAAGAACTGCATCTCCATCTGTTCGAATTCACGCATCCTGAAGATGAACTGTCTTGCAACGATCTCATTTCTGAATGCTTTACCGATCTGGGCAATACCGAAAGGAAGCCTGTGGCGTGATGTCTTCTGTACATTCAAAAAGTTTACGAAGATTCCCTGAGCGGTTTCCGGTCTTAAGTAAAGGTCCATCGCAGAATCTGCGGAAGCACCCAGCTTAGTCCCGAACATCAGGTTGAACTGCCTTACTTCCGTCCAGTTCTTGGAACCGGTATCCGGATCGGCAATTTCCAGTTCTTCAATCAAAGCTTTTACATCAGCCAAATCTTCATTTTCCAGGGATTTTGCCAGTCTTGAAAGAATGGCTTCCCTCTTGGCACGGTATTCCAGGATTCTTGGATTGGTAGCCACAAACTGCTCTTTGTCAAAAGCATCACCGAATCTTTTGGCTGCTTTTTCAATCTCTTTGTTTTCCTTATCTTCAATTTTTAAGCAGTAGTCTTCCACCAGAACGTCTGCGCGGAAACGTTTTTTGGAATCTTTATTGTCAATCAATGGATCGTTGAAAGCGTCTACGTGGCCGGATGCCTTCCAGATGGTCGGGTGCATCAGGATGGCCGAATCAATACCTACAATATTCTCGTTCAGCTGTACCATTGCTTTCCACCAGTATTGTTTGATATTATTTTTAAGTTCGGCACCGTTTTGTCCATAATCATAAACAGCGGATAATCCGTCATAGATCTCACTGGAAGGGAAAATAAAACCATATTCCTTGGCGTGAGAAATCACTTTCTTGAAAACATCTTCTTGCTTTGCCATAATTTTTTTAACGTCTGAAGTGCAAAAATAGGAATTTGGATTCCAAATTCATGACATTCAGTAAAAAAAGCAGTTAAAAAACTGCCTTTCGGTATTTTTAAAAATTGTAACTGAGACCGATGCTGTTTCCACTGATGTCAAGCCTGTACGAAGTCGCTTTTGCTTCATCGGTAACAGGTGTGCTATTTTGAGTATTGACCGCTTTTTTCAGGTTTTTCTGGGCACTTACCGCAAAAGGGATCCCGATTCCGATAGCCCCGAGACCGATTCCCATCAGCCCCCATCCTCCGGACTGCTTCTGTTTTAAAGCTACACCGTTATAATATACTGTTTTGTTCTTTGTGATTTCCCTGCCCAGTCCGAAACCGATAAAACCGCCGCCGATGGCTCCGAAGATATGGGAAACCGTACTGTTGGTATTTGCCTTTTTCATATAGCCCAGCGCTTCCTGGTTGGTGAAAACCTTCCTGTATTCAGAGAATTTATATTTCTGGTCTCCTTTGATGAAAAACTCACGGTTGGACTTCCCCAGTTTCAAGGCGTCTGATTGCTGGGCAAAAGATACCAAAGGAAAAATGCTGCAGAGAAGCACGGATATTAATTTTTTCATGATTAAATTTTTTGCGAAAATAAAGAAAAAGGATTTTCTGCAAAGAATTTTAACCCGTTATTTTTTAAGAGCCGGGAACCTGCTCTCCGCTGTATCTTTTGCTTCGCAAAAGGATGCCGCTGTGATCAGGGCTACTGATAAAGAACTGCATAACCTAATGGTTTTAAACGCTCTTTAGGTTTACAGATTTATTGTCTCAATTTGAGATAATTTATCGATATTTGTAAAAATCAACAGATTACAATGAGAAAATTCAGTCTTTTACTTTTTGCCTTTCTGCTTTTTACCCGGTTTTTATCAGCTCAGGCTATTCCTGCCGGAAAAGTTGTCACCACTTATATTACGGCAAAAACCTTACAGAACAGAGCAGGGGAAAATCCCACACGGAGAGTGTCGGTATATCTTCCACCGGATTATGAAAAGTCTGTGAAAAGATATCCTGTGATTTATTTCTTACATGGTTTTTTCTGGAGCGACAGCCTCCTGGTAAATAATGATCACATTAACCATATTTTCGACCGTGCCATTCATTTACAAAAGATAAAGCCTGTTATTGTCGTGATGCCGGATGAAAGTACGGTTTTTAAAGGAAGCTTTTATGCCAATTCAAAATCGTCCGGAAGCTGGTCGGATTTTACTTCAGTCGAACTGGTGGATTTTATCGATAAGCACTACAGAACAATCGCTGACAAGGACAGCCGCGGGATCTCAGGTCATTCTATGGGTGGAAACGGAGCTTTGCGGAATGCTATTCTTCATCCCGAGGTTTTTTCCTCCGTGTATGCACTTTCTCCCGGCGTTCTGGATGCCCGGTATTTTGCGCTGACAGAGATTGAGCTGTATAAAAGCCTGGCTACCATCAAAAAAACAGAGGATCTTTTAAAACCTGAAAACTCCAGGATAAATATTATCATCGCCATTGCAAGAGCGTATAACGGAAATGAAAAAAATCCTCCATTCTATGCTGATTTTCCCTTCTCGTTCGAAAATGACCAGCTGAAAGCGGATTCTTCCGTTCTGCAGGCTATGAAGAACCATTCAACTTCAGAACTGCCTTTCTCACATGACAAAAACCTTAGAAAATTAAAAGCGATCAAGTTTGACTGGGGAAGGAATGATGAATTTAAGCATATACCGCCTACCTGCTTAGATTTCAGCAAAACCCTGGAAATGATGAAGATAAAACATGAAGCTGAAGAATATATCGGAACCCACGGAAGCGAAGTCAGCAGAGAAAACGGGAGAATTGAAAACAGCATGCTGCCGTTTTTCAACATCCATCTGAAGTTTGAAAAGTAATCGTCAGCCACATGGACCTCTATAGGAAAATTATCTATTTTCACAAATCCATAATCAGCTGATAAGGTTCCTGAATAATAGGTATCTCCACAAGATCTGCTTTCTCATTCTTTCTTCGTCATTTTAAATAAAGCATAGAGAAAAGCAGATCTCTGCGTTGGAAAAAACAGCAGGTCAATTAAATATTGTTTAATAAAATGATTCGCAGATACCTTTACTGCAATATCAGCCGGAAATTTCTATTTTTGTCCCATGTTAGAAATCCTTTATCGCGACGAGCACCTTATTGCCATCAATAAGCCCAACGGACTGCTGGTCCATAAATCTTTTTATTCCGGAGAAGCGGATGCCTATGCGATCCGGGAATTAAAAAATCAGATCGGGCAGGCTGTGTTCCCTGTGCACCGCCTGGACCGGAAAACTTCCGGAATCCTGCTGTTTACTTTAGATAAAGAAACCCTGAGAATGATGAGTGACCGGTTTGCGGCAAGACAGGTTGAAAAGAAGTATCTGGCCATTCTCCGGGGCTGGACGGAAGAAGAAGAAACCATCGATTATGACCTGACCAACGAAGACGGAACCAGGCAGAATGCCGTTACTCATTATCAGCGTTTACAGACTGCGGAAATAGGACTTGCGTTCGGGGCACATCAGACTTCCCGCTACTGCCTGGTGGAAGCTACGCTTGAAACGGGGAGAATGCATCAGCTGAGAAAACATTTTAAACATATCCTCCATCCTATTCTGGGGTGCCGCCGTTACGGCTGCAATAAACAGAATAAACTGTGGCTGGAGCATTTCGGGATGACGAAAATGATGCTTCATGCACACCGATTGGTTTTTGATCATCCCATTACCAATGAACAAATCACACTGAATGCAGCAATCAGTGATGAGTTCAAAAGAGCAGGGGAGATCCTGGGTTTTGATTTGAGCCAATATTCTTAATCATTTATCATGCAGCCTCAGACCAGGTAAACTTCGTCAGTTCGATGGTTTTCCGTAATGAATAAATAAATCTGTATCAGGGAAAGTTAGATTGAAAAGGTTCTTGATAGGGTCTTGCAGGCCTGTTCGAAAAGACAGATTCAAAACAGGCTTTATCAGGTCAATTTGTCAACTGATACTTTGTCCACTCTAATAAGAAGCAGAAAAATAAATCTTTGTGTTAAAAAATGATCCTCCGGATTTCTGTACTTTACAGATAATGCTTATAAAACATTTTCAAATAAATATTCCAAGTCAGGAAACCATTAATTTTAAAATGAGTAATTTTGTAAAACTTTTTTTCAATGTACAAATCGCTTATCCGTCCGGTCCTTTTCAAATTTGATCCCGAGGAAGTTCACCACTTTACCTTTTCGATGCTTAAGAATTTCGGTTTTCTTGCCCGGTTGTTCTTGCCCAAACCCATAGAAGACAAGCGGCTGGAAAGAGAGGTGTTTGGCCTTAAATTTAAGAATCCGGTAGGCCTCGCGGCGGGATTTGATAAAAATGCAATCTTGTTCAACGAACTGGCTGACCTCGGGTTCGGATTCGTGGAAATCGGGACGGTTACCCCGAAAGCCCAGGCAGGAAATCCTAAGAAAAGGTTGTTCCGCCTGATTGAGGACGGCGGAATCATCAACCGGATGGGATTCAATAATGAAGGCCTGGAAGCTGCCATTGAAAAACTGAAAAGCAACAAGGGTAAAATCATCATCGGCGGAAACATCGGAAAAAATACGGATACCAGCCCTGAACATTACACACAGGATTACCTGCAGTGTTTCGAGGGACTTCATCCGTATGTAGATTATTTTGTGCTGAATGTAAGCTGCCCGAATGTCGGGAGCCATGCCAAGCTGGAAGATGTAGATTATCTGAGGGAACTGATTACGGCCGTGAAGGAAATTAACCGGGCCAAAACGGTTCAGAAACCTGTTTTACTGAAAATTGCCCCGGACTTAAACCACCGTCAGCTGGATGAAATTGTTGACCTGATTGCTGAAACAAAAATCGATGGCGTCATCGTTTCAAATACATCGGTCAACCGGGAAGGCCTGAAAACATCTCCGGAAGTCCTGGCACAGATCGGCAACGGCGGGTTGAGCGGAAAACCGATCCGTGAGAGAAGCACGGCAATGATTAAATATATTTCAGATAAAAGCAACAGGGCATTTCCGATCATCGGTGTAGGCGGAATCCATTCAGCCAGAGATGCAATGGAAAAACTGGATGCCGGCGCGAGCCTCGTTCAGCTGTACACCGGTTTTATCTATGAAGGCCCGCAACTCATCAATGATATCAATAAAGAGCTTTTAAAAAGATCTAGTCGGTTGCCAAAGTAAGTCTACCAAATAATAGGAATATAATCCTCAAAAAGATGGTTATGACCAGGCATTACCATCGTAATATTATCTGTAAATTACTATTTCGATTTTGTCACCGAAGCATTTTTTACATCTACCGTTAGTGTATAGCCGGCAGATGTTGATGTTTTCCGGATCTTGAAATTCAGGATCTTAGAATCCTTGTTTCTTGCCATCTTGGTATCTTCTATACGCTCCAGGCAGCTTTCTGTAAGGTATTCATCAAAATTTTTATAGTTCCAGTCTTTGGTAAAGTATAAGACCCGGTAGCCCTTCTCTCCGTCACCCGCTCCGCACATTCCACAGTAATTGAAATTGGAAACTTCTTCAAAGTACAGTAAAACCCTGTTTCCCGACTGGTCTGAAGCACAGGAAACCAGTTCATTGCCTCCGGCTTTGTTGATGATGTCATACGTATTTATCTTTTTGTTGCCCGGAAGCATGAGGTAATTATTGAAACGGTAGATCCTGCTGTCTTTTGTCAGCAACCTGGCTGGCAGATTTTTGGATCCCATGCTGAAAGTTCCCGAAACCTCTTTATCGGCATCCTGTTCCGGGAAAATGAATGCTTTTTCAGGCTTTAAGCTTTCCGCAATATTTTCTGTCTGGGTAACGGCTTGTCCGGTAATTTTTTCTTTAAAGAGCTTGGAATTTTTCTTTTGCCGGTCTCCGAAGTTGTACAGGTAAACCCTTCTCAGGCTGTAAATGCCTGTCAGTGGGATTTTTTTCCTGTGCTTATCAAAATAATACCATCCGTCTACAAAATGCTGGTACTGGTGGCAGTCTGTAATTCCGCTGTAATCCAGCTGCATGGTAATGGGATCACCATTGATTTCACCTTTAAAAACCTGTGAAGAATCGGTAACTTTCTTAAGCTCGATTTTCTGGCAGAAAAAGAGAGTCAGGCTCAGGCAGAACAGAAAAGCAAGCGTTTTTTTCATAGGTTACTGTTTTGGTTTTACAGGAAAAAATGGGAAACGGTATAAATGATCAGCCCTACCAGCCCGCCTACCAAAGTTCCGTTTACCCGGATAAACTGCAGGTCTTTGCCTACTTCCAGCTCCAGCTTCTCACTGAGCTCTTTGCCCTGCCAGTTTCCGACGGTAGAACTGATGAGGTTCCCGAACTGATGGGTGTTCCTCAGGATGTATTTATAAGCCGTTACACGTACCCAGTTGTCGATTTTATCCTGCAGGCCTTCATTGGCTTTTAAATTCTGCGAAAATTCATCCAGGTTTTTAGCAAGGTATTTTTTTAATGAAGAACCTTCCTGCTGAAGCTCTTCCATCACTGTTTTTTTAATGGAAATCCAGATGTCATTGGAATATTCATTTAATTTATCCGCTTTTAAGAGGTCGTTTTTAATGTTCTTGAATTCCTGGTTCCACTTCGGGTCTTCTTTTAAGTCTATAGAGAATTCCCGGATCTTCCCGGTGACCAGGCTCCTGATTTCATGGTCCGGGTCTTCTTCAATTTCCCTGAAAAAATCAGCAAGCCCGCTGGCAATTTTATCGGCAATTTTATGATCGACAAAAGAAGGGATAAAAGAATAGCTGCCTTTTTTTACCCGGTCTTTGATCATTTCTTCATTCTCGGCAATATAATTCTTGATCTGTGAAGACAGGCTGGTAATGATTCTCTGGTGGTCATTCTTTTCCAGGATGTAATGGATTCCGTTCCCGACAATGGCATTAAGCTTAATATCATCTGTCATTTCAGATACTTTTTTGCTGATGAACAGGCTTACGGTAGCATCATCCAGTTTATTCAGGATGTCCAGGACAATATCAGAAAGATTCCTGATCAGGACTGTCTGGTTTTTTTCCTTTCCGAGCCATTCCCCTACAAAATTTGAAATTTTCAGCTTCTGGATGTACGGGCGGATGTTCCGGGGCGAAAGGAAATTGCTTACTACGAAACCGCCCAGGTTGTCGCCCAGCTGCTGTTTGCTGTTTTCGATGAGGTTCGTATGCGGAATCGGCAGGCCGAGCGGATGCCGGAACAGGGCGGTTACTGCAAACCAGTCTGCCAGGGCACCTACCATGGCCGCTTCGGAAAAAGCACGGACATACCCGATCCAGTGCGAGCCATTATCCTTCTGCAGGATGGTAGTAATAATAAATACAGCGGCCATCAGCAGGAATAATCCCGTTGCAAATGCCTTATATTTCCTTAACTGTTTTCTTTTGGCTTCATCATTCATATCATTGGTAACCGCAATGGGTAAGGTTTATTTTATACAATTGTCTGTTATCATCGTTTGTTCATCAGGCTTAGATTCCGGTCGTATATCTGCAAGATTCTGAAAATCAAATAAAATGTTGTTCCTGTCATACTACAGGTTCAAACAGATTATTTAAAAATAAATAAAATTAGAGACTTAAGAGCTATTATGGTTTGATTTTAGCTGATAAAAAATTCATTAAGCAAAATTCATGGAAAACGAAGCAAAAAATAATCCATACTATTCCCGGACAGATCATGCAAAACTGGATATTTCCAACGATGAATGGAGAAAAATATTAGCTCCCGAATTATATGCTATCTCAAGAGAGGCTGCAACCGAACGACCGTTTACCGGGAAATACAATGAGTTTGATGAATTGGGGGAATACTACTGTGCCGTTTGCGGAAACCATCTGTTCCGGTCAGATTCAAAATTCTCAAGCAGCTGCGGCTGGCCGAGTTTTTTTGAAGCGGATAAGGAAGGGGTGTATTATAAAAGGGATACGGCATACGGAATGGAACGGACCGAAGTACTGTGTAAAAGATGCGATTCCCATTTGGGACATGTTTTTAATGACGGCCCGAGACCTACGGGAATGCGATACTGTATGAATTCCGTCAGCCTGGAATTTGTTGCTGATGTACATGAATAAATTGTTTTAATTCACGAAATCAGTAAGTTAAAGTTTCTTAAATAGCGTTAAAATTTTTAGCGTTATATCGTCATGACCGTTTATGTTTTATACATTTGCAGACTAAAATGTATTTAACATAATATTTTAATGAAAGGAATTTATAGCTTATTAGGTATTGTTTACATGGTAACCACTTCATTTTACCTGTCTCCGAAAACAGGAATTGAAAAAAATGAAGCCGGTATGAAAAAGATTGAAAAATTAACCGGCATGAAGTCTGAAAAGGCTGCAGGTACAGGATCTTCATCAGAAGCATTGTATAAATCCATCACGTTTGAAGCAGGACACGAACTTAACGAAGAAGTTTTCTTTAAAGCCCTGACCGGTTTTGAAAATTTGAAGAAAGCTGGTTTGCTTAATCAGGATGCCCATCTGTTAACGGTATGTGATTTTTCCATGTCTTCCAACACGAAGAGACTTTGGGTAATTGACACAGAAGAGAAAAAAGTATTGTTCAATTCACTGGTAGCCCACGGGAAAAATACAGGTGAAGAATTTGCGACAAACTTTTCGAACACCAACAGCTCGCTTCAGAGCAGCTTGGGATTTTATATCACCGATGCTACGTATAACGGAGACAACGGGTATTCTCTGAAACTGCTGGGAATGGATAAAGGTTTTAATGATGCCGCTTACAAAAGAGCCATCGTGATGCACGGCGCGGATTATGTAAGCGAAGATTTTGCTGCAGTGCACAAGAGAATCGGGAGAAGCTGGGGATGCCCTGCGGTTCCGAGGGACCTTACACAGCCTATTATTAATACTATAAAAGGAAGAAACTGCCTTTTTATTTATTATCCTGATCAGAATTACCTTTCCAAGTCAGAATGGTTAAAGGCATAACAAAAATGCAATAAGAAAAAAAGCAGCCGGTGTATTCAGGCTGCTTTTTTTGTTTTCAGATAATGCAGCTTTTCATGTACCTATAAATCTGTTCAATCTAAAATCTGCGGAAATTGAATCAACAGTTAATATTCAAAATATACTGTTATAATAATTGATAAAAAGGAAAATACTGACTAAAGGCATATGTCTTGTTATGGTACCCTAAAAATATATTTTATGAACGGACAATCTAGCCAAAATACTCCCATTAATACAAAAACAGAAGCAGCGGCCGGCTTTATTCCTGCCATACGGCTAATCAATAATTCTGACGGTTCATGCACTTTCGAGATAGGTAAACTCCCGACTTTGAAACGTATGAATACAACAGCTTTCTGGCTCAGCAATGCGACGGAAGAATGGGAAAAAGATGTGCATCCTGCCCCGCGAAGGCAATATGTGATTACTTTGAAAGGGAGTATCCGTTTTAAAGTGACAGATGGTTCTACATTTATGATCAGTCCGGGAATAATTCTTCTGGCAGAAGATCTTGAAGGACAAGGACACAGCTGGGATATGGCCGAAGGCATGGTATGGGAACGGCTTTATATTCCCATAGCAGACGGTGCTGATGATTTTTTTATCCCGGATCCGGATTGTGACTGATGAATTTCTAGAGCATATAATACCGCTTGTAAATTATATTCAAATGACAAAAGCAGCCTTAAAAAAACTGCTTTATCAAAGTATATTTTTAGTTTAATTGAATTTCTTAAAAACCACCGTTGCATTGTGTCCCCCGAAACCGAAGGCATTGCTCAGGGCATAATCTATATTTTTTTCTTTCGCCTCACCGAAAACAATATGCAGGTCTTTAGGGATATTTTCATCGATCCTGTGAAGATTGATGGTAGGCGGAATAATCCCGTTTTCAATTGCTTTGATCGAAAGAATGGCTTCGGCTGCTCCTGCTGCTCCCAATAAATGGCCCGTCATGGATTTGGTAGCACTGATATCCAGTTTTTTGCTTCCCTTGAATAATTTGTTGATCCCGTTGAGTTCTACCAGATCCCCCATGGGCGTAGAAGTTGCGTGCGGGTTAAGATAGTCAATATCTTCAGCATTGACTCCGGCTTCTTTCAAAGCCAGCTGCATGGCTTTAATGGCTCCGGTACCTTCCGGATGCGGTGCTGTCATGTGATATGCATCTGCCGTCATGGCTGCTCCTGTAAGTTCTGCATAAATCCTTGCTCCTCTTGCTTTAGCATGTTCATATTCTTCCAGGATTAAAGATCCCGCGCCTTCGCCCATCACAAAACCGTCCCGGTCTGCATCATAAGGCCTGCTTGCTGTGGAAAAATCATCATTTCTCGTAGACATTGCCTTCATGATTGAAAATCCTCCGACGGAAGCCGGGGTAACTGCCGCCTCAGAACCGCCGCTTACGATTACTTTTGCTTTCCCCAACCTGATATAATTGAAAGCATCCATTAAAGCCGTGTTCCCTGTAGCACAGGCCGAGATCGTTGTATAATTGATCCCCTGGAGCCCGAATTTCATAGAGATCATCCCGGAAGCCATGTTGGCAATAAACTTAGGCACAAAGAACGGGTTAAAACGCGGAGTGCCGTCCCCTTTTGTAAATTCCATTACTTCACTCTCAAAAGTCCACATACCGCCCTGCCCGGTTCCCCAGATAACACCCGTATCGAAAGGGTCCATATTTTCCAGTTCAAGCCCGGAGTCCTTAAGCGCTTCTGCAGTAGAATACATGGCATATTGTGAAAACAGGTCGCTCCGTTTGATTTCATTATGGGTAAGATGGACTTTCGGGTCAAAATTTTTAACTTCACATGCAAAATGCACTTTAAACTTTTCGGTGTCAAAGTGGGTGATTCTGTTGGCCCCGCTCACTCCATTGATGCTGTTCTGCCAGAATTCTTCAACATTATTTCCCAAAGGCGTCACTGCACCCAGACCCGTTATAACTACTCTTTTCATTTAACTGTTGGTTTTGAATAAATTAGAGGTTCCTCTTGCAATTAATCTTGTTTTGTCTGCATTCCATATTTCACACTGTGCATTGATGAATTGCTTTCCTCTTTTAATGATTTTCGTTTCGGCTACAATATTATCATTTTCTTTGGCAGCTGAAAAATAATCAATACTGTTATTTACAGTAACGATAAAGGTTTTTTCATTAAGTGAAAACATGGTCGCACCAATGACATCGTCTATGATGGCTGCCGTTACACCGCCGTGAAGGTTTCCCATCGGGTTCAGCCATTCTGTCCGTACCGTATACTGAAATTCTATCCGGCCTTCTTCTGCGGAGATTACAACAGGGTTCAGCCACTTCATAAAAGGAGAAGGCGATGCGGTAAATTCTTTCCCGATAAAAGACTGTAATGCCTTTAATTTATCCATATTATTGATTATAAGGGATTTTGTTTTATTTCTTTAGTGATAAGTCCTGAAATTCTGTCCAGCGCAAGATTCAGGTGGTTTTCATTTCCGGTGGTTTTGGATAGTAAAATTCCGCCTTCAATAAGCATGAGGAAGAGCGATGCATATTCTTCAGGGTTTATTTCCCCCCTGAATTCATCATTTTCCTGACCTGACCTGATAATGTCCGAAAGGGCTTTTTCCCAGTTTTCAAAAGAACGCTGTACCTGGCTTTTCAGTGCAGGGAAGGTATCGTCTGATTCTGTTGCAGCATTCATTATCGGACATCCTCCGTGTTTAAAAACAGAAGGCCAGCTGGTCCTGTAAAATGTAACAAAAGCATACAGCCGGTCTGAAGCGGTAAGAAATTCCTGGGTGAATGCATCTGACAGATTTTTTCTCAGCATTCCGGCATTGTATTTATACACTTCAATGGCTACTTCGTCCCTGTTTTCAAAATTGCCGTAAATACTTCCTTTTGTAAGTCCGGTTGCTTTTGTAATATCTGATAAAGACGTGGAGGTATAACCCTTCCGGTTAAACAAAGCGGCCGTTTTCTCAATGATAAACTGTCTGGTTTTTTCTGCTTTCGACATTATGTATTGATCTGTAGCAAATATACAAAAATATACCAATCGGTATATTTTATTCTAAAATTAAATCTGAGCTGTTGGACAACCCAGATTTAAGTAGTATTCAGATTTCAGTTTGTCGGCTTAGAATGATCATACATTCAGATTTTTTCTAATGACAAAATACCTTTCACCTTTATATTTAATTAGTTAGATAAGGTAGCCTCCAAGGTGATTTCAAAACTAAAAGCTGCGCTTACAGGGCATCCTTCTTCGGCAATCTTAGCATACTTCTGGAATTCCTCTTCTGAAATCCCCGAAACTTTTGCCGTTAATGTCAGTTCAGATTTTGTAATCTTCCCGATGCTTGGATCCAGTGTGATCACTGATTTTGTTGTTAACTCTTCAGGAGTAAATCCGGCCTGGGAAAGTTCTGCGCTCAGTTTCATCGTAAAGCATCCGGCGTGGGCTGCTGCCAGCAATTCTTCAGGATTGGTTCCTACACCTTCTTCAAAACGGCTGCCGAAAGAATACTGGGTCTGGTTCAGGGTAGTGCTTTGTGTTGTCAAATGGCCTTTTCCTTCTTTTACGGTACCGTTCCAAACGGCTGTTGCGTTGCGTTTCATAATGTTTTGTATTTAATTATTTAATGTTATGTTGTTTCAATGAGACAAATGTATGGCAGATATTATTCCAAATCATTAGATAAAGAGAACTAAATATTGTACTTTTTTCCTGAACTATAATTTTTCCTGAAATTTGTGGGCGTACTTCCAGTTTTTCCTGTGAAAAGGCGGTTAAAATAAGCAGGATCTTCATACCCCAGATTATAGGCAATTTCTTTTACCGGTTTGTCTGTGTAAAGCAGCAGCCTTTTGGCTTCCAGTAAAATCCTGTTGATGATCATCCGGTTTGGGGATTCCAGGTTTAAATTTTTAAACTTATGTGTGAGTGTCTTCGGGACGATGTGAAGCAAGCCTGCATAATCGGCAACATGGTGTTTTTCCCTGAAATGAATTTCCAGATAGCGGCTGAAATCACGGAAAATATCCAGTTCATGACCCGGGATTTTCACAGTGTCATTATCCAGATTCTGTTTTTTCCACATCCTGGTAGCATGGATGATTATCTGTTTCAGATACGTCCGGATCATTTCCTCTGCGGAAGAATCTTTCCATTCCAGTTCCTGTTTAATACTTTGGAATATGTTTTTAATAACAGTACTTTCCTTTTCGTTAAGTACCACAAAAGGAATTTCAAAAACATTGTGGAAAAGCAGTCCGTCACAGGCCACTTCTTTATCATGGATCTGGATACAGTAAAAGTCCCTGTTGTAATATAAAAGGTTTGATTCTTTAACACCTTTTTCAACCTGAAGATGCTGATTGGTGAGAAAAAATAAAGAAGGCTGTTCTGTTTTGTAATGGCTGAAATCTACGCTCAGTTCATATCCTTCAGGAACATACAGGATCTTAATCTCGGATTTATATTCATTTTCTTTGAGAGCCTCCGGATTGTTTTCAGAAAAAGTTTCAAACCCTAATTTTTTGTAGCTGTCTTCAAAAATAAGTTTTTGTGGCATACGTTTACTTTAGCATAAAGGTATAAAAAAGCATGATATCTGAATTGAAGTCAGGCTATCATGCTTTATTTTTATTAAAATTTTAATATAATAATTATTGAAATATTAAATTAAGCTTAAAATGTTACATCCAATCCAACATACACATTGGCCTTCATCACCGGAGCATACACCATGCCGCCGTCGAAATAGTTTCCGAAAGGATTTTTAAAATCTATAATTGCATTTTTCTGGTAATAGGACGTCAGGTTTTCCCCGCCCAGATACATCCTGATTTTTTTATTGAAATTCCTGGAAATCTGTGCATTTAAAATGGCATAGGACTCGGAATAACCGGGCATTCGGAATGCTTCCGGATTGGTTGAAGTGTCAGGTAGCCTTTGTTTCCCGATCCAGTTTAAAGTCGTATCAAAACTCCAGAATCCGCCTTTGCTGTTTTTACCGGTGGCGTAAGCAAGATTCACAAATCCCCTGTTTTTTGCCATAAACGGAATTTCACGCCTTCCGTCCAGATAATCTGCCTGAACATCATAATATTTATAAGCCAGCCTGACTTCAAAATTTTTCAGAGGCATAAAATCCCATTGGGTCTGAAAAGAGTTGGCAAATGACTTTCCGTCCAAGTTATAAAATACCAGCTGCTGAGGCGAACGGTCCAGGTCCACCATAACCTGATCCTGGAAATCTGTCCTGAAAAAATCAGCAATAATTGTGGATTTTCTTCCGAATATTTTAAATTCCTGCTGCAGGCTGGCTCCGTAATTCCAGGCAATTTCCGGTTTCAGGCCGTAGATATTTCCACCGTTCTGTAAAATCCGGATGTTTCTGTTGGAGGCAAAGTACTGCTGGCTTTCCGCAAAGACATTGGCCGTCCTGAACCCTCTTCCGGCAGACAGCCTGAGGATTGTCTGTGGTGTAATGTCATATTTGAAATTTACCCTTGGTGTGAACTGTGTGCCCGCCAGATTGTGGAAATCCACCCTTGCACCTGCCACTAAGGTATATTTCAGCCCGGTAAGTGTGTATTCCGCAAAAGCACCGGGAACGATTTCATTTCTCTTAAACTGATCCCCAAGATACATTTCATCATAACCGTCATACATAAAACTGGCTCCGGCTTTATACTTGTGATTGGTATTCCCGAGAATACTCTCAAAAATAAGGTTGGAATAATAAGTATGCTGCTTCCCGGAATAATCCCTCAGGCCGAAAAAGCTTTCCTGCTGATGAAAAGTATACTGGTTCATCCAGCCAAGGCTCTGATAAGGCTTGCCTTTGAAAACATAACCCGTCTTATTCCAGGCCTGAAACCTGGAAATATCAATCCCGACCCCGTAAAGCGGCTGTTTGTCCTGCGGAATGGTTTTATTAAAACCGGTCTGCCCGGACGTTCTTTCGTCTTTAATAAAATTGATTCCGAAATGTGAACCGAAGCCTGAGTGTTCCAGGTCGTTATAATTCAGCAGATAAGCCGCATTGATCTGTGTTCCTTTCGGACGGTCGAGAAAACCGTCATCATTCATATCCGTATCACCGAATGTTCCGTTTCCGTGCAGCAGGAAAGTCTGGGACCATTGGTCATTGATTTTTGAAACACTGGTGATGTTGGCTTCGGCCCTGCCGTTGAAATCAGCGAAAAGATTCAGGGAGGTCTCAGGTTTCTCAGCATTTTTCAGCAGTTCGGTATTGATCTGGCCGGTGATGCTTTCATAGCCGTTAGTCACTGTGCTTCCGCCTTTGGTCAGCTGAATGCTCTCAATCCATCTTCCGGGAATAAAGTTTAATCCGTAGGCAGAGGCAAGACCTCTGA
This sequence comes from Chryseobacterium sp. JJR-5R, assembly GCF_034047335.1. Lineage (NCBI taxonomy): Bacteria > Pseudomonadati > Bacteroidota > Flavobacteriia > Flavobacteriales > Weeksellaceae > Chryseobacterium > Chryseobacterium sp. JJR-5R. The sequence continues at coordinate 256,452 of NZ_CP139137.1, forward strand.
TTTCAGGTAATAATTCCTTTGTTAAGCTCGTGTATTTCTGGTCCAGGCCTAACATTTTCAACTGTTTGGTTCCCGTTACCGCATTGCTGAAAGAAACATCTACGGTGGCATTGGTTTCAAAACTTTCGGATAAGTTACAGCAGGCTGCTTTTAGAAGTTCTTTCCGGTCAATATTAAAGACCAGCCCTGCTTCTTTTTTATTTAGGGAAGTGGCGGCTTTGGAACCTGTTACGGTAATGCCTTCGATATCTTTTCCTTGGTCTCCTGCTGAAGCATGATCTGCATGCCCTGAGTCTGAAGCTTCTTCAGAATGTACTTTCGGATTGGGTTCACCCAAAGGTATTTCCCTGTCATACAGGCAGCAGGAAGGCAGATTTTTATAGGTAGCATCGGTAGATCTGTACTTTTCATTATCATGTCCTGCTTCTGCAATTTTTTTCAGGATTTTATCTGAAGAAGTCTTTGCAGGATCAAACGCTAAAGTAACGGATTGTTTTTCTGCATTCCATTCGGCAGAATCTGCGCCGGCATTTATAGCGGTTTTTTCAATTCTTGCTTTGCAGGATTCACAGTTTCCCTTTACATAAAATTCATTTTCTTTTTTTTGCTGATGCTCATGTGCGTTTGCCATTGCCGGAAGCGCATTCCTGCTGTAACGGCAGCATCCGGGAAGAAATTCATATGCAAGGTCTGGTGCTTTGAATTTTTCATTATCATGGCCGGCTTCAGATACTTTTTTCAGGATGTCATCGGTAGAAATGCTGTTTTCAGCTTCCAGCATCAGTGTCTGGGAATCAATAGAATATTCTGCACGTTTGGCTCCTGCTTTCAGGGCTGTGCTCTCGATCCTTGCTTTGCACATCTCACAGTTCCCTTTTACTTTGAATGTGTTTTCAGAAAGATTCTGGGCAAATACAGTCTGTGCAGACAGGAAGAATATACCAAGAATAATCCTGGAAATATATAATTTCATTTTGTTTAAAATTTAGATTAATAAAAACTGTCCATTAAAGGATAATGAACCTTGTTGTCTGTTTCAATTAACCTATTTTCGGCGGTTGCCAGATTTCTTTTAAACGGTCTGAAAGATAAGGATCAGCATACTGATCCATTAAATTTTTATTGGATTTGTAATAGGATATTTCCAGCTGCAGGCTTTTGGAAAAAGGAGCTTCAATGAAGCTGTAGCAGAGCACACAGACAGAGCAGCAGGTATCCTTATTACAGGAAGACGGCTTCCGGTCTTTATGCTGCTGGTTATTTGAGCCTCCTTGATGATCGTCTTTACAACAATCTGCTGAGGAGTTTTCCTTACAGCAGTTTTCCTCAAAATTCTGAGCATAGGAATTGTCTTTGGGAGTTAAAAAAATACCCAGGCAGAAAACAATTGCTATGATCTGAAATAGTTTCACTGTACAAAAATAAGGAATTTATGGCAAAGCTTCACCAACTTTTACCGCACAATTATGCCACGGTTCTCCGTGAGCGGGGTTTAACGCGGGTTTTTCACCTGTAGGAGCCGGTGTAGGTGCAGGAGGCGTATTCTGTGCTATTGTTTGGGTCTGCTGAGGAGCAGGTGCCGGTTTGCTGTTCAAAGGCTGCCCTACGGGAATATCACATCTATGGCCGGGCTCTCCGTGCGGAGGATTCATTCCTTTTGCGGTTTTAACAGTTTTTGCCTTGCCGCTGTTGTCTACGGTAAATTTTCCGGGCTGTAAGGAATTAGGATCAATCTGTATTGTCTGGCCCTGATTAGTATTTACGTTAACATTTTGGGTTCCCTGTTGTTGTGTTTGTGCCGGGGCTGAGCTCAGAGGCTGGCCTACCGGGATGTCACATCGGTGCCCCGGCTGGCCGTGAGCAGGATTTATTCCAGGCGCGACAACAGTAACAGCAGCTGCAGCTGAATTTTGCACAGTCTGTATGCCCGCTTGGTCCAGAAGAGATGTCTTGGAAGCTGTATTAACTGCTGCAGCCGGCTGCTGAACGCCTGCTTCTTCTGTTAAATAGGTGGCCCTTTCATCCTTTTTGCAGGAAATGACTGCTATGGATAAGGCAATTAAGCCTAAAAATGTATTCTTCATATAAAACAAAATTAGCAAAACATTTTCAATTGCCTTGCTAATTTTACATTTATAATGGTCATCAGCCTTATGTTTTTATTTCAGGTCTTTAATTATAATGTGAATAATTATTAACTTTTTGCATTAATTTTTTACCAAAAGCCTGAACCCTTCTCCATGAACATTGATGATTTCCAAGCCTTCATCATCTTTCAGTAATTTACGCAGCTTGGCAATATACACATCCATACTTCTGGCGGTGAAGTAATTTTCTTTCTTCCAGATTTTTCTTAAAGCCAGGTCTCTCGGCATGAAATCGTTTCTGTGGATGCATAGAAGTTTCAGCAGTTCGTTTTCTTTAGGGGAAAGCTTGTATTCGTTATCTCCCACCCGCAGCTGCCTCAGCATGGAATCAAAGAAAATATTGCTGATCTTGAACTGTTCCTGCTCTTCATTTTCAAGAGTGGAGCTTCTCTGAAGGATTGCCTTGATTTTATATAAAAGCAACTCGGTATCAAACGGTTTGGTGATGTAATCGTCAGCTCCCAGCTGGTATCCTTTCAGTATATCTTCACGCATATTCCTTGCGGTAAGAAAAATAATCGGTGTGTTTTTATCTATTTTTTTAACATCTTCAGCCAATGAAAACCCGTCTTTTTTAGGCATCATCACATCAAAAATACAGATATCGAATTCATTTTCCGTAAATTCCTTTAATCCCTGTTCTCCGTCTACAGCAAGCGTCACTTCGAAATTATTGATGGATAAATAATCTTTCAGTACGGCACCGAAACTCTGGTCGTCTTCTACTAATAATATTCTGTTGCTCATAATTTATTCAGTTAAAAATTAATAATCAGAGTAAATGGGTCACTCTTCTTGTGTATTTATTATTTGGTTGCTTTGCTTTATTCAATTTAATTGATTGTTGCTTCAGTTAGCCCATCGGCAGCTTTATGGTAAACGTGCTTCCTTTTTCTTTTTGGGAATCCACGATGATCAGCCCTTTATGAAGCTCTACGATTTTTTTCACGTAAGAAAGCCCAAGGCCCTGTCCCTTTACGTTATGGATATTCCCGGTTTCTTCCCTGAAGAACTTCTCAAATATCTTGGTTTTATTCTGGGTTTCCATGCCTATTCCTTTATCGGAAATCTCAATTACATATAAATTCCCTTCATTGCTCGTTTTTATGGAAATTTCGGGAGCTTCCGGAGAATACTTATTGGCATTGTCCAACAGGTTCACCAGCATATTGGAAATATGGAACTCATCAATTTTAAAAATGTAATTCGTGGCATTGAATTCCTGTTTGAGCGTTCCGTTCCGCTGCTGGATAATCAGGTTGAACGATTCCGTGGTCCTTCTGATCAGCTCTCTCACGTTGGCTTCTTTCAGGAACAGCCGCACTTCATTCCTTTCAAGCTTAGACATATTCAGGACATTTTCCACCTGTTTTTTCATCCTCAAATTTTCCTGCTTAATCAGTTCCGAGTAGTATTTAACCTTATCCGGGTTGGTGGCAATTTTATCATTCGCCAGCGAGTCAGTTGCCACGGAGATCGTTGCCAGGGGCGTCTTGAACTCGTGAGACATATTATTGATGAAATCCGTTTTTACCTCTGCAAGTTTTTTCTGCCGCATCATATAATTAATAGAGATAATATAGATGCCCAGAATCGTTAATAATGAAAGGAAAGTCCCCAGAAGCATCGGCCAGTTGTTCATGGCCAGAGAGTATTCCTTTTTCGGGAAGACCAGTGCCAGGGTATACAATGTCCTTTCTTTTGAATCTGTAAAAAGAGGGTAGCTGTAGGTATTGTTGTCTTTTTTATCTCTATACAGCTTATTCACAACGCTGGTCAGCTTATTGCTTTTATCTGTGATCCCATATCCGAATGTTGCTGAAATCCCTCTGATCCTTAATTCTTTCGTAATCACAGAGTCCAGGATTTTTTCATCCACTCTTTTGGTAATGGGCAAATTGTTGCCGTTCACCTTTACAAACTCTTTCATTGCATAATCCCCGTTTTCAATATCCCGGTTAAGATCGGCGGTGAGAAGTTCCCGGCTTGTGGTATCCCTTTTGATCTTATAGGCGGCCTCGTCAGAATATAAGGTAGTCAGTTTCAGCGAGTCTCCTTTCTGGGAAAGCGGAAGCTGGTTTTTTTCGATAATGTTTTTTGAATAAACAATCTGGCGTTGGGTTCCGGAGTCTTCAACCTGTTGAATAGCGGTTAAAGAAGGCTGGCTGCTGCTGGCGAGAATATTGTTCCTGAAATTTTTATTATCGATATTGAGGTATTGGTCCACCTCAACTTCACCGATGATTTTCGAAGTATTTTCCAAAGCGGAATAGACTTTGGATGAAAAGTCCTGATCCAAAGCTCCGTAATACCTTTTCAGCCAATAAAACTGCAGTGTTACGAAAACAATCAGTGAGATTGTCATAAACACGGAGATTATCGGAATGAACTTATTATTCATGTAGCGTTTTTTATAATGTTTTAAGAAAGATAATGTTAAAATTAATCATTTTATGACTTGCTAAACAAAAAATGAACCATAAAATTGTGTAATTTGTCTTAAAAGAATGTTTTTTAACATTTATTTAGTAAACTTTGGGTTATCTTTAATAGACGGAATCGTTCAATGCATAATAAATTACCAACAATTAAATAAATAATTAATATGAAGCATGATCTTATTTTTAACAAAGATTTTAATGCCAACAGCATCTATGTGATGACCGTATACGATACTGATATTCCCAATATCTGGGATTATTTTACCCAATCAGGCTTGCTGGATCTGTGGTGGGCTCCGAAACCCTGGGCATGCAAAACCGTAAGCCAGGATTTTAATGAAGGCGGAATATGGCTGTATGCCATGGCAGGACCGGACGGTAAAAAACATTATGCCCGGATAAAATACGGTGAGATCACCGAACACCGGAGCTTTGACGCTACTGATGCTTTCTGTGATGAGAATGGTAACCCGGATGAAAGCTTTCCACAGGTACAATGGCTTATTGGTTTCACGGGAGTGGAAGAGGGGGCCAAGGTAACGGTAAATATTCACTTCCAGTCTGAAGAAGAAATGAAAAAGATCCTTGAGACGGGATTTGAGGAAGGCTTTACCACCGGACTGAAACAGTTAGAAAAGCTCTTAACAGAAAAAAGTTAAGCCATAAAAAAATCGGAAAGAGATGTTACACTTTCCGATTTTTTATTTTTCAGATCAGTTCTTCGTCCTGGAAATACTGGATGATTGCTTTTTTCATCAGGATCTGCTGTTCATTGGGTTTGAGCTCGGGGAGCTTTTCCTTTTCTTCGAAATGAGGATATCCATCATCGTCATAATGGGAAAACTTATAATATCCGAAAGGTTCCAGCAATCTGCAGACCGCAATATGAAGCAGATTGACCTTATCGTCTTTTGTATATTTCTGCTGCCCGCTTCCCAGTTCCTGCAGCCCGATCAGAAATAAATAGGTTTCAATCGGAGCATCTTTTTCAGTATCAAAGTTTTCAATAAAAAACTGTTGTATTTTCTGCCAGTATTCTGCGTCGTTAGTCATAATTTATAAATGATTAAATCAGGAGATTAGTCTTTTCCTGTAAGAAGAAGTGGTTTTTAATACTCCTTCAGTTTAAATTTTTAAATTGGTTAAATTTCTTTCTGAACATAATTCAATTATTCCGGTATTTTAGGCCAAAATAATGTTTCATCGGTTTTTGCAATAGCAATGCATACTTTCAAAAACCTTTCTGCTTTTGATCTTGTTCTACACATGGCCCTGTAATTTGCCGCTGTTGATGTTGAAGAACGGCAAATCTGTTTTCTGATTACAGAAAAAGCTTCATGATAAGGAAGTCCGGATAATTCTTTGATGATTGTAATCTGCATTATCCATTATTTATCATTATGCTTTATGATTGATCATCAGTAGAAATGCATATTCCAGTGCATCTTCCTTTAAGGATTCAAACCTTCCGCTGGCCCCGCCGTGTCCGGCGCTCATATCTGTTTTGAATACCAGGAGATTGTCATCTGTTTTCAGTTCCCTCAGTTTTGCCGTCCATTTGGCAGGTTCCCAATACTGTACCTGGGAATCATGAAGTCCGGTGGTGATCAGGATATTCGGATAGCTTTTAGCCTCTATATTGTCATAAGGTGAATAGGATTTCATGTAATGATAATATTCTTCATCATTCGGGTTTCCCCATTCATCATATTCTCCGGTAGTGAGAGGGATGGTTTCATCCAGCATGGTCGTCACCACATCCACAAAAGGAACCTGGGCTACAATACCGTTGAACAGGGAAGGTTCATAGTTCATTACGGCACCAACAAGCAATCCCCCTGCGCTTCCGCCCATTGCATAAAGATGATTTGAGGAAGTGTAATTTTCCCGGATCAGGTATTTCCCGGCATCGATAAAATCAAAGAATGTATTTTTCTTGAACAGCATTTTGCCGTCTTCGTACCATTCTCTTCCCAAATATTCTCCGCCCCTGATATGGGCAATGGCATAAATAAACCCCCGGTCTAAAATCGACAGCCTTACATTGGAAAAACTGGCATCTACCGTATGCCCATAACTTCCATACCCATATAAAAGCAGCGGTGTATCCGAAGATTTTTTGGTGTCTTTATGGTACACAAGCGAAATCGGGATTCTGGCTTCACCGTCTCTGGAATCTGCCCAGATCCTTTCGGAAATATAATTTTCAGGTAAGAATTTTCCGCCTAAAACCTCCTGCTGTTTCAGGAGCTCGGTGGTTTTTTCCTTCATATTATATTCATAGGTCGAGCTGGGCTGTGTCAGCGACGTATACCCGTAACGCAGAATCTCAGTGTCAAATTCCAGATTAACCCCGATATAAGCAGTATAGGTGGGATCTGAAAATGGAAGGTAATAAGATTCCCCGGTTTTCTCATCAATAATTTTTATCTGTAATAAGCCTTCTTCACGTTCTTCCAGCACCAGGTAGTTTTTGAAAATCTCAAAGCCTTCCAACAGTACTTCCGGGCGGTGCGGGATAACGTCTGCCCAGTTTTCCATACCGCAGTTGTTGATTTTGGTTTTTACGATCTTAAAGTTAAAGGCATCGCCGGCATTTGTGATGATGTAAAATTCATCTTCGTAATGCTCTACCGAATATTCAAGGTCATCAACTCTCGGCTGTATCATCGTCCAGTCTGCAAAAACATCATCAGAAGGGATAAAACGGTGCTCGTCTGAAATGGTGCTTGAGCTTGCCAGGAAAATATATTCCATGGATTTCGTCTTGAAAACGTTCACGTCGAAAGTATCATCCTCCTCATGAAAGATCAGGACGTCTTCAGCGGTATCGGTCCCGAGTTTATGTCTGTACACTTGGAATGCGCGCAGGCTTTCGTCTTTCCTGATATAAAAAACATGTTCGTTATCGTTGGCCCAAACAGCTTTTCCGGTGGTATTCTCGATTTTATCGGGAAGTATTTCTCCGGTCCGTAAATTCTTAAAATTAATAGTATAAATTCTTCGGCTTACATTGTCTGATGAGAAGGAGGCCAGCTCATTGTTGGGAGCCACTGCTACGCTTCCTACTTCAAAATAGCTCTCGCCTTCAGCCAGTACGTTGACATCAAGAATGATTTCCTCCCGGTTTTCTAAGCTTTTGTGCTTTCTGCAGAAAATAGGATATTCTTTTCCTTCCTCGTAACGCACGATATACCAGTATCCGTTGAAGAAATAGGGCAGAGACTCATCATCCTTTTTATAGCGGGCTTTCATTTCTTCGAAGAGTTCTTCCTGAAAAGCCTCCGTATCTTTCATTACAAAATCTGCGTAGGCATTTTCTTCTTCCAAATATTTGATGACGTCTGCATTTTCTCTTTCATTGAGCCAGAAATACGGGTCAACCCTCTTGTCGCCGTGTATTTCAAGTACTTTTTCTATTTTTTTTGCTTGTGGGGCTTCCATCCGAATTTTAAATTTTTAGGGTAACCGGACCGAATGCCATCATCATACTTTAATGGTCAAAGTTTTATGACATTTCGCTCCGTGTTAATTTCTGTTCAAATTTAATTAAAAAAAAACCATCTTTCCTGTATGAAAAGACGGTTGGTATGTATTTTATGTTAAAGCTACTTATGAAGTGTTTTAAGATATTTTTCCAGTGCCATGGTCATGGACGGGTTTTCTTTTGTAGGAGCCATCAGGTCCACTTTTAATCCTGCTTCTTCCGCCGCCCCTGAAGTTGTTGTTCCGAAAACACCGATTTTTGTTTCTTCCTGCTTGAAATCCGGGAAATTCTGCTGTAATGACTTGATTCCCTGGGGACTGAAGAAAATAAGCATGTCGTAATCGTTAATGTTGATATCCGTAAGGTCACTGCATACCGTTCTGTACATAATTGCCCTTTTCCAGTCTGCATTAGAGGATTCCATTGTTTTCACAATGTCCGGACTCAAAACATCTGAAGACGGCAAGAGGTATTTTTCACCGGGAAATTTTTTAAAAAGAGGCAGCAGGTCTGAGAAATTCTTTTCCCCGAAGCTGATCTTTCTCTTCCTGTACACAATATGCTTCTGAAGGTAATTGGCAATTGCTTCAGATTGGCAGATGTAACGCATGGTATCAGGCACTGCAAAACGCAGTTCTTCAGCTAGCCTGAAATAATGGTCTATCGCATTCTTGCTCGTGAAAATAATCCCGGTATACTGCGTAAGATCAATTTTCTGTGTTCTGAGTTCTTTATTGTCTGCTCCCTCAACATGGATGAAAGGACGGAAATCAATCTTTATTTTTTCCTTCTTTGCAATTTCCAGATACGGAGATGACTCGCTAGGTGCCGGTTGAGATACCAAAATAGACTTTATTCTCATCATTGACTTTATTAAAAAAATAATAATTTCCAAAGCATCAAAAGCGGTGCTATTTGGAGGGTGCAAATATACAAAAATTTATAATACCATTTTTCAGGTAATATGTTGTTATTGTGAAATAAATAGAAAAAAACCTTGAAAATGAAAACGATAGAAAAGAAGATTAAATAATATAAAAACATTTTATTTCTGTCAATCGGGAAATAATAGTGGGTTACACACAAAATGAGCAATAAAAAAGACAGGATAAAGTAAAATTTTGTAGAGGTAAAGTAAAAAACAGCCCATTTTTTCCCATCACCGATGCTCTGGAAAAATAAAAATCCCAGTCCTGATTTTATGAAATAAAAAAGCATTACAGCAAGCAGACAGAACCCGAACTTATTGAGTTGGTATCCCAGAATCTGCAGGTCAGCCACATATTTCGGAACCGTAGGGATATACTGAGAGAGTAGAACGGACAGCGTCAGAAAGATAACGCAGGAGGTAATTACCCAGCTCGGCAGGTTATTGCTGGCATCAAAATATTTTTGAAGCAGGAAATCTTTCGTATTGGCCTCTCTTTCTACAATGTTCATCATAAAAAGATAAAGAAAGATACAGCCCAGCAATATAAAGATGACCCAGTCGTTATTTTCAGGGATTCTTATTTGGTTGATAAAATGTTGTGATCGTGGCAACGGAAATATTTTCTGCAAAATTATAGATTATTTTGTATAAAATAAAAAGGTTAAATAAACTATCTTTGCACACTGAAATGAAAAAGCTGGTCATCATTCCTACTTACAACGAAAAGGAAAATATTGAAAATATTATTTCCGCAGTTTTTGCATTGGAAGATGACTTTCATATTTTGGTAGTGGATGATTCGTCTCCGGACGGAACGGCGGACCTCGTTAGGGATCTGCAGAAAAAATTCCCCCATCACCTGCACCTGTCGGTCAGGAAGATAAAGGACGGCTTGGGCAAAGCCTACATCCACGGTTTCAGGTGGGCCATCGAGTACCAGTATGATTATATTTTTGAAATGGATGCGGATTTTTCCCATAATCCCAACGACCTTCCCAAGCTTTATGAAGCCTGCTTACAGTCGGATATGGCGGTCGGCTCAAGGTATTCAAAAGGCGTAAACGTGGTCAACTGGCCTATGGGCAGAGTGCTGCTTTCTTATTTTGCCTCAAAATACGTACGGTTTGTCTTAGGGCTGCCGACCCATGATACAACGGCAGGTTTTGTCTGCTTTTCAAGAAAAGTCTTGGAAGATATCGGGCTTGATAATGTTAAGCTGAAAGGCTACGGTTTTCAGATTGAAATGAAATTCCGTGCCTTTAAAAAAGGATTTGATATTGTGGAGGTTCCTATTATTTTTACGAACAGGATATTAGGGGAAAGCAAAATGAACGGAGGGATTATTCATGAAGCTGTCTTTGGAGTATTGAATTTAAAATGGAAATCGATAATCAACAGGTTATGAAAAAAATAATCTTTGTTTTTATTCTGATTTTTATGGTTTCCTGCGGAGGGAACTATATTGATAAGCCTGAAAACCTGGTTCCGAAAGATCAGATGGCTGAAATTTTAGCAGACCTTGCCATTAATGACCAGGCAACGTTCATGTACCCGAGTTCCAATCTGGAAGCCGGAACGAGATACGTCCTGAAAACCCATAAGGTAAAACCTGATGACTTTATTGCCAGCTTCAAATACTATGTTGTCACGGAAAAGATGAACGGTATTGCTGAAGACGCACAGGAAATCATATTGGAAAAAGATCCCAAAGCGGATCAATATGTAAAGGATCAATTAAAGAAAGACGGGAACGTCCCGAATTTCGCAAGATAATGTAAGATGCAGAAATTTTTTAATATAGAAAAAACCTCAGAAGGAAAGGCGAGGGCAGGAGAGCTTACCACAGACCACGGTAAGATCCAGACCCCGATTTTTATGCCTGTAGGAACGGTTGCCAGTGTAAAAACCGTTCACCAGAGAGAATTGAAAGACGATATAAAAGCCCAGATTATCTTAGGTAATACCTATCACCTTTATCTTCGCCCGGGGATGGACGTGATGCAGGAAGCCGGAGGGCTGCATAAGTTTATGAACTGGGATCTTCCCATTCTTACCGATTCAGGCGGTTTCCAGGTGTTTTCATTGGCGAGCAGCAGGAAAATGTCTGAAGAAGGCGCAAGGTTCAAGTCCCATATTGACGGGAGCTATCATATGTTTTCCCCGGAAAGGTCAATGGAAATCCAGAGGCAGATCGGAGCGGATATTTTTATGGCTTTTGATGAATGTGTTGCCTATCCATGCGAATACAACCAGGCAAAAACCTCCATGGAGCTTACGCACCGCTGGTTAAAAAGGTGTATCGACTGGACAGAAAGCAATCCGGAATTATACGGGCATAAGCAAAGGCTTTTCCCGATAGTTCAGGGATCTACTTATTCGGATTTAAGAAAAATTTCTGCTGAAGTGATTGCTGAAGCAGGAGCAGATGGAAATGCCATCGGCGGACTTTCCGTAGGGGAGCCTGAAGAAGAGATGTACCGGATCACCGATGAGGTAACGGATATCCTGCCGAAAGAAAAGCCGAGATATTTAATGGGCGTGGGAACACCGTGGAATATCCTGGAATCTATAGGGTTGGGAATTGATATGATGGATTGTGTGATGCCGACAAGGAATGCAAGGAATGCCATGCTTTTTACCTGGAAAGGCGTAATGAATATGAAAAATGAAAGGTGGAAGAAGGATTTTTCGCCGCTGGACGAACTGGGAACGAGCTTTGTAGACAAAGAGTATTCCAAGGCATACCTGAGGCATTTGTTCGTTTCCAAAGAATATCTGGCCAAACAGATCGCATCAATTCATAACCTGGCATTTTATCTGGAGCTGGTAAAAGTAGCCAGGGAACACATTATCGCAGGTGATTTCTATGAATGGAAAAAATCCGTAGTGCCGGTTCTCCGCCAAAGGCTTTAAACAAAATGAGCTACTGAAGAACGGGTTCCGTAAAATAAATAAGTAAAACGCATTAAATAAAGTATAATGCTGAAAATTGTAGACCGCTATATCGTCAGGAAATACCTTGGAACATTCAGTTTCATGCTTGTGTTGCTGTCTATAGTGGTGCTTGTTATTGATGTACAGCAGAAAATCCCGAGAATTGAAAATGCAACTGCCATTGATGCAAAACTGAATCTGACGTATTTCCTGGTCCATTTCTATCCGTTCTGGATCATTAACCTGGTCATGACCTTCCTTTCCATTCTGGTATTTATTTCAGTTATTTATTTTACTTCAAGAATGGCCAATAATACGGAAATTGTAGCCATTATAAGCAGCGGAGCCAGTTTTCACCGGTTCGCGAGGCCGTATTTGCTTACCTCTTTGTTTATTGCGGTCCTGTCATTCGGGATCAACCACTTTATTCTGCCATGGGCAAATATTCAGAAAAACCAGCTGGAAGCTTATACCTATAACGCGGCCAATAAAGAAAAAGTTTTAGGAACGGCCCCGGTTTCTGCACAGCTGAGCAAAACGGAATATATTTTCATCAATTCATGGAACAAAAGAGAGAAAAGAGGATCCGGATTCGTTTATCAGAAATTTGATAAAAACAGAAAGCTTACGTATGAGCTCAAGGCCTCTGATGTATCCTGGGACCAGGCCAAAAAATATTTTGTCCTGAATTCATATACCGAAAAAACCATCAATACAAACGATACCGAAAAATTATCGAACGGCTTTGACCTGAAGAAAAACTACAGGCATGATCCTGATGAACTCTTTCCCAACGAGCTTTTAGGGCAGAATAAAACGACGCCCGAACTTTTAAAATTTATCAACAGGGAAACGGAAAAAGGGAACAGTAACCTGAATGCCCACCTGAATGAGCTTCATCAGAGGACTTCAATGCCTGTTTCCATTGTCATCCTGACATTTCTGGCACTTTCACTTTCCTCGCAGAAAAAGCGTGGAGGGCTGGGCATTAACCTGGCTTTGGGAATTTCACTGGCCTTTGTTTTTGTATTCTCATTTGAAGCGTTAAAAGTAGTATCGGAAAACAAAAGCATGTCTCCGGCATTGGCGATGTGGTTCCCGAATATTGTATTCTTTCCGCTTGCAGCGTATTTGTATATCAAAAGAGCCAATCAGTAAAGAAGCTTTATTTCTTTGTGATAGAAGGAGCGCAGTCCGTCTTTCTCAAGGTCAATCCAGATTTCACCTTTTTCATCTGCATTTTTGATGATGCCATTCTGTCTTGTTTTATTAAGCTCAAAAACGGAGATCTGATCTTTGCGGAACAAATTTGAATTAAAGCAGCTTATAATTTCTTTTTCTGAAGGGATATTTCTCAGCTTTTCAGTTAAAAATCGGTTCAGTCCTACCGTAGTCTCTTCAAGGCTGAAATGGTTCCCGGTTTGTGTCAGCAGCGATCCGGCATTGGATATTTCATTGAAGTTTTCCTGGAGCACGTTGATTCCTGCACCAATAATGAAATAGTTGTTTCCGTTGATTTTCTTCTTCTCAATTAAAATCCCGGCAACCTTCTTGTTTTTAAGAATAATATCATTAGGCCATTTTATGTTTACGGCAGTATCAGCCAGATTGGCAATGAAATCACTGATGATGATTGCGGTATAATAATTGAACATGAAATCCGACAGTGTAAAATTCTCAGCCTTTACCGCCAACGTATATGCTAAATTTTTCCCGGCAGCTGATAACCATTTGTTTCCGTACTGGCCCCGGCCTCCGGTCTGATTAAATGTATGTACTGCGAAAAAATCTGAATTTTCATAAAGTAAAACCTTTGAAATTTCGTCATTAGTAGAAGAACATGTTTTAATATAGGATAGTTGACTCATTTAAGAAAACTTTAAGACTTTCGGGGGATAAAAGTAAGGCTAAAGTAAAAGAAAAACAATAAATTTGCAGATTATAGTATTTTTTAATGAATAAAACAGCAGAAAAACAAGAATTATTAGATAAAATCGTTGAAGCTATTCAGGATGTAAAAGGTGAAGATATCATGGTATTTGATCTTTCTAACATTGAAAACTCTGTAGCTGAGACGTTTGTAATATGTAGCGGGAATTCCAACACCCAGGTGGCGGCTCTGGCCGGAAGTATCGAAAAGAAAGTAAGGAATGAGCTTAAGGAAAGACCATGGCACGTGGAAGGTACGGAAAATGCCATGTGGGTTCTGGTAGACTACGTTTCCGTAGTGGTACATATTTTCCAGAAACAGACCCGTGAGTATTATGACATAGAGGAACTTTGGGGTGACGCTGTCATTACCAAAATTGAAAATTAATATTAATTTAAAAACGATCAATGAACAATAAAGGATTTAACTGGTTTTTTCCGATTGCCATCATAGCCCTTTTGCTATTTTTTGTTCCGAGCCTTTTGGGTGAGAACAATGCAAAATCTATAGATGAAGACGGTTTCTTCAGAGAAATGCAGGCGGGGAAGGTCCAAAGAGTTTTAATCGATAAACAGGCCCAGAAGGCTGATGTATTTTTAACACAGGCTGCCAAAACAGCTACGGTGAAAAAAGATGAGAAACCCAGCCCTTTTTCAGGACTGGCAATGACTCCGAAAGCAGATTATACCCTTAAATATGGTGATTTACGCCTTTTTCTGGAAAAGTTTGATGCTTTGAAACAGCAGAATCCAGCTGTAAAAACAGCTAAGGATTATGCAGAAGGGGAAAGCCCTTTAATGGGGTTTCTGGTTCAGGCATTGGTCTGGATTGCAATTCTTGGATTATTTTACTTTCTTCTTTTCAGAAAAATGGGAAGCGGAGGTGGTCCCGGCGGGCAGATTTTCTCGATCGGAAAATCCAAAGCCAAGCTGTTTGACGAAAAAGAGAGGATCCAGGTGACATTCAAAGATGTTGCGGGGCTGGAAGGTGCCAAAGAAGAGGTACAGGAAGTGGTGGATTTCCTTAAGAATTCAGAAAAATATACCAAGCTGGGAGGTAAAATTCCTAAAGGGGTGCTTTTGGTAGGGCCTCCGGGAACTGGTAAGACTCTATTAGCAAAAGCTGTAGCGGGTGAAGCCAAAGTACCTTTCTTTTCACTTTCAGGTTCTGATTTCGTAGAAATGTTCGTAGGGGTTGGTGCTTCAAGGGTAAGAGATCTTTTTGCCCAGGCTAAAGCCAAATCGCCTGCCATTATTTTTATCGATGAGATTGATGCCATCGGTAGGGCAAGAGGAAAAAACAATTTCTCAGGCGGAAACGACGAAAGAGAAAATACCCTGAACCAGCTTCTTACAGAAATGGATGGTTTTGGAACTGACACGAACGTCATCGTTATGGCTGCAACCAACAGGGCGGATATCCTGGATAAAGCATTAATGAGAGCAGGACGTTTTGACCGTTCGATTTATGTAGACCTACCGGAATTGCATGAGAGAAGACAGATTTTTGATGTTCACTTAAAGAAAATCAAGCTGAGCGATAATGTAGACCGTGAGTTCCTTGCAAAGCAGACACCGGGGTTCAGCGGGGCGGATATTGCCAATGTATGTAACGAAGCGGCACTGATCGCGGCAAGAAACAATCATGAGTCAGTAAACAAGCAGGATTTTCTTGATGCAGTAGACCGTATCATCGGAGGGCTTGAAAAGAAAAATAAAGCCATCAAACCATCTGAAAAGAAAAGAGTGGCTTACCATGAAGCAGGACATGCCACGATCTCATGGCTGGTAGAACACGCTTCACCACTTTTAAAAGTAACAATCGTTCCGAGAGGACGTTCTTTAGGTGCAGCCTGGTATCTTCCGGAAGAAAGGCAGCTGACGACTACAGAACAGATGCTGGACGAGATGTGTGCAACATTGGGAGGAAGAGCGGCAGAGCAGGTAATCTTCAATAATATTTCCACCGGGGCTCTTTCTGATCTTGAAAGCGTAACGAAAAGGGCTCAGGCTATGGTTACCATTTACGGATTAAGTCCGAACATCGGGAATATATCATACTATGACAGTTCAGGCCAGTCTGAATATTCTTTCGGGAAACCGTATTCTGAAGAGACGGCCAAGAGAATCGATATTGAGATTAAAGGGATTATTGAAACCCAATATGAAAGAGCGGTTCAGATCCTTGCCGATAATAAAGATAAACTGGATGCTCTGGCTACCAAGCTTCTTGAGAAAGAAGTAATATTCAGGGAAGATCTGGAAGAAGTATTCGGGAAAAGGGCATGGGATCCGGAATTAACGGAGAGACCGGTTACTAATACTATTCCATTGAACAAAGAGCCGCAGGAAGAAATTATCATCAAAGGTAAAGAAGGGGAAAGTGAAATTCAGGCTCCTGATAGTCCGACTCAGCTTTAAAAACCCTTTTAAAATAAATTATTCAGCCTGACAGTTCTAAATTGTCAGGTTTTTTCGTATTTATAGGTACGTTTATAGATTCCTATTTGATTAATTTTTATATTTTTGTATGGAGATGATTAAAAATAAATTAAGTTGAATTTATTCAAGAAAATTGTAAGCAAACTTACCAGCCAGTCTGAAGAGGAAGAAAAGCAAAGCCTGGAAAAATTAGGGGATTCACTGAAAAATGCGGATCTTGACTATAAGTTTGCGCAGTTGTTTACGCATTCAGGAGGCTTTTTTAATTATTGTGCAGATGAGGCGGAAGCTTTACAGACTTTAAACCAGATCATCAAAATAGAAGGGATCAGCAACCTGTTCTGTTGGGATAAAGATCTTCATAATTTTCTGAATGTGATAAAAGCTCCATATTCTTCCGAGCTTCAGAGTACGAATGATGCCAGCTTTATCACCTGTGAATATTTGATTGCTTATGACGGAAGGATTATGCTCTCTCATAACAATATCCTTCACTACCACTCTTCAAGGCTGCCGAATAAAATTATCATTATGGCCAATGTTTCACAGATCGTAAGCAATCTGAATGATGCCATGGGAAAAATAAAGCGAAACGGGAATATTAAAAACCTTACTTCAATCAGCGGCGGGCAGACCAAAATGGATACCTCTTCCTCTACCAACCCAAAACTTTTTTTATTGCTGCTTGAAGATTAGGCATCAACTCTAAATTTACTATCTTGGACAAAAATCTTATTCAAAGGACCCTTTCCGGAATTGTGTATGTTGCCATCATTATTCTCTGCACAACTCCGATAGGAGCCCAACTGATCAACGGGATTTCTCTGGGTCTTGTGAAGCAGGAATATTTATATTACGGTCTCATAACGCTCCTGTTGGGTGTCGGTTCCTGGGAATGTATCAAGATTATGAAATTCGGGGACGGTTATGAAAAATGGGTGGTTCTTCCTTTAGTTGTCTTCATTTTTTACGTTTTTTCCAAAAGGTATTTTCACTTTGATTTCTTCTTTGATTTCAGGATCAGTGAAATCCTTGCCATTCTGTTGATTGTTATTGCGGTCGTCACACTTTTTAAATATCCGAACGAACTTTATTATGACAGCGGGAAACTCATTTTTACCGTTATTTATGTAGCCCTTCCGTTCAGTTTTGCTTTGGGCCTGCCTAAGTTTTCAAGTTTTGATGATGGGTTTTCCCTGGAAGTCCTTTTTCTATTTATTCTGATCTGGAGCAGTGATACTTTTGCATACCTTACCGGGAAATTCTTCGGGAAGCATAAACTGGCTCCCAAAATTTCACCTAAAAAAACCTGGGAAGGCTATATCGGCGGTGTGATCCTGACGCTGGTTCTGTCTTATTTCATAGAACATTATCAGCCCGGGCTGCGCGGAAACTGGATGGTGGTAGGATTTCTGGTGGCGGCATTTGCTCCTGCAGGGGATCTGGTGGAAAGCCAGCTGAAAAGAAACTTCGGGGTAAAAGACAGCGGGAATATCCTTCCGGGCCACGGAGGTGTTTTAGACCGCCTGGACAGTTTTTTAATCTGCGTTCCCGTCGTATATTTGTACTTTATTTTAGAAAAATTTATATAATCTCGTCTCATGAAATTACACAGAGAATCAAAAGGAACCATTACTGTTGCCACCATCTTATTTATTATTGTGGGGGCACTGGCTATTTATTTTCTTGAAATGTGGTCGTTGATGATCATTCTGCCGTTATTGATAGTGTACAGTTTGGTATTCTGGTTTTTCAGGGTTCCGAACCGTGATATTCTTGAGCATAAAGAAAATGTTATTGCTCCGGTTGACGGAAAGGTAGTGATGATTAAGGAGGTTGAAGAAAATGAATTCCTGAAGGAAAAGGTTATCCAGGTTTCTATCTTCATGTCTCCCCTAAATGTGCATATCTGCAGGTATCCGGTTTCAGGGAAAGTTATTTATAAAAAATACCATCCGGGAAAATACCTGGTAGCATGGCATGAAAAATCGTCCACGGATAATGAAAGGACAACTGTTGCAGTGGAAAGTTTGACCCACCATAGGGTAGTTTTCAGGCAGATTGCAGGGTATGTTGCCAGAAGGATTGTTTTTTACTGTAATGAAGGGGATGATGCAAAAGCCGGGCATGAATTCGGGTTTATTAAATTCGGTTCCAGAATGGATGTTTTCCTGCCTTTGGATACGGAAATTGTCTGCAAAATCGGAGATATTACAAAAGGCGGACTGGATGTTATTGCCCGTATGAAGGAAGAATAAGATCAGTTAATTTACATAATACAAAAGAACAGCATCCTGCTGTTCTTTTTTTGTCTCAGAATGATAAATTATAAATAATTAATATTAAATACGTAAATTATAAGAATATTTTATATTTGATGGGTGTGGAATAAAAGATAATTAATATATTTATCTTTTTTAAAACAAAATTCATAAATCAATATATCCATGAAAAAAATTTTACTTCCTTTATTTGTTGTTTCGTCAATGTTTAACGCACAGACCAGCATTAACGTGTTTTCACAGATTGTTTTTTATGACGGGTATGCTGCCAATGTTTCTCAGCCTGTCCCTTCTAACGTCATCAGACTTGCCAATTCCCGGTATGCCAAAAAACTGATGGATGCAGAACTGAACAGCTTCCAGAATAAAATACAGATGAATGTTGCCATCGGAGCCTTGTGTGATAATTATGACAGGATCGGAGGCGTGCATATTGCTTTGGTTCCCAAAGGACAGGCCTCTTATACCATGAGTGATACCCAGGTGAAAAGATTTGAAATCGGTAGGTACATTACTCCTTTTATGAATAAGAACGTCACTCCTACAGAAGTTCCGTATACTTACGAAGTCAATAACCTGTATCCGGTTTTCAGCAACCCGGTACTGAGGAGTGCTTATGATATCTGGGTGGAGCTGGACGTATTCGGCGTTCCGTATGCCGCCAATACACAGGTGGCAGGCTGTGCCAACAGGAATGATGTCTTTGCAGGCACATTGACTTTTGTTACCTCCAATGACCCGTCTATCAGCAATACCTATAATACCATACTGC
Organism: Chryseobacterium sp. JJR-5R; assembly: GCF_034047335.1. NCBI lineage: Bacteria > Pseudomonadati > Bacteroidota > Flavobacteriia > Flavobacteriales > Weeksellaceae > Chryseobacterium > Chryseobacterium sp. JJR-5R. Next base: position 275,817 of record NZ_CP139137.1, read on the forward strand.
CGCTGCTTGATTCCAGCACGCTTAATAATTATAACAATACGGATGTCGCGGGGCAGACTGTACGCCTCGTTAATTTCAACCTTACAGAGACGGCAGGCAACCCTAAGTTTTTTATTGTCTCCAGTCCGCACGGGGCAGGCAACAACGGCGAAGAATATGTACGCAGGCAAAATCTTGTTTCTTTAGATAATGCGCAGGTAATGACCTTTACGCCGGGCGGGAAATCCTGTGAGCCGTATAGGATGTACAATACACAGCCAAACGGGATCTACGGATATAATGCACAAAGCGCAGCATGGTGGACCAGCTGGAACAACTGGTGCCCGGGAGATTCCGTGCCTATCCGGAGCTTTTCTTTAGCTTCTCTTTCTGCAGGAAGCCATACGCTTAAATATGAAGTTCCTACAGCGGTATTTTATGGGCAGAGTGGTGAAGTTGTACTCTCCATGTACATGCAGAGCCAGAACCAGGTTTTATCTGTGAAAGATGTTTCTACCACTGATGTTTCTATTTATCCTAACCCTACCACCGATTATGTAATGATTAAAGGAGAAAAGAAAGTAAAACATGTTACCGTTTTATCCATTGACGGACGAAAAATCGCAGAAACGGATCAGTCAAGAATTGATCTTACTGCTTATCCTGCAGGAACTTATCTGCTGAATATCTCTTTGGAAGGCGGAACTGAGTTCAGCCATAAAGTACTTAAAAAATAGTTTACGTCAATAGCTGAAAATGTTGTTGACAGTTTTCCCCTTCTGAAAGATACTAATAATATTTATAAAGAATTATAACTATGCGGGATGCAGCAATGTATCCCGTTATTAATTTTTATACTTTCCTTGAGGATTATAAATGAAAAAAATACTTATTATTACGTGTCTGTGTCTGTTTTTTCGCAGGATCTCTCGTTTATCTATGAGATGAAATACAGGCCGAATTCAGGGAAAGCATATTTTAAGAATGAACTTATCCATCTTGATGTCACAGATAAGGAATCAGTTTTCCGTTCAGAATATGAAAGGAGTTCGGATTCTTTGATCCAAAAAACAGGATATGGATTAGGATTTAAAATATTTTATAATCACCAGCATTATACTCAGAAAAAAATAGAAGAGATAAAAGTCAGTAAAATTATTTCTACCCCAATTTTCAGCGATATTTATTCTTTGCCTATAGAAAAACTGAATTGGAAAATTATGGATGATCAGTTAAAAATAGGTGATTTTAACTGCCGGAAAGCGGAACTGAAATACGGAGGAAGAGAATGGACAGCCTGGTTTACCCAGGAAATTCCTTTGTAGGAGGGGCCCTATGTTTTCAGCGGACTACCAGGCCTGATTGTCAAAATTTCAGATACAGCCCATGATTTTAATTTTGAACTCGTCAGAATCAAAAAGAATCTGAACCGGATTCCTCACCTTAAACCCAAAATAGAAATTACCTGGGATATATTTGCAAAACTACAGAAGGATTTTTATAAAGATCCTTATGCATAAGTAAAATCGAGGAATATAGGCTCGTAAACGCCAATGAAAAAGGGGAGAAGATTGATATCAGCATGAAGAAGATGACAGAGAGCATGCAGAAAAACATCATGGAAAATAATAATGCTGTTGAATCGGATAAAATAATATCATACGACTAAGTTTCTTTTGTAAAAAAAGAGTATTCCTGTCAGGCTTTAACCCTTTAGAAATACTCCTGTATCAGATTATTTTTAAAAACTCTTTAATCGAAATTCTGCAGTTCAACCAGTTTATGGTACATGCCTCTTTTGGTAATCAGCTCATGGTGGGTTCCCTGTTCTACAATATTCCCTTTCTCCATCACTACAATCCAGTCGGCTTTCTGAATGGTGGACAACCGGTGGGCAATTACTAAAGAAGTTCTGTTCTCCATCATCTTTTCCAGGGCATCCTGGACAAATCGTTCAGATTCCGTATCCAGGGCAGAGGTTGCTTCATCCAGAATCATGATCGGAGGGTTTTTCAGTACTGCCCTTGCAATGGAGATCCTCTGCTTCTGGCCGCCGGACAGTTTTCCGCCCGCGTCTCCGATATTGGTATCGTACTGGTTGGGAAGGTCCATGATAAAATCGTGGGCATTTGCCACTTTAGCCGCAGCCTGGATCTCCTCCAGCGGCGCATTCGGTTTACCCAGTGAAATATTGTTCCTGATGGTATCATTAAACAGGATATTGTCCTGCGTTACCAGCCCGAACAGCTTTCTGTAATTGGAGAGTTTTATATTCTTGATATTTTCGCCGTCTACCAGGATTTCACCGGCATTTACGTCGTAGAAACGGGTGATCAGATTGGTTATCGTACTCTTTCCGCTACCGCTCTGGCCAACCAGCGCAACCGTCTTGCCTTTAGGGATGGACAGGGAGAAATTTTTAAGGATGTCTCTTTCCTCATATCCGAATGTGATATTTTTAAATTCAACGTTTTTCTCAAACCCTTTGATTTCCTTGGCGTCTTTCAGTTCCTTGATATGATAATCCGCATCCAGGATTTCAAAAATCCTTTTGGCAGAAACTTCACCCTTCTGAAGATTGGAGATGGCCGAAGACAAAGCTTTTAAAGGCTGTAAAATGGTGTAAAATAAGGCAATGTAGGTTATAAATTCACTTCCGGACAGGCCTTTTCCCTGGATGGCAAGCCGTCCGCCGAAATATACGATCATCCCTATGGTAATCGCTCCCAGAAGCTCGCTTACAGGGGAAGCAAGGGCTTTTTTCTTAAACAGGCGTAAAGAAAGGTGCCGTATTTTGTTAAGGACATCATCAAACCTTTTCTTTATCTGCGGTGAAGCGTCAAAAATTTTAATGATCTTTAACCCAACCAGCGTTTCATCCACGAAAGAATACATTTTCCCAAGCTCATTCTGGGCTTCTCCGGTATCTTTCTTCAGGCTTTTCCCGATAATGGAAATTAAGGTACCCATGATCGGGAAAACAACCAGCGTAAAAATCGTAAGCTGGAAATTGGAATACAGAAGGTACCCCATCGTAATAATGATAACGATAGGTGAACGGATAATATCAATTAAGCTGTTTAAAATATTGGACTCGACTTCACCCACATCCGATGTGATCCTTGCAAACACATCTCCTTTTCTGGAATTGGTAAAAAAAGATACCGGAAGCTCTAAAATCTTGTCATGCAGCTTGATCCTGAAATCCCTGGAAACACCGGTTCTGGAAAACGTAAGGTAGAATTCTGATAAATAACTGAAAATGTTCCTCAGAAAAAACATCGAGATAAATAAAATGCAGGTAATCAGAAGGATATATTCCGGGCCTTTTTCAATCTGCAGCTGCTGGATGGTGTAATTAAAGGTGTTTTTAAGAAATGTGCCGGCACCTGAAATCCCTTCATAAACGGGTTTGGAGTCGATTTTTTTAGTTTCTTTATCAAAAAGGATATTCAAGACAGGCATGAAGAAAAGCATGGCAACAATGTTGAATAAAGCGTAAAGAATGTTAAAGAAAATACCGGCTGCGATCGATTTTTTATAGGGTAATATGTTGTCTATCGCTCGTTTATAATAACTCATTAAATTTTAGATTAATCAGACAAAAGTAAGGAAAATTAATAGATCAGACGTTTCTAATCCAGTTTTACTTTATCATTGTACTTCGGTGCAAAATTCTTTGGCGTCAATTTTTCCAGCGTTTTCCCGAAATTGTTGATGATCTGTGTCATGTTGGCAAAATCCACGATATTCACATCATCGCTTTCATGATGGTAGTGGGTTGCATTTGTCATATCAACCGTTGAAAAAGAGTGGGCAATAATTTTCTTTTTTACAAAACTTACATTATCCGAGCGGTAAAACAACTGCTGGGCAGCATAAGGATCAGGATTGATTTTCAGGCCGTTGGCGGCATTTCGGTTAAACAGTTCATCCAAGTCAGAAAACCCGTCACCGGTCATATACAAAGCATTTTTCCCGAAAGCGGATTCTGTGGCTACCATTTCAAAATTAAAAAGCGCACTCATATTGTTATAGATCTTATCTAAATGCTGGTCTTTAGAAATGGCTGTTGATCCCAGCATTCCTTTTTCTTCTCCGTTGAAAGCCATAAATACCATGGAGAATCCCGGCTGTTTATTCCTGAAATAATCGGCGATTCCGGTCAGCATAGTGATTCCGCTGGCGTCATCATCGGCTCCGTTATAAATAGGGTCACCGCTTTTTTCGCTTGTCCCGATGTGATCAAAATGCCCTGAAAACCCTAAGAATCTATCTGTCTTCCCTTTTTTGATCCCACATACATTATACGCTGTTTTTCCGTTATAATCAAATGGCACCAGATAAGAATTTCCGGTACAGTATTCCAGGTTATTTTCCTTGAAAAGCGCAGCAATATAACTGGCGGCATTGTCATTTTCCGGAGTGCCGATTTCACGGCCTTTCATTTCGTCGGAAGCCAGTGTTGAAAGTACGGTTTTGATCCGCTCTTCACTAACCTGCTGCGAAAAAGCAAATACGGAGAAAAAGGAGAAGGCAAGGTAGGTAAGTTTTTTCATGTAAATAAATTTATGAACAATCTGTCGCATCTTTAACGGAAATGTTGCATTGAATCTTATAATTAATTTTTTAACATCCTTTACCGCCATTGCCAGCCTTACGATATAGCAGTGCAATAAAAAACAGCTCCCAATAAAGAAGCTGTTATCACTCAAAAAATCGTTGTAAGGCTATCGGAGTCTGTCTACAGATTTTACGAGCCTCTCATCTTTTTTAATGTATAGGTTTGCAATACACAAACAAATCACCGCAATCAATGGGAAAACCGGCTCAATACCCTTCTCAGGAAAATCAATTCCTCCGGATAAGTTAAGCAGCCAGTACGCCAATACACCAATCAACAAAACGTTTATAATAATGCTGATGTTATTCAGCAAGATCTGTCTTTTTCTGTTGTTGTAACTGAATATGCTTAGTAATCCAATCAAAACAAGTGCTACACAGGCAATAGTTATAGCAGGGAACTGATCAGAAATAATCACATCCTGCCCTGCGACAAACAGAAATACGGCAGCTAAAACTGCCAAAAAAATCCATATGGTCTGTATTCTTTGTAACATTGAATATTTAATCTAGGCAAAAGTAGCATAAATTTTGCACAATTCAAAAATAAGTGTAGATTTGCATTATACAATGTACTTGAAAATAAAAGTCACCGGACTTACTTTTCTTACTCACAATTAATTACATTTTTTACATACATATGTTTAACATTGAAACGTTAAGGTCAAAATCCGTAACGGAACTGACTAAAATCTTAAAGGATTTGGGCGTTAAAGTTGCAAGAAACAGCAATGAGAATGATAAAATCTTTGCGGTTCTTGACTTTCAGGCTTCAAATCCCAAGGTTGCCAAAGATTATTTCAGCACAACCGAAACCAGTACCAGTACTGAGGAAGCTCCGGCAGAAAAACCTGTAAAAGCCCCTGTTAAAAAAGCGGCACCCCGAAAAGCGGCACCCCGGCCAAAAACAGAAACAAAAGCCCCGGCAGAGCAGAAAACGGAGACAGAGGAAAAAGCAGAGGAAGTAAAAGAACCTGTTGCTGAGGCACCGAAAGCAGAGAATGCAAAAACAGAACCTGTTGCAGCTGCAGAAGATTCAGCAGCGGCTGCCAAGAGAAAAAGGAAAAGAGTTTCTCCTCCGAATACAGGAAACCCTGAAGCTCCACAAGAGAAAACAGAAGCTCCTAAAAACACAGAATCCCAGGAACCTGTTCCTGCAGAAGAAAAGCCGAACACTCCTCCCCAGTCTCAGGCAAGGCCTCAAAGAGCGCAACACAACAATCCGCACAACAACGGAAACCAGAACAGGAACCAAAATCAAAATCAGAACCAAAATCCGAATCAGAATAAGCAGCAGCAACAGCAGCATCCTGAAAGAGGTGAGGAGCAGAATCAAAATCAAAACCAGAATCAGAATCAGAATCAAAACCAGCATCAGGAACAGAAAAAAGAATTCAGTTTCGATGGGATGGTGAGCATTGAAGGCGTTTTGGAAATTTTACCGGATAATTACGGGTTTTTACGTTCATCAGATTTCAGTTATATCTCTTCACCTGATGACGTGTACGTTTCCACAGCACAAATCAGGAATTACAGTCTGAAAACCGGAGATACGGTAAGAGGCATTGTAAGGCTCCCGAAAGAAGGCGAGAAATATTTTTCTTTACTGAAGCCTACGGAAGTCAACGGACGGGACCTGGCATTTATCAAAGACCGTGTGGCTTTTGAATATTTAACACCGCTTTTCCCTGAAGAGAAATTTAACCTGACAGGAAATAATGCTACGATGTCGACCAGAATCGTTGACCTGATAGCACCGATAGGAAAAGGCCAGAGAGCCATGATCGTAGCCCAGCCTAAAACGGGTAAGACCATGTTGCTTAAAGATATTGCCAACTCCATTGCAGCCAATCACCCTGAAGTATATATGATGGTACTTCTTATCGACGAACGTCCTGAGGAAGTTACCGATATGGAAAGAAGCGTTAATGCAGAGGTTATAGCCTCTACCTTTGACGAAGCAGCAGACAAGCACGTGAAAGTAGCCAACCTTGTGCTGGCAAAAGCCCAGAGGATGGTAGAATGCGGCCATGATGTGGTAATTCTGCTGGACTCTATCACAAGATTGGCAAGAGCTTACAATACCGTAACCCCTGCATCCGGGAAAGTACTTTCCGGCGGTGTGGATGCCAACGCGCTTCACAAACCGAAAAGGTTCTTCGGGGCAGCAAGAAAAATTGAAGGAGGAGGATCTCTGACGATCATTGCAACCGCTCTTATCGATACGGGTTCCAAAATGGACGAAGTGATCTTTGAAGAATTCAAGGGAACGGGTAACATGGAACTTCAGTTAGACCGTAAGATTGCTAACAGGAGGATTTATCCTGCAATTGACCTTGTAGCTTCCAGTACGCGTAGAGACGATCTTCTTTTAGATGAAGTGACCTCCCAGCGAATGTGGATTTTAAGAAAATACCTTGCTGAAATGAATCCTATTGAAGCCATGGAATTTGTAAATAAAAACATCCGGGGGACACTCAATAACGAAGAGTTCCTGATGTCTATGAATAAATAATTGATTTAATTTTGTTAAATAAAAGCGCGGACTTACGAGTCCGCGCTTTTTCGTTGGAAAGATTTTCCGGAGTGTACTGGAAACCTTTTCTGAAAATGACTTCAGTGTTGGTCTGAACAAATTTTATAGTATCTCCGGTTTAACAATGAATTCCTCAAAATACTTAATCCTTCTATGTTAAAGATTTATTAAAATAATGCACATTCTTTGAGTTTCGGCTAAAATATGGCTAAATTTGAGTAATAACATTAAAAATAAAATTATGTCATTCGAACTACCAAAACTAGAATATGCTTACGATGCATTAGAGCCGACAATAGATGCGAAAACAATGGAAATCCACCATACAAAACACCATCAGGCTTATGTTGACAATTTAAATAAAGCCATTGAAGGAACAGAATTAGAAGGAAAAACGATTGAAGAAATCTGCCAGACGGGTACTGATAAGCCTGCTGTAAGAAATAACGGGGGAGGTCATTTCAACCACTCTCTGTTCTGGGAGATCCTGACGCCGGGCGGAAGCAAAGAGCCTGTAGGAAATGTAAAAGCAGCTCTTGAAAATTACGGAGGGCTTGAGAAATTCAAAACTGATTTCTCTGAGGCTGCCAAAACAAGATTCGGTTCAGGATGGGCATGGCTGGTAAAGAACAGCGACGGTTCTGTTGCGGTAACGTCTACGCCAAACCAGGACAACCCGTTAATGCCTGTAGCAGATGCAAAAGGAACGCCTGTTTTAGGTCTTGATGTTTGGGAACATGCTTACTACTTAAACTACCAGAACAGAAGGCCTGATTATGTTGCTGCATTTTTCGATGTGGTAAACTGGGATAAAGTAGAGGAATTATTTAACAAATAGTTTTTACGATTATAAAAATGAAAAAGAGGTTCAGAATATTCTGAACCTCTTTTTTAATATCGGGTCGTATCGCTTCCGGAAAGCCCGCTCATCCTTAAGCCGTATTTCCAGTTCACATAGGCAAAAACCTGGTACAGCTTATATTCAAATTTCAAACCGTAATCCTCTCTCGGATTATAATCTATGGATGATTCGATCACATTCCTGTACCGTCCGGAAGAATAATACGAGTTCCATTCGGTGACCAATAATGCATTCCTGCTTTTCAGGAAAGATTCGGAATACTGGCTTACCGGTTTGGCAATGGCATTCAGAAAATAATCAAACTGGGTATCGATAACGGTAAGGTCCCATTCGCCGTCTTCATTTTTTGAAGGCTTCATCCCGGATTTCTCCTGATCAGCTTTAGAAGCTGGTACAGTCTGTGCCGTACAGCCGAAGGGTAAAAATGAAACCATCAGCAATAAGATTAATTTTTTCATAATCATAAAGTTACAAAAAAAGCACTCTATGGAGTGCTTTTTTCAGGGTTCTTTCTGTAGAACGACAAATGCCGGAAAGTGATCGCTGTAACCGCCGGTAAACTGGTCGCCGTTCCAGGAGCGGAAAGGATAACCTTTATAATTACCTTCTTTATTCACAAGATAGGCGGGGGCGAAAACCTCTGCTTTGTACACCGAGTATTCTTTTGTCACCTGATCTGAAACTAAATTCTTAGATACAATAATCTGGTCGAACAAGTTCGGTGCATCCTGATAAGCCAGTGAAGCTACCCCTTTCTTATACAAAGGATACATAAGATTAAGATAAGGATTTGCATCACTTAAATCTTTCGGGCTTGCCTGGGCTTTTAAATGATTTTTTAAGCTTGAGCTTACAGGGTCATCATTAAAGTCGCCCATCGCAAACAGTTTTGTTGTTGGATCTGCTGCTCTCACACTGTCCATCTGTTGTTTCAGCAGAGCTGCTGCTGCATTTCTTTTAGGAAGGGAAACTGCTTCACCACCTCTTCTCGAAGGCCAGTGGTTCATAAAGAAAGCTACTTTTTCATTGTCGAGAAAACCGGTTATGACAAGAATATCCCTTGTGTATTCCCTTCTTCCTTCATCCCCGAAAACTTTAAGTTCTTTTTTTAATGAGTGGGTCGGGGTAAATCTTCTTTTCTGATAGATCAAGGCAACATCAATACCTCTGTAATCATAAGAATTATAATGGATAATCCCGTAATCATATTTTTTAAGGGCAGGCTCTTTGATCAGGTCTTCAATTACCTGTCTGTTTTCAACCTCAATTAACCCGACAACGGCAGGCGCCGTTTTGGTATACTGTGCGCCCATTTCAGAGATTACTTTGGCTTCATTGGCCAGTTTCGCTCTGTAAATCTTTGCAGTGTAGTTTTTTGCACTCTTCGGGGTAAATTCTTCCGATCCGCCTTGGTACCTTATTACTTTTTTATCTTTTAAGGCACTGTCACTCCATGGACCGTCGTATTTTTCAGCTTCCAGAAATTTTATGGAATCCATAGGGATACTTCTGTGGAATGCAGGGTTATTTATATCCTTAGTGCCGTCAATATAGTCTGCAGAGCGGATGGTATCCCATAAGTTTTCTACATTTAAAAAACCTACCGTAGCTACTTTTCTCAGTTTCCCCTGCTGTTGTGCAAATGCCATGACCGAAAAAAGGATGGCAAATAGAGCCGAAAATCTCTTCATTATCTTAGCGTTGTATTAATATTGTCTGATCTGCAAATTTAACGGTTTTTAATTTATCCTGTTTTAAGTATTTGTAAATTTAAAGTATCCTGTATGATTATTATTCCATAATCATTCTTAAAATTTTGTAATGTTAAGGAGAAATAACATTAAAGAGGTTGTGAATTATGAATTTTGACTAAATTTACCTCCCCAACTTTTAAACTGTTGGTATTCACAGGACAAGTGTTTAAAAATTAATATACTCATGATTAAAAAATTATCATTAGTCTCTTTATTTACTTTGCTTCCGGCTTCTTATTATTTTGCACAGACTACCGTCTATGCATATTTGAAAGATGCGGATGGCAAGCCTGTTGAACGGGCAGAAGTAGATCTGAAAGGGAAGGACAATGATGTAACGGCTGACAAAATAGGATATTTCCAGTTTGTAGACCTGATGCCGGGGCATTACCAAATTGTGATTACGAAACCGAATTACGAGACCAAAGTAACGGAGTTCGACGTATTGGACAATGAGAAAAAAAAGGATTTGGGCACTATTACCCTCTATTCCGCACTGACAAGCGCAGATCAGGGCTTAGCTATTCTTGATAGTGACGGGGATGACGATGAAGCGGGCAGCCAGGCTTCTACGGTAGGCCTGTTACAGTCTTCTCTGGATGTTTTCAGCAGAATTGCAGCATTCGATCTTGGATTTTACTGGTTCCGTCCGAGAGGTATAGATGGCCGATCCGGAGAGACGATGATGAACGGTGTTTCTATGGTAAAATCAGATAACGGCAATGTTGATTTCTCTAATTGGGGAGGGCTTAATGAAATTACAAGATATCCGGAAATTGCTTCTAACCACGCTCCTTCAGAATATGCTTTTGGCGGCAACAGCGGTGTGATTTATAAGAATACAAAAGCCAGTGATTACCGGAAAGGATTTCAGTTAACACAATCCTTAACAAACAGGAACTATTCATACAGAACATCATTAAGATACAGCTCAGGAATGAGTAAAAAAGGATGGGCATTTACTGCAATGGCTGCAAGACGATGGGCGGAAGAAGGAATTCAGGAAGGTACTTTCTATGATGCTTATGGTACTTACTTGGGAATTGAAAAAAAATTCAGTGATCGCCATATGATGATATTGAACTTTATAGGCTCTCCTTACAGAAGATCAACCGCAAGCCCAAGTACCCAGGAAGTATATGATTACAGAGGCGTCCATTATAATTCATATTGGGGCTGGCAAGATGGTGAAAAGAGAAGTGAAAGGGTAAGGAGAGGATTCCAGCCGATTTTTCAGCTTCAGGATTTCTGGAAAATTAATAAAAATTCCAGTTTATGGACTACGGCATCTTATCAGTTCGGTAAAGACAAAGGGTCCCGTTTGGACTGGAATGGTGTCACCAACCCTTCTCCTACCTATTACAGGAATTTACCAAGTTTCTCTGTTAATAGTATCATCTATAATAGTACGAATAATCCACAGATTAACCCCAGCGAATTCAATTCTTTAATTGATGATTACAACGTGAAGTTAAATGCTTGGGTAAACGGAGATCCGAATGTCACCCAAATCAATTGGAACCGGCTTTATGACAATAACCGGAAATTTGATAAAAACAGAAGAGATGAAACGCTTCGTCTTTACGGGCTGAATGGTAACCGCTCATTGGTATATTTAGTAGATGATGTAAGTGATGACAGGGTTTTTAATGCAGGAACCCATTATACCTATAATTTTAATGACCGCACCAAATTTATTCTGAATCTTTCTTATCAGAATTACAGATCCGAGCTTTACCGCGAAATGAAAGATCTTTTAGGGGGCGATTTTGCCATCAATGTTGATCCTTTTAAAGAGTCTGCTAAGCCGGGCTCCAACGGATATTATAACACGCTTGATTCTGACGTACGCGTTGACGTTGGCGATCGTATGACCTATAATTATATTCTCAGAAGACAGGAAGCAAAAGTAAATCCGGGATTAAAATTCTCAACCGGGAACTTTGATGTATTTGTATCCGCATTGGCAGGATATTCTTCTTCAAGCAGAGAAGGTTTATTTAAGCATTATCTGTATGAAAACTCTTACGGGAAAAGCAAAGATTTCAACTTCTGGAATTTCGGTTTAAAAGGACAGGTTGTATACCGTATCAACGGAAGGAACTTCCTCGTATACAATGGGGCGATGTACAATCAGGCACCTTTTTTAGAAGATTTGTTTATCAATCCGAGGGTTAATGCTTTGGTTAATCCCACTATTAAAAGTACGGTTTACACGGCAAATGACTTAAGCTATGTGATAAGTACGCCTTTTATTAAATTGAGGGCTACAGGTTATCTGGTCGATACGCAAAATGAAACCAATGTTCAGAGATTCTTTGCAGATGGTATCCAGCTGAACAATACAAACCCGGATGGAACTGTTTCTCAGGTCCAGAGTGCATTTGTAACCCAGGTGATGTCTAATGTTGAGAAAAGGAATATGGGGGCGGAACTGGGCGTTGATGTAAAAGTTTTACCTACATTATCCATACAGGGTTTAGCCAGCTACGGGCAGTTTGTATACCGTAATAATCCTGATGTCTATCTGGTATCTGATGCTTCAGGCAGCAGCGTGACTCCATTCGGAAAAGCCTATATCAAAAACTATAAACAGGGCGGAACCCCGCAACAGGCATTTTCACTGGGGATGCGTTATAATAATCCGAAATATTGGTGGGTAGGGGCGAACTGGAATTATCTTGATGATAACTTCCTGGATCCGGCACCGGCCCTGAGAACTCAAAATTTCATTACGAATCCCAATACCAATGCTCCTTATGTGGGCCTTACGGAAGATCGTGTAAGGGATCTGCTGAAACCGGTAAAGCTTCCTTCAGCATTTTTCCTGAATGCGAATGCTGGAAAGTCTTTCGTATTCGGTAAATATTATATACTGATAACAGCATCTGTTAATAATATTTTGAATAACAGGAGATACATTACAGGAGGGTTTGAACAGACCAGAGAGACAAAAGCAATTGATTTTGCTACTGATTATTATAGTCCGACCCCTTCTTTCGGTCCAAAATACTGGTATACGCAAGGGCGTTCTTATTTTGTAAACATGCAGTTCAGATTCTAATAAAAATAAAAATTCATATGAAAAATATCATTAACTTTTTAAAAGCAACATTTTTGGCAGCAGGCATGCTGTCTGTAATGTCTTCATGTGTGAAGAATGACGAATGGGAAACACCGCCTTTCGAATGTTCCAATAAATTTCCTGAACCTACAATCTCCATGGCAGATTTTGCTGCCCAGGTTCCAAGCACAGGATTTAAGCTTATTACTACGGACCAGGTTTTTGACGGATATATTATTTCTTCAGATGAGCAGGGCAATTTCTATAAAACCATTTCTTTTCAGGATAAGGCCGTAAATCCTACAGTGGGCTTACAGATAGAGGTTGACAAAGCAAGTAATTTTGCAGACTTTCCTGTTGGATCCCATATCAGGATTAATGCTAAAGGCCTGCGGTTAGGACTTGACAGGGGAACTGTTAAATTAGGATCTGTAGATCCGGTTTTTGCCATCGGCAGAATTCCCCAGTCACTGGTAGGAAGATATGTTTCCGGTGTATGTGGCGGAAACGGACTTGATATCCAGACTATCGTTCCCACTCAGCTTGCTTCATTGGCCGATGCAAAAAACCCTAATCTCATCAATACATTGGTTACAGTTCCGGATGTACAGTTTAATATTGCAGAAATTTATCCTGCTGTAAAGAAGTTCCTTGATTATGACGCAGGCGGCCAAGGCTTAGATACAGACAGGAATATTGAAGATAAATCAGGGAATACTGCTGTCATCAGAAATTCCGGGTTCTTTAAGACAGGAGGAGAATTATTGCCTACAGGAAACGGGAATGTTACGTTTGTCGTAAGCAGATATAATTCCACTTGGCAAATGTTGATCAGGAGCGTTTCTGATATCAAATTTACAGGGACAAGAGTAGATGCAACACCGCCAAAAGGAGGTACGGCAATTACCTATACAGGTGCTTTCATTGAAAATTTTGAAAGTTATCCCGCTTCACCTGCCAATCTTGAATTATATCCCAAATATGTAAACGATCCTGTATTGGGAAACAGATATTGGCAGTTGAAGACATTCAGCAACAATAAGTATATTCAGTTAGGAGCTAACTCAGGAACAGGACCGTATGTAACTTATTTTGCTGTGCCGGTTGATTTTACTGCCGCAAATACTTTGAAATTTGACGTTAATGTCGGATTCTGGAACGGAAATGCCTTAAAAGTATATTATACTACCAGCTATACGCCTCTGGGAGATATTACTCAGGCTGCAAAAACAGATATCACATCAGCATTTACCATTCCTCAGGTTCCGGCTACCGGTTACGGGACATTAGCTCCGGCAGGGACATATACTATTCCCCCTACGGTAACGGGTAACGGATTCATCTTATTTGAATATACCGGAAACGGAAGCGGTGTTACGACAACCGTTCAGTTAGACAATATTCAGGTCCAGTAAAAAGATTTAAATATCCAAAAAGAAATATTGTACTGAAATAAACAGTAATTTTATCAGAATAAAATTATAATTCATTTATTGATCTAAGCTTGGAAAAGTAATACAGGCCGGCTTTCAATTAGGGTGGGATTTTTCTCACCCTTTTTTATTTATTATTATATGCGGTCATAACGATATTTAAGAGTATGCTGAAAAATAAATGCTATTGATTATAAGTGAGATGTATTTAATTAATTGTAAATCAATTTATTAATAAATATACCGCTTTTTTTGTTATCTGGTTTTTAATATAAAATTAAATTCTCCAGTTAGTGATATTTATCATATGTTTAAAATTTTGTTGTATAGTATTGAATATTACTTTTGCTGAGAAAATTATAAAGTACTATGAAAAAACAAATTTTATTTTGCTTTAGCAGCTTGCTAATGCTTTTTATGGCTTCATGTTCTTCGGAAGAACTTATCAATGATGCTTCAACAGAAAATCTTAAAAAATCACAGCCTTCATTATCAGGGAAATTTGCAGGTGACGGAATTTATGATGTTTTAGGTCATGGCTTCGATGCTGCCGGAGAATATGCTAATGCTAATTCTGCAGGCTTCCAGGTAATTAATGTAGAAAAATTTAAACAGGAACAACCCGGAAGAATAATTTCAGAAAATACAAATTCACAGGCCTATGTTGAAGAATATGGAGAAAACGCAGAATCATATTCTAAAATGGTTTCTACGAAAGTAGATGTTACGGCAGGTATTCCATTATTTAAGAAAACACTTTCTGTAGGATTCAGCTCTGCTGTTACGAGCAATCAGAAATTTGATGCAAAATATATCTACGGCAGTTATAACCTTACGATTAAGCAGAAAAGATTAAGATTTAATGCCACTACTGATATGTTAGCGGATTATATCAGTGATGAATTTGCACAGGATTTACAAACAAAAACACCTCAGCAGATTGTACAGGATTATGGCAGCCACGTAGCGGTAGATATTTATACCGGTGCAAAAATGGATATTATGTTTCAGTCTGAGACAACGAATGAAAGTCGTGACCGTGCCGCAAGAGTCGGGGTGAAAGTTGGTATGAAAGATATCTTTAATGTAGATATCAGCAATGATGTGAATACTGCAGAATCAAGCAAAAATTATTCTAAAAAATTATCCTATAAAACCAGAGGGGGTGATCCTTCGAAAGGTTTGATAGGAGAAATAAATCTTGATCAGGATAATCCGAAAATCAATATTTCAAACTGGCAGAATAGTTCAACACAAAGTAATGCTGTTCTTGTGGATTTCGGGAATAATGGCTTGACCCTTATTTATAACCTGGTCAAAGATCCTGCTAAAAAAGCTCAGCTTAAATCATATGTAGACCAATATTTATTGGATAATCAAATATCTTTAGAATATAATACATCAATGTTGTACGGCTATCAAAATCAGCCGGAAAGCAATCATTATTTTGCTTTTGATTCAAATCTGCAGCCATCCTCATACTGGACTAATGAAGGGCCGACATTTAAAGTTTTCAAATACAGAGCACCTAATACAGTGCCTATTTATTGCTACAAAAGTACTTCAGGCGCACATCATTATTACACTACAGCCAGTAGTTTACAGCCGTCTTCTTACTGGAATGTATATATGGGAATAGCCTTCTATGCGTATAAAGAAAGTGGTGTCGGCAGAATTCCTGTCTATAACTATAAAGCTAAGAACGGGTCAGATCATTATTTGTCTACCTCTCCTAATTTAGGTCCAACAAGCTATTGGTATTCAGAAGGTATTGCCTTTTATATTCCTGCGAATTAATCTGCAGATTCTATTTATACCCAATATGAACAGGCTGTCTTTGAAGGCAGCCTGTTTTATTTTGATATTGTTCAAATAAAAAACCACTGCATCAGCAGTGGCTTCTATAATCTTTAAACTTTCTTAGAAAGAAGCTTCATTCACTTCTTTTCCCCTTTGGAAATTCATTGTTTTCTGGCTTCCTTTGTAGGCAATGTTAACGAGGTTAATCTGCTTTGGGAAAACACTCAGGAGGATCGTATTTTTAATTTTTAAGGTACTGATATCTGAAACACCGCCTGCTTCAAAATATACCCATACAGTTTCTCCGCTGACCTGACTGCCCGTAAAAGTTATTGTTTTCGGCGAGTCATTGACATACACATCAAAATTATTGTTTACATATCTTTTTACTTCTGCTTCAAATCCGGCTGTATTCGGATTGATTTTTATGGCATCGGAAATATGACTGGTATTCATCTTTGTGGTAAACTTCAATGTTTTGCTTCCGTCAATATAATCCACTTTGGTCATTGAAGAGAAAAAGTCTACATATGCAAAACTCATTAACACAAAAAGTGTTAAAACTCCGGTAATACATAAAATTTTTTTCATCTTAAATAATAGATTTACAATCATGATTGTTTAGTTAAAGGTGACAAATAACATGCCATTAAAAATTTACATTAACGGAGTACTTGTCATAAAACGCCTTGATATGGGCAACCGCTTCGTCTGCGGTATCCACCACACGGTAAAGATTGAGATCATCTGGATTGATCATTTTTTCTTTAAGCAGTGTTTCTTTAAACCAATCCAGCAGTCCGCTCCAGAATTCAGAGCCGACAAGGACAATCGGGAACTTTCCGATCTTGTTGGTTTGAATTAATGTTAAAGCTTCCGTAAGCTCATCCAGTGTCCCGAATCCGCCCGGCATCACTATAAAACCCTGGGAATATTTGATGAACATCACTTTTCTCACAAAGAAATAATCGAAGTTCATAGAATAGGAGCGGTTGATGTAAGGATTGAAATGCTGTTCAAAAGGCAGGTCAATATTAAGTCCGATGGATTTTCCCTGCGCATTGAAAGCACCTTTGTTTCCTGCTTCCATAATTCCGGGTCCGCCTCCGGTAATGATTCCGAAACCAATTTTTGTAATCTTTTCTGCAATTTCCACGGCCATTTCATAATATTTGCTTTCCGGCTTCAGCCTTGCAGAACCGAAAATGGAAACACAGGGGCCTATTTTAGCCAGTTTTTCATAACCGTCTACAAACTCTGCCATTACTTTGAAAACCATCCAGCTATCCTTCATGATGGTCTCATCCCATGTTTTCTGCCTCAGGCTGTTGTGTAGCCTGATTTCATTGCTTTCAAGTTCCGGGTTTACCAGACTTTCGTCTCTGCTTCCTTCCATTCCCATTGTAAATTATTTAAAATATTGTTCAGCTTTTATGATGGATTCAGGTTTTCCTACATCAATAAGAATGCTGTCGTGCACAAAACCGTGGATAAGTTCAGTATGCATCAGGTCCAGATATTCTTCCATGACAGAAAAGTTGCCTATTCTTTTGATCTTGTCAAAAATAACAGGATTTATGCAGTGAATACCGCTGAAAGCCAGTGGCTTAAAGCCTTTGTTGAATTCCGCAAGCCGCTGTTCCCCTGTCTGTACATTCAGCCAGCCTCTTAAAACCAGATCATCATTAAAAAGCAGTTTTCTCGAACTTTCACGGTCCGAAACGGCTAATGTAGCAAAATCTTTTATCTTTTTATGATAATCAACCAGCTCTGTGATATTGAGGTCCGTTAAAATATCGGCGTTCAGGATCAGGAAATCCTCTCCGTGATCAAGAAGCCTTCTGGCAAAAACCAGGCCGCCGCCGGTCTCCAGCAGCTCCTCAGATTCATCCGAAATTTCTATCCGGCATCCAAAATTATTGTTCTGCTTCAAGAATTCCACAATCTGGTTTCCGAAATGGTGGACATTAATGACAAAATCTGTAATCCCGAAACTT
Organism: Chryseobacterium sp. JJR-5R; assembly: GCF_034047335.1. NCBI lineage: Bacteria > Pseudomonadati > Bacteroidota > Flavobacteriia > Flavobacteriales > Weeksellaceae > Chryseobacterium > Chryseobacterium sp. JJR-5R. The sequence goes on from NZ_CP139137.1 coordinate 293,865, forward strand.
TTCAGGTATCTGATATTCCTTTCCAGAAGCGGTACGTCATTTACCTTAGCCAGTGCTTTCGGATGATGATCGGTAAAAGGTTTCAGCCGGGTTCCTTTTCCTGCTGCAAAGATAAGCGCCTTCATATAATATGCATGATAAGTAATTGGTAATGAATTGATATACAGGTGATGAAATAATTAACAATGTTAAGTGTCACTCATTGACTGTTGTTCATTATTTATGATTGAGTTGGTGCTGTTCGTCATGGTGAAGGCTGATTTCCACCTGGTCGCCGTATTTTTCCTCAATAAAACGGGTAATTTTGATTGCAGAATACACCGATCTGTGCTGGCCGCCCGTACATCCGAAATTAATCTGAAGATTTTCGAAGCCTCTTTCCAGATAATTATCAATATTGATAGAAACCAGGCTTTTTATAAGCTCTAAAAATTTAGGCATGTCAGTTCTGGTCTCCAGGTATTCCTGGACTCCGATGTCATTGCCGGTCTGGATCTTATATTCTTCCACTCTTCCCGGGTTTAAAATTCCGCGGCAGTCAAAGGTAAATCCGCCTCCGTTTCCGGTGTCGTCTTTTGGGATTCCTCCTTTCTTGTATGAAAAACTGTGTATATCAATGTGCAGCATATTCTGTTATTTTTATTTTTAACCGTTAAGGTTTATTTAAGTTGTAAGAGTAATTAAGGTATTTTGATAAATCAAAATTTTAGCCTGAAAATTTTTGAAATAAACTGTTATTTAAGTTATAGTTATTTTAAATCATCTGATTTTTAAACATTCTCAATGTATATTTAACTTCCTTCTTGTTCTTAACAGCATAAAATAATCTTAATGGTTTATAATTGCTTCAATTTTCTGTTTTGTTTTCTCCAGATCTAACTGTTGTATTATTTTTGCCAGTTCAGGATAATCATCCATATTTCCCCAGGTCCGGGCAAATTCTGTAATATTTTCGATTCCTTTTTCAATGCTTGCCAGGAAATGATGCTTTTTCTGAACCAGGCCTCGGAAGCCATACGCTCCCAATACCTGTAAGAACCGCATCATTTTAAGCGGGTTCACCGATTTTCTTAGTTTATTCTGCGTTTCCTCCTCATCGAACTGTTTTATATAAAATTCCAGCATTTCATTTTTAAAGCCTTCAGGGAAATTGGCTTTGGCCTGAAATAGGAAAGAAACTGCATCATACATCAGCGGGCCTTTCATCGCCGACTGGTAATCGATAAAAGAAACTTCGTTCCTTTCATTTACCATAATATTTCTTGCCTGAAAATCACGGATCATAATTCCTTTTGGCTGCAGGTTTTCAATGAGGCTGACAATTTCTTTAAATTCTTTTAACAGAGCCGACTTATGGTATTCCAGTTCCAGGACATCTGCAATAAAATTCTTGAAATAGTATAAATCGTGGGTCACCGGTAGCTCATCATAGCTTTCATATTCAAACGTTCTGCTGAAATCTATTTTATCTTCCGTTGAAGCCTGAAGCTGATACAGTTTTTTAAGTGTTTGTTTCACAAGAGACTTTACATGATCAGACAAGCCTTCTCGCTCGATGATTTCCGAAAGGGTATGTGCCCCTAAAAATTCCTGGATGTACATTTTACGGTCATCTGATACCGCTGTAATTTCGGGGGTATTGAGGTGTAAACCTGAAAAAATCCCGGAGTAATATAGAAAGCTTTCATTCTCCTGGATATTCTCATTGTAAGTAATGATGTATTTTTTGTCCTGGGCTGTAGCCAGAAAATTAATCCTTGCAGAGCCGCTCTGTGCTAAGGGTATGCATTCAGAAGTTTCTGTACCGGTAGAGCGTTCAAAAAATCGTTTGGCGTTTTCAGCATTCATAGACGAAACAAATATACTAATTTACGCGGTAATCTTTATCTTTGCCATATGTTAAAGGACTTTAAACCGGTTTTAGGTATTCTGCTGCGTTTTATCATCATTTATGTGGTGTTGCTTTTGGCATATCAGTTTTACCTTAACCGTTTTCAGCATGAGGGGCTGGATCCTTTTTCCAGAATGATTGCCGCGCAGGTAATGGATATCCAGAATTACTTAGGGTATTCTACCCGGCTGTATGATGATGTAAAAGGGGAGCAGGTTTACTTTTATGTGAATGGAGCATATCCTACCCGGATGGTAGAGGGCTGCAATGCCATTTCTGTCATGATCCTGTTTGTGGCTTTTGTTTTTGCTTTTTATAAAGGTAAAAAAACATTCGCTTTTGTGCTGGCCGGACTTGCCCTGCTGTATGTGATGAATGTACTGAGAATTATCGGGCTCAATATTGTAGTGACAGAATATAAATCTTACAGTAAAGTTTCCCACGATTATGTTTTCCCGGCTGTTATTTATGGCACCGTAGTGGTTCTCTGGCTGGTATGGATCAAATTTTTTGCCTTAAAAAATGAGAATTCTTAGCTGGTTTTTGGTTATTGCCGGAGTTTTCGGACTTATCGGGGTACGGGCGCTTGAAGACAAAATCTTCTATGACCCTTTCCTCAGTTATTTTCATGAAGCAGACAAAAATATGCCTTTTCCGCATTTTGAATGGGGGAAATTAATCGCCGGCCATCTGTTCAGGCTGATCCTGAATTTATTTTTCTCCTGCTTGATCCTTCATTTCTGGTTTAAAAATAAACAATGGACCATTCAGGGTGCCGTATTAATGCTTATTGTCTTTGCCGTTACTTTTCCCATATACCTGTACTGTATCTATGACCGTTTCGGTACCGGCTATCTTTTTTCTTTTTATATGCGAAGGTTTGTGATCCAGCCTTTGATCTTATTGCTTATTATCCCGATGTTTTATTATAGGAAAAAAATAATGCAGAATAACAAATAAATCAAAAAGAAAAGAAATATTTTCTTAAGAAATAAAATGGTTGTTTAATTTTTTTTATTTTAGAGTGTATTTGTTTAATTATTTGAATGATAGGTAGTTATTTTGATTAAATGTTGAATTAACTGACAAAATTTGTTGTGTTTTTATTATATTATTTTTCATATTTAGTATTTAGATTTGTAGGGTTAGTTTAAACTGATAATCAATAATTTTATATCTTTAATCCTGTAAAAAACATCAATACCCATGAAGAGAAAAATTATTCTCAGGCTGTGCTTACTGACAGTCTTTCTGGCTCTGCTGTGGTCCTGCCGTAACGAAGATTTCGCCTCCGGCGAAACAAAACCCCAACGAAACAATGCCGACTTTTTCCGGCATGCCTCATCATCTGCTACTGCAAAATCCGGTGTAGACTACATCAGTATCCTGGAAGCTTACAACAGGGAATCGGATTTTTTGTCTTCCATGGCGGATCAGCAAGGGATGCCGATTTGGGACAAAATGCAGGTTGTGGATGCTGACCATGCAACCGGTTTAATGATCCCCCTTTCACATGATAACGAAACCATGAGCTCTGTGCTGTTTGCTACCCTGGATGATAAAAATTCGGTAACCGGAATAAAAGATTATGACAATGCCCTGTTGGAAAGCATTGTTTATAATGAAGGTATAGACATAAAGCTGCGGGAAAGGATGTTCTATACTTTTGTGTATATGGACAACAGGACCTTCGGGAACGAGCTTTTTACCAATATTCCTAAAGGCATGATGGATGACCTGAAATATGATAAGGAATACGAAAGGATATGGATAAAAGATTTTGAAGAGCCTAAACATGTACACAGTGAAACCTCAAAAATGTTATATATAGAAAGCTGCGGTTCTTCCTGGTCCTGTAAAAACCATGAAAGCTGGTCTAAGTGTGATCATTGCCCGGCATGTTATACAAGTTCCTGCAGCACTACGGTAATATGGATTCCTGATGAATCGTTTCCCGGATCTCCCGGCATGCCTGGCGGCGGTGGCGGTGGTGGAGGAGCAGGACCTTCTATTCCTCCAAAAGATCCTTGTGGCTTAACTACCGTATTTTACAGATTAGCTCCGGGATGCGGCGGCGGCAATACAGGTTTGCCAGAGCTAGATGATCCCTGTGAGAAAATATAAAAATCTACAAACGATTCTAAATACAAATCTAATATAACAAATTTAGAAGGGAAAACAGGATTGAATCATGAAGAAGGTTATAGATTAGGCACTCCAATATCAGGCAGTGGACAAACAGGTACTCAAAACCAATTGTTACAAAATTTACCTGGTACCCATGAAGTTGATATGAAAATTTTCAGCAATACATTTGCGCTGATGCATACCCATTATGACGGCATATATCCTATATTTTCTCCCGGCGATATACTTTTGTTTAACAACTGGATTGTTTGGGCAAATACATGGAACTCAATACCAACAAATACCCCGAAGATTCCATTAAATAATCTTACCTTAACAGTAGTAACAAGCAATGGGAATTATCTGCTTGCGTTTGATGGTTCTTTTGTTGACCCGCTTCCTGCTTTTACTCCGGAAGGATTCGATGATTTGAATACAAAGTATAAAAATAATTATTTAGATAAAACACATACAAATGGTAATTTTAACATGGAAAAGGTTGAAAAGGAATTTTTAAGCTTTATTTCTGAAAAAATGAATATGACAGGATTGAAATTATACAGAGTAAAAAGCGATGGAAATTATGAAATTTCTTTAAGTGATCTTGATGGTACGAAATGTCCATAAATAAATATAAAAAATAATGTTATGAAAAATATAATCTTAATAATTACTTTATTATCAATTAATTTAGTTTCATGTCAGATTTATCCTCTCAATACAAGCCCAAGTGATATACCAGACAATGCCTACATAAAAGATACAAATAATGAATGGGACAAGTTTGTCGGTACATGGAAAGGAAACTGGAATGGCAAAACTCTTTATCTTGAATTAAAGAAAGTGAAAACGTATTCTTCTATTCCTGGAGACACTCATCCATTTTATACCGATGAAGTACTTGGTGAAAGGAAAATTATTGATACAAATGGAATTGTAGAAATAGATAGAATTTCTAATTTTGATTATGAACATCCAGAATTTCGGGGAATGACTAAAAGCATAAAACCTCCGGGTAGAGACAGATTAACCTTTTACCCTAAAAATATGTGCAGAAAGTCTGCTACACTGGATATTGTGAATTTCACCGGGACTCAAATGACATTACATTTCGAGTATGAGCCAAGTGCTTATGATGAAAACTGTATTCACAATACTTATGTACAGCAAAATGGAGATTTTCCTATTAATTTTCCTAAAGATATTATTTTAACAAAACAGTAAAAAGAATTCTGTTGATTGTTACTCTAAAGATATAAATATGAAAAATAGTATTACAATCAATAATCCCTGCCCAGAAAATTGGGAAGATCTGCAGGATTTTCCTCAAGGAAAATTTTGTGAGAAATGTTCTAAATGTGTATTCGATTTCACTGAGAAAACAGACGACTATATTCAGGATATCTTAAAACAGGCCAACGGTAAAGAAATCTGTGGAAGAATTTCTGCAAAATCAGTTTCTGCTATTATAGCAGGTATTGTTTTGATTACAAAATTAACGTTTGTTCAAGCTCAAACTAAAAATGATTTTGGGATTGCAACAGAACAAAAAATAATGAGCAGAACTAGAGTATCTGGTAAACTGATTTTTAAAACAACAAAAAAAGAGATTCCTAATGCCGAAGTTTTCTTCATTCATAAATCAAGATATATTAAAACAACAACTGATGAAAACCGGAATTTTGCTTTAGAAATACCTAACGAATTAATTGAAAGGAAAAACGTTTTATATTTTGATTTTGAAAAATTAAATGATCAAACATATAAAAGCCATGATAGAAAACTTTCTAATTTGATGAATGGTGATATTTATGAAAATACATCAGTTATTTTTACCAAAAAGGAAGAAATGAACGAAAAAGAATTTGAAATAGATTCACAGCATTCCTATATAGGAGCTGTTGTCATTAGTATAGAACGACCTCCGAATTATTATTATTTCAATGGGAAAGGCATCAATGAAAGAAAATTCGAAAAGCTGAAGAAAGGGAATCCACAATATCAATACTTTTCTTTTGAAGGTAAAGAAGCAAAAGTTCTTTCGAGAATTGGATTTATTGATAGAGTATATGTGTTATATTCAAAATAAAAGTTTCAGAAACTCTGAAACTTTTATTATTCTTTATTAAAATATTTATCCAGTTCATCAGTAATTCTTGAAACGGAATTTTCATCTGTAATAATCATGTTAATAATAATTTTTCCTTTCTGAATACCTACGCCTCCGGTTCCGGTCTTATCTTTATTATTAATATTATTAATAAACTGAATCTTTTGATCATCTTTGAAAAGTTCTTTAAGTTCCACCTTAAAAATTTCTACCAGTTTCGGGATGTACTGCGACTTCACATCAAACATTTCGTTTTCCCAGTTTGCATAGGTCACCCTATCGATATTCAATTGATAGGCAATGTCCTGCTGAAAATATTTTGTTGTTCCTCAGCCTTTTAAGATTGATTCCGACTCCCATATGATTTACTTTGACACCTGTCATATTTTTGTTACTCTGCCGTGTGCTTTTCCCAATAGGTGACATTTTCCGGAGTCCATATTACTTTTTTTATAAAATCCTGTTCGCGGACAGGGCAGTCTGAAATCCTGCAGATGGCACAGGAAATCGGCTTACAGTCGTCCATATGGAAATTAAACTCGACACTTCTGTTGATGTTTTTTGCCAGAAGGAGGATCATCTTTTCCATTTCATTGTGGGCGTCCCGGAGGCTGTAATACCAGGGGAGCGTAATATGGGCATCAATGTGCAGGGAGGCGCCGAACTGCTGGATTTTCATGTTATGGACATCAATCCATTCGGTTCTCCTGTTTTCTTCCAGGATCTTAATGATCTGGTCCAAAAGGTCACGGTCCTGTTCATCCATAATCCCGCTTAGTGATTTGCGGACGATCTTATACCCAACCCATATGATGTAAAACCCAAATATCAGGGCTACTACAGAATCCAGCCAGTAGATTTTGGTGAAATAGACAACGATAAGGCTGATTACCACTCCAAGTGTTGTTACGGTGTCCGACTGCAGGTGTTTTCCGGATGAAATGAGCACCAACGAGTTTTCCTGTTCCCCTCTTCTTACGGAAAGGTATCCTAAAAAGTAATTAACCATTGCTGTGGCAGCAATAATGGCAATCCCCCAGTCGAGCCGGCTTAAAACTTTTCCTACTACGAGGCTGTTGATGCCTTCATAGATAATCATAATCCCGGCAATGGCAATCAGCGCACCTTCGATGCCCGATGTTACAAATTCTACCTTTCCGTGGCCATACGGATGGTCTTTATCTTTAGGCTTTGCGGCCAGATACAGGGAATACAGGCCCATAAAGGCACTGATGACATTAACGATGCTTTCCATGGCATCAGAGAATACCGCATCGGAATCGGTCATTTTCCAGGCGATGATCTTTCCGATAAAAAGGATCACCCCGAACGCGGCAATCAGTTTCTGAAAGCCTATTTTATCTTTTTTATGAGTTTCCTGCCTGTTCATAAGGTTTGATAAAAAAAAGAATCTCACTGCTGAGACTCTTTTTATTTTTGTTAGTTTATACTAAGTTATTTGCTACCAGGTATTCTGCAATCTGTACCGCATTGGTGGCGGCGCCTTTCCGCAGGTTGTCAGCCACAATCCAGAGATTCAGGGTCTTTGGCTGAGAGAGGTCCCGCCTGATCCTTCCGACGAATACTTCATCTTTTCCTTCGGAATACAGCGGCATCGGGTATTCATTGTTTTTTACATTGTCCATTACCACGACACCCGGGGTTTCAGATAAGATTTTTCTCACTTCATCAAGGTCGAATTCATTTTCAAATTCAATATTGACACTTTCCGAATGGCCTCCCTGCACGGGAACCCTTACTGCAGTGGCAGTGAGATTGAATGTATCGTCACCCAGGATTTTCTTAGGCTCCTTCATCAGTTTAATCTCTTCTTTCGTATAATCATCATCAGCAAAAACATCACAGTGCGGAAGTGCGTTTTTGAAAATCTGGTAAGGATAGACTTTCTGAATAGAATCATCGCCGCTGATTTCTCCGTTCAACTGATCAACAGCTGCTTTACCGGTTCCGGTTACAGACTGGTAAGTGGATACGATCACCCTTTTAAGATCATATTTTTTGTTCAAAGGCCCCAATACCATTACCAATTGAATGGTAGAACAGTTGGGGTTGGCAATGATTTTATCTTCTTTCGTTAAAACATCTGCATTGATCTCAGGAACCACCAGTTTTTTGTCAGGATCCATTCTCCATGCTGAAGAATTATCAATTACAGTCGTACCTGCTTCGGCAAAAAGCGGTGCAAACTCCAGGGAAGCTGACCCTCCTGCCGAAAAGATGGCAATATCAGGTTTGGCAGCTATAGCGTCCTTCATGCTTACAATCGTAAATTCTTCCTGTTTATACTTCACCTTTTTACCTACGGATTTCTCGGAGGCTACGGGAATCAGTTCTGTGACAGGGAAGTTTCTTTCTTCCAGAATTTTAAGCATAACCTGGCCAACCATTCCTGTTGAACCTACTACAGCTACTTTCATTGATAATTAAAATTGTTTATGTTAATATATTTATGCCCCGAAGACTCTGGTCCAAGGGAAAGCATAGGCGAATAAACTGACTGCAATCAGCCCCATGATCACTACCGTTAAAGAAAGGGAAGGGCCGACTTTTACTTTTTTATAGACTACCGTCATCAGAATGGCAGCAATAAGCATAGAAAACGGATGTTCCACATACTGGAACCTTGAATACGGATCGCTCATCAGTGTTCCGGAAGACAGGGCTGCTTTTACGCCCGGCGATACCAGCAGTAAAACAATCCCGGCCAGAAACTGAACGTGGAAAAAGATCATGGTGAAAAGGGTAATCTTTTTCAGGAACTTATTTATTTTCCCGCTGAACCCGAACATGGTGGTGAGAAGGGCAATAACAAACAAGGCCACCAAAAGGAGTTCCAGATATCCGATTCCTTTATGTGCACTCAGTAAAATCTTGTAAAAATCCATAATCTATTTTCTTTTTTTCTAGTACGCAAATATAACAAAAATCCCGGCGAAAAGCCGGGATGGATATGTAATAAAATCTAATGTTTTTTTATTAGAATCTGAAGGTTAAACTTGTAGACCATGTTCTACCAAAACCAAAATATACTTGGTTAGATTGATGGATACCTTGGTAAGTTCCTACATTGTTGTAAGCTGTAAGTTGAGCATTTTGTGATGCTAACTGTGCAGCAGGCGTTGATCCTGTTCCTACAAAATTATTCGCAGAAAGACCAGTGTGGTTGTTAGTTGTTGCTTCAACGATATACGTAGTATCAAACAAATTGTATACGTTTGCACTAATTGTAAAACTCTGTCCTCCTTTTAAATTAAATTTGTAGTTAGCTCCTAAATCAAATAAATGATAATCAGGCAAACGAAGAGCTCCAAACTGTGTTGCAGGTGCAGTATAAGTAGCTGAATTTCTTGAGTTGTCAAAATCATTTACGTTGAAACCAGCATAATTTCTATCAGCATATCTCCAGTTAGCATAAAATCTTAATCCTGCTACAGGTTTTAAAATTACAGTAAGTGAAGTTGTTGTCTGTGCAGCATCACCAACCTTTACACCATCTAAAGCTAATGTAGCAATGTTACTTCCTGCTGCTAAATTAATTGGGTTGTTGTTCTGGTCATAAGAGGTACTGCTTGCATTACCTTCATATTCCCAGTTCCCTAATGAGGCCGATCCTTCTAGTTCAACATATTGACCTAGTTTATATGATGCTTCAAATTCAATTCCTGAATGAACTTCTGTTAGACCGTTGACTTCAGCATATGAAAAAGGATTTGAAACCCCATTTGCATCTATAATTGTTAAGCCAGTTCTTCTCTGGAATCTATCAGCCCAAGAAGTTCTGTATAAGTTGACATTCGCTCTAAAGTTACTAGCTCTAAAACCGTATCCTAATTCTGCTGAGAAAATTTTCTCATTAGTCAAGTTAGGATTTACAACTTGCTGATTGTTTGGATAAACAGATGTAAAGAAAGGCTGTCTTGAATAATAACCGATATTACCAAATACATTATGATTATCATTTATATTATAATTTAATCCACCTTTTACATTATATCCCACAAGGTCTTTAAATCCAGTTTTTGTATTAACTATCTGTCCTTGTTGTTTAGTAACTCCGTCAAGGACCCAATTATCAATTCTTTGAAAAGATTGATTAGATATCGAACCTTGAGCAAATGCAGATATCTTATCATTTGAATATTCAACCTGTCCGAAACCTCCATACCATAAAACTTCACCATTATAATTTCTACTGGCAATCTGAGAATCATCTTTAACTGCTTTCACAAAAGGATTTGCAGATGGAACAGTGCTGTATGATTGGTTAACAGTGTAGAATGGTTGTTGGTTTAGATTTTGATTTTCACGATATTCTCTATTACCCAAGAAATCTGTAATCACTCCTGGGTGGTAACCGAAGTAATATCTACCATCAATTCCAACAGAGAAATTCCAGTTATCGTTGATTTTATGTTGGAAATTTGATAAAATTCCATACCAGTCATGAGAGTTTACGTGTGCTCTCTGTACCAATCCGTTTGTTCTTGTTGCAATACCAGGTGTAGCATTTGCTGGAGCGTTTGTAGTGTTCCCCACGGTAAAGTCTGAAACAACCTGACCCTGATTCCATCTAACGATATCATCCCATCTTATCTGTCCATCAGCTGTTTTAGCAACATTGAAAACAGTTTTTCCGTTGATGCTTCCTAAGAAACCAGTTCCTCCACCTCTACCCCAAGAGCCGTAACCTACTGTTGACAATTTTGATTTTTCAGAGATTTTCCAATCCCAGTTGATTGAAGCGATAGGTTTTGAGTAGTAATTGGTGTTAGTTGAAAACTGCTGACCATTCAAAGTTCCCCAGTTAGAGTTGTATCTTCTGTTTGGATCCTCTGCTTTTACTCCGTTTAATAGACCATCACCCATATCTAGATATGTTGCAATAGTATTGGTAAAGTTTTGGTTATGCCATTGAGGAGCTCCCGTAAATGTAAACTGTAGATCGTGTTTTTCATTTGGTTGGTATCCTAATGCAAAGTAGTAGTTATAAGATTCAAAATCTGAACCGTCAATATACATTGCTCCTGCAGTTCTTCCTAATAGGAAAGATGAAGACCATCCTGTTTTTGATTTTCCTGTATTATAAGCAAAAGAAGTCTTTAAGTATCCGTCATTTGCAATTCCCAAGGTTACTATTCCTTCTCTTTTTTTGTCTGCAGCTTTTGTAATATAGTTCATTGTACCCCCTACTGAAGCAATTGCCAATTTAGAAGATCCAAGACCTCTTTGTATTTGGATGTCTGAAGTTACATCAGCAAGACCCGCCCAGTTAGACCAATAAACGGCACCGTTTTCCATGTCGTTGACAGGCATACCATTGATCATTACTGCGGTATTTGAATTACCGAAACCTCTAACTCTAATGTTAGCATCCCCGAAACCACCGCCACCTTTCGTAACATAAACTGAAGGAGTTGTATTTAAGATTTCAGGAAGTTCCTGGTTACCTAATCTTTCAACAATTTGTGCAGCTTTAATATTTGAAACAGCAACCGGTGTTTTTCTGTCTTTCGCAAGATCGGCAACTCCAGCAATTACAACCTGTTCGATATCCCTTGATCTTGTATCAGCAGTATCCTGAACCTGTTGTGCATAATAAATACTAGCTGTGGATAAGGTAATTATCGCAGTTAGCATTGATTTGTTGATTAATTTCATAATCGTTAGTAATAGTTAGATTTAATTTTCTGCAAAATTGAGGAAATAAAATTTAACTAATATTAACTTTATGTTAATTTTTAAAGAATCTTAATAAGGTTCAATAAATTGATTTACAATGCATTGAATAATATTTGAGATTTCATATGAAAAAAATCAGATTATTGATTTTTTAACAAAAACACTTTATTTTTACTGAAAATCTAACGTTATTTAACGGCCTTAAGGCTCAAATCCATATTATCAGCAGAATGCGTCAGTGCCCCAGCAGATATGTAGGTAACACCTGTAGCAGCAATGGCTTTCAGTTGTTCACGGGTAATTCCGCCGGATGCTTCGGTTTCGCATGAACCGTTGATCATCTTTACGGCCTTTGCCATAGTCGGGATATCCATATTGTCCAGCATGATCCTGTCGACCTTTGCCTTGATTGCTTCTTCCACTTCATCCAGATTTCGGGTTTCCACTTCTATTTTAAGCTTCTTTTTATTTTTTTTGATGTAATCCTTAGCCATTTTTACGGCATTGGTAATACTTCCGTTGTAATCGATATGGTTGTCTTTCAGCATGATCATGTCATAAAGCCCGTACCGGTGATTGGTTCCGCCGCCAATGGCCACCGCCCATTTTTCGCAGACCCTGAAATTGGGCGTGGTCTTTCTGGTATCTAAAAGCTTGGTCTTGGTTCCTATCAGTCTTGAGTCCCAGTCATGGGTAAGGGTGGCAATCCCGCTCATCCGCTGCATGCAGTTCAGTACCAGCCTTTCTGTGGAAAGGATAGACCTCGCGCTTCCGGTTACGGTAAAAGCAATGTCTCCGACCTTCACTGCGTCACCATCTTTTACAAATGTTTCAACATGCAGGTTTTTGTCAAATGTTTTAAAAATAATTTCAGCCAGTTCCACCCCGGCCAGGATGCAGTCCTGCTTTACGAGGAGCTTTGCGCTCTGCTCAAGGTCCTTGGGAATGGTGGAAAGGGTAGAGTGGTCGCCGTCCTGAATGTCTTCTTCCAAAGCATTTTTGATGAACTGTTTCAAAACTTTATCGGTTACGTATGCCGGTCTCTTCATATTGTATGCTCTTAAACTAAATCTTTATTGTAAAATGCTCCCTTATTTTCTGTCATTTCCATAGACTGGGTAATGATGAGGTGGGCAACGGTTGTGAGGTTCCTTAATTCTGATAACTGCGGGGAAAGAATGGAGTAATGGTAAATTTCATCCACGGCAGCAGCGATTTCCTGATGTTTCTGCAAGGCCATATTCAGGCGGCGGTTGCTTCTTACGATGCCCACCAGGTCGCTCATCATTTCCTGCAGCTGTTTTCTTAAATAAGAAACAATCACCATTTCATCCATAATTTTCATGCCCTCTTCGTTCCATTCCGGGACCGCTTTCAGGTCATCAAAATTGAAATTATTTTCATGCAAAAGGGCTACGGTTTTCATGGCGGCATTGTGTCCGAAAACCAGGCCTTCCAATAATGAATTGGAAGCAAGGCGGTTGGCTCCGTGAAGCCCGGAATTTGTGCATTCTCCTACGGCAAAAAGGTTCCTGATGGAAGACTGCCCGTCCTTGTCCACTTCAATGCCGCCCATCAGGTAATGGCAGGCCGGAACCACTGGAATCAGCTGTTTGAAAGGATCAATCCCTTCATCCCTGCATTTTTTATAGATATTCGGGAAATGTTCAAGGAATTTTTCCTGATCCATTTCCTTACAGTCCAGGCCTACATATTCGTCACCGGTTATCTTCATTTCCGCATCAATCGCTCTTGCCACGATGTCCCGGGAGGCCAGCTCTTCACGCTCATCATATTTATGCATGAATTTTTCACCCTTTTTTGTTCTCAGCCTGGCCCCGTCGCCACGTACGGCTTCAGAAATCAGGAACAGCATGCCGTCAATTTTACTGTATAGTGCCGTTGGATGAAACTGGTAATACTGCATATTGGAAACTTTTCCTTTTGCTCTTGCTACGAAAGCGATGCCGTCTCCGGTTGCAATGGTAGGATTGGTGGTGTTTTTATAGACATGTCCCGCTCCGCCTGTGGCCACCATTGTTATTTTGGAAGTAATTTTCTTGATTTCTTTAGATTTTTCATCTAAAATATAGGCACCATAGCAGTGGATGTCTCCTTCATTGAGTTCTTTGCCGGGAACGTGGTGCTGGGTGATGATATCAATGACGTAATGATGATCGAGGATCTCAATATTTTCACTTTTATTGGCGGTTTCCAGCAATGCCCTTTCAATTTCAAAACCGGTGATGTCTTTGTGGTGGACAATCCTGTTTTCCGTATGCCCGCCTTCTCTTCCCAAAGCAAACTCTCCGTTTTTCATATCGAAGTTCGCACCCCATTCCACAATTTCATTAAACCTGGCCGGTGCTTCCTTTACTACCATTTCCACTACGTCGCGTTTGTTTTCGCCGTCTCCGGCACGCATGGTATCTTCAATATGTTTGTTGAAATGGTCATTTTTAGAATCTGTAACCACTGCAAGGCCGCCCTGTGCATATTTGGTATTGCTTTCATCTTCATCAGACTTGGTTACGATAATTATTTTGGCATCCGGAAACTGCTCAGAAATTTTTATCGCGTAGGAAAGTCCCGAAATCCCGGAACCGATTACTAATACATCCGCTTTTATCATTATGCTTGCTTTAGGTACAAACGTCTAAATTAAATAAATTTAAACAATTTCTCGTCTGGTTTTCTTACTTTTTTCAGGTGCTGGAAATGATCTTCCTCCGAACGGTAGCCTAAAGCCAGCGTAACGGTAGCTTTTTCAGCTTCAGGGTCGATTTCCAGGATTTCCTCAATAACATCCTGGCGGAAACCTTCCATCGGGCAGGTGTCTACATTTTCAATTGCGGCCGCATACATCAGGTTAGCAAGAACGATATACGACTGTTTTTCTGCCCAGTTGAAAATATCGTGGCTGTTTTTCCGGAAGTGCTGGTCAATGCTGTTCCTGAAAGGGTCTAAATGTTCCAGCGGCGTCTCTCTTACTTCCGAGATATGCCTGAAGTATCCGTTAAGATACTGCTCTTCCACTGTTTTTTTTGAAACGATGACAATGAGATGGGAGCAGGTTGAAATCTGTGACGGGTTGTAAAAGGCCGGAATCAGCTTCTGCTTCATTGCCTCGCTTTCCACAACCAGAATTTTGTAAGGCTGAAGGCCCAGAGAGCTTGCAGATAATTTTCCCGACTCAAGAATGTTGCCAAGGACTTCCTGAGGCACTATTTCCTGATTAAATTTTTTTACGGAATATCTTCTGCTTAAAGCTTCTAAGTAATTCTTCATATCACAAATTTAAGAATAGAATACGAATTAAACAGGGTTAAGGCAAAATATCTTATTCCAAATCAGGATGGAAAAAGGATCACTCCGATAATCTGAAGTGATCCTTTTTTAAGTATACGGAATGGTTGTTTAGATTTAATCCCTGTTTTTAACAAGTACCCACCCGGAGTATGTGAACGGGGTGTTTTTCTTGTCATTTTCATTCCATGAAACAGAATACCAGTAGCTGCCTGTCGGAATTTTTCTTCCGCCTACTGTGCCGTCCCACCGGTATCTGTTGGATTTATCGGCCTCATGGATTTTAGCTCCGTACCGGTCAAAAACATTAAATACCAGGTTTTTTTTGCCTGCCAGTGCAGAATAGTCGATCACATCATTTACTCCGTCTCCGTTCGGGGTAATTACATTGATCAGGTTCGGAACCACGATGGTAATGGTAATCGGGTCACAGTCATAGGCGTCTTTGATATAAATCTGGCTGTCTCCTCTCGGTACATTCTTAAATTCATTGGAATCCTGCCAGTGAATTCCGTCGATGGAGTATTGGTAAGGCGCAGTTCCTCCGTTGGCGTAAACCGTAACGGTTGTATTTGAAATATCGACACTGGTGATTACGGGCTGCTCGGAAGGGTATACTTTCACAGGTTGTTTTACTATACAGTTCCCTGTTTTAAGCTCCACCCAATAGGTCCCGACGGTTACATTGGCAATGGCCTGCGTTGTTGCGCCCGTACTCCATTTGTAAGCGGTAAATCCCGGGCCGGCATCTAATGTTGTCATGTCCTCCATGCAGATAATTTTATCCTGTAGAATTGCAGAAAAAGCCTGTGGAATTACAATTAATGTGACTTTGGCTACGGCATAACATCCGTTTGCATTGGTAACCTTAATATATGCTACGCCATTTGGAGAGATATATGCGGTCGGTACCGGGATCGGATTGGTTCCGTTCTGGGCATCGGTTAGGGAAGGGTAATATGTTTTTGTACCGGTTTGTGTAGTGACCAGAGCTGTGGTAAGATCAAACTGCCCCGTAGAAGGCTTGGCCTCAATCGCACAGGATCTTAGAGTGGCATCCTGTACTGTTACAACCGGGAATAGGGCCAGGGTAATCTGTGCAGCATCCGTACAGCCCTGCGGCGTAGTTACCTGAGCATAGATTGTGGTTGCCGGTGAAAAAAATGCCGAAGGGTTGGTGATCGGATTGACCTGACTATTGAGATCAGACATGGTATTATAAAATATTGAAGTACTTCCTGGAACCGATGATAAGGCTGCTGCTGTAAGATCGAAAACGGCTCCACCTGCATTATTGTTGTTACAGCCGTTGATGGTTACGTCATTCGCTGAAAAAGGGGTAGGAGTTAATACAATGGTTCCGTCACCATTATCACAGAGCGTGGATGAAGGATCCTGGACAACTACTGTAACCGTAGTGGTTCCGGCAGGGTACTGGTAATTGCTGGGGTTGGTAATCGGTGTTCCGCCGGGCCCGAAATAAGTGAAAACATAGTTTGCCGGGGTTGTTACGAACTGGTTCTGGAAAGACGTTAGATTTACAGTTCCGTTTCCTGTAGCCGGGTTTACGCAGACACTCGGGGTAACGGTATTGGTAAGAATAGGAACTTTATCAATGTAAATTTTGGCATTTTTTATTGAATGCCTTGCGCTTGCACCTCCCGTTGCTGCGGAAAATCCGAAGTATCCTGTGGTCATTCCTACGGCTCCTCCGGAAGCCGTAAATGGCTGGTCTACCAGTAAGACACCGTCCATCTGAATTTTTATGTTCCAGATATTGGTATTTACAGGATCCATTTCACCGTTTACGATAACGTGTTTGTAAGTAGCCCCAACAAACGGCTGTGTTGGATTGAGATCTGCAGTGTGGAAAGTACTTCCTGCAGTGGTATTATATTCTATATTATTGTTTCCTACAGGCAAGTTGTTGGTTCCGTACAGAACATGGATTTTACTCATCTGGCCTTCTGTGGAATTATTGAAGATGTCAAAACCTACCATCAGCCCGTTGGCATTGGCAGGTATGCCCAATCCGCCTCCACTCGTAAATCCTGTAGGCGGGTTGCTGAGGTACCAGAATGTAAATCCGTCACCGCGGCCGAAAGACGTCGTTCCGTTTCCGTCAATTCTGAAATCAAATTCCACTTTCCATTTATCGCAATATTTGAGGTTGATAGGGGTTGCTAATTTTACCACGCCAAACTGGCTTCCGATATCCTGAGTAAGCTGTATAAAATCTCCGCTTACAGAAGCATTGGAGACAAGATCCCATCCGGTTGTGTTCACAGGGCTCCCGGTAAGCTGGTATGTCTGTGCAGAAATTTTTCCGGCGAGACAAATGAAAATGATAAGAAAATAAGAAAGTATTAGTTTTTTCATTTGAGCGAATTGTTTAATTTATTGATGGTTTAAGTTAAGTTTACAGTATATATATGCTTATTATAAACTCTTTATACAGGATTTATATAATCCGGGCTGCTTACAACAGAGCATCTTTACACAAACAAAAAAGACCACGTTCATACGGAGAGTGGTCTTTTAATGTAAATTATTTATTCTATGTTTTTTACCAGTATCCAGCCGTTGTAAACAGTCTGGGTATTGTTTTTATCATTTTCATTCCAGCTGATGGTGTACCAGTAAGTTCCCGTCATTACTTTTTTGCCGCCGGCTGTTCCGTCCCATTTATAGTTCCTCAGCTTGTCGGCCTCATACATTTTGTTTCCGTATCTGTCATAAATAACGAAAACCAGATTTTTTTTGTAGGCCAGGGCAGTATAATCAATCACATCATTTACATTGTCTCCGTTAGGCGTAATTACATTAATCAGATTCGGAACGGTAACCTGAACGTTGATCGGCGAACAGTTATAGGCATCTTTTACATACACCACGGCTTCACCTCTAGGCAGGCCTGTAAAGGTATTGGAGTCCTGCCAGTTTACACCGTCCAGAGAATACCGGTACGGCGCTTTCCCTCCGTTTACATTTATTGTAATTGTTGTATTGGTAATATCAATCCCTGTAATTACGGGTTGGGGTGAAGGGATGACTTTCACCAGCTGTGTTGATGTACATCTTCCTGATTTCAGCTGAACCCAGTATTGCCCCGGAGAAACATTCTGAATAGCCTGAGTAGTGTCACCGGTGTTCCACAGGTATGTATCAAACCCCGAGCCCGCATCAAGCGTGGTTTTTGCATCAATACAGATAATCTTGTCTTTCAGAACAGAAGAATACACCGGAGGCAGGACTTTCAGGGTTACTTTGGCAATAACAAAACAGGTCGCTACATTGGTAATTCTTACATACACCGTTGATGAAGTTGAAATATAGGCAAGGGAATTTGAAATTATATTTGTTCCGGCTACAGCATCAGCCAGCGTGGTATGGTATGTTTTGGTAATTCCCGCAGCATTCGTCACATTGGCCTGTGTCAGGTTAAAGGAAGCAGTGCTGGGTGCGTTTTCAATAAAGCAGGATTCGATGGTAGTGTCATT
This sequence comes from Chryseobacterium sp. JJR-5R, assembly GCF_034047335.1. Lineage (NCBI taxonomy): Bacteria > Pseudomonadati > Bacteroidota > Flavobacteriia > Flavobacteriales > Weeksellaceae > Chryseobacterium > Chryseobacterium sp. JJR-5R. The sequence continues at coordinate 312,499 of NZ_CP139137.1, forward strand.
ATAGACGATAGGAGGGAAAAATGCCAGTGTAATGGCAGCAGATCCCACACATCCCTGCGGCGTGGTTACCTTAACATACACGGTTCCGGCTGCAGAAACATAAGCATTAGGATTGGTAATCGGGTTCGTTCCTGCATTAAGGTCAGCCAGTGTCTTATAGTAAATTTTGGTTGATCCTGCAGGTTCATTTACGTTGGCAAGCGCAAGATTATACGTTGCTGTTCCTGCATTGTTATTGTTGCATGCGGTAAGCGTGGCAGGGGTAGCAGTGAACGGGGAGAGGGATAAAATAATCTTTGCATCCGGATTATCACACAATACGCCGGCGTTATCTTTGATGAGCACGGAAACGGTCGTATTCCCGGCAAACTGGTAACTGGCAGGATTGGCAATCGGGGTTCCCGCCACACTGTATGAGAATGTATAGTTTGCGGGATTGGCAACAAACTGATTCTGATAACTTGTCAGGTTCACGGTTCCCTGGCCGGTTGAAGGGTTCGGGCAGAAGCTTGCCGAAACGGAAGGCTGGGTGATGGAAACCTTATCCGTGTAAATTTTGGCATTTTTGATGGAATGTCTCGCGCTTGCCGCACCCGTAGACGCTGAAAATCCGAAATATCCCTGGGTCATCCCGATCGCACCTCCGGATGGGGCGAAAGACTGGTTCACCACTACAATACCGTCTATTTTTATATTGATGATCCAGTTGTTTACATTGGCAGGGTCTACCTGGCCCAATACCTCCACATGCTTGTAAGCAGCCCCGACAAACGGCTGGGTGGCAATGAGATCCGCCGTATGGAATGTACTTCCTGCCGTATTGTTAAACTCGATATTGGATCCTGCGGTATTGTTTGTCCCGTACAGCACATGAACCTTGCTCATCTGTCCTTCGGTACTGTTGTTGAAAATATCAAAACCTACCATCAGCCCTGTAGAATTAGCAGGGATCCCTAAACCGCCGCCCTGGGTATAGGATGCAGGAGGGTTGGCCAGATACCAGAAAGCAAAACCGTCACCGCGGCCGTAAGACGCAGTTCCGTTTCCGTCTATCCTGAAATCAAATTCCACTCTCCATTTATCACAGAATTTAAGATTGATGGGAGCATTTAATTTGATACCGCCTACCTGAGAAGTCTGATCTGCAGTAAGTTGTACAAAGTCACCACTAACGGTTGCTGACGGAACAACGTCCCACCCGGTTGTATTCACAGGATTTCCTGTCAGCTGATAAGTCTGGGCAGAAATTTCTCCGAAAAAGCAGCATAGAAAGAGGGTAAAATAAGTCAGTAGCTTTTTATTCATATAATGTGGTACTTAAATTATCAGCCAAAGATATTAAATCCCAGTCAAATTATGAGTATTCAATATTAATTTTACCGAATTTAATGGTTATTTTACAATAGATGATAAGCTGGAATGAGAAATAATTAAAATTTTTAATCAGAACTTATTTTAAATATAAATTAGAATAAGGAATTGTTTTCAAGACTTTCAAAATAGGTATCAATCTCTAAATTACCTGATGCAGCAGCACTTACGGCGAGTTTGTCACACAGCTCATTTTCAAAATGTCCTGCATGGCCTTTGATCCAGTGCAACTTTGGCCGGTGCAGGTTATACAATACCGCAAACCTTTGCCAGAGGTCCGGGTTTTTAACATTTTTCCACCGTCTTTTGACCCATCCGGCCAGCCAGTTCTGGTTGACGGCATCCGAGACATATTTGCTATCCGTATACACATGGATATCATTCTCAGGGGATTTCAGTTTTTCCAGCGCAGTGATAACGGCCAGAAGCTCCATCCTGTTGTTGGTGGTTTTCCGGAAGCCTTTTGAAAAGGTTTTCTGATAATTTTTTTCCGGGACACGCATGAGAATTCCATATCCGCCCTTTCCCGGGTTTCCGCTGCAGGCTCCGTCGGTGTATATTTCTATTCTCAAATTATGGATATTGAATATTAAATTTATGGCATAAAATTGCCATGAGGTTTTTACGGCTAGTTATACATTTTATTTCAGATCCTCATTCATCCACACCATCTGGTAAAATTTTGTTTCAGCTGATGCGGACTTTTGTTCAGAGGATGAATTTCAATTACGGATTAAAACGGAAAATCATCATCGTCATCAAAATCATTCATCGAAGATCCTGATACCTGTGATTTATTCGGGAGATCAAATGCTGCCCCGGGCTGGATGGTTGTTTTTATTTTATCAAATCCGCTTGGCTCACCGGCTCCGAAATTGGAAGGGTAGCCTCCGGCTCCTCCGTCAAATGCGGCTTCCACATCACCGAATCTTGCAAAATGTTTAAGGAAAGACAGCCTTACGTCTGCCGTTGCCCCGTTCCTGTGTTTTGCAATAATCAGTTCCGCCTGGTTTTCCGTTGAGGTTTCCTGTCCTTCATCGTCATTGTCCCAAACGGTAATTTTATAATATTCCGGCCTGAAGATGAAGGATACGATATCTGCATCCTGTTCAATGGCTCCGGATTCCCTTAAATCGGAAAGCTGGGGTCTTTTGCCCGGGCGGGTTTCCACACTTCTCGAAAGCTGCGAAAGTGCAATAACCGGAACGTTAAGTTCTTTTGCGATGGCCTTTAATGAACGTGAAATCATGGAAATTTCCTGTTCACGGTTTCCGGCTCCTTTTCCGCCGCCGCCTGCAGTCATCAGCTGAAGGTAATCTACCATGATGATTCTTACACCATGCTGCATGACCAGCCTCCTGCATTTTGCACGAAAGTCAAAAATCGACAGGGAAGGGGTTTCATCGATATACAAAGGTGCATTTTCCAGTTCGGAGACGTTAGAGAACAGCCTCTGCCATTCTTCATCATCCAGTGTTCCTTTTCTTAATTTTTCCGAAGAAATCCTTGTTTCGGAAGCAATCATCCTGGTGATCAGCTGTACCGAAGCCATCTCCAGGGAGAATAATGCCATCGGGATTTTGTGCCCTACCGCAATATTCCTGGCCATTGAAAGAAGGAATGCCGTTTTACCCATTGCCGGACGTGCTGCAATAATGATAAGGTCTGAATTCTGCCAGCCTCCGGTTTCTTTATCCACGTCACGGAATCCTGAAGGTACCCCGGAAAGCCCTTCTTTATCTTTCAGGGATTTAATGGTTTCAATCGCCTGTTTTACCAGTGAATTGGCCGTATCGAAGCCTTTTTTAATGGTCCCGTTGGTGATTTCGAAAAATGACTGTTCGGCTTTGTCCAGAAGTTCAAAAACATCTGTTGATTCTTTGTAGGAGGCGTCAATAACGTTGGCTGAAACATTAATCAGGCTTCGTAAGATATATTTTTCAAGAATGACACGCACATGGTATTCAATGTGGGCAGATGAGCTTACGCCCATGGTGAGGTCAATAAGGTAATGGTCTCCGCCGGCCTGGCTTAGCCTGTCTTCTTTTTTCAGCGCCTGGATAATCGTCATCAGGTCAACCGGCTGGTTGCCTTCGTATAATTTTAAAATCGTTGAAAAAATAATACCGTGCCTGGGGTCGTAAAAGACATCCGGCGTTAGTAAATCTATAGATTCGTCAAGACCTTTTTTATCAATCAGAAAAGTACCGATAACCAGTCTTTCAAATTCCAATGCATTGGGAGGTAGTTTACCGTCAGCAATTGAAAGCTCTTTTGCAAAGTTTCCGTTCGTTAATGAAGATAGAGTTTCTTTCTGCGCCATAATGATGCAAAGATAGTTTTTTTGGAAATCAAAATGCTAAAAATTTAGTCCTGATATGGCTCAGGTACCACAAGGCACCAATAAAAAATCACCTCAGTTGCGAGGTGATTTTTAAATGTCTGAAAATTATTATTGTATATTTTTTACCAGGATCCAGCCGCTGTATTTTGTCGGCGTGCTGTTCTTGTCGTTCTCATTCCATGTGATGGTATACCAGTAGGTTCCGGTCACGATTTTTTTACCGCCTGAGGTACCGTCCCATTTATAGTCTCTCATTTTATCAGCGGTATACATCATGTTGCCGTACCGGTCATATATCTTTAAGACTAAATTTTTCTTATAAGCCAGGGCTGAATAATCAATATAGTCATTCACATTATCTCCGTTCGGTGTGATGGCATTGATCAGATTCGGAACGGTAACCTGCACATCAATAGGATTACAATCATAGGCATCTTTTACATATACTTTGTTTTCTCCTCTCGGCAGGCCTGTAAATACATTGGAATCCTGCCATGTTATTCCGTCCAGGGAATATTGGTAAGGAGGCTTTCCGCCATTTACCGTTACCGTGAAAGAATCATTGGTGATTTCAATATTGGTAATCACGGGCTGTACAGAAGCATTTACCTTCACCTCCTGTAAAGTCCAGCATTTACCTGTTTTCAGTTTTACCCAGTAAGCGCCTGCCGTTACATTTGAAATGGACTGGGTAGTTGCTCCCGTGCTCCATTCATAACCGTCAAATCCGGGTCCTGCATCTAAAGTAGCCGTATCTTCAATACAGATAATTTTATCGGTCAGTACATTTGATTTTACCGGAGGCAAAACCTTTAACGTTATTTTAGCAATGGCAAAACAGTTGTTCTCATTGGTTACCTTTACATAGACCACGGTACTGGTTGAGATGTATGCCGAAGGGTTCAGGATTTCGTTGGTGCCTGCCAGCAGATCAGCCTGTGTGGTGAAATATTTCTTCGTAATACCGGTTTGTGATGTTATATTGGCCTGGGTCAGATCAAAAGAAGCTGTTATTACATTAGCCTCAATAAAACAGGATTCGATAACGGCATCTTTTACAATGACGGTCGGGTAGAACTGTAAAGCAATTTCAGACTGTCCCGTACATCCCTGCGGTGTAGTTACCTTTACATACACTGTTTTCGGTGCTGCGGAAGTATAGGCTGCGGGATTGGTGATCTCATTCGTTCCTGCAGTCAGGTCTGCAAGGGTCGGGTAATATTTTTTGGTAACACCGCCCGGAGGATATACGTCTGCTGCAGTCAGGTCAAAAACACCTGTACCCATATTGTTATTATTACAAGCCTTTATGGCAACATTTACTGCCGGTAAAGGCGGGAAAAACTGCAGGGCGATCTGTGCAGTTCCTACACATCCCTGGCTCGTGGTAATTTTTACGAAAATTGTTTTCGGGGCTGCAGAAGAGTAGGCTGCCGGATTGGTAATTTCATTGGTTCCGGCATTCAGGTCTGCAAGGGTAGGGTAATATTTTTTTGTTGAGCCCGGGGTTGCTGTATATACATTGGCTGTTGTCAGGTTAAAAATACCTGAACCGGCATTGTTGATGTTACAGCTGGTGAGCGTGGCGTTCATCGTTGTGATATTTCCCGGCTTGAATTTAAAAGGCCCGATCTGCGTACAGCTGTTGATCGGATTCGCCGGATTGGCCGGATCCTGGTAATGAATGCTGTAATAGTAAGTAGCCGTACCGTTTATTGTTATAGGTGCGGTGATCGGGTTGGCTCCTGTAAGGGCATCATTGGATGTATAATGGTAGCTAACCTGGAAATTAAGGTTCCCGTTGACAATTCCGGCAGTCAGCGTGCTGAAATCAAAGGTTGTCGGAAGCTGGCACTGCAGGATTTCATTAGGTGATCCCGGTGTTGTTCCCGGCGTTCCCGGCGGTACAAAAGGGTTAGGCGTGAGGTTAGGATCCGTAAACGGAGATGCCAGTACAGCCGTTCCTCCCCAGGTCAGTGAGAATCCCATGGTGTTGGAGGAGAAATTATCAACAATCATATAATAAGTTTCGCCGGGCAGGACATCCATGTATTTTACGAAACGGTCTCCGCCTGCACCTTCGGTAGTATCTGTAGAGGTCATATTAAGGCCTGTTGGCCCGCCGCCGGCCGCAAAGGAACATCGTACAGGGGTGCCTAGGCTTCCGCACTGTACGTTGGGCCCGTAAACGGCCCAGTCGTAGTCTGTACTTATGGGATTAGCCGGGTTTACGGTAGGATCGATAACAAATGTCAGTGTTCCGCCTGTAGCTATGGTAAACTTATACCAAACGGAAAAATGCTCTGTTGAAAGGCATCCTCCCAAAGGGCTTTCCTGTACTGTGCCGAAACCACTTGGAGTATATGACTGACCTGAATTCCCACATACTGCAATTGCCGTGGCGCAGTCTGATTGTGAGAAAAACAATTGTGAAAAAAATAAAATCGTCAGTAGTAATAACTTCTTCATTAGAAATGATTTTTATTAAATAGTATTATACTTATTTATGTGAAAAAAACCGCCTGGGAAAAGCGGTTTTCTCTAGTTATTTAAGTTTAGTCCCTGTTTTTTACCATTACCCATCCGGAGAACTTGAATGGCGTATTCTTCTTGTCATTCTCATTCCATGTTACAGAATACCAATACGTTCCGGTAGGCACTTTTTTGCCGCCTGTGGTTCCGTCCCATTTAAAGCCTGTGGTCTTGTCGGCCAGGCCTACTTTTACTCCGTACCGGTCAAAAATACTTAAAACGAGGCTTTGTTTTCCGGACAGGGCTGAATAATCAATAACGTCATTCACGCCGTCGCCGTTCGGCGTAATTACATTAACCAGGTTCGGCACTACAACCGTTACGGTAATAGGATCACAGTCGTAGGCATCTTTTACATAGATCATATGATCACCTCTCGGTATGTTGTTAAAAGTGTTTGAATCCTGCCAGTTGATCCCGTCAATTGAATATTTATAAGGAGCTGTTCCGCCTGCAATATTTGCCGTAATGGTATTGTCTGTAATATCAATGCTTGAAATAACAGGCTGCTCGGAAGGATATACTTTAACTTCCTGTCTGGCAATACAGTCTCCGGTTTTAAGTTCTACCCAGTAGGTACCTACGGTAACATTTGTGATAGACTGGGTGGTTGCACCTGTACTCCATTTGTAAGCGGTAAATCCGGGGCCTGCATCTAAAGTTGTAGTGTCTTCCATACAGATAATCTTATCTTCCAGAATATTGGAATAAACCGGAGGCAGTACAATCAGGGTTACTTTAACAACTTTATAACATTGGTTTCCATCTTTTACTTTAACGAAGACCACACCGTTCGGAGCAATATAAGCAGTCGGCGTCAAAATCTCATTGGTTCCGTTTACTGCGTCTGCTGCAGAAGGATAATATGTTTTAACAGCTCCGGTAAGAGTAGTCACCGCTGCTGTTGTAAGGTTAAATAAAGCCGTGGCAGGATTGCTTTCAATAAAGCATGATCTCAAGGTAGCATCTGTTACCGTAAAGTCTGCATAGAAAGCCAGCGTGATCTCTGCAACATCGGAACATCCCTGTAATGTCTCTACCTTTACATATACTTTACCTGTAGATGAAGTGAAGGTATACGGATTGGTAATTTCATTGGTCCCCGCGTTGAGGTCAGCCATAGTAGGATAATATTTTTTAATGGCGGTAGGATCTGAAGGCAGAACATTTGCCGTCGTCAGGTTAAATACGGCTGTACCCTGGTTATTGTTGTTGCATTCGGTTAAAGTAACATCCACAGCCGTGATATTTCCCTGCTTGAATTTAAACGTCCCTGTCTGCTTACATTTACTGATCGCACTGTTCGGGTTGGCAGGATCAGCATAGCTGATGCTGTAATAATATACTGCCGTTGTACTTACGGTCTGTGGTGCAGTAATCGGGTTGTTACCGGTAAGCGCATCATTTGAGTTTGTATGATAGCTTACAGTGAAATTCGGGTTTCCGTTGACAATGCCTGCAGATAAAGTCGAGAAATTGAATACAGCAGGATCGGTACAGATAATTACTTCGTTCGGTCCTGTTGGGATCGGGTTCGGTGTTCCCGGTGGTATGAAAGGGTTTGGCTGAACCGCAGACGTAAACGGGGAAGACAGGGTTGCTGTACCGTCCCAGCTTAATACAAATCCGTTGGTATTGGCTGAAAAGTTATCAATGATTAAATAATAGGTTTCACCGGCAATTACATCGAGGTATTTTACAAAACCGTCGCCTCCCGCACCTTCTGTGGTATCGGTTGCAGTCATATTAAGGCCTGTTAATCCTGTTCCCGAAGGAGCAGCATAGGAACATCTGATGGGTGTGCCGAGACTTCCGCAGGCTTTATTAGGTCCGAATACAGCCCAGTCATAATCGGCCTGTGCATTCGGGGTGATCAGGAAAGTAAGGGTTCCGCTTGTAGATGCGGTGAATGTATACCATACGGAAAAATGTTCGGTGGAAAGACAGCCATTGCCAAGAGGGCTTTCCTGAGTGCTTCCGAATCCGCTCGGGGTATAGGAAATACTGGAATTTCCACAGACGGCAAGGGCTGATGTACAGTCCGACTGCGCGTAAAACATCTGGCACAGAATGCCCAGAAAAATTAGTAAAATTTTTTTCATGAAGGGGGATATTTTATATTACAAATATAAAAAATTATTAATTTTAAATTAAAGTTTTTAAGATTAATTTAATAAAAGGGTATTTATGCCTTTAATATTGCATTTTTCTCAATTTCGAATTGGTTGTTCCTACCATCAGTGCAACCAGTACGGTCATTGTTCCGCCGAAGACCACCGAACGAACTACACCCAGCATCTTTGCCATCAATCCGCTTTCAAACTGGCCCATTTCATTGCTTGACATGATAAAGATCGAATTGACACTTAATACCCGTCCTCTGATATGGTCCGGCGTTTTCAGCTGAACGATCGTTCCCCTGATAACTACGGAAATGCCGTCCAGCATTCCGCTCAGCATCAGGAACATAAAAGACAGCCAGTATAGATGCGACAATCCGAATCCGATGATGCAGAGTCCGAATCCGGTCACGGCAGCCAGTAAAATCTTACCCTGGTTCTTCCGCAGCGGAATTATCGATAACATAATAATAACGCACATGGACCCTATATCTGATGCCGCATTCAGCAGCCCGAAACCTTCCGCTCCCACCTTAAGGATGTCTGAAGCATATACCGGAATCATGGCTACGGCACCGCCGAAAAGAACCGCAAACATATCCAGACACAATGCGCCCAGAATCTCCTTTGTCCTGAAAATGTAAGAAATTCCTTCGCGCATACTTTCTATAACGTCAACATTCTCTTTTTTGTATTCGGAATACTGTTTTTTTAACTGAAAAAAGAACAATGAGGCGAAAAATATTAATAAAATAACGGCAATTAATGTCCACTTTACTCCAAAAAAGCCAATCAGGAAGCCTCCGGCTGCATGTCCGCAGACTGAAGATATCAGAAAAGTAGCCTGGTTCAGCGTGACAGCGTTCGGGAGGTTTTCTTTCTTTACAATTTTAGGGATCATGGAAGGGACAATCGGTCCGATGAAAGCCCTTGCAATCCCGGTAAAGAAGATCACGCCGTAAATAAAATAGGTAATCTGATGCCCGGTAAAATGAAGTTCAACATTGAAAAATGCCGGGATCAGCAACAGCCCGATCAGGAAGATATAGGCGTAATTGCAGATCAGGAGCAGTTTTTTCTTTTCATTCATATCTATGACATGTCCCGCATACAAGGCACAGCTCACCGCCGGAATCACCTCCGAAAGGCCGATCAGCCCGATGGAAAAAGGATCTTTGGTTAACTGGTAAACCCACCATCCCAATAATGTGGCAAGCATTCTGAAGGCCAGTACAATAAAAAATCTTCCGGTAAGAAGATTCCTGAATTCTGCATTCTGTAAGGTCTGTAGCGGAGTGAATGAAATCATCCGACAAAAATACCCTCAAATATTGATTTGAGGGCAGGGTTATCTTAATTTTTTTAAATGATAAAGTAAATAGCAGCTAAAAGATAAAATCTATTTTAGTTATCTGCTCTTGTAGAGCTCAATACCAGAGCAGCAACGCCGGCTGCCCCTATTACAACGGCTCCTGCAGTGATTCTCGCTTTACGGCTGTCTCTTACTGCAGCTACGCCTGCCTTTGGAATCGTTACCACTGTACTGTCTTTTTTTCCGGCAGTCCCGATCAGGTTATCACCGTCTACATTACGGAATAACATTTTTTGATTCTTTGAACCGTCTTTCATCATTACCGTATACATTTTTCCTGCTTCAAGATTAGAGTAATCATTTTTCGCGGTGTCTTCTGTGTATTTTGTAGTGGCACAGGAGGAAATCACAAATAACGATGTCAATAAAGATGATTTTAAAAGTACAGATGCTCTCATTATTATTTTTTAGTTTTCCAAATTTATAATTTTTTTCGAATATACGTTTCCGGAATTGAAAAAATCTGTTTAAAGTTTGTATATTTCCAATAAACCGGCAATTTTTCTGTCATTTGCCAGTCTTGGGGTTTTGTTCTGGCCTCCCAGTTTCCCTTGTGATTTGGCATATTCATGAAAAGCATTCTTTTTCAGGCAGGCAATATGAAGAGGCTGCAGGATATTTCCGGAAATCAGGTCATCATAATAAGTATTGCGCTTTCTCAGCTGGCTGTCCAGTTCATGCGAAAAGGCCATTATATTATCAGGCTCTTTTTCAAATTCAATGAACCATTCATGGTACGGCAGTCCTTCTGCCGGATTTACCTGCGGTGCTAGATGGAATTCTGTAATCTGTGCCGGGAATTTTTCCACGGTTGCTTTCATGGCTTCTTCCACTTCAAAGGCAATCACATGTTCCCCGAATGCCGAAGTGAAATGCTTGGTCCTTCCGCTTACCAGAATCCTATAGGGATTTTTATTGATGAACCTGACTACATCACCGATGGAATAGGCCCAAAGCCCGGAATTTGTGGTTAATATTAAAGCATAATCTTTATTAAGTTCAATTTCTTTTAACGTTAATCTGGCGGCATCCGGTTTTCCGTATTCTTCCAGCGGAATGAATTCATAGAAAATCCCATGATCGGTTAAAAGCAGTAACCCGTCTTTTGTATAATCATCCTGAAATGCAAAGAAGCCTTCCGAAGCCGGAAATGTCTGTACAATATCTACTGCTCCTCCCAGCAGATCTTCCATTTTGTCACGGTAAGGCTCATAATTTACGCCGCCCGTTACAATCAGCTGGAGATTCGGGAAAATCTGCCTGATTTTTTTACCGTGTTTTTCATTGAGTTTCTCAAAATACATGATCAGCCAGGGCGGAATACCTGAAATTAAGGTCATGTTTTCTTTTTCTGTTTCCTCAACGATCTTGTCTACTTTGGCTTCCCAGTCTTCCATCATATTGGTTTCCCAGCTCGGAAGCCTGTTCTTCTGTAAATATTTAGGGATATGATGGGCCACGATTCCTGAAAGGCGTCCTGTTTGTATTCCGAAAACCTCTTCCAGTTCAGGGCTTCCCTGCAGAAAGATCATTTTTCCGCTGACAAAATCTGCGTTGTTTTTTCTGGCAATATAATGGAAAAGAGCACTCTGGGCTCCTTTTACCTGAAAAGGCATGCCTTCTTTAGAAATCGGGATGTATTTTGATCCGGAGGTGGTGCCTGAGGTTTTGGCGAAATATTCGGGAACTTCCGTCCAGAGGATATTGGCCTGGCCTCTTTTTACCCTTTCGATATACGGTTTAAGGTCCTCGTAATCTGAAACCCTTACTTTTTCCTGAAAATCCGGGACGGATCTGATGTCTTCGAAATTGTGTTCTCTTCCGAACAGGGTCTTCTTTGCCGTCTCTACCATTGACAGCAACAGTTTTTCCTGGCTCTGTTCAGCATTTTTTTTAAATTTTTCAGCGTTCCGGACGTGGCTTTTTGCCCAGGCCAGGGCCACTGCTTTCTTTAGGAAGTTTACCATGTCCCAAATTTATAAATAACTGAAGAATCTTTTGTTACTTTTTATGGCATACAATAAAAAACCGATGACTGAATGATCATCGGTTCTTCGAAATTTGATTATGAAAATAACTATAAGTTGAGTTTATTTATTTGCTTTGTATCTTTTATCCGGCGTACCGTCTTTCTTCAGGTTTTTGTTTGTGTTATACCTTTTATCCGGAGTTCCGTCTTTTTTCATTTTTGCTGCTTCAGGAGCAGTAGCCGGTTTTACTGCTGCCGGAGTCGTAGATTTCATAGTTTTAGCAGTCTGATGGGTAGATGCCTTTGCTACCGGAGCTGTCTGTTGAGCAGTTGCCAGGCCAAGTCCCAATACGATGGACAGGGCAGATAATAATTTTTTCATATGAATTGTTTTATTCTGTTTTGTTTATCAAAGGTATGCAAAATCCGGACTTGAAATCTAAATTTCAGAAACTTAACTAAAGTTTATCAGAGCTTAAAAAAATATTAAACGGATCATATAAATATTGCTTTTTATTATAATGGAAAGAGCAAAATCATTAAAATAATATTCAGAGCCTGACAAAAATAAAACCCGCTTTTCTCTGAGGAAAAGCAGGCTGTATTATATTGTATGGTAAAGATTCGGTTTATCTTGTACAGTTGGCTGTCCAGGTGTTACCGTTCTTAATATAAAGAATTTTCAGTTCATTGTTGTCAATTCTGATGTATGAAGTGGCTGTAGACCCTACCATTACCAGTGTATTGTCACCCTGCTGATTAAATTCTACCCCGTTCAGATCTGGAATCCCGTTAGAGAAAGAAAAATTGTATTTTGTTCCGCTGGCAACTTTTGTTACGAATACGCTTCCGTCATTGGTGCTGATGTTATCACTGCTGCTTCCATTATAAGATATGCTTCCTCTGTAAGTGCCTGCAAAGAAGTCGTTGTTTGCGGGATCATCATCGTCGCTGCATGATGTAATGGTCGTGACTACAAAAAATGTTAGTAGGAATAATCCTAAAATTCTGATTGCTTTTTTCATAATATTATTTCTTTAGGTTTGTTAATGGTGTTTTTCAAACGGTGTGCCATCCTTGTATTTAAAATAAATTTTAACTTATAAAACGAGAATTTAATATTTATTAAGATTAAATCTGAACTTTTTAGATTATTCTTAACCGAATACTATTATATAAGATAATATTTCTGCAGAGCCATAAGCCCTTAAGCAACCAATTTAAAATATGCATTTCCCATGATATTATTACAGATCCATTATTCTATCGGTTTTCCATGATAACCACCAACAAAATTCAAAAAAATAAAAAAGCTTGTAACTTAAACAGACTTTATCACTTCCTCTAAATCAAAACGGGATTTTGGCGAAACGGCCGGATGTGTCAAATCGGTTAAGTCAGCATATCCAACGGTGACGGCAAACAGCGGGGCATATCCGTCCTGCTGCAAGATCGCTCCGTATGCCTCCCGGTTGATGCCCTCCATGGGCGTAGCATCAAGTCCCATACACGCACAGGCACTCAGAAAATATCCCAGTGAAAGATAAACCTGATGTTCCATCCAGGACTTTGTTGCTGCATCTCCATTGGCCTTGATCATAGGTTCATAAAAGCCGGTCCTCCACCCCTCGGGCAGAATGGCAATATTCCGCTTTTCAAAATGCTCAATATTGTCCATAACACTGAAGACGACCAATAGTCCTACATCATTGATCGCCTGCTCGTTCATATAAGACTGGGAAGCCAGTTCTTTCTTCACGTCTTCATTGGTAACAAAAGTAAATCTCCAGGGCTGGCTGTTGATGGAGGACGGGCTTAACCGTATGATTTCTTTCAGTTCCTCAGTCTGTTCTGCTGAAATTTTTTTAGCAGTATCATACTTCTTGGTAGCGTATCTTCTTTTTGCAATTTCTAAAAAATCCATATTTACAGGTATTTGTTATTAAAATTATTTTCTTCTTTTTATGATCAGCAATAAATACATCTGATGTTATTATTACGGGGATGTTTTTATGTATACTATACTTTTTTCAGTTGCAAACATAGGTATCGTATATTACCTTTGCAATAACGGTCAATAATGATAGTAACAGATGTACAGTATAGACGATAAACATTATCCATGTGCCACAAGCCTTACGATGAGGTACATAGGAGGAAAATGGAAAGCGGTGATTCTAATTAATCTTATCGAAAAAAAACGGTATAACGAATTGAGAAAAGCCATTCCGATGGTTACGGAGCGGACATTAAGTCTGCAGCTCAAAGAACTGGAAGAAGACGGTTTGATAACAAGGACCGTACATACAAAAAAGCCGCCTCTTAAAGTAGAATATGAAATGACCTCATTCGGCGAGACGCTTATTCCATTGCTTACGGCTGTTGCCCAGTGGGGCTATGATACAGGCAGGAATAACGGGAAGGTACACTATACACCCGGTGCGGATATGGATTGTTTGGTCTTGGAATAGATTTTCAGCCCGGATTATTATAAAACCATATCAGTATTTATGGGTATACAGGCGGTGCCTACTCCATAAAGTTTGTGCAAAAGCCTGAGATTTTAACTGAAATCGCAGTAAAGAAAAAAATAGCATTATCTTTGTTATAGTCAAAACGATTCCGGGAGCTCCGGAATCGATTTTGCCGTTTATATCCTACAATCTATGCAGTTAAAAACCATCTCTGAAAAGTTCCTTCCGCATCTGCTCCAGAAAGAATTCGGAAAAGAAATTTTTACCCAACTGGAAACCCATCAACATATTTATGTAAAAGGAAGTGCCGGTTCTTCGGTTTCCATTTTTGTTGCAGAACTGTTTCTTACTCAAAAAAAGCACTTGCTTTATCTTTTGGATGACAAAGAAGATGCACTGTATGCGAATACGGAAATGGAAAATCTTTTAGGCAAAGACAAGGTGCTGTACTTTCCGGCTACCCACCTTGAACCTTATCAGGTGGAGAGAACACAGAATGCCAACCTGGTGTTAAGGACGGAAGTTATCAATAAGATCACTTCAGGCAAATCTCCTAAAGTAATTGTTGCCTATGCAGGTGCCTTATCTGAAAAGGTTCTGAGGAAAGAAGATTTTAAAGCCATTTCCCATCATATTAAAGTAGGCGACCAGCTGGATTTTGATTTTGTTGATGAACTGCTGAACCATTATAATTTCCAGCAGGCGGATTTTGTTTCTGAACCCGGGGAATTTTCCGTGAGAGGAGGGATTGTGGATGTTTTTTCTTTCTCTAATGAAAAGCCTTACCGGATTACCTTCTTCGGGAATGAAGTGGAAAGCATTAAAACGTTTGATATCGAAACCCAGCTGTCCGTAAGCAAAGTAGAAGAGCTTCAGCTGGTATCCAATATGAATTTTACAGTAACCGGCAGCCGTGTCTCACTGTTGCAGCTGCTGCCGGAAAAAAGTTTTGTTGTCTCCAGAAACGGGATCCTCGGCATGCAGAAGCTGAAATCGTTTTATGAAAAGTCACTGGAAAAATATGATACCTTAAGCAAAGATATTGCACACAGATCGCCGCAGGAGCTTTTTATTTCAGACCAGGAGTTCTTATTCGATTATAAAAAGTTTAAAACGGTTGATTTCGGAGGCGTTTCTGTTGAAGGCTTAATAGAATGGAAAGATATAAAAACCGATCAGACTCCGCAGCCTTCTTTCCATAAGAATTTTGAAATGCTGGCCGAAGACCTGGAAGCCAGGCAAAGTGAAGGCTACGATACCTGGATCTCTTTTTCATCTGAAAAGCAGAAACAAAGACTGGAAATGATTTTTGAAGAACTGGAACGCGAGCTTCCTTTTAAAAGCTTTACCTCTGAGCTTCATGAAGGGTTTGTAGACCACGAGAATAAATTCCTGGTATATACGGATCACCAGATTTTTGATCGTTACCAGCGGTATAAAGCCAAAAATGCATTTGCCAAATCTGAGCAGCTTACCCTGAAAGATTTAATGTCCCTGAAGATAGGAGACTACATTGCCCACATCGACCACGGGATCGGAAAATTTATGGGACTGGTAAAAGTGAACAATGACGGTAAGATCCAGGAATGCTTCAAATTGACATACAAAAACGGGGATTTATTATATGTGAGTATCCACTCGCTTCATAAGATTTCAAAATACAACGGGCCTGAGGGAAGGGAAGTTGTACTGAGCAAATTAGGATCTCCTACCTGGAAATCTTTAAAACAGAAAACAAAGGCAAAGGTAAAGCAGATTGCTTTTGACCTTATTAAATTATACGCACAGCGGAAAACAGCGAAAGGCTTTGCTTATACCCAGGATTCTTATCTTCAGAATGAACTGGAGGCAAGCTTCCTGTACGAAGATACCCCGGATCAGGAAAAAGCCACCATAGACGTAAAAAAAGATATGGAAGCAGATACGGTAATGGACCGTCTGGTCTGTGGAGATGTGGGTTTCGGGAAAACCGAAGTGGCCGTGCGTGCGGCTTTTAAAGCAGCAACAGACGGAAAGCAGGTGGCCGTGCTGGTTCCTACCACCATTCTTGCTTTTCAGCATTACAGAAGCTTTAAAGAAAGATTAAAGGATTTTCCGGTGACCGTGGCCTATGTGAACCGTTTCAGGACAGCCAAACAAAAATCTGAAACGCTTGCAGATTTAAAAAACGGAAAAGTTGATATTATTATCGGGACGCATCAGCTGGCAGGCAGTTCGGTGAAGTTCAAAGACCTCGGGCTGCTGATCATTGATGAGGAACATAAATTCGGGGTATCGGTAAAAGATAAATTAAAAACCCTGAAGAGTAATGTGGATACGCTTACCTTAACAGCCACACCGATCCCTAGGACGCTGCAATTTTCTTTAATGGCCGCCAGGGATTTATCGGTAATCAAGACACCGCCGCCCAACAGGCAGCCTGTTGATACCCATATCATCGGGTTTAATGAAGAAACCCTTCGCGATGCCGTTTCATATGAAATCCAGCGGGACGGGCAGGTGTATTTTGTCAATAACCGGATTGAAAACTTAAAAGATATTGCCGGCCTGATCCAGAGGCTTGTTCCTGATGCCAGGGTAATTACAGGACACGGCCAAATGGAAGGCAAGCAGTTAGAAAAAAACGTCCTCGATTTCATGGAAGGGAAGTATGATGTTCTGGTTTCCACCACGATTATTGAAAGCGGTGTGGATGTCCCGAATGCCAATACCATTTTTATCAATGATGCCCAGCGGTTCGGAATGGCAGACCTCCACCAGATGAGGGGAAGGGTAGGAAGAAGCAACAGGAAGGCCTTCTGTTACCTGATTACGCCGCCGTATGATATGATGACTTCCGATGCCCGAAAAAGGCTCGAAGCAATAGAGCAGTTTTCAGACCTTGGAAGCGGTTTCCAGATTGCCATGAAAGACCTTGAAATAAGGGGTGCCGGAGATTTGCTGGGTGCTGAGCAGAGCGGTTTTATTAATGAAATGGGCTTCGAAACGTATCAGAAGCTGATGCAGGAAGCTTTGGAGGAATTAAAGGATGACGAGGAATTTGAAAACTTATTTGAAAATGAAGAAGAAAGGAACAAGCTTTTCAAAACCACGAAGGATGTGAATATTGATACCGATCTGGAGCTGATGCTGCCGGACGAGTATATTTCAAATACCGAAGAAAGGCTGCTGCTGTACCAGAAACTGGCAGAAATCGATAACGAGAAAAACCTGGAGAAATTTGAGGCTGAACTTATTGACCGTTTCGGAACATTACCTGAAGAGGCGAAAAACTTACTGAAGAGTGTAAGCTTAAAGTGGCTGGCAGCAGAAATCGGGTTTGAGAAAATTGTCATGAAGAACGGGGTATTCTTAGGCTACTTCCCGGGTAATCCTCAGGACAAATTTTATCAGACCAACAAGTTCAGGCACATCATCAGCTATCTTACCCAAAATCCCGGAGAAGCCCAGCTGAAGGAAAAATCCGGTAAAGAAGGAAACCAGCTGATGATGAGAAAGGATAGTGTGGTTAATGTAAAGGAAGTGAATCGCCTACTCAAATCAATCCTGGAAAATGAAAAGAACTAACTGCTTAAAACAATACTTATTGTACGGTAATACATTTTATCAGCCTCCAATTGAGTGATATCTAAGGTTTATAGGAGTATATAGTTTCATAACAATACATTAAATCCGAAAATGCAGGTTTTTGGATTTTTTTTATTCATTTTCACCATTTGATTGAAAATCCAAAGAAAAATTACTTAAAATAATTTATATTTGACGGCATTAAAAATTAATACTATGATAAAAAAGTACTTTCTTTCTTCATTAACAGTACTGGCACTTGCTTTTGTGGTTTCATGTGACAATACCACGGAAGATCCGCCGAACCAGAATGAAAACAGCTCAACCAGTACTCCTTCCATCACCGGACCGAGGATTTTAAGCAAAGTAAATAACGGAAATATTGACCTGGAAGAATACATTACCAATGCCGGAACCCTTTCCCAGGCTTTTATCAGAGATGCCGGATCCAACAATACCATTACCGCCACAGCAACTTATTCAGGCAGCAAAATAGCACAGATCAAATATCAGGATAATGCTAATCCGCATGTGATTGATAATGTGTATACACTTAGTTATACAGGCGGAAAGCTTTCCTCATTTACCATGGACCAGACGTCACTGGCAACTGTATTTAACCACAGTGATTTTACGGTTTTTTATGATGCCAATGGACAGTTATACAGAATTGTTGAAAAGAAAAAACTGGGCGGAAATACTTCATATACTCATTATGTAGAATCTAAGTTCACATTCTCTGCGAGCAATGTTGCTAAAGCAGACCATACTACGATGCTGATGGATGGGGCCAACCCTGATCCTTCTACAGCTTCTACCATCTCATACGCTTACGGAGATTATGATGCTAAAATAAACCCTTATACCACTTTACCGAAAGAGTACTGTATCGTAACCGGTACTATTTTCCAGTCTAATTTTAATATGATCTCTTCAAACAACTACGGGAAAATAACCATACAGAATCCTGTAGGGCCTCCGATCTCGGTCCCGAAAGGTTATTTGTATGATTCTCAGAATTATCCGGTTTCTGACCAAAGCCAGACAATTAAATACATGTATAAAGCGTTATAATAATTACTTTCCTTTAATGGTTTTGTCTGAAAACAAATAAATACATGGTTTTTATGCAAAAAAAAATTATATTTGTGGAAAAATAAATAATCCCTATCGGAATGAAACGACTTTTTTATTTTATTTTACTGTTTGCAGGTGTTGCTGCAGTCCATTCTTGTAAAGACCTGCTGGATGAAGACGGGAACCCGCTGCTGGACATCAATACGAATACGGGTCTTAACGGTCCGAGAGCGTTATACAGAGAAATCACAGATTCAGATACCCTGGCCACTTATTATTATAACGGATTGCAATTATCCAGAGTGGTGATGGACAGTGCCGATTCTACATCCAATATTGCATGGAGCGGCGATAAGATCAGCAGGATTGATTTTAAAGGCTTTCTTGATATGAACGGTGACGGAGATCTTGAGAAAGACAGTATTATTTTTACCCAGCAATTCACTTACGGAAGTACGGGAAGACTGGAAGTTATTTCAGAAAACCGCTCTTTTTACAAGAGGACCATAACTCCTCCTGCCACTACCCCAGGACCACAGACACTTTACAAAAAGACCAAAGCGCTTTATGCCTTAAAGTATTCTGCAGCAACGGCCAAGCTGGATTCTATTATCATGAGAAACGGGCCGGATGCACCCGGAACTTCGTTTACGGATTATTCGAAGACAAAATATGAATATTCAGGAGATAATGTTTCCAAAGTAATCAGGTCTTACGGTACAATGAATGGAAATGTATTTGGTGCAGTAATAGAAAAATTAGGTTATGATTACGGAAACTATGATGCACAGATCAATCCGTTTACCCTGTTGCCTAATGCCTATAAAATATCAAGGCTTTTATCAGGCGAAAGAAATGATTTACAAAGCTGGATTTTATCGGTAAACAGCCCGAAAAGAGTATCAATTACCGACCTTACACAGCCTGTTCCCAGTCCTAATATCATTTCAACGGATTATACATATGATCCTCAGACTTATATGATCAGGGGATATGGTGTGAATTACATTTATAAACCGTTATAAAAGAAATATTTTATAAACTGAAGGCTCAATCTTTCCAAAGATTGAGCTTTTTTATTTTTAATGCTTTAATTTTGCAAAAAATTTCTTCATGAAATATTTGATTATAGGCCTCGGGAACAAAGGGTCTGAATATGAAAACACGCGGCATAACATAGGCTTTAAGGTAGCGGATAAAATAGCGGAAACGCTGGACGTGTCTTTTAATACCACCAATTTCGGATGGATGGCCAACGGGAAGTATAAAGGAAGAAGGGTATTGGTTCTTAAGCCCGATACCTATATGAATCTTTCCGGGAATGCCGTAAAATACTGGATGCAGAAAGAAAATATACCATTGGAAAATGTGTTGATCATCACCGATGACTTGGCGCTGCCGTTCGGGACATTAAGATTGAAAGGGAAGGGCTCGGATGCCGGCCATAACGGACTGAAAAATATCAATGAGGTTCTGCAGACCCAGAATTATGCGCGCCTCCGTTTCGGAATTTCTGCGGAATTTTCGGAAGGGAGACAGATAGATTACGTATTGGGGACCTGGAATGAAGAAGAAACGGAAAAACTTGCCGAAAGAATTGAGAAGTTTTCCAAGGCATGCCTGTCCTTTGTTTTTGCAGGCATCAGCAATACCATGTCTGCCTTTAACGGAAAATAACAGATAGTAAAGTAAAGATCTGATCATAAGAGAAACCTTCGGCTTGGGAGGTTTTGCTATTTAGAAACTACCATATTCCTTATAATCTTTTTCTCAAAATAATTTTTTTCGCTTACCGTAAAGCGGTAGTTATGTTCTTCCTGAAAAAACTCAAGAGGCGTTGTAGGGCTGTCATCAGGTTTCCAGGTGATCACCAGTGAAGGCTGGTTCCCAGAACTGATGTTCCTTTCTGAAAATGTGAATACAGTGCTTGGCAGGGGATTGTCCCTATCTTCTTTGATATCGGATCTGGCTTTCGTCGGCTGCAGCTGGGCCATATCTTTCAGGAGCAAAGAAAAAGGTTTGCCGATGTATTTTTCCTTATTGATTTCAAATTTTTTAAGGTACGTCAAAGTATCTTTTACCGGCTTCTGTGCATTCAAGAAGCCGCCTAAAGAAATAAGCATCCCGATCAGGAATGTATTTGTCTTTATATTCATAGGCTGTCAGTCACATAATTTTAAAGATCAAAGGTAAGTAATTAAGATCAAAATGTCTTACCTTGATAATTGTATAAAATCAATTGTATCTTTAATCCGCTGTGATTATTATAAACGGGAAAGGCTGAATTAATTTAGTTAATGATCCTAAATAAAAGGCCGCCGAGTCCGGCGGCCTTCTGATGTACTTTATTTTATAATTTCCATCAACTTATCTAACTAAAACATTGTTTTATTATGATATACCCATTCCATTCCATTTGGTTATAATCTACATGGCTTTTGTATGGGTAACTATGATGTGTGAATCTTCATTGGTTTCATAATCCCTGTACGATGTTTTAAAGCCTAAAAGCTCTACCTTGATATCTTCCTCTTTAGCCCTGATGTTCGCGAAATCCTGGATCATTTCCAGGACGTCTGTTGCAATATAGGAAGTGCCCCGGGCATCAATGGTTACCGTAGAGTTGGGTTTGATGTTTTTCAAGGTCTTCTTAATGGCCGCTTTGTTCAGGAAAGACACTTCCTCTGCAAGCTTAATGACGATCCCGCCTGCATGATTCAGCTTTTCGCGGCTTAAATAATAAGCTCTTTTCATATTTCCCTGAAGAATATAAAAAACAGAGATAGCCAGGCCGATACCAACTCCTTTAAGCAAATCGGTGGATACTACAGCTGCTACGGTTGCTGCAAATGGGATAAACTGGAATTTGCCCAAATGCCAGAAATGCCTGAATGTGGCAGGTTTTGCCAGCTTGTAGCCGACTAAAATCAATACCGCTGCCAGCGTTGCCAAAGGGATCAGATTAAGGATCACAGGAATTGAAAGTACGCAGATCAATAATAAAACCCCGTGGATGATTGCGGATATTTTTGAAGTTGCCCCTGCGTTGGCATTGGCAGAACTTCTTACCACTACCGAGGTCATCGGAAGCCCGCCGATGAAAGAACTGATAAGATTTCCTATTCCCTGTGCTTTCAGCTCAAGATTGGTATCCGTTATTCTTCTCTGCTGGTCCAGCCTGTCGGAAGCTTCAATACAGAGCAGGGTTTCAATGGAGGCTACAATGGCAATGGTTGCTCCGGCAATCCAGACTTTAGGATTGGTAAATCCATGGATGTCAGGCAGGGTTATTAAATTTTTAAAATCCTCCAGAGACTGCGGTACAGGTAAGGAAACAAGGTGTTGCGGCTGTATAGCCAGCGAACTTCCTGTCATTCTGAACATCTGGTTCATAATAATACCCGCTACTACGGCAACCAAGGCTCCCGGAAGCATTTTCATCCTTCTCAGGATATAAATTCTGTCCCATGCAATAAGAATGGCTACGGAAACCAGGGTCACCACAATGGCGCCCGGATGGATAGCCCCGGATAATTCGGTAAAATACCCGAAGTTGAACCCGTTGTCAAAAATAGATTCGTGGCCTTCATAATCTTTATCAAACCCCAGTGCATGAGGGATCTGTTTTAAAATAATAATAATCCCGATTGCCGCAAGCATGCCTTCAATAACATTATTGGGAAAATAGTTGGATATGCTTCCGGCCTTCACAAAACCCAAGATCAGCTGCAGGGCTCCCGCTATGATTCCGGCGCATAGGAATATGTTAAATGCACCCAGATCTGTAATGGCAGTCAGAACAATCGCCGTCAGGCCCGCTGCAGGCCCCGAAACCGATACATTCGAGTTGCTGACCGAACCTACAATGAGACCTCCTACCACCCCTGCAATAATGCCGGATAGAGGCGGTGCCCCGGATGCCAGGGCAATACCCAGGCAAAGTGGGAGTGCCACCAGGAATACAACGAGCCCCGAAGGGAAATTCTCCTTAATTCCTCCGATTAATGATGTTTTTTTCATGATGTGAAAACTGCTGTGAATGGAACTGACCTATTGAAATTCAATACATCAGTAGAAAATGAAATTTAATTTTAAAATACGGATAAGTATACTGCCGAAGAGTTCGGCAGAGACAGATATCATTAAAAGTGTATTGTAAAAAATTAAGCTTCCGGAGGCGGAGAAAATATGGATAATAAGGGTGAAAGATGAAAAGAATCATCGATCAGTACAAAAGAACTGCCTTCATGGGAAGGTTCAAAAAACTTCAGGTAGTCATAGACATTCAGCGTTTCCGGGAGTGTCTTTTCATAAACTAAAAGCAGTGAATAATGAGCATGGGTTTCTTCTTCATTTACAATTACATTGGTCTTGGGGATTTCCCAACCGGACATTACAGCAATGCTTGGCAAGGCTGTAAAGTTCAGGATAATCAGTAATGTAATTATGCTCCAGAGTTTCATGTACTCAAATTTAAAGGGGGAGTTCTCTCTTTCTGCTCATTACCCATTGGTCTTCACTAAGGTTATAGATCTTCTGGATGTCTTTCAAAACTTTTTCGAAATCAATCTCAAGATCAATGATTTTACCGGTTCTAAGGTCAAAAACCCAGCCATGAACAATAGGATATTCCTCAAGGATATATCTTTCCTGCACACAGGCCATTTTAATTACGTTGATGCACTGCTCAAGAACATTCAGCTCTACAAGCCTGTCATAACGTTTACCTTCGTCTTCGATAGCATCCAGTTCAGCCTGGTGAATTCTGTAAACGTCGCGGATGTTTCTCAGCCAAGGATTTAAAATACCTAAATCCTGAGGGGTCATCGCTGCTTTTACACCCCCGCAGTTATAATGTCCGCACACCACAATATGTTTTACCTTCAGATGCTGTACAGCATATTCTATTACTGCTGTTGCGCTCATATCCAAAGCATTCACTACATTTGCAATGTTCCTGTGAACAAATACTTCTCCGGGTTTCGCTCCCATCAGTTCTTCCGCGGTCGCCCTGCTGTCTGAACATCCGATATAAAGATACTCAGGAGTCTGGGTTTTGGCAAGATCTTCAAAGAAACTCGGGTTATCACCGATTTTAGACTCTACCCATTTTTTGTTGTTTTCGAAAATAACCTCGTACGATTGTGACATAAATTAAAATTTAAAGTGTATAATTATTTATTTCGTGTAAATTATTTCTAAATTCAATAGACTAAATCAATAATATTACAAAAATATAATTTTTAAGGAAAAAGTAATCGTTTTTAACAAAGTTTAATACATAGACTCGTTTAAAAAATAGTAAAACAAAAGAGTGAAGGTAGGAATTTGAATAAAAAATGCTATTTCAACGTTGCAAAGTAAAAAATATAAATGCCACTTAGAACCAAATCTATTTGCAATTCCTAAAAAAGTATTAGATTTTGACTATAAAAAGCGGAAATACAATCTGAACCTATCTATATAGGATTAGATTGTTGAATATATTTTCTTTATTTTGATAGCATAAGAAGAATATGTAGAAATTGTGAACCTTGATGGAAATTTCTCAAAATAGGGTTAAAATTATTAATTATAAAACTATTATTACATGAAATCTGAACAGTCAAAATTAAGCATAATAGATTTATTGGTGATGATTAATATAATTTTATATAATGTACGCTCAATATTACTTCCATCCGGAGTATGTGCAGCCCAACCTTGCAGGTTTTCAAAACCTGTAAGGTTTCTTCAAAGTTTCCATTACGGTTTTCATTATATAAGGTGTTTTTTTAATTTAATTTCCATCCGGCAATCACCATTTCTTATACATTGTTATATCATAATTCCCTGTAAGCATTATCATAAATCATGGCAGGGCCCTCTTCATTTATATCTTATTCCCGGTATAAAAATTCCTTTCCTTTGGAGGGTTGTCAAAAATCCTCTGGATTTTTGACGGGGTGGTTTAAAACATTGCGCTCCTATATATTGCATTATTATATATAATATACTCTTATATAGTATACTCTCCATATTACCTACCGTCAGAAGTATGTGCAACCCAACCTTGCAGGTTTTGAGAACCTGTAAGGTTTGATCAAAGTTTTTCATCACAGTTTTGTCACACGGAGTTGTTTCTATACCGGTCAATCTAATCACAACTCAGCAATCATTATAACCAGTTACTTTGATAAACCCCATGTAATACCTTTAGCTTCTCAATTCATCATCTATAATATAATGTTCACTAAATTTGAAAGCCATTTATAATGATCTGCAATTACAAATCAGGAATCATTTTAATAAACTCATTTCGGCATAATTTATTTCCCTATTTCTTTTATATAATGTATCCTCAATATCACCTACCGTCAGAAGTATAGGAACCCAACCTTGCAGGTTTTTAAAACCTGTAAGGTTTGATTAAAGTTTGCATTACGGTTTTTCTCACAGATTTATCACACGCAGTTGTTTCTACACCGGTCAATGTTAATCTAATCACGGTTCAACAACCATTGTTTTGTCAGGAATAACTTTGATAAACCCATCCCGGCATAATTTACTTATTTCGTTCTTCTTCTTATATCTTATATGAGAACTATCTTATATAAAGACAGAATCTTTGTCAGCAACCGGTAGGATTTATAACCTTCGCCACTGATTTAAAATCTGTTTTCAGGTCCTTTTGGTCTCTATTTACCGGCGAAACAGTTCACATGACCTTAAGTTTTTTAACCCATACCTATGGTATTTGAATCTTGTGGATAACTCTGAATTATCTGTAAACGTTATGCAGTCAGTTGGATAAGGATTTACTTTCCCACAAATTGTGTTTTAAGATGAACATAATGTTACGTATATTTGGAAGATAAGGGATGAGTTTCTATCTTTGCCCCACTGAAAAACGAGAGTAGATCAGCAGCGCAGAAGAGGCTTTTAGGTAAGCCGGAATAAAATAACTAATCATCTACCTTACAGGATTGCTTCAGGCAGTTGTGTAGGATACGGATCGGGAAAAACTTTTTAAGATTTTAGATAAATAAAATTTGGATGGTTGGAAAAGATTTGTATCTTTGCAGTCCGGTAAAACGGGAGCGCAGGAGTAGAGGGGTTGAATGTTGAGAAGGGTTAAGGTTACAGAAAAAAACTTTAAAATTTTCCTTAAAAACATTTGGCGGATTAGAAATAAAGTTTTACTTTTGCACACGCAAATACGGCAAAGCCCAACGACAGAAAAGGGTGGCTGTGGGAGCGGAAGAAGAGAGATCATTGAAAAACAGATATACAACCAAGAATAAGGAAAAACTAAAGCGTAAAATAACTTTGAGTGAGTCAGACAAACATACAATGGAGAGTTTGATCCTGGCTCAGGATGAACGCTAGCGGGAGGCCTAACACATGCAAGCCGAGCGGTATTTGTCTTTCGGGACAGAGAGAGCGGCGTACGGGTGCGGAACACGTGTGCAACCTGCCTTTATCAGGGGGATAGCCTTTCGAAAGGAAGATTAATACCCCATAATATAAGAGACGGCATCGTTTTTTATTGAAAACTGAGGTGGATAGAGATGGGCACGCGCAAGATTAGATAGTTGGTGAGGTAACGGCTCACCAAGTCGATGATCTTTAGGGGGCCTGAGAGGGTGATCCCCCACACTGGTACTGAGACACGGACCAGACTCCTACGGGAGGCAGCAGTGAGGAATATTGGACAATGGGTTAGCGCCTGATCCAGCCATCCCGCGTGAAGGACGACGGCCCTATGGGTTGTAAACTTCTTTTGTACAGGGATAAACCTACTCTCGTGAGAGTAGCTGAAGGTACTGTACGAATAAGCACCGGCTAACTCCGTGCCAGCAGCCGCGGTAATACGGAGGGTGCAAGCGTTATCCGGATTTATTGGGTTTAAAGGGTCCGTAGGCGGACTCGTAAGTCAGTGGTGAAATCTCACAGCTCAACTGTGAAACTGCCATTGATACTGCGGGTCTTGAGTAAGGTAGAAGTGGCTGGAATAAGTAGTGTAGCGGTGAAATGCATAGATATTACTTAGAACACCAATTGCGAAGGCAGGTCACTATGTCTTAACTGACGCTGATGGACGAAAGCGTGGGGAGCGAACAGGATTAGATACCCTGGTAGTCCACGCCGTAAACGATGCTAACTCGTTTTTGGGCTTTTGGGTTCAGAGACTAAGCGAAAGTGATAAGTTAGCCACCTGGGGAGTACGTTCGCAAGAATGAAACTCAAAGGAATTGACGGGGGCCCGCACAAGCGGTGGATTATGTGGTTTAATTCGATGATACGCGAGGAACCTTACCAAGGCTTAAATGGGAATTGATGGGTTTAGAAATAGACCGTCCTTCGGGCAATTTTCAAGGTGCTGCATGGTTGTCGTCAGCTCGTGCCGTGAGGTGTTAGGTTAAGTCCTGCAACGAGCGCAACCCCTGTTACTAGTTGCTACCATTAAGTTGAGGACTCTAGTAAGACTGCCTACGCAAGTAGAGAGGAAGGTGGGGATGACGTCAAATCATCACGGCCCTTACGCCTTGGGCCACACACGTAATACAATGGCCGGTACAGAGGGCAGCTACTTAGCGATAAGATGCGAATCTCGAAAGCCGGTCTCAGTTCGGATTGGAGTCTGCAACTCGACTCTATGAAGCTGGAATCGCTAGTAATCGCGCATCAGCCATGGCGCGGTGAATACGTTCCCGGGCCTTGTACACACCGCCCGTCAAGCCATGGAAGTCTGGGGTACCTGAAGTCGGTGACCGTAACAGGAGCTGCCTAGGGTAAAACAGGTAACTAGGGCTAAGTCGTAACAAGGTAGCCGTACCGGAAGGTGCGGCTGGAACATCTCATTTTAGAGACTCGTTAAGCGAGTATAAACAAAATTAGGTACTTAACTGTACCAAGTACTTACTTAAAGTTAGAGCTTTAGTTTTTTTATTGGTTGCTATCTTACATAAAATACAATACAAACCCACTAGGAATTAGTATAGGGATAGAGATACAGGAGCGGAGAGCCAAGAACCAAGACCAATGTAAAAGTCTTGTATCTAGCATCTGGGATCTGTTAGTCTAAAAGACAGTCTCGTAGCTCAGCTGGTTAGAGCGCTACACTGATAATGTAGAGGTCGGCAGTTCGAGCCTGCCCGAGACTACTAATTGCAAAAGACGGGAAGAGTAGAGAGCCATGAACCAAGACTGTCAATTAGAAAGTCTTGTCTCTAGGATCTTGAGTCTTTTAAGTCTGACTAGAGGGGGAATTAGCTCAGCTGGCTAGAGCGCCTGCCTTGCACGCAGGAGGTCAAGGGTTCGACTCCCTTATTCTCCACGGATTGTACTTAATTACTTAGGTAATAGGGTATGATGTATGAGGGTAATAAAAGAAAGTGTATATTCTACATAATGACGGAGCCGTCATTAGTATGCTTCACTTGATTGCTTAAGTACAAGAACAAAGATCATTGACATTAACGGTAAAGACATCACAAAGAGAAAACCGAGCACTTATAAGTGCTTGAGTAACCTAAAAAATAGGAAAGAAATCGTTAAGGGCGTATGGCGGATGCCTAGGCTTTCAGAGGCGAAGAAGGACGTGGTAAGCTGCGAAAAGCTCGGGGGATCGGCACACACGAATTGATCCCGAGATGTCCGAATGGGGCAACCCGTCTGGTTGAAGACCAGTCACTCTAAATTTATTTAGAGAGCAAACCCGGAGAACTGAAACATCTAAGTACCCGGAGGAAAAGAAATCGAAGAGATTCCGTAAGTAGTGGCGAGCGAACGCGGATTAGCCCAAAAGCTTTTATATGTTTAATAGAATGTTCTGGAAAGAACAGCCGTAGAGGGTGATAGCCCCGTACATGAAAGGCATATTTGAGTGATAAATGAGTAGGGCGGGACACGTGAAATCCTGTCTGAATATGGGGGGACCATCCTCCAAGGCTAAATACTCCTGAAAGACCGATAGTGAACAAGTACTGTGAAGGAAAGGTGAAAAGCACTTCGAATAGAAGGGTGAAATAGAACCTGAAACCGTACGCCTACAAGCGGTCGGAGCCCACAAGTTGGGTGACGGCGTGCCTTTTGCATAATGAGCCTACGAGTTAATTTTACTAGCGAGGTTAAGGACTTCAGGTCCGGAGCCGGAGCGAAAGCGAGTCTGAATAGGGCGCATAGTTAGTAGGATTAGACGCGAAACCTTGTGATCTACCCATGGGCAGGTTGAAGCTCTGGTAACACAGAGTGGAGGACCGAACCGGTTGACGTTGAAAAGTCTTCGGATGACCTGTGGGTAGGGGTGAAAGGCCAATCAAACTGGGAGATAGCTCGTACTCTCCGAAATGCATTTAGGTGCAGCGTCGCAATAAAGTTTATTAGAGGTAGAGCTACTGATTGGATGCGGGGGTTTCATCGCCTACCAATTCCTGACAAACTCCGAATGCTAATAAATGTTCTGCGGCAGTGAGGGCATGGGTGCTAAGGTCCATGTCCGAGAGGGAAAGAACCCAGACCAACAGCTAAGGTCCCCAAATATATGCTAAGTTGAAGCAACGCGGTTGGACTGCATTGACAGCTAGGATGTTGGCTTGGAAGCAGCCATTCATTTAAAGAGTGCGTAACAGCTCACTAGTCGAGCGGTCCGGCATGGATAATAATCGGGCATAAGCATATTACCGAAGCTATGGATTTATAATTTATTATATCTGGTAGGAGAGCATTCTGTTTGCACCGAAGCAGTACCGTGAGGTATTGTGGAGCGGACAGAAAAGAAAATGTAGGCATAAGTAACGATAAAGGGGGCGAGAAACCCCCTCACCGAAAGACTAAGGCTTCCTCAGCTATGCTAATCAGCTGAGGGTTAGTCGGGACCTAACGCGAACCCGAAAGGGGTAGTGGATGGACAATGGGTTAATACTCCCATACTTGCTCACACTAAAAAGGGGACGGATTTACGTACTTACTGGAGACTGACGGAATAGTCAAGGCCTAGCCTTCGGGCGAAGCTGCTGTAAGGAAATAGATTCCAAGAAAAGCCGAAGTGAAGCAACCCGTACCAAAACCGACACAGGTGGTCGAGGAGAGAATCCTAAGGTGCTCGAGTGAGTCGTGGCTAAGGAACTAGGCAAAATAGTCTCGTAACTTCGGAAGAAGAGACGCCAGCAGCAATGCTGGCCGCAGTGAAGAGGCCCAGGCGACTGTTTATCAAAAACACAGGACTCTGCTAAATCGAAAGATGCTGTATAGGGTCTGACACCTGCCCGGTGCTGGAAGGTTAAGGAAGGGCGTTAGCAGCAATGCGAAGCGTTTGACTGAAGCCCCAGTAAACGGCGGCCGTAACTATAACGGTCCTAAGGTAGCGAAATTCCTTGTCGGGTAAGTTCCGACCTGCACGAATGGTGTAACGATCTGGGCACTGTCTCAGCCACGAGCTCGGTGAAATTGTAGTATCGGTGAAGATGCCGATTACCCGCAATGGGACGAAAAGACCCTGTGAACCTTTACTATAACTTCGTATTGACTTTGAGTAAGTAATGTGTAGGATAGGTGGGAGGCTATGAAGCGGGCACGCTAGTGTCTGTGGAGCCAACGTTGAAATACCACCCTTTACTTACTTGGAGCCTAACTTCTGTATGGAAGGACATTGCGTGGTGGGTAGTTTGACTGGGGTGGTCGCCTCCAAAAGAGTAACGGAGGCTTTCAAAGGTACCCTCAGCACGCTTGGTAACCGTGCGTAGAGTGTAATGGCATAAGGGTGCTTGACTGTGAGACCTACAAGTCGATCAGGTGCGAAAGCAGGACATAGTGATCCGGTGGTTCCGTATGGAAGGGCCATCGCTCATAGGATAAAAGGTACTCCGGGGATAACAGGCTAGTCTCCCCCAAGAGCTCACATCGACGGGGAGGTTCGGCACCTCGATGTCGGCTCGTCACATCCTGGGGCTGGAGAAGGTCCCAAGGGTTGGGCTGTTCGCCCATTAAAGTGGCACGCGAGCTGGGTTCAGAACGTCGTGAGACAGTTCGGTCTCTATCTATTGCGGGCGTTAGATGTTTGAGAGGGCTTGATTCTAGTACGAGAGGACCGAATTGAACAAACCTCTGGTGTATCAGTTGTACCGCCAGGTGCACCGCTGAGTAGCTACGTTTGGAAGAGATAAACACTGAAAGCATATAAGTGTGAAACTCGCCTCAAGATGAGACATCTTTTAAGGGTCGTGGGAGATGACCACGTTGATAGGCTACAGGTGTAAAGTTGGTAACAGCATAGCCGAGTAGTACTAATTACCCGTAGATTTATTGCCTATCAGGATACTGTAAGCTTATAGCTTCATGCGATAAGCCAAGCCTTATAAGTGCCAAAATGGTTTTGCCTTTGTGATGATATTTACCGATAAAAAGCAGTATGCTTTACGCTGTAAGCCTAAAGCTTATAGCCTACTGCCTACAGCTATATACAACCTTTAGGGTGGTTTTAGCGGTGGGGCTCACCTGTTCCCATTCCGAACACAGAAGTTAAGCCCACCAGCGCCGATGGTACTGCGAAAGCGGGAGAGTAGGTCGCCGCCAGTCTTTTTTTATTTTATAAAACTCCTTCATCATCCGATGAAGGAGTTTTTGCGTTTATACCCTGTTCCCTGTTCTCAATAACCGATACCTCAGAATAAAACATTGACCGACCGTAAACAAACAGATTACATCATGTTACATCTGCCTCATTGCACACTGGCATACTATATACTACTTAAACCTTGGCTTAATGATAATTCATGTAAAAAAGTGTTAAGTTTTAATGAAACAAGGTGAAAACAGAGGCTTTTGCCTTGAGGAGTTCTCAAATGGCAATTGATCTATTACTGTCACTCAAAATAGGCTAATCCGGAGATTTTAATTCGCTATTATTAAGATTAAAGTAAAACGTTGGCTTAAGAAGTGCAGCAAGCAGCAGCAAACCCACATATTATAGACCGTCAGCGTAGTAACTGCTGCAAAACTAATTGTTCCACTGGATAGCTTTAAAGCAAGCAAAGAAGTAAAAGAATCAAATTCGGTGTAGTAGTCTAGCCTGTAAAAATAGTTTCTATGTAGTGGCCGTAGAAGC
The DNA here is from genome assembly GCF_034047335.1 of Chryseobacterium sp. JJR-5R. Classification (NCBI taxonomy): domain Bacteria; kingdom Pseudomonadati; phylum Bacteroidota; class Flavobacteriia; order Flavobacteriales; family Weeksellaceae; genus Chryseobacterium; species Chryseobacterium sp. JJR-5R. The sequence continues at coordinate 344,412 of NZ_CP139137.1, forward strand.
AGTTGTCACTGATATTCATAATAGGAAATTAACGGTATTGCTAATGAAATACTGCAATATTCACTTGTTCTGTGTCAGCTGGTCCCGGCAGACAGAATCTCAGACTTTATTATTAATATAACCTTCTGTTGCATTCTCATTCGGATAAATTTTTGCGGGATTACCTACGACCACTGAATCATCCGGAACATCAAAATTTACATAGGCATTCGGTGCTACCAATACATTGTTCCCAACGGTAATTCCTCCGACGATCACTGTGTTTGTTCCGATCCAGACTCCATTGCCAATGATGGGGAAGCCTGCATTTTTTCCTCGGTTCTGCTGCCCGATGGTAACGCCCTGCGCTATATTGCAGTTCCTGCCAATCTTTACTTTCGGATTAATAACCAGGCTGCCCCAGTGCCCTAAATAGAACCCTTCCCCTATTTCAGTTTCAGGATAGATCTGGAAGCCGTATTTAATCTGGTAATGCCTTAAAATAAGTTTCCAGAACAGATTTAATACAGGCGTATTAAGATGTTTCTGGCTTTTTCTCAGGATATAAATGAAATGCAGATTGGGATTAATACATTTTGTCCACATATCAAAAATAGAAAGCCATTTTCCGCTTTCCCTGTAAAAATCTTTCTGAAGGATAGAGTATTGATCTGGCATACGGTAATATAAAATAGATGATGATTAAAATTAAAACTGATCCGTTATAGGTTATCTAGGATTGAAGCAATTTTATGGACTGAATTTTCAAGGTTGAAAGGCATTGCATAATCTTTAAGCTTCAAAGTGTATTTTTCAAACGATTCAGGATGCGATAATGCTTCCTTTATGCCATGGTAAATCCCATCTTCAGAGTTATCAACCAGTAAGCCCAGTTCGCCGTTATTCAGCATTTCTGCAGCGCCGGAAACTTCGGTTGATATAATCCTTTTTTTGAGGGCAAGGGCTTCAAACAAAACGGTTGGGAAACCTTCATACCTTGAGCTTAAAATATAGAAATCCGCATTTCTGAAATAAGGATAGGGATTATCGGTAAAACCAAGCATGGTTGCCGTTTCGTCCACTCCGAGATCAGATTTCAGTTTCCTGATGTTTTCAAAGTCGTAACCGTCGCCTATAATTAATATTTTATGTTGAAAACCTTCGTCCAAAAGCTTTTTATGCACTTTCAGCAACCGGTCGAAACCTTTCTGCGGAAATACGGTCCCGACGGAAATAAAAGTAGGGACAGTGTTATCAAAGGTATAATTAAGTACCGGCTGATCTGCTTTTGAAATAAATTCTCCGGTATCTAAAGGATTATAAATTTTTACAATTTTCTGTTTTTCCTTTTCATTTCTGGCCAGGCTGTGGAAAAGCTGCTCAATTTTCTCGGAGATAACCATAATTCTGTCAAAGCCGAAAAACTTCCGGATTTCCTGATCCGTATATCCCTTTACCTGAGAAAGGTCATTATGGATCCAGACTACTTTTTTTGAGTTTTTTAAAGGAGATCCCAGGATTTCATCGCGCATTCCGTGAATGGCAGCAAATTCCAGATCATATTTTTTATTCTTCAGCTTTCCTTTATACAGAATATTCGGGAATTTTTTCAGCATTCCCTGGTAGAGAACCCTTGCCGCCTTTTTCGGGATTTCATGGGGGCGATTCGTGGTAATCATCTCGCCTTTATGCAGATACAGGATATTAATCCATTTCGGAACTTCAGGTAAGTATTTTCCGGAGTATAGGTTGAGCAGCAGATCGATTTCATACTGATCTTCCGGAAGGTTTTTTAAGAATGTGACCAGAACTTTCTCTGCACCTCCATGCCGGAGGGACCCGATGCGGATAAGTAATTTCTTCTTCTCAGCCATGCCATTCATTACTTTTTTACCGGTTTATACGTATGCGGAAGATGTTCGCTGATGTATGCTTCAAGCTTAGGCCTGTCCTGTTCCAGTTCACGTGGATACATTACATTGTTTGCCAGTAGTTTATCTCCGTATTCTTTAACTGTACAGATATATTTTGCAGGGACCCCGGCGTATACCGTTCCGGCCGGCATCGAAGTCGTCAGGATGGAACCTGCTCCCAGTACACAGTTATCACCCATTTCCACGCCCAGCATAATAATGGTGTCAGCCCCGATCAGGCACTGCCTGCCGATCTTTATTCTTCCGAAAGTCCGGACATCTTTATATTCATCAAAAAAATGCAGTGCGTTCTGCCCGCCGTCATGATTGACAAATCTTACATTGTTTGAAAATGTGGATTCATCACCGATCTCAATCAGGAAACATTCCGTTCCGAACTGTGGGACTTCTACAAAACGGACGTTTCTGCCCACTTTCAGGCCTTTGGATAGACAGATTTTAAGGTAAATCTGCTGTATCATAAAATGATACATGGTATGGATTTTAAGGATTGCCCGGTATAATAGAATCATGTTTATTTTTTTGATAGTTTAGTGATAATATCTTCAACAGCATTAAAAATCTTCTGATTGTCGAACTGCCTGTCAATATCTTTCAGGTTTTCTTTTATATCTGAAACCAATTCACGGTTAGTAATAAACAGTTTCATGGCTTCATACATTTCATCGGTTTCATAGTTGATCAGATATCCGTTCTCTTCATGGATAATCATTTCAGGAACGCCTCCGACATTGGTGGCAATAATAGGCTTCTGAAGGATAAGTGTATCGGCAATAATTAATGGCCAGCCCTCTGATTCCGAAGGAAGGATATAGTAGTCGGCATTTTTCACATATGGATAAGGGTTTATGAGAGAACCTAAAAACTCAAAACTGCCGGTAACGCTCAGCTTTTCAGCCTGTTTTTTAAGATTTTCTCTTTCTTCCCCGTCACCGATAACCACAACATGGTGGTCAAAGCCTTCTTTTATCAGTCTTGCATGGGCATCCATCAATTTATGGAAACCTTTCCTGGTGTGTAACCTGGCAACGGAAGCAAAGACAGGCTTATCCGGGAAATCAGGTTTAAAAGCCTCTGCTTTCTGTCTTATTTCATCAATCGGGATCGCATTGAGGATTACCTGGTTTTCCGGTAATTTCAGGTCAGGATAAGTCTTTACCAGGATGTCTTTGGTCTGCTGGGAACCGAAAATAAAATAATCAAACTGAGGGATCTGTTTCAGAATGGCAGGAATTAGCGGTTTGAATTTGGGAACCGTAATATCAGAATGGAACCATCCTATCTTTTTGGAGTTCCGGTTGCCGGAATTTAAAACAGGGGCAAAAACAGAGTAGGTTGGGGCAATTTCCACATCATAGGTTTCCTGAAGAATTTTATCCGAAATTTTCGGATTGGTTTCAGACCGCTTGAGCTTCAGCCTTCTTTTTGCAAGCTGGAGTTTTTTAATGACTGCGTTTTTTGATAAATCTTCTTTTCCTTCCGTAAGATAAACCTTGCGGACATGGGAAGGGATTTCATTACGGAGTTCTCCCTGGTTCATATTAAGGCAGACCGTAAGATCAAACTTTTGGCGGTCCAGATGGTTAAGCATGCTTAGAACTACTTTTTCAACACCACCCATTTCCATGGAACGGTGCCTGAAGAGAACTTTTATTTTTTTGTTGTCTGGCATTAATTAAAAATTTTCTGTACAAAGATGATCAGCTTTTTATTCACTTTAAATAAAAACCTATTCTGGTATTCCAACAGATCATAGATTTCTTCCGGATTGGTATATACCTTCGGTATTGTTTTTCCGTTTATGATTTTCAGATTTCTGCGCCTGAATGCATTAAAGATAACCTGTGCAAAATATTCTTTTGATTTCGGTTTATTGCTATTCTGCGAGATACCTCCAGAATGCAGCCTGTACAGATAATGAACTTTATTAATAAACTGGACTTTTCCTCTCTCATACATTTTAAGGTAAAGATCCTGATCCTCCGCTATTTTCATTTCCGTATTCATTTTTTCGGTTTTCTCATACACTTCTTTTCTGAAAGATACGAAATGTACAATGTTTACCGGACAATTAAAAAAAAAAGGTGAGCTGTTAACAACCTGATCAGTCATTTTGGAAATTTCGATTGGTTTTAGATATTCATCACATTTTGCAAACTTACTATAGGTAAGAACAATATCTTTTTTCTGTTTGAAAATCGCCACGGCGGATGAGAGTGCGTCAGAAGCCACAGCGTCATCAGGATCTACAAAACCGCAGATCTCTCCATCTGCAATTTCTATCAACTTACTTTTAGTGATTCCGACACCGCTGTTTTCAGCATTTTCAAAAATTCTGAAACGGGGATCACTTCCAATGATTTCCCGGATTATTTCCAATGAGTTATCTGTAGAAACATCATCCAGAATAACAGCCTCCCAGTTGCTGTATTCCTGGGCAATAATAGACATGTAGCAGTCCTTAAAGAATCTGCCATTGTTGTAATTGGCAATTAAAATGGAAAATTTCATCTTATTTGTGTTAATAAATTTCCACAAAGATAATTATATCCTGAAAATAATTGAAAAATCTTTATTTTTGTGCACTAAATTTAACACAGTGGCCAAAGTATGTATGTCGTATGCAGGTATTGATCCGGATCCGGTAAGAAAAATCATTGTATTTCTGTGAAAATTCCCCAGATCACTTTTACCCGGTTTATCGCTGCATTAGCGATTGTTGTTTCTCATTTTAAAAAAGATTTATTTTTATATAAAATCAATTACCTCTCCGATATTTTCCTCAGGGCAAATGTGGGCGTAAGTTACTTCTTTATCCTTTCCGGATTTATTATGATTGTCGCTTATCATAAAAGAGAAAAAATTAGCTACGCCGATTTTTATAAGAACAGGTTTGCAAGAATTTATCCTCTGTATATTGCGGGGATGCTTCTGCTTCTTTTTACCAAGTATTCCGGGTTCAGTTTTTACAATATATTCCTGTATCTGTCCGGGCTTCAAAGCTGGGTTCCGGGCGATGCCATGGTCTTGAACTTTCCCGGATGGTCTATTTCTGTGGAATTTCTGTTCTACCTTCTTTTTCCTTTCCTGTACAATTACCTTTATATAAAAGGGAATAAGCATATTTGGGTAATCGTTATTCTGATCTGGCTGGGAACGCAGGTTTTTTCAAATCTTTATATCAGTTCCTCAGCATATAAAGGGCCTCATACGGTAAGTTATGAGTTTATCCATTATTTTCCGTTGTTGCATCTTAATGAATTTTTGGTGGGTAACCTTGCGGGAATCCTGTTTATGAAAAATTTCAGGCCAGGGAATTACGACGGCATGATCATCTTACTGTTTACAGCCGTTTTATTGTCTTTAATCTTTATTCCCTTAAACTTTCACAATGGTCTGATGGCTGTTTTATTCATCCCTGTAATTTATCTGATTTCATGCAATAACGGGGTCCTGACAAAACTCTTCTCCTGGAAGCCGCTGGAATATTTAGGCGAAATCAGTTATGCCGTATATATTGTACATATTCCCGTTCTGTATATTTTAAGAAAGATATTATGGGAAAGTCTGGAAATTTATAGGAGTGATATTGTCTTTCTGATCTATATTCCGTGCCTGCTGCTGGTTTCTGCATTCCTGTACGAAGCTGCGGAAAAACCATTGCGGAATTATTTAAAGAAGGTAAAAATCAGAAAAAAGCCTTACTTTTGACCCCATGTAAAAACATAAACAGTGAAGCGTCTAAAATGTTGAGATACAAAAGTTTCACTAATTGAAATTAATTTATTAACAGAACCAATCTATAATGACAAAGCCCTTAGTGAGTGTTTGTACCCTGACATATAACCAAAAGGATTATATAAAACAGACCGTAGAAAGCCTGCTTATGCAGGAAACTTCTTTTGAATATGAGGTGGTGATTTCAGATGACGGATCTACAGACGGTACTGTGGAAATTATTGAGGAGATCATAAAAAACAATGAGAACGGACACCGGATCAGGCTCTTGGCACATGCAAACATGGGTGTTTTACCGAATTACATCTATACTTTTCCGCAATGCCACGGTAAATATATTGCTTTTTGTGAAGGGGATGATTATTGGACAGATCCTAAAAAACTGGAAACCCAGGCCCGTTTTCTGGAAGAAAATCCGGATTTTTCCATCTGTTTCCATCAGGTAAACAGAATTCTTGATGATAAAATATTAGGCCAAGGACCCAAAGAGAATGAAGAGGCTACCTATACGCTTTCAGATATTGCAAAAGGACCTCTTATGTATACGCCCTCTGTTATGATGAGAGCAGAGCATATGAACCTTCCGGATTGGTATGTTGAAAGCCCTCTTTTCGATTATCCGCTGCAGATGATGGTCGCCAGGAAGGGCAAAATAAAATATCTGCCCATTAATATGGCTGACTACAGGGTAGGGACGGGAATCTGGACTACGGATAACGGGACGGCACAAATAAAGAAACTGGAAAAACTGCTGTCGCTGCTCCAAAAAGAATTTGCAGGCTATGATGAAGTGTATGAGACGCTTACCCGCAGGAAAAATGAATATACCTTCGTTATTACCGAGCATGAATTTTATATCCGCCTGTATAACCAGACCATAGATTTCTCCAAAATCAGTTTTTCAACCACGCTGAAGCTCGTGGTTAATAAATTAAAATCAAAACTGCTAAAATAAATATTTCCTGAAATTAATATTGTAAAGTCCTGATCTGATACTAGGATAATCCGTAACCAGGTATTTTATAATCATCTGCCATTTCTTTACCGGAGCGGCCAAGGCAATTTCATAGCTGCGGAGCATTCTCCGGATATGCAGTTTTACCTCTTCGGGAATGGTATTTTCGCTCTGTGCCCAGGTATTTACCTCTCTCCATAACAGGACTCTGCTGGCAGCCGGATTTACTTTTTTTGAATCTACGGCTGTAATTCTGTTGCTCTCATGCACTCCTCTCACTGCCACAGCCTGATCAAGAATGCCCGGATACAGGTTAAGATAATAGGACAGCCTGAACAGGAATTCCGTATCCTGGTGCAGCCTGAGATGGGTTTTGAAAAGAGGGTTCAGTTTTTTTACCATAGCTCCCCGTCTTACGGTCAGGCAGTCAATACTGAAAAGGCCGAAGCTGCCTCTCATGTTAAGCTGCCCCGGAAAAACATCTTTTGGGTCATGCCTTTTGTAAACAGTTGTCAGGCGGTCGCCGAAGATATAATAATATTGCTCTTTCGCTTTGTCAGAATAGTAATGAACACCTAATGCACCGTATATCCCTTCTATATCAGGATTTTTGAACAATTCTTTTTCCGCATCAAAACGGTTGGGCAGGTAATAATCATCGGCATCAAGAAATGCGATAAAATCACCGGTGGCTTTTTCCAGTCCTAAATTCCTGGTCGGGCCAGCTCCGTGATTTCCTTTGTCAGGATGCTGAAAGAGCTTTACCCTTTCATGCTTCATTTCAAGGTTCCGACAGACTTCAAGGGCATTATCCGGAGACTGGTCTTCAATCAGGATCACCTCGCTTACTTCCTCAAACTGCAAGGCGGATTCTACAGCCTGGGTAACAAATTTTTCAGCATTATAGACCGGAATTATTACGGAAATGTTCATCATTTTATTAAGATTGATTAGTATGGCTAAAAGTAAACCGGTACTTTGTTTTTAATATTTTAGGATTTTTCATTACTGCTGAAACTAATCCTATCAGTTTTTTTAAACCCTGTTTCTGGGAGAGTTCGAAAGCTTTTCTTTCCAAATAAAATTTTTCTTTTTCGTCAGATTTTAAAGGTAAATTTTCAGACCATCTGTACAGAGAATCCCAAAGCAGGTATTGACGCTCATTGTATTTTTTTGAATACCGGATAATCTTTGTGATCCTGTTATTGTCATGAACGCCTCTTATTGCAATGGCCTTATCAATAATCCCTGATCTCAGATGGCAGAAATAGGCGAGTTTAATGATAAAATCAGAATCCTGGTGTACTCGGAGGTCAGGATTGAAGCGGAGTTTGTATTGAACGACTGCAGATTTTCGGACGGTAAGTGTATTCAAATGAAAAAAAGTACCGAACGTTTTAGGGGTAAGGCCCAGCAGCCCTCTGAAAACTTCTTCTCCTTGCGCAGTATACTGCACGGTGGTAAGTAATGAACTGTTAAATTTAGCTTCGTATTCCTGCTTTCCTTTTTCAGAAAGGTATTCCACGCCCAGAGCACCGAAAATACCGTCAGTTTCCGGATCTTCAAGCAATTTTTTTTCAGCATCGAAACGGTTGGGCAGGTAATGGTCATCAGAATCCAGGAATGCAATAAATGCTGATGAAGCCTTTTCCATGCCTAAGTTTCTGGTAGCCCCTGCACCGTGATTGCCGTTGTCCGCATGGCGGTACAGCCTGATCTTCGAATTTTGGGAAACCAGTTTTTTACAAAGTTCCAGTGACTGATCTGTTGATCCGTCTTCAGCCAGGATAATCTCTTTCACATCATCAAACTGAAGAGCAGACAGTACGGCTTTTTCCAGGAATTCAGCAGCATTATATACGGGAATGATAACCGATATTTCCAGCATCATAAAACAGTTTGGTTGTTATGCGCCCAAAGTGACAGCTGCAACAGGTTCCAGTGCTTATGGTCTTTATTCAGGAATTTCTGTGCAGATGAAAAATCAATATAATCAAAGATTTTCTGATTTCTGTCTTTAAGGAGATCATTGGATAAAGTCATCAGGCTTTCCTCTTCGAACCAGCTTTCAACACTCATCCCGAAGCCCTGCTTATTACGGTTCCTGATGGTTTCCGTCCAGTATGACTGCATGGATTCACGAAGGATGATTTTATCATGGCTGTTATCCAGTTTCAGCTGTTCAGGAAGCTGGATACAGAATTCTGCAAAATCAACATCCAGGAAAGGGGTCCTTACTTCCAGCGAATTGGCCATGGCCATCCGGTCGGATTTCACCATCATATTGCCCGGAACAAATTTTTCCAGGTCTACCCTCATAATATCATTCAGGGAATCCGGATCCGGCGTAAAGCTGTAAGGCTGCTGATAATTTTCAAAAATGCCCAACCTGTTTCTCTCCTCTTTGCTGAATGTATTCCGCACAAAATTCTGATGAAAATCCAGGATATTTTTATGCCGGATGTTCTTCTGGGTGATGAATGAGGTCTCTTTCATTTTATGATAGAGCTTCATCCCGAATTGAGCAATTATATTTTTATAGCTGAAATGGTTTCTCAGCTGGTTTTCAATCTGATAGAAATTATATCCGCCAAAGAGCTCATCACCCGCATCGCCGGATAGCACAACCGTAAGGTTTTCCCCGGCCGCTTTACAGATTTCATAGTGAGGAATAAAAGAGCGGTCTGCAAAAGGCTCATCAAGAAAAGGCGTTACCTGAAGAAGGGAGGCTGACAGGTCTTTCTTCTGTTCGTTAATTTCTATGTGGTTGGTTTTGTACTTATCCGCTATTTCTTTAGCATACTTAAGTTCGCTGTCTTTATGATCATACCCGAAGCTGATGGTGGTCTGGTTCGGCAGAAATTCCGCAACCAGTGCTACAATGGATGAAGAATCCAGGCCGCCGCTCAGAAAGCTTCCTACTTCTACATCGGCCACAAGCTGCTTCCGGACTGCTTTTTTAAGAAGATAAGTGAATTCTTCTTTGGCATCAGACAGGCTGACTACCCGGTCTTTCTGAGGCAGGCTGTAATATCTTGATACGGAAAAGCTTCCGTCTTTCCAGATCAGCTGATGTGCAGGTGGGAGGGTATGGATATTTTCATAAATGCTATGGTAAGTGCTTACATACCCGTATTGCAGGTAATGGGAAAGCGCTTCCTTGTTCACTTTCGGGCGGATCAGCCCTGAGGCTAAAATCGATTTTATTTCAGAGGCAAAAATAAATTCGTTATTGCTGCCGATGGCATAGAAAAATGGTTTCTCCCCGAAACGGTCCCTGGCGCAGAAAAGTTCCTGCTTTTCATCATTCCAGATGGCAAAGGCAAACATTCCCGGCAGGTCATGAATAAGCTTTTCCTGCTTTCTCTGGTACATGGCCAGAATCACTTCCGTATCTGAGCTTCCCTGATAAGGGTAGTCAGAATAATCTGTTTTTATGCTTTGGTAACCGTAAATTTCACCGTTCAGAACGATGCATTCATTGCGCGTACCGGAAAACATCGGCTGTTTACCGTTTTCGGAAAGATCAATAATGGACAGCCTCCGATGGCCTAGAGCTGCGTTCTCGTAATACTCGGTATGGGCAGCATCCGGACCGCGGTGTGCCAGTGAATCGGTCATTTTTTTCAATGCTTCTTGGTAATTCCGGGCATTATCGGCTATAATTCCTGCTATTCCGCACATAATATTTTATTTTTCATCACTTGCTGTATATTGTATTTGCTTATTTCTTCCTGATCAGGTCCTTCTAGGGACGTATAAATTTATAAAATAATAAGCAGAAGTTCAGTATGCTTTCTTGGCTTTAAGTTCTGTGAATACTATATTTCACAATCTTTAATAACTGAACTAAACATGTTTTAAGGTTTTTTGAAATTAAAAAACGGTTATATATTGCTGAATATAGCTTTTTATTGATTACAGGTATTTTAAATTCTTTTTTATAGTAGTATATATTAATAAGCTGATCCATATCTTTAAGTATCTGTTCATCAGCCCTTCCATCATTGTTTACATTTTTGATGTTTGTAAAAATGCCTATCGATGTCAGGTATTTATGTTCATTTTCAAGAGAACTGAACACACCACCGTCATGAAGGCGATACACTCCGATTACTTTATTGTAGCATCTGCCTCTACCTAATTCAAGAAGGTGATAGAAATAGTACAGATCCCTGTAATCAGGATAGATATCTATCCATTTTTCATCCAGCCACTTTTTCCTGATCAGATAAGTAAAAGTCTGGGTAGGCCTCTGCCTGAAGAAAGTATCCAGCGTATAATCTATATATTCTTTACCGTGGAACATATATTCTTTGCCGTCATTGGTAATTTTATGGTCATTCTGATAAAGAAGAAGATTTCTGGCAGTCACCATACTGTATTCAGGGTTTTTTTCCAGAAAGTCAAACTGAAACTGTAACTTATTTTCATCGGTCCAGTAGTCGTCTCCTTCACAGTAGGCGATATAATTTCCCCGTACTTTAGAAAATGCAAATCTCTGGTTTTCTACAAAGCCGATATTCTTCTCATGTTTAAAATAACGAATGATATCAGGATACGCTTTTGCCAGTTCATTAATTACGTCATCGGAATGATCTGGAGAGTGGTCATTGCATATAATCAGCTCAATATTAAAATCTGTTTTCTGAGCGAGTATGCCTTCAATAGCCTGTTTTAAATAATCAGCATGATTATAGGTAAGCATGATGACAGAAATTTCTGTTATGCCGGGACTTACGCTTTTAACTTCCTGTGTATTCATGTTGGTAAAGTTATCATGGATTAATAATTATTTTTTAAAGCATAATACCTGTACCTTGTCTTAAGAAGCTTGGGATTGAATAAAGAATACCGGATAAAATTAAAATATTTTAACAGCCCTTTATCACTTGCCACTTTAGAAGAAAGGGATTTGTACTTAAAAAGTTCCCTGGCTTCTTCTGGAATATCTCTGTGCTTTTTAGCCCATTGGTATAGAGAAGAATACAACAAATAATTATGATGGAAGAATGCTCCCGAATTATTCTTTATTTTGGTGATGGTATTGTTTTCATGCCCTGTACGTATAGCTACCGGAACATTAATTAATCCGGATTTCAGATGGGTATGATAAGATAATTTTATGATAAATTCCTTATCTTCGCCGATCTTCATCTTTTCACTGAGCCGGAGGCTGTATCTGTCCAATGCTGATTTTCTTACGGTAAGTGCAATCATAGAAAAAAAGGTCCCGAAATCTTTAGTAATTCCTGTCAGCCCAAGAAATATTTCTTTCCCTTCACCTTCTTTACGAACGGTTGTAAGGCCGTCTGTTGCAAATTTTTCCATGTACTGCCTTCTGCCTTCATCACTGATGAATTCTGTGGCCAGAGCCCCGAATACCCCGTCAATCCCCGGGTTTTTTAAATATTCCTTTTCTGCATCAAAACGGTTGGGAAGGTAATAATCATCTGCATCCAGAAAGGAAATGAACTCCTGGGAAGCCAGATCAATCCCCAAGTTTCTCGTAGCGGAAACCCCATGGTTCTTTTTGTCAGGATGCTGCATAAACTTTATCCGGGAATCTGTTGCTGCGATAGTTTTGCATATTTCAGCAGAATTATCTTGAGACCCGTCATCTATTAGCAGTATTTCTTTTACAATATCAAACTGCAGGACAGAACGTACCGATTTTTCTACATATTCAGCAGCATTATATACGGGGATAATTACGGAGATATTCATGATCTTTTCGGGATTATAAAATTGAGGTATCTTTTTAGATTGTAGGTAAGTGTTTTGAAAAAAGATATTTTAAAATGATTTTCGCCTTTCAGCCCATAATCATTAAAGTTGATATTATAAAACCGTTTATTATTAAACGTCTTATTGGCCAGATTATTCTGATGGATAAACTGAATGTAAAGCGGTTTCTCATCAAAAACAGCAATATCTTTAAAATTGCGGTACTGATGATGAAAATGATGGGTAACCGTTTTGAAATCCTGTACACTTTCCACCAGGCTTACAAAAGGATTGGCCACGGAATAATATTCGGTGATGAATGCTTTATTTCCTGAAGTGTGGGTAAGTTGAAGGCCTCTTCTAAGGTCAATCACAAGATTATCTACAGGTTGATATAAACGCTGGATGGTCTCTACATACTCCATATGAAGAATATCATCGTTATCAACATCTGTCGTGATCAGGAAGTCTGAATTTCCTGTATATTCCAGGATTATTTCAGGAAGCCTTGCATTTTTTTCGTCATGATCATTTACAAAATAAGGTTTGAACCTGGGAAATTCTTTTTCAATTTCCTTGATTCGCTCTTTATAAAATTCCGGCGTATTGACATCAAAAAATACGATCCACCAGAAATTTTTGTTGGTCTGGTTTTTAAATGACGGCAGGCAGTATTTGTCAAAAATATCAATCCTGTCCATAAACCATTCGTTAGTGAGGGTATTTTTCCCGTCCCGGGTCTGTTTCCAGCTCACAGAAGGAACATTGAATGAGGTCGTGATAATGTGGGTAAAGCTCATCTTGATTTATGTTTTTAAAGGTATTTTTTAATCAGCAGTTTTAAATAATCAGCCGCATTTATCTCTGAGTAATACTGAGTCACGGAGTCGTCAAACGCTACCGGATAGAAATCGCCTTCTTCCTTTTCCTGATAGATGGCTGCCGTGCCCAGTTGTTCTTCCATGGCTTCTATAATTTCATTCATGCTGTAATAATACGGATAAGAAAAATTAACCGTCCGGTTGTTCAGATGTTTGTACTCCGATTTAAAAATCCGGGATATGTCATCAATATCCACCAGGATTCTTCTCGCTTTTTTATGCAGGGTAAAAAGGGTTTTGCCTGAGATTCTGTTTTTCAGGAAGTTAAACAGGGTATTGGGATTCCCTCCTGGTCCTACAATATTCCCGATTCTAAGGATCAGGTAATTTTCCGAAATATTTTTTATTAAATCTTCTGCCTGCAGTTTATGTAGCACATACGGACTGGTCTGCTTAGACTGGTCATGAACGCTCAGGGTTGAAAAATAAACCAACCTGGAATTTTTATTGTTCTGAACCGTTGTTCTAAGCAGCGATAATTCCCTTTCAAATTCTGAATTTCTTGTTTCCAGGGAATTGGAAACGCCGGAAGCAAAGTATACCGTGTTTTCGGTATCCAGATGCTGTAATGATTTTGCAATAAGTCCGCTTCCTATAATCATCCTTTTCTTTTATAATTTATTTTCTCTGATTTCACTGCCTGAACTAAACGCTTAAAAATAAGGGTTTAATTATAATCTGCCTGGCCTTTATTGTCATGTTTACCCTGCTCATCAAGCTTCCATGTGCTGGATTTCCCTACGGATTTAATGTAATGCAGGTTTTCTTCCGTAAACTGTTCAGGATTGATGTACCATCCCCCGTGAACAGCAGTGAAATTACCGGCAATGCGTAATGCTTTAAGAAAACTCTGGGTATTGAAATGCTGTGGGTATCCGGGCTTGTATAGTGCAAAAGTAGTGTCCAGGTTTGCTTTATACAGGTCTTTTTCCACTTCGGCGGCCCAGAATTGCTTTTCCCAATCAATTACTTTTTCTTTCATCGGATAAAAATCGGGAATGGTGTTAAGGTCCAAGGCAAAACCTACCTTGGTCACATTTCTGAAATAGGTATGTATAAGTTTCAGAAGGGTATCCATAAAATCTTCCGGTAAAGACGGATTGGGGATGATATCGGCATCGGTTAGGATAAAAAAGCCTTTTCCGTATTTATGCTGAAGCTCTTTCCGCTCAAAAAAAACCATGTGGCCGTAATTTTCGGGCAGCAGCTCAACGGTTACTTCATCTTTAATCGCTCTGTAGTATTCAAGAAGAGGCGGGTAGTCTGAATGGTTGTCTAAAATGACGATATTCTTAAACTGTCGGCTGATCAGGAAGCCTATCAGTTGCTTCAGGTCATGCAGCTGGTTGTAATTAACGATAATTACAGGGATGGTCAGCGGATCCTGCAGCTGCTTTTTCAGCAGCGGGCTGGTCTTCAGCAGGTACAGGTACCGCAGATAATGGCCGTAAGCTTTTATTTTTGAGGGAATGGGAATGGTCATTTCTTTTTTTCAGCTAAATAATAATAGGTTTTAGGAAGTTCCAGAAGTTTCTTATAATCCTTCAGGTATAAATACAGTCTGGCCAGGTTGATCTTTAATTTTTGTTTATTTTTATATGCATAGCTGATTTGCTGGTTAATGAGTTTCCGAAGATACTGCTTTGGAAGCCGGGCATAAAATTTCCGGATGACATATTGCTCAAAAAGATAAATGGCAAATAGTTTTTCCGGCATATTTTCCTGCTGACCGCTGATGCTTTCCCCGCTTACCCTTACCAGAACTTTTGCTTCATCTATATAATAAATAGCTTTCCCTTCACTGAATTCCAGGATGGCAAGGTCATCGGCAGCCCATGCCAGAGGAAACTTTTTAAATCCATACAGGTCAAATTTACTTTTCCTGAAAATATGTTCGCTCAGGCTGTTCAGTTTTCCTTCTGTGAATTTTCCCATAAAATTATCAATGGGATCGGTCAGCTTTGTAAACACGGGTCCTTTATCTATAATTTTCCCTTCGTTATCAATCCGTGAAAGGGCATATTTAACAACGTTGCAGCCGTTTTTCTCAATATCTTTAATGGATGTATAGAACTGTTCCACAAAGTTCTTACTGATCACATCATCGTCACCGAGGATATGAAACCATTCTTCACTAACATTTTCCAGAATTCTTTCCCACTGCAGGGCAAGGTTTTTACCTCCCAGGTTATCAGCATAATTAAAATATTGAAAAGGAATATCCTGCAGAATCTCTCCGATGAGGTTTTCAGGATTATCGGGGCTTGCATCATTGCCGATGTATAAAGAGAACCTTCTGTCGGTCTGGTTTTCCAGGGACAGCAGTGTTTCTTTGAAGAAGGTAATTTTATAATAGGGGACAATGATGGCCAGCTTATTCATTCGTGAATTTTTTATTGTATGATTTGGAATACCTTATATAATAAAAATAACTTTTAAGAATCTCTGTTTTATCTCTGAAATTTAATCTTTTCGGGAAAAACCGTAAAGTCTCTCTAATTGTCCTTGTACTGATGAGATGATAAGAAAAGTACTTTTTCATGAACTCTAAAAAAGCTTTTTTTTCAACATTCATGTCAGCTGTCTGGTTAAAATCCGGGAGTATATTTTTTCTTATTTCTGTTATATTATCAAACCATTTCTGATCAGGATTGCCTTCTGAAAAATGTTCAATCAGGATGTCACCAATCACAAAGTTTTTAAATTTCTTTGCCATTCTCAGGCTGAAATCAAGATCATATCCATGAAATCCGGTAAGATTTTCATTGAATAGGATTTCCTTATAGTTTTTCTTTCCGGTGGCAATAAAGACACCATCCAATGCAAAAGCCCTTTTTTCTGTTTCTCCGCTTTGAAAGGTAGAAATCAGAGAAGGAGCGTTTTTTTTGCTGTTCTGAATGCAGTAAATATGATTGTATGAAGAATTATTAATGTACCATCCGCAGGGAGCAGACGGAACATATGAAGATCCTGCAATTCCTATCGCACCGGTATCAGGGTGATCCAGATGACTGATAAGCTTCAATCCCCAGTCCTGAGTCTTAAACAGGACATCTTCATGTAAAAACAGAAAATAATCATACATTGCTTTCAGGGCACCCTCATTATAAGCTCTGGTAATACCCATTATATTGGGATTTTGGATCTGTACAATTTCGTACACAAAATCATTACCGATGGTCTCATTAATATTTTTAACAAGCTGATCGTAATAATGGGGCTGATATGAGGAAATGATGATGGAAAGCATTATTTAAATAACTTTCTTTTTATTTTTACTACAATGGATTCATTGGCCAGATCATTCAATCTTCTATTATTCTGCATTAATCTCATCTGTTCATATTCCAATGTTAATATCTTCCTTTGTATTTCAAAAAAATTACCGAATTCTTTTGTGTATTTTTCAAAATGTTTTTTATAAATATAGTTTTCCGAATAATTTATTTTTTCCTTGTCTGCATTTATGGCAGTATCCCGTGACTCATCTTTACGTCTGTAATAAAATCCTGTATAGTCTAACTTATAGACTTTTTTATCAGGGCCTAAAAGAGAAATCCAAAAGTCCCAGTCTTCCAGTCCATAATATAAGTTTTTATCATAACCGCCTGTATCCGTAAAATCAGCTTTTTTAAAAAGAGCTGAACAAAATATCACGTTATTAAAGAGTATTTCCCTAAAGCTATATTCTGGTAAATTCCATTTTTCTGAAACAGTACCAAAAAACTCAGATTCACAGTAAATCAAAGTATAATTTTCATTAAATTTTTCTGCAGCCAACTCCAGATATTGCCCAGCTATTTTATCGTCACCATCCAAAGGCAATATCCATTTACCTTTAGCTTTTTCAATTCCCATATTTCTTGCTGAAGCGACGCCGCCGTTTTCCTTTCGGAAATATCTGAAGCGTGAATCTGTATCAATCCATTTTTTTATGGTTTGTTCTGTATTGTCAGAAGAACCGTCATTAATAATAATACATTCCCAATTCTGATAGGTTTGATCCATAACAGATTGCAGGCATTCATTAAGGTATTGTGCTTGGTTATAGCAGGGGACTATTATAGAAACTACCGGATACAGCATTTATTTACTTAGTATTTTTTTTACTTCTGCCAGATAAGCAAAGCCATTTTTTAGATCAGGTTCTAGAATGTTGCCCTCAGCCCATTCATTCCAGGATTTCAAAATGATAAAACTTTCCGTGTGTTCTTTTTCATTTAAAAATGTAATTGCCTTTTCTAACTGCTTTCTAAAAATCTCAGGACTGTTATTTACTAAAATCACTCCATTATAGCCACTTCTGGGTGTATTGTCCCATGTTGATAATACCATTGGATAGGTCTCTACATTGGCATGTATAAATTTTACTTCATTTACTACAATTCCTGCATCTTGAGTCCGCACACTTTTTTCTGCTTTTATTTTCTGTTTTTTCTTTTCCTTAATTCCCAAAAGAGTTTTTATTCTTCTTTTATAATATTCTTTTCCAGAAATAAATTCTTTACCCTCCATATAAGGAACCCATGCTTTCTGAAATGCATTTGATATTTTGCCATTGTATCCCATGCCTGCATAATCTAAGCCATCACTTAATTTATTGCTTCCGATAATAAATAGATCATCAAATCCGTTTTCTTTTGCCAGAGCCCGGAATTTTGAAATATAATCAGGGGCCTTTTTATTAAGGTGGGAAGGATCATAAATGATGAGAAGAGGCTTATTAGCTACTTTTATATACCTTTTGTCTTTAAAGAACGGTAAAAGATAATCAAAATGTGCGGTCAGGTCTTCATCACCAGGATACACCTGTTCCACTAATATTTTTTTTTCAAGACCATGCCAGATTCCGGACCAGGTTTCATTGGCCCAGCAAAAACAAAATGGAAAATCCGGTTTGCCTGATTCCAAAACTTCATTGGCGATACGTTCTAATAGCTGCTTTCCATTTCCAAACCAATAGTGGTAATAAATAAATCCATGAACTCCGTAATCTTTAGCCATCTGAGCTTGATGTTCTCTTACTTCCGGAACACGCAGATCATAATAGCCCAGTTCGCCGGGACAAATCGGCTGTTCGTGGCCTTTAAAAAGAGGCTTAGCTTTACCAACATTGGTCCATTCGGTAAAACCTTTTCCCCACCATTCATCATTCTCTGGGATAGGATGATACTGAGGTAAATAGAAGGCAAGAGGTTTTATTTTTTTCATATGGCACTAATATTTATTTAATAAGGTTTGAATAATGTTATCTCTTTATAAATCTATATAATTTTTCAATAATTTTATGTCTTCGTGTTGTCAGAAGCTTATTTTCATTAGTCAGATCATTGTTTATTTTCTGTATATTTTCCAGAATACCTAAAATATTTTTATAAAAAATATTTTTAGCTGCCAAATCTTTTTCAAAAGAATATAAATTAATGAATAACTGTAAATCTGCTTTCATCATTTTCATTTTATCCAATGAACTGTATATGCCTACACCGTGTCTATAAACACACATTACTTCATCTATATAACCAATTTTGCCGTAATTGGTCAAAGCCAGATACAGAAAGTAATCCCCGATAGGCGTCTTCTGAAACTCTAAGCTGTGATATTCATTAAGATTAATATTTCTAAAGACGACACTAGGGGTATGAATATAATTTGAACTTTCTACTAAAGTTTTTCTTAATTCATAGTTCTTCGGTATTTTCGTGATAAAATCGTCAATAATATCTCCCGCTGGGGTAAGAATCTTAACTTTATGGAAACATAAAATATAGTCATTGTTATTTTCTAAAAAATCGATCTGCTTCTGCAGTTTTAAAGGGTCAGTCCAGTAATCATCACCTTCACATGCGGCAATATATTTACCTTTTGCTTGGGAAAGCGTCCATACAAAATTAGGAATTGCTCCTTTGTTTTTAGCATGTTTTATATATTTTATCCAATGTCCGTTAGGATGCGTCCGGATAATATGCTGAACAATGTCCTCAGTGTGATCCGGTGAGCAGTCATCAGCAACAATAAGTTCAATTTCAAAATTTGCCTGTTGGGATAATACACCGAGTATAGCTTCTGAGATAAATTCTGCCTGGCCATAATTCGGCATTGCGACACTTACTAAAATATCTTTCATCTTCTTGTTTTAATCTTTAGAAGGTTCTATCTGCAATGAGATAAACACTTTTTTACCGGTCTCGGGATCATTAAAATAAGCGTTTTTGAAATCTTTATGGCTAAGTGCCCTCAGTTTGTCAATAAATTTTCCGGCTGTTGTTTCTTCCTGCAGATCAATATGGCACAGATCATTGAAATCTTTTTTCAGGAAGAGATTTCCTTCATTTTCAGGTAAGAAAGTGGTATAGTTGTCATTTAGGATAGCATCTGCATTTTTACGGAACAGTTCAATCTCTTTATCTAAAATTTTATCGTATAATATTCCGGAAGTATCATAGGCCTCTTTTTTTATAAATTCCCGGTCTATGATCGGGCCGTGATCCAGATCATTATCAATTTCATGAATGGTAGCACCCACAGGAAGATCATGATATATGGAGAAAACCTGTGGGTACCAACCCCTGTTTATGGGATTGTATCCGGGATGAATATTAATGCACCTCACATTTTTTACCAGCTTTTCAGGGAAAAACTGTTTACAGTGTATAGACAGGATTAAATCATAATGACCAATAATGTAATCGATATTTTCTTCATTTTTTAAATCCAATACTAAAATCTCAGATGAAATGAACTTTTTAAAGGCGCCTATTTCAGAAAAAGGGCTTATTGAAAATGCAATTTTCTGTTCTGCATTTATTTTATCCATTACAATGCTTTCTAATTTACGGCATAAAAAAGGATTATCTGAAATAACTAAAATATTATTAAACATATCTAATTGTTTTGGATTCTTAACATTAGTCTTGTCACAAATTCTACCTCTTCAAATGTAAGGTCATAATACAGAGGCAGGCACAAAACTCTTTTGGAAATATCTTCCGTTACCGGCAGTTCCAGTTTTGGCAGATAGGGCAGGGCTGAGGCAAGGCTTGGGTAAAAATACCTTCTCGTAAATACTTCATATTTATCCATTTCAGCTTTTAAACGGAGAAGAAGCTCTTCGCTTTCCAGTACAATGGCATAGTACGCATAATTCTCACTGGCACTCTGATGCCAAAACGGTTTTACGCTTTTAAGGTTTTTCAGTCTGTCATCATATAGCTCTGCCAGCGCCTTTCTTTTCTCATGGATCCGGGTAATATATTTCAGGTTGGCCAGCCCCATTGCGGCATGGAACTCAGAATTTTTACCGTTAATGCCCAATTCCGAAAAAGAGTTAAAACCGGAGATCCCGAAATTTCTTATGGAAGCAAGCTTTTTGAGCAGCTCAGGATCTTTTGTGATAATCAATCCTCCTTCAATGGAATGATAGAGTTTCGTAGCATGCAGGGAACAGGTGGAAATATCACCGTATTCAAAAACAGATTTCCCATTAACCTCCACACCGAAGGCATGCGCTGCATCATAGATTACTTTTAAATTATGCTTTTCAGCAATAACTTCAATAGCTTCTACATCACAAGGATTACCGTATACGTGTGTGGCAAGAATAGCTGTTGTATTTTCGGTAATGGCATCTTCAATTTTTTTGGCATCAATGCACAGGCTGTCAGGATCTATATCTACGAAAACAGGTGTGCAGCCTTCCCAGACGATAGAACTGGTAGTTGCTATAAAGGAAAAAGGGGTCGTAATAATTTCACCCTTTATATCCAGGGCTTTTATGGCCATCTGGATGGCAACGGTCCCATTGGTCACGAAAAGCAGATGATTAACATTTAAATGATCTTTCAGTTCCATTTCCAGCTGGCTGGCCAAAGGCCCCATGTTTGTTAACCACTGTCGCTTCCAGATGTTATCTAAGTACTCCTGGTATTCTGTTTGGGGTGGCAGAAACGGTTTAGTTACGGGTATCATATAAATGTTTTTTTATAAAGTCAATTCTTTTGTCTAACTGGTAGGCATCACAATAAATTTCACCAAATCTTTTTTGTGCTTTTTCAGAAATTAAATTTAACAATTCCGGATTATCTATCAGGCGTTCAATTTTTGCTGCTATTTCTTCTGCATCAGGCCTCACGATAATTGCTTCGTCTTCACCGAAAACAATATTTTGTTTCAGCTCGTCTGTTACAACTGGAACAGCCCCGTTTAAAGCAGCCTCAACAACTGTTCCGAGCGGGAAGCCGTCGAAACTTCCTATACTAAGAATAAAAGGTCTGTTTGGGGATAATATTATATCTTGTTCCAAAAATATCGGCTTTAATTCTTCAAACTTTTGTAAACCGTGAAAAGTAAAGAATTCTTCAAAACCTTCGATGCTGATGACCTTGCTGTCAAAGCCGCCTACAACATTAAAATGAATATTATGACCTTTTGAAGCTAATATCTTAGCAGTTTCTATAAAGATGTCATATCCTTTATCTGCTCCAATTGCAGTATATTTTGCTGCACAAAAGCAAACCTGTAATGTCATCGACTTATTAAAGCGTCTTAACCTGACTGTATTAATTGAATTCTGAGGGACGAGACATCCAAAAATATTTAATATTTTATCTTTAGGACAGTTGTATTCCTTTACGATAAAATCTTCTGTAAACTGTTGTGTGACAATTACACCTTTAAAATATTCCGAAGATAATACCGCCTTCAGTTTTTTCAATGCCACTTCATCCTTTGTATCAAAACCACCGCCGGGATATAACGTAAAAACAAAATTTATTTTATTTTTTTCAACATAGGGCAGGCTTTTGTACATGTTATTCAAAAATATACAATAAAAAAGTTTGGTGTTTTTAATATCATGCACACTTCCGGCAAATGTCTTTCTATAGGATATCGGATGTGTTTTCTTTAAAATAATTATATCTCTTTTATGTGCTTCTTTTGCTTCAGGTTGAGGATAATCTGTAGGATCTACAATTACTTTTACATTGTCAAATGCCTTTAATAGAGCATTAAACTCTGCAAACCTGAAGCCTGAAATTGTGTTTGGGAATGCCGTATCATATATTAAAAGATCAAAATACTTTATTTCCCTGTTATATATATGTCTAGGTTTCAACCTCTCATAATCAATTGTTTTAAAATGCTTATTCAACGTATATCTAAAATGATATACGGGTTTCAATTTAGAAATTGATGAGGCAGGGAGAATTGATATTAATAATCTTTTAATTGTCATTCTTTGAGCAAACTATAAAAAATTAAGTGCTAAAAATTAATAAATTATTTTAATCTCTATCTACAAGTTTCAAGTCCCATTTCGATTCTAAATAAAACGATTCCCAAGTTATTAAGCCTTCTTGTACAGAGAAAGTAAATATATTGGAAATTCTGCAGAGGGGTCCCTTAAACAGCGTTTCATAAATACCTAAATCAACATTATAAGAGCCGTTCGTTAATTCAATTTTCGGTATTACCACATTATACTCTAAATTATGTTCCTTGTAATTTATTTCTATTGAATCATGACAGATGAAACTGGCTATCCCTCTCTGTTCTTTGTCTTTTATTACAAAATAAATAGAAGGTGTTTTCTGTAAGTTCTTAACGGTCAGCCCAAGGTTTACTTTCATTTCCTGGCCCCATATACAAATTTTATCGGTATTCACTTTAACATTTGTAATGGTACTGCTTTCCATTACGGTAGCAGTTGACATGTCATCAAAGTGATCATAGTACTGTGCAATCCCTTGAGAAATATTATCACCCTGATACTTGACCATCCCATGATCCATAAGAATGATCTGATTGCAGATTCTGGAAATCATCGGCATGCTGTGCGAAACGAAAATCAATGCGGTATTCGGAAGAAGTTCATCAATTTTTTTAAAACATTTTAATACAAACCCCAAATCACCAACTGCCAGGACTTCATCAATAATCAGAATATCAGGCTCAAGATGTGCAGCAATGGCAAAACCCAGCCTTACTTTCATTCCGGACGAATAATTCTGAATCGGCATATCAATAAACTGTTCAATCTCAGAAAACTCAATAATGGAATCAATTTTATCTTCAACTTCTTTTTTGGTAAAGCCTAGTATGGATGCATTGTTATAAATGTTTTCACGTCCGGTAAGAATAGGGTTGAAACCAGCTCCCAGTTCAATAAGGGCCCCGATTTTTCCTTTCATAACAATCTGTCCTTTATCCGGTGCATAAAGTCCGTTTAAAACTTTCAGAAGTGAGCTCTTGCCTGCACCGTTATGGCCGATCAGACCGATACATTCCCCTCTTCTGAGCTTGAAACTGATGTCATTCACTGCCCAGAATTCTTTAGGACGCAGGTCTTTGTTTATTTTTATGCCTAACGTACTTTTGATAATATCTAAAGCGCCGTACTTCAGAGAAGATTTCATATCTATCGAAAACTTCTTGGAAACATTCTGTACAGATACCAATATTTCTTTTTCCTGGTCTTTCATATTATCCTATTTTTTCAATAACTATTGGCATTGATTTCCTGAACACTACCAGCCCCACCAGCATGACAAAAAAACTGATTACTGCTGCTGCAATTAAAAAAGCGGTATTATTAAACGGCAGATCAATCAGGCTGTTTCTGGCATCATTAAACATGTATGTTAAGGGGTTGACCTGAAAAAGTTTTTTAAACAACCCTTGTCTAGGAACAGCATATACAACCGGCGTGATATACATGATGAATGATACTGCAGTATTCAATAATTTACTGATGTCAGTATAAATAAGACCTATGGGGGTAAAAAGCAGTCCGATGCAAAAAGAGAAAATAGTGATGACAAGCAATATGAAAGGGAATAACAAGATTCCGCTTCCCGGCTTTATCCCAAAAATTACTAAAATAACGGCGACGAGGATCAGCTTGAGTACCAGATTGAATAACATTTTATAAAATCCGGATATCAAAAGTGCTTCTTTTGGGAAGTTAATCTTAGAAAGGATTGATCTGGCTCCGTTTACGGAAGTGAGCGGGATCAGAAGGGCTTCGGTAAAAATACTCCATAAAGTTGTACCGATTACCACAAATACAATATAAGGAATACTGCTGTCCGCATTTACGTTTACCGTCCCTGAACTGCTTAGGAAGATCCAGACCAGCGAGTTGGTAATAATAGGTGCAAATGCCCAGAAAAAACCTAAAAAAGACTGCCTGTATTGTGACTGCAGGTCTCTCTTTGCCATTTGGTAAGCCAGGAAATTAGAAGACCTGATGTCTCTGTAAATGGCTTTAAGTTCCTGAAAAAAGTGGGTCTTTTTTTCGGAGGTATAAACTGTCGTTTTCAAAATAAATTTTTTGCAAATTTAAAGTAAAATAAATAACCATCGTTTTTTCCAGGAAAATGAATGTGATTTTCCTGATGCGTAATATAATATGGAGATAGGTATTTATAAGATTGGTTTCAGATAAAGCTGTTGCCCTATTCAGGTCTCAGATAAAAGCGGACTATTCATTAACCAGCTGTTTCAGGTATTCACCATACCCGCTCTTACCATATTTGGCAGCCGTTTCCAGCAGTTTTTCCTCATCGATGAATTTATTCCTGAAGGCAATTTCCTCAATACACCCGATTTTAAATGCCTGCCTTTTCTCAATTACCCTTACAAATTCCGAAGCGTCGTTAAGGGAATCAAACGTTCCGGTATCCAGCCAGGCAGTCCCACGGTCCAAGACCCCAACTTCCAGCTTTCCCTTTTGAAGGTAGACATTGTTGACATCGGTAATCTCCAGTTCCCCTCTTGGAGAAGGCTTGATGTTCTTTGCGATTTCCACCACTTCGTTATCATAAAAATAAAGTCCGGGAACAGCATAACTGGATTTAGGCTGTGCCGGTTTTTCCTCAATGGATACGGCTTTAAAATCATTATCAAATTCCACTACGCCGTATCTTTCAGGATCGGAGACGTGATAAGCGAACACAACGCCTCCGTCCGGATTGGTTTTATTTTTAAGCAGCGTGCCCATTTCTGAACCGTAGAAGATATTGTCACCCAGAACCAATGCCGCAGCATCACTGCCGATGAACTGTTCACCCAGGATAAAAGCCTGTGCCAGACCGTCCGGGCTTGGTTGTACCATATATTCAATGTTACAGCCGATCTGCGATCCGTCTCCTAAGAGTTTAATAAAACCGGACTGGTCATGAGGCGTGGTAATAATAAGGATATCTTTAATCCCGGCCAGCAGCAGAGTGGACAGGGGATAATAAATCATCGGTTTGTCATAAACAGGCATAAGCTGTTTGCTGACTGCAATGGTGAGGGGAAAAAGTCGGGTACCGGAACCTCCGGCTAAAATGATACCTTTCATCGTATGGTGTATTGTGTTAGTTGTACTGTTTTTCGTAATATTTCTGGTAATCACCGCTGGTTACGTGCTCCAGCCACTCCTTGTTTTCAAGATACCAGTCGATGGTTTTTCCCAAGCCTT
Organism: Chryseobacterium sp. JJR-5R; assembly: GCF_034047335.1. Classification (NCBI taxonomy): domain Bacteria; kingdom Pseudomonadati; phylum Bacteroidota; class Flavobacteriia; order Flavobacteriales; family Weeksellaceae; genus Chryseobacterium; species Chryseobacterium sp. JJR-5R. The sequence goes on from NZ_CP139137.1 coordinate 370,092, forward strand.
CTTCAAAGGTTACCGACGGTTTCCAGCCCAGCTCAGTATTCAGCTTTGCAGCATCAATGGCATACCGCTTGTCATGGCCCGGCCTGTCTTTAACATAAGTAATTAACTTTTCAGAATGGCCTGCAGGATTTCCTAGCTTTTCATCCATCTGTCTGATGAGTTCTTTAACCAGGTCAATATTCTGCCACTCGTTGAATCCTCCTATATTGTACGTTTCACCGGTTTTTGCCTCATTGAAGATCTGATGGATTGCTTTTGCATGATCAATAACAAATAACCAGTCTCTTGTATATTTCCCGTCACCGTAAATCGGCAGTGGCCTCTCATTGATAATATTTGAAATACAGAGCGGGATCAGTTTTTCGGGGAAATGATTCGGCCCGTAATTGTTTGAGCAGTTGGAAACAATAAAAGGCATTCCGTACGTATTTCCGTAAGCCCTGACCAAATGGTCAGATGCTGCTTTTGAAGCGGAATACGGAGACTGCGGATCATAAGGGGTAGTTTCTAAAAAGAATCCGGTTTCGCCTAAGCTTCCGTATACTTCATCTGTAGAAACATGGTAGAACAGATGGTTTCTTTTCTCATCCGGGAATCTTCCGTGGGTATGGTCGGGATTCAGGGTCCAGAACTCTTTGCAGAGGTTCAAGAGATTGGCTGTTCCGTTAACATTCGTATTAATAAACGCCATCGGATCCGTAATGCTTCTGTCTACGTGGCTTTCTGCAGCCAGATGGACCACGGCATCAGGATTGTATTTTTCAAATATAGTTCTTAACTGTTCAGGCTCTGTAATGTCTGCCTTTTCGAAAACATAATTTGGCTCGTTTTCAATATCTGTCAGGTTTTCCAGGTTCCCTGCATAGGTAAGGGCATCAAGATTAATGATCATTGAGTCCGGATTGTTCTTTACAAATTCTCTTACCACATGGGAACCGATGAATCCTGCACCGCCGGTAATAATTATATTTTTCATCTTTTTTTAATTTACAATTGTTTTACGTCCGATACTTTTATAATAGAAGCCGTTCTGTTCAGGAATTTCCAGTGGATACATATTTCTTCCGTCGAAAATAACCTTATTATTCATTTTCCGGCCCATCAATTCAAAATTAGGATTCTTAAATTCAGGCCATTCTGTGGCAATGAACAGGGCATCTGCATCTTCCAGCGCTTCATACATGCTTTTTGCATACTGGATTTTATCTCCTAACACTTTCCGGACATTATCTTCTGCAATGGCATCATAAGCTATTATGCGTGCACCTTTTTCCAAAAGCAATGCAATGTTGTCCAGGGACGAAGCTTCCCGGATGTCATCGGTATTCGCTTTGAAAGCAAGTCCCCACATGGCGATGGTCCTGCCTTCGATGCTTCCGCCGAAATATTTCTCAATTTCTGAAACCAGGATTACTTTCTGGGCTATATTTACGTTTTCTGTCGCTTCCAGGATCCGGAAATTAAAATCTTCCTGTTTCCCTGAATTGATTAATGCTTTCACATCTTTCGGAAAGCAGCTTCCTCCGTAACCGATTCCCGGGAACAGGAACCTTTGTCCGATCCGGTCATCACTTCCCATACCTAATCTTACTTTGTCTACGTCTGCGCCCACCTTTTCACAATAGTTGGCAATTTCATTCATAAACGTAATTTTTACCGCTAAAAATGAATTGGCGGCATATTTCGTTAGTTCGGAAGACTTTTCGTCCATGAAAATAATAGGGATTCCGGTATTGGTAAAAGGCTGGTAAATTTTAGCCATAATCTCTTTGGCTTTATCTGAGCTCGATCCTACCACGACCCGTGCAGGATTCATGGAATCTTCAACAGCAAACCCTTCTCTTAAAAACTCAGGGTTGGAAACCACGTCAAAAGGAATCTGTGTTTTGGAAGCAATCACCTCCCTTACTTTATCGGCAGTACCTACGGGAACGGTACTTTTGTTAACGATAACCTTATATTCCGTCATCATTTCTCCCAGGTCATTTGCTACCTTCAATACATAGGAAAGGTCTGCGGATCCGTCTTCTCCCGGAGGAGTGGGCAGGGCAAGATAAATGACTTCGCTTTTATCCAGTGCTTCCTTTAAGTCAGTAGTGAAAAATAATCTTTCCGACTGGATATTTCTCAGGAACATTTCTTCAAGATTCGGCTCATAGATGGGAACTGCGCCGTTTTTCATGCCCTCTACTTTTTTTTCATCAATATCCACACAGTATACTGAATTTCCAAGTTCTGCTAAGGTGGTCCCTGTAACCAGTCCTACATAACCTGTTCCTACAATAGTAATATTCAAAATGTATGTTTTTAAAAATTCAGTCACAAAAGTAATAAAAATACCATCATAACGCCTTTTAAATTAGTGTAAATAAAATTTAACTTATTAACCTGATAATAAGATATTTGCTTTTTTAATAAAAATTTGTATATTTGCAGTGGATTTACAGGAAAAACATGGGAAGGCCTTCGGAAGAAAGCCTTTTTTCGTACGGGTAAATCAAGATTTAAATAACGTATGGAGTTTAGAAAGAAAATTGAAGAATTATTGAATGAATTCCTGGCGGCAAGAACAGATTTATTTCTTATCGATCTGAAATTTTATGCGGGAGATGATATCACCGTAATCCTGGATGGTGATAACGGAGTTTCATTGCAGGATTGTCTGGATGCAAGCCGTGCCATAGAATTCAATATGGATCGTGAAGAACACGATTTCAGCCTGCAGGTAATGTCTGCCGGATTAAGCGAGCCTTTGGTAACCCCAAGACAGTTCGCGAAGAACATAGGAAGAGAAATTGACGTTTTGCTGAATGATGCAGCACATGTGGAGGGGGAACTGGCAAAAGTGGATGAAGAAAAAATTACATTGATCTTACGTTACCGCAAGCCGAAAGAGGTGGGTAAAGGAAAGGTAGATGTGGAGGAGGAAAAAGAAATTCCATACTCTGAGATTAAGAAAGCATTAGTAACGATTAAATTTTAAAAGAAAAAAGAATAAATGGACAATATAGCGTTGATTGAATCCTTTGGTGATTTTAAAGACGAGAAAGGGATCAGTAAGATTGACCTTATGGCAATTATTGAGGATTCTCTGAAGACACTTCTGAGAAAAAGATATGATTCGGATGATCATTTTGATGTCATTGTAAACCCTGACAAAGGAGATTTTCAGATATTTTTAAACAAAACCATTGTTGAAGACGATATGTCTGAAGATGATGACCTGGAAATTGAAATCTCTGATGCAAAAAAAATTGACCCTACCTTCGAAGTGGGAGAAGATTTTACCATGGAGATTCCTGTTGCCCAGCTGGGAAGAAGAAATATCCTTACCCTGAAACAGATTTTGGCTACGAAATTGCAGGAACACAACAATGCCATGCTGTACGAGCAGTTTAAAGATAAAATCGGGGAAATTGTAGTAGGGGAAATCCACCATATCCGTCATAAGCACGTGATTTTGCTGGATGATGAAGAGAATGAATTCATTCTGCCTAAAGAAAATCAGATCCCGTCAGACTTCTTTAAAAAGGGTGAGAATATCAGAGCTATTGTTGAAACGGTAGATTTCAAAGGTTCAAAGCCGCAGATTATTATTTCCAGGACTGCACCTAAATTCTTAGAGAAATTATTGGAGCTGGAGATCCCTGAAATTCAGGACGGAACCATTATGCTGAAGAAAGCGGTAAGGATTCCGGGAGAGAAAGCGAAAATTGCAGTAGATGCTTACGATGACAGAATTGACCCTGTAGGTGCCTGTGTGGGCGTTAAAGGTTCAAGGATCCATGGCGTGGTAAGAGAGTTGAGAAATGAAAACATCGATGTGATCCAGTGGTCTAAAAACCCTGAGATCTTAGTGAAGAGAGCATTAGGAAATGTGACGATCAATAAAATTGATATTAACGAGGAAGCCAATTATGCATTGGTATATACTCCGGTTGAAGAAATTTCCAAAGTAATCGGTAAACAGGGGCAGAATATCAGACTGGCTTCCTGGTTATCAGGATATGAAATTGATGTATACAGAGAAGCCAGTGAAGATGACGATGTGGATTTGAGAGAATTCAATGACGATATCGAACAGTGGATTCTGGATGAATTTAAGAAAGTAGGCCTTACAACTGCAAAATCAGTACTGGATAAGGAAACCGAGAGTCTTTTGAATATGGTGGATCTTGAAGAAGAAACCATTGAAGATGTGAAACGGATTCTGAGAGAAGAATTTGAAGATTAAAATTTTAAATAATTTTAATAAACAGTAAAAAGGAAATACTTTAATTTTAAGAATTAAAAAACAGTAAATAATATAAATGCCAAAAATTAGATTAAATAAAGCGGTTAAGGAATTCAACATTTCGATGTCCAGGTTAGTAGAGTTTTTACAGGCTAAAGGTATCGAGGTTGAAAGCAATCCTAACGCTCAATTAGAAGAAGCGGCATATTCTGCATTGGAGGCTGAGTTTGCCAAGGACGGCGAACAGCGTAAGGCTTCCCATGAGGTGGTGATCACAAAAGTTCCGGAAGAAAAACTGGAAATTGAAGAAAAGAAAACCCCTGAAGTAATAAGAGCTAAAGCTAATAAACCGGAAACTAAAATCTTAGGTAAAATAGACCTGGAGCCTAAAAAGCCTGAGATTGAAGAAACTCCTGCTCCGAAACCGGAACCTGTGGTGGAAGAGAAAAAAGAAGAAGCTGTTCCTGCACCTGCCCCGGTACCCGTACCTGAGGTAAAGGCAACTCCTGAAAAACAGGAATTTAAAGTTCTGGATAAAATAGATTTGTCCCAGATCGAGTCTAGAAACAGACCTGCGAAAAAAGACAAACCGAAAATGGAGGAGAAAAAAGCAGAGGAAAAGCCTGTACAGAAACCGGCTGAGCCTGTAAAAGAAGCTCCGAAACCTGTAGCTGAAAAACCGGCTGAAGTAAAACCGGCTGAACCGGTAAAGGCCCAGGAAGAATCCCAGCCTCAGGAATCTCAGAAAATCGAAACGGTTTACCAGAAACTTGACGGACCAAAAATCGTAGGAGAAAAGATCGATTTAACGCAGTTTGCCCCTAAAGGAGCAGGTGCTAAAAAGAAGAGGAAGAGAATTGAGAAGCCGGGAGGACAGAATCCTCAGGGCGGAAACAACAATCAGCAGGGAGGTAATAATAATAATCAACAAGGCAATCAGCAGGGGAACCGTCCTCAGGGTCAAGGCCAGGGGAACCGTCCTGCAGGCCAGGGCGGACAAGGCGGAAACCGCTTTGGGAATAATACCCAGGGAGGTGCTCAGGGCAATCGCCCACCTGGCCAGGCCGGGCCGGGCGGAAACCGTTTTGGAAACAATGCCCAAGGGAACCGTCCACCGGGCCAGGGTGGTGTCAATCGTCCTGCAGGTCAGGGTGCACAAGGCGGAAACCGTTTCGGAAACAACAGACCGGGACAGCGTACCATGCCTGTGGAATTAACGGATGAACAGGTTAAAAACCAGATCAAGGAAACCCTTGAGAAACTGACCAATAAAGGAGGTAAATCTAAATCTGCGAAACACAGAAAAGATAAGAGGAATTACCGTAGAGAACAGGATGAACGTCAGCAGGAGATCGATGCACAAGATAGGACATTAAAAGTTACAGAATTCATCACGGTTGGTGAATTGGCAAGTTTGATGAATGTTTCTCCTACAGAAGTAATTTCTGCCTGTTTCTCATTAGGGGTAATGGTAACCATGAACCAAAGGCTGGAAGCTGATACTTTATTATTGGTAGCTGATGAATTCGGATACAAGATCGAATTCTCTGACGCTGATCTTGAAGAAGCAGATTCTGAAGACGATATCGATACGGAAGACAGCCTTTTATCAAGAGCGCCTATCGTAACCGTAATGGGACACGTAGACCACGGTAAAACTTCATTACTGGATTATGTAAGAAAAACCAATGTGATTGCAGGTGAATCTGGAGGGATTACGCAGCACATCGGTGCCTATAACGTGCAGCTTGAAAACGGTCAGAGAATAACATTCCTGGATACACCGGGTCACGAAGCCTTTACGGCGATGAGGGCAAGAGGTGCGCAGGTTACAGATATTGCTATTATTGTAATTGCAGCGGACGATGATGTGATGCCTCAGACAAAAGAAGCCATTTCCCATGCCCAGGCAGCAGGTGTTCCGATGATTATTGCAATCAATAAAGTAGATAAGCCGAATGCCAATCCGGATAACATCCGCCAGCAGCTTTCGGGAATGAATATCCTGGTAGAAGAATGGGGAGGAAGCGTGCAGGCTCAGGAAATTTCGGCGAAATTCGGTAACAATGTAGATACCTTGCTGGAAAAAGTATTGCTTCAGGCTGAGATGCTTGAATTGAAAGCGAATCCTGAACGTGCCGCACAAGGTGTTGTGATTGAAGCATCCTTAGATAAGGGTAGAGGATATGTTTCCACTATGCTGGTACAGACAGGAACTTTAAAAGTCGGTGATTATGTAGTAGCGGGTAAAAACCATGGTAAAGTAAAAGCTTTGCTTGATGAAAGAGGAAAAAACCTTGAAGAGGCAGGCCCATCAATTCCGGCAACCATTTTAGGTTTGGACGGTGCGCCTACAGCGGGTGATAAATTCCGTGTATATGCCGACGAAAGTGAAGGTAAAGCAATTGCCAATAAGAGGGAACAGCTTCAGAGAGAACTTTCGATCAGGACTAAAAAACATACGACGCTTGAAGAACTGGGCAGACGTATTGCTTTAGGTGAATTTAAAGAACTGAACATTATCCTTAAAGGTGACGTTGATGGTTCCGTGGAAGCACTTTCTGATCAATTACAGAGGTTATCAACCGAAGAAATCAGTGTTAACATCCTGCACTCAGGTGTCGGGCAGATCACTGAATCCGATATCAACTTAGCAGCAGCTTCCGATGCCATCATTATCGGATTTAATGTAAGAGCAGGCGCGAATGCCAAAGATCTTGCAGACCGTGAAGAAATTGAAATCAGAACCTATTCAATTATCTACAAAGCGATTGACGAAGTTAAGGAAGCGATGGAAGGAATGCTTTCTCCGGAAATTCAGGAACAGGTAATCGGGAATGTTGAGATCAGGGAAGTCTTTAAGATTTCTAAGGTGGGAACAATTGCCGGTTGTATGGTTCTTTCAGGAAAAGTGACCCGAAACTCCAAAGTACGCCTATTAAGAGACGGTATCGTGAAATTCGACGGAGAGCTTGAAAGCTTGAAGCGTTTCAAAGATGACGTCAAAGAAGTCACCAAAGGCTACGAGTGCGGACTGAACCTTAAAGGGTACAATGATATCGAACAGGGAGACATCCTTGAAGTATATGAAGAAGTTTCCGTGAAGAAGAAATTGAAATAATTTATCATTTTGAGATAATAATCAAAGCCTGCTTTTTAAAGAGCAGGCTTTTTTTATATATTAATTTATAATAATTCTAAATAATTTTCGTGGTATTATATTAAAAGTGTTAAAGATAATATTAACAGTTATTATTTAGTACTTATAAAGTTATTTAACGATATATAAACCTAGAAAAATATGTAAAGCATATTATATTAGAGATTTAAGATGGTTTTTATATAATCATATATTTATAAGAAGTTTGTTAGTGTTAATATTTATTAACATATTTGTCATCTTAAATATTAAAATTTGTTAATATGAATGTGAGATTACGTGTATTGAGTGCTGGAGTTTTGTTTTTCACAGGGCAGGCATTTTTTGCTCAAACAAAGCCAGTTGATTCAACTAAAGAAACTAAAATTGAAACAGTTGTTGTACAAGGGTATAGAACTATTAGTAAAAAAACGGCAGTAACTTCTACTGCGTCTGTAACAAGTGAAACTATTGAGGGCAGACCAAATGCAAATGTGATGAACGTAGTACAAGGTCAATTAGCTGGAGTGAATATCACTGCCAGTACAGGACAGCCAGGTGCAAAATCACAAGTTATAATTAGAGGTGTTGGGACTTTTCAAGGTAATACTGATCCTCTATACGTAATTGATGGCTTTCCATCCAATAGTGATACTTTTAGATCTATAAATCCTAATGATATTGAGAGCCTGCAAGTATTGAAAGATGCTACATCTATAGCAGAATATGGAAATAGGGGTTCTAATGGTGTTGTTGTTATTAAAACAAAACAGGGAAGGTATGGTTCAGGAAAATTAAACTTTACATATTCCAGTCAATATGGTGTTTCATATCTGCAAAGACAAAGATATAACTATGCAAATTCCAATCAGTTACTAACATTAGAGAAAAGATATGGTATTGGTCAAGGGGCTACTATGTCGGATAATGATATAGCGAATTATGGAATAAATACAGATTGGGTTGATTATTTCTTGAGGCCTGCCGTTTTATCTAGCCATACGTTAGGCATTGAAACAGGAGGGGAAAATTTTAATTCGTACACTTCAGTAGGATACTTAGATCAGGACGGTATACTTGCCTCTACGGGAATAAAAAGATTTAATATCCGATCAAACATTAATGGTAAATCTGAAAATAATAAATTTAGATATTATGTAGGTATTGCAGCTGGTTTCTCTAAAAACCGGGAAGCTACAAATTTAGGAGAAGGAGCAATTAATCGTAATTATATTTTGGGTGCTTATGCAGGAGCTCCCTATGTTTCACCATTAGAATATCAAAATTCAAGTCAATTATTTAGCTTATATCAATCCAGCGGAACATTATTATATACACCACTTTTTCTAATAGATAAATTGAATCAATATAATAATGTCACTGATGAAACTAGATTAGACTTAACATCCGAAGTGTCTTATAAAATTTTGCCTGAGTTAACAGCACGGTTGAGAACTAATGCACAATTATTAAATACACGATTTACTCAAGCAGAATATCCCAATTCATTTAATGCATTGCTATTCCAGGCTGCAGGCCAGGAATTTACTGGTTTTGAAGATATCAATAACAGAAGAGAATTTACCTATAATAATTTATTAGGACTTGAATATTCTAAAAAACTGGGGGATCACACATTTAATCTGGCTGGTAATTTTGAATATAACTTTGCTAATCTCGAGGCAAATAATATGAGGCAGAGAGGCCTGAATCCTAAAACTTTTATACCTAATACTGGTGCTGGTTATGTAGGTGATCTATCTACAAATGACTTTTATGCTCCTCAGATTTCAGCTTCACAACTAAGATATAATTTAGTGTCTTATTTTGGGAATTTTGATTACGATTATAAAAAGAGATATGGTTTTGTAGCTACTGCCAGAAGAGATGGAACAAGCAGGTTTATTGGAGATTTACAATGGGGAACATTCTGGTCTTTAGGAGCAAGATGGAATATTAATGAAGAAAATTTTTTGAAAGATGTTTCTTTTATTAATGATTTGAAAATTAGAGGTTCTTGGGGAACAGTAGGAAATCAAAGGGTAATTGACGGAACTGTTTTTGCAGGCCTTAATCCCCCTCGATTTGCAGATATATATTCAATTCCTGCAGCAGCAGCAAGCTCATATAATGGAGGCCAAATTTATAATATTAATTTTGGAGATCCACAATTGCGTTGGGAAACTACAAAAACATATAATATTGGTTTAGATTGGGAGTTATTTAACAGACGTTTCAGAGGATCTTTTGACCATTATAATAAAAAGACAATAGATCTTTTTATGCCGGATCCTACAGCTCCAATACTCGGAACTATTAATATTGTTAGAAATACCAATGCAACATTAGTAAATAAAGGACTTGAGTTAAACTTGGCATATGATGTAATAAAAAGTGAAAATACCAGATTTACTTTAAGAGCTAATGCTGCAAGAAATGAACAAACATTTGATAATTATCCACTTGGTTTAGTAGATCAACTCCAAAATCCAACATACAGATCAATAAATGGAAATATGCTAAATTTACCATATGTATATCATTATATAGGAGTAAATCCGGCTAATGGAAATTTATTATTTGAGGATATTAATGGTAATCCTACAGAAAATCCAACCAATGCAGACAGAAAAGTTTATAAGTATAATAATTTTCCAAAATATCAGGGCGGTTTTGGTTTCGATTTAGAATGGAAAGGATTTTTTGCATCAACGACATTCACTTTTGTATCTAGTTTTGCAAGATATGATTATGACTTAGCAAATTCTTTAGATCCATCTAATTTAGGTACTTTTAATGTATCAAGTGATTTATTAAATGCGTGGACAAGCACAAATACCAATACTAACATACCATCATTAAATGCAGCTAATTTTGCAGCTCAGGATAATTCTGACCGTTTTTTGGTAGATGGATCATATGTTAGGCTTAGAAATGCTCAATTAGGATACAGACTACCAAAAAGTCTCATTCAGAATACTTTTGTAAGAGATCTTACTATTACTTTGCAGGGTGAGAATTTATATACTTGGACAGATTGGAAAGGTTTTGATCCTGAAAGTAATAGGACAAATGATGTCTATCAATATCCGACACCTAGAACATTTACATTAGGCCTTATGGTTAAATTTTAAAGATTAAAAAAAATGAAAAAAATAATAAATGCTATAATTTTAACAAGCAGCTTGTTTTTAGTATCATGTAGTGAAGATGTATTGGATCCTTATACACCAGGTTCACTAACAGAAGAAGTAGCTTTAACGACCAGCAGTGACATAGAAAAAGTAATGAACGCTGCATACTTACAACTTACAAGTAGGACAGAATCAGTTTTTACATCAGTTTTTACAGATGAAGTTGGCATAGGATATGCAAATGGTGGTCAGGGACTTAATACTGAATATGTCTTCTTTATGAACCCCAGCCAGATAAGTCCTATTAACTTATGGAACGGTACATACTTTGCGCTTGCAAGAATTAATAGAGTTTTAGTATATGCAGATAAAATTACGCCTGTTAATAATGATGATGCAAAAAAACTTGCAAATTTAAAAGCACAGGCGCTAACACTGAGAGCTTACTGCCATTTAAAATTAATGGCCTACTTCTCAACTAATTTAAAAGATGATAATGCACTAGCCGCTGTTTTAGCAGACAGAGTCTTTTTGCCAGATGAAAAACAGAATTTAAGAGCTACGAACGGAGTGTTTTATTCAAGTATTCAGGCGGATCTGAATAGTGCTATTTCAATCTTTACCAATAATAGTATTGCTTTTTCAAGTGTCTATGCAAATGCAACATTTGCGCGAGGACTAAAAGCAAGAGCCTATGCATTTAAGGGAGATTATACTAATGCTGAAATATGGGCAAATAACGTAATAACCAGTTCAGGTTTAACTTTAGCAACTCCAGCTGAATATCGTGCTTTGTTTTTCACAGATTCTCAGCCATTAACTTCAGAAGTGATTTTTAAGTTTAAAAGAACCAATAATCAGAATTCTCAGGATACTAATCTTCATAATGGATGGGTTTCCGTTAGACCTAATTTAGCAGGTTCTCCTTTTTATGAGGTAAGTAGATCGTTACATAATTTATTGAACCCAGCTAATTTGCCTGCCGGATCATTGGCTACATTGGGAGATGTAAGAGCAAATGTAATCATTGCACCTTCTTCTTTGATTGATGCAAATTATGCTACATCCACTGATTATAGAAATACAGATCGTCTTATTATAAATAAGCATGGAGGAGTTGTTTCTGGTACAGCTACTGCTGCAGTAACTGCTGGAAATGGATTCAACAATGATATTAAGGTTATGAGACTGTCAGAAATGTATATGATTAAAGCAGAAGCAAGAACTGCAGCTAATGATTTAGCAGGTGCTGCTACAGCTATTAAAAGCTTATTAGATGCCCGTTTCTCTACGCCTCAAGCTCTGCCTTCATTCACAAATGCAACTCAGGCTTGGGCTGAAATTCTTAAACAGAGAAGAATTGAATTTGCATATGAAGGTTATAGATATGTAGATTTAAAAAGATTGGGAAGCCTTGCTGGCGTTGGGATAAATAGAGATCCGGCTGATTATTCATCGAGTTCAGCAAATTATCCGGCTGCAAATCCATCTAACTTACCTCTTAACAGTAATAAATGGACTCTGCCGATTCCACAAGATGAAATAAATGTTAATAAAGCAATCCAGCAAAACCCTGGCTATTAATCAAACATTTTAAATTGAATATTTTTTTATCAACCCCGCATATTTATGCGGGGTTTTTTATTCCCTATTATTTCTTATTTTTGCGTTACAAAATCTGACAGTTAGATTTGCTGTATAAAATTTTGTATAACCAACAATCAAATGAAATACATCCTTTCCATCATACTTTTCCTCAGCCTCACTGCGCAAGCCCAGGTCGTCAATAAAACAGACGCCAATCAGCTTCCGAAAGACGATACCCTGGTTATTGATTCCGGGAAGAAAGATTCCCTGAAAATATTCAAGCCGACCATCAATGATTATCTGTACCAGACCCAGTTTTCGGAGAAGAAAGTCTTTGATACGGTAATGACCTTTAACAAGACCTATATTTTCTCGCAGTATAACAACAGGGATAATTTCGGACGGGTACAGGTGGCCAACATCGGGGCAGGGTTTAACCCTCTGTCTTATGAAGTCAATCCGGAACAGAACCTGTCACTGCTGCCTGCTCATAAATCTTATGGGATTTTAGGAGTCAATGACATCCGTTATTATGATGTAAAAACGCCGACTGCCACTTTCGTCTATCATAATGCCATGAAAAACGGTGCTGCTTTACATTCTACCTATACGCAGAATATCGGGAAACGGTTCAACTTTGCACTGGAGTATACCGGGCTGCGTTCGCAGGGAATGTACAGGAACTCTTTAGCAGCCAATAACAATACTCTGTTTTCCGGTCATTACGTGTCAAAAAGCGGAAACTATGAATTGTTTGCCCATTATCTGCACCAGAATGTAAACAACCAGGAAAGCGGGGGAATTGCAGTGGACAGTCTTTTCCAGAATGGCAACAGCGATTCCAGGAACCGGCAGAATATGCAGGTGAACCTGGCTTCGTCAAGCTCACAGTTTTCTTACAGGAGATATTACCTGACGCATCAGTTTGCGCCTTTCAATTCAGATAAGATTCCCTTTAAAATAAGACATACCCTATCGCATCAGGGAAATAAATACTACTATACCCAGGGTTCAGCGGAAGGCTATTGGTTTGATACAGTAGTAGACTTGGTAAACGGAGCGTCGCTTACTTCAAAAAAATATTCCGATAATTTCAGCAATACCGTAAGCCTGGTTTGGGACAATGAAAAATTTAAGCTTGATGCAGGAGCCCGCTATCAGATGATCGAATTCGGGACCTTAGAAATTATTTCGCCTGATTTCAGCCTTTCGGGTGAAATAAAAGAAGCCAGAATCGGAGCCGTAGGGAATTTACAGATCAGGCTTTTCGATAAAGTTCAGGTCAATTCATTCCTGGAGTTTTCAAACGGAAGCCGGTTCGGGACATATCTCAGAACGGCAAACAATTTAAAATTCGAGCCTGTTAAAGATTATTTTGTCAATGCGAAAGTAAATTTCCAGAGTGCCTATCCTTCATTTAATTATCTGGTGAATACTTCAGTCTACAGGAACTTTAATTATTACTTACCCGATGCAAAAAACCAGTCGGTTATGGAAATCGGGGGGAACATCAACCTGAAATGGTTCAAAACAGAACTGTTTGCCAGTTATTTCAGAATTGAAAACTATACCTATTTTGATGCTGCTGCCATGCCGAGGCAAAGTGAGAGCCCGGTAAATATTTCGCAGATCGGGGGTGATGCCACTTTCAGCTACGGGAAGTTCCATTTGAATACAAGGCTGCAGTTCCAGAATGTATTAACCAACAAAGATCTTTTGCCTCTGCCGGGATTTATCGGCCGAGCCAATTTCTTTTTCCAGTCCAAAGCATTTAAAAACGCCGCAGAAATCCAGGCGGGACTTAAAGTATATTATTTTTCAAAATTTGCATCAAGGGAATATTTCCCGGTTCTTAATGAATATATTCTGCCTGATGCCAATTCATTTTCCATTGGCGGACAGCCGATTGCTGATATCTACTTTAATATGAAGGTTAAAAAAATGTTCTTCTTTATTGAAGGCCAGCAGATCAGTACCGTAATTTCACATAACAAAGCGTATGCATTTCCAAGTTATCCGGTCTATGATTTCAGGCTGAATCTAGGGATTGTATGGTATTTGTTCAACTAAAACGTATCACAGTTGAAAACTATTCACAAAATATCATTCCAAGAGATAGAAAGCATTCCCCAGTTGGTAAAAGACTTTCTGAATCATAAAATTGAGGGATTTGAAGAATATACATTCTCTTTAGACCATTTTAAAAATCAGATTCATTTAAAGCAGGGCTCTTTTACTCCGGTTCAGAGAAAAGTACTTGCGGAAACGCTGGAAAACCAGATGTCAGGCCTTGAGCTTTCTGCAAAACAGAGCGAAAACCTTGAAAACCTGAAACAGATCAATACGTTCACAATTACCACCGGTCATCAGCTGAATCTTTTTTCGGGACCTGCTTTTTTTGTGTACAAAATCCTGCAGACCATTAAAACCTGCTCTTATTTAAAAGAAAACTTTCCGGATTTTAATTTTGTTCCCGTATACTGGATGGCTTCCGAAGACCACGATTTTGCAGAAATCAACCATTTTAAAACGGAAAACGGTTATTATGAGATTAATGAAAGACCGGGCGGTGCAGTCGGAAGAATAAAAATCAATGACACCTTCTTTATTTCAGAATTTGAAAAGGAATTTAAAGACTGTGTATTCGGGACTGAGCTGATCCTGATGCTGAAAGAAGCATACAGATCCGGGAATACATTAACAAAAGCTATTAAAACGTTGGTTAACCGTCTGTTTTCGGAATTTGGATTGCTGATGATTGACGGGGATTCAAAGGAATTGAAAAATCAGGTTAAGGAAACATTCAGGGATGAACTTCTTAACTTCAGCTTATACAAAACATCAAAAGAAAAAGTAAATTTCTTAACGGAAAAATACGGAAAAGTTCAGGTAAACCCCCGTGAAATTAATTTATTCTACCTTTCCGAAACCCGGGACCGAATTGAATTTGACGGTCAGAAGTACGTGGTTATAGATACCGATATTCAGTTTACCAAAGCAGAAATCATGGCTGAGCTGGACAGCCATCCTGAAAAATTCAGTCCGAACGCCCTGATGCGTCCGGTATACCAAGAAACCATGCTGCCGAATCTGGCCTATATCGGAGGCAATGCTGAAATCATGTACTGGCTGGAACTCAAAGATTATTTTACACAAATAAATATCCCTTTTCCTGTGTTGATCCCGAGGAACTCCATGCTCTTTATAAAGGAAAAAACGCGGGGTAAAATTGAAAAACTGGGTCTCAGGACTGAAGATTTTTTTCAGAACTTTACAGCGATTACCAATAATAAAATACTGGATAATAATGCTGTCCTTTCCCTGTTGGAGCAAAAAGAAAATATGCTGATCAGCCAGTTTTCAGAATTAAAAGACGCAGCCGAAACTACTGAACAATCTTTCGGGAATATGGTGAAAGCGGAAGAAGTAAGACAGCTGAAATCATTCCGGAGAATGAAAAAACGCCTTCTCCATGCAGAAAAAATTAAGAAAAGTGAACTGCTGGAAAGACTGGAAAAACTCTTTTTAGAAGTACATCCTTCTAAAAACTGGCAGGAAAGGATATATAATTTCAGTGTCTTCTTTGCAGACCACGGCTATTCCTGGATAGAGACTTGTTTAGAAGAAATGCAAATAGATGAGTCAAAACTAATAATTGTTGCCATTTAATTTTAAAGAAGTATTTTTGTACTTATAATGATCCAATATGATAAAGAGGTTTTTTATTCTGTCCAGTTTATGTATGGTTTTGGGAGTGTCTGCTCAGAAATCGCACACCGTTATAAAAGGCGATACCCCTTATAATATTGCAAAAAAATACGGGCTGACTGTAGATGAGCTCCTAAAGCTTAACCCGTCTGTGAAAGATGGCAAACTGGCCATCGGGGAAGTTTTAAAGCTTAATAATGATAAAATGGCTGCGCCGGCACCGAAAACGGTATCCGCACCCAAATCGGTGAACAATGCCAAGACAGGAAAAATTGTCCTTCAGCCGAAACAGACCATTTACGGAATCACAAAACAGTACCGGATTTCGGAAACCGACCTCAGGAAACTTAATCCCGAGCTGGATTCCCACATGAAAATCGGTGATGAAATTTCCCTGCCTTTTGAAAGCATTAAAAAATATGGCGGGAACCAGCAGCAGACAGTTGCGGTAACAGCTACGGCGGTTGTAAAGCCGGTAGAGTCTGCCACTGAGACCCCTGTTACAAAAGTTTCAGAAGGAGAATATATTGTTCAGCAAAAAGATAACTATTACAGGATTTCAAGGCAGTTCAATATCACCAGAGAAGAACTTTTCGCCTTAAACCCAGGCCTGGAAGAAAAAGGGCTGAAACCCGGCGAAACAATTAAAGTTGCAAAATCCGGTGTAAAAACAAATACAGGAGCGGATGTTTTTGAAGAAACAGCCAACCCAAAAACGAAGGTAGACTCCGGAAACGAAAGATCTTCCTCTACTATTACCACGGGAACAGCTGATGATTATGTCACCTATACCGTTCTGCAGGGTGATACCGTTTTCTCTATCGTAAATAAATTTGGAATTACCATTGATGAGCTGATCGCTCTGAATCCTGAGCTTTCCAACGGTTTAAAAAGCGGAATGGTCTTGAAGATCAAAAAGCTTGATCCTGCTTATGTAAAGAAAAACGGTGATGCGCTGAGCGTAGTTTTAATGCTGCCTTTCGGGTACAGCACCAATGAAACCCAGTACAGAACCATGGCCATGGATTTCCTGACGGGCGCAAAGCTTGCTATTGAAAGAAACGCCAGAAACGGGCAGAAATTGGATATCAAAATAGTGGATTCAGGAAATGAAGGATCTTTCCGCAATTCACTGACACAGATCAACCCTGATAATACAGATTTGATTATCGGGCCGTTTTTTAAGTCGAATGTCGTTGATGTTTTAGACTTTACAAAAAACCAGAAGATCCCTATTGTTGCGCCTTTTGCAAATTCCCCGGAATTGTATAATTACAACAGCCTGATTATTATTGAAACCAATGACCAGACGTATGCGGATAAAATTGTGGATGAAGTGA
Organism: Chryseobacterium sp. JJR-5R; assembly: GCF_034047335.1. Classification (NCBI taxonomy): domain Bacteria; kingdom Pseudomonadati; phylum Bacteroidota; class Flavobacteriia; order Flavobacteriales; family Weeksellaceae; genus Chryseobacterium; species Chryseobacterium sp. JJR-5R. The sequence continues at coordinate 387,234 of NZ_CP139137.1, forward strand.
AATCTGCATTTTCAGACCAGAAGATCTATATCGTATCCGGTGCTAAAAAGGAAAATGCGAACTATATCAAGTCAGGTCTTGAAAAAAATCTGAAAAATGCCAATATTACAGTGGTATCTTCTCCTGCGGATATTCAGCTGGACCAGAATATGATGACCGGCCAGTCGGCTCCCGTAATTGCTATTCTTGCAAGTGATAGCGATGCAACAGGAGAGGCTTTTGCCAACAGAGTGATTGCCTTATCCAAAGAAGTGCAGGGTGTAAAAGCATTCAGCATGAATTATTTTCCTGTCTTTGAAAAGAAAGTGGATGATCTGAGCCAGGCCAATCTGGTATACCTTATGGACCGCAAAATCAATACAGAAGGAAGCTTTGAAAGAGAGATTCTTGCTGCCTATAAAAGCAAATACTGTAAAACGCCTCCTAAATATGCCATTATCGGTTTTGATGTGGTTAATGACATGCTGACCAGAGAGAACCGTAAAGGGGAAATCTTCAGGCAGATCAACAAAGTCCAGACCCAGTTGGCTACAAAATTTGAGTTTGTAAAATCAAAAGCAAACGGTGCTTATATCAATACAGGCTATCGTGTGATCCGGTTAGTTCCATAAATCAATTGAGTTGGTTTTAAAGTATATTATTAACATTATATTTGCAAAATATTTAAATTAATACATGAAAGCACTTGTATTTCCCGGCCAGGGGTCTCAGTTCGTAGGAATGGGAAAAGAACTGTATGATTCCAGAAAAGATATTAAAGATCTGATGGAATCTGCCAATGAAATTTTAGGGTTTGATATCCTTTCAATGATGTTCAGCGGAACGGATGAGGATCTTAAGAAAACTGAAGTTACCCAGCCTTCTATTTTTATCCACTCGGTAGCTGCGCTTAAAGCGGTAAACGGCCTAGGAGCTGAAATGGTAGCAGGGCATTCACTGGGGGAATTCTCAGCACTGGTTGCTAACGGCGTTTTATCTTTTACCGATGGCCTGAAACTGGTTTCAGAGAGAGCAAAAGCCATGCAGGCAGCCTGTGATGCAAATCCTAGCTCAATGGCCGCTATTTTGGGATTGGATGATGCTAAAGTAGAGGAAATCTGCGCATCCGTTAACGGAATCGTAGTTCCTGCTAATTATAATTGCCCCGGGCAGCTTGTGATTTCCGGAGAAACGGCAGCTGTTGAAGAGGCTTGTGCCAAAATGAAGGAAGCAGGTGCCAAAAGGGCTCTGTTACTGCCGGTAAACGGCGCGTTTCATTCTCCGCTGATGCAGCCTGCACAGGAAAGGCTGGCCGCAGCCATCGAGCAGACAAAATTCAGGAAAGCAACTATTCCGGTATACCAGAACATAACCACCACTTCAGTTTCTGATCCTGATGAAATCAAGAAAAACCTGATTGCCCAGTTGACAGGACCTGTAAAGTGGACGCAGTCGGTTCAGAACATGATTAAAGACGGAGCCTCTAATTTCGTAGAAGTAGGGCCCGGGAAAACATTACAGGGGCTGATCAGAAAAATAGATCCCTCTGTAGCTATTGCTTCTGCAATCTAAAATAAAAAATAAATAATGAGCGGAATATTTTCACCGGGAAAGCTGATGCTTACTTCAGAATATTTCGCCATGGATGGAGCTCTTGTCCTGGCGGTACCTACCAGGCTCGGACAAGAGTTTTATTTCCGGGAAACAGATAACGGAGAATCCCTGATCTTTTGGGAGGCTTATCATCAAAACAAATTATGGTTGAGGGCTGTCATTAATTATAAAAACTGGCAGGTCAGAGAAACCAATATTCCTTCAGGTGCTGAATTCATTTTAAAAACCTTACAGAATGTTCAGTTACTTTCTGAAATTAAATTCAAAAATAATTTTACCTATCACCTGAAAACAAATCTTCAGTTTCCTGCAGACTTCGGGCTGGGCAGCAGCTCTACGTTAATGACCAACCTAGGGGAATGGGCTGACGTGGATTCTTTTCATTTAAATAAGATAAGTCTGGGCGGAAGTGGTTATGATATAGCAGTAGCCAAAGAGAAATCAGCTGTACTGTACCAGAGTGTACCTGAAATAAAATACGATAAGGTAAATTTTAACCCTCCTTTTAAAAATGAGCTTATTTTTATCCACCTGAACCAGAAGCAGGACAGCCGTGAAGGAATCAGTCTTTATAAGTCTAAAAATAAGTCTAAAAAACAGGTAAGTGAATTTTCGGATCTTACAAGAAAAATTTTACTATGTAACGAATTGGAAAATTTTTCTGAGCTAATGGTTATTCATGAGCAAAAAATATCAGATTTCATTGAAATTCCCGCAGTTAAGAGCCGCCTTTTCATGGATTGCCCGGTTTTTGTGAAAAGTCTGGGGGCATGGGGAGGAGATTTTGTCATGAGCTCAAAATTTGATGGGTTTAAGGACTATTTTTGGGGAAAAGGTTTTAATACAATTTTTGAATGGTCAGAGATAATAAATTCATAGTCAGCAGGTTATAAACTTGTATTTTTATTTGCCATTTTGACTTATATCATTATATTTAAACCACTTTTAACAATTAATTAATATTAATTTTGTTGAAGATCCAAAAAGAAATAGAAAATATAAGTAAAATGAAACACGCTAAAATCATCCGGGATTTAGAGAAATCAGGGATTAAGGGAAATTTTGAGGTTGTTTATAATCCTTCGTACGAAGAATTATACCAGGCTGAAACGGATCCTGAAAATCAGGGCTTTGAAAAAGCTGAGCTTACGGAATCTGGTGCAGTATCAGTAAAAACAGGAATTTTCACTGGTCGTTCGCCTAAAGACAGATACATTGTTCAGGATGAGGTTACAAAAGACACGATTTTCTGGGACGGTAAAGTGAATTTGCCTACCACTCCGGAGATTTTCGGATCTTGTAAGGAATTAGTGCTGAAGCAGCTTGCCGAATCCAGGAAAATTTATGTGGTAGACACTTTCTGCGGAACCAATACCGATACAAGGTTAAAAGTAAGGTTCATCGTTGAAGTGGCATGGCAGGCGCATTTCGTTACCAATATGTTCATCCGCCCTTCTCATTATGAACTTGAAAACTTCGGAGAGCCGGATTTCACGGTAATCAACGGTTCCAAAACAACCAATCCGAATTGGGAAGCCCAGGAACTGAATTCCGAAAACTTTGTGATGTTCAACCTTACAGAAAAACTGCAGATCATCGGGGGAACCTGGTATGGTGGAGAAATGAAGAAGGGGATGTTTGCCATGATGAATTATTACCTTCCGTTAAAAGGCATGGCTTCCATGCACTGTTCTGCAAACGTAGGCGAGGAAGGGGATGTTGCCCTTTTCTTCGGACTTTCAGGAACCGGGAAAACAACTTTGTCCGCAGATCCGAAAAGATACCTGATCGGTGATGACGAACACGGTTGGGACAACAACGGGGTATTCAACTATGAGGGAGGCTGCTATGCAAAAGTAATCGATCTTTCTGCTGAAAAAGAACCGGATATCTTCAGAGCCATCAAGAGGGACGCCCTTCTGGAAAATGTTGTTGTGAACAATGGGATTGCAGACTATACGGATGGTTCCATTACAGAAAACACAAGAGTTTCTTATCCGATTTACCATATCAATAAAATTGTTCTGCCTTCAAAAGCAGGCCATGCAAGCAAGATTGTTTATCTTTCCGCAGATGCATTCGGGGTATTGCCCCCGGTTTCTGTACTGGACGAAAATCAGGCGCAATATCATTTCCTTTGCGGGTATACTTCAAAGCTGGCAGGAACTGAGAGGGGAATCACAGAACCTGAACCGTCTTTTTCTCCGGCATTCGGTGAAGCGTTCCTTACTTTGCACCCAACCATGTATTCTAAAACATTGATCGGAAAAATGAAAGAGCACGGCGCAAAAGCATACTTGGTCAACACTGGCTGGAACGGTACCGGAAAAAGGATTTCTCTGAAAGATACAAGAGCCATTATTGATGCCATTATCGACGGATCCATTGAAGATGCTCCGAAAACAAGGATCCCGATCATGAATCTGGAAGTTCCTACAGAACTGCCTAACGTTTCAGAAGGGATTTTAGATCCAAGGGATACCTATAATGATGTTTCCGAGTGGGAAGAAAAAGCAAAAGATCTTGCGGCAAAATATATCAGGAACTTTGAGCAGTACTGCAATACCGACGAAGGTAAAAAGCTGATTGCTTCAGGTCCGCAATTGCAGGAAGAAACCATCAACTGATACAGAAACCTCATCAACCGATGAGGTTTTTTATTTATATTTTCTATCGATTTACAGACCGGGAATGTATTCAGGCGTCTGTATCAATTATTTAAGATGTAAAACTCAGGATAGCCAGTCGATAACCGTCCATTCCAAAACCGGACAAAACCGCATCGGTATTGGCAGCCGTCACAGATTTCTGCCGGAATTCTTCTCTTTTGTAAATATTACTGATATGAACTTCAACCGCAGGCTTTCGGATATTTTTTAAGCAATCTGCAATGGCATAAGAATAGTGGGTAAAAGCTCCGGGATTGATGACTAGCGCATCAAAATCATCTTCCTGAAGCCTGTTGATCAGTTCGCCTTCAATATTGGACTGGTAATAATGCAGTTCATGAGGCATGAATTCAGATTTTAATTTTTCCAAATAATCCTCCATAGAAACAGTTCCATAGATTTCAGGCTCTCTTGTGCCTAAAAGGTTCAGGTTCGGGCCGTTTACAATTAAAACTTTCATAGCATAAAAGTAAGAATTCTTTTTGTTTTAAACCTGAAAGATGAAGTCTGAAAGTTTTTCACTAACTTATAATTAGAAAAGCCCGATTTGGTTTATTATGAAAAAAGACATCGAAAATAAATTAACAGATAAAAATACCAGACCTACCGGCATGAGGATTTTGGTATATGATTTTCTGAGTTCCCAGCAGGCGGCTTTGTCCTTGTCTGAAATTGAAGATCATTTTGAAAATGCAGACCGGACCACCATTTACAGAACCTTGAAAACTTTTGAAGAAAAAGGTATTGTTCACAGCATCCAGGAAAACACAACAACCAAATATAAGCTTTGCCACGATGGCTGCAATGAAATAACCCATCAGGACAGGCATCTTCATTTTTATTGTAAAATATGTAAACAGACGACCTGCAAAGAGGAAATTTCCTTTCCGGAAAATGTTCAGGGCAATTTCAGGATTGATGAAATACGTCTTTTCGCTAAAGGGATATGTGAAAACTGTCTGGAAAGTTTGCAATAGTATTGCATCGGATTTAAGCTTAATTTTGATTAAAATTATTCAGTTATGGAAGAATGCTGCAATGCAAAACCGAAAAAAGAACCCCAACAAGACAGTCATGGTCATGAAGGTCATGACCACGATAATAACCATGCTCATGATACGGGAGATCAATCAGCCTTTCAGATGTTTCTGCCTGCACTGATTTCATTTACCTTACTGCTGATCGGAATTGTACTGGATTATTACGTGAAACCCGATTGGTTTAAAGGCTTCATCCGTCTTGCATGGTATTTAATTGCTTACGTTCCGGTTGGGTTACCGGTATTAAAGGAAGCTTACGGAAGTATAAAGAACGGTGATGTTTTTTCTGAGTTTTTCCTGATGGGGATTGCAACCGTCGGTGCTTTTTGTATCGGAGAATATCCGGAAGGTGTTGCCGTAATGCTGTTCTATTCAGTGGGCGAAGTTTTTCAGGCAATAGCCGTAACGAGAGCAAAAAGTAATATCAAAACCCTGCTCGACCAGCGCCCGGATGAGGTAACGATCCTGAAAGACGGAAAACCGCAGACCCTAAAAGCCGGGAAAGTAAATATCGGGGAAATCATTCAGTTGAAATCAGGGGAAAAATTAGGTCTGGACGGCGAACTATTATCAGAAACGGCTTCATTCAATACTTCAGCATTAACAGGTGAAAGTAAACCGGATACTAAAATAAAAGGTGAAACCGTCTTAGCCGGAATGATTAATCTGAACACCGTAAGCCAGGTAAAAGTAACCGCAGCATACAAAGACAGCAAGCTGAGTAAAATCCTGGAAATGGTTCAGAATGCAACGGCACAGAAAGCTCCTACAGAACTCTTTATCAGGAAATTTGCAAAAATATATACCCCGATTATTGTATTTCTGGCCATCGGAATTACGGTGTTGCCTTATTTTTTTGTCGAAGATTATTTATTCAGAGATTGGCTGTACAGGGCATTGGTATTCCTTGTGATTTCCTGCCCCTGTGCTTTGGTGATTTCCATTCCGCTGGGGTATTTCGGGGGAATCGGTGCAGGAAGCCGTCATGGGATTTTATTCAAGGGAAGCAACTTTTTAGATGTCCTGGCAAAGGTCCGGCATGTGGTAATGGATAAAACCGGAACGATGACGGAAGGTGTTTTCAAAGTACAGGAAGTTAATTTTAAAAATGATTTTAACAAAGATGAAATTCTAAAGTTCATCAATGCGTTGGAAAGTAAAAGTTCGCATCCCGTTGCTACGGCCATTCACGAATATGCCGGTGAAATCGATCATAATGTAAAATTGGAAAATGTAGAGGAAATTGCCGGCCATGGATTAAGAGCTGACGTTAACGCAAAAGAATTATTAGTCGGGAATTTTAAGCTGCTGGACAGATTCAGTATCCGTTATGATATCAAACCTGAAAATATCGTCTACACTTTAATTGCCGTTGCGTACGATAGAAAGTTTGTCGGCTACCTGACGATTGCAGATTCTGTTAAAACAGATGTACAGCTAACAATCAATAAATTAAATGCATTACATGTAAAAACGACTATGCTCAGCGGCGATAAAACTTCCGTTGTACAATTTGTTGCAGACAAACTGGGAATTCAGAATGCCTACGGAGACCTTCTTCCGGAAGATAAAGTAAATAAAGTCAAAGAAATTAAAGCGGAAAGCCAAACCGTGGCTTTCGTCGGCGATGGCGTAAACGATGCTCCGGTTGTTGCGCTAAGCGATGTGGGAATTGCGATGGGCGGACTGGGAAGCGATGCAACCATTGAAACTGCCGATGTTGTCATCCAGGATGACAGGCCGAGCAAAATCCCGATGGCCATCAATATCGGGAAACAGACAAAAAAAATCGTCTGGCAGAATATTATTTTGGCTTTTTCTGTAAAAGCGGTGGTCCTGGTTCTGGGTGCCGGAGGTATAGCAACAATGTGGGAAGCTGTTTTTGCCGATGTGGGGGTGGCATTATTGGCTATTTTAAATGCCGTCAGAATTCAGCGGATGAAGTTTTAAAATAAATCTCCTGCGGATTGCATATAATTTCAAAATAATTAAATATCTGTGCAGTCTGTGGGAGCAAAGGCACTTTATTAACATCAGCAATCAATTAAAATAATATCATTTAAGAACTGACTTTCATCATGAGTGCGTCATAAAAGCCATTTCTGCAGTATATTTGTAAGACAGAATTGACAATTGAGGTTTTTCATTTCCATATTCATCATTTTTACCATTGCAGTCCGTCCGGTTCTGCCATTGGTAAATTATGCGGTGAATTATAAATACATCGTAAAAAGCCTTTGTGAAAAAAGAGGTATTCCGCAATCTGACTGTAAAGGAAGATGCTATGTGGAAAAAGAACTTGCCAAAACAGAGAAGCAGTCCAGTAATCATCAGGATATCAAAATTTCAGGATTGGATGTGTTTGTATCGAATGAAATCCTTTCCTGTTCTGGTACAGTTCACTCTGATGCTTCAGTAAAAAATCCTGATTCGGCTTATACCGGTTTTCATGCCTCGGAATATTTTTCCAGGATATTCCATCCTCCTTTAACTTAAATTTATTTTTAAACTGATTTATTTTTATTTTAATTATTGGATCTTACTAAATTTTTAAGATATGCTTTGCTAACATCTAGAGTTTAAAAAATGTTTTGATTTCAATTAATCTTAACAGCTTGCATCGCATCTTAATGGTTCAAAATTAATTCACCTGTATTAAGTTTAGTTTAAAAATCCAGTCAGTTTCTATTCAATACCATTATTAATTTCAATTTAATTTAATTCAAATGAAGTCCAAAATTATCATAACGGCATTATTGTCGGTTTCATTGATGGCGTGTGCCCAGGAAATACCTAAAGTGAAGCATAAGAAAAGCAGTAAAGCTTTAAAATCCCAAGTCCAGAAAGTGAAATTTGCCAATGCAGAAGATCCGATCTGCCATATGCCTGCGGAGCCCGATATGAAAGATACGGCAGTGTATAAAAATAAAACGTACGGTTTTTGCAGTGTATACTGCAGAGACGAGTTTAAAAAAGATCCGGCAAAATATGTCCAGAAGTAAAAAAGGAAATAATACCAGAAGCAGAGTGATTATTCCTGTTGTCATTATTGCTTTATTGTTTTTAGGGATCGGTATCGGAATGGGTTATTTTAAAAAAAATCTATACACGGTGATGAAAGTCCCGGATTTTGAACTTACCGATCAGAATAACAAAAAAATTACCAATAAAGATATGCTGGGGAAGGTTTATCTGGTGGAGTTTTTCTTCAGCAGGTGTCCTACGATCTGTCCTGTAATGAATACGAATATGAGAGCCATTGAGAATAGGATCAATAACCCAGATTTCGGAATTATTTCGATTAGCATCGATCCGGAAAATGATACTCCGGAATTATTGAAGGAACATGCTCGGAAAATCGGTGTCAAATCCCCGAACTGGCATTTTTTGACAGGGAACAGAGATGATATCGGCAAAATAGCAGACCAGTTTAATATTTATGTTGGGGATAAAGAAGATGAAAGCGAAAGCCTGAACCACAGCGGTATGATTGCACTTGTTGACCAGGAAGGAAATGTCCGCTGCAGATACAACCAGGATAATATACCGGTTCTGTACTATTCAGGGCTGAATTATGAAGATGCAAAAGGAAAAATACCGAAACTGACCGGGAAATACCATCCTGACAGAGAACTATTAATTGAAGATATTAAGAAATTATTGAAATAAGGGCTGAAAGCCGGGAAAAGGAAGTATTGCGAGCGCTATGCAGACCTTCAGCTTCAAACTCCCATCTTCCAGTCAAAACATAAATCATACAAAAAACAAAACATTATGAAGATTATGAAAGTAGCTGCTCTGAGTGCAGTATTTGCGGCGCAGTTTGCATTCGCACAGTTTAAGCAGACGGCCCTGCCTTATGCATACAATGCATTGGAAGGGAATATTGATGCACAGACTATGGAGATCCATTACTCCAAACATGCTGCCGCCTATGTTGCCAACCTGAATAAAGCCATTGCAGGGACGCCGCAGGAAAAGCAGACTTTGTTTCAGATTATGTCCAATGCTTCAAAATTGAGCCCGGCTGTCAGGAACAACGCGGGAGGCCATTACAACCACGAACTGTTCTGGACTGTTCTTACCCCTGAAAAAAATACGCAGCCGTCAGCAAAGCTTACCAAGGCTATCAATGATGCATTCGGAAGCATGGATGGTTTTAAAGAGAAGATGAGCAAAGCAGGAGCAGACCGCTTCGGGTCAGGATGGGCATGGCTCTCTGTGGATAAATCCGGGAAACTTTTCGTTTCTTCAACACCCAACCAGGATAATCCTTTAATGGATGTAGTAGATCAGAGAGGAGCACCTATTTTCGGGATCGATGTCTGGGAACATGCATATTACCTGAAATACCAGAACAAAAGAGCAGATTATTTAACAGCCATCTGGAACGTAACCAACTGGAAAGAGATCAGCAGAAGGTACGAAGAAGCAATTGCTAAAAAATAACAGTAATTTAAACTGCAGCATATTCCTCACCTTATTTGTGGTATTCAGCCTTCTGGCACTCTTGGGGAATATGCTGTATATTATGACTGCACTTACGAAGTTTCGTTCATCAATAAAACAATCCGGGATTTTACTGTAACGGAAATGTTGTCTTAGGAAAAATTTTCCAAGAGCCAACGATACCAATTTTCTTCCTTTCAGTAAAACAAAAAGTTCAGAACAGAAATTCTCTATTTATATTTTTCCTGATCGTACAGAAATTAAAATACATAGAAATTCTTATCTGTAAGCAGGATAGATTTTCTGTCTTAAATCCTTTCATCTTATCAGTTTTTTAAAGTCTTTATGCAGAGCTGTTATTCCGTAGGAATCTCAACATCGTATTTCACATAAAAATTTTTAAACTTCGCTCAGATTCCTGAGGAAGGTCAAAATAGAATGGAACACCACGTTACAGAACTTTTACAGTTTTAAATTGAATATTTACTTTTCAATTGATATACATGAAACGCTGCGGTATGATTATAATCTGAGGGAAAGCAACCTTATGAAATAGAAATAATACATTATGACTGATCCTTTTTATACGCACGGAGTTCCGGCAAATAATTATTATAATCTCAAAGCCTACATCTGATTCAGCAGATATACTTGTAATTGACAAAATAAGGAAGATATTGATACATATATTGCTCAGAAAAAAGAAAACCATCAGGGGAAATTTGAACTGATCGATTGATAAGATGAAATGACAGCAATAAAAAAAGAGATCCAAAAATGGATCTCTTTAAGTAGCCCGTAGGGGAGTCGAACCCCTCTTACCAGAATGAAAATCTGAGGTCCTAACCGATAGACGAACGGGCCATCTACCAAACTGTAAATAATTTACAGGGTTAGTGTTTTTGTTTTTATAAGTTTACAACTCTTATTTAATTACCCGGTTAGCAGTAATTAAAATTAAGTAGCCCGTAGGGGAGTCGAACCCCTCTTACCAGAATGAAAATCTGAGGTCCTAACCGATAGACGAACGGGCCAGCTATATTGATTAAGCCAGTTTGTTAACGTGCTTAGTTAATTTGCTTTTTAAGTTAGCCGCTTTGTTTTTGTGGATAATATTTCTCTTAGCTAATTTATCCAATAAAGCGATAACCTTTGGCAGTTGTTCTGCAGCAACAGTTTTATCCTCTTCATTTCTTAACCCCTTAATTGCTGTTCTGGCAGTTTTGTGGTAATATCTGTTACGAACTTTTCTTACTTCGTTTTGTCTGATTCTTTTTAATGCTGATTTATGATTTGCCATATCGTTCAAATGTGAGTGCAAAAGTAAAAACTTTTTTTTTATCTACCAAATTATTTTTTAAAAAAATTAATTTTCGTTTGATAAATATTTTCTGAGTTTATCGATCGCCTGTTCTATTTTAATATTCTCTTCTTCTCTTTCTAATTTTTTGATGGTGCTTTTCAGCATAACCATCGCATTGTTCCATTCTCCGGTAGTATTGGTAAAGGTAAATTCGTCAATTGTTACTTCAAAATCGACTCTTTCACCTATCCTGTAAAGCCTGAAACTTATTTTATCATCACTGCCTGTTATCCCGTCTTCATTGATCTTTAAATCGTAACTTTTTGGGTTAGAGTGGATTTTCTTAAAAAGAAGCTTGGCTTCCTGTATTTTTAAATCCGGCATGATCTGAAATTTGGTGTCTGCAGAAATCAGGTTTATTAAATACGCATGTATTTTCTGTCACTGATGACTCTTTCAGACGGTGCAAATATAATATTTTTCTGATATTAAAAAAAGATTATTCACCAAAATCATATCAATTTTTGATCAATAGTTTTGAAATTAAGGTTCATTATCCGGCAATAATTGCTGCATCTGCTGCTTAAATTATTTATTAACAATTCATTAAGCTGAAGTTTCAGGATTTTATTACTTATGTATTAATTTACAAATACATTGGCCGGTCGGTCAGACTTAAAAACAAAAAAGCTCTGTAAAAGAGCTTTTAGGTATTGCTTCACGTAGCCTATAGGGGAATCGAACCCCTGTTGCAAGAATGAAAATCTTGAGTCCTGACCACTAGACGAATAGGCCAAATTTTGAGGTCGCAAAAGTAGCCATTAACTTTTTAACTTCAAAATTATTTCTTATTATTTGAAAACTTTTTGGATCACCGTATTCTTAATGCCTTTAGCTTCAATATCTTTCTGAAGCTTCACTGCATCTTCCAGGGTATATGCTTTTCCGTAAGTATAATAAAAAACGCCGTTTTCTTTATTTCTTTCCACATCTTTAAGGGTCTGCATGATGAATGAATTACCGTTCAGTTTATCGCCGCTGTATACTTCCAAAGTATAATATCCGGCATTCATCTTCTGATTAGGCATAAACCCGACTGCATACGCATTCCTGAAGCCTGCATCTTTAGCGGTCTTGATATTGACATCCCTTACCGAAGCCAGATTCGTTACGCCGTAATAATATTTATACTGTCCGTTTTCTTTAATCGGCAATATATAGTTGAGTCCTTTTAAAGCCGGGTCGCCGTCATTATATTTTGTTGGGGAGCTCAACAGTAAAATCCTGAAATCATTCTTTAATGCAACTTCTGCCAGCCTGTCAGGCTCGGGCTTCTTTACAACATAAGAATTGCCGGATTTTCTGTCAACCGCTTTTTTATAATCAAGAATTGCTTTGTAAATACTTTCCGAAATTTCATCCTGCCCTTTTTCCGAGGCTAAATAATGGCTTTCCTCCGGATGGTTGATAAACCCGGTTTCTATAAGCACGGAAGGCATGGCGTTCATACGGAGAACGTGAAGGTTTTTCTGGAATACCCCTCTTGAAGTTCTTTTATCCTTATTTACAAAATTGTTTTCCACCAGTCCTCCCAGCAGCAGGCTTGATTCAAGATACCGGCTTTGCTGAAGCTTTAGGGCAATTAAAGATTCCGGGGAACCCGGATCATAAGAACCGAAGGTCTGCTTGTCTTTTTCATCCAGGAAAATTACGTCATTTTCCCTTTTGGCCACTTCCAGGTTGGTGTCATTCTGGTCCGGCCCCTGTACAAAAGTTTCCGTTCCGTAAGCCGTCGGTCTTTTTGACGAGTTGCAGTGGATGGAAACGAAAAGGTCTGCTTTACTCCTGTTGGCAAGATTGGTCCTGTCTGATAAAGAAGGGTATTCATCAATCTTCCGGGTGTAGATTATCTTAAAATCTTTATTTTTCTCAAGCATTTCGCCCACCTTCAGGGTAATGGCAAGGGTAACATCCTTTTCTGCGATCCTTCCGATATCGGAGTAGGTTCTGTTGGCCCCGTGATCACTTCCTCCGTGTCCGGCATCTAAAACAACGATAAATTTTTTCTGTGAAAAAATAAAGTTACTGAACAGAATAAGGAGAAATGATAAAATTATTTTAAAATTTACTTTGTGCATCTTACAGTGTTAAAAATTATATTAATTTTGGGCCTTAATTGCATATCATAAATATAACAAAATAAATTGGCCAAAACCGTCTTCAAAAATATATTACAAATTTTAATTATCCTAATTTTTAACAATTTTTTAGCACAGCAAACGCCTGAAAAATTGCCCGAAAATGTGGCTAACGATACTATTGCAAAGCAAGATACTGTTGTTTTAAAAAAAGAAGCCCTTGATGATGTCATGCAGACAAAAGCAGACTATAACAGGAGGGATTTTCAGAAAAAAATGATTTATCTGAATAAAAATGCGCAGGTAAAATACCAGGATGTGCAGATTGACGCAGATTATATCTCTATCGATGAAGAAAAAAGCCTGATGTTTGCGCGCGGCAAGCAGGATTCATCAGGCAGGTTTATAGAGCCTGCGGTAATTACCCAGGCCGGCAAAAAATATGAAACTGACCAGTTTCAGTACAATACCAAAACCAGGCAGGCCATTGCTTTCAATGCAAGGACAGAAGAAAGCGAAGGCGTAATTGTAGCCGAAAAAACAAAAAAGTATAATGATTCCGTCTTTGCCATGAGGCGTGCTAATTATACCACTGACGATTATTTCATTAAGAAAAAAGATACGGCAGCAGATTACCACCTGCGGGCTTCCAATATCAAACTGGTTAAAACAAGAAATAAATCTTCAATCATTTCAGGACCGATTCAGATGTATATTGAGCAGGTTCCGACTCCTCTGGTGATGCCTTTTGCCATTCTGCCCTTTTCAGATAAAAGGTCTGCCGGGATCCTGATCCCGAGTTTCGGGGAAAGGCAGGATGTAGGGTTCTTCCTGAACGGGCTGGGTTACTATCAGCCGATCGGGGAACATTTTGACCTTAAAATCCTTGCCGATATTTATACAAAAGGAAGCTGGAACCTGAGGCCCGAAATGAATTATATAAAAAAATACCGGTACTCAGGTAATTTCTCTGCAGATGTGGGAACTGCAGTGCGCGGTATCAAAGGGCTGGATGATTACGGAAAGACCAGCACCTACAGGATTGCCTGGAGGCATACCCAGGATACAAAAGCCAATCCTTTTCTTACATTCTCCGCTTCGGTAGATATTGTAAGTACAAAATTTTATAACAATACTTTAAATAACAATTACATCCTTAACCAGAATGTTTTGAATACCCAGCAGAACTCTACGGTTACCATCACCAAAAGATTTTTGAAACTGCCGGCAACCATTACCGGTACCGCTTCTTACTCGCAGAACTTTGCAACGGGGCTGTCAGATCTGCGTCTGCCACAGATGAATGTAGCCATCAACCAGTTTTACCTGTTCGGTTCCAAAACAGGAGTGCGCCAGGGTTTACTGGAAAATATTACGGTAAATACAGGATTGAACTTGACGAATTTTGTACAGACTGATGAAGGCGAGTTGTTTACTGCGGCCATGTGGGAAAAAATGCAGACCGGCCTGAGGAACAATATTGCTTTGGGAACCAACACAACCCTGGCCAAATATTTTACATTCAGTTTAGGAGCTAATATTGATAATGCCTTAACGACAAAAACACTGAAAAAATACTATGATCCCATAAGGAATGCTACTGTAAACGAAGTGGATAAAGGGATTTCCGGATACTCAACGTTTTCCACCACGGCAAGTCTCCAGACTACCTTATACGGCATGAAAAACTTTAAAAAGGGATCTGCCATTGAGGCTATCAGGCATATGATGACCCCAAGTATAGGATTTACCTATTCCCCTGATTTCGGAGGATCCGGTTTCGGGTATTTCAGGAATTATTATGATGCAAGCGGTGCTTTAACGCCGTATTCCATTTTTGAAGGAGGGATTGTAGGAAGCCCGAGCAGCGGAATGGTAGGGGCATTGGGCTTCAACATCGGGAATAATATCGAAATGAAGGTAAGGTCCAAAAGTGATTCCACAGGAGTGAAAAAACTGAAGATTTTTGAATCCTTAAACCTTTCCGGAAGCTATAATTTTGCAGCAAAAGACCATCCGTGGTCCATCATCACGATTAACGGGCAGTCTTCTTTCTTCGATAATAAATTAAGTGTCAACACAAGCTTATCTTTAGACCCGTATAAGGTAATTTACCTTCCCGGCCAGGAAACCGGGATCAGGACGGAAGATTTCGGAGGGTTCGGGATACAGGGATTCAACGTGCAGATGTCTTACCCTCTGAGCAGCGAAATATTCGGGGAGAAGACCGAGTATTCTAAAAAATACCAGGCCAAAGGAGAAGTCAGAAATGAAAATTATTATTTTGATGATGACAATTACGCCCATTTTGATCAGGCTTGGACTTTAAATATCAATGCCAATTACGCTTTCACTAAAAGCTCAGCATCAAGGACGCCTACCAGGCTGGCTTCAGTGGGGCTGGACGGAAGCCTGAAACTTACGCCTTTTTGGAATATCAACGGCAGTACCCATTATGATATGGTGACCAAACAGCTGGCTTATACCAGAATCGGCTTTGCCAGAGACCAGCGAAGCTTTACCATTAACTTCAACTGGGTTCCCTTCGGCCAGTATAAAGTTTATGATTTCTTTATCGGGATCAAAGCCAACATCTTAAGTGATGCATTAAAATACAAGGACAGAAGTTTTACCCAGCCTAATGCGCCGTTCTAGCATCAGATTTGATATCTGTTATGGAAATAGAATATAAATTTTATATTTGCACCCAAAATAAATTCTAATGAAAAAAATAATCAACACCGTTAATGCTCCCGCAGCAATCGGGCCTTATTCACAAGCCAATATGGCAAACGGCGTATTATACATTTCCGGGCAGATTCCTGTAGATCCTGCAACCGGTAAACTGGTGGAAGGTATTGAAAAGGAAACGCATCAGGTGATGAAAAACCTTGAAGCTGTGCTTACGGAAGCCGGCATGACTTTTAGAAATGTGGTGAAAGCAACTATTTTTCTTAAAAGCATGGATGATTTTGCGGTAATGAATGATATCTATGCTTCATACCTGGATGCTGAAAGCTATCCGGCCCGTGAGACTGTACAGGTTTCATGCCTGCCAAAAAATGTTGATATCGAAATTTCCATGATCGCACATCAGGATTAATGAACTTCTTAAGAAATACAATTGCGGTTATCGTAGGTCTGGGAATCGCCGGGCTTATTATCACTCTTGGCATAAGGGTATTCCCGCAATGGGTTACTTTTGAAGCTTTTGCTCCGTTTGAGCACTGGCAGAAGTTTATTCAGAGCATGCAGAATGATGATGCCTTTTTCGGCTTCCTTTTATTTATTTCCGGATTGGGAACTACCGTTGGGGGAGTAGTGACGGCCATCATTGTAAAATACGCAAAAGTGGCCTATGCCATTCTTATCGGTTTCATCATGCTGTTTATAGCCATGTTGGATGTTATTGTCTTTCCTTATCATCCTACGTTCTATAAAATCTCTATTTTCTTAACCTTTTTTCCCTTTGCCTGGATGGGAGGCAAAATTGTAGAAGTTATTTATGAGCGAAAAAAGAAACGGAGCATCGCCGAAAAAATGAATAAATGAATTACAAATAAAAAATAAAAAACGCTGCTATTAATGAAATAGCAGCGTTTTTTGATATGGAGTGAAGTTAAGTTTAGTTCTTCTTTAGTTAAGGCATCTTAAAGCCTCTCGTATACATCTGTCCGTAGGCATCCACGAATTTAACCGATACGTTGCCTGCATATTTATCAAGGATCTTTTCAACATCTTTCTGTGAATTAACGGGTTTACCGTTGATCTCGACTACAATATAATTATCCACAATCCCTATTTTGGCAATCTCGCTTCCTTCTGTAACATTGGCCGCTATAACCCCGCTGTTCAATCCGTAGTCAGTTTTAAATCTATCATCCAGCGGTTTGAATTCAGCCCCGATTTTTTCCGTTACGCTGAGGTCTGCTTTTGTTCTGGCAGAAGTCCCTCCTTTCTGGTCTCTTAAAGTAACTGTAGCAGTCGCTTCTTTACCGTTCCTAAGATAGGTTACCAATACCTTATCACCCGGACGTTTGCTTCCGATGGCAATAGAAAGGTCGGCAAAGTCTGTAACAGCAGTATTGTCAATTTTGGTAATCACATCACCTGATCTGATGCCCGCATCTTCGGCTCCGCTGTTATCCCCGAATCCGGTTACGTATACTCCGGAACCTGCTTTGATATTGGTTTTATTCTGCTTGTTATAGCCTGCTACCTGCATATCATTGGATAAATCCAGGGAAGTCACGCCAAGGAACCCTCTCTGTACAATCCCGAATTTCTTAATGTCTTCAACGATTTTCCGTGCTAAGTTTGAAGGAACAGCAAACCCGTACCCCTGATAATATCCGGTTGTTGACTGAATCGCAGAGTTAATTCCGATAAGCTCCCCAACGGTATTCACCAGAGCGCCTCCTGAGTTACCCGGGTTAATCGCCGCATCCGTCTGGATAAAGCTTTCAATAGGGTTGGCCGCTTTCCCCTGTGAACCTAATATCCCGATTCCCCTGCCTTTTGCAGAGACAATACCTGCTGTTACCGTAGAATTCAGTCCTAGCGGATTTCCAACCGCAAGTACCCATTGTCCTACTTCAATATTATCTGAATTGGCAAAATTTAAATATGGCAATCCTTTTTCCTCAATTTTCAGTAATGAAATATCTGTATTGGGATCAGTACCCACTAAAGTTGCGATATAGGATTTCTTATTGCTTAATACCACTTCCAGTTTATTCGCACCTGCTACCACGTGGTTATTGGAAATAATATATCCGTCCGGAGAAATAATGACACCTGATCCCATCCCCGAAGGCATATTGTCCGGCATCTGCTGTTTCTGTTTCTGCTGGCCTCTTCCCCCAAGCGGATCTCCGAAGAAGAAATCAAAAAGGTCCTGTTCCGAAGCTCTGCTCGTTGATCTGGACTGGTAGTTTTTAATGGTTACTACTGCCGGGACTGTGGTTTTGGCCGCCTTTACAAAATCATCACCCACTGCTGCCGTGTTCATGCCTGCAAAAGAAACGTTGGGTGCAGATTTGGTGAAGTAAGACTGATCCCCGTTGGCAGAATCATGATTGAAATATTGTAATGTTCCAACGGTAGTAGCTCCTGAGATTACGCCAACTACTGCGAAAGGTAATAGTTTTTTTAAAGTACTCTTCATTGTATATCTTTCTTATTGTTTTTTATAATAGATTAATTCTTTTTATTGTAAACAAATTTAATGCTAAATAAGTAGATACTTAAACTGTAATGTTTCATTTTTAACTAAAATTTAACAGGATAAGCAATACTTTATACATTATGTCATAATTGTTAAAACCGATCTTAACAAACATTAAAAATTTATTAAAGACAAAATGTCATATATAAGATGTATTGTCACAGATAAGGTTAAATGCATACCTGAAATAATTCACTGTTGTCACGCTTTGAGAGGCATTGAAAAATGATTATATTTGCAAAAATTTTTCTCACTTAAACCGTTTATAGCATGCAACTGTATAACACCTTAAGCGCAGAAGAAAGAGCCCGGCTTATTGATGAAGCCGGTAAGGAACGCCTTACATTGTCTTTCTATGCGTATGCCAAAATTGAAGATCCCAAAAAATTTCGCGACGAACTGTTTATAGCCTGGAATGTCCTTGATGCGCTTGGCCGTATCTATGTGGCCCATGAAGGAATCAACGCCCAGATGAGCGTGCCTGCAGACCAGTTCGAAGCTTTCAGGGATACGCTGGAAGCATACGATTTTATGAAAGGCATCCGTTTAAACGTAGCGGTTGAGCATGATGACCATTCCTTTTTAAAACTGACGATAAAAGTAAGGCACAAAATTGTTGCCGATGGACTTAATGACAATACTTTTGATGTTACCGACAGAGGGGTGCATTTAAAGGCACAGGAATTCAATAATTTACTGGAAGACCCTAACACCATTGTAGTGGATTTCAGGAACCATTATGAGAGTGAGGTGGGGCATTTTGAAGGGGCAATCACTCCGGACGTGGAAAATTTCAGGGAAAGCTTACCTATTATTAACGAGCAGCTACAGGATTTTAAAGAAGATAAAAACTTGTTGATGTACTGTACAGGCGGGATCCGCTGCGAAAAGGCCAGTGCCTACTTCAAGCATCAGGGGTTTAAAAATGTTTTCCAGCTGGAAGGCGGAATTATTGAATATACCCGACAGATTAAAGAAGAAGGAATCGAAAGTAAATTTATCGGAAAAAATTTCGTGTTTGACCATCGTTTGGGAGAACGGATTACAGACGATATCATCGCACAGTGCCACCAGTGCGGCAGACCTTGTGACAACCATACCAATTGTGCCAATGATGCCTGTCATTTACTGTTTATTCAGTGTGACGAATGCAAAGCCTCCATGGAAAACTGCTGTTCAGACAAATGTCTTGAAACGATCCATTTACCGTGGGACGAGCAGTTAAAATTAAGAAAAGGGCTTCAGGTTGGCAATAAAGTGTTCAGGAAAGGAAAATCTGATGCGCTGAAATTTAAGAGGTCAGGTGCGCTGCCTGATCAGCCGCTGGCAAAAGCGGTAATAAAAGATATCCGCAAGAAGATATCCGTTAAGAAAGTTTTGCTTGGAAAAGCAGAGCATTATTATACAAAATCAAAAATTGCACAGTTTTTAATTGAAAACAAAGAGCTTTCAGTAGGCGATAAAGTGCTTATTTCAGGTCCTACAACCGGTGAACAGGAAATCATCATCACTGAGATTTTTGCAAACGGAGGTCCATGCGAAACAGCAAAAACAGGCGATCAGGTTACTTTTGAGCTTCCGTTCAGAGTCCGTCTGTCTGATAAAATATATAAAATTTTGGCTTAGCAGCATAAACGCTATGTTAAAAGCAGAACTCAGGAAAAAATATACACAAAAAAGAAAGGCCTTGTCAGCAGATGAGGCTTTCCTGTTATCGGAAAGGATTTTTAAGAATTTTGTTGATTATTTTAAACCGATTACAGGTCAGAAAGTCCATATCTTTATACCGATTGAGAAGTTTATGGAAATTGATACACAGTTGTTTATTAATTACTTCTTAAGCCGGAATATCAGGGTATTCGTCCCTAAAATCGCAGGCATGAAACTGATCTCCGTCGAAATATTTACCGATACGGAATTTGAAACCAATGCATGGGGTATTTCCGAGCCGGTTTCTGATGAAGATTCAGGGTGTCTGGATTTTGACTATGTAATTACCCCTTTGCTCTACTGCGACCATAGAGGCAACAGAGTAGGCTACGGAAAAGGTTTTTATGACGGTTTCTTCGAGGGAATTTCTGAAAAGTCAAAAAAAACCGGAGTTAATTATTTTAACCCCGATGAAAATATCGATGATGTCTGGGAATATGATATCCCGCTTGACTATTTGGTAACGCCTACAGACGTGCTGTCTTTCTTCAGTAAAGGATTGGAATAGAAATTTAAAAAGAAGAATTTAAACTCCCTGTTGGTATTGGGCGTGGAAACCAGGATATACTGTGCGTTTTTTTCAAAGGACCCCAATGATTTATTCCTGCTGTCAAAATATTCCACACTGAATTTGGCAAAATCCAGCGTATCCTCATTATAAAAATCTTTATAGACTTCCAGGTTGTTCACTTTTACGCTTTTTACTTTCAGGCTGTCCAGCTCACTGAACAGTTTTTTAAACGTTAAGCTGTCCGGTTTATGGAAATAGCTCTGCATCTGCGAATAGATCACAGTATCAATCTCTGTATTTCTGTTCCCGGAAAGATATAGAGTAGACAGATCCAGAAGCTCCTGTACTTTCTGTTTGGTAATCAGGTTGATAGCCTTTGTGCTGTCCATCTGTACGGCAGGATAGGTTTTCGTATTTGTACTGTTTCTGAGCTTATCCAGGTCGCTTATTTCCGCTTTTTTATTATTACATGAAACCGATGCAAGAAGTAACAGGGTAAAAATTAAAAAGTTATTTATTATTTTCATCTGTGGTTGCAATTTTAAATTTAATGGAGATGATTTTTCCGTTGTTGTCTTTTTTCATTTCTATTACAGTCAGGTTTTTAAGTGATGTAGTAGGCGTTGTCACAAGCGTGATGTACTTTTGTTTATCAAGTCTTTCAATTCCGTAAGTGCTGTTGTCATATACCTGATATATTACCGCATTGCTGCTGATCAGGTTTTCCAGCTGGTTTCTTTTCTGCTTGATCAGGGCAAGCTGTTCTTCTTTCGGTGCTCCGGTTACGTCTTTAATAGAGAAATAATAGGCTGCCATTTTATAATCGTCCGGCTTCAGTTCAATCATTTCTTCGTCCGGTGCGTTTTCAAGGCTTCTGTTGACTTCAAGATATTCGTAAAAAGGCGCGCTGATCTGCATTTTCAGGTTTTTGTCTTTCGTGGAATAATAAAAACATTCACCGGGCTTTATTTTATAAAGGATAGGGGACTCGTTTTCTTTGATCACTTTTATCTCAAGGGTATTCAGTACGCCTGCGCCCCGGTCGGCATCATTGAAGCAGTATTTATAGGTTCTGGAAAAAATGACATCTTTAAATCCTAAAAGTCCTGTAACCACAATTAAAATTGATGTAAGGAAGATCCAGGCATTTTTCTGTAAGAAATTTTTACGTTGTTTTAAGGGTTGGGAAACAGGAATAGAAGTAACTTCCGGTTTCGAGTTAAAGTTTTGGTTTTCAGTATCTGATTTTTGTAAATCAGAAATTTCAGGAGCATTTACTTCGGTTTTTTTATCTGAAAAGTCATCTTTAAGAAGATCCGCTGATGAAGGAACCGTTTTCTCCGGTTCTCTGATGTTATGGTCAGATAAATCATCATCATCCCGTAACAGTTCCCCGGCAAAAAGATGCTGCTTTTTAAACTCGTACCAGGATTCGTATCCTGCATAGATGCTCAGTAAATTGAGCATATCTATCCTCGGTAGTTTGGTAACCGGCGATGATTTAAAATAAGTATAAAAAGATTTTTCGCTGATGTTCCCTTTGGCTTTTTTACGGAGGTCTTCCTGAAAATAGATGATGTCAATCCCCTTCCATTTCGAAATATCATCGTAGGAAGGAGTATGTTCTTTCAGATATTGAGCCTGTACATCCTTTTTAAGCTGCTCAAAATGCAATAAATCTATATCTGTCAATTTACTGTTAAATAATTAAATTATTGATTATCAGTGATATTTACTTGTAAAACGATTTTACAAAGGTATTACAATTATTTTTCATAAACAAACTTTCTATCTGCTATACCTTTGTCTTGTTCAAATAATGGAACAGAAAAGATTTATCTATAACAATATTAACAAAATTAAATTTAATTTATTATGAAAAAGTCATTATTCGTAGCTGCTATCGCTGCAATCTCTCTAGTTGCTTGTAAAAAAACTGAAGCTAACACTACTGAAGGAACTACTGATTCTTTAGAGAACAAAGCTGATTCACTTCAGAACAATATGGACTCTACAGCTAGCGTTCAAAAAGATTCTATCGATGCTAAAGTTGATGCTAAGAAAGATAGCGTTGAAGTTAAGACTGACTCTGCTAAAGCTGCAGTTAAAAAATAATTTATTTTTAGCCGCTAAAAATAAAGAACCGCATCAATAAATGATGCGTTTTTTTTATGCCTGTTTATAAGATCTGCCGGCCTGTCCAGTCCGGTAAATGAATATTTAATTCTATGGATAGGTTATCCTGTTCAGCTCAGATTGTTTGGGCTGATAAAGATTTTAAAGAGGTCTTTCCTGTTTTTAATCTGCAGTATTTCAAAGATATTGGTAAAGTGATATTTTATTGTGGCTTCACTTACACATAATTTTTCTGCAATTTCCCTATTGGTAAGACCTTGCAATGCCAGGCCAACAATATCTTTTTGTTTTTTATTCAGAGATCTGAGCCTTGATTCAATCTCCTTGTGCGGGGAATCCGTGTTATATACCGTATGTTCCGAGCTGATCCTGATCTTTGAAATCAGGTCCTCATATTGCCGGGCTTTTTTCCGGGCTTTTCTTCTCAGGATTATGAAAAGAATACAACTGCACAAGACCATAATAATACTGAAAAACAGGTATATCTTTTTTTCCATTATTTGTTCTGTGTTTTCTTTGTACATATAATCCTGGTTTGAAGCATGCATCATAGACAATCTCTGTTCCTGTCTATCAATCAGCTTAAGAGAATCGAGAAGCTTGGTATAGTAGAAAAATCGGTCCTTGTTATTGCTTTCCCTATACACCTTGGAAAGTTCTTCAGTAGCATAAATTTTATATTTGAGAATTTTACATTTTTGAGAAAGGTATATGCATTTTTCATAGATTTCTTGTGCTTTGTCCGTACTTTTCATAGCGGCATACAGCTGTATCTGCTTTACCATTACTGCCGGCTGGTTACAGGAAGAATATCTTTTCAGAATATCAAGGCTTTCATTAAAGCATTCTTCAGCATACCGGTAATTTTTGGCAAGAAATTTAATATAACCGTCCTGCATGATCATGTATGCTCTACTCTCATTGCTGAGATACTTGTATCCTCCGTTTCTAAGGCGGATAATTATTTTTTCTGATGCAGCATAATCATTATTATCGAATGTAGAAAAAGCCAGTTCAGCATCCAATGCGGTTTTTAAAGAATCATGAACGGTATTGACATCAGCAAAATGTCGGGCATTTTTCAGGTAATAGATCGCTGAAGAATAGTCATTGATACTCCTGAATGTATTTGCAAGCAGCAGATTGAGCTTTACTGATTCTTCATCTGAAATATCACCGGCCAGCATCATTGTAATTTTCTCATGGGATTCCTTTTGCCTGCCTAAACGGTTTAGCCTGATTACCTCTTTTTCTAAAGATAATATATCATGATTCTGAGCATTGCATAACAGCATTAGTAGAAGTAATAAAAATGTATATCGATACATATTGAGGATAATTTGCAAAAGTAATAATATATTATAATATTTATGTTAAAAAATATTAAATCATTATTGATTATTTCGATATAGCTAATTTATTTAACTTTATTTCATTTGAAGGTGATTTTATGCAGGAGTGTATAAATCACTGTACTGGCAATACTGCTAAATCTGAACCTAAAATTCAAAATTAAAATAAGTCTAATTTAACGGTTATAATAATATGTATTTAGTATGCTGTTAATCAATGATATATGGTGTATCTATACTGTAGTCTAGTTTAGGGTTTACAAAGATTTTAGACTTTAGAATAATGCATCATCGCATTCAATATGCCAGTTTTGCAGTCATAAATGTAAAGACAATGAATTCACAGGTAGGTATATGAATTTTCATTGCTTTAATAAAAATGAATATTATGAAAAAAGGTTTAGGGTCTGTTTTTTTATTGGCAGGCGTATTTTATGGGTCCGCACAGGTTGGCATCAATAATTCTGCCCCTGCGGCTACATTGGATGTTACCGCTAAAACTTCTGACGGAAGCCGTGCGGAAGGTATGATCCCTCCGAGGATTCCAGGGGATGCCCTAAGGGCGGCCAATATCAATAATATATACGGATCAGCTCAGAACGGAGCTATTGTATATGTGACTGCCGGCGCAAGTGCTGCTAATCAAATCGGGCAGACAGCCAATATGTCTTCATCCGGTTATTATTATTTTGATTCCACAGCAAATGTATGGCAGAAGATAGGCGGCGGCTCAGGCGGCGGAACATCCTATTCATCTGGAGAAGGGATTTCAATCGCGGGGAATGTTATTTCAGCCAATGCCGCTACAGCAGGTGCTAATGGGATTATGAGGCTTGCAGGCGATCTTACGGGAAGCGCAGCAGCCCCTGTGATAGGTACAGGGAAAATCAACAGCAGTAAAATTGAAGATTTGTCCATTCAGGCTGGTGATCTCGCAGACAATTCAGTGACCGCGTCAAAAATCCAGGGAAGTACGACTAATGGTCAGGTTTTGACCACTAATGCATCCGGAGTAACAGGTTGGGCGACCCCTTCTACCGGAATTACATCTGAAGTGGATGGCATTATTGGAAATGAAGTGACTAATGCTACGGCAAACGGAGGTTTGCTGCGTATAGGCGCAGGTACAGCAGCCAGTCCTTATACTTTAGGTCTGACCACCGGCAGCACTGCAGGCCAGGTAATGAAATGGAACGGTAGCTCCTGGGCTCCCGGGACAGACAATGATACCACTTTGTCATATACAGGTTCAACCTCAGTTACCCTGAGCGGAAACTCTTTTGAAAGAGCAGCTTTGACAGGGGATGTGACGGCTTCCGCTAATACCAATGCGACCACTATTGCCACAAGTGCTGTAACCTCAGCGAAAATATTAGACGGAACCATTGCAACCGCAGATCTTGCCAACAATGCCGTAAGTATTGCCAAACTTCCTTCCGGAGCAAGCAGTACCACATTTTTGAGAGGTGACGGAAGCTGGGCTTCGGCAGGCGATAACTTTGGGAACCATGTGGCGACTGCTGATATTGAAATGGATGGAAAAAACATTTATTTTAAAGGAAATACCGGAACAATAGATACCAATCATGGGGTAGGCTATAATACCACTGCTGATGGTCCCAGAATGTTTGGGAACAATGGAGGTTATTTAGGAACCGTAAATGGAATAAATGCCATCAGATGGTACGGTACCGGAAATGTTGACATCAGCGGGCAGATCAAAATTGCAGGCGGAAGCCCGGGGAGCGGGAAGGTATTAACATCAGATGCCAGCGGTACGGCATCGTGGCAGACGCTTTCTTCTACAGGAGATAATTTAGGGAACCATGTTGCCACTACAGATATTAAGCTGGATGGTAAAAATATATACTTCAAAGGCAATGCAACAAATTCAGATGCCAATCACGGGGTAGGATATAATGCTACTGCAGACGGACCCAGGCTGTTCGGAAATGGAGGCGGTTATTTGGGAACCTCAACCAATACCAATGCATTGCGATGGTACAGCAACGGGAATATTGACATCAGCGGACAGATTAAAATATCCGGCGGAAATCCTGGAAATGGTAAAATTTTAACTTCCGATGCCAATGGTACGGCAAGCTGGATAACGAGTAACAGTGCTACCAAAACAACGGCGGTGGGAAGCCTTCCGGGTACGGGACCGGATATTTCTGACGTAAACTGGAAACGGATCAATAGCGCAGCAATCACCCTGGGACCCGGCAAATGGCTTGTGCATATAGGATCCACGGCAAAGGGAGGGAACAATGTAGTTACCGTGGACGGACAGAACAGATATATTGCCGCGTTATCTACAAGTGATACCTCATTTAATCAGGTGTTTTCTTCAGGAGGAACAGGATATTGGGTCGCAGGTGACCAGGGAAGAGGATCAGCAAGAGCCGTAATAACGGGAACCATCGCAGTTGAAAATACCAATTCAGGAAATGTAACCTATTATTTATGGGGGAAATTGGAAAGATGGGGAACCGATACAGGACTGAACTGGGTAAATGCTTTCGGATCAGACTATCTGGAAAGATGGTTCTATGCAACCCCGGTTAACTAAACTTCTGATTAAATCAGCAATAATTTAAACACAATGTACATGATATATACCTATGGACTTTAAAAACATTCACATAGGCAAAGTAATTGAAGAAAAAGTTGCAGAGCGCGGGATTGACGTATCCCGGATCTGCAGCTTTCTCAAAACAGATGAACGGGAAGTGGAAGCAATGTTTCAGGCACATTCAATCAACACTTACCTTCTGCTCCGATGGAGCAAGCTGCTGGAGTATGATTTTTTCAGGCTCTATACTCAACATCTTATTCTGTATTCGCCTCAATCCGGTATTCAGCGCAGTCCGGAAAGTAAAATGGCGACGGGACTTCCCGTTTTCAGAAAGAATATTTACACCCGTGAGATCATAGAATTTATATTGCATCTTATGTATTCAGGAGCTAAAACAAAACAGGAAATTATAGAGCAGTATAAAATTCCTAAGACTACATTATACAAATGGATCAGTAAAAATGAAAAAGACAGCCTACAACCGGCAGAAGCGCGTAGACCTTCGTAAAGAAAGTCAGTTGCCGGATTATAAAAGAATTTATCAGGATATGATTTTTATGCAGTATCCCGATAAATCTGAGTTATGCAGTTTTATCCTGAATAAGGAGAAACTGAATCCGCTGGATATTATCAGGCTCAATAATCTCATCACAGGCATTCCCGGTAACGAAAAGTCATCAGAAAACCAAAAGTTAAAATCTTATGACGAAGAGACTATTTTCAAAATGCTTATGTTTCAGAAAGAACATAACCTGAGCAACCTAAGGCTTGCTGAGCATTTCAGGGTAAGCCGTAATTCTATAGCGAAATGGAAAAAATATTTTTTACCAACAGCTGATCATGAGTAACAGAACTGTTGTAACGATAAGTTCCGTTTACTTATGAAGCCAACCTTTATTTCACTGAATTTATATTGATTATGAAAGCTGCATAACCCTCATGCAGCTATCCAGAATGGCCGGGATTGTTCCCGGCCATTTTGTATGAATTGAATATGCTGAAGCACATGCATCTTTATACAGGCTTTGTTTTTCCAATTGAAACAGGATTATATTTTATTTTTTTTCTGCCTCAGTGCCTCATAACAGGTAATAGCCACTGCATTGCTCAGATTCAGGGAATCAATGCTTCCTGCCATAGGAATAAGGGTGTTTCTGCCTTTCCCTATCCAGAATTCACTCAGTCCTGAATGTTCCGTTCCGAATAAAACCGCGGATCTTTGGTTAAAATCCCTTTTGGAGACATCTTCTGCCGTTTCATCCATTATCGTTGTATAAATATTGAAGCTGTTGCTCTGAAGGTACTCAAACGTCTGCTGATTATCGGACTGAAAGACCTGCATGCCGAACAGGCAACCTACACTGGACCTGATCACATTCGGATTGTAAAAGTCTGTTTTTCCGTCTGAAACAATAAGCGCATCAATTCCGAATGCCTCACAGCTTCTCAAAATAGCACCCAGGTTTCCGGGTTTTTCTACGCCTTCAACCACAATTACCGTAGCATCTTCTCCGGGAGTAAATGAAGAAAGATCGGCTTCCTTTGCTTTATAAATTCCGATAATGCCTTCCGAACTTCCCCTGTAAGCCGTTTTTTCATATACTTTGTCGCTTATAAGGTGAACTTTTCCTTCCGGCAGGTTTTCCTGATAGATCTTTTCGCAGATGAAAAATTCCACAGCCTCAAAACCAAATTTCTGTGCCCGTTCATTTTCCTGCCGTCCTTCTGCTGCAAAAACACCTGATTTTTTACGGAACCTGTTGTCGGTAAGGAGCCGGGTAAGGTATTTTATTTTTTCGTTCTGAAAGCTTTCTATTAACATTCCGCAAAATTATGTAAAATTATTTTTAAGAGCATCTGAATTGAATTTTAAGCAAAGAAAATCCCGGCTATCGGTCGGGATTGTGTGGCTAAGCATATTTTTATTCATCGGTAAGATCAGCAGAGATCCGGGAATGCTCAATCAGGCTTTGCGGAAGTTCTTTTTTATTCTTTATGCCCAATGACTTCAGTTTCTGGGTCTGGGTAATAAGATTGTCATTTCCTGTTGAGAGCTGTTTGTACGCTTCATTATAAACGTTTTTGGCCTGATCCAGGTTTCGGCCTACTTTCTCCAGATTATCAACAAAACCTACGAATTTATCATACAGTTTTGCGCCTCTTTCCGCAATTTCCATGGAATTCCTGTTCTGGTATTCACGTTTCCATAGATCGGCAATCAATTTCAATGAGGTGATCAGGTTGCTTGGGTTGAGCAGCAGTATCCTTTTATCATATGCGAAATTCCAGAGATTCTGGTCTGCCTGCATTGCCGCAATATAGGCAGGCTCACTCGGGATAAACATCATGACAAAATCCAGGGATTTCCCGTAATCGTCATATGCTTTCTGGCTCAGCTGGCTGATGTGGTTTTTAACGGAAGATAAGTGCTGATTTAATTTTATCAAATAAACATCCTGATCGGTTTCATCAACGAGTTCGGTAAAAGCAGTTAGTGAAACCTTGGAGTCAATGATCACATTCCTTTCATCCGGATATTTTATAACAGCATCAGGCCGCATTTTTTTACCTGAAAATTCTGAGAAAAGGGCTTTGTTGTCTTCATCACGAAGCTCGTGTTCGAGAAAATATTCCCTTCCTTTTACCAGTCCGGATTTTTCCAGGATACTTTCCAGAATCATCTCGCCCCAGTTTCCCTGGGTTTTGCTTTCGCCTTTCAGGGCCCGGGTGAGTTTTTTGGCATCTTCCGAAATCTGCTGGTTCAGCTCCGCGAGCTCCCTTACTTTTTCAGCCAGTGAAAAACGTTCTTTATTTTCCTTTTCATAGGCTTCGTTTACCCGGTTTTTCAGGTCGGTGATCTTTTCCTGGAACGGGTCAAGGATATTTTTTAAGTTATTCTGATTCAGTGCGGTGAACTTTTCTGTTTTTTCTTCCAGGATTTTGTTGGCCAGGTTTTCAAACTGCATCTTTGATTCTTCCTGGATCTTGCTGATTTCCGATTTTTGCGTCTCCAGGGATTTTTGCAGGCTTTGGTTAACAGCGGTAAGCTCAGCGTTTTTGGCAAACATATGCTGCTTTTCCGTCAACAGGCTTTCAATCTGTGCAGAAAGTCCGGAGTTAAGGTGCTTCTGTTCCAGAAACTGGGTGTTCAACGAAGCATATTCCGCAGAGGTTTTGGCAAACTCGTTTTTAAGATCATTCAGAAGATCCGACTGTTGCAAACTAAGTTCTTTTTCTTTAGTAATATTTTGGGACAGTTCCTGAATTTTCTGACGGGAATTTTCCGTATCCGAACTGTTTCTGATGTACAGGTTGTTCAGCTCATCATAAACACTTCTTGAAACCGTTGATGATTTCAGCGCAAAATACAGAATAACCGCACCGAGAATTCCTCCTGTTATACATCCGATTATTAAATATGTCATCTCCATCTTTCAAAATTACAAAAAGAATAATTGATTTGTTTTACGGGAAACCGTAGAATTTATTTTGCCGGAATTGCTGCCATTTTTTATGAGGCTTATGATCAATAATTCCCACAGGGTACGGGCTGTTGTTTTTTTCATAAGGAATTGATTTCAAAATGGATGGTGGGTTTCGGGTATTGTTTTTTTGATTTTAGTTAAATGTAATGAATCATCTGTAAAAAAAAGTGAGCCTGAAAAGAAAGGCTCACTGATAAATATGGATTACAGATATGTTATTATTACGGAGCCTGGACTGGCCCTGCAATTCCAACAGGAGGGCAGGATCCGGCGTTCATAACACATTTTCCGCCCAGGCAGCTGTAATTGGTCATTGAAGAGGTTCCGTCCGGACACATAATTAAAGCTTCGCCGTAACGGCTGCATTCTATGTTCGAGTAGCATTCCAAAGCGGGATAAAGGTCTCCTCCTGTAATGTCTTTTAACGCCTGTCTTGAAAGTTTTGTTAAATTGATTTTTTTCATAGTATCTATTTTTGATGATTAATAATGTTTTGTTACATGCTCACATTTAATTTTGCGAGTTGCATAAATTGGTCATCTAAAAATACTAAAAATAAATCACTGCCGTGTTATAAATTTTAATGGGAGCATTTTGGCTTCCTGATTATTATTCTGGCTAATCTTTTATCCTTAAAAATTCTTTTGCCAGCTCAATCATTTTCGGGTCTCCGGTATATTTTCCGTGTTCATCGGAAAGTTTTACGGTTGGGATCCATTCTTTGTTCGGAGCCTGTACCCCGATCAGTTTCATGACAATGTTCATCG
Source organism: Chryseobacterium sp. JJR-5R (assembly GCF_034047335.1). Lineage (NCBI taxonomy): Bacteria > Pseudomonadati > Bacteroidota > Flavobacteriia > Flavobacteriales > Weeksellaceae > Chryseobacterium > Chryseobacterium sp. JJR-5R. The sequence goes on from NZ_CP139137.1 coordinate 418,192, forward strand.
GTTTTAAACCGACATCATTGGTAAGGTTGGTCCCTATTCCGAATGAGATGCCTATTTTTCCTCTGCAGTAGTTGGTAATTTCTTCTACTTTTTCAAGATTCAAAGCATCTGAAAAAATGATGTATTTAAACAAAGGATTGATCCCGTGCTTTTGATAATGGGCAATGGTTTTATCGGCAAATTCAAGCGGATCCCCGCTGTCATGGCGTACCCCGTCGAAAAGCTTCGCGAATTTTTTGTCAAACTGCCGGAAAAAGACATCGGTGGTATAGGTATCGGAAAGTGCCACGCCCAGATCGCCTCTGTATACATCAACCCAGTGTTCCAAGGCCAGTTCGTTGGCCATTTTGAAACCGTATTCCGCAGCATGGAACATAAACCATTCATGGGCATGCGTGCCGATAGGCTTTACCCCGTATTTCATTGCAAAATAGACATTGGAGCTTCCGATGAATGCAGAGCCTTCTTTCTGCGTCAGTGCTTCCATGACAAGGTTCTGAACTTTATAGGAGTGCCTCCTCCGGGTTCCGAATTCGGCGAATGTAACCCCGAGCTTCGCCAGTGATTCGGCTTTTTCAAGCGTCTTATGCATGACTACCTCGTTGGAATCACGTTCCATATGGTTCATTTCATAATGAAGTTCGCTGATTAGAGATAACAAAGGGACTTCCCAGAGTATCGTTCTGTACCAAAGCCCTTCAACTACTACGGAAAGTTCGGTTCCTTCCTGGCGGATATTCACTTCAGAAGGGTCATAACGATAGCCTTCAAGAAAATCAAGATAGGGAAGGTCGATATACGGGCATGTCCTTGCCATGAATTTTTTTTCATCCTTCGTCAGGGCAAGTTCAGCTATTTTGTTTACTGCTTCTCTCAATGCAGCATCGAAACCTTCGGGAAACTGGTGCTTTCCCCTGTTGATGAATTCGTACTTTACGATAGAGGCCGGGAATAACTTTACCACGGCATTCTGCATGGTAATTTTGTAAAAGTCGTTATCTAAAATTGAGTTCAGTCGTACTTCCTGCATTATTGTGTATTTTTTACGCAAATATAGTTATTAAAAAATAAAATCACCTAAATGTAAGGTGATTTTTTATGCTGTCGTAATTTATTTACTTTCCAAGATAAGAATTATACATCCAGACTTCTTTCTCCTGTTCTGTAATGTAGTCGCTCATCTGGGAGTTTGTTCCTTCGTCTCCTGCGGTATCTGTAATATCCAGCAGTTCTCTCTGTAAATCGATAACTACTTTGAAAGAGTTCAGAATAATTTCAACACTTTTTGTACCGTCGCTTACTTCCTGGCTTTCCTGAATGGTGGCAACTTTTAAATAATCAGAGTAGTTATGGGCCGGAGTTGCTCCTAATGTCAGGATCCTTTCAGCAATCTCATCGATTTTCAGTACCAGGCTATTGTAAAGTTCTTCAAATTTCGGGTGTAATGTAAAAAACTGGTCTCCTTTGATGTTCCAGTGTGAACCTCTCGTATTCTGATAAAAAACAGAATAATTGGCTAAAAGGACATTCAGTTTTTCAGCAATGTTCTGGCAGTCGGCCTCCTGCAGGCCTATAATGTTGGCATTTTTCATATAGTTTACTTTTAGACTACAAATTCAGTAAATATCATGCCGAAACTGTATTTTCCTGATTGATGATACTTATCTTTGGAATTTCTATAATAGATTTAAGGTATGGGTACTTCTTCCGGTATTTTTCTAAAAAGTTTTCTGCTGGCACTAATTATATTTTCTGCGGTCTGCGCCAGGTATTATTTTTCTGCTGCTGCTAAAACAGACGGTCACTATATCTATCTCATCGATGATGCTTATATCCATCTTGCCATGGCAAAGAATTTTGCGCTGTACGAAGTATGGGGAGTAACCAGATATGAATTTTCTTCTACATCATCTTCCCCGCTGTTTACATATCTGCTAAGTGTGCTTCTTAAGTTTTTTGGAAATATAGATCTCATTCCTCTGTATTTCAATATGTTTTTAGGATTTGGACTCGTGTATATTCTGGTTCGGTATTTTTCGCAGGTTTTTCAGAAGGTGAGCAGTATGGTAGCGGCTGTTGTCTTTACCCTGTTTTTTTCAGTAATGCATTTGCAGCTTTTATCGGGTATGGAGCATGTCCTTCATGTCTTTTTGTTTACAGTGAATGTTTTCTGTCTCTCGAATCTTAAAAGCCGAACCAATGTTTCCGGATTTTATATTTCCTTGCTTCTGATGGGGATGGTACGCTTTGAGAGTATGTTCTATTTTGTAATTCTGGCCGCGGTTTTTATGGGAATTAAAAAATGGGGAGAGGCGTTGGCGGTTCTCCTCACCGGATTTATCCCGATTGCCGTTTTCTGTTATTTCAATGAGCAGCATACCGGATATCTTTTCCCGAATTCGGTAGTGGTAAAGGGGACGCAGATCAGTTTCAATTCAGATTTTTTCCATCAGCTCAAAATCATTGTTATAAATAACCTTCTATTCAATATAAGTTTTTATAAAGTCGGGTTTTTCCCCGTTCTGATGTCTTTGGTTTTTATGGTAAGGGATTTTAAGAACAGGAATTTTTCAGAAGTGATAACCCGTAATCTTCTTATTATCGTGCTTTCCTTGTTAATGTTCTGCCATGCCATGTTTGCAGATCTGAAAGGGTTGTTTCGGTATGAAGCCTACCTTATGGCGGGTTTTTCAATGGCTCTAATTCCGAAAGTAAAAGGCTTTTTAGAAGATTTTAAAAATTATATCAGATACGAAAGATTAATTTCCGGTTTAATATTCATCAACATCCTTCTCCTGGCCTACAAGCTTTTTTTCGCTCATCTGATGCTGGATAACGGGGGCAAAAACATTTATGAACAGCAGATCCAGTCGGCAAAATTCCTTAATACCTATTATAACCGTTCAAAAGTGGTGGCCAATGATATTGGAGCCATTACCTATTATACAGACATTCATTTATTGGATATTGCCGGCCTGGGATCGAAAGAAACCATTCTGTTTAATCAGAATAAAAAGAAGGCAGATAAATATTTTAAACAATTCCTCAGCCGGTACACGATCGACAATTCATATGACATAGCCGTGATCTATGACCCATGGCTGGAAGGGCAGATTCCGTCCAACTGGAAAAAAGCGGCGGTGTTAAAGATCACCAACCCGGTAACCGTAGCCAGAGAAGAGGTTTCTGTTTATTCGGTAAATCAACGTAATCTCAGGCTGCTTAAAGAAAATATCAGAAAATTTAACTGGAACAAAAATGTTAAGGTTACAATGGTGGATTAGCGTAAGTGCTTGTGGATTAATTTTTAATAAAAAGGATTATTTCTCCATAACTGCTTGTGGATTGAAAAAATATTATTATTTTTGCACCCTAAAATAAAAGCAATTAAATGCCTACTATTCAACAATTAGTAAGAAAAGGAAGAGCCACGCTTGCCAAGAAGAGCAAATCGGCTGCCCTTGATTCATGTCCACAAAGACGAGGAGTATGTACGAGAGTATATACTACCACTCCTAAGAAACCTAACTCTGCACTTAGAAAAGTTGCAAGGGTAAGACTTTCTAACGGGAAAGAAGTCAACGCCTACATCCCGGGCGAAGGACATAATCTTCAGGAGCACTCGATAGTATTGGTGAGAGGCGGAAGGGTGAAAGACCTACCGGGAGTACGTTACCACATCGTAAGAGGTGCTTTAGACACAGCAGGTGTGAATGGAAGAACACAGAGAAGATCGAAGTACGGAGCTAAGAGACCAAAACCAGGTCAGGCACCAGCTGCACCGGCAAAAGGAAAGAAAAAATAATCATTAAATAAGGTACAGAAACAATGAGAAAGACAAAAGCGAAAAAAAGACCGTTGTTACCAGATCCAAAATTTAATGATCAATTGGTAACTAGATTTGTAAATAACCTGATGCTTGACGGTAAGAAGTCAATTGCATTCAAAATTTTCTATGATGCTTTGGAGATCGTAGAAACTAAAAAAGGAGAAACTGAAAAAACAGCCCTTGAAATCTGGAAAGATGCATTAACCAACGTTATGCCTCACGTAGAAGTACGTTCCAGAAGAGTAGGTGGAGCCAACTTCCAGATCCCGATGCCAATCAGAGCTGATAGAAAGATTTCTATGGCAATGAAATGGTTAATCCTTTACTCTAAAAAGAGAAATGATAAGTCAATGGCTTTGAAACTGGCTAACGAAGTGGTAGCTGCTTCAAGAGAAGAAGGTGCTGCTTACAAGAAAAAATCGGATACTCACAAAATGGCGGAAGCTAACAAGGCTTTCTCACACTTTAAATTCTAATTAGAAATGAGTAGAGATCTTAAATTTACAAGAAATATCGGTATTGCCGCGCATATTGATGCCGGTAAAACCACCACTACGGAAAGAATCTTATTCTATACGGGTGTAAACCATAAAATTGGTGAGGTTCACGATGGTGCTTCTACTATGGACTGGATGGAGCAGGAAGCGGAAAGAGGTATTACCATTACTTCTGCTGCAACTACCTGTTCTTGGAACTTCCCAACAGACCAGGGTAAAAAATTACCTGAAACTCAACCTTACCACTTCAACATCATCGATACCCCGGGACACGTTGACTTCACCGTAGAAGTAAACAGATCTTTGAGAGTATTGGATGGATTGGTATTCCTTTTCTCTGCAGTAGACGGTGTAGAGCCTCAGTCTGAAACAAACTGGAGACTGGCAGACAACTACAAAGTGGCAAGAATGGGATTCGTAAACAAAATGGACCGTCAAGGTGCTGACTTCCTTAACGTGGTAAACCAGGTTAAGACCATGTTAGGATCAAATGCAGTTCCAATCGTTTTACCAATCGGTGCTGAAGAGGATTTCAAAGGTGTAGTAGACTTAATTAAAAACAGAGCAATCGTTTGGGACGAAGCAGGACAGGGAGCTACTTTCGAAGTAGTGCCGATTCCTGAAGACATGAAGGCTGAAGTTCTGGAATACAGAGAGAAATTAGTTGAAGCAGTTGCTGATTATGATGATACTTTGATGGAGAAATTCTTCGAAGATCCGGATTCTATTTCAGAAGACGAAATCAACGAAGCGCTTAGAAAAGCAACCATCGATTTATCTATTATCCCAATGACTTGTGGTTCTTCATTCAAGAATAAAGGAGTACAGTTTATGTTGGATGCAGTATGTAAATATTTGCCTTCACCATTGGATAAAGAAGATATCAAGGGTACAGACCCAAGAACAGATCTTGATATTACAAGAAAACCATCTGTAGACGAGCCTTTCGCAGCTTTGGCATTTAAGATTGCTACCGATCCTTTCGTAGGAAGACTGGCATTCTTCAGAGCATACTCTGGAAGACTGGATGCAGGTTCTTATATCTTGAACACCCGTTCAGGAGATAAAGAAAGAATCTCCAGAATCTATCAGATGCACGCTAACAAGCAAAATCCTGTAGAATATATTGAAGCAGGAGATATCGGTGCAGCGGTAGGTTTCAAATCTATCAAAACCGGTGATACCATGTGTGACGAGAAACACCCGATCGTTTTAGAATCGATGGTTTTCCCGGATCCGGTAATTGGTATTGCTGTAGAACCTAAAACCAAAGCTGACCAGGATAAAATGGGTAATGCTTTGGCTAAATTAGCTGAAGAAGATCCTACGTTCCAGGTTAAAACTGACGAAGCTTCCGGACAGACGATTATTTCAGGAATGGGTGAGCTTCACCTTGACATTCTTGTAGACCGTATGAGAAGAGAATTCAAAGTTGAAGTTAACCAGGGACAGCCTCAGGTAGAATACAAAGAAAACTTAACAAAAGTTGCCCAGCACAGAGAAGTTTATAAAAAACAATCTGGTGGTAAAGGTAAATTTGCTGATATCGTATTTGAACTGGGACCTGCTGAAGAAGGTAAAATCGGTTTGGAATTCGTCAATGAGATCAAAGGGGGTAACGTTCCTAGGGAATTTGTTCCTTCCATTGAAAAAGGCTTTAAAGCGGCAATGAAAAACGGTCCTTTGGCTGGTTTTGAAGTTGAAGGGATTAAAGTGATTCTTAAAGACGGATCTTTCCACGCAGTGGATTCTGATGCTCTTTCTTTCGAAATGGCTGCAAAATTAGGATTCAAAGAAGCGGGACGTGCTGCAAAGCCGGTAATTATGGAGCCTATTATGAAACTGGAGGTTGTAACTCCGGAAGAATATATGGGTAACATCATTGGTGACCTTAACAAGAGAAGAGGTACGATCAGCGGACAGGAAGAAAAGAACGGTGCCGTTGTCATCAAAGGTTCAGTTCCACTTTCCGAAATGTTCGGATATGTAACAACGCTGAGAACACTTTCATCAGGAAGAGCTACTTCTTCCATGGAATTGGAAAAGTATGCACAGACTCCTCAAAACGTTGCTGAAGATATTATTGCTAAAGCAAAAGGTTAATTTTTAAAGTACAAGAAATGTCACAAAGAATCAGAATAAAACTAAAATCTTACGATTATAACTTGGTAGACAAGTCTGCTGAGAAAATCGTAAAAACGGTAAAGGCTACAGGTGCTGTTGTAAACGGACCTATTCCATTGCCAACCAACAAGAGAATCTTTACAGTACTAAGATCTCCGCACGTTAACAAGAAAGCCAGAGAGCAGTTCCAGTTATCAGCTCACAAGAGACTGATGGATATCTATTCTTCTTCTTCCAAAACGGTGGATGCTCTGATGAAGTTAGAACTTCCTTCAGGTGTAGACGTTGAAATTAAAGTGTGATAACGAGCACTTAAGCCGTGATTATATAAAATCCGTTCCTTTAAAAAGGAGCGGATTTTTTGTTTGAAAGGTGAGTCAAGGCTTTTAAAGGTAAATTTTACAGCATGTAATAAATGGCGGAATAAAGAATATTGATTGTAAAAACAGAATAATTCACTTTTTATTTACTTAAAATTAACAGCTGTTTTTTACTTTTAACGGGCTATAATTAATTAACGGGCTGGAAATGAGGTTTTAAAAGGATTATTTAATAAGGTGAATTATCAAGGTATTGTGATTTAACATAATAAAATTAATGGAAAAATTTTAAAATTTTATTTGTGTGGTTTTAACTTTAATTATACTTTTGAGATACCAAACAAATAAAATTTAATAACCATGAAAAAATTTAGACTGACACATCTGTTGTCTCTTATCGTATTGTTGCTAATGGGAATATCAACATTATCCTGTAGTAATGAAATTTCTAATGATGCAGATTCTTCTGCTCCGCTACATTCGCAGGCAGGCATTGCATCCCGTGATGATGCCGAAATAGATACAGCATTTGCTGTTGAAAGTACAAAAGCCGCAGCCATAAATTTCACAAAAGAGATAAAAGCCTTTTACAGCCCTGGCATGTCGTACTCTGATCTCAAAAACGAATTGGATCCTGTTGGACATTTAAGCAGTATAACGCCTGCAGGTGATGCTTTGCTTCATGAGGCATATGGCAATATTGTTGAGAATGTACATGAAGAAGATATGAATGGGCTTAAAATGACTGAAGCCCTGCACTATATTTTGAAAATACATGTGGATGCAGGCATTGTAAAACTGGAAGATGTAGATTTTGAAAAGGGGTCTAGGAAATTATTTGGTTTAGGTGAAAGTTATGAAACAACAGCAAGAGCGGGTGGATGTAAATGGTACCAAGTAGGATGTCTTTTAAGTGCCTTTTGGAATTGGCTTGCTGCCGACGCAAACGGAGCAGAGCCTGGTACTACAACCAATGGTTCAATTTTAGCAACTGTAATGGGAATTGTTACTGGCATAGGTACAATCATAGGTATGCTAGCAGGTGGAAATTAATTAAGAGCATAAATATAAAAATCTATGAATAAGTCAATTTGTGTATTTTTTTTGTTTATCTTAAATTTTAACTTCTCACAAACAATAAACGATCAGGAACATTTGTTTAATGGTGAAATAAAATTAGAAAAAACGGTAGAAACAATTTCTGCTTTAGGAGATACGGATAATGGCTTATTCATTGAAATTAATATAAATGATAAAAATTATAAATTCCTAATCGACACGGGGGCTTCTGTCTCTGTACTTAATGATCAAATTTTTAAAAATATAGATAATCCTGGAAAAAAAATAAAAATAAAGGATCTTTTGGGAAATGAAGAGGAAAAAGATTTGTTTTATCTGGATTTTAAAATAGGAGAAAGCCAATGGTCGAATTTTGCGTTTGTGAAATTTGATTTTTCTAAATTTTCAAAAAATGAATGTTTAAAATATGACGGAATCATTGGAGCCAACATACTTAAAAAGCTAAACTGGAAATTTGTAAAAGCTGAAAATAAATTGTTTTTTTCTAAAGAGCCTTTTACTTATGAAAGTTTTAATAAACCTGTTTTGGTACAATGGGCTGGAAATATACCGATTGTTGAGCTAAAAGTTAATGATCATAAATTTTTAGCACTTCTTGATACAGGACATTTTGGTGGTATTATATTCCCGGATTATAGTTATATAAAAGAATTTGGTTTTGGTGTGTTTTATAATTTAACAAAAGGTAAAGGAGATCCTATATCAACCATTGCCGGAAAACAAAAATTATCCTTAAAAAAAGCACAAATTGAAAATCTTGGTTTAGATAATTATAATTTTAGTGGATACGAAGTAACTGTCGCAGAAATGAAATTATCGAATATAGGAAACAAAATAATTTTAGAAAACGGATTTATATTTAATTTTTTAAATAGCGAAATTGCGTTTGGAATTAGTGAACAAAAATCAAAATATGCTATTTTACCAAAAATCAAAATATGTAAATCAGAAACCAATAAAAATCAAATTGAACTTTGTTTTTTTTGGAAAGAATCTGACAATAAGAATCTTAAATTAGGAGATCAGATAATTCAAATTGATTCTATAGATACTACAAATTTAAATGATACTCAATATTGTTCTTTATTAGATTATTTAAGTCATAAGAATTTCTCTAAAAAAGTAACCTTTAAAAGAGGGAGCAAAAAGTTCGATTATATTTTAAACTGAAATAGATCTATCAGATACGATTAAATCACAACTTCCTTCAGGAATTGAGGTAGAAATTAAAATGTGATAATTGAGCCTTTTGCTTACACTTAAATAAATCCCTTTCCGAAAGAAGAGGGATTTATTTTTGAAGTTATGAATCTAACAGAAAGGGTGGTTATCATCACAGTACTTTTCATAGTGCTGAACAATTAAATAACTTTATTCAGATACCATATTTACTGCAAAAATTTTTATCCTTAACTTTATGCTAAAATCAATATAATGTCAGGTTCAGATAAAAATGTGTTTGAAAAGTTTTCAAATTGGGCAACGAAATTTACGGGAAGTTCTTACGCGTTTATAGGAGCCACCCTTATTGTAATCATTTGGGCGGTTTCAGGGCCGGTTTTCAAGTATTCGGAAACCTGGCAGCTGGTCATTAATACAGGGACAACAATTATCACCTTCCTGATGGTTTTCCTGATTCAGAAGGCTCAGAATAAAGATTCTAAAGCAATTCAGATTAAACTGAATGAGCTTATTGCAGCCAACGAAAAAGCAAGCAACAGAATGGTAGATATTGAAGACCTTACGGAGAAAGAACTCGACCAGATCCATTGCTACTACGAAAAGCTGGCTGACTTTGCCGAAGAGGATGAAGACATCCACGCTTCACATTCCATTGACGCGGCACAGCGAAACCAGGATCATAAAGATGAACTTTTCAGGAAAAAACACGAAGAGTGGCTGCAGATACAAAAAAAGGAATCAAAATGATTCCTTTTTTTATTTAACAATTTTACTTCATAAAATACCCGAAGTAAGAACAGCTTCCCATCAGGTTTTTTGCGGTTTCCGTATCGGCATACCGGGATTTTAACATGGCAAAATAGGTTCTGTATTTCTGGTTTTTAATCTGATTGAGCTGTTGCTGATAAGCATCGCTCTTCTCGCTCCACTTAGGATCAGAATAATCGGTTTTAGAAGGATTTTTTGCTTCATACTGATAATATTTCCCCTGTTCTGCACTGGCCATCTGAAAAAGGATCCTTGCTTTATGTTCCTTGTCAGGAGAAAGAGCCAGTGCCTTTTTATAATAGCTGATGGCCAAATCAAAGTTATCAGGTTCTGTATAGGAACGGTCCAGGAAGTTTTTATAATAATACGGGTTAGGATTTCGTTTGTCTGTTCCCTGAAAATCATATTTCCCTCCGTTCGTATTGTCAAGATCCATAACAAACAATTGACGGTAATATCCTAATATTGATGTATTGTACAGGAGATTTCCAATGAGCTGGTTGGCTTTTGCCGCTTTTTCATCATTTCCGCTGCCTGTCTTTTTAAGCTGGAGAAGTGCATCTGAAAGTTCAAATTTACTCATTACAGGCCTGATGAAAGGAAAAGCTGAATAATCTTCTTTCTCCATAGTTTCTGCGGGGCTGCTTTGGTAACTTTCCCATACATTATGCCCGAAAACAAGATCAGGAATGTTTTTGAACCCATTATAAGCCGTCGCCGTATATTGAAGCGGTGCCAGTTTTTTCTGGTCGTAGTCCCATTCCGATCTAGGAATGCCGGAGAAATTCTGAGCTTTTGCATAATACGAACGGGCTTTCTCAAAATCTGCCTGCCTCATGGCACGGTCGCCGTAGAGTACAGCAAAGAATGCATCGATATTCCCTACGTCATCAAGGTTTTTAGCGATAATCTGCTGTTCGAACTGCGTTTTATCCGGTTTCCTGTAAAATGCTTCCACGCTTTTTACCAAGGCAGAATTCGGGTTGTACTGAAGGTCCGAAAGCTTGTTGTTCATCAAAAAAGATTTCCCGTCTTCTCCCTGCAGGAAATACCGGTTCGCAAGCACATCTTTCAGAAAATCTTTGGTGGAAGGAACTTCACCGTAATAATCGCCATTTTCATTTTCAATACTGTCTTTTTTCACTTCCGGTTGGTCTGTAAAATAATCTGCGTAATCTTTCATCAGATGATCTTCGTATGCTGCATCAATTTTCGGGCGGGATACGATATCATTCAGAACTTTCATCCTTTTGATCTCTTCCAGATATTCCGGATTTGTGGTTTCGATATCATTTAAGACTTCAGTGCTGCCTTCATAATCTTTTTTCAGGAATTTCAGGTAGGCATCGGCAATCTGCCAGTACTCGTCTTTAGATTTGCCTTTAGCCTTGTCAGTAAATTTCTCAAGGTCATTCAGGAAGTCATTGGTTTGTTCATCATAGTAATAATTGTTCTTAGTGAAAACAGGGATCCTGTTCGGGTTGTCCAGCAGCTCGTCTTCACTCTGGTCAGCTTTGTTGCCGTCAGTATTTTTATTTTTTGAGCCTCTGAAAAGGTTCCTGAAGAACCTTATAATCTTCTGCCAGAAAGAAAGTTCCTCTTTTTTTACTTCTGATGTTTCTGCTTTTGCCTGATCCGCATTTGAATTGTTAGTGGATTTCGAAACCTGAATTGTTGAATTTTCATCATTACTGTAATAATAAATCGGAAGATAGCTTCTCTCCAGTTCATTGATGCTTCTTATAGCCATTACTTTCAGGATCTCGGAATCAGGATTGATAGCATACATTTTCTCCATGATCGGGATCGGATTGTTAAAATCCTCATAGCCTAAAAGGAAGTAAGCTATGTTTTTTTCATCATCCGTTCCGGCCCGTTTCAGAATATTATTGAATGATGCCGTATCTGAAAGCTTCATAGAGACAAAAGCAGATTCTTTACGGCTTCTGCTGTCTTTGAAAACCTGGAAAAAATTCCAGTTGGCATCGCTGTTCATTCCCAATCCTCTCTGCGCTCCTGCGAGCTGGTCAAGAGCCATGATATAAGGTGCTCCTTTTAACCTGATCGGTTCAACGTATGTTTTGAAAGCTTTCAATGCTGCATCATAATTTCTGGTGTAATGATTGAACCGTACCAGCTGGTAGCCGTACCGCTGTTTGATTTCAGGGTTTTGGGCAGTCCGGTACAAAGAAGTCAGGGCTGAAATGGTTTTATTATAATCCAGGCTGGTTGCATTTTTATCATTCTGAGTTTCGTTATAATAGAATGAATCTGCGTTTTCAACAAAATTAATCCTCATGTAAGGCTCAAGGTATTTTGCCTCGATCAGATAGTCAATAGCTTCATGGTACTTCTGGTAAAAACCGGGCCCGGCCTTGGTAAGCAACGGGTTTGTAGGGTTGCCTTTCTTTAAGGCATTAAGATCATTCAGGCTTATTTTGTTTATGAGATAATCTGTTTCTGCATAAGTGAACCGGTTTCCGAAAAACCGTTTCCATGAATCTGTGTTTTCATCGGGAATCTGTGAAGGCCTGAAATCCGTATAAAATCTCGTTGAATAGCTGTGTAAGAAAGGGAGGTAAGATTTATCCTTAATAATGCTTTGCGTAAACAGGTTAAAATATTCATAGTCCGGATCAGACCAGGCGCAGGCATTTGATTCTGTATAAAAAAGGGCAATAACAGCCAGTGAAAGTAAGTGCTTTTTCATATTGATGTGAAGTGTTTTTATTGATGATGCTTGGGAGGCCATAATATCGGCAAGGATCAAAATTTAAAAATTAAAATTTTGCCCCGTAACAAATTTACGGTCTAGCTGATAATAAACGATATTAAAAGAGGGTATTTTTTCCTCCAGGAAATGAACGGCATCCTGAAGCTGCTTGTCAGAGATTTCTTCAATTTTAATCCTGAATCCTTTATTCAGATAATTTCCGAAATAAAATCCGTCCTTCTGGATTTCAATTTCCGTTTCAGAGATTTTTTTGAAATTTATATGGTCCAGGTCCTTCTCGGAAAGGCCGTTGATTAATCTGTGCTTTCCGAGATAGTTGGTAACAATCCCCCATGAATAAACAGGAAGGGCTACTTCAATGTGCTTAATCGGATATTCATCAAGGTCAGCCAAATAACTTTTCAGTGTGTTTACCTCAAGAATTGAATTTTTACCGGTGTTTTCCAAAGGTGAAGAAGTAGAGTAGCACATCAGGTATACTTTTTCTACAGGCGGAACGCCGGTCTGCTTTTTATCCTTTACCTGATGGAGGTGCAGGGTACAGGTGATTTCTTTTCCTGATATGGCTCGCAGTTCTTTAAGAAAACTGAAATAATCAGCACGCGTTCCTTCTGTCCAGTCACAGTCGATCTGGATTTCCTTACGGGTCTTCATGCCATACTGCAAAACTTTTTTCTGAATAAGGGTATAGACACTTTTTGCAAGGAACCTGATTTCATTTTTACTGATGTAAAGAAATGTACGGTTCATGATGAAAACAACAGGAACGATTTGTTTTCCGGGAATGAAGGTGCTGTCTTTTGTGATGGTGCCTACAGGCTGAAATTTCCCGTCAATTTTGTCGATGTCAAAAAACCGTGTGTAAATATAGGGAACGGATGCCCCGTCCAATGCCTTTTTTTCTGCTTCATCTAAAGAGAGCTTGGTTTTCCAGTAATAAAATGTATACGGATGAGTTTCTTTCTTTGTGCAGGATACCAAAACTAAAAAGAGGAAAAGCAATAGGAGTTTGGTGGCTTTCATTAACGGTACAGCTTGCCTTCGCAATTGCAATTCATCTCTGCCATTTCGGAAACCGGGCAGCAGTCATCTGATTTTTTAGTATTCCCTTTTGCATCGGTAAGATAAATTTTCTCTTTATCAAATTTTACATAAAAGGTTTCATTATAGGTTTTGAAATGCACCTTCATCACTTTCGGGCTATATTTTCCGGCATTGATGATCTCTTTGGTTTCCGTACCGTCTGCCTGGTTGACCTGAACAAAACCAAAATACACATCGCCATTGGTTTTTACATCGAGATAATAAGCCGGAGTTCCGGAGCCGCTGGCCCCCTGTTCAATAACGAAATCTCTTTTTCCGGTAAACGGAGCTTTTGATTGGGCAAATGAAAGAATGCTTATGCATAACAAAAGAATGGGAAGTACCTTTTTCATAAGAATAGAATATTTAAAATTAAGAATACCGTATCAAAAATTACACCGTAAACCACCGATGAAAATCGTTAAACAATTAAAGTTTTTAGATCATGTTTAAAATTAAATAATCATAAAAAAATTATGAGTAGGGCACGGTTGGCCGGCAATCTTGTATTCAAAACCGGCAAAAATCAATATCAGAAATTACAGGCTAAGATTCCGGTTATGTAAAAATGAAGTTGTGGCTGTATTTTTTACAGTTTCAAAAATAATATTAAACAACCGGACAGAATTATTTTGGAAATCACCTAATCCATTAAAAATCAAAATATTTTGCATCAAATGTTTGTCAGTTATAAATTTATTCATAAATTTGCACACTCATTTTAGGACATAGTATGCCTATATCAAACGTAGAAATTACTTCAGATTCCTTAAAATGGCGAGAAATAAAAGATAAATTTTATTATAATATAAACAATGTCAGGTATTATTGGTAAGAAAATCGGTATGACGTCTTTGTTTAACGAAGAAGGAAAAAACATTCCTTGTACAGTTATTCAAGCCGGTCCGTGCTCGGTTTTACAGGTCAGAACCGTAGAAAAGGACGGCTACAAGTCAGTTCAGTTAGGTTTCGATGACAAGAGTGAGAAGAACGTTGGTAAAGCGTTAGCTGGCCATTTCAAAAAGGCTGGTTCAGCTCCTAAAGCTAAGTTGGTAGAATTCTACAGAGAATTCGTAGACGAAGTGAAAGTAGGAGAAGAAGTGAAAGTAGATCTGTTTGCGGAAGGCGAATTTGTTGACGTAACAGGTACTTCTAAAGGTAAAGGCTTCCAGGGTGTTGTTAAAAGACACGGATTCGGAGGTGTAATGCAGGCAACTCATGGTCAGCACAACAGGCTTAGAGCTCCAGGTTCTATCGGTGCTGGTTCAGACCCTTCAAGAGTATTCAAAGGGATGAGAATGGCCGGAAGAATGGGAGGTAAGCAGGTAACTGTTCAGAACCTTCAGGTGTTAAAAGTGGATCAAGAACAAAATCTTTTAGTAGTAAAAGGTGCTGTTCCGGGAGCTAAAAATTCTTATGTAATTATCAGAAAATGGAACTAGTAGTATTAAATACATCAGGAAAAGAGACCGGAAGAAAAGTAACTCTAGACGAAACAGTATTCGGAATTGAGCCAAATCAGCACGCGGTTTACTTAGAAGTTAAACAGTACCTTGCCGCACAGAGACAAGGAACTCATAAATCTAAAGAAAGAAGCGAAATTACTGCTTCTACTAAGAAACTTAAGAAGCAAAAAGGATCCGGTTCTGCAAGATACGGGGATATCAAATCTCCGACTTTCAGAGGTGGAGGTAGGGTATTCGGACCAAAACCGAGAGACTACAGGTTCAAATTGAACAAAGCACTTAAGAGATTGGCTAAAAAATCTGTTTTATCTCAGAAAATGAGAGATAACAGCATCAGAGTTTTGGAAGATATGAGCTTAAATGCTCCTAAAACCAAAGATTTCATTACATTATTGGATGCTTTGGCATTGAACGGTAAAAAATCTTTATTCATTCTTCCTGAAGCTAACAAGAATGTGTATTTGTCTTCAAGAAACTTACCTAAAACCAAAGTAATGAACTTCAACGAAGTGAGTTCTTACGATATTGTAAATGCAGGTGAGGTTGTATTCTTCGAAGGTGCAGTTGAAAAATTCCAGGAAAATCTAAAGAAATAAGTCATGTCTATTATTATTAAACCAGTTATCTCAGAAAAGGCTAATTACCTTACGGATTTAAGAGGTTCTTATTCTTTCTTAGTTAATCCTAAGGCGAATAAAATCCAGATTAAAAAAGCTGTAGAAGCGGCTTACGGTGTAAAAGTAGCAGACGTTAATACAATGATTTATGCTCCGAAGGTTTCTTCGAAATACACTAAAAAAGGTCTTCAGGTTGGAAAGACAAACAAATTGAAAAAAGCGGTAATTAAACTTGTTGAAGGTGATGTTATCGATATTTTTGCTGTAAATTAATTATTAATTATAAATAATAGTAATGTCTGTTAGAAAATTAAAACCTATCACCCCGGGACAGAGATTCAGAGTTGTTAACAATTTTGAGGAAATTACTACCAACAAACCAGAGAAGTCTCTGACCGTTGGTATTAGTAAGTCAGGTGGACGTAACCAAACTGGTAAAATGACCATGCGTTACACCGGCGGTGGACACAAAAAGAAATACAGGATTATCGACTTCAAAAGAAACAAAGCAGATGTCGAAGCAACGGTAAAAACTGTAGAATATGATCCAAACAGAACTGCATTTATCGCTTTATTAGAATATGCTGACGGAGAGAAGAGATATATCATCGCTCCGAACGGTATTAAAGTAGATCAGAAAGTAGTTTCAGGAGAAAGCGTGGAGCCTAACGTAGGAAACGCAATGAAATTGAAAAACATTCCATTGGGTACTGTAATTTCTTGTGTTGAAATGAAGCCTGGTCAGGGTGCCATTCTAGCAAGAAGTGCGGGTTCTTCGGCTCAGCTGACTTCAAGAGACGGAAAATATGCGATTATCAAGTTGCCTTCAGGGGAATCCAGAATGATTCTTACAGAATGTATGGCAATGATTGGTTCAGTTTCTAATTCAGACCATCAGTTAACGGTATCAGGTAAGGCTGGTAGAAGCAGATGGTTGGGAAGAAGACCAAGAACAAGACCGGTAGTAATGAACCCTGTAGATCACCCGATGGGTGGTGGTGAAGGACGTTCTTCCGGAGGTCACCCAAGATCTAGAAACGGTATGCCTGCTAAAGGGTATAAAACCAGAAAGAAAAACAAAGCGTCTAACCGTCATATCATATCTAAAAGAAAATAATTATGGCAAGATCACTTAAAAAAGGACCATTCATCGCATATACTTTAGATAAGAAGGTTCAGGCAAACATAGAGTCTGGTAAGAAGACAGTTATCAAAACTTGGTCTAGAGCGTCTATGATCTCTCCGGACTTCGTAGGACAGACTATTGCTGTACACAACGGGAAATCTTTTATCCCGGTTTACGTTACAGAAAACATGGTAGGTCACAAGTTAGGAGAATTTTCTCCAACAAGATCTTTCAGGGGTCATGGTGGTAACAAAAATAAAGGTAGCAGATAATCATGGGATCAAGAAAAAGAGAAAGTGCATTAGCACGCAAATTAACAAATCAGGATGTAGTAAAAGCATTACATAATGATTGCCCGTCTTCTCCGAGAAAAATGAGATTGGTAGCTGATATCATCAGAGGGGTAGAAGTAGACAAAGCTTTATATATTCTAAAATATTCTAAGAAAGACGCCTCTAACAAGTTAGAGAAAGTCTTACTTTCAGCAATGGCCAATTGGCAGGCAAAAAACGAAGGTGCTGATATCGAAGAGGCAAACCTTATCGTTAAAGAAATTTTTGTAGACAGTGCAAGACAATTGAAGAGACTGAGACCGGCTCCGCAGGGTAGAGGGTACAGAATCAGAAAGAGATCAAACCACATTACGCTAATCTTAGGTACAAAAGAAAATTAATTCAAGGTATGGGACAGAAGACAAATCCAATTGGTAACAGATTAGGTATCATCAGAGGATGGGATTCTAACTGGTTTGGTGGTAAAAACTACGGTGACAGAATCGCTGAAGATTACAAAATCAGAAGATACCTTGAAGCTAGATTATCTAAAGGCGGTATTTCAAGAATTTATATTGAAAGAACATTAAAGTTAGTTACAGTTACAATTACTACAGCCAGACCGGGATTAATCATCGGTAAAGGAGGTCAGGAAGTTGATAAACTGAAAGAAGAGTTGAAGAAATTGACTAAAAAGGATATTCAGATCAACATCTTCGAAATCAAAAGACCTGAGCTTGATGCAGTATTGGTTGCAGACAGCATTGCAAAGCAGATCGAAAACAGAATCTCTTACAGAAGAGCTGTGAAGATGGCTATCGCAGGTACAATGAGAATGGGTGCTGAAGGTATCAAAGTTCAGATCTCTGGTAGATTGAACGGTGCTGAAATGGCAAGAAGCGAATCTTTCAAAGACGGAAGAATCCCTTTGTCTACTTTCAGGGCTGATATTGATTATCACATCGGTGAGGCATTAACTCAGTACGGAAAGCTAGGTGTTAAAGTTTGGATCATGAAAGGTGAAGTTTACGGTAAAAGGGAACTTTCTCCTCTAGTGGGACAACAGAAAAAAGGAGGTCCTTCAGGAGACAGAGACAGAAGAGATAACAGAGGAGGAGGCGACAGAAGAGACAACAGAGGACCTAGAAAAAACAATAACAATAATAACAATAATAATTAAAAATTTTAGATAGAAATTTTGAATTTTAAATTACCGTTACTTTTTTAAAATAAGAAAAATCTAAAATCTAAAATCTAAAATCTAAAATTTAGAAATTATGTTACAACCAAAAAGAACCAAATTCCGTAGAGTTCATAAGATGAAGATGAAGGGGAGTGCCCAGAGAGGCAGTCAACTTGCTTATGGAACTTTCGGGATCAAGGCGACAGAAGGTGCTTGGATCACTGCGAGACAAATTGAAGCTGCGCGTATTGCTGCAACAAGATATATGAAGAGAGAAGGTCAGCTATGGATCAAAATCTTCCCGGATAAGCCAATTACCAAGAAGCCAGCCGAAGTAAGGATGGGTAAAGGTAAAGGTGCCGTGGAATATTGGGTAGCTGTAGTAAAGCCGGGTAAAATTATGTTTGAAATCGGAGGCGTGCCTTACGAGATCGCAAAGGAAGCCCTAAGGCTTGCTGCACAGAAACTGCCGGTAGTTACCAGATTCATCGTTGCTAACGATTTTGTTAAACCCCTTTAATCTTTGTATACAATGAAAAAAGCTGATATTAAAAATTTAAGCGCGGGTGATCTTAAAGCTCAACTCACTGAAGCAAAAGCTCAATATTCAAAATTGAAATTGGCACATGCAATCAGCCCAGTTGAAAACCCGATCCAAATCAAAGATTTGAGAAAAACAATCGCTAGACTAAATACTGAGTTAACTAACAAACAATAATTTCATTTTACAATGGATAGAAATTTAAGAAAAGAAAGAATCGGAGTGGTTTCCAGCAATAAAATGGAAAAAACTATTGTTGTTAGCGAAACTACCAGAGTAAAGCACCCGATGTACGGTAAATTCGTTTTGAAAACGAAAAAATATACTGCACATGACGAAAACAACGAATGCACAGAGGGCGATACAGTTCTGATCCAGGAAACGAGACCGATGAGCAAGAGCAAGAGATGGAGATTAGTAAGAATCATTGAAAAAGCTAAGTAATAATGTTACAAACAGAATCAAGATTAAAAGTTGCTGATAACACAGGTGCTAAAGAAGTATTGGTTATCAGAGTTCTGGGAGGAACCAGAAGAAGATATGCTTCAGTTGGTGATAAAATCGTTGTTACTATCAAAGATTCCACACCATCAGGAAATGCAAAGAAAGGTCAGGTATCTAAAGCTGTCGTAGTAAGAACTAAAAAAGCGGTAAGGAGAAAAGATGGTTCATACATCAAATTCGAAGACAACGCTTGTGTATTGCTTAACGCAGCAGGAGAAATGAGAGGAACCCGTGTTTTCGGACCGGTTGCCCGTGAGTTGAGAGACAGAGAATATATGAAAATCATTTCATTAGCTCCTGAAGTACTTTAATATTTAAAATTCAAAAAAATGTCAAAGTTAAAAATAAAAAGAGGAGATAACGTAATCATTACCACAGGTAAAAAAGATATCAAAGGTAAAACGGGTGAAGTTATTGAAGTGATCAAAAAAGAAGGAAAAGACCCG
This sequence comes from Chryseobacterium sp. JJR-5R, assembly GCF_034047335.1. NCBI lineage: Bacteria > Pseudomonadati > Bacteroidota > Flavobacteriia > Flavobacteriales > Weeksellaceae > Chryseobacterium > Chryseobacterium sp. JJR-5R. The sequence goes on from NZ_CP139137.1 coordinate 437,964, forward strand.
AGAGTTATTGTAGCAGGACTTAACATCGTTAAAAAACACGTTAAGCCTTCCGCTTCAAACCCTCAAGGAGGAATTACTGAAAAAGAAGCTTCTATTCATATCTCAAACATAGCTTTAGTGGGTAAAGACGGTAAAGCAATCAAAGTAGGTTACAAAACCGAAGGAGATAAGAAAGTAAGAATCGATAAAAAAACGGGTGAAACTTTATAATTTTAAATAACACATGGAATATATAGCAAGACCCAAGAAAGCATATAAAGAAACAATTGTTCCTGCAATGATGGAAGAATTTGGGTACAAGTCGGTAATGCAGGTGCCTAAATTGCAAAAAATCATCCTTTCCCAAGGATTAGGTGATGCCACTGCAGACAAAAAGATCATTGATTATGCTGTTGAAGAGCTTACCAATATCACCGGCCAAAAGGCTGTTGGTACCATCTCTAAGAAAGATGAGGCTGCCTTCAAATTGAGAAAAGGAATGCCGGTAGGAGCTAAAGTTACTTTAAGAGCACATAAAATGTATGAGTTCTTGGACCGATTAACTTCTTCTGCATTGCCGCGTATCAGAGATTTCTCTGGAATCAAAGCTGACGGTTTTGACGGTAGAGGTAACTACAACTTAGGAATTACTGAGCAAATCATTTTCCCTGAGATCGTTATCGATAAAGTGAAAAAAATCCAGGGGATGGACATCACTTTCGTTACGACTGCTAAAACAGATAAAGAAGCGAAAGCATTATTAACTCACTTCGGTTTACCATTCAAAAAGAATTAAGAAATGGCTAAAGAATCAATGAAAGCGCGTGAGCGCAAGAGAGAAGCACTGGTTGCTAAATACGCTGACAAAAGAAAAGCTCTTAAAGAAGCAGGCGATTATGAAGGACTTCAGAAATTGCCGAAAAATGCTTCTCCTGTAAGATTGCACAACAGATGTAAATTAACAGGAAGACCAAGAGGTTACATGAGAACGTTCGGAATTTCCAGAGTAACTTTCAGAGAAATGGCGAACAACGGTCTTATCCCGGGAGTTAAAAAAGCCAGCTGGTAATTTATTACTCATCAAAAAATCGGGACAATTAAGTTGTCTGGATACTAGAGATACAAAAATATCAGACTGAAGTTTTCTGAAGTCTGATATTTTATTCTTCAAGTCCTTACAATACTGATTGTTCTTTAACCAATAATTTATAAAAGAAAAATGGTAACAGATCCAATTTCAGATTTCCTAACAAGAGTAAGGAACGCACAAAGCGCAGGCCACAAAGTGGTGGAAATTCCTGCATCGAAAATCAAAAAGGAGATTACTAAGATTTTATTTGATCAGGGGTATATCTTAAACTTTAAGTTTGAAGATAGCGCTGTTCAGGGTACAATCAAAATCGCTTTAAAGTACGACAAGCAAACCAACAAACCGGCTATCAAGTCTATTCAGAGAGCTTCCAGGCCAGGTTTGAGACAGTACAAAGGTTCTACGGAACTTCCAAGAGTACTGAACGGTTTGGGTATTTCTATCATCTCTACTTCCAAAGGAGTAATGACTGACAAGAAAGCTAGAGAAGAGAAAGTAGGCGGTGAAGTAATCTGCTATGTTTATTAATTTTTAATCACAGGAAAATGTCAAGAATTGGTAAAGCAATTATAACAATTCCAGCAGGAATTACCATCACTGAAAACAACGGTGTGGTAACGGCAAAAGGTCCAAAAGGAGAACTTTCCCAGGAGCTTACAGCAGGAATTACTTTGGAACAGAATGATGGTATACTTACGGTAAACAGACCATCCGAGTCTAAACAACACAAAGCGCTTCACGGTTTATACAGAGCGTTAATCGCCAACATGATCGTTGGTGTAAGTGAAGGTTTCGAAAAGAAACTGGAATTAGTAGGGGTAGGATACAGAGCATCACACACAGGTCAGAAACTTGAGTTGGCTTTAGGATTCTCTCACGGTATCGTATTGGAGCTTCCTGAGGAAGTGAAAGTAGATACATTGACTGAAAAAGGTAAAAATCCAATTATTACTTTAACGTCTTATGACAAGCAACTTCTTGGGATGGTAGCGGCGAAAATCCGTTCATTCAGAAAGCCTGAGCCGTACAAAGGAAAAGGTGTAAGATTCGTTGGGGAAATTGTTAGACGTAAAGCTGGTAAATCTGCTTAATAAATTATAAGTATTATGGCATTAAGTAAATTAGAAAAAAGAATAAGAATAAAAAGAAGAGTAAGAGGGAAAATCTCCGGATCTTCTGAATTGCCAAGATTATCTGTATATAAAAGTAATAAGGAAATTTACGCTCAGTTAATCGACGATAACAGTGGAAAGACTTTGGCTTCCGCTTCTTCCAGAGAGAAAGGAGTAGACGCTAACGGAACTAAAACTGATGTTTCTGCTGCTGTAGGCAAAGCTATTGCTGCCAAAGCCATTGCTGCAGGAATCGAAAATATAGTATTTGATAGAAACGGATTCGTATATCACGGAAGAGTGAAAGCTCTTGCTGACGGTGCGAGAGAAGGCGGACTTAAATTCTAATCATTAAATTTCGGAAAATATGTTAGGACTAGATAATATAGAAAGAGTAAAACCGGGAGGATTGGAACTTAAAGATCGTCTCGTAGCTGTTAACAGAGTAACAAAAGTAACAAAAGGAGGTAGAGCTTTCGGATTTTCTGCAATTGTTGTAGTAGGAGACGAAGCGGGAACTATCGGTTTCGGTTTGGGTAAATCTAAGGAAGTTGCTTCTGCTATTGCCAAAGCAGTAGAAGATGCTAAGAAAAACTTAGTGAAAGTTCCTGTAATGAACCATACCATCCCTCACCAGACTTCTGCCAGATATGGTGGTGCAGATATCTTCTTGAGACCTGCATCTCATGGTACAGGGCTTATCGCCGGTGGTGCGGTAAGAGCGGTACTTGAATCTGCAGGCGTTCATGACATCCTTTCAAAATCCAAAGGATCTTCAAACCCTCACAATGTGGTAAAGGCAACTTTCAAAGCATTGTTAGACATCAGAAGACCGGAAGAAATTGCAAGAATGAGAGGAGTTTCTCTAACTAAAGTGTTTAACGGTTAATCATAAAACAATGGCAACAATTAAAGTAAAGCAAGTAAGAAGCGCTATTGGCAGAACAAAAACCCAAAAGAGAACGCTTGAAGCATTAGGATTAAAGAAACTTCACCAAGTTGTAGAGCACGAAGCAACTCCTTCTATCTTAGGAATGATCGCTGCAGTTAGTCATTTACTTGAAGTTCAAAAATAATTTTAAAACAAAAATTAAAATGAATTTAAACAACATAAAACCTGCTGCAGGTTCTACATTCAATTCAAAAAGAATTGGTAGAGGACAGGGAACCGGAAAAGGAGGTACATCTACAAAAGGGCACAAAGGTCAGAAAGCAAGAGCCGGTTACTCTCAGAAAATCGGATTTGAAGGAGGTCAGATGCCTTTACAGAGAAGATTACCTAAATTCGGTTTCAAAAATGTAAACAGAAAAGAATACAGAGCGATCAACCTTGATGATATCCAGAACCTAATTGATACTAAATCTTTAACAGGAGATATTACAAAAGAAGTTTTGGTACAGAACGGTTTGGCTACCAAGAATGAAATAGTGAAAATTATGGGTAGAGGAGAATTGAAATCTGCGGTTTCAATTTCGGCTGACAAATTCACTAAATCTGCTGAAGAGCTTATTGCGAAAGCAGGTGGACAAGCAATTACCTTATAATAATAACTAATGAAAGAATTTATACAAACACTCAAAAATATTTGGAGCCTTAAAGAATTACGGGATAAAATTATCTTCACTTTAGGGATTATTCTTGTGTATAGATTCGCATCTTATATCTCACTGCCTGCAATTAACCTTGCAGAAGTGGGAGATCTCTTAGAGCATTATAAAAGTCAAGGCGGAAACAAGCAGGGAGCAGGTCTCCTTGGCTTGCTTTCGTCATTTACGGGAGGGGCTTTCAGCCATGCTTCCGTGATGGCGTTAGGAATCATGCCTTATATTTCTGCTTCTATTATTGTTCAGTTGATGGGGATGGCAATTCCTTATCTTCAGAAACTTCAGAAAGATGGAGAGTCAGGTAGAAATACATTGAATCAGATTACAAGATGGTTAACAATCGGTGTTTGTCTCGTACAGGCGCCTTCTTATTTAACCTCTATTACTCAATTGTTTTTACCATATGCTCAGTTCCAGTCTGCATATTATGTAGAGCCGAATTCTATTATGTTCTGGCTGCCAAGTATTGTTATTTTGGTTGCCGGTTCAGTATTCGCAATGTGGTTAGGTGAGAAAATTACCGACAAAGGTATCGGGAACGGTATTTCCATCCTTATTATGGTGGGGATCCTTTCAAGACTGCCTGAAGCATTCGTACAGGAAATGGCCGTGCAGAACGGAAAAGGAGGAATGGGATCGATCATGATCCTTATTGAAGTAATCTTCTGGATGCTGGTGGTTCTTCTGGCGGTGGTATTATCCGTTGCCGTAAGAAAAATACCGATTCAGTATGTAAGCAGAGCTCAGGCAAGAGGAGGTGTCAACAGAAATCTTATGCAGGGAGCAAGACAGTGGATTCCATTGAAAGTGAATGCTGCCGGTGTAATGCCGATCATCTTTGCCCAGGCATTGATGTTCGTACCGGGATTATTAACGAAAGTAGATGAATCAAACACTTTTCTTGCCGGTTTCAAGAATGTTTTCAGCTGGCAGTACAACGTATTGTTTGCGCTGCTAATTATTATCTTCTCGTTTTTCTATACTGCAATTACCATTCCGGTAAACCAAATGGCTGATGATCTGAAGAGAAACGGAGGCCTGGTACCTAAGGTAAGACCGGGAAAAGAAACCGCTGATTATTTAGATGATATTTTATCAAAAATTACCTTGCCAGGTGCAATTTTTTTATCTATCTTTGCAGTCCTTCCGGCAATTGTGCATGGAAGCTTTGTTCAGACAGATGCGTTCGCCCTATTTTTCGGGGGAACATCACTATTGATTATGGTTGGAGTAATTTTAGATACGGTTCAACAGATTAATACTTATCTGCTGAACCATCATTATGATGGCTTAATGCAGTCTAAATTATCAAGAACGACTGGATATTAATTTATGGCAAAACAAAAACATATTGAACAAGACGGCGTTATCACGGAAGCACTTTCGAACGCCCAGTTCCGTGTAGAGCTGGAAAACGGGCATATTCTTATCGCTCATATTTCCGGTAAAATGAGAATGCACTATATTAAACTTTTACCCGGAGACAAGGTAAAATTAGAAATGTCTCCCTATGATTTATCAAAAGGGAGGATCACGTTTAGATATTAAACAAATGCCAAATGGAATGCATGTTCCGTTTGGCTATTGTTAAAAAATAAACACTATCAAAATGAAATCGAAAGATTACGTTTGGCAGTTTAAAAAAATAAATATTTTCAAATGAAAGTAAGAGCATCAATTAAAAAAAGAAGTGCTGATTGCAAGATCGTACGCAGAAAAGGTGTACTGTTCGTGATCAACAAGAAAAACCCAAAATTTAAACAAAGACAAGGCTAACATTAAATTATGGCGAGAATTTCAGGTATTGATTTACCAAAAAACAAAAGAGGTGTTATCGGTTTAACTTACATCTACGGAGTCGGAAGAAGTACATCTTCAGAAATCCTTAAAGCTGCCGGTATCAGCGAAGACAAGAAAGTCAACGAATGGAATGACGATGAATTGGCTGCCATCAGAACCTATATCTCAGAAAACGTAAAAGTGGAAGGAGAATTAAGATCTGAAGTGCAATTGAACATTAAGCGATTAATGGACATAGGATGCCAACGAGGAATACGTCACAGACTAGGACTACCTTTAAGAGGCCAGAGAACGAAAAACAACTCAAGAACCCGTAAAGGAAAGAGAAAAACTGTTGCTAACAAGAAAAAAGCTAGTAAATAATCGTTAGGAATTATGGCAAAACAAAGTAAAGTAGTTAAAAAAAGAAAAGTAAAAGTTGAAGCTATTGGAGAGGCGCATATTCAGGCTTCTTTCAATAACATCATCATTTCTTTAACAAATAAAAGCGGAGAAGTTATCTCTTGGGCGTCTGCCGGTAAAATGGGTTTCAGAGGTTCTAAAAAGAATACTCCATTTGCTGCTCAGATGGCAGCCGAAAATTGCTCTAACGTAGCCCACGAAGCGGGTCTTAGAAGAGTAAAGGTGTTTGTGAAAGGTCCTGGTGCAGGTAGAGAATCTGCCATCAGAACCATCCACAATTCAGGAATTGAAGTTAGCGAAATCATTGATGTGACGCCTATGCCGCATAATGGATGTAGACCACCAAAAAGAAGAAGAGTTTAATTTTTAGAATTTACCCATTATGGCAAGATATATTGGACCTAAAACAAAGATTGCTAGAAAGTTTGGTGCTGCAATCTACGGAGATGACAAGAACTTCGAGAAAAGAAAAAACCAACCGCCAGGACAACATGGTGTTAACAAAAGAAGAGGAGCAAAGAAATCTGAATATGCTGTCCAGTTAATGGAAAAGCAGAAAGCTAAATATACTTACGGTATTTTAGAAAGACAGTTTTCCAACTTATTCGAGAAAGCACACAGAAGCAAAGGGGTAACTGGTGAAGTATTATTACAGCTTTGCGAGTCCAGATTAGATAACGTAGTATACAGATTAGGGTTTGCTAAAACAAGATCTGCTGCTAGACAATTGGTTTCTCACAGACATATTACTGTAAACGGGGAGCTGGTAAATATTCCGTCTTATTTGCTTAAAGCGGGTGATGTAATCGCCGTAAGAGAAAAGTCTAAGTCTCTTGAAGTGGTTACCGATGCATTGGCTTCCAAAGCAAATTATGAGTGGTTACAATTCAACGATGAGAAGAAAGAAGGTACCTTCATTTCTGCTCCTGAAAGAATCCAGATTCCGGAGGACATCAAGGAACAGCTTATTGTCGAACTTTACTCTAAATAATTTTTTAATCAAATTTTTGCTCAACCCAATAATATGGCAATTTTACAATTCATAAAACCCGATAAAGTAATTTTACTTAACTCTGATCAATTTAGAGGTCAATTTGAATTCAGACCACTAGAACAAGGTTTCGGGCTTACAATCGGTAATGCTTTGAGAAGAGTGTTGCTTTCTTCTCTGGAAGGTTATGCTATTTCATCTATCAAAATAGAAGGTGTAGAGCACGAATTTTCAACTATTTCAGGAGTAATCGAAGATGTTACCGAAATTATTCTTAACCTTAAGCAGGTAAGATTAAAATCTACGGCAGAAAACCAGACTAGTGAGCAGGTTGTAGCCAAGGTTTCGGGGCAGACGGTTATTACTGCTGGAGATTTAGGGAAGTCTATCAACGGATTCCAGGTGCTGAACCCGGAACTTGTGATCTGCAACCTGAACAGTGATGTAACTTTCGAAATTACTTTCAACATAGAAAAAGGAAGAGGATATGTTCCTTCTGAACAAAATAAGTCAAACAATGCACCGATCGGTACAATTGCCATAGACTCTATTTTTACGCCAATCAAGAAAGTACAATACAGCATTGAAAATTATCGTGTAGAGCAAAAAACAGACTACGAAAAACTTGTATTAGATATTGAAACTGATGGTTCCATCAGTCCTCAGAATGCTTTAACAGAAGCTTCCAAGATATTGATTTATCATTTCATGCTGTTCTCTGATGAGAGAATCACACTTGAAACGGAAGCGGTAAAAGCATCGATCCAGTACGATGAAGAAACACTTCATACAAGACAACTCCTGAAGTCTAAATTAGCAGACATGGATCTTTCCGTAAGAGCCCTGAACTGCCTGAAAGCGGCTGAAGTGGAAACCCTTGGAGAATTGGTATCTTACAGTAAGTCTGATTTGATGAAATTCAGAAATTTTGGTAAAAAATCTTTGACAGAACTAGAAGAATTAGTGCATTCAAAAGGTCTTAACTTCGGTTTCGACGTTGCAAAATATAAGTTAGACGCTGATAAATAATTAATAATGAGACACGGTAAAAAATTCAATCACTTAGGAAGAACGGCTTCTCACAGAAGTGCTTTACTTTCTAATATGGCTTGTTCTCTAATTGAGCATAAAAGAATCAACACTACTGTAGCTAAAGCAAAAGCTTTACGAGTATATGTTGAGCCCCTATTAACAAAAGCAAAAGAAGATACTACACACAACAGAAGAATTGTTTTTTCATATCTTCAGAATAAAGAAGCGGTTACTGAACTGTTCAGATCAGTAGCGCCTAAAATCGCTGAGAGAAATGGTGGGTATACAAGAATCATCAAGACAGGTTTCAGACTTGGTGATGCTGCTGATATGGCTCTTATCGAACTGGTAGACTTCAATGAGCTTTACAATCCGAATGCGGAAGAGAAAAAAGCAACAAGAAGAAGCAGAAGATCTGCAACAGCTGTTAAGAAAGAAACTGTAGCTGCTGAAGCTGAAGCTCCTGCAGTAGAAGAAAAAGCTGCTGAGCCAACTGCTCAGGCTGCTGATTCTACAGAGGAAAAAACTGAAGAATAATATTCATCAGATATAAATGCAAAACCGTTCAGATTTCTGAACGGTTTTTTTGTATCCTAAAGTGTAATTGATTTGTATCTTTAGAATGCATAAAATTGTTTTACCCAAAAAGTTGTAATCATGAAAATAGTAAATCAAAAATTATCAAAAACACTTGCTTCCGAAACAGTAATTTTTACAGCAACATCAAACAAAGGCGGCGAGATGGTCCCGGACAGCATCATCATTCATTTCACGGCCGGGCGGAGTTCAGAAAGTTCCGTGGCATGGTTCAGGGATCCCGAAGCAAAAGCATCTGCCCATATTGTTATAGACAGGGAAGGCAAGATTACCCAGATGGTTGAATTCAACCGGAAAGCGTGGCATGCAGGCGTAAGCAGGTGGGCAGACCGGTCCGGATTCAATAATTTTTCAATCGGCATTGAGCTTGACAATCCCGGAAGGCTTACTAAGGTCAATGACCGCTTTTATTCATGGTTCGGAAAAGAGTATCCGAAAGAAGTGGTGGTAGAAGCAAAGCATAAACATGAAAAGAGTATTTCTTTCTGGCATAATTTCACGGAGAAACAGATTGATTCCTGCTTCAGGATATGTAAGCTGTTAATGGAGACATACCAAATTAAAGATATTCTCGGTCATGATGATATTGCCCCGTTCCGGAAAAATGACCCGGGTCCCGCTTTCCCGATGGAAAGTTTCAGGGCAAAACTGTTCGGAAGGCATGATGATACGGGGGATATCTATAAAATAACAGAAAACAATACAAACCTGAGATCAGGTGCAGGAACAACATTCGAGAGTATGGCCAGGCTGCCTTTAAATACAGAAGTAGAATTTATAAAAAGTAAATCCGGATGGTTCTATGTCTATGTTCTTAAAACCCCTGGCAGCAGTGGAGAGCCCCTCTATGGCTGGGTCAGCGGATCTCTGCTGAAGAAATTATAACAGCGTAATAAAACATAAAGCAAAAGCCTTCATACGCATTCAGTCTGAAGGCTTTTTATATTTAAATTTTTGTTTTTACCAGTTCAACAATATTATTTCCCTGGTCTAAGATCAGGCTGTCGCCTTTCACCGTTGCTTTCATCTCCATTTTTTCGTAGATGGTTTGGTTTCCGGTAGATTCTACCTGATTCAGGATAAATGTTTTATTATTGCTTCTTACGCTCATTGTTTTTTCTTCGTAATTGAAAACCACCTTAGCAAGGCTCCCGTCAGTGGCTTTATAAACATAATCCGTTTTTATATACTTCTTTCCGTTGACATCCGTTTTGTACTGAATGGTGGAATCTATTTTTCCGTTATCAGCAAGTACGGCTCCCGAACTATCGGATTTTAATACGTTTTTATTTCCCCCTTCACTTTTTTTACAGCTTACAGTTGACAAAAGGAGTGCAGAGCTCAATATTACAAGCGCTTTTTTCATAATTTTTATTTTAATACATTATTTACTAAGGGTACTTTATTTTTTACTAAATTTAGTAAAAACAAAACCTAAAACAATAACCTGAACTCGAAACTTAAAAGATTACACAAAAGGGTAATTGATTCTGCTTTGTTTTTTCCTGACATTTGTCTTAAACAGAACTGAACATGAGCATTTCCATAGCCATTGTAGAAGACGAAAAGAACTACAACAACGCGTTGAAAAAAGTCATCAATTACCAGGATGACATGAACGTTGTTGCCCAGTTTTTTGATGGAAAGGAGGCGCTGTCGCAACTTTCTGATATTTCTCCGGATGTAGTGATGATGGATATCCAGCTGCCTGACATGCACGGAATAGAAGTCATGGAAAAACTGAGGATACATATTCCGAAAACCCATTTCATCATGTGTACCAGTTTTGAAGATGATGATAAAGTATTTAGTTCCCTTAAAGCCGGAGCCATCGGATATCTTGTAAAAGGCGAAAGCATGGATAAGATCCTTTCCTCGATCCGTGACGTCTGCAACGGCGGTGCCCCGATGAGTTTTTCCATCGCCCGGAAAGTACTCAGTCATTTTGAAAGAAAGCTGCCCGAAATAAAAGGCTTCGATGAGCTTACCGAACGTGAAAAAGAAATCCTCGAACTGTTATCCCAGGGACTGCTCTACAAAGAAATCGCCGACAAAAAATTCATCAGTATCGACACCGTAAAAAAACACGTCGGAAACACCTACAGAAAACTTCACGTCAACAATAAAGTGGAGGCTATTAATAAATTTAATTATTTTAAAAACTAAAAATTATGCAGAATCTCAAATCAAATCTCACCCATGCTGAAATAAAATTAAGTATGATTGAAGACATTTTACAAATGGATTTCAATGAGGCCAATCAGAAAAATTTAAATGAAGTGTTTTATTCATTTATTGATATTAATGAAGAAATTGATAGCGATACGGCAGAAATAGAATTAAAAAATATGGATTTTTTCTCAATATTAGGAATGCCTACATCTTTTTTGATCGAAAATATAGAAGTAACTTTTAAAGAAAACGTCTTTTGGTGCGACTATATTCATATTTATTTTATCAAAGATAATGACGAATTTACTCTTTTATTTAGATTCAATACAACTGAAGATAATGAAGATGAAACCAATGTGAATTTTGGAGCTGGTGAAAGACTCTACATTTTAAAGAATAAGAAATTATCTGGAATTTCAAATACAGAAGCGAAAAGGTATATAGAAAATTTTAAAAATTTTTATAACAGTTTAAGCTTTGACATTACTAGATCTGATTACACACAATACATAACTTTTGATTATTCAAAAGTAAGAAGGAATTTTAAGCAATTTCCCGAAGTAACACAATTATTGACTGCTGCAAAAAATGACCCTGATAGTGGATTGTTACGTTTAAATATTATTCTTCAGATCGATAGAATATATTGTAAAAATCCTAGAACCCCTGAAAATGATGTTTTTTATAATATTGGAAATATGCAGCCATAATGTATTCTAACATACAGTTAATCTATTTGATAATTTTATTTCTTGTTGCTACTTATTCTATTTTCTTATGTAAAAATGGAAAGGAGCAACAGGAATTTCTGTGTATTTATCTGAGTATAACATTTTGCTTAGAATGTATGATGTACATATTTCAGATGTATTTTAAAAGTAGTGCGGACTTTGACTTTATGTATAATATTTATATTCTTTTTTGCGCGATTTTTTTTCTGATGTATTTTAATAAAAAACAGGGAAGAGCATTGAAGAGAATAAATAATATTGTTTTCTTGGTTTTTTCACTTATCTATGTTTTTTTTATAATTAAGAATCATAAAGAAATTAGTCAGGTAATAGGTATTTCTTTTGCTCTTATCTATATCATTTACAGTCTAATCTGGTTTTACAGTAAAATAAAAGATCCAAATTTAAATAGTATTGCGAATGATCCTAAATTCTGGGTTTCATGCGGGCTACTGTTTTGGGGCGTTTTTTTTATCTTAAGAATTATTCCGAGATATTTATTTAATGAAGTAGATCGTGAGATTCTAATTGTTTCTCAGTCATTCTTTTTTGTAATCAACATCTTTTTTTATGTTTCTTTTTTTATTTCATTATTAAAATACAGGAAAAGATATGATGAATGAAGAAGACCTAAATGAAATAAAGCTCACATATATTATCATCACAATTGTAATGTCATTTTTCGTGATATTTATAATATTTGTTGTCCTTATGTATAACCGCAAACAGCTCATTTACCTCAAAGAAAAACAACTCAAAGAAGCCGAGCACCAAAACCAGCTTCTCCAAAAGGAACTCGAAAAGCAAAAGCTGGTCGAAAAAGAACGCGAGCGGATTTCCCACGATATGCACGATGATCTCGGGGCCGGGATTTCGGCATTAAAGCTTCAGGCGGAATTTTTGAGACAGCGGGCAGAAGATCAGGATTTAATAAGTGATATTGATGAGCTTTTGAAAACATCCGAAGAAATGAATATTTCTATGAGGGAAATGCTCTGGAGCCTGAATTCAGGAAATGATACCCTGGGAAGTTTCATAGACTATTCTAAAATGTATGCCCGGAATTTCCTTAAGAAGACAAATATTCAGCTGAGTATAGAGGATGAAAACATAATTTTTGAAACAGTCATCACCACAGAACAGAGACGGAATTTATTTTTATGTTTAAAGGAAGCCCTTAATAATGCTTACAAACACAGTCAGTCTGATCAACTAAAACTGTCGTTTATACAAAAAGATAAAGAATTCATGATGAAAGTTTCCGATAACGGAATCGGGATCCGTCATGACCAACCCGAGGGAAACGGACTTCGGAACATGAAAGGAAGAATGAAAGAACAGAATGGCCAATGCGAAATAACAACCGAAAACGGGACCCATCTTTTTTTCCGGATTGATTTATAATCACTTTTTCCAGCTTAATATAACAGCATCATTTCTAATGGTGCTGTTTTTTGTTGCAGAATCACCCGTTTGGGTAATTGACATGCAACTGTTTTAAGGGCAACTTTGAAGTATTAATTTTAAAATCAATAAACATGAAAACCCCAATTGATAACACATTTGAAGGCTTTAAAGTAGCATTAAAAAATGATCCTGATTTACAGAAGAAATTTCAGGAAGATCCTGTAAAAGCAGTAGAAACCATTGTGACGAAAAATCCAATAGAAACAGATTCCTGGATTTACAGAATAATTGTCATATCACTCGGATTGGCTGTTCTCACCATTGTTGTAACACTTACCATAATGTCAATGAAAGATGGAAATCAAATAAATGCACAGGTAATTACAATTTTCACAGCTATTTCATCAGGAGCAATTGGTGCATTAGCCGGACTTCTGGCACCGTCACCAGGTAAAAATTAAATAATAACTGTAAAATTTACATTATGAAAAATCTATTATTCTTTTTATTCATGGCACTTTCATCTTTGGTAAGTGCGCAGAAAACAAAAGTGTTGGTTGTGGATTTAGGAGCTCCCAACGAAACTTCGGTTACTTTTGAAAAATGCAAAGAATTTGATGGGAAATCCTGTAGGGAATGTCCTGAATCAAAGTGGCTTTCTGTAAGATCCCGTGAATTAATTGCTTTGAAATTAATAAATGGCAATCCGCTTAAGTACAATTATACCATAAGTGGAGTGCCGGTAACTTTTTTTATGAATTATAACGCAAAGAATGAATTACCTCCAGTAGACTCTGTAGCAAACAAAAAGATAGAATTAACATATGAATTTAGTTATAAGAGTTTGCTTAAAAAAAATGAAAATTTGAGACAAGATTTATTTCGTTTAAATATTTTTATAGATAATTTTAAGTTGAAAAGCACCAATAAGGAAAGCTTGGGCGCAGGCTTCGTCAAGACCAGAGATTCCTTGTTTATCAAGTTAAAAACGTTAAATCTTGAAGCAGAACTGAATCATTCTTCTTTTGAAAAGGGAATATATACATTTACATCAGACCAGGAAAAGGTTATAGAAAATATCATAAAAGAAAACATTGATAAATCACAAGAAATGCTGAAATTTTTTGAGAAAAAATATTTCTTTAAAAACGATTTCTATACGCTTCCTATAGATATTCAGGGGAAAAATGCAGATGCCATTGAATTTACGATTAAAAGATTTAACAAAGAAACTAATCAAGAAGATGAAGCATTCACCGGAAAATATAAAGTATGGATTACCGGTGGTTTAAAGATAGATTTAAGCGCAGGGGTTTTCCTTACCAGTCTTTTTGACAGGCAATATGAAACAAGAGATGCGATCTCCGGTACCACCTTAAAAAACATCTCTTTGAAAAACCATGGGCAGTATGACTTTGCATTTGGGTCTACTATTAATACCAATTTCAGGTTAAATTCTTGGATCCAGCCTCAAATTAACTTTGGAGCAATCTTTACCCAGAACCAAAAGTTTCAAATGATTTTAGGAGCTGGTGCTATCTTGGGACGGGAAGAAAGATGGATCTTATCCGGCGGATTAAGCATGGGTGTTGTAGATCGTCTGGCAGACGGCTTCCAGAATGACGGAAGTTATGACCTGGGTGCCAGTGGGCAGATTCCTATGGTAAAACAGTTCAAATTCGGACATTTCATCGGGATCACCTACAACCTTTCAAAAGGTAATACCATTTCTATGAAACCACAGTAATCATGATTAATATTCATAACAATAATCTGTAACCCAAATGATTTGTCCTATGATCAGATGCTGGAAAACCTTCAGGTGAAGAAATAATTATCTGTAAGAGTTGTAGATCTTAGGACTTGTAAAATTACAGTTTCAAAATTTTGTAACGATGAAAGGAGGAAAATATTTTTTTGCACCCTCTCTGTATTATTTAAAAAATATTAAAATTAACTAAAATTTAACTCACAATCATACCATAAAACACCCTATAGATAGCATAACATTTTAAAAATTCATTAAATTTGTCTGAACTATAAAAAAAAACAATGAGTTACATTTCTTACATAGAAGCAAGACAGATTTTGGATTCAAGAGGAAATCCTACAGTTGAAGTGGATGTATTCACGGAAAGCGGTGCCATGGGACGTGCTGCCGTGCCTTCCGGAGCATCTACAGGAGAACATGAAGCCGTAGAACTTCGTGACGGAGGTTCAGAATACATGGGGAAAGGCGTTCTTAAAGCTGTGGAGAATGTAAGAGAAGTAATTGCTCCCGAATTGGTAGGCCTTCCCGTATATGATCAGAACCTGATCGACCGGATTATGATTGATCTTGACGGCACAAACAACAAAGGAAGCTTAGGAGCCAATGCAATTCTTGGTGTTTCTCTGGCAGCGGCAAAAGCGGCGGCAGCAGAACTGAAAATGCCTTTATACAAATACGTAGGCGGTGTGAATGCCAATACACTTCCGGTTCCGATGATGAATGTAATCAACGGAGGTTCCCACTCGGATGCACCGATTGCGTTCCAGGAATTTATGGTAATGCCGGTAAAAGCAGATTCTTTCTCTCACGCGTTGAGAAAAGGAACCGAGATTTTCCATAACCTGAAAGCCATTCTTCACTCGAGAGGCCTTTCTACGGCAGTGGGTGACGAAGGCGGGTTTGCACCGACGTTCTCCGGGACTGAAGATGCCCTGGATACTCTGCTTCAGGCCATTGAAAAAGCGGGCTACAAGCCGGGTGATGATGTCATGATCGCATTAGACTGTGCCGCTTCTGAATTCTATAAAGACGGAGTGTACGATTACAGAAAATTCCAGACGCCGGATGCCGCTCAGTTTACCAGCAGCGAGCAGGTTTCTTATCTGGCTGAACTGGCCAATAAATATCCGATTATCTCTATTGAAGACGGAATGCAGGAAAATGACTGGGAAGGCTGGAAAATGCTGACCGATAAAATCGGGGACAGGGTACAGCTGGTTGGGGACGATTTATTCGTAACCAATGTTGAAAGACTGGCAAGAGGAGTGAAAGAAGGCATTGCCAATTCAATCCTTGTGAAAGTAAACCAGATCGGTTCCCTTTCTGAAACCATGGCAGCCGTACAGATGGCTCAGCATAACAAGTTTACATCAGTGATGTCTCACAGATCAGGTGAAACCGAAGATTCTACCATTGCAGACTTAGCCGTAGCCATGAACTGCGGACAGATCAAAACAGGATCCGCTTCAAGATCAGACAGGATGGCAAAATACAACCAACTGTTGAGAATTGAAGAAGCTTTAGGTGAAACGGCAGTTTTCCCGGGCCTTGATGCTTTTAAAATCAAGAGATAATTCATCGAATTTATAAATAACGGCAAGCGAAATTTTTAGTTTGCCGTATTTTGTAATAAGTAGTATATTTAAAAAAAATAAATTAAATAATGTCAGACAACAAAGTAATATTGAATTACGATGGTAATTCATATGAATATCCAATCGTAGACAGTACGATCGGAGACAGAGGAATCGATATTTCAAAATTAAGGGACCAGACAGGGTTGATCACTTTAGATTTAGGGTATAAAAATACCGGTGCTACCCTTAGCGAAATCACTTACCTGGATGGTGATAAAGGAGAATTGTTCTACAGAGGATATCCAATTGAGCAGATTGCGGAGAAATCCAACTTTACAGAAGTGATGTACCTTTTATTACACGGTGATTTACCTACTTCAGATCAATTCAATACCTTTGACGGTAACATCAAAAAATATAACTTCGTAGCAGAGGAGATGAAAAAAATCATCGATGCTTTCCCTCGTTCTGCTCACCCAATGGGAGTTTTATCTTCTTTAACTTCCGCATTAACGGCCTTTAATCCAAAAGCGGTTAATGTTAATTCCAAAGAAGAAATGGATCTTGCTGCCGAATTGCTGATTGCTAAATTTGCTCATCTTGCTGCCTGGACATATAGAAAAACATTAGGTTTACCGTTAAACCACGGAGATAACAACCTGAATTATGTAGAGAATTTCTACAAAATGGCTTTCAGACAGCCGAATGCTGATTTCGAAATCAATCCGGTTGTAGTTGGGGCTTTAGATAAATTATTGATCCTTCACGCGGATCACGAGCAAAACTGTTCTACTTCTACAGTAAGAATGGTTGGTTCTGCCCACACAGGTCTTTTTGCTTCAGTTTCTGCAGGGATTTCTGCACTTTGGGGTCCGCTTCACGGTGGTGCAAACCAGGCAGTTATCGAGATGCTTGAATTGATTGAAAAAGATGGTGGAGACGTTAACAAATGGGTTGAAAAAGCGAAAGATAAAAACGACAGCTTCCGTTTGATGGGCTTCGGACACAGAGTTTACAAAAACTTTGACCCGAGAGCGAAAATCATCAAAAAAGCTGCTGACGATCTGTTAAGCGCATTGGGAATCGAAGACAAAGCGCTTGATATTGCCATGCAGCTGGAAAAAGTAGCACTTGAAGACGAATACTTCATCGAAAGAAAATTATATCCGAACGTAGATTTCTATTCAGGAATCATCTACAGAGCGTTAGGAATCCCTACAGAAATGTTCACGGTGATGTTTGCATTGGGAAGACTTCCGGGATGGATCGCCCAGTGGAAAGAAATGAGACTGAAAGGAGACCCGATCGGAAGACCGAGACAAGTATACCAGGGAGCTCAGCAGAGAGACTATATCGACATGGTAAACAGATAAATAAAATAAACAGTATTAGTGTTTACATAATAAAAAATCCCAAAGCTTGCTTTGGGATTTTTTATTGTAATAATGCAGACAGCTGATGCAAAGCCTCAAATCTTCTCGAACTTTTGAGTACGATCATTTTAATCATTTTTTCTGTTGAAATTATATATACTCTTGAACACGAAATTTTTCTTATTTATGATTTGTATATCTGATTATTAGTTATTCAATATTGATTTTCATATGAAGTTATTTTATCTATAAGGGAAATTTAGAATCATGTGATCATATTTTATATAAATTATACGGTTTGGATAAATTATCTGCAAATAAACTTTTGACAGCAAGAAAAATTTAATATTTACCGGATACATATTGTTAACGAACTGCAGGATAGATTATTCCCAGAATGCAGGTGAATTACATCCCTAAAAGCAGCCTAAAAGTTTCCCAGATACAGACCTTTACTTATATTTGCAATATTGCATAACCTTTATGAAACTAAATATAAAAAACGAAACAGGAAGGCTTAAATCAGTGGTTTTAGGACAGCCTAATTCGCTGGGAGGAATTCCTGCACTTGAGGAAAGTTACGATGCCAAATCCTATCATTCCATAGAAAACAGCATCTATCCCAAAGAAGCGGAGATTATTAATGAAATGAATGCTTTTGAAGCTGTTTTAAAAAAATACGGTGTAGAAGTACTGCGCCCGAGTATTATTGAAAACTACAACCAGGTTTTTGCAAGGGATGTGGCTTTTGTAATCGACGATAAAATGATTATTTCCAATGTCATCGCAGACAGGGCTGATGAGCAGGATGCCTACAAAAGCATTTTTGAAAAAGTGAAATGGAGGGATATCATCAATCTTCCCGAGACGGCACATATAGAGGGAGGAGATGTGATTGTCTGGGGCAATTTCTTATTTATCGGCACGTGCTTCAGTGAAGATTACAGGAACTACAAAACGGCAAGGACCAATGAATACGCCATCGAAATCCTTAAAGAATATTTCCCTAAAAAACGGATCATTGACCTCGAGCTTAAGAAAAATGACAAAATCCCGTACGAAGGCATCCTGCATCTGGACTGTACCTTCAATCCGGTAGGACAGGACAAGTGTATCATCTATAAAAACGGTTTTGTGGATGAAAGCGATTATCATCTGATCATCGATATTTTCGGGGAAGAAAATTGTTTCCATGTAACAGACGAGGAAATGTTTGAAATGTTCCCGAATATCTTTTCTATTTCCCCTGAAATTGTAGTTTCAGACAAAGCTTTTACAAGGATGAACAACCATCTGAGAAATGAATGGGGAATGACAGTAGAAGAAATCCCTTACCGGGAGATTTCAAAAATGGGAGGATTGCTGAGATGTTCCACAATGCCTTTGGTGAGAGAATAGAATAACAGATAAGAAGGATGACAGATTTAAAAGCTTTACTTGATAACAAATGGGCCGCTTTTCTGGTTTTGGCAATAGCATTTTTATTGATTTATAATCCGCTGACGCATTTTCCGTATACCTTTTGTGTAATTATTGGATTTATCCTTCTGGCTACTTATTTACAGGACGGAAATCTTAAGAATATCAATTTTAAAAAAATAAGGCTGCCGCAAATCATCACCATACTGGTTTGTTACCTTGTTCTGGAACTTTCCATGGACTTTGTTTTTCAGCCTCTGGTCAGTAAAATTTTTAATGAGCCGGCAGATTACTCTTCATTTAAAGTCATTGAAGGAAATCCTCAGAAATACTTCAAATGGCTCTTTAATATGTGGATCAGCGCTGCGGTCGGGGAAGAGCTCCTGTTCCGGGGTTTCGCTTTTTCACAGCTTAAAAGATGGTTCGGGAAAAATCAGGTTGTACTGGTTCTGCTAAGTGCCGTGATGTTTTCGCTGCCGCATTTGTATCAGGGGATTTCAGGGCTGGTGATGACTTTTCTTTTCGGGCTGGCTTTCGGGTTTATCTATTTAAAGTTTAAAAATATCTGGATCAACATTATTATCCATGGCCTTATTGACACCGTTTTTCTGACCCTGAGCTATTACGGGCTGACAGATTTTTATTCAGGATTCAATATTATTTTATAAAAAATTAAACACATGCAGACTACAGATACAGTTTTAATGATAGAGCCGATTGCATTCGGCTTCAATGCCGAAACGGCAAAAAACAATTATTTTCAGATCGAACAGAAAGGTTTTGATACCCAGTTCAAAGCCCTGACAGAATTTAAGGCCTTCGTTGAAAAACTGAGAAGCAAAGGGATAAATGTAATTAGCATTAAAGATACATTAGACCCGCACACTCCGGATTCTATTTTCCCGAATAACTGGGTAAGCTTCCATAAAGACGGGAAAGTGGTTTTATACCCGATGTTTGCGTCCAACAGGAGAGTGGAAAGACGGGATGATATCATTGAGAGTATCAGAGAACAGGGATTTGAGGTATCGGAAATCGACGACTGGTCTTTTCCTGAAACACAGGGGCACTTCCTTGAAGGAACAGGAAGCATGATTTTCGACCACGATCATAAGCTGGCTTACGGTTCGGTTTCTTTACGGCTGGATGAAAATCTGTTCAGGGATTTTTGTGAAAAGTATGGTTTCACGCCTGTTGTTTTCCACTCATTCCAGACCGTAGGAGAAGAAAGGCTGCCCATTTACCACACCAATGTCATGATGTGCGTAGCCGATAGATTTGTGGTTATCTGCCTGGATTGCATCGATAATGAACTGGAAAGAAGCAAAGTTGCCGAAACTATTAAGAATTCAGGAAAGGAAATTATTGAAATCTCCGAAGAGCAGATGCAGCAGTTTGCAGGAAATATGCTGCAGGTTCAGAATACGGACGGAGAAAAATTTCTGGTCATGAGCGAAACGGCTTACAAGTCTTTACATGAAGGCCAGGTTTCTGCCATTGAAAAATACTGCGAAATTATTTATTCAGATTTAAATACCATAGAAGTAAACGGCGGCGGAAGCGCACGTTGCATGCTTGCTGAGGTTTTCCTGCCGAAAAAATAAAACAGCAGAGCAGACAAAGCAACGGAGTATTATGCTCCATATAAAATCCGGAACCTGCCGATCAGTCGGCAGGTTCCGGATTTTTTTATAGTACTGGCAGAAAAATTACATCATTGTAAGATCAACAGCAATCCATGAGATTTAATAGAAGCTGCCTTATGCCTTCTTTCCGTTATTAAACAGGACAATGTTTTTGGATAATACTGTTTTTTGCACAGTTCTTTCCTGGTAGATCAGTGCGCCGTCTTTGGTATTCTTGCCGATAAAACAGCCGGCTCCCACAATATTATGGCACCCGATCCGTACACTTTCCTTGGCTCCTGAGTTAATGCCCAGAAATGAATTGTTTCCAACCGTCACGTTTCCCGCTAAAGAGGTACCGGACAATAACGAGTTGCTCCCGATATGGCAATGATGCCCGATGCGTGCCGCGATCAGCATACAATTATCTCCTATGGTAACATAAGGGTGTATTACGCTTGCCTGATCAATAAAAACATTCTGGCCGATGACCAAATCAGGCCATACATTTGCTTTGGAACAGATGTAATTCGCAAAGCCATATCCGGCTTCAAGTACTTTTTCAAAAATAATTTCTCTGGCGTCATTTCTTCCTATGGCAATGTGCATCAGATAGGATTCAGGCGGAAACTGTTTCCGCACGTCAGTAAAATTCAAGACAGGCAGCCCATAAAGCGTATCCTGGGAAACTTCAAGATAAGCGTCGTCTACACAAAAGGCAATGATTTCATATTGACTGTCATACTGAAAGGAATAGTAAATGAATTCCGCCATCTTACCTACACCATAGATAATAATTTGCTTCATAAATAAAACAGATTTATAAGATTTACATTTATTAAGGTTTCTGTAATGCTAGCATATGTACGATTTTTCATAGTTGTTATAGTTTTAATACATGAATTATAGTTTAATAATTGATATGGTAGTGATTAATCAAGATCATGATACAAGGGCTGTACTGATAATACCTGCTATTGATGCAGTATGGTAAACAGGGGAGTTTTCAGCCTTGGAGCCTGCCGTAAAGAAGATTTTGGTAATTATAGCCGCAGCCCTGTCTGCAGAAGCTGCAGGAAGAAGATTGCTGAAAGAAGATTGTGACGTACCGGTATCAAGGCCCGGGGCCCTGAATGTCCACTTTACATCAGGTAATTTTGTCGGAAGATCTGTATCGATACCCATTTGAGCATATAAATAATACCTAAAAAGATGAGAGCCAAAGCTCTTCTTAAAGATTTTAAAGTTCTAAAGTTTTAATTTTAATCCCGGCTAATATACAAATATTTAATACTTTGATTTACAATTTATTAAAATCTGTGTAAAAAAATTATATCTATTGTCAGAAATTGGAGTTATCCCTTTAAGGCAGAGCCATTTCATGACACAAACTGGTAACTTATAAAACCGGATATGACAGATTTAAAATCTGTGATCCTATACATTTTAAAAAAACTTACCTATTTTTGTTTACAAGTTAAAAACATAAAAATGCAGAAATACCTTCTATCCCTGACGATCTTTTTGGGAATATTAAGCTTAAATGCACAACAGAAAACATTCTGTAACCCCATTAACATTGATTACGGATATACCCCTTTTGAAGCTTTCTCCAAACAGGGAAAGCACAGGGCTACGGCAGATCCCGTAATCGTTAATTTTAAAAATAAGCTGTTTATGTTCTCCACCAATCAGGAAGGCTACTGGTACAGTGATGATATGCTCGACTGGAAATTTGTGAAGAGGAAATTCCTGAGGGACAGTAAATACATCCATGACCTCAATGCTCCGGCAGTCTGGGCAATGAAAGATACACTGTATGTTTTCGGGTCTACCTGGGAACAGGATTTCCCGATCTGGAAAAGTACCAACCCTACGAAAGACGACTGGAAAATTGCCGTGGATACCCTGAAAGTAGGTGCATGGGATCCCGCATTTCATTACGATGAAGACAAAAATAAACTCTATCTGTACTGGGGATCCAGCAATGAATGGCCGCTGCTGGGTACTGAAGTGAAAACAAAGACCCTGCAGTCGGAAGGTTTTGTGAAACCGATTTTAAGATTAAAACCTGAAGACCATGGTTGGGAAAGATTTGGGGAATACAATGATAATGTCTTCCTCCAGCCTTTCGTGGAAGGTGCCTGGATGACGAAGCACAACGGCAAATATTATATGCAGTACGGCGCGCCGGCTACAGAGTTCAGCGGGTATTCAGACGGAGTCTATGTCAGCAATAATGCACTGGAAGGTTTTGAATACCAGCAGCACAACCCGTTTTCCTATAAGCCGGGAGGTTTTGCAAGAGGGGCCGGTCACGGAGCCACCTTTGAAGACAATTACAAAAACTGGTGGCATGTTTCAACCATTTTTATCTCTACTAAAAATAATTTTGAAAGAAGGCTGGGGATCTGGCCTGCCGGATTCGATAAAGATGATGTAATGTACTGCAATACCGCATACGGTGATTACCCTACCTATCTTCCGCAATATGCACAGGGGAAAGATTTTTCCAAAGGCCTTTTTGCAGGCTGGATGCTGCTGAACTACAATAAGCCGGTTCAGGTTTCCTCAACACTGGGCGGGTACCACTCCAATTATGCGGTGGATGAAGATATTAAGACGTACTGGAGTGCAAAAACCGGAAATTCCGGCGAATGGTTCCAGACGGATCTGGGCGAAGTATCTTCAATCCATGCAATTCAGATCAATTATGCGGATCAGGATGTGGAATTTATGGGGAAGACATTAGGGAAGATGCACCAGTATAAAATTTATGGCTCGGATGACGGGAAAAAATGGAAAGTGATGGTTGATAAAAGCAAAAACATCAAAGATGTCCCTCATGATTATGTTGAATTGGAAAAACCTGCCAAAGCCAGATTCATTAAAATGGAAAACCTGAAAATGCCGACCGGAAAATTTGCGTTAAGCGGGTTCCGGGTGTTCGGGAAAGGAGCCGGAACTGTCCCGGCAAAAGTTCAGAATTTTGTTCCGTTGAGAGCAGATCCTAAAAAATACGGTGAAAGAAGAAGCATCTGGATGAAATGGCAGCAGAATTCCGAAGCTGACGGATATGTAATCTACTGGGGAAAATCTCCGGATAAATTATACGGAAGCATTATGGTGTACGGAAAAAATGAATATTTCTTTACCGGTGCCGACAGGACGGACGCTTATTATTTCCAGATTGAAGCTTTCAATGCCAATGGCGTTTCAGAACGAACAGAAGTTTTTAAATCAGAATAAATATACGCTTGTCTTCATACAACTTAAAAACGCTCTGGATTTTCAGGGCGTTTTTGTTTTTGAAATATGCCTTAAAAACAATTCTATTTTTGAAATTAAAAATGAAGCGTTGGGTTCATTCTGCCATTCAACATGATTCCCGTTAAAGGTATACGATTCATGGGATACCTGATGGCGCTGCAAAGAAGAATCCAGAACTTTCATTTGGGATGCAGGAACAACGGTATCTTTGGTTCCGTAAAATGAAAGCGTAGGTGCTGAGGTTTTATCAATCCAATAGGCCGGACTTCCGAAATTCATCAATGAAATATTGTTTTTAATGATTTCAGGGTCAACCAGATGTTTTTCCACAAAAGCATAATCTTCATAACTTTTAAATCCGGGATTGCTCAGATCTGCAGGGCCAACGATATTTATTACTGCTTTTACTTTTTTCTCACGGTCATACCTGTATGCATACAGCATGGAAAGATGTGCGCCGGCGCTGTTGCCGAGAAGTATGTAGTTGGGCTCAAACGGTAATGTTTTCTCCAGGTAATCGATAACATGCTGTATGTCATCTGTCTGGTCCGGCAGAGCATAACGCGAGGTTGAAGCCAGCCTGTAATCCGTATTGACAAAAATGTGGCCGGGGAATTTTTCCATTAAACGATGGGTAAAAACAGTCAGCTGGGATCTTCTTCCCCCGCGCCAGCCGCCTCCGTGAATGATGATGAAAACTTCTTTCCCTGCTGTCTTCTTGGGTAGGTACAAATCCATCCGCTGATCAGACTCTGTCCCGTAAGAAATATCTGTTTTATCCGTAAACAGTAAACTGTTTCCGGGATCAGTGCTTTTCTGCCTGCACCCGGTAAAACATAACAGCATCAGAATACCTGTAATCAATATACCGTTTTTCATCTTTAATTTATTTAAACCGACAATTAAATAGCCGGGCCTGCTTCAATGAATACAAATTTTATGCTTATCAGTTAAAATAGGGTATGCCGCCTGCTGTATTCAAAGGAGAAGCCTGCAGATTTCCCTGCAGGCTTTGCCATAAAAAAATAATGATATGAAGAAATGATTAATTAGTTGATGATTATCTTGTTCTGTTTTTAATTGTGTCGGAAGCACTTTCGATATCCCTTACTTTTTTCACTTTCTGGTTTCCGAAGTTGTAGGTAATACTTACGGTAAAATTCCTTCTATACGTGTCATTTTTAATGTAATTGTAGTTTCCGGTATCCTGTATATCTTCAATTTCAACAACATTGGTTCTTAAAACATCATTTACATTCACTGCGAAGGTCCAGTCATTCCAGTTTTTCTTCAGGCTCAGGTCCAGGCTCATCAGGTCTTTCAATACTCCCAATTCAATTTGCTGTTTGTCTACATAAAAGTAATTGACGCCCAGGAACCATGTTTTCTTTTTATCTAAACGGATGGTGTTGTTGCTCGTAACGATAAAACTCGTCGATTTTCTGTTGTTAACATAAGTATCGAAAATCTGCCCTGTTGTAGGGTCCGTATTCAGAGTTCCGTTATTGATATTGTGCTGAACGCCTGCATTGAAGTTCAGGGTCAGGTATTGTTTGAACAGGGATTTCTGAACACCCAGCATGGCAGACATCTCCTGCTTGTCTCCGAAATTGGTTCTGATGTAGGCAAGCCTTACCCGCTCTACATTGTTCTTATCCGTATATTTCATCTGCAGAGGGACCTGGGTGATCTGATCTTTCTCATAGGAATGGTTCAGGATCAGGAAATAGGAGTTTTTATACATATAGGTCAGCTCCTGATTATACGTGGAAGATGCTTTTACGAAAGGGTTGTTCTGCGTGTAGTTGTCTTCTGTAATGATATTTCTTACCGGATTCAGTTCCCAGAAGCTTGGCCGTCTCATCCTGCTTGAAAATGAATAGGAAAGGTTGTTCTTATCGTTAATAGCATAGTTGAAGCTTAAATAAGGCAGAAAGTTATTGTAGTTCCTTTCTATTTTTTGATTTGATTCCACATTGTTCTTCAGGCTTTCTGCAGTTCCTACGCTGTTGGTGATTTCATATCTCGCCCCAATTTTACCGGAAAACTTATCAGAGAACTTTTTATCAAGCGTAATATAAGCTCCGTAGATGTTTTCATCATAAATAAAGTGGTTGAAGTCGGAATTAGGGTTCAGCATGTTTCCGTTCTCATCATAGAGATAGGTGAAATTTTTGGTATCGTTATCTGTTTTAGTTTTGTTAAAATTCCCTCCGGCAGAAAAAGTGAAATCACTTTTAAATTTCTGGATGTAATCCACAGTTCCTGAAAAGTTATTCACGATCTGCGGGATGCTCTGGGTGATTTTTGTCTTTGTTCTTGAAAATCCGCTTGTGCTGCCCGGAACATCAGACATGAGGGTATTGTTATCAGAATACTGGAATCTTTTATAAATAAGATACGCTGCATTGGCATTGAATTTACTTCCTAAGGAATCCAGTTTTATTTCATAGTTCAGGTTGACGGAATTGTTGTAATTTCTTGCATCCTCCTTATTTTTTGTCCTTGTATATGTTGTCTCGAGAATCCCATTATCAGCAGGCTGGGTTAGTGTATTTAATAAATCAATCGTAGAATTATAGCTTTTATTCGCCCATGAATTCCATGAAAGTGCCAGGTTGCTTTTTTCGGTCAACTGATAATCAATATTTAAGTAACCGCCCAGATTTTTATTAGGATCATCGATATTGCCCACTGATTCATTTTTTATGTCACCGATCCCGTTTTTCAATACATACGACTGCGGGTTGATATTCTCACCGCCGCTGAGGTTGGCATTGATGCCCAGCTTATCTTTCCTGTAATTAACGGAGAAACTGGCCTGGCTTGCGTTGTATTTATTCTGTGAATTAGACATCCTCATATTGCCGCTGGTGCCGTCACTCATCTTTTTCTTCAGGACGATATTAATGATCCCGTCAGAAGATTCTACCTGGTATTCACTTCCGGGAACCGTGATCACTTCAATGCGCTGGATATTTTCTGCAGGGGTATTTTTTAAAAATTGGGTTAATGATTCAGCCTCCATATTGGTTTTCCTGCCGTTGATGTAAATCAGCACATTGTTTTTCCCTGCAATCTTTAATGTTTTGTCATCCGTTGTGGAAAGCAGGGGCGTCTGCTTCAGAAGATCAAAGGTGGTATTTCCTTTAGCTACGGGAGAGGCCGCAACATCATACACAAAACGGTCGCTCTGTTTTTTAAAAACCTGTTTGGTTATGGTAACGGCTTCAATGCTTTTTGTTTTTACCGTATCCTGCTTTTTTTCCTGTGCAAAAGTAAATCCGCTGAAGAATAGGGCGGCAATAAGTATAGATGTTTTCATGTTTTTTGTTTTAAATGTTTTTAATAGCTTGTATTTGTTATTATTTGATATTGCAAAGATATATAATAAATTTAGTATCATGCAATACAAAGTACTCAAATTGTTTTAGATAAATAATTAAAGTGCTGATTTACAGATAGAAAATTTTACATCAAAAAATTAAAT
Source organism: Chryseobacterium sp. JJR-5R (assembly GCF_034047335.1). Lineage (NCBI taxonomy): Bacteria > Pseudomonadati > Bacteroidota > Flavobacteriia > Flavobacteriales > Weeksellaceae > Chryseobacterium > Chryseobacterium sp. JJR-5R. The sequence goes on from NZ_CP139137.1 coordinate 465,407, forward strand.
TCCGGTGATCTTGTTATTTATTAAAACAATTCAGATCATAATTTTGTTACATCCTAATTGTAATTACGATGAATTTTTACCAGTTGCTGCTGATCATTCAGAGCGGAATCAGAATTTCAGAAGATAACAAATGAAGGAATTTCTTACATGAAGGATGCAGATCAAAATAAATAACCCGGCAGAACGGCCGTATAAAATTAAGTATATTAACTCTGAGAATTAAGGAATAGGTTAGTTTAATCAGGAATTCATTGATTGCTTATTCAGCGGATTTTTATCTCAGTTTTATAAATAGGGAATTACAGAAGACACATAAGTGAACACTAAAACGGAATTGAAAATGCAGGTGCATAAAAAAGAGCGTGAAGCCCTTAATTTTATTCTATTCCCTGTCGAAGCGGGTGAGTTTTTTGTCTACCCAGATGGTGGCAAAAGGAAAAAATGCCGACATGAGTGCGAAAACAAAATCTTCATCGTCCCATGCATAGATCTTTCTTATGGCAGGTACAAATATCAGGTACAGGGTAAAAAAAAGTCCGTGGATACTGCCAATGGTACTGATGTAAATAATCGCGAAAATATTTTCAGGATCCGTACGGATCCAGACCATTGCAGAAAATAGGAAGAGCCAGGAAACGGCTTCAGCCAGGCAAACCAGCCTGAACCATCTGACGGTTTTTTCCTGAGGGTATTTTGAGAAGAGATTTTCGATGAAATTCATTGTAATAAGTATAAGTGATGAATTTTGTGATATGTGAGATGTGAAACTTCTAAAATATAATTCCAAGCCTAAAAGCTATTTATAAAAACTGCTGCCGTCCAGATAATCAAAAACCTCCGGCGGAAGCATCGGGCGTACATTTTTACCGGTCTTGATCATGCTCCGGATTTCCGTAGCGGAAAGCTCAATAACAGGTGCTTTGATCAGAGAAATATTTTCATGCTGAACATACGGTGAATCTTTCTTCTCAGGGTCAAAAACCCGTGGATAGACAATAATGTGATGGTTTTTAATTAAGGTTTCATAATTTTTCCATTTAGTCAGGCTTACCAGATTGTCTTCACCCATGATAAGACTGAATGAACAGTCCGGATATTTTTCATGAAGGTAAGTCAGCGTATCAATTGTATAGCTGGGCTGCGGAAGCGAAAACTCCACATTTGAAGCCCTCATTCTCGGATAGTCCTTAACGGCAAGCTGCACCATATCCAGCCGGTTATGGTCTTTTAACAGCGATTTTTTTTCCTTAAAAGGATTCTGGGGGCTTACCACAAACCAGAGTTCATCCATGTCTGAATTCTCCAGGATGTAATTGGCCAGAATTAAATGTCCGATATGGATAGGGTTAAAGGAACCGAAAAATAAACCGGTCTTTTTCATACTTCAGGGCTTAGGCGTTAGGCATTAGGTATTAGCATGTATTTGCAGTTTGGTAATAACGCGTCGTGCATTTTTGAAATTCCTTCTGATTTTTGAATTAAATAATTGAATTCCGTTACTCTTAAATAATCTGAATTTTTTGAGATCATCAATTGGGTTTCTAATTCTGCACAGCTTCCTCTGGCAATTTTTAAAAATTGAATATAATCAATTCGGGATCTTCCGGAATGCCCCTCTGCCATATGAGACGGAATAGAAATTGAAGAACGGCGGATCTGGCTGGTAAGAGAATAGATTTCCTCTTTTGGAAACGGTTCAGTATAGGAATAAATGACTGTAATAAGATCTACAGATTTCTGCCAAACCGTCAACTCCTTGTAATTTCCCATAATAACTAATCAATCCAATCCCTAAACCCTAAAAGCTAATCCCTAAACTTCACATCTTTAATATTCAGGTAATGGGTTACATTGCCTTTCCAGTGGTTCTCTTCAAGCGTGAATACCAGATCAAAATGTTTATTCCTGAAATCATCTGCAAACTGGCCCAGCTTGAAACCTACACATTCGATATTGCGTCCTGTAGATTCCTGCCTGATATAAAACTTGAGGTGATTGTTGTCTTTCCCCATTGTTTTGATATAGCCCGAAAGCTTTTGGTTGGTCAGCGCCAGAATGGGCTTCATATTGTGAGGCCCGAAAGGAGCGAGCTTCCGGTGGAAATTTATAAAATCCCGGTTGATATCATCGATTTTAATCTCAGAATCTATCGTGATGCAGGGTTCTTTCTGGTGCTCTTTGATTTTTTCAGAAACGATTTTTTCAAATTTTTCCTTAAAAGCACTGAATTGTGCTTTTTCCATTGAAAGCCCGGCCGCTGCATGGTGCCCTCCGAATTTCAGGAAATATTCAGAGCACAGGTCCAGTGCTTCATGCACGTCAAAATCAGATACCGATCTTGCAGAAGCTACCATTTCACCGTTGTTTCCGTCTGTAAAAACCAATGTAGGCTTGTAATAGGTTTCGATCAGCCTGGAAGCCACGATCCCGATAACACCTTTGTTCCATTCCGGATGGTACACAATCGTCGTATATTTTGTTTCCTGCTGGGACTCAATAACCTGATTAAGGGCAGAAAGGGTAGAATTCATATCCAGTTCACGCCTTTCATCATTAAGATCCACAATATCGCCTACGATCTGGTGGGCATGTTTCAGGTTGTCGGAAACCATCAGCTCAACGGCTGCTTTTCCGTGGGAAATCCTTCCGGCAGCGTTAATTTTCGGAGCGATTTCAAAAACAATATTGGAAATTTCAAAATGGGAAAGCTTGTCGTCAGGAATAAGCAGCCTCAATCCGAGGTTCCGGGTTTTCCTCAGGGTTTTCAGTCCCAGTTTTGCCAGGACCCTGTTTTCGCCGGTCATGGATACGATATCTGCAGCAATGGAGATGGCGAGAAGATCCGTCAGTTCAAACAGTTCGGCTTCGGGAAGCTTATAAATAGTATTCAGCCCCTGGCATAGTTTAAAACCGACGCCGCATCCTGAAAGTTCCTTAAAAGGATAACGGCAGTCCCGCCTTTTGGGATCCAGGACCGCAATGGCTTCCGGGATTTCTTCACCGGGCAAATGATGGTCGCAGATAATGAAATCAATGGCCAGGTTTTTGGCATAATTGATCATATCCAGGGCTTTGATTCCGCAATCCAGGGCAATGATTAATGAAAATCCGTTTTCTTTGGCGAAATCAATCCCTTCGGTTGAAATACCGTACCCTTCGGAATTTCTGTCAGGGATATAAAAATCCAGGTATTTCTTCTGGACAATTTTGCTGAGGTACAGGTACATCAGGGCAACAGCCGTAGTACCGTCCACATCATAATCTCCGTACACCAGTATTTTTTCTCCGTTCTCAATAGCTGTGGCAATCCGCTCAACGGCTTTCTGCATATCGGCCATTAGAAACGGGTTGTGGATGTCGGTAAGGTTCGGTTTAAAAAATTCTCTGGCCTTTTGGTAGTTGTCAATCCCCCTCATCACGAGAAGTTTAGATTCAAAGGTTCCAAAACCAAGTGACGAACTTAATCCATCCACAATTTCTTCATCGGGTTCAGGCTTGAAAATCCATTTTTGACTCATTTCACAAAAATAGGGAAAAAAAACAGCATTCTGAAATCCTTATCTTAAGATTTGATTTTAAGATTGATAAAAAACAGTTATCTTCACCATCCAAATTCAAAATAAAAAATTATGAAAAAAATGACTTTATGCCTGATGTTAATCGTGGCAGTGCATTTCGCGGATGCACAGAAAATCAATCTTGGAAAAGCAGCAGGTATTGTTTCCAACGGTGCAAAAGCATTAACTTTTACCAATCAGGATGCCATCACGCTGTCTAAAGAATCCGTGGAATATATGGATAAGAACAATCCGGTTGCCGGGCCGAAAGATACCTATACCTTAAGACTGAACAAGCTTTTCGGCAAACATAAATCCCAGGACGGGCTTAGCCTTAATTACAAGGTGTACAAAGTGAAAGATATCAATGCTTTCGCCTGTGCAGACGGCAGTGTGCGCGTTTTTTCCTCATTAATGGACGTGATGACGGACAGTGAACTGCTGGCTGTAATCGGGCATGAAATCGGACATGTTAAAAATCAGGATACCAAAGATGCCATGAAGACCGCTTACCTGAAAGCTGCGGCACTGGATGCGGCTTCTTCAGCATCGTCAACGGTTGCCACGCTTAATGACAGCCAGGTAGGAAAAATGGCCAATGCTTTCCTTGATGCCTCCCACAGTAAAAAACAGGAATCTGAAGCAGATAATTATTCCTATAATTTTATGAGAGCCAACGGTTATAATGTAGTGGGAGCGTATACAGCATTTAAAAAACTGGCACTGCTATCTGAAGGCGGTTCTGCACAGTCTGGATTTCAGAAGATGTTCAATTCTCACCCGGACAGCAACAAAAGGGCTGAAGCCATTAAAAAACGTGCTGAAAAAGACGGCCTGTGGAAAGACCCGGGAACGGTTACTTTACCAACGTCAAAGCTGACAAAATAATTAATGCATACTCATTCAAATAAAAATCCTCAGGCTAAACCTTAGCCTGAGGATTTTTTATAATCAGTAAAATGAAGTCTTAAGAATACATTTTCTCTCTTAACTCCTTTACTTTTTTATCAGCAAGATATTCGTCGTATGACATTTCTCTGTCGATGATTCCCTGCGGAGTCAGTTCAATGATCCTGTTACAGACCGTTGAAAGCATTTCGTGGTCATGAGATGCCAACAAAAGGTTTCCTTTGAAATTAGACAGTGAGTTGTTCAATGTTGTGATACTCTCAAGGTCTAAGTGGTTGGTAGGTTCATCCAGTAAAAGAACATTGGCTTTCTGCAGCATCATCCGGCTGAACATACATCTCATCTTTTCACCTCCTGAAAGCACTTTACATGATTTCAGTGCTTCATCACCTGAAAAAAGCATTCTTCCCAGGAATCCTCTCATGAATTCTTCGTGACGTTCCTCATCATTCTTAGTGAACTGTCTCAGCCAGTCTACCAGGCTGATGTCTTCCTGGAAGAATTTTGTATTGTCCAAAGGCATGTGAGACTGGTTGGTAGTAACACCCCAGGCAACACTCCCTTTATCCGCTTCCGTATTTCCGGCTAAAATTTCAAAGAATTCCGTAATTGCCAGTGAGTTCTTGGAAAGGACCGCTACTTTATCCCCTTTTTTAAGGTTCAAATCAATATTTGAGAATAATAATTCGCCGTCTTTCGTTTTTTCAAGGCCTTTTGCATCCAGGATCTGGTCTCCGGCTTCTCTTTCCATTTCGAAAATAATGGCAGGGTACCTTCTTGAAGAAGGCTTGATATCATCGATGTTTAATTTATCGATCATTTTCTTTCTTGCCGTAGCCTGTTTTGCTTTGGCCACGTTTGAGCTGAACCGTGCAATGAAGTCCTGAAGCTCTTTTTTCTTCTCTTCCGCTTTTTTATTGGCCTGGGCCCTCTGTCTCGTTGCCAGCTGGGAAGCCTGATACCAGAAAGAGTAGTTACCCGTATACAGGTTCAGTTTGGCATAATCCAAATCGCCGATGTGCGTACAAACCGTATCCAGGAAGTGACGGTCGTGAGAAACCACAATTACCGTATTTTCGTAATCTGCAAGGAAATTTTCTAACCAGGCAATGGTTTCGATATCAAGGTCATTCGTAGGCTCATCCAGGATCAGTACATCGGGATTTCCGAAAAGCGCCTGGGCCAGAAGAACTTTTACTTTGTCCTGGTTTTCAAGTTCGCTCATCATCTGCCAATGCATACCGTCTTTGATGCCTACGTTAGAAAGCATGGTCTGAGCATCAGATTCTGAGTTCCAGCCACCCATTTCATCATAAATTACCCCAAGTTCACCTGCTTTGATACCGTCTTCATCAGAGAAATCCTCCTTGGCATACAAAGCGTCCATCTCTTCTTTTATTTCAAATAGTTTTGCATTTCCTCTTAAAACAGTTTCCAGAACAGTATATTGATCATATGCAAAGTGATCCTGCTCCAACACTGACATTCTTTTTCCTGGTTCTAAAGATATATGGCCTGTTGTAGGATCCTGCTTGCCTGTAAGTATTTTAAGGAATGTAGACTTGCCTGCACCATTTGCCCCGATAATCCCGTAGCAGTTCCCTTTCGTAAACATAATGTTTACTTCGTCAAAAAGAATTCTTTTCCCGAATTGTAAAGATAAGTTAGATACTGTTAACATATAGTTTTGTAAATTTGGCGCAAAAATACGAAAAGAATTTGGGTATTTCGTAATAATGTAATATTCAAGTTTTTAATGTGGGGTATTTTTTATATATTTCATAAAAGAAATTTAAGATGAAGATCGAAAAGACAGTCAGTATAGTAAACAGAAGGGCCAGATTTGAGTATGAGATTATGGAGGAGGTGGAAGCCGGGATGGTTTTAACCGGAACGGAAATAAAATCTTTACGGTCTTCAAAAGCATCGATTGCAGAATCATTCTGTCAGTTTATCGGAGGGGAACTGTACATCATCAATATGATGATTGACGAGTATAAATTAGGCACATTTTATAATCACAAAACAAAAAGGGAACGGAAATTGCTGTTGCACAAAAAAGAATTGCAGAAACTTGAAAAAAAGTTAAAGGATGCCGGAAACACAATTATTCCTCTCAAGCTGTATATCAATGACAGAGGCAAAGCAAAGGTTTTAATAGCGCTGGGAAGGGGTAAAAAACTCTTTGATAAAAGGGAAAGCATAAAAGATAGAGAAAATAAACGAACCCTCGACAGAATATTAAAGAAAAGTTAAAAATCATCTGAAAAACTTTGTTTATAAAGAAAAATTATATTTATTTTGCATTATCAATTATTTAATCATTTAATTCTATGAAAAATCTAAAATTAGGAATTTCAGCATTGGCACTTACTGTTGCTTCTACTGTGTTCGCTCAGACTACCAACAATCCGTGGTTGATCGGGGTTGGTGCTCATGCGGAAAACCACTTGGCACAGAGAGACGGTTTCAGTAATACTTTTGCTGCTAGAAATTTGACGAAGACCATGTTCAATATGAACAACTTCTCTATCACTCCGCCATTATCTAAACTTACAGTTGCAAGAAACATTGGTAAAGGTTTGGTTATTGACTGGCAGACTACCGTAGGTAATGTTGAAAACAAAAGATTCAACATGGGTAAAGAATTCATGTTAATGACAGGTCTTGGTTTCCAGGCTAAAGCTGCAGGGCTTTTATGGAATGAAGAATCTTGGTTCGATCCATATTTAAGAGTTGGTGCTAACTACCTGAGACATGATTATACATCACTTACTTTCCCTAGAGTAGACGCTAACGGAGAAACCGTAACCAACGGTGATAACGGTACTGAAAACGGTAAAGCTAACTTCTTTACAGTAGCTGCCGGTGCCGGTGTAAACTTCTGGGTAACTAAAAACTTCGGTTTAGGAGTTCAGGGAGATTACGTTTCCACTCCAGGTGACAAATCTACTGTTGCTAACTTCTGGCAGGCTTCTGCTTCCCTTAACTTCAGATTCGGGAACAGAGACAGAGATAAGGATGGTATCCTAGATAAAGATGATTTATGTCCTGATACTCCAGGTTTACCGGAATTCCAGGGATGTCCTGATACAGACGGTGACGGAGTTCCAGATAAAGATGACCAATGTCCAGATGTTGCTGGTCCGGTTGAAAATAACGGTTGTCCTTGGCCAGATACAGACGGTGACGGTGTAATCGATAAAGATGATGCTTGTCCTACAGTTGCAGGTCCTGCTGAAAACAACGGTTGTCCTTGGCCAGATACAGACGGTGACGGTATCTTAGATAAAGATGATGCTTGTCCTACGGTTCCAGGTCTTCCTGAGTACAACGGATGTCCTAAGCCTAAGAAGCAAACTGCTATTGATGTTGAAACTAAATTAGGAAGTGTATTCTTTGATTTCAACAAAGCTACAATTAAAGCTGAGTCTACTCCTGCATTAGATGCTGCTGCTGACTTGATCAAGACAGACGGAGGTAACTATCTGTTAGAAGGTAGAACCGATGCTAAAGGAGCTGAAGCTTATAACCTTAAGTTATCTAGACAAAGAGCTGCTGCAGTAGTTGCTGCTTTAGATGCAAGAGGAGTAGATGCAAATGCACTTAAATCTATCGGTGTTGGTGAAGCTAAAGCTACAGTTCCTGAAAAGGCTTCTGATGCTGAAAGACAAGTTGACAGAAAAGTAGTGGTAACTGCTATTGAAGATGCGGCTCAGTGGGAAGCTCTTAAGAAAAGAGATTACGAAGATCCAACTCCAGTAAAAGTTAAAAAAGCTCCGGCTAAGAAAAAAGCTCCGGCTAAAAGAAGAAAATAATTAAATTTTTCTAAATAATAATACCCTCAGTTTTCTGAGGGTATTTTTTTTTCGTTGACTTTTAATTAATTTTGTTGAAAATTAAAATTTAAAATGGGAAGAGCATTCGAGTATAGAAAAGCATCTAAAATGGCCAGATGGGATAAGATGGCCAAAACTTTTTCTAAAATAGGTAAAGATATCGCATTGGCTGTAAAAGCGGGTGGTCCGGATATAGAGGCAAATCCTGCATTAAGGAGATGCATCCAGAATGCAAAAGGAGCCAATATGCCGAAGGATAATGTGGAGCGGGCCATCAAAAAGGCGAGCGGTGCCGATGCAGAAAACTATGAAGAGATTACCTATGAAGGATACGGCCAGGGAGGAGTTGCATTTTTCATTGAATGCACAACAAACAATACCACCAGGACGGTAGCCAATGTAAGGGCTGTCTTCAATAAATTTGACGGCAACTTGGGAAAGAACGGTGAACTGGCATTTATTTTTGACAGAAAAGGGATTTTCACCATTGACTTGGCCCTGATTAAAATGGATTGGGAAGACTTTGAGATGGAAATGATTGACGGCGGTGCAGAAGACGTTGAAAAGGATGAAGAAGAAGTAATGATTACAACGGCGTTTGAAGATTTCGGTTCTCTTTCCCATAAACTGGATGAACTGGGTATCGAAGCAAAAAGCGCAGAGCTGCAGAGGATCCCGAACAACACAAAAGAAGTAAGCGAAGAGCAGTTTAAAGCCAATATGAAAATGCTTGATCGCTTTGAAGAAGATGATGACGTACAGAATGTGTATCATAACATGGAAATCAGCGAAGAACTGATGAACGCTTTATAAAAAATAACATGGCATTCATATACAGTTAATTTTCAATTGGTTTCTTTGTATAAAACTATGAAAAGAAACGTTGAATTAGTTGTTATCTCGGATGTCCATTTAGGAACTTATGGATGTAAGGCTAAAGAGTTACTTCGGTATCTTAATTCTATACAGCCCGAAACGTTGGTTTTGAATGGTGATATTATTGATATCTGGCAATTCAAAAAGTCTTACTTCCCTAAGCCCCATCTGAAGGTGATCAAAAAAATCCTTTCACTGGCTTCCAAAAATACAGATGTGTACTACATCACCGGAAATCACGACGAGATGTTCCGTAAGTTTACCGATTTCCAATTGGGTAAACTCAGAGTCTGCAATAAAATCTGCCTGAATATTAACGGTAAAAAAACATGGATCTTCCATGGAGATGTATTTGATGCCTCGGTTCAGCATTCCAAATGGATTGCGAAACTGGGAGGTAAAGGCTATGACCTTCTGATTGTAATCAACAACATGGTCAATTGGTTTTTAGAGAAAATGGGAAAGGAAAAATATTCATTTTCAAAAAAGATCAAGAACAATGTAAAAAAAGCAGTAAAATATATCGGTGATTTTGAACTGACCGCTTCGGAACTTGCCATTGACAATCATTACGATTATGTGGTATGCGGCCACATCCACCAGCCCCAGATCCGTGAGGTAATTAATAAAAAGGGTTCCTGTACCTATCTGAATTCCGGAGACTGGATTGAAAACCTTTCTGCCCTGGAATATCATGACAGAGAATGGAAAATCTTTTTCTATGAAGATCATAAACATTTGCTCAAAGATGAAGAGGCGGAGGAAATTCAGGATGTGGACAGTATTGAGCTCTTAAAAATGGTAACCCATTTCACAATATGAAAATCTTATATGCTTTTCAGGGAACAGGCAACGGCCATATGGCGCGTGCACAGGAAATTGTTCCCCTTCTTAAAAAACATGCCTCAGTTGATACCTTGATCAGTGGACACCAGTCCCAGCTAAAGGCTGATTTTAATGTTGATTTCAAGCACAGAGGGATCTCACTGCTTTATAACAAAACAGGAGGCCTGTCCTACACAAAAACGCTTACCGGAAACCGTTTTCTGGAAGCCGTTAAGGTCATCCGGGAAATAAGGCTCTCAGACTATGATTTGGTTATTAATGATTATGAACCCCTGACAGGCTGGGCATGTAAGCTTAATCAACATCCTATGACTGAACTGAGCCACCAGGCTTCCATGTTGTTTAAAGAAACCCCCAAACCTGAGAAGAAAGACCCTTTCGGTGAACTGGTTTTGAAATATTACGTACCGGGTACAAAAAAGATTGGTTTTCATTTTGAGAATTATCATCCGCAGATCAAAAAGCCGGTCATCAGAAAGAAAATAAGAAACCTCCGGCCTGAAAAAAGAGGTTTTTATCTCGTGTATTTGCCCAGCTTCTCAGATAAGAATATCATTAAAATTGTAAAAGAGATTCCTGTAGAATGGAAAATTTTTTCCAGGCACAGCAAGATTCAGTATAAGGAGAACAATGTTGAAATCTTTCCCATTGATGAGGTTAATTACCTGAAATATTTTGAAAGCTGTGAAGGTATCTTATGTAATGCCGGCTTTGAAACTCCTGCCGAAGCACTTTTTATGGATAAAAAATTATTTGTTATTCCGATCCACAATCAATATGAACAGGCATGCAACGCCTGTGCACTGGATAAAATGGGAATTCCGAATTCTGCCATTTTAGATCAGACAGAAATTGAAAACTGGATAGATTCTGACCTCTGTTTTAAGGTAGATTATCCTGATGATATTGAGAGCATATTATTAAATGAAGTTTTTGTACTTTAGTAATATTTATAATACCATTTTACAAATTATTTTATGGAAGTTGTATTATTTAAAAGTAAAAAATATTATATTTACTATAATAAAGCTAAAATTTTATTAACACCAAAAATTGATCAGAATGAAAAAATCAGAAATGAAAGGATTTAAAATACTTTCTAAAAATGAGCTGAAAAGTTGGTATGCGGGAGATAAAAATTCTCCATGCATTATTTCGTGTTGTGACCCGAAGCTTCCGCCATGCGGCTTTGTCAACTGCAATGGTGTGCAATGTCCGGGGGACTGGCTATACCTAAATAGAAAGCTGTTAAAAACAGAAAAGACCGTCAATAACGGTCTTTCTCAATGTATAGCGTTAGTAGATGCTTAATTAATTATTCAGAAAAACATCTTCTACATCATTCATCCTGCGCATTACAGCCCTTGCATAAGAACAGTGCGGATACACTTTATAATTGTTTTCTCTTGAAAATTTGATCGCTTCTTCAACAAGGAATTTTCCCATTCCCCGGCCTTCAAACTCCCCGTGGACCAGAACAAAAGAAATAACCAGCCTGCTGTCTTCCGGAAAAACCGTATAGGTAAGCCTTCCCACTTCTTTTATCTCATTGCTTAATGTAATGACGCCGCCGTTTCCTGATTTATTATTTTCAAATTTCATACGCTTATATTTAAGAGATTAAAATACAAAAACCACACCGCTGCGTTCTAAAAGTATGACCAAAAAGTGTGTATGACTTGGCTATTCGTTCAAAATAAAAACCGTATTGGTATTACGCAATTATGAAAAACAATATCAAAATATGGTGTTGGTATCAGCTATCCTTGCCCGTGTAATAATTGTAATCTTTGATGATTACGCCGATAAACTGTCTTTCCGTCATTTTTGCAGCATCAATTTCCACCTTCAAAATGCTTTTGATCTTATCCGAAAGCCTGCTGATGACCTGGCGGTCATCAATTTTCAATGCTTTCATATAATTATCCTTAATAATCCTCATATCATTATCGCTTAACGCAATCACCTGAGGGAAAGTAGGAATGTAGCTTTCGTGGATATTTTCTAAAATCGTATGCGAAATATTAATGTTGTTTTTTAAGGAAATCACGGCTGTTCCGGCGGCCATATCGCCCAGCCGCTGGTTGTTCTTTGAAACGACCATAGCAATCAGTCCTATAACTCCGGCAAAAGACGTGTCAATAATCCTGAACATCCAGCGGATCATATAGTCTCCCAGACCGGCCTGGTAACCGTCTATCTTTACCACACGGATTTTCATTGCTTTTTTGCCGGGCGTCTGCCCTTCCATCAGGCTTTCAAGTACAACGGGATAAATAACCGTAGGGAAAAGGAGAATGATATACACCGCCATCACAGACCACTGATCCAGCCCGCTTAGTAAATACCCGAGATCCAGCAGATTGAAAAAAATATAAAAAACCGCAATCCCGTAAGCCACTTTAATCAGAAGATCAATGATAAATGCAATCAGCCGGTCTCCCACACTGGCTGTACTGAAATTAATATTTACATTTTGTGAGGTATTAATCGCGATTTGAGACATAATTTTTATTATTTTAGCCTTACAATATGAGAGAAGTTTATTTTATTAAACAAAATAAAGAAAAATGGTTGGGAATTGAGCAGGTTATCCAGGGGAAAATCAAAAAAAAACCGGATGATCTTTCGTCATTGTACATCAACCTGGTCAATGACCTTTCTTTCGCCCAGACGTATTACCCGAAAAGCAATACAACCGTTTACCTCAACCATCTGTCTTCGCAGATATTCCAGAAAATCTATAAAACGAAACGGGTAGAGCAGAACCGGGTCCTGTATTTTTTCAGTACGGAAGTGCCCCTGTTGGTATATCAGTACAGAAGGTATTTAGGTTATGCTTTTCTCTTTTTTGTTTTGTTTACACTCATCGGCGTATTGTCTGCCATCTATGATAAAGATTTTGCTAATATTATTTTAGGCGAAGGATATGTAAACCAGACCATAGAAAATATCAAATCCGGGAATGCAGTCGGGATTTACCAGAGCGGTTCCACCTGGGGAAGCACCATTGGGATCATTTTTAACAATATAGGGGTGGGTGCCAAGCTTTATATTTACGGGATCTTCGGAGGCGTGGGAACACTGTGGGCACTTTTATCCAACAGTGTCATGCTGGGAGCCTTTCAGTATTTTTTCTACGATTACGGAGCTTTGAAGGACAGTGCGAGAGGCATCTGGCTTCACGGTGTTTTTGAAATCTTCTCAATGGTGGTGGAATCCATGTGCGGACTGATCTTAGGGGCTTCTCTTTTATTTCCCAGAACGTTTTCAAGATTCAATTCATTTAAAAACGGATTCAGGGATTCGTTTAAGATATTTTTAAGTACCATTCCGTTCACGGTCTGTGCCGGGATTATCGAAGGGTATGTAACACGGCATGCGCTGGAAATGCCGCTGTTTTTAAACCTGATTATTATCTTCGGGTCCTTAACGGCGATAGGATTTTATTATCTTCTGTATCCGTCAATCGTTAACAAAAAAATTAACAACCAGATCAGTCATGCAGTTATATAAAAAGAGAGATTTCGGGACTTTTATCAGCGACAGTTTTGCATTTTTTAAAGTATACGGCAAAAACTATTTTAAAAATTTTATCCTTCTGAACGGCTTGCTGCTGATCCTGATGGTCGTGGTCATTGTACTGGGCTTCAGGGAATTTTTCGGTGTGCTTTTCGGATCGAACATGAGTGGCGAAAGCTATTACTTTGAGCAGTATTTTACAGATAATCTCGGGCTGTTCATTACTTCCGGAATCCTGCTGTTCATCCTCTATACAGCCTTAATGACCATTAATTTCCTTTTCCCTGTTTTCTATATGAAAAGGATTGCTGAAGGAAACAAAGAAATAAGAACGGATGATATCTTAAGTGATTTTAAAACGAACCGGAAGAAGGTAATCAAGGCTTATTTTGGGCTGTCTTTCCTGGTGATGCCGGTCGCGACGGTCCTTTTCGGTTTTTCCTATTTCCTGATTATCATTCTCATCGGGATTGTGCTGATCCTTTTTGTCGGACCGACACTGTTCAACATCATTACATTCCTGTGTTACGATTATTTTAACAGGGACAGAGGCTTTTTTGAAAGCTTAAGCTATGCTGTAAGAGCCCAGTTTTCCTATCCGAACGGCAGGGAAAACGCTCCGTACTGGAAATACTGGGGTTCAACCATTGTCATGGGAATCCTCTTTTATATCGTGAGCGGAGTACTTTCGGCTGTTCCCATGATCCTGTTCATGGCAAAACTGACCACCTCTTCTCCTGATGGCGAATTCGAGCAAAACCCAATGACGGGAGGCTTTGGCATCATGATATTTTTTCTTTACGGCATTTCTTCATTGTTTTCGATGTTCCTGATGAATGTACTGTATATCAATTCGGGGCTTATGTATTATGACAACAGAACAGATCTTCATCAGAAAATGGAACTGGAAGAAATAGAAACCATCGGATTTAATGAATAAGGTTCTTGTTTTATTACTGCTTTTTTTCTCTGCCGGGCATACTTTTGCCCAGTCAGAAGATGAACCGGTGCCGATAGAAGAGGTATATATGGATTCAATAAATACAGGGCATTACAAAAACATGTACCGTGCAGATTCTATGTTGGCTGAACATCCGGTGACGCAAAATACCCTGTATCCAAAAAAATTTAAAGAAAATATACCTTCAAGATACAAAGGGAAAGATTTTGATTATGCTACCGTAAAGCCCAGGATGTCATTTTGGGAAAAGCTGATGCAGAAGGTTTATAAAATCATTGAAGCCATTTTCGGTGAGACCGTATTCAGGAAATCCGGTAATGTTGCTGGAATGCTGATCCGTCTGTTTGCCATTCTGCTGGTGGGTTTCCTGCTGTATTTCATTATCAGGTATCTTATCGGAAAGGAGGGGAATTTCCTGTTCGGGAAGAGGAATAAGAAAGTAGAGATCAGGGATGAAGAGCTGCATGAAAATATCCATGAGATTAATTTTCCTGAAAGCATCCTGCAGTTTGAAAAGTCCGGGGATTTCCGTTCGGCAGTAAGATACCAGTTCCTGTTTATCTTAAAAAAGCTGAGCGATAAAAAGCTGATTTCATGGAACCCGGAGAAAACCAACAAAGATTATGTGGCAGAACTGAAAGCGCCTCACCTGAAAGATGAATTCTATAAGCTTTCCTATATCTTTGAATATGTTTGGTACGGGGAGTTCAGCATCAATGAAGAAAGCTACCTGACATTTAAAAACCAGTATCAATCCTTTAAACCGTAATTAAACTGTATCATGAACAAAACTTTCAAAATATATGCTGTGGTATTCATCGTTGTGATGATTATTCTGGCGTTGTTTGAAGTCAATAAAACAGAGCGTACGGACTGGAGGAAAAATTTTGATATCAATCAGAAATCGCCTTTCGGATTGTTTGTTTTTGCCAACGAAATCGATGGCCTTTTTAAAAATAAAGTACAAAAGATCGACCAGACGCCTTACGATTATTACAGTCAGACTCAAAAGAAGCGGCACAATATTTTAGTGATTGAAAACGGCCTTGACAAACAGTCCTGGAACAAGGTGCTGGATCAGGTTTCCGGCGGTTCGGATGCCATGCTGATTGTCACGGATATTCCGAAAGACATTTCAGACAGCATCGGATATTATGATTCGAAGATTTCTTTTGAAGACGAAAATGTACTGAAACTTACAGATACCAAATATCAGAATGATTTTATAAGGCTGGATAAGTTTCCGTCCGGGAGAGGATTTACGTTTATCAGGCCCGGTGTGGAGGTCTTAGGCAAAACCGTTGAAGAAAATAACATGGACCAGGCTAATTTCATTAAGGTAAAGTTCGGGAAAGGCAATATATACGTCCACTGTGAGCCGCTTTTTATCACCAATTACTATCTGCTGAAGCGCGGAAGCGTATCGTATGCGCAGGATGTTTTTTCATACTTCGGCGACAGGGAAACGGTGTGGTTTGTGAAAGGCGGTTCAAAAGATTCCCGGTTTTTCCTGAGGTTTATCCTGTCAAACCCGGCACTCAAATATGCATGGTGGATATTCCTGGGCGGTTTGGTATTATTTATTTTCTTCAATGCAAAAAGAAAGCAGCGTATTGTCCCGCTGGCAGAGCCGTTAAGGAATACATCAGTAGACTTTGTGAAGAGTATCGGGAATTTATATTTACAGGAAGGTGATTTCCATGATATGATGGCTAAAAAAGCCCAGTATTTCCTGAATAAAGTTAGGATGGACCTTCTTATTGATACCGGGAAACTGGATGAAGAATTTGAAAAAAAACTCCACCTTAAAACCGGGAAACCGATGGAGATGATCAGCGAAGCGACTGGTTTTATAAAAAAAGCACTGGATCCTTACGCTTCCGTCATGAAAGAAGACCTGGCGAAAATGAACAGGCTGCTGGATCAGATCATTTAAAAAGCAACAATTTAAAAATCAAAAAATAACAATCTGACAGTATTTTGATCCGCAAATTGATCAGCGGCTGTATTGTTAAATAAATAAAAATATGGAAAATCTTGAAAACCAAAATACAGAAAATCCGGGTTCCATCAGTCTCGACAAAAAAGAACAGCAGTTTGAGTCGAGAATAGATATGATCGAACTCCGTAGAAGCCTGGACAGCGTAAAATCTGAAATCGCCAAAGTAATCGTGGGCCAGGAAAACATGGTAGAGCATCTTCTGGCGGCGCTTTTATCAAACGGCCATGTTTTAATTGAAGGTGTACCGGGTGTGGCCAAAACCATTACGGCAAAACTGCTGGCCAAAACCATAGATGTAGGGTTCAGCAGGATTCAGTTTACGCCGGACCTGATGCCTTCTGACATTTTGGGGACCTCGATTTTCAATGTAAAGAATTCGGAATTTGAGTTTAAGCAGGGCCCTGTTTTTTCCAATTTCATTCTGATCGATGAGATCAACAGGTCACCGGCAAAAACCCAGGCGGCATTGTTTGAAGTGATGGAGGAAAGACAGATTACGATGGACGGAACGCAGTATACCATGGAGGAACCATTCCTTGTTGTGGCTACACAAAACCCTATTGAACATGAAGGTACCTACAGGCTTCCTGAAGCTCAGCTGGACCGTTTCTTATTCAAAATAAATGTGGGCTACCCGACTCTTGAAAATGAAATTACCATTATCAGAAACCAGCACGAAAGTAAAAAAGAAGATAAGACAGAAGGCGTTAATAAAGTAATTACCGCACAGCAGCTGAAGAACTACCAGCATCTGGTAAAAGAAATCATTGTTGAATCCCAGCTGATTGAATACATTGCTAAGATCATTGTCAATACCCGGGAAAACCAGTTCCTGTATCTGGGGGCTTCGCCAAGAGCGAGCCTGGCGCTGCTGACCGCTTCAAAGGCATTTGCAGCCTTAAGAGGAAGGGATTTTGTAACGCCGGAAGATATTAAAGAAGCCAGTTATGCCATATTGCGGCACCGCGTAATCGTATCGCCGGAGCGGGAAATGGAAGGCTTAACCGCAGATGAAATCATCAGACAGATTTTAGAAGGAATAGAAATCCCGAGATAGATAACAGGCAGTAGGCAGCAGATTATACTTAAGAAGAGATTAAGCTTACTGCCTGTTGCTTACCGCTTATTGCCCATGAAAAACCTATACATCAATACACGCTTTTTCTTCGCACTCATCGGAGTGGGGATTTTGTATGTTTTTGCATTTTTCTTCCCGTTTCTGATGATTGCGGCACACCTCCTTTTGCTTTTATGCTTCCTGGCGGTAATGGTGGATTGCCTTTTTATTTTCAATCAGAAGGAGGGTATCCTGGCCCAGCGGATTTTACCGGAAAAGCTGTCGAACGGCGATGAAAACCCGGTAAAAATTGATATTAAAAACAATTACGGTTTTACGGTTACGGCCAGGATCATTGATGAAATACCGTTTCAGTTCCAGAAGAGGGACTTTTTAATTGAAAAACAGATTGAATCAGGAAAGAACAGTTTTTTCCAGTATATCCTGGAGCCGAAAGAACGGGGTCAATACCATTTCGGGAACCTGAATGTGTATGTTTCATCACCTTTAGCCTTTGTCTCAAAAAGATTTACATTTCAGAAAGATGCTGCCCTGCCTTCATATCCGTCATTTATTCATCTGAGGAAATATGAGCTGATGGCACTTCAGAGCGAGTTTCTGCTGGGCGGAATCAAGAAAATAAGAAAGCTGGGGCATACAATGGAATTTGAGCAGATTAAAAACTACGTTCCGGGAGACGATATCAGAACCATTAACTGGAAAGCAACTTCCAAGGCCAGCCGATTAATGGTTAACCAGTTTCAGGATGAAAAATCACAGCGGATTTTTATGCTGATCGATACCGGAAGAACCATGAAAATGCCTTTCAAAGGATTGAGCTTACTGGATTATTCCATCAATGCAACCATGGCACTGTCCCATATTATCCTGAAAAAAGGCGACCGGGCAGGAATGATGACCTTCTCTAAAAAAACAGAAAACAAAATTGCTGCGGAAAATAAATCCGGGCAGCTGAGAAAAATATCAGAAGCCCTTTATAATATTAAAACCGACTTTTTTGAAAGTGATTTCAACAGATTATATCAGGACGTAAAGTATTCCCTGAACCAGCGCAGCCTGATCCTTCTGTTTACCAATTTTGAAACACTGGACGGGCTGAACCGCCAGATGAAGTACCTCCGCGGAATTGCCAAGAATCATTTATTGGTCGTGGTGTTCTTTAAAAATTCAGAACTTCAGGAATTAATTCATAAAAACCCTGAAAGCATGCAGGAAATCTACGATGAAATTATTGCGGAAAAATTTGAATTCGAGAAAAAGCTGATCATTCAGGAACTCCGTAAATATGGGATTTACACCGTATATACGCTGCCGGAAAACCTAAGCGTTGATGTCATCAATAAATACCTGGAGATTAAAGCCAGGGGGATTTTATAATTTTGAAATGAAAAAAATAATAAATATTTGTTTTTTATCACTTCTGTTGATCAGCTGCAGTAATAAAGAACAGAAATTGAAAAGAGCGGGCGAGCCGGATGTCCTGTATGTGCAGGAATCAGATCAGGAAATGAATGCCGCTATCAAAAAGGCCAAAGAGACTTTCTCTGATTTTCAGAAGGCATTTAACAGCCGTAATCCGGATTATTCAAATTTTTGTTTAAAACAGGAATTTGATACGTCAGACGGTGGTGGTGAGCATATCTGGATAGGTGACTTACAGTTGAAAGATGATGGATATTACGGAATTGTTCAGAATACTCCGGTGGATGTGGCCAACGTCAAACTTGGTGATTCGGTCAAGGTTTCCCTTGAAAAGATGAGTGACTGGATGTATTATGACCGGAATATCGTTGAAGGCGGGTATACGGTTAAAGTGCTCAGAAATCACATGACGGATGATGAGAAAAAGGAAATGGATGTTGAAGGATTAATTTATAAATAAAAAAGAAATAGGGATACAATGAAAATAACACTTAACAGAATTAATGACGATTATTTGTTTGAATGTACCAATGCCCAGGGAAATTCTATTCTTCTGGACAATACGTCTCAGCCCGGTGCCAAAGGTGTTTCGCCGATGGAAAGTGTCCTGATGGCGGTGGCAGGATGCAGCGGTATTGACGTAGTTTCAATCCTGAAAAAGCAGCGGCAGGAAATTACAGGGTTTAAGGCGGAAGTAGAAGGGGAAAGGATTCCTGTAGATGATGCCAGGCCTTTTAAATCAATTGCGGTTAAATTCATGCTGGAGGGAAATATCGATCCTAAAAAAGCACAGAAAGCGGCACAGCTGTCTTTCGAGAAGTACTGTTCCGTTTCCAAAACATTAGAACCGAATGTGGAAATTGTTTATGAGGTTTATGTGAACGGGGAAATCATTCAGCCATAAACTTTAGTTTAAATAAAAATAAAATGCGGATCAAAATTAATTTTGATCCGCATTTTTCAATATAAATTAGTATGCTTATTATCTTTTAATCGTCTTCATGCTTTTTACAGAGCCGTCTTTCATGGTCAGCGTTAAGATATACATTCCTGATTTTACCCCTCCTAAGAATAAATCGGATGAAGGGTTTTCAACAGTTGTGACAATCACTCCTGAAAGATCTGTAATCACCGCTTTTTTCACATTTTCCGGTTTCTCAAGATGTAAAATGTCAACAAACGGATTCGGGTATGCAATTCTTTCTTTTCCTTTTGCATTGACTTCACCGGTAGCCAGCACCAAAGGCTGAAGTGTTACCGTAACTTTAAAGGTTCCGTTATCAACTTTATTATAGGATGCACTACAATCAGAACCGCCATATGTTCTCCAGGCTCTCAGTTCAAAGTTTACGGTTCCTGTAAGATCATTGGCTAAAGTAAGGCCTGTTCTGTTATAAGAATAGGTTCCCGTATTTGACCCTGACCCTGATGATACTGCAGTCTCTGTGGTACTGTTGGTGGTACATGCCAAAAGGCTTCTCTGTTCAGCCATCCAGCCGTTGCCTGCAGTGGTCATCGTGTAGGAAACATCTGTTGATTTTACCTTATATCCTGTAGGAATATCGATACTGAGGCTTCCTGCACAGTTGGTGGTAGATCCGGTGTTGACACTTGTGCTGTACATGGTATTGATGTCTCCGAGCGTATAGGTCGCTGAAATCTGCCCCGGAGTGAACTGGGTCATTGCCCAGAAACTTTGTGAAGACCCTCCGCAGTTTGATCTCACCCAGAAATAATACATTTGCCCGGTAGTTAAATTGCTCAGCGTGGCGGACGTAACTCCTGCTGCTACACTTCCTGTAGGGGTAGTGGTGGCAGTAGGCGCCGTGGCAGAAGTACTCAGGTAATATTGGTAGCCTGCAGACGGAGCGCTGGAAGGTGCTGACCAGTTTACGGTGGCTCCGTTCATGGTTGTGGACGAGGTTAAGCTTGCGGGCATGCTGCATGCATTATAAACCTCTGCAGAGAAAGCAAAAATATTAGGAATACCTCCTGTTCCTGTCTTGGTTACTGTTATGCTTTGCACAATCTTTGACTGGTTAGCGGCATCTATTGCCAAAGGAATCTGATAAAGCCTTGGGTTTGTTGAATTAGACTCTAACACATCGGTTGTTTTCTTGATTCTTCCGATCCCCTGAACCGCAAAATTGCTTCCGCCATACCAGTCGTTAATGCTTATGGCTGAAAAAGTCTGTGTGGTCGCATCAGAAAAATTAACAGTTATATCTACGGTACAGTTACCGCTTCCTCCCGTTGCAAGCATATACAGATTCGAGACCGCTTTAGGAGTGGTAAACGCTAGTGTTCCGCTGTCACCTGAATTCTCCAGTCTTAGGGAATTATTCGCGCTGTAAGAGCCCATCTGATAACTCAGTCCGGATGGCGAAGCTACTGCAGAGTTAATGACTTCGTTAACAGGAAGTCCATAGGTAAGCGGCGTACTCGACGCGGTCAGCTGAAAATCACGTGAAACAAACGCGTAACTTACACCATCCACATCACTGTTGGTGCTTACGGTAGAAGAACCTACGCCATTTGCGATAACATCAGCATTGAAACCGCTCTGAATCGGCAAGGTCTGATATTGCTGAGCATTAAAATGACTAGTAAATATTGCTGTAAGGGCTACAGCTGTAAGAGAGAGTAATTTTCTTTTCATAAACTTATATTAGATTTATTCTGCTAATATAGTTAATAAATTAATAAAATTTCAACAGAAGTTAAATTTTAATATTGAATTTTTACACAAAATACTCAAAGGATATTATTATGTTAATTATTAATAGATTTTAGCTATAGATTTATTTAGCTTAATTGAGCTGGTGAATATTGTGTGGTAGGTGAAGAAAAAGCCTCCTGATATGGAGGCTTGTATTCATACTATAAAATTTGTTCATTACAAAGTCAGTCTCGGCTTCATCAGCTTTGCAACGGTTGCCGTCCAGCCCGTCTGGTGGGAAGCACCTACACCGCGGCCATTGTCACCATGGAAATATTCAAAAAAAGTAATGTAATCTTTAAAGTTTTCATCATAATTGAATTTTGCATTCCCTCCGTTAAAAGCGCGTTGCCCTACTTCATCCTTGAGGAAGATGGAACACAGCCTGTTGCTTATATTGTGAGCCACTTCATCAAGGTTTTTATAGTCACCGCTGCCTGTAGGGAGTTCAATCTTAAGGCTGTTCCCGTAGTAAAAATGGAACCTCTGCAGGCTTTCCACAATTAAGAAATTGATAGGAAACCAGATCGGCCCTCTCCAGTTGCTGTTCCCGCCGAACATGCGGCTGTCACTTTCTGCAGGGGTATAATAGACCACATTTTCAGTTCCGTGGACCGAAAATATAAACGGATTTTCCTCATACACCTTAGACATGGCCCGGATTCCGTAGTCACTCAGAAATTCTTTCTCATCCAGCATTCTTGACAATACCTTGGAAAGCCTGTTTTTACGCAGGATGCTCATCAGGTGTTTTCTTCCCTGGCCTTCCTCTTCCCAGTGCGATACCAGCTTGGTCAGCTCAGGCTTGTTTTTAAGCACCCATTCCATTCTTTCTACGAAATTGGGCATTTTATCAAGCAGGTGATGATCTATAATTTCTACCGCAAACATCGGGATCAGACCTACGATGCTTCTGAGCTTCAGGGAAACGCTGTCGCCGTCTCCAAGCTGTAAAACATCATAAAAGAAGCCGTCTTCTTCATTCCAAAGCCCTTTTGTGCCGTCACCCAGGTTTTCCATGGCCTCGGCAATATAAAGGTAATGCTCGAAAAACTTAATCGCCATATCTTCATATACCGGATAGTATTGGGCAAGTTCCATGGCAATCCGCATCATATTCAGTGCATACATGGCCATCCAGCTGGTGCCGTCAGCCTGTTCCAGGTGCTGGCCATCCTTTAATGTCATATTCCGGTCAAAAGCCCCGATGTTATCAAGCCCGAGAAAACCGCCTCCGAAAATATTTTTCCCGCTTTTGTCCTTCCGGTTAACCCACCACGTAAAGTTAAGGAGCAGCTTCTGAAAAACTTTTTCCAGAAATAAAAGGTCCGGCTTTCCGTTCTGCTTTTCGTCAATTTTAAAAACCCTGAAACATGACCACGCATGCACAGGCGGGTTTACATCACTCAGATTCCATTCATATGCCGGAAGCTGCCCGTTGGGATGCATATACCATTCCTTCGTTAATAAAAGAAGCTGCCCTTTGGCAAATTCGGCATCGATGATTGCAAACGGTACACAGTGGAAAGCCAGGTCCCATGTTGCATACCACGGATATTCCCATTTATCGGGCATTGAAATGATATCTTTATTGTGAAGATGGTTCCATTCCGTGTTTCTTACATATTGATCAAAATCTCTCGGCGCCTCGTAATTGGGGTCTCCTTTCAGCCATTTTCCCACATTGTAATGGTAGAACTGCTTATTCCACAACAATCCTGCGAATGCCTGCCGCTGTACATTCTTTTCATCATCGCTTTCTACATCATTCTGGAGTTCTGCGTAGAATTCATCTGCTTCATCAGTCCTTTTTTTAAGTATTTTGTCGAAATCCTGAAAAGGATGGTCTGATTCATCAGGTGACAGCCTGAAATCAAATGTTTTCGAGTGGCCTGCTTTAACCGTTTCATCAATTATAAATGAGGCCTTTGTGCCTCTTTTTTCAGGATTAACGGTATTGCTCCCGTAAATAATATAGTCATTGATTCCATCCTTGAAATAAGTATTGCCGGGATAGGCTGTTCCGCTTAATTTCGGGTCATTTGTTTCATTATCACAAAAAGCACTTTCAGCATTCATGTCTCTCGAATAAAACTTCTTAACGGGAATACTGTCGTGATTGATGTTGATGCAGCCTTCATGAGAAGCATTCGTCTGCCCTTTATACGTATTGTAGCCCCATTTCCAGTTATTCCTGAACCATACGGCAGGCGCAACAACAATAGGTGCATCTTTATCGCTCCTGTTGCATACCGTTACCCGTATCAGGAAATCATGGCAGTCTGCTTTGGCATATTCAATAAAAATATCAAAATATTCATCATTGTCAAAAATTCCGGTATCAAAAAGCTCATATTCAGGCTGTTTTTTGCTGCGTCTTGCATTTTCAGCACGGATATCGTCATAAGGAAATTCATTGATGGGATATTTATACAGCATCTTCATGTAGCTGTGCGTCGGGGTATTATCCAGGTAGTAAAAGATTTCCTTGATGTCTTCCCCATGGTTTCCCTGAGGATTGCTGAGCCCGAAGAAACGCTCTTTTACGATTTTATCTTTCTTGTTCCAGAAAGAAAGGGCAAAACAGAAAATCTGCTTCGCATCGGAAATTCCTGCAATTCCCTCTTCGCCCCAGCGGTACGCATAGCTTTCTGCGTTGTTATGATTGGCGAAATTCCATGCATCGCCGTTCGGGCTGTAGTCTTCCCGTACATTTCCCCATTGGCGGTTACTTACATAGGGTCCCCAGTTTTTCCAGTTGCTGTCTTGTAATCTTTGTTTTTCTGCAATCATATTTCACCTGTTTTCCATACGAAGTTAAGTTTTTTTGATAAAAAATTCCAACTTCCTACATTTGAATTATTTGTAATATAACCTTCAAAACCCTTTACTGATAAGGGTTTATTGTATTAAATTAAATTTATATAAATATTTTAAAAATATATTCTATCTTTGCACCATTCGTTCATTAGCATATTGAAAATGTTATCAAGAAAGGTTGAGGGATTAGACCCTGTGAAACCTTAGCAACCCTTTGTGCAAGCAAAGAAGGTGCTACGTTCTACCAGATTTATTTCTGGACAGATAACTTACTGAAATTTCTTTCAGCCATTCTCATGGCATTTTCAATTGTATTATCATAAAAGTATAATAGAATTGAAAATAAAACTGAACCTTATTCATTTTTCGTACCATACCGATTCCGATAAGGAATATCCCATTCCGTTAAGCTATCAGCTTTTCGGGAAAACCCTCTTTTCAGCCCCGGTTATTTTAGTCAACCATGCGTTAACCGGAAATTCAGAGGTAGCAGGGGAGAAAGGATGGTGGAAAAACCTGATCGGCGAAAACCTTATCATTGATACCAATAAGTACACCGTTCTGTGCTTCAATATTCCCGGAAACGGATATGACGGTTTTTTATTGGATGAATATGAAGACTTTACCCCTTCGGATATAGCCAATATCTTTTTAAAGGGGCTGGAAGAATTAGGAATTAACCGATTGCATGCCATCATCGGAGGTTCTCTGGGTGGCGGAATCGGATGGGAAATGCTGGCAAAAAGCCCGGGACTGGCTGAGGTTTTTATTCCCGTTGCCTGCGATTATAAAACCCATGACTGGCTCCATGCACAATGCCTGGTCCAGAAATTTTTACTGAACCAGAATGATGAGCCTCTGCAAAAAGCAAGGATCCATGCCATGCTGTGCTACAGGACGCCCCAGTCTTTAAACAGCAGGTTTCAGAATACATACAACAACGAAAAGCAACGGCTGGAATCCGAAGACTGGCTGTTGTACCACGGAAATGCATTAAACGAGAGATTTAGTCTGAAAGCATACCGGCTGATGAACCATCTGCTGATGAACATCAATGCTCCTGAAAACAGACTGAGCAGCATAGAAGCAGATATACATATGATTGCAGTGGATACCGATCTGTTTTTTCCGGCTTCAGAGATCCGGATGTGCTGTGAGAACCTGAAAAAGAATAAAAATCGTGTGTTTTATCATGAAATACAGTCCATACACGGGCATGATGCCTTTCTGATGGAATATGAACAATTAAATACAATCATTAAAAATATTTTGCAAAGATGAAGAACAGTGCCAACGAAATAAAATTTTTAAAAAACAGGTCAATCATTAAGTTTGAAGGCGAAGATTTCCTTGGGGAAATCGGGATTGACGGAAGGATTTTCAAAGCGCTTACCCTGGCGCGGATCAGTGTCGGGGTGATCTCCCAGCAGGCCATTGAAAACGGATTGTCTATTCTGGTACAGGAAAGTGATTCTGAAAAAGCAGTCAATTGCCTGATTGACGAATTTGAGGCAGAACGGAAATCCGGAAAAGTTTCTCAGATCTACAGTATCAATAATGTATCAGTATTGGGTTTTGTTGCCGAAGATTTTAATAAAGTATTGTCGGAACTGGCCAGGAATAATGTATTCCCGTTGCTGCTTAACCAAATCGCCAGTGAGAAAAGGGTAAATATCGTGGTAACCTCTTCACAGAGCGAAAAAGCAAAAAACATCATCGAATCCGAAATTTATAAAAAACCGAAAACGGTACATCTGGCCATCATCGGTCACGGAAATGTTGGGAAAACACTGATAAAACAGGTTCTGGAATCTTCTGAAGAAATTAAAAGACGTAAAAATATCGATCTTAAGGTGGTAGCGGTAGCCAACTCAAGAAAAATAGCCTTCAGTACGAAAGGGTTCGGTAATAATTGGAATGATGAGGTGCTGACTGCTGAGACACCTTCGCATGTTGATACCCTGATCAGGTTTTCAAAAGAAAACCAGCTGGAAAACCTGATTGTGGTAGACAACACGGCAAGCACAGACTTTGTGAAAAACTACCATGCGCTGGCCGAAAACGGTTTTGACCTGGTGTCTTCCAATAAAATCTTCAACACGCTTCCGATTGAAGAATACCGCAAGCTGAGATATACCTTAAATAAAAACAACAGGCGCTACCTGTATGAAACCAATGTGGGCGCCGGCCTGCCGCTGATTGATACCATTAAGCTTTTACACCTTTCAGGGGAAAATATCACGAGGATCAAAGGCGTATTTTCAGGGACTTTAAGTTATGTATTCAATAATTTTTCTTTAAGGGACGACAAATTTTCTGTCATCATCAGTGAAGCACTGGAAAAAGGATATACCGAGCCGGACCCGAGAGAAGACCTGTCAGGAAATGATGTTGCCAGAAAGCTGCTGATTTTAGCGAGGGAGTTGGATCTTATCAATGAATTTAATGATATCAAAATCCAGAACCTGGTGCCGGAGCATTTGCTTTCCGTTTCCAAACCGGAATTTCTGACAAGGCTTGGAGAACTGGATGAAGAATACCAGAAAATCAAAGAAAACCAGGAGCCCGGGCATGTCCTTAGATATGTAGGTGACCTGCACGGAGACCTGCAGCAGGACAAAGGCGAACTGGATGTGCAGATGATTTCTGTTCCCGCAGGCTCAGCCTTAGGACAGCTGAAAGGCTCAGATTCAATCTTTGAGATTTATACCGAAAGTTACGGAGAACATCCGATTGTCATCATGGGAGCCGGAGCAGGAGCCTTGGTAACTGCCAGAGGAGTTTTCGGCGATATTTTAAGACTCAGTGAAACAAAATAAATAGATAAATGAATAATAGGTAATAATATAAAAATTTTATCATTATAATAATTTAAAAATACTGCCATACATTGGTAAAATGCTAAACTGATACATTGTTCTGTTAAATTTAATTTTTATGGAAAATTTTGAAACCCTTGCGATACGGACACAGACTGAAAGAACCCAGTTTGACGAGCATTCAACACCGCTGTTTTTAACCTCAAGCTTTGTTTTTGAAGATGCCGACGACATGCGTGCCAGCTTTGCCGAAGAAAAACCCAAAAACCTGTACAGCCGGTTTTCAAACCCGAACGTAACGGAATTTACGGATAAGATCACAAAAATGGAAGGCGCGGAAGCAGGCTATGCTTTTGCAACCGGAATGGCAGCCATCTATTCAACTTTTGCCACTTTGCTGAACGCAGGTGACCATATCGTGAGCTGCCAGTCGGTTTTCGGTTCTACCCATACACTGTTCACCAAATATTTCCCGAAATGGAATATCCAGACCAGTTATTTCAAGGCTGAAGATGCAGGAAATGTAGAACAATACATTCAGCCGAACACAAAAATCCTATACCTGGAAACCCCTACCAATCCTGCCATTGAGGTATTGGACCTGGCATTTTTCGGGCAAATCGCTAAAAAGCACAACCTGATATTCATTGTAGACAATTGTTTTGCAACGCCTTACTTACAGCAGCCGGTCAAGTATGGAGCAGATATTGTCGTACATTCGGCAACAAAACTCATTGACGGGCAGGGGCGTGTGTTAGGCGGTGTTGCTGTCGGAAGAGAAGACCTGATCAGGGAAATTTATCTTTTCGCAAGGAATACCGGACCCGCCATGTCTCCGTTTAATGCCTGGGTGTTATCCAAAAGCTTGGAAACATTAGCCGTACGTGTAGAAAGACACTGCGAAAATGCAATGAAAGTAGCGGTATTTTTAGAGAGCCAGCCGAATGTAGAATTGGTGAAATATCCGTTTTTACCTTCTCACCCGGGCTATGAAATTGCCAAAAAGCAGATGAAAATGGGAGGAAATATCGTAGCCTTTGAAATAAAAGGAGGCATTGATGGCGGAAGGAAATTTTTAAATAAAATAAAAATGTGCTCATTATCCGCAAACCTGGGCGATACCAGGACTATTGTGACGCATCCGGCATCAACCACGCATTCCAAGCTGACTGATGAAGAAAGAAATGAAGTTGGGATTACGGCAGGGCTGGTGCGCTGTTCCGTGGGCCTCGAAAATGTGGAGGATATCATTGCAGATCTGAAGCAGGCGCTGGAATAATACGGCCTTAGGCAGCGTTGGAAGATTCAGGAGCAACAGCATACCGTTTCAGAAACAAAATTCTCACCTGCTGTCCGCTGTATCTTTTTTGTTCGGTTCCGCCTCGCAAAAAAGGATGCCGCTTCCATCAGGGCTATGTTGAAGATTTTGTTGTCAATTCACTGATGATAAAAAAAATAGAAATTAAATTCATTTCCTATTTAAAACAGATCATAATAAAGTAAAAATGAAAAATTCAGAACCATTATACAAAGCATTGTCCGAAAGGATCTTGATTCTTGACGGCGCCATGGGAACCATGCTGCAGCGCTATAAATTTGAAGAAGAAGATTACCGTGGCGAACGTTTCAGAAACTGGGAACACCCTGTAAAAGGAAACAATGATTTGCTGTCTCTCACACAACCCCACGCCATCTATGAAGTACATCAAAAATACCTTGAAGCCGGTGCCGATATCATCGAAACCAATACATTTTCAGGAACCACCATTGCGATGGCAGATTACCATATGGAAGAGCTGGTGTATGAGCTGAATTACGAATCAGCAAAAATAGCACGCCGTGCCTGTGAGGAATACACCGCAAAAAATCCGGATAAACCGAGATTTGTAGCCGGTGCCATAGGCCCGACCAACAGAACCGCAAGCCTCAGCCCCGATGTTAACGACCCGGGTTATAGGGCCATTACTTTTGAAGAGTTAAGAGCAGCTTATAAACAGCAGTGCGAGGCTCTGTTAGACGGAGGCTCCGATATTTTGCTTGTAGAAACCATTTTCGATACCCTGAATGCAAAAGCAGCCCTGTTTGCCATCGATGAAATTCAGGAAGAAAGAGGAATCAATATCCCGATTATGGTTTCCGGGACCATTACCGATGCTTCAGGAAGGACACTGAGCGGCCAGACGGCAGAAGCTTTCTTAATCTCCGTATCACATCTGAACCTGCTGAGCGTAGGGTTCAACTGTGCATTAGGGGCCAATCAGCTGACCCCGTATCTCGAGACATTAGCCCACAACTCCGGGTTTTATGTTTCGGCCTATCCTAATGCAGGTTTGCCCAATGCTTTCGGGCAGTATGACGAGTCTCCGGAGTTTATGGCAGAGCAGATCAGGGAATATGTGGAAAAAAAGCTGATCAATATCGTCGGCGGATGCTGCGGTACCACACCGGAACATATCAGGGCGATTGCAGGTCTGGTTGAAAAATATGAACCGAGAAAAACAACCTATAATAAGGCGTTGATTTAATAATCTGCGGATGCTCAGTTCATCGGCAGATGGTTAGATTTTTAAATTGGTAAATTATAAAATGAAATATTTAAGATTATCAGGGCTTGAGCCTTTAATTATAACACCGGAAAGCAACTTTATCAATGTTGGGGAAAGAACCAATGTTGCCGGATCCAAGAAATTTTTACGATTAATAAAAGAAGAGAAGTTTTCTGAAGCTTTAGATATTGCAAGAGATCAGGTGGAGGGTGGTGCCCAGATTCTTGATGTTAATTTTGACGACGGCCTGATCGATGGAAAAGCTTCCATGATCAAATTTCTCAACCTCATCGGCTCCGAGCCGGATATTTCCAAAATCCCGATTATGGTCGATTCTTCCAAGTGGGAGATTCTTGAAGCCGGCCTCCAGGTGGTCCAGGGAAAATGTGTGGTGAATTCCATCAGTTTAAAAGAAGGAAAAGAAGAGTTCGTAAAACATGCCAGGGCAATAAAAAGATATGGGGCAGCCGTGATTGTCATGGCTTTTGATGAAGTGGGACAGGCAGACAATTACGATAGGAGGCTCGAAATAACAAAACGTTCTTATGACATTCTGGTCAATGAAGTAAAATTTCCTGCTGAGGATATTATTTTCGACTTAAACATCTTTCCTGTAGCTACCGGAATGGATGAACACCGAAGGAATGCCATTGACTTTATTGAGGCGACACGATGGGTAAGGCAAAACCTTCCGTATGCTTCGGTGAGCGGAGGCGTTTCCAACGTTTCTTTCTCTTTCCGCGGAAATGATACCGTAAGAGAAACCATGCATTCGGTTTTTCTTTATCATGCCATACAGGCGGGAATGAACATCGGCATCGTAAACCCTGCCATGCTCGAGGTGTATGATCAGATTAACAAAGAACTCTTGGAACTTGTTGAAGATGTCATTCTCGATAAAAGAGAAGATGCCACAGAACGGCTGCTGGATTATTCTGAAAGAAATAAATCGGTAAAAAAAGAAAAAACTGAAGAACTGGAATGGCGTTCTTATCCTTTGCAGGAAAGGATAACCCATTCTCTGGTAAAAGGAATCGACCGTTTTATCGAAGAAGATGTGGAGGAAGCAAGAAAAATTGCGGAACGGCCGCTTCATGTCATAGAAATCAATCTGATGACCGGAATGGGCGTGGTGGGTGATCTTTTCGGAAGCGGAAAAATGTTTCTGCCGCAGGTGGTAAAATCAGCCCGGGTAATGAAAAAGGCGGTAGCCTATCTGCAGCCTTTTATTGAAGCGGAAAAAGACCAGACCCAAAAGGCCAACGGAAAAATATTAATGGCCACCGTAAAGGGCGATGTTCACGATATCGGTAAAAATATTGTAAGTGTGGTCCTGGGGTGCAACAATTATGAAATTGTAGATTTGGGTGTAATGGTTCCTGCCGAAAAGATTATCCAGGCCGCCATTGATCATCAGGTTGATGTCATCGGGTTAAGCGGATTAATTACCCCAAGCTTAGATGAAATGGTCTACATTGCTTCAGAACTGGAACGGCAGAACTTGAATTTTCCTTTACTGATCGGCGGTGCAACGACATCAAAAGCCCATACCGCAGTAAAGATTGATCTGAAATATAAAAATGCCGTAGTCCACGTAAACGATGCCTCAAGGGCAGTAAACGTAGTAAGTTCCCTGTTGGGCGACCGCAATAAAGAATATGTTTCGGATCTGAAAAACGACTATTCGGATTTCAGGGAAAAATTCCTGAACCGGCAGATCGACAAAGATTATGTCACCATTGAAGAAGCTAGGATAAACCGTTTTAAAATTGACTGGCAGAATGAAGAAATCTTCACCCCAAACCAATTGGGAATACAGGTTTTTGAAAACCAGGATTTAAATGAGCTATTGCCGTTTGTAGACTGGTCGCCGTTTTTCAGGAGCTGGGACCTTCATGGAAAATACCCGAATATTTTGGAAGATGAGGTGGTCGGGGCACAGGCCAGAGAACTGTTTAAAGACGCGCAGGTGATTTTAAAAAGGATCCTTGACGAAAAACTGCTCACCGCAAAAGCCATTTTCGGGATTTTCAAAGCAAATTCCAATGAAACGGATGATATTATCATCTACGATGAACACCATAATGAACAGGTTAAATTCTTGACCCTAAGGCAGCAGGCTCAAAGGTCGAAAGGAAAAGATTATCTGGCATTAAGTGACTTTATTGCTCCCCAGAGTTCCGGTAAGACTGATTATATGGGAGCATTCTGTGTAACCACAGGCTTCGGTACGGATGAGCTGTCTAATGAATATGAAAAAGCCCATGATGATTACAATGCCATCATGGTAAAAGCTTTAGCCGACCGTTTTGCAGAAGCTTACGCTGAATTTTTGCATAAAAAAGTCAGGACCGAATACTGGGGCTATGCCAACCAAGAAAACCTGAGCAATGAAGAACTGATTGCCGAGAAATACAAAGGGATACGTCCCGCACCCGGTTATCCCGCCTGTCCTGACCATCTGGAAAAGCATGCGATCTGGGATCTTTTAAAAGTAGAAGAAAACATCGGCGTATATTTAACGGAAAGCCTTGCCATGTTCCCGACTGCTTCGGTTTCGGGATATTATTTCGGAAGTCCGCATGCCAAGTATTTCGGATTGGGGAAAATTGCCGAAGACCAGTTAAAAGATTATTCCGGCAGGAAAGGCATTCCTTTACAGGAAGCCAGGAAATGGCTGTCACCTAATTTAGCAGATTAAGATAATCAATGAGAAAGCTGATTTTATTTTCCGTGTTTATAAATTGTTTTGTTTCCGGACAAAAAAGCTGCTGTCAATATTTAACTGCTTCAAAAACGAGTTATTTAAAAAGTACAGGGAAATTTGAACTGAACATAAAAAATACCGGAAATGAATTTTTTAAAGTTCCAAAAGAAATTAATTTTTGTAATATGAGAATGGTTGATTTTGAACTTTTCAATGAAGAAACACAATTGTTTGAAAAAATGAACAGAACAGAAAATGATATTGACTGTTTTACTTACTCGGACAAATTAAAAAAAATTAAACCTGATAAAACATATACCTACCAAGTCAATCTTAAATCTTATTTTGACATAATATGGAACGAACATTTTTTTGAAGACTTTAATGACAGAAAATATCGTTTCAAAATCAGTTTTGCATTCCATGATTACTATAACCGTGGAGAAAATCTGCTGACAGATTGGATTTACAGAGACTGATGGAAGTTTAAGCAATTATATAAAATGAAAATCACAGACCATATAAAAAAAGCAAACGGAAAAACATTATTCTCTCTTGAGGTAGTGCCGCCGCAAAAAGGGATCGGGATCGAAGACCTGTACACGAATATTGACCCGCTGATGGAATTCAAGCCGCCGTTTATTGATGTAACGACCTCCAGAGAAGAATATATTTATATTAATAAAGGAAATGGGTTGATGGAGCGCAGGATTACCAGAATGCGGCCCGGGACTTTAGGAATCTGTGCGGCCATTCAGCATAAATACAGTGTCGATACCGTTCCCCATCTTCTTTGTGGAGGTTTTACCAAAGAAGAAACAGAATACCTTCTGGTGGACTGTATGTACCTTGGGATAGACAATATCATGGCGTTACGGGGTGATGCCATGAAGGGCCACCAGTATTTTGAGCCTACTCAGGGCGGGCATGCGAGTGCCATGAATCTGGTACATCAGATCAATGACCTGGGAAGAGGAAAGTATCTGCACAACGAAGAACAGGAATGCGACGAGCACAATAAATTCTGTGTCGGGGTAGCGGGTTATCCCGAAAAACATATGGAAGCGCCGTCCATGAACTATGATCTGAAATGGCTTAAACAAAAAGTGGATGCCGGTGCCGACTACATCGTAACCCAGATGTTTTTTGACAATAAAAAATTTATTGAGTTTGTCCAGAAAGCACGGGCCATGGGGATTTCGGTTCCTATTATTCCGGGAATCAAACCGATTGCCACCAAGAAGCATTTGAAAATTTTACCGCAGATCTTTAAGATCGATTTGCCGGAAGAATTAATTAATGAAGTAGAAAAAGCGAAGAACAATGAAGCCGTAAAGCAGATCGGGGTTGAATGGGCAGTCAGCCAGTGCAGGGAGCTGCTGGATTTTGGCGTTCCTGTTTTACACTTTTACTCAATGGGAAAAAGCGATAACATTAAAAAGGTAGCCGGGGAACTATTCTGATAAAAGTATAATGATGTTGATTTTAAAAGCCTTGCTGTAAAGCAAGGCTTTTGCAGTTCGATAGTATTTATGAATTTCGGCGGAGCCTTTGGCTCCGCCGAAATTTTAAATCTGATGAGCTATTGGCATTTCGTTCTGATAGGCAACCAGCCTGTCGAAAACGCTTTTTGTAGTAGGTTTTGAAGAATCGGTATTAAAAATAAACATGCCGCTCTCAATATTAAAATAATATTTTCTTTCCTGATCTTCTACCGAAAACCATTTCAGAAGGCCGTTTACAATATTGACGTCCTCCCATTTGATAGAGCTTGAGTCCAGAGAAAATACATGCGGGTTCCGGTGCAGCGTGTCTGTAAAATGAATATTCCGGCCTTCAACATAAATAATACCGCTGCCTTGGAAAGCCTTGAGCTTAAAAAATTCATTCTGTGCCGTTCCCATATTGTAGCGTACAAAAGCATAATATTCAGGCGTGCCGATGGTTTCCAACAATGCTTTCTGTTTCTTCTTCCTGCTTCTGGCTGCAATGTAGGCAATCAGCAAGATAAGTGCAGGAATAGAAAAGATAATAAACAGAAAAAGGATAATCAAAATAATTATTGAGTCCATAATTGTTCGTTTTTTTAATATTTATAATTCAGGGTGTCTCTTAAATTCTTTATTCCGGTCAAATAAATACCGGTAAGTAGCCAGTTTGCGTGTTACAGTGGTATCCAGGCTTTCGGCAATCTTAATCATTTTAGGGTTAAAATCACCGATCCATTGCAGCTCAGTTACCTTAAAGTCAGTATGCTTTCTCAAATGCTGCGTCCCTTCCCAGATCATATATCCTTCGAGGCCTTTTTTCTGCCACTCAGGAACAACACCAAAAACAAGACCAACCATTTTTTCGTTCTTCTTAAATCTTTTAAACCAGAGAAGCTTAAGCTTTTCCCACAGCCCGAATTTTCCGTTCAGGTATTTAAACCACTGGTTAAGGTCCGGGATATTCATCCACATGGCAACCGGCTTATCGTTTTCATAAACAAACCATGATATGTGTTCATTAATAATCGGTTTCATCATCCTGAACATCTTCAGGGTCTTTGCCTCTTCCATTTGTTTGCCCTCTCCGTGCGCAGCCCATGCTTTGTTATAAATTTCCGTAAAATCCTTTGCGAATTTTCCCAATCGGTCTTTCGTCATGGGGATTGCAGAAATGGCCGGGTTCCTCTTGTGTTTGGTATGCATCAGCGTAAAAACCCGTGAAACTTCAGCGAAGATAGGCCTCGAAAAACAAAGCTGTTCAAAATAAATGCGAAATCCATACTGGGCAAAAAGATCTTTGTAATATGGGAAATTATAATTCATCCCGAAAAGAGGCTCAATAAAACCTTCAGTCAGAAGGCCCCAGAATTTATCGCGTTCCCCGAAGTTGATCGGGCCGTCCATCGCTTCCATGCCCCGCTGCTGAAGCCAGCCTCTGCAGTGGTCAAAAATAAAATTTGCGGTTTTCTGATCATTGATACAGTCGAAAAACCCGATCCCTCCGGTAGGCTGTGCCTGTTCATAGAGCGTATTCACAAAAACGGCAACCTTTCCTACGGTTTGATGCTGCTTGTTCCTGAACAGGAATCTGGTGCATTCCCCGCTTCTGAAGAATTTATTTTTTTCAGGATCGAAGAATTCTTCAATATCTTTATTCAGAGGCCTGATATAATTTTCATCATGCTGATAAAGTCTTGCCGGAAACTCCAGAAATTCTCTTTTGTGATTTTCATTTTGTACTTCTTCAACAATAATCATAAGGCAGGGGCTGAAAGATAATTTTTAGTATGATTTGAAATAAACAAAACGGATATTATCCGTATTTTTGCTGCAAATTAAATAAAAATGGTTGATTTTACGGATAACGATGATGATATTTTCACGGGAAAAGAACATACGCCTATTAGGAAAGATGCTTTTGATAAATCGCCGGAGGAGAAAATAGAAAAAATCACAGCGCTTTTCGGAGAAATCATGGAAACATTAGGTCTGGATATGACCGATGATTCCTTAAAAGATTCCCCGAAGCGGGTCGCCAAAATGTATGTCAATGAAATTTTCGGCGGGCTTTTGCCGGAAAACAAACCCGGAATTTCCACGTTCTCGAACAAATATAAATACCGCCAGATGCTGGTGGAAAAAGATATTACCGTATATTCATTCTGTGAACATCATTTTTTACCGATTATCGGGAGGGCACATGTAGCGTATATTTCAAACGGTCAGGTCATCGGTCTTTCAAAGATCAACAGGATTGTGGACTATTATGCCAAAAGGCCGCAGGTTCAGGAAAGGCTTACCATGCAGATTGTTGATGCCCTAAAAGAAGCCTTAGGGACAAAAGATGTAGCCTGTATTATTGATGCGAAGCATCTTTGTGTAAATTGCAGGGGCATAAAAGATACGGCCAGTTCTACGATCACGGCAGAACTGAGCGGGATTTTCAGAACGAACCCGATCACAAGACAGGAATTCCTGCATTATGTGGGAAGCCATGCAAAATTGGATTATTAAATTACTGCGAATGATAAAATTTAAAAAAGTTTCAGACAAAATTTTCATAACCACAATTATTTGTTGTTGCGATGAATGTTGCTGTTAAAGGATTTCGGTCTTTTAATTGGAAAAGCTTTAAACTAAATTTTAAAATCATTAAATCAAAATAAAAAATGCAATTAAAAATATACAACTCGCTTGCGGGAGAAAAAGAAATATTCAAACCCATTCTTGAAGGAAACGTCGGGATGTATGTCTGCGGGCCTACCGTGTACAGCAATGTGCATCTGGGAAATGTTCGTACTTTCCTTTCCTTTGATTTTATCTACAGGAGCCTGACACATTTGGGTTATAAAGTAAGATACGTCCGGAATATCACCGATGCCGGCCACCTTACCGATGACGGGGACGTTAACAACGACCGGTTTGTAAAACAGACCCGCCTTGAAAAGCTGGAACCTATGGAAATCGTACAGAAATATACGGTGGATTTTCATAAAGTGCTGGAAATGTTCAATCTGTTGCCGCCGAATATTGAACCGACCGCAACCGGCCACATTGTAGAGCAGATTGAACTGACCCAAAAACTGATTGAAAAAGGATTTGCTTACGAAAGCAACGGTTCCGTTTATTTCGATGTGCTGGAATATAACAGGAGAGGATTAAATTACGGTGAACTTTCCAAAAGGAATATTGAAGAGCTTTTTGCCAATACCCGTGATTTAGACGGACAGGGTGAAAAGAAAAACCCGCAGGATTTTGCCCTTTGGAAAAAAGCTTCCCCGGCACATATCATGAGATGGAACTCGCCTTGGGGAGAAGGTTTCCCGGGATGGCACCTGGAATGTACGGCAATGAGCACGAAATATTTAGGCGAAACTTTTGATATCCACGGCGGCGGAATGGACCTGAAATTCCCGCACCACGAATGTGAGATTGCCCAGGGGAAAGCCTGCAACGATGCTTCACCCGTAAACTACTGGATGCATGCCAATATGCTGACGATGAATTCCCAGCGTATGAGCAAATCTACCGGAAACTATATCCTGCCGATGCAGCTGGTGACAGGCGAAAATGATTTTTTTGAAAAACCTTTCCATCCGTCAATTGTACGGTTCTGCTTTTTACAGGCGCATTATAGAAGTGTCCTGGATATCTCCAATGATGCAATGATAGCCAGCGAAAAAGGATTTATCAGACTGATGGAAGCGGTGAAAGTTTTAGGCTCCGTTACGCCAGATGATGAAAAGCAGTCCGGTTTTATCCTGGCAGAATGGAAAACCAAAGCCTATGATGCTTTGAATGACGACTTTAATTCCCCGGTTTTGATCGCCCACTTATTTGAAGCCGTAAAATATATTTTTGCTTTGAACGACGGAAAAGAAACCATCTCAACGAAAGACTTAGAAGACCTGAAATCCACTTTGGATGCCTTTATCTTTGATGTCTTAGGCTTACAGACCATTGAAGAAAACAACAATGAAAAACTGGACCAGACCTTAAAAGTATTGATCGAATTAAGGAACCAGGCGAGGAAATCCAAAAACTTCGGGCTTTCAGACCAGATCCGTGACAAGCTTCTTGCTGAAGGCATTGAATTAAAAGACGGAAGGGACGGAACATCCTATGTCCTGAATTAATTTTTTTAAATATTGATATTATAAACTCCCACAATGATCTGTGGGAGTTTTTTTATGCTTACCCCTGTTACTTCAGTGTAGGGAAGAATTTATCAATTTAATATTCAAGAATAAATCTTATGAATTTTTTTTGACCAATCTGAAAATTGTGTAACTTAGTCACAGTAAAATAATTACGAACCAAATATACATCCTATGAAAAAACATTTACTTCCTTTGTTTTTAATGCTTTCGGCAGCCAACGTTTATGCACAGCAGGACTTCTTTGCCCTTACCGGAAAAGATACGCCAAGCATTATTTTCAGTGATTTCCGCGCCATTGATGGGACTACCGGCGTATCTGGAGACAAGGTTTTTACTGCAGATGCCCCTGCAAGAATATTTTCACAAAGCAGGAACGCTGCTGTAACGGAAGATAAGAACACCTACAACAATTCCCAGGCAGTCAATATGGCAACACTGGCTTACGATCCGGTTAACAATAACCTGGTTTATATGCCGATGTTTTCCTCCAATATTTATGTCCTGAATGCAAAAACCAAAGAAATCACGCTGGTGGAAAACACAGTGACCAGAGTAACATCATGCGACATCAATTCCCATATGACGAGAATGGCAGCAGGGCATGACGGAAATATCTATGCAATCAATAATGCCGGAACCCAGTTTTTGCAGATCAGCAGAAAAGGAGGCCAGTATATCGTTAACGACCTGGGCATTATAAAAAACGATGCTTCAAACGGGAAAAATTCTTTTACGATGATTGAAACCGGTTTTGGCGGCGATATGATTGCAGATGCAGATAACAACTTTTATGTCTTTGCCACTTCAGGAAATGTTTTTAAAATTTCAATGAAAGAGCTTAAGGCTAAATTCATGGGCAAAATTTCAGGAATCCCTGAAAATTACTCAGTTAACGGTTCTGCGGTAAACTCAAAAGGCAAAGTGGTAATTGCAAGTGCGAAAGGCGCGCCTTTGTATGAGGTGGATCTTAATACTTTGCAGGCAAGCCAGATGGCAGGTGAACAGAATCTTCATATTTACGATCTGGCCAGTAAGTATTTTGCCAATGACAAAGCCGTTTCCAGTACTGTTTTTGCCAATCTTGATATTTATCCTACAAGAGTGGATGATCATGTCATCAATGTGAACGTCAATGATAAATCAGTAAAAGGAAATATCAAGCTGACGGTTTATGATATGTCCGGTAAAAATGTAATGAAGCAGGATTTATCCGTAAAAGGAGGCACACTGAACCGACAGGTTAATCTCGGGAATCTGGTAAGCGGAGCCTATCTGGTGAATATTGCCGACGAATCCGGGAAAACATTGTTAAACAAAAAAATTATGGTGACGG
The DNA here is from genome assembly GCF_034047335.1 of Chryseobacterium sp. JJR-5R. NCBI lineage: Bacteria > Pseudomonadati > Bacteroidota > Flavobacteriia > Flavobacteriales > Weeksellaceae > Chryseobacterium > Chryseobacterium sp. JJR-5R. Next base: position 505,013 of record NZ_CP139137.1, read on the forward strand.
AATAACCTTTTTATTCTCCTTGAAATATAGAAACCTTTTCAGTATCTGAAGAGGTTTTTTAATGAATATTTGACATTCATTAAGTTTCATTTTTCGATATTATAATGTATTTTTATAAAAAAAATATAAATGAAGCTATACTTTAATGTAGGTTACAGTACAAAAGTAGGAGAGAATCTGCAATTGGTGATTACTGAAGAAGGTGCTGTATCAAAGACTCATCCAATGTTTTATACAGAAAACGGTTTATGGAAATGTGAGATTGATCACTTTTCAAAAATAATTTCCTACCGTTACCAGCTCACAGGGGAAAAGGGAAATATCCTGAAGGAAGAGTTTGTTCAACACCATCTTAATTTTTCTCACCTCTACAAAGAATTTGTGATTTTTGATCAGTGGAACAGTAAAAATTTCCCCGAGAATTATTTAAACAATAAGATTCTTCACAATAAGCTGAATGCCTTCAGGCCTGAAAAAAAACCGGTTCTGAAGAAGCATACCCACCTGTTCAGGATTGAAGCTCCCGTATATAACCCGAACTGGAAAATTATCCTGTCCGGAAGTACGCCTTCTCTGGGCAGTTGGGATCATGAAAAAGCCCTTCATCTGTCCCAGACCGGTTTCGGGATCTGGGAAATTTCAGTTGAAATCCCTGAACATGAAACAATTCAGTATAAATATGGTCTGTATGACCTGGAAAAGCAACAGGTAATTGATATTGAAGCCGGCGAAAACCGGTTCACGCCGCCCAACTATTCAAAAGAAGTACTGCAGATTGTGTCAGATCATTACTTTAAATTCAAGCTTCACCAGATGTATCACGATGCCGGCGTTGCTGTTCCCGTGTTTTCATTAAGGACACAGGATGGCTTCGGAGTAGGCGAGTTTTCTGATATGAAAAAGCTTGCCGACTGGGCGAAAGAAACCAGCCTCGGCATTATCCAGATCCTCCCGATCAATGATACTACGGCCAATTATACATGGACGGATTCATATCCTTACGCCGCAGTTTCTGTTTATGCACTGCATCCGCAGTATATTTCCCTGGAAAATCTTGATTTTAAACTGCCGGAAGATACCCTTAAGGAATATGACGCTGAAAAAGAAGAGCTTAATGCTTTGGAATTAATTGATTACGAGAAAATGATCTCCGGAAAATGGAAATACCTTAAAGCCGTTTTCAATACCAATACTGATAAAATCTATAAAGACAGGAACTTCAAAAAATTCATCAAGGATAATGAAAGCTGGCTGGTTCCGTATTGCGCATTTTGTGTACTGAGGGATAAATATAAAACCCCGAACTTCAACGAATGGAAAACCCATAAAAAATACATCGCAGGAAAAATTGCTCCGTTCTTTACCGCTAAAAGCAAAGAATATGAAGCGTCCATGCTTCATGCCTGGGTACAATACCAGCTTCATAAGCAACTCAAAGAGGCCATCGACTATATGCATAGTTTAGGCGTATCGGTGAAAGGAGACCTTCCGATCGGCATCTACAGGCACTCTGTGGAAGCATGGACGGAACCTGAACTCTTTGGGATGGATTTCCAGGCCGGGGCACCGCCTGACCAGTTTACAGAACTGGGACAGAACTGGGAATTCCCAACTTATAACTGGGAAGCTATGAAAGCCAATGATTACCAATGGTGGAAAAACAGGTTCAAGGCGCTGGAACAGTATTTTGATGCCATGCGTATTGATCATATTCTTGGCTTTTTCAGGATCTGGAGGATGCCGGTTTCCGCTACACAGGGAATCTTGGGTTATTTTTATCCTGCCGTGCCGATAACACTGGAAGAATTCAATGCCCGGCATATTCCGTTTAATTTTGACCGGTACTGCAAGCCGTTTATCAATGACCAGATCCTGGAGAAATATTTCGGCGAAAATAAAGAAGATGCAATGGCATTTTTTGACAGTAATCAGGACGGAACGTACTCTTTTAAAGAAGAATTTGATACGCAGCGCAAACTTTCTGATTCCTTCAGGAAAAACCCTCACGGCCCGATTGAAGAACAGCTGATTGCTTTATGTGCCAACGTATTGTTTTTAATTGAAGAAAGAAACGGACAGGTTGTTTATCACCCGAGATTCAATCTCTATCATACGGAGTCTTATCATTATTTATCTGATTGGGAAAAGAAATCCCTCTACGACCTTTACCAGGATTATTTCTTTGTAAGACAAGATCAGCTCTGGTATGAAAAAGCGATGGAAAAACTTCCGGTTATCCTCAATGCAACCAAAATGCTGATCTGCGGCGAAGACCTCGGAATGGTTCCGGACTGTGTTCCTGTGGTAATGGATGAGCTGGCAATTGTTGCGCTGAAGGTCCAGCGGATGCCTTCAGACCATCTTCCTTTTTACAACCCGCAGAATGCAGGCTACCTGAATGTGGTTACGGCATCTTCGCATGACAGTTCTACGTTAAGGCAGTGGTGGCAGGAAGACCCGGCTTTAACCCAGCAGTATTTTAATGAGCAGCTGGTGCAGTACGGAAAGGCTCCGGAAGAATTGGATGCGCATCTGGCTGAAATAATTATGAAACAGCATCTTTACAACGATGCCATGCTGGCTGTTTTCCCGATTCAGGAGTTTCTGGCGACAGATAAGGAACTTACCAATATTGAAATGAACCATGAGCGGATTAATAATCCGGCTGTGTTCCCGCATTACTGGAGGTACAGGATGCACGTTCAGCTGGAAGACCTCAAAGGACGTTCAGATTTCAATCATAAGATCTCGGATTGGGTAAAAGACAGTGGAAGATCATAAATTTAATAATTGATTATCAATTCGTTAATGTTAAATATAAAAGAAGTTTTATCAGATGATTTAACTTCTTTTTTTTATTTGTATCAAAAAGATAGAATTAAGATATTCTACTATATATTAACCAATTAACGGCTATACAATGAAAAAAATATTAATCAGTTTTGCTTTGGGTATCGCAACTTTTGCTTTTGCTCAACAGTATCCGGATAACGGATGGGATGACAGCGGATATGATCAGAATCAAGGAGGATATTACAGCGATCAGGATGATCAGAATTATTTCCCTGATGATTATTATTACAATTATCCCCAGGATTATTATCCCAATAATTACTACCAGAGTAATTACAACGATTACAGGAACAGCATTACAAGCATCAACTGGAATGTATTCTTCAACCAGAACAGGCTTGCACCATGGCAGATTGATCAGATCTTAAGGTTAAACAATCTGTATTCAGGTTTTTCCACCTGGAATAATTTTTACAGCTATAACCCTGACAGATGGTATTATGACCGGTTTTATGCACTGGAAAGAATTATGGGGCCGAGGGTTTTTGTGATTTTCCAGAATAATTATTACAGAGGACACAGTCCGGTAGTGTATTTCCAGAATTACAGAAGATCGCATTATGCCGCTATCTGCAGGCCAATGCCACGCTATAGGAATGTCAATATCAATATTTATAGGGTAGACAGATCGAATTTCCGCAGGATGGATAACCCTACGATCAATATCGTGAGAAGCCAGAGGCCGGGCAACGGTTTCAGAGGGCCGGTAAGAGACGGCAATAATGGCGGAGGATTTCGTGGGCAGGCTGAAAACAGGAGTAACAGTAATAGAAGCGACTCCGGTTTCAGAAAAGAAAACAGCGGAGTAAGGAATAACGGAGGATTCCGTACGGAAAGAACTGAAAACAACGGAAGCGGAGGATTCAGGAACAACGGGGGATTTCGTGGCAACGCGGAAGTAAGAAGAGAGGAGGCTCCGAGAAGAGAAAATAACGGAGGCGGTTTCAGAAATGACGGAGGTTTTAAAAGAAGTGAGAACACGGCTCCGAGACAGCAGAATACTGGAGGCGGGGAAAGAAGCGGAAACCGTGGTTTCAGAACCGGATTTGCAAGAAATTAATTTTCATATATTATATTTAAGTGGTGTGAAGGGCAGATTTTAGGATTTGCTCTTCTTTTGTTTTCATGCTTTTTTGTTGTTGTATAATTAATATCAAAATTTAACAATTTTTATGAATTATTTGGTTTAACTTTTATTTTAACTTATAATCAAAAAGATATACAACAATAAATTTAAAATTTAGAAATATGAAAAAGTTAGTATTAGCCGTTGCATTAGTGGGAATGGGGAGTTTAGCCATGGCTCAGCAGACGCCCCCACAGGATCAGGAAGGAAGAAGAGCAGAGATGCATCAGAAATTCCAGGAAAAAGAGCGGGAGCACCTGGATAAGATGCAGAAAGACCTGAATCTGAATCAGTCACAGGTAGCCCAGATCAAAGCCCTGCATGAAAAAAGAAAAGCTGAAATGAAAGCTGACTTTGATAAAAATAAAGACCAGAGGCAGGCCAGGATGCAGGAGATGAAAACGAAAAGGGATCAGATGGATGCGGATATGAAGCAGATTTTAACCCCTCAGCAGTATGATAAATGGCAGATGGACAGAAAAGCTAAAATGGAACAGAGGAAAGTAGCGATGAAAGAAAAAGGGATGAAAGGCGGAAAAATGCACAGGCCGATGAAAACGGCGGCTCCGGAAAAAAATTAAGTAGTTTATAGTTTAATGTTTTTAATGTGTTAAGGGACGGAATTTATTCCGTCCTTTTCTATTAAATTTTATTAAAACTTTTGATTTAGGGTTTTATTCCCTAATTTTGACTTCAAAATTTATTACTTATGGTTAGCGAGAAAATTGCCAAGTTAATTAATGAACAGATAGCAAACGAACAGTATGCTGCACAATATTACCTTTCCATGTCTGCCTGGTTTTCAGCTAAGGATCTTGACGGGATTGCCAATTATTTCAGGGTTCAGAGCAAAGAGGAACTGATGCATGCGGATAAAATGTTTGATTATCTGAATGATGTGGGGGGCGAAATCATCATCGGGGAAATCCCTAAGCCGCCGCATGAATTTATCGGAGCCATTGATATTTTTGAAAAAGCCCTGGAGCATGAAAAAATAGTAACGAAGAGCATCTTCAACATCGTAAAAAATGCCAATGACGAAGGGGATTTTGCCACGACTTCCTTCTTACAGTGGTTCATTAATGAACAGGTAGAAGAGGAGGCAAGTGCTTCCCAGCTGGTAACGAAAATCAAAATGGTCAGCGACAACCCTTCAGCTTTATATCTTTTTGACCAGGAACTGGCGCAGCGTACTTTCGTTCCGGATGAGACTGCTTAATATCTACAGTGCATTATATAACAAAAGCGCAGGAATTCCTGCGCTTTTGCTTATTGTAATAATAAACTTGATTAATGTTTCACAATCAGATGTACCGATTTCTTTTCTGAATTGGCAAGAATACTGATCACGTAAACACCATTCGGAAGTTCGGAAATAGAGAAATCTTTTCTGCTTGTTCCTTTTCTCATACTTTCTGAAGTTGAAATGGTCTTCAGCGTCGTACCGTTATAATCTGCCAGCAGGATGGTGACTTTTGCATCTTCCATAAGGTTAAATGCCAGAGTTGCCTGGGAAGAAGCAGGATTTGGAGACAGTTTTATATCCTAGAGTACCAAAGGCTGCATTTTTGCCTGTCTGCATTTCTCATCACAGTACGGCTCACCTTCTTCAACGTCTTTCTCATTGATCGTAACAAGGAAGTGGCAAACGCTTCCATAGATCTCATCTGCATTATCGGTCAGGTTTTGAGATACCGCTAAATCATAATCTTCGGTAGTCGAAATGCTTGAAGAAGCCTGGAATGATACCTCGACAGGAAAATATTCATCAGGTTTCAGCACTACGTTTCCTATAACTGCATTTGCGGGATCCATGATGACCAGTTCGCGCTCATTATAATTATAGACTTCTATACCATCCAGCTTTTTGCCGCCGCTTTCCCATCTTTCCCATGTCGGTTTATTCAGTTTGATAATAATTCGGGTCGCACTTTTAAACGGCACATTGGAATCTTTTATCAGGTTGAATCTGATATCGAACGGCTTGTCATAATCAAGGTAATTTCCGAAGAAGAAACCTGATTTTTTAGGGAAAGTGCCGCTGAGGCTTACCAGTTTTGTATTTCTTGTAACTATATTGTTGTTATTGGTTACATTAGGCTGTATCGGCGCATTCGGGCCCGGATTTTCATTATACATCGGGTCGCCAGGTGTTGCGATCCTTCCCAGGAAGCATACTACATTGTCCGTAAGTCCGCCGTAAATTGCAGGATTTACCGGAGTCCATTTGGCATCAATGATATAGGTCTGTCCGGGTGCCAGAGCCGGAATCTTGAATCCCTGCCCTGTTGCATATGAGTTTGAGGAATTAAATCCCGTATAAGGCGTGGTAAGCTCTCCTCCGGCAGAATATCCGTTGATGAGCTGGATCCCGTTCCATGAATTAGGCCATGTTTCACCGGTAGAACCCATTGTCCAGTATAATCTTGCAAAAGCAGTGGCAGATGTAGTACATCCGATATTTCGTACCCTGAATCTCATTACGTTATGCCCGGGTCCCAGATACCCCGGATCCTGATGGGTAAGGTTCAGCAAAGCACTGTTGGTGCGCCTGTTCCAGATATCTTTACTCTGGTATATATTTGCCCATGTAGTAGCTGAAGGATTCGGTTCCAAACCGATATCTGCAGGGCTGTCGAACGCCGCAAGGCTGTAGATGCTTTTAGCTTTCACAACGGCTGCATAGGCATTAACCAGTCCGTATCCCATCTGGGTATGCCATGTTCCGTTAGATCTTCCGGAAGTTGATGCATAGCTGTAAAGATCAGTTCTTACCTTTTGGGCTGTCTGTTCTATAATATCACGCACCTGCTGTGCCGTCAGGCAGGGATTGACGGATAGAATCAAGGCTGCAACGCCCGCAATAACAGGGCAGGCAGATGAGGTTCCGTTAAAAGCCGGAGCATAGTTGGACGGATCATACCCGTTGCTTCCCTGTCTGTCCGTGGTTGGCATCTTTACGCCCGGAGCCATAATATCAAGCTGGGTCCCGTAGCAGCTGCCCCAGGCTTCACCGTCACATGAACTGGGACTTTTTCTCTGGCCGCAAGGGCTCATGGCGCCTACCACAAGGATTCTCGGATCCCAAATTCCGGGATACCGGATACTGGTGTTGTTTTCATTACCGGCTGCAAAAACAACCACCATCCCTTTTCCGCCTCTGCCGTTAACAAGGGCGTTGGTAATTCCGTTTTCAATAATGACGGAAGGTGTATATCCTCCCCATGAATTGCTGATCACTTCAACACCGTTTGCCGTAGCCCAGTTAAAACCATTCGCAAGCTGCTGAGGGGTATCTGCAAAAGTAAGGTTGATACTTATGGATATCAGTTTGGTGTTCGGGGCCACGCCGCTGATGCCCAGGTTATTGTTCTGCACAGCTCCTGTGATGCCTGCGCACGCGGTCCCATGATCTCCCCGCACTACAGAAGGCGAGGTATTGGTTTGTGCATCATAACCTGTCCCGAAAACGTTCGCGGCAAGATCAGGATGGTTCATTTCAAAACCGTGGTCAAAAATAGCTGTTTTTACATTTGCCCCTGTAGATAAGGTCCAGGCCTGTTCTGCTTTGATGTCTATTCCCGTATAGGCGGCACCGTATTGCCCTGTATTTTTCAGAGACCATTGGCTGCCGAATGAAGGATCTGCCGATGCCTGAAGGTTATGGTACATGAATTCCGGTTCTGCAGCTTCAAAATACCCGCTTTCATAGAACAGATTAGACATTTCTATGGCATTGGCAAAAGTTGAGTTTTTATTGCAGGCTACCGTAAACCATAAGGGCATATATTCATTATACCCTAATACTTCAACATTGTTTTTTCCAGCCAATTCATTCAGTCGGTTTAAGTCATTCTTTGATTTGAGTTTTACATAGAAATTATTGGACAGGCCCATCTTCTGACCTTCGGAAGTCAGAAAGCACGGCGAGGCGATAATAATATCTTTACGCATATTTTTTTCTCTTATATCGGCAATATACTGCTCATCTGAAAGTGTTGCATCAGATTCTATTTCCACATAAAAAGTTTTGGTACGGTCGATGATCTTTTTTCCGTCTTTCAACAGTGAATTTTTTGGAAATGTTTCCACGACCGCTGTTTTTGCTTTAAGCATTTTTGCCGCATCAGTAGTGGCGGATGTAACTGCAATTGAGGATTTATCTAATTGCAGCGGGTACTTTTTCCCATGGTAGTAATAAAAGTAATGAGCCTGCGCATTCATGCCTGTGAGCATGAAAAGAAGCAGGATAAAGGATAGTATTTTAGTTTTCATATTATTTTATTTTAATGGTTGACAAATGCTGAATAATCAGAAAAAAATCAGGGCGGTTGGATGGGATTTGATGTCATGGCATGGCTGTACTTTTAATTAACAATTAGTTTTTTTTCCTGACTTAAAATAAATAATGTCAGTATCTGAGAAGTGTTAATAAAGTTATGTGAATAAAGGGTAAAAGAATAATGATATTAATCAAACGCAGACAGGTAATGCGCAAGTGATGCCATTATGAGGATAAGTGCAAAAATAAGAAAGGAAAGATTTTCCCGATTGGTTTAGATGTACCAGTTTTGGTAAATAACCGGGCTCTATATTATTGGTATATCAAAATACAGGCCGGCTGATGAAGCCGGCTGCAGATTCATATCGGAATGTATATGTAAAGATTATTATTACAAATAAATCAGCTGGGTCTTGAGTACCTTTCTTCCTAATTTTTCAAGAATATTTTTATAATTTTCAATCTGCTGTTCATCTTTCCGGTTTTCTTCTCCGGTTTTAAAATCGATAATGATATAGCCATCGGTGCTTTTCAGCATCCTGTCCGGCCGGTACACCCTGCTTTCGCCTTTTTCTGAAATCATGATATCCCTTTCGTTGATGATTTCCCATTGGCCGTCAAAGAATTCAGCATATGTTTCAAGGATCTCATGAAGGTTGCGGCTGATCTCTTCGCTTTCTCCAATACTGATATGGCCTTCTAAAATATAACAGTCCAGTACTTTCTGAATATCCGCGGACGTATTGATCTGGGACAGCAACTCATGCACAAAGAGCCCGATTCTTACCTTTTCATTCTTCACCTGGTAATTTTTTGATGGCGTGGCAATCCTTATGGACGTGTTTTTTTCATTGATATTCTTCAGGATCCGGATATCCCTGGTTTTGAAGGATGAGGTTTTATCTTTCGTATACTTTTTCAGCATTTCAGGATGGGTTTGATACAGATCGAATTCATCCAGGTTTTCCGTGTTTTTAGATCGCAGGAATTCCAGAAGCTCCAGGTTGTTTGAGGTCTTATTGGCTTTCTGAATATAAAAAAACAGCTGTTCTACCGGCCGTGTGGTAGCCACATACTGAAGGCACAGCCTGTCTACAGCATTTTTATAAGAATTCTGCCTGTTGAACTGTTCGATTTCCTTATCATAAACCTCCAGGTTTTTACTGAATTGGTTGATGTTTACAGATTTCAGTGCCGTGTCCTGGCTTGTTTCAAACCAGTTGGTAAATTCCGCGTCGCGGTTCTTGTTCATCATCGGGATAAAAACAACAGGGAATTCCAGCCCTTTTGCCTTATGGATGGTCATGATCTGTACCGCATCAATATTTTCCGAAGCCTGAATGGTATAGGCAGATGCCTCTTCATCCCAGTATTTCAGGAATTCTTTTGCGCTTGCTCCCGCATTCTGGGTGAAGTTGAAAAGCATTTCCAGGAAGTTCAGAAGGAAATCCGTTTCTTTATTTTCAACTGAAAATTCATTGATGTAATACTCCACGAAATTATACAGGTTGAACCTTGGGAAATTATCCTGCTTCAGCTGTAAAGCATACTTGTTCTGAATAAATTCCATGGTGTTTTCATGGGATTCCATATCCAGGATCTCTTTCATTTCCAAAGTGAAATCTGCCATGCGGATCCTTTCCAGCTTATTCAGGTAATACATCATCATGATCAGGCTGGGCTTGTTTTTCGGGTTGGTTTCCCATTTCAGGAACTCAATTACCGCTTTCAGTGTGTTGGACAGTTCTAGGGTAAGGCCTTTGTCTGAAATGGTTTTGATATTGGTTTCCTCGCCTTTGTAGCGCACCTTGAGGTTTCCCAATTTTTGGGAGTAGCTGAAAATATCGAAATTTCCCCTGCAGAGAATGGTGATGTCAGAAAAAGTAAAGCCGTTATCAAGGATTTCCTGGATGTCTTTACGCATGCATTCGGAGGTATCGGTATAAAAATATTCATTGGTTAAATTCTCGATCAGGTTTACTTTTACCCGGCCTTCCTTTGAAGATTTGGGATGCTGTTCGGCATCCGTTCCGAAAATGTTTTGATGTTCTTCCTCCAGAATCTCCGAATGGAATTTATAAAGTTCATTGTTGAAGGTCACGATATTTTTTGCGCTCCGCCAGTTGTCCTTTAAAACCAGCAGTTCGGCAGGTTTCGGCGAAATTTCCTTTTTATTGATGATGTCCAGCATTAATTTGCTTTCGCCGCCACGGAACCGGTAAATACTCTGTTTCGGGTCTCCTACCAGCGTAAAAGAAGTGTTGTCTGTAGATACGGAATGGTCTCTCAGCGGGAGGAAGTTCTGCCACTGGAGCTCGGAAGTATCCTGGAACTCATCAAAGAAATAATGCTGGAACTGCGACCCTACCTTTTCGTAGATAAATGCAGAAGGCTCATTCCTGAGGTTTTCATTGATCAGGATATTGAATTTTGAAAGTAAGACCAGGTCATTTTCATCCTCGATCTTTTTAAGCTCATCCTGAATATCCTTATTTACTTTCAGAGGCAGGAGTGCCGATAAGATTTTTTCTTTTTTCTGCGTTTCAATATACAGAAGGATCAGCTTCATCCTGTTTTCCAGCAGCAGCTCCAGGATCTCAAGAATTTCAGATTCTTTATGCTTTGATTTGGAGGCAGCCCCTTTGCGGTAATTGTTAAGTACCGATTCTTCAGCGGTGGTCGGAAAAGGAAAGCCTGGCCTTTTCTGGTGGTAAAAATCCTGGACTTTAGTGAAAAACCCTCCTATCCCGTTTTTTCCCTGTGCAAAATCTTCAATCCCGATATTTCTTGATGTAAAGAGTTCTACAGACTTTGAAGCAATTTCGGCCGCCAGTTTTTTATTGGCTGTAATTTCTTTCCGAAGGGTATTTTTTATATGCTCATAATTGGCGGCATCAAAATCCTTATTGTTTTTAAGGTGTTCATAATGAATGTCTTTTACAAACTCTTTTGCCGAATCATAAAGGTTTTTATTCAGGTTGATCCGTTCATTGTTTTCCAGGCTGTAATCTACGTAATCCATGAAGGAATTGGAGATCAGTTCATTTTCCCCGATCTGGTCCAGCATTTTATCAACGGCTTCAATCAGGAACGGTTCTGCTTCAATTTCAAGGTTGAAATTTTTAGCCAGGCCGAGTTCATGCGAAAAGCTCCTCACCAGACGGGAATTAAAACGGTCTATCGTCCCGATGTTTAAAGTAGAATAATTGTGCAGGACATAATCAAGCATTTTCTTTGCCCGCTCGTGCAGCTCATCAATGGTAATCTTCAGACCCTGTTCCTCAAAAGCTTTCTGAATATTCTTCAGGTCTCCGTTGTTAACGTAATTATCAGCCGAAAAATTGCCAAGCCAGGAGAGGATTCTTTCCTTCATCTCATTCGCTGCCTTATTGGTAAAAGTCAGGGCCAGGATATTCCTGATCGCATGCTGCTGGTTGGGATAACGGAGGCAGATCATCAGGAGGCGCTGAACAAGGGCATATGTTTTCCCCGAACCGGCCGAAGCATTGATGACGGTGTAAGAATTTTGCATTTTGAATGGAATTGATCATGCAAGTTAACTATTTTTTAAGTCAGATTTTAACAATTTATACTGGCTATTTAACAGTTTTGAGCATATAAATCTAAAAGAAATCCCAAAACGCGTTAACTGTGGTTAAACTTATGCAATAAGCAAAAAATAACTTTAGTTTTGTCTGATTAAACAACAGCCTGTGAAACTTAAACTACTCTTTTTCCTATTCAGTGTTTTCTTTATCCATACCAATGCCCAGGACTATATTTTCGGGAAAATTATTTCCGAAGATCAGAATGAGCTGCCTGAAGTAACCGTCATCAACATCAGGACCGATGAAAGGGTTTCCACCAACCGGGACGGGCACTTCATGATTTCGGGCAGGGCAGGGGACGAACTGCGTTTTGTGAAAAACGGCTATGAACGGGCCCAGCAGAAAGTAACCGTACAAAATATCAGTTCGCCAATCAATATAATACTGGTAAGAGCGGCAACTCTGATTGCCGAGGTGGAAATTAAAAAAGACATCACCGGGGATATTACCATTGATTCTAAAAACCTGGATTCTCCCAAAAAAGTGCAGAAGCTGAAAAGCGATCTCGGCCTTTATATGTCCAAGAAATCCGATCCCAGAATTATGGCGGCGAGACCGGGGGAATTCGTTCAGCCGAAGGGGCAGGGGTTTTCTATTGGAAAAGTTAAAAACAAATGGGATGATGTGGATTTGAGCAGTTACCTCCGTTATGCTTTGGGTGAAAAATATTTTACCGATTTGAAAATTGATCGTGCTCTGATCCAGCATTTTATCTATTATGTTTTTGCAGGAGGTTTTGAGAGAAAAAATATTTTGAAATACGGGTTTTGCAGCGATGCGGATCTAATGAGGTTTCAAAGAGCCGTTCTGAACAGGATTTCCTCATACAGGGCCCCGCAGACACAGAGATAACTGAACCGGAATGAGGTATTATAAATCATCAGTCATGAAATTCGGATTTTCAGGTGTGCTGCTTTTCTCAGTATCCTGTATGGTTCTGTCACAAACGGTCAGAGGGAAAGTTACTGATGAAGACGGTATTGAACTTCCTGCTGTTACGGTCATCAACATCACTTCTGATAAAAAAACCTATACAGATGCAGACGGTGTATTTTCTGTCGATGCCTCGGCTAAAGATGAAATCAGATTCACTAGGCCGGGTTTTGAGAGAGCTTCAATACGGACCGGTGAAAACCTTAATGGAGAGCTGAATATTAAACTGATAAGAACGGCCCGCGAAATTGAAGAGGTGAAGGTTCCCCATATTACCGGAGACCTTACAAAAGATGCCCGATCCGCAGCAAAAGCGGATAAAGGCAGAGCCGTTCAGGATGCCGTGGGGCTTCCGCAGCCCAGAGGCAAAATGCGGGAAAAGCCTGCCGAAGTAAAGCAGGTCCTGATCCCGATTATTTTAGGGCAGCTGAATGTTCAGGGGATGTACGACCTCATCAGCGGAAAGGCCAGGCGGCAGAAGCGGCAGTACCGATATGATGACCTTCAGGAAGATATTCTGTGGATCAGGGACCGGGTGGAAGAGGATTATTTTACCAAAGAAGGAATTCCGAAAGAAAGAATTTCAGAATTCATTGCATTCTCTTTTATTTCAAGGCCGCAGTCCCGGACATTTGTAAAGTCTAAAAATTTATCCGGAGCTTTACTGAGCATGGATGAAATGATCCCTGTTTTTAAAGCAAGACTGCAGGAAGACAGAAGGTAAAAAACCTCTAAAAATCTCATGCATGGAATAGAATTTGATGTATTAACATGCTGAAAACTAATATGGAACGGTCAAATTATTTGTATGTATAAAAATATCATTGCAGTTGCTGTAGCAGCTGTCGGGTTTATTGCAGGCTTTGCTTTTTTAGGAAATGCCATTAAAAACAGGAATAAATCTGAAAATACCATTGCTGTAACAGGCCTGGGGACAAAACAGTTTACTTCCAACCTGATTACCTGGTCCGGAAGTTTTTCCAAAAATAATCCTGACCTGAAGGCTGCTTATGACGAACTGGCTTCAGACCGGAAAGTAATCAATGACTATTTAATCTCCAAAGGGATAAAACAGGGCGAAATTGTTTTTTCTTCGGTGGATATCCAGAAACAGTTCAGAAGTTATAACGATGCAAACGGCAGCTATGTCCAGGGTGAATTCTCTGGCTACAACCTGACGCAGAAAGTTTCAATCGAAAGCAGGGAAGTGGCAAAAATTGAAAACCTTTCCAGAAATATCACGGAAATCATCAACCGGGGCATTGAATTTACGTCTTCTTCCCCCAGTTATTTTTATACAAAATTAGCTGCCGTAAAGCAGGAAATGATTGCTTCGGCAACCAAAGATGCCAAAGCACGGGCAGAAAAAATAGCGGAAAACTCAGGGAGCAGCTTGGGCAATCTTAAAAAAGCAACGATGGGTGTTATCCAGATCACAGCCCCGAATTCAAATGAAGACTATTCCTACGGCGGAACCTTCAATACTTCTTCCAGAGAAAAAGAAGCAAGCATCACGATTAAACTGGAATATGGAGTAGATTAAATCCTGTTTTAACGATAATTAATGATCATACCTAATTTACGGCAGATCTGCGTATATGATCAAAAATTTAAGCTTAAGGTGTATGCATAATTTTTCCCTTGTAAGCTTACTTAATTAAAAAAATCCGGAGCTGCAAACCAAACTCCGGATCCGTATTTTAATGATATACAACATCATAAATTTCATCCTTAACTTCCTGCAGCTTTTCAGGGATATAATTGGCGAGCAGCCATAAATTCAAAGGTTTTTTGTCTTTCCCGTAACTGGGCTGCACATACATTTCGTCAATCGGACTGAAACCGTTTTTCCTGTAAAAAGCATACCGTCTTCCGGCGTTTTCATCCCGATTTTCAGGTTCGATTTCCAGAATAATCCGCGGATGGTTTTCAGATAAATATTGCATGATATGAGAACCGAGGTTCTGGTTCCTGAATTCCGTGAAAACTTCAAAATGTTCTACAAAAGTACAGGTACTCAGCTCCCACAGGATAAGATATCCTGCATTTTTCGTTTCATGCAAAATAGAAACGATTTTTACTTTGGGATGAAGAAAAAGAGCAGCCAGCTTGTCCCGGTCCCTTCTCTCGTCTTCGGTAAAAGCAGTACAGTAGGAATGGTAAATTTCCTGGAACCTATAGTCTTCAGGTGACATAATCTGTAAAAATTCCATAATTTATAAATCAAAAACATTAGGCCTCCTGGTAATAAAAATATCCTTTACCCAAAGGGTAAATGCCAGTCCGAGGTAGATAAGAAAGAAAAATCCGGCGGTTGCAAAAGTGGAATAGATAAAGAATACCCTGAGTTTCGATACGGGAATCCCCAGTTTCGCTCCAGTTCTCGTAAGAACGCCAAACCATTCCCTTTCCATTTTATGGCGCATGTTGTCAAGCATCTTAAGAATCTTTTAAAAGTTTAAAACCGATGCCGCAATTTAGGCAATTTTTTTCTTCACAGGAATGTTTATAATGAAAAATAAGGCTCTGGCTTTCCAGGGCAGTCCTGATTTCTACCCCCAGTTTTTTCCATTCTTCCGTTACCGAATTCTTTTCTGCAGAAAGCGTATGGTAAAAACGGATGATTTCATCTGCAATCTCTTCATGTTGGTATTTATGATAGGTGTATTTAAGGGGCAGGACGGTGTTCAGGATGACCAGATCCGTGAATTCTTTCGTCAGCGTTTTAGGCTGCTCAATTTTTGAAATTTTACCGAAATTAAAATGATCGTCCCAATATTCTGAAGCTTGTACGTCTTTAAAAAGTTCAGAAAGTCCATCGGCATCTTTGATATGGATAATTTTTGAAAACAGGTTCTGGTGACGATAGTACAAAGCAGTCAGTTGAGACAGCCGGATGGTAGGAAAATTAGGCGGCCTTAATCTCAAAAACTTAGGATGGAACTGTACCTCTGAAATATTGAATTTTGCTTTGATAAAGTCAAATTCCCGTTTCCAGAGGTTCATCTGTTCGTCTGCCGGATGATCAAGCCATCCGGAAACGCCGAACAGCAGGGCTTCGAGCTGCGTTTGGTTCTGCCTGACCTTATTGATGATAGTGAAATCTATGCTTTCAGCCATCTGTTTAAAAATAAAAGCATTTACCTTAAGCCCAAATGAGTAAGCAAGGCTATGGAATAAAACGGCTTCAAAATTATTTTTAAACTGTTGCAGGCTCTTTTCAAAATCCAGCGATTTTTCTTCCAGCTTTTTCAGGATATTTTCTTCATGAAAGGCTACCGGGATTTTGGAAGCTTCAAAAACAGGCTCACAGGGAATAAACCGGTTTCCGTCTGCCAGTTTCTCATATTTTTTGAGTACCTCTTCATCAATATAGTCTTTCAGTTCCAGTGTCGGAATATTTTTATCGGTAAACTCATTGATGTCTATGTCGTGATGGAAAACAACATGAAGGATAATGTTCCGGTAATTGGGATCCTGGGAGTGGTTATGGAAAATCCAGTCAGACGATTTCATATGAAGTTCAATATGTCCGGCTAACATAACATTCCTGATTTTCACTTTTGCATCTAAAAAATCCGGGCCGGCGTTGGTATTCCATTTCCCGAATGCGATGATTTCAACAGGGTTTCCTTCAACGTCAATAAAATCAAAATGCTTGAATATCTTGAAGTTCCAGAGATACTGTAATAATTTTTCGGTCATCAGCTGTGTTTTTGTGGTACAACTAATGTAAGAATTTTTTTAATTGGGAAGAAATAAGCTTTTTAAATTTCTAAAAACTGTAAATAAACGGCGACTTTTAATCCTCAAAATGATAACAGGCAAAAGCATCCGGGAGAGGATGCTTTGATATGATATAGAATAATGTATTTGCAATCTGCAGCTCAATTATATCGTGGTAATTTCGTTTTTAAAATGTTCAATCGTTGTTCTATACATTTCCTCATACACCGGAAGTACGTTTCTCAGGTCAAATTTAATGGCCTGCGCTTTGGCATTTTTCTTCATCTGGGCCAGGAGTTCCTCATTGCTCAGAATCTTAATGGTATAATTGCTCATGGCTTCCACGTTACCGATTTCCGCCAGGAATCCTGTCTCGCCCTGGATGTTCACTTCAGGGATTCCTCCTGCATTGGAGCTGATGACCGGCGTATGTGCAGCCATTGCTTCCAGCGCAGCAAGACCGAAGCTTTCCTGTTCGGAAGGCAGCAAGAAGACATCCGAAAGCTGAAGGATTTTGTACAGGTCATTAACTTTGCCAAGCAGGCGGATTTTAGAAATCAGTTCCGGGTTTTCCTCTAAAAACTGATTCACTTTCTCCATGTCCGGGCCTTCCCCGATGATGATTAATTTAGATTTTACCTTTTTCTGGACGTTTTTAAAGATCTGCAGAACTTCGTCTATCCGTTTTACCGGGCGTAAGTTGGAAACATGGATCAGGATTTTCTCGTCATTATTGGCAAACTGGGTCCTTTGGCAGTCATTGCGCTCTTCAAACTCAGAATTATCAATAAAATTGGTAATGACCTGGATCTCTTTTTTTATTTTAAAAAACTGCAACGTATCTCTTTTCAGGCTTTCTGAAACCGAAGTAATGGCATCTGACTGGTTAATGGAAAATTCTACCGCATGTTTATAGCTCGGGTGCTGCCCTACCAACGTGATATCCGTTCCGTGAAGGGTTGTGACCAATGGAATATCATTATTGTCCTCCTTCAGCATCTGTTTGGCCGTAAAAGCGGCATAGGCATAAGGAATCGCATAATGGGCATGAAGCAGGTCCAGTTTATAAAGGTTTACGACACGGTAGATCATGGAGCTCAGTGCAATATCATAAGGCTGGTACTGAAAAAGCGGATAGGTCTGAACATTTACCCGGTGAAAGAAAATATTAGGGTTGGTAATATCCAGTCTTGCGGGAAGGGCAGAGCTTATAAAATGGACTTCATAGCCTTTATTGGCCAGGGACATGCCCAGTTCTGTTGCTACAATTCCGCTCCCTCCGTAGGTCGGATAGCAAAGTATGCCTATTTTCATTGGTGTATAATTGTTTTGATGGTGTAATAATAACTGCTATTGATTCGTAATTGTATTTTCAGAAACAGGATTCAATTCTATTCCGGCTCCGGCTTTTAACTGATCATTGACCAGTACGGGAAGCCTGCCCCATATTTTTGTTTTTCCGTTGAGTGCATCTGCAGCTGCCGTCATGGAATCATCATTGTTTTCATAAGCTGCGAGAACGGTGGAAACTTTAGACAGGTCAATATCTTTCAGGGCGTAAGCGCTTCCGAAAACAGTAAGGATCACATTCTGGTTCCTGGTAAGGTCAGCCAGGACTTTTTTTGAAGCCTCAGAAATTTTATAAGGCTTATAAGCGGTTGAATTGTCTTTATGGAAGCCTGCGATCACGGTTGAATTTGAAGGAATGGATCTGATTTCCGCTGCTTTTTTAATAATAACATCTGAACCCAGCCGATTGGCAAAAGCCTGATAAGGTGCTTCTTCCAAAGGGACATAGTAGATTTGCTTCCCGCTTACGGGAAGCAGTTTTTTTTCATCCTTTAATAATGTAAGCGCATTTGAATACAAATTCTGAACTAAAACTTTGTGGGAATCATCATTCAGGTCCGCGTTGATATGCTCAGGATTTTTGGGCGAATATTGGTCTAATCCTAAAAAATATTTGGTCAGAAGGATCTTCTTCACACTTTCCTCTACCCTCAACTGTGGAATCTCTCCATTATCAATCGCTTTCTGGATTAGCTTTTTTCCTTCCGCCACGCCTTGGGAAAACAGCATAATATCATTTCCGGCTTTAAAAGCTAAGGCATCCAGTTCTCCGGGTTTGTATTTATTGGCTACGGCACCCATATTCAACGCATCTGTAATGATTAAGCCTTTATAGCCTAATTTTTCCTTCAGCAGGCCTGTAATGATGTTCTTAGAAACCGATGCCGGAATTCCCTTTCCGGACTCGAGCGCGGGAACATAAAGGTGGGCTACCATTACGCCGCCGATGCCTTTATCCATTAAAGCCCTAAAAGGCGCAAGTTCTACAGCTTCCAGTCTTTCCAGATTGTGCGAAACTACAGGCAGGTCTAAGTGGGAATCCGTACTGGTGTCCCCGTGTCCCGGGAAGTGTTTTATTGCCGCTAAAATATTGTTTTTCTGAAGTCCGTTTGAATAGGACAGGGCAGAAGTAATCACATTATTCACTTCTGACCCAAAACTCCGGTTGCCGATGATCGGGTTATTGGGATTGGTATTGACGTCAACCACAGGCGCAAAATCCCAGTTGATGCCCATCCGGTGACAGTCTTCAGCAATCTTGGCTGCCATTTTCTCAATCAGGCTTTTATCCTGAATCGCTCCCAGCGTCATTGCCCATGGAAATTTATAAGCAGCAGCAATTCTCTGGTACACGCCCCATTCCGCATCCATCCCGATCATCAGGGGGACTTTTGATTTTTGCTGGAATTCATTGACAAGGTTTATTTCTTTCGCTGCATCGTCCTGCATCAGAATCAGCCCTCCGATTTTATCACTGACAACGATATTTCTTACGGCATTGATCTCGTTTTCGCCTTTGTTGGTATAAAGTGCTACGATGAACAGCTGTCCCAGTTTTTCATCCTGAGAAAGTTTTCTGTATGTCTTGTCAACCCAGTGGTGTGCCTTTTTCAAATCTTCTTTGGAGAGGTTTTCAGGCTGATACTGGGCATTGATTTTCAAACTCAGAAAAAAGGAAATAAAAACCAGAGTATAAACCAGTCTTTTCATAAATTTTGAATAATAACAAAAATACAATTAAAAAAATGATGAAACCAATGTTTTTATCAACTTTTGGTATATGTTTTGGATACGGTAAATATAATAAACAAACAAACCTTTATAAAATGAAAAAATTTCTTCCAATGTTACTGCTGGCTTTCGTTGGCTTATTCATATTCAGCTGTAAGGATGACGATGAGGATTTCGATACATATTCAAGAGTCGCAGACGTTACAGGATCATTCAATAACGGAAACAGTTATGCATTCAGACAGGGTATTAATATTGAGGGTACTGATGTAGTATTGGTATACCGTTGGTTAGGTGATTCATGGCAACTGATCCCTAAAATGATGTATCTTACCAATAACAGGGAATTTCAGTACAACTTTATTTTTGATACCCAGAACGTACAGATCAGTATTGATGACGAGAACTTTGACCTGTCAACATTGAATGCCTCCGGCGAAGCTGCTCAATACCTCAACAATCAGAGATTCAGAATTGTTCTTGTTCCGGCGAGTGCAGGAAAGAATGCAGGAGTAAATTATGAAAATTACAACAGCGTTATCAAATATTATAATATTGATGATTCCAAGGTAAAAGTTACCAAAAGCAATTAAGAAAATATCTTTTCAGTTTTTTATAATTACAAAAAATCTCCGGAATTAATTCCGGAGATTTTTTTGTCTGTTGGGTATTTTAATTATTCGTTGTCATCGATCAGATGTCCGAAATAATCTTTTTTTGTCTGAAGGTATCCTCGGCTCGTTTCGTTAGCAGGAATTTGCAATGGTATTCTTGAATTAAGATGAATGTCGCTTTCTTCTACATATTTTACCTTTTCAGGATTATTGGTCAGCAGATTGACATCCGTAATATTCAATAATCCCAGGATCTCAATGGCTACTTCAAAGTTCCTGTCATCCGCAGGAAGTCCAAGCTTCAGATTAGCTTCCACCGTATCAAAACCCTGTTCCTGTAAAGAATATGCTTTTAACTTATTGATAATTCCTATGTTTCGTCCTTCCTGACGAAGGTAAATGATAATACCGCCCTTTTCCTGGATGTATTTCATTGCCGCATCAAGCTGTTGGCCGCATTCACATTTTTTTGAATGGAAAACTTCTCCGGTAATACATTCTGAATGGAAGCGTACATTGACAGGTTTTGAAAAATCTGTATTTTCTGCAACAATGGCCATGTGCGGCATCCAGTCACTTTCGTTTTCGGATAGAGCGATCATCCGGAAAGTGCCGTATTCTGTAGGCACATTGGATTCTGCCTGAATTTTAATCATTGATTTTATTGGTGGTGCCCCTTAATTAATTTAATTTCCCTTAATATAATCTTCGATCGCAGAAACATTTGTTTTTAACCTCACAAGATAACGGTTAAGTACTTCATTATCGTCACTGTTAAGCTCCTGTCGTAGTTTCTGGACTCTTTTGTAAGATTTTTCAAAATCCCTGAAAGCCTTCTTCTTTCCTCCAGGATTATTTACATCTATTGCATATAAATAATTCTGAAGGCTGTACTTCAGGGCTGTAATTTCATTGTTTAATGCTGCGTTTTTGAAATCCGGGAAAGTAGCAATGAGATTGGATATCTCGGATGCGTTTACATTTCCTTTTATGTTGATTTCAATGCTGTTTTTTGTATCCCTTTTTGAATCTGATCCTTTGGTTTCACTGTAAAAGCTGGAAGACAGCGGAGAAAAATTAGGTTTTTCCGTTGTACAGGATGTTATGATAAGTATTGTTCCACAAAAAAATAATCGTTTCATTTTTGCCCCTTTTGATAGAGGATTGGATTAAGACTTTCATCGTTGTACATTTTCATCTGTTTGTACACCTTTATCTTAACATCACCGTTCTCAATATCAGAAAGCAATTGATTAATAGAAGTTGAGAGATCCTTATGCTGATCCAGAAGCACATCTAACTTGGCCTTACAATTGGCTCTGTGTTCTTCTGAAGCCGAATCTCTGTTGGCTTCTAACGACATATGATAAACTTTGAGTGCAAGAATTGACAATCTGTCTACCGCCCATGCGATAGTCTCGGTGTTGATCTTTGCTTCAGGTTTAGGAGTTATATTTTTGTATTTATCAAGAAACCAGCTGTCTATAAATTCTACCAGATCAGTTCTTTTCTGATTGGAAGCATCTATGGCTCTTTTCAATTGAAGAGCTTCAGCCGGATCAATGTTTTCATCTCTAATTATATCTTCCAAATGCCATTGAACGGTATCAATCCAGTTCTTTGCATACAAAATCCGTTCCAAAGTATCTTTCTCGAACGTATTATTGATTAGAGTATTAACGTGATCATGCACATGGTAGTCTTCAATAGATTGATTGAAAACCTGCCATGCATTTTCTGTAAAATTCATTGGTATAGAGAATTTAGTTGCCTGAAGGAGTATTATTGGTTGGCTTGTTCTCTGCACCGGGTTTGTCTTCTTCTTTTACGGCATCCTTAAATTCTTTAATACCGGAACCCACGCCTCTCATCAGTTCAGGGATTTTCTTACCTCCGAAAAGCAGTAAAAGTATTACAGCTACAATCAGGATGTGCTGCCATGACAAGGAAAGTATTGTTAACGTATTCATCTTATTTTTTTTACAAAGTTAATCTTTTTATCAATAGGAAACCCAACCTAATGGATCTACCGGTGTACTTCCATTCCATACCTGGAAATCAAGGGTGTAAGTGCCGTCAAAATCCTGCCCGATTACCCCTACGGAAGTGCCTGCTGATACCTGCTGGCCTTTGGATACCGTTACACTTCCCAGGTTGGAATAGATCGTAAAATAATTTCCGTGTTTCAGTATAACCGTCTTGGTACCGTCACTGTTTGCCAGCACGGAAGAAACGGTTCCCGGATATACGGATTTGGCTCTTGTTCCGGAAGGTACCGAAATTTTAATCCCGTTATTTTCCTCGTCAATATTTTTAAATACGGGGTGCGGATGTCTTCCGAAACGGTGCGTGATCTGCCCGGCTCTGTCCGCAGGATACCCGAGGCGGCCTTTGTTATCGGCAAAATTACTGCCTGTAACGGTTGTTACTCCGTAACTGGTCATCGCTTTGGTTTCAGCAGCTTTCTTATCATCCTCTTTTTTCCTGGTAAGCGCCGCTTCGGCGGCTCTGGCCTGTACTAATTTTTCCGTGGCTTCTTTGGCTTTTGCAGTGGCTTCATCAGACGCCTTTTTAGCAGCTACTTTTCTGGCCTCGTCTCTTGTTGTAGCCTCGGCTTTGGCAGCATCTTCATTACGCTTACGTTCTTCTTCCGCTCTTTTTGTCACCAGTTCCGCTGCTTTCTTAGCTGCTGATTCTGCAGCCAGCCTCTCCCGTTCCAGGGCTTCAGCCCTGATTTTATTTTCAGCTTCTATTTTTGCTTTTTCTCTTTCTGCAGCAATTTTTGCAAGACGGATCTTCTCTGCTTCTGCTTTTTTCCTCGCTTCTTCTTCCGCTTTTGCTATTCTTATCTCTTCGGCAATGATGCTTCTGATCTGCCCTTCCAGTGTTTTAGACTGTACCTGCTTCTGTCTGAGCTCAGAACTCAATTTGGATTCATTCTTTCTGAATTCAGCCACCAGCTGTTCTTTCTGGGCTCTTTCAGCATTGATGGTGGTTAAATCTTTCTGCTGGTTAACCAAAAGATTGGCTTTTGCCTTTGCAGAATTCTGTTTTGCGGCAATGTTCTGCTTTATTTTTGCGGCAACGTCGGATATTTCAGCTGCTTTTTTATCCTGGTAATCAGAATACTGTTTCAGGTACTGGACCCTCCGGATTGCCTCTCCCATATTTTTGGCAGAAAGAATAAAAGTGACTTTATTCTGTACGCCTTTATTTTTATAGGCATTGACTAAAACCTTTGCATAATTTTCCCTTAAAATTTTAAGCTCTTTATTCTGATGATTGATTTCCAGCTGACGAAGGTAAATTTCATCTTCAATAAACCTTTTTTCTTTCTGGGTATTTGTAAATACTTTTTCTCTCAATACCAGTTTTTTATTGACATTATCTAAATAAGCCACCGAAAGTTTAGATTCATTTCTGGTTTTTGCCAAATCTGTATTTATCTGTGCAATTTGTTTTTTTAGTTCGGCATTTTGCTTTTGCAGCTGTTCTTTTTTTACGTTTTGCCCGTGATGCAGGGAAAATAAAAGGATACCTATTAAAAAGCTAAATTTTTTAATCATTGAATCTCGATTTTCTTATAACTGGACGGTACAGAATAAGGCGTATCCATCCTAGAAAAATCAAATTTCGTATTTTCCAGTAAAATCTGGCTGCTTTTTGACCCTTTTATAATTATTTTAACATTTTTAGGAAGGCGGATCCCTTTGATTTCTTCCCAGTTGCTGTATGATACTTCCAGTTCGTCGGGAGTCAGCACATCTTTCAGGTTCACTGCCAGCAGATCATAATTTTTATCATACTGAAGGGTTATTTTGTATTCCCTTGTTTTTTTATCCGTTACAATTTTCTGGTTGACATTGGAAGCCATTTTAAAGCCCTGCGCATTTCTTGTCAGTGTAAACTGAGAATCATTAATTTTTACAAACGTTCTGCCGATCAGGATTTTTTCCAGTGATTTGTAATCAATAAAATTCACATTCAGTAAATTGTTAAGATAATCAAAATCGGAATCAATATAGGTTTTACTCGTTTTATCCTGACCTTTAATGCCTTCGGGCGTTGCAATTCCCCTGGCAACCGTAATTACAAATGCCTGGAGCGTCATCCATACTTTTTTATCTTTTTCAATATAAATGGTAGCATCCAGAGTCGGAATAAAGCTTCCGGTTTCCACATTGACTTTACTGCTGATTTTTATCTGTTCGAAGGCAGGCTGTACAAGCACATGCTCGAAAAAAGCAAATTTATCGTTTACCGGTTCATTGCTGTTCCTGGGCTGTCTGTTGTTGTTATCCTCAAAAACAAAAGTACTGTCCGTTTTAACACGTCTGTCATTCTTTCGGGCAGAATTTCTCGTTTTACAGGAAGTTACCAAAAAAATTAATGACAGTGCTATAATCCAGTTTCTCATATTTACCTTTCAAATTAAAAATCGTGCAATATTAACGCCAAACCACACAAAATGTTTTGTGTGGTCTGTATTTACTGTATTGAGTTGAATTATTTTTTAGCTGTCAGGTTATTTGGACAAGAAATCCAGAACGGAATAGTCCCCCAAAGAAATTTCTCTGGCCACCCCAAAATATTGTGCGGAATTTCCGATCATTGAATTGGAAAGGTTCCCGTGATTGATCCTTGTATTTTCCTGAATCAGGGAATTTTCAATATTTGAATTAACGATAATCGTATTATTACCTAAAGAAACACCCGGGCCGACTTTTGAGTTGGAGATCTGTACATTTTCCCCGATAAAGCAGGGCTGAATAATCAGTGAATTTTCAATATGTGAAGAAACGGGATAGACGGACATTTCTTCCCGCTCATATTCAAGGATCTTACTGTTGGTTTCCACGGTTGCATTTTTGTTCCCGCAATCCATCCAGTCATTTACTTTGCCCAGTGAAAATTTTGCGCCTTTGGCCCTCAGGTTTTCCAGCGCAGTGGTCAATTGGTATTCACCGCCGTTTTTAATATCATTTTCCATGATATAATTGATTTCATCCATCAGCTTTTCAGCACTGTTGAAATAATAGATCCCGATGATGGCAAGATCTGAAACAAAAGCCTCAGGTTTTTCTACAAAATCCGTTATGAAACCATAATTGTCAAGCTTTACCACACCGAATGCGGAAGGATCTTCAACACTTTTTACCCAGATTACCCCGTCTGAGTTTTTATCCAGTACGAAATCTGCACGGAAAAGGGTGTCGGCAAAGGCAATAACTACGTCACCGCTCATTGACTGTTCAGCACATTTGATCGCATGGGCTGTCCCCAGAGGATCATTCTGATAATAAATACTTCCTTTTGCTCCTAATTTTTCAGCGATCTGAATGAGGGATTTTTCAATCTCCGGACCAAAATCCCCGATGATAAAAGCTACTTCTTCAATATGTTCACCTGCAACTTTAGCGATATCTTCCACCAATCGCTGTACAATCGGTTTTCCTGCGATCGGGATCAGAGGTTTTGGAACAGTAAGTGTGTGCGGACGCAATCTGGAACCACGTCCGGCCATAGGAACAATAATTTTCATAAATTATACAGTATGTTTTTTTTATTTGTTGAGTTTTAATTTTTGATAAAGATAGCAATAAAACCATTTGTTATGATGCTGATTATACTTCTTTAAGAATAAGTATTTGAATATAAGCTGTTTGCGGACGTCAGGATTTATCTTCTGATTTTAGATAAGAGCATCCCCTTCTCGGAATAGATCAGGACAGCAGTGTATACCAGGAACAGGAAGTTTCCGATCCATAAGTTATAATCAAAAAAGCCTACGATCACATAGCTGAAGATTGCCAAGAGAATGATAAAAAAAGAAACTTTCTTCATCCTGTATGGAATAGGATAATATTTCTGACCCAGCCAATAAGAAAGGATCATCATCAGAAAATAAGCTGCCAAAGTTATCCATGCTGAAACCATAAATCCGTATTCTTTTAAAAATATAAGATTTAAAATTATGGTAATAATGGCTCCCGTCCATGAAATATATGTTCCGATCCTGGTTCTGTCGGTTACTTTATACCATGTCGAAAGATTGTAATAAATTCCGAAGAACAGGTTGGCAATTACAATGACCGGGATGATGTTCAGTGCTACCCAGTAAGAACTGTTCGGTACCAGTAAAAGTTTGATCCATGAAACATTGGCAATAATTCCGAGAGCTACCACTGATGCGAAAAATGAAAAATACTCCGTTACTTTTGCATAAGTAAGCTTTGCATTTTCACTCTGCATCTGTTTAAAGAAAAACGGTTCGATTCCCATTCTGTAAGCAGTAACGAAAAGCGTCATAAGTACCGCCATTTTATAACAGCCTCCATAAGCTCCCGCATCACCGGCATCAATAATAAATTTCTGTATAAACTTATCAAAGTTTTCATTTACCATAAAAGCGAGGCCGGCAATCATGATCGGCCATGAATATCTGATCATTTGCAGAAAAAGCGCTTTTGAAAACTGAAATCTTATCTTCAGGATAACCGGCATCACCAGTAAAACGCCTAAAGCACTTGCTGCTAAATTGCTGTAGAAAGGGTATGATACTTTTTCCTTTAAACCCAGTTTTAAACTTAATTCCTGCGGAATGTAAAGGAATAAGGAAATAGCAAGAACACTCTGGAAAACAGCCTGAATCACCCTTACTGCAGTATATTTTATCGGCCTGTTATTGAACCTGAACCAGGCCAGCGGGATGACGAGGATATTATCAAAAAATGCAATCCATGCAAACCATCTGATAAATTCAGGAGTTTGCGAGTATCCGAAAATATCGGCGATCGGCTGATTAAATAATAAAACCAATGCTAAAAAGACGGTGGATAAACCTGTAAGGAACCAAAATGAAGTATTGAACACTTTCTGTTCATTATCTTTATTGGAGGAAAACCGGAAATAAGCGGTTTCAAAACCGAAAGAAAGGACGATATTAACAAATGAAATCAATGCATAAAGATTGGTGAAAATCGCAAAGTCTTCATTATTTATATTTTTTATAAACAAATAATTAAGCAATACGACTATAATTCTCGGCATGATTGCCCCAATTCCATATATAATAGTCTCGTTCAGAAGTTTTTTCATCTGTTAATTTTATTTTTATCGGTCAGATGGAATCTCTGATTTCAAAAGGTGAAATTTTCTGCAAATGTAAATATTTAGAAATTGATTTTTGATTGCCGGCACTAAAATTCGTTCATAAACCTTAATTTTGCTTTTACTAAGGCCGGATATGAGAGTTGGGAATTAGGGATTGCCTGCAACTCATAATTCATAACTTAAAACTGGCTTCTGGTATTTAACCTCTAATTTCTAAAAAAGCAAATGAAGACCTTAATCAAGAACGTAAAAATCGTTAACGAAGGACAAATCTCTGAAGGCGACGTGCTCATTGAAAATGATCTGATTTCTAAAATAAGCGTTTCTATCCCGGAAGAAGCAGATCGGGTAATTGACGGTTCAGGAAAATATCTTTTGCCTGGCGTTATTGATGACCAGGTACATTTCCGCGAGCCGGGCCTGACCCATAAAGGCGATATTGAAACAGAATCCCGGGCTGCTGTTGCCGGCGGAATTACCAGCTTTATCGATCAGCCGAATACCGTTCCGAATGCGGTAACACAGGAGCTGTTAGCGGATAAATACGAAACTGCTTCCCGAAAAGCATATGCCAATTATGGTTTCATGATGGGCGGAACCAATAACAACCTGGAAGAGGTGCTGAAAACGAATCCGCGGAATGTTCCCGGCATCAAGCTGTTCCTGGGTTCTTCCACGGGAAACATGCTGGTAGATAATCCTGAAACGCTTGAAAATATTTTCAGCCATACCAAGATGCTGATTGCGGTTCACTGTGAAGACGAAGCGACGATTAAAGCCAATACCCAGAAATATATGGATGAATACGGTGAAGACATTCCTGTAAAATTCCACCACCTGATCAGGAGTGAAGAGGCCTGTTACAAATCCTCTTCAAAAGCGGTTGAACTGGCGGAAAAAACCGGGGCCCGGCTTCATGTTTTCCATTTGTCAACAGCAAAAGAAATGGAGCTTTTCAGAAACGATATTCCTTTAAAAGATAAAAAAATCACGGCAGAAGTCTGTGTCCACCATCTTACTTTTACCAATGAAGACTATGAAACGAAAGGCGGCCTGATTAAATGGAATCCTGCAGTGAAGACACAGGAAGATAAAGACGGGCTTTGGGAAGCGCTGCTGGATGACCGGATTGACGTAATAGCAACGGATCATGCGCCTCACACATGGGAGGAGAAACAGAATGTGTACACCAAGTGCCCTTCAGGTGCGCCGCTGGTTCAGCATGCTCTGGTGGTAATGCTGGAAAACTATAAAAACGGTAAAATTTCTTTAGAGAAAATCGTTGAAAAGATGTGCCACAACCCGGCTATTCTTTTCAGGATTGAGAAAAGAGGCTTTGTGAGGGAAGGATATAAGGCAGATCTGGTTCTGACGGACCTCGATGCAAGCTGGACGGTTAACAAGGAAAATATCCTTTACAAATGCGGATGGAGCCCGCTGGAAGGAACGGAATTCCATTCTAAAGTTACCCATACTTTTGTCAACGGGAACCTCGTATATGATAACGGGAAAATCAATGAGCAAAAATCCGGGGAACGGCTGCTCTTTGAAACTGAAGCATAATTGAAAGGCTGCAAATACAATTGCAGCCTTTAATTTTAAATCTCCGGCAGATTACGGAAATAGATATCTGTAGAAAATCTGCTTAATCTGCCGGAGATCACTCCATCAATTCACTCATTTATGATTTAATCAATCATGATATTTTCAATTGCTTTTTCTAAAGCGTTTTCCATAATTCCCGGAATTGACAGGCCTTCTGCACGAAACACGTTCACATCGGTTACTCCGTAAAAGCCAAAAACATTCCTGACATAAGGCACATTGGCATCATAACTTTGGTAAGGACCTTCAGAGTAAATATTCCCTGAGGTAAAAGCAACGTATAATTTTTTATTTTCCAGCAGGCCTTTCGGTCCGTTTTCCTCATACCGGAAGGTATATCCGGCCCTTGAAGTATGGTCAAAATACGATCTGAGCGTTGAAGGGATTGAAAAATTGTACATGGGAGAATCCACTACAATAATATCAGCTTCCTGCAGTTCGGAAATCAGGCTTTCAGAATACTGGTTAATGGCTTCCTGCTCAGGACTGCGGTTTTCTGCCGGCGTAAAAAATGAGTTGATGTGTACCTCTTCCAGAAAAGGAGCCGGATTTTTTGTCAGGTCACGCTCTTTTATGCTGCTGCCAGGGTATTTTGCCAGGATTTCCTCTATCACGGCATTTCCTAATTTTCTGCTTGCCGACACTTCCGTCCTCGGACTTGAAATAATGTGAAGTATACTTTTCATGTTCTTAAAAATTAAATTTCTTCTACAAAATTATGTACATTTGCTAATGAAAAGTTAGCAGTAAACAAAAGGTTAGCAGTAACCTTTCAGTTAGTGATTAATAGGAAATTTATGGAAAACGCTGTTATATCAGAAGAGTCTATGCATGGCGGAAGATGTTCGGAAAATCTTTCTTCCGTAGAAGATGCCCTGTATGTTATCGGCGGCAAATGGAAACTTAAAATTATCATTGTACTGCAGGAACACGGCAGCATCCGTTTCAATGAACTGCAGAGAACCATTACCGGGATTTCGGCAAGGGTGCTTTCCAATGAATTAAAGGACCTTGAACTTAACGGTTTTGTCAAAAGAATTGTTCATGCCGAACAGACGCCTGTTATCGTAGAATATGTTTCCACAGATTACAGCAGGACCCTGAAAAATACGATTACGGCACTTTCTGAATGGGGCAGGACCCACAAGCAGAATATCAGGGAAGATGTATTTGATAAGCCGTAGGTTTCCGGCTGTCAGTTGAAAGACTTCCTGAATTCCAAAGGTGAAATCTCAGTTTTCGCTTTAAACAATTTGCTGAAAGACTGAGAATGTTCAAACCCTAATTCATAAGCAATCTCACTTACGGAAAGCTCAGTTGTTGACAGCTTTTCTTTGGCTTTCTCAATGAGTTTTTCGTGGATAATTTGCTGTGTAGTTTTTCCGGTCAGTGTTTTCAACAGATTCCGCATATATGGCGGAGACATCTTTAATTCATCCGAAAGAAACTGTACGCTCGGCAAGCCTTTTTCCTTAAAATCGTCTCTTTCAAAATAATCATTAAGCAAAACTTCTAATTTTTCTAAAACCTGGTGATGCGTTTTGTGACGGGTGATAAACTGGCGCTGATAAAACCGTTCGGAATAATTCAGAAGTGTTTCCAGCTGGGAGATAATGATATTCTGGCTAAACGCATCAATGTTTGATTGATATTCTTCTTTAATATTTTCAATGATCTGCAGGACCTTTATTTCTTCGTCTCCGGATAAAAACAAAGCTTCATGCACAGAATAATCAAAAAATTCATATTTTCTGATGGCGCCTGCCATTGCCGTATTCCATAGAAAGTCCGGATGAACCATCAGCATCCATCCGGATGGGTTTTTACCTTTTTCTTCTCTTGTAATGCTCAGGACCTGATGCGGTGCCATACAGAACATTACGCCTTCATCAAAATCATAATCTTTCTGCCCGTATCTGTATTGGTGGCCCATGTCTCTTTTCACAGCAATCATATAAAAGTCAAAGATCAAATTCTGCCTGCCGGGTTCCGTCTGTTCCATATCATCGAAACTGATCACGCTGATCAGCGGATGCTTTGGTTTTGGCAAACCCCGTAAAGTGTGGAATTGGGAAACGGTTTTAATTCTTATCGGCGTGTCAGACATCGGTTGAATATTTAATGAAATTTAATGAATATAAAGGTACAGATTATTGGGGTCCAGTGAAATAAGCATCACTTTTCAAATCTTCCATCAAAGTCTGATGTTGCGGTTTCCAGCCTAAAACTGATTTTGTTTCTTCGCTCGAAGTCAGGTTGTTAAGTTTTGAAAAATGCGCAAACCATCCGAAATGTTCTGCCGCTTCATCATTGGTAAGGGAAACAAGGGGAACCTGTAATCTGTCTGAGATATAGGCTGCAATATCTTTAAACGGAATTCCCTGCTCTCCAACGGCATGGTACCTTGTTCCGCTTTCAAAAGGCTTTTCCAAAGCCAGCCGATACAGTTTTGCAGCATCCGATTTGTGAACTGCCGGCCATAAATTATGACCGCCATTGACTACGGCAGATCTGCCTTTTTCTTTTGCAATTCTTATCAATGTCGGAACAAAGCCAATAACATCACCTTTCCCGTGAACTGAAGGAGATAATCTTACAACAGCTACTTTCACCCCTTTTCCGGCTACCGCATCAGCGGCGTTTTCTGTTGCAATTCTGGGATGTGGGTTTACCGAACGGTCTGTTTCTGTTGTAAGCCCGTCTTTGGAAAAAAGTGCAGTCCCGGAAGTGATTAGAAAAGGTTTATCGGTTCCCTGTAAAGCTTCGCCAATGGCTTTTATCACTTGTCCGTCAAGTTTACACATTTCTTCAAATCGGGTAAAATCGTGGACAAATCCCAAATGGATCACTGCATCTGAAGCGGCGGCTCCGGATTTTAAGCTTTCAAAATCATTTAAATCTCCCCGGTGCGCCCTAGCTCCGGCTGCCATCAGTTTATGTGCTGATTCTTCCGAACGGGCCAATCCCAAAACCTCGTGTCCGTTGGCTAATAATTCCTGTACTACGGCAGTTCCTACAAAACCTGTAGCGCCTGTAACAAATACTTTCATTGTATATCTGATTTTTATAATGCAAAGTTGGGGTTTCGCTTCGTCACTCTTGTAGCCGAAAAGTATTTTCCTGTAGCCGAAAGGTATCGGACTGTGCAGTTTAATTAAAAGACTGCCTGAATTCCAGAGGTGATCTGTTGGTTTTCTTTTTAAAAAGGGTACTGAAGGACTGCGAATGTTCAAATCCCAGCTGGTAGGCAATCTCACTCACGGATAGTTCTGTGGTCGAAAGTTTTTCTTTGGCCTTGCTGATGAGCTTTTCGTGGATGTGCTGTTGTGTATTCTGCCCGGTATGCACCCGTAACAGGTCGCTGAGGTAATTCGGTGAAAGGTTCATGGCTTCGGCAATATGATGAACGGTCAACAGCCCTTTCTCCAAAGAATCCCTGTCAAAATAGTCATTCAGGAACTTCTCAAATTTTATCAGCAACTGATGGTTATTGTTTTTTCTGGTGATGAACTGCCTCTCGTAAAAACGGTTGGAATACTGCAGGAGCAATTCGATCTGGGATAAGATGATCTCCTGGGTATGCGGATCAATATGCTGGCATTCTTTATCGATTTTAAAAAGGATTTCGATCAGGTTGTGTTCTTCGTCTTCAGACAGATGCAAAGCTTCATTTACGGCATACGAGAAAAACCCGAAACCCGAGATGGTGTTTGCCAGAGGGTGCTTCAGCAAAAAATCTTCATGAAAGACCAACAAATATCCGGAACCGCATTC
The DNA here is from genome assembly GCF_034047335.1 of Chryseobacterium sp. JJR-5R. Taxonomy (NCBI): domain Bacteria; kingdom Pseudomonadati; phylum Bacteroidota; class Flavobacteriia; order Flavobacteriales; family Weeksellaceae; genus Chryseobacterium; species Chryseobacterium sp. JJR-5R. The sequence continues at coordinate 537,728 of NZ_CP139137.1, forward strand.
CATATTCTGCAAATCCAAATACTGGACCTGATTGGGGGCTGTAAAACTCAGAACTCCCTTATCGTAATCGTAGTGCTGCTGCCCGTATTTTATTTTTCCTGTTGCATTTCTTTTTAAGGCAACGCAGTAAAACCTGTTGACAAAGCCTTTCCAGGTATCATCCTCAAGGAAAATGCTTTCAGAGAGGTCGATAACACTTACCATGGGATGCTTCGGCTCAGGAAGCGAAAGCAATTTATGAAATGCGGAAATAGATGGAATGGTATTCATAATTTTAAACTATTAAATAAATTTTTGGGCGCCTTTTTCCGTCTTCCGCTCCCAATCTTTTGTTCGTCGTTCCTTCTCACAAAAGGATTTCCGCTCAAGTCGGGGCGCGATCGTATTCCGCCATAAAACCTAACAGGTTTTCAAAAACCTGTTAGGTTTAGTTATTCTCACCAATTAAAGTTACACATTAATAATCTAAAAGCCCCATACTGAATTCATCATAAGGCGCACCGGTATCTGTTCCTAAAGGTACGATACTTTCGAGTCTTGAAAGATCAGATTCGCTTAAAATAATGTTGCCGGCTTCAATATTCTGTTCAACATAAGTTCTGCGCTTGGTTCCCGGAATCGGTAAAATCCCTTTGCTGATGATCCAGGCCAGTGCCAGTTGCGACGGCGTAACATTCTTTTCTTTCGCAAGGCTTTCAATGGCCTGCACCAGCTCAAGATTTTTATGGAAATGCTGTTCCTGAAAACGGGGGATGCCTCTGCGGAAATCATTTTCCGGCAAATCATCAACAGAACGGATCTGCCCGGACAAAAACCCCCGCCCCAGCGGCGAGTATGCCACAAAACCGATTCCTGATTCATTTAAAGTTTTCAGAACCCCTTTTTCTTCCACAGTCCGTTCAAACAAAGAAAATTCACTTTGCACCGCCGTAATGGGGTGAACAGCGTGGGCTCTTTTTACAGTTTCTGATGATACTTCAGACAAACCGATATAGCCAACTTTTCCTTCCTTTACCAGTTCGGCCATTGCCCCTACCGTTTCTTCAATCGGGATATTTTTGTCCAGCCGGTGCATGTAATAAAGGTCGATGTAATCTGTTTTGAGGTTTTTCAGGGAACGTTCAACTGCTTTTCTGATATAATTCCTGCTTCCGTTGATGGCCCAGGTTACTTTATTTTGATCATCGATTTCCCAGCCGAATTTTGTGGCGATGATGTACTTTTCCCGATCTTTTCCCATAGCTTTTGCGATAAGCTGCTCATTTTTGAACGGGCCGTACAGATCGGCCGTGTCCAGGAAATTACCGCCAAGCTCCAAAGAGCGGTGAATGGTGGCAATGGCTTCCTGTTCATCTGCTTTGCCATACATATGGCTGTCCTCAAAGCCGGTCATCCCCATACATCCCAAACCGATATTCGGGACAGTTAATCCCTGGCTTCCTAATTTTACTGTGTCCATATTATTGATATTAATTTAATAACACAAAGTTGGGCAGAAATCAGGAACCGGATGTTTGCAAAACGACGGATGTTGTATGTAAATTACTGATCCTTGTTTTGAAATTTAAAATTGAGTTTTCTGCATGGGGTTATTTCTTCGGTCGATGGCTCATATAAAAACTCAGTTTTCCGCCATTCATCATTTCTGAATGTTTCAATATAAAGTTTTTAATTTCTTTACCGTTGAGAAGAATTTTTTCAACGTATACATTCTTTTGACTTTGATTGATCGCTTCAATCTCAAACTTTTTTCCGTTTTCTAAATTTAACACAGCATGGTCAATTGCCGGGCTTCCGATTGCATAATCTTCCGAGCCCGGAGCAACGGGATAAAAACCAAGCGAGCTCAAAATATACCAGGCACTCATTTGTCCGGCGTCGTCATTACCGCCCAGTCCGTCGGGAGTTGCTTTATACTGCATCTCTAAAATTCTTCTGACCTGTGCCTGGGTTTTCCATGGCTGTCCCGCCCAATTGTAAAAATAAGCAACATGATGTGCCGGTTCATTCCCGTGAACATAGCCTCCGATGATGCCTTCTCTCGTAATGTCTTCCGTATCTGCAAAAAATTCATCCGGTAAATGCATGGTAAACAGTTCATCCAGTTTTGAAGCAAATTTTTTCTTTCCGCCCATCATTTTCATCAGTTCATCCGGATTTTGGGGAACGAAGAAGCTGTAGTTCCAGGAATTTCCTTCAATAAAGCCCTGACCGTGCGTGCTTAGTGCATTGAAATCTTTTTTGAAGCTTCCGTCTGCCAAACGCGGGCGCATAAATCCGGATGTTTTATCAAAATTGTTTTTCCAGTTTTCAGAACGTTTGATAAATTGATTATAAATCTCTGTTTCATCCAAATGTTTTGCCAACTGTGCAATGGCCCAGTCATCATAAGCATATTCCAGTGTATTGGATACCGATGTCCCATTCTTCTCTGCAGGGATATAGCCCAGATCCATATAATACCCGATGCCTTCGTAGTCTCGTTTGCTGGCGGTTTCAGCACAGGCTTTCAGGGCTTCCTTTGTGTCGCCGGTATAATTTCCTTTAATAATCGCATCTGCAACCACACTCACGCTGTGGTATCCGCTCATGCACCAGTTATCATTGGCATAATGCGACCAGATTGGCAGCATTTTCATGGAAAACTGATTGTAGTGAGCCATCATCGATTTCACCATATCATTATTTCTCTTCGGCTGGATAATATTGAAGAACGGGTGGAGCGCACGGTAAGTGTCCCAGATGGAGAACGTGGTATAATTGGTGAAATCTTCCGCTTTATGAATATTTTGGTCTAATCCTTTATATTCTCCGTTAACGTCAGTATAAGTGGTTGGATTAATAAAAGTATGGTACATCGCGGTATAAAAGTTTGTTTTTTCGGTTTCAGAACCTGTAATGACAATTTTATTCAGTTCTTTATTCCATTCTTCCTGTGCTTTTGTTTTAACCTGATCAAAAGATAATCCCCCGGTTTCCTGCTCCAGGTTTTCCAGTGCATTGGCCTGGCTCACAGGAGAAATAGCCAGCTTGAGTTCAATTGCTTCATTTTCATCCGTGTCAAAATCAAAATACATTTTCAGGTTTTTTCCGGCGATTTCCGGGAAGTTTTTGGTCTGGTCGAATTTTCTCCAGAATCCGTTGTACACTTGTTTTCCGTCATAGCTTTTCTGTCCGTACGATTTAAACGGCTTTGAAAATTTCATGGCAAAATAAACCGTTCTTGTCCTTGCCCAGCCGTTGGTCTGCCGGTAGCCTGTTACGGTATTTCCGTTTTCGACCCGTACATAGGTCCAGATGTTTTTGCCGTCATAATTATAAATCCCTGCCATCAGATCCAGGATGATATGTGCCTGGTCAGACTTCGGAAAAGTATAACGGTGAAACCCGACCCTTGTAGAAGCTGTCAGTTCAGCTAAAATATTATGGTCTTCAAGCTTTACCTTATAATATCCGGCTTCTGCTTTTTCATTTTGATGGGAAAATTTGCTTCTGTAGCCGTTTTCAGGATGTAAAGCCGTTCCGGGGTTCAACTGCAATTTCCCTACAGTCGGCATTACGAGAAAATCCCCTAAATCAGAATGCCCTGTCCCGCTGAAATGCGTCGAGCTGAATCCTGCAATTGTTCTATCTTCATACCAGTACCCGGCACAGTATTTATACACTTCACCATTATATTTACCGTTCAGTGCATACGAAACAGTATCGGTTTCAGGGCTCAGCTGTACGGCACCAAAAGGCACGGTAGCACCAGGGTAGGTGTGCCCCATTTTTTCGGTTCCGATTAAAGGGTTGACATACTGATAAAGCTTTTCAAACTGCTGTGCCTGGTATCCGCTGAATAATAAAAGAAAAAGAAATGCATAAGTTCCGGACCTTTCCATAAATGATCATTTTTTTCGGGTTTTAAATTTAATTAAATTTAAAATGCCTTTCCATTTTATTTGGTTTTAGTTTCGGCGGCGGCTTTGCCGCCGCCGAAACTAAACATTTACAAAGTTCTTGTTATTTTCCGCATATTATTTATAGCTTGCCGAACCGCTGAAAACCTTAAATTTACTCAAACAATAAAAATATGAATCTGTATACACAGCCGATGTTGCGTGAAGATGCACTCAAAGATAAAGTAGCCATCGTAACGGGAGGCGGAAGCGGTTTGGGGAAAGCCATGACCAAATATTTCCTTGAATTGGGAGCGAAAGTAGTAATTACCTCCAGAAATCTGGAAAAATTACAGGGAACTGCAAAGGAACTGGAAGAACAGACCGGCGGAAAAGTGCTCTGCGTAGCCTGTGACGTGAGAAACTGGAATGAGGTGGAAGCAATGAAAGAAGCGGCCCTGAAAGAGTTCGGGAAAATTGATATCCTTCTGAATAATGCTGCAGGAAATTTTATTTCCCCGACGGAACGGCTTACCCACTCTGCTTTTGATTCTATTCTGGATATTGTACTGAAAGGAACTAAAAACTGTACACTTTCCATCGGTAAACACTGGATCGATTCAAAAACACCGGGAACCGTTTTAAATATCGTTACCACGTATGCCTGGACCGGTTCTGCTTATGTGGTTCCGTCAGCCTGCGCCAAGGCGGGGGTTTTGGCCATGACGAGGTCTCTGGCCGTTGAATGGGGGAAATACAACATCCGTTTTAATGCCATCGCTCCGGGGCCTTTTCCTACGAAAGGAGCGTGGGACCGCTTGCTTCCGGGAGATATGAAAGACCAGTTTGACCTGGCTAAGAAAAACCCGCTTAAAAGAGTAGGGGAACATCAGGAGCTGGCCAATCTTGCCGCCTATCTTGTTTCAGATTTCTCATCTTTCGTTAACGGTGAAGTAGTGACCATTGACGGCGGGGAATGGCTACAGGGCGCCGGAGAGTTTAATATGCTGGAAGATATTCCGCAGGAAATGTGGGATGCGCTGGAAGCCATGATTAAAGCAAAGAAATCCAACTGATCAGGAACTGCTTAATGTATTTCAAAAATAATCTCTTGCACATGATGATGATGATGATGATCAGATTCTTATATGCCTTTAAATCTGCTGAATATGAAAACCAGTAATGATGCATTAAAATGAGCTTTACAATCTTTATAAAGCTTCCGATACTGAATTCAAGCAGCTTTGCCGTAAGAAGTAAGCTGCCGGAATGTAACAATTCCGGCAGTTTGCTTTACTAATTAACCAAATAAAATAATAATACAATGAATTTTAAATTTCCAATCCTTGCTTCCGCTGTAGCCGTTATGCTCTTTTCGCACACGGCACATGCCCAGGAAGCGCCAAAATATGATTATGTAGAGGCTTTCAAGCCGTTTTTCTATACGCAGACCGGTACACCGACAAGATCTGCAAGCGGACAGCCGGGGTATGCATACTGGCAGAATTCTGCAGACTATAATCTGAATGTCAGCCTGAATGAAGCCAAAAATGAAATTACCGGAACAGCAGAAATTACGTATACCAACAACAGTACGGATAAATTAGGATTCCTGTGGCTGCAGCTGGATCAGAACTTATTCAAAAAAGATTCAAGAGGAAATGCGGTAGTCCCGATGTCCGGGAGCCGTAACGGGTCCCATGGGGAAGAATTTGAAGGAGGCTATACCATAAAGTCGGTAAAGCTTGACGGTAAAGATGTGAAATATACCATCACGGACACCAGGATGCAGATTGACCTTGCTGAAGGGCTGAAAGCACAGGGAGGTGTGGCAAAAATTAAAATTGAATACGCTTTCCTGTCCCCGAAATACGGATCAGACAGGATGGGGATAGAAGATACGAAAAATGGAAAGGTCTTTACCATAGCGCAATGGTATCCCAGGATGTGTGTGTATGACGACGTACTGGGCTGGAATACGATGCCGTATCTGGGAGCCTCTGAGTTTTATCTGGAATACGGAAATATCACAGCCAATATTACAGTACCGGCCAGCCATTATGTAGTGGCTTCCGGGGAACTCCTGAATGCAAAAGAAGTTTATTCCAAAGAAGAGAACAACAGGTGGGAACAGGCAAGGAACAGCGATAAGACCGTAATGATCCGTTCTGAATCTGACCTGGGTAAAAACCAGCAGACAGGCATGAAAACCTGGAAATTCAAGATCACGCAGGCCAGGGATTTCGCCTGGGCATCTTCACCGGCCTTTATACTGGATGCGGCAAGGATCAACCTTCCGAGCGGGAAAAAATCACTGGCCGTTTCTGCATATCCTGTAGAAAGCGCCGGGGAAAAAGCATGGGGAAGATCAACGGAATACACAAAAGCAGCCATCGAGCATTATTCGGATAAATGGTATGAATATACGTATCCTGCTGCCACTAACGTTGCCGGGAACGAAGGCGGGATGGAATATCCGGGCATCGTTTTCTGCCACATGAATTCTAAAGGCGGCGATCTCTGGGGCGTTACCGATCATGAATTCGGGCATAACTGGTTCCCGATGATCGTAGGTTCCAATGAAAGGATGTTTGCCTGGATGGATGAAGGGTTCAACACTTTCATCAATGAACTTTCAACGAAAGCCTTTAATAAGGGAGAATATTACGAAAAGAAAAATGTAGCCCAGATGGGAGCATTCCTGATGAATGACAGCTTTGAGCCGATTATGGTAGGCCCGGACAACATGAAGGAAAACAACATCGGGATTCTGGCTTATTACAAACCGGGGATGGGACTGGGCATCTTGCGGGAATCTATCCTGGGGCCTGAAAAATTTGACAAAGCATTCAAGACCTATATTCAACGCTGGGCTTTCAAGCATCCGACGCCGTGGGATTTCTTCCACACTATGGAAAACGTTTCCGGCGAAGAGCTGAACTGGTTCTGGAGAGGCTGGTTCATCAACAAATGGAAAATAGACCAGGCCGTGAAAAATGTGAAATACGTGAACGGGGATTTTAAAAACGGAGCGCAGGTGACCGTTGAAAATATCGGGCAGCTGCCGATGCCGGCAACCGTTCAGGTGAAATTTAAAGACGGGACACAGCAGATCGTTAAAATACCTGTTGAGGTCTGGAAAAGAAATACGGAGTGGACGTTTAAAGTGAATTCTGCCAAAGAAATAGAGCAGGTTAAGCTTGATCCGGATTCCAGGATCCCTGACATGAACGCCCAGAACAACAGCTGGTCTTCAGCAGATGCCAAACCTGTGGAGAAAATCAATGTTAAAGATTTTACGGGAACCTACGGCAGTAAAGACCTCCCTCTGAAAATTACGTTTAAGGAAAAGGACAGCCAGCTTTTTGCCCAGGCAACGGGTCAGAAGGAATTTCCTCTTGAGTATACAGGGAATAATACGTTTACCTTTGACCAGGCCCAAATCTCAATGATTTTCAGCCCGGACAAAAAAACAATTACTTTTACGCAGGCAGGACGGGAATTCAAGTTTACCAGGGAATAAGTTTCCTTAATGCAAATATATACATACAGGGCTCCGGATATTTTCCGGAGTTTTTTATTGGTTTAATTAACAATAAACACCGGATTCATAACGGTTCTCTGATGGAGATATCTTATTTTTGCTTTTTTGATACTTAAAATAAGAGCGTATGAATTTCAGGTTTTCCATTGTTTTTTTAATGCTTTCCGCATTAGGTTTTTCACAGGATCTTAAAGTAATGAGCTTCAACATCAGGCTGAATGTAGATTCCGATAAAGAGAATTCATGGACGAACAGGAAACAGGATGTTGAGGATCTCCTCACTTATTATCATCCTGATTATTTCGGCGTGCAGGAAGCGCTTCCCGGGCAGATGAAAGATCTTAAAATCGGATTGAAAAATTACGATTACATTGGGGTCGGCAGAGATGACGGGAAAGAAAAAGGGGAGTTTTCAGCGATATTTTATGATACCGGGAGGCTGCAGACGGTAAAATCGGGAACGTTCTGGCTTTCGGAGACTCCGGAAAAACCTTCCAGAGGATGGGATGCGGCTTTGAACAGGATCTGTACCTATGCTGTTTTCAGAGATAAAAAATCAAAAAAAGAATTCATGGCTTTGAACCTTCATTTTGACCATATCGGGAATATCGCAAGGGTAAAGTCTTCAGAATTGATTTTAAAGAAGATCAAGGAAATCAATCCCGGAAATTTACCGGTTACCGTAAGCGGGGATTTTAACCTGACGGAAGATTCGGAGCCGATTAAAATCATGTCGCAGCACCTTCAGGATTCTTTTTACCATTCAGAAACGAAACATTACGGGCCTAAAGGGACATTTACAGGATTCAATATCAATGAAGTCCCCAAAGACCGGATCGATTATATTTTTGTAAAAGGATTCAAAATCAGATCCCACCGCCACATCAATGACAGGAGAGAGAACCTGCTGTATCCTTCAGATCATTTCCCGGTACTGGCAGAACTGAGCTTCCTGAAAAATTAGTGGGCAGGGAAATCAATCTCAAAGCCGATCCCCCTCAGGGACTGAATTTTTATTTCAGGGTCATGGATAAAATATTTCCGCAGCCTGCTGATGAATACATCAAGGCTCCTGCCTGTAAAATAATCACTGGTCTGCCAGAGATTGTCTAAAATGTCATCCCGTTTTATGGTCTTGCGGTTGTTTTTCAGCAGGTAAAGAAGAAGCTGCTGCTCCCGGATGGTAAGCCTTGTATCCGCCTGTTGGTGAGAAAGCAGCAGCTTTTCGGTGTCAAGCGTATATTCGCCGATTTTTATCAGTGTTTCTGCGGGTAAAGGCAGCACTCTTTTAAGGATATTCCTGATCCTCAGAATTAGTTCCTCGGGATCACAGGGTTTGGAAATATAATCGTCAGCCCCCAGCTTCAGCCCGGTAAGCCGGTCTATTTTCTGGTTTTTAGCAGTTAAAAAAAGCAGCGGAAAACCCGGTTTTTCTTTTAGAATCATTTTGGCTAAAGAAAAACCGTCGATATTCGGCATCATAATGTCTAAAATACCGATGTGAAAAGAAAAGTCTGAAGGTAAAACCGCTACGATATCTTCCGGATTCTGAAACCAGGTTACCTCAAAATCTTCCAGTTCCATATATTGTTTTAAAATCATTCCGAAATCGGAATCATCTTCAGCTAACAGGATTTTAGTTTTCATAAGGAAGGTGTATTTTAAAAGTTGTTCCCTTTTTCAGGGTACTGTTGACATCAATTTTCCCTTTGTACTTTTTAATGATATTGTGTACGAAATACAGCCCCAGCCCCAGCCCCTTCGTATTGTGGATGTTATTCGCCTGTATTCTGTAGAATTTTTCAAAAATGCTTTTCATTTCATTTTTAGGGATTCCCTCTCCGTTATCAGCTACGGTTATTTCCAGATGTTTTTCAAGATCCGTAATGTTGATGTCGATTTCGGAGGCTCCGTATTTCACGCTGTTTTCACAGAGGTTTTTAATCACAGTTTCCATCAGGATTTTATCAAAAGGAAGTTCTTTTACCACATTGCTTTGAAGCCTGAATGTATTCCCGGAATAGGTAAACGCTAAATCCTGAATGAAAAACTTCCAGTCCTCAGGCCGGATTTTACCCTCATTTTCTTCATGTTCTTCCTGGTGCAGCTGTTGGAGCAGGTTTTCCAGGCGGATAATTTGCCTGTCCATAAGAGGAAGAGTGGTTTCATGATTTATGTTCTTCTTCAGGGCTTTGGAAGCTATTTTTAAAGTGGCAATCGGTGTCTTGAATTCATGGGAGATGTTATCAACAATGGTATGCAGCACCTCAATCTGTTTCTGCTGCTTTATCAGGTTCTTAATGGTGAAAATATAAAGGCTCAGCACACTGGCAAGCAGGGTTATGCAGCAGAGAAAAAGTAATGTCAGTTCCTTAAAAACGACATTTTTGATGTTTAAAATTTCGTATCCGGTAATGCTCCTGACTGAAAAGCTGTTGTTTCTGGTTATTTTTTTATCATCTGCATCGGTAGATTTTGAAATGGTTTCCCAGGATCCGGTATTGGCAATCCCGGCATTTTTAACCTTCTTCTCCGTTTCATAAATGACGATAGGCTTACTGATGAGATTGGTTTTCGTGGGGTTAAAAACAATCGATGAATACTCGATTTTTACAGCTACCTGATAGCCTTCCTCTTTAAACTGTTTGTCTACAAATTTGCTGAATTCCTTTTCGGTAGCCTTCCTGTTCTTGTCAAAAAGATCCAGGAACTCATCCCGGGTGATTTTTCTGTCTTTAAAGCGGACTAAAATTGCCTGTATGGAATCATCCGGCGACTTTCTCATAGCTCCTTTATCTTCTAAACGGTCCGTATAATCTGTAAGCCTTTTATGCACGGTCCGGTAGATCTCACGCTCCTTCACTTGATATGTCTTATACATAAAATATCCCTGGATCCCTATCAGAAGCAGGAATAAAGCGGTAAAAAGAGCAATAAGGTTTTTACTTTTAGAAATCATTGAAACAAAGATAAAGCTTTCATCTTTTGCCCGGAAGCCGTTAACCCTTCATTAACCTTCCATTAACCCAGATTCTCTTTGCCAATGCAGACTTTTGTAACGGAGGAAAAGTATTGCTCCGTTTTTCAAATGTTAAAAAAATAAGTATGTATAAATTTTTCATTTTATTGTTCTTTCCGGTACTGCTGTTTTCCCAGAAGCACACCATACAGGGTACGGTTACCGATGGTCAGAATCAGAAGCTTCCTTTGGTTTCGGTAGAAATTTACGGTTCGCAGAATGCTTTAATAAAGACTTTAACAACAGATCAGAACGGATTTTTCATATTGGAAAATATCGATGATAAGTCGGTAAAGCTAGTTATTAAAGATCTGGAGTATGCCCGGGCTGAAAAAACGCTCAATCTGGAAGCTGAAAACGGACCTTTGCAGATTGTTCTGAAAAAAGAGGTGCAGGACATTCAGGAAGTCGTAATGACCAGGCAGAAACCTTTGGTAAAAAGAAAGATAGACCGGCTGGAATTTAACGTGGAAAACAGTAATATTTCTTCACTCAATGCCTGGGAGATTATTAAAAAAACACCCGGGGTTACTGCAGGAAACGATGTCTTAGCTATCAAGGGAAGCCAGAGTATTCTGGTGACCATCAATGATAAAAGAGTGATGCTGACCGGGGATGAACTGAAAAACTTATTGGAAAATACCCAGGGCGATGAAGTGAAATCCGTTGAGGTGATTACCAACCCGCCCGCAAAATATGAAGCATCCGGAAGTGCAGTCCTCAATATCGTGATGAAGAAAAACAAGATTGAAGGGTACCGCGGAACCATTACCTCAAAATACATACAGAGCCAATATGCAAAAGGGTTGGCCGGAATTTCGCAGTATTATAAGAAGAACAGGCTTTCGGTCATGGCAGGTTATTATTTCGGGAGCGGTACATATTACCGTGAAGGTACAGATTATGTAAACTATGCCGAAGACCGGACGCGATGGATCAGCACCATGAACAGGAAAGACCGGAACAAAAGCCAGAATACCCTGAATTTCAATCTGGAATATGAAATCGACAGCCTTACGAACGTGAGCCTGAATTATTCAGGGTTTTTCAGTCCTAACTCTTTTGGAACCTATAATGTCCCGACTCTGATTTACAATGATCAGAATGTGGCGGAATCCAGTTATACCACCATTAATGACCACCATTCCCGGATCATCAATAATTCCGTAAGTTTTCAGGCAGACCGGAAGCTGAGTGCTAAAAGCAAACTCACATGGACGAATTATTTTGCAGGGAATAATGCCCGGAAATATCAGAATGTACTGACGTATCTTGATTTTGTCAACCAGGCTCCCACAGAGAATAATTTTATAACCAACAATAAAAGTGATGTGCAGCTCTATTCCACACAGGCAGATTACCAGTGGAAAAACGAAAAATGGGAACTGGAATCCGGAGGGAAGTACAGTTTCGTGACAACCGGCAGCCAGCTTGATTTTTCTGATAACGAAAACGGCGGGCTGCAGTACAGAGCAGATAAAAGCAATATTTTTAATTATAAAGAGCATAATTTCGCACTGTATTCTTCACTGGCGTACAATCCCGGAAAGTGGAATTTCAAAGCCGGGCTGCGGGCTGAGAAAACCGATCTGGAAGGTGTTGTCTCGGAGCCTTTTGAAATCAACAAAAACAATTACTGGAAATTGTTTCCCACGTTTTATGCCCAGTATACTACAGAAAACAATCACCAGTTCGGGCTTTCCTATGGGAAGCGCATCAGCCGTCCGTCTTATTCATGGCTCAATCCGGCAAAGTCTTATTATAACCTTTTTTCTTATTTCCAGGGAGACCCGAAACTTAAGGCTACCATCATCCATAACCTTAATTTTACTTACACCTGGAAAGAGTATAACCTTGATTTCTATTACCGGAAAGAGATCTTCCCTTCGATGGAAATCTCTTATCAGGACCCAAGTGTCAATAATCTGATTTATTATTATACGAATATTGAAAAAGGGCAGGCCTATGGGGTAAGCCTGTACAAAAATTTCCAGTTTAAGCCGTGGTGGAGTTTTAGCTTCTCCGAAAATCTCGAACACAATGAAAATTATTTTATCGGGATTGACCGTCTTCTGTATAAAAATAAAGTCTGGAATTGGGTTTCTGATATTTCCACCAGTTTTACACTTGATAAAAAAAGTGAATGGAAACTCGAGCTGGGCCACCGGTACAATTCGCCTTCTATCCAGGGAACGTTCAGGATTTCAGGCTCTTCATCTGCCTATCTGGTGATGAATAAAAAGTTTTTCAGCAACAAAATGGAAGCAAGCTTTATTTTTAATGATATTTTCAGGACATCCGGAGAAAAGGTAAGTACCAAATATGCCAACCAGGATAACTATTTTATTGATTACCGCGATACGCAAAGCGTTACCCTCTCTTTAAAATTCAACTTCGGAAACCAATCGGTGAAGGATGCTAAATCCATTAAGAAAGCAGACGAGCAGGGAAGGATGTAATATTGAATTTTCTTCATCATATTGAGACTTAACATAATGATTTTTCTGCAACATTTTGCTTAATTTTGTAATAAGGTATTAAAAATTTTACATGAAAAAACTTTTCTTTGGATTGGTCATGTCGGCTTCATTACAGGTTTCCGCCCAGGAACTGTATATGCCTAGAAATATTAAAAAAGCATACGAAAACGGTACGCGTGACCTTTCGGGTGCTCCCGGTAAAAATTACTGGCAGAATAAAGGGGTGTATAATGTTGAAGTAAAGGTAGATGCTGCTTCAAAAACAGTTTCGGGAAAAGAAACCATTGTATACAGCAATAACAGTCCGGACGATCTTAATGAACTGGCCATACGCTTCGTCAACAATCTGCATAAACCCCAGGCCCCGAGATCCGGCGTGGTGTCGAAAGATTTTTTATCATCAGGCCTTCAAATCAAATCATTCATGGTCAATGGTGAAAAATACGCAGTAAATACAGATGACTGGGGAACTGTAGAAAAGGTAAAGCTTAGTAAGGCTTTGAAATCCAGGACGAAAGCGGAAATCAAAATAGAGTGGGAGTATCCTTTATCCGTACAAAGCGGCAGGGAAGGGCAGATTGATCCCGAAACTTTTTATGTGGCCTATTCTTTTCCCAGGGTTTCCGTTTATGACGATTACAACGGCTGGGACCTGCTTCCTCATTCAGACAGGCAGGAGTTTTATAATGATTTTAATGATTACAGCTTCGCCATTACAGCGTCGAAGAACTATGTGGTCTGGGCAACGGGAGATTTCCTGAACCCTGATGCCGTGCTTCAGCCTGAATATCTGAAAAGATACAAAGCTTCGTTAAAAAGCGATAAAATCATTCATGTAGCTTCCGAACAGGAAATGAAATCCGGAAAAGTAACCAAGACGAACAAATGGAATACCTGGAAATTCAGAGCCGGAAATATTACCGATTTTTGCTTTGCCCTGAGCAGCCATTATGCCTGGGATGCTTCAAGTGTCCAGCTTAAAACAAAAAGAGCCAGCGTTCAGGCTGCATATAAAGCCGGAGCGAAAGACTTTGAACATTATACGGAATGGATGCGCTATAACCTGGACTGGTTTTCAAAAAACTGGCCGGGCGTTGAATATCCGTACAATGTAATGACCGCAGTTCAGGGGTATGCAGATATGGAATACCCGATGATGATTAACGATACCAGTATCCCGGATGATTTCCAGGATGCAAGGCTTACCGCAGACCATGAAATTGCACATACCTATTTCCCTTTCTACATGGGAATCAATGAAACAAGGTATGCTTTTATGGATGAAGGATGGGCGACCACACTGGAATACCTTATCGGGATTGATGAAAACGGTGAGGCAAAGGCAAAGGAATTTTATAAAAATTTCAGGGTAAAAAGATGGATCAGCGATCCTTCTGCAGAACAGGACCAGCCGATCATCACGATGAGCACGCAGGTAAGCGGTGCAGGGTACGGAAACAATTCTTATGTGAAATCTTCCCTGTCTTATCTGGCCTTGAAAGATTATCTGGGAGATGGCCTTTTTAAAAAGGCACTGCACCATTATATGAACAACTGGAACGGGAAGCATCCGGTTCCGTGGGATTATTTCAATTCAATGAACACAGGCTCGGGTAAAAACCTCAACTGGTTCTTCAATAACTGGTTTTATACGAATTATTATATTGACCTGAAAATTTCAGATACCTCACAGGTAAACGATCTTCTGACGGTGTATGTTGATAACGTAGGAGGTTTTGCCATTCCTTTCGACGCTGAAATAGGTTATGAGGACGGAACGGCTGAAAAACTGCATTTTTCACCATCGGTATGGGAAAAAGACCAGAAAAAAACCATGCTGACCATTCCGGTTACGAAAAAAGCGAAGTCCGTACATCTTGACGGTGGTATTTTTATGGATTACACGCCTGCTGATAACAGTAAAATATGGTAGAACTTAAAAACTTTTTCAGTAATGAAAAAGTTTTTCTCTTTTAAGAATCTGCGAAACCGTTTTTAAGGGCAAAAACGGCAAGCCCGACCCTGGTTTTCAGTTCCAGTTTTTCGCAAAGCTGGTCAAGGTAGCTTTCTGCAGTTCTTGGATGCAGCACATTTTTTCTGCAATTTCCTCAGTAAGCAGGCAAGTTAAAAGCCGCAACAAACGTTGCGGCTTTTAACTTATATAGAATTATAAGATTAAATTTAAAAACTGATTTAGTTTTATAATATCCTCAGTCCTGATCTTGCACCTGAAGAGGCTACTACAGACTGCATCCTTGTTTTCTGTCCCGCAGAGAACATAAACATGGCAGCATCATCTACATAATCCATATAATTCATGAACATAACGGATCGCTGTACGCCGCTGCAGGTATTGTACAGCGGATAGCTTGGTTTCCCATAGTTGGCAGCAGTCTGTGTAGGCGTGTCTGATACCAGGTCGTTTCCACAGTTGGCATCTCCCCAGATGTGTCTCAGGTTCAGGTAATGGCCTACTTCATGGGTAGCCGTCCTTCCCTGGTTGAAAGGAGACGAAGCACCTGTTTTCCCGAAATAGGAAGCCGCGATCACCACGCCGTCATTCCATAAGCCTGAAGATTCCGGGAATGTGGCATAGCCCAGGATCTGTCCCATGTTTCCGACAATCCAGATATTCAGGTAATTGGACGGACTGGTCGCATCAATTCCCCCGCTGGAAGCTTTTTTCATCGCATCATTGGTACTCCAGCTGGTTTTTGTAGTCGCTTTTCTCACGGTATTTGCCAGCCTGAACCTCACCTTTACGTCTCCGGCTTTTATGCTCTGGAATGCAGCAGGTATTTTAGAGGCATCGGTGTTGGTTCCGCCATAATCGGCATTTAAAACGGCAATCTGTTCTGCGATCCGCGAATCAGAAAGATTTTCTGTAGAAGTCCTGTACAAGACATTCACTACTACCGGGATTTCTACAGTACCGTCAGCTAATACTTTTCCTAGCTTAAAGTCATTTTCAAATTTTTCAGTTTTAGATTCAAGTTCCGAATATTTTTGTCTGAGCTCAGAACTGTTCTGCAGGGCAGCCTTCCTGATTTCTTCAGAAGCACAGCCTCGCTGTAAAGCAGTACCTCCCGCCGTAGCAGCCAGGTTATCAGGTTCTCCATTTGAGTTTGCAATAGTATCACTGTTGCAGGCGGATAGGAAGCTCAACATAAGAACTCCATACATTAGTTTCTTCATAAATATATATTTTGTTACGATGATGAAATTAAATAATCCGGAACTAATACACAAGTATTTCACATATTTGTTGAGTTATTTTATTATTCAATGAATAATAATTATACATTTTTAATATATATGTGATACTAAAACAGCTTTTTATCTTAATTATTTATTGTAAAAATTGATATTGTTTGATAAGGAACTTTAGAGATAATGTAGGGCTTCGCATGAAATTCCGTATGAAAAATAAATGCCGCAGACTTTTATCTGCGGCACTTATTACAAAAATAATATATATATGAAAAAACTATTTACAGTTCTGCAGGCCGGAAAACCAGACCCGTCTCCTCAAAATAATCCAGGGTGATCCTGTCGCCGTCGTTAACGGTTCCTGCCAGAATCTCTTTTGATAATTTATTGAGGACTTCCTGCTGTATCACTCTTTTCAAAGGCCTTGCCCCGAAAGCCGGATCGTAGCCTTTATTGGTTAAATAATTTAGAGCATCCTGGGTGGCCGTCATAATAATATTCCGTTTTGCAAGCATATCGTTGAACCCTCTCAGCTGGTACGTTACGATTTTTCCGATTTCTTTTTTCCTCAAAGGCTGGAACAGCACAATCTCATCAATCCTGTTCAGGAATTCCGGGCGCAGGGTCTGTTTCAGCAGGTCAAAAACCTCATCTTTTGTTTTGCCAACAATCTCGTCCTGGTTTTCATCGGTAATATTTTCAAAATTTTCCTGAATTAAGTGCGAACCTAAATTCGAAGTCATGATGATAATCGAGTTCTTGAAATTCACAACCCTTCCTTTATTATCTGTCAGACGCCCGTCATCCAGAACCTGTAACAGCGTATTGAAAACATCAGGATGCGCCTTTTCGATTTCGTCCAAAAGCACGACTGAATAAGGTCTTCTTCTCACCGCTTCCGTCAGCTGTCCGCCTTCATCGTAACCTACATATCCCGGAGGCGCACCGACTAATCTTGAAACCGAATGGCGTTCCTGGTATTCGCTCATATCAATCCTCGTCATGTTGTTTTCGTCGTCGAATAAAAATTCAGCCAGCGCTTTTGCCAGCTCGGTTTTACCGACTCCGGTTGTTCCCAGGAAAAGGAATGACCCGATGGGTTTTTTCTCATCGCTTAATCCCGCCCTGTTCCTTCTGATTGCATCTGCTACCGCCTGGATGGCTTCGTCCTGTCCTACAACCCGGTGATGGATTTCATTTTCCAGGTGCAATAATTTTTCTCTTTCGGACTGCAGCAGTTTGGTAACAGGAATTCCTGTCCATTTTCCGATAACCTCGGAGATATTATCTGCGGTTACTTCCTCTTTAATCAGTTCATTCTGATGGTTCTGCATCTCCAGTTCCAGTTTCTGCAGGGCATCCTCCTTTTCTTTTATTTTTCCATACTGGATTTCCGCAACTTTTGCATAATCTCCTGCTCTTGATGCTTTTTCAGCTTCCAATTTCAGGGATTCGATGTCTTTTTTTATCTGGGTTAAATCTTCAGATTTCTGCTTTTCCTTCAGCCATTTGGCATTGATTTCATTTCTCTGTTCGGAAATTTTTGAAATATCTTCTTTTAAATGCTCAATTTTTGTCTGGTTCCCCTCTCTTGAAATGGCAGCCAGTTCAATTTCCATCTGCATCAGTTTCCTGTCAAGAACATCCAGCTCTTCAGGTTTTGAATTGATTTCCATTCTCAGTTTGGCGGAAGCTTCATCAATCAGGTCAATGGCTTTGTCCGGTAAGAAACGGTCTGAAATATACCGTTGGGACATTTCCACTGCTGCGATAATCGCTTCGTCTTTGATTCTTACTTTATGATGGGCTTCATATTTATCTTTGATTCCGCGAAGAATGGAGATTGCAGATTCCGTATCAGGTTCCTCCACCATTACTTTCTGGAAACGTCTTTCTAAAGCTTTGTCTTTTTCAAAATATTTTTGATATTCATTTAAAGTCGTGGCACCGATGGCTCTTAATTCACCTCTTGCCAGGGCAGGCTTCAGGATATTGGCTGCATCCATTGCCCCTTCGCCGCCGCCGGCTCCCACCAGCGTGTGGATCTCATCGATGAAAAGAATGATCTGCCCGTTGGATTTGGTAACTTCATTGATTACGGATTTCAAACGCTCTTCAAATTCACCTTTGTATTTCGCGCCGGCAATCAGGGCTCCCATATCCAGTGAATACAAGGTTTTATCCATCAGGTTTTCAGGAATGTCTCCGGAAATAATTCTGTGGGCAATCCCTTCAGCAATGGCCGTTTTACCGACTCCCGGTTCACCAATCAGGATCGGGTTGTTTTTTGTCCTTCTTGAAAGGATCTGCAGTACTCTCCTGATTTCTTCGTCACGGCCGATAACCGGATCCAATTTTCCTTCCGCCGCTAATTCATTGAAGTTTTTAGCATATTTATTTAAGGACTGATAGGTTTCTTCCGAACTTGCAGAAGTTGCTTTGCTCCCTTTTCTCAATTCTTTAATTCCGCCTTCCAGAAGACTTTTGGTAACGCCCATATCTTTCAGCATTTTAGAAACTTCAGAATTTGTTTCTAACAGTGAAAGCCACAAATGTTCTATGGTCACAAACTCATCGCCCATCTTTTTAGCAATGTTGGGTGCATCAAGCAGTACTTTGTTCGCCGACTGTGAAAGGTAAATGTTGCCTCCCTGTACTTTTGGAAGTTTTTCTAAATTTTCACGGTTGCGTTCCCTTACCAAAGCAGCGTCTGCTTCAGATTTTTTTAATAAAAAAGGCGATATATTTTCATCCACCTGAAAGATGCCTTCCAGAAGATGTTGGGGTTCTATACTCTGATTGCCAAACTCCATAGCGACCTGCTGTGCGGCCTGGATGGCTTCCTGTGATTTTACAGTATATTGGTTTAGGTTCATATTATTTATATTTTTTTGATTCTTTACTTAGTTCAGTTTTAGATTTCAGACATCAGATTTCAGATTCCATGGTTCAGATACATGTTAATATCCAACTCCTGTTTTCTAATTTCTGATGCCCTAATCCTATTTAATCATTTAATTCTGATTTCTTTACCGCAAAAAGTATTCAATTGTTGAATTTTTAAAAAATAAAGACAAAATTTCCGAAATATGCATTTTTGTTTAAAGTTAGCTTGACAAAATTTCCGGATCTTAAGAATTCTTTTCAAAATAGAGTAAGAATCGTCAGACTGTTTTATATGATAATATAAATATTCCTTATGGATAGAAAAGCAGAAAGTTCATAGGACTTCAATGGGTGTATAAAATACTCAGGCCATTGCGTTAAAAATCATCTTCTCAAAATCAGGTTATTAAAATCAAAATAATTACTTTTGCCTCCATTGATGGAACTGAAAGAAAAACAAAGGAAAATACTGGACATTGCCGTAGAACTTTTCAAAGAGAAAGGGTATATGGGCAGCTCTGTACGGGATCTGGCCACAAGGCTGAACATCAAGGCCGCCTCTTTATATGCGCACATCCGTTCCAAAGAAGAAATTCTGGAATGGATCTGCTTCGGGATTGCCAATGATTTCTTTACCGAACTTCAGAAAGTGAAAACTACCGGTATTCCTCCTAAGGAAAAGCTGAATCTCTTTATTGATAAGCATTTGTCTGTTGTTCTTAAAAACCGTGACGTCACCCATATTTATTCTAATGAATGGAAGCATCTGGAAGAAAGGCTGCCTGAATTTATAGAGCTGAGAAAAAATTACCAGCAGGAGGTAGAAGAGCTCATCTCTGAAATCTACCAGGCAGAAAACTGGGAGCTTAAGTCTCCGGCTTTCACCACAAGGTTTATACTTCATACCCTGAACAACTCGTATTTCTGGTTCAAAAGAAATATTGAGTCCACTACCGAAATCACCGATGAAATACGGGATAAGATCCTTTTCGGACTGCTTGGAAATAATAAAAAATAATTTAATTCTAAATTTTTACCAAAGCTTAAACTGCAATTTGTTGTTCCGCAGGAACCTCAACATGATTAAGATGTACGCTTAGATTAGTTCGGATGGAAGATTTTGTGGATTTTTTAAGCGCCTTTTTTATCATTATGAAAACATAGCCATCTTAATAAAGGATTCTCTTAACCTAAAGGTGACAAAAATCATAAAAATTTTGCCAGGTCATAAAATCTTTTTACATTTACACCTAACAAGTGTTAGTTAATTGATTATGGATTTCCCGGTTGAATATTTACAATTAGATCAGTTAAGGCACCTCCAGTCGGAAAGATTGGTGGGTCTGGTACATTATCTTCAGGAAAGATCTGATTTTTACAGAGGGAAATTCAATGAATCAGGAATATCGCCTGATGATATAAAATCAATAGAAGACATCACAAAGCTTCCGGTTACCTTTAAAAAGGACTTAAGGGACCATTATCCTTTCGGTTTATTTACGGTTCCGAAAAACGAGCTGCAGAGAATCCATTGTTCAAGCGGTACCACCGGTAAACCTACAGTAGTAGGGTATACCAGCGAAGATGTTAACCTGTTCAGTGAAGTGGTTGCCAGGTCATTGAATGCAGCCGGCGCAAAACCGGGAATGCAGTTACATAACGCTTATGGTTACGGGATTTTCACAGGCGGGCTCGGGCTTCATTACGGTGCAGAAAAATTAGGCATGAGCGTTCTCCCTGTTTCGGGAGGAATGACGGCCAGGCAGGTTGATTTAATCATCGATTTCAGGCCTGAAGTCCTTTGCTGCTCGCCTTCTTATGCTTTAACCATTGCTGATGAATTTACAAAAAGAGGAATCCCGGTAGACGAAATCAGTTTACAATATGCCGTATTGGGTTCAGAGCCCTGGACGGAAATCATCAGGCATCATATTGAAGAAAAACTGGGTGTACATGCTACCAATATCTACGGCTTAAGTGAGATCATCGGGCCCGGAGTCTCTATGGAAGACTTTGAGGAAAAAGGAGGTTCTTACATCTGGGAAGACCATTTTTATCCGGAAATCTTAGACCCGATTACAAAAGAGCCGCTTCCGCTGGGCGAAGAAGGGGTTTTGGTGATTACGACTTTAACGAAAAAAGCCATGCCGCTGCTGCGCTATTGGACCAATGATATCACAAGTCTGTATTACGACAAAAATGCCAAAAGGACCATGGTTAAAATGAAACCGATTCTTGGCCGTGCCGATGATATGCTGATTGTAAGAGGTGTCAATGTATACCCGAGCCAGATTGAAGAAGCATTTTCCCATGTAAAAGGCGTAGTGCCGAATTATTACCTGACCCCGGTTGAAAAAGAACAGATGTGCGTGGCACTGGATATTGATGTTGAGATTGATGATGTACTCGTAACGGAAGAAAATCTGGAATTAGATACAGATGCATACCTCGATTTCACAGGAAATTTCGGGAAAAACATCGAAAACGAAATCAAAAAAAGGGTAGGAATTACCACAAAAGTAAAAATCCATGCCCAGGACAGTTTGCCTAAATGCGAAGGTGGAAAAATTAACAGAATACTAAAATCGAAATGAATTCATTTTATAAACTAAAAACGGTAAAAGTTCAGAAAGATACCAGCGATGCCGTTAATGTTGCACTGGAAATTCCTGAAGAGCTGAAAGACAAATTCAGGTTCAGGCAGGGCCAGTACCTTAACTTTAAACTGATGGTTAACGGTAACGAAGAACGCCGTTCTTATTCCATCTGCAATGCTCCGAGTGAGAGAGGCAATACGCTGGAAGTATTGGTGAAGCTGTTGGAAGGCGGGAAGGTTTCCGGATATTTCAATGAGCATCTTCACATGGATGAAGTTCTGGAAGTGATGCCTCCGATGGGCAGTTTTAATACTTCGTATCACCCCACCAATACAAAAACATATGTCGGTTTAGCGGCAGGAAGCGGGATCAGCCCGATTCTTTCCAATATAAAGGAAAGCCTTTATCAGGAGCCTAATTCGAATGCTTATCTGTTTTACAGCAACAGGAGCATGAACCATGTGATGAAAAAAGCAGAGATTGATGCACTGGTGGAACAGTTCAGTGGCAGGCTGAAAGTGGTTTACCTCGTCAGTCGTGAAAAGCATGAGGACCCGATTTTTGAAGGAAGGATCTCTCCTGAAAAATTAGATCTTTTATTTGAAAGGTATACCGATATTGATATCAGGGAAGCCACTTATTTTATCTGCGGGCCTTCGGAAATGATCAAAGGGATTTCAGATTATTTAAAGAAAGAGAAAAAAGTACCGGCGATTCAGGTTTTATTTGAATATTTCTCGGCTCCGGATGAAGAGGATTCTGCGGAAATGAGTGATGAATTCAAAGCAATTGCCAATATCGAAAGCATGGTGACGGTGATTATCGATGATGATGAATATTCTTTCCACCTCAATTCAAAAAAAGAAAGTATCTTAGATAAAGCGTTGAAAGACAATCTTCCTGTGCCTTTTGCCTGTAAAGGAGGCGTGTGTTGTACGTGTAAAGCGGAAGTTCTCGAAGGAGAAGTTTTCATGGAGAAAAACTACGCGCTTACCGAAGAAGAAGTAGCCAGAGGCTTTGTTCTGACCTGCCAGTGCCACCCGACAACCAATGTGGTGATGCTTAATTATGATGTTTAAGACGATTTGAAAATGAGAAAATGTGCTAATTTGAAAATGCCATTATCGTGTTTTAATTTTCAAATTGCCTAATTCGCAGATTTTCAAATTATTTAATTTTTAAATTCAAAAATTATGGACTTAGAAAAATTCGTACAATACGTACACGAAGAAAATAAAGTAGAACCGAAAGATGTAATGCCATATGATTACAGGAAGTTATTGGTTCGCCAGATTTCACAGCACGCCCATTCTGAGATCGTCGGAATGCTGCCGGAAGCCAACTGGATTTCCAGGGCACCCTCGCTGAGAAGGAAAATGGCGCTTCTGGCTAAAGTTCAGGATGAGGCCGGTCACGGTTTATATCTGTATTCTGCCACTGAAACCTTAGGAAACGGAACGATCAGGGCAGACCGGGATGCCACTTACGACGATATGCTTTCAGGAAAAGCGAAATATTCAAGTATTTTCAATTATCCTACCTTAAGCTGGGCAGATATCGGTGCCATCGGCTGGCTGGTTGACGGTGCTGCGATCATGAACCAGGTAATGCTGATGGGAAATTCTTACGGGCCTTATTCCAGAGCCATGGTGAAAATCTGTAAAGAAGAATCTTTCCACCAAAGACAGGGATACGAGATTCTGATGGCCCTTTGCCGGGGGACCAAGCAGCAGAAAGAAATGGCCCAACGGTCTTTAGACCAGTTCTGGTGGCCGGCTTTAATGATGTTCGGCCCAAATGACGACAGTTCGCCGAATTCTAAAATCTCGATGAACTACAGGGTGAAGAGGGAAAGCAATGACAGCCTGCGCCAGAGATTCGTGGATGTTACCGTTGCTCAGGCTGAATTCCTGGGATTAACCATTCCTGATAAAGATCTGAAATGGAATGAAGAAAGGCAGCATTATGATTTCGGGGAACTTCCGTGGGGTGAATTCATGGAAATCTTAAAAGGAAACGGACCGTGCAACAAAAAGCGTATTGAAACCAAGAGAAAAGCACAGCGGGAAAATTCCTGGGTAAAAGAAGCAGCGGCAGCCTTTGCAGAGAAACAACAAAAAGTAATATAATTTGAAAATGTACTAATTTGAAAATTACCTTCAATGTATTATTTATTATCAAATTTTCAATTAGACAGAATCATCAATTTTCAAATTAAATAATTTTCAAATTTTCAAATTGAATTATGGCAAATTTAGATATGTGGGAAGTGTTTATCCAGACGAAACCGGGATTGTCCCATAAACATGTTGGCATCGTACAGGCACCAACAGCAGAAATGGCATTGCAGAATGCAAGAGACGTGTATACCAGAAGAAAAGAAGGGACTTCCGTTTGGGTGGTTCCAAGTAAATATATTGTGACTTCAGAAGGAATTGATAAAGAAGCTTTCTTTGATCCGGCTGATGACAAACTGTACCGCCATCCGACATTCTATGAGATTCCTAACGATGTAAAAAATATGTAATTAATAAAGATTATAAGAAGCGAGATATCAGATAATAGACTTTCTATCAATCTGATATCTAATGTCTGAAATCTGAAATCTACTAAACAATGAATCCATTATATAATTATTTATTAAAACTGGCAGACGACAGCTTCATTATGGGACAGCGCTTATCGGCATGGTGCGGCGAAGGCCCTTACCTGGAGGAAGATATTGCATTGACGAATATTGCCCTGGATGAGCTGGGACAGGCCAACAACTTTTACGTATACGCTTCAAGAGTGGCAGACAACGGCAAAAGCGAAGATGATCTGGCTTTCTTAAGGCATGAGCATGAATATGTAAATGCACACTGGGCAGAGCTTCCGAACGAAGATTATGCACAGACGATCCTGAAAGTATATGTTTTCTCTGTCTATCAGAAACTGATGTACGAGGCCTTATCAAATTCTGCCGATGAAGAACTTTCCGCCATTGCTCAGAAATCCTTGAAAGAAGTAAGGTATCATTACACACATGCTGCTTCATGGATGAAAATTTTTGCTCAGGGAACACAAGAAAGCAGCAATCGTTTGGTAAAAGCCGTTGACAATATCTGGGAATATACCCAAGGCTTATTTGCGAAAGTGGAGGGAGAAGATGATTTAATCGTTTTAAATGTAGCTCCGGACGTCGACGCTCTGTATGGGGATTTTATATCTGTTACCACACGGGATTTTCAGGATTTCGGTTTGGAATATCCTGCAAATCCATTCATGCAGCCAAAATCACGGACAGGTTATCATACGGAATATTTCGGATTCATGCTTTGTGAACTGCAGTATATGCAGAGAGCATATCCGGGATGTACGTGGTAAAAAAATCAATGTGTTAATTTGAAAATGTGCTGATCTGAAAATGGCAAACTGCTTTTAATTTTCAAATTCCCAAATTTTCAAATTTTCAAAATAACAAATGAAAAATCCTTTAGAAATATTAGAATTGGTTCCTGATCCGGAAATTCCGGTAATCAATATCGTGGAACTGGGCATTGTCAGAGAGGCAAAAGTGACGGGCGGGAATTCCTGTGAAGTAACGATCACGCCAACCTATTCTGCCTGTCCCGCTATGTTTACCATTGAGGAAGACATCATCAAGATCATGAAGGAAAACGGATGGGATGCAAAAGTAGTCACCAAAATGTTTCCGATCTGGACAACAGACTGGCTGACGGATGAAGCGAGGGAAAAACTCCGGGTTTACGGAATCACACCGCCCGAAAAAGGAGCAGACGAACATCACATCGGAAAACCGAAAAAATGCCCGCGCTGCGGCTCGATGCACTCAAAACAGATCAGCAGGTTCGGGTCTACGCTGTGTAAAGCATCTTACCAGTGCCTGGACTGCCTGGAGCCTTTTGATTATTTTAAATGCCATTAAACAATTTGAAAAATATGCTGATTTGAAAATGAGTAAATTAGTAGTGAAATCAGAATTTTTAAATTGACTAATTTTCAAATAAAAATTTAAACTATGTACACACAACTGGATATCGAAACGCATTTTGACGGGAAACTGAAAATTGCCTACCTTAATCAACCGGATACGATGAACGCGCTTACCAAGCCGTCTTTATCAGATCTTAAAGATTTTATTAAAGAATGCAGCCATGACGAAACCGTAAGGTGCGTTGCCATTTCAGGACGGGGAAGGGCATTCTGTTCCGGACAGAATCTGGATGATGCTTTCATTCAGGGAAATGAACATCGTGATGACGATATCATCAGAAAGATCGTGGTAGATTATTACAATCCTTTGGTGAATGAAATTACACGTTGCAGAAAACCGGTTGTTGCCTTGGTAAACGGTCCTGCAGTAGGAGCCGGTGCTATGCTAGCCCTGATTTCTGATTTTGTTCTGGCTGCCGATAAAGCCTATTTTGCCCAAGCATTCTCCAATATCGGCTTGATTCCTGATACTGGTGGAACATACTTCTTGCCGAAATTACTGGGCAGGCAACTGGCAAATTATTTAGCATTTACAGGGAAAAGATTATCTGCGGAAGAAGCAAAATCTTACGGTTTGGTAGCTGAGGTTTTCAGTGAAGAGGAATTTGCACCCAAATCAATGGAAATCCTTGAAAAAATGGCCAATATGCCGACTGCTGCCATTAAATTAACCAAAAAAGCTTTTGCCCAGTCATACCACAATACATTGAAAGAGCAGCTGGAGTTAGAAGGCGACCTGCAGCAGGAAGCAGCAGAAACAGAAGATTTTAAAGAAGGCGTACAGGCATTTTTACAAAAAAGAAAACCTGATTATAAAGGAAGATAATCAATTTGAAAATGAATTAATTTGAGAATTTGAAAATAAGGAATGACAGAGAAAACATTATTGTAGCTAAGACTTTCGATTTTGCTTTGGATATTATAGAATTTTCATAAGATTTATATGAAACTAAAAAATTTTCTTTAGCAAATCAAATTTTCAGGTCGGGAACTTCAATTGGAGCAAATGTAAGAGAGGCTCAAAACGCGGAAAGCAAAGCAGATTCTATTCATAAGTTAAAAATTGCAGCGAAAGAAAGTGATGAAACAGAATATTGGCTTTTGTTGTGTTTAAAATCTCCGCATCTCAAATCTCCAAACGAAAAATTAATTTCCGATTTAAAAGAAATTTTATTAATTCTGTCTAAAATTATTTCAAGTTCAAAGCTTAAATAATTTTCAAATTAACTCATTCTCAGATTTTCAAATTAAATATATGAATATAGGAATTATCGGTGCCGGAACGATGGGAATGGGCATCGCACAGGTAGCCGCCACGAACGGATGCAAGGTTTGGGTCTATGACACCAACGCAAAACAGATAGAGACGGCAACCGTAGGTTTAGAAAAAACATTGACCAGATTGGTTGATAAACAAAAAATTTCGGCAGAAAAAATGACTGAAATTTTAGCGAATATTTCCATCGCTACAGAATTGAAGGACTTCAAAGATTGCGAATTAATCATCGAAGCTATCATCGAAAACAAGGAAATCAAAACCAAAGTTTTCACAGAACTGGAGAAACATATTTCAGAAAGCTGTGTGATTGCTTCCAATACATCATCCATTTCCATCACCTCTCTCGGTGCTGAATTACAGAAACCGGAGCGTTTCATCGGGATCCACTTCTTTAACCCGGCACCGCTGATGCCATTGGTTGAGGTAATCCCATCTTTGCTGACTGAAAAATCATTACCGGAAAAAATATACAGCCTGATGAAAGACTGGGGTAAAACACCCGTGATTGCCAAAGATATTCCCGGATTCATCGTAAACAGGATTGCCCGCCCGTATTATGGGGAAGGTCTTAGGATTGTGGAAGAAAACATTGCCACCGTAGAACAGGTGGATGATGCGATGAAAACTTTAGGAAATTTTAAAATGGGTCCGTTTGAACTTATGGATCTCATTGGGGTAGATGTGAATTTTTCGGTAACAAAAACAGTATACAACGAATATTTTTACGATCCGAAATACAAGCCGTCCCTATTGCAGCAAAGGATGTCTGAAGCCAAGCTTCACGGTCGGAAAACCGGAAAGGGATTCTATGATTATGCAGAGGGAGCGACAAAAACCGAACCTCTGAAAGATGAGACGCTGTACAGGCAGATTTTCCTGAGAATTATCTCCATGCTGATCAATGAAGCCGTTGAAGCCAAAAGATTAGGCATTGCGAGCGACGAAGACATCGAACTGGCCATGCAGAAAGGCGTCAATTACCCGAAAGGATTATTGGCCTGGGGAAAAGAAATCGGGTATGCAGAAATCTCCGGAATCCTGCAGGATCTTTACAAAGAATACCAGGAAGAAAGGTACAGGCAAAGCCCGTTACTGCGTAAATTAAATTGATTTAATTTTCAAATTAATAGTATGGATATAGACGGATTCAGAGCAGAATTGGAAACAAGGCTTCTCATTGAAAAAGAGTACATCATTCAGGAGCTTTCTTCAATAAATGATGATCAGGAAAAACTTGAGCTATTAGGAAAGTTTAATAAAAAATATAAAGCATTGATTAAAAGATTAGCCAGTGAATATGGCATTGATTTAAATGCTCCTTATTCAAATGAAAATCCGTTAGATTCAGAAAGCCTCTCACACGAACAGGTAATTCTCGGCAGAACCATGAATATTTATGATAAATTGTCTGATGAATTATATGAACAAATAAATAGCGTATATTAAAGATGAATCCAAGACAGGTTGCAGAATATATGTTTGATCAGGATGAGTTTTCCCAATGGATGAATATCAAAATGATCGATATCAAAGAAAATTACTGTTTGCTGGAAATGCCCATCAGAAAAGAGATGATCAACGGGTTAAAAACAGTCCACGGCGGCGTTACGTTTGCTTTTGCAGACTCTGCGCTGGCATTCTCTTCCAACAATACCGGAGATGCAGCTGTTGCCTTAAACTGCATCATCAATTTTACCAAAGCCGGGAAAGAAGGTGATATTTTCAGAGCAGAAAGTATACTGGCAAACAATACCAGGAAAACTGCTGTTTACGATATTAAAATTACCAATCAAAACAACGAACTGATTGCAAAATTCGTCGGGACAGTTTACAAAATAGGAAAAAAAGTAACAGAATTATAAATAAGCGAGAAGCTTGAAGCAACAGGCAGCAGGCTTTTTTTAAAGCTGTAAGCCTCCTGCATAGAGCTTAGAGCCTAAAGCAAAATTATGAACAACGTATATATCATAGACTATATCAGAACGCCCATTTCAAAACTGGGTGGAGCATTATCAGAAGTGAGAGCCGATGATTTGGCTGCTGTTGTGCTGAAAGAAATTATAGCCAGAAACCCTGAAGTTCCCGTTGAGGAAATTGAGGATGTTATTTTCGGATGCGCCAATCAGGCCGGTGAAGACAACAGGAATGTTGCGAGAATGGGACTTTTACTGGCTGGGCTTCCGTACAAAATAGGAGGGGAAACCGTAAACAGATTGTGTGCTTCGGGAATGTCGGCGGTGGCCAATGCTTTCCGTTCGATTGCTGCAGGAGAAGGTGAAATTTACATTGCCGGCGGAGTAGAACACATGACGCGTTCGCCTTATGTGATGTCTAAACCGAGCACCGCTTTCGGAAGAGACAGCCAGATGTTTGACACCACTTTCGGATGGAGGTTTGTGAATCCTAAAATGAAAGCGATGTACGGTGTTGACGCCATGGGAGACACTGCTGAAAACTTAGCGGAAATGCACGGCATCAGCCGTGAAGACCAGGATAAATTTGCCCTTTGGTCTCAGCAGAAAGCGACCCGGGCACAGGAAAGCGGAAGGCTGGCGGAAGAAATCGTAAAAGTTGAAATTTCACAGAAAAAAGGCGATCCGAAAATCTTTGATAAGGATGAATTCATCAAACCTGCTTCTTCAATGGAAGGATTGGGAAAACTTCGTCCCGCTTTCAAAAAAGAAGGAGGAACGGTAACAGCTGGAAATGCTTCAGGAATGAATGACGGCGCTGCCGCTTTAATTCTGGCAAGTGAAGAGGCAGTAAAGAAATACGGATTAAAACCAAAAGCAAAGATTCTGGGATCTTCTGTTGCCGGTGTTGAGCCGAGAATTATGGGAATCGGACCGGTGGAAGCCATACAGAAACTACTAAAAAGATTAAACCTTTCGTTAGATGAGATGGATGTTATTGAACTGAATGAAGCATTTGCAGCGCAGTCTTTAGCGGTAACCAGAACTTTAGGTTTACAGGATAATGATGCAAGAGTCAATCCAAACGGAGGAGCCATTGCCATTGGCCACCCGCTGGGCGTTTCCGGTGCGAGATTAATAGGTTCCGCGGCCCTGGAACTTCAGAAACAGGATAAAAAATATGCATTGTGTACCCTTTGTATCGGTGTCGGGCAGGGCTATGCAATGGTGATTGAAAAAGTATAATTAATTTCCAAATTAGCTCATTCTCAAATTTTTCAAATTAAAATTATGAAAGTTTATTCATATCACGGCATTCGCCCGATTATTAAACCCTCCGCTTACGTTCATCCGCAGGCGGTAATTATCGGGAATGTAGAAATCGGCGAAGAAGTTTATATCGGTCCGAACGCAGTGATCCGTGGCGACTGGGGCAAAATTATCGTAAAAGACGGGGCGAATGTTCAGGAAAACTGTACGCTTCACGTTTTTCCGGGGATTGAAACGGTTTTGGAAGAATCAGCACATATCGGCCATGGAGCCATTATTCATTCCGGGCATATCGGAAGAAACTGTCTGGTCGGAATGAATGCAGTGGTAATGGACAAAGCCGTTATCGGTGACGAATGCATCATTGGTGCACTGGCTTTTGTACCTGCCAATTTCAGGTGTGATGCGAGGAAACTGATTGTAGGAAGTCCGGCCAAAATTATCCGTGATGTTTCCGATGAAATGATCAAATGGAAAACGGAAGGCACAAAACTCTACCAGGAACTGGCAAGAGAAGGAAAAGACGCCATTCTGCCCTGCGAACCTTTTACGGAATATGTTCAGCAGATTCCTACAAAAGTGGTTGATTATGGTATTTGGGATGATGTGAAATAATTAACTTATCTAAATAAACCTCATAGGTTTTTAAAACCTATGAGGTTTGGAAATTACACACATAATGAAAGAAGAATGTCAAGTAAAGAAAGTTTTGAATGCGGATATGTTTATCATGTTTACACGCATGGTAACGGAAAGGATTTGATTTTTCGGGAAACTGAAAATTACAGATATTTTTTAGATAAACTTTTAAAATATATTATTCCAATAGCAGAAATATATGCGTATTGCTTGATGCCGAATCATTTTCATTTGTTGTTGAGGTTTAAAAATTTAGACTCAATTTTAGATGAGGATCAACATAAATATTTAATGAAGAGTTTTGGAAATTTCCTCAATTCTTATGCAAAAGCATTTAATAAAAAATATGATCGTAAGGGTGCACTTTTTCTTAATGCAGTAAAGCGGAAGAAAATATCAGATGAGAAATATTTACTGAAAGTTCTGCATTATATTCATAATAATCCGGTTAATCACGGATTTGTAAACAAGGCTGATCAATGGGAACATTCTTCATATAATTCATATCTGCATCCTGAAAAAAAAAGTAAATTAAACAGAATGGAGATCATGGGATATTTTGATTCACTTGAAGTTTTTAAAAATTATCACCGGTCTGATATTGAATATGATTTCTTAAATTTTGAATAATTGTTGATAAGTCAAACCTAACGGGTTTTTAAAACCCGTTAGGTTTCAATACATAGTCTCATGAAAATAATGGGAAAAAAATAGAACAAAAAAATGTACAAAAAAATTCTCATTTTCTGCAGTCTCCTGTTTGCATTTCAATTCATGGTCTCAGCCCAGAATACAAATGTAAAACCTTTAACCATCGGAGAAATAAGAACCTTAAATTCTAAGGTTTTAGATGAAGAAAGAACATTAAACATCTACCTTCCGCAGAATTTCAACAAAACAAAAACCTATCCGGTCATCTATCTTCTGGACGGAAGCATGAATGAGGATTTTATTCATGTTGTCGGCTTGGTGCAGTTTTTTAATCAAATGTATTGCATGCCTGAAACGATAGTGGTTGGAATTGCTAATATTGACAGAAAAAAAGACTTTACTTTTCATACGGATCTAAAGGATTTACAGAAAGATTATCCTACCACGGGACATTCGGCTCGGTTTATCAGTTTCCTGGAAAAAGAATTGAAGCCTTATGTTGAAAACCAGTTTAAAACCGGTGACAGTTACCTGTTCGGGCAATCGCTTGGCGGACTTCTGGCAACAGAAATTTTATTGAAAAAACCTGAAATGTTCAATAATTATTTTATCATCAGTCCGAGTTTGTGGTGGGATGATGAAAGCCTTTTAAAGCAGTCCAAACAGCTGCTTTCTAAATCAGCCGACAAAAAGAAATTTATATATGTTTCTGTCGGAAAAGGCGAGCATAAAGTAATGGTAAAAGATGCAGAAGATTTGTTTGACATTCTTAAAAAATCAAACAAAAAAAACTGGACGGTAGAATATAAAATGATGGAAACGGATAACCATGCAACCATTCTTCACAGAAGTCTGTATGAAGGTCTGGTAAAATTGTTTCCCTATCAGGAACCGAAATAAGAACAGTCATGATTAAACTGGAAAATTTTCTTAGGAAATATGGGTTTATAGTATTGGTTTTATGTTTTAAATTCAATGTCTTAGGATTCTTTTTCTATGTTGAGTCTTTGGAAACAGCCTATTTACTGGAATCTACAGGCCAGGATAAAATTGCAAAACTTGAATCAAAACAACATGTGTATGATATCCTTGTTGATATCGTCTTAATTCTGGATGCTGCCATTCTCCTGTTTTTAATCTGCTATGGAATCAGAAAAGCTTTAAAATAACTATTGAATATATTAAATTGAAAAAGTAAAAAACAATATGAACAAACTAAAAAACTATATCTACGGCGAATGGATAGAAGGCAACGGAAGCGGAATCCCTTTATACAATGCCGTAACCGGCGAGCAGGTTGCCGTTTCGGATACGGAAGGCCTGAATTTTGAGCAGGCACTGGATTACGGAAGAACGGTAGGGTACAAAAACCTTTCGTCTATGACCTTCTATGATCGTGGGGAAATGCTGAAGAAAGTGGCGCTTTATCTTTTGGAAAGAAAGAAAAAGTATTACGATTTATCATATAAAACAGGGGCAACGCATACAGATTCATGGGTAGATATTGAGGGAGGCTTCGGTACGTTCTTCACGTACTCAGGCTTGGCAAAAAGGATGCTTCCGAATACGCCGTTTTGGGTAGACGGCGATACCCAGAAAATTTCTGCTAACGGAACTTTCCTGGGAACGCATATTTTAACGCCGAGTGAAGGTGTTTCTGTGCAGATCAATGCCTATAATTTTCCGGTTTGGGGAATGCTGGAAAAATTATCAACTTCGTTGTTGGCAGGCGTCCCAAGCATTGTAAAGCCGTCTCCATATGGTTCATATGTAACAAATGCCGTTTTTCAGGATATGATTGAAAGCGGAATCCTCCCTGAAGGTGCGGTTCAGCTGGTTTGCGGCGATCCGGGAAATATTCTGGATTATGTTCAGGATGGCGATTCTGTGTTGTTCACAGGTTCGGCAGCAACAGGGAAAAAGCTGAAATCTTTACCTTCAGTTTCAGGAAATGCTGTCCGGTTCAATATGGAAGCAGATTCTTTAAACTGTTCAATTCTTGGATTGGATGCAAAGCCCGGAACTCCGGAATTTGATCTATTTATCAAGGAAGTCCGTACGGAAATGACGACGAAAGCAGGTCAGAAATGTACCGCAATCAGGAGGATTATTGTGCCTGAAAATTTAATCGGTGATGTTCAGAGTGCTTTATCTAAAGCTTTAGATCAGACAAAAATCGGGAATCCGTTAAGCAGAGAAACAAGAATGGGTTCTTTGGTTGGAAAACAGCAGTATGACGAGGTTTTAAGAAAAGTAGACCTTCTGAAAACTGAAAACGAACTGATTTATGACGGAAAGCATGAGCTTGTAGATGCAGATTATGACAACGGCGCATTCATGTCTCCAAAACTGTTCTTGAATGATTCTCCGTTCACTAAAAACATCTCTCACGATGTCGAAGCATTCGGTCCGGTTTCTACATTGATGCCTTACAGAGATGCGGAAGAAGCGGCAGCATTGGCAAAAAGGGGAAAAGGAAGCCTGGTAGGTTCCATTATCTCCCACGATGAAAAATTCGTGGCAGAAACGTCCTGGAAAATGGCTTCCCAGCACGGCAGAATTTTCGTGTTGAACAGAGACAGTGCAAAAGAAAGTACAGGCCACGGTTCACCGCTTCCTACTTTGATGCACGGCGGCCCCGGAAGGGCCGGCGGCGGTGAAGAAATGGGCGGACTGAACGGTCTTCATTTCTTTTTACAAAAAACAGCAATCCAGGGTTCTCCAGATATTTTAACGGCAATCACAAAAGTCTATCAGCAGGGCGCAGAGAAAAAATATGCAGATAAGCATCCTTTCCAGAAATATTTTGAAGATGTTGAAGTTGGAGATTCTTTGGAAACAGCAGGAAGAACAGTTACTGATGCAGATATCGTTAATTTTTCCAATGTTTCCTGGGATCATTTCTATGCCCATACAGATGCAACAAGTTTGTCGGGAACCATTTTCGATAAAACCGTAGCCCATGGTTATTTCATTCTTTCCGCAGCGGCCGGACTGTTTGTTTCAGGGAAGAAAGGCCCGGTTATCGCGAATTACGGATTGGAAAACTGTTCTTTCTTCAAGCCTGTGTATGCGGGCGATACAATCACGGTTTATTTAACGGCAAAAGAAAAGATCAACCGTGGCGTAAAAGGCAGGAATATCCCTTCCGGTGTGGTCAAATGGCTGGTTGAGGTAATCAATCAGAGAGATGAGATTGTTTGTGTAGCAACCATTTTAACGTTGGTGGCGAAAAATTCTCCTTTTATCAGTCTGAACCTTAAAGACATTCAGAAAACACTGAATGGTCTTACTGAAAGCACGCAGGCAAATTGGGGTAAAATGTCACCTCAGCAGATGATTGAGCATCTTGAACATGGAGTCTTGGTAAGCTTGGGAGAGCCGGAAGCAGATATCTGTTTCACACCGGAAGAGCAATTGGAGAAATGGCAGGATTCTCTGTACAACTACAGGAAAATGCCGAAAGATTTTATTGCCCCGTTCTTAAACGCAGACGGTTCATTACCTGAACCGAAACATAAAAACCTGGATGCTGCAAAACAGTCATTCATGGATAACCTCAAAAAATTCTCTGTTTATTATAAAGAGAACCCGCAGGCCGAACACATGAATTTCGTATTCGGAAAACTAAACAAAGAAATGTGGGAACTGATGCACAAAAAACATTTTACCCATCATTTTGAACAGTTTGGATTGATTTAATTCAGAATAAATAATGATATTTGAGGAAGCTTTTGACAAGGCTTCCTTTTTTAATAAACAAATAGTATGGAACAACAATTTTTCAAAGATTTCGATTTTACCGGTTTCTGGAATGAAAGCAGTTATTCTGAAAGGGATTATATCGAGGAATTTCCGGATGACGAAATGATTGCTTCTGTTGAACAGGAGCTGAGCTATAAGCTACCTGCCTCCTATGTTGAATTAATGAGAATCCAGAACGGAGGATTGGTAGAGAAAAGCTGTTTTCCTACAACCGAAAGAAGTTCCTGGGCAGATGATCATATAGCCATTACCGGAATTATGGGAATCGGGCGGGAGAAAACTTATGCTGTGTGTGGCGAACTCGGAAGCCGGTTCATGATTGATGAGTGGGGATATCCTGCAGACGGAGTTTATATTG
The DNA here is from genome assembly GCF_034047335.1 of Chryseobacterium sp. JJR-5R. Taxonomy (NCBI): domain Bacteria; kingdom Pseudomonadati; phylum Bacteroidota; class Flavobacteriia; order Flavobacteriales; family Weeksellaceae; genus Chryseobacterium; species Chryseobacterium sp. JJR-5R. Next base: position 573,215 of record NZ_CP139137.1, read on the forward strand.
CAGACTGTCCTTCTGCCGGCCATGATATGATCCTGCTGGATTATTCCAAATGTGGGAAAGACGGTGAGCCGGAGGTTATGCATGTTGATCAGGAAGATGATTACAGGAAAATTTTTCTGGCAAAAGATTTCGAAACTTTTATTAAAGGCTTAAAGGGCGAAGAAGAATTTGATGCAGAATAAATAAGGCGTATTTTTAATCCTTAATTCAACCAATTTAAAATATTAAAAAAATGAATGAAAACTGGATGCAGAAGTATGAGGAAGTAAAAAATATTTTGGTTTGTCCAACTGATTTGGAAACCTATTTTACTTCCGGTGAAATTGCCGGTCAGCAATTGGAAACCATGGAAATCGGAAATGTTTCCCTTCCTTCCGGAAAAGTGGTGGTGAGGGATCCTCTGGTTGCTCTGAATGCAAACCAATCCCCTTATTTCGTCGAAACTCCGAAAGGAAATTTTCCCGTAACAATTGCTGTCGTAAAGTCTGAAGACTGGGACGACAGGTATGCAGTGGTAAAAGTGGAGTTTACCAAAGAAAAGCCCATCGTCTACCGGGAAGCCCTGGTTGGAATTGAAGATTTGGTCGAAGATGATTTTTTCGGTTTCGGAGTGGATACGGGCTTAGGCTGTATTGCTGATGCAGAAGTACTTCCGTATGTGGATAAATTTGAAGCTGAACTGGATGCCGATAATATGTATGATGATTATTTTGCCGGACTTTTTGCGCAAAGTTATAAAGATCGTCCCGACAATCAGAGGGATTCAGGCGACTGGATCAACTGGACGGTCCCGAACACCGATTACCAGATCCCGATGTTTGCCAGCGGTTTCGGTGACGGTTCTTATCCTGTTTATTTTGGATATGATGCAAATGATGGGATCTGTGGATTGTATATTCAGTTTATTGATATTGAACTGGCACTAAGCGAAGAGGGTGATGACGAAGATTATAATGATGATGACCAGCCTGAGAATTTTGTTTTTATTAAAGATTAAAAGATGAAGAGAACTTTTGCTGATAAGGTTGTTGAATTTAACCGGAATCTAAAATATGACGGGAAATTACCGGGTGATTTTCAGGTGTTAAATCCTTATATCAGCAATCCCGAAACAATGAACGTTATGCAGAAGTTTTATCAGAAATATTATAATGATTTCAACTGCAGAAAATTTATTGTCGGGATTAACCCGAGCCGTCACGGCGCCGGGGTTACCGGCGTGCCTTTTACCGATACCAAACGGCTGGAAAGTGTCTGCGGAATCGCGATGACCTCTGCACGGACCCACGAAATTTCATCTGTTTTTATCTATGACATCATCGCTGAATACGGCGGGCCCGATGAATTTTATAAAGATATTTACATCAATTCACCTTTTCCGCTGGCCATTATAAGGAAGTCAAAAGGAAATTGGATCAACGCTAATTACTATGATGATAAAGAACTTTTCAACGAAGTAAAGGATTTTATGATCGATGCTTTAAAAAAGCATATCAGTCTAGGCCTTGATACTTCAGAGGTATTTATTTTAGGGAAAAAGAATGCAGATTTTATTTCAAAACTCAATCAGGAAGCCTCTCTTTTTGATAGAATGATGGTTTTGGAACATCCCAGATATATCCAGCAGTACAAGTCAAAAGAAAAACAGCTCTACATCGACAAATATATTCTGGCATTAAAACAGTAAAAATTCCCCTGAAAATATTTTCAGGGGAATTTATTACATTTATGTATTTAGAATCTTCCGCGATTGTTTATTATATCAAAAAGCTTTTGGTTATTAGTAATTGCTCTGATGGTAATCGATATGATATACTATTTTTTAATAATCGAGTAGGACTCCGAAGAAGATTTTACAGTATACATTCCTTTAGGGAGTTCTGAAATGTCTGCTTCATTGATCCCTTTTTTAGCCTCAATGGTTTTCACCAGCTGTCCTGCCTGGCTGTATACTTCAAACTTGGTATTTTCCGCCGCTTTAATAGTAATAGGCCCGCTTGTAGGATTTGGATAAATACCCGTTTCCTTTTTAGAAACTTTTACATCACTGGCAGACAATACAATTCCGGTATCTTTTACCCAGGTAAAAGCATCAAATGACAGGTATTGATAATTTCCTCCTGCTGTAATCTGCAACTGGTCAATTACGATATTACTGTAATTTTGTCCGTTAAGATTGGTGAGGTCAATTAAGGTATATCCATTGGTAACAGCTGTGGATGTATTAAAACCTGTGGTTTTTGTTTGTGTAAACTTGGTAACACCAGATAGTTTTCCCGTAATGGTAAGTGTTCCGGTAACATTCAGCTGAGTATTTGCAGCAGCAGCATATATCCAGAATCTGTTTACTTTAAAAAGATTGGAAGTGGTTTTGATACTGAATGAAGTTCCGGCTGACTGATTGCCGCTTCCTGTATTGTCAATATATCTGTTATCAACTGATGTCCCGTTCCAGCCGGTACCAGGATATGCAGCCTGTATATCGTATGTATTAACATTTGAGATAATATTGAAGATTACTCCGTTATCCGTGAAGCTTGAACTTCCGTTAGACTCTGTTTCAAATTGCTCTGTACTTGTCTGTCCAAATGAAATAAACGAGATGAAAAGACTGCAGATTGAATAAAGTAAAGAACTTTTCATGATTTAAATTTAAAGGTTTATGTATAATTATGGTCTTGAAGGGAAGATGCCTTGTACGCAGATAATATAGTTCAGTCCTAAATAAGGAGGCATATTGTCAATCGGCAGATTCTGACCTGTAAAGGTAACCGAAGCTGTATTGATAACAGTGTCGGGGGCAGTATCTACAAAGCTGGGTACAGCTGTGAATTCTCTCCCTGCCTGTGTTCCGGAAACAGCGATAGAAGAAGCAGATGAAGGTGTTGATGTAGTTGCGTTCGATTGTGAAACTCTAAGCTGGCTCACCATCGAAGGAAGGTTTGTGCTTAGTATAGTTGTTTGGGCGCTTCCTGCAGCTTCTCCGAGGTTAATACTTTTTCCGGTGTTTGAAGGTCCGACACCAATCGGTGCGCGGCCGTTTAGATTTGGCAATGCAAATGTCATTCTTCCGTCACCGCCATATACATTTCCTAACAGAGAAAAAAGTGCGGTGTTCTGGTTGATGTTTAATAACGCTCCGTTGCACAGCATATACCCTTTTGGAGCAAAATTGCCGGCGAACATTTTAATGGTTCCTAGTAGTTCTTCGTCCATAATATAAAAATTTAATTGTTAATAGAATTGGTAAAACTTATGGTCTGGATGGATATATTCCTTCTACACAGATAATGTAGTTGATTCCAACATAAGGCGGCATGTTGTTAACAGGTAGATTAGGACCTGTAAAAATTACGGATTGCGGATTGATTATTGTATCCGGAGCCGTATCAACAAAGCTTGGTACGGTTATAAATTCCCTGCCTGCTTGTGTTCCGCTTACCGCAAGCGATGTCGCAGATGAAGGTACCGCCGTTGTAGCATTGGACGAAGAAACTTTCATCTGGCTGCTGAAGCTTGGTAAATTTTGAGTTATAATTGTATTTTGTGGAGTTCCCGCCATTTCTCCCAGTTCATAAGACTCTCCTGTTGTGGAATTCCCTGCCCCGATCGGGTAACGGCCATTCAGATTAGGTAAAGCAAATGTGGTCTGTCCGTTGCCTCCGTATGTGGTTCCTAAAATTGTAAAAAGAGCCGAATATTGTGCAATGCTTAATAAAGCTCCGTTGCATAACATGTAACCTCTTGGGGCAAAATTTCCTGCGAAAGTCTTGATAACTCCCATTAATTCTTCGTCCATGATAATATATTTTTCAGTTTTAAATGTTCCTACTCTCTTATTGGCTTTTCGGATACCGCCATAATATTACATATCGTTGTCCTATTGACAGGCCAAAGTAACAACAATCGGCCGTTTCGCTGTAGCGTAGAAAATACCAAATTACCGATTACGTATTTCTACGGATCGGCTGTAAAGATATTAATAAATCACTGTATTGTGTATATTAATTTCTGTTAATTTAATATTATTTTCGTTTTATTAACCATTATATGTGTTTAATTATTTTAGAATAGGCCTATATTGTTACTTATCTGATAATTACCATTGCTTTTGTACTTCCCCTAAAAGCATAAGCTGATGAAATGATCAGGACGGCCGGCTCCCTTAAGTTTAATTTTTATAAATAAAATAAGATCTATGCTTAATTTTAAAGTTATTCCCTGCATACACGTTCTATTTACTATTTTTGCAACAATCAATTATAATAAAGACAATGAACGGATCCGTAACATCAGAACTCAAAAACCATATTGCCGAAATTACCTTCGGAACGCCCAAAAGCAATGCACTGCCTGGGGCGGTTCTTGAAAAGCTGGCACAGACAATCATGGATGAAGGCATGAAAGATGAGGTAAAAGCAATAATGATAAAGAGTGAAGGCGAAAAAGCTTTCTGCGCAGGGGCAAGTTTTGATGAACTGCTGGAAATTGAAGAACTGGAAAAATCAAAACAGTTTTTCGGAGGCTTTGCAAAAGTGCTCAATGCCATGAGAAACTGTGGTAAGATCGTTGTAGTCAGGGTTCAGGGCCGGACTACCGGCGGCGGTGTTGGGATTGCCTGTGGGGCAGATTACTGCTTTGCCACCAAAGATGCTGCACTGGCGTTAACCGAAATCAATCTGGGGATCGGGCCGTTTGTCATCGGGCCGTATGTAGAACGCAAAATCGGGAAGTCCCAGTTCTCGGCTATGGCTGTTGATGCGGATTTCAGATCGGCAGCATGGGCAGAACAGCATAATATTTATCATTCGGTTGCAGAGAATATCGCAGAAATGGATGCAAAGCTGGATACATTTTTAGAAACTCTGGCTTCAAGAAGCAGTGAGGCTTTGGCTTTGATTAAAAAAGTTTCTTGGGAAGGCACAGAGCATTTCAATGAACTGATGCCGGCAAGGATCCACATGAGCGCAAGCCTGATCCTTGAAGATTCTGCAAAGAAAAATATTGAATCAATTAAAGAGAAATTGAGAGCGAAACAATAGAGACCCAAGATTAAAAAAATTCGTCAAAAATTTTTGACGAATTTTTTATTTGCTTACAGAATTTACTTTTTGCTTACTTTAAAAGTTTTTTCTTCTTTATATGTTTTTACTTTAAGAAAATAATTCCCAGCCGGCAGATTTTTTACGTCGATTTTTGTTGCATTATTCTGCTTGGTAAGAGACTGTCTCAAAGTATTGATCAATTCTAATGATTCAATAGTATCTTTGGATTTTACAATAAAATAATCCTCTGCAGGATTGGGATATACTGAAATATTTTCAGGATTTGAGGTGAAATCGGAAGTTGACAAATTGGTGGAAGAAATGATCAGACGCATTAAGATAATAGAAAAAGAGGGTATATTCACATATCCGCTGGATACCAATTTACCATCTGGTGTGAAGTTCATGCTGTTATTTCCATATCGGAATTCTGAAGCATATACACGATCGTTTGAACTGTAAAAGCCATTGGTTCCAAATGTTGTATCCGGTGATCCATTTTCGTTTAAACGGATAATTCTTCTGAAATTATAGTAATTGGTCGAATCAAAATATGATCCGGAGACATAGATCTTATTTTGGGCATCCGTTTTTACTGAAGAATAATAATTGAAACCAAAACCTACTGTTCCCGTGCTGTTAAAGGCTGTATCCAGAGTTCCATCTGTATTGAATTGCAGCAGATAAAACAGAGAATTGGGGCCAATGCTGGTTGTGGATGCATAAGGTTTTTCACCCAAAACTAAAATCTTCCCGGCAGCTGTAAAGAGAACATCACGTGCCTCTCGTGCTGTTGCACTGTACAGGAGCAGACCATTGCTTCCAAAAGTTGTATCTAAATTCCCGTTTACATTGTAGCGGGCAAGAAACAGCTGATTGTTTTCAGGATAACTTGCATTACTTACCACAGCTCCGGAAATTATATACTTTCCATCTGCCTGTTTTGTCATTGCATTATTTATCAATGATGAATACCCGAATTTAGCAGAAATTTCCCCGCCTGTCCCGAAAGTGGTATCAATTTGTCCTGAAGAATTTATCTTCACAAGATAAGATGATGAATTTTTATCCCCATATCCAATAATACTCCCATCTGACAGAATTTCCAGATCTCGTATGTAAGTTCCGCTCAATAAAGCTGTTCCATTAGTTCCAAAGCTCAAGTCTAATGTTCCGTCAGGAAGTAATCTCCCGATAAGGGCAGAAGCATTTCCACGGCCGGCAATAAGTATTTTCCCGTCTGACAAAACCTTCATATCATAAATTACAGAAGAATTGCCTGCCGGATCGTAAAGAAGACCGTTGCTGGCAAAAGTAGTATCCAGTGTTCCGTTTTCATTGTATCGGGCAACCAGAAAAGAGTTGACGGTAGTAGGATTATTTTTATGAATGCTTCCGCCGATCAGCATTTTTTTATCTGCTTGTACGGCCGTGCAATTTGCATAATTATTATTCCAAACTGAAAGAAGTGCCTTTCCGCTGGTATTAAATGTCGTGTCTTTAAAAGGAAGAGTCTGTGCCCAAAGATCTGAAGGTAATAAAAACAGCAGGAGTATAAATTTTTTCATAATCTTAATTATCAGGTTATAAATTATTTGCTAATGTAAGCATTACAGAATAAACATCACTTTAAATGAAAACCTTAAATTTTTCATGAAATTATTTTGAAATTTAAAATATAATTTTAACTTTGTAATTCAAAGTTCTTTATATGGATTCAAAAAACTACCACGAAGACTTATCACACATACGCTCTATGATGGAGCGCTCCTCGAGATTTATTTCCCTGAGCGGCTTATCCGGAGTGGTAGCAGGTCTGGCAGCCATTATCGGTGCCGGTTATGTGTATTTTGTTTTTAAGAAAGAAGGAATTGACTATTTTGATGGGGAAAGGAACAGTTTCGGGCCGGGTTTAGTCAAAGAACTTGTATGGACCGGTATTGTAATTCTGGCTACAGCCATTTTCAGCGGATATATTTTTACAGCCAATAAAAGTAAAAAGAAAGGGCTGAAGATCTGGGATGCCACAACAAGGCGTCTTTTGTTTACCTTTGCAGTACCGTTGGTTTCAGGCGGTATATTCTGTCTGGCTCTCCTTTATCATCATCTTTTTGTTTTTGTAGCTCCCGCAACATTGATTTTTTACGGATTGGCTTTGGTGAGTGCGGAAAGATATACATTGACGGACATAAAATACCTGGGTTACTGCCAGATTGTGTTGGGATTTATTTCCTTATTCATCCTTGGCTGGGGATTGCTGTTCTGGACGATCGGTTTCGGCATCCTGCATATAGTGTATGGCATGATTATGCATAGGAAATATAAGTAACGAACTTAAATAAGATGCACTTAAATTATTTTCAGAAGTGCTGCAAACTATAATCTGATGATGATAAAAATAAATCAACTCAATAAAGAATTCGAAAGCCGTGTAAGACTGGGCATTATGTCTGTTCTGATGGTTAACGACTGGGTTGATTTTCCTGAAATGAAAAGCCTGCTAGAAATTACAGACGGGAACCTGGCCAGCCACAGCAATGCATTGGAGAAATCCGACTATATTGAAGTGAAGAAGGAATTTGTAGGAAAAAAACCGAGGACTTCGTACCGAGTGACACAAAAAGGGAGAGAAGCTTTTACCGAACATCTGGACATGCTGGAAAAATTATTAGGCAGATAAAAGAGTAAATTTTTTTACTGTTTAACTTTGAAATACAAAGTACTTTTAAAAATAAAAATTATGATTATGACATCAGAGAAAGAAAAATCAACCATCGTTTTTGCTGTGCCGTCTGTATTATTAGTGGCCGCAATTCTCGGAAATCTTTTTGTAAAAGGATGGAGCTGTTCACCTTTTGATTTTATTATTGCCTCAGCCTTGCTCTTCGGCACTGCTTCTTTTATCAGTCTGGTCATCGGGTCAAAGAAATCCCTTTGGTATAAGCTAATGGTTTCTGCAATGATAATTCTGGTTTTGGCCACAGTATGGATTGAACTTGCGGTGGGGATTTTCGGGAGCCCGGTTGCCGGAAGCTGAAATGAGACAACATTACTGTCAGATTATAAATTTCAAATAACAATAATTACAAATGGACCGGAAAACATTCTTAAAAAGACTGGCGCAGCTTTCCATTATCGGTGCCTTTCCTATGCTGTATTCATGGCAGATCGAACCGTTCTGGCTGGAGTTTGTGGAAAAAAAGCTCCCCGTTAAAAATCTCCCTGGTGATTTGGAGGGAAAAATCCTGATGCAGATTTCAGATCTGCATGTGGGAGACCGATTTGACTGGAATTTTCTCATCGGTTCGTTTCAGAAAGCAGAAAAATACAACCCTGATTTCGTAGTCTATACCGGTGATTTTGTAAACCATGGAAATGCCATAGAAAGAGAAGATCTTAAAAAGGTGCTGCATCACGCGGTTTTAGGTAAATTGGGAACTTTTGGAATTCTTGGGAACCATGATTACGGAGCCGCCTGGAGTGAACCGGATGTTGCCGAAAACATCTGTGAAATAGCAGAAGAGTCGGGCATTAAAATGCTGAGGAATGATCAGAAAGAAAGCTACGGATTAAATTTCATCGGTTTCGAAGATCTCTGGTCGCCCAACTTTTTCCCTGAAAAAGTAATGGAAAATTATGATCCTTCAAAAGCAAATATCATTCTCTGCCATAATCCGGATGCATGCGATCGGGATGTCTGGAACGGTTACCAGGACTGGATTTTAAGCGGGCATACCCATGGCGGGCAATGCAGGATTCCGGGTGTGGTTACGCCGCTTGTCCCTGTGAAAAACCGGAATTATATCTCCGGCGAAGTTGACCTGCAGGACGGAAGGATGCTTTACATTAACCGTGCTTTAGGACATTCTATTCAGGTGCGCTTCATGGTCCGCCCGGAAATTACAGTTTTTACTTTAACACAAGCTTAAAATTCAGATAATGGACAATAAACAAATCATGTCAGTCGGGAAGTTTTTCTTTTGGCTTTCATTCATCTTAGGAAATATATGCCTCTTCGGATATATAGTTTCTGAAAATGATCAGTTCGCAATCGGAGGCTATCTCCTTTTAATTTTCGGTACCGTAATTAATCTTTCCGTCATCTTAGGTTTGGTGATTTACGGTCTGATTAATAAATCTCAATTTAAGATCTGCATGAAAGCATCAATGATCATAAGCATCAACATCCCTGTGGCAGTCCTCTATTTTTATATCGGAACCTCGCTTTTAAATCTTTAAACTATGAAAAAACTACGCGTCCGCTTCATCATCTTTATGTATGAAAATTCACAGAAACAATACAGGAAATATTTTAAAAAGAAAAAAAGACAGTGGCAGTTCAATGAAAAGCAACTGTTAAGTTTCAGGGAAGATTCTCTTGGAAGAACACTGGGTGATTTCTACCATGACCACGGTTTCCGGATGATCCCTAAAATGGAAAACCATGATGTGTACCATTTGATCACAGATTTAGGAACCCATATTCAGGATGAAATTGCCATGCAGTATCTGCTTTTCGGTAACGGGAAACGAAGTGCTTATCTTTTGGGAGTTCTGGCTTTGGGAACCATGGTCTTCCCTGAGTATTTCAGAACCTATTTAAAAGCTTTCCGTAAAGGCCAGCGCATGCGGCCATTTTATAATTGGGATTTTGAAGCGCTGCTGTGGCAGAACTTTGACCACCTGAAGGATTTCATACAGCAGAAGAACACCATTGTTTTACATACCACATTGTTTTATTTTTTTACATTCATTCAATTATAAATTTAAAAAATCATGAAAACACATCACTATATATTTCTTACCACCGCTCTGTTCGTGATCGTATTTTACAATCAGGATATAGGCCTGAATCTCGGGATTATCGGTACTGTCTATGCACTGCTTACTTTTATCAGGACTCCGGAAAGGAACAGGACAAAAACCTTTATTTTCCTTTTCGTAACCAGTATTCTGTCAAGTGCAGCATTTGCATGGTACGGGGATTTCCCTTCCTTACTGGCGGTGGTAAGTTCCCTTTTATTATTAGGCTACCGGTCCAAGAACAGAAGGATGAAAATCCTTTTACTTTTTCCGGTAGTTATTGTTAACGCTTTTACAGCACTGTGCCGGTTTTTCAGTTTTGATGAATGGCTGCCCAAAAGGAATGTTTCCGGGCTTTGGCAGAAGACAATGGCTTTTTTCCTGATTCCCCTTATCCTGGTTTCTGTCTTCTTCGGGATTTATTCCGCAGGAAGCGACCATTTTGCAGGTCTGTTTACCAATGTGGAAATGGATATTAACTTCTGGCAGCTGATCTGCATGGTTGTATTGGGCTTTTTCATCGCCTTCAACTATTGGAACTATGCCGTGGAAAAATTAATCTACAAAAGCAATCCTATCCTGGATAATGATTTTAAAGTAAGGGACAGAAGCCTGAAACCGACATATTCTTTCCTTGATCTGGATGCTGAAAGAATGAGCGGCGTCATTTCTTTCTTCACCCTGAATATCCTGCTCGTATTTTTCATCATCACGTACAACTACGAACAGTTTTATGAAACGGCAAAAACGCCGGGCCGGCTTTCAGAAGAAACCCACGAAAGGGTAAACGCGGTAATCCTGTCTATCATCATGGCGATTTTAGTAATTATGTTCTACTTCAAATCCGGATTTAATTTTGACCCGAAAGCAGGGCTTATGAAAATCCTGGCCAAATCCTGGATTGTTCTGAACGCCGTACTCATTATTTCTGCCATGCTAAAAAATTCAGAGTATATTATCAACTATGGGTTTACCTACAAGCGGCTGGGGGTTTATGTATTTCTGGTACTTTCTTTACTCGGCTTGATCACGGCCTTTATCAAGATCCAGCTAAAGAAAAGGAATGCTTTTCTTTTCAATACCATGGCGTGGTATTTCTATGCAGCAATTCTCATCTGCAGCTACATCAACTGGGGCGGAATTATCACTGCTGAAAATATGAAACGTCAGAATTTTGTTTCGGAATATCATAAAAATGAAATCAACTTTAATGAAAATCAGCTTCTGAAGTATGCCGAAGAAAAAAAAGATTTAAAATTAAAAGCTGAAATTCTGAACAAAGTAAAGCCACAGCAAAATGAAAAGCTCCTTTCTAAAATCCTCTATTATCAATCCATACATTAAACTGATGCAATATTATATAAGAATCTCGTCAATGCAGTATTATATCTGCCGGAATTTGTAATATAGTGAGAGCTGCTGAATAATCTGTTCGGCCTGTTCATTGATATCGCTGTAAAAGCCTCATGTTTTTTAATACTAAAATCCTGCGGATGGAACAGTTTTGGCTTTTACCCACATTCAGGAGCCGAAGGGCTTTATGATCAATACGTTTAAATTTAAATGCCAAAAACCGAAAATATTATCGTAGGTTATAATTATAATGAAAGAGGAATTTAAACAGTTATACAAAAAATTATTATGAAAAAATCCTTACTGCTCATCCCGCTGATTATCGTTTCATGTAAAAAAGAGCCTGCCGTTTCTGAAATTTCAGATAAAGATTCGTCAGTGGCTACGGAACAGCCAGCCTCTTCGACAAGAACAGATTCTGCTGCATTGAGAATGAAAGATTCTGTAATCAACAATGCCCCGAAAACCAAGGAAGTCCTGAAAACAGGGGTAATGAGGGACGTGAAAGAAGGGAAAATTACCAGAACCGTAGATGCAGAACAGCTTCCTGTTACTCTGGGAGAAGAATTTACTGAAGACGGACAGGAATTTACGCTTAAAATAACCGGCTTCAGCAAGCCCGGTATCAAGGCTAAAATCTCAACGAATCAAAAGGATTTTAATATCAGGTTCAATCAGATCAGATTGCCGAACGGAGATTATGACGGGCCTTTCGGAAGAGAGGTTACCTATGATGTTAAAGAAAAAGGAGAGGTCTGGCTGATTATCGGCAATAGCAATATGGCTTCCGGAAATACAAAAGGGAGCTTTACGGTCAGTGTTGAATAATTCTTATTCTTTGGTATAATTTCTGCAAATACAACTTAAAATTTATCATTATGAAAAATATATTTTTGTCGGCGGCAGTGGTTTCAGCAGCTTTGGTAAGCTGTGGGACCGTACAGTCACTGGTGCAGAATACATTTCCCTATACGGCCAATGTGTTGGTTTCTACGGGAGTTCCTGCCAATAAGGAAGTTTCCTCATCTGCCACGGCCTCTAATGTACAGACCTGGTTTGGCGGCAATAACAATGCGCAGATCAGAGATGTAAGGGTTTCAGATGCCAAAGTTTCGGTAGTATCACCTTCGGGCGGAAGCCTGAATGCTTTCAAATCGATTAAAGTATACATTTCGTCAAGCGGAACCGGGGAAAGGCTGGTTGCTTCCAGATCTAATATTTCCACCGATGCATCAAGCCTGAACTTGGATATTGAGAACTCAGGTTTTCTGGACACGGTGGTAAAAAGCACAGGGGTTACCGTAAGAACCGTTTATGAGCTTAAAAATCAGACCAGTTCAGATATGAACATCAGAATTGCCCTTAATTTCAGCAGCATTCCTGCAAATTAATTTTTATAAAAGTTTATTTATTAAAAAAACGTCTTTCAAAATTCTGAAAGACGTTTTGGTTTGATATAGGTAATGATTATTTAAAATCTACCAGTTCCACATCAAAGATAAGCATTGCTCCCGGAGGAATCACATTGCCGGCACCGTTATCGCCATAAGCAAGGTCGGATGGAAGATAGAATCTGTATTTTGCGCCTTTGCTCATCAGCTGTATGCCTTCTGTCCATCCTTTGATAACACCGGAAAGATTAAGCTCAACCGGCTTGCCTCCGTTTTTATCCGTAGAGTCAAAAACGGTACCGTCCATCAGTTTTCCGGTATAGCTTACCGTAGCGGTACTTGACGCTGCAGGCCGGGCTTTTTTGTCGCCTTCTTTCAGTACTTCATACTGCAGTCCGCTTGCGGTGGTAACAATTTTTTTGTTCTGTTTGTTTTTCGCAAGGAATTCGGCGCCTGCTTTTTTGTTTTCGTCAGCCTTTACTTTTTCCTGGGCCTGTCTTTTATCATTTTGCTTCTGCATAAAACCCTGTAAGAATGTCCCCATTTCCTCTTTCGGGAACAATTTAGGCTTGTCTGCAAATTCATCTTTCATGGCTTGTGCCAGAAGGTCCGGATCTACCGGGAATCCCTGTTTCTTCATATTCTGAGCGATGTCCAGCCCGATATAATAGGATGCCTTCTGATCATCCGTATAGGTTTTCTGGGCAAAAGATAAATTAAATGCTGTGAGCAGGGTTAAAGTAATGAATGTTTTTTTCATTTTTGATAAAGTTATATATAATCTGTTTGTAAATTTAAGCTTTTGTCACGGAATCCATCACAATGGTTACCGGGCCGTCGTTAATTAATGATACCTTCATATCTGCCCCGAAAATCCCGCTTTCGGTTTTAAGACCGGATTTTGCGATTTCTTCTTTAAAATAATCAAAAAGGGGAATGGCTTTTTCCGGCTTTGCCGCTTTAATGAAAGAAGGGCGGTTCCCTTTTTTATAATCGGCAATCAGGGTAAACTGGCTGATGCAGAGGATTTCTCCCTGGATATCCTGTACAGAGCGATTGAGCTTCCCGTCTTCATCCCCGAAAATCCTCAGGTTTAGGATTTTCTGCACGAGCCAGTCGGCATCTGTTTTCTCATCATTTTCATCAATCCCGATCAGGAGCATCAGTCCTTTACCGATTTCGCCTTCTGTTTTTCCATTTACTTTTACACAGGATTCGGAAACCCTTTGAATTACAGCTTTCATTTTTAATAATAAATATTCAGGACTTTACCCGCAGGATCATAATTGTAAAGATAGGTTTTCGGAGGGACGTTGGCTACGGCAGTCGGCTGTCCGGTAAGCAGGATCCACTGGGCATTGTCTTTCGGGCAGACTACCCGGATGTTATCCTGGACTTCAAGGGTGGTGTTGCTGTCCGGGCATATGTGCGGGGCATTCCTGTCATATACTTTAAAGGTGCTGTCAGATGATCTTACAATGATCAGCCCCTTGGTACCGGATTGCTGTTCATTGATATATACCCAGCCGCCTACCTGGTTTAAAGCATAATAAGCAGGGAGGTTAAGATTCAATGTAACGTTGATCGGGTTGTTTGGGAAGCAACTTACGGTATCTTCACGGCTCCCGCATGATTGTATGGTTAAATTACTGAAAATCAATAGCGTGATTATCATTAAGATTGAAAAAGTTTTTTTCATTTCAATTTAAATTTTTATATATTTGTATAAAGTAAACAATTACAACAACGAAAACATTGTCCGGCAAATGTCGGATTATTTTTTTATACTAAAACTAAATTTTGAAAATTATGGCAAGCTATGTTACAAAGGAGGGGTTAGAGAAAATGAAAGCTGAGCTGGAACAGTTGGAGACTGTGGAAAGACCAAAAATTACCATGCAGATTGCAGAAGCCAGAGACAAAGGGGATCTGTCTGAAAACGCAGAATATGATGCGGCAAAAGAGGCTCAGGGGATGCTTGAAATGAGAATTTCCAAGCTGAAAGATGCTATTTCCACTTCTAAAATTATAGACGAAAGTCAGTTAGATACTTCAAAAGTTTCCATCCTGACCACGGTGAGGCTTAAGAATAACGCCACTAATCAGGAGCAGGTATTTACGCTGGTTCCTGATAATGAAAGCGATCTTAAAGCAGGGAAAATTTCTGTAAATACACCCATTGCCAAAGGGCTCTTAGGCAAAGTCATCGGCGAAACGGCTGATATTACACTGCCGAACGGGAATAAACTTTCTTTCGAAGTATTGGAAATAACCCTTTAATCATCACTTATTTCAGGCCTGATATTCAATTCTGATCCTATCTCAACTAATTTCTGACAAATGAGCACGATATTTACGAAGATCATTAACGGTGAAATCCCTTCTTACAAAATTGCCGAAGATGAAAATTTTATTGCATTTTTAGATGCGATGCCTTTGGTAAAAGGGCATACATTGGTGGTTCCCAAAAAAGAAACCGATTTAATTTTTGATCTTGATACTGAAGCATACAAAAATCTATGGGCGTTTGCTCAGCAGGTTGCCAAAAAGATCAAAAATGCGGTTCCCTGTGTAAGGGTAGGCGTGGCTGTGGTAGGCCTTGAGGTTCCCCATGCGCATATCCATTTAATTCCGCTCAATAAAGTTGAAGAGCTGAATTTCAGGAATGAGAGGCTGAAACTGACGGATGAAGAATATAAAGAAATTCAGGACTCCATTATTAATTCCTAAACAATACAAAAACTCGTAAACCGACATTTACGGGTTTCTTTAATCTATATCTTATATATCATATATAAAAAATGAATTCAAACCAGTGTTCTTTCTGCGGAAGAAAAAGAAATGAAGTTCAGATGCTGATTTCCGGCCAAAACGGTTTCATTTGTGAAAACTGTATTGAGCAGGCTCATGCCATTGTAAAAGACAGTGGCTCAGAATCCGGGTATGCGCCGGCAGAAAATATGGACGAACTTAAAAAGCCTAAAGAAATCAAGGTATTTCTGGATCAATATGTCATAGGACAGGACCAGGCAAAGAAACAGCTGTCGATAGCAGTATACAATCATTACAAGAGACTGCTTCATGCGAAGGATGAAAACCGGGAAGTGGAGCTGGAAAAATCCAATATCATCATGATCGGGGAAACCGGTACGGGGAAAACCCTGCTGGCCAAGACCATCGCCAGGGAACTGAATGTTCCGTTCTGCATTGTTGATGCCACTATTTTAACGGAAGCAGGATATGTAGGAGAGGATGTGGAAAGTATCCTGTCCAGGCTGCTGATGGTAGCGGATTATGATGTTGAAAAAGCCGAAAAAGGGATCGTCTTTATTGATGAGATCGATAAAATCGCAAGGAAATCCGATAATCCGAGTATTACCAGAGATGTTTCCGGGGAAGGGGTGCAGCAGGGACTGTTGAAATTACTCGAGGGAAGTATTGTGAATGTTCCGCCGCAGGGTGGGAGAAAACACCCGGACCAGAAATACATCCAGGTAAATACGCAGAATATCCTGTTTATTGCAGGTGGTGCTTTTGACGGGATCAAGGAGATCATCGAAAGAAGAATGAACAAGCAGGCTATCGGCTTCAGTTCAGAAAAAATCAATAAGACCGGCGAAGACGAATATATATTAACCAATCTTAATGCAATTGATCTGAGGTCTTTCGGTTTAATTCCCGAACTTTTAGGAAGATTCCCGATCATCACCTATCTTGATAAACTTACCAAAGAGACAATGGTAAGGATCATGACAGAGCCAAAAAACTCAATTGTGAATCAGTTTATAGAACTTTTCAAAATGGACGGCGCAAATCTTGTTTTTACAGACGGATCCATTGAAAAAATAGTGGAAGAAACACTTGAAAAAGGCCTCGGCGCGAGAGGATTGAGAGGTACTACAGAGAAGGTTCTTGAAGACTATATGTTTTCAATAGGAGAAGAAAAAGAGATCATATTAACTGAAGATAATATTTTTGTTAATAAATGAAAAATTTTTGTTTTTTCATAAAAAAGGCATACCTTTGCCGGTGAGATATTGTATTAACACACAAATAATTATATACAATGAGAAAAAGTTTATTTGCTATTGGCTTATTAGCAGCCATTAATTCTGTTCAGGCGCAGGATGTTTTATTACACATAGATGATACTGCTACGACATATGTAAGCGAAGGCACTCTATTATATGCAGGAGGCGGTCTTCAGACAAGAGGTACCGGTATTATAGATGTTCATGGGAACGTAATGGTAGAAGGAACTTCTACTGCTGCTTTCAGGACAGTCACTACAGCAGGGGGTGCAAAAACGGATGGTGGAAACATCGTATTAAGGCTTAACAATCCGGGAAGTTTTGCGACATCCACGTACGGGCAGCTTTATGTGAATGGGGTTTCGGCAGCCAATCTTACAGGTGTTGTAAGCAAAGAATACCGCACGGGAAGACACGGTAACGGAAATTATTTCCAGCAGATTGCCCTTCCGTTTGCAGGTAAGCCTTACAGTACTTTATCAACGGAACTGGCCAAAACATTTGGTACAACAAGGTTCACCCAGAATGAAATCTTAACCTGGAATAATACCAATGCGGTATCCAACCATGTTACCAACCTTGCCAACACAACTCCGAACGCTCCCGCTTATTATATGCTGGGATCTAAAAACAACAATCTTGACTTAAGCACTCCGCCTGCAACGCTGGCTACTATTGCTCCGACAACTACAGGATCTGTATTTACCCTTAACGGTAATCCTGTGCGGTCAGAAGATTTAGCAGCAGTGCCGTTACAGAATGGAGGGAATGTTTCTTTCGGAGTAAACGGTAACGGGATCAACCAGTACAATGAGAAGTACAATACTTATCTGCAGGATCAGTTAAGCATGACAACAGGTTATTTCGTGGGCGATTACGGTAAGAACATCTATCAATTCGGAAATCCGTTCTTTACCAATCTGGATCTGTCCAGAATCGGATATGTAGAGAATACTGCCGGAGGAGCAGTTACCGATGGAAATAACATTTCAAATATCTGGGGGGTAAAATATACAACCGGAACGATATCGACCTATGCGAATGGATCAACATTTACAACAGGCGCTCAAATTCAGACGTTTACTACAGGTGGAGTTCCTGTCGGTGATACCGGGCTTATAATTCAGCCGATGCAGACTTTTGTCCTTAAATTAAGAGACAATTCCGCACAGACATTGAACTTCAGTACACTCAGAAGGTTTTCAAATACAGTAAGAGCTGCATCAACCAACTATACGGTTACTGCTGCTAAGAACACGAATACGGGAACCGTAAAACAGCTTGGAATTATTGCCCTGGATCAGGCAGGTAAAGAAATAGGAAGAACATATTATGTAGTAACGCCTAACTCTACAACCGGTCATCAGACTACATCAGCGACCACTGTTCAGGCAGCGGCTACGGGAGGGGACGCCATCGGAACTTTTGAAGAATCCCTGAACGGAGGATACGATTATAACAATACCAATTACTGGTTATACATCAACGAAGCTAATGAAGTTAACTTTAAAGGCAAGAATGTTAAGCTGGTAACATACAGTCCGGCAGTTGTTAAATCGTACAAATTTGAAATTAAAGAAGATGCAGAGCCTATTGCTGATGGGGCACATGCTTTGTCTGCAGGAATCGGTTTCTATTATAAAGCAGCAAACGGAACATTGCAGCAGGCTGTACAGGGAGCGGTAATCCCGGTAGCCGGCACAGAGTATGATTTATACTACGGCGAGCCAAGCAATATTGTTTTAGCAACTAATGACACAAAAGCACCAGTAAGAACTTTGGTAGTGTACAACCCGGCTATCGATAATTATATTGTTAGGTTTGACCCTAACTGGAAGAAAGCTGATATTGAAGTGTATGATATGAGCGGAAAATTGGTGATCTCTAAAAAAAATGCAGAAACATCTAAAGACTTTGTTATTGAATTAGACAAAAACATTAAGAACTCTTATGTTGTAAAAGTTGTTTCTAGCACTGGAGATGTTGTCAATACTAAAATTTTAAAATAATGAATATGAAAACTATTAATAAACTAGCTACTGTCTTTTTCCTTTTTACTGTTCTGTGTTTAAATGCACAGGGTACTCCAAATCCACCGGGAGGAGGAACCGGAGGTTCAGGTACAGGATCACTGGCATCGCCGGTTGACATGTATGTATACGTTTTAGGAATTGCTGCTGTTATCATGATTGCATTCTTTACCAAAAAGTATACAGCGGCAAAAGCATAAAATTTTATTAAAATAATAACAAACTCCCTGATTAGTCGGGGAGTTTTTTTATTTTTACGATATGAAAAAGATTTTTACATTATCAGCTTTCTTAGCTGTATTTTCATTGCAGGCCCAGTTTACGGTGACTATTCAGGCTCCTGCCGATTTCAAAGACCAGGATGCAATTTTATATACTTTAAACGGTTCCAAGGATATTATTTTCTCTAAAGAGCAGAGTAAAGGCAATACCTGGACTTTCAAGTATCCGAAAAATTATATGGGAATGATGAAGGTTTATTTCCCGGGCTCCAATAATACATTCAATTTTATTTCGGAAAATAAAAATATAAGTGTTAAACTTGAAACCCAGACCAATAAAATTAAAAATATTGTTTATCTGGATGAAGCCAATAATCTGATGAACGGAATTCAGGAAGGCTCACAGAAGAAAGAATTGATTCTTCCGGCGCTGTCACAGATCAAAGAATATTATAAAGACAACACGGAGTTCGGAAAAGCTTTAAAAACCGAAATAGAAAGGCTTTCCGGCAGTGCTCAGGGCATCAATCAGGCACAGCATCCGTTTGTCTATTACTACAATACCAATTACGGTAAATTTCTTTCTAATGATGCTTCTAAAAAAGTGGATCAGGAGGAGATCATCAATTTCATCGATAAGTCGAATGATATGCTGGAAACATCGTCTCTTTTAAGACCTGTCCTGGTATCCTATCTCAATACCGGGGGGAATACCAATGTCAACGCATCCGTAGACAGGCTTTTAGAAAGACTGAAAGTTGAAACACCACGCGGACAGACGGTTCTTTCTGAACTGATTGATATTTTTGATGTGTATGACATGCAGGATTTCAAAAATAAATACCTGAGCCTGGCCAAAAATTTAAAATGCACGATTACCGACAGGCTGGCTACCACTCTGAAATCAAATGCCAATGTTGAAATGGGGGCTGTTTTTCCTAACTATAAATTCCAGTCAGCGGTAAACACCACGGCCAAGACGCTGCATGATATCAAAGCCGATAAGAAAGTTATCGTATTCTGGTCTTCCACATGTTCACATTGTGAAACTGAGCTTCCTCAGTTACTGGCAAAATACAATGATTTAAAGGCTAAAAATATTCAGGTAGTGGGTCTGTCCCTGGATTCGGATAAAGATTCATATTCTAAAAAGATCAGTGCTTTTCCGTGGGTTAATGATTCTGAACTGAGCGGATGGAACAGTACATATGCGGATACTTACAATGTTCACGCAACCCCGACCTATTTTATTTTAGATGCTAACAATAAGATAATCAGTAAACCAGAACATGTTGGTGATGTTTTGGAATATTTTAAGTTAAAATAATTTTGGTGATTTGTAAATATTTTCTATATTTGCACCACCAAAACGGCGAGGTAGCTCAGTTGGTTAGAGCGCAGGATTCATAACCCTGAGGTCACGGGTTCAATTCCCGTCTTCGCTACAAGCAAAGGCTGTAAGATTTTCTTACAGCCTTTTTTATGCAGATGATATTTAGGATTATGTATTAAATAGGGCATCAAAATTTTATGATAATTCCTAAAGATTATTTTAAATACATTCTGCTGTTTTTTTAGAACGGAAAACTTAAATACTGATACAAATCTGCATGGTCAAAGGAATATGAAGTAATGTGGTAAATTCTATCTGAATCCCGTTCATATACGTAAAAAAGGCCATCAATGAGACGGCCGGTATGGTATATCTGCAATAATTAGAAAATCAGCTTTGATATCCCAGAAGCTTTCTCATCTGGAAGAAGAACCGTTCAAGAAGCCTTAAATCCTGTGTGACAATTTCTGCGTTCCCCCTTAATTCCTTGTCAAAAACAAGGTTTTTATGGTAAGAGGTTTTTAAACCTTTAGGAAGGACAACATCTACATAATAATTGCCGTCTTTATCAGGAGAAAGGGAAATATTCTGTACTTTTCCTTCCACGATCCCATATTCCTGGTAGCGGTAATTATCAAGTTTGATCAGCACTTTTTCTCCGGCTACAATCTTACCGGAATTTACAGCCGGAACAGACATTCTGCCTACAATTTTATCCCTGCTTCTGGGAAGGATGGATAAGATGACATCTCCGGCTTTTATGAACTGATTTTCACCGAAAAACTGCTGAAAGCTTGCTACGCCCTCTGTATTGGAAACCACAAGATAATTCTGTTCCCACTGCTTTAAAGATTTCCTGAGCTGTTCAAAAAGCTGTAAGGTCTGGGAAGAGTAATTGATTTTATCTTTTTCTGTGTTGATGGCAGCCCCGCTCTTGGTCTTGTTAAGATTGGAAATCCCTTCTTCAATCTGAGAAAGGGAAAGGGTAATGGTTTCCAGGTTCTGCTGAGCCTGGATGTACTTTATTTTTTCATTCTCCAGTTCCAGTGCTGCAATAACGCCCTGGTTGTATAATTCCTGAGAACGCTGATAACTTTTTCTGGTAAGGTCGTACTTAGCCTTTTCAAGGTTTTTCTGCTGTTTTAAAGTTGCAATTCTGACCCTGTATTCCGACAGGCTTTGATTGGCGGCAAGATTTTCCGGGGCATAAGGCTGAAGGCGGGTAAATAAGACTTCATCCTGAAAGGCTTTGGCAAAACTGTTATAATCTCCCTGCAATTCTCCTAATTTAAAATGTGAAGTTTCATTCACAGGAAAAGAAGATAAGCGGTTGGGATCTATGGAATCCACTATTTTTTTGAGTGCTAAAATATCATTATAGCTTCCTGTAGACTGCATCACCATCAGGACTTCATTTTTTTTGACCTCCTGGTGATTTTTAATGAAGATCTTTTCAATTTTAGAATTGGTTCTTGCTTCCAGTTTTTCGGGCGGGTTTTCAGACGTTACCACGATAGGAGCAGGAATGAATTCCGGATACTTGATCACATAACTCATCATCAGAATGAGAACAAGGATTAAAAGAATAATGGTATTTCCCCAGCGGATCATCCAATGAGGAGGCTGCGTAAGGATATCCTGAACGCTTTCTGAGCGAAGTTCTATATTATCTAAAATGTCTTTTTCCATATACTTAAAAACTCAATAATCTTCATTACCGAAGATTATTGAGGATGTTCTAAAAATAATCGTTACGATGGTAGGGTATAATTACATTTAGGATCATTACCGGGTTCCACTCCCGGAATTACCCCGCCGGGGCAGTACCGGTTGCAGGGGCTCCACTGCTTAACGTCATTGACGAAGCAGAAACAGTTGCATGGAACTATTGGAACCGGGCCTGCACCATGCACTTCCTTCAGATTTTTTCTTTCGATTTTTCTTAAATTTTTCATAACTGTAAGATTTTGAGTTGGTTATTTAAAGTTAATAAATTACCGGTCAATTTCCTAATTCCAATTGGTTTTTTACCAGTCTGTAATATTCACCCTTTAATGCTACCAATTCCGCATGGTTTCCTTCTTCAACTACATTGCCTTTATCAAGAACAATAATTTTATCGGCATGTTTTACCGTAGAAAGCCGGTGTGCAATAACAATAGCCGTTTTGCCTTTGAAAAACTGTTCAAGATTCTCCATAATTACTTTTTCATTGTTGGCATCCAAAGCAGAAGTGGCTTCATCAAAGAAGATATAGTCCGGGGATTTATACACAGCCCTTGCAATAAATAACCTTTGTTTCTGTCCGCCGCTTACTCCAAGTCCTTCGTTCCCTATTTTCGTATTGTAGCTTAACGGCAATTCCTCAATAAAATCTTTGATATTTGCAATATCCACAGCTCTCCTGAGCTTGTTCTTATCCACATAATCTTCACCTACTGCAATATTATTGGCTATGGTATCATTAAATACATAGCCTTCCTGCATGACAACGCCGCAGTGATCCCTCCAGAACCTTGGGGAAATATTTTTAAGTTTTGTATTGCCCAGTTTGATTTCGCCGTCAGTAGGCTCGTAAAATTTCATCAGCAATTTTAGAAGCGTGGTTTTTCCGCTGCCGCTGGCCCCTACAATGGCTGTCGTTTTCTGATAAGGAATGGTGAGGGTTAATTTTTCAAAAACAAAAGCATCTGAGCCAATGTACCTGAAAGACAGGTTTTCTATTTCAATATCTTTTTGAGGAAGGTCATGTGTATATTGCTCATCCTTGCTTTCTTCATCTTCCTTATCATGAATTTCTCCTAATCTTTCAAGGGAAATTTTGGCATCCTGAGTTTGTTTAATGAAGTCTATCAGCTGCAGTAGAGGACTATTCAGCTGACCGATGATATACTGAACGGAAAGCATCATCCCCAACGTTAAATTCCCACTGAGCACAAGCTTTGCAGACAGGAAGCTCACCAGAATATCTTTTATCTGATTGATGAAATTTCCTCCTACCGACTGCCACTGTTCCAAGGACAGCGACTTAATCCTGATTTTAAATAATTTCACCTGCAGGAATTCCCAGTCCCAGCGTTTCTGTTTTTCCGCATTGTGCATTTTGATTTCCTGCATTCCGTTAATCAGCTCAATTACTTTACTCTGCTCCTGAGAAACCTGAGAGAACCGTTTATAGTCAAGTTCCTTTCTCCTGCCAAGGAAAAAGCTGATCCACCCGATATACGCAACAGCCCCAACCAAGTAAACGATAAACAGCCTGTAGTCATACAGTAAAAGGACAATGCTGAAGATCACGAGGTTGACTAATGAGAACAGCGTATTCAGGGAAGAGCTGGTTAAAAGCTGCTCAATCCTGTGATGGTCATTAATTCGCTGCATAATATCCCCGGTCATCCGCGTATCAAAAAAACTGATGGGAAGCTTCATCAATTTAATAAAGAAATCGGAAATAATAGAAATATTGATTCTTGCGGAAAGATGCAGTAAAATCCAGCTCCGGATGACCTCAATGCCCATCCTGCCTACGAAAAGCATAATCTGCGCCAGCAGCACCAGATAAATAAAGTTCAGGTCCTGATTCTGAATACCGACGTCCACAATACTCTGGGTAAGAAACGGGAGAATAAGGGAGAGTAAACTTCCCGCTAAGAGCCCCACGGCAAGCTGAATCACCAGTGATTTGTACTTCAGCAGGTATTTTGACAGGAAACTGAAGCTGGCTTTGCTTTCCTGGTCATCAAATTCAGACTGGAAAAAAGCAGGCGTTGTTTCTAAAATAAGAACAATACCTTCCTCCGTCTTTTCATCTGCATTCTCGCCGATCCAGAGTTTAATAAATTCTTCACGGGAATACGTAATCAGGCCGTAACCCGGATCCGAAACATATATTTTATTGTTTTTGTCGATTTTATAAACCACTACGAAATGGTTTTTGTTCCAGTGTACAATGCACGGAAGCGGAACTTCTTCAGCAAGTGACTCAAAATTGATCTGAACGCCCAATGAACGGAATCCCAGGTCTTCGGCAGCATCGCTTAAGCCAAGCAGGCTGCTTCCTTCCCGGGTTGTTTCTGATAGGTTACGGATTTGCTGTAAGGAAATGCTTTTACCGTAATGTTTACTTACGATACGAAGGCAGGTAGGGCCGCAGTCTTTAGAATCGGGCTGGCGGTAGAAAGGAAAAGATTTCAATAATTTATGCTTTATATTTAAAACAAGTTGTCGCCAAATGACGACAATTGTTTTTATTTTTTAAAGATGTTAGTTTAATAGCAATATCTGTTACAATAATAAATGCAGAATCCTTCTGAAACAGGATCATTTACACATTCGTTTCTTGATACATAGCATTTAGTAGATGCAGCTTGTCCTGCAACACATTCAGGAGTGATTCCCCCTTTTACTAACTTTAAATTTGTTCTTGAAATTTTTTTTAGATTTTTCATAGTGATAAATTGTTTAGTTTTTCCTACTCTTATAGCTTTTCGGATTCCGCTTAATTTTTTCCTAATTTAGTGAATTTATATTATAAAAATTAATTTTTATTAAAGCTCTTCATCTTCTGTCAATTCATCAATAAAATAGTAAATATCTTCACGGTCGTATTTATCAGGAAACTGATATCCGTTAATTAAGATAATCGGGGTGAAGTTAAGGCCTGAATTTCTGTTTTCAGCAGACATATCGATTAATGGTGTAAGATCTTCGCTGCCTGATGCAGTCCCTGCCTTTTTTCTGGTTTTCTCTTCATCCCGGGTCTCAAACCAATAGTCTACAAGATCTAAAAACGCTTTGGCAGATTTATTTTTATAGGTGTGCATGAAGTCAGAAATCAGATTGGCAGATTTTTCGTTCTTCGGATCGGGAGAATAATTGAACCTCATCTGTACGGAAATATCATTAGGGTACCGCTGTAGCAGATTTTCCATAATTTTATGGGCATCTTTACAGAAACCGCAATAGGGATTTGAAACGATGGAAAGATGAAGTTTTGCCTCTTTGTTTCCGACGAAAAATGTTTCAGTATCACTGAATGTCACTTTTTCATTTTCCAAAAGTTCTCTTTTGAAAAGATCGTAATTTCTTTTGAATCTTAAATTTTTCGCATTCGATTTCTGTAAATTTTCTTTTAGTTCAAGCGTATTGTTCAGATACAGGATTAAAGAGAAAACGGCAATCCACAAAATGAGGCTTAGTAAAGCAATTTTCACATCAAAGTACAGGTTTTCAAAAAGAAATAGTCCGATGAATAACTGAGCTGTCAAAACGGTGATAATTAAAAGGCAGACCCGGCAAAAAGTTTTTTCTACAAATACCTGAACGTATATTGAATAACCGATCGCAATAAGTGAAGCCAGAGTAAAACCTTTGATGATAAAAGACGTAACCGGTAAAAACAGCCCTAAAACCGTGAGCCCGATAAAATAAATCAAAGAAAAATCTGAAAATTTTAGTCCGAAAATGCTTGTTTTGTCCTGGGTAATAATCTTATTGCAAGAATTCACACTTTGACTGCCAGCCGTATCGCCGCAGATACTGCTCATCACTGCAGATGTATTTCCGAATTTCTGATTAAAGATTTCCAACGAAATATAAACCCCCGCTAAGGAAAGTATATTGAAAAGAGCTTCAAACCATGCCAGGGTGAATACTGAATAGATCAGGACTATTGCGAAAACTGCATATATGAAAGGTTTATAATCTGTAACCGAATGGCTTTGGCTCTCCGTTTTTTCCTTTTCAAACAGCAAAACAAAATCGGTAGATTTCTGATGCAGCTCTTCTTTATCCAGTGTCTTTGCCTTATCCGAATAAACCGAGTATTGGTTTCCTGTTTTCTTTACCAGAGAGAAAGAATTATCAACAATTGCTATGAATTCTTCCGGAAGTTCATCCCAATATTCTTTGTCCAGTTCATACGCATCATTTCTTACTCCCATAAAATTCAGGGTATCACTGAAAGCTAGGGCAGAAGGGTAATTAGGATGTGAATTGAACTGAAAAAGAAACTCCTGTTTGTCAAGTTTGAGATAGTTAATGAGTTTATCCAAAAGCATATTAATTTTTTAACTAAAATACGGAGATGTTTGAGAAAAACAAATTTTTTTTCTATTTTAAGTGATTTATGGTTTGTATGGTAGTATTGATATTAATCAGTACATCCATATTAAATTCCGAAAGTATTATTCATATTTAATTTTATGGTTAAGTTCTATGGGGTTATTATTTTCCCGAATATCTTTTTTAATGTTATCTGTTTCTTTTCTCATATCAGCCGGAATGGCATTTCCCATTCCGTCGTTAACTTTAAAGGGCATTCCCGTTGATTTTATACGTGCGAGAGGGTCAGAATAATAATCTGAAGCTATTTTTTTAAACTGTTCCCAATTTAATTCTAAACCTTTATTCCGGTAATAAATTTTCTCACTTCCGTTCTTTATTTCGGTCAAATTAAAATTATAATCATTTTGATTGTCTGAAATTCTGATAACTAAACCAGGCAAACCTCTAAATACATAAGGTCCATCCTGAATAGGAATTTCAGTTGTAAACCAGGCTGTCCAATTTCTGCCGCCGTAACTAACCTTTGCTTTTTGGACCTCAAAATTTCCTATTTTACTTTTTTCAGGTAAAATTTCCCATTCCAATTTTTCAGTAATTCGTATTGAAAAAATATCTCTGTAAATATTTTGAATACTTTTGTACATGATATTTTCTGCATAATCTTTCACAATATAAAATTGATCCTCAAGTCTGATATTTCTTCCATTGCCCAAGCCTGTAGCTGCTATAAGTGAATCAGATGTCCGTTCTCTTTCACTTCTGAAAACAGAACGTTTTCCGCCTTCGCAATCCAAAATCATTTTCCTAAGTATGACACTGTCCTTTGGATTTGATTTATATTTAAAATCATACTCAAATAGTTTATTTTGACCGTAGGCGCTATTGAAAAATATCAATAACAAAAAAAATATTCTCACTTTAATACTCTTATTTTATTTTTTCAATTTTACAATGTGCTCTTTTGTATTCCGATAATCATTTATGACATGAAATAAGAAAAAAAGGACAAAGATTAGTAAGTAACAGAAATACAGTTTCATCGTTTATGTATAATATGATTTAACTTGCTGCGGGAAAGTATTTTTAAAATAGACAGAAACTTAGTTTACTCATAATTAATTTTATGATCAAGTTCAATTGGATTATTGTTTTTCAATAGAACTTTCTGGATATTTTTGATAAACTCTCTGCTGTCAATAGGCTGATATCCGCCGGTTCCATTATCTGTCACAACTTTTCGGCCACTGGCTTTTATGGATGACAGAGGATCGTTAAAGTAGTCTTGCAATAATTTTTTATACTGCTCCCAGTTTATTTCTTTACCTCCATCTGTTTCATATAAAGAGTCTCCGTTAATCTTATTTATTTTAGTTAATCTGAAAACGAAGTCTTTATGATCATCTTCAATCTGGATAATAAGACCGGGAAGTCCATGAAAATAATAGGGACCTTCCGGAATTGAAATATCTTCTGTAAACCATGCACTCCAGTGGCGGCCTGCATACTGGACCTCTGCTTTCTGACATTTGTAATTTCCGATTATCAGGGTTTCACGAAGAATCTGCCATTTTAATTCATCCATAATATTAATGAAGAACCGGTCACGGCTAAGAGGTGAAACGAAATATTTTCTATAACTTTTTTTATCAAGCTCTTTAGAAAAATAAAGTTCATATACAGCATTTGTATTGTATCCCAATCCGTATCCTGTTTTTCCTATAAGCGAATCTGATGTTCTTCGCATTTCAGTACGGAAAACGGATTTATGAGAAAAAATATCCAGCACATAATTTATCTTTTTAGTATCATTTTGTGCCGGGTCGTATTTATAGTTAAGCTCATATGAAACAGCCATACTTTGTGGAAATGCGATCACACTACAATGACACATTATTAAAATTAATATTGGTAAAAAAAATATTTTTGACTTCATAATCCAATTTAAAAACCTCACTTCCAAGATTTAATATACAGTGAAAGTGAGGAGAATTTATATTCTAAACGCATCTATAAGCACACCATTGTCCATTGCTGTCAGTACCACAATATACTTCACATGACAAACCATAAGGTGAGCAGTCACCACTTCCATGACACATATCAGGATATTCAGGTAATCGTTTCCCGCCTGCTAAAGTTTTTAATTCATTTCTTGAAAGTTTTCTGAGATTTTTCATTTGTTCAATTTTTAATTAATAATTTGCTTCTTGCCATATGAACCCTGGCCGGGTTTTACTGATCAGTGGTTTCAAAGTATATCTGTACATATATACTTTAAGAATTTAAAAGCGCTTTATCAATATTGACAATCAAAACTAAGAAAAAGTATTTCACGTTTATAAGATAAAATTTGCGATTTTTTTGCGATTTTCTTGCAAAATTTGCACGATTTTTAATTACATTTGCATGAAACACAGCAATATGATTCAGGAAAAATTAAAGAACATTCGGATAGAAAAAGGTATGTCTCAGGAAAAAATGGCAAAAATATTATCAACGGGTATTTCAAGCTACTCGCGTAAAGAAAACGGAAAATCAAAGATTTATGATGATGAATGGGAGAAGCTGGCAAAAGCGCTGGACGTTCCGGTGGAAGATCTGAAAGGGGAGGCCGTATCCGGAATAGTACATAATGAAAATCCAATTTTTAATGATAATTCAGGAAACTATAATCAGTATTTTAATTTACCAAATTCCATTTTAGAAAACCTTCAGGACTATATTCATTTATTGAAAGAACAGAATGAATTGCTGAAGAAGGAAATAGAAAGTTATAAAAAGTAATTTAAGGGATATAAGAACTGGATTTTGAACTCAAAAATGGGTTATGATATCTGCATTATAATATGAAATTACAATGTGTTTTGTATACAGTAATGGATTGATTTATTATGCTTCTGTCAGGTTAAATAAAGACTGCCAGGTTATGTTTGTGTTTTAACTCATTAATAATCAATATGGAAATGAAGATAAAAGATAATTGCGTCTAAAAAATCTTAAAATTTTCTTAAAGTTTCAAAAAAGAGATAAAATGGTTTTTGTATCAATAAAATATATTGTACTTTTACCAAGCCTTGAATGAGGGAACAAGTCAAGGTAATAAATTTTTTTTCATCATTTGTGTTTTTAGAATCGTATCGCCTGATACGATTCTTTTATTTTTCAGGCCTTTCATAATTCAGCAGAAGATCAATAAAATAAGAGTAGGTAACCGAGCCGTCCTGTTGGTTGCCCTTTAGAAAAAGGTTGTTGGTAAATCCGAAAAAATCATCCAGCCAGCCCTGATGTTTCATGATAAATGACTTTTCATATGCTCTGTCTCTTTTCATTTCGGGGGAATAATTTTTCAGAATGGTTTTTACAAATTCAGGATCCTTATCAAGGATAAAATTCAGCAGGCTTCTTAAGGTGAAATATTCCGTGCTGTAGCGCAGTTCAGGATTCCCTGACCGGATACCGATTAAATAACCGATAAAGTTCGCTTCCTGTTCTCTTGCAAAGCCCAGCTGGTGTGAGCTCTCATGAGCAGACGTAAAAGGGATCAGAGTATTCGGCAGCCGGGAATTGAATTGAGATTCTGCAGTAAAAGGATTGTAGTATCCTGAAATGCCTGTAAAGTTCATCACATTCCCAAACAGACTCGGCTTAAAAGCGTTGATTTCCGGTGCTCTTTTATCTGAAATATACTTAGGAAGCCTGTGCTGCTGCTTAAGGATTTCTTTCTGGACCGCTTTCAGATCGGTAATCATAAAAATCCCGTTCTTATCTTCCTGTACCAGTTCCCTTGTTTTCCTGCATTTTTCCAGATATCTTACAGCCAGCAGTTTGGCATGCTCTACCGTAGGCTGATTCCGGGTTGTCAGTTTTTTAATAACCGGAGTCTGGAAATACAGCATCCCCCAAAATATCTGGTAGATGAAGTAGATAACATTAAAGAGGATAAAAAGCTTTAACAAAGCATTGCCCCGGGTCTTTCTTTTAAAACATCCGACGATAAGACATGTAAGTGCGATGCCTAAAAGCACATAAAGAACATCTCCAAAAGAAAACGGGATCCACGAGAACAGTTTTTGATGGACTGCCTTCTGAATTTCAAAAAACCATTCAAAAAAAGCAATCATCAGTCCTGATTTCGAAAATATATAAAACAAAAGAAATTGGGCAAGTAATAAACCTGCCCAAAACCTTTTCTTCGAAAAAAATATCTTTTTAGTGTCCACTTGATGTAGATTCTTCCATTTCTATTCCCTGTCTTCTTAAAATTCTTGGGGTAACCAACCCGTAAAAAGCAATGTAAACAAAACAAAGGATTGGGATTACATATGAAAAATGGGTCCAGGTGAGCCCCATGATTCCTTCAGGGCTGGATTTGTCAAAGTCACAGATCCATCCCTGTATCAGAGGGATAATACCTCCTCCAAGGATCATCATCACCAGGAAAGAAGATGCTTTTCCGGTATTCTTCCCAAGCCCTGCAATGGCAAGGTCAAAAATAGACGGCCACATAATCGAGCAGAAAAGGCCTCCTGAAATAAAGAAATATTTGGCGATTTCCTTATCCGGATACACAAGTCCTAAAAACATCATTAAGATACCGGCCACACCGAATATCATAAGCGTTCTGCCCGGGTTTTTACCGCCGATAAAGCTCATGATAATAAATGCCACGATCCAGATCGCATAAATATAGAATGAGGAAACATCCTTACCGCTCAGTTCGTTCGCAACGATAATAATACCGAATGCGATGAAAGGCACAATAAATTTCAGGATCATGTTAGTTGTTTTCGAAATATTGAAAACATTGATACTTCCGTTCCATCGGCCGATCATTAAGCTTCCCCAGTATAAAGAAACAAACGGTGCAATGTTATGTTCTAAAACCCCGCCGAATTCTTTGGTGTGCAAAAGCGCAGGCAGGTTACTGATGATGGAAACTTCTACGCCCACATAAATAAAGATAGCGAGCATACCCAGATACAGTTGGGGATAGTTAAAAATATTGAATTTGGTATCTGAAGCATCTGTTTTAACTTCTTCGTCTTTAGCAGGATCTTCAATTTTTGAGAAAAGCATGAAAATGGCCACTAAAATAAATGCAATACCCAGAATAATAAAAGGGATCTTAACCATTTTAAGGTTCTCTTTTACAAATCCAAGCGGGTAGGAAATATTGGTCGATTTCTGCTTGATTTCGCTCAGCTTTGCATTATAGGTATCAACCTTTGAATCAGCAGCAGTGGGATCCTGGTCTATGGCGACAATCTGATTGTTCAGTTCACTGATGTTCTGTTCTAATTTTGTAACCGTTTCATTAATGGAAGCCGGGTCATCCTGCGTATCTTTTTTCAGTTCTGCAATATTGGCATTAAGCTCATTTTTATGCGTTACATATTCATTTTTTACGATCTCGATTTTCGTAAGGTTGTCATTTTTAACGGATTCCTCTTTATTCCCCATTCCGAAAAGGGCAATCCCTACCAGGATCGGGCCTATGGTGGTTCCTAAAGAATTGATTCCGCCGGCCAGAGTAAGGCGGTGTGCACCTGTTCGCGGGCTTCCCATCTTAATGGCTAACGGATTTGCAACAATCTGCTGTACCGAAAAGCCTAGACCTACAATAAATAAAGCCGTAAGAAAAAACCAGAAGCTGGCAGCCGAAGCAGCCGGGACAAATAAGAATGCTCCCAGAGAAGAAAGGCCTAATCCTACAGCCAGTGTCTTTTTGTAACCGAATTTTTGAAGAATATCACTTTTTAAAGAAATCAGGAAAAATATAACCGATCCCACAAAATAAGCAACATAAAATGCCCAAGCCACAAGCTGGCTCTGCACCTGGGACAGGACAAACCATTTCTTGAATACCGGGATTAGAATATCATTACTTGCCGCCACAAATCCCCAGAAAAAGAAGACAACAATTAAAGATAAAAATTGAGACCACTTGGTCTGCTGTTGATTTGCATCCATATCATAAAAATTAAGAAAAACAAATATATATTATTTCTTCCGATTATTGTGTTCCAGCAAGGTTTTTTTTATTGTCTCAAAAGAAGACATTTTAAGTTCTTTCGGTGAAGCCGAAGGATCTAGGATGCCGTTGAAATAAACTTTCGCCTTGCCGGGATACCCTTCTGAACTTTTAAACGGAAATATTTCCTTTAACCCGATAAAAGTAAAAACAACGATAGGGGAATGGTGCTTTGAAGACAGAGTAAACGCACCGTCTTTAAACTCATCCAGGATAACGGAAGTGTCGTCCGGGACACCGCCTTCCGGAAAAATGACAATACTGTTTCCTTCTTCCATCTTTTCGGCACATCTCCGGTAGACATCCGCACGGCTTCTGGCGCTTTTACGGTCTACCATGACACAGATCCTTTTGTATATCGTTCCGAAAATCGGGATTTTCACCAGTTCCTTCTTTCCTACAAAGCATACCGGATGATCGGCACACAGAATGCACATCAGCATAATATCCATAATGGAAGTGTGGTTGGAAATGAAAACATACTGCTTGTTCTTATCAAGCTTCTGCCGGGAAAGCGGATGCAGCTCATACCGTAAACCCATCCCGAAGAACATGCAGTAGCTCCAGTATCTGATGAACCGGTATGCATAACGGTAGTGCTTTTTATTAAAAGATAAAATATAGACAGGAATTCCGAAAAGGATCGTGAAAACAAAGGCAATCAGGAAAAGCCAGGCTCTCCACAGGTAGTTTAAAATTTTTGCTGCCATTATCCGTTAAAGATTATTTTTTTCTTGATCGAATAATTAAGAACCGAAACAAGCAGGATGGCTGCGATCTTGCTGGTTATTTCCGGACTTAGGGTATAGATCATGAGATCAATATTATCCTTAAAGACATAACTGTAAAAAATCTGGAAAAAGCCAAGGCTTAATAAAGTAGAGATAAAGGATACCACCATGAAATAGGCGAATTCTTTTCTTTTGGAGTGCTTTCCTCTTTCAAAAACAAACCAGATACTCAGGAAATAATTGGTGATGATTCCGCAGCTGGTAGAAAAAATATTACTCAGCGGATAATGAACTCCGTAAAAATCGGTCTCACGCGGGAAGAGGTGCGGCAGGGAAACGCTCAGGAATTTAAAGCTCCCGATTTCAACAACAGCACTCAGCCCTCCTGCTATAATGAAGAACAGAATCTGTTTCTGGCGTAATAATAAATCTCTCATTCAGTTAGTATGGTGTGCAAATTTATAACTATATGTTAAACAGTGAAAAAAGATGTTAATTTTTTTTTTAGATTCAAAATAATTTCTAAATTTAATTTTCTGAACGAATAAAACTATACCTGATAATAAATTCATCGTCAACTGTTTGTACCGATGGTTTTTTCTATCTTGTAATGCATAAAAAAAATAAATCACCAGAATTTCACGGCTAAATCCTAATACTATTTGTATGAAACATCAAAACAAATACAGAAAATTCCAGCTCCAGCAGGAAAATATTGCAACGCTCGAAAGAGAAAACTCCCGTTTCAGGAGGGTATATTCAGAATACGAAAATATGTCTGATGAACTCTGGAGCCTTGAAAATTCTGATGATAAACCTGTTCCGGATGATTTTATCAATGCCATGATCCTGCAGACTTCCTATCTTGAAGAAGAAATTGAAGACTGGCTGGTACAATTCAACGAAAATAAAACTGATATAAAACATTGATGATTTTAAACAGCTTCCGGGCTGTTTGTAAAGGCTGTTTAAAGATTAATTCATAATTTAGCACCCTTAAACTAAAATCTAAATATGGTTGCTATTGTTGATGGTGGATCCACAAAATGTGATTGGGTAATTTTGGATGACTTTAACAAGGTCTTTTTAAAAACCGAAACCATTGGTTTTAATCCTAATAATATTGCAGCAGAACTGATCGTTCCCGAGATTGAAAAAAATATCAGTTTGGGATCGGTGAAGAATTCGATCAAAAAAGTTTTCTTCTACGGTTCCGGTTGCGGGATCCCGGAAAACTGTGCCATTATTGAGAGGGAACTTAAAAAATTCTTCATTTATGGAGAAGTAGAGGCTAAAGAAGACCTTACGGCTGCGGCGTATGCCGCTTACAGGGGAACGCCTGCTATTGTCTGTATCCTGGGAACGGGTTCCAATTCCTGTTTTTTTGACGGTGAACAGGTAACGATCAAGCTGCCTTCCCTCGGTTTCCTGGTAGGGGACGAAGGAAGCGGGAGCTCCATAGGAAAACAGCTGGTAAGAAGATTCTTTATGCGGAAGCTGCCGGAAGACCTTTCATTTCAATTTGAAGAAACGTATAAGCTGACCGTAGACGAGGCTTTAAAAAACATGTATCATACATCGCGCCCGAATGCATATCTGGCAGATTTCAATAAATTTGTGGTAGAAAGAAAAGACCATCCTTATTTCAAGAAAATGGTTTTTGACGAAATGCTGAATTTCTTCGATTACCAGGTGCTGCCGTATGAAGAATCACAAAATGCCGAAATTAATTTTATCGGTTCCATTGCTTATTATTATGAAGATATCCTGCGTTCTGCAGCAGCGGAACTCAATTTAAATGTGGGGCAGATTGTACAGAAACCAATCGAAAGTTTAGTCAGCTACCACATCCAATATATACTATAAATAAAAACATTCAATATGTCAAACAAAACCCAACGCGACGAAAAGAATTTTAATCAGACCGCGTTAGATTATCATAAAGCCGAGCCCAAAGGAAAAATTGAAGTAATCCCTTCAAAACCGCACTCTTCACAAAGGGATCTGTCACTGGCATACTCGCCGGGGGTTGCCGTGCCGTGTATGGAGATTCACAATAAGCCTGAAACCGTATATGATTATACAGGAAAAGGAAACCTGGTAGCGGTAATTTCCAACGGTACTGCCGTTCTAGGACTGGGAGATATCGGTGCGGAAGCTTCAAAACCGGTGATGGAAGGAAAAGGGCTGCTGTTCAAAATTTTTGCGGATATCAATGTTTTTGACATTGAGATCGATGAAAAGGACCCTGATAAGTTTATTGATATCGTAAAAGGGATCGCCCCGACTTTCGGAGGAATCAACCTTGAAGATATCAAAGCGCCTGAAGCATTTTATATCGAACAGCGCCTGAAAGAAGAACTGAACATTCCTTTGATGCACGACGACCAGCACGGAACGGCTATCATTTCTGCAGCGGCGCTGATTAACTCGCTGCAGATTGCAGACAAAAAGATCGAAGCGGTAAAAGTGGTGGTGAACGGAGCGGGAGCTGCAGCCATTGCCTGCACCAATTTATATATTTCCTTAGGCCTGAAAAGGGAAAATGTATTGATGTGCGACAGCAAAGGCGTAATCAATCACAAAAGGGAAAACCTTACCCCGGAAAAAATAGATTTTGTTGCCAATACGGATATTGACACGTTGGAAGATGCCGTAAAAGGTTCAGATGTTTTTATCGGATTATCCAAAGGAAATGTCATGACGCCAGAAATGCTGTTGAGCATGAATGAAAACCCGATTGTTTTTGCCCTGGCCAATCCTGATCCGGAAATTGCATATGATGTCGCTCTTGAAACCCGTAAGGATGTGATCATGGCAACCGGAAGAAGCGATTACCCTAACCAGGTCAACAATGTGTTGGGTTTCCCTTACATTTTCCGCGGCGCATTGGACGTCCAGGCAAAAGGGATCAATGAAGAAATGAAGCTGGCAGCTGTGAAGGCAATTGCGGATCTGGCCAAAGAGCCGGTCCCGGAAGCTGTAATTTTAGCATATAACGTCCAGAATTTACAGTTCGGAAGGGAATATTTTATTCCTAAACCGTTCGATAACCGTTTGATCACGAAAGTATCGAGTGCAGTGGCTAAAGCGGCTATTGACAGCGGTATTGCCGGAAAAACCATTACCGACTTCGATGAATATGAAAACAGTCTCCTGGACAGAATGGGAAGGGACGAGAAGCTGGTAAGAATGATGCAGAGCCGTGCAAAAGCCAATCCCAAAAGGATTACTTTAGGAAATGCGGAAGAATACAATGTATTGAAAGCGGCACAGATCCTTTATGAGGAAGGAATTGCCTATCCAAGCCTTTTAGGAAACAAAAAGTACATTCAGGAGCAGATGGAGCGTTTCGGGATCAGTCTTGATGTGCCTATTATCGATCCCAGTGATGACGACCAGAAAGAAAACCGCAAAAAATACAGGGAAACACTTTGGAAACTCCGCCAGCGGAAAGGGATGAATGAGTACAAAGCGAAAAGATTCGTCCGCCAGAGGGATTATTTCGGCCCCTTGATGTTAAGGCATGGTGATACGGACGGATTGATTGTGGGTTTCTCTAAAAATTATGTATCTGTTTTAAGGCCGGTTCTGGAAATTATTGAGAAAGACAAGGGTGTTGATAAAGTAGCTGCCATGATGATGATCCTGTCTGAAAAAAAACCGATTTTCTTTGCCGATACTTCAGTAAACCAGAATCCTACGGCGGAAGATCTGGTCAATATTGCTAAAATGGCGGA
This sequence comes from Chryseobacterium sp. JJR-5R, assembly GCF_034047335.1. Classification (NCBI taxonomy): domain Bacteria; kingdom Pseudomonadati; phylum Bacteroidota; class Flavobacteriia; order Flavobacteriales; family Weeksellaceae; genus Chryseobacterium; species Chryseobacterium sp. JJR-5R. Next base: position 609,990 of record NZ_CP139137.1, read on the forward strand.
AATGACCGTGAAATCTTTTGCCATTGAGCCGAGAATTGCCATGCTGGGGTTTGAAAACTTTGCGGCCATCTCCGAAACATCCAAAAAAGTAGCAAAGGCGGTAAACATCCTTCACGAAAAGTATCCTAAAATGGTGGTTGACGGAGAAATCCAGCCGGATTTTGCTATGAATGCCGATCATTTAAGCGATTACCCTTTTTCAAAACTAGGAACAACACCGGCCAATACTTTTATCTTCCCGAACCTTGAAAGTGCCAACCTTTCTTATAAGATTATCAGAGGAATGAAAGTTGCCCAGGTGATCGGGCCGATCCTGATGGGGTTAAAGCAGCCGGTTCACGTGCTGCAGATGCGCTCAAGTGTTGATGAAATTGTGAATCTTGCGACGATTGCTGTTTTGGATGCCCAGAAGAGAGAGAAGAAATAGGAAATACAAAAATAAATAATAAACCCGGCAGAATTCGTAGAATTCTGCCGGGTTTATTATAAGCCTTATGCTTTCTTTTTAAAGTCTGCCAGCTTCAGTGCGTCTTTAATCATTTTACCGGAACGGAAAATAGTTTTTACACTTATAATACTTGATGAACTGACCTCTTCCGCAGTATCTTTTCCTTCACTGGAGCCACCTGCCTGTACCGTAAAATATTCGCCTACATATACTATTTTGCCATCGGCTACATCCTCCGCGATCTTAGAAAACGTACTTTACAGTACGGCGAGGATATCGGCTTTTGATACGGTAGAAACCGTAGAGGCGTATCTGGCAAGATCTTCAAGAGTGGTTTGTCCGTTACCTACAATATCAGCGTAAAACTTTGGCGGATCATTTGGCTTTGGGGGTTCTTTCTCGAAATAACATTAAATGTAATAGGCATGTTTTTTCCATTTTAAAAGTTAAACATGTTTTTTCTACAACTAAATTATAAAAAATTTCAATACCACAAATTGATCTTCAAAAAAATGACTATTGCTTTTGTATTTTAAAATAATCATGCGCATCAGTCAGGTAACTCATGCGCATGATTTTGGCAGTTTATGCGTATAACTTTGGGCAGTCACCCGCATAATTGCAGAAAACCAATTTAAGGATAATAAATAAGCTGCTATTTTTTTAATAAGCTTTCAATGAGCTTGTTTTGCGATTGGATCAGCTGGGTGATCTGCTCCTGCTGAAGCGTAATCTGCTGCTGATTCTTAATGACGCTTTCCAGCAGTTCCGGGGGCGCCATATTATTAATAGTCGGATAGTACTGTTGCTGCACCGAACTATTATCCTGGAAAGTAGAATTATTAATTATATTTTGGTCCTGCGTGTCTAATAAAGAATACAGGTCCAGGTTATAAATTTCAGAAATCCGCAGTAAATTTTCTGTCGTAGGTTTTGCCTGGTCGGTTTCCCAGAGATGGTATGCCGGCTGGGAAACCCTTAACCGGTCTGCGATCTCCGCCTGAGAAAGGTTTTTCGTATGTCTCAGATTCCTTAATTTTACCCCTAAGCTCATTTTATTTTTTTTCAAAAATACTAATCTTTTTAAGATTATAAGACTGCTTATGGATTTTATAAGTAAACTTATTAAAACGGAAAACAAAACTTTCTACTTTTGAAACATCCAAAATCACCTGATGGTGATTGAAGAAAAAAATTATATCTTTAACCCGAAAAACTTTTAACACATGAGAAAAAAAATGCTTCTCAGACTGTCCTTACTGACAGTCTTTCTGGCCTTACTTTGGTCCTGCCGTAACGAAGATTTCGCCTCCGGCGAAACAAAGCCCCAACGAAACAATGCCGACTTTTTCCGGCATGCCTCATCATCTGCCACTGCAAAATCCGGTGTAGACTACATCAGTATCCTGGAAGCTTACAACAGGGAATCGGATTTTTTGTCTTCCATGGCGGATCAGCAAGGGATGCCGGTATGGGATAAAATGCAGGTTGTAGATACCGACCATGCAACCGGGCTTATAATCCCGCTTTCGCATGACAACGAAACCATGAGCTCTGTACTCTTTGCCATCCTGGATGATAAAAATTCGGTAACTGGAATAAAAGATTATGACAATGCCCTGTTGGAAAGCATTGTTTATAATGAAGGTATAGACATAAAGCTGCGGGAAAAGATGTTCTATACTTTTATGTATATGGATAACAGGACCTTCGGGAACGAGCTTTTTACCAATATTCCTAAAGGTATGATGGATGACCTGAAATATGATAAGGAACACGGAAGGATATGGATAAAAGATTTTGAAGAGCCTAAACATGTACACAGTGAAACCTCAAAAATGTTATATATAGAAAGCTGCGGTTCTTCCTGGTCCTGTAAAAACCATGAAAGCTGGTCTAAGTGTGATCATTGTCCGGCATGTTATACCAGTTCCTGCAGCACTACGGTAATATGGATTCCTGATGAATCGTTTCCCGGATCTCCCGGCATGCCTGGTGGCGGAGGCGGAGGAGGCGGTGGCCCTTCAATACCTCCAAAAGATCCTTGTGGTTTAACTACGGTATTTTACAGATTATTTCCGGGATGCGGCGGCGGCAATACAGGTTTGCCAGAGCTAGATGATCCCTGCGAGAAAACAAAAAACATGCTTGAAAAACCAAAGATGCTTCAAGCGGTTGCTGCCGTTACGGAACAGGCAAAGAAAGCTGCTTCGGATGCCAGTGAAGGGGAAATCGGCAGAATAGAGAAAAACGGTGAATTTTATCCGGCTGATGTTTCCGAGGACCATCATGTAACCTTTAATAACATTACCGGTTCTACAGGGATTTATCACAATCATACATTCAGCGGAGCTAAAATACATTCTCCGCCGGATATAAATTTTGTGTTAAGTTTGGCACAGGGCCAGACAAACGCTTCGAATTATGGGGATGTGTATGTAGGGATGATCGGTGCTGCAAAATGCTATCCGGTTACAGCCGGATGTAACCGGATGTTTCATTATCTCATCCGTTTCAGCGGAACAGCATCAGATTTGACAAAGATTTACACAGAAGATGAAATTAAAAAATTAAATAAGGATTATAAAGATCGTGAATCTGAACTTAGAGAAACATTACCTTATGTCGATTTTCTTGGAGACATAACACTGAACAAAAAAGGTTATGAAAAACTGTTTTTTGAAACTTTAGATAAAATGGGATTGTCTGATAAGGTCATTTTGCAGAGAATAGACGATGACGGAACGATAAATAATATTAATTTAGATGCTAACGGAATTCCTGAAGCTATACCTTGTCCATAACTTTAAAAATAAACAAATGAAAAATACATTATTAAAAACATTCTTTTTAACCGTTTTAATTAATGCTTTTATATCCTGTAAAGGACAACTTCCATTAAATACATTTATGGAAGATATTCCTCAAAACGCACATGTTAAAGATTTAAGCAACGAGTTAAATCCTTATATTGGAATATATAAGGCAAATTATCAAGGAAAAGAAATTAATTTATATATAACTAAAGTTAATGATAGATTAGAACAACGTTCAAATAAGAATTTTTATAGAGATGCTTTGGTCATAAAATATATAGTAAAAACTGTATCTGGTGTAATATTACAAGATACACAAAATAATAACATTCCAAATATCGAGTTATATAGTACCAGAATTAGATCTTATGATAGTTCTGTGATATTTTATTACAGTGGCACTAATTGTGGTGTCGGATGGGGAACTGTTTTATTGAAGAAAATAAATAATACACAAATTTCCTTTTTATACCAACCCGATGATATGATTATAACACCTGAAAGATGTCCTGGGAATCCAGATCTGACAATTTATCTTCCGGAGACAGAAAATCCGCTAATCTTTACTAAGCAGTAATGAGAATCCGATGTCGCAAATTTGCAATCCGTGACATCATCTTAAAAATAGCAGCATGAATTGCAATTCTGCGCTGTCATAATGCCCAGAAGAGAGAGAAAAAAGGATAAATCCAATTTAATTTTGCAATATCCCGTTACCATACACTTAACATACAATAACAGAACAAAGGCTTCAATTTTTTGGAGTCTTTTGTTTTTGTATCCGATCTTTAAAATCATCATTAAAAAATAAGTTAAAAACCATTCGTGTATTAAATGAAAACATTACTTAGTTTAATTTGCTATATTTGGGAGTTTTAAAAATTAATAATGATATTTTCACTACAAGGCACTGTTCAGGAACTTACACCTACCTACGCAGTGATCAACGTACAGGGAGTTGGTTACTATGTCGGTATCAGTTTGATGACCTCACAAACACTGGCCCTCAACCGCGAAACCTTTCTTTTTATTCAGCAGATCATCAGGGAAGACGCCCATTTATTATTCGGATTTAATACCCGCTCGGAAAAGGAAATGTTTAATCTTTTAATAAGTGTTAACGGAGTAGGAGCTGTTTCTGCCCTTATTTTACTCTCTACCTTAAGCCTTGATGAGATTGCTTCGGCTATACTTTCCAAAAACAGTGCGCTGATCCAGAAAGCCAAAGGGCTTGGGGTAAAAACGGCTGAAAGAATTATTGTCGACCTGAAAGATAAAGTGCAGAAATTCAGCAATCCGGAGGAAAATATTTCTACCTATGCAAATAATAAAATCAAGGAAGAATCGTTATCTGCATTAGAAGTTTTGGGGATTCCGAAACGCATGAGCGAGAAGCTGGCAGACAGGATTATAAAGCAGAATCCCGATATTACAATAGAAGAGTTGGTAAAACAGATTTTAAAAAACATTTAACATTTGGTGGCAAATAGCAAGTATCTCAACATATTTTTTTTCCTGTCGTTCTTATGCATGTCAGTGATGACTTTTGCACAGCAGAGACCGCCGGTACGTGACACAGCGATCATAAAAAAAGACTATCAGCTGGCTGATCCTACACAGTACGAGGCCTACTATGATATAACAACAGGGATGTATTTCGTATATCCTAAAGTAGGAAATACAATAACCGGGCCACCCACTGCCATGTCTCCTGAAGATTATAAGGAATTTATGATGGCGGAACAGACCCGTGCCTATTATAAAGAAAAATCAGACCGGTACAGCCTGATGTTCAGGAAAGACAAGACTGATGCCGCAAGAAAAGGGCTGATCCCTTCCTTACAGATCAACAACAGGCTTTTTGAAACCATTTTCGGGAGCAATAAAATTGAAATTATTCCTTCAGGATACGCTTCTTTCGACTTTGGCGGATTATACCAGAAAATAGACAACCCGCTGATTCTCCCACAGAACAGAACCAGCTTTACCTTCGACATCGACCAGAGGATCCAGTTAGGTTTGTTGGGTAAAGTAGGGGAAAACCTTCAGTTAAAAGCGAATTACGATACCCAAAGCGGTTTTGCCTTTGAGAACAGGATGAACCTGGTCTGGCAGGCTAAAGGAAGCTGGAAAGACCTTCAGCAGAAAGGGCTCCAGGATGTGGATAAGCCAAGTGCCGGAGGAGAAGATAAAATCATCAAAAGAGTAGAATTCGGTAATGTTAATATGCCGCTGTCAACCAGTTTGATACGCGGTTCACAGTCGTTATTCGGGGTTAAAACCGAATTCCAGATGGGAAAAACATACGGAACGGTGGTATTGTCACAACAGCAGGGAGAGGCAAGGAATATCACGGTTCAGGGCGGCGGCGTTATGAATAATTTCAAGCTGAATGCCATCGATTATGAAGATAACCAGCACTACTTTATAGGGCATTATTTCCTGGATAATTATGATAATTCCTTACTGAACTACCCTCAGATCAACTCAAAAATAAGCATCACCAGAATGGAAGTCTGGGTGCTGGACCAAGGGAACAGTAACCTGCAGTATCAGAAAAGTATTGTCGGGATCAGGGATCTGGGGGATGCCCCGGGTGTTCTCCCGAATAATGACCAGCCGGGTTTAAATCTGTATTCCGCAGTAAGCGGTTTACCGGGACTGAGAGATGCAAGTACAGCCTATAATACCATTAAAGGTGCTAATCTTCCGGTTGCTTCCGGAGCTACAGAACCTTATGCAGACGGAGAGCATTTTATTTTTAATAAAAAAGCGAGAAGATTAAATCAGAACGAATATATTGTACAGCCGCAGTTAGGGTATATTTCATTAAACCAGAGACTGAATGATAACCAGCTTTTAGGGGTTTCATTTTCGTATACGGTAAACGGAAGCAACCAGGTGTATAAAGTAGGGGAATTCTCCGAAGAAAGTACGGTTTTGGTGACTAAGCTTTTAAAACCGAATACGACTGTGAAGACCTCTTCGCCGATGTGGAACCTGATGATGAAAAACATCTATTCCCTGGATGCCGGACAGGTAAACCAGGATGGATTTATCCTGAACGTTTTATACAGGGATCCGCAGTCCGGAGGTAAGGTAAACTATCTTCCGGTTAACAATAACGAGCAGATCCGGAGCCAGCCTTTAATCAAACTACTAAACTGGGACAGGCTGAATGCGAACGGCGACTTACAAAGCAACGGAGGAACTACCGGAGACGGTATTTTCGACTTTGTCAATGGGATTACCGTCAGGCCGGAAACCGGGAAGGTAATCTTCACCAAAGTTCAGCCTTTCGGAAGCTATATTCAGAATGTAATCGGAGGCAATGACCCTCAATATGTATTTTCAGACCTTTATAATCAGCAGAAACAGGTGGCTACCTCGAGTAACCTGGCACAGCGGTATACCATTGAAGGGCGTTACAAAGGAACGCAGGGGCAGGGAATCTCATTAGGAGCCGTTAATGTTCCGCAGGGTTCCGTAAAAGTTTCCGCAAATGGTGTACAGCTGACTGAGGGAATTGACTATACTGTGGATTATATGCTGGGAACTGTCACGATTATTAATGAACAAGTAAAACAATCCGGTCAGGCCATCAATATTTCACTGGAAAACCAGCTGACATTCAATACCCAGAGAAAACGGTTCTTAGGAGTGAATCTGGAAAGAAGGTTTAATGAAAACTTTATTTTAGGCGGAACGGTTGTTAATTATTCTGAGTCACCGCTGACCCAGAAAGTAAATTACGGACAGGAAGCCGTGAACAACACCATGGCCGGCATCAATCTGATGTACAACAACCAGCTTCCGTTCCTGACCCGATTAACGGATAAAATTCCGCTGGTAAACACAGAAGCGCCCTCCAATCTGAACTTTAAGATGGAAGCTGCTTATCTGCTTCCGGGACTGAATAAAGGGATCAATGACCAGTCATATATTGATGATTTCGAACAGACCACTTCAAAAATTACCTTAAAGGAACCGACGGCCTGGAGCCTCGCCTCAAAACCTGAAAAAAACCAGTCGGATCCCATTTTTGCAGGAGCCGGTAAAAATAATGACATAACAGAAGGCTACGGAAGAGGTTTATTGTCATGGTATAATATTGACCCGAGATTCTGGGGAGTAGGAGGAAGGGCCCCTGCCGGCATTACGCCGCAGTCGGTTTCCAACCACGCCTCAAGAAGGGTTCAGTTCTCTGAAATTTTCAACAACCGGGATTTTGTTGCGGGTGAACAGACATTTACGAATACTTTTGATATTTCCTATTATCCTACGGAAAAAGGGCCTTATAACTCCAATCCTGCCACAGAAAGTACGGCGCAGCGATGGTCTGGTATCATGAGGCCGATCTCGGTTTCCAATTTTGTAAATTCAAATATTGAATATGTGGAATTCTGGATGATGGATCCTTATGCCGACGGAAACACGCTGGGTGCAGCACCAAAACTTTTATTACAGTTAGGTAACGTATCCGAGGATGTTCTGAAAGACGGGCAGATGCAATATGAAAACGGATTGCCTACAGCTTCGGCTCCTGCCACAACCACAAGCTCAAACTGGGGAACCCAGCCTAAGCAGCCGCCGATTTTGTATGCATTCTCCAGCGAAGGAGCAGACAGGACCGCACAGGATTTAGGATATGACGGATTAAGTTCAGACCAGGAAGCAGCGCTGTTCGGAAATACATTCATCAACCCGGTAACCAATCTGGTTGACCCTGCGGTGGATGATTTCGTATTCTACATGTCTGACCGGTTTACAGGAAACCAGGCTTCGTCCGTTATCCAGAGATATAAATATTTCAGGGGGCCTGAAGGCAACTCACAGAGCAACTCTCTGGAAGTGGCTTCCCAGACTCCGGATGCAGAAGACATCAATAAGGATTACAACCTGGACCAGAGTGAAAGCTATAACCAGTATGAAGTGGATCTGGCGCCGGGAAGCTTAACTTTAGGTTCTGATAATAATATTGTTGATATTAAGACCGTTCAGGCAACCTTCCAGAATGGGCAGACTTCGCAGGTAAAATGGTATTTGTTCAGAATTCCGGTGTCAAAGTATGTGACTACTGCAGGGGACGCTGATCCTTCGGTTTTAAATAATGTACGGTTTGCAAGATTACTCTTAAAAGGTTTCGATCAGACATCAACTTTAAGATTCGGGACGATGGATCTGGTAAGATCGGATTGGAGAAAGTATCCGAATAAAATCTTTAGTAAAACAGTAACATCTCCTGAAGAAGGTACGACAGGAGCAGTAACTCTTAATGATAATTTTGAAGTAGGAAGTGTCAATATAGAGGAAAATGCTTTGAACCAGCCTCCTTACGTACTGCCTCCGGGAATTGACAGACAGATTTTAAGTGGAAATGCGGGTGCACAACGGCAGAATGAATCTTCTTTGTATATGAAAGCGACACAATTGCGTGCTGAAGCGAGAGGCGTGTTTAAAAATACTTCACTGGATATGAGAAGATATAAGAAATTAAAGCTTTTTGTACACGCTCATCATCCTGATCCTAGAAGTAGTGATATAAGTATTGGCCAGATTGATGAGAGAACTAAATTTTTTATCCGTTTAGGTAATGATGCAACTGATAATTATTATGAGTATGAAGCTTCTTTAAAAATTACGCCTGCAACAGCAACGGCACCGATGGAAATCTGGCCGATGGAAAATGATGTGGACCTGAACATTCAGGACTTCGTAGATGCAAAAATTAGAAGAGATAAAAATAATCCTAACAGTATTGTTACAAGGACAAAAGATAATGTTTTTGATCCGGGAAATACCTTTAAAAGTATTTATATCAAAGGTCGTCCAAGTTTAGGAAATATTACCACTATTGTTTTAGGTATTAGAAATGGAGGAGACCGGACTGATGCTGCTATCGACAGAATTCTTTGGGTCAACGAAATCCGTCTTTCTGAAATTGAGAATGACGGAGGGTATGCAGGAAATGCAAGCTTAAATTTTAACCTTGGGGATTTTGCCACGGTAAATACCAGTGCATCCTATACTTCTGTAGGTTTCGGAAACATCGATTCCAAACCGGCAGAACGAACCCAGTCTACCCAATCCGCATTCAGCATCAACACGGCAGTGAATGTAGATAAATTATTACCTGAAAAAACGGGTATTAAGATCCCTTTGAACTACTCATATTCCCAGACCATCGAAGATCCGAAGTACAATCCTCTGGATACCGATGTTGAGTTTAATAAAGCCGCGAATAAAGAAGAGCTGAAAAAAGTAGCAAGAACCTATACCCAGCAGAGAAGTATCGGTGTGGTAAATATGCATAAAGAAAGAATGAACCAGAATAGAAAACCGAAATTCTATGATGTGGAAAATCTTTCCGTAACAGCAGTGTACAATGATGACTTCTACAGGGATATTTATACCAAGAGAAATTACAGGCAATACCTGAGAGGCTATGTGGATTACAACTATACATTCAAGCCGTGGGTAATCCGTCCGTTTAATAAAATGATCAGCGATACCGCGAAGTCTACCAAATACCTGAGATGGGTAAAAGAGTTCAACTTTAATCCGGTTCCTACAAGATTCTCTTTCAGGACGGAAGTGGACAGGAATTATAATGAACTTGAATTCAGGAATATTGATGCCATCTTAAGCGGGAATTATGCAAACGACTTCGGTGCGCTTAAGAACAGGAATTTCTATTTCGGATGGCAGTATGGCTTAGGATTCAACTTTACAAAATCCTTAAAGCTTGAAATCAATTCTGCCACAAGAACCCTGAATGATAATATGGATGTCAATACCATGGATAACACTTCCATTTTCGGAAATGTATTCAGAGCCGGAAGGCCGGTATTGTATAACCACAGGGTACAGCTGAATTATAAGCTGCCGTTCCAGTATCTTCCGTATCTGGATTTCATTGATGCAGAAGTAGGATACGGATTTACTTATAACTGGAATGCAAGGTCCACGGTTTTGCTGGCAGGTCCGGACGGAAGTTTAGGGTCAATCGGTCAGAATACCAATGTGATTCAGGTAACGGGATCAGCAGACTTCACGAAATTCTTCGGCCAGTTCGGGTATTTCAAGAACCTTTCTGCCAAACTGCAGAAGCGTAAACAGGAAGTCGATTCACTGAACAATGCCTACACCCAGGCCTGGGAGAAAAATAGGTACGCTTATAAAAAGTATAAATTTAAAAACAGGCTGACCCCGCTTCAGAGCATGGCCTATCTGCTGACTTCATTCAAGCAGCTGGACATTAATTACTCTGAAAATAACGGGACCGTACTTCCGGGACTCTTATCAGCTCCGAACTGGTATGGTTACGGACAGACGCTGGGAGGCCCTACAGCAGGATTCTTATTAGGGTCGCAGGCAGATATCAGAAGATTAGTGATAGAAAATGGCTGGGTGAGTGATTCAGATTTTATGACAGATCCTTACATCCGGATGTCGACCAGGGAATTGCGGGCCAATTTGCAGGTGATGCCGATGAATGATCTGAGGATTGATCTCAGCGCAATACATAATTACAACCGGAACTTTACCCATACCGGGTTTAATTACCGGGACCCGCTTACCGGTCTCTCGAATCCGGATTATACTTTTGCCAATGACCTGGTCACCTATACCAATTCTGTAGTACTCCTGAAAACGGCATTTCAGGATGGTACGGCCATTTATCAGGCCATCAGGGAAAATGCCAGAACCTTATCCCAGCAGATGCCGGGAGCGCTTCAGCCGGACGGGTTTAAAGACGGGTACGGAATTTCAAATGCCTATATTTTAATTCCGGCATTCCGTGCAGCAGTGGAAGGAAAGACCGTGAAAATGATGGATAACCCTAAGAAAGCAGGGCTTCCGATTCCGAACTGGAGGATTACCTATTCAGGGTTGAGGAATGTCCCAATTATTAACGGGCAGTTCTCGAAATTTGATATCCTGCACGCTTATCAGGCAACCTATACGGCAACGGGAATTCAGTCAAGCATCGATTATTTCAACAGGCTGAATTCACTTACGAGCTCAGGAAGAGACATTAATGACGACTACATCAATCCGTTTACTTTCGCTCAGGTAGGCTATGTTGAGAACTTCTCGCCGCTGATCGGTGTTGACATGACCATGAGGAACAATATCCAGCTGGGTATTCAGTACAACCGGTTGAGGACATTGTTATTAGGATTGGTGAACCATACGTTAACGGAAGATTCAAACAGTGAATATGTAGTAAGGGTAGGATACATCATCAGGAATTTCAGACTGGGAATGACCAATGTGAGAGGAAGAGGAAAAGGCAAAGGTACCGACCTGAATATCAGGGGCGACTTTTCACTGAGAGACAGCAGAACAAGCATCACCAATATTTTGCTGGATGACTCCCAGGTGACAGGAGGCCAGAGGCTGATGAACATCAAGGTTTCTGCAGACTACAATGTTTCCGAAAACCTAAACCTTAGGGTATTCTACGAGCAGATGACTTCCAAATATAAAATCTCAACCGCCTTCCCGCTGTCAACGGTAAGAGCAGGGATTTCTGCAACGTTTACCTTCGGGGATTCAGGAGGTTTTTAATAAGAACAAAAATAAATAGAGATGTCCTTCAGTTTTGGAGGACATTTTTTATATCCGATATTTGAACCTTATAGAATTTTGAATACATTTGTACAAAATAAAATTTAAAAATGAACACACCATCAGAATTAAAGTACACGAAAGATCACGAATGGATCAAGATCGAAGGTAACGTGGCTACCATCGGTATTACAGACTTTGCGCAGGGCGAGCTGGGAGATATCGTTTATGTAGATATAGATACTGTAGATGATGAATTGGAAGGAGGTGCCGTTTTCGGAAGTGTGGAAGCTGTAAAGACAGTTTCAGATCTGTTCTTGCCTATTGCAGGAAAAGTAATCGAATTCAATTCAGATTTGGAAGACCAGCCTGAATTATTGAATACAGATCCTTATGGAAACGGATGGATCATCAAATTAGAAGTTGCTGAAGGTGCAGATCATTCAGAATTGCTTTCTGCAGAAGAATACCAGGAAATCATTGGATAAGATTTCAAACCTATTTAGTAAGATTTTGCCCGTTTACTGGGCATTTCTTACTTATATGCTTCTCAGGCCCGGAGAAGAAAACCATGAATACTGGTTTATGTTCAGTGGAATTGATAAGGTTTTGCACGTGAGCATATTTGCCATGCTGGGATTTTGTTTCATGGCTGCCCTTCCCCGGATAAGGTTTTTCTACTTTTTTCAGATCATCCTGATCTATGCATTCGTTACCGAAATCCTTCAGGAAAAAATGGGGTTGGGAAGATCTATGGAAACCTTGGATGTCGTTGCAGATACCATCGGCTGCCTGATCGGGTATGGTATATATAAGATGCTGATCAAGCGTTTCTTCTGATTATAAAAGAATATTCCTCTTCACTTGTTGTTTCATTTCTCACAATTCTTCTTAGGAGCTATATCCCGCTATCCACTATTACTCCTCACGCCTTTTCTTGCCACGGCATTTCCTTCGCTTACCTGTTTGCTGTTGCGGGGTAGCCGTTTCTATCGGGGCTAGGGGTTCGGGACGTCCCAAGAAGAGCAGTTTATAAAATCCGCTTACTATGCGTTATTACTTAACCGCCATTTCTCATCTCTCATTACCACGCTTCTCATCTGCCATTACCATCATCATTACCATTACCATTAGCTATTACCGGATTATTATTGAATCATCCTTAGTTATCAGGAGTTATCATTCCAGTTTAATTTTCATAAGTCAGGTCAATAATTCCCGGTATAAAAATTCCCCTCCTTTGGAGGGGTGTCAAAAATCCTTAGGATTTTTGACGGGGTGGTTTAAAACATTGCGCTCCTATATATTGCACTCTTATATATAATATACTCTTATATAATGTACGCTAAATATTACCTACCGTCCGGAGTATGTGCAACCCAATCTTGCAGGTTTTTAAAACCTGTAAGATTTCTTCAAAGTTTCCATTACGGATTTCATCATACGGGGCATTTTTACACCATTTAATTTAATTTCCATCCGGTAATCATTTTTGGCAATCACCAGTTTTTATACATTGTTATATCATAATTCCCTGTAGGCATTATCGTAAATCATCGCAGGGCCCTCTTCATTTATATCTTATTCCCGCCATAAAAATTCCCCTCCTTTGGAGGGGTGTCAAAAATCCAGAGGATTTTTGACGGGGTGGTTTGACATTATGCTTTTATACATTACACTCTTATATATAATATACTCTTATATAATGTATGCTCAATATTACCTACCGTCCGGAGTATAGGAAACCAAACCTTGCAGGTTTTGAAAACCTGTAAGGTTTGATTAAAGTTTCCATTACGGTTTTTCTCACAGATTTATCACACAAAGTCGTTTCTACACCGGTCAATGTTAATCTAATCACAGTTCAACAATCATTGTATTGTCAGGAATCACTTTGATAAACCCATCCCGGCATAATTTACTTATTTCGTTACTTCTTCTTATATATTATATGAGAACTGTGTTATAAAAAATCAGAATCTTTGTCAGCAACCGGTAGGATTTATAACCTTCGCCACTGATTTAAAATCTGTTTTCAGGTCCTTTTGGTCTCCATTTACCGGCGAAACCACTTTATATGACCTTAAGTTTTTTAACCCATACCCATGGTATTTGAATCTTGTGGATAACTCTGAATTGTCTGTAAACGTTATGCAGTCAGTTGGATAAGGATTTACTTTCCCACAAATTGTGTTTTAAGATGAACATAATGTTACGTATATTTGGAAGATAAGGGATGAGTTTCTATCTTTGCCCCACTGAAAAACGAGAGTAGATCAGCAGCGCAGAAGAGGCTTTTAGGTAAGCCGGAATAAAATAACTAATCATCTACCTTACAGGATTGCTTCAGGCAGTTGTGTAGGATACGGATCGGGAAAAACTTTTTAGGATTTTAGATAAATAAAATTTGGATGGTTGGAAAAGATTTGTATCTTTGCAGTCCGGTAAAACGGGAGCGCAGGAGTAGAGGGGTTGGATGTTGAGAGGGGTTAAGGTTAGAGAAAAAAACTTTAAAATTTTCCTTAAAAACATTTGGCGGATTAGAAATAAAGTTTTACTTTTGCACACGCAAATACGGCAAAGCCCAACGACAGAAAAGGGTGGCCGTGGGAGCGGAAGAAGAGAGATCATTGAAAAACAGATATACAACCAAGAATAAGGAAAAACTAAAGCGTAAAATAACTTTGAGTGAGTCAGACAAACATACAATGGAGAGTTTGATCCTGGCTCAGGATGAACGCTAGCGGGAGGCCTAACACATGCAAGCCGAGCGGTATTTGTCTTTCGGGACAGAGAGAGCGGCGTACGGGTGCGGAACACGTGTGCAACCTGCCTTTATCAGGGGGATAGCCTTTCGAAAGGAAGATTAATACCCCATAATATAAGAGACGGCATCGTTTTTTATTGAAAACTGAGGTGGATAGAGATGGGCACGCGCAAGATTAGATAGTTGGTGAGGTAACGGCTCACCAAGTCGATGATCTTTAGGGGGCCTGAGAGGGTGATCCCCCACACTGGTACTGAGACACGGACCAGACTCCTACGGGAGGCAGCAGTGAGGAATATTGGACAATGGGTTAGCGCCTGATCCAGCCATCCCGCGTGAAGGACGACGGCCCTATGGGTTGTAAACTTCTTTTGTACAGGGATAAACCTACTCTCGTGAGAGTAGCTGAAGGTACTGTACGAATAAGCACCGGCTAACTCCGTGCCAGCAGCCGCGGTAATACGGAGGGTGCAAGCGTTATCCGGATTTATTGGGTTTAAAGGGTCCGTAGGCGGACTCGTAAGTCAGTGGTGAAATCTCACAGCTCAACTGTGAAACTGCCATTGATACTGCGGGTCTTGAGTAAGGTAGAAGTGGCTGGAATAAGTAGTGTAGCGGTGAAATGCATAGATATTACTTAGAACACCAATTGCGAAGGCAGGTCACTATGTCTTAACTGACGCTGATGGACGAAAGCGTGGGGAGCGAACAGGATTAGATACCCTGGTAGTCCACGCCGTAAACGATGCTAACTCGTTTTTGGGCTTTTGGGTTCAGAGACTAAGCGAAAGTGATAAGTTAGCCACCTGGGGAGTACGTTCGCAAGAATGAAACTCAAAGGAATTGACGGGGGCCCGCACAAGCGGTGGATTATGTGGTTTAATTCGATGATACGCGAGGAACCTTACCAAGGCTTAAATGGGAATTGATGGGTTTAGAAATAGACCGTCCTTCGGGCAATTTTCAAGGTGCTGCATGGTTGTCGTCAGCTCGTGCCGTGAGGTGTTAGGTTAAGTCCTGCAACGAGCGCAACCCCTGTTACTAGTTGCTACCATTAAGTTGAGGACTCTAGTAAGACTGCCTACGCAAGTAGAGAGGAAGGTGGGGATGACGTCAAATCATCACGGCCCTTACGCCTTGGGCCACACACGTAATACAATGGCCGGTACAGAGGGCAGCTACTTAGCGATAAGATGCGAATCTCGAAAGCCGGTCTCAGTTCGGATTGGAGTCTGCAACTCGACTCTATGAAGCTGGAATCGCTAGTAATCGCGCATCAGCCATGGCGCGGTGAATACGTTCCCGGGCCTTGTACACACCGCCCGTCAAGCCATGGAAGTCTGGGGTACCTGAAGTCGGTGACCGTAACAGGAGCTGCCTAGGGTAAAACAGGTAACTAGGGCTAAGTCGTAACAAGGTAGCCGTACCGGAAGGTGCGGCTGGAACATCTCATTTTAGAGACTCGTTAAGCGAGTATAAACAAAATTAGGTACTTAACTGTACCAAGTACTTACTTAAAGTTAGAGCTTTAGTTTTTTTATTGGTTGCTATCTTACATAAAATACAATACAAACCCACTAGGAATTAGTATAGGGATAGAGATACAGGAGCGGAGAGCCAAGAACCAAGACCAATGTAAAAGTCTTGTATCTAGCATCTGGGATCTGTTAGTCTAAAAGACAGTCTCGTAGCTCAGCTGGTTAGAGCGCTACACTGATAATGTAGAGGTCGGCAGTTCGAGCCTGCCCGAGACTACTAATTGCAAAAGACGGGAAGAGTAGAGAGCCATGAACCAAGACTGTCAATTAGAAAGTCTTGTCTCTAGGATCTTGAGTCTTTTAAGTCTGACTAGAGGGGGAATTAGCTCAGCTGGCTAGAGCGCCTGCCTTGCACGCAGGAGGTCAAGGGTTCGACTCCCTTATTCTCCACGGATTGTACTTAATTACTTAGGTAATAGGGTATGATGTATGAGGGTAATAAAAGAAAGTGTATATTCTACATAATGACGGAGCCGTCATTAGTATGCTTCACTTGATTGCTTAAGTACAAGAACAAAGATCATTGACATTAACGGTAAAGACATCACAAAGAGAAAACCGAGCACTTATAAGTGCTTGAGTAACCTAAAAAATAGGAAAGAAATCGTTAAGGGCGTATGGCGGATGCCTAGGCTTTCAGAGGCGAAGAAGGACGTGGTAAGCTGCGAAAAGCTCGGGGGATCGGCACACACGAATTGATCCCGAGATGTCCGAATGGGGCAACCCGTCTGGTTGAAGACCAGTCACTCTAAATTTATTTAGAGAGCAAACCCGGAGAACTGAAACATCTAAGTACCCGGAGGAAAAGAAATCGAAGAGATTCCGTAAGTAGTGGCGAGCGAACGCGGATTAGCCCAAAAGCTTTTATATGTTTAATAGAATGTTCTGGAAAGAACAGCCGTAGAGGGTGATAGCCCCGTACATGAAAGGCATATTTGAGTGATAAATGAGTAGGGCGGGACACGTGAAATCCTGTCTGAATATGGGGGGACCATCCTCCAAGGCTAAATACTCCTGAAAGACCGATAGTGAACAAGTACTGTGAAGGAAAGGTGAAAAGCACTTCGAATAGAAGGGTGAAATAGAACCTGAAACCGTACGCCTACAAGCGGTCGGAGCCCACAAGTTGGGTGACGGCGTGCCTTTTGCATAATGAGCCTACGAGTTAATTTTACTAGCGAGGTTAAGGACTTCAGGTCCGGAGCCGGAGCGAAAGCGAGTCTGAATAGGGCGCATAGTTAGTAGGATTAGACGCGAAACCTTGTGATCTACCCATGGGCAGGTTGAAGCTCTGGTAACACAGAGTGGAGGACCGAACCGGTTGACGTTGAAAAGTCTTCGGATGACCTGTGGGTAGGGGTGAAAGGCCAATCAAACTGGGAGATAGCTCGTACTCTCCGAAATGCATTTAGGTGCAGCGTCGCAATAAAGTTTATTAGAGGTAGAGCTACTGATTGGATGCGGGGGTTTCATCGCCTACCAATTCCTGACAAACTCCGAATGCTAATAAATGTTCTGCGGCAGTGAGGGCATGGGTGCTAAGGTCCATGTCCGAGAGGGAAAGAACCCAGACCAACAGCTAAGGTCCCCAAATATATGCTAAGTTGAAGCAACGCGGTTGGACTGCATTGACAGCTAGGATGTTGGCTTGGAAGCAGCCATTCATTTAAAGAGTGCGTAACAGCTCACTAGTCGAGCGGTCCGGCATGGATAATAATCGGGCATAAGCATATTACCGAAGCTATGGATTTATAATTTATTATATCTGGTAGGAGAGCATTCTGTTTGCACCGAAGCAGTACCGTGAGGTATTGTGGAGCGGACAGAAAAGAAAATGTAGGCATAAGTAACGATAAAGGGGGCGAGAAACCCCCTCACCGAAAGACTAAGGCTTCCTCAGCTATGCTAATCAGCTGAGGGTTAGTCGGGACCTAACGCGAACCCGAAAGGGGTAGTGGATGGACAATGGGTTAATACTCCCATACTTGCTCACACTAAAAAGGGGACGGATTTACGTACTTACTGGAGACTGACGGAATAGTCAAGGCCTAGCCTTCGGGCGAAGCTGCTGTAAGGAAATAGATTCCAAGAAAAGCCGAAGTGAAGCAACCCGTACCAAAACCGACACAGGTGGTCGAGGAGAGAATCCTAAGGTGCTCGAGTGAGTCGTGGCTAAGGAACTAGGCAAAATAGTCTCGTAACTTCGGAAGAAGAGACGCCAGCAGCAATGCTGGCCGCAGTGAAGAGGCCCAGGCGACTGTTTATCAAAAACACAGGACTCTGCTAAATCGAAAGATGCTGTATAGGGTCTGACACCTGCCCGGTGCTGGAAGGTTAAGGAAGGGCGTTAGCAGCAATGCGAAGCGTTTGACTGAAGCCCCAGTAAACGGCGGCCGTAACTATAACGGTCCTAAGGTAGCGAAATTCCTTGTCGGGTAAGTTCCGACCTGCACGAATGGTGTAACGATCTGGGCACTGTCTCAGCCACGAGCTCGGTGAAATTGTAGTATCGGTGAAGATGCCGATTACCCGCAATGGGACGAAAAGACCCTGTGAACCTTTACTATAACTTCGTATTGACTTTGAGTAAGTAATGTGTAGGATAGGTGGGAGGCTATGAAGCGGGCACGCTAGTGTCTGTGGAGCCAACGTTGAAATACCACCCTTTACTTACTTGGAGCCTAACTTCTGTATGGAAGGACATTGCGTGGTGGGTAGTTTGACTGGGGTGGTCGCCTCCAAAAGAGTAACGGAGGCTTTCAAAGGTACCCTCAGCACGCTTGGTAACCGTGCGTAGAGTGTAATGGCATAAGGGTGCTTGACTGTGAGACCTACAAGTCGATCAGGTGCGAAAGCAGGACATAGTGATCCGGTGGTTCCGTATGGAAGGGCCATCGCTCATAGGATAAAAGGTACTCCGGGGATAACAGGCTAGTCTCCCCCAAGAGCTCACATCGACGGGGAGGTTCGGCACCTCGATGTCGGCTCGTCACATCCTGGGGCTGGAGAAGGTCCCAAGGGTTGGGCTGTTCGCCCATTAAAGTGGCACGCGAGCTGGGTTCAGAACGTCGTGAGACAGTTCGGTCTCTATCTATTGCGGGCGTTAGATGTTTGAGAGGGCTTGATTCTAGTACGAGAGGACCGAATTGAACAAACCTCTGGTGTATCAGTTGTACCGCCAGGTGCACCGCTGAGTAGCTACGTTTGGAAGAGATAAACACTGAAAGCATATAAGTGTGAAACTCGCCTCAAGATGAGACATCTTTTAAGGGTCGTGGGAGATGACCACGTTGATAGGCTACAGGTGTAAAGTTGGTAACAGCATAGCCGAGTAGTACTAATTACCCGTAGATTTATTGCCTATCAGGATACTGTAAGCTTATAGCTTCATGCGATAAGCCAAGCCTTATAAGTGCCAAAATGGTTTTGCCTTTGTGATGATATTTACCGATAAAAAGCAGTATGCTTTACGCTGTAAGCCTAAAGCTTATAGCCTACTGCCTACAGCTATATACAACCTTTAGGGTGGTTTTAGCGGTGGGGCTCACCTGTTCCCATTCCGAACACAGAAGTTAAGCCCACCAGCGCCGATGGTACTGCGAAAGCGGGAGAGTAGGTCGCCGCCAGTCTTTTTTTATTTTATAAAACTCCTTCATCATCCGATGAAGGAGTTTTTTTTTGTTTATATACAGTTACAAAATCAAATATACATACACACATCTGCAAAAATACCTGATGCTTAAAGATCTGGAATTCTAAAAGCAAAGTTCAGGGGATACAATACCCATACAAAAATACTCACTAAATATTATCTGGACATTAGCGTTTTATTAAATACAACATACCAGTCATGTTTCCAAAACAATACATACCAATTGATCCGATACATCGACTATCGCAGTAACTGATTTTGTTGTCTGAATAATTCTCATTTTATAAGAGTTGAATTTTAGTATACTAAAGATATGTCCTCTCAATAATCATTTAAACTAATGACTTTACCAATCACACTATTCATAATTTGATTCAGAATAATAAAACATAGTATAATTTGTATTTTTACTTCTTCATATATCACACTTATGAATAAGGTTTCTATGAAACATCCACTGCAGTTGTGCTATCCGGATTTCCTGTTTTATCTTATTGTGCTTTTCTGTATTCTCTAACAATCCAATTTTCAAGCTAAACCAATGCTATCTATTTTAGAAATGCATGGATCATATTATAATCTAAAAATTAAATAGAAATAGTAGCTTAGTTTATTTGTTTGCATATCTTTAAAAAAAATCAGTCTCACCGTTACAGTAAGACTGATCTGTTTATATCTGTTTAAAAACAATTAAACCTGAATAACGCCCAGATTAAATTTTTCTGTAATCGGAGCATGATTAGCCGCCTCAATACCCATGGAAATCCATTTTCTGGTATCTACCGGATTAATGATAGCATCTGTCCAGAGACGGGCTGCAGAATAGGTCGCCTCCGTTTGTTTCTGATATCTTTTGGAGATCGTATCCAAAATTTCTTGGCGTTCTTCTGCAGAAATTTCTTTCCCCTGTTTTTTTAAGGTAGATTCCTGAATCTGTGCCAGAACTTTTGCAGCCTGCGTACCGCCCATCACTGCAAGATCTGCCCACGGCCAGGCTACGATTAATCTCGGATCATAAGCTTTTCCGCACATCGCGTAATTTCCTGCTCCATAAGAATTTCCGGTGATAACCGTAAACTTAGGAACAACAGAATTAGACACGGCATTAACCATTTTGGCTCCGTCTTTAATAATTCCGCCATGCTCAGATTTAGAACCCACCATGAAGCCTGTAACGTCCTGTAAAAATACCAAAGGAATCTTTCTTTGGTTGCAGTTGGCAATAAATCTCGTTGCTTTATCGGCAGAGTCTGAATAAATAACCCCTCCGAACTGCATTTCACCTTTTCCGCTTTTAACCAGTTTCCTCTGGTTGGCCACAATTCCTACAGACCAGCCGTCAATTCTTGCGGTCGCACAGATAATGCTTTTCCCGTAATCAGGTTTATATTCATCATATTCAGAATTATCAACCAGACATTTAATAATTTCATACGTATCATACTGTTCGGTTCTTGAGGCCGGGAGAATTCCGAAAATATTCTCAGGTTTTGATTTTGGCTGGAAACTTTCAATCCTGTCGAAGCCCGCTTTTTCAGTACTTCCGATAGATTTCATGATATTTTTAATTCTGTTCAAAGCATCCTGGTCATCTTTAGCCTTATAATCGGTAACGCCCGAAATAGAACAGTGTGTAGTGGCACCGCCGAGTGTTTCATTATCAATAGATTCTCCGATGGCGGCTTTTACGAGATAGCTTCCGGCCAGGAATATGGAACCTGTTTTGTCTACAATCATCGCCTCATCACTCATAATCGGGAGATAAGCACCGCCGGCAACACAACTGCCCATTACCGCTGAAATCTGGATGATTCCCATAGAGCTCATTTTAGCATTATTCCTGAAAATTCTGCCGAAGTGTTCCTTATCCGGGAAAATTTCATCCTGCATCGGGAGATAAACCCCTGCAGAATCAACAAGATATATAATCGGAAGCCTGTTTTCCATAGCAATTTCCTGGGCCCTTAAATTTTTCTTTCCGGTGATCGGAAACCATGCGCCTGCCTTTACCGAAGCATCATTTGCTACAACAATACATTGCTTGCCGGATACATATCCGATAACCACCACAACGCCGCCGCCGGGACATCCGCCATGCTCTTCATACATTTCAAAACCTGCAAATGCACCGATTTCTATGGAATCAGAACCCTTGTCAAGAAGATAATCAATCCTTTCCCGTGCCGTCATTTTCCCTTCATCACGAATCTTCTGAAGCCTTTTTTCGCCGCCGCCTTTCTTGATTTCAGAGAGTAATCGGTTTATTTCGGATAACTTTAATCTGTTCTGATCTTCCCTTTTGTTGAATTCGATGTCCATAAAATTTCAATTTTTTCCGCTTAAAGATACTATTTTTCAAAGAATTTATATTGAATTAAAACAATTGTTTAATTTGTTGGTATTCAGAAATTTATGAAATATTTAACATATATATGTTTTTCAGTGTATGATATTTTTTTTAAATTTACATCAGAGTAACAGGGATAATATCCTCTGTGAATACTCTAAGTTCCTAGTTTATTTTTTTAATAGTTTATTATTTGAAGGCCCTGAAAGTTGAATAAATTTTTAGGGTTTTTTATTTCGTATATTTCCGGAATATATTTTTTAAAAAATAACAATTTTGCCGTACATATTTTAAAGGATTTGTAGAAAGCGATTTGTAAATTTGCAGAAAATTAAAAAGAAAGCAGATATGCACAAATTGGCTCTTTTCAGGTTGCATTTAATTGTATTTTTATGGGGATTTACGGCAATTCTGGGAAAGCTTATTCAGGCCAATGCTCAGATCCTGGTATTTTACAGGATGCTTTTTGCTGCCATCTTCCTGTACATCTATATCAGAATCTTCAAAAAAGAGAGCATTAAGGTTTCAAAAAAGATTTTCTTTCAGCTCGCCGCAATCGGTTTTTCAATGGCCTTTCACTGGTACTGTTTCTTTCATTCCATTAAAGTTTCCAATGTATCTATTGCCTTAAGCTGCCTTTCTCTGTCCACCCTGTTTGCAGCGATTATGGAGCCTGTTATTTTTAAGCGCAGAATCGATATTTCTGAAGTGGTCATGGGCGTGGTTATTGTGGCATGCA
Organism: Chryseobacterium sp. JJR-5R; assembly: GCF_034047335.1. Classification (NCBI taxonomy): domain Bacteria; kingdom Pseudomonadati; phylum Bacteroidota; class Flavobacteriia; order Flavobacteriales; family Weeksellaceae; genus Chryseobacterium; species Chryseobacterium sp. JJR-5R. Next base: position 632,871 of record NZ_CP139137.1, read on the forward strand.
TCCTGTTGATTTTTAAAACGGAGTTCAGGTTTAAGGAAGGCATTATGTATGGCGTTCTTTGTGCTGTGTTCGGGACTATATTTTCTGTTTTCAACGGAAAGATGTTTGGGAAAACAAGTTCAGGCAACATTATTTTTTATGAAATCTTCTCCGGATGGTTTATTTTGGCGGTTATTTATCTGTTCAGCGGGCAAATTTTTCATATGGATGAAATAAGTTACCGTGATATTGCGTTAATAGTGGTGTTAGCCAGTGTTTTTACAGCTTTCCCGATGCTGGAATCGGTGAATCTGATGAAATACATTTCACCCTTCACATTAATTTTAACAGTTAATTTAGAACCGGTTTACGGAATTATACTAGCTTTTTTTATCTTTGGGGAATCAGAACATATGAGCCCGGTTTTTTACGGTGCTTCAGGCGTTATGATACTGGCTATCATTGTCAACGGATTTATAAAAGCTAAGAAACAAAAAACTTTAAATTAAGCATCAACCTATATGATGAAAAAATATCTTTTACTCGTATTTTCCCTTGCATTCGGGATGTCACAATCTCAGATCATCAGAAAATACTCCAATGAATTCCTGAATATCGGGGCAGGCGCCAGGGGCCTGGCCATGGGAGGCGCTGTAATCTCCAATCAGGACGATGTATATTCCCCGATGTGGAACCCGGCAGGGCTGATGTCTGTTGAAAGAGACTGGCAGGGAGCGGCAATGCATGCCGAATATTTCGAATCGATTGCAAAGTATGACTACCTGGCTTATGCAAAAGTTCTGGAAACAGGGGTTTTCGGGGTTTCCGTGGTCAGGCTGGGCGTTGATAATATCTTAAATACCACCCAGCTGATCGACACGGAAGGAAATATCGATTATGATAAAATTACCAGATTTTCCCAGTCTGACTACGCGGCAATATTGTCTTATGCATTTAATCCCGGCGGAAACACGAAACTGGACGTGGGGATCAATGCTAAGATCGTTTACAGAAATGTAGGGAAGTTTGCGAACGGATACGGTTTCGGTTTTGATATAGGAGCGATCTACAAGATGGATAACGGCTGGAAAGTAGGAGGGATGCTGAGAGATGCTACCACCACAGTGAATTTCTGGAGCGTAAATCAGAAGGAACTCTCCACAGTTGTAAACGGCGAAGAATTTAACCCTGCGCCTAAAGATAAAATGGAACTGACCATGCCGAAGCTGAATGCGGGGGTAAGCAAAATATTTGATATTAACAGCAGTGTTTATGTTTTACCTGAAGCCGGTATCAATGTGGATTTTGCTAAAACGGCGGCCCTTCTTTCAACTGATTTTGCCAGTATTACGCCGTATGCCGGTGCTGAACTGGGATACCAGAAAATGATTTTTGTAAGGTTAGGGGTAAATCGCTTCCAGTCGATTACCGATATTGAAGATCTCAGCAGAAAAGTATCTTTCCAGCCAAGTGCGGGGATCGGGATCAAGTATAGGGGACTTACCCTGGATTATGCGATTACCAATTCCGGGATCGGTGGATCAAACTTCTATTCCAATTTCTTTTCCCTGAAACTGGATATGGGACAATTCAGAAACGATTAAATTAATTTCATTCAATGAAAAAGATTTCACTTATTATAGCAACGGCCTGTTCAATGGCTGCTTTCGGGCAAAAGGTTTCAGATTATAAATATATTTCACTTCCTTCTAAATTTACAACATTTAAAGAAGATTTCGGTTTAGCAGAGCTGCTGACCAAAACATTAAGAGGAAAGAATTACACCGTTATTCCGGCAGATAAGCTGCAGTGGCCTTCAGAGGCAAAAGATAACCCATGCAGTGTTGCAGAAGCGGATATTATCAATGACAGCGGTTTTCTGCGCAATAAAGTATTGGTTCAGTTTAAAGACTGTAATGACAAGGTGATTACATCGGTTAAAGGCGCATCAAATATCAAGGATTATAAAGAAGGCTATCAGGATGCCCTGAAACAGACCTATGTTTCTATTTCACCTGCCAGTCCGGTAGCGCAGGCACAGCAGCCAGTCCGTGTACAGGAACCCGTAGCAACAGTATCAGAGATACCTTCCGGAACCAATACAGTCACAGCGGATACCGGAGCTGTGAAATTCAGCAACGGGAAAACCGATTTCCAGAAAATACAGATCGATAACAGCCAGTTTATTTTGGTGGGTGCTGACAGTTCATCTCCTTTTGCCACATTTAAGGCGACCACAAAGAATGATACTTTCAGGGTAAAGCTGCAAAACGGCAGTGCTACCATGGGATATTATGAAAACGGGAATATTGTGATAGAAATGCCGCAGGCCAACGGGGAATATACCCGGGAAATATTTTTGAAGAAATAATTTATCTATAAGTTAAATAAAATGAAAAAGGTTGGAAATTTTCCAACCTTTTTTCTATGCATTATTAAAAAAATCATAAACGACCTTCGCTTTGTTTTTCCCGAGAATTTCTTCCAGGGTTTCAAGACTGGATTCTTTAACTCTTTTTACCGATTTTAACCTGGACAAAAGCATTTCAATGGTTTTGTCGCCTACACCGGGAATGCCTTCCAGTTCAGATTTTATCGTTGAATTGGATCTACGCGTCCTGTGATGCTTTACCCCGAAGCGGTGGGCTTCATCCCTTACCCGCTGTAAAATTTTCAGCGTTTCGGATTTTTTATCCAGATACAGGGGAATCGGATCTTCCGGAAAGAAGATTTCTTCCAGCCTTTTGGCAATCCCCACAATCGTAATCTTTCCATACAGTCCCAGTAAGCGTAAACTTTTCACGGCAGAAGACAACTGTCCCTTTCCTCCGTCAATCAGGATCAGCTGCGGCAGGCTGTCCCCTTCTTCCAGTAATCTTTTGTACCGGCGGTAAATAACTTCCTCCATGGTGGCAAAGTCATTCGGGCCTTCCACCGTTTTGGGATGAAAGATCCTGTAGTCGGCTTTGCTTGGTTTTCCGTCTTTAAAAACCACACAGGCGGAAACCGGGTTGGTTCCCTGGATATTCGAGTTATCGAAGCCTTCAATATGCCTGGGTTCAACGGGCATCCTGAGCAGTTTCTGCATTTCTGCCATGATCCGGGTGGTATGCCTCTCAGGATCAATGATCTGAACCTGCTTCAATTTTTCCAGGCGGTATTCCCTGGCATTTTTTTCAGAAAGCTCCACAATCCGTTTTTTGTCGCCTACTTTAGGAACAATCAGTTTCACATTCGGGATTTCGATCGGCAGATGGAAGGGAAGCAGGACTTCTTTTGAATCCGAATCAAATTTCTGCCGGATTTCAATCAGGGCTTCCTCCATAATATCCTCATCACTTTCTTCAAGGATCTTCTTGATTTCAGTGGTAAAGCTCTGTATGATATTTCCGTTTCTGATTTTAAAGAAATTCACATAGGCGGCCGTTTCATCACTTGTCATCCCGAAAACATCCACATCATCGATATTCGGGTTCACTACGGTATTCCTGGATTGGTAATCATCAAGGATATCAAGCCGTTCTTTGATGATCTGGGCATCTTCAAACCGGAGGCCGGAAGCATAGGCCGTCATTCGATCAATCAGGTACTCTTTTGCTTTCCGGAAGTCTCCTTTGATAATACCGCGGATCGCGTCAATCTTTTCATCATACTCCGCTTTGCTTTCCAGGGCTTCGCAGGGCCCGTTGCAGTTTTTGATATGGTATTCCAGGCAGACTTTATATTTTCCTTCCTCTATTTTGGCAGGTGCCAGATTAAGATTGCAGGTCCTGAGTTTATAAATATGTTTGATGGTATCCAGTAAAATTTTTGCCGGGCGTACTTTCGCATATGGCCCGTAATATTCAGAGCCGTCCCGGATTTTGGTTCTGGTCAGGAAAATCCTGGGGAATTCTTCATTCTTAATGCAGATCCACGGGTATGTTTTGTCATCTTTCAGCATGACATTGTAGAAAGGCTGATGCTCTTTGATCAGGTTGTTTTCCAGTAAAAGGGCATCATACTCGCTGTTAACGATGGTTGTTTCCAGCCGCTGGATTTTTCCTACCATAATTCTTGTCCGGTATCCGGGAAGGTTTTTATTGAAATAGGAAAGCACCCTTTTCTTCAGATTTTTTGCCTTTCCCACATACAGAAGCTGATCATTTTTATCATAATAACGATAAACGCCGGGTTCAGAGGGTAAAGTTTTAAGCTGTAATTCTAAAGAAGGATTCATATAACAAAATTACATAATTTAAAAGCAAGAAAAAAGCCACAGAATCCCTGTGCACTTACAATTTATGTTAAATTAAAATTTATCTCCGGCCCATATCAGTATATTGAGATACCAAGAAGCTGAAATAATCCCATTCCACAGAGTTTTTAGGATATTTCGGCAGGAAAATATAAATTAATCAGTTTATTTAGGGAAAAAATAAGTACTGAAAATTAGTTTTTCCCAGTTATCACTAAATGCTTAATTTTAAGACAAAATTTAGAGCATGATATACGGTGTAGATGTTTTCAGTTTCCATGATGTATTGGAGATCTGTAAAGACCCAAACAAAGCGAAGCTGAACAAAACGGCAAAAGAGCAGATCTTAAACTCCCAGAAAAATGTGCAGCAGATTGTGGAGTCAGACCGTTGTGTGTATGGGATCAATACAGGTTTCGGGCCGCTTTGCGATACTAAGATTTCGGCAGATGAAACGGAGCTTTTGCAGTACAATTTAATTATTTCCCATGCCGTAGGCGTAGGGAAGCCCATTGATAAGGAACTTTCAAAGGTCATGATGATTGCCAAGGTACATGCCCTGTCCAAGGGGTTTTCAGGGGTATCGCTGGAAGTAATCGAACGGCTGATCGTGATGCTGGAAAAAGATATTATTCCTGCAGTTCCGGAACAGGGTTCCGTGGGGGCTTCGGGAGATCTGGCTCCACTGGCTCACCTGGTTTTACCGCTCTTGGGATTGGGAAAAGTATGGGTAGGAAATGAGATTTTCAAAACGGAGGAAATTTTAGAGAAAAACGGTCTTGAACCTTTGGTTTTAGGTCCGAAAGAAGGGTTGGGATTAATTAACGGCACCCAGTTTATCCTTGCCCATGCCATTAAAGGCCTGGAAAAGTTTGAATATCTGCTGGACCTTGCAGATATGACGGCGGCAATGAGCATTGAAGCGTACAGAGGCTCAGCCAGCCCGTTCAGAAAAGAGCTCCATGAGATCAGGCCTTTTGAAGGAAGCCGGAAAGTGGCGGCAAGAATGCTGAAGTTCTTAAAAAATTCTGAAAACTTAAAATCCCATGAATACTGCGACAGGGTTCAGGACCCTTATTCCATGCGTTGCGTTCCGCAGGTGCACGGTGCCAGCAGGAATGCCTTTGAACATTTAAAAATCATGGCCGAAACGGAGCTGAATTCCGTAACGGATAACCCAATTGTATTAAGTGCCGAGGAATCAATTTCAGGAGGGAACTTCCACGGGCAGCTGATGGCCATGCCACTGGATTATGCGACATTGGCAGCGGCTGAACTGGGAAACATTTCAGACCGCAGGAGTTATCTGTTACTGGAAGGAAAATACGGTTTACCAAGACTGTTAACGGAAAGTTCAGGACTGAACTCCGGGTTTATGATTCCGCAGTATACGTCTGCAGCATTGGTAACGGAAAATAAAACCCTGTGCTTTCCGGCTTCCGCAGATTCGATCCCGACAAGTTTAGGACAGGAAGACCACGTATCCATGGGCAGCATTTCCGGAAGGAAATTCAATCAGGTCCTTGGGAATCTGGTAAATATCCTGGCTGTTGAACTGATGTTTGCGGCTCAGGGCCTTGAATTCAGGAGACCTGCCACCTGTTCAAAACTCATTGAGGAAAACTTTGCCGTTATCCGTTCCCGGGTTGCCAAGCTTGAAGATGACCGCCTGATCGGCGAAGACATGCTGGCCATTGCAGAATTGATTAATGAGAGACAGTTTATCGTAAACTAAATTAATAATTTATTGTACTGGATATATTTATAAAACGGACTTCTGTCCGTTTTTTTATTTTATAACTGATTGAGCAGATTCAGCCGAAAATTTTTATGCAATATTTGATTTTCTACTGTTTGGTATTTCTGGCATAACAAATTAAAGATAATTTGCATTTCATGTATCAGTAGTTCAGGGTAAAGTGATATATTAGAGTGATCCAAATTAAAGTATATGAAAAGAAATGTGTTTTACCTACTCATGCTGTTTTCAGTTTTTACGGCATGTAACAGAGACGATCTTCAAAGCATTGCAGACTCCCTTGAAGTTGTACAGAAAGATCCTTTGACGGCAAAAGAGATCAATGAAAAAATCAATGAAACCATCAGAACCAAAGGAAGGTTCTCATGGAATGCCTCTTCCGACCATTTTGTATGGAGTGCCGTTTTCCAGGGAAATAAAGTAGCTTCCATCGGATTCGGATCTTCTTTTGACAGAAGCCTGAGCCCTGATCATGATGCCGTTGAACAGGAAATTTTAGACCTGATTAAAAAATATGAAGTAAAAACCGACCGCATTCTGCTGTCTTCAGATCCGTATCTGAATCAGATGGATGTAGCCATTGAAAAACAGGAAACCGTTATTGCCCTCCGTAAAATGAAGAATATCCGGTATGTTGAACCTGCAGATTACCGTTATTTTGAAAATGAAAGGAAATTCGGAGGAACGGCAAAATCCGGCAGTTCATCATCGGGATGTGGTTTGGAATCAACGGCTTTAAATGCGGCAGATTATACAACTGTAGCCCCGAATGCGAAAGCACCGTGGTCTTTCTCAAAACATAATATCATAAGCGCTTGGAGCTATAGTAGCGGTGCAGGAATCACCATCGGGGTTATCGACAGCGGAATCTCCCCGGAACAGACTTTACTGGGAAGCAGTTTCAATAACGGGCTTTCATCCGGAAGGACCGTTACCAAAAACGGTGTTTATGTAGATTCGGTATGGCCCTGGAGCAGCGGGTACGACGGTCCGAATGACCAGTGCGGGCACGGAACAAGCATGGCTTCTGCTGCCACTGCGCCAAGAAATAATATGGGGCAGCCGGTGGGCGTGGCTTACAACGCAAGCCTTGTAACCTATAGGGCAGCTTCAAATGTAGTATTGGATGGATATCACGAACAAAACGGAGTGAAAACCGCTTTCACGGAATTGGGGAATAACACCAAAGTTAAAATTATCTCAATGTCCATGGGGCACATTTTCTCAGTCGGCAAAATTGAAGACGGTGTAAAATATGCCTATTCCAAAGGCAAGCTGATTTTCTGCGCAGGCGGTACTTCCACAAGCTTCACTAATTTTGCCGGCGTGATTTTTCCGGCGTGGATGCCTGAAGCCCAGGCTGTAACCGGAGTAAAAGAAAATACCTCCAACCAGAAATGCGACGTCTGTCATTCGGGATCTGAAATTGATTTCACGTATCAGATGGAAAGGGCGTCAGGAAGCAGCATCCCGGTACTGAGCTATTATAACGGGCAGACAGATTACGTTGGCGGCTCCTCTGTGGCTACGGCTTCTACTGCAGGAATTGCAGCCCTGGTCTGGTCTAAAAACCCGTCATGGACACGCGATCAGGTATTGAATAAAATGAGGCAGGCTTCAACGTATTATCCCAATCCGAATTCAGATTACGGTTACGGAAATATCAATGTCCTGCAGGCCGTTCAGTAAATATGGCATAAAGTCGGAAGATTTCTTTAATCTCCCAGCTGATAATCCAAGGGAAGCATATTCTCAATTTTATTTTTTGTGAAATCCCCTTCAGTCAGCAGCAGGTCCGTATGGGAAATACTTCCGTCTTTTGATACTTCGAAAGTTTCACCATCAGGATGAAGGAATGAAGATAAAACGACCGGGTTTTTACTTTTTATGAATTCTTTCCCTTTAAGTTCATAATTATATTTCTTATAATTTACCTGAAGTATATCTTTAAAACTGAAAAGAACGCTGCTTCCTTCTCTTTTAACATAATCAGAATCCGGAATCATGGTCTTTATAATGGCCAGCGCATATGGGTTCTGGTTATTTTTTCTCCGGGAAATATCAAGCAGGTCTGCAGGAAGGTCAAATTTTCCCATCAGCTTTGCAGCATCCATGAAATCTTTTAACGTTTCCAATTCTTTTTCAGTCGGGTATTTCGGGTTGGGAACCCTTATGACATGGTTGACAATAAACTGGTCGGCAGAAACCGTATTGCCATGTATGCTTCTGAAGAAATGGAGCAGGCTCCCTTCATAGGCATTCATGCGGTTCAGTTTTATTTTAGGGTTGCTTTTTACTTCTTTAAAAAGGCTGGTCCCGGGACTGCTGACTATTTTAGAATTAAAATCAGCATAAAAATTCATCAGGTTGTATTCTATTTCATAGCCGAGGTTCTTGTTTTCAATCAGTAAGGTTTTGGGAGCCTTTACCTTCAGTGTGTTGTTCTTTTTATCATAGGCGAACTTTAATGTCCTTTGATTTTTAATTCTTACATGCTCACGGTCCTGCCCGATAAACTGGTCCAGAAAATAACTGATAAAATTTCTGTAGGCTTCTTCCGTATAGGGAACAATCGTGACTTCTTCAATGTCATTGCTTTTCAGCAGTACCACTTTTAATACCCTGCCTGCAACTTCAGAAACAGGCTTGGTAAAACTTTCATAATTTTCTTTCTGGAAGACAACATTGCCGGAATTTTTTGCAGCCAGTGGTAATGTGAAACTCCCGTCTTCCTTCGAAACGGTTCCGGTTCCGGTGCCGTCGATATAGATATTTACATCGCTGATTTTCTGTCCGGCATCATTGATTACGGTTCCCATGACAGCCTGAGCCAATGAAACATACAGCGGAAATAAAAATAAGAAAAGGAATACTGTTTTTTTCATGATCAGCAATATTACTAAATTTTTAGTGATAAAAATAATCGGTTTCAAATGAAAGCCATGTATTATATTACTGTTTGGTAATGAGTAGGATATGGAGTGCAATATGATGGTATTATATTTAAATCACCGGTTAGGTACTTATACTGATTGTAAAAAATAAGTAGATGTACGCTAAAATATATACGGGGGCCGCAGTAAATTTGTCATGTGATCACAACAATACATTTTGAAAGTAACCTCATTAATAATCAGTAACTGATTTTAAAACGGTCATTGTCATATGTAAAAAACTTTAACTGTGGAGGCCAGAAACCATTAAACGGGGCGTAATCCGAAAAGCCAGAAGAGTAGGAAACCCAAAAAATATTAATCATGTCAGAACAAGAACAATTACCTGGAGGATGGACAAATTATCACCCTCTTACTGCAGAAGATCAGAAAGTATTCGATGAAGCAATGCATGGCTTCGTAGGCGTAAAATATACCCCTACAGAAGTATCTACACAAGTGGTAAACGGAACCAATTACCGTTTCAGGTGCAACGCATCAATGCCGCCTTCAGAGGTGGTATGGCAAGCGATTGTAGAAATCTACAGCCCGATCGACGGCCAGCCGCATGTAATGTCCATTACAAGAATATAGTACATATTTTTGCTTATCATAAGCCGGAGGAGCAGTCTTCCGGTTTTTTAGTTTCCAGGATCTTTTACAGCACGGTTTTATCAACCGATTCTTACGCTGGTCATGCTCAGCGAGCCGCCGATTAATTCATCATTGAATAAAACAAGGCTTTCAGGCTTGTCTTTCAGTCCTAATGAGTAAACCAAAGGTAAATAATGGTCAGGGCTCGGGACAGCATATTGCAGGTAAGTTCCCTGTTTATGGTAGTCGATTATGTTCTGGAAGTTGCCGTCCAGAAGCCAGCCGTTGGTCTTTTCCCGGGCTTCAACGGCCCAGTCCCATCCGGCGCCTATAGTATTGATATTTCTCCAGTCGATCAGCCGGAGGTTATGGATAATATTGCCGCTCCCGATAATTAAAATTCCCTTTTCCCGGAGCTTATGCAGTTTTTTTGCCAGGTCAAAATGATACTGTGGAGACTTCGTGTAATCAATACTCATCTGAATGACAGGAATATCAGCTCCAGGATACATATGCCTGATCACCGACCATGCACCGTGATCCAGTCCCCAGTGATGATCTTTCTCAACCGGAACGGGCGATAAAAGACCTGCTATATCTTGCGCCAGCTCAGGGCTTCCGGGCGCAGGATATTCAATATCATGCAAAGCCTGCGGGAAACCTCCGAAGTCATGAATGGTTTTGGGCATATCCATGGCAGTGACTTTGGTCCCGTCCGTAAACCAGTGCGCAGAAATACACAAAATAGCATTGGGCTTCGGTATTTCATCCGCTGCCTTCCGGAATCCCTGGACAAACTGGTTTTCTTCAATAGCATTCATCGGGGAACCGTGTCCCAGAAATAAGACGGGCATTTTTCCGGTATTCGGAAAACAGGCACTGATATTTTGTAAATAGTTGAGATTCACGACAGATTGGGCTTTGATGAATAAAAAAACTCAGTAATTTAGCGGGTAAATTACTGAGTCCTGGAAATTATAATAATTTACTATGCCTGTTTTACAAACTGAAGCTCGCCGGCAATTTTTACCTCTTCGCTTACCATGACACCGCCTGCTTCCAGGGCGGCATTCCAGTTCAGTCCGAAATCTTTTCTGTTGATTTTTCCTTCAAAAGAAAAACCTGCTTTTGTATTTCCCCAGGGATCTACGTTGATACCGCCGAATTCCACATCCAGAACCACAGGTTTTGTGACGCCGTTAAGCGTAAGGTTTCCGGTTACTTCATTATTTAATGCAGAAGATTCAAAAGTGATGACAGGGTTTGCCTCAGCATTGAAAAATTCTGCAGATTTCAGGTGGTTATCCCGGTCTGTGTTGTTTGTAGAAATAGAATCAGTCTGAATCGTAGCGGTTGTTTTCGCGTTGGCAAAAGTATCGTCTTCAGCATCGATTTCTGCCGTGAAATCGGTGAAGTTTCCTTTGATGTTGGAAATCATCATGTGTTTTACTTTGAACGTAATTTCACTGTGCGCCGGGTCTAAAGTCCATTTTGTAGCCATTGTATTGTATTTTTATTGTTATGTATAATGCAAATGTAGATCAAAACAGAGGTGCAACTCATTGACGTAGGATAAGAAAAAGGTTTTAACTCCAAATTAGCCTTAAGTTAATATTTGAAAGGAGAATCTATCGTCCATTATCAATTACTCATTATTTATTCTCAGGAGCTTTTTCCAGCTATCCACTCATACTCCTCACGCCCGGCCTTTCCCGACGTTTGCTGCGGGGTAACCGTTACTATCTGGGCTAGAGCCGCTGCCGTTATTTTAAATATTCGGTATTTAATTCAAACATAAAACAACATTCATCAGCTAAAATATCATCATGAATTTAAGAAATAAATCACACAGTTCATGACCCTGGATTTTACAAATCTTTTATTTTAACACTTATTAACGGTTGGCTTTTATTTCTTATTTTTGGTGCATTCAATTTTATACAATGAAATTACATACGTTTTCTTTGATGATGCTGGTTTTGGGCAGTTCAGCGATGGCACAGACCCAAAAATTTACGATGGCGGAAGCTGTTAACGGGTTGAGAAGCAACCTTGCCGTGAAAAATATTTCGCAGTTTTCATGGTCTGATGACGGGAAATCATACATTCAGGCAGTAAAAGGAGGCTACCTGATCACCAATTTGAAAACGAATAAGCAGGATACTCTGGTATCTTTGTCCCAGTTGAATAAAAACCTGGGAGACCATAAACTCAAGGCAGTCCCGCAGATTAAATTTACCGGAAATTCCAGAGGGTACTTCAGTGCCGATGGCCGGATGATGTGGGTGGAAAAATCAGGAAACGACTGGAAGGTGAAAAATTCCGTTGATGTGGATAAAGAAGCTTCCGATATGAAAGTTTTCGGTGACGGCCAGACGTTTGCCTTTACGGTAAAAAATAATCTGTTTATCAGTAAAAACGGAAAAAAAATCGCAGTAACCAATGATTCTGATGAAAATATACTGAACGGTACTTCCAATGTCCACAGAAATGAATTCGGAATCGATACGGGAATTTTTCCTGCGCCCAATGCTGAAAGTGTAGCCTTTTACAGGATGGACCAGACGATGGTAGCCGATTATCCGATCATCGACTGGTCCGTAACCCCGGCCGTGAATCATAATATTAAATATCCGATGGCAGGCAAGGCCTCTCATCAGGTTACATTAGGTGTTTTCAACATTAAGACACAGTCAACAAAGTTTTTAAACATCGAAGGGGAAAAAGACCAGTATTTAACGGCGGTGACCTGGAGCCCGGATTCAAAATATATTTTTGTAGGCGTACTGAACAGAGGGCAGAACCATTTGAAAATGAACCAGTATGATGCCGCGACGGGAAATCTGGTAAAAACATTATTTGAAGAAACCAGTGAGAAATATGTTGAGCCCCAGCATCCGCTGACGTTCTTCCCGAATTCAAATACGGATTTCATCTGGCAGAGCCAGAGAACCGGTTATAATCACCTGTTCCATTACAGCCTGGAAAAAGGCCTTGTGGCACAGATTACAAAAGGGGATTGGCTGGTATCCGATATTTTAGGCTTTAACGAAAAGAAAAAGGAAATTTATTTCACTTCCACCAAAGAAACCCCGTTAGAAAAACACCTGTACAGGATCAATTGGGCAAACTTTAAAATGCAGCGTCTGGATAATGCGGCAGGAATGCATACCGGCATTTTAAGCAGTGACGGAAATTATCTCTATGATGTCTACAGCAATGAGAATATGCCAAGGGTAGTCGATATTATCAATACCAATACCCTGAAGACCGGCAACCTTCTTACCGCTGAAAATCCGCTGAAAAATTATCAGAGGCCTGAAATTAAAAATGTTAACCTGAAAGCAGACGACGGTACGCTTTTATACGGAAAAATCATTCTTCCGACAAACTTTGACCCGAATAAAAAGTATCCTGTCATTGTTTATTTATACAACGGACCTCATCTGCAGTTGGTTACCAACACGTTTCCGGCTTCAGGAAATCTATGGTATGAATATATGGCCCAAAACGGATACATCATTTTCACGATGGACGGAAGAGGTTCTTCCAACCGCGGACTGAAGTTCGAGCAGGCAGTATTCAGAAACCTGGGAACTGTAGAGATGAGCGACCAGATGAAGGGGGTAGACTATTTAAAATCCCTTCCGTACGTTGATGCGGAAAGAATGGGAATCCACGGATGGAGCTTCGGAGGATTCATGACCACCAGTTTTATGCTTCGCCATCCTGAAGTGTTTAAAGTAGGGGTTGCCGGAGGCCCTGTGATCGACTGGAGCATGTACGAAATCATGTACGGCGAAAGATATATGGATACGCCGCAGGAAAATCCTAAGGGATATGCCACTGCCAATCTTTTAAATAAGGTTCAGAACCTGAAGGGGAAACTGCTGATGATCCATGGGGCACAGGATGATGTGGTGGTCTGGCAGCATTCGGTTAAATTTATTAAATCCGCCGTTGACAATGGCGTGCAGCTGGACTATTTCGTATATCCGGGACATCCGCATAATGTAATAGGGAAAGACAGGGTGCATTTAATGCAGAAAGTAACAGATTATTTTGACCAGTACCTGAAGAAATAATCCTGAGCATGTCATTTTCATTTAATGCCCGCCGTTTTATCCTGTCGATCTTATCATTCATCAATGCTTTTTAAAGCGGATTGCTGTAATTTTGTATGCATAAAATCAACAATATGGAATTAGGAATTGGAATGTTCGGCGACCTGTCATTCGACCGTGCTACCGGTAAGTACAGTGATGCCGGTGTAAAGATGCGTGAGATTCTGGAACAGGTAAAATTTATGGATGAGGTGGGAATTGATGTTTTTGCCCTAGGGGAACACCACCGTCCCGACTATGCGGTTTCATCACCGGAAATTGTTCTGGCAGCAGCGGCAAGCATCACGAAAAATATCAGGCTGGCAAGCGGTGTTACGGTTTTAAGCTCATCAGAACCGGTAAAGGTATACGAAGATTTTTCAACACTGGATCTGATTTCTGACGGCCGCGCCGAGATCTTTGTCGGCCGCGGAAGCTTCATTGAATCTTTTCCTTTATACGGCTATTCTTTAAATGACTATGAACAGCTTTTTGATGAAAAATTAGAACTGCTGTTAAAAATCAATTCAGAAGAAAATGTTACCTGGTCCGGAAAGCTCCGTGCGCCGATGCAGAACCAGACGGTTTATCCGAGAGCGAAAAATAACGGGCAGCTTCCGATATGGCGAGCTGTGGGCGGAACCCCTCAGTCCGTTTTAAGCGCTGCACAGTTGGGGATGCCTCTGATGGTAGCCATCATCGGCGGTATGCCGGTTCAGTTTAAAAACTTAATCGAGTTTTATAAGCAGGAATATAAAAAGGCAGGCCACGATATGGATGAGATGCAGATCGGGATCCACTCCCACACCTTTGTAAGCGATGACCCGACAGTTATTGACGGCTACTTTAATAATTATAAATCCCAGATGGACAGGATCGGTTCTGCCAGAGGCTGGGCTCCGTTCACAAAAATGCAGTATGAAGGCGGAAGAAGCAAAGACGGGGCTTTATTTATCGGAAACCCTGAAGAAGTTGCCGGTAAAATTAATTACATGAAAGAAATCTTCGGAATTACAAGATTTATTGGGCATATGGATGTCGGAAATCCTTCTCATGAAACCATGATGAAATCCATAGAACTGTTCGGTAAAGAAGTAAAGCCCCTGATCCGAAATTTGTAAAAGCCGCAGGATAAAAGCTTCTCCTCATCAAAGATATTGAACCAAAAGCCTCCACAGGTTACCTGCGGAGGCGCTCTTTAAAAAATCATCTATAGTAAGCCCGTAAAGGCCGGGTTTATAAATTAACAGATGCTGTTAAAAACAATAATCAGATCAAATCAGATTAAATCAAATTACCTTATAATAAGCAATCGCAACCTGCGGATGAAAGCTGAACATAAAAGTTTCAAATGCTTTTTTATCAGCAGTATCTTTACTTAAAAGATAAGTGTTGTTAATAATATCAATCAATACCAGTTCCGGAGTATAAAATGTCAGTCCGATTTTATGTTTTGAAGGATCTTCAACATTCGAGCTGATGAGGTCCAGCTTAAAATGCTCTACCGGGAAAAAATTATTTCCTAGAACATCCGGAAGGCTTCTGATTTCTCCCTTCAACTGGGAAACGTAATTGGTAACCGAGGAACTTAGTAAAAAAGGAATTCTTTCTGCATTCGGATTTTTGGCTAAAAGCTCCCAGTAATTTTTTACAGGGCGGTCTTTTCCATCAAAAACCTGATGCTGGATCCTGTATTCAAAATAAGTGTCATTGAAAACATATTGATCCCAGGCCATTGTGGAATTTTGATCGATGACGATCCGGAATGCCAGTTGTACAATAGCTTTCATAATTTAATTTTAAAAAAGGCTGCTTCTTAATTTTTGCCCGATGTTAATGTATGATGAATAATATTTTGCTTACAATCGTTGTCAATTGACCTTTACAGGGTAATTTTCCTTCTGGGTGTCTGTACAATATTCAATAGTGATTCTAGCCATATACATTCCGGGAACCAATTGGTTGCCGCTGAATTTAATTTCCTGTTTTCCCTGTGCAAGTTGCTGCTTCTTCAGAACCGTAAAGATTTTTCCGTGTCTTTCATCGGATATTTCAATCGTTACCGCTGCTTTTTCCTGTAAATCAACGGAAACGGTGCTTTCTTTCCGGAAAAAACCGGAAGGGTTTGTTTTCACTTCGTTTTTCAGACTTCCAGTAATACCATAAGCGCATTTTCGCTCAACGCTTCAAATTCCAGCATGTCCATCTCAGAGATGATGATGGCGTCCCTGTTTTCCATCAGCCGGTTCTGGAATTCAAAAGCCCCGTTGATGACCATTCCGAAAATAGATCCTCCTTTTTTATACAAAGCGTATCGTTCTTCTTTTCTCCCGTCATACAAGCCCATAAAATTAGGGTAACCGATGTTTTCAGATATCTGGATTAATGTATTCTTTGCACTTACATTTAATTCTTCAACAGCGAAAAAATCCCCTTCGGTTTTGCTTTTTAATTCAAAAACCAGGACATCGGACTTTTCATCCGGAAGATTGTTTTTCATCATTAAAGCACTGCTTTCACCCGATCTTAAAGTAAAAACCTGTTCCGCTGAAATCGGTTTTTCAAAATCATTGATCGTAATTTCGCCATACAGCACAACAATCAGGATAACAGAGCCTGCCTGGTAACAAAAATCGTAACAGCCGTTTTTGTCAAAGATGATTTCAGCGGTTTTTCTCAGGCTGCTGTCCTGTCCGCCTATTATTTCGGTCAGGATGCACGCCGGTTCTTTCTGCCATACCGCAAGGTCCGAAGTAAATATTTTTGAAGGGTTTTGAACTAACATTATTACTTGATTTTAAAATTCCACCCGGCACAGATCAACTCATTGTCATTCACTTCATCACCATTTAAATCTGTGCAAGCTGTGGAAAACTAACAAACTATCTAAACAACCTTTCTTTATTCAAGCTGAGACTTTTATAGTGTGCGACAGAGAAAAACCTCCGCTTACGCTTCCTGTAACGGCAGACATTTCATTGGCCGTTCCGTCGCTGAATACATTGTCATTTGCATTGTAAGTATACCCATTCATGCCTTTGTAGCCGGTACTTGCCGCCACCTGAGCGACTGCGCTGTCGCTGCCTTCCGGAAATGCGATCTGGGTGACCAAAAGCGATTGTCCTGAGGCATTATAGATATGAACATGAATGTGAGTGGCCCTTCCGTTGTACCAGCCCGGAAAAACGGAAGTGAAGTTTACCTTCCCGTTAGCATCCGTAGTCTGCCTTCCGCGCAGAAAATGAACGGCGGTATAATTGGCAGCCTGCATGCCTGTCCCTCCATATTCAGAATAGTTGCCGTCTTTATCACAGTGCCAGATGTCTACGATGGCGCCCTGCAGATTTGCACAGGCGGCATTTGTATTCTGAACGGTAATTCCTATGGTGAAAGGAACCCCGGTTCTGTCACTCACAATATTTGTCTGCACCAGCGAGGAAGGCGACTTGGTAGGAAATGGGCCTTCGGTTTCAGAATTGGTAACGGAACAGCCTGTTGCAGAAGATCCGGATCCTGAAGCAGAACCTGAGCCTGAACTTGAAGCATCCGTGGAAGAAAGATCTGTCATATCACCGCTTCCGCAGCGGATCAGGATCGGTGAGGCCACAGCAGCTACCCCGGCCAAACCCAGGCTTTTCAGAAAGCCCATTCTATTCATTGTTTTCATAATACAGGATTTTTAGGTGAACTGTTTAAGAAGAAAGAGATAAACGGATATTCCTTTTCCTTAATTTCTTCATCAAAGGTATTCTGAAAAGAAAAGCTGATAAAATTTATGAGGTAAACGATTTGAATCTGCCGGTAAATATGGTTTTTTTAAGAAATGTGAAGACTTTCGGAGTATGCAGATCAATGAAATTTGTTCATGTAAAAGAAAGTAGGCAAATAAGATTCATAAAAACAGGGATGCTGGTGATGAGGCTCTCAGGGTTATGTATTTATTTTATTTCATTTTATTTGCTTTTATTTTTCAGCGTAAAGCGTAATATCCTACGCTGAATATTTGATTTCAGGGCGAAAAGGAGAAGAATTATTCATTCATCCATTTACGATTTTCATCACCACATCTTTGTATGTTTCCCCGATTGGAATGATAAAATCCCCGATGTGGATATTGCGGTTGACGATTGTCCTGATGGTATTGACGGGAACAATATAAGAACGGTGAACCCGGGCAAAATCCTTTTCAGAAAGCTTCTCCAGGATATTTTTCATAGATGAGCGGGCCGTTATCTTAGAATGGTCTTTCAAATGGATCCGGATATAATCATCCAGGCCTTCAATAAGGACAATATCCTCAAAATTGATTTTATGAAGCTTGTAGTCTGCGCGTATGGAAAGGTATTTTACCTCGTCTTTTTCAGGGCTGATTTTTACTTTTTCTACCGCCGCCCTGAACCTTTCAAAAGAAAACGGCTTCAGCAGATAATCTGCCGCATTGATGCTGAAAGCATCCACCGCATATTCGGAATACGCAGTGGTAAAAATAACTTTTGTATGCTGGGAGATACTTCTGTAGAAATCCATGCCGTTTTTAGAAGGCATCTCAATATCTAAAAAGATGAGATCAACGGGAAACTTATTAAGGTACTTTTGGGCATCGCTTGTGATATTGAACGTTTTTTCAAGGGAAAGATGCTCTATTTTCCCGGCATAGTTCTCAATAATTTTAAGGGCCAGCATTTCATCATCCAGGGCGATCGCTTTTATCATGTGTTTTTTATTAAGTTAATTTTTAAATCTGCCTCGTAAGTCTTTCCGTTATTGTTGATTTCCAAAGTATGCTTTACGGGATATACCTGATGGAGATGCTCGATGGTATTCCTTAAACCGATTTTCAGGCTGTCCTCATCAGTAATATTCCTGTTAACAATATAATTAAAGACATTCAGGTGCAAAAAACCTTCCTGAACAACGATCCTTACCGTTATTTTTGAATGTTTTTCCGCATTGAAGCCGTATTTAAAAGCATTTTCAATGAAATTGACCAGCATAAAAGGAGCGATCTGCAGCCCCTTGGCTTCACCTGCTTCAGTGTAGGAAAAGTCCAGGCTGTCATCTGTCCTCAGCAGCTGAAGCGCCATGTAATCTTTCAGGTATTCTATTTCCCTGCCCAGTTCCACAACATCTTTGCTGCTTTCCTGCACAACGTACCGCATTACATTAGACAGCTTGAGGATACCGTCCGGCGCATCATCAGATTTTAACAAGGCCAGAGAATAGATGGAGTTGAGGATATTAAATAAAAAATGCGGCTGCAGCTGGTACTTGATGTTTAACAATTCCGCTTTTGCTTTGGAGCGTTCCAGCTCTTTTTTCTCGTTATTCCTGAAGATAAAAAGGGATGACAAAAATGAAAAGAGAAAAGGAATAACAGAGGAGAAGATCATCTGATGGAAAGACCCGTCATTTCTCGGGCCGGGGGCCCGGAACGGACCGCCGTGACCGCTGCCGGGCATCTGTGGCGGGGGAAACATATTTGCGTCGGGCGGCGGCATATTCTGGGGATTCATATCCACAGGCGTAACTCCTGACCGTTCGCTGAGGAAAAAATGTTCAGAAGACAGATAATAAGGCAGAAAAACCATGATCCCGAAAGCAAACAGGATACAGGCCGAAAACAGGCTGAATCTCTTTTGGCCGTAAAGTCGGGGAAGGAAAATATTTAAGTTGACATAAAAGAAAATAATGACCAGGACAAAACGCACAAATTCCCTCTGAAAAGGCGAGACGCTGAAAACAGACAGCGTGCCGTCAAAATCCGGTGATGAAACCACAGGGATGGTAAGCAACAGGGGAATCAGGATAATATGCGGCCACAGCTTTTTCATGATGCTAAAATATAAAAAGTTCCGATACAAAATGATTCTCCCGTTTGTTTTAAATAATTCACCCGGAACTGATGAACCGTATCTCTTCCGGGATTCTTCGGCTCAACGGAACCCAACCAGCCAGGAAGTCAGGCAAAATCCTTACTTTTACAAAAAAAATGCAGCAACAATCCAAAGACCCGCTTCACGGAAAAAGGCTTGATGCCATCCTTGAGGAGCTTGTGGAATATTACAACGGCTTTGAAAAGCTGGGCGAACAGATCAACATCAAATGTTTTACAGACAACCCGAGCATCAGCTCTTCGCTGAAATTTTTAAGGAAAACAGACTGGGCAAGAACAAAAGTTGAAAGCCTGTATCTATACGTTTTAAGACAAAAAAAACGTAACGAAATGGACGGCGGAAAGTAAAAGCATGATATTTTTTTAAGATTCTTTTAGCGATTATTCTTAAATCAATGGTTTCAAAAACAGTATATTTGTGCCGGTAATCGTGAAAAAAACTTCACGATAAAAAGATAAAATATGACAATTGAAAACAACCATGTTGTAGCTTTACGTTACATACTTCACACAATCGAAGAGGATGGAAGTAAGATTCTTGTAGAAGAAACAACAGCAGAAAATCCATTTACATTTTTGTATGGTGTGGGAATGATGATTCCTAAGTTTGAACAGAATATCCTTGGTTTAAAGGCTGGCGATAAAGCGGCTTTTACCATTCAGTCAGAAGAAGCGTACGGTGAAAAGCAGCCTGATGCCATCGCGCAGTTGCCGATCGATATGTTTAACGAATCCGGAATTCCGCCTGTGGGTGCTGTTTTGCCTTTATCCGACAATGAAGGTAATAATTTCCAGGCATTTGTAGTGGAAGTTACGCCGGAAGCTGTAGTGGCAGACCTTAACCATCCAATGGCAGGGAAAACCTTGGATTTTGAAGTGGAAGTTTTAAGCACACGCCCGGCGACGGAAGAAGAACTCGCTCATGGCCACGCTCACGGAGCTGACGGAAACGAAGCCCATTAAAAAATAATATCAATCAATGTCCGGTTTTGCCGGACATTTTTTTTAATTATCAGTCAGGCGGTGCTTATTCAGCCTAAGAATTTTCCCGAAACATAATACCATTTTTCATGCATTTTCTGAAATAAGGAAAGCTCATGATGAATCTGATGATTGCCGTCCTGATCGGTGTAATACGCCTTAAATTCAACCTGATTCAAAGCAGGAAGCTTTATAATTTCCAGTTTTGTCCATGTATTGATCTCGCCCCATTCCTGCAGGTCACTCTTATTATGGTATTTTCTTTTGCCGGGCAGCGTAGTTTCCATTAAATATTCACCGTTCGGGATTGCGAAGGCAGAAAACCTTGAGCGCATTAAAGCTTCCGCCGTCGGCGCATTTTTCTCTCCGGTGTGGTAAGGTCGGCAGCATTCGCCGTAGGGTTTTCCTGAGCAGCAGGGACAGTTCATTTCTTGATTATATTTTAAAATACAAATTTACGCGAATATTCTTTCATACATTCAAAGCCGGTTCCTTTATTGACTCTCGTATAAGAAGCAGGCTGGTTAAAGTTTAAAGCCGGACATTTTCTTCATTTCTGTAACTTTTGCTACTATCAGCAAATAAATATTCTTGGAATTAAATAAAAAAGCATCCAAAACTGAATGCTTTTCTGTTTTTACTGATCTTCCTCTTCAATCCTTGTATCTATAAAGGTATAATTATCAGTTGACATTTCCATAGACTGTTCTTTGGATTTAAATCTGATATGAGAAGGATCAAGAACCTGATAACTGTAAATGTCGGTCTGTCCGGAACTGTAATGCAGCTCATGGAATTCACCATTTTCAATCCACCATTGTCCTTTTTCTACTTGCTGGTCAACCTCACAATCCTGAACTGTGGTAAAAAGGAGCATAAAAGTGCCATCCGCTTTTCTTTCCATGATCCAAAGCTTTTCCATGCCCTTAACCTGCTGGTCTTTTTCACTGCCTTTCCATAATCCGACCAGGTTTTTGTCGATTTTATTGGTTTCGATTTTAGAGTTTGAAGCTGCTTTCTGAGCGTTCACTGCTCCGAAAGTGACTATTAATGCGGCCAGAATAATTTTTTTCATAGTTATTATTTAAAAAATAAAGTTAATGGAACCTTACTGTTGACGTTTATTCCCATACTTTTTGCAGGAATCCATTTTGTATTGTTTATAAAATTTTTAAGATGCGTAATAAAATAAGAGGAATATTTATAATTTTTTTTATTCTGAAATTTTAAATCGATTTTTATCTCTGAAACCTTTCCTGCTTTGGATAATATAAAATCAGCTGAAATGTGGGAGTAATAATCTCCTTCTTTCCGGCTCTCAAAATCATCGGGATATGCTGTCTCTTTCCAGAAATCCCTTTCGTAACTTTTAAAAAAATCTTCATAGGTTGTATCTCCCGGATATCTGGGTATCTGGTCACACTCATCAAAATTATAGATTTTATCAGGATTTTTCTTCACATATTGTATTTCTGCAATATTTCTTAAGGAATCAATGAATTTGCGGCCAAATTTTTTGTCGATTTCTTTACCCATTAATGTGGCGTAGCAATTCTGAAGCTCGGCGGGAACGGTACAGAGATACGCCGTGGAATCGATCTGGATATTGTTTTTTCTTAAAAGTATATTCATTTCTTCATTACTCCGGTATTGCTTTACCATTCCGAAATAATGGAAATAAACTAATTTCTTGTTTTTGATATCAAATTTGGCTCTTTTAGTTTCCGCCTGGCAGGTTGAATCCCAGTATTTCTTTTCTTCTTTAATCCACCGGTCCCGATCAGCAAAAGAAGCTGAATCCGGAATCGTATCAGATTTTAATTGATGGAAAGATCCTGACCTGTTTCCGAATCTTTTATTTTTCACCGCAAAACAGGTCAGAATTAATACAGATAATGAGAATAATGCTTTAATACCGATATTCAGCATCATCATATTTTTATTTTATAAAACCTCTGCTTCTCAACAACGGCTTGATATCCGGATCGTGTCCCGTAAAATCCCTGAATGCCTGGTTCAGGTCTACAGAATTCCCTACGGATAAAATATATTTTCTGAAACGGTCTCCGTTTTCACGGGTCAGCCCGCCGTTTTTGCTGATCCATTCCCAGGCATCATTGTCCAGGGTTTCAGACCACAGATAGGCGTAATACCCGGCAGAATAGCCTCCTCCCCAGATATGTGCGAAGTAAGGCGTATGATACCTCGGGGGAACGGTTGCCAAGGTAAATCCGTGTTTGGCCAATGACTGCTTTTCAAAATCCAGTACAGGGATCAGCTGGCTTTCGTTGGTTACCGTATGCCAGTCCATATCCAGTTCGGCAGCAGAAACCAGTTCAGTAGTCATGTATCCCTGGTTAAAAGTGGCCGCCTTTTTAATTTTATCCACCAAAGCCTGCGGAATCGGCTGCTTTGTTTCGTAGTGAAGCGCATAATTTTTAAGCACAACAGGGTCTAAGGCCCAGTGCTCATTGATCTGTGAAGGAAATTCCACGAAATCCCTCGGCACATTGGTTCCTGAAAGCGATGGGTATTTCTGGTTTGCAAACATCCCGTGAATGGAGTGCCCGAATTCATGGAACATCGTAGAAACATCGTCATAGCTGATCAGGGAAGGTTTCCCCGGAGCCGGCTTCTGGTAGTTGTAACAGTTGACAATCACAGGTTTTGTCCCCAGAAGGTAAGACTGCTCCACAAAGTTACTCATCCATGCACCGCCATTTTTAGAATCCCGGGTATAGAAGTCCAGATAATAGATGGCAATTGATTTTCCGTCATGGTCAAAAACTTCATACGTTACCACATCCGGATGGTATACCGGAAGATCAGTCCTCTTTTTAAAAGTTAATCCGTAAAATTTTTCAGCAGCATAAAAGACACCTTTTTCGAGTACGGTTGTGACTTCAAAATAAGGTTTAATCTGGTTTTCATCTAAATCGAACTTTGCCTTTCTTACCTGTTCAGCATAGAAATTCCAGTCCCACGGTTCTACTTTGAAACCGCCTTTCTGCTGGTCGATCAGATCCTGGATGTCTTTTGCTTCACGTCTTGCCGTTTCTACCGCGGGTGCAGCAATCTGGTTCATCAGTTTGGCAGCTGCTTCCGGGGTTTTTGCCATTTGGTCCTGCAGCTTCCATTCCGCAAAACTCTTTTTGCCTAAGACCTGAGCCTTTTTAAGCCTTAAAGCCGCCAGTTTTTCAATGGTTTCGCGGGTATCGCTTCCATCGCCTTTCTCAGCCCTCATCCAGGATGCTTTGAACAGCTTCTCCCGTGAAGCCCTGTTTTTAAGGTTCTGCAGAAGAGGCTGCTGTGTGGTGTTTTGTAATGCCAGAAGGTACTGGCCTTCTTTTCCTGCATTTTTAGCATCAATTGCTGCTGCTGCAATCTCATCGGCAGAAAGTCCGTCCAGTTCTTTTGCATCCGTAAAGAATACGCCGCCCTGTTTCCTGGCTTCAAGCAGCTTATTTGAATACTGTGTGGAAAGCGATGCCAGTTCCTGGTTAATCTGCTTTAATTTTTCTTTATCTGCCGCTGAAAGGTTAGCACCCGCAATCTCGAAATTCTGCCTGTAAAACTGCAGCAGTTTCCGGCTTTCGGCATCCAGACCGTTATCCGTGATGGATTTTATTCTCTGGTACAGGTTGTCATTCAGGTACATTTTATCCGAATGAGCTGCAAAAACAGGAGCGTATTCCTCGTCCAGGGCCTGAAGGGAAGGATTGGTATCGGCACTCGTAAGATTGGAAAATACAATCATGGCCCTTTTCAGTACTTCCCCGCTTTTTTCCAAGGCTACGATCGTGTTTTCAAAAGTCGGCTTTTCAGGGTTATCTGCAATCTTTAAGATCTCGGCGTCATGCTGCTTTAATCCGAAATCAAATGCCGGCTTGAAATGTTCATTCTTGATCTTATCAAATTCGGGGGCTTCATACTGAAGTTTGCTTTTCTTCAGGAAAGGGTTTGATGACAGGGAAGCATCCGGTGTAGGAACTTCCTGTTTTGTATCAGTGTTTTTCATGGTAGTACAGGATTGATTAAGTGCTAACGCAGAGAGTAATAATACCGACGAAATCTTCTTCATAAAAATATGTATTAGAGCATAAAGATATTAAAACTTACGTTACGAATACAGGTGGGCAGCTCTTTACGGGCAATAAAAAAATAAGATCCCCCTGAATTTCAGAAGAACCTCATCTATCACATTGAAAAATTAAAGGTTTGCTTTAAATCTGTTCCGCCTGACGGACGGTACTGGTTGCTTTTCTGGACATCATGACAACCACTATTTCAAATGCTCCCAAAATAACATGGGGTAGATAAATCCTGTCACTGAAGCCGAAAAGCCACGGTGAACCTAATAACACGATACCGGCTACCAGATCAATGGCAAGATGAATTTTGTAAGGCAGCATGCGGGCTATGGAATATTCATAATTGGTGAAAAGGCTGTATAGTAATGTGGAAGCTCCCAGGATAACGGGAACCATCGTAGCAGTGCTGTTATCCGTAAATCCTAAAAGCCATGGTGCGGCAATCAGCAGAATGCCTACCAGATAATCCAATACGGCGTGTATTTTTGATGAAATCATAATGTATATTTTTTTGTGTACACCGTATCAAGTTCAACTTCTGTACCATTGAAAATAAAAATGTGGTATAAGTTATTGGTTTTCAGAATTTTTGGTATGGTTTTAAAAGAAAAAATGATTTGAAATATGCTCTATGATAATCAGGGGAAGATAATTTCTTTAGCAGATGTAATATTTTTTATAAATTAGTTGTCATTAAATAACAGTAACCTGTAATTCAATCAGAATATGAAACCAACACCTCTTCTTATTTTTTCAGCATGTATCGTATTAGCTTCATGCGAAGGCAAATATGACAGGAGTCACCGTGAAAACGGAAAAGACAGCTGGGTAGAAAATGTCGTTACCAATGACCATGGGCTGGCAAAACAGAAACAGATCACCGGGAATTTTGACGAGATAGAGGTTTCCCAGGCTATTGATGCCGAAATTATAAAATCGGATGTTGAAAAAGTGGTCATCTATGCACCGGAAAATATCATTGATGAGGTTTTGGCGAAGATCAGCGGCGGAAAGCTTCATGTTCATTATAAAGCCGGCATCAGGGTAATGGACAGCCATAACGTTTCAGCAAAGATTTATGCAAAAGACTTCAATAAGCTCAATGCCAATTCGGCGGCAAAAATTACCGTTAAAGATAAATTTGTTCAGGAAAAGACTGATATTGAAGTTTCCAGTTCGGCATCCATTTCCGGTAATCTTGAAGCCAATGACTTTGAAATTTCAGCAGGAAGCAGCAGCAGCTTCAGCGGGAAAATCTGGGCGGTAGACCTGGATATCGAAGCTTCTTCAGGAGCCAGCATTGATATTTCCGGAAAAGCCAGGAATGCAGAGATTTCTTCGTCTTCGGGCAGCAGTATCTCCGCAAAAGATGTCATGGTGCAGAACCTGAAAGCTGATGCTTCAAGCGGGGCCAGCGTAGATATCAGTGCAATATCATCCGTCAATGCGGAAGCGTCTTCAGGCGGAAGCATCAATGTCTATAAAAAAGGTAATATCACCTCAATAAATAAAGAAGAAACCAGCGGCGGAAGCGTAAATATCCAGTAAGCTAAGCTACTTTTCAGTCTCAGTTTCCTGTTGCTGTTCCTCATCGTTTGAAGAGTCTTCCCATTGCTGATTGTCAAAATTAAGATTGTCATAAGCCAAAAGGTCCTCCTCCCGCTGGAGGAGTTCTTTCGTGGTAAACAGATGGATGTCGTCGTCGTCGTCAGATTTGGCGAGCTTGCGGATCGATCCTTTGTCGATGGCCATAAACCTCTGCCCGAGCCGCCTTGCGGAGTATTTCCGCATGCCGGTTTCATGAAGGACATCAACCGCCATATCAACCGCTGTTCCCAGAGTTTCGCGATAAATATTGTCAATCCCGTTGTTTAAATAATCATAGGCGTCAATCCTGTTTTTGGCCCGTACGAAAATTTTTACCTCAGGGTAATGTTCCCGTACGATATCCGCAACAAACTTATTATCATCAGGGTCATCCAGGCAGAGTACCAGGATTTCGGCATCTTCAATTCCGGCAGCACGCAATGTAGGGATTTTTGTGGCATCGCCGTAATATACTTTAAACCCATAACTTCTCAGCAGTTTCACCCGGTCTGAATCCCGGTCCAGTACGGTGGCTGGTATTTTATTGGCTTTCAGCAGCCGCCCTACCGTGCTCCCGAAATGCCCGAAACCGACAATGATGATTTTCTTCTGGCGGATCTGTCCGTCCAGGATATTAAAGCCGTTGTCTGCATCCGGGATCTCTTTGATAAACCTGGGGTTGATCAGCTTATCGTTGATAATCAAAAGGAAAGGGGTAATACACATGGTAATCGCAGTTACCGCCATCATCTGGGCATTGAGTTCGTCATTTAAAAGATAAAGGCTTGAGGCATAATTAATCAGGACAAATGCAAATTCCCCGACCTGCGAAAGGGCAAATGCATAAAACAGGCTCTGCGGCGTGTCCATTTTGAAAAATTTACCGATTACATAAAGCACGATAAATTTGATCCCCAAAACAGCGAAAACCATACTGAAAATAAATACCGGATCTTCCTGGATGATATTGAAATTCATGGTAGATCCTACACTTACAAAAAATACGGCAAGCAGAAGGCCTTTGAACGGGTCAATGTGTGCCTCCAGCTCATGGCGGAATTCACTATTGGCCAGCATAACGCCTGCAAGGAAAGCGCCCAGTGCGGGAGAAAGCCCGATGGCTACCATTAATTCTGACACCCCGATGACCAGGAACAGCGAAGAAGCGGTTAAAAGTTCGGTCATCCCGGACTTTGAAACATACCGTAAAAACGGTACAAATACATACCTTCCCAGTAAAATTAAAACGGCAACCCCCAGAATTACGGTGGCAAACTGCATCCACTGCGGCAGGTTCTGGATGATCACCTGGATTTCGTTGTCACTGTTCGTTACCTTATGGTGGGCAATCAGAGGAAGTATGGCCAGGATCGGGATAACGGCGATATCCTGGAACAGCAGTGTGGAAAATGAGGCTTCCCCGGCCAGTGTTTTCAGGTTCTTCTTTTCCTGCAGCGTCTGCAGCACGATGGCTGTAGAAGACAAGGCAAAGCACATGGCAACCGCAACGGCTTTATCAATTTGCCATCCGGCCCACATAAAAACAACAAAGAGCAATGAAATGGTAAGAAGCATCTGCGTCATGCCGAGACCGATGATCTTTTTCCGCATCTCCCAGAATTTCCGGGGCTCCAGTTCCAGCCCTACCAGAAAAAGCAGCATAATCACCCCGAATTCACTGGCGTGCATAATGTCATTTACATCTTTTCCTGTCAGCCTTAACGCATAAGGCCCGATAATGATCCCACCCGCAATATATCCTATCACAGAGCTGAGTCCGAATTTCCTCGCCAGCGGAACCATGATAATGGCAACGCCCAGAAAAAGAAGGGTATTCATTGCTAAGCTGGTTTCCATGCTTTATTTTTTTAAAAGTTCTGTGAATTTCTGCTTATGCATGATAATTTCTTTTTTTGATAATTTATTGGCTTCGTAAACAACCTTGATGCCTTTGACATCGGCTTTAAAAACATTCAGGGAAACAATGAGCCCGCTGATCAGTTCTTCCACTGTATAGCCGTAAGTACCTTCTTTACTGAACGACCTTTCCTTGCCGCCTGTCGTTACCAGGATATAAACTTCTTTACCTTCCAGCGGATTGGTATGTTCCTCTTTGAGCCAATCGCGGTCAAATACTTCATCAACCCAGAGTTTCAGCAGGGGAGGAGTCCCGAACCAAATCAGGGGGAACTGAAAAATAAAACGGTCGTAATACTTTAGTCTCTTCCTTTCCCTGAATGCCGCAATGTGAAAGTCCGGATATTCTTCATAAAGATCCCGAAGGGTAAAATGCTGGTGGCGGACATAGAAATTAATAAGCTCTGCATTTGAATTGGAGTGCTCTAAATAAGGATGTGCAAAAACGACCAGCGTCTTTTTCATAAGGCTGTTTTAGTAAATATAATGAAAAAACTTTGGATTAATGGCGTGCTTTAAGAGAGTTTAATGATTTTTAATTGTTAAAAATTAGAGTTTGCATACTAATACATTATTATAACAGCAATATATTTCTTTTTTCTATATTGAAATCACGGAAATTAAATCCTGCTGTGCCTGTCTGCAGTTTCATTTATTTAAAAGCTGATTTATTCGGAGTAAAAACAGAAATCGGTGGTTCAGTTGAATGATTTGATTTGTATTCAATAATCAATAATAAATTTTAATACGACACGTTTTGTCGCATTGCAGGAATATCTTTGCTTCAGAAAGTTTACAGGGAAATGAAGCAGAAGTAGGGCACGGTTAAATATGATCATATTCACATAAAATTGATATGTATCATCTTTTTACGGTGAATTAAAAAACATATTTTTGCAGGAATTATAAAAAAATAATAATTAAAATACTAAGGACATGAAAAAACTCTACATGAGTGCACTATCCGTGTGTACGGTTCTGGGCATTTCAGCCCAGGAAGTACTCTGGCAGAAGGACATCAAATCCTCAACGCAGGATTTCCTTTCTCAGGTGACCACTACCATCGACGGGCAATATCTAATTTCCGGAAGCAGCATCCGGTCCAATAAAATTTCTTCAGACAGCAAACAAAACCAAGGGTATGATTATCATTTGGTTAAACTGAACCAACAGGGCGAAGAAGTCTGGGAAAAATACTTCTCCGGGAAGAACCATGATTTCTTATCGGCTACGGTAAATACCCAGGAGGGCGGTTTCCTTCTGGCAGGTACTTCCTACAGCCCGAAAGGCCTTGATAAAAAAGACGATTCCAAAGGCGGATCTGATATCTGGCTGATCCGGATTAATGAATTCGGGGATGAATTATGGCAGAAAACCATTAGCGGATCCTCCGATGAAGAGGCCAGAGCGGTGATCCAGACTACCGATTTCGGATTCTTCGTAGCCGGGAATGTACAGAATGCTGCCAAAGGTTACGGTTCCAAAGATGTTTTGATCATCAGGCTGGATAAAAACGGAAAGGAAATCTCGCAGCTTATTTTAGGCGGGAAAGGCCTGGATGAAGTGGAGAAAATGGTTCCGACCAAAGACGGCGGTGCTTTACTGGGAGTCTATTCAAGAAGCGCAGCAGGAGGATCAAAGAAAACAGAGAACTATGGCGAAGGGGATTACTGGATCATTAAGCTTAATAAAGACGGCAGGGTAGAATGGGAAAAGAATTTCGGTGGCAAGGGCGATGACCACCCAAGGACTCTGGCCCTGACTTCAACCGGTTTTCTGATCGGCGGGGAATCGAGATCGGAAAGATCCGGGAATAAAACGACGGGCATCGAAGAAGGCACGGATCTGTGGCTCATTTCACTAGATGAAAGAGGCGAAGACCTGTGGCAGAAGTCGTACAGCTTTAGAAACCGTGATGTGCTGATGGGGATGAGTGTGATGACGAAGACACAAGACACAAGAATTAAAAGCCAAGACATTACGACCGGGATTTTACTGGGCGGCTATACCCAATCCGAGGAAAGGATCGAAACGGATGATGAAACGTTCTGGATGCTGTATGTGGATCAGAACGGGAATGAACAGTGGCGGAAGCATGTGAAGGGAGAAAAGAGACAGCGAGAAGAGCGACTGTCAGATATTAGGCTGAACCACGACGGCTCGATTATCCTGGCCGGCACCAGTGCTGAGGAACTCGGGAAAGAGAACTGGAAGATTGTAAAGCTTGGCGACAAACAGATTGACCAGCTGATCGAGAAGCAGGATATTAAGATCTACCCGAACCCGGTGAGTGATTATGCCTATGTGGAGATCGGGTTTGACTTTAAGGAAGCGGAGATTACGGTGTATGATATGGGCGGAAGGCAGCTGCAGAGTATGAAAACGAAGAATAAGGTGACCAAGATTAACACGCAGAATCTTATTCAGGGAGCATACCTAATTACTTTAAAAACAGACAGCGAGAAAACTGCAAACGCTAAAATTATTAAGAAATAAAAATATGTTAAGAAAGATATACATTTTCATCATCGTGATGTTGCACCAATTTTATTTTTGCCAAATCGAAGATTTAGTGGTTGACCCAAACAATATTGAAAGAAGAACTACATTTAACAGAATGGTTTCATCTCCCGAGGTGGCCTCATTTCAAAAAGTAAATTTTTTGCCATTAAATCTATATACTGGTAAGCCAGATATTGAAATTCCCTTATATATAATTAAAACAGGCGACATTGAAGTCCCAATAACTTTAAAATACGACATTGGTGGAAATAAAGTGGATGATATTGCTTCAAATGTTGGATGGGGATGGCTTTTAAATGCAGGAGGCAATATTACACGAGTAGTCAGAGATATTGATGATCACGAATATGAGACTGGAAGACAGATTACAACACCATGTATTCTCACTAGTGGCGGTGGATGTGATGATTTTGATCTACAATATAATGGATATAAACTCCTTAGATTAGGTAGTCTTAGAAAAGTCGCAGATCAACCTATCACACCAATTGCTGCAGAATCATATACTTCAAATTTAACAGAAGATGCTCTTCCAGATCTGTTTTTAGCAAATGCTCCCGGGCTTTCAACTAAGTTTTTTTTAGAAAGAAATTTCAGTAATTATGATAGTTCTCAAACTTACGGAGCTAAAGTATTAGATGGAAAAAAAATAAAGTTTGGACAAATATTTTATGGAGACTTTGAAACTGAACAAATAAAAAATTATGCTGGATTTAATTATCAAGATGCTGCTCCAAATCTAAGTTCGAGCTATGCTGGCGGTATTGATCAAGATAATCCCCTTTATCAAATTAGAGGGTTTCAACAGTCTTCCAATTATAGTGCTGGCTTAATAAAGTCTAAAAATAACGATTACAGAGGTTTTGATCTAACAAATGAGGATGGAACATTTTATAGCTTTAAAACTTTTGACATAAGTGAATCAACCCCAGTATTTTATGAAAATGAAAGCACTTATTGGAGACTTGACAGCCATATTCTTTTTCCAAATCTCACTCACTTTGCGACAGCGTATAAAATTAATAAAGGAGCATGGCATCTTGACAAAATTAAAGATCTAAATAATAAAGAGGTCAAATTTCAATATATTCCGAGTTACAGATTTGAGTATGACATTTCTGAAAACTATACAGGCTTATCATCAGTTCCAATCTCAGAAGTGAACAAGATAAGTTCCCTATTAGAATCGGGCATATTTTTTAATTGGATATTTAACATGGGAATGAGCTACGGGAATGGTAATATTGCACCGATTAATCAACCAATACGACCTATAAATAAATCAAGTTTTTTATCTAAAATTACGCAACAACAATTAATTGATAAAATCTCTTGGGATCAAGGGGATATTCTTTTCCATTATGATATAGTGAGAGAAGATAGATTAAACTCGAAAGCGTTATCTGAAATTAAAATAGTTAATAAGTCAGGTCAAATTGTAAAGCATTACAAATTTGTTTATTCGTATTTCAAAAGTTCTGAAGTGGAATGCTCACTTAATAATTCTGCTAATTGTTTCAGATTAAAACTTGATCAAATTTACGAAGTAGATACGAACAACGAAAAAATATCAAACTACTTTTTTAAATACAACAGCGAAAATGCTATACCAACACTTAATTCAAAAAGTAAGGATTATTTAGGATATTACAATGCTGAACCTAATAATGTAGATATTACATATTCTTCCCCATATCCATTAATTACAGAATATTTTTTTTCACCTAATTTTACTTTTACTCCAAATAAAGGAAGGTTTTCAATTTTACCTTTTCAAACGAACTTAATTAATTCAAATACATCTATCAAAATTGATGGACAGGCAAATATAAACCCTAATAGCTTTTCGCAAGCAGGGCTACTTAACGAAATTATTTATCCTACCCAAGGTAGCAATAAAATTATTTATGAAAATAATAAGTTTAATTTAGACGGTATTGACTTTATAGCACCTGGCAACAGAGTTAAAAACCAAATTATTGATGATGGAAATGGAAATGTTATAAGCAAACATTATGAATATTTAGAAGCAGATGGAAAATCTTCGGGTACAATGATAAATTTTCCAAAGATTGCAGACTTGCTATTTTGGAATTCAGGAACAAAAAATCTTGTTTTTTCAACCTACAGTTACAATAAGTCGAATATTGAATTGACACAAGGGGCATATATTGGGTATAGCAGGGTTACTGAAAAAATTGCGAACAAAGGTAGAACTGAATACTATTTTAGTTCTGCGAAAGAGTATCCAAATGAATATGAATTACCTCAAACATCTTTTTTTGCTAAACATTCTTTTTATCCAGCCACTAGTTTTAATGATAATGATAATAGACGAGGAAACTTGAAACAAAAAATTATTTATGATAATAACACCAAATTAATTGAAGAAACTTATAATTATGCTTCATACAAGATACTTAATATATATAACAGAAATCACTCAATTTCAACGACGGCCAGAACGTTTACTGGTTGGTTTGAAAATCATAAAGAAAATTATAATATAAAACTGCTGAATTCAATAAATAGATTATCTACAAAAGAAACAATTGAATATCTTAACGGAAAGCTTCTAAAAAAGAGATTGGATTATACTTATGGAAGCAATTTTCATCCATATGCAACTGAAGTTAAAAATACTGATAGTGACGGTAATGTGTATTCTAAACTCATTGGTCGTGTCCAAGATTTACCGAATCAAGGAATATTTGAGACAACAATGATTGCAAAAAACATGGTCAAGGTTCCTATCAGCAATATTTCTCTTAAGAACTTTATTAAATATTCTGAGAATAGAAGTACTTATGCTCCTGTAGACTCTGCTCCAGAAGAGACCAATACAAGATATCTGCCTAAATATTATTTCTCCAATATAGGACCTTCGGTTTTAG
Organism: Chryseobacterium sp. JJR-5R; assembly: GCF_034047335.1. Taxonomy (NCBI): domain Bacteria; kingdom Pseudomonadati; phylum Bacteroidota; class Flavobacteriia; order Flavobacteriales; family Weeksellaceae; genus Chryseobacterium; species Chryseobacterium sp. JJR-5R. The sequence goes on from NZ_CP139137.1 coordinate 666,362, forward strand.
ATATTTCTCCAAATTCATTAGATAAAGAAAGCAGTATCGATGTTTATGATGAAAAAAGCAATGTTGTTCAATATACCATGAAAAATGGGATACCAGTAACAATAATTTGGGGTTATAACAAAACTCTACCATTAGCTGAAGTAAATGGAGCTAAGCTTTCTGATATAAGTTCAAATTTAATTAATAATATTGTTACAAAATCTAACGAAGATAATATTGTAGGAACAAGCCTATCGGAACAAGCTTTAATAAATGAATTAAATATTTTCAGAAATCATTCTTCAATGCTTAATTATAAAGTTATTACATATACCTATGATCCACTTATCGGTTTGAAATCAAAAACAAATTCATCAGGATTATCTGAATTTTATTATTATGACGATGCAAATCAACTAAAAGAAATTCGAGATACCGATCATAGTATAATCAAAGAATATGAATACAATTATGTGTTACCTACATTTTATAATGCAGCTAAGAATCAATCATTTGTTAAAAATAATTGTGGTAGTGGGCAACTGCCTGGTAATTCTATAAACTATTCAGTTCCAGCAAACATATATACCTCAAATATAAGCCAGGCTGATGCTGATCAAAAAGCTCGGAACGACATCAACATTAATGGGCAGGCTTACGCAAATGCAAATGGCAGCTGTTATGATGCTTTTTGTCAGTTCAATGCTCAGATTTCCAGTAATTTTTTTATGCTACAATATGCACCTTTTGAAAAGGTCAATAATACTGTTAATGCACAAATTTATTTTCAGATTACAGCAAACCCGGGATTAAATTGGTCTGGTGGTGTATTAATAGGATATATTCCTTCACCTTGCTGGCCTACTGCAACAATTTCAAAGACTTCAGGAAATTGGCAAGTTACCATTTATCAAGGATCTGGTCAAACTGTATTGAGATGGACAGGAAGCGGAAATCCTTCTACAGGTATTCCATATAATATTGCCTTTAATTATAATGTAAACTAATACCAATGAAAAAAATATTAATCCCAATAGGCACCATTTTTTTATCAGGATGGTCCCAGGCACAGCTTAGCAGTACAGAAAATTATATCCAGAGCCGGACTTATTTAGAGCCTGTTACGGCTTCAAGCTCAACAGCGCGGCAGGTAGAAACGGTCCAGTACTTTGATGGATTGGGCCGGCCCAAGCAGATGGTGAATGTCAAGGCATCCCCAAGCGGAAAAGATGTGGTGACCCATATCGAATACGATGGCTTTGGCAGACAGGCCAAAGACTTCTTGCCCGTCCCCCAACAGGGGACGCAGAACGGGGCTATTTATACTTCTCCCTTAAGCAACGCCACGCAGCCTGCATTGTATGGCTCCGAAAAGATTTATGCTGAAAAGGTATTGGAAAGCTCACCTTTGGACCGTATCCTTCAGCAGAAGCAGGTAGGAACTGCGTGGAGTGACAAGCCTGTGCAGTTTGGCTATGACGCCAATATGACCGGTGATGCCGTTAAGAAATACACTACGGTTACCACCTGGGTTGATGGGGCTACCAGCTCTATTATGAGCCAGTCAGCTAATTACGGGAATGCGCAGCTGTATAAAAATACAGTCACGGATGAAGATAATAATGTAACTGTTGAGTTTAAAAACGGGCAGGGGCAGGTTGTACTGGTCAGAAAAGTTTTAAGTGCCAGTGAAAATGCCGATACGTATTATGTCTATAATGAATACAACCAGCTGGCTTTTGTCATTCCTCCCAAAGCAGCTGTTGCTGCAGACCCCAATACGGTGCTCACTGATCTCTGCTACCAGTACAAATATGACGGCAGGGGCAGATTGGTGGAGAAGAAACTTCCCGGGAAAGGCTGGGAATATATGATCTATGATACAGCGGATAGATTAGTTATGAGCCAGGATGCTAATCTGAGAGCGCAAAATAAATGGTTATTTAGCAAACACGATAAATTCAGCAGAGTATTATATATGGGAATTGTTATTGACGGAGGTGCCAGAAATGCGATACAAGGCTATCTTGAAGCTGTATTCGGAAGCAATACTGAGACAGAAGGGTCATTTCAGCACAGCGGCATCACAATATATCATGGCAAAACGGCTGCGCCAACTGTTTTTGACAAGATCCTTACTGTAAACTATTATGATAAGTATCCTCCATATGACTTCAGTCCCACTTTCCCGGCGGATATTATCGGTCAGCCGACCTTAACGGACAATCCGGCAGCAGACGGGAGAAGCACCAAAGGCCTTCCGGTGATGAGTCTGGTAAAAAATATCGAAGATGACAACTGGACGAAGAACTATACGTATTACGATAAAAAAGGACGTTCTATAGGATCTTATTCCATTAACCATTTAGGCGGCCGCACTAAGATTGATTCTAAGCTGGATTTTGCAGGCGTGGTCCAGCAGAGCATTACCCGTCACAAGAGGCTGGATACGGATACCAACAGGGTAATTACGGAAAACTTTACGTATGACCATCAGAACAGGCTGCTTACCCATACACATCAGGTAGACAGCAACCCGATGGAATATTTAGCCCAGAATAGCTATAATGAACTGTCCCAGCTACAGAGCAAGAAAGTAGGAGGCATATCGCCTTCTGTTCCGCTTCAGAGTATAGATTATGCCTACAACATCCGGGGCTGGATGACCAAAATCAACGATCCGGCAAATCTTAACGGGAAACTTTTTGGATATGAGATCAGGTATAATAACCCGGTATCCTCAAATATTGCACCGAGCAGATTCAACGGTAATATTGCAGAAGTAGACTGGAACAACGGTTCAGAAAACCTGATGAAAAGGTATAATTATGAATATGATAAACTGAGCAGGCTGATAAATGCTTTTTACAGTGAGCCGAGCACGGGAGTAAGCGGAAGTTTCAATGAATATCTTACCTATGACCTGAACGGGAACATCAATACCTTAAAACGGTCCGCTCCGCAGGTATTTTCTCCTACGGAAACTTTGGTTGATGACCTGGAATATCAGTATGCAGGAAACCGCCTTACAAAAGTGATTGAGAATATCCCCAACAGTACCGGCTATGAAGGAGGGAACAATGTAATTGATTATGATTTGAACGGGAGCATGACCAATATGAAGGATAAAGGCATCGATGGGATAGGATACAACCATCTGAATTTACCTGATGCTTTTGGGATTACTCAGGAGAATCCTTTCGGCGGCACCTTTACAAGCTTTAGTTTAAATTATTTATATCGTGCGGATGGCACTAAGGTCCGCAAAACCTATTATAGTGGCGGTGGCAGGGGAAATCCTACGATCACCACTAATGTTACGGATTACCTGGATGGTTTCCAATACAGGTATTCTGAGATTACCCAATGCCTGTGGTGCAGGACTAGTGTTGCCTATGAGCAGGAAGCTTTTAAAGATCCTGTTGTTCTTGATCCAACCAACCCCGGCACATTAACCCCAACCTGGATCCTTGATTTTGTTCCAACTGCGGAAGGGTTTTACAGTTTCACAAAAAACCATTATATTTACCAGTACAGGGACCATTTGGGAAATGCGAGGGTGAATTATGAGAAGAATAGTGAAGGAGTCCTGGAAATTACGGATACCAATAACTATTATGCATTCGGAATGAACCATATCGGAGGGATGAAAAGTATGCTTGGAGGCTATCAGAATTATAAGTATAACGGAAAGGAGATCCAGGAAAGCGGGATGTATGATTACGGAGCCAGGTTTTATATGCCGGATATCGGTAGATGGGGTACTCAGGATGATTTAAGTGAATTACAATTCCATTATAGTCCTTATTCTTATGTATATAATAATCCTATTTTCTTTAATGATCCGACTGGGATGATTGGGGAAGCTTGTGAAGGCTGTCCAGATAAGAGTAAAAATCCAGAAATCAATCCAAATGCAAAAGGAGGAGCGAATAACCCTGCTGATATTCAGGAAGTAATAGTCACAGGTGTTAAAAAATTCACTTCTAAAGCTGCTGATATTATTTCTAGAATTGATATTAAAGAAACATTATCACTCTTAGCACCAATTAGACCCAATACTCCAGAAGAACAAGCATGGCTTGAATCTAAATATGGTTATGGAAAAAGTCCACTAGGAGACATAAAAGGAGTAGGAAAATTTGTTATGGATCTCCCGAATCTTATATCTGAATCTTTTAGTTCTATTGGAGAAAGTGATGATACTGAAGAAATAATCATTGCCACAGCTATATCCTTGATAAATATTAAGAAAGGGAAGTTCGGCAATGTTGCTAGAATGGGAATTGGCAAAAGTACTTCAGGTTGGGTACTAAGTAAGGTTTTTAACTCATTAGATCCTGCAATACAAACAAAAGTTAAAAATGCTATTAGTAAAGGTATAGTTGGTGCTCAAGGACAACAAGGAATAATAAAATTAACCGCAACAGAGGCTGCTCAAACAGGATTCCAATATAAAGTTAAAATTTTAGGTAAGGGTGGAGATATTAGGATTTATGGTAATCCAAATGCAAATGGTCATATTGTTTTTGAAAAAGTAATGGGACATTAATAGTAAGCTTATGAATAATAATATAGATACAGAAAATTTATTCGAAATTTCTTCTGAGTATTTAAATAATATTTTAAAAGATGAAGAATTATTGCATGAGCTAAAAAGCTCTTGCGAGAATGAAAAACCAGAGCTAATAAACAAAAGTGTCTCTTATGTTTTATACGATCAAAATGAACTATTTAAAAATAGCTATAGGGTTAAAATAAACATACAATGTAGGAGCAAAAATATTGCTTATTATGTTTTATATTTAGATAAAGATAAAAACTTTATTGATGAATTTTTTGTCATAAATTAAATAAAACTCCCCTCGCTACCGCAACATTTTATCGTGTGGCAGATAAATAAAGAAACCCATCGCAATTGCGATGGGTTTTTGTGTTATAATGTAATAGTAATTTTCTACGAGTACGCTTTTCTAGCTTTATAACCTGAACGGGAACATCAATACCTTAAAACGGTCCGCTCCGCAGGTATTTTCTCCTACGGAAACTTTGGTTGATGACCTGGAGTATCAGTATGCAGGCAACCGCCTTACAAAAGTGATTGAGAATATCCCCAACAGTACCGGCTATGAAGGGGGGAATAATATAATTGATTATGACCTGAACGGGAGCATGATTAATATGAAGGATAAAGGCATACAGGGTATTGCTTACAATCATTTAAACCTACCGGATAATTTTTCAATTACCCAGGTTGATCCGCTGAGCGGAAACTCTACCAGCTTCGGTTTAGGCTATTTATACAGGGCAGACGGTGTGAAGGTGCGTAAGACCTATAGTACCGGAGGAGGAAGAATGCCGTCAACTTATAAATATACGGATTACTTAGATGGTTTCCAGTACATTTTTTCAGAGACAGTGCAGCCTTGTCCATGGTGCCGGACCAGTGTAGCCTATGAGCAGGAAGCCTTTAGGGATCCTGTTCTTATTGATCCGACCCCTGTTGCTTTGGGCTGGCAGCTGGATTTCGTTCCCACTGCAGAAGGATTTTACAGTTTCACGGAAAACCGCTATATTTACCAGTACAGGGACTATCTGGGAAATGCAAGGGTAAATTATGCAAAGGACAGCCAGGGTAACCTTCAGATCAAGGATACGAATAACTATTATGCCTTTGGGATGAACCATATCGGAGGGATGAAAAGTATGCTGGGAGGCTACAAAAGCTATAAGTATAATGGAAAGGAGATTCAGGAGTCTGGGATGTATGATTACGGAGCCAGGTTCTATATGCCCGATATTGGGAGATGGGGCGTGGTTGATCCTTTGGCGGAATTGCAATTTAAGTATAGTCCTTATTCTTATGTTTATAATAATCCTATAAGATATGCAGATCCAACAGGGATGATCGGAGAAGATCCGGATCCCAAGAAAGTATATGGTCCTAAAGGAGGGCAGCCTATAGAAGAGGTTGTAATGACTTATACAAGACCAAGTTCGCTTTCATTTATGGGTATTAATAATTTGGCTGCATATCATGCTTCAGAAGATAGATTAGCAGCAGGAATTAGAGGCAGTAACGCCGCTCTTGCTACTGAAAAGTTTGAAAGAAACCTTGCTTTTGCAATGGGTACTTTTATAATGGGTGGAAGTAATATTGTGGCTTCTGCTGGTTGGGCTACTCTTGACACAATAATTGATTATCAAGATGCCGAAGATCAAGAAGCAATTCAGGCCGTACAATTAGCAGCAATTGCCATTCAAGTGAAGCATGGAAATGTTAAAGGATTGCAAAATTTAGCCAGTGAAGCTGAAGAAATTGCAACTAAATTACCTTCCTTAGACGCCACTGGAAAAGTACATGGAACTTTACCTAAAGTAAAAGATCTTATAAATTATTCGAAAGAAGATTTAAAAATATTACTTAAAGAGCTAAAAAACAGTGTGCAAAAGAGAATTGAGGTAACATCACAACTTGGTAGAGATCGTCCTCATGGCCAAAGACAAGGAGCGGAACAAGATTTAATAAAGTCAATAGAAAAACATTTAGGAAAATAAGAAATGAAATCATTAGCAGAATTACAAAATTTGTTATTATTTGAAATTCAGAATAATTTGAATAATAAAGTGATCTCTGAAAGTCACGATTACTATAACGAGTATACAGGATATATTTCAGTTTTATTGGCTTCCATTCTTGAAAAAGTATTATTAAAAAATACTGATTGGAATTCTAATAGATGGATAGATGATTCTTTATTAACGAAACTACAATTATCTGATGAAAAATTATCTGTTTGGGGAATAATGATTTGGGGCGTTCAAAATTCAAATGAACAATGGACAGATCCATTTTATTTTGAAATTAAATTCAGAAAAGAAAGTGGAAAATTTAATAATTATACTTTTCTTTTTGGTGATTTAGATAATCCTAAAATTTCTTATGAAGATTTTGCTAATAACCGTAATTATTGGGATATAGATTATTATAATACAAAAGATTGGAATCCTTCTGATAGGAATTGGAATTATATAATTGTAAAATAATGAAATAACATTCTTCCATTAGTGTAAGCGTATAGCTTAAGTATTTAAGACGGTGGCAATTCCAGCATGAAATATTACAAAGAAAAGATAAGAACAAAATAGGGGATCAGAGTATAAGTTCTTCGGGAAATAAGCTATGACAGGAATATTATCTTATAAGAATAAGATGGGACAGTTATGTAGAACAATCGCAGGTTATAATAGAACGGTAAAATTAGAAACTTAAAGACAGTAAATCATTAGAAGTCTATTACAAAAGCTATCAGAATTTCAAAAATAAACCCCCAAAAGAAACTTCTTTTGGGGGTTAAAATAATAGTAGGCTAACGTTAAAAAGTATTAGATATTGATTTTAATTCTAATTCATTGAATTTACCAGTAAAAACTACTTCTTTGATAGGGCCGTCCAATTCTTCATATACAGAAGTATCATAAGATTTACTCGAAGAGACATAGATGTGATCAAAATCTATATGTCCACTCGTATTGTTGGAAAGTGATTTTGCAGCGCTTCCTCCGCCGCCAAATGATTTTCTTGTTCTTACCGTTGTCGTTTTACTTCCATTTGGATGTGTTACTACGGTTGTCTCTTTTTCATAATCGATCGCACTTACGATTGCAGTCCCAATCGTTACAACTACTCCCTGCTGGTGCGAGCGTCACGCTCGTATCTGTAATAACAAAGAACCGGAATAGGATATAATTATTTGAAACTGCCTGATGCTTTTGGAATTACACAGAATGACCCATGGGGAGGCGTTGCGATAAATTTGGTTTAAGCTATTTATACCGCGCAGACGGTGTGAAGGTGCGTAATATCTACAGCGGCGGCGGAAGAGGTCAGTCTACTTAATATAAACACACGGATTATCTGGATGGCTTCCAGTACAGCTTTTCAGAAACAGTACAGCCCATGCCTGTAGTGCAGGACCAGCGTAGCCTACTAACAGGAGGCCTTTAAAGATCCGGTTCTTATTGACCCTACTCCTGTTTCTATGGAATCATGGCTGCCAATTACACATCCAGTGATTAAGAGAAGTGCTGAATGTTTGGAAAATTATGCAGTAGAGTTAATTTGCAGAAAGAAAATAATATTTAATAAATATTAAATATTTCATATTCTAATCCTACCAGCCTCCGGACGCACCGCCTCCGCCGAAGCTTCCGCCTCCGCCAAAACCGCCGAATCCACCACCGCCGCCTCCTGAACTTCCGCCGCCAAATCCGCCGCCTCCGAAACTGCCGGGGAAAGGGAAAAATCCGCCAGGATAATTTCTGCGCCCTCTTCTTGAAATGATGACATCGTCATCATCATCGTCACCACCTCTGCCGCCGCCTCTGTTTCTGAAAACAATGACAATGATGATAAAAATAACAATGGCAATAAACACAAAATTGCCGGCTCCTTTTTTACTTCCGGTTTTTGGATTGTTCAATGGTTTGAATTTCCCCTGAACGGCTTCCATAATGGCAGAGGTGCCCCGGTTGATCCCTTCATACCACTGGCCTTTTTTGAAATGAGGCGTAACGATATAGTCTAGGATCTGCCCGGCTACGGATGCCGTAAGGTATTGTTCAACCGCTCTTCCCTGCTGGATGGACATCGTATGGTCTTCAGTGGCAATTAAAAAAACAACGCCGTTATCCACATCTTTTTTACCGATCCCCCATTTTTCCCCGAACATGGTTGCAAGGAAATTTATATCTTCCCCTTTGGTGGAAGGGATGATAACCACTTCAATTTCGGTAGAGGTAGAATCTGCAAAAGCAATCAGTTTTTTATTAAGTCCGTCTTTTTCCTGCGGGCTCAGTAAATTGGCTTCATCATATACCGGATAAAGCACGCCGGGTTTTGCAGGAACCGTATATTGTGCCGATACCAAAGTGTAGAGGCAGAACAGTACGAATGAAAAAACAATTTTAAGAGAAGGTAATTTCATTAGAAAGCTCGTTGTGGTTTTCCCCTTTTACAGGAAAATATTTTTTTAGTTCAAGGCCTGTTTCCAGGATTCCGCTTTTTAAAGCCTTGTAATAATTCCCTTTGGCAAACTCAGCCGTGATATAGTCATGCAGATGATCCCAATAAGCTTGGTGTACTTTTTCATGAATAGCGGTATCTCCGATAATCGTAAGATACCGCTGTTCAAAATTCACATGGAACAATACGGCATTTCTTTCAGCTGTTTTATCCATACACAGTTCCCTGAAAACTTCAAATGCGGTTTTGGCACTGTCCTGATCCGTTGAAGAATCAATATGCACCCTGATCTCGCCAGTAGAATGCTCCTCTGCTGATTGAATCGCTTCCACAAGGGAAGCGATCTGCTGACTGGTTAAGAAATTACTGCTCATTTATATTATTCTGAGAATACATCAGGGGCTTTCTGTGCTCCTGCCTCCGCTTTGAAATAAGGTTTTTCCTTAAAATTGGTAAAGTTGGCCAGAATATTATTCGGGAAGGTTTTAATTGAGGTATTGTAATCCTGGGCAGCTGCATTATAGTAAACGGTTTCCGTTCTTACGCTGTTCTCAATAGCCGTGTATTCTCTCTGGAAATTGATATACTGCTGGTCTGCCTTTAAGTTCGGGTAAGATTCCACCACGGCCATCAACCTGCTTAAAGCTCCTGAAAGTTCACCCTGTGCAGCCTGGAACTTGGCAAGATCCTGCTCGGTCATATTGGTAGGGTCGATATTGATAGATGTTGCTTTTGAACGTGCCTCCACGACTTTGGTTAACGTTTCCTGCTCAAATTTCGAATAGGATTTTACGGTTCTCTCCAGGTTCGGGATCAGGTTGGCTCTTTTTTGGTAAACGGTTTCTACGTTAGACCATTTGGTATTGACGTTCTGTTCTTTTGTAACGAAATTATTATACCCGCTTTTACCCCAGAAGAATAATACGGCAACAATAATCAGCAGAGCAATACCGATGGTTCCGGCGCTCAGACAGCCTCTGTTTTTCATAGTTTATTTATTTTAACTTTCTTGTGCTGACCAAATATACAAATTATGTGCTAATTTTGTAAAAAATTATTTAATGGTTACAATCGTTGTTGCGATGGGGGAAAACAGAGGAATCGGTTCCAATAATCAGATGCTCTGGCACCTCCCGAAAGATTTAAAACATTTTAAAGATATCACATCGGGCCATCCTGTGGTTATGGGAAGAAAAACCTTTGAAAGTATCGGGAAACCGCTGCCTAACCGTACGAATATTGTAATTTCGAGAAAAAACGACTGGTTTGAAGAAGGGGTTTTGATCGTGGGAAGCATAAAAGAAGCGATAAAGTTTGCCAAGAAGATTGATGAGGATATTTTCATTATCGGAGGAGGAAATATCTATACACAGACCATGGATATTGCTGATAGGATAGAGCTTACCACGGTAAAGGCCGATATTGAAGCGGATACTTTTTTCCCGGAGATTGATAAAAAAGCATGGACGAAAGTACAGGAAACCTGCCATGAAAAAGATGAGAAAAATCCTTATGATTTCTGTTTTGAAGCCTATGAAAGGATTAACATTCCAGCTGTTGGGGCTCAGGGTAACAATAACGTTAAACTTTAGGCCCCGGACCGCAAAGTCTGAACCTTAAATTTATTATCTTTGCAATTCTAAAATTTAATAATGAATAAATACATAAAAATTGCTGCTGCAGCCGTTCTTATACTTTTAGGGCTTTACATGATGTTCTTCACCAGGAATCTGGGCTGGGGGATTGTAATTTTCCTTTTGGCAGCAGCTCCGATCCTCCTTTTCTTTAAAAATGAGTATATCCTGCTCGCATTCTGGCAGTTAAGAAAACAGAATATGGAGAAGGCAGCGGTTTGGTTACAGAATATCACCAATTACCAGGCGCAGCTTCATAAATCACAGTATGGGTATTTCCATTACCTTACAGGATTAACACAGGCGCAGGCCCAGCCGGCAAAAGTAGAACCTTTTATGAAAAAAGCCCTGGAATACGGACTGAACATGAAACATGACAGAGCCATGGCCACATTGAACCTGGCAGCAGCCGCTATTTCCAAAGGAAGAAGGCAGGAAGGGCAGAAGCTGTTGGAAGAAGCGAAGAGGCTTGACAGTGCGGGAATGATGACGGATCAGATCAAAATGATGAAGGACCAGCTGAAAATGCCGACCATGCAAAAGCATATGCACAATCCCAATATGAGAAACAGAGGGAAGTTCAGTTAATCAAAACACGGATTCTAAAAATAAACAGGCATCTGGATTTTATTTCAGGTGTTTTTTTATGCAGAATACTGGAATAATACTGATCTTTTAAAGTATTTAGATGATGCCCTGCCTTGTTTTAAAGGCATTGTGTAAAGCTGATTTATTCAATGCAAAGGTAAACAGCGAAGATTTTTTCTCTTACATTTCAGAATTATTCTCATACCCGTAGAATTTCGGGATCTGCCACTGGTATTTTACGGCTAATGTTCTTATGGCAACAATGAGGATAATAGTAAAAACCTGGACCACCGTATAGGTCAGGGTGGTAAATTTTGTCAGCACTAAAAATGCGGAGCCTCCCACAATACAGGCGGTAGCATAAATTTCCTTCCTGAAAATCAGCGGGATGCGGTTGAGCAGGATGTCCCGGATAATCCCGCCGAAGCAGCCGGTAATGGTTCCCAACCCGATACAGATCAGAGGATGGATGTCGGCATGCAGTCCTTTCTGCACCCCGATAATCGTAAACAGCCCCAATCCGAAACTGTCGAAAATAAATAAAGTGACCCGGAAGTTCTTTTCAAAAGACTTAAAAATCATGGTGAAAATACTGGTCATGATAATCAGTGCACAGGTGAGCAGGTCATGCATCCAGAACACCGGGATATCCAGGAGCAGGTCTCTCACCGTTCCGCCGCCTACTGAAGTTACGAATGCTATGATCAATACGCCGAACGGATCAAGCCGCCTCTGCATTGCAGCAAAGCTCCCGGACATCGAAAAAGAAATCGTCCCGAGAACCTCTATGGCAAAATTGAACTGTTCATGCATATTTTATAATGATAAAAGATTTTATAGACTGCGGTCTTGACCATTTATCATGTATGGTTCATCAATTATTATTTTTTCTCAACCCGTACGGAATCAGGAACCAAAAGTCCGTATTCCCCGTTATGGTTAATGATTTCCCGTACGATGCTGCTGCTGATAAACGATTTTCCGGATGAAGTCAATAAAAATACGGTTTCAAGCTTTTTGTGGGCCAGCGTCCTGTTGGTATGCGCAATAGCTTTTTCAAATTCAAAGTCGGCAGGGTTTCTCAGCCCTCTTATAATGTACTGGGCATCTTTTTCAAAGCAGTAATCCACCGTCAGGCCTTCAAAATAATCCACTTCCACATTAGGGAACTCGGCAACGGAATTCTGGATGAATTCCATCCTCTTTTCCAGCGGGAACATGTATTTTTTCTGGGAATTCTGCCCGATCGCAATGATTAACTTATCAAAAAGCGGAGCGGCACGTTCTATAATATCATAGTGCCCCAAAGTAATAGGATCAAACGATCCCGGAAAAACAGCAATTTTCATGCGTATAAAGTTATGAGTTATGAGTTGTAAATTATAAGCCGTAAATGTAAATGGTGAATCTTCAGCCGTACATTTCAGATCCTGCCATTATCAGTTATACTAACCTAATTTTTAACTTCCAATTACTAATTTCTAAATTTATTCAAAGCTTTTTCAACTTCGTTTCCACAAAGGTCTGCAATGGAAATCCCGTAAATTTTTGCCTGTTGCGGAAGGATGCTTGCCGGGGAGAATCCCGGGTTGGTATTCATTTCCAGCATATAGGGAATGCCGTCCATCAAAATGAATTCACTTCTTGAAAAACCGCTCATTCCTAAGGAATTATAGGCGCGCTTGGCGATTTCCTCTACCTTGATTCTGGTTTCGTCATCAATTCTTGCCGGGGTAATTTCTTCCGAAGCCCCTTCATATTTGGCCTCATAATCGAAAAATTCGTTGGTAGGGACAATTTCCGTAATACCCAGAACAATGGTTTCCCCTTTATAATCAATCACGCCTACGGAAACTTCCATTCCGTCCAGGAAGCTTTCTATTAAAATTTCATCATCTTCCTTAAAGGCTACTTCTGCAGCTGCCAGTAATGCTGATTTTTCTTTTACTTTAGAAATCCCCAGTGACGAACCGGACTGGTTAGGCTTTACGAAAACAGGAAGGCCCAGCTGATCTGTGATGTTGTCAGCATCAATGGCTTCCCCTTTTCTTAAATAAACGCTTTTTGCAGAAGGTATTCCGTATTTTGAGAGTACGGCTAAAGTATCTTTTTTATTGAAAGTTAAAGCACTCTGGTAAAAATCACAGCCGGTATATTTTTGCCCGATTGCATCCCAGTAAGCCTGGAGGATTCCGTTTTCACCCGGTGTACCGTGGATGATGTTGAAGCATACATCAAATGTAAGGATGTCATTATTTTCTAATGGTACAGAAAAGTCACCTTTGCGGATCTCGTGTTTCTGGCCTTCTTCATCTAAAAGATACCACTCGTCTTTAAGGATCACTACTTTATACACATCATAAAGATCCCTGTCCAAAGAATCATAAATTAACTGCCCGCTTTTTAATGATACAACGTATTCATCAGAATAGCCTCCCATTACTACGGCAACACTTTTTTTGCTCATAACCATATAGTATCAAGTAAGGCAAATGTAATGATTTTATATCATGGATAAAGCATGCACGGAAATTTTCAGTACGAAAATGAAATGTGTTAAATAAAAAGCACATTCTAAAATTATTAATTATATTTGCTGTCTAATTATAGTATTTTAAGTATGCTTAAATCACTTTTCAATTGGAAAGTTTTACTGAACTTAGTCATAGCCGTCGGTGTTTTTGTGGGGTTGGTTTGGCTTACGTTCCGTTGGTTGGAGTACCATACCAACCACGGGCAGGAAATTCCTGTTCCTAATATCGTGAATAAATCCGTATATGAGGCCATTAAGATCCTGGATGATTCCGGATTGGAATATGAAGTGGACAGTCCTCAGTACAATCCTAAATACAGGCCGTTCCAGGTGTTACAGGTATATCCTACGCCGGGTTCCCGCGTAAAAGACGGAAGGGCTATTTTATTAAAAGTAAACCCGAGGACCTGGGCAAAAGTGGAGATTCCGGATGTCATCAATAAATATTCCGGGCTTGCGTTCCAAAGGCTGGAACAGGTAGGACTGAAAGTGGGGGATACTATCTATGAGCCAAGTATCCAGAAAGATGCGGTATTGAGGATTTTATTTAAAGGGAATCCGGTAAATCCCAAAACAAAAGTTCCGAGGTTTTCTGTGGTGGATGTCGTGATAGGCTCAGGGCCTATGCGGAATATTTCCATCCCGAATGTGGTGGGACTGACCGTAAAAGAAGCAAAAGCGATTATTGCAAGGAATATGTTTGAAGTGGGGATCGTAGACCATGAAAACGGAGGCAAGGACGAGTCTGATATCATTTATTACCAGGATCCTGCTGCAGGAGATGTCCGTGATCAGGGGATGCAGATTGACCTCTGGGCCAGTGAAAGGACGCCTGCCGAACTGAGGGATAAAATTGAGCAGCTGAATTCTGTATACCGGATGAAAGTAGATACCGGCCTGCCGCCCGTGCAGTACCAGGAAGTGCCCGCCCGTCAGGAAGAACCTGTTTACCAGACGCCGCCGCCGGCAGTGCCTGAAACAAGAAGGGAAAATACGAAATCAACAACAGACGGTGTAAAAAGAGATGCCGTTAAAACAACAACGGTTCAGCCAACGGCTTCGGGAAACCAGTCCGGTAACAGGCCTAAACCAGTTGCTTCAGGTTCAGGAAGCGGTTCCAATACGGCTGCCGGTTCCAATTCAGCCAGGCCCGCGGCTTCAGCACAGCAGAAACCGGCAGAAAAGCCCAAAGCTAAAAAAGTAGTTGTAGAATAACAATCAATTATGATAAAAGATACAGGCTTCAACTTCTTATGTTGAAGCTTTTTGTATAAAATAAAGTGAATAATGACAGAAGATAACGAAGATTTTTTAGAAGAAGGGATGCCGGAGCAGGACAGCATCGATGCGATTGATATTGATGAGGAAAACAAAGGCCTGTATGAGCATCTCAATATGGTTGTTGATAAAAATCAGGAACCTCTGAGGATCGATAAGTTTTTAATGATTTACCGTCAGAATTCTTCCAGAAATAAAATTTCACAAACCTGCAGGGCCGGAAATGTTATTGTAAACGGCGCTGTAGTAAAACAGAACTACCGGGTAAAACCGGGAGACCATGTTTCCGTGCTGCTGGCACACCCGCCGAGGGAAAATGTCATTGTTCCGCAGGATATTCCCATTACCATTGTTTATGAAGATGATGACCTGATTGTTGTGGACAAGGATCCGGGGATGGTGGTGCATCCTGGATTCGGGAACTGGGACGGTACCCTGGTGAACGCCCTCGCTTATCATTTTGAGAAGAACGGAGCGAAATCCGATCTCGACAGGGTAGGGCTGGTTCACAGGATTGATAAAGACACGTCCGGACTCTTGGTCATTGCCAAAAACGAATATGCAATGAGCTTTCTGGCCAAGCAGTTCTTTGAACGGAAAACCAAAAGGCTGTACTGGGCTTTTGTCTGGGGCAATGTACAGGAGGATGAAGGCACCATACAGGGGCATATAGGCCGTCACCCTAAGAACAGGATGCAGATGTATACCTATGCAGACGGAAGCCAGGGAAAGCATGCGGTAACCCATTATAAAGTCCTGGAAAGATTCAGGTACATGACCTGGGTGGAATGTAAACTGGAAACCGGCAGGACGCATCAGATCAGAGCGCATTTCAAACACATCGGGCATACTTTGTTTAATGATGAAAGATACGAAGGCCATACACCTCTGCGTGGCGTGAATCTTCCTAAGTACAAGCAGTTTATAAAAAACGTTTTCGAAATCCTCCCGAGGCATGCGCTTCATGCCCATACTTTGGGATTCATACATCCGGCCACAAAGAAGGAATTATATTTTGAGAGCCCAATGCCGAAAGATATGGCGGATGCTGTAAAAAAATGGAGAAATTATTTAGAAAACTAAAAATATATTGAGAATTTTTTTATATTTGTTGAATTGAAATCAAGATTTGTTATGAGAAAACTATATGCTATCGTATGTTTAGCTCTTTTGTCAAATGCATACAAAGCACAGGAAACATTACCCTACTATCAGCAATATCTTTTAGATGGTGAGTTTCTGTTCAACCCAGCACAGTACGGAAAGACAGACTATGTGCAACTCAATCTTAACTATCAGCAGCAATTTTCGAAGTTCAGTGAATCTCCCAATGTACAATCGGTTGGGTTTAACGCGAACGTCTTTGATAGAGTAGGAGCAGGTATCTCTGTGTTCAGGGACAGCAACGGTCCCATTTCCGCAGGCGGAATTACAGCTGGGGCATCATATTTTATTCCTCTTAGCAGCGAAGGAGACAGAAAAGACCAGTTCTCTTTCGGTACCAGTGTGAATTTCTATAACATGAATTTTGATTATTCACAAATTAATACGCAGGATGCTTCAGACCCTTTATTGCAGGGAAGTGAAAGCAACATCTTCATGGCATATGCCAACTTCGGGGTAGCGGCTACCTATAAAGATATTTTTGCCGGGGTTTCCGTTAACGATATTGCCCTTACCAATGATGAAGCGATTGTGAACGGACGCGAGCCTTCTCCGATTAAATTCTTCTTGAACCTTGGATACGACTGGCATGTAGGTGATAACATCTATTTCACGCCTTCCGCTTTAATCAACCTTAATACCAACTCTACAAGAACCATCGATTACAACTTAATGGGTACGTTCTTTAATGATATCAATTCATTCTCTTTCGGGGTAAGCTACAGATCTGTTCAGAACAGATTTGACAGCCAGCAGTTGCAGATTGCACCGGTAGTGAAGGTAAGATTCAACAAATTTATGATCGGGGCTACCTATAATCTCGGGTTGTCTGATATCCAGGAATACGGAGGGAACAGCTTCATGATCGGATTGGGATATAACTTTGATAACTTCATTAATCACAGAGGATATAGATATTAATCAATTTAAATTAAATACATTTGAGCTCTGAATTTTCAGGGCTTTTTTTATGATCTATATTCACATCCCGTTCTGTAAGCAAAAGTGCAGCTACTGTAATTTCCATTTTTCAACATCTTTAAATTTTAAGGATGAGATGCTGGCTGCCATGAGAAAGGAAATCTTCCTGCGGAAGGATGAGCTGCAGAACAAAAATTTACAGTCTTTATACTTCGGGGGCGGAACCCCGTCTATCCTTTCAGCAGATGAAATTAAACATCTGATTGATGAGGTGCTGCACCATTTCAGTTTTGATAAAGATATCGAAATTACCTTGGAAGCAAACCCGGATGATCTGGACAGTCACTTTCTGAAAGGGCTGGCAGATTCTCCTGTGAACCGGCTTTCCATCGGTACGCAGAGCTTTTTTGACCGGGACCTGAAATTCATGAACCGTGCCCACAATGCTTCCGAAGCGGAAGGATCTATCAAAAGGGCCCAGGATTTTGGCTTTGAAAATATAAGTATTGACCTGATTTACGGTTCCCCGACTTCCAATATGGAAATGTGGAAAGAAAACCTGAATACAACCATTGCCCTTGAAGTACCGCACATTTCTTCGTATGCCCTGACGGTGGAGCCCAAAACCGCCCTGGAAAACTGGATCTCAAAAGGAACAGTAATGAGCCCGAAAGAAGAGGAGCAGAATGACGAATTCTATTACCTGTCAGGCTTCCTGAAAGACAACGGGTTTGAGCACTACGAAGTTTCAAATTTTGCGCTCCCCGGTTTCCATTCAAGGCACAATGCTTCTTATTGGAAATACAGGGAATACTTGGGCATCGGCCCGTCTGCACATTCGTATAATGGTTTTGATGTCAGAAGCTGGAATGTGGCACACAACCAGCAGTACATAAAGAAAATAAGTTCCGGTGTTCTAGCCAAAGAAGAGGAAATTCTTTCCGCGGAAGACCAGTTCAATGAAATGATGATGATCGGACTGAGGACAACCTGGGGCATGGATCTGGACAATCTGAAAAATAAGTTCGATGAGCGGATTACTGAGCATTTCCAAAATGAAATAAAACACAAGCTGGAAGAAGGGATCCTGATCACGGAAAACAACCATCTTAAAATTCCTGAAAAGCACTGGTTTATGGCAGACGGCATTGCTTCGGACCTTTTTATTGTCTGACCGATCCTTGCAGATATGCAGCATTGTATCATAAATTCCTTATTTTTGCATAAAATTTCAGCTTCATTTTGAAAACTAAAAAACAGAATTATTCGCATCTTTCTCCCAAACAGCCGATTGGGATTTTTGACAGCGGGGTGGGAGGCTTAACGGTAGCCAAAGAAATCAAAAGGCTGCTTCCGAACGAAGACCTTATTTATTTCGGGGATACCAAACACCTGCCTTACGGGGAAAAATCCAAAGAAGCCATCATAGAATATTCTACAAAAATCACCAATTTTCTGCTGAACCAGAACTGTAAAGCCATTGTCATTGCCTGCAACACGGCCACGGCCAACGCCCTGAATGAAGTCATGGAATCCGTAGCAGGGAAAGTCCCGGTGATTGATGTCATCAATCCTGTTGCAGAAAAGGTATCTTATGAAATCCACAACAACGTGGGCGTAATCGCCACCAAAGCAACGGTAAATTCCGGGCTGTATAAAAAAAGCATCAAAAAGCATAATAAATGGATCAGGGTAGATGAACTGGCAACACCGCTGTTGGTTCCTGCCATTGAAGAAGGTTTTAAAAACCATCCGATTACCCATGCAATTATTTACAATTACCTCAGCAACAGCAAACTGAAAAATATTGAAACGCTGATCCTGGGATGCACCCACTATCCGCTGTTAATCGAAGAAATAAAACAGTATTACGGAAACCGGGTCAGGGTCATTGATTCCCCGAATATTGTGGCCAACCACCTGCAGATCATCCTGGATAAATACCATCTGCTGCAAACGGCTAACCCAAAGCCGAATTATCATTTCTACCTTTCCGATATCACAAAGAATTTTGAAAAAATATCAAAGAAATTCTTCGGGAAAACCATTGACCTGGAACTGAAGGTTTTATAAGTAAACATTCAGAGTAATCCAGAGTATCTTTTGTTTTTCCTAAAATACAGAGAAATTTAAAATAAAGAACCAAAAAAATAATCAGGAAATTCCTGATTATTCTTCTGTTGTTTCTATGCTGCCCTCTTCTTCATAGGGCCTGTAAAAGCTGAAGCTTACATTGCCGTATTTCCGGGTATCCGTTAAGTTAGGATGGTCAAGCTTCATACGGCTCTGATGTTCTATAATCAGGACTCCGTTTTCCTTCAGGTATTTATTTTTCAGAACCAGAGAAATCAGTTCCTGGTACTTTTTCTCTTCCGTTTCAAAAGGCGCGTCTGAAAATACAATTTCAAAGGATTTCTTATTCCTGAATTTTTTAAGCCAGTCGAATACGTCACCCCGCTGTACACTCACCTGTAAACTGAACCCGAGCTCAGCAGCGGTAGAATTCAGGAATGAGGTATGTTTCGGGTTCATTTCAACGGAAGTAATGTCCTGGGTGCCCCGGGAAGCAAATTCAAAGCTGATCGAACCGATACCTGCAAACAGATCCAGCACGGCAACCGACTGCATGTCATACGTATTCTCAAGAATACTGAATAGGGCTTCTTTGGCAAAATCCGTGGTAGGCCTTACATCAAAATGTCTCGGGGCGGCTATTTTTTTGGCTTTCCATTTGCCTGATATAATTCTGTACATATTGGTTAAATTTTAAGTATAGGTAACGCTGGGCAGCCGGAAAGGAGAAATAAACCCTGTCTGCACCTGTAACCTAATTAAGGATAAAGTTTTTGGTGGGAATATTATCCGATACAATTTTCAGGGTCTTCACAAATTTCTGAAGCTCTGAAATAAAAGTTTCGTTCTCCGTGGTTTCCCCGTATACAAAGAAATGGGTTTCATTAATCCCGAAACCGATCTTGCTTAAGGTGAACATCACGAAATACAGAAAATCTACCTCCGAACTCACATCCAGGTTATTGTAGAGAATGATCTTTTTATGGTCTATCGCAAAAAACTCGCATTGGTTATGGTAAAGATTGATGTGGATTTCCTTATTGTTTTTATAGCTGATCGAATTCAAAAACTTCTCACCCGAAAAATTAAAATTCACAGGCAGGGCCAGGTCCTTGATTTTCTTATACAGGCTTTTCGGGAAAGTATAATAAAACTGGACTTTAAATTTTTCATTGATCGAAAGCATCAGTTCCTCTTTTTCCCTGTTCACGGGCGCATTGTAGGCAATAAGCTCAAAACCCGTTTCATGCTGCGGGAATCCTTCAGGCATCAGGGTAAAATGGTTCAGTGCGGAAACCACATAAATTTCATCGAATCTCTGTCTGATCAGCATTTCGTCAAGCCGGTCTGCAATAAAGTTCTCCGGAGAATCTTCATCTACGAAATAGGATTTCTCTTCCACAATGCTTTTGTTTTTCGCAATCTGGCAGATCAATCCGTCTTTGATAAAAAGTAAATTAAGTACGTTCATATTCCAATTCATGCAAATTTAGTGAAATTCTACCATTACTGCACCGGATTGGTGGTGAAGTATTTCCTTATTGTAAAAATCCAGATTCGACTGGCTTTCCAGGACGTCCCAAACCATCCGCTGTAAAACGCCGTCTCCGATTCCGTGGACAATTTCCAGTCTTTTCAGATGGTTTTTCCGGCAGAACGAAATGACTTCCAGCAGCTTTTCTTTCTGAATAAAAAGCCTTTCAAAACCATCATAATCGTGTGGATTTTTAACCAGGTGATTGAAATGGAGGTCCAGCACCATAGGGTTTTTATGATGTTTTTTAGAAACGGCTTTTTTCGGTTCTGCTTTTTTTATGACTTGAATATTTTCATATAAATCAGCATTTTTAGGAACCAGTTTCTCTTTTGGATATGGATAGGTAAATCCATATTCATCTTTAAAAACTATAATATTTCCGTTCACAGAAGTAACCACTCCGCTCAAATCCTCATCTATTACAGAAACGGTGTCCCCGATTTTCATCATTTTATCAATTCTTTTTTTAGAAGCTGTTTCCCGCTATCCACTTTTACTCCTCGCTCCCGGGCAATTCCTGCTGCCTGCTGCGGGGTAGCCGTTTCTATCGGGGCTAGGGTTTCAGGTATAAATCCAAACCTTGGCAAAACTCAACGCTGCATCAGTAGCTGTCCTGGTCATCCTTAAAAAGGCAGACATATCAGACTGCCAAAAGGTGGGCTTTTTGATCTGTTATTTTGGGCCCAGTTCAATGACTTCAAGATCTCTAATCTCCGTATCGTCAATTACAAACCGCATCATCGTCCTCATTTTGTGCCATCCCTGTTTCCCGCAGGCTCCCGGGTTCAGGTGAAGCAGGTTGTTTTTTTGGTCAAACATCACTTTCAGGATATGCGAATGCCCGGAAATAAACAGTTTCGGAGCTTTTCCCGCAATCTCTTCTTTGGCCAGCGGAGTGTATTTCCCCGGATAACCTCCGATATGGATCATCAATACTTCTACATTTTCGCAGGAAAAACGGTTTACTTCAGGAAACTCAGACCGGATTTTTGCATTGTCAATATTGCCGTAAACCCCTTTCAGGGGCTTTATCTTTTCAAGCTGCTCAATCACTTCCATGCTTCCGAAATCCCCGCCGTGCCAGATCTCGTCTGCCTGACGTGCATAGTCAGTAATGCGGTCATCCATATAAGAATGCGTATCGGAAAGAAGCAGGATTTTGGTCATGGTAACTTTTTTTGGCTTTGCAAATATAAACAAGCTTTATTAAATAGGTTATTTATTACATTTGAAGAAAATTAAAAAAATGAGGCAGAAATTTTCTTTTTTCCTTTTACTTCTGGCGGCAGGGATCTTCAATGCGCAGGTAGAGGAAAAAAAGCTCGACGAATTAATCCGGAATACTTTAAAAACTTTTGATGTTCCGGGAATGTCTGTCGGAGTAATCAAAGACGGAAAAGTTATTTATTCAAAAGGTTTCGGGGTACGTTCCCTGACAACCAACCAGCCGATGGATGATCAGACCCTGGTAGGGATCGCCTCCAATTCAAAAGGGTTTACCTGCACCGCACTGGCCATCCTGGCCGATGAAGGGAAAGTGAACTGGGATGACCGGGTTTCAAAATACATCCCGGAATTCCAGATGTACGATCCGTATATTTCCCAGAATGTGACCGTTAAAGATTTGGTGACGCACCGTGCCGGATTGGGATTAGGGCAGGGAGACCTGATGTTCTTTCCCGAAGGCGGCAACTTAACCGTTAATGAAATTGTCCACAATGTCCGGTATCTGAAGCCTGAAAATCCGTTCAGGACAACGCTGGATTACAATAACATCATGTTTATCGTAGCCGGTGAAGTCATCCACCGGGTTTCCGGGTTAAGCTGGGCAGAATTTATCGAGCAGAGAATTATGAAGCCTGTCGGGATGAATTCAAGTTTCGGAAGCTACAGCAGAGCGAAAGCAGCAGCCAATAAAATTGATGCCCACGCGCCGGTAAACGGCAAATCCGTTGCCGTTCCCCACGACTGGAACGAGACGGCCAATGCAGCCGGAGGCATTATGAGCAACATCAGAGACATGACGCGCTGGGCGGAATGTCTGTTAAATAATTTTACCACAAAAGACGGTAAAAAATTAGTTTCAGATAAAAATGTCCAGCAGCTGTGGAGCTTGCAGATCCCAAGCGGGGTAGCGGCAAAGAATCCTTACGACACCAGCTTCTACGGATATGGCATGGGCTGGTTTCTAAGCGATGTGAAAGGGCATAAGCAGGTTCAGCATACCGGAGGTCTGATCGGGACGGTAACCCAGTTCACGCTGATTCCTGACATGAAGCTGGGAATCATAGTTCTGACCAATCAGCAGTCGGGGGCCGCTTTTAATACAGTAACCAATACCGTAAAAGATTCTTATCTGGGCGTGGCAGACAGAAACTGGCTGAAAACCTATGGTGACAGAATGAAAAAAACGGAAGAGGTTTTTGATAAGCAGAAGAAAGAAGCGTTTGCAAAATCTGAGGCATTCAAAAAAGAGAAAAACCTTCAGCCCAAAGCAGAACAGTTCGCAGGAACCTATAACGACAGGTGGTTCGGTGATGTGGAAATTATGCAGCAGGGAAATACATACCGGATTTCATGCAAAAGCTCTCCGAGATTAAAAGGTGAACTGCTGCCGTTTTCCGGCAATTCATTTATTATCAGATGGGACGACAGGAGCTATGATGCCGATGCCTATATCATTTTTGACTATGATGAAACAGGAAAAGCACAGTCGGCCAGGCTAAAGCCTATTTCCGATATCACGGATTTCAGTTTTGATTTTGAGGACCTTGATTTAAGAAGGAAATAATTTCTGAAACTGAAGCGAACAAATAGAATACAGTAAAATCACTGGATTCAGTGATTAATAAAACGGATGGGCGAAAGCCCATCTTTTTGTTTTGTTTTGTTTTGAAACGCTTTAACCTGAATTTACAGCCTGTTGAAAATTAATATTGAAAAGCTCCAGTTTAAGATCCATGTTGATCAACCGTCCCGTTAAAAATCCTTTCGGGTTTCGCCATTCTTACAGAAAAGAGGAATTTTACTGAATTTTCTTAGGCTCATAAAAGAACAGCAGCTTTTTATTGGCTCCGCTAAACTCAGACCAGGAATGGCAGTCGATTTCAAAGCCGGCAACGCCGCAGGTGGGGAAGTGGAAAATATCTTCAGACATGGAATTCGCAAAATTTGAGATCCCGTTATTGTGGGAAAACAAGGCAACAGAATGATGGCTGTCATCAAGATCGTAAATCACAGACTCGAAATTACGCTCTAAAGGATTGTACAGTTTCTCATCCGTTTTCACATTAATCCGGTAAGACTCGTTAAAAATTTTACACGTATTAAGGGCGCGCACGGCAGGGCTTGATACGAAACAGTCAATGGCCACATTATTGTTTTTTATAAATGAAGACATGTATTTTGCTTCTTCTAACCCTTTGTCTGCCAGGGGCCTGTCAAAGTCGTCCGTTTCTTCCGGCCAGTCGCTTTTTGCATGTCTTACGAGGATGAGCTTCTTCATAGAATTGGTTTATTTAATTAAAATTATAAAAAAATAGCGTAATAAAACCATGATTTAGAAAAAAAACTGTGTTTGGAATAAAATCATTAAAATTTACTAAATTTGCAGACTTATGGGACAGATCCTTGCAATAGACTATGGAAAGGCCCGTTGCGGCATTGCGGCGACGGATGATATGCGGATTATTGCCAGCGGGCTGGATACCGTTCAGACACCCGGGCTGATTGAATTTTTGAAAAAATATTTCAATGACAACAGGGTAGACGAACTGGTGGTCGGGCTGCCTGTGGATCTGAAAGGAAATGTTTCAGAAGTGGAAACTGATATTTTGAAGTTTATAGCGGTGTTTCAGAAAGAATTTCCCGCTGTACCGGTTCACCGCCTTGATGAAAGATTTACGTCTAAAATGGCTTCGTTTTTTATTTCCCAGAGCGGGAAAAGCAAAAAGCAGAGACAGGAGAAAGGATTGATAGATAAAGTAAGCGCAACCATCATATTGCAGAATTTTTTAGAACAAAGAACAAGATGATTTTACCGATAAGAGCCTTTGGGGATCCGGTTTTGAGAAAAGTAGCAAAGGATATTGAACAAGATTATCCGGAGCTGCAGAACCTGGTCGATAATATGTTTGAAACCATGTACAGTGCAAACGGCATAGGGCTGGCCGCACCGCAGGTCGGCCTGGACATCCGCCTGTTTGTCATTGATGTTTCTCCCCTTGCGGAAGATGAAGATTATGACGATATTAAGGACGAGCTGGCCCAATTCAAAAAAGTGTTCATTAACGCCAGGATTCTTGAAGAGTCCGGTGAAGAGTGGAAATTCAACGAAGGGTGCCTTTCAATTCCTGATGTGAGGGAAGATGTAAAGAGAAAGGATACCATCGTTATAGAATATTATGACGAAAATTTTGTAAAACATACAGAAACTTTTTCCGATATTAGAGCCCGCGTAATCCAGCATGAATATGACCATATCGAAGGGATCCTGTTTACCGATCATCTGAGTTCCCTGAAAAAGAAGCTTGTGAAAGGGAAACTGAGTAAAATCACCCAGGGCGAAGTCAGCATCAGTTACAAGATGAGGTTCCCGAAGTAAATAAATAACAATTAAAGGATAAAAAAAATAAACAATAAAGCGCAAAAAGCCCAAAGCCGATTGTAGAATTTACAAAAAATAAAATTATGCTGTTAGAAAAAATAATTTCAATCTCTGGCAAGCCAGGACTTTTCAAATTAGTTTCTCAACTTAAAAACGGATTTATTATTGAAGACGTTACAACCAAGAAAAAAGTAAGCATCGGGAACTCCAGCCAGGTGAGCCTTCTGGATAACATCGCTATGTTTACCGTGGATAAAGAAGTCCCTTTGTTCGAGGTGTTTGAGAATATTGCTAAAAACTACGATTATAAGGAAGCCATCAGCCATAAATCAAACGATGCCGAGCTGAAAGAATTCATGACGGCTTCTCTTCCGAGTTATGATACCGAAAGGGTATATGCCTCTGACATCAAGAAACTGGCGCAGTGGTACAACATCCTTCATAAAGCAGGCTACATTACACCGGAAAGCTTCGTAAAAGCAGAGCCTGAAACTTTGGAAGGTGAAGGATCAGAAGAAATAAGTATAGATAAAGAAGCGCCTAAAAAAGCAGCCCCGAAAGCGGAAAAGCCTGCAGCCCCTAAAGTGAAAGCGACTTCTGCAGCGAAAGCAGCTCCTAAAAGTACGCATACCAAAAAAGGATAATTCATTCATCTGAATTTACAATATAAACCTCATCGTTCTGATGGGGTTTTTTCGTTGGTGATCGATCCGCTAAAATACAATGAAACGGGTCTTAAAGAAAAGTTGACCAGGTTCACCTGGTCCCTCCGTTTTGCCCAACTCCTTTAAGACAGGTCTGCTGGTTCTTTCGTCATTTTCTGCTAAGAGCATATTCATTTTGGGAAATTAATCTCCATGATGATGGGTTCCGGATTAATAGGTTGGTAATGTTGGCTACTCTGTGCCTATACTTCTTTATTAGAGCATCCTTTGATATGTGTGATCTCGTTTACCATATTTAAAGTCAGCAAGGATGGGATTAATCCGATGCCTGCCATAATTGCAGCGTAAGAGAAAATGATTTTTAAAGTATGTATAATAACTGGAATATCCGAAATGTGAAATGATGTTATGGAACTGCTTACCGACGCAATTCAAACACCTTTTTAGTATCTATGCTTAAAAAGCAGGCTGTGACAAAACAATGATTACGGCAACCTATGAAAAAGGCACTGCTTTCGTGATTTTTGGGAAAATGAAACCGGCCGCTTTAGCGAGCAAGATGTGATTTGTGAACCCAAAGCAGTAAATTGGTGGACTATAAGCCGGGATTTATCAATATTTTTGTATTGAAAATTCACCATTGCTCATGAAAAATGAAAATGTGCAGCTGATTGAGCTTTCGGGGAAAACATATGATCTTATGATATCACCGATGTCTGTATCCTATATTCCTTCAGAAAGCGATCCGGATATGTCTTCGGTTCACCGCCACGACTACAATTCCCTTTTTATATTGGAAAAAGGTTCAGTAACGATGGTTGTGGATAATCAATATATTACCATGTCCGGGTCATCTGTACTGCATATTTCCAAAGGACAGGTCCATCAGCCGGTGGAAACTTCAGATATCAAAGGTTGGGTAATGGTATTCGATGAAAAAATCCTCGATCCTGAAATCTTAAATTCATTGGAGCGGACTTCAGGTGAGATCACTCTGTTCTCCGTGGATGAGGCAGATTTTGCTTTTTTAAATAATCTGCTTGGTAACTTACATATTACTGTACAGCAAACTGCAGAGAATCCATTCGGCAAAAAGCTTTTGAACGCAATGGTGAATGCTGTGTATTATAAACTGGCAGATATGTATTGGTCTGTGAAAACAAATGCTTTGGATCGCTACGGCTCAAGGCCTGTACAAATCACACAGGATTTCAAAAGACTTGTAAGAAGCCATTTCAGGGATTTCAAAAAGCCTTCTTCATATGCGGAAATGCTGAACATTTCAACAACGTACCTCAATGACACGGTTAAAAAGCATACAGGTTTCCCCTCTACCAGCTTTATCCAGCAGGAGATCGTTGCTGAAGCACAGCGTCAGCTTCTTTACACAAATAAAAGCGTTAAGGAAATTGCATATGACCTTGGTTTTGTTGACTGGAAATATTTCCTAAGGCTGTTTTCAAAAGTAACAGGGAGATCGCCGACTTTATTTAGGAAAAAAGCAGAACCGGGTAGCCATGACAAAAAATGAAAATAAGATCTCAATCTTTTCTCAAAAAGCAATTAGAATATGAAGAATAAAAAAATATTAGTCTCTGGAGCCAGCATTGCCGGCCCTACCTTGGCATACTGGTTACATCAATATGATTTTGAAGTCACCGTAGTGGAACGTGAGCCTGAATTAAGACTTGGCGGGCAAAATATTGATGTGAAAGGACCGGCGAAAGAAATTGCTGTGAAAATGGGAATTGTAGAGGAAATTCGTAATCACAACACAACTGAGATCGGACTGCGTTTCGTAGATTCGCAAAATCAGACATTGGCGGAATTTCCGGCTGATAGTTCAATGAGTATGACGCAGGAACTGGAAATCCTGCGTGGGGATCTGGTTAGGATCCTTTATGAACACACCTCGAATGATGTTAAGTATATCTTCGGCGATCATATTGTCAATATAAAGCAAACAGATGACGAGGTAGAAGTTGAATTCGGCAGCGGAAAAAAAGAATTTTTTGATATCGTGATTTCGGCAGAGGGTATAGGCTCGGGCACGCGTAACCTGGCGTTTGGCAGGCCTCCCCGTTACAAGTATTTGGGCCTGCATACAGCATATCTGACGATCCCAAAGAAAAATACAGACAGCCGATGGGCCCGCTGGTACAACGCGCCAAAAGGAATCGTTTTCATGCTGCGCCCTGACAATTACGGAGAAACAAGGGCTTCAGTTACTTTTCTGGCTGAAGAGAATGCCTATAAAGACCTTGACGAGAAGGAGCAGAAGAAAGCGCTGATCAGGCATATACAAGGTGCAGGCTGGGAGTCTGAACGCCTCGTTGATGAAATCGAAGGGAGCAGGGATTTCTATTTTGAAAGAGTCAGCCAGGTCAAGGCTGATCGGTGGAGTACCGGCAGGGTTGCCGTTACGGGCGATGCAGCCTGGTGCGCTACACCGATTGCAGGTAAAGGTACTGATCTTGCCATGGCCGGAGCTTACGTACTTGCCGGAGAGTTGTCAAAGGCAAAGGACCATGAGGAAGCTTTTAGAAATTATGAAGAAATAATGAGGCCATACGTTGAAGAATGTCAGAAGCTGCCACCTGGTATTCCGGGCATCGTGTATCCTGAATCAAAATGGGGAGTTGCTCTGCTGAACAAATGTATTAGGGTAGCAGGGAGTAAACCTGTTAAGCGGTTAGCGGGTTTTTTTTCAGGAAAGAAAGAAGACAAAAAAGAATTTATACTTCCGGATTATGGGAACGGGTCTGATCATAAGGAAAATTGATATTGCATAATTAATTAATATAATAATATGTTTCCTGCGCTAATTATAACCTAAGAATCAATCTAACAAAACGATAATTAATTGACTTTTTTAAATGGAGAATTTGGAATTTTAAGACTGCCACTTAAAATATGCATTTCATACCTGATTCTGAAGATGCCCAGATCCTGTAAAACCGGAACGCCCCAATCAGTAAAATCATGCAAACCGTACGGATGGTCCTGCCGTATTAAAAGCATACCCATTATGCCCACTTTGTGCCATTTCTGAATTTGGTCTGCAATCTTTTCAGCCGACCCAAAAAATTGTGACGTGGCACACTGCTCATTGGAATAATTGCATCAATTCCATATATTTTTCAATTGCATCTTTTTCTGCTTCGCCGATAATTGGATTTTGTGAATGGCTATGATGAAATCTTCAGGTTGCCTTTGTCTTGCAATAAAGCTTCTGCCTGATCCTGTTTTAATTTGGACATTGATGAATTTCACATGTACCCTGTCATATTGATTTTAAAGTTGTGTCAATTAAAATCATACATCAGTTCTGATATCACCTCTTTTACCGAACGAATCTTTTTAATGTAAGAGATGCCGTTTCCTACCGTGATATACCCTTTGTTGATATCTCCATCCAGCATTCCTACTTTTAATCCCTGTTCGCCATACATTTTATGGGCAATTTCATCCCGTGTATGACCCCGTTCATCCATTGCCAAAAGTTCACGGCTATAGGGTGTTGGTATAGAGCGGTAGTACGCAGGATTGGTTCTGAAGATCAATAAGTCGCTGGCTGTGTGGTCAATGATAAGTTGTTTGACATTTTCTGCAGCGGGATTTTCTTCTGTAGCGATAAAAACGGTACCTGCAAATATTCCCTCGGCGCCCAGGGCCAATGCAGCTCGGACTGCCCGGATATCTGCAATTCCCCCCGCTGCCATTACCGGAATATTCACAGCATCGGAAATCATCGGTACAATTGAAAATGTACCGATGATTTTATCGGGAACTGTTCCGCCTTCGTCAAATCCGGTGGCTACAAGAATATCTACACCTATTCTTTCCGCATATAAGGCGTTTTCCACGCTTGGATTTAGTGCACGGTAAATTGTTTTAATATGGTTGTCTTTGAATCTTTTAACCAGAGGCCCGAAATCAAAGTTTTCGATACCATTCACCAGAACCACTTTCACATCTTCCTCGATAAGCAGGTCAGCTATTTTATCAATTTCGGTTAAATCATTAGAAATTACCACTGGTACTGCAAAAGGTTTTTCAGTCAAAATTTTCACTTTCCGTATTTCTTTTCGCAGCCGATCTGTAATTTCCTCAAATGATGCTGGATTTGTTTTTTGGCCTGCGTGGGGACCCAGCATTCCTAAACCTCCGGCATTACTTACAGCGGCAACTAATTCTGCATTCGTAACCCATGACATTGCCCCTTGAATGATTGGATATCTAATTCCTAAGATTTCTGTTATTCTGTTTTTCTTGTTCATTTCCATAATATATACGTCAACATTATACGTATGTGACGGTACAAAGCTACAATAATATCACTTTCTTTTTTATAGTACTTTCCTGAAGGAAAGTTGATTTTAAGGATTCAGACAAAGTATTGAATTTGACTATCCTAATGATAATCACTTTCTTTAATAAAGTAATTTAATACCTTTGCAAAGCATTTGGTTTTAATTATAAAATTACCAGGTGAAAAAATCATGAGTAAAAAAACATCATATTCAATTCTAGAACTCGCCATCGTTTCGGAAAGGAGCAGTTTTAAACAAACTCTGAACAACTCACTTGCTTTAGCTAAAGTGGCAGAAGAATATAATTATACAAGGTATTGGTTTGCAGAACATCACAATTCCGAATCGGTTGCCAGTAGTGCAACCTCCATATTAATTGGCTACATTGCTGAAAATACGGAGAAAATCAGGGTCGGTTCGGGCGGAATTATGCTTCCGAACCATTCGCCACTTGTCATTGCAGAGCAGTTTGGAACATTAGCCCAACTTTATCCCGACAGAATTGATCTGGGATTGGGAAGAGCTCCCGGAACTGATATGCCTACTGCACAAGCCATTCGTTCGGATTTTATGAAAGCGGCACACTCTTTTCCTGCAGAAGTGGAGAAGATTGAGGACTATTTTTCCATTGAAAATAAAACTTCGAAAGTAAGGGTACCGATTGCAGAAGGGGTGGATGTTCCGGTTTATATTTTAGGTTCAAGTACGGACAGTGCGCATCTGGCAGCAGCGAAAGGATTGCCTTATGCCTTTGCAAGTCATTTTGCATCTGCTCATTTGCATTCCGCCTTGGAAATTTATCGGGAAGAATTCCAAGTATCTGACGTTTTGAAAAAACCGTACACGATTGCCGGAGCTAATATCATCATTGCCGATACGGATGAAGAGGCAGAAAGAGCATTCACATCATTAATCAGAATGTTTTTCGGCGTTTTGACCGGAAACTCAAAGCCATTGCAGGCACCAACTGAAATGACGGAAGATTTAATTGAAGTCTTAAAACATCCAAGTTTGCATCAAATGTTGAAATATTCGTTTGTAGGAAATAAGGAAACGGTTAAAAAACAGGTAGAGGATTTCATTGAACAAACTCAAGTTGATGAGATTATTATGGTGTCTAATATCTTTGCACTGGAAGATAGAATAAAATCGGCACAACTTTTTGCTGAAATAATGGATGAACTCAATGCTAAAAAGGCTTCCGTAGTTAATTAAACCCAATTTGAAAATAGCAAAAAAGGAAGCATATAACGAATGTCTGAATATTGTAAGCCCGTTAAGGACGCTTTGGAAGTCATCAATGACAAATGGAATGGAAACTGGCAGTTATCATTTCAGTGGGTATAGGAAATGAGCGATTTACGGAGATTCAGGAGGGGATTGGAGGCATTACGCCGAAAGTTTTAGATAAAGAACTGAAAGATTTTCGAGAAGCATAAACTTATTAAACAAATAATTACAGACGGTTATGATGTAAAAATCATAGAAAATCTGAAGAATGCGCAGCGACCTTAACTTCCATGATTTATACTTTAAAAGAATGGGGAAATCAAAGCTATCATTCCTAAACAGGCTCTGAATAATTTTTTTTCATCATTTATGTTTTTCAGCCTCTCAATCGAGAGGCTTTTATTTTATATTAATTTGTCAGCATGATAGTAAGGTATCCTTTCTAAGAACTAGAGTATAAAGAGAATTGAAAATTAATAATGTAAGTGCTTTCATTTTTTTGTTTTAGCTATTTTCCTTCTCTTTATCTCCAAAGACTTTTTCCCGGTGATTAATCCCCCAGTCTTTCATTGCATAAATTATTGGTGTTAAAGTATCTGCATAAGGCTCACGAGTGTATGTAATTTTTACTGGGTAATCACCTATTACGGTTCTTTTAACCAGTTCATGTTGCTCCAGCTCTTTTAACTCTTTGGCAAGAACCTTAGGAGTGATGCCCGGAATACTCTCCTGTATATCCGTAAACCGGTCATTGCCTACTCCTATAGACACAAGAATAGGGAATTTCCACTTTCCGCTCATTACATCTAAAAAATCCCGTACCGGTTTGATGGTACTGATGCAATCGTTATAACCTTTTTTTACTGCCATAATAATATCCTGAATAAGAAAATGTGCTTTCCTTTTGGAAAGTACTATACAAAGTAAAGTATATTTTCCGGAACTTTGTATCATAATTAAAAAAAAATCATCCTTTAGTATGGAAGCAGACATATCAAAAACGCAACAAAGCAACTTTACATTCCAGGAGGTATTACGTTTAAGAAAATCCTGTCGCGGCTTTTTGGAGACGAAGGTACCGAATGACATTATCACCTCCGTTTTGGAAGATGCACATCTGGCACCGTCCAATTGTAATACCCAGCCATGGGAAACACATATTATTTCAGGCGATAAACTCAGAGAATTGTCTGAAGCTTTACTCAGAGAAAATAATGCACAAAGATTTACGCCGGATTTTAGCTTTGATACGGATGAGTATCACGGTCGTTATAAAGAACGTTACTTTAACCTGGCTAAGACTCATTACGAAGGGTTTGGGATAAAACGTGAAGACCAGGAAGGACGAAAAGAAGTTTCTGATCTGAATTACAAATTCTTTAATGCTCCGTACCTTGCGATACCTTTTATGCCGTCATTTGGCGATAATGTGCGTGTGGGCGGCGATATAGGAATGTATGGTCAAACATTTCTCTTATCACTCACAGCACATGGTCTTGCCGGTATCCCGCAGACAGCGCTGGGCTTTTTCGCGGAAACGATAAGGGGAATCCTGAATGTGCCTGAAGAGCTTAAAATGCTGTTTGGAATTTCATTTGGGTATGCCGATCCAACCGCACCGGGTAATTCATTTAAGCTCGGACGGGATCCGATTGGCAGCAATGTCATTTTTCATCAATAATAAGTTAGTTTAAGAATGGAAGATAACAAGGATAGAAAAATGATCATCGGCCTGACTTCCGGCAATGGTTATGGCTTCCAACCGGGAGCATGGCGCGCGCCGGGTGTTGATCCGGCAGATTACACAAGTTATGACGCCCGCGTTAGACACGCACAGGCAGCAGAGCGAGGAAAGTTTCAGTTCATGTTCCTACCGGATGGCCCTTTCACTGATAACCCCTCTCTTCTTGAAACCGAAGCGCCCAACTTTAATCTCGATGTGATGATGACCTTGGCCGCAGTGGCAAGGGAAACCAAACGGATTGGTTTGGTTGCCACAGGTTCTACCACTTTCAATGCGCTTTATACACTGGCTAAACAGTTTAAGGCACTCGATATTATGAGCCACGGGCGGGCGGGTTGGAACGCTATTACTTCCACCAGTAATGATGTGGCAGCAATTTATGGGCAAACCATTCCGTCCAGCAGGGACCGCTATGGACGTGCACACGAAGTGGTGCAGTTGGTTCAGGCATTTTGGGGAAGCTGGGGAAAAGATGCATGGGTACATAACCAGCAGACCGGCCAATTTGCAAAGCATGATGAGATTGCTACAGTCAGTTTAAAAGGCAATTATATAAATGCAAGGGGTACGCTGTATATTCCGCCATCTGAACAGGGACAGCCTGTTGTCTTTCACGCCGGTGGAAGCCCCAATGCCCATGAGTTGGCGGGCCGTTTTGCGAATGTCGTTATAGGTGCAGCCTTCACCATTGAAGACGGCATGCGGCAGCGCAACGCATTTCGTGAAGCGGCAAAAAAATACGGCCGTGATCCTGATGAGATTAAGTTTATCGCAGGGATGATGACCACCATTGTTAAAGACCGTCGCACAGCACTGGACCGCAGGCTGCAGTTGATGGGCCATCTTATTCCACAGCGGGTAACTTACCTTCAGCAGATGCTGGGCATAGGACTGGACCGGAATGATCTGAATAAACCTCTTTCACCTGCACAATTGGAAACCGCACGCCCTTCGCCGTACGATCCACGGTCTGCCAACGCCCTCAAAATTGCAAAGGAAGGCTGGAGTCTGAAGGACATTATTGCACATGGAATTATTGATTACCATCCCTCCATCGTGGGACCTGGAATTGAGGCTGCAGACCATATGCAGGCTTGGTTTGAGGCCGGGGCCTGCGATGGTTTTTGGATCTCTCCCGATATACTGGATGACGGAGTTGATGCTTTCGTAGATGAAGTAGTTCCGATTTTACAGCAGCGTGGACTTTTTCACCAAGACTATGAAGGTACAACATTAAGGGAACATATCGGTGCCCCTGAACAATATGGAATTGACCCACGGGTTTAAAACAGAAAATTATTAATTATAAAATTTAAGAATATGAAAATAGGAATTGTTGGAACAGGTGCCATAGGAAGCATTTTAGCAGAGAGATTATCTGAAGCCGGGCATCATGTAAAAGTAACCAACACCAGGTCAATGCCTGAACTGGAAAAAATTGCCGCCGCTTTAGGCGCAGGTGCTGCAACCCTCCGGGATGTAGTGA
Source organism: Chryseobacterium sp. JJR-5R (assembly GCF_034047335.1). Lineage (NCBI taxonomy): Bacteria > Pseudomonadati > Bacteroidota > Flavobacteriia > Flavobacteriales > Weeksellaceae > Chryseobacterium > Chryseobacterium sp. JJR-5R. The sequence goes on from NZ_CP139137.1 coordinate 701,138, forward strand.
AAGATGTTGATGCTGTCATCTTCTCAATGCCCTTCAATGCGTACAAAGACCTGCCAAAGGACTTACTAAAAGAGGTGCCTCAGGATGTGGTGGTGATGGATACATCAAATTATTATCCTTTCAGAGATGGCAACATCGCTGAGCTGAAGGAAATCACAGAAAGCGAATATATTTCAGGTATACTAAATCGACCGCTGACTAAAGTGTTCAACAATATTCTGGAAGGTACCTTGAAACACAAAGGCACAACAGCCGGTACCGAAGGGAGAATAGCTATTTCTGTAGCGGGCGATAACGAGGAACATAAGAAGATTGTTGCTCAAATAGTAGATATTACAGGTTTTGATAACGTTGATGGTGGCACATTGGCTGAATCCTGGAGACAACAGCCCGGAACTCCGGCCTATTGTACTGAATTGAATAAGGAAGAATTAAAACAGGCATTGGCTGACGCTGAAAAAGGAAAAGCACCTGCAATAAGGGATTTTATCATGGACAATCTGAGAAGTAAGGACAGCTGGCCTTCATATGAAGAAATTTTATCAGGCAACCGCATACATCAGAAAGGAAAAAGTAACTAATTCCTAAGCATTACGAATAAAAATTCTAAAAAAAGTGAATGAAAAATAATCAGAATCCCACGGTCCTTGTTTTAGGAGCCAGCGGAACAATCGGAAAACAAGTGGTAAGAGATCTTGAAGGCAAACCTGTTAACATCCGGATCACTTCCCGTAAACAGGAGGAAGTAAAGAAACTCTGCAGTGAAGGGAAAGACTGCAGGTTTCTTGACCTTGACGATCCGCAAACGTTTGCTCTTGTACTTGCAGGTGTAGACCGCGTTTTTCTGCTGACCGGCTATACTGTCGGTATGCTTACCCAAAGTAAAACTTTGGTGGACGCCGCTAAAAAAGCCGGTGTCAGACATATTGTACATGTAGGAGTTTTTGCTGAATGGGATACTACGGATGCTCACTTTGCATGGCACCAGATGATTGAAAAATATATTGAAGCGAGCGGTATTGCCTGGACACATCTTCACCCTAATATGTTTATGGAGGCATTAACAGGTGCTTATCTTCCAAAAAACTTGACATACACCACCTATTGGAAAGACCGCAGGGTCGGTTATATCGCGGCAAGTGATATTGCTGCAGTGGCCGCACAGGTTCTTGTAGATGGTCCTGAACGCCATGCAGGGATAGATTATTGGCTGAGTGTGGAAAGTCATAATGGTCAGGAAATCGCCCAACTGATGAGTAAAGTTACCGGACTTGAGATCAAATGCGAGGAAAAAGGGCTTGAAGAGTTTAAGGAACTGATTGAAGACTGGATATCCAGCGGTGCTGATAAATGGTATGCAGGCGCTAATATTGAATTTGTTAGACAGATGCTGGATGGCAGAATGTCATACATGTCAATGGTTCAGAATGACATTCCATATATCCTGGGCAGACCCGCAAAAACTGTAGAAGAGTTTTTAACCGAAAATAAAGAGTTGTTGATAGTTTCGGCTAACGAAAATAGTTAGATATATTTCGCTCACAGGCAATAGTAATCTGCCTGTGAGCATTTTTCCTTGGTCTCAGGAAATATTAATTTATGGTTATTTACGGCATTTATACCTGCTGCTTTTTCTGCTGGACATTTATAACTTCAAGTTCTACTAATTTTTTTAAAGTAATTAACTGAAAACAGGTTATATGAACCTATCGAGCCAAAACAGGTAAGCCTGCAGGAAATGACAGGGATAACAGCCCTCCTAAAACTTCAGGAAATCATAATATAATAAGCCAGCGCCTGAAAAACAGTTCTCATAGAATATGTTTCAAATCCCGGATTAAATTTGGGATTTTGCATTTTCAATGCGTTAAATCAAACATTTTTAATATATTACATTCAAGTATCAATTACAATAGTTTAAACGTCTATAATCTCAGAAAACGATAGAATGAAGTTAAAAGCAAAAGTGACCATCCGGCAATATTTAAAAATATTATTCAGCTTAACCTATTCAAAGCCCATGATGATATTCCTTGTCTGCTTCGCGTTGTTAATGGTGCTTTGGATTGTGCTTTACCACTTGAATATTTTAAATCTTCCGGAACCTTTAATTTATCAGTATATCACTTTACTTTTAATTGCTGTGATTCAGCCGGTCGTGATATTTACCACCATTCTGAGAAATTATTACTCAAGCAATCATTTAAGGGAAACGCTGGATATGGATTTAACCGAAGACAAGATAAAAATCAGAGGCGAGTCCTTCTACATGGAAATTCTCTGGCCGAAAATCTATAAGATTGTTGAAAAGAAAAATTGGTTTCTCGTCTATCAAAACAATTTATCTGCGATTTTAATTCCTAAAAAAAAGCTATCGGTGGAGCAGATAAAGCAGATTCAAGAAATTTTAGGATCAGTAAAAACTATAAAATAATGAGGACAAACACATCTGCGTGCTACAGTTAATAAAAAACTGTATTTTAGGAAGTTGAATCCTTATTTTCCATAACTTCGTTTGCATTCTACAGAAAAAGCTTTCCCCGAAAGTCTGCCACTTGTTTTAGCCCCGAAACGTAATACTCATTATTGCCGGATCTCAAAAAACGATGGTTCACTATTTAAAAAGACAAACTGAAGGTATTGTTTAATATTAACTTTCCACAAGAATATTCATTTTTAATTTTAATCAAATGAAAAATAAAAAAGTTATGATTTGTGATGATGATCACGATAATTTAAATATATCGGAGTTCCTTTTAGAATTTGAAGGATATATAGTGATCAAAGAAATTGACAGTACTAATCTTATAAATAAAATTAATGAGAATAATCCGGATATTCTGCTCGTGGACATGTGGATGCCTGTACTATGTGGTGGTGGTATAATAAAAATAATCCGCGTAGATTCTAAGAATAAAGAATTGCCAATAATAGCGTTTTCGGCGAGTTATGAAAGTGATAAAGCAGCCATTGAAGCAGGCGAGAATCATTATATAAGCAAACCTTTTAATATAGATGATTTCACTAAACTGATCAGTAAGTTAGTTTCGTAAGTTATTTAAGACTCTAATAATTCTTTATATTATTTTTGATTAATAATCTTATTAATTCTTAAAAGTAAATTATCAATGTCAAATGGTTTTGTAATAAAGTCATCAGGCTCACAGAGAATACTGAATTGACTCAATTTAGCATGTGCGCTCATAATAATAACGGGTACGCCATCATTGTCCTCATTGTTTTTGATCTGTTTGCAAAGATCAATGCCTGAACCATCCGGCAACATTACATCAAACAGATAAAGGTCAGGAATAATACTTGTATCTCTTGCTTTAAAATCCTGTACATTTCCAAATGATTGCACTAGATAATTCTCGGAAGTTAAAAATAGCTCCATAACTTCCCTTATCGCCTCGTCATCCTCAACTAAAAAGATTTTTCTCATGTCTTTGCTAAGCAAAATCAGAACCATTATTTGGTTCTGATTCAATTATGTATGTACTTATTTGGTTTCAGAATCCATTTTATTTGTCACCTTTCTCGATGGGAAGTGTGAACCAAAACTCACTGCCTTTTCCCAGCTTGCTTTCAACACCAACCTTTCCGCCATGATTTTTAATGATATCTGCACTGATGTAAAGTCCAAGGCCAAGACCTGTAAACTTTTGGCCCTCATAATTGGTTCTGTAATAGCGTTCAAAGAGGTGCGTCAATTTTTCCTTTGGAATTCCCGGTCCGTTATCTTTTACGCTGATCCTTATTTCTGTGCCGTTCAGTTTTTCAGCCCTAACGATGATCTTTTCTGAATCCGGAGCATACTTGATGGCATTGGTGATGAAATTGCTCATAACCTGGCCGATCTGCTGGTTGTCAGCATTAACGCTCTCATCGGTGTCTCCTTCGAAGATAAGTTCCTGCTTTGTGCCATCCGCTAAATTGGAATAGCAGTCATTAAATAATTCTGAAAGAGCAAACGGTTTTTTGTCAAGCCTTAAATGTCCCTGTTCTATCCTGCTGGTATCCAGGAGATCAGAGATCAAGCGTGATAATTTCTCTAAACTTTTGTTGGCCTGTTCCAAAAGTCTTCCCCGGGATTCTGTCGTAAGTTTTTCATGAGAACGCTGAAGAAGCTGTATAGTAGCTTTCAAGGCAGTTACCGGAGTTTTCAGTTCGTGGCTTGCAATACTGATGAAATCATCTTTGCCCTGAGTGATCATTCGGCGCGTTGTAACGTCCATAAAAGTTCCGATCCCCCCAGACAGTTTACCTTCAATGTCAAATATCGGTGCCGCATTGATTGAGATATAAAAGCGCTCTCTGTCAGGAGGTTGAACACCGATCTCGTAATCGAAAACAGGTTGTCCGGTCGAAAACATGATTGACATCGGATGTTCCTCTGAGGGTAGCGGAGAGCCGTCGAGCCTTAAATTCTGCCATTGCGGGTCATCATAGGTTCTGTCTTTAATGGTACTTTCGCTCAGTCCCAGGATCTGCTGCGCCATTGGGTTGGCATAGATCAACTGGCCACTTGCATCCGTTACTCCGACGCCTTCAGCCATCGTTTCCAAAATGCCGTGTAAGCGCTGTTCGCTGTTTCTCAGTGTCTCTTCAAGTGCGATTTTTTCTTTAATGGTATCTTCTTTCTGTTGGATGGCCAGGACATGCGGGGTTACCTCCATCGCCATATCGATGACACCGGTCACCTTACCGTTTTCTATAAAAGGCGTATAGGTGAAATTAAAGAAGCCGTTGTCCAATTTCCCGCCACGATTGAGCATTACCGGATTAGAGTAGTCTATATGCGCTGTACCTTTTTCGTATGTCTCGATCAGCATATTGGCTGCATGCTGCCCTCTAAGTTCAGGGAGCTCTTTGAACAAAGGCTTTCCGATAATAGAGGCGTCTTTGCCGATAAGTTCGAGCATCGATTTGTTTATCATAGCCACAACGAAGTCATCCCCCTTAACCAGCATCATTGCTACGGGAGCCTGGGAAATAAGATTGCTGAAACTTGTTTCGCTGTCGGAAAGCTGGTCGTTCAGTTTGAGAATGGTATTGTTCAACTTCACCAGATCACTGTTCCTGTCTTCCAGAAATTTGTTAGAGTTATCCAGATCAATAATGTCATCCCGGAATCCCTTATTGTCAAAAAGAAGATTCGTATTTTCTTTCCGGAGCTGATCGTTCAGTAGATGGATTTGCTGATTAGCTAAATCCAGCTGATCATTGGTGGCTGAATACTCTTCATTCAATGCACCCAATTCCTCATTGCTGGTCTGTATTTCTTCAGTGAGCGCAATGAGCTCTTCGGTATATTCCTGTAATTTAAGCTCGCGCGCCTCCAGTTCTTTCCTTGCGGTTACTTTTTCCGTAACATCCATTACCGTGGCCATTACAGCATCAACCTGATGATTTGCATCGAGCAGAGGCTGTAAGCTGATATCGATATATTTGCTTTCCTTATGATTCACCACATAAGCATCAAAAACTATTTCTCTGATGGAGATCGCCTGCCCGGAAGAATAAACAAGATCAAGTTGGTTAGAAAAGATCTGGCCCCTGAGCATAGGGAAAATTTCCAATAGTGGTTTTCCCAGTAATGTTGTTTCAGTATATCCCCAAATGGTCAGCATTTCAGGATTGGCGGTTTCAATCAGCATATCACTGCCTTTCAGTAAAGCAAGCCCCACCGGGGTTGTTCTTACCAGTTCCTGCATTCGGTTTTCGGTATATTCTAGTTTTTGAAAAACCTTGTTCAGACGGTTGTTTGTATCATTCAGTTCCTCATTGGTCGCCTGGTATTCTTCATTGGTTGCAGCCAGTTCCTCATTGATTTGCTGTTCGTGTTCCTCTTTTTCACGCACCAGCTTCCAGGCTTTTACCCTTTCAGTGACATCCACTGTTGTATGCAGGATGCAATACACCTTACCTTCTTTATCTAAAATAGGCCTGTAGATAAAGTCAAAATACGAGGTGACCATCTCACCATTGATCTCCAAGGTGGCGGCCGTGTCCTTTGCTTCATATGTCTCCCCATTTTGCCATACCTCTTTTAAAAGCTGTAAAAAAGGCTGTTCTTTCAATTCAGGCAAAGCCTCTTCGATGGGTTTGCCCAGAACAGACTGGTCTTTCCCCCAGATGACCAGCATCGCATCATTAGCCAATTGAATGGTAATATCCGACCCGGTATAGATAGCTGTTGCATCACTGGATTGTTTGAGGATTTCAAGAAGTGCTTCAGTACCCAAAGCAGAAAAAAATCTAATCATGTATTGAAATAGAGATAAATTTTAAGTGATAGCGTACTAAGGTTAATTGCCTTAGCATTAGAAATCTGGTACAAATGTAAACATTTAAAGTATATAGTAATAAACGAGATTTTAAATACTTAGTTTTAGAACCAATAGACTAATGACTATGCTGTTCAGTAGTAATTTTTAAAACTAATTAATTAAAAATTGAACTGTTGAAAAAAGATTTATCTTTTAAAAAATAATCTCAAAAAACGATGAAAAGCCTTTACAATTTCAGATTTATACTTTTCACAAATGTGGATGTTGTGAGATTGCTAAAAAGGTTCATATAACAGAACGATCAACTAAATTTAATTATATGGATCAAAATATATCACTTATCATAACTAAAAGTACTGAAACGAAAATTCCAAAAGCAATCCCTCACTTAATAAAAATGATTTACTAATTATTGCATTAAAAAGCGATGAGTTCAGTTATTTTGTTTTTAAAGTTTTAAGGTCTTATTTAACTAATCTCCAAGACTACACTGAATATGATTTTGTAAAGCTTGTTAATGAACTTAAATTGTCAACTTTTCTTGGATTTCATAAAAGTGAATGGGGTATGCCGGTAGATAAAGTTTATTTTGCCGTCATTGATGGGTAAGTGGTAATTGAATCGATTGAAAATTTGAAAATCGATGAAAGTGGTGATCAGTTTATTTTAATTCCTGATAAAAAAGTCAGTCCTGGAGAATTGCTTGAAATAGACTTATCAAATATGGATCATTATGACAGTTATTATGATTTTGTAGCAGAATACATGGCCAAAATGAACACTGAATAAATTAAATATACCCTCAGAAAACGATATTTTATTTAGCATTCGTAAATATCTCCAATAATCTGAATATTTGCGGCAAATTGAAAATAGAGAAAAAGCTTTGTATGACTTAAATTTTAGGGGACATAACAGCAATGATAAATTTATTAAAATTAAAGGGCATAAAAATGCAGAGTTAATAATTACCAAATAAAAATAGTGCTTACAACAGGTGCTTTGAAATAACGGAAACAGGCAGTGGGCTTCCTATTATGGCAGTGCCGGCAGCAATTATTTTGGAGAATATATCAATGCGAAATTCTTAAGCAACGGCGCACTTATCTTATGGGGCCTTACAGGATCGCCTGCCGGAATAGGGACCAATGGTACTGCCTACCCGAATATGACCAACCCTTATCCGTCATCACCTTTCGGCTTTATTGCTAAATTCAGCTCAAACCGTGAATTGTCAACTTCTGATGACACAATTAAAAACAGAGACCTGCAGCTGTATGACAATCCTAACAATGGTAATTTTGCTGTTTCAGGAAGTATTCTGGAAAAACAGAAGGCCGGTCTTTCCGTATTCGATATGTCCGGAAAATTAGTTTATCAGGCTCCTTTTGAGAAGAAAAAAACCAGTCACTTTAATTTACAGGGCACGCTGGCCATCGGGAACTACCTGCTGGAAGTGACCTCTGAAAACAGGGAGAAGCTAAAAATCTTTAAGATGACTGTTAAGTAGCAAAGATCGCAGTCTCATAACCTGTCAGAACATTTTAAGCTATAAAAATAATCTCAAAAAGCGGTCAAAAGCCCCGAAAGCCCTGGGAAATCAGGGTCTCGAAGCACCATCTTTCCAACATATTTTAATATCAGCTGCAATGCTAATCCATATCTGTATGGCAGGTTAGATTATATTTCGCTCTGTACAATCCATTAATATTAAACCAGATATCCTGAACCCCGGTCAGGATATCTGGTTTAATTCAAAACTCTAATCCGGAAGCTCTTCAATGCTTCTGGGCTCTGTCCGGGGAGCTGCATTCATCAGGTGGCGGTATTTTGATGAAGTCTCATATGCCAGCTTTCTTACCCGCATGATATTGCCAAGCGGCCTGTGTTCAGGCAGGCAATGAAAAGGGTTGAAACTTAAAACATCATCGCCGTATACTCTCCGCTCAGGGCTAAAAGTATTTTGCGGATGTATGGTAAGGCTCGCAATTCCCTGATAGGGACTGTCTTCTTCCATCCACTGCACTGAGCCGTCTTCCACAGGCATCTTTTCCAAATCCGTACATAGTTGAGCGGATAGCTCGTAAACTGCGGTCTGGTTTTCGAAAAAGTTCTTTACAATAGTCGTAAGGAAACTTTCCGGTTCTTTTTTTATGAGTTCTTCATCCATATCTTTTCCATGGAGAGCCGCTACGTTTTCGGATTTCGGGGCGATGGAAATTTTAGCAATATAATCACCATACCGGATCGCAGCCATGCTGAAATACCGGTCACCTAAAATATGGGATCCCGGTATGCTGAAATGGTTAGGGTCATCTTCTTTTCCGAGCAGGTTATTAATTTTTCTCCCCGCTACTACCATCGCTCCCTGAATACTCTGGAAAAGGTCCGGGGTATTGATGTATTCCTCAACTTTTTTCTGTTGGTCAAGATAATCCTTAACGGTTCCTGTAGGGATAACCGGATAGTTTACCAGCAGGAAATCCTGTGTAAGGGCATCTTTCTCCTCCGGCAGGAATTTTTCTCCTTCGATGCCGATTATTTTAATTGCCATGCCGCGTTGGGAAGATTTTTTATCCGGTTCTATCATACCGGGGGCAGTAGAGAAACGTATAATAACCGGGAATTTACGGGGCTCTTTAAAAATACCCTGGGCCAGATGTTCCGGCAGATTGTCGTATATTTTAAGCTCTCCGCGAAGGATGCCATGGTTTTTTGCATGAGCGTCACGCACGGCATGGCGGTATCTTTCAAACATGATCTTATTGACCCTTGCCATAGATTCTACAACGGCCCGGCTGTCTTCTTCTTCATTGGGCTGGATAACCTCGATTCCTTCAGAATACTTTATATATTTATTGCTGTTATTTTTATCTTGATGATTCATAAGATTGTATTATTATAATTGGTTCAAGCGGATAATAAAATTTGAAAATCCATTTCCTGTTTAGCATGTAAATGATAATTGAATAAGATGTTTTATTATTAAAAATGTATTGACCTGCTAAAAAATGCCGGATACGGGATCTTAAAATTCTATGATAAAGACTTTATTTATAAACGTAAAAAAACAAATCCCCAACTTTATAATACGGGGATTTGATGTGGTTATATAATGATTTCAGGTGTATAGGAAGAATTATTTAAATGCTGCTTTCAACTGTTCAGCGGCATATGCCTGTGCTTCTTTTGCCTGGGGTACAATAACTGCCATTCCGAAAAATTCATGCGTTACGCCATCATAATTTTTGCTGTCTACTTTAACACCCGCTGCCGCAAGCTTGTCTGCCAGCATTTTCCCGTCTTCGTTCAGCGGATCAATTTGTGCAGTGATTATGGTCGTAGGCGGAAGGCCTTTAAGATTTGCATTAACCAGAGAAATTCTCGGATCTTTCGCCTCATCCATACTGTTCAGGTAATGTTTCGTGAACCAGGCCATCATGGGTTTGTTCAATGGTTTTGCAGCTGCGTACTGTGTATATGATTTTGTATTCATATCTGATTGTGCAATAGGATATACAAGAAGCTGGTGTACAGGTAAGGTGATTTTTTTGTCTCTTGCCATAATGGATACATTGGCAGCCAGGTTCCCGCCGGCACTTTCTCCCGCAACAGCAATTCTTTTGGGATCGCCTTTAATGGATGCTGCATTTTTAACGACCCATTGATATGCTTCAAAAGCATCATTATGGGCTGTTGGGAATTTATTTTCAGGTGCAAGACGGTAAGCAACGGATACCACCACAGATCCTGTTTGTTCAGCAAGTCCCTGTGCAGATGCATTGTAAACGTCAAGATCTGCAATCACGAATCCTCCGCCATGGTAGTATACAATAACAGGGAAAGGTCCGTTGCCGGATTTCGGCGTGTACATACGCAGATGAATTTTACTACCGGTTACAGCGATATCTGTTCCTGTTGTGTCAACCTTAGGAGCAGGCATGGTAATCTTGTTTTCTTTAACCAGATCCATAACAGCATCGGTAGGCGTATGGTTTTTCCTGGCCTCTTCAGGCGTAAGCGTTTCAATAGGTTTATCCCCATAGCTGGCCAGCTTCTCAATGACAGCCTGCATTTCAGGTTTGATTGATTTTCCCCAATCTGGAGCATTACCCGTAGGTTTAACCATCGCTGCATTTGCAGAATCCCCTTTTTCGGCTCCTGTGGATTTTACAGATTCGTTTGTTTTTGAGCAGGATACTGCCATTGCCAAAGCACATATTGCTATTGACCTTTGGATAATTTTGTTTTTCATATTAATAATGTATGTGGAAAAAAGTTATCCAATAATATGCCACATATTTTATAAAACGGATTATAATTCATCAGTTAAACTTACTGTTTAAACAATGAATACGCTGTAATTATCCAATAATAATATTATAAAAATGGGTTCTAATTTGCTTTTGTTATAACGATGTTCTTGCTAAAAAAGGGGTTTAACTTATCTGTTATTGATTCTAAGATTATTGAAGCAGTACAGGAAAATCCCTGTGAAAATCGGGAAGAGATGTTACTAAAGCGAGGTCTTTGGAGGATGGCGATTTTTTATAGGATTTTGATAAATCTGAATGGAAATGATAAAAAGGTTTGATGTTTATTTTATTGATCTGAATCCTGGCGGAAGGTAAAAAATGTAAATTTATTTTGTATATGTATAAATTACCTGCAAAAGCATAAAATATTAATTGAGATCTGAGTTTATTAAACAGCAGTGCGGGTATTTTGAATATTAATATTCTATTGCTGATAAGTTGATCTCAGAAAATAAAATGCTGGGCGCACAGATTTACTGTAAATTAATTTATATATAAAATTTCTTCCATTTAGCTACAGTATTACGGCTGAGATTAAAATGCTTTCCCAATTGAGAATTATTCAGCTTATGTTTTTTTTGGTAGTCCAAAATCTGTAAAACCGCCTGTTTATTATAAGACTTAAGCTTTTGGTTATCTTTTATAACCTCTTTATCTCCACCTCCGCTGATGATAGTGTTTAGGTGAATAAGGTCCAGTAATCCAAGCTGGCTTTTCTGTAAAATACGATTGCATAAGACCGCTTTTTCAGGATATTTCAGGCGGATCATGTCATGATAAATTTTTTGGTAGTCAGGTGTTTTCATCTTCTGGAGTATTTTCGGTGATATTTTTACTGATCCATTTATAGAGCGTAGTTTTGGGAATACGGTATTCCTGGACGATTTCAGTTTTTGTTTTGCTTCCTGTCCTGATAAGGTCAAGGATAAAGTCTATGATTTCTTTGCTGTAGATATTTTTACGGAATACGGGCAGCTTCGTTTTTATAACAGACGGGATCTGCCTGTCTGCGTTGGATGGCGGTGAATAGAGAATTAAATGCTGTGTGTAAATACGGAAAAAATCATATTCCAGGAGTTTGCTCCATCTCAGGAGAGTCCCGGCGCTTAAGTCTTCGGAAGAATACATTTCCAGCACTTCTTCTTCAGAACATTTCATAAAGGTGCAGATCCGCGGTAATTCAATTCTGCTTTCACCAACTCTTTTTTTTATCGTGCTTCCAATATGGATATATTTGAAGTTCATAAAATATAATTTTTTATAATTATTATGTTTTACAGGAAATTAAGGCGTCATATGGGCATCATGGAGATCCACAGCATTGCCGCCGGCATCAGTTTTTAAGATTAAAAAGGCTGATGCGGCCTTAAACGGTCCTTTGGTATTCCGGTTATCCGGGTGTTTACTTACTTCTATCACATAATTTTCATCAGCAGTCTGCCGTACTGATTTGACCCCGCAGATGCCTGTTCCATCAAAAGTTTTCTGCCACTGCAGTATTTTCGTGCTGCTGAATTTTATGATCCAGAGGTCGGCTTTTCCACATGCTCCTGATCCATTTCCGTTTCCTGACCGGGCAGTTCCGGCCATCACATAACCGCCGTCCGAAGTCTGTATGGCAGGAGCTGCATGATTATACTCTGAACCTGTAAAAATATTCCTCAACTGCATTTCTTTGCCGGGTATTGCAGAAGCCTGGCCGGAAAATTGCGCCATTGCCGGGAAGCCCGGCAGGAAGAAACATAAAAGCTTTATTTTTTTGAGCATATTGTTTTAGTCATTATTATGGTTGTGGAAATTTATCTTTATCGGGGGCTATGAAGCAGATTATTTTTTACGGTGTTATGTCATCATAAAGGCGTACATTATTGCCGTTGGTATCCAGTTTCAGGATTAAAAAACCTCCCGCGCCGACAGTCGGTCCTGCGACATCACCATCGTTTGAAGTGCTTGTCCCGGAAACTATATAACCGTTTTCCCCCGGGATTACCGCGTAGGCCACATCACTGGATGTTCCGCCCAATGTTTTCTGCCACTCCAGCGTCCCATTGCTGCTGAGCTTCAAGACCCAAAAGTCAGAACTGCCATGGTTTCCGGAAATATCCCCATCATTGGATTGGGTATTTCCGGCTACCACATATCCGCCATCGGCAGTCCGGATCATGGAACGCCCAGCATCATTGCCTGTGCCTCCGAAAGCTTTCTGCCATTGCAGTGTTCCTGCGCTGTTAAGCTTGATAACCCAATAATCAGTGCCCCCATGGTTTCCGGATACATCTCCGTCGTTTGACTGTGTATATCCTGCTATAGTATACCCACCGTCAGAAGTCTGGATGATAACTTGGCCATATTCACTATTTGTCCCGCCAAAAGTTTTCTGCCACTGCAGCGTTCCCGTACTGCTGATTTTAGCAACCCACAAGTCAACCGCTCCATGGTTTCCGGATACATCTCCGTTATTTGACGAAGCTTGTCCGGTCATGATGTAGCCGCCTTCAGAAGTCTGGATAAGTGAATATAAATATTCAGTCCCGGTTCCTCCTAAAGTTTTCTGCCATTGCAGTACGCCGGTGCTGCTGATCTTTACAACCCAGAAGTCAAAATTTCCCTGAAATCCGGTTACATCTCCGTTAATTGAATTTGTTTCTCCTCCTAATATATATCCGCCGTCAGAAGTCTGGATGATAACTTTGCCATAATCATTATTTGTACCGCCAAAAGTTTTCTGCCATTGCAGTGTTCCCGTACTGCTAAGCTTGATGACCCAGATATCATTGGTAGCAGTTCCATGGTTCCCGGATACATCTCCATCGTTTGACTGGGTAGACCCTGTTACGGCATACCCGCCATCAGCAGTCTGGATAATGTTGCCGACAGCATCATTATCTGACCCCCCAAATGTTTTTTTCCATTCTATACTTCCGTGACTGCTGAATTTAACAATCCAGAAATCAGCGATTCCGTGATTTCCGGATACATCGCCGTCGTTTGACTGGGTCCGTCCGGCAAGGACATATCCGCCGTCAGCGGTGCTGACCATCGAGTTGTTAAATTCAGAACCCGTCCCCCCGAAAATATTCCTCGTTTCTTTAAGAGGAATTGCAGGAGTTCCCGGAAATTGCCCTGATACCGACAGAAGCCCCAGGAAAAGCAGGATGAAAAAATTTGTTTTTCTTAACATATAATTTTACTTATGATTACGCCTGATAAGAATTTATATTGTTAACGACTGATAGCAAACATATTGTCTGTTTATGGTGCCGTATCGTCATAGAAATACATAATGTTGCCATTCATGTCAAGTTCAAACATTAAGATGTCTGCAGTACCATTATTCTGCCCTGTAATATCTCCATCAACAGAATAAGTATAACCAGTTACCACATAATTGCCATTATTAATTTTAGTAATTGCATTGGCTATATCTACACTAGTACCTCCCAATAATTTAAAGGATTGTAAATATCCCGCGGCGGTTAGTTTTACCACCCAGAAATCATCAGTGCCGTGGTTTCCAAAGATATCACCGTTGTTAGATCGGGTATATCCGGCTACCAGATACCCGCTGTCACTAGTCTGAATAATAGCATTCGCACGGTCCAGTACAGTTCCGCCTAATTGTTTTTGCCATTGTATGGTTCCGGTATTTGTAAGCTTAATGACCCAGAAATCATCATATCCATGATTGCCAGAGGCATCTCCATCATTTGAACGTGCGAATCCCGCTACTGCATATCCACCGTCATTTGTCCGAATAATGGAGTTAATATTTTCACCTAATGTCCCTCCCAAGGCTTTTTGCCATTGAAGAGTACCAGTGCCGGTAAGCTTGACAATCCAGCCATCAACACCTCCGTGAAACCCTGAAACATCCCCGTCATTTGATGTAATAGAGCCTACAACTGCATATCCGCCATCAGCAGTTTGTATGATAGAAGTAGCTCTGTCGTCACTTGTTCCTCCCAAGGTTTTCTGCCATTGTAATAATCCTGTACTGTTGAGTTTTACTATCCAAAAATCGTAACTGCCTTTTCGCCCAGATACATCTCCGTCATCTGATCTTGTATATCCGGCAATAGCATAACCGCCATCAGTAGTCTGAATAATTGAATTTGTATACTCATCGTTTGTTCCACCCAACATTTTTTGCCACTGTATATTTCCTGTACTGTCAAGTTTGATGATCCAGCAATCGTAACCTCCGTGATTTCCGGATGCATCTCCATTATTTGATTGTGTATCTCCAGCGATAATATAACCGCCATCGCTGGTTTGTAAGATTGAATTAGCCCTATCACTAGATGTACCACCTAATGTCTTTTGCCATTGCAAAATACCTGAACTATTAAATTTTAATACCAAACAATCCTGCCCACCATGATTGCCGGAGATATCCCCATTATTTGATTCTGTGTATCCAGCGATAATATAGCCGCCATCAGAAGTTTTAGCAACAGCATTAGCCTGATCACTCTGTGCACCTCCGTAAATATTCTTTACTTCTTTAAGAGGCATTAAAGCAGTGCCCGGTAGTTGTGCCGCTATGGGGAGAAGCCCTATAAAAAACAGGATAAAAAACTTTATTTTTTCTAACATATGATTTTGATTATGATTATAGACTTTAGTGACAATTGTGAAAATAAGTATCCGTTTACAGTGCTATATCATCATATAATTTAATACTATTACCATTAGTATCAAGCCTAAGTACTAAAAAATCAGAGGAACCATTTACAGGACCGGCTATATCTCCGTCATTTGAGCTGCTTCTCCCTGCAACAAGATAGCCGGTTGGAGTCTGTATAATTGTAAAACCCTCGTCATAAGCTGTCCCGCCCAATGCTTTTTGCCACTGTAATATTCCTGTACTATTTAGTTTAGTAACCCATATATCAGAACTTCCATGATTTGCGGATACATCTCCATCAATTGACTGGGTAAAGCCAATTACAGCATATCCGCCGTCAGTGGTCTGGATTATAGATTGTCCAAAATCACTTCCTGTACCTCCGAAGGTTTTCTGCCATTGCAGTGTTCCTGCACTGTTAAGCTTAATAACCCATATATCAACACTTCCATGATTTCCCGATACGTTTCCATCATTGGATTCAGTATGTCCTGCTAAAGTATATCCGCCATCACCAGTCTGGACAATAGAATTGGCAACATCACCTTTTGTGCCTCCAAAAGCTCTTTGCCATTGTAGTGTTCCGGTACTGTTGATTTTAACAACCCAAAAATCAACAATTCCATGATTTCCGGATACATTGCCGTCGTTTGATGAAGTATTTCCGGCCATGATATAGCTGCCATCAGAAGTTTGAATAAATGAATTTAAATATTCAATACCGGTTCCTCCAAAGGTTTTCTGCCATTGCAGTATGCCCGTGCTGGTGACCTTTATAACCCAAAAGTCAAAATTTCCCTGATTCACGGTTACGTCTCCATTATTTGAATTTGTATGTCCAGCCAAAGTGTAGCCTCCATCACTAGTCTGAATAATTGAGCTGCCAGTTTCCTCTTTTGTTCCTCCAAAAGTTTTCTGCCATTGAAGTATTCCTGAACTGTTTAACTTAATAAGCCAAATGTCAGCACTTCCGTGATTCCCGGATACATCTCCGTCGTTTGAAAGCGAAGTCCCTATTATTGCGTATCCGCCATCAGCAGTCTGGATGATGGTGCCGGGACTGTCATTAGATGACCCTCCAAATGTTTTTTTCCATTCTACATTCCCGTGACTGCTGAATTTAACGATCCAGAAATCAGTACCTCCATGATTTCCGGATACATCTCCGTCGTTTGAGAGGGTCCGGCCGGCAAGGGCATATCCGCCGTCAGTAGTGCGGACCATCGAGTTGTCAATTTCAGAGCCGCTTCCACCAAAAATATTTCTCTTTTCTTTAATAGGCATTACAGCCGTTCCCGGAAACTGTGCTTTTATGGTGAGAAACCCAAGAAACAGGATAAAAAACTTTATTTTTTCTAACATATGATCTCTGATTATAACTATGTCTTATGAATTTTTTCTTGACAATTGTGAAAAAAGATTGTCCGCTTACAGGGTAACATCATCATAGAAACGTACAATATTGCCATTGGTGTCCAAATTAAGGATGAAAGCATCTGTCAAACCGTTGGCCGGCCCCACGATATCTCCATCCGTTGATGATGAACCTCCTGCTACTACATAAGTACTATTGGCAGACTGGATTATAGAATAAGCAGAATCAGTATCTGTTCCTCCCAAAGCTTTTTGCCACTCCAAAATTCCTGAGCTGCTAATTTTAATGATCCACCCATCTTGTGATCCATGGTTTCCGGAGATATCTCCATCAATTGATGAAGTAGTCCCTGCTACCGCATAGCCGCCATCAGTAGTTTGTATAATGGATTCGGCTTGATCATTCCCTATACCTCCGAAAGTTTTCTGCCATTGGAGGACTCCGGTATTACTAATCTTAATTACCCAGATATCTATGTTTCCATGATTACCCGATACATCACCATTATTTGATCGGGTATATCCTGCAAGAGCATAGCCGCCATCGACAGTAGCAAATAATGAGTTGGCGATCTCAGCATTTGTTCCCCCATAGGTTCTCTGCCATTGAAGTGTTCCGGCACTGTTAATCTTAATGATCCAGAAATCATTTAATCCATGGTTTCCGGATGCATCCCCATCATTTGATCTTGTATATCCTGCAATAGTATAGCCACCATCAGCAGTAGTAATAATTGAGTTTGCAACTTCTCCGTCTGTTCCTCCAAAAGTTTTTTGCCATTGGAGTGTTCCCGTACTGCTGAGTTTCACTACCCAAAGATCAACTCCTCCATGGTATCCTGAGACATTCCCATCATTGGATTCAGTACGTCCTGCAACTGCATAGCCGCCGTCGGTGCTCTGGACAATAGAAAAAGCATTATCTAAATTCGATCCTCCTAAACTTCTCTGCCATTGAAGCGCTCCTGAGCTGCTGATCTTAATAATCCACATATCAGACGAGCCATGATTTCCGGATGCATTTCCGTTATTTGAAGAGCTATCCCCAGCTACAGCATAGCCGCCGTCTGCAGTCTGGATTATTGAGCGTGCAGTATCGTCTCCTGTCCCTCCATAAGTTTTCTGCCATATCAATCTTCCTCTTTTATCGTACTTAGTGACCCAAAAGTCACTATTTCCTCCTTGATTGATTGTTACATCTCCGTTACTGGATCGGGCATCACCGGCTGTAATATAACCACCGTCCGATGTTTGGGTAACTGATGCCATTCCGTCATAACTTGTGCCTCCGAAAACATTTCTCATTTTCATTTCCTTGAGAGGCACTATGGAAGTACCCGGAAACTGTGCATTGATTTTTGAGAATGCAGTAAACAGCAGGGCAAGAAGCCCTGCTTTTACCAAAGTGTTACTGTTCATTTCTTTCTTGTATTTACAGTCCTCTTACACAATATACATAGACGATGGAACCTATTGCCACAAAGCTGTACAATGTATCGGTATTTGCTACAGTCGGGTTGTTATTTACATATTTAAAGGTAAAGCCTGTTGCCGTGAAAACAGAAGTCCCGGAAACAGCCCCTCTGACGCTCAAGGTATAACTGCCCCCGTCCTTGATGTTCTGAAGCGTGAAGTTCCCTGCTGAAGCAGAGGTGAATGCCAGGTTGCTTCTGCTGAAATCTATGATCGTGCTGCTTCCTGCATCAAAGGAAGAAGTGTTGGTGGCAGACCCGTTGACCTCCAGCTTGCTTGCCGGTGAATTGGTGCCGATTCCTATATTGCCGGCAGGTGCTGTCACGCTTCCGCTGAGCCCTGTGCCGAAGATGGCACCGCCGATATTAAGCTGGTTGCTTCCGGTGGCGGAAACTACGTTTTGTTCACTGCCTATAATAATATTACGGCTTCCGGTAGTAAGCGTATTTCCGGCAAAGCTCCCAATTGATGTATTTTGCTGCCCTACCGTACTTGCTAAAAGATTTGAGACCCCTATGGAAACATTGTAAGAGCCTATAGTTGATGTGCTTAAGCTGGCATAGCCTATTGCTGTATTGGATTGTCCACTGGTTAAATCTTTGGCAGCATATGTACCTACTGCCGTATTACCCTGTCCTGTATTGCTGCCTAATGCCCGTGCTCCAAATGCGGTATTGTAATTAACAGAGGAAGAAGTATAGTTATTGGCATCAAGATTAAGGGCGTTCCAGCCAAATGCCGTATTGGAGGCTCCGGAAGCACCATCCATGATCAGGCCGGATCTTCTCCCGGCTGTCTTGAAAACCATATGCTCGCCTGAGCCTGTGGTCCCGATAAAATTAGCAGCAGGATTTGTCCCGGAATTTCCGCTTAAGGTCCATGTCGTAGCGGGGGAACCGCTTATGCCCATGTTCTGCCATAAGCTTCCGTTGAAATAATAATACCCTTCCGAGGTAATGTTTGCCGTTTTGGTACTTGAAGAAGTAACGGGTGACGTGATGTAGACGATGGCTCCTCTTTGATCGGCACCATACAAAGCATCCGCAGACTGAATCTGGTTACCGGTAAGCCTGGGTGCGATCATGCCTTCAGCAGTCGTTCCGTTGGTGTTTTTGGCAATTACATCGAGGGTTGCCCTCGGGGTCTGGGTATTGATTCCCACCTGGGAATAGACAGCAGCTGAAAACATCAGGGCCACTGCAGCAGATAAGTTCTTTTTCATGATTGTAAAAGTTTTACAGTTAGATAGATAGTGATTACAATTGATATGTCTGTTTTCCGCTTCAGGTTTATTGAAAGCTTCCGGTAAAAGCGGTGAATGCCGGAAGCCGTTGATATAGGAAATTTGTGTTGCAGTTAGGCAGAGTATAAATGATGCTTGGAAACCATAATCAGGATTTCCGGATATTGGATATTTACATTCTGTTTATCATTACCTGAAAATAATATAGGTAATGTTTTGTGTTAAGTTTATGTACCTAAAATTTAATCTATTCTTATCGCATTAATGGTGTCTGTGGCCCAAGCTCTACCTCCAAAATTGTTGATTGTCCCCGTATAACCCTGAGCTGTTGCTGAGCCTACAAAATAATAATAGGTTTTAGGGTTGGCAGACGTATTGTTAATGATGAAGTTTCCGCTTATTATACCAGAAATTGTTGCCGGTCCCCGTGTTCCGGGAATCTGTCTTACTTCCATCAGATCAGTCGAAATTGTGAATGATGCTGTAGCACTGTCTGCAAAAGAAACAATTAACCTGATGGACTGATCCGCTGGCATAAGTCCAAATCCCATAGTATGGGCAACTCTTACATTGTATCTGCTTTTAGCAGGTAATGTAATGGATGCCCCTGTATAATTCCAGTTGTTCCAGTTCGAAGAGTTAAGGGTAATCCCTTGTCCGCTATTGGCATAGTTAGCAAAAATCAGAGAAGGGGTGGATGAACCACTGAAATTCTGCCATAGGCTTCCGTTGAAATAATAATATCCCTCTGCGATAATGTTTGCCGTTTTAGTGCTTGGAGAAGTAACAGGAGCCGTAATATAGACGATAGCACCTGCTTGTCCAGCACCATACTGCACATCCGCAGCCTGGACCTGGTTGCCGGTAAGCCTGGGAGGGATGAATCCTTCGGGCGTAGTGCCGTTGGTATTTTTAGCGGTCACATCCAGGGTTGCCCTTGGGGTCTGGGTATTGATACCGACCTGGGAATATACGGCAACTGAAAACATAATAACAACTGCAGCTGATAAGTTTTTTTTCATGATCATAAGATTTCTATTTCAGTGAATAATAATTTATATACTTATTTTCCGCTTTGTAGTTTATTGAAAGCTTCCGGTAAAAGCGGTGAATGCCGGAAGCCGTTGATATAGGAAATTTGTGTTGCAATTAAAGAAGTATAAAAACCGGTTGTAAAATATTCATCAGGATATTTTCAGATACTTACACTTGTTGATTATCATCAGATTGGGAAATTACATTTGCTGTTCCGGATAATCTAAAGCTAATTGACCCGTACGGCATACATGTTATCAGCAGCCCAATACCTGCCGCCAAGATTGTTAAGTGTACCCGTATAACCCTGTACAATCGCTGATCCGGCAAAATAATAATAGGTTTTGGGGTTGGCAGACGTATTATTGAGAATAGTACTTCCTTCCATTTTAGCGGAAAAAGTTACAGGTGCATATGCTCCTCTGATCTGACTTCCCCGAACTATGTCAGGAGAAGTTGCAAATGCTGTAGCGCTGTCTGAAAATGATCCGATTATTTCAATAGACTGGCCTGCAGGCATGAAACCACCTCTTGTAAGAAGGTTTACCACTGTTACCACGTATCTGCTGTTGGCCGGTAATGTAATGGATGCACCTGTATAATTCCAGTTGGTCCAGTTAGAAGAGTTAAGGGTAATTCCGTCCCCGCTATTTGCATAATCAGCCAAAATCATAGAAGGCGCTGAAGAAGCACTGATATTCTGCCATAAGCTTCCGTTGAAATAATAATATCCTTCCGAGGTAACGTTTGCCGTCTTGGTGCTTGAAGTAGTAACAGGTGCCGTGACATAGATGATCGCTCCCCTCTGGTTGGCTCCGTACTGCGCA
The DNA here is from genome assembly GCF_034047335.1 of Chryseobacterium sp. JJR-5R. Lineage (NCBI taxonomy): Bacteria > Pseudomonadati > Bacteroidota > Flavobacteriia > Flavobacteriales > Weeksellaceae > Chryseobacterium > Chryseobacterium sp. JJR-5R. The sequence continues at coordinate 722,326 of NZ_CP139137.1, forward strand.
TCGGCAGCCTGGACCTGGTTGCCGGTAAGCCTGGGAGGGATGAGCCCTTCAGGCGTTGTGCCGTTGGTATTCTTAGCAATTACATCAAGGGTTGCCCTCGGGGTCTGGGTATTGATGCCCACTTGGGAATATACTGCTGCTGAAGAAATCAGGGCTGCTGCAGCAAATAAGGTTTTTTTCATAATTGTAAGGGTTTTTACAGTTAGATAATGATTTTCCGCTTTGTAGTTATTGAGAGCTTCCGGCAAAAGCAGCTATGCCGGAAACAATTGATATAAGAAATTTGTGTTACAGTTAGGGAAGTATAAAAACCGTTTGTAAAATATTCATCAGGATATTTTTAGATATTACACTTGTTGATTATCATCGGATAGGATTGGGAAATTAATCAGGCAGGATTTCGTAAACCGTATATAATTGACTGTTAATTAACACGAAAAGCATAGATCGTATCAAGTTCATTTATACCTCCAAACCTGCGTATTGTCATATTAAATCCATTTACCGTAGTTGCTAACCCAGCATAATAATAGTAGGTTTTAGGGATGGATGACGTATTGTTAATTAAAATATCTCCCACTAAATGGCCATGAATAGTTGAAGGTCCCCATATTCCGCTAATAAAGTATGTTCCTACTATATCAGGAGAAGCGGTAAGTGATGAGGCTGTAGCAACATCGGCAAAGGAGCTGAGTATCCTGATAGAAGTATTTGATGGAGGACTTTGATTTGTAGTTGTCCCATCGAAATTTTGTATAACTCTTACCACATATCTGCTGTTAGGCGGTAAGGTGATAGATGTTCCCGTATAATTCCACCCAGACCAATTAGAAGAGTTAAGGGTAATTCCTTCCCCGCTATTTGCATAATTTGGAAGAATCAAAGAAGGGGCAGATGAAATACCCATGTTTTGCCATAAACTTCCGTTGAAATAATAATATCCTTCCGAGGTAATGTTTGCCGTCTTGGTGCTTGATGAAGTAACAGGTGCCGTGATATAGATGATCGCTCCCCTCTGGTTAACTCCGTACTGCGCATCCGCAGCCTGGACCTGGTTGCCTGTAAGCCTGGGAGGAATAAACCCTTCAGGCGTCGTGCCGTTGGTATTTTTAGCAATTACATCAAGGGTTGCCCTCGGGGTCTGGGTATTGATGCCCACTTGGGAATAGGCTAAGACGGAACAGGACAGAATAGCTGTAACAGATAATTTTATTTTCATTTTTTAAAATTTTAGATAGGATTTATCTTTATTAAATTAAATGCAGATAATTTTATTTTTTTCACTGTAGTCTTTTATAGACTAATGTTAAAGTATATAGGATTGATAACAAATAATTTAGCATCACAAAAATTGATAAAAAGTAGAGTTATTTATGATTATAATACTTTTTTTGTCGTTTAATTAATGTTAACAAATGTTGTTTTTGAAGCGTAAATATTTAAATGATAATATTTTATTATATTTTATTGCTTGCAAATAATGATAATTTATTATCTTTGCAACATTAGTCTATAAAAGACTAAAAAAGTGGATTTATTTTTGCAGGTAATTAAAATAACGATATTTTTACCTATGAAATTTTCATTTTTTTTATCCCAAAACGATACAGAAGCTGGACATCAGGTTTGTCTTTCTTTCTTCTCAAAAAACACTAAAAAGAAATTATATAAGTTCCCCCTTCCTTTTGCTATTTCGGCAGAAGACTGGGATATTGATAAGCAAAGGCCGTTTGATATCTATTGTAAAAAATATAAAAAGCTGAACTACATTCTCAATGCGGTTAAAATAGGTATTTCGGGACTTTTAGGAAATAGAGCTAACGCTTCTGCCAAGGTGATCTCCGAAGTTATAATGAAAATATGTTCTGAGCAGGGGGCCATATATCCTCAAGGCTCACTTCTTGAGATGATGGGCCATTACCTGCAGGCTAGGCAGTATTCAATCAGCCTTTCTACCTATCGGAGATACCAGGTATTTATGCGGTTAATAGAAAAATTTGAAGGCTTTCTCTCAAAGCATATTTTTATCCAGGAAATAAACAATTCTTTGTTTTCTGAATTTTATACGTTTGGCAAAGAAGAAAAATACTCTGAAAGTACATTAAACAGAACTGCAGAATTCATTAAAACTATTTTGAATTTTGCTGAACTCCAGGGAATTACTACAAATATAAGACGGTTGAAAATTCCAAAAGCCAAAGTCACACGAAAAATTATGATTTTAGAGGATGAAGAAATAAAAAAAATCAAACAGATAAAAGCACCTGAAAGTTTAAATCATGCAAAAGACTGGCTTGTCATAAGTTGCTACGCCGGACAGCGTATTTCGGATTTTATGCGTTTTAATATACGGCAGGTTGTGGATATTAATGGAAAGAAATGCATCTCTTTTTTTCAGCAGAAAACAGGAAAAGCCATTATACTCCCTCTCCATCCCATTGTTTTAAATATAATAAAGAAATATGGGAATTCTTTTCCGCCGCCTATCGAAAGCAGCCTTTACAATAAGCAAATTAAAGAAGTTGCATTTTTAGCAGGAATCAATCAGGAAGTATCGGTTAGAAAGAGAATAGGATTCCGTGTACAGGAGGTCCTGGTAGAAAAGTGGCAGAATGTAAGCAGCCATATCGGAAGAAGAAGTTTTGCATCTAATTTTTATGGTAAAATTCCTACTCCTTTATTAATACAGGCTACGGGACATGGTTCCGAACAGGTTTTTTTAAATTATATTGATAATTTAAGCCATACACGCATTATTAAATTGAATGATTATTTTGAGAAAATTTATGCGGAAGCTATATGAGCACAGAATTAGAACGGTTTACCGGATAATCCGGTCACTTTTACCGGGATAATAATGAACCTTTATTCATAAAGAATGCTCAGGACACTATTGTAAAGGCGATGAATTCAGAACTGATCAATCTTTACCGGAATGTCGGACCTATATCAACAAAAGTAAAAATCAGCGAATAGGGCAGTCTGTTTTCAAAGGTTCATCAGAGCTTATTATTAAAGCGGAGCCTGAAATCAAAGGGTCTTCAGATAAGAATTTATGGAAGACGAATCAGTTCTGATAAACTTCTGAAAGTCTTCTGAGCTTTTACCAGTGGTGAGAAAAATTAGCGGGTGCCATAACATGGTTTTCCCCCGATGTAAACACCTGAAGAACTTAAAATAACAAAAAACAGGAGAGTTACGGCAAGAAAGAGCCGGAAAAAGCATATTTCTGCAAGCCTGTGCTGAGCGTTTGGAGTAGAGTGGAGTGGGGTGGAGTATAATAATCTCAACAAACAATAAGTGAACTGAGCATTCCCATATCAATACGCACAATACATCTAACAATCTTGTCAATCTTTTCAGGTAAAGCACCATACCGGACGGGCGGATATTATAAAATTAGGGTTAATGGTAATGCCAATTCCGGATATAATCCACGAATAATCTCCAATTCCAGTTATTCTGTAACTTAAAATTACAATAGAATTTAAACAAATTGAAATTACTGTTACTGAAAACCAATTCATAATTGATGTTCGATATACATGCAGATAGCATATAACGGCAATGGCCAATTGTATGCTGATCTCTTCTTTTTGTGTTTAAGTGATTTTTACATTTGATATGATTTTCCGGATGTTAACAATGGGATTTTTTGAAAACAGAGTATTGATTTTCGCCCATACTTGAAAAAAATTAGCCTATCAGTTTATCATCTTTTTCAATGTTTTGTTCTTCAGAAATATAACTCTCAGAAACCCATGCAATGAAACCTTTTTTTGTAATTGGATATTTGTTTGTTTCCCTGCATGATTTTTCAAAATCTTTTAGCAGATCTATTATTTCTCTGATCAGATTGTAGTCCATTATAGTTGCATTATTAATTATAAATTTTTACTGTCCCATTTCCAAATGGTAATATTAACTGATACGAAAATTTCAAACAATTAAAATTTTATTACGTAATTTGAATTACTGTTTTTATATTAAAAAATTTCAAAAACGATTTTCCTCGTCACAAACTTATTGATGGCCCTATCGAATCTGAATAGAGCCATTTTATTTAATTTCAGATCTTATCTTATCTTATTTGCATCAACTGAATACTATTGTCAGGCGTATGCAATATCTGTATCAGATCTGCTTTAATTAAAAAGGAAGTTGTGTTATGATAACCTGCAGTAAGCAGGATCAGAACAAAAAAAACATTCCGGTTCAAACAAATAGGCCATCATCGGGTAAAGCCAAACATATTTTAATGATTTTAAAATAAAATTATGTGCTTGGGTTCATTTGATTGAATATGCCATCCAGGGTTTCCTTTCCTGCACTGCTCATGGCAATAGTGAAACCGTGAGAGATACTCTTTTTACCTTCCCTCAGCTGAACAAAAACAGAATCAATAAATGTATCCACCGAATCCCACATGTCGTGAATTCCTTTGCCTCCGAGATCCGTATTCAATGCCGGCGGGATAATTTCAATAACCTCAACATTGCTGTTCTCAAGAAGACGGGCGAGGGAAAGGGTAAAAGAATGGAAAAATGATTTCGTGGCACAATATACGGGAGCTTTGATTAAGGGTACAAAAGCAAGCCCTGAAGTTACATTGACAATTGTACTGAGTGACTGAAGTTTCTTAAACAAAAGAGTCAGGTGCAATGGCGCTTCAATATTAATGGTGATTTCTTTCCTGGCCTTGCTGAAAAATTCCGGGTCATCCAATGACATCCAGTTCTGTATACCTGCATTGTTTACCAGGACATTTAAGTCGCTGTGTTCCTCTTCTATCCAATGATAAAGGGCCTCACGCTCGCTTTCCTGTTCAAGGTCGCATTGTTTTATGATGAGCGAAGGGAGTTTTGAGACTGCTTCTTCAAGTGCATCAAGTCGTCTTCCGCAGATAATGACTGTATTTCCTTCACTAATGAAACGTTCCGCCATTCCAAAGCCTATACCGGTAGCACCGCCGGTAATCAAAATTTTATTATTGCTGAGTTGCATATGATATATTTTTATTTTATTAATTTATGGTCAAAGGTCGCCATTGGATACTCCTCAGGGAAATACAATACAAACGGACTTTTGTACAAATCAAACTATTTACGCCTGACGGAAAGAAACCGGTGCCAGGCCACTGTGTTTTTTGAAGAATTTAGAGAAATGAGAAACGTCATCGAAACCAAGTGAACAGGCGATCTGAGCGATACTCCAGTCGCTGTGTTTCAGAAGGATTTTCCCTTCCCGGACTGTCCGTTCACCCAGCAATTCACTGGTGGATTTTCCGGTCATTTCTTTCAGGTTTTTGTTCAGGTAATTCACGTGCACACAAAGCTTCTCAGCATATTCTTTTGGCGTGCGCACCTGTACCCGGTCAGAGTGGGAATTGATGGAAAACTGCTGTTCCAAGAGGTTGAAGAACTTTTCAGTAATTCTCCGGGGAGCATGGCGCGGTTCATTCCTGCCTATATTCGGTAACAATTTCTGCCCATAATGTATCAACTCGGCAATGTAGGCTCTTATCAGGTCATATTTATAGGCATAACCGCTATTTAGCTCCGTGCACATTTTTTCAAAAATAAGGACCAGTTCTTTTTTTTCTTCTGATGAAATATTGAAAACAGGGTAATGATCATTTTTAAAAATAGGAAGTACATCGGGCAGTATTCCACTCTTTTTATTAAAAAGGAAATCTGCACTGAAAATGCAGAAATAACCTCCGTCCTCAAGATCCTGGTCAATGTATTGGTAAGGAACATGCGGGTCTGCAAACAAAAGTCCGTTTTCCTCAACGTTAACAGTGGCATCTGCATATTTAATATTCGTACTGCCGACGAGCAAGGCAATTTTAAAGAACGATTTACGATTGTAGAACATCGCCGCATCGGCAGGCTTCAGTTTGTTTAAATCCTTAACGCGGAATACATTAAAATGTCCCGGTTGAGCAGCAATGCCTTCAGGAGAAACCGTAAGGGTGTGCTGATAAAAATCCTGCAAAGATGTTGGCTTCATTTGTCACTTAAATTATGAATTCATACGGTACTGAAGCGGAGTAAATCCGGTCTTCCGCTTAAATAGACGGGTGAAATGCTGCTGGTATTTAAAACCCAGTTCATCAGCAATATCGCTCACCGATTTTTCGGGGTCAAATAATATTGTTTTGGCTTCGTCAATCAGTTTTGACTGGATGTAATCCAAAGCCGTGTTTCCGGTTTCCTTTTTGATAAGGTCTCCGAAATAATTGGCCGACAGAAATAATTGCTCAGCACAATAGGTCACTGTAGGAACCCCTAAGTTTTTTGATTTGCCGGACGTAAAATAATCCTTCAGCAGATTTTCAAAACGGATCAGAATATCTTTATTCACGTGTGTCCTGGTAATGAACTGCCTGTCATAATACCGCATGCAGTAATTCAATAAAAGCTCGATATTGGAAACAACAAGTGTTTTGCTGTGCTTGTCTATATTCTGGTTAATTTCATTCAGGATTTTTTCAAAACAATCGTTGATGGTTTGTCGCTCTTTTTTAGATAAATGCAATGCTTCATTTACTTCATAAGAGAAAAAAGAATAATCTTTGATTTGCCTGGCAAGACTCGTTCCCGCAAGCAGATCAGAATGAAAAACCAGCGCTTTTCCCCAGGGTTTGATGACATCGTTCCTCCCCTCAATCCCATAAATCTGACCGGGAGAAATGAAAACCAGCGTACCGTATTCATAATCATAATTCTGGCATCCATAACGCATATCGCCACAGTTGATGTATTTCAGAAAAACACAGTAAACGCCCATATACCTTCTAAAATACCGATAAGCCGGCATTTCATCAAAATTGACAATGCTGACCAGCGGATGCAGAGTCTCAACTCCCACCGAATCATTATACTGCTTAACGGTTTCTATTCTGTCAATCTTTTCCATTATCAGATGTTTATACAAATTTAGCAAACTGACTTGTGTAATTAAGAATATGTCTTCAAAATCAGTGAAAATGGTAAAAACAACCGTATTCTGTATAAATATACTTCAGCTTAAGTATCTAAATTTGTATCAGTTAAAACAGTCTTATTTAAAATTTACTTAATATTCTGTTTTGACTTTTCAAAAAAATATTAAAATACTGATTTTTAAACCACAGGATTATGAAGAACAAAAAATTTCAACAGCTCATCTGTTTTTTCATTTTCTTATTAATTTCCAATACGATGAATGCGCAGGATAACAATAAAAACAATCAGGTTCTAAATTCACATCAGCAAAGCATGGCTTCCATAGCCGCACTGACTGCAACAGGAAATTCAGAACAATTAAAACCGGCCTTGAATACCGGCCTCGATGCCGGCCTTACCATCAACGAAATTAAAGAAGCTCTGGTACAACTGTATGCCTACTGCGGATTCCCGCGAAGCTTAAATGCCATCAATACGTTAATGGCAGTTGTTGAGGAAAGAAAATCCCAGGGGAAAAAAGACATTGAAGGTAAAGATGCTTCCTCCGTTTCTGTAACGGATAAATACAGATCAGGAAAAGAGAATCTTCAAAAATTAACAGGAAAAGAAGAAACAGGCCCAAAAACAGGAGCTGCCGCTTTTGCTCCTGCCACCGATACTTTTTTGAAGGAACATTTATTTGCCGATATTTTCAATCGTGATGTACTGAATTTCCGCCAGCGAGAATTTGTCACCATCTCAGCATTGGCCGCCATGCCCGGAGCTGAGCCACAGCTGCAAGCGCATTTATTGATGGGCAAAAATACCGGGATTACAGATGCCCAGCTTTCTGAACTTACTGCGATTATCGAAAAAACAGCAGGAAAAACACAGGCCAATGTTTTAAGAAAAAATATCGGCCAGCCTGTTGTGCCCGTTATCGAACCTGATATGCTCGTGAGAATTTCCGAAATCGAAATTGTTCCGGAATACCTGGAAGAATACAAAGCCATCCTTGAAAAAGAATCTTCGGAATCTGTGAAATTGGAACCGGGAGTTATTGCAATCTATCCGATGTTCCAAAAAGAAAATCCTTTGCAAATCAGGATCGTAGAGATATACGCCAATCAGAAGGCATACAAATCTCATTTGCAGACACCTCATTTTCAGTATTATAAAACAAACACCCAAAAGATGGTTAAATCCTTAAAATTGGTAGATATGACTGCTGTAGACCCGGAAACAATGCCTCTTATTTTCGGGAAAATCGGAAAATGATTGCTGTGAAGCAATACCTTAATCATCAGTTCTTTTACTTCAAACAAACCTCAAAAAACTACCGTATTACAAAAATTACTAATCTAAAATTATGATATGAGATTTTCATATCTGTTTTTTGCACTGTACTCTTGCTTTGCCTGGTACGGTCAACATCAGAGTAATTTGTTTTACTATTACTATTATTATTCCAGACATTCCGGTTTTTCCCGGTTGCGAGTACCAAAACCTTCGAAATTAAATAATTTTAAAGGTTTTTTTATTAAGCTGCAGTGTTTCTGAGTATACATAATTGGTCTCAACAACTCTTAATAGAATTGTCGCTATTTTACCAATAGATAAACTGATCCGCAGCGCTTTAAAATTGTCTGGTTCCCTAATTATTACTTCATAATTGATAAATTGATTGGGACAGCAAATATTTTTCTGCTCTGGTATCGTTCAATGCTATATTTTTGCGTTTGAAATTCAGGAGTAAACACCACCGGGAAAACAACGAACAATTTGCCGCAGCTACATAATTATGCTAAAGGATAAAACTGCCTTTTATATAAAACATGACAATTCGATAATGCCATCTGCCAATTTTTAGATAAGAATTCAAGCTTATGAGGGTTGGCGTCTTAAATAAACCAACATAAATCACAAATGGCAGGATGCCATATCTTATTAAACGATAGCATCTTAAAACTTCAATTAAGCTATAATGTAATCACATACATACCAATCAAAACTCCTGACAACTCAGGAGTTTTTTCATTCAGTCCCCTCAATCCTCACCACCTCACTCTCCATCACCTTCGTCCCGCTTTCATTATAAACCTGCTTTATGGTAACTTTAATCCGGTCATGTTCCGGGGTAGGGAAGTCCATCAGTCCGGAAATATTTTTGTAACCGAACGCTTTGGCCAGCAATGAAATGTGTCGGGTGGAATATTTATGTCGTTGAGTATATGATTCTACATTTCCTACGAAAGATTTTGCCATACCCATTTTAAGACTCAATTGATCTTTACTGATTTTCTTGGATTTACGAATACTTTTTACATGATTTATAAAATCAAAATCAAATTGAGTGGTTTCGAAAGTAAATGTTTTCTCCATAAATTATAAAAAAAAATCATCCTACATGTTGGATGTTTAAAAATAATTGAAACGATATATCTCGAACCGAAAAGACCAAATTTACCTTCGAGAAACTCGTGAAATCGCTCCATATCGAAAAGTTTCAATTTTGAATCACTTATTTATTGTCTTCTTTGATATTTGTTCGTAAGTCAAAGATTTCTCACCTTCCCATTTTGTACTTTCAATAAGATCATGAATATTAACACGAAGTAATTTTGCGATGATATAAAATTCTTCTAGGGATGGCTGTCTTTTATTGTTTCTCCACAAGGATATAGTAGACTCTGATTTATTTAAAACAGCAGATAATGTCCTGTTCTTTACACCTTTCTCGTCGAAAACTTCTTTTAGTCTATTTAATTTCATAAAATTTAATCAAAAAAAGTTTTTCGTTTAACGTAAAACTTTATATATTTGTAATTATTAACAAGCGAAGATTCAACAGGTTAAAAACTGTATGAATAAAACTATGTCACTCGTTCTAAATCCGCCAGATTGCCACGAGTTGAAGAGTGTTCGCCTGAGGCAACCTTTTTTAAAGGATGGTTTCTGGCGGAACCATGATCAGAGTTGCGAGGTCGTCCTACTGCGTTTTAGGATTTCCCCATAAAAGCATCGTTCCATAATAAAAAAATATAATGAGAACGACATTTTCAACCCTGCTGCCGACAGGCCCTCCAAATAACCGGAGCTCCGCAGCATAACCGATGACCACGCTGTACCGAAACTGCCCGCAAATGCAGGAAGGCGGGGTACAGCCGCACCCAAAAACCGCCGCCCTCCGAAATTCCTTTAAGCCAAAGGAAAGCCGAAGCACATTTAAAACCCAACCCTTAAAAGTACTGGCTTTCTTTCAATTTTCCAAATTATTTTCGTCACGGAAGGAATTTATAAGAAATGAACCGTTGGCCTGCTACCGAGCGGTAAGTGCTGTCTTTACATCCGGTAATGGTCTGCCATGAAAAAAGGATGGCTCCGGCATGCTCAGACAACAACGCCTTTAACCAACAGGCAGTTCAACATTCCGTCCACCATAAATGAAGTGCTTTTGTGGTCATGATAATCCGTAACAAAAAAACAGAAAATGAAAAAGAAAAAAACAGACTTCGGGGCGCAGTTCTGGTCCGGCACCCGCAAACATACCGCGCTGGGATTGCTGGAGACATTCTTCCAGTTCAACGACCTGGCCGAAGTAAAAGAAAACCTCAGCACGATGGTGCAGTATTCGGTACAGAAGAATGCCCGGATCCGGGAAGATTCTGCCGAAATATTCCATTTGTACCAGTCGCTGCGGTCACTGGTCCGGGCCTGCCGCCTGATTGGCAAAAAAGCAGAGAAAGGAAGCTTCAAAGCTATATCCGAAACCCATGTTCCCAGAACAATGACGGGCTTTCTTTCGGCGGAAGAATACCGGGATCCGGTGCGGGTGTTCCGGAGTGCTTTTAAGGCCTGCAGCCCGGAAGAATATGATGAGTTTCTCTCGGCAATGGTTTATTTCTCGCTGGGAGATCAGAGATGCGAAGAGGAGAGGAAGATTGTCATTCCGTATCTCCGGCTTATGAAAATGCTGGATGCCGCATGGCTGATCGTGGAAAGGGCTTCAGCACAAAAAGCAACCGGGAAGTAAATGACCGGTTTTTTTAACCGCAAAAGGGCATAACAGAATATTTACCTTAAATTTGTGCTACTTTGAATTCCCAAACTATGAATACCAAACAGGAAAAGCTGGAAGCCTTCGGAAGATTATTGGATATTATGGACGATCTGCGCGAGAAATGCCCGTGGGACCGGAAACAGACCCTGGAATCGCTTCGCCATCTGACGCTGGAAGAAACGTATGAACTTTCCGATGCTATTTTACAGGGAGACCTGCAGGAAATTAAAAAAGAAATTGGCGACGTGCTGCTGCATCTGGTTTTCTATGCTAAAATCGGTTCCGAAAAAGAAAGCTTTGATATCGCTGACGTGATCAATTCCCTGAATGAAAAACTGATCTTCCGCCATCCCCACATTTACGGCGATACGGAAGTGAAGGATGAAGAAGAGGTAAAACAGAACTGGGAAAAATTAAAACTGAAAGAAGGCAATACTTCCATTCTGGGCGGAGTCCCGAAAAGCCTGCCGAGCATGGTAAAAGCCTATAGGATTCAGGATAAAGTAAAAGGGATCGGATTTGAGTTTCATGATGCGGAGGATGCATGGAAAAAAGTGGATGAAGAAATCCGGGAATTCCATGAGGAAACCGATCCTGAAAAAAAGGAGCAGGAACTGGGTGATGTATTTTTCTCACTGATCAATTATGCCAGGATTTCAGGCATTAATCCGGATTCCGCCCTGGAAAGAACCAACCTGAAATTCATTTCAAGGTTCCAAAAGATGGAGAAACTGGCCTCAGAACAAAATTTAAACCTGGCCGATATGACCCTGGAAGAAATGGATGTCCTCTGGGAAGAGGCGAAAAAACGGTTACAGTAAGAGATGAAAGTACAGAATCCGGCAGCCCAGAGGTTCCAGTACCTGCTGGAATTTAAACAGACGGAGCGGAAATGGCATTTTCCTGTTTTGGCAGCGCTGTGTATCGGAAGCTGCCTGTTTATCGGGTATTTCCTTGGGAAACCTGGGTACGGCAGCCTTTCCAGCCTCGGTGCCTTAACGATTTTGTATTTTACATCAGCCCCTATCACCCAGCGGATGGTGCACCTGGCCATCTGTGCTTTCGGAATTGTATTTTCATTTACCATAAGCTTATTTTTCAGCTTTAATGCCTATGTGGCTGCCTTTTCACTGGGCATTATTGCTTTTCTGGCTCATTTCCTTACTTCCTACTTTAAAATACCGCCGCCGGGAAACTTTTTCTTTATCATGGTTGCGGCCATGGCAAGTACCTTCCCCTTCGATCCGGAACTGATTCCCACAAGGGTAGGGCTGGTAGCCATGGGAGCGATTTTATCATGTTCCCTCGCTTTTCTGTATTCCGTTTTTATCGAAAAGAGCAGAGTGGTAACGGTTCCGAGAAGGACATTCAACAAAAGAAGGTATACCAAATTTGTAGAAAGCATGATTATAGGGGTTTTCATGGCCCTGACCTTAATCACCGGGCATCTTCTGAAATTCAATAATACTTACTGGATTTCCATTGCGGCCGTTGCCATCGTCCAGGGACAGAATTTTGAACATGTGCGCCAGCGGAACATACACCGGATCCTGGGGACCTTTATCGGCATTGCCCTGGCGTGGCTGATCTTATGGTTCCGGCCGGAAAAAATCATCATGATCGTGATCATTACCGTATTGCAGTTTATCATCGAACTGCTGATTGTAAGAAATTACGGTTTTGCCGTGGCTTTTATTACCCCGTTAACCATTCTTCTGGCAGAAACCGGAAACGAAGTATACCATCCTGTAGAACAGCTGATGCATGCCAGGCTCCTGGATACCATTATCGGAAGCCTGATCGGGCTGGCAGCAGGTTTTTTCCTGCACCATCAGCAAATCATCAACAACCTGGAAAAAAATATAAGGTTCTCTTATTTTCAGTTTAAGAAATTAAAAAAATAACTATGTTGCGTATTTCAATTGTATCAGTATTCTTCCTGTTAAGCTGCCAACCGAAAGCCCAGGACTCATTGGAAAATGAAGACCTAAAAACGGAATTTTCTTTACCGAAAAAACTGAAGGAAGTGTCAGGGATCGCTCTGTCCGGAGATAAAAAAATAATCTGGGCTATTGAAGACCAAGGGAATAAAAATGTAGTGTATGGCCTGGACCTGCAGGGTAAACCGGTAGCAGATATACCGGTAAGCAATGCTGAAAATACCGACTGGGAAGATATAACGGCAGATCCGCAGGGGAATATTTACATAGGGGATTTCGGGAATAACGATAATGACCGGCAGAATCTTTCCATTTTAAAACTGGATTTAAAAGATCTCTCCCAAAAGAGCACGGCTGTAACACAGACCACCACGTTCCGTTATGAAGGGCAGACTGAATTCCCGCCGAAGAAATCCAACTGGCTGTATGACTGCGAAGCATTCATAGAAATGGACGGTAACTTTTACCTGTTTACAAAAAACAGAAGCAAAGGTTTTGACGGGACTTTTCTGGTATTCCAAATTCCGGATAAAGAAGGCGATTTTGAAGCTAAGCTGGTCGGGAAATTAAAGCTTGAAGGCGGCTACAGCGATGCAGCCATTACTTCTGCCGCCATCAACCGTACCAAAGACAGGATCATCCTGCTGAATCATAAGAATATTCAGGTGCTGACAGGATTTACGGCAGGTAACTTTAACCAGACAAAGATTCAGACCTTATCCTTAAACCACAATTCACAGAAAGAAGCCGTGGCTTTCCTCGATGATAAAACTTTACTCATCGCTGATGAAAAGGATAAAAAAACGGGCGGGAATGTGTATCGGTTTACTGTAAAATAAAACAAAATCCGCAGAAAAAGCTTCTGCGGATTTTGTTTTTTAGTCTGCTGGTTCAAAACTGAGGCTAACAGTAACAGTAAGCACGGTAATTAAAAACTCAATCCCACGCCTCCCGAAATCCTTCCGCCGTCTTCACCGGTGAAGTAATCCAGTCTTGCAGAGAACGTTTCCAGGATATTCATCCAGAATCCGGCTCCGACACCCTGGTGCCATTTATCAGAACTTTCACGGTCCATCCAGACCCTTCCGATATCATAGCCGACCAGTATACCCATATTGACAGGGACAATGTTGTTTTTGATACGCCCGAAATCCCAACGGACTTCTGCATTATTTACCAGATAGGATTTCCCTGCAAACCTTTCGTTTCTATAAGCACGCATGGCATTGTTTCCACCGATGGCGGCTGCCTGGTAAAATTCAAAATTATTATTGTTGATAATCATGGCATTGGTAGAATTGGCGAACACAAACCGGCCTCTTTTATCAATTCTGCGGAACAGGTTCATTGTTCCCTGGAATGTAGCGAAGTTCTGGTCGAATTCCGAAATATTGGCTTTCCAGCCTGCCTGTAGAGCCAGTTCAAGGCCTAAGGTAGGAAATGCCTTGTTATCTAAATTTCTAAAGCTGAAAGAATAATTGGCTCCGGCAAACTGCTGCCCGTTGAAAACCTCCGGATTGACGTCGGGTGAAACAGCGATAAAACGGTCGTCATTCCGCTGTACATCAGCATGTTCAAAGGTGAGCTGGAACTGATGCCTCAGGTTCAGCCAGCTGGTTGTGGAAACCGAGGGTGCAAATTTAAACTGTGAAATCCGTACCCGGTTATAATTGCGGTCTACTGCATCTTTATCATATTCGGTTTCGTTACCCAGTCCGAAAAATGTTCTTGCGAAAAACGGTGTGGTGTAAGAAGCATCAATCCCGGCATCCCAGCCTCCGATCGCTTTTTTGAAGATCCCTTTATAGCCCAGGTTAAATCCGCCTGTTGCAGTATAGACATTGGCCCTGAGGCTGTGCTTCTGCGTATATGGGTCACGGACAAAATTATTGACGGTATAATTGGCAACAAAACCTAAAATCACGCCGTCGTCCGGGTTGAAATTGGCATTCGGATAGCCTGCAAAGAAATTGTATTTCGGACGTTTCCAGTCGTAGGTATTGGCATCGTAATCATTGGTAATATGCTTTGAGGCAGATTTTGCATTGTAGGTGTTTTCCTGTGATTTAAAATCATAAATCTTTACATTGCGTCCTTTTTCTACATTATAGGTGTCTTTATTGTAGCCTCCGATCAGGCGGATATTGGTTTTGGATTTACCGTCTCCTGAAACTTCATACACATCATTGTCTTCCAAACCATAGATCCAGAGTTCTTTGGTTTCCTTACCGTCGTAGGTTTTTTCAAAAACCAGTTCCTCAGATTGGTCTTTGTTGATTTTGTACTGTTTTACCTCAACTGAATTTTCATTTTTAACCACCACGAATTTATCAGGATTCACGGTTCCGGCCAGCTGCACTTTTTCCTGCAGGATATGGTAATATTTTACCGCAGAGTTTTCAATACCGGCTTTTCTCAGCTTCAGTTTCCTCTGAATATCGGTGATGGTTTCATCCTGGACTTCCTGTGGGAGGTTTCTAAACGCTTCATCAATATCAGTATCGGTCAGGTTCTGCTGAATATACTGGGCCTGGGTAATCCAGTCCTGTTCTGAAGAGCCTTTCAGAAGGATCATATCCAGCGGATACGGTTCCCTGTTCATCCAGCGGACGTTTTTAATTTCATCTTTAAACGATTTCATGTGACGGATCACCGGAATGTTCATCACGACCTTAAAAGCAGCTCCGTCATAATTACTGAATGCCTGGTCATGGTCTCTCGGAATTGGTTTATAGATGATTTTATCTCCCTTCTTATATTCTGCCCATTTCCACTGGTCTTCATGGCGGTCCCAGTCGCCGATCATCATATCGAAGATCCTGGCCCGGATATACTGCTCCTGGTCTACAGAGTATCTGCTGTCTTTCCTAAGGTTTTTCAGAACATCGTCGGTTGACAGGATGTCAGAAGCATTGTCAAGGTATTTTAAGGTTTTAGGATCGGAAGAAAAGCGTTCTTCAATCATATAAAGCTCATCGCCGTAATTTTTATTGTACTCGCCCAGGGCTTTTTGCTTGGGTACGTAATACAGTTCCGGATTGCTATGGAAAAGATCTATTTTCTCAGCCATATTGTTCACGGAAAATACAGTAAAAGGATGGCTGGTGGTATAAAAATCAAGCAGGAACCTGTCCGGGAACGTATTGTTCAATTCGTTTCCGAATGTATTTTTTCTGAAGGCCATGGCATTAAGGAAACGCACTGCGTTCTTCTTTACGCCGCGCATCACAAATTCCTGTCCGTCTTTTGATTTAAGGCGAAGGTTGTTCGACTGGTTTCCGCCGCCTTCCCTGAAAGGTTCATAGCCGCCGTTCATTTCAGAAAGATTGGCTGTTCTGGCATTGACCGGAAGCGCATAATATTTTCTGTAATGGTTCCCCCAGAGCCAACGGTAGATCTTGCCTTTGCTGGTTAACCGTTCGGTATAAATCGACGAAGTCTGCATCGAAGGAAAAGCCGAAGGATAATTATTTTCAAAAGGCTGCGGTTTGGAAATGACTGAAATCTGCGTCAGCTTTTCCAGTTCATTGTTTTTTGTTGAAAAATATTCAACATCGGAGCTCAGGTCTTTTCTCAGGTTCAATACGGCAAATCCGCTTCCGCCATACGAGAAATCGGTATTGTTGACGATGGTTGCCGGATCGGTTTTGGAACCTGCGCCGCTGATGATCTGCCTGATGTTGTTGTTTTTATGATACTGCAGATTATGGTCGTGCCCGGAAACCAGGATGATATTTTCTTTATCCTGAATAATGCTTTTGATCCGGTTGGCAAATTCTGCGTAATGGACATTGCTCAGGTCTTCCATGCTTGCTCCGGAAGAGCTTCTCAATGTTGTGGCTATCGTGGCAAGGCCCGGAACCGGAAGCCTTCCGTTAAATGCCGAAAGATGGGATTTTGCTGAGTTGAATCCTGCATGGACACCGGAACTGATAACCGGGTGGTGCATGGCTACAATAATTCTCTTATCCTGATTTTTTATGATCAGATCTTTAAATTCAGCGTAGAAATCTTCCCTTGTTTTTATATCACAGCCTTCATTAATTCCCGGCTGCTTATCCCAATTGATCAGGGCCCATTCGGAATCTACCACAATCAGCTTGACATCTTTGGTAAGGTTAATGTCATCGATGGGACAGGAATTTCTGGGAAGAAAGGCTTTTTTATCGTCCAGATAGGATTTTACAAACTTTTCCTGTGCTTTCAGGCCATCAAGCCCTTTGTACCAGTCGTGGTTTCCAGGGATGACCAGTGTCTTACCTTTGAAGTTTTTTACGATGGCAAGCTGTTCTTCCAGTTTCTGGCGGGCCAGGTCATAGCCTTTGTCTGAGGGTGCAGGCATACCGAGCGGGTAGATGTTGTCTCCCAAGAAGATCAGCATAGAGTTCTGGCCGGCGCTTTCGAGCTGCGTTTTCAACAGGTTCAGGGTATTCCGGCCCTGTTTCTGATCTGCATTCCCGGCATCGCCAATTAAGAAAAGTTTAAAGTCATTTTCGGATTTTACAGCAGAAATTTCTGTCTCGGATAAGTTTTTGCCTTTTTTTACGTTATAGGTTGCGCAGGAATAAAGCACTCCTGCAGACAATACGACCTTAAGGACAACGGACGTATTTTTTAAATGAGTTTTCGAGGATAAATTCATAAATTTACAATAACAAAATTCCGGCCATGAGCATTTTACAGAAAGCCAAAGATTACGTTGAGATCTTATTCAAAGATAAGTTATCTTCGGTATATTTTTATCATAATTTTATACATACCACCTATACGGTAAATAAAGCGGAAGAAATTATGAGAAGTACGCCTGTTTCCGCGGAAGACCAGGAAAAAGTGCTGTTGGCGCTGTGGTTTCATGACGTAGGGTATATTAAGTGCGCACAGAACCATGAGGAGAACGGTGTAGAAATTATGAAAGATTTCCTGAGCAAAGAAAATTTCAGCGAAGAATACATCAATAAAGTGGCCCGGCTGATCCTTGCCACACAGATTACCCATCAGCCGAAGGATCTTCTGGAGGAGATTGTAAAAGATGCAGACTGCAGCCATTTTGCAAGCCATGATTATAATGATATTGCCGATGCCCTGAGAAAAGAATGGGAGCTTACCAACGTACGATGCTTTTCCAATGATGAATGGAATGAAGGGAATCTGGATATGCTGAAAAACAAGCACCGGTTTTACACAGCCTATGCAAAAGAGAACTGGCAGCCCCTGAAAGAAAAGAACATCAGGAAAATCGGGAAAAAGCTGGAAAAAGAAGACAGCGGAAAAAAAGAGCCTTCTGAAAGCAAGAAAGATAAAGAACCTAAATCTGACCGCAGTGTAGATACTTTATTCAGGATTACGCTGGGCAACCATACACGGTTAAGCGATATTGCAGACAGCAAAGCGAATATCCTGCTTTCGGTGAATGCCATCATTATTTCAGTCTGCCTGTCCGTATTGGTTCCCAAACTGGATACGCCTAAAAATTCACATCTTATCATTCCGAGTTTTCTCTTGCTGCTGTCCAGTGTCATCACGATCATCTTTGCTATTTTATCAACAAAGCCTAACGTGACAAAGATAAAATTCACACCTCAGGATATTGCCGACAGGAAAGTCAACCTTCTGTTCTTCGGTAATTTTAACAGGATGCTTTTTGATGATTTTAATGTTGCGATGAAAGACCTGATTAACGACCGGAACTATATTTATGATTCGATGGTGAAGGATTTATATTTCCTGGGAAAGGTCCTAGACCGGAAATACAGGCTTCTCTCGACAACATATAACATCTTTATGGCCGGTATTGTCATTTCAGTGTTGTCTTTTGCTTATGCTTTCCTTACACTTTGATTAAAGCCGGGTTAAGCTGAAACGATATACAGAACTCATTCATTCACGGATGGGTTTCATCTTTATGCCAGGGAGACCCTGAGGGCGAGAAGCCCTGTAATTCCCTGCAGGTCTTCGACTTTTAAAAATTCAATGTCATTCTGAAGGATGTCCTTTTTTTGAAGCTTGCCGATGTATTCCAGGTATTCCCTCTGGTTTTCCATCCCGAAATAGACGATGGTTATCTTCCCCGGACATGTTATCCTGTCCGAAGAGCCTTTTACATGCGCTTTGTCAAGCCTTTTTTTGATAATTTCATAGTAAGAATTATACGCTCCGTCCACATCAAACCGTTTTTCATCCATGCGGAACCGGATATCGATTTTTTCATTGTACACGAAGATCAGAGAAGCAATATCCAGGGGAACCGCCAGGTCTTTCCTGAAGTTCCGGAATTCACGTTCCATGCTGCAGATGGTCTTCAGCTGCCAGTATCTCAGCCGCTGTACTACTTTTGAAGTGTAAGGCAGCTCCGGGGCAATATTCTGGCCTGAATATAACGTATGTTCTACACCGTCGGATTTAAATCTTTCGTAATAATGCGGGAAAATCAGCTGGGCTTCGGCCTGGCCTTCGTCCAGCATATCTGCGAGCTTCCTGTTGACCAAAGTAATGGAATTATCCAGTCTTTTCCGGCTGGAGTAAAACAGGTCGTTCTGGGTGTGGATCTGGGCAAAATAATCCTTGATCTTTGCCTTTGCCTCACTGGACGTTTTAATTTCCAGTTTCGCCTGTAAAAACGGGTGGATTTCCTCTCTTAACAGCCTTTGGAAGCGCTGTTCGCTGTCTGCTTTTATTTCATTATTCAGCTCGTTTGCAAAAATTTCAATGGCAAGTATGTATTTCTCCGAATCTGCCGTGATCAAAGAAAAAATCCCGTGAAGGCAGCCGATCTGCCGGTTGAGGTCTTCCAGCATCAGGTGAAAACGTTTTTCCGAGGAAGAGCGGATGTCTGAAAACCCGAAAAGCGGCGTAAGGTTTTTAAAAGTAATCTGTTTTAAGGTATATATTTTTTTGGACAGCGAGGCATTGAAGTATTTCTCAGCCTCATTCCTGAACTTCCATACCACACTGTTATGAATGCTGGTATATTCCCTTTGGATAATGGCCTCGATCTGATAGTTTTTCTCGAAACTGAAACGGTTCAGCGAGAATAAAATCATATCCGTAAAAAACTCCATCTTTTTAAGCTTTAATCCGTTAAAGCTGCTTTTGACCGGTGATGTGAATTCCATAATGGCCAGCAGTTCATTGTCTTTCATGATCGGGATGACCATAAAGCTGTTGATGTTATTGTCTTTTAATATTTTGAAAGACGGGAGGGACCGAATTTCCTGATCCAGGTTCTCTACATTGGAAATGACAAAGGGCTTTGAATTATAATTGATATTGCTGAAGGTATTTTTCCGTGTTTCCTCATCAAAAGCATTGATCCAGAAATCCAGGATATGGTGGGTAAAAAGGTTTTCATAGATCGGAAGCTTCTCCAGGCGCTGATCTTTTGTATTGAAGAGCATCAGCCCGAAATTAAGTTCAGGCACGTCAAAATAAGACTTGAAGATTTCAATCAGGTTTTCGTCAGGGGAAAGATTTTCCGGGTCAATACTGATCATGCTGGACTTCAGATCTGATAAAGCGACTTCCGAGGTGCAGTCTACCAGGGAAATAATGGTAAAGCCTTTCAGGATCCAGGATTCGTTTGGGAAATATTTTTTCCAGAGTGTAATGTCGTCCAGGTTTTCCAGCAGCATGTCCAGTATTCCATCGGACGGTATTTTTGTGCCTTCGGTAGGATATACTTCAGTAAAATCTGAGTTTACCGTGATTTTGTAATGTTTCATGATTCCCTGCCGGTTCGGGATGTCATAATAAAAGGGCAGCGAACTCCTGATGTCCCTTTTGAAGTAGCTCTGAACAATCAGGCAGCAGCAGAATACGTAAAATTCATCATCATCAATATTCCTGAGCTCTATTTCAAAATCTTTTCCGGCATCTTTAAGGATGTTTTTAAAACGTTCGGTATAATTGAACGTAATATTGGAAAGCGGAATGCTGGCTGCCTTTATTTCATTGTTGGTAAGCCCGGTAGGGAAGAGGTCTGCCAGCAGAAGCCTGATGAGGTCTTCATGTTTTTCAAGCAGGGAGACATCCTGAAAGCCGTCCCTGAGTTCCCGGAAGTTTCTGGTTTTGTCAATCAGGGATTCAGCATAGCTGGCACGGTATTCCAGACGGTCGTTATACCGGATATGTTCGAGGATATCCAGATATTTTTGAAACGAAATGTGAACCTGAAATGGAGCGTCTTTCTTGTAAAGATTTGCCACAGCTGAAATTTAGAGTAAAGTTATAAAAAAACCACAACAGGGACGTTGTGGTTTATATGATTTGTCGTGACTTTTTACAGCCCGAACTGTCTTGCAAATAAATCAGGATAAACGCCCAGTACAATGATTGAAGCAATGATGCATACGGCAACAATATTATAGGTAAGCGTTACTTTTTCTGAGGACTTGAATGAGCTTTCTTTGAAGAAGAACATGGCAATGATCAGTCTCAGGTAATAAGCGATGGAAACCGCAGAACCCAAAACGGCGATCAGAACCAGAAAAGCAGCACCGTTCATCGCCTGGGAGAACAATGCGAATTTACCCATGAAGCCGGCTGTGAGCGGAACTCCTGCCATGGAAAGCATGGAAATGGCCGCTACGGTTGCCAGTAAAGGTTCAGATTTTGCCAATCCTTTGAAGGCTCCGAAAGAGGTTTCCCTTTTCAGTTTTTCCACATAGATCAGACACATGAAAACGCCCACTGTCGATAAGGCATAGGCGAACAAATAAAAGGCTAGGTTATAAGGAGAAAGGCTTGTAATCCCGAAAAATACCAGCCCGATATATCCTGCATGCGAAACCGAAGAATACGCCAGCATCTTTTTGGCATTGGTCTGTGCAAGTCCCATTACGTTGGCCAAAAGCAGAGTGATAATCAGGAATACACCGAAAACATTGATCCATTCATTCGTCACGCCCGCAAATCCGATTGTCATCAGTCTGAACAGCGCGAAAAATCCGGAGATTTTTACCACGCTGGCCATGAAAGCCGTAATCAGGGAAGGTGCCCCGTAATAGACATCCGGGCTCCACATGTGGAATGGTGCCAACGCTACTTTGAACGCCAGTGCACAAAGAATCAGCAATACCCCTAAAATGAACATAACGTCCTTAGGGTTTGACATCCCGAAATCATGAATGGTATATAAATCGAAACTTCCCGTGCTTCCGTAAATAAAAGCAATACCGAAAAGTAAAAAACCTGTGGCAAATGCACCCATCAGGAAATATTTGATGGAGGCTTCATTTGATCTTAAATCTGTTTTATTGGCCCCTGCCATAACATATAACGGGATGGAAAGGATTTCTATTCCAAGGAACAGCGTAACCATATTCTGGAACCCGAAAAGGATAATCCCGCCGCAAAGCGCAAAAAGCATCAAGGCATATAATTCAGATTGGTGGCTCCTGTGGTTGCTGAATGCAAAGCCTCCTAAAAAGAACAACAGCAAAGTGGTAACCAGGGATATTTTGGTAAACAATGCGGTATTTGCAGTATAGTCATACATATGCCTGTACTGTTCAAAAAATGCATTTTCCGGCATAAAGCTTACAAATAATGCGATGATTAATCCCAGAATCCCAATGTACCTTGCGAATTTCCCCTGTTCGAAAACGCCTGAAAATAACGCAACAACTGCCGTTAGAAAAACAATAATTAAAACACTCATAATATAGATTTGAGATGCGAGATATGAGACATGAGATAAAAATTCTGATTTCCCATTTCCTGATCTGCTAATTTTTTAATTTTTAAATCTTTTAATTTTTTAATTGGCCATTGCCCCGTAGATAAACCTTACCGAACTGCTTACCATATCGATAACCGGCTGCGGGAAAATACCCAATACAATGACAAAAACGGCCAGACTTGCCAGTACGGAAAATTCCACTGCGGATAAATCTTTCGCTGTGCTTAACACCGCCTCGTCACCTTGCCCGAACATAGCCCTTCCGTAGAACCTCAACAGATAAGCGGCCGCAAAGATAATGGTAAGGCCTGCCAGTACTGCAGCAGTCCCGTTAAAATCATAAACCGCTTTCAGCAGGATAAATTCCCCGATGAACCCGTTGGTCAACGGAACGCCCATAGAGCCTAATATGATAACCAGGAACAGTACGGCAAATTTAGGGGCCACTTTTGCAAGCCCGCCCATTTGTCTGATGTCTCTTGATTTAAATCTTTTATACAGGATGTCACAGCAGTAGAACAGCCCTACCACGTTAATCCCGTGCGCAAAAGTCTGTACCAAAGCGCCTTCAGCCCCTTCAATATTGAAAGTTCCTCTCAATGTAACCATAGCGGAAGCAAAAATACCGGCTACCATCAATCCTACGTGAGAGAAGGAAGAATAGGCAATGATCCTTTTCATGTCAGTCTGGATAATTGCGATCCATGCACCGTGTACAATCCCTATAATGGCCAGGATGATAACAATCTGTCCTGAGATTCCGGCAATCGGGATCGGAGTGATCGGTAACAGGTAACGCATAACCCCGTAAATTGCCATCTTCAGCATAATCCCTGACAGAAGCATGGATCCCTGTGTAGGTGAATAGGTGTAGGTATCCGGCTGCCACGTATGAAGCGGGAATACCGGCAGTTTCACTGCAAAAGCAAAGAAAATAAACCAGAATACCACGGTCTGCTGGGTTTCGTTCAGCTGGGCATTGTACAGATCAGTCAGTGCAAATGAAGCGGAATGGTTGTATACGTAAATCAGTCCGGCCAACATGAACAGCGACCCTACGAAAGTATAGACAAAGAATTTCGTGGTGAATTCAAACCTTTTATTTTCCTGACCCCAGAGCCCGGCAATAAACCAGATCGGAATCAAGGTGACTTCCCAGAAAATATAGAACAGCAATCCGTCCAGCGAAGTAAACACACCCACAAGCCCGAACTGCATCAGCAGGATCAGACCGTAGAATGTATTTCTGTAGCTTACATTCTCGTTAAAGGAAGATAATATAATGATCGGCGCTAAAATATTGGTCAGCAGCAACAGAAGCATGCTCATCCCGTCAACACCGAAATGCAGCGTACTTTTAATAAACTGTGACCAAGGATACGTGATTTCATACTGCAGCTTACTGTCTACGGTCGGACCAAAATTAAAATCCGACAGCATATAAAATGTAAGGAGCATCTGTACCAACGCAATTCCCAATGCCAAATACTTACTGGAATTGTTTTTCCAAACAAAGACCAATCCCGAACCTACAAGAGGTAATAGCAATAATGTTATTAACAAACCCGACATTATTATGGTAATAAAAAGTTAACAATTAATATAATTCCCACCGCTAAAGACATGATCAGAATGTAATTCTCTACATTTCCGTTCTGGATACGCTTCATGGCTTTTCCGCTGTCTTCAGCGCCTTCACCGATAAAGTCTACCAGACGGTCGAGAATCCCTTTATCAAACATCCTTCCTCCGCGTCCTAATCCTTCAATGGTTTTTACAACCAGTGCATTGTAAAGTTCATCAACATATAATTTTCTGGCAGATAGTTTTTCCCATCCTGTATACATATCTTCCGGCAGCGCCTGCTTTTTCTTATTTACATACGTATTTTTTACCAGGAACCATACAGAGAAGAACATTAAAACCGTTGCTCCCAACAAGATCATCTCAGTTCCGAAAGGCACTCCTGAAAGGGTGTTTTCCATCTGGTTAAAGCTTTCTTCGGTAAGAACCGGCTTCAGCCATTCCATCAGTTTCGCATAATGGCCGTGGCCGATGAAATGCGGAAGGTTGATAAGACCGCCCACTACAGAAAGAACGGCAAGTACGATCAAAGGAATCGTCATGCTGGAAGGGCTTTCATGCAAGTGGTGTTTCTGTTCTTCAGTACCTCTGAAATCTCCGTGGAAGGTCAGGTAATACAATCTGAACATATAGGTTGCCGTAACAGCCGCTAAAACAAACAGCATAAACCAGTATACCGGGTTTTTAGCAAAAGCCGCCACTAAAATTTCATCTTTGGAAATCATCCCCGACAATAAAGGAAATCCTGAAATTGCCAGTGTCCCGATCAGGAAAGTTGCGTGGGTAACTGGAATGTATTTTTTAAGGCCTCCCATGAAACGCATGTCCTGTTCATTGCTCATCGCATGGATTACAGAACCAGCTCCGAGGAATAACAGCGCTTTAAAGAACGCGTGTGTCATTACGTGGAACATTGCGGTAGTATAAGCGCCCAGACCTAAAGCGATGAACATGAATCCAAGCTGTGAAACAGTAGAGTAGGCCAGTACTTTTTTGATGTCGTTCTGGCGGAGTGCATAGAATCCTGCCAAAGCTGCCGTTATAAATCCGATTAATAAAATCCCATCCTGAACGGTAGGTGCCAAAGTAAATAAGAAATTGGATCTTACCACCAAATAAATACCTGCCGTTACCATGGTTGCTGCGTGGATCAATGCAGAAACAGGCGTAGGGCCCGCCATTGCATCCGGCAGCCACGTATATAAAGGAACCTGAGCCGATTTTCCGGTAGCCCCAATAAATAAACTCGCGGTGACAAAAATAATAATACTTCCGTCCAGCTCAAATTTCCCGGCATTTTCTCTTACCGAAAGATAATCTACTGCGTTGGTTTGTGAGGCAATCATAAAGATACCGATCAGTAACGCAAGGTCACCGATTCTGTTCATAATGAATGCTTTTCTTGCCGCTTTACCGTATTCTTCATTGGTATACCAGAACCCGATCAGTAGATAGGAGCAAAGACCTACACCTTCCCATCCGATAAACAGAATCAGGTAGTTGCTTCCCATAACCAATAAAAGCATGGAAAAGATAAATAAGTTCAGATAGGTAAAGAACTTAAAGAACCCTTTATCATGGCTCATATATCCTATGGAGTACAGGTGGATCAGCGAACCGATTCCCGTAATGATCATTATCATCATTAATGAAAGCTGATCGATCTGAAACCCGAAGTTGATCTGGATCCCGTTTACCCTGAACCATTCAAAAGCTTTTACGATTACCGGCTGGCTTTCAGAATCGAAATTCATGAAAATGCTTACTGCGATACAGAACGGAATAAAAACCATTGCCGTAGCCAGGGAGCCCACCACTATTTTTGGGAGGCTTTTCCCGAATAGACCGTTTATAAGAAACCCTAAAAGTGGTAAAAGTATGATTGCATATACTAGATTTTCCATTCTTATCTATCCTCTTAATTTATTAAATATACTCACATCAACAGAACGGGTATTCCTGTATAGCATAGCAATAATTGCCAGGCCTACCGCTACTTCCGCAGCAGCCACCACCATAATGAAGAAAACCAGAAGTTGCCCGTCGCCGTTACCCCTGTAGGCTGAAAAAGCAGCCAGTAAAAGGTTTACCGAGTTCAGCATAAGCTCCACACAACCCAAAATAACAATCGCGTTTTTCCTCAGCAATACGCCCAACACTCCCAGACAGAACAATACTGACGAAAGAATGATGAAATAATTCAGAGGGACGCTTTGTATAAATGTATTTACTTCTCCCATAATTTATAAATCTTTTTTACCGATTAATACCGCACCTACAATCCCTGCCAAAATAAGGATGGAAGCAAGCTCAAACGGCAAAACATATTCGTTGAATAAAAGCCTTCCCAGATTCTTTGTAAGGCCTACGCCTTGATCTGCGTTCTCTACAATGACATGGTTGTCACTAACACCTCTAAATACGCCTAAAACCCCAATCAATAAAAGGCCTGCCGTAAAAACCCCGACAAATTTTAAAGTATTGTTCTTCTTGCTTTCGTCTTGTTTATTAAGGTTAAGCATCATCAGGATATAAAGGAACAGCACCATAATGGCACCGGCGTACACAATAATCTGAATAATCGCCAGGAACTGCGCATTCAGGAGAATGTACATGCCTGCAATAGAAAACATCGTTACAATTAATGACAGAACAGCATAAAGCGGATTTCTTGCGAATACAAAGTATACCGCACTCGCCACTGCTAAAAACGCCACCAAGAAAAATAAAAACTGATCCATTATTTTACCGCATTTTTTTGTTTCTCGGACTGTCTTTCAGTAATATCAATCCTTTCGTTTATTTTTTCAACCAATTTATCTTTTCCGTAAATGAAAGAACCTCTGTTGGTTTCCACATCCACCAGCCTGTCGGTAAGATAAATGGCAGATTTCGGGCATGCTTCTTCACACATCCCGCAGAAAATACATCTCAGCATATTGATTTCATATACCGATGCGTATTTTTCTTCCCTGTACAGGTCTTTTTCTTCTTTGGTTCTTTCGGCAGCCGTCATGGTGATGGCTTCTGCAGGGCATGCCACTGCACAAAGTCCGCAGGCCGTACATCTTTCTCTGCCTTCCTCGTCTCTTTTCAGAACGTGCTGACCTCTCCAGATATCTGCTCTCGGTTTCTGTACTTCCGGATAAGAATATACTGCGGGTGCACCTTTCAGTACGGTCCTTACAGCATGCTTGAATGTAATCCCCATCCCTGTAAAAATAGCAGGGAGGTAGATCTTTTCAGCAAGGGTCATTTCTTTATTGGAAACAACTTTTGATCTGTTGGTAAGTTTCATTTAATTATAGATGTTAGATGCCAGACATCAGATTTAGACTCATGTTGCCTGTTTGTTATCTTAATTTTTAATATATCCAAAGCTGAATATTTTTGATGTTATCAAATTGATATCAGCTTAATTCTCAAATTTATAGTGCCTTAGTTGGCAAACGCTAAAATAACGGCGCCTGTAACCAGAAGGTTAACCAATGCCATCGGGATCAGGGTTTTCCATCCCAGGTGCATCAGCTGGTCATATCTGAATCTCGGAAGCGTCCATCTGATCCACATAAAAATCAGGATTCCCACTACCGTTTTTGTCAGGAAAGCCACGATACTTAAGATTCCAGCCGTATTTTCTCCCCAGTTCTGGGTTACCCACTCAATTCCCGGATAATTGTATCCTCCGAAGAAAAGCACCACCATAAAAGCATTGGAAATAAACATATTCACATATTCTCCGAACATGTATAGTCCCAGTTTCATGGAAGAATATTCCGTAGAATATCCTGTTACCAGTTCAGATTCACATTCCGGTAAATCGAAAGGGTGCCTGTTGGTTTCTGCTAAAGCGGCTACAAAAAATATCAGGAATGCAATCGGCTGATAGAAGATATTCCAGTTCATCCCGGAAACCCATGGAATGAATCCCCAAAGTTTTCCTGTAGTCTGATTTTCAGTAATAACCTTTAAATCCAGACTTCCCGTCATCATGATGATAGAAAGCAGAGCCAGACCCATGGCCAGTTCATAGGAAATCATCTGGGAAGAGGCACGGATGGCGCCCAGTAATGAATATTTGTTGTTGGAAGCCCAGCCTCCGATCATGATTCCGTACACGCCGATGGAAGCCATCCCGATAATGAAAAGTACGCCGACATCAATGTTGGCTACCTGAAGGTCAAAAGAAGTCCCTCCGATGTTCAGGCTTTTTCCCCATGGAATTACCGCTCCTGTAATCAAAGAAATAAACATTACCAAGGAAGGTCCCAATATAAAGAGGAATTTTTCTGCATTGGCAGGGGTAAAATCTTCTTTAAAGAAAAACTTTCCGCCGTCAGCAAGAGGCTGCAGCAATCCGAAAGGCCCTGATCTGTTCGGCCCGATCCTGTCCTGCATAATGGCAGCCACTTTTCTTTCCGCCCAGGTAGAGTAGGCCGCTATCGTTAGGGAAAGCAGGAAAAGCGCCAGTACAAGTATCAATTTAAATGTAAGTAAATCCATTTTTTATTTATTTAGATAATAGATATCAGATGCTGGATGTCAGATTTTAAATCTGGTGTTTTATATCTGAAATCTTATGTCTTAAAGATTAAAATTATTTTTCGTCTTTTTCACTGATTTCTTTAGCCAGCGGATTGTCTAAAACCCTCAGTTCGTCTTTAGGCTTTTCATAGTGGTTCAGAGAAATTACAGAATGCCGGTCGATATGTCTTGGGCCTTCGATATTCCAGTCGCTTAAATTCTTTCTTTCAAAACGGCAGGTATCACATATGAATTCTTCCACTTCCCCCCATTGGTCTTTTCTGGCAGTTACCCTTACAATTTCATCACCTTTCATGTAAACTGTGGCTTTTCCGGAACACTTATCACATTTGCATGAAGCGTTCATCGGTTTGGTAAACCACACCCTGCTTGCAAAGCGTGCGGTTCTGTCTGTTAAGGCGCCTACCGGACAGACATCAATAATGTTTCCGATAAAATCATTGTCGAGTGCTTTATTCAAATAAGTGGAAATTTCCGCGTGGTCTCCCCTGAACAGGATTCCGTGTTCCCTGGTTTCTGTCAGCTGATTGGCCGTTAAAACACACCTTGCACATAAGATGCAACGGTTCATGTTCAGTTTGATATTCGGGCCGAGGTCATCCGCATCATAGGTATTCCTTTCAAACTCCGTTCTTGTGTTCTCATTCCCGTATTCGTAGCCGAGATCCTGTAAATGGCATTCACCGGCCTGGTCGCAAACCGGGCAGTCCAGAGGGTGATTAACCAGTAAAAATTCAGTTACGGCTTTTCTTCCTTCCTGGGCTTTATCAGAAGTAAGGTTTTTTACTTCCATGCCGTCCATTACATTGGTTCTGCAGCTTGCCACCAATTTGGGCATAGGGCGCGGATCTGCTTCAGATCCTTTGGATACTTCCACCAGGCACGTTCTGCATCTTCCTCCACTTGCTTCCAATTTGCTGTAATAGCACATTGCAGGAGGTACGGATTTTCCGCCGATCTGTCTGGCAGCTTCCAAAATAGAAGTTCCAGGCAAAACTTCAGCAGTCTGTCCGTCTATAGTTATTTTGAATTTTTTAACCTCTTCGCTCATATTCTATGCTTTTGCTTTACCGCCGG
The DNA here is from genome assembly GCF_034047335.1 of Chryseobacterium sp. JJR-5R. Lineage (NCBI taxonomy): Bacteria > Pseudomonadati > Bacteroidota > Flavobacteriia > Flavobacteriales > Weeksellaceae > Chryseobacterium > Chryseobacterium sp. JJR-5R. Next base: position 752,137 of record NZ_CP139137.1, read on the forward strand.
AGCAGTGAAGCGCTGTTTAATTATACTTCTTCGTATTAAATGTATATCCGATCCCAAAATCCAGCTCTCCGTACACAAAATCCTGTGAAGCCTTGTCCGGCTTATTGTTGAGTGTTGTTTTGATATCCGGCATATTAATGTATCCGAATTTACCTTCTACCTGAACCACAATATGTCTGATGGCCACTAAACTAACGGCTGCTCTCGCATCAGCCCCGAAGCCTGCCAGATGAAACCGGTCGCTTCTTTCATTGCCCATCAGCTGTACGTTTGATTTAGGCAATAATGCTCCGATTCCGGCTCCGTAGCTTACAAAAAGATCAAAGTTCTTTTTATTCAGAACATTATGGTATTTTTGGGCTCCTATGTTAATATAGTTCAGACCGTCCGTGTGTTCAAATGTCAATAACTTGGCATCACTTAAATCTACTTTTCCATTCTGCACCAGGGAAGCGTATTCAGGATTATTAATATATCCTTTTACGTTTACCGTCTGGTCCTGATCCATTACATATTTCATATGGTCCATTCCTAAAGTAATCCCCAGATTATCTTCAGGAAAATATGTAATTCTGTAGTTCACCTGCGGAATTGTAATTGAGGTAGGATTAAAATACGTTCCCCAATCAAATTTCGTCTGTCTGTCATGGGCTGAAACATTATTCAGCTGAAAATCATATCCGTCTCCCTTAAAATGGATATCTGATTTTGAGTATACTGAATTATTCCATCCCCAGAATACCATCACTGATCCTTTCTTAAACGGATCCACGTGACTTTTTTGAGCTTTAACGCCCACTATTGCTGTTACCACTAACAGCAATAAATACTTTTTTATCACCTCTAATTTATCTTCTTACTACTTTACTCTTAAGAATTAACCGATGGTACCGGAATAGGATCTGCATAATTTGCCAGACCGTAGTTTTGTGTAAGACACAGTTCCGGGTTTTTAACATGCCATTCGAATTCATCCCTGAAATGACGGATTGCCGCCGCCACCGGCCACGCTGCTGCATCACCTAGCGGGCAGATCGTATTCCCTTCTATTTTTCTCTGGATATCCCAAAGCAGATCGATATCTTCCATTTTACCCTGTCCGTTTTCGATCTTTTTTAAAATTTTGTGCATCCATCCCGTACCCTCACGGCATGGCGTGCACTGTCCGCAACTTTCATGATGGTAAAATCTTGCTAAAGTCATGGTATGTTCTACAACACACTGGTCTTCGTCCAGTACAATGAATCCTCCTGAACCCATCATGGTTCCGGTAGCGAAGCCACCGTCTGCCAAAGATTCGTAGTTCATGTATCTTGGTTCTCCGTTTACGGTTTTAAGCAGTAAATTGGCAGGAACAATCGGTACTGAGCTCCCTCCAGGGATGCATGCCTTCAGTTTTTTTCCGTCTTTGATTCCGCCGCAGTATTCATCAGAATAGATGAATTCTTCTACGGTAATGGTCATGTCAATTTCATACACACCCGGTTTGTTGATGTTTCCGCAGGCCGAAATCAGTTTCGTTCCTGTGGATCTTCCTACGCCAATTTTAGCATATTCCGCTCCTGTAATATCAATGATCGGAACAATAGCTGCAATCGATTCAACATTGTTTACTACCGTCGGTCTTTCCCAAAGCCCTTTTACAGCCGGGAACGGCGGTTTCAGTCTCGGGTTTCCTCTTTTCCCTTCAAGGGATTCAAGCAATGCCGTTTCTTCACCGCAAATATAGGCACCTCCGCCTCTCTGAACATAAATTTCACAATCGAAACCGGTTCCTAAGATATTTTTACCCAGAAATCCTGCTGCTCTGGCTTCTTCAATGGCTTCTTCCAGAATATCAGGAATCCATGAATATTCACCACGGATATAAATGTAAGATACATTTGAACCTAAGCAGTAAGATGAAATCAACATTCCTTCAATCAGCAGGTGAGGAAGGAATTCCATCAGGTAACGGTCTTTAAAAGTCCCCGGCTCAGATTCATCGGCATTCACCACAAGGTGTCTCGGAACGCCTTCCGGCTTTGCCAGAAAGCTCCATTTCATTCCCGTAGGAAATCCGGCTCCTCCACGTCCTCTGAGTCCTGAAGCTTTTACTTCTTCAAGGATTTCGTCGGGTGTCATTTTAAGGGCTTTCTCTGCTGCCCCATAGCCTCCCTGTTTACGGTAGGTTTCCAGGTAGCGGATGCCTTCTACATGTGCATCTCTAAGTAAAAGTTTTTTACTCATTTTTATTTGCTTATTGCAATCAGCCTGTAGCTTTTTGCATTAATTAATATTAAAATTTAATTATTTAAAATCTAAAATGAAGAATTTAAAAACCGTATTAATCCAAAGCAAGCTGCCCTTCCCTGCAAAGATCAAGGATTTCGTCTACTTTCTCTATGGTTAAATTTTCATGAAAGAATTTTCCCAGCTGCATCATTGGGGCATATCCGCATGCACCCAGGCATTCGGCAGGCTTTAAGGTAAACATACCGTCTGCTGTGGTTTCCCCGTCTTTGATGTTCAGCTTGGTCCTGATATGGTTGAGTATTTTTTCACTTCCGGAAACCATGCAAGGCCCCGTTCTGCAAACTTCCAGGACATATTTCCCTACCGGCTTCATATTGAACATGGTGTAGAACGTGGCTACCTCATATACTTCGATAGGTTTGATACTCAATAATTCCGCAACATAATCCATTACCGGAACATCTAACCAGCCTCCGAATTCTTTTTGTGCCAGGTGAAGTACAGGAAGAAGGGCAGATTTCTGTCTTCCTTCGGGATATCTTGCGATAATTTTATGTACCTGTGCTAAACTTTCCGGTGTAAAAGCTATTGTTTCGCTCATATTTAAAGATTTTAGATTTTAGATTTTAGATTTTAGATGAAAATCCTGTTCTAACAATCCTATCAATTTTATAATGTTTATATATAATAATTTTAGATTAATTTAAAATTCATAATCTAAAATTTATAATTTCAATTATGCGTCCAGTTCTCCAGCAATAATATTCATGCTGCACATCGTAACGATGGCATCAGAAATCACAGAACCTGTAATCATTTCAGGATAAGCTTGGTAATAAATGAAACAAGGCCTTCTGAAGTGAAGCCTGTACGGGCTTCTTCCGCCGTCGCTCACCATGTAGAATCCTAATTCACCGTTTCCGCCTTCCACGGCGTGGTAAACTTCACCTTTCGGTACATCGGTCTCTCCCATTACAATTTTAAAATGGTAAATCAGTGCTTCCATTTTCTGATACACATCCGCTTTTTCAGGAAGGTAGAAGTCAGGAACATCCGCATGGAACGGTCCTTCCGGAAGGTTCTCATAAGCCTGCTTGATGATTTTTATCGATTCCCAGATTTCCTGCTGGCGCACCATAAACCGGTCATACGTATCACCTGCAGTTCCTACAGGAATGATAAAGTCAAAATCCTGGTAAGAAGAATAAGGCTGTGCTACCCTTACATCATAATCAACTCCTGCTGCACGTAAATTCGGACCGGTAAAACCATAGCTTAATGCTCTTTCTGCAGAAATTGCTCCTGCACCGATGGTCCTGTCCATGAAAATCCTGTTTCTTTCCAGTAAAGTACAGAACTCTTTGAATCTTGCCGGGAAGGTTTTCAGGAAATCCTTGATCAGCTCATGGAATTTAGGGGTGAAGTCTCTTTCAAAACCGCCTATTCTTCCCATATTGGTCGTCATTCTCGCTCCGCAGATCTGTTCGTACATATCGTAAATACGTTCTCTTTCGATGAACATATAGGTAAGTCCGGTAATTGCTCCGGCATCCATTCCGGTGACCCCGTTGCAGATCAGGTGATCCCCGATCCTTGCCAGCTCCATTAAAATTACACGCATATAGTCTACGCGCTTCGGAACTTCAACACCGATCAGTTTTTCTACGGTCATATGCCATCCCAGATTATTGATAGGCGCAGAACAGTAGTTCATACGGTCGGTAAGCGTCGTGATCTGAGCATAATTCCTTCTTTCGGAAATTTTCTCAAATGCCCTGTGGATATAACCTACCGTCTGTTCTGCATGAAGGATTCTTTCTCCGTCCATCGTTAAGACATTCTGGAAGATCCCGTGTGTGGCAGGGTGCGTAGGCCCCAAATTGAGGGTATATAACTGCCCGTCAATCTGTTCCTTGCTTTCGTACTGATTAAGTATATTGGATAATGAGTTATCTTTCATAATTTAAATGCTTTGGGCTCTAGGCTTTAAGCTTACTGCTTGCTGCTTATTGCATTATTTTATCTTCCGAACATGGCATCGTCCTTATCTGTTCTGGTACCGTCTTCAAGGCGGTATTCCTTCAGCATCGGGTGGTACCCCAGATCTTCCATATTTAAAATGGGGCGCAAATCAGGATGTCCTTTGAATTTAATTCCGAAAAAATCATAGGTTTCCCTTTCCATCCAGTTGGCTCCGGCGTACAATTCTACGAGAGAGTCAACTTCAATATTTTCCCTGGACATAAAGATTTTCAGACGCAGCCTGAAATTGGTCATCATGTTATGAAGGTGGTAGACTACCCCGATTTCTTTTTCAGGAAATTCAGGATAGTGAATTCCGCATATATCGGTAAGGAAATTAATTTCCAGTGATGAATCTTTAAGGTAATGGATGATTTTTTTAATGCCATCCTTTTTTACTTCAACCGTAAGCATTCCATAGGGCTCAGAACTTGAGATGACAGAATCAGGAAATTCTCTTGTGATGGCTTCTAATACAAATTCGTTTGTCATTCCCGTTAGTTGCTTATGTTGTAAGAATCTAATAATTTCTGGTATTCAGGCATATCCCTTCTTCTGATGCTTTCGCTTTCTGCCAGTGCCTGAACCTGCATTACACCTTCGATAATCTGCTCCGGTCTCGGCGGGCATCCCGGAACATATACGTCAACCGGAATAATTTTATCAATACCCTGCAACACGGAATAGGTGTCAAAAATACCACCGCTGCATGCACATGCGCCAACGGCAACCACCCATTTCGGCTCAGCCATCTGGGTATAAACATCTTTCAGTACAGGTCCTAATTTTTTAGCAATTGTCCCGCAGACCATCAGCATATCCGCCTGTCTCGGTGAGAAAGAGTTTCTTTCCATACCGAATCTGGAAGCGTCGTAGGTGGGATTCAGCGTCGCCATAAACTCGATACCGCAACAAGAGGTTGCGAACGGCAAAGGCCAAAGCGAAAATTTTCTGGCCATCCCGATGACGCTGCTCAGTTTCGTTGCGAAAAAGCCTTCTCCTTCAAATCCTTCGGGAGCAGGTGCATCTGTTCTTATTATTGGTTTGTTATCTGACATTTGATTGATTTAAGATTTAATTTTTAGATTAAAATTCAGTGTTAAAGTTAGCTGTAACACCCGCTTTTATATCTAAAATGATCATTTAAAATTTCTATCTCTTATTTATCCCAGTCTAAAGCACCGCGTTTCCAGACATAGAAAAATGCCATAAAGAAAATTGCGACAAACATCAGCACAGCCAGGAATCCTTCCATTCCGAATTCTCTGAAGTTTACGGCATACGGATAGAAGAATACGATTTCAATATCGAACAGAACGAACAATACCGCTGTTAAAAAGTATTTAATGGAAAACGGCGTCCTCGCATTTCCTTCTACCGGGATTCCACATTCCCAGCTTTGGTTTTTCACGGAATTTCCCTCTTTCTGTTTCGGGCCTAAAAAATGCGCTCCAAGCAGAGAAATCGCCACGAATCCTATCGCGACACCTGCCTGTATAAGGATTGGAATATAACTTTCAGGTAAATTCATTTTTGCATTATTATCTCAATTTGCAAATTTAGGGAATAAAGAAGAAAGCATGAAATTAATAAGCCTAAAAGTGGAATTAAAACGGGTAAAACAGACAATTTAGAATCAATAAAAATAACACTTATTTCCTGGTTTTTCTAAGAAGGGAATACGCCATAAAAGAAACATAGGCGAACAGGATGCTGGCATAGACAATATTAACGGCAGTATTGATCCTGTCATTATCAGATTGTAAAAAAAAGTTGAACATAACAAACCCGGCGATTAATATACCGAAAATAATAAGCTGTGGTTTCATAATGTTTTTTATAAGGGTTGATGATCTCCGAGGTTTAATGAATAGGTCCTCCTTCTCTTATGGTTTACAGGGTTGTAATCCTGCCACAGTACCTGCACACTTTTATTTTCTTCCAGCTCGGGGTTGGTTTCGGCAAAATCAATTCCCATACTGGTAAACCGTACAAAGATTTCCTTAAAAATGATAGCGGTGACGCCGCGTCTCTGGTATTCGGGATGGATCCCGATCAAATAGAAATTGGCACGGTCGTTTTTACGGCTGGCCTGCAGGAAATGCCACCATCCGAACGGAAACATTTTCCCTTTCGATTTCTGTAATGCTTTTGAATAGGAAGGCATGGTAATGGCGAAAGAGACGAGTTCCTGATTTTCGTCAACTACACATATTACATAATTTTTATCGATAAAAGGGAAATATTTTTCTTTATACGTTTTAATCTGTTCGTCTGAAATCGGGGTATAGGTGGATAACGTCTTATACGTTTCATCCAACAGCTTAAACATCGGTTCCACATAAGGCAGGATCTCTTCTTTTGATTTGAACGGAAGAACTTTCAGCTTGTATTTCTGGGCAATCAGCCCGCTGAATTTTTCAACCCTTTCAGGTAAAATCTTAGGGAAATTCATCTCGAATTCTACCCATTCCTTTTCCTTTGTAAGGCCTAAGGCTTCCATGTGTTTCGGATAGTATTCATGGTTGTAAATCCCGATCATTGTGGCCAGCTTATCAAAGCCCATGGTGAGCATTCCCGCTTTATCAAGATTGGTAAAACCCATCGGTCCTTCAATTTTCCCGATGTTATGCTCCTTGGCATAATCAAGCGCTTTCTGAATTAACGCTGCCGAAACCTCTTTGTCGTCAATAAAATCTATCCAGCCGAAACGTACTTTTTTAATGCCTAATTCCTTCTCTTCCTTATGGTTGATCATTACTGCAATCCTTCCCACTACCTGAGCGTCTTTTTTAGCCAGGAACTGCTTGGATTCCGAGTAACTTAAGGCAGGATTTTCTTTGGGATCCCAGATCTTAAATTCATCTTTTATGAAAGAAGGCACATAATAAGGGTTGTTTTTGTATAAATCCATCGGGAATTTTACAAACTGTTTCAATTCTCCGGGTGTTTTTACTTCAGTAACTGATACTTTAGACATAGTTTAAAGGATAATTCTAGCACAAATATAATTAATAAAATTGTAATCCTTTGGCATAATTTTTCCATAATATGGGGTGAAAATATATTATAAGTAAGGTAAAGATGATAGGATATTATATAATTATCGGCGTTTCGATGCTGGTCAGCTGGTGGGTGTCATCAAGGCTGAAGGCAAAGTTCGAATATTACTCCAAAGTCCAACTTCGTAACGGGCTTTCCGGCAAGGAAATAGCAGAAAAGATGCTGAGAGACAGCGGGATCAACGATGTACAGGTTATTTCTGTTCCCGGACAGTTGACAGACCATTATAATCCGGAAAACAAGACAGTAAATTTATCAGAAGCGGTATACATGCAGCGAAATGCGGCTGCGGCTGCTGTGGCAGCCCATGAATGCGGACATGCCGTACAGCATAAAGTAGGGTATTCCATGCTTCAGCTGCGTTCCAGATTGGTTCCTGTAGTGCAGGTCAGCTCAAACCTGATGCAGTTCGTGCTGATTGCGGGAATTATGATTATGGTGGCCACGCAATCCGTTGACAATCCTGCCGGTAACCGGCTTGTACTGGGAATAGGAGTAATACTGTTTGCATTTACCACGCTTTTCGCATTCATTACGCTTCCGGTAGAATATGATGCGAGCAACAGAGCGATGAAATGGCTGAAGGACACCGGTACGGTAACATCAGAAGAGTATGTAGGCGTACAGGACAGTTTGAAATGGGCGGCAAGAACGTATGTGGTGGCTGCGCTCGGTTCACTTGCGCAACTGTTGTATTGGGCTTCTTTATTGATCGGAGGACGCAGGGACTAATTTTTTAAGCTTAAATGAAATATAATGCATCTCAGAAAATTTTCCGGGATGTTTTTTGTGTACATTCCGGCTGGATTCTATACTTTTGGCAGACCCACATCCCATCATTCCTAAATGTATAAAAAGAGAGTACTGTCAGAACAACAGCAGATGAACCGGCTGATTAAAACCATTGCGCTCTTATGGTGTATCACAAAAATATGGAGTTATAAAACCTGGGTCACAGACAGGCTGTATCCGGTAATTCCACCGGTGGATTTTCTGAAGTACGTGCCGGATTTTATGCATGTATTTTTGTTCGGGTTTTCTGTTGTTGCTTTACTGGCTCTGTTATTTGTTAAAGTAAGCCGGCTGCTCCTTATTCTCCTTTTTCTGTCTGAACTGTTAAGCTGTTCGCTGGATACCGTGCGGTGGCAGCCGTGGGAATATATGTACCTGTGCTTTCTTTTGATTGTTATCATTAATTTTCGCAAGCCTAAGCATATTATCATGCTCGGGCATTTATTTCTGGTCTCGGTTTATTTTTTCAGCGGCCTGCATAAGCTCAGCAGGGGATTTCTTTCTTCAATTTGGATGAATATGGTACTAACGGATTTTTTCGGTCTTTCCATGGAGGTTATCTTAAATACAAGCTCTATTTTATCGGATTGCTGATTCCTCTTGCAGAGATCCTTCTGGCCGTTCTGCTTTTTACCTCCAAATCGAAGCGGAAAATAAGTTATTTGCTGATTCTGATCCATATCGTCATACTGAGCAAAACCGGTTGAGCCTATACACAGGAAGATTCTTATGGCAAATAGTTATTGGATTCTGCTCTGGTTTGTTTTGCCTTTCCTGAGTTTTTCCGGAAACTGGTACCAGTATTTTTCATTTAACCTGTATTCCGGGAAAGGCGAGTATATGTATATTTATTTTTCAGAAAAAGAAAAAGAACTCAGTCCCTATTTTGAACCGGGATCTGGCAATACATATAAGAATAAGCCGTATATAAACCTGCAAAACTGGGCAATGAAAGAGATCCGGTCTGCTTCAGTTCCTGAAACACAGGTGCACCGGGAAATTGCAACTTCTTTAAGACGGAAATATCGTAATCATATTGTGAGGATACTGCTGTATGATCCACAGACCGGAAAAACAACGGAGCTGTAATTTCAGAAGTTTAAGTTCAGAGAATGGTAAAAAATTATACTTTATATTCCACAAACTGGAGATTTGTAAGGGCTTCCAGGATCTGGTCTTTGTCTTTCGATTTTATTCTGGCTGATATAACGGCCCTTTCCTGAGAATCGAAACTGATGATTTTTCCATCGAATTTTGAAAGCAAAGTAAAAATCGTATTCTGCTGGTTAAAGTTAAACCTGATTTCAATTTCTGTTTCCAGCTCTTTTATAATGATGCGGGCTTCTTCCAGGGTGATTTTAGCCGATTCCTTATAGGCTTTCACCAATCCCGAGACCCCAAGCTTTGTCCCGCCGTAATACCGCACCACGATAACCAGGACATTGGTAATGTCGTTTGCCAGGAGCTGGTTAAAAATAGGCAATCCTGCACTTCCGGACGGCTCGCCGTCATCATTGGCCCGGTAGTTTTCCCCGTTGGTCCCCATTCTGAAAGCATAACAGTGGTGCGTTGCTTTCGGATGTTCAGTTCTGATTTTTTCCAAAGCTCGCTTCAGTTCCGCTTCACCGGTAACCGGAAAAGCAAATCCGATGAACTTGCTTCCTTTTTCCTTTAATAAAGTGTTTTCTATAGGGGTTTCTATGGTTTTGTACTCAAACATTCTGCAAAGGTACTTTATAGAGGAAGTCCGGTCAAATAATTAAACTAAAAAAGAGAACTGCAAGGTTCTCTTTTTATTTTTATCAGCATGGGAAAGTTCCCTCAAGCCAGGGCGGCGGGCAGCTCATACTTGATGGGGTAGCGCAGCATCTCTGTAAATTTGCAGGATAGTAGGAACAGCATTGCGGAGCTATTCCTCCTGCTATATTTTTCAATTCTTCTCTGTGGATTTTTTTCAGATTTTTCATAGTCAAATTTTTCTAAAGTTCAATTGATGGAGCTGCACAGGCCTGTCCAAGCGGAATACATACGCCATTACAGTTGTAGGTCGTATGAGGGTTGCACGGGCAGACTCTTGTTCCGTCAAATAAATAATAACACTTTTCAACTGCTCCCTGAATGGATTTCAATTCTCTTTTTGATAATTTCTTAAAATTTTTCATGATACCAGGTATTAAATTTTTTATGAAGTTAAATAATTAGTATCAATAAACAGTGAAAAAATATCAAAATATGTATGTTAAAGTTTTGACTTTTATGGTTTTATAAGATTTTTCTCTGATAGAATCCGATTGTATTGTCTGAGAAGGTTTCAATTTTCGCCGGTACAAAAGGGAATTCAGGTGCTTTCGTGCCGTTCTCCAGGTACAGGTTTTCATTTTTAATGACCAGGGCTTCGTCCCAGAGATGCTCATCAATAAACTGCTGCAAAGTAAACCTTCCGCCCTCAATAATCACAGACTGGATCTGTTCCCTGTATAAAGCATCCGTTAAATCTGACAGGAAATTTTCCTTTCCGATTTTAATAAACCGGATGTTACTTTCAACGCTTTCTTTTACCGAGTTAAAAACCAGCGTTGAGGCTTCATTGTTATACATATTGAAATCTGCAGGAACTTTCAAATCAAAGTCAATTAAAATCCTTACCGGATTGGTTCCGGTAATATTCCTTACCGTGAGACTCGGGTTGTCATTGAGCGCTGTCTGTGTTCCCACTAAAATGGCATGTTCATCTGACCTTATCTGATGGACGAACTGATTGACGAGCGGATTGGAAATAGGGCAGGGCCTGAAATCCCTGTCCATAAACCCGTCTGCAGATTCCGCCCACTTCAAGATAATATACGGCCTTTTCTTTTCATGATACGTAAAAAACCTTTTATTAAGTTCGGTGCATTCTTTTTCCAGGATTCCTGAGACTGTTTCAATACCGGCTTCCTGAATAATTTTCCTGCCTTTTCCGTTCACTTTATCATGGGAGTCCATAGCTCCGATCACCACTTTCTTAAATCCGAGTTCTTTAATTTTTAAGGCACACGGAGGTGTTTTCCCGTAATGGGCACAGGGCTCCAGCGAAACATAGATGGTAGATTCCGGAATCAGGCTTTTATCGGCAACGGAATGGATGGCATTGATTTCCGCATGAGGTTCACCGGCCTTGTGATGATAGCCTTCCCCGATAATTTTCCCGTTGTGAACAATGACGCTTCCCACCAAAGGGTTAGGATAGGTTTTACCGGTGGCTTTCCGGGCCAGTTCAATGCATCTGCTGATATAAAATTCTTCCTGCATACTGAATGAATAGATAAAATGAAATGAAATGAAATGAAAAAGCGGAGTCAAATCGCTTTGCTCCGCCTTATGTAGATTGTTAAATATTTATTCTCCGGAGATGATATTGTGGAGATTTTGTTTCAAGGTTTCCAGATGGGCTTTCTTGTCATCAATCGAATTAAAGGTATCCCTCAGTAACGGGTTTTCCTTAGAAGGATTCTTAAAGAATGCCAGATTGTTCTCCAGTTTCACAATTTCGGCTTCAAGATCAGAAATCTGGTTCTTGATCTTCCTTGCCTTATCGGTCAGCTGGTTCTCGGATAAGCCTTCTTCTTTCAGGTCAAATTCGTTGATTTTATTAAGCTTGAGTTTCTCCCTAAGCGTTTTGTTGAACTCGGTGTTGATTGAGATTTTATCTCTCGGAACCTTCCCGATATTGTTCCACGCCGTCTTGATGGCTTCGATTTTCTCAACACTTCCTTCCTCATCGGAAACGGTTTTCAGCTCATCAAGAATCGTCTTTTTATTCTTGTAGTTTTCCTTCCAGTTATCCGTTGAGGCATTGCTTTTCTCCCTGTAGTTGTTGAAAAAGGTGTTGCAGGCATCACGGAATTCGTCCCAGATTTTATTGGTCATGCTTTTCGGCACATGCCCGATTTTCTTCCAGTCTTCCTGAAGTTTTTTGAACAGTGCAACGGAAACATCCCATTCTTCATTGTTCTGGTTGTCCTTTGCCATCTGGATCAGTTTCAGCTTTTCTTCCAGATTAGCCTGCTGGGATCCTTTTAATGATTTGTAATAGGTATTCTTTGTAGTATTGAATGTTCTGAGGATGGCTTTGAAATCATTCCAGTTCTGGTTGGAAAGCTTTCTCGGAACACTGCCTGTTTTAAGGAACTCTGAACGGAGGTCTTCCACCTGTCTGATGGAATTCTGCCAGTAGTTGTGGTTCGGGGTTTCCGCAGGCTCGGTAAGTTTTTTGATTTCGGCGATAATCTGGTTTTTCTTTTCAAGATTAGCGGCCTGTTCCGTTTCTATGGCTGCTGAAAGCTCGGATTTTCTTTCATGGATCTTATTTGAAATCTCCTTGAACTCTTCCCATGTTTTCTCACGGAATTCTTCAGAAACCGGCTCGGCTTCTTCCTTCCAGAGCTTGTGGAGGTACTGCAGTTCGTTAAGCGCTTTCTGGATCACCGGCTCATGTTCAAGCTGTTTTGCACGCTCAATGATGTGCTGCCTTTTCTCCAGGTTGTGGCTGTATTCCTGCTCCAGGAATTCTTTGTTTAGGTCCAGCATCTGATAAAACTGGTTCAGGTGATGGAAATAATTATTGTTAAGGATCTTGAATTCAGATTTCGCTACCTGTCCGGCTTTGGACCAGTCTTCTTTAATTTCCCTGATGGATTTGAAAAGATTGGTTCCCGGCTCCGAGTTGGTGTAAAGGTTTTTAAGCCTTTCAATGATATTCTGGCGGTATTCCAGGTTTTTATGCTGTTCCTCTTCCTGGCCTTTCTGGTAGGTGTCGTATTTCTCCCTGAAAATATTTACCAGGGCAGAAAACCTGGCCTGGGAAGGATGCTCGTAACTGAAATTTTCAGAAGCATTCCCGCCTTCCTCATACTCATGCTTTTTGTCTTCCACTTCATCATGGATGTAATGACTTGCTTTTTCCTTCAGCTGATTGAATTTCTTAAGGTTTTCCCCTGCATCCGGCGCATTGATGATTGTCTCCATTTCCTTCAGGGCATCATTTAAAGAGATCTCTGCCTCTGCAGCATGCTCTTCTTCGTGTTCCGCTTCTTCTTCATGTATGCTTTCAGGAGCGGGAACCGCATTTTCCGGTGTGTCCCCCTGCGGCAGTTCGTTAGAATTATTCTTCTCTTCGTTTTCAGAAAGGTTGTTTTCTGTAATCATAGCAAATCTTTTATGTGAGTGGCGTTAATTAAGCTTTAAATATAGGGTTAAAATGCCAATTAAAGGACTAATTTAGGTTATTTTTTTTGAAAATTCCAAATTTCCCAGGCTTTTTCTGCTTGCTGTTCAAGCATATAATATCCGTTCACTGTTTTCGCTCCTTTTTCTGAAGCTTTTGTGATGAACCGGGTATAATTAGGGTTGTAGATCAGGTCAATGACAAGGTGGTCTTCCGTAAGGCCTTCAAAAGGGAAATCCAGGCAGTCGTCGACATCAGGGAAGGTTCCCACAGGTGTGCACTGGATGATGATTTTATGATTTCCGATGGTTTCCTTATCCAGGTTTTCAAAATTCACTTCAGAGGTCCTTGCAACTGTAAGCGCACTGATTCCGTGTTTATCCAGCACATAGCGTACGGCTTTTGCCGCGCCTCCGTTCCCCAGGATCAGGGCGGTATTTTGATGGGGCTTTTTATGCAGGACCAGGGTTTTTTCAAAACCGAAAGCATCCGTGTTATAGCCTGTTTTCTTTCCGTTTTCAATCAGGATACAGTTAACGGCACCGATCTTTTGGGCTTCATCGCTCAGTTCATCCAGATATCCGATGATTTTCTCTTTATAAGGAATGGTTACATTGCATCCCACAATGCCGGGAGCGGAAAAAATATCCGGGACCTCCTCAATTTCCGCCACATCAAAAATATCATAGGAATACCCTTTCAGCATCAGTTTCTGAAACTTGTTTTCAAAGAACTTCTTCGAAAAGGAATAGGCAATGTTCTTCCCGATCAGGCCTAATTTTTTATTGGAATCCATACTTTCAAAAATAAAAAAAAGACCGGAAAAACCGGCCTTTATGATAAAATATTTTTAGCAGTCTGTTATTCTATAATGAATTTTGCAGAAAAGCTGTCAGCGGTAAGGATATAATTTCCTTTTACCAGACCTTTAAGATGAATCTTATTGGAATTTTTAAAAGGGTTTTCCACCGTCTGGATCAGTTTCCCTGAAAGGTCATAAATCTGTGCTTTTGAGATCCTGTTCAGGTTATCTCCTTTTACATACAGCTCATTGTTTTTTACAGGATTCGAATAGATCGTAAAGCCTGATTTGGTTTTTACAGCTTCTGTAGTGCCTAAGGTAGCGGAGCACGTCCAGCTTAGATCATCGATAGAAACTCTGTTGCCATTGACAGGATTTACAATACTGATTACGAAATTTCCGCTTATGTTTATATTATTGATGGTGACCAAAGCGTTTGAGGTATTGGTATAAGGGATGGTACCCACTGTGATGTCGTTAACCTTAACATCCAGACTGCCTGAAGTTCCTGAGAATTCCAGTTGTGCCTTTGCCGTCAGGCTTTGAATTCCTCCACTGATGGTGGAACTCGTAAGGTTTCCGTTTCTGATGGTAATTGCTTTATTGCCTGATCCGTTGATGTCTTGGTCAGTTCTGGCATCAGTAGCGGTCCAGGTTATATTGTTATTGGTCCAGGTTCTTGTTGCGTAGCCTGATGCACTTGCCGGGATGTTTTCAAAATCTTCCGTACCGCAGCTTGTATTACCTCCGCCCGGCTGTCCGCCCGCAAGGGTAGTCTCTGTTGCCGTGTTACTTGCGGCAGAGGCATTTCCTGAAGCATCATTTGCAATGATGTAAAACGTATATGTCGTAGAAGGGTTCAATCCTGAAACGGTAGCCGTTGTTGCCGAAACACTTGAGTACAGAACTCCGTTCACATAAATATCATATCCGGCAACTCCTGTATTATCCGTAGATGCGGTCCAGCTTAATGAAATGGAGTTTGAAGAAGGGTTGCTGGCTGTTAAATTAGCAGGGGTTGTAGGAACCTCGGTATCAGGAACAATATTTCCCCATATCTGGGCCACGTATTCCGGATGGTCGATAAAAGGGTTTCTGTTTCCCTGGTATGCATACGATGCATTGTTTCTGGCAATTTCAGTCGCAGAAACCGGGTCTGCGGCACTCCAGGCCAGTAACTGGTTAAGTTCCCAGGTCTGTAATCCCGGAAATGCAGAGCCTCCGAGCATGTTTCCGGAACTGAAGCCGGCAAGCTGTGTCTCGTATCTTGTTACAAAATAAAAGATCATTCTGGCAATGTCTCCTTTAAAAGCATCGATCGGCTCGAAAACAGTCCCGGAATACCCCGGAGAAACCGAAGTTCCGAGTTTTGACCCGTTCTGGGAAGTGTAAGAAGTTGAGCCTACTTTACCAAAAGGATAGTTGGATCTCATTCCGTTCACTTTTCCGTCAGTGGCACGTATAAAATGGATGTCCGATTTCATTGGAAAAGCTTCGCTGAATAAACTTTGGGGCACTACATGTTCCCTGTTGTAGCAGTCTCCTTCGTTAGTATAGCCTGAGCCGCCGCACTGGGTAGTGCCATAAGTGAAATTGTAAGGATCTGTGCCGTTCGGGTTTTCAGAATACATATCCATAATGGTCCCGTCGTTTTCATATCCTGGAATTCCTGAAAGGTTATCCCGGTCCGTAGTCTGGTAACCTGTCCATAATCCGCCGTATCCATGGTCAACATGGCCGTTGGTAATGATCTGTTTCAGTTTGGATTTTAGGGGTGCACCGCTAAGGCCTGACGTTCCGTCATAATAACCTGTCGGGATCTGGGCAAAGGCACTGATGAATGCCATGCTCATTAAAAAAGAGAGTAAAGTCCGCTTCATTTTTTTTATTTTGGGGCACAAAGGTACGAAAAAATGAATGTTATTATGTTAACTTTTGGTAATATACTCCCTGCTGGTTTTTGAAAATACCCACGAAATACCGAACCCGAAAAGGGCTGCCGTCAGGGATACCGTAACGTAATTTTTCCCGACAATTTTCACCGGGAAAGGCAGTGTTTCATTGGCTTTAAAGAATTCCGTGTACTGCTGGAAATAGCAGAGTGCCGTTCCCAGGATCAGTCCGGAAATAATCCCGAGCACCACGATCAGTATGCCGGTATAGAAATAGATCTGCCTCAGGTGGCTTAACGGGAACCCTAATGAAATCAGGGATTTTGCCTGCTCCTTTTTATCCAGCTGCAGGATGATGATGGCACCTGCCAGGTTAAAGGTGGTGATGAAAATCACCAGTGCAAAAATAAGGTAGATGAACAGTTTTTCCGTATTGATCATTTTCCAGAATGCCGCATTTTCCTCTTCCTTTGTCTTGACCTCAATATTTTTACCCAGCGCAGACAGGAGCTGTTGTTTTACTGTTGCCGTATTCTCAGGATTTCTGAGTTTGATCACAATCTGGTACGCTGAATGTTTTGGCAGGTTTAACAGTTCTTCCGTCAGCTCAATAGGAGAGATGATATAATTGTCCAGCTGGTCTTTTCCGGGGAAAACGCCGGTAACGAGGATATCCTTTTTATGGTAAATGTCTTCTTCTTTGTTGATGATCCCTGTCCCTGCTTTAGGCATAAAGATCGTTGCGTAGGCCGTACTGGATGGTACGGGAACCGACAGCCTGTTGTCCAGGGAATTCTCCATCAGGACTTCATTGGAATATTTAAAGCTCGGGTAGGATCCGTAGAATACATCTTTGTTGATTGGGTTCACCTGCGTATAGGCGGAATCAACGCCTCTCAGATAGGCGATATCGCCTTTTCCGTTGTAGCTGATGTACACCTTTTCCTCAATGACCCTTGAAAAATGGCTGACTTCTTTATTGCTTTTGAGGGCAGCACTGATCTTATCGAAATCCTTTAGTGTTTTCCCGGCTGTGCTTTTAAGCGTAAGGTCGGCATGCAGGTTGGAGATCAGGTCTTTGTTGAGGTCTTCCAGTCCTGAAAATACCGAAATGATCACGAACATTGCAGTAACGGCTACCGTCATGGCACCTACAGCCAGCCACGTAATAAACGTAACGGCAGTGCTCCCTTTTTTTGACAAAAGGTAGCGGGAAGCGATATAAAATGCAATGTTCTTCAAGTCTTATAAAATAGGGTTGTCGCCTTCGCCTCTCAATTCGCGCTCCAGTTTCTCAACATCATCAAGAGCGGTATCCAGGTAGAAATTCAGGTTGGGGATTACCCTTACCTGCTTGGCCATTTTCTGGCCGAGGAAATTCCTGTACTGGGCTTTGTTCTCATCGATCTCCTTCATCACGGCAGAACGGAATTCCTTCGGGAAGATGCTCAGATAAATCTTTGCAATCCCAAGATCCGGGGTTACCTTGACATCCGAAACGGATACCAGGATGCTCTGTTTGCTTTCTGCAGCCTGTTTGCGGAACAGCTCCGCGAAATCTTCCTGTATGATCTGTGCTACTTTTCTTTGTCTGTTGCTTTCCATAAGTCCTGCAAATTTAGTATTTTTGTTTGAATTGATCCTTTGAAAATACCGGGCTTTATTAAATTTACCACTTAATTGATATAATTGTTTATGAAATTGGAACATATCGGCATTGCCGTAAAATCTCTGGGCGTTTCTGATGAACTGTTTGCGAAACTTTTGGGAAAGGAATCCTATAAACAGGAATCCGTGGAACGGGAAGGGGTTGTTACCTCATTTTATGCCGCCGGGGAATCCAAAATCGAGCTGCTGGAAGCCAGTAAGGAAGAAAGCCCGGTTGCTAAATTTATCGGTAAGAAAGGTGAGGGCATCCATCACTTGGCTTTCGGGGTGGAAAATATCCTGGCAGAAGTGGAACGGTTAAAAAAAGAAGGGTTTCAGTTTATCTCCGAAGAACCGAAAGAAGGCGCTGATAACAAGCTGGTTGTCTTCCTCCACCCGAAATCCACCAACGGGGTACTGGTAGAATTGTGTCAAGAAAAACCATAAAAAATTTTGTAGTGCCGGAAATTTTACTATTTTTGCAATCACAAAATTCAACCAATTTTGAGGTCCTATAGCTCAGTTGGTTAGAGCACCTGACTCATAATCAGGTGGTCCCTGGTTCGAGCCCAGGTGGGACCACGAAAAATCAGACACTTACAAGAATGTGAGTGTCTTTTTTTATATTATTGCAAGAATTCTTATTTCTGAATATACTATTTATAAGTTGTTTGTTAAGTTAAATACAGAATTTTTTTCCGAACGATATTTATTTTTCGTAATAAACCTCACTTATGATAAAAGTTTTATCATCGAAAGGTTCTCTCGGATATGGGTTAATATCCTCACCTGAACCTATATGCCATATTTCTATATCAGGAAACATATAAACATCATTTTATTAAAATTTAAAACTAATTAGTAACACGACAAGTTTTGTCGTTACCCTATCCTACATTTGGATAAAATTAATTGATATGAAAAAAAGAATTTAATTAAAGGTCTTGATTTATTGAAATATCAAAAAAATATTTAAGCTCGATTTTTAAAGCTGTACAAAGTACAATGGCAGTCTTAAAGGTGATGTTGGTTCTGCCATTTTCAATTCTGGAAATAGCAGTTTTCTCCAAATCACACAGAGAAGCCAAGTCAGTCAAAGAATACCCTTTGGATTCTCTGATGCTTTTAAGCCTCTCTCCCAGATTCTTTTGATAGGACGTAAATTTGTTAGGGTCTATTGACATTGATGTCAATATTATCTTTTATATTTGCTTAGTGGGTAAACATTAATGTTTACAGTGATGGGAAACCGTTTTTACTTTTGTAGAAATTTTTGTAAAATTGCAACCACCAAAACACACAAATTATTAATATCTATGATGAAAAAATTACAAGTTTTGAGCTTGTTGTCTCTAAGTTTATATGGAGTTGGGCAGATTCCCAATTTTCCCACCTCCCAAGCTTCTAATCCAAGTAATCTGGGTAACTTTTCCAATCCAAACTATGGAAGCCCAGCAAGGTCAAATGTTCCCTCTGTTCCTCATGGTGGTTTGTATAATCAAAGAAGTTCACAAATAGACCAGCAGAATATGAGAATGGTTCAAGAGGATTTTAAGAGAGTAGCTCAGGAGCAGGAAGCCAGAAGTAAACAGGAAGAATACAACAGGCTACAAACCACAGAAGATTCTTATTACAATTTACCCTCTTTATCAGGAAAAGTTGGAACACAGTCTTATTATGATGCTTACAATCAATTAGCCTCACTTAATACTGACAACTACACAGTAAGTGAAGCCAATTTCATTGTGGAAAATGCTTACTACGGAGGCAAACAAAATTTTAATAAATTTAAATCTGGAATTCAGAAAACTGCAAAACAGCTCCTGCAGAAAATGAAAGAAAGAAAAGAGGACACGGAAAGCAACACATATAAAAATCTGATGATATTTGAATACTTTTCTAAAGACATGAAGCTTGGAGGGGTTCAACATAAAGCTTATAAATATGATTTTGAGGATTATATGGGGCAAAAAGACCATTCCAAGATGTTTGTTTCCAAACTGCTAAAAACTGGTTCAGGACAATGTCATTCCATGCCTTTATTGTATCTTATGCTGGCAGAAGAAATGAATACAGAAGCATCTTTAGCCTATGCACCTAATCATACTTACATTAAGTTTTTGGATGAAGAGGGAGAATGGCAGAATGCAGAGCTTACCAATGGCATTTTTACTGCTAATTCATTGATACTGGAATCAGGCTATATAAAATCTGAAGCTTTACAGAATGACATTTACATGAAAAGCCTGAGTAAAAAAGAATTGTTAGCACAGTTCTATGCAGATTTAGCCAATGGGTATGCTCATAAGTATGGTATGGATGAGTTTGTGGGAAAAACTTTAGATAAAGCACTGGAATACTCTCCCAATAACATTTATGCCAATCAACTTAAATCTATGTATCAACAGGCAAGGTTGACTTATGTAGTCAATCAATTAGGAATTAAAGACCTTGAAAACCCAGAGGAACTCCAAAACATTAGATTTTATCCTAAAGCATTGGCTTTACTACAGGAAACCAAAGCCCAATTTAACAATATTGATAACTTAGGATTTGTAATGATGCCCGAAGGAGCATACGAGCAGTGGTTAGGCAATATGAAAGGGGAATCTAATAGACAGAAAAGTGAAGAACTTGCTGAAAGAATGAGACAGGTTAATGCTGAAAAGCAAAAGCAAAAACAACAGGAAGCCCAGAAACAAAAGAAAAAAGAATCCGAACAGTCTAAAGAGAAAGCCCAGTATTTCCCAATAGACCCAAAACATTTATAATGAAAAAACATTTACCATATAGAACCTTATTCCTATCTCTACTATTTTTATGGCTGAGTGCTGGAACAGCTAAGGCACAAAACAACCAGTTTTATAACGAAGCCTACCAGACTATTGATAACATGCTGAATGATAAACAGCAATACAGCTTCAAAGAGGCTGTTTTTAGTGTAGAAAATGCTTACTATCAGGGTAAGTTGGATACGGACAAATTAAATCAAGAAATAGCCTTTTTAAAGGGCTTTGCCAATGCTATTGTTCAGAGTAGAGATTTAACCTATAAACAATCAGATAAAGAAAAGGTAAGCAAGTATGCAGCAGTCTATTCCATCATGTGCCAGACCCTGCCTATTGCTATTAAAGATACAGTAATCCAGTACAAACCTTTCAACTATGATTTTGAGGATGTATTTGGACATAAAGACATTACTAATCTGTTTGTATCTAAACTTCTGGCTACCAAAAAAGGGAACTGTAATTCTATGCCTTATCTGTACAAGATTTTAGCTGAGGAATTAGGAATAGAAGCTAATCTGGCATTAGCACCCAACCACGTTTACATCAAACATCAAATCAAGTCTGATGGCTGGTATAACACAGAGCTTACCAGTAGTATATTCCCACAGGATTCGTGGTTAATGGCTTCGGGATTTATTCATTTGGATGCCATAAAAAATGGAGTGTTTATGAAAGCCTTGAGCAACAAAGAAAGTCTTGCTTTATGTCTTTTTGATTTATCACAGGCATATAACCGAAATTTTCCTGACAATGATGGAGAGTTTGTATTAAAAACCATAAACAGAGCATTGGAAGTTTATCCCAACTTTGCTAAAGCCTTAATTCTGAAAGCTGAAACTCACAAGGCACAGTTTGAAAAGTTTATGGATAAACAAAATCTGAGTTCCACTAATCCTGAAAACATAAAAAATGCTCAACAAGACCCAAAAGCTAAAGAAATCATGGAGCTAATGACTAAACAATACACTCATATCTATGAGCTTGGTTACAGGCAAATGCCAGAAGAAATGTATCTGGATTGGTTAGTTTCCTTAAAAACAGAAAGAGAAAAATACGAGAATAAAAAATTATTAAATAACTTTACGAAATAACAAATGGCCATGAAAAGAATTGTATTGACTGGCTTTGTACTTATAGCAGGATTTACACAAGCACAAGAAAAAAATAAATTCCAGACTAAACCCAAAGCAGAGAAACCATACATCAACCCTGTAAAGCTGACAAAAGAAGAAAGAAACAGACCTTATATGGATGAGGTTTTGAAATCCAGAGATAATTTAACTCCTGAAGAAGCTGAAAGGAGAAGAAAAAACATTGAGGCTGGGAATCCTTTTAAAAAATATGGTTACTATCCTAAAGTAGCTACACTTAGCAAAGGAAAGTATTTAGAGTTCCATGATAAGGATTCTATTGTGAGCATTGGCTCTGTACGATTCAACAAAAAGACTAAAGAGATTGTTGAATTCAGAGAAATAGATTTAAGTGACCCAGATGCTCAACCCTACTTAGATACAGCAGGGAGGTGGTTTTCTCCTGACCCATTGAGTGAGGAGTTTAGCAGTTGGTCTCCATACAATTTTGTATTTAATAATCCCATAAGCAATGTTGACCCAGACGGGAGAGCTCCTCTTACTGATTTTAAACTTTTAAAAGATGGTTCTGTTACCAGAGTTGACCCTAATGATGGAAGTGAAAAAAGAAACGATGACAGACTTTTGCTACTGATAAAAAAGGGAATGTAACAAATACATCTCCTGTTGTAATAGATAAGGCTAAACCAAGTGATGGAACCATTATAAGCAGTTTAGCAACTGATTATGGACTAAAAGATTCTACTTTCCCTAAGGGAATTAATTTCGGAAGAACCACGGATGCTGAAGATGCTGCTAATGTTTTTTCATTTGCTGCTAAGAACTCTAACGTTGAATGGGGTTTAGAGGCTTATAAAGTAGGAAAGGGGGTTTCTTATACTGTACTTACAGGTCATAATGAAGGTTTAACACCTCCAAATTTCCAAAATCAATCGATGTCTAAATTATTATTTGAAATTCATTCGCATAAAAATATAAATGGACCTTCACCTGTTAATGGTATGACTGACGGAGATTATGGTGTAGCAAGAGACGGGGATAGAGTATATTATAACAGAACTAAAAGTACTAATTATCCTGGGCATTATCTTTTTTATGCTCCTAATGACGGTAAAAATACTTTGTGGAAATACTATTGGCATAATAACTCTAAAGTAAATGTAAGTTCTACAATTAATTTAAAATCATTAAAATGAAAAAAATAATAATTCTTTATTCCTTATTGTTGTGTCTATTAAGTTGTAAAAAAGAAAATGAATATTTTACATCAAATGAAATCTATAATACTGTTATTGAAAGTGTAGATAAAATACATGATAGTATGTCTAAAACTGATAGTATTTTTTATGTGTTTAATAGATATGATACTTTAATTGTTCTGTCTTCAGAAAGCGAAAATATACTTCGCCCAACTTATAATGTTAAAAAAATAGGCTATTTTAAATATAAAAAAAATAAAATTATTGTTGTTGAACCCTATAAATCAAAATTTGAATTAGTTAATAAGGAAAGTAAACTAAACTTTATTGATAATAACCTAAAGCCCCCATATTATCATGGGAATGATTATCAAAAGGGATTTGTTTATAAGATTAAAGATTTGCAAAATTTAGAATTGATTGATAAGGGAAATCTAATGAAGTATTTTAAGCCAAATGCAGAATATGAATATCTTCCGCCTCTACCTCCTTCAAAATAATATTGTTTTAGAAAGCTATGAATAAACGTTTTGTTTTGTTATTAATTATAAGTTTTCTATTAAATGATTGCTCTGTTTATAAAGACAAAACTATTAAAGTAGAAAAAGAAATTAATTTGGAGCTCCCAAAGATTTCTGAAATAAAGAAAAAAGAAATTTCCGAAAAATCTAAAGATGTCTCATTAGGTTACTTTTGGGGAGTGAGTGAAGATATTTATCCTTATTTCAACAATCATAAATTTGAAAATCCTGTTTCTTACGAAAGACCTGCTAATAATTTTGTTTTGAAAGTTGATTATTTCTTTGATAAAAAACAAGATGTAAAACTCAAATTCTATAAGTGGAATTATGACGAGAAAATTGAAACTCCAAGAGAAATTTTTACGGATAAATTTGAAGAGATTAAGAAATTTCTATCAGAAAAAATAGGTAATCCGACTTTTGTTAAATACGAAGATTTAGAAAAATCTAATGAGGAAACGGTAAGAGATGATGTAAAATGGAAAGGTGAAAATTTAAATGCTTATCTTTTTCGTTTTAAAGGAAAAGGTGGTTTTGACCAGATAAGGCTTGTTTTGTACAAAGATTAAACGATTCTATATTATAGATATACTAAATAATAAAACAAGCATAGAAGGGTTTTATGACATTTTTTCCGATAAAATACGTGCAAATATGCTTTTAGATCTTTTGGAAGTGCTTCAAAAATTAATTAAAAGTTTTAAATAATATTAATTTATCATCAAAAAGTTTTTAATTGATTTTTAATGGTTTTATTTATCATGAAAAAGAAGTGTAATTGTCACATATTTAGAATGTCCGAATTGTTTTACGGAAAATGTGACATTATTTCCTGTTTTTTTATTTTCATTAAAGTGATTTTCTCTATTTTGCAAATTTGGCAATATAATGGTGATAAGAAAATAAGTCCTTACTTGGCAGATAGGACTTATTTAATTTTGACTCATTAGAAGAGAGAGTCTCTTTTGGTTTTAAGTTTGCAAAAATAATACTTTTTTCTAAACTACATAATTAATTATCTCTTCTCGGATAAATCCTCTTTTCGTAATTCAAGAGGAATAACTCTAATTTTTGAATATGGCTAAGAAAACGACCAGTTCTAAAATTGGGACGAAAGCGTCTGCACTTTTGAGAAGTAGTAAAACTTCCGCAAAAGTAAAGTCGGTAGCTGCTAGTGCTTTGTCTCAAGTTGAACCGAAAAAAAAGAAGTAGGTTAAATCAAGGTTAGCGTTCCTTTTAAAAACGCTTTTTTATGTTTAATTAAAAAACTGATGATTAATTATGATTTTAAGAAAAAAAGAAGCTCATTTTAGAGATTTTGACGAACAAAGCTATATTAAAATTGAAAGGCTTTTAGATTTAAAAATTAATGAAGAATATAAAGAGGAGTTGAAAGAACTTTATTCTTTAGAAGATAATAGAGAGGAAATTTTAAAAATTGGAAATGCTACACCGTTGATTGATGCACTTTTAGAATTAGATGCTGCATGTAAAAAAAAGGATATAAAGTCGAAGATAAGAAATGTTCAATTGAAAAGACTTTATGAAAAAGAAAAAGCCGTTTTTGAAATTTTTGGAGTCGAAGATGAAGAAATTCTTTTAGAAAATGGGAGTGATATTTTAGAGGTAGAAACTGTCTACTCTGCTAAAAATGATATTCTTGATTATTATTCATTAAGCAAATTTGCTAATTATTGTAGAGATCTCGAGTATGAAACATTGGTGAATTTTATTAGAGATTATTTAAAAGCTAAAAATGAGAACAATGAAGATGAATGTAGCTTAAGATTAGTTTATAAAAATGAAGATAGTAAATACTATTTTAGAGCTATAACTTCAGCTGATGGTTATAAAGATTATGGAATTAACTTCTCTATTGTAATAGCTCTTTTAGCTTTGGATAGCTATGCAGAAGATAACAATGAAGAGATTTATATTAATTCCTTTGTAGTTGATGAATCCAATATCTATGTTTCTTTTCAACTTAGTAAAGGAATAGTGTTAACTCCTAATTTATCCCTAAAGTTTACTCTCATATTAGAAAATGATGAAATTAAAAGGAATGCAGTTTCTTTTAATGGAATGTTTACATTAATTTTTAATGATAATGGAAGAGAAAGCGAAATTTTTCTAAGACCAAGAGGAATGAAGTCTGATGAAAATGAATTTGCTTCTGATTTATTGACTTATAGGCATAGCGGTAGTATTTCTAATGTTTTAGAAAAAATTGGTTTATTGCCTGAATTAATAAGAGAATATGTTGAACAAGTAAGTGATGACGCTAAAGGTATTATAGAAATTGAAAATCCTGATGACGTAAAAAAGCTAATTGCTAAGAAGGTTAAATATTCTAAAAAACCTGAATTCAAAGCTTATAAAGATCAGATTTTTAATAACCTGATGAATAATAATGTTACTAACGTTTTTGGTTTATTTGAATTACTTAGAAGTGTAGAAGACTTATTTGAGCATACTGATGTTGTCTCTAAAGATTTTTGGAGAACCAAACTTTATGAATCTTTAATAGAAAAAAAATAATAAATTTTTAATTATGGAAATAGATAAAATTAGGGAGCAGATTGCTGTAGAAATCTGCAATGATATAGAAATCTGGAACGATGTTCTTAGTGATACTAGCCCAGGAAATTATGGTTGTGACCATTGGGATGCAGAGGTTTATTATAGTAATATTTACGTGGATATCCCTGCTAGAACTTTTGAGGTTAGGTCTGGAAGTTTTTCGGCGGATTTAGTTTTGGGTGCAAGTAATGGAGATTCTAGCATGAATTTTAGTTATTTTAAACCTTTTAGTGCAAAAGGGAAGTTTGATTTTTCGGATGCAAACAATGTTAAAATTGAAGATATTAATATCGATATTGATATGATATTTTTGGAGAAGATTAATCTAAAAACTCCCTATTTTTCTCCCCGATAATTTCATGAATTGCTAAACCCCTCATTAAATATTGAAAAAATAAGTTATTGGTTCGAGCCCAGGTGGGACCACATTTAAAATTAAGCACTTACAGAAATGTAGGTGCTTTTTTTCTTATTATCATAATCAGAAAGAATTACAGAAAACAAATACGGCTCAACCATCATAGCTGAGCCGTATCAATGAAAAAGTAATTATCCCGAATTACTTATATTTTATTTGTTAATCAGCTTTTCAAGCCTATCCATCATCTCGCTCTTCTCCTTCAGCATCCTTTCATACAAAGCAATCTTTTCTTCGTGAAGTTGAATTAACTTATCAATTGGATTGATGTTGTATGTACCACCAGAATTACCAATGAAAGCCTCATCGTGAAAAGTATTTGAAATAATATTAATAGCCTGTTCCTCATCAAAATTCTGAAAAGCCTCTACAGGAATGTTCAGGACGTTGGAAATGGCTTTTAAAATATGATCGTCGATAACCTCCTTTTGTTCCAATATGGAAATTTTCTTTTGGTTCCATTCTTCGCCAAGGTCAAAGGCCAGGGCATCCTGCTTGATGCCGAGCATTTCCCTGAAGCGTTTCACGTTTCTTCCCTGATGTATTTTCTGTTCCATAGCGGTTATCTAAATTTTAAGGCTTAAAGATAAAGCCATTTATGTTAATTCATTGAATGGTAAAGTTAAAAAAAATTATCCTTTAGAATAACCCATTCGCCCGGATATTTTATTCCCTGAAAGTATAAATTATTCACGGATAAGACCGGAATTCAGTTCCTGCATTTTAAATCTTATTTTTATGAAAAAGATAAAAATACCGATGGAAATCGATGAGTAGGATAATAGTAATAAAAAAAATCCTCTGGAGAGAGTTTCATAAAGCCGGATCGCAAAATGAATGAATAATGGATTTAAATATAACTCATTCGGCCCTGTATCTTTTATGAAAGTTCAGTGATCGTAATTCTTAGATAGCAGTTATTTTACGGTCCGTCCCAACCCTTTCCCGGGTTTCCGCATCTTTATCTATAGAAACTATTCTTAAATCAAAAAAGATTTTATGAAAACGGTATATATAAAATTCCTGTTGTTTTTTCCTTTGTTCTGCATGGCACAAATCCCGGTGATCGAAACGGCGGACGGAAAAGGCGGGTACGTAAAAAATAACCGGGTTGTCCTTCAGAAATTGATGATCGAAACCAAAATTACAGGCAGCCTCTCTACGCATGTTGTGACGATGGTCTTTAAAAACAATTCCAATCGGTTAAGAGAAGGGCGTCTGACGTTTCCGCTTCCGGAAGGGGTTAATGCCGGCGGATATGCTCTGGATATCAACGGGAAGCTGCGCAGTGCCGTTCCGGTAGAAAAAGAAAAGGCCAAAGAAGTGTATGAAACCATCAGGAAAAGGAATGTTGACCCGGGTGTCCTGGAAAAAGTGGAAGGCAATAACTTCCGGACGACTATTTACCCGATTGCTGCCAACGGAGGCGAAAGGACGATTCAGATTACCTACAATGATGAACTGAAAAGATCAGAAAACGGCTACCGGTACTTTCTGCCCCTGAATTATTCATCTGAAATTCCGGAATTCCATATCAAAACCACTGTTTTTCAGAATGCCGCTGCCCCTCAGCTGGAAGAAAAACCTGACGGCAGCTTTGATTTTGTGAAAAACGGCAA
The DNA here is from genome assembly GCF_034047335.1 of Chryseobacterium sp. JJR-5R. Classification (NCBI taxonomy): domain Bacteria; kingdom Pseudomonadati; phylum Bacteroidota; class Flavobacteriia; order Flavobacteriales; family Weeksellaceae; genus Chryseobacterium; species Chryseobacterium sp. JJR-5R. Next base: position 780,013 of record NZ_CP139137.1, read on the forward strand.
TGCCTGGACCGCAGAGACCCGTAAAACCAACTATGTACCAGGGCATAATCTGAGGATCAACATTCCCCGGGGCAGCGACAGCCAGAATATCCTTATGCAGAAAGCTTCCGGCAATGCATCCTATTTCCTGGCCAACCTGAACATCAGCCCCAATGAACGTGCAAAAAAACTTCCGCAGGAACTGGCCATCGTATGGGATCATTCATTAAGCGGAATCAAACGTGACCATGCCAAAGAACTCGCTTTGCTGGAAGCCTATTTTCAGAAACATAAAAACCTGGAAGTAAAAATTTATTTCATCAGCAATACGTTTGACGAAGGGAAAAGTTTTGCCATCAGGAACGGGGACTGGAGCCGTTTAAAATCATATTTGTTACAGGTAACGTATGACGGCGGGACTGATTTCGGAGTGCTGCAGCCGGTAAAAGGAGATGAAGTCCTGTTTTTTACGGACGGGCTGGCTTCTTTCGGAGACCTGAAACTGGACTGGAAGCAGCCGGTGTATACCATTTCATCATCCAATACTGCGAATTTTAACCGGTTGAAATTCATCAGCAATAAAACAGGCGGTGAATTCCTGAACCTCAATGAAAATGATCCTGAAAAGGAAGTAAGGAAATTACTGTTCCAGCCGCTGAAGTTTTTAGGCATTGAAAGCAGTCCGTCCGTTGACGAAGTATATCCTTCGCTGAAACAGACCATTTCGCAGGATTTTGTTCTGACCGGTATGTTAAAAGGAACCCAGGCTTCGGTTAAGCTGAAGTTCGGCTATGGCAATGAAGTGACAGAGGTGAAAACCGTAATGCTGGATGCTGCCGTACAATCCGTAAAAGACTGGGAAATTTCAAAATTCTGGGCCCAGAAGAAACTGAACGAACTGGAGATTTTTGAAAACCAGAACAAAGACGAAATTAAAAACATCAGCCGGCAGTTTGGCCTCGTCAGTAATTCCATGAGCCTGATGGTGCTGGAAAATGTGGAAGACTATGTACGGTATGATATTGCCCCGCCTGCAGAGCTGAAAGCATCATTCGATCAGATGGTAAAGAACAGGCGTGCCGCAAAAGAAGAAAGGGTGAATAGCCTGATGGCCGCCGCCGAAGCCATCACGGAAAACCTGAAAGCATGGTGGAAACAAGATTACCGTCAAAAGCCCGGGCGATATCCTAAGCCTGACCGTAATGCAGGATATACAGATTCGATAAACGGAAGAAACGTAAGAATTGAGGAAGTGGTGGTCACAGGTGCCTTAGGGATAAGAAGAAGTGAAAAATCGGTTACTTCAGCATCCACTGTTGTGACGACTTCCGGGACGGTTAGGGAACAGCCGCAGATCAGTACAAGAGGAATGTCTTCTCTTGCTTCTGGTAATGTAACTGAAGCGTTGCAGGGAAGAGCGATAGGAATAACAATCAGCACAAGGTCTGAACAGGATAAATTCCCGGAGGTGATTAATTCAGGCAGGATCAGTATGGCGGATATACCGTCAGGCGAAGAATATATGAAGGTATTCAGCGGGATCAGAAATCCGGAAATGATCTATGAACTGTATCTTAAAAACAGAAAAGCATATGAGAGCCTGCCGCAGTATTATTTTGATGTTTCCCAGCTGCTGTTTAAGAATAATGACAGAAAAGCAGGATTAAAGGTATTGAGTTCGGTTGCTGATCTTGACCTTGAAAACGAGGAGCTGTATAAACTGCTGGCATACAGGCTGAAACAGGCTGAAGCCTATGACAAGGAATTGTTGGCAACCCAAAAGATCCTGGAATGGAGGCCATTCGATCCGCAGAGTTACCGGGATTATGCCCTGGCCCTGGAAGACAACGGAAACCATCAGCAGGCTTTGGATAACCTGTATAAGATCCTCAACCAATCCTATACAAAAGAACTGGCCGACCGCGACCAAGGAATTGAAGAAACGGTTATCATGGAAATCAACAGGCTGATCAGCACGTACGGAGATCAGCTCGACCTTAAAAATATCAATCCGAAAATCATAGCAGACCTTCCGGTCAACGTCAGGGTAGTGATCAGCTGGAACAAAGACGATACAGATATTGACCTTTGGGTAACGGATCCCAACGATGAACGCTGCTATTACTCCCACAAGGAAACGGAAATCGGCGGCAGGCTGAGCAATGATTTTACCAGAGGCTTCGGGCCTGAACAGTTCCTGCTGAAAAAGGCAGTTAAAGGAAAATATAAAATCCAGACCAATTTCTTCGGCGAACGTCAGACAGGCATAGCAGGGCCGACCGCCATAATGGCGGAAGTCTATATCAATTATGCCACAGGAAAACAGGAAAGAAAAATAGTGGTGTTCCAGAATCAGAAAACAGATGAAAAAAGAAATGATGGCGGCATCCTGATCGGTGAGTTTGAATTTTAATATTTAATGAAAAGTCAGTAAAATCTTCCTCAGTCTTTCAGACAGGGCTTGTTTTAGAAGGATAAAGCATTTTCTCTATCTTTGCCCTATTGAAAAAAATAACAATATGAGTATTCACATCAGTGCCGGCAAGGGAGAGATTGCCAAAGTTGTGCTGCAGCCGGGAGATCCGCTCCGCGCGCAGTTCATTGCCGAAAAATATCTTGAAAATGCCGAATTGGTCAGCAAGACAAGAGGGATTTTTTATTATACCGGCTTTTATAAAGGGAAAGAAATTACCGTAGGGGCAAGCGGAATGGGCTTCCCGAGCATCGGGATTTATTCTTTCGAGCTGTTTACCGAATATGAAGTCGATACCATTATACGGATCGGGACCTGCGGGGTATACAGTACCGATCTTAAGCTGTTTGATATCCTGAATGTGGAAAAAGCAGCCAGTGAAAGTACCTATGCAAAATATGCCTGGGGAATTGAAGAGGAAATCCTGTCCCACCAGGGAACGATCTTTGATACCCTGAACCGGACTGCCGGCGAACTTGCATTACAGGCAAAATCCATCAATGTCCACAGCAGTGATATTTTCTACCGGAAAGACCCGGCTGTTCCTGCCATTGCTGAGAAATACAACTGTCCGGCCGTGGAAATGGAAGCGTTCGGGTTATTTGCCAATGCGCAGCATTTAGGGAAAAATGCAGCCACCATCCTTACCGTAACGGATATTATCCCGACCCACGAGAAAATTTCCGCCGGCGAAAGGGAAAGGGCCCTGAAGCCTATGATGGAACTTGCGCTGGAATCGGCGATTAAAGGATTGTAAACAGCGTATTTATATACATTTTGACATGCAAAAGAGCTTGGCAGATTGCTGAGCTCTTTTTCTATATCCTGAAAAATTTCCGGGCTGTCTCTGTGGTTTCATGAGCCACTTCAGAAAGGCTGATTTTCTTTATATGGGCAATGGTCTGTGCCACATAGGGCAGAAATGCAGGTTCATTTCTGCGGTGCTGCATCCGCGGCATATTTTTCGGCAGCATAAACGGTGCATCGGTCTCAACCATCATACGGTCAAGCGGGACATAACGGATCACTTCTTCCAGATGGCCGAACCGGTTCTGATCGCTTATCGCTCCCGTGAATCCTAGGTAAAAACCTTTATCCAGATAGATTTTCGCTTCATTCAGCGTTCCGGTAAAGCAGTGGACCACCGCTTCCGGCATTTTGGAACGGTAATCGTCCGTGATATCGTTAAACCTCCTGAAAGCAGATCTTTCATGCAGGAAAAGCGGTTTGTTGACTTCAATGGACAGTTCAAGCTGGGCACGGTAGCACGTTTCCTGAACGGGCCTTGGCGAAAAATCCCGGTCAAAATCCAGTCCGCATTCCCCTACGGAAACCACATGGTTCTGTTCCAGCAAGGTTCTGAGCTCCTGAATGCCCTGTTGGGTAAAAGACTTCGCGTCATGAGGGTGGATGCCTGCCGTGGAATATAAAATTTCAGGATAGTCTTCTGCAATCCCTGCAGATTCCCTGCTTCCGCGTACGCTTGTGCCGGTAAGGATCATCTGTTCCACACCGTGATCCAGGGCACGGTTGATTATTTCTTCATGTTCGTTGTGAAACTGTTTATGGGTTAAATTGATGCCGATATTAATCAGTGTATTCATTTTTTTGATGTTTTGTTAATTAAAAAATATCTTGTTACATGCGCACGGTTTACAGCGCTTTTAAATGATTTTTCAGAATAAAAACTTCTGTAGCCGGAATCTGTTCTTCCGTTAATTTGTGTTGTGATTTTAGCCCGGATCAATTTCCGTCTTTTTTTCCTCTGCTTAAAAAACCTGACGGTTTCACGGAGCTGGTCTTCTATTTCAGACTTTTCCGTTCTTCTCCATTTCTTATTGCCGTATTTTTTCAGATAGGGTGGGATCTTCCCCCATTCATAACTTCTGAAAGTCCCTTTATTATATACGTTTTTCATAATAACATAAATTTAAAAAAGAAACAGGCAGGATTCGAACCTGCAACTTTCCTGTGCGTGGAATGTTTTTCCGTTAAACTACTGTTTCTTTTATTAGGTTTCAGCTTCCAGAAGGCTGAAATATTCCGTAGCGGTTAACGGCCTTATGTTCCCTTCAGGACTCACCTCTTTTTTTAATTCACAGATGAGCAGGTCTCCCTGCCTTTTCAGGCATCTGATATGCGGAATAATATTTTCATGAATTCTGAAGGTTGATGCAACAGCCGTTAAAGCATTGTCTTTATACTGGGGTTCTATCCAGAGCCAGTGTTCATTTCCCGTGGACGCGCACCGGCATTTCACGGCGTACGAATGTTTATCTCTTCTCCAGGAATACAGGCCGAGTTTACTGTTTTCAACGGCATATACTTCATAGTGGTTTATCTTTTTTACGGAAGATTCATTTCCGTTCCTGTCATACTGAAAATAATTTACCGGAATTTGCGCTTCATTTATTTTTACGGCCCCGAACTTTTTCATTAAAGTTCCTACGCCCACATATCTGAAACAGAAAAGCCTGAATTCACGGTCATAAGAATCAAAAAACGCTTCAGGCTTTATCGGCTCCGTTCTATCCCAGAGTTTTTCAATTTTATTTAAAATTTTCAGGAAATGAGATGAGCTGTAATTCGTCCATTCCCGTTCATACTCCCGGGTGACAAAATGCTGAAAGCTGCTGTGCCTCAGTTTAAGAATGGAAACCAGCTTCTGCAGCGAATGGATATAATACCCCGGGACATTATATTCTAATGATGACCCTGAAATGATACATTCGTCTTTTGTGATATAAACACGGTCTCTCACCTTAAAATAAATCTTGTTAGCAAGACCTTCATAATCCTCATTTTCATCATATAGATAATGGTTTACTTCTTTCAGTGACGGGAATTCTGATCCTTTCTGCCGGTCTGATGTAAGATAATTGATGTACTCCAGTGATCTGAAATTTACGGTGCCGTTAAACATAAGCCTCTGGTTAATTCTTTTCAGATGGTCAAATTCACAGTATTTATGCATGATAAGCGTTCCCGCTTCAACCAGATTTTTTGCAATTACCTGATCCGTATTGAAATTTCCGGTTATTTTCTCAAGCATTTCTAGGTAACAGGTTTCCGAACCGTGGTTCTGAAGGTTGCCGTGAATTTCATTAAGCATAGGAAAAGCAGCAGCACTGTTGCGGTTGATCATAATGGTTCCGGTTTTTTCCAGTACCGGGAAATTGATATAGGAGCCGTTTTCAAAATGAACTTTTCCGGTGGTTTCCTGAAGCTGCGGAAAAGATGCTTTCGTATTTTCAAACCTGAGGTTTCCCATAATTTTTTTTAGCACAGGGAAATAATGGGTGAATTCATGCGCTGATTTCTCACGGTTTTCCATGACAAGTGCGCCATGAATGAATTCCAGATTCGGAAAAGAAATATGCTTACCGAAAATAGTAACCGCTCCGAGAATTTCACGATGAGGAAAAACCAGGTCATTGCCAAAAATATCAATATTGAAAATACCGTCTTCAGGCAGAATATCAATTTCATACTGATGATTAACAGGAATAACGATTCTTCCCTTTTTTAATTTCTTACCCCTTGCATAAACAGCCGAATTTTTAAGGTTGATACTTCCTCCGACAGTCATTAAATGCGGGAAGGCGAAATCGATAATACATTTGATATTCCCTTTTACTTTCTCCAGCCGGTCCAGTACTGCAGGGCAATGCAGCGTAAAATTTCCCTCTACCGTTTTAAGCACGGGAAATGAACAGCCCGGTGCATCCACAGACAGGTTTCCCTTTACTTTGACAAGGTTCGGAAAACGGCAGCCTTCACCGCGCAGCAGCAGGTTACCGTTGACTTCCGTGAAATCAAAAACCATGTCCTTCGCATAGATTTCTAAGGATGAATATTCATCTGCATTGATTTCCTGAGCCTCTTTATCGGAAAAGATTTTACGGTTTTTTATCGCTTTAGTCGTAGGCATTTTCGTTGAGTTGGGTTATCGGGTTATATTCCTGCTGGATATACTTTACAAAATATCCTTTCTCTATACAGAGGATGTCATGTTCATGATGGATGATAAAAGCATCTTCAGGAATATAAAATACTTCCGTACGGTCATTTTTTCCGGATATTTTATAATTCCGGGCTTTCAGGATGTGCTGGTTCCCGGTCTTTTCCAGGCAGTACTCTTTATAATTTTCGGTATGGTCATCAATATTTTTGATCCTGTTTTTATTTCTCACAGCCCTTCTCTGAACCGGCGGTATAATTTCCGGTTTTTTCTGAGCTGCCACCTGAAATTTTTTTTCAGCCACGGGCCATTCTTTCCGCTGCACCGGAACAGGCGTCCGGACTTCTTCAATAATTCTGAAAAAAATCAATAATTTCTTAAGCATGATATTCTGTTTTTTAATAAAGCACAAAAAGGCCGGGATTGAACCGGCAACCTGTCCGGTAAGGACATATTTTTCCGGATTAAACTACAACTTGTGCTTTTATCTGGGAGTACAGCAGGAATCGAACCTGCATCTCTGATCAGTAAGATCAGTGTCCTTCCGTTCAGAACGATGTACTCCTTAGAAACGTACGGGACTCGAACCCGCAGCCCCTGACTTGGCAGGTCAGTGCTCTTCCATTGAGCTACCGTTTCAGTTTTTGGGAAGCGTGCAGGACTCGAACCTGCGGCCTCCGCCGTGACAGGGCGGCATTCTTCCTGCTGAACTAACGCTTCTCTGTTTTTACCAGGTATGAACTTTATAATTTTTCAGTAAAACACCGCTGAAATAATTCCCTTTAATCCCTTCCGCAACCGGATGCAGGATTCTTGCTGCACCGTCTACAGAATCCAGCGGCGGGATATATCCCTGCTCAAACTGTTTTCTTCTTAAGCTTTCCGTGGCTCCCGTGGAAATCCATCCAACGTCTACGGCACTCATGTAGATACGGTCTTTTTCAAATTCTTTTGCCGAAGTAAGCGTCATCATATTCAGGGCGGCCTTGGTCATATTGGTATGCGGATGGAAAGCCGTTTTGTTCTCGTAACTGAAAATTCCTTCCGAAGAAGTAATATTGATAATGAATTTTTCTTTAAAAGATGAGTTTTTCATCAGTGGCTTTAGTTCCTTGATCAGGAAATAAGGCGCGATATGATTAATCAGGTTTACCTCCACCAGCTCATACAGGGAAATCTCTTCCATTGTAGAATTCCAGCTCGTTTTATCCCGGTGGTCTACAGGCTGTCCGAAACGGGTAAGTGCAATATCGGTCTCTTCATTCCGGGCATATTCCAGTTTTCCGATTTCGGTTGAAACGGCCGTGGCATTCGGAAACAGTTTTTTATGGTTTTTATATTCCGCCAGCATTTCATTTTCACGCCTGATGACAGAAAGGTAATATTCGTCCGGATATTTAATGGTTTGTGCCGCATTATTGATCAGGATGTCCAGCGTATCGAAATTTGAGGCATAAAAATCTGTGAATTCCTGAACTGCCTTTAAATTCCTGAGGTCCAAACCATAGATCCAGAGCCTGTCTTTCCACTTGTTATAATCGGCTTCCTGCTGCAGTGTTTCGAGAGCCAGGGCCGGAAACCGGGTCGTTAAAACCAGGTTGGCATTGCTTCTCAGCAGTTTCAGGGCTGTTGCCAGTCCAACCTTTACACGCCCTCCCGTCAGGACCACGTTCCGTCCCGAAAGATCTGCCGATAAAAAACGCCTTTCATAATTTTCTCCAGCACATGTCGGGCACATCCTGGTATAGAAAGAATGGGCATGCCTGTAGCTTTGGTTACAGCAGTAGCAGTTCTTTGGAATCTGCAGCCGGGTAAGCTGGGTTTCGTCTTTATGATCGTCATAAAAAATAGAAACTCCTGCAAGGGCTTTCTTCATCAGAAATGATTCAGCACTGACTTCAAGGTCGTGTGATTTCATTTGCCAGTAGCCTTCCTGGCGGTTCTGCTTTCTGGCGTTTTTATGGATCTTGGTGATCAGCCCAGAAAAAACAAGGTTGTCAGGATTGGTGAACGGCTCATCTTTCAGGGCATTTAAAACCTTGAGACATGATTCCCATTCATTTTGCGTAAAGTGTTGATGAAAAAAATCCATTGCTTTTTATTTTACAATGGCAAAATTATCTGTGCAGTGCGCAATGTTTTTACGTACCTGTGAAAAATGTTATGAAAGCCTGAATTTATAGCTCTTGTGATGTTTTTAAAAAAATAAGTCAGATTAATACGCCGACAGACCAGGTTAAATACTTTTTCTGCGATGATCCGGATCATTAATCGTTAATAAAAACTTCCAGAAATCCGATCAGCTGTTCTCCGCCGTGGCTCCAACGGATCCCGTGCCCGCCTTCTTCCCTGATTTCGAAAACCAATCCGTGCTTATAATGAAAAAAGACGTTCCACCATGTGGTGTGGTCTAAAATAAAATGAATTTTCTCCATCACGCTCTGCTGCTTTTGCCGGTTGTTTCCTTTTATGTCTCCCCAGAACCGGTCATCCGTTCTGCCGGCATGTTTTTCCCAGGCCCGCTGTGCCATGGTCACTTCTTGGTTAAAAGGTTTTTCACACGCTTCAATCAGCACAGTCCGCAGTGGCGGAACGGCATTTTCATTCCGGATGCTGGCTGAGGTAAGCCGCTGTCCCAGGATATTCAGCCAATGCTCAAAAGGGATTTTCTCCATCTGCTGTGCCTTATGTTCATCCGTATTCCGGCTTTCAAGAATATTAATAAAAATGCGGAAACTTCCCGCACGGTCGGGTTTTATTTCTTCATGAAAGAAAGGCAGGTCCCATTCTAAGGTTCCGGTTTTAAATTTCCGGATGTTGTTATCTGAATTTTCCAGATGCTCCTCAGCTAAAACAGCCTGGTATTTTTCTTTCCAGGTTTCTGAAAACAACGGAATATATTTCTTTAGTGAATCCATGATTAAACCATTTTCACCAAGTTAACGGGAAGCTTTTCTTCTTCCATCAAGTATCCGGCAAGGTTAAACCAGTTCCGGCAATGGTCCAGAATCCAGCCATCTGAAGAGACGGCAATTTCTGCGTGTTCAGCAAGGAATCTGTCCGGATTAAATTCCAGTTCAGTTTCCCAGTTCAGATGATTTTCAAAAGAAAAATCCAGGACCATCTGTCTGATCCTGCCGCTGTTGGAAACAGGTTTGTCAAAAATCCAGATTAATTTCCGGGCTCCGGACTTTTGAAAAAATGCCGCAACAAGTTCGATTGATTTTAAAGTCTGGTTCACTTTTCTGTAGGTCCCGTGAACGCCGGAAAGATCCCGTAAACAGCCGTCCGCACCCCGGAAAATATAAGCTCCGGAAAGCAGGCTTTCCAGGAGGATGATGATATTAAAGCCGTCCAGATGTACCGTTGCATCCTGTAATGCGGAAATCTGAAGTGCTTTGTCTGCCCTGTTCCGGATCTGGATTTCTGAGGCAGAAGCAGCACGGACGGCCTGAATCTGGCGGGCTTTAAGGCGGTAGCGGTTTCCGGTCAGTTCCGAAGAAGCCCTTTCAGCATAGCCTCTGCTTAACAGGTAGTGCATATCCTGAACTGCCATTTTCAGTTTTCCGGTCTGCTTTTCTGAACCGAAAAGCAGGTCGTCATCCGTGTTTTTTCCGCGGTTTTTTTGCATGCCCAAATGTAAATGTATTTTTTAAAATAACCGGTGGCTTCAACAGGCAAAAGAGGGAAGATAAGTTTTTTTCGTTAGAAAAACAGCCTGAAATATTAATGGCTTATCATTAAATAAAATTTTATTACCGGGGAAATAATTTTATTTTTGTTGTATGTTGGAAAACCGATCCCCGTTTTTAGATACGTTGTTTCTGCTCCGCAAGGAAGGAAGCATGGCCATCTATACAGACCTTCAGGAAATCTCTGCAAAGGAAGAGGCAGATGCCGCAGATTATTTTGCCTCTGAGTTTGAAAACGAACGGCTGGAATTCCTGTCGGATCAGGTCAGTTTCCATAAAGAATCCGCAGTCTGGGCAGCAAAGGTGCTGTATCACAGTGCACAGCTGTACCTGGTGAGAAAAGATACGTCCGGCAGCCTCGGGAAGTTAATTCCTGGTTTCGCAGGGGAAAGAAATGTTTCTTCAATCCTGTCGGCAGATTTGTCATTAAGGTTTTTGCCGCAGATAATAGCAGTCCTGCACGATGCCGACCCTGAAGATCCATTGGTGGGAATGCTGGAAAATATTCTGGTAAATTTTCATTATTCTGCGATCGGATATGACTTGAACCTGGGAAAAATAAACTGGCAAGAAGAATTAAGCAATGCAACCTACCGGAAATTATACCTTGAAAGGATTGTAGACAAAAAAGACTACAGGCTGGCAGAAATCCCATACATCAATCATCTGCTGATGGCGGAATTCGGGCTGCATAAAGATGAGTTCTGGAAAGAATTAAAATAAGTAACACACAGAAGAATGAGCCAGGAAACCGTATTTGATTTTGTAAAAAATCCTACTAAAGAAAATTTTCTGAAATCCAGGGAATTGGTGATCAACAGTCCGGATTATGATCCTTATTCTGAGGATTTGACCATTATGGAAAAACTGTTAGAGAATAAAGCATACGAAAAACTGAATTATTATGTTACGGTTAATGTACTGCTAAGTCCCAAAGCACATTTTATAAAATATCTTTCTTTAAAAGAAACCGGAAATGCAAAAGCGGCAGAAAGTATTATGTTTATCTGCTATCATATTTTAAATTGTATTGAGAAGACAGGAGACGGAACCATGCAGAATCCATATATTGTAACCAGGGTTTCTGACGAAACTGATTTTTTACAGTTTCATTTGAGAAAAAAGCATATCCGGCAAAAATTAATTCAGAGTGAAGGTAAGTATATGGATGTTTTAACGTTAGAAGATGGATCTGAATTGTATTTCGATATCACGACACCTTACCGGAAAATTGCATTTTCTGAAAAAAGAAATGAAGAATAAAAGAGGGGAGAGGTGAAAATTTTAAAATTTAATCAATGACTCAGAATATTGAAAAATTAAACAAAGTCCTTACTTACGTCAAAGACACTTTTGTCGGAAAGAATGATGTGGTAGACCTTTTGGGAATTTGTTTGCTGGCCAGGGAAAATGCCTTTTTATACGGGCCTCCCGGAACGGCAAAGTCTGCCATTGTAAGAACGCTGGCAAAAACCGTTAAAGACGGGAAAAACTTTGAATACCTGCTGACCCGCTTCACGGAACCGAACGAAATTTTCGGGCCTTTCGATATCAGGAAACTGAAAGAAGGGGAGCTGCTGACCAATACCGAAGGCATGATGCCGGAAGCCTCCATGGTTTTCCTGGATGAGATTTTCAATGCCAATTCTGCCATTCTGAACTCACTCCTGATGGCTTTGAATGAGAAGGTCTTTAAAAGAGGAAAAGAAACACGGCACCTACCGGCCCTGATGTTTGTGGGAGCGAGCAACATACTTCCTGAGGATGAAGCATTGAATGCCCTGTTTGACCGTTTCCTGATCCGGATCAACGTGGATTATGTGCATCCCGAGCTTCTCCAGCAGGTGCTTCTGGCAGGAAGAAAACTGGAAAACCAGACGGAAACGGATATGCCTGAAATCTTTTCGGACGAAATAAGGGAACTTCAGGGTTTCTGTAAAAGCGTTGATCTGAAACCGGTGTATGAAGTCTACCTCAATACCATCATCAGCCTCAGGAATACAGGGATTGCCATTTCTGACCGAAGGGCCGTGAAGCTGCAGAACCTGATTGCGGCAAGTGCCCTGATCTGCGGAAGAACCGAAGCTGTTTTATCCGACCTCTGGGTGCTGAAACATATCTGGGATACCCAGGAACAGATTGAAATCCTGGAAGGGATCATCAACCGGACCATTGAAAAAGACGATAGCCCGGGATCCCATCCGCAGGCACTGCAGAATAAAGCACCGAACCCGGAAGAGATTATGAAAGACGTAAAAATCCTGGTCGGAAAATGGGAAGGCGAAACATTGAGTTTTGAAGAACAGAATGTAATCAAAGATAAATTAAGATACCTCCAGACCCGCTGCGACTGGATCAGGAACCCTGAGCAGAAACAATATATTCAACAGGAAATTGAACGTCTATGGCAAAAGATCCTTCAGAGCATATAAAAGAATTCTGGGCAGAGCTTCCGCGTGCCGATGAAGATGTCCTCGGTTCGGTTCGTGACTGGAAGAATATTCAGATTGCAAGGGAAGAAGAAGTAATCTGGATGAAAGGTTTTACCGGTGAACAGGCGGTTTCACCGGAAATTCAGCAGCTGCCCAACTGTTTGATGTATGAATTAAGGGAAGGGCTTTTATTTCGGAAAAATGCACTCGTCCCCAGTAAAAAAGTCCGGACTGCATTACTATGGATGCCCATTGATCAGGCATTACGGCTGACTTTTCCTATTTCCAACAACAATTTTTTCGGGATTGATGAAAAAATTACGGTCAGGCTGAAACCCACCGAAGAAGTGCAGCCTGCAGTTGCTTTATTATCTTCTGTGGCTGAAATTAAAGACCTGATGATTACCCTTCCTAAATTTAAACTTGAAAGAATGGACTGGACGGTCATTAACAGCAAAGCACTGTTTTTAGGAACCCCGTTACTGAGTTTTCCGGGAAGAACGTACTGGACGAAGGACGGTCATCTTCTGCCATCAGGCTTTGATTTTGAGTTTAAAAACGTAAGTGTCCTGCTTCAGAAAAAATACAATGAAGCGTTGAGCCAATGGCTTGTCTGGAACGAGGACGGAACGTATATATCTGTTCATAAAAATGATTTCCGGAAATTGTCCGTAAGCTCATTCCGTCTCACCGAAAAATCACAGGAATGGAGTTAGAAGAATATTTCCAGTCATATGAAAGCTATTTTTGGGAATGGACTACCGATGAAGATGTTCCTGACCCATCCGGCTATCATGAAAACAACCTTATTTCGATCCCGAATGTCGGGGCGATTGCCTACAGGCCTTATGTAATCGAAGTGTTAAAAGAACTGAAAGACCAGGGATTTCCGCCTTTCGGCTCACTGCTCCTGGTTCTATACGCTTTGCAGGACGGATATCTTAACATGGATGGCCTTTTCTATCATTTGAAAAAGCAGATGGAAAATCCTGTAGGAGAAGAAATAAGGAATGATATAGGTGTTACGATTAATTTTTTAGAGAATGTAAACCGTGTAGGAAATTCTTTGAAGAGGGGACAAAATAAAATAATTCTTTTAAAATCTATTTTTAAAGATTGTCATCATATAATTTCTGCCGAAGCTTCGGATCTGATTATTAAGAAATTTGAAAGAAAGCCCTATAAAATATCAGAAGCTGCCGTTCAGAATACTTTAAACCGATCGGTTGTTGCTAAAGATTTTAAAGTTCTGGCATTGCTATACAGGAAGTTTCCGACGACTGAATCCATCATCGGATCCCTGAAAGATGTTGTCGATCTTCCTCAATTGGAAGACGAAGTGGTACAGGAAGAAACCACTGTTGAGAACGGGAAAGATTTTATTCAGGAACTTACTGAAGATCCAAAAACATTTCAGGTCGGAAGCCTGATCAAAAGGATATGGAGCGGACTGAAAATTCCGATGCGCCACCTTTCCCCCGGTGAACAGCCGATCGGAGGGATTTCTGATATGACCAATAAAGGTGATCTCAACAGGATGCTGTTATCAGAATTTGCCAATGAAGATGAGGTTTTCATGAACCGGGTGGCCAATCAGGAAGCACTGTATATCCAAAGAGAAGTTCCGCCTGAAGAAAATATTTTTGAGCGGATTATCCTGATTGATACCTCCCTGAAAAACTGGGGAATCCCGAAAGTACTCGCTTTTGCATCAGCCATTGCCATTATTAAACATCCGAAAGCACATTCGGAATGTAAGATTTTTGTTTTGGGAGAGAATGCGATCCCTGTTTCTTTAAATACAACGGATGAGGTTATTGAGCATTTGAATCAGGTAAGTCCGGTCTTGGAAGTTTCCCGGGCATTGGAAAAGTTTCTTGGCGAAGAGCATCCGGAAAAAGAACTGGAAGTTTTTTTTATCACCAACCAGGAAAATTTGGACCATCAAAAGCTTCAGAAAGTCATTCACGAAAACAGGGACCGGCTGAAATTTCTGGTTACCACTTCTCCGTATGGCGATCTGAATTTTTACAGGCACCATAAAGGTACCAGGAAGCATGTTCAGAAAATGGTGCTTCCGCTGCAGGAACTATGGGCAAACCCTCCGAAACAAAAACAGGGAAATACCGGTTCCGGAAACGGAATTAAAGTCCTGGTTCCGCAAAATTATCCATTGCTGTTCCCAACGCCGAAAGACAGGATCAAGACATTTCTGTACGAAGGGGAATTTTATATTTTAAGCAATAAAAAACAGGTGTTAAAGACCTATTTATCTGATAATTATTACAACCGGGATATTTATCACACCTCCAGTATCCAGAGAGGCTGTGAAGTGGTTTTGGAAAATATTTCCATAAAACCCGGAGGACAGTTTGCGCTGGCCAAAAATAAGTCCGGAAATTATATTCTCGCCCAATATCAACCCGATAAAAAGTTACTATCCAAACTGAACTTACATACAAAAGAATATTCAGAGCTCAATCTGACAGGGCATCATATGCCTCCGGATTACAGCCTGCTTTATTTCAGTAAAAATTTTTATCTGCACCATGAGCATGCGCCTGTTATTTTTAAGATCAGTATGGAAGGGAATATCTCTATTGAAAAGGTAAAAAATAACGCGGAGATTTTTAAAAGTGACGTAAAGAGCAGGATTGAAATAGACCGGTTGAGGTACAGGGGGACTAAAATATTAAGTAATTTTACCGGAATCGGGATCAACGCTGCAGATGAACTGGTCGTTTCTAAATGGGCTTTAATGAAACAGGATGAAAATGTCTGTAAATTTGTTAAAAACGCGGAGGATATCATGGTTTGGTCTGCCCGGCATAAAAATAAATTTACTTTCGGCGATGGCAGCGAAGTGATTACGGATTCCCGCGGTATGATGACGTTCATGAGCAGCAATAAAAACATTCCGACATTTTACCTGCCTTCCACCCACTACGGATATATGGCACTGGCTACCGAAAAAGAGTTCGGAGGTTCGGAATACTACCTGCCGAAGGAAACAAAGCTGAAAGTCAGGGAAATGGACGATATGTATTCTGATTATATGGATGCCTTCATTAAACATATTCTGGAGTATGGAACTTAGAATCAACCCCTTTCCGAAGAATAACTATCCTAAAAAAGGGCTTTTGATCAAGGGGTCTTCACCGTTGACGTGGCTTCATGAAATGGAAGTCTTGGGAATAGTGTTAAGTCAGGTCAGGTCGTTTCCTATTCCGTCCCTTGAACCGAATGTGTTGTACGGCTGTTTTCTGGTTTTCCCGGACCTGGCTTTGAATGAAATCGGTAAAAATGCCTATTTTCAATGCGTTGATAATAAGCTCTTTATTCCTGAAAACACGGATTTTTATCCGAAAGTAAATCCGGAAGAATGGCAAAGTGTTGAAACGGAATTCATTGTTATGCATCCTGATTTCGGGCTGGTAAGATTAGACGAAAAAATCGACTGGCTTTCGCTGATCCGGTCTCCCGAACAAACCGGAAACCAGGTCCGGAAACCGCTGAGCGGCGTAAAGATCCCTCAGAATATTGAACGCTTTACGGTGGAAATGGATGATGAAAAAGTCCTGGAAGCCCTGCAGAAACCGCAGACTGAAGAAGAATGGATGAAAGATCTTCCTTTTGACCTGAAAAAGGTAATGGCAGGAAATAAAAAGGAAATTGAAAAATACCTGAAATACATTGAAAAATATCCTGACCGGGCAGTAGAGCTGGGGATTCCGCTTGATATAATGGGGACGTCAAGAGGCAGCGGCTTCGGGAAGTTTAAATTTTTTGAAAAAATAGGGTTAGGAAAATTATTTGCAGGAAATACTTCCGGAGGCAGTTTTTTTTATCCTGCAAAGTACGGTTGGATTTTATGGTCGATATTCATTATTGTGGGCGTGGTGTGGTTTTCACTCTATCAGATTATTGAATCTCCTGCGTCTTCAGGCCCGGCGTCCTCCGGCAAAATTTCAGAGATCGATAAAAATATGATGTCACCGGTGGTAGGCTATCAGTCAGGCGTTACGGATATAGACATGAAGATTGACTCCCTGTACGGATCAGAAAGGCGGAATCTGCTGAATGAACATCAGAGGGCAGCCAGCTGGTACAAGGATTCTGATCACAAAAACAGCTACGAGGAATATCTGAAAAACGGAGGCCGGCCTATTGAGAAGATTTCTGAGGAAATAGATAGGGTGGCACAGGAAATTAAAAATTCTGAAGATTCACTCAAAAAAGTTTACCATAAAAAAATTGTAAAATACCTGGTGCAGAATGAAGAAAAGTACAGGAAAAAAATTGCAGATTCCCTGAGCAGCGTAAGTTCAGGAAAACCCGCTGATGAAGGCATTGTAAAACATATCTGGAAAAAGAGACAGGTACTGATTGAAGATTCCCTGGGAAGACTGTACGGAACAAAAGAATACCAGGATCCTCCCTTTAAGCCGGACGAGGCTGGAAAAGTCCGGACATTTGAAAAGGAAGATTCCGGCACAAAACATGATATCCTGGAAATTATTTTTTTAATTGTTCTGATGACGGGGATTGTAGGCCTGTATTCCTATTTCGTAAAAAGAAAAACACTGAATATCGGAGGCAGGAATGTTCCCGGGAGAACCAAGGCCATCCTGATTTTAATTTTAACGGCCATGCTGGTGTATCTGTTTTATCCTCTTATTGAAATGTTCGGATACAACTGGTTTGTCTGGGTGCTGGTGATCTGTGTGGTCCTGCTTCTGTACCGCCTCTTCAGTGATGATAAAACTATTTTAAAATCGGATAAGGATGAATAAGCAGAGGTTTACGGATAAATTTTTGGCCGCGTTTTTTATTCTGGTCTTTCTTAAAGTAATCGGGATGCTTGCGCAGCTGTTCCATGAGAGTTTCTGGAGCGTAATCGGGAAATTGGTTATATTCCTGATTGTGGCTGTCATCATTATGATGGTGCTTAAAAACTTTGAGGATAAAGAAAAGGAAAAGGAGGCAGGCCGCAAAGGCAGGTCCGGCGGTGATAATTTTTATATAGAATCTTCACTTTTCGACAGGATCCGGAATAAATATGAGGAGCTTGCCCGGCAGTATATCGCCGAACAGGACTACAAAAAAGCAGCAAAGGTGTATATGAATCTTCTGCAGAACCATTACCGGGCTGCAAAAACGCTGGAAGAAGGAGGCTTTTATAATGAAGCAGCCGTGATTTATCTTAAAAAATTAAAAAACAGATCTGAAGCAGCCCAATGCTATGAAAAAGCAAAACAGTATAGAAAAGCCATTGATCTCTATAAAGAACTGGAGCAGAAAGAAAAAGTGGGGGACCTGTACAGGGAAATCAAGGATGTGAAGAATGCCAATGCCTATTATCAGCTGGTTGCCGATGATTATGTGAACAACAGCCAGATGGTAAAAGGATCACTGATCTACCGCAAAAAAATGGAACAGCCGGAAGAGGCCCAGAAAATACTGTTAAAAGGCTGGGAAGAAAATAAGGATGCATTCAACTGTCTGAATAATTACTTTGCCAATATCACGGATGTTGAAAAGCTCGGGCATGAAATCCGGCACCTGTATGAAAAAACCAATTCAGTCCAGAAAATCACGTATCTTGAAGCGATGAAGTATGAATTCAGGAAAAGTCCCGATCTTCAGAAAACCACAAGGGATATCGCCTATGAAATTATTGCCGGAAAAGTAGCTACCCGTTCTGAAATCGTCAATGAACTGAAACATTTCAATCCTGATGATGATATGATCTTAAAGGATATTTCAAGATATAAAACGGGAAGAAACAGGATGTTCAGGAATTAAGGTTTGTTACGGTAAGCCAAAAATAAAGAAATCTTTAATCCTATTTTACAGTCAAAATTGCTTCGGTACTTTGCTACCCGCAATGACAAGTCAATAAAATATTAAGAAAAACATTTATCTTTGCCCTAACAAAATTATGACAATACAAAGAGCACATATCAATGTAAACCTATGCGGAAGCCCTTCACTAAAGGGATTGTTCGGATATGAATGGATGATATGCAATGAGGCGGAATGTGCTTGCTTTGAAAATTATTTACAATAAACCTGTAAGATTTTATCAGAATATAGTAAAAACGCCTCGGTAAACGGGGCGTTTTTTGTGTTTTTAAGACGGAAATTATTTAGAATGAAAAAAAATAACCGGAAAAGTGAAAATTATTTAATCAACAATGAACAATTAATACGAAAATAAAGCGTGATCGATAACCCGATGAGAGACAGTCATTTAGGTAATTAAGACATCTGTACAATAGTACGGACAGGAATTCCCTATTCTTAATTTGGTTGTTATTATTCTGATTTTCAAATAGTTAAATGAAAAATAAATTTGCAGGTTAAAAAAAATCATACTTACTTTGCAACCGAAAATTAAAAGCAACATGTTTTTAATCATTCAAAAAAACATTTTAACAACAGGAATACAATGAAACAATTACATAACATATCTGATTTATATTCAAAACAAAACGGACTCGAGCCGATGGGAGTGGGATATGCATGTATTCTTAACAGTGAATTTGTGGACAAAAGGTGCTTATATAATTGCGTCAGTTAACGAACTGATACGTCAAATAATATGAAGCGCCTCCCGAAAAGAGGCGCTTTTTTTATGTTCCTTCAGTTTTGACACTCATAAACTGCCCTTCGGGATTACAAAAACAGTTCTGTAGCTCAATTGGATAGAGTGCCGGTTTTCTAAACCGGAGGTTAGAGGTTCGATCCCTCTCAGAATTACAAAGGTTCACGGAAAATTTGGATCCGGCTGTCTCCCGGAAAAAAATAGTGAAGTGAATCTGCAAAACTGGAAAGATAACAGTGGTTGTTTACCTGCCCTGAAGGCGGAGGTCGCAAGGCCGAATGCCAGGAATTCGTGAACCATGAAAACGTTATATAGAGACGGTGAACGACCCTGCTTTCCATAACATCTGCTCCATTCGTCTAATGGTTTAGGACGGCTGCCTTTCGAGCAGTAAATAAGGGTTCGATTCCCTTATGGAGTACAAAAGATTTCGTAGCTCAATGGTTAGAGTACCGGTTTCATAAGCCGGAGGCTGAAGGTTCGAATCCTTCCGAAATTACAGTAATTAAGTTAATTGTTTCAAAAGAGAAAAAGGAAAGAGTCTGTCGAGCGCAGAAGATCTTTATAAAAACACATATACAGACAGGCTTTTTCTTAACTCTGAAAATGAATAGTGGATTAACGCTGATTAATACAGAATTCAGAGATTGGAAACTGGTTTAAAAAGTGTTCATTACCAATGACTTATTGCCTGTAAAATGATGGTTCGCCGAAGTGGAAGAGTCGGGACGGTCTGCAAAACCGTTGCGTAAGCTGAGTGGGTTTGAAATGTGAAACATTCGTGAATTCAAATAAAAAAATAAAATGATTATGAACAACCCCATAACCATCTCAAAGTAACTCAGATGAGATGAGATGAGATGAGATGAGATGAGGTAATATAAGATGAGTTCCGGAGAAAAGTAAAAGCCTGTCAGGCGCAGAAGTTCTTATATCAAACAAAAAAATAAGACAGGCTTTGTTTTTCTTTAAAAAACCAGGTTAAAAGCCGGTTGGTAAAATTATGTATTACCAATTGCTTATTACCCGTAAAAAAGGAAGCACGCCGGAGCTGGAGAGCCGGAGCGGTCTGACATGAGGAACGATTGAACGATTCCTTAAAAAACAGAAAATGCAGAATTAAAAACTGTTGTTGCTTGATGAGCAGGTTCGAATCCTGCTGCTTCCACCAATACCGCTGATAATGTAACGGCAGCATGCAGGAAATGTACTCTTGTTGTTCAGGTTCGATTCCTGGTCAGTCGGTCAATTGCTCTATTCGTCTAACGGTTCAGGACGCCTGCCTTTCGAGCAGAAAATAAGGGTTCGATTCCCTTATAGAGTACAATTTAGTATTAAGTAAAAGAAATCAGACAGGTTTCAAAACATGCGGGAATGGCGGAACTGGCAGACGCACCTGATTTAGGATCAGGGTATTAAGGGTTCGAATCCCTTTTCCCGTACAGAAGATGAATAATGGGCATGTGCAATGGGTAACAACCCCAAAAGCAACAGCTCACAACTCAAGTAATTGGTGGTTAGAAATAGCCGCACATAAAAATAACGGATCAATGATCATTTATGAATGATAAAAAGTATAAAACTTAACATGTAGAAAAAATGGAAACGCAACAACAAAAATGGCAGAACATGAACGGAAAAATTTTCCGCGATCCTATCACACAGCTGGTAGAAGAAGCCATCCTCCGAGAACAGGCCAACGGGCACCGGCTGAAAGTGTGTGTGGGATCAGATTCCCATGTATATGGTGACGCTATTAATTATGCTACGGCAGTCGTAATCATCCGCGAGGGAAAAGGAGCGTTTACCTTTATCAGGAAAGAAAGGGAATTCCGGCGGATCAGTATCAAGGAACGGATGCTGAATGAAGTCAACAAATCCGTAGAGATTGCTTACGCCATCTGTGCTGTCCTGGAAACGTATGATGTGGAAATGGAGGTACACGCAGACATTAACACCGATCCGGATTTTAAATCCAATGTCGCTTTGAAAGATGCCATGGGCTACATTCTGGGAATGGGATATGTATTTAAAGCTAAACCCTACGCATTCGCAAGTTCCAATTGTGCTGATATGATGGTGTGACGGAGCGGGAAGCAGGAGGACGGGAAGCGAGCGGGGAGTTCTAAATAGTATGATATCAACTTTCCGCATCCCACGCCTAATCAGGAAAAATAAAAGGAACCTTAAAAACGGATAACCATGTATTTTTTAATCCAGGCCAATGTATATTCAGATCCTGATCATTAGTCATGGATATCTGCTTAACCGGTGAAGGCTGGAAAATAGTTGAGATTAATTGTATCAACAGTTCCGGGTTTTATCCCAATACCAACGTGAAAAGTATCGTCAGGGCATTGAATATTTACTTTTCAGATTAAAAGAATAACAACATGAAATATAACAGAATTGCCGTTATCGGCTTGCACGAAGAAGAATATCAATATATACGGGAACATTTTGAAGGATTGATCATCTGGCATCAGTCGGTTCCGAAAATAAAAGTCTTGGACGGAATATTATACGTTGAAAAACCCCAGGGCGTAGGGATGCTGCCGGTAGATAAAGTAATTTATCACGGGATTTTTGAAAATGACCTGGATTTTATCTCCGGGCTGGCTTTATGGAACGGCCCGTGCTTCCCGAATGCATACGGCATGATGGAGTGCAGGCTTAAGATACCCTGCCTGGTGAAAGCCATGAAATTTTCTGAATTCAGTTCCCCGAGGGGATTTATTTCAGAAGGTGCTTATGTAAAAACAGATACGGAACACGTCGCCAAATGGGGGAACTGGCATTGCGGTGAAAATAAGCATAAGTTTTCCGGAAGCTGGGAAAGCACGGAGGATGCGGTGCTGGAGCCCTATTTTGAAGGCGAAGCCGTGAGGATTTTACACATCGGCGGAAAATCCTGGCAGATAAAGCTGGAAGGGGAGACCTGGTTAAAATCCATTCATCCTGCACAGGTACGGTTCATGGACATTGACGAAGGCCTTCTGAGGGATACGCTGAACCTGAAAGAACGGATCGGGATGGATCTCATTGCCAACGACTACATTGTCTGCGGAGACGGAACCAGGCATTTACTGGAGATAAACCATATCCCGAATATCACCAGGTTTGAAGAAATAAGACTCCACTTTCTGGATACCGTTGTCAGTTGGATCCATGAGGAGGAAGGAGGATGAGGTAGGACTTTAAAAGGTCCGGTACATTTCCATGAAAGATTAAAAACCCATGAAAGAAAATGTTTTTATACGATAAAGTAATAGTAATAGATATTGAAGCCACCTGCTGGGCCAAAGGACAGGCGCCGGAAAATCAGAAAACAGAAATCATCGAGATCGGCATCTGCAAGCTCAACATGGCAGACGGAAGCATCGAAGACAAGAGAAGCTACCTGATAAAGCCGGTGCAGTCTGAAGTCAGTGAATACTGTACACAGCTTACAGGGATCACGCCGGAAAAGCTGGAAAAAGAAGGGATGACTTTTAAAGAAGCATGTTTAAATATAAAAAACAGATATAGTTCCTTACAGATAACATACGCCGGGTATGGAGGCTTTGATAAATTGATCATGGAAAGCCAGTGCAAAGAGCTGGATATTAAATTTCCTTTCAGTGAAACCTATCTTGATTTGAAAGTGATCATCAGCTTAATGAGCGGTAAGAAACCAATCGGGCTTTTAAAAGAACTGGAAACAAGGAATATAGACTTTGAAGGAAACAATCACAACGGTGCAGATGATGCTTTTAACACAGCGAGATTACTGTATCATATTTTAAAGAAATAAAGCAATGGAAAATACAAAAAGATTATTGTTTCTGGACGATATAAGATGCCCGCCTGATGTGTATCATTATACAAAACGGGATATTTTCTGCAGGGAAGACTGGCATATTGTCCGGGATTACACAGAGTTTGTCAGCAGGATTCTGGAAAACGGGCTTCCGGAGATGATTTCTTTTGACCATGACCTTGGCGATACACAAGATATAAAGTCCGGTTCTCGGGAAGATGTTGAAAAAACAGGCTACGACTGTGCCAAATGGCTGGTTGAATATTGTATGGATCATGATACGGAACTGCCCGAATTCTATTGCCATTCTATGAATCCGGTGGGAAAGGAAAATATCGAAAAACCTGTTAAACAACTTTAAAAAACAATTAAAAATTAAAAAATGATTTTCAAAACATATAACACAATAGAAAATGCGTACCAAGCCCGCGTGATCGATCAGATCAGGATGCAGGGCTTCGGGGATGAGGTTTTCATTGTGCAGGAAAAGGTTCACGGAGCCAATCTCTCTTTCTTTACCGACGGAAAGGAGATTAAGATGGCCAAAAGAACCGCTTTCATCGAAAAGGATGAGAAATTTTACAATGCATACCGGATTTTAGAACGTTACAGGAAAAATGTAATTCATATCTTCGAAAAGGTGAAAGCCGTTTATCCGGATATGGAAACGGTGGTTATTTATGGCGAACTGTTCGGTGGCGGCTATAAACATAAAGAAGTAGAGCCCGTAGAAGAGGCGGTAAAAGTGCAGAAAGGTGTTGAATATGCGCCGGACAACGAATTTTACGGATTCGATATCAAACTGAACGGCACCACTTATCTGGATACGGATTTAGTCAATCAGATTTTTGAGGAAACCGGCTTTTTCTATGCAAAAACCCTTTTTCAGGGGACTTTGGAAGAGGCTTTGAAGTTCCCGAATGCTTTCGATTCTGAAATTCCCGCCTGGTTGGGCCTGCCTGAAATCGAAAATAACATGTGCGAAGGGACCATTGTCAAAACTTTGAAAACCAGGTATTTTGGAAACGGGGCACGGGTCATTCTGAAAAATAAAAATGAGAAATGGACTGAGAAATCAAAAATGGTTAAAAAAGACAGGCCTGCAAAAAAAGACATTCATTTCAGCGGAAAAGCTCAGGAGATCTGGGAGGAAATCCGGAACTATGCAACGGTAAACCGATTGAATAATGTTGTCAGCAAGACTGGTGAATTTGAGCCTGAAATGACAGGTAAAGTAATTGGCCTTTTTGCACAGGATATTCTGGAGGATTTTGAAAAAGATTTCCCGGGAGCTTTCGCAGCCATAGAAAAAGAGGAGCACAAAAGAATCAATAAAAAATTGAATTCTTTGGTCATTGATCTGGTAAAACAGGAGCTGATGACGCTTAAAATTTAGTTTCGGTAATTTTTTTACTGGAACTTTTTATGTATTAATGCAACCACAGGATTCATCATTGAGTTTGTCATCCCGAAGGAGCACAGGACCCGGAAAGATGAAAAGTGGTTAATAAAAATCAGAAAAAATGATACAGGCAGAAATAAAAAGTCTTTTAAGAGAAGACATCAGCATATTGATAAAAATCCCGAATTCCGGCAAGCATTATCTGTGCGATTGCGGGGAAGCAAGCCTGCTGACGGTGAAGGAAGTACAGTCGGTTTCCGCACTGTTCATCAGCCATACGCATATAGACCATTTTTCAAATTTCGACGGGATTTTCAGGCATCAGATCGGAAGCGGGGAAAAAATCGTGATCTGCGGGCCGAAAAATATCCATAAACAGGTTGAGGCGAGGCTAAAATCCTATACCTGGAATTTAGTTGATGAAAAGGCCATTGAATATGAGATCCGGGAAGTTGTTTCAGAAGCGGAAATCAATGTTTATAGGATTTGTCCGCCGTACTGGAACCTTGAATTGTCTGCCACGCAGAATTTCCTTTTTGAAGATGAAAATGTAAGTGTTGATTGTGCAGTTCTTGACCATAAAACGGATTCAGTTGCGTATCTGTTCAGGGAAAAAGATTCGGTCACCTATAATGAAAACGCTTCCGGATTCAGGAAAGGAAAATGGATCAGTGAACTGAAGGCTGCTTTTGAAACTCAGGATCCGGAGAAAGCCATTGAAATTGAAGGCACGGTTTATAAAGCAACGGATTTATTTCATTTGCTGACCCGTAATGAAGGTTACAGGTTAGGTGTGATTATGGATCATGCCGTTTGTGAAAGCAATTATGAGAAAATAAAAATCGTCTTTAGAAAAGCGGACCTGGTATATATCGAAACCTTTTATAAGGATGAAGACCGGGAATTGGCCGGACAGAATTATCACAGCTTTGCTTCAGCATCCGGAAAAATCATGAAGGACTGTGACGTAAAAGAGGCTGTTCCGATTCATTTTTCCAGGAGGTATACGGAAAATGACAGGCTCGAAATTGAAACTGCTTTTTATAAAGCGTTTCGCAGCAGTTAATTAAGTTAAAACAGTATTAAACCCACCGGTAAAGTTTATTAATGCTTATGCATGAAATTTGTCATTTCGGCGAAAGAAGAATCTCAATATCAGTAAAACAGATTCTTCAATCCGCTTATGAACTGACTCCGCAGAATTTCAGTTGATGTTTAGAATGACAATGGAAACAATGAACTTTTACGGTAAAAAAACAGACAATTAAGAAATGAAACCCAATATATTTTTTACAGCAGACCATCATTTTGGTCATGAAAATATTATAAAGTTTTCCGAAAGGCCTTTTGAGTCTCCGGAACAGATGAATGAAGAGCTCATCAAAAGATGGAATGAGAAAATCGGAACCCATGATACCGTCTACCATTTAGGCGATATCAGTTTGGGCAAACCGGATTTCACCAGAGAAGTGCTGGACAGGCTGAACGGTGACATCCACCTGATCAAAGGCAACCATGAAGGGGCCGCCCTGACCTGTCCGAAAAGGTTTGCCTCCATAAGGGACTACCATGAACTTCGGGTTGACGAGCCGGAAAGCAGCAACGGCAGGCAGAAAATCATCCTGTTTCACTACGCCATGCGGACCTGGAACGGCTCACACCGCGGAACGTGGCAGCTTTACGGCCATTCCCACGGAACTTTGCCGGATGATGAAATGGCTTTAAGCATGGATGTCGGTGTGGATTGCCATAATTTTTATCCGGTTTCTTACGAAGAAATCAAAGAAATCATGAAGAAGAAAAAATGGGTGCCACCGTTTGCACCGAGAAATTAGTATAAGTAATAAATAATTGGTAATGATTGATTTTAAAATCATTGATCATCTGCCAATTATCATTTTTTTCAAATCAATTATGAAAACAACTAACGAAATATTGGTCATCGACCTGGAAGCCACATGCTGGGAATATGATAAAATTCCTGCCGGCCAGAAAACCGATATTATAGAAATAGGGATTTGCGAACTGAACAGGACAACCCGTGCCATTTCCAAAAAGCAGAGCATATATGTTATTCCCGAGCGGTCGAAAATCAGTACATTCTGTACTGACCTGACAGGAATTACGCCGCAGCTGGTAAAAGAAAAAGGAATCCGTTTTGAAGAAGCCTGTGAGAAAATCAGGGATGAATACAGCTCAGCTTCGCTGGCTTGGGCAGGCTTCGGAAGCTTTGATAAAGAACAGGTTTCGCAGCAATGCGATTACCTAGGCATTGAAAATCCTTTTTCCGGAAATTACATCAACATCATGCACCAGTTCAGAGCCTATAACGGGCTTTACAAAATGATGGGACTCAAAAGAGCCCTCAAAGCCCTGAACATGGATTTTGAAGGGAACCATCACAGCGGAGCGGACGATGCTTACAATGCCGCCAGAATTCTAAGGGAAATAATCGGATAAGGAAGATGATCGTACAGGTGATGGATGAGGGAAGTTTTTACAATATGTAATTAGCTTCCGGCGTCCAGCCTTTAATAACAAATATTTAAACAAATGAAAACAACAGATAATATATTAATTATAGACCTCGAAGCCACGTGCTGGAAAGACCGGCCGCCGAGAGGACAGGAAAGTGAAATCATAGAAATCGGCGTATGTATCATGGATGCGCGTACCGGTAAGATTTCACAAAATGAAGGGATTTTAGTAAAACCTCAATACTCAAAAGTAAGCCCGTTCTGTACGGAGCTCACTACCATTACCCAGCAGATGCTGGATGACGAAGGCATTTTACTGGAAGATGCTTTGGATATCCTCAGGGCAGAATACATTTCTGAAGACCTGACCTGGGCAAGTTACGGAAACTATGACCTGAATATGCTGCAGAACCAGGCAAGGAGATTCAGGGTTGATTATCCTTTGAGTGATGACCACATCAATGTGAAAACATTATTCGGGCAGACGCACCCGACCGTCCGCAAAAGTGTCGGCATGGCAAGAGCTTTAAGCGAACTGAACTTCAAACTTGACGGTATGCATCACAGAGGCGTGGATGACGCGAAGAATATTGCGAAGATTTTGCATTGGTGCATAAAACAACAGTAATATAACAGCTTGGCAACTCAAAAAGTGTAATACCAGCTCCCTTTTAAAAAGGGAGTTTTTTTATTTCTGATTCAGCCACTCTTCATAGGAAACCACACCCAGTTCCGGTTTTCCGGCACCTTCCAGAATTGAAATAAATTCCAGCTGGTTTCCGTCCGGATCATTGAAGTAAATGGCCAGTGCCGGCATCCATGCAAAAACCATGGGTGCTTCAGTTCCGTTTTTGAGGAAATTGTAAGGCTTTAATTTTTTGCCTTTTAAAAACCCGGCCGCGTAATGCAGGATGTCTTCCACATCAGCAGAAAATGCAAAATGCCTGGTCTGCAGGTTTTCTTTCTGTTCCCACAATCCCAGCATGGCTGCTTTGTTTTTTCCGATCCATAAAAATGCAATCGGGCGGGTTTCATCCCGGTGAGCCGGTTCCAATCCCAAAACTTCGGTGTAAAACAGTACAGCGTTTTCCAGGTTGCTTACCTGAATATGGGTTTCGTATAATCCTTTAATCATCGTTTAAATTTTAATTAAACAAATATAAACAACCGGCTTCCAAAAGTGGCCGCCTGCTCATCTTTTTAGGCAAACTGAATGATAGAGAGATTTTATTTCTGATTGACTTTAAAAAGTAACAGCATTTTGTTATTCCGTAGGAATCTAATCATGAGTATGATAAGTATTGCCAAGATTCTTACGCAATGGTAAACTTTACAGTTATTCTGATACTGGAAAAACTATTAATTAATAAAAAATAAAACTTTTTTTCATAAAAACTTAACTGCGCAAAAACACTGCGCAATACCGTCATTACTTTGCATCAGAAATCAGGGAGGAATGATGATCCTCAAAAATGTTTAACAATAAAAACAGTAACCATGAAATTTAATTTTTTAAGAAAATCAACGCATGCCGCCACCAACTACGAAGGGGCAAAAGCATTCACGATGACCCCTGCAGAAGAACTGTACAGTGCTGTTGTTACCACAGGATTATCAAACACGTCTTATGAAAAGGGAAATGACAGATTAACAAGAATCCAGTCTCTGATTCAGAAAAACGACCCGGAATTTGTAGCAAAGCTGGCGGTCTATGCAAGGAAAGAAATGTACCTGCGCTCTATTCCATTGGTTTTAACGACTGAATTGGCGAAACAGGTTTCGGGAACAGATCTGGTAAGCAAAACGGTTGACGGAGTGGTTCAGAGAGCTGACGAAATAATGGAATTGCTGGCATATTACCAACTGGCCAACCAGAGGACGGATGTTAAAAAACTGAACCGGCTTTCAAAGCAGATCCAGAAAGGCCTGATGAAGTCGTTCAATAAATTTGACGAGTACCAGTTTGCAAAATACAACAGGAAAGCTGAAGTTACCCTGAAAGATGCCCTGTTCCTGGTGCACCCGAAAGCAAAGGACGAAAACCAGCAGGCTGTTTTCAACAAAATCGTAAATGATTCTCTGGAAACTCCATATACCTGGGAAGTTGAACTTTCCGTGTTGGGCCAGACAAAATTTGCGGATGATGCCGAAAGGAAATCAGCGTTCAGAAACAAATGGCAAGAACTGATCTTCAGCAACAAATTGGGGTATATGGCAACGTTGCGGAACCTCAGGAATATCCTGGAAGCAGGCGTTTCTTCAGAGGCGATGGCCAAAGTGTGCAGCTACCTGTCGGATGAAAAGGCTGTCAGGAACTCAAAGCAGCTGCCCTTCAGGTTTTTGTCGGCATACAGGGAATTGAAAACAATCGATTCGCCTTACCTGTCCTCAATCCTGGAATCACTGGAACATGCGGTAACGGTGAGTGCGAAAAATATCAAAGGTTTTGGTTTTGGCACTTCGGTGGTTATTGCAGCGGATGTTTCCGGTTCGATGCAGCAGCCGGTTTCCCCGAAATCTAAGATTCTGTTGTACGATATCGGCCTGCTGATGTCGATGATGCTGCAGTCGCAGTGCAGAAATGTAGTTTCCGGGATGTTCGGCGACCGCTGGAAAAGAGTGCCGATGCCTAAAAACGGGATCCTGAGAAATGTGGATGCTTTTTACAAAAGAGAAGGCGAAGTAGGATATTCCACCAACGGTTATCTGGTGATTGAGGATTTGATCGCCAGAAAAGAGAAAGTGGATAAAGTAATGCTGTTCACCGATACGCAGCTTTGGGACAGCAACAGCGGAGGAAACTCTTTTGAAAATTCATGGAACCGGTACAAAAGCATCAGCCACAATGCAAAATTGTATATTTTTGACCTGGCGGGTTACGGAAAACAGCCGCTTGATATCAGGAAAAATGATGTGTACCTTATCGCAGGCTGGTCCGACAAGATTTTCGATGTCCTGAATGCTTTGGAAGACCGGAAATCAGCTGTAGAACTGATTAAAAAAGTAGTGCTGTAAAAGGCACTGCTTTTAAAAATAAAAACTAATAACCATTTTTTTCAGGAGCTATTTCCCGCTTTCCGCTGTATCTTTTTCGCCAACGCTTTTTTTTTAAAGCCATTTCAGAAAAAGGATGCCGCTTCAATCGGGGCTAGGAAATAACTTTAGTATATTTGATTACCATAAAACGATATAAATATGATTTGTCCACATTGTTCAACAATAGTAAAATTTGAATGGAGATTATTTTTAGCCGGAGCTTCCAGGTCTTGAATTTGTGGATCTTTGCTCTTTTCTTCAAGGGAAAACGAATAGAATATAAAATTATCGAATTAAAAAATAATTTCAACTGCGTAAAAAGAATGCGTACCAATGCAATAACTTTGCAGCAACAAATAATAATAACCATAACCATAAAAACTTAAAAAATAACCGGTGCCGTAAGAAAAGAAATCCTTCGACTTCCCATTGAAACAGAGTCTTTTCGTGAGATCGCCCGGTTTTAAACTAACCAATGTCGTCCATAAGAGTTTCATCGATCAAACTTTCAATTTGAATACTATTTAAAAACTCTTATACCCTGTTACTTGGTTTTTAAATTAAAATAATTCAACTGCGTAAAAAGAGTGCGTACTGACGCAATAACTTTGCAGTAACAAATAACCATAACCATAACCATAAAAACTTAAAAAATAACCGGTGCCGTAAGAAAAGAAATCCTTCGACTTCCCATTGAAACAGAGTCTTTTCGTGAGATCGCCCGGTTTTAAACTAACCAATGTCGTCCATAAGAGTTTCATCGATCAAACTTTCAATTTGAATACTATTTAAAAACTCTTATACCCTGTTACTTGGTTTTTAAATTAAAATAATTCAACTGCGTAAAAAGAATGCGTACTGATGCAATAACTTTGCAGTAACAAGTAATCATAACCATAAGAACTCAAAAAAAGTAAGTGTCGTAAAACAGAATTTCTTCGTTTGGGGACAGCAATACAGGTTCGACTCCTGTTCCCGGAATCGGGATGGCGTAATGGTATCGCTCTGTCGGTAAGTCTCTGTTTGATTTTTTACCTTACTTAAAACAACCGGTGTCGTAAGAAAGGGTTCCTTCGACTTTCATTGAACAAAAACTCTTTTTAAAAATTGCCCGGTTTTAAATTATCCTGCCAGTGCCGCAGATAAAAGTTACTTTGATTTTTACAGGGGTTCGAAATCAAAGATTCGACGGAGTCAATCCGCTCGCCGAAAGGTATGGTCGAGTGGCTATACAGTTTTAGACAAAACTTTTATCAGTATTTGCTTTGTATTTTTAAAAATAAAATAATAAATATCAAGTGTCGTTTTAGAATCATACTTCGAATATTAATCATTGGGTCACAGGTTCGAATCCTGTCTTTTCCCTCGAAAAGGAGAAGTAGCTCAGCGGGTAGAGCAAATGCACTGAAAGATTCTTAATTTTTTACCTTGATTTAAAAAAGAAGAGTGTCGTAGAGAAAACTTACTTCGGTACATCTTATGATATGGGTTCAACTCCAAAAATAATCCTGAAAACGGTTTATATAAGTTTTTTCATTTTTTACCTCTTTTAATTTAAAACAAAAACAAGTGCCGTAGAATAGCGTTACTTCGCTGTCATAAAAGGGGTCGCGGGTTCAAAATGCAAAGTATTCGTGAACACAAAGAATAAAAATAAGAAATTATAAACAATCCCGCCTTTTCCACAACAAAAACACAAATGGAAACGGGAGCGTAGTTCAGCTGGTCAGAGCACGACTGCACTTTCTGAATGTTGTCTTGTTTTTATACATAAAGTGCCGTAAGGGAAAGGTACTTCGTCTCTTTGGGGAGGAATAATGAAGCCGGTAATTCCGGCAAGATTATCTGGTTCGACTCCAGCTTGACGTGCCCCGCCTTTTTTTCTTTTCCTGCCTTTTGCCTTTAATAAATAAATCCGGAAACGATGCGCATCGTTTCCGGATTTATTTTTATATTACGGTGCATCAGTTATTTGGCCTGTATTTTTTCAAATTCTTTTTCAAAGGTTTTTTTCCACTTGGCGATGGTCGTTCTGCTGATCCTGTATTTTTTAGACATAAAGCTGGTAGACAGGTTATGTTTCTGCTGATACTGCAGGAGCTTCAGCATGGTCTTCTTATCATAGGTCTTCAGCTGCTGGTTGTTTTTCAGGCTTTCTTTGGATGATTTAAAAATCAGATCGTTAAGTTTTAATATGTCCTCTGAAGTCTTCAGGTTATTCAAAAGCCTCAGGGTTTTAGGGTCTTTCAGCTTTTCAGGATACTTTTCCCTAAGCATATCCTGATAAATTTTCTTATAATTGGGGCGCATGATATTCAGGGTTTAAATTTTTTGCAGCCAGCGGTGCAGCGTGCTTTTGGGAATGGAATATTCATTGATAATTTGAGTATGTGTCATGTCGCCGGACTTTATCTTACCAATAATGAATTCCTTTATTTCCTGGGTATAAATATTTTTCCTGAAGTAGGGGATCTTTTCAGAATTCAGGCTCTTGCTTTTATCAACGGCAGAAGGCGGCGAGTATAAAATCAGATGGGAGCTGTAGATTCTGAAAAAATCATACTGCAGCAGCTTGGAGCATTTTAAAAGCACGTCTGTATCCACAGAAGCACCGGCATAGATTTTTTTAAGGCTTTCCTCATCCTTTTTCAGGAAATTACAGATTCTTTCAGTACTTATTTCCAGTTCCTGTACTCTCTCTTTAATGAGCTTTCCTATATGTATTTCTTTGTATAGCATTATTTAAGTAAACATTAGCGTATCAATACAGCGGCAGATAGTTTGGTTATCTGTCTGTATCAAGTTGATTGATAGAATAAATATTCTTATAAAGATAAATTTTTTTTAACAATAATGCATTATTATTATTTTATTTGTAAAATTAACCGGACAATAATCATATAGTTTATCAATAAATCAGTCATGATAACTTTTAAAAGATGTCATCTCCATAAAATATTTGTTATGTGAGTTGATAATCTGTCTCCTATGCCCATTACTTTAAATTTGTTAAAATTAATTAACTATTTTATTTCAAATGTAAGAAAATTATAAATAAAATTGTTTAAAGAGGTTTAAACTAGTTATTCAAAATGAAATATTGGTTAAAATTTAAAATTTTAAAACCTTTTAACGTCAGCAAGGAGCTGATGACCGTTTCTGAGCAATGCAACAGGATAAAATTTGTGCAAAAAAAATCAAGTGCCTACCTTTGGGGCCTCATGAAAAATACCTTAAGCCTGTTCGATTTTTCGAAAAAAATAAATTATAAAAATGAGTTGCTGGCCGGATTTACCGTAGCCATGACCATGATTCCGGAATCGCTTTCATTTGCAATTCTGGCCGGTCTCTCTCCTTTAACAGGTCTGTATGCCGCCTTTATGATGGGGCTCGTTACTGCTGTCCTGGGAGGCCGGCCCGGCATGGTTTCCGGGGGTGCGGGCGCAACCATCGTGGTGCTGATAGCGCTGATCAAAACCCACGGGATAGAATATCTTTTTGCAACCGTTATGCTGGGAGGTGTTTTGCAGCTGATGGTCGGGATGTTCCGGTGGGGGAAGTTCGTACGGCTGATTCCGCAGCCTGTGATGTACGGCTTCCTGAATGGGCTGGCGGTCATTATTTTTATGGCCCAGGTTGAACAGTTTAAAATTACGGGTGCAGACGGGGCTGTGAGCTGGCTGCAGGGCAGTTCGCTCTATATCATGGCCGGATTAACCGCCTTAACAATCGCTGTTGTATACTTTTTTCCTAAAATTACAAAAGTGGTTCCGGCATCTCTGGTAGCGATTATATTTGTTTTTGCCGTGGTTTCGGGATTCGGGATCAGTACGAAAACCGTTGCCGACATTGCCAGTATCAGCGGAAAGCTGCCTAAGTTCCATATCCCGCAAATTCCTTTTTCATTGGATACTTTACAGGTTATTTTTCCGTATGCGATGATCATGGCCGGAGTCGGGCTGATTGAATCGCTTCTGACCTTATCCATGGTGGATGAAATTACAAACTCCAAGGGGAATGCCAATAAGGAAGCCGTAGCACAGGGGCTGGCCAATATCACCAATGGTTTCTTCGGCGGAATGGGCGGCTGTGCCATGGTGGCACAAACCCTGGTAAACCTCAACGCAGGATCCAGAACGCGGCTTTCGGGAATTATCGCTTCGCTGACTATTTTAATTATTATCCTCGTTGGGGCCCCGTTCATTGAGAAAATTCCGATGGCTGCTTTAGTGGGCGTAATGATGGTGGTGGCCATCAGTACGTTCCAGTGGGTATCGATCAGGATTGTCAACAAAATGCCGAAATCCGATATCTTTGTTGGTATTACGGTAGCTCTGATTACAATCATCCTTCATAACCTGGCCCTGGCTGTTTTGGTCGGCGTAATTATTTCAGCCCTGGTTTTTGCCTGGGACAATGCGAAAAGGATCCGTGCCAAAAAATATGTGGATGAAAGCGGTGCTAAATACTACGAAATTTACGGGCCGCTGTTTTTTGGTTCTGTCACTGCCTTTACCGATAAATTTGATCCGTCAGGGGATCCTGAGGTTGTGGTTGTTGATTTCAGGGAAAGCCGGATTGTTGATATGAGTGCCATTGATGCCCTGGATAAACTGTCAAGAAAATACAGTGAGATGGGTAAAAAACTTCATTTAAGGCATCTGAGCAAGGACTGTATAAAAATGCTGAAAGATGCGGAAGCGGTTATTGAAGTGAATATTCAGGAAGATCCTACCTATAAGGTAATGCCTGAAAATTAATCAGGATGAGACTTTAATTTCAAAAACAGATCCCGGTACTGTACCGGGATCTGTCTTAAACAATCATATTTGATTTTCTAAAATACTATTGGTTTTAGGGTTGTTTTTTTAGTAGCTTCAGCTTTTTCCCCTTCTGTTTCATGAAATGAGCATCTCTGGTCAATTGGGAAACACTTGTTTTTTCCTTATCGGATAATAAAGGAGATTTTCTTCATAGTTACGTGTCTGATATCCTGAAATTAATGATAGTGTTTATCAAGTGTGGTATTTATTTTGTGTTTTGTTAAATTTTTAAGGCTTTTAATTGTTTATATTTCATATAATGTATGTATATTTTATTATATATAAACCGGCCACAGCATCTTTGGACAGTGCAGTGCATATCAGAAAGTCTTAAATAATTCTTAAAAAAAATCAGCATAAGTTTAAAAATTCTATCTTTGGGGAGAGTTGGTACAATTCAGTAAAAACTAATGATTAAACCTGAAGTCAATTCATTTTTTCTAAGCTAAATGAAACTTTAACTTATAAGATTTTGAAAACAGATATAGACATCCGCAGTCACTCACATTTCTCCTTTGATCTGTGGCTTACCCTCATTAAATCCCATCCTGAATTTAAAGCAAAAAGAGTGGAACTTTTTTCTTCATTCTTTGAAGTTGACCAACCAGTTGGTGAAGTGGCGAAAGTGGTAAAATACTATGATGATCTCTGTAACACCATTAATGAGGTGACCGGCGGGAACGTAGACACTTTTGAAATCTATCTGCTGATTCTGGGTGCATTGAATGCGGACCTGAAACAGCTGGACCAAGAGAAATTAAACGGCTTCTACCAGAAAAGCGAAGACCTGTTCCTGGAATATAAGCCGGTTGTGATTTTCGAAAATTTGCATGATTTTTTTGAAGAAATCAGGAATCAGGGCAAAACCATCAGCATCCTGAGCAATACAGGCTTTATCAAAGGCAAAACGATGAGGAAATTCCTGATCAATGAAAACCTTGACCAATATATTGATTTCCATGTATATTCCGATGAAACGAACTGCTCAAAGCCCAGTCCGCAGATATTCCGGGAAGTGAAATCCTTAATCAAGAACAGGGAGCTAGACTTACACCGGATCCTGCACATCGGTGACAATCCGGTAGCGGATTACCAGGGCGCAAAAGATTTCGGCTTTAATGCACACCTGATCAAACACCCAGTATTATAAATAATATGAACACAAGATACAGCTTACATCCCATTCATTCGGCAGATGCGTTTACCTTTTCTCCTGAAGAATACAGCTATTTTAAATATGGCGACAAGGCATATGCAGAGAAATTTGCCAAAGAACTTTTCAATGGCTTCGTTTCTGAACACAGCGGCCTTTTGGATACCGAAAAAGAAATCGTCGTGCTGCCTAGCCCTTACATGGCGATTCCTACAGCTTCCAATTTTTTGTGTTTTTACTTTAAGAAATATCTTGATTTTTACCTGTTTAAAAAAGGAAAAAAATCGAGCATCTTATCAAAAATCAACAGGAACCATACCTATACCGCTGATTACGGAAACCTGAGTTTTGAAGACCGGAAAAATTTAATATCCAATGACACCTATTACCTGGACAGGGATTTTCTTAAGGGAAAACTTTGTATTTTTATAGACGATATTAAAATCACGGGAAGCCATGAGTATACCGTAAATAAAATTCTGGAACAGTATAACGTAGAAGGGGACTTCCTGTTTATGTATTATGCTGAACTGATGAATTTTGAGATCGATCCGAAGATTGAAAACTTCTTTAATTACTATGCGGTGAACAGCGTGGAACATATTGCGGAAGTGATGATGAAGCCCCGTTTCCAGTTCAATACAAGGATCGTAAAATATATTTTAGGCCTGGAATCAGGTAAATTTGACTATCTTTCGTCTAAAGTAAAAAAAGAACAGATGGATCACCTGCTTGAGCTGGCCATCAGCAACAATTATCATTTAATAAAAGATTATAAAAACAATATAGACACTTTAACACAAACTGAATTATATTATGGCTATTAACTTACAGAAAGGACAGAGAGAAAATATAAACGCGCCTAAATTCACCGTAGGATTAGGATGGGATGTCAACAATACTTCAACAGGCACAGGCTTCGATCTGGATGCTTCCCTGTTTTTACTGGGCGAAAATAAAAAGCTGGTTTCCGATAGCCACTTTATTTTCTACAACAACCTGGAGTCTCCGGACAAAGCTGTTATTCACACAGGGGACAACCTTACAGGGGACGGATCGGGAGATGATGAACAGATTAAAATCGATTTAACCAAAATTGATGATGCCGTAAAGGAAATCACGCTTGTTGTCACCATTCATGAAGCAGATGCCAGAAGGCAGAATTTCGGGCAGGTAAGGAACTCTTTCATCAGGATCTTCAATACCGATACCAATGAAGAGATCCTAAAATATGAACTGGACGAAGATTTCTCCATTGAAACGGCTGTGGAATTCGGAAGAATTTACAACAGAAACGGGGAATGGAAATTTGAGGCCGTAGGAAGCGGGCAGAGAGAAGGCCTTGACAAATTTGTATCAATGTATCAATAATCAACTATGGATAATCAACCCAACCAACCTATAGACCCGCTTCAGTCCATTGAACCGCTTAAAACCTTTGAGCCTGCACCTATGCAGCAGCCTGCACCGGCCGCTAACCAGGGAGCTGCACCGGTAGTGGTGGACAGGGACGGAAACGTCAACCTGGCCCAGTTACAGGTAGAAGAGCGCAGGAAATATGAAGTGCTTGCCGATTCCATCGATGAAACCAACCCTGGATCCATCGTAAATTTCGGAGCCGATCTCCAGAGGACCCTTTCCAATCAGAGTGACAGCTTCTTAGGCAATGTAAGACGTTCAAATTCCGGAGAAGTGGGAGAGCTGATCAATAATTTACTGGTCGAGCTTAATTACGTGGATGTCGAAGAACTCAACCAGAATAAATTCAAAAGCTTTCTAAGCAAGCTGCCGTTTATGAAGACGCTGATGACGCAGGTAGAGAATTTATTCGCGAAATATGACAAGATCATCAATAATATCGACCAGATTGCCTATAAAGTCAATGCGGGAATTATTACCTCGACAAAAGATAACGCAGTACTGCAGACGATTTTTGAAAGCAATGTAAATGCGATCAAACAGATTGAAGAACTGGTAATTGCCGGAAACCTCAGAATGGAAAAAGCAGCGGCCGAGCTCGCAACCATGGAGGCTGCCCCGCAGAATTACCAGGACTATGAAATTGCAGACAAAAGGGATTTCATCGCGAGGCTGGACCGCAGGCTGGCAGACCTTAAAGTGGTGCGCCTTATCATGATGCAGTCGCTTCCGCAGATCAGGCTGGTACAGAACAACAACGTTTCCATTGCTGAAAAAGCGCAGACGATCCTAACGACCACACTGCCGCTCTGGAAAAACCAGCTTTCACTGGCTGTGGCCATGTACAGGCAGCAGCAGAGCATTGAGATCCAGCAGAAGGTTTCTGCCACTACGGAAGAAATCCTGAAGAAAAACGCAGAGCGCCTGGGCCAGAACTCAATCAATGTAGCGAGAGCCAATGAGCAGACGGTCGTTTCTGTGGAGACTTTAAGAGAAACCACTTCAAAACTGATCAGTACCCTGAATGAAGTAAAACAGATCCAGAAACAGGGAGCGGAAGGAAGAAGAAAGCTGGATCAGGATCTGATGACGCTGGAACACGAACTGAAAGCAAACGTAAGAGGATAATAATACCCTGAAAAGGTGGATGATGAAGCTGTAAACATACTGTCCCAAAGCAAAAGAAGGTTAACGAGACTTAAGCTTCTTGCCAATTTTTTTGAAAATGCCGATATAATCTCGATCTATATTAAAACCGATGTTATACATCATCTTTTTCAGGAAAATGAGGCGCTTGACTACAGTAAGCTTGAGCTGTTCCACCTGCAGTATACCGACAGCCTCATCGAACTTCTGACCAAAATCAAAAGGCAGAAGGAACATGATATGCTGGCAGTCATCAATGAAATTGATGTCAATAATAAATACATTTCAGGTTTTGAAGAAAAGCAGGCCGATGGTTTTGAAACAGACCGGAGAATGTACAGCGGAATATTTTCCAGCCATTTAAGAAATCTGTATAAAGACCTTACGGAAGATAAATTCCGGCTGAACTGGGAAAATGTGCTGTATTTCTATAAAAAATACGCAGCCGAATTTTACAGGGCTGGTGTGGATGAGGAACTGTTGAAGTCCGGTTCATTTCCGGCATATCAGTACCATGATTACCAGATCGAAAGGAAATTGCTGGGAAGGCTTAATATCCAGAACTTTAAAGTCCGTTTTGTCTGCGGGTACAACATCTCTGGGAATGAGTATGAGTTGTTTAAGCTGTTTCAGACGGACGACTGTTTTATATTTGATATTGAAGGCAGGAAAATGTACCTGATTGATCCCAAAAAGCTGGAGAAACTGGATGCCCTACCCAATGAATCAAACCGGCAG
The DNA here is from genome assembly GCF_034047335.1 of Chryseobacterium sp. JJR-5R. Classification (NCBI taxonomy): domain Bacteria; kingdom Pseudomonadati; phylum Bacteroidota; class Flavobacteriia; order Flavobacteriales; family Weeksellaceae; genus Chryseobacterium; species Chryseobacterium sp. JJR-5R. Next base: position 819,150 of record NZ_CP139137.1, read on the forward strand.
ACCCTTGTTCAGCAGCTGAAGAACAAAAACCGGAAGCTGGAGGAAACCATCGGGGAAAGAAAAAGAATGCTGCCGGACCAGGTGATTACTGTTTTGCAGGATTATCTGAAAAATCTGGAAAATGTAGACATCATGAGCAGGATATTCGACATCAATGAAGAAACCAATATCCTTCGTGCGATGCTGAATTTAAACCTTAATAATTAGTAATAAAACCAAACCGTGAAACCGCGAGACATTAAATTAAAGGTGATGAACGGTTTTGCAGAATAATAACAACAACACTAAACATAAAAATATGGCGATTAACTTACAGAAAGGTCAGAGGATCAACCTGACAAAAGAAAACGGAACAACGCTTACACAGGCTTGTGTAGGGATCAACTGGGGAGCAATAGAGAAAAAAGGCTTTTTCGGAGGAACTTCAAAAGAAGCTGTGGATCTTGACGGAAGCTGTATTTTATACGATGCAAATAAAAATGCCACGGAAGTGATCTACTTCGGTAACCTGAAATCCAAAAACGGATCTGTAAAACACAGCGGTGATGATTTAACAGGTGACGTGAACGGGGATGACGGGCTTGACAATGAAGTAATCACCGTAGATTTCAGCGGCCTGGATTCCAGTGTAGAGCATGTTGCTTTAGTATTGAACAGCTACAGAGGACAGGATTTCGGAACCATTCCTTTTGCTTCAATCAGGATTTATGAAGGGACGCCTACCAATGTGAGAGAAGTTTTCGCTAAATATGATATTGCCAATGATGCCTCTTTTAAAGGTCATGTGGCGATGGTTATGGGCGTATTCTACAAGAAAAACGGAGAATGGAAGTTCAATGCCGTAGGAGATCCCACAAAAGACAGGAAACTGGAGGAAACGGTTGAAACCGTAAAACAGAAATACCTGTAAATAATAAATGAATAAGTATTTTATTAGTGTCAATAAAAAGGTTTAATCCGGTTTTACCACTGATAAAGTATACATATTTAAAAATCAGCAATACCTGTCTGTTGTACAGCTATTGCTTTTATCGTATCATAAGCACATTAGAAAGTGGACAAACATCAAAGTATTTTAGATCTTCACCCCGGTCTGGTTTGGGGATTTGCGGTAACTGTAGTTATCATGCTGCTCCTGGACTTAGGGGTTTTCAATAAAAAGAGTCACGAAGTTTCCTCAAAGGAAGCCACCATCTGGTCTGTTGTATGGATCTCGCTTTCCATGGTTTTTTCAGGAGTGGTCTATTGGGTTTTCAATACAGACGGTTCACCGGAAAGCCATGCTTTGGCAGTAGAGAAATTTACGCAGTATCAGGCAGCATACTGGATTGAGAAAGCCCTTTCGGTAGACAACCTGTTTGTATTCATCCTGGTTTTCGGTTTTTTTAAAGTCCCGAAATACCTTCATCACAAAGTCCTTTTCTGGGGGATTATCGGGGCACTGATTTTCAGGGCGATATTCATCTTCGCAGGAGTGGGTTTAATCAATCTGACCTATCTTCCTGAAATGAATATTTTCGGGCACGCAGTGAAGATTAATGTTGTGATGGCCCTGTTCGGCCTGTTCCTCGTCTATGCCGGAATTAAATCCTGGGGAGGCGGTGACGGTGATGAAGACGAGGATTACAGCAATACCGCGGGAGCAAGGCTGATTAAAAGATTCTGGAAGGTTTCCGATAATTATGCAGGAGATAAATTTTTCACCGTTCAGAACGGGATTAAAATGGCAACGCCCCTTCTGGTAGTGGTTGCCGTAATTGAATTTACGGATGTGCTCTTTGCAGTGGATTCCATCCCTGCGATCTTTGCTATCTCCAATGACCCTTTTATCCTTTATACCTCCAATATTTTTGCGATTTTAGGATTAAGGTCCCTGTATTTCCTGCTGGCAAACTTCATCCATATGTTCAGCAAGCTGCCTTACGGGCTGGCCGTGATCCTGACTTTTATCGGGATAAAAATGCTCATTGCACCGTGGATTCATATTCCGTCCCCGGTTTCATTAGGAATTGTAGGCGGAGTCCTGGTCATTTCCGTTCTTTTATCAATCATTTTCCCTGATAAAAAAGAAGATGACGGTAAAGAAGAGCTCGGACAATAAACTAATAAAAAGGCTTTACCATGTGTAAAGCCTTTTTATTTATGATAATTATTTGATTGAATAAATTATTACCGCTGGTATTTCAGAAGCTTATTGATCTTCCGTCGGGTCTGGACAGAAACTTTGTACGCCTCATCCCTGAGCCTCTGGATTTTCCCTACAGGCTGAAAGAAAAGTTTGTTTTCAAAAGGATTAAATGACAGCATTTCGTTGTCACAGGATGTGGCATCCAGAAGCGAATTCCTTTCAATCCTTACTTCCCCGATTTTTACATAGGGGGACTTTTTCCATTCCACATTCAGCTGGTTGACAGGCTGGTGCTTCAAATTATAACAGATCTGGATCAGAACATCAGCTGTAAAATCCTGATTGTTTAAATACTGCTCAATCGCATCCTTTACTTTTAATTTTTTTCCGAAATGCCTGTCCACGCCCTGCGGTTTCAGCTTAATCTTCATCATATGGTCTCCCAGGCGGTATACGCCTACAGAATGGAAATCGAATGATAAAATAAAATCATTTCTCTTATTCCAGAGTTTAATCACATTTTTCGCAAAGGAAGCGGTAAACGTAGAAGGAATTACTTTGATAAGCTGCAGCAGCAGGGAAAAAGAGTTCCATTTTTTAACAAAGAACTGGTTTACTGAAGTGAACAGTTTTAAAAAAGTACTTACGGAATTAATCGGGAATAAAGGAAAATTAACCATCGGGTAATTCGCGATGAGCATACCGTTGTTATCCTTTATTTTAACGGCAAAACCATAGGCAGGAATGTCTTTTTTACCACGTTTAACTTTAAGGTGCGCATTGGAGAACCTGATGGTCAAATCATATTTTTCCTCATCAAAAAACGGCTGGAATTCCTCAGGAATACCTTTGGCAATTAAAAATTCGCCCTTCACAACCGCGTAGGTCTTCGCATGGGCATTACGCGTGGCGTAGTTAATGTCACTCGTCGTAGGTGACTGTTCAACGAAATCCGAAATGCTTTTTTTGTTAATTTCAAGAAGTTTCTCTTCGTCTGCAGTCAGCTTATCGTATTCCTTATTGTATTTTAATGGATCTGGCATTCAGTTTTTAAGTCCAATTATAACGCCAAGTTTTTGAAACGGTGTTAATAGAGTATTAATGATATTTGAACTTTCTTGACGATAAAGGTTTATGGTTAACCGATTTAATATTAAAATACTGAAAACAAAAAGGTTAGAGCGGGTAAAGGAGACCTCAACTGAAAAGTCTTCACTTTACCGTACAGATCTTCGCGCCTTAAAAAATACTATATTTGTAAAAAATATCAATTATGGGCGTAGCAGATATGTTATTTAAGCGTAAAAAAGAGCAGGCAGAAAAGAATCTGAATGACGGTAAAGAGTATATGGAAGCATATGGCAAGCGTGAAACGGTTGTTCAGCTGCCAAGCGGCCTTCAGTATGAGATCATCAAAGAAGGAGACGGGGAAAAACCGGGCCCGAGGTCTACCGTAAAATGCCACTACCACGGAACCACGATTTCCGGAAAGGTTTTCGACAGCTCTGTGAAAAGAGGGACTCCTGCTTCATTCCCTTTAAACAAGGTAATCAAAGGATGGACGGAAGCATTACAGCTGATGCCTGCAGGAAGCAAATGGAGACTGATTATCCCGCCGCATCTGGCGTATGGAGACCAGCAGATCAGCAAGGAAATCGGGCCGAACAGCACCCTTGTCTTTGAAGTTGAATTGCTTGAAATTAAATAGGCCCATCTTAAAAATAGCTTAAAATTTACCCGGATTCCGGGTAAATTTTTTTATTTCCGTATTTTAGTCAGGAGATTAATTAAAAACAGTTAGGTAATCACAACAGGATTGGAACAGTCTTGCTGATTAATAAAATACAATGAAATGAAAAAACTGATTTGCCTTTTAACAGCCTTCTGTCTGCTGGCTTCCTGTATGTCCAGGAAAAACCAGGCCATCAGGCAGAATATTCTGACTTTAAAAGACAGCTACTGCAAAGCCCCCTTTAAATACAATTATTCAGAGAAAATACCGTCTTACCGTTCAGATTCCATTATTGCAGCCAACCAGGACCTGAAAGGTATTTTTTCTGACCAGAGCATCCTGATTTTAAATGCCCTGGATAACCTGGATGAAGTTCATGAAATCATGGAGCTTAAAAAAGATACTTCCCTTGCATCGCAGGTAAAGGTTCTGCAGCTCAAAAGTAAAATCAACAGCAAAATAACCATTGCTTTAACGGAACTGGATGCGGTGGCCGCAGAATTTGACTGTGAAGGAGAGCGGGTGGCACAAATCGGGAATTATGTGGATAACCTGAATGATTCAAGGAACAACAGGCTGATCTTATATTCCATTGTTACAGGCGCCGCCGCATCCATCGCAGGAGGAATTATAAGAGATGATGCGTGGAGCAGTGCCGTTGATATCGGAGGCGGCGCTTTAGGCGCAGGATTCGGCCTGGCCACTTTTAACCCCAAAGGGAAAAAAGTGGAATTCATCCATCAGAGGAACCTATTGAGGGACATCTGGAAGGAGAAGCTGGAATCCCCAAATTTTCCGCCTTTTATATGGTATATGTACACAGAGAAGAAATTTTCAAACAAAGAGAAACATTCTATTATCAGCAGCATGAAACAGCGGTGGCTGCATTATCAGTTTGATGATGATCAGAACGCCGCAGACCGTTCCGTTATTTTCAGCGATGGAGGGTACTACCGTTCCGGCGACCTGCATGACAGGGCGGCTATGCTGAACCAGATGCAGTCGGCAACACGGACCATCAATCAGAACATCAATTACCTGCTCCTGGACCTGGACAAGCTGATCTTGTAACCAAGTAAGAAATAAGGCCGTTTTTTCTTTAAACCGGCGGTTAAAAGCGCCTGAATCTGTACATTTGCTGCTGATTATTGTTACAGATGTCAGAATTAAAAAAAATCAGGGAAGAACAGAACCTCACGCAGGAAGAACTGGCCGGAAAGTCAGGCATTTCCGTCAGGACCATTCAAAGGATCGAAGCAGGAGCCGATCCTAAGGGTTATACGCTTAAAAATTTGGCCTCAAGCCTTAACATCACTGAAAAAGAGCTATTGGCTCGGGACATTCAGGCAGAGATAAAAATACAGGCTGAAGAACCTTTTTTTACAGGAGAAAAAGAAGAATCCGTTAATTATACCTGGGTTAAAATGATCAATATTTCTTCACTTCCTTTCGCATGGTTACCGGTTGCTAATTTCCTGCTGCCGTTATTGGTGATGTTTTTCACAAAACAGAACTCTTCAATAGCCAAACAGATTATTTCCCTCCAGATATTCCTGGCCGTCATTTCGCCCGTTATTTTTATGATTGTCGCTCTTCTTAAGCTTGGGTCTAAGGCTGTCCTCATGACCATGATCCTGCTCACCCTTTCCAATATATACATCATCCTGAGAAATGCGTATGAAATTGACCGGAAACAAAAACTTTTCTATAAGCTGAATTTCAGTATTATATAAGGCTGGCAGGCAATTGTCAGGTCTTTGTCAGGTTGAATTTTCAGGTTCTATTTAATTATTTCTGAATCTTTGCCAAAAATAATTCAATGACAAAACGTACCTGCATCAGCATCTTTATTTTCTTTCTTTTCATCGGGAGCCTGAAAGCCCAGATCGATAAAAATTCACCTTTATTTACAGAACTGAAGAAACAGGACAGCCTCTTTTTTGAGCGCGGATTCAATAACTGTGATATGTCCTACCTGGAAAAATCAGTAGCCGGAGATCTTAAGTTTTACCATGACAAAGGCGGTTTTCAGGATAAACAACTATTTCTAGAAAGAACAAGACAGAATATCTGTTCCAATCCTGACCAGAAGCCTATCCGTAAAGTAGTAGAAAACAGCCTGGAGGTTTTTCCTCTGTATAATAACGGGAATCTGTATGGTGCGATACAGTCCGGGGAACACCGTTTTTATATCCGGGAAAAGAATAAAGAAGATGTGCTGGGAGGCCAGGCAAGGTTCACGACGGTCTGGTTGAAAAAGGACGGAAACTGGATGATGAGTGATGTCCTGAGCTATGATCATCAACAGCCGGGTAAGGCACAGATTACAGATCCTATTGAACAATTGATGAAAAACAACCGTATTCCGACTTTAGGATTGGGCATTATAGAAGGTGGAAAACTGACACAGGTAAAAGTATACGGAACGCTTGACGGCAAAACGGCCGCACCTTACAACAGTCTTTTTAATGTTGCATCTTTGACGAAACCGGTAACCGCACTGGTTGCTTTGCGGCTGGTAAGCCTTGGGAAATGGAGCCTTGATGAGCCGCTTTATCACTATTGGACAGACCCTGATCTTGCAAAGGACGTCCGGCATAAAAAATTAACGACCCGATTGGTGTTAAGCCATCAGACCGGTTTCCCGAACTGGAGATGGCAGCGCAAAGATAATAAGTTAAGCTTTGAAGCTGATCCCGGAACGCGCTACCAGTATTCAGGAGAGGGCTTTGAATACCTGCGGAAAGCGATTGAGAAAAAGTTCCGTAAAAGTCTGGAACAGCTGGCAAAAGAACTTATATTCCGGCCTCTGGATATGGGCGACACCAGTTATATCTGGAACGAGCAAAAAGATTCGGAAAGAATGGTTACAGGTTACGATAAAAATGGGAACCCTTACGGAAACGTAAAAAATAAAACAGTGAATGCAGCGGATGATCTCATCACTTCTGTAGAAGATTACGGTAAATTTTTAGTGGCTGTACTGAATGACAGTCTGCTGTCACCCGCTGTTTTTGAAGATGTGAAAACCAGGCAGGTTAAAATCAAAAACGATAAATATTTCGGACTCGGTTTTGAAATCTATGACCTGGGAAACAATGATATCGCCCTTTCACACGGCGGTTTAGATAAAGGTGTCAATACCATTTCTTTCCTGTTGCCCAAAACAAAACAGGGCCTTGTCATTTTCACCAATGTCGAAAACGGATATACCATTTATGAAGCCCTGATCAATCAATACTTTGGCGGGGCCGGAAAAAAGATTGTAGAAATAGAAACCAGGTAAGGCTCAATGAACCGGAATAAATTACAGTTAATTTTGCAGTCGGGTTAAAATTATTTCTCGCAGATTTTTATGTGCATTTAAATCTGCGAGATCTAAAAAAACCTGCAAGAATATATGCAGCAAGCAAGCTTTAAAATTTCGCAGAGTTTCAGTACTTAATTTAACACATTTTTAATTGTAATTGATTTTGTTACAATTAAGAAAATATTTACCTTTGCAAAGTAATCAAGATGAATAACACAAGATTTGCAACCGCAGTACATATCATGACGTTACTGGCAGACAGTCCGCAGGATTGGCTTACATCCGAATGGATGGCAGGCAGCATTAACATCAATCCTGTAATGGTCCGTAAAGAGCTGAGTATTCTGAGGGAAGCAGGTCTGGTAATCAGCCGGCAGGGAAAAGAGGGTGGAAGCCGGCTGTCCAGAGATGCGGAAGCTGTTACCATTGCGGAGATTTACGCTGCAGTGAAGAACACGGATGTCTTAGGTAAAAAGAACCGAAAGCCCAATCCGCTTTGTCCTGTTGGAAAAGAAATCAATGATCATTTAAATGCCCTGTTTTCAGAAACAGATCAGCTGGTTATAAAATTTCTGGGAAATAAAACCCTTAAAGAATTTACAGATCATTTCAGTTAAATTTTTTTGATTATAAATGTAACAAAATGTATTACAATTAATTTAAATAAAAAAGTATGAAAAAAGTAGCAGTAATCGGAGCCACAGGATTTGTGGGAACACATGTGATTAAAGAATTGTCAGACAGAGGATATGAAGTGGAAGCTATCGTAAGAGATGCCTCAAAAGTTCAGCAGAATGAAAAAGTAACGGCAAAAAGTGTTGATGTAAACCATGTAGAGGAACTGGCGGAAGCCTTAAAAGGAAATGATGCGGTGATCAGTACATTCAATGCAGGCTGGACCAATCCGAACCTGTATGATGATTTCCTGAACGGTTCCGTGAATATTGAAAAAGCCGTAGAACAGTCAGGGGTAAAAAGATTCATTACCGTTGGCGGGGCGGGCAGCCTATTTATTGACGGAAAGCAACTGGTGGACGGTCCGGATTTCCCTGCCGATATCAAGCCCGGGGCCACTGCCGCGAGAGATTACCTGAACAGAATTAAAGAAAACAATACATTGGACTGGACATTCTTCAGCCCGGCTATCGAAATGCATCCCGGAACGGCAGGCGTAAGGACAGGAAGCTACAGAACGGCTCTTGAAAATCCGGTATTTGATGAAAACGGACGAAGTGTGCTTTCCGTAGAAGATGTTGCCGTAGTCTTGGTTGATGAACTGGAGCAGAATAATCACATCCGTGAGCGTTTTACAGCGGCTTACTGATCTTTTTCAGAATCTGCTTAAAAAAATTACGGCGGCCTCGTTCTGAACGAGGCCGCCGTAATTGCTCAATATAATCATTTAATCTCTTTATAAATTCATGAACAGCTTCGGGTTTACAGGCGTATTGTTCTTATGCACCTCATAATGAAGGTGCGGGCCGGTAGAGCGGCCGGAATTTCCTGATTTGGCAATTACCTGCCCCACTTTTACCTTGTCATTTGCTTTAGCTACCAGCTGGGACAAATGCCCGTAAAGCGTTGCAAGCCCGTTGCCGTGGGATACGATCACACAGTTCCCGTAACCGCCTTTCTGCCCTGAGAAAATAACCGTCCCGGCAGCCGTTGCCACCACGTCAGAACCGAACGGTACTGCGATATCCAGTCCTTTATGAAACTGCATCTGGTCTGCTTCCGCCGGTGGATTGTTCTTTTCTGTCGGTTTTTCCGTGTTGCTGCCTGCTGTATTTTTTGCTGATGCAGTGGCTGCCGGAGCCGAAGGAGCGGCTTTCGGTGTTACCATCACCTTTACCTGCCTTTTTTCTCCGTAGCTGTCGGTAACTTCAATAATTCTTTCTACCGGTTCAGCCTTTACTTCCGGAGCAGCAGGGGCCGCGGCAGGTTTCGGCATATTGCCCGGAGCGGACTTCACAGAGGCAAAAACGGTTTTAAAAGGGATCGGGTTCTTTCTGATCCCGAAATTCGATGAAATGTATCCTTCAGTAGGCATTCCCAAAGGAACCTGCATCAGTTTCTTTTGAAGATCCATCAGGTACTGGCTGTACCGGTTGGCCTGTCTGGCCAGATAAATGGAATTGGAAATGCTGTCTTTACTCAGAATTGTCAGTCTTTCAATGGGTACATCCTTAGACCTCAGGAAAGAATTCAGTTCTGTAACAGTCTGATCTACCAAAGTGAGATCTGTTTTCATTTTCAGGTAATCAACACTGTCTTTTTCAGTATTTATTTTAACAAGATTTACTTCATAATTTTTGTCGTCTTTTTCAGAATACAGTCTGGCAATGAACATGCCCTGTGCAAAAACCACTGATAAAAGCCCTCCCAAAAGGATGTTTATGTTCCTTCTGCTGCTTAGAAAGTTCTTCATTTTTCTTCTCTTAGTATGTTACAAAACGGTTTAAGCCTGCAAATTTAATTAAAAATATACTTTATGGCATATTTTTAACAACACTTTAAGTATTCAGATAAATAACGGAGAATTAAATATTTAATTGTCCTTAAATATTAATTTTTATTGGAAACGAGATTTTATCATGTATCTAAATACGTGCTTCAATCTTTGTTTTAATATATTTGCAATTCACATTTTCTATCATGGCTAAAAAGAAAACGGTTACAGAATCTAAATCGAATACAAAAAAAAGCAAGAATGATGTTGCAGTAGGGGTTGTCGGAAGCGGGAGTTTTGCAACGGCTATTGTAAAAATGCTTGTTGAAAACTGTAAAGTGGTACATTGGTGCGTAAGAAACGAATACGTAAAAGGAGCCATTGAGCAGAGAGGCCATAATCCGACTTATCTTACGGCAGTGAATTTTAATCTTAAAAATTTAAAGCTTACCACCGATATCAATGAGCTGGTGTCTGCCTGTGACACCATTGTGCTGGCTACGCCGTCCATCTATCTTTCTGATATGATGGGTAATATGACCTGTGATTACAAAGACAAGATTTTCGTTTCTGCCATTAAAGGGATTATTCCCAAAGTAAATGATGTAGTGGCCCATTACCTGCGGGATGAATTCAGGATTGGGTTCAGGAACCAGGCAGTTATTGCCGGGCCTTGCCATGCCGAAGAAGTAGCCATGGAGCGGCTTTCGTACCTTACGGTTGCTACGGTAGAAGAATCAACCTCTCAGAAATTGGTAGATATATTCAATTCTGATTTCATCAAGATGCGTTCCAGCAAAGATATCTTAGGAAATGAGTACAGCGCAATCCTTAAAAATATTTTCGCCATCGGAGCCGGGATTGCCAGTGGCCTGGGATACGGGGACAACTTTACGGCCGTTTTCGTCTCAAATGCCATCCGGGAAATGGAGACCTTCCTTGAAGCCATCTATGAGGCACCGCGGGATGTGAATGAAAGTGCTTATTTAGGGGATTTACTCGTAACAGCGTATTCACTGTTCTCAAGAAACAGGAACCTCGGGAATCTGATCGGGAAAGGCTATACGGTAAAATCTGCAATCCAGTCTATGAACATGGTAGCAGAAGGATATTATGCAGCGGATTCTATTTATAAGACCTCCAAAGAGAAAGGGCTGGCCCTTCCGATCATTGATACCATTTACGGAATTCTGTATGAAGGGAAAAATGCAGAAAAGCAATTCAAAAAACTCACGACAAAACTAAATTAATCCAGATCAACTGGATTGATTCGGGAATTTTATATCTGACACTTGGGTACCATTAATCTTAATGGTTGATTTTGCGATTTTGTTAGTCTTGTCATTGTATACCATCATTAAAACGTCATAAGTTGATTACTTTTGCCTATGTTTGAAAGGCAATACCCGTGTTCATATAAAATAAGGCAGATAAATTGTTTAAACAAGCCTTTACTCTGAGAAGTTTTCCCGAAATTTGATATCATATTTAAATTTTAAATTATGTCACAATCGCTTACAAGCAGAACGCCGAAACCGAAATACGACGTTGTCCTTATCGGTGGCGGGATCATGAGTGCCACCTTAGCTACTTTATTGCATGAATTTAATCCGGATCTGGATATTGCCATATTTGAAAGACTGGGCAGGTTTGCCAAAGAAAGCACCGCAGCCTGGAACAATGCAGGAACAGGGCATTCTGCATTTTGTGAACTCAATTATACGCCTGAAAAACCTGACGGAACCATAGATATCTCCAAAGCGGAAAGTATTGCGGAACAGTTTGAGATCTCCAAACAGTTCTGGTCTTATCTGATTACCAAAGGATACATTCAGGAGCCCAGAGACTTTATCAATTCCTGTCCGCACATGAGCCTGGTATTCGGTGAAAAAGATGCTGAATATTTAAAAAAGCGTCATGATAAGATGTCGGGTTCCGCTCTGTTCAAAGGAATGGAGTTTTCTACGGACCATGAAAAACTGAAAGAATGGATTCCTTTGGTCATGGGCAAAAGAAATCCTTCAGAAATTATGGCGGCTACGAAAATGGACTTGGGAACAGACGTCAATTTCGGGGCCCTCACCAGAAAAATGGGCAGGCATCTGCTGGAAGATTCCAATGTTGAGGTTTTCCTTTACCATGAAGTGAAAGACATCGATCCCAAAGAAGACGGAACCTGGGAAATGAAAGTGAAAGACAGGATCCACAACCATAAACAGGAAGTAAGAGCAGACTTCGTTTTCATCGGTGCAGGCGGATATGCGCTGCCGTTGCTGGAAAGTTCCGATATCAAAGAAAGCGAGGGGTACGGCGGATTTCCGGTTTCCGGGCAATGGCTGGTAACCCATAATCAGGAATTGGTGGAGAAGCATCAGGCAAAAGTCTATACCCAGGCCACTGTTGACGCACCGCCTATGTCTGTCCCTCATTTGGATTTAAGGATTATTGACGGTCAGAAAGCCTTGCTGTTCGGACCTTTCGCAGGGTTTTCAACAAAATTCCTTAAAGAAGGAAGCTATCTTGACCTTCCTGAAAGCGTCAATACCAAAAACCTGAAATCTTTATTCGGGGCATGGTGGCATAATATTCCGCTGACAAAATATCTGGTTCAGCAGGTAGCAATGACCAAAGCACAGAGGATACAGCATCTCAGGGAATTTGTTAAAGATGCCAGAGAAGAGGATTGGGAACTGAAAGTGGCAGGACAGAGAGTTCAGATCATCAAAAAAGACGAAAAAGCAGGCGGCAAACTAGAGTTCGGTACTGAAGTGGTGGTCAATAAGTCCGGAACCATCGCTTCTCTGTTAGGCGCTTCTCCCGGCGCATCTACGGCAGTGTATGCCATGCTGAATGTCCTTGAAAAATGCTTTCCTGAAAAACTGAACGTAGAATGGAAAGAAAAATTACTGGAGATGATCCCTTCCTACGGCCAGAAGCTTTCCGCAAATCCGGAGCTTACCGAAAAAGTGAGGGATTATACCAAAGAAAAGTTAAAACTTGAATACTAAACACCTGTAATGAGCAATGGGTGATAAGCAATAATCAGTTATCTTTGTAAATTACTTATTACCCATCACTTATCATTAAAACTGAAATGTCTGATACCCTTGTAAAACCGGTCATCGCAAAAGAACTTCTGGAATCTCTTCAGGCAAAAATAGAAGAGGAGCAGCAGGTGATTGTCCACTGCTGTTTTCCGGCATCGCCGTTTTTGGGAAACCTGATCAGGATCTGGAATACCACTTATCTTTTTGATAACCAGTCGGCACACGAGAGCAAGCTGATTCATGCAGAAAATATTACCATTTACCCGAACTGGACACCGGTTCCTTTTATGAGAGATTTTTGGTTTACCCTGGTTTTTTCAGGCCTCCCGAAAGACTGCAAAAGTTTTGATCTGAAAGAAGTAATTCCTGAAGAAGGCGGTTTTTTTGTAGAATCCATCAAACGGAACTCTTCAGATATTTACCGCGTAAAGATTTCTGAATCTTATTAATTCATGTTAGTCAGGGTCAGCCTGAAAGCCAAATATGGAAATAAAATTCAGTTTTTCACAACCATGCTGTGAAAAGCTGAATGTAAACCTTAAAAAAAGTACCGGTCAGCAGTAAAACCCTGAAGCCTTACGAAGAACGGTTTGATCAGGTTTATTATGAAATAAATGACTGATGATAAAATACTTAATGCTGCCGGAAATCAATGTAAATAAACTCATAATGAAAAATCACCTGTTTATCTTTTTACTATTTCCGATAATAATCTTCGCACAGAAGGCTTCAAAAGAGGAGCTGGAAGTAAAAAAGTTTCAGAAAGCACTGAATGAAGAATACCTGAACCCGAAGGAAACGCCTTTGCGTGGAGATCATTTCACCAATTTCAAAGCACACCCGTTCTTTCCGGTTAATTTAAAGTACAGGGTTACGGCAAAACTCTTAAAAACAGAGCGTGCAGAACCTTTTGACCTTCCTACCTCATCCGGCAAAACAAAACCGTACCGGGAATACGGCAAGGCCACCTTTACTTTAGAGGGGAAACCCTATACGTTAACCCTGTACCAAAGCCTGGATTTGATAAAACAGGCAAAATACAGGAATTATCTTTTCCTCCCTTTCCGGGATCTGACCAGTGAAAAGGAAACCTACGGCGGAGGAAAGTACCTGGACCTTACCATCCCGAAAGGCAATACCATTGTGCTGGATTTTAATAAATCCTACCATCCGTACTGCGCCTATAATGCGTATGATTACAACTGCCCGGTTGTGCCTGAGGAAAACAGGCTGCCCGTGGAAATCCGTGCAGGCGTTAAATATGAAGATATTTATCATTAACCTATGGTGAGCCTGCAGTTTTATAACGAAAGCGATTTTGCCGGAGTAAACTATACGCTGGATCATATCCAGGCGGCATATACTTCCACTGCAGCACTGGCACTGAACAGAATCTCAGAAAGGGACACCGGTCTGGAATTTGCCGTTACCGTTTTCAGCAATGAAAATCCTGCCGGGTTTTTTACCCTGGATTTCGGTGATGACAAGCTTGATGCAACAGGCAACCCGGATTCCGTATTGCTGCGGTCTCTGTCCGTTAACCCGGAATTTCAGGGGAAAGGAGTAGGGAGACGCATTATGTTGCAGGTAGACGGCTTTATTCGCGAAAATTTTAAAGACTGCAATGAAATTGTTTTGGCTGTAAACCATGATAACAGTTCCGCTTACGAATTGTACCTTAAAGCGGGATATCACAATGAAGGCCGGACCAAAACCGGCAGAAACGGGCTGCAATATCTGATGTATAAAAAACTTTAAGAAATTTTTAATCCATATTCTTATGTTTGGCGTGATCCTTTCTTCTCAATTGAGGTAATTCAAATCATAAAACATGGAAATCTCTCTTCAAAATCAGGTGGCGGTAGTTACAGGAAGCTCCAGCGGAATCGGGGCCGGAATCGTAAAATCTTTGGCATCAGCCGGGGCAACCGTTGTCGTTAACCATTCTTCCGAAAGGTCGGCCGGCGAAGCTGAAGCCATTCTCAAAGAAATCACCGAAGCAGGCGGAAAAGGAATTGTCTGTCAGTGTGATGTTTCCAAAGAAGACCAGGTAGTAAAAATGTTTCAGGACGTGGTTTCACAACTCGGCACTGTAGATATCCTGGTTAATAATGCAGGCGTTCAGAAAGATGCTAAATTTACTGAAATGACCCTCGACCAGTGGAACACTGTGATCGGCATTAACCTTACCGGCCAGTTTCTCTGTTCCAGAGAGGCCATTAAAGAATTTCTCCGCCGCGGGATTGATCCTTCACGCTCCGTTGCCTGCGGAAAAATCATCCACATCAGTTCGGTCCATGAAATTATTCCATGGGCAGGGCATGCCAACTACGCCGCGAGCAAGGGTGCCATCAGAATGCTGATGCAGACGCTGGCCCAGGAATATGGGGCTGATAAGATCCGCGTGAATTCCATCTGTCCAGGTGCGATTCAGACACCGATTAATAAAGATGCCTGGAGCACTCCCGATGCATTAAACTCCCTGATGAATCTGGTTCCTTACAACAGGATCGGACAGCCGCAGGATATCGGCAACCTTGCTGTTTTTTTGGCAAGTGACCTGGCAGATTATATTACCGGAGCCAGTATGTTCGTTGACGGCGGAATGACTACTTTTGAAAGCTTCTCAACGGGAGGATAAATTTTTGGCGCACACTTCCGGCTTTCACTGCTCGCTTTTTTGTGCCTGACGCATTATCCGGAGCTTACAAAAAGAGCTCAGACATGCCGTTCAATCCGGGGCGCAGGGCACGCAGGCAGGAACGGAAGATATTTGATACTGAAAAAACGCAATATTTAAATAAAATTATGAAAGAAAAAGACCGGTTGTCAGACATTGCATGGAAAAAATGGGGACCTTATGTAAGCAACAGGGAGTGGGGGCTTGTACGTGAAGATTACAGCGAAAACGGGGATGCCTGGAACTACACCAACCATGATACTGCAGAAGCTAAAACATACCGCTGGGGAGAAGAAGGGATCTGCGGAATCTGTGACAGCCTGCAGAAGCTGGTATTTTCGGTCGGATTCTGGAATAAGAAAGACAAGATGGTCAAGGAAAGGTTTTTCGGCCTTTCCAACGGGCAGGGCAACCATGGGGAAGATGTAAAGGAATACTTTTATTACCTGGATTCCACACCCACCCATTCCTATATGAAGATGTTGTACAAATATCCTCAGAATGCGTTTCCTTACGAAGACCTTATAAGTACCAATGCGGAAAAAACCAAGCAGGACCCTGAATACGAGCTTATAGACACCGGGATTTTTGACCGAAATGAATATTTCGATATTTTTATAGAATACGCAAAGGAAAGCGGGCATGATATACTGGTAAAGCTTACAGTCATTAACAAATCTGAAAATGAAGCACCGCTGGTTATTCTGCCTACTCTATGGTTCAGAAATACATGGAGCTGGGGTTATGATGCGTATAAACCGCGGATGACTTCTGGAGAGGCAGACCGGATCAGCATCAGCCATAAAGACCTGGAAATTAAAAATATCTATGCCGGCCAGTCGGGAAAAGTTCTTTTTTGCGATAATGAAACCAATAATGAACGCCTTTACCAATCCCCCAATGCAGCAAAATACTGTAAGGACGGCATCAATGACTTCATTATCAACGGAAATACGCAGTCCGTCAATCCGGAAAATACCGGAACCAAAGCATCGTTCTTGATAGATGAAACTTTTCAGCCGAAAGAAATAAAAACTTTTGAATTCAGGCTTTCTGATAAAGACCTGGACCAGCCTTTTGAAGATTTTAAAGATACTTTTGAAGGCAGGAAGAAAGAAGCAGATGAATTTTATCAGGAAATCCAGGACGGAATAGAAACGGATGACGAAAAAATGGTTCAGCGCCAGGCTTTTGCCGGCATGCTCTGGAATAAAATGTTCTACCATTACAATGTGGAGAAATGGCTCAAGGGCGATCCCGGCCAGATGCCTCCTCCAAAATCCCGCGAAAACATCCGTAATTCCGAGTGGAAGAGCCTTAACAATGAACACATCATTTCAATGCCGGATAAATGGGAATATCCCTGGTATGCTACCTGGGATCTTGCTTTTCATTCGATCAGTTTTGCACTGATTGATCCTGATTTTGCAAAACATCAGCTGAAACTGTTCCTCCTGGAATGGTATATGCATCCGAACGGCCAGCTGCCTGCTTATGAATGGGATTTCAGCGATGTAAATCCTCCGGTTCACGCTTGGGCGGTCTTTCGTGTTTTCAAGATTGATGAATATTTAAAAGATAAGCCGGATATTGCTTTCTTGGAAAGCACATTTCAGAAACTGCTGATAAATTTTACATGGTGGGTCAATAAAAAAGACATTAACGGAAATAATATTTTTGAAGGCGGTTTCCTGGGGCTTGATAACATAGGCGCTTTTGACCGCAATGCGGAATTGCCTGACGGCGAACATCTTGAGCAGTCTGACGGGACGAGTTGGATGGCTATGTTCGCTTTAAATATGATGAGAATTGCCATGGAACTGGCCCTGTATAATAAGGTCTATGAAGAAATGGCCATAAAGTTCTTTGAACATTTCCTTTCCATTGCAAATTCCCTTGATAATATGGGTGAGGAATGTTTCAGCCTGTGGGATGAGCAGGATGAGTTTTTCTATGATGCTATTTCTTCAGGGTATGGCAATCATATGTATCTGAGATTGAGAACTATTGTAGGTCTGATCCCGATGTTTGCCGTTGAGGTGATTGATGATGCCATGATCGAAAACCTGCCGAATTTCAAAAAAAGAATGCAGTGGGTACTTGAAAATAAGCCGGAACTCGCAGCCTTGGTTTCGCATTGGGACGTAAAAGGCCAGGATTCCAAACACCTGCTTTCCCTTTTGAGGGGCCACCGCCTTAAGAGGCTGTTGCACAGAATGCTGAATCCGGAGGAATTTTTAAGTGAATTCGGGGTGCGTGCCTTATCAAAGGAATATGAGGATAATCCGTACACCTTACAATTGAACGGGACCGATTATACGGTTAAATATACACCTGCAGAAAGTGACAGTGCCCTTTTCGGAGGCAACAGCAACTGGCGCGGCCCGGTCTGGTTTCCCATCAATTTCCTGATAATCGAAAGCCTGCAGCGTTTCTTCTTTTATTACAGCCCTGATTTCCTGGTAGAATATCCTACCGGAAGCGGGAATTATTCAAACCTGGATGAGATTGCAGATGCTTTAAGCAAACGGCTTTCAAAATTATTTTTAAAGGATGAAAACGGGAACCGCCCTTTCAACGGACAGTACCCGAGATTTCAGGACGATCCGGATTTCAAAGACTATATCCTGTTTTATGAATATTTTCACGGGGACAACGGCCGTGGCGTAGGGGCTTCCCACCAGACGGGATGGACCGGCCTGATCACCAAGATCCTGATGCCCAGATTCTCAAAAAAGAAAATTGCAGAATCGGAAACGGAACTTACAAAAGCTGATGAATAATTAAAGGCCAATGCTTTGTCCCAGACATCAATAAAATAATTTAAATATCTCAGATTTTAAAAATATAATTATTTGATTTTTAGCGGTTTGTTTTATATGCTTTACTCAAATATCTGTTGGATGACCTCAAGTGAAGGCGGTATCTGGAAGTCTGTAATATGATAATGGTAATAGACAAGGAGGCTGTCCAGCAGGTCTTTTCTGTAAACCGGCGGGATTTTTACACGGTAGGGGTCCGGAGCAGAAATGATCATTTTCCAGACGGCAGAAACTTCTTTATTGAACAGCTGGTGCATCGGTTCAGCAGAAAATGTGCCGGTCTCCGGATCAAGGAAATTCCCGGTATTCAGCAGAGGGGCAACCCCATGGATTTTTAAAATCTTAACTAAAAAAATATAATGTGCCTGATAATTCCGGTTTTCCAGTTCATGGATAAATTCATGAATGCTGACGAAAACATTCGGATTCTTATTTTCATGCCTGAGGTTCTGATTTAAAAAATCTGAAATAAAAAACACAACGGTGCTGCATTTTATGTCCGTATAAATGTCACTGCTTTTTACCATCTCGAATTTTGAAATGGTCTGTATTCCGTTTCCTTTTACCGGAAGCAAGGAAAAACTCAGGTGGCTCAATGGCAGAAGCAGGGCTTTCTTCTTATTCTTTTTGGTATAAATACCTTTCAGGAAATAAGACTGGAAGCCGTCATCTTCCGTAAAACAATGCAGGACCGCATCATTTTCACCATATTTTATATAAGATAATAAAAAACCGTTTTGTGAATTCATTAATTTAATTGACTACCGCAATCTTGGCTGTTGCTTTATCAGATCCGTCTTCATTGGTCATGAGTACGAAATAGATCCCTGAAGCTACCCTTGAACCTTTCTGGTTATTGAGGTCCCATTCGTAATAACCGCCTCTTGCTACTGCTGAGTTTACAATATTTCCGGCTGTATCGGTAATTCTGATATTGGTAACTTCTGCCAGTCCTTTGATGGTCACTTTCCCTTTAAAATTGCTATACACTACAGGATTCGGATAAACCAGGACATTCCCGAAATCCGAGGTAACATCGGCAATATCTCCCTGATAGGTAACAATTCCGTCATAAGAAGCAAAATATACCTTTCCGGTTTTCCGGTCTACTTTGATATCCGTAATGGTATTGGTAGGAAGCGGAGAGTTTTCTTTGGTAAAATGTTTGATGGTCTGCTGCCCGTCAGCAGAAAGATAGTATACCCCGCCGCCGTCTACGGAAACCCATTTATGATCCCCTGCATCCACTTCAATCTGCAGAATCTGGGTATCCCTGAAGAGTTCCTCACCAAGCCCGTTCTGTTCGATAATAACAGGCTCAACCACTGCACTTGCCGGGGTTTTTATCGCTGAAACGGCATTCGGTAAAATCCTTAACCCGATATCTCCGCCGATCCACGCATCACCTGATTTATCAACCGCAACTGAAATGGTTCCTCCGGAACTGGCAGCAAAGCCGTTGGCCTGGGTTAGAATATACTCCTTATCATCTGAAATATTTGTAGTTTTATTTGCATCATACGCTATGAAACTATTAGTTCGGGGAGTAGGGATGAAAAGCAAGCCTTCATAATATAGTGCTTTCTGTGCAGCCCCGAAATTCTGATTGGTGTTTCTTATCAGAAAATTATCGGTAGCCCTGTCATAGGCACCAACAGCTGTAAAAGGTCCGGGCGCTGTTCCGTCACCTGAAAAAGCAACCGTTACAAATAAATTATTGACATCATCAAAAGTAAGACCCACGGCTCGTCTTGCAGAAGTATCATCAGTGCCCAGGTTATAATTTTTGGCGAATGTAAAATCTTTGCTGCCCGCATTATATTTCATTTTATAAACACCACGGCCGTTTGAAGTCGTATAATTGGTAAAGAAAACATCAGCAGGATTTACAGGGTCCGAAACCGCATCCAGCACATTGAATCTCGTTGTGTTCCCAATAAAGTAGGAAGGGTAAATCCACTCCGTTCCGTTGAAATAATAGAATCCGGGATTCTTCGGATTATTGACTCCTGTATTGTATCTGCCTTCTCTTCCTCCGGTGGAAACGAGCATCTGGTTTTCACCATACAGACTTATTTTATAGGCGTAATTAAAATAGGGGCCGTCCGGCCTGAAAGTATTGCTGCTTTCATTTTTTATGCCTGATAGAACAGTTCCGCCGTATACACTGCTCCCTACAGTGGTTGCCGTGTTGCAGTCTTCCCCGAAGCTGACGGTATTATTGAAATTTCCGTTTGTATTGAATGTGTATACCCTGTTTACATCAGTAACAATGATATTGCTGTTGTTAACCACAACATCACGGACGTTGCTGAAATTCTGGGAAAGGGCTACCGCAGTCCCGCTGTTGTAGATATATCCTGTTGTTGCAGATGAAAAGCTCAGCACACCTTCTGAATCAATATGCCTGAAAGCACCTGCCAGATCTGTGGTCCATGTTGTGAATACCGGAAAAGTAGTGTTCATTTCATGGCTTTTTAAGCCTGTATTGGTTACTGCATATACTTTATTCCCGAAGATCGTTGCCTCATTACTTGCTTCATAGACACCTCCGGATAAAAAGAATGCCGAATCTTTAAATTCTTTTTTCTTCAGATCAAATATGGAAACACCATAGCCTGCGGAAATAACAGCCAGGTCTCCTGTAATGGAAATATGATTGATTCTCTTGCTTCCGTTGTAGCCTGTCGCAATTGGAATATCAACAACATATTTTATCCCGTCCTGAGAAATCACATCCAGCGACCCGTTTTGATAGCCTACTAGAGCAACTTTCGTCTGCGGATTGTAATCAAAAGCTGAAATTTTTACCTCATGCAGCCCATTAGCTTTCGATAGCTTGGTAATTTCACCGGTAGAAATGGTATAATAGAAAATCCCGTTTTCTGCTGCTGCCACAAGCTTCCCGTTGTCTTCCTTCATGGCCAGGACATTGTTGTAAGAAAACAGGTCTCCCCATTTTTTTGAAGAAATAGTCTGTGCATTTGCCAAAGGCAGGGATGCCAGGATACCGAGAGAAATTAAAGAGAGTTTTTTCATGCTTATTATGCTGTTATGCTGCTGTCAATCACCTGGTTATTCCAGGAAATGTGTTTTATATTTTTATCTGTATCAAAGAAGAAGTCTATTCTGCCTAAAAGCAGTCCGGCCCAGCCTACCTGGTTAACCAGGACATTTTTGCCCTGCCTGTTGATGAAAACCTGGGGCTCCGGCAGGAAAGTATGGGTATGGCCTCCTAAAATAAGGTCTATATTTTCAGTTTTAGCGGCTAAAATGGTATCACTTATCTTGTCCGGTTCGTCTTTATAATCATAACCGATGTGTGAAAGGCAGATCACGAGGTCACATTTCTGTTCGTTTTTAAGAAATGCGGAATAATGCTGTGCTGCCTCAACCGGGTCTGAATATACCGTTTCACCATATTGCTTCTTGCCTACCAATCCGTCCAGCTTTATTCCAACGCCGAAAAGCCCGACTTTAATGCCGTTTTTGTTGAAGATTTTGTAAGGCGAAGTTTTTCCGTCAAGAACAGTATTCTTAAAATCGTAATTCGAACAGATAAAAGGAAATTTTGCATTAGGCAAAACTTTTAAAAATCCGTCCAGTCCATTGTCAAAATCATGATTCCCCATGGTAGAGGCATCATAGTTCATCATGGACATTAATTTAAATTCCAGTTCACCTCCGAAAAAATTGAAATAAGGGGTTCCCTGGAAAATATCTCCTGAATCAAGAAGCAGAACGTTGCTTTCCTGATTCCTGATCTGCTGGATTAAGCCTGCCCTTCTCGCAAAGCCTCCCTGGTTAGGGTTTTTGGTGTAGCTTGCATCAAAAGGCTCTATCCTGCTGTGCTGGTCATTGGTATGAAGAATGGTCAATTGGTTTGCAGCTTTTACGCCGGGAATTTTTAATTCTTCCGCCATCATCATGTTCGGAGCCAGGGCTATAGCCAGGGTTCCGCCGCCTATTGTTTTTAAAAAACTTTTTCTATCCATTACTTCTTACCGGTAAAATTTAAACGAACATCTGTATTGGCCTTTATTTCCGGACTGTTTTTGAAATATTCAATAAAAAGGTCCCTTAATCTGATGCCTGTGGAAATGGCTTCTCCCTGGGCAAAAAATTTCATATTGTCGCCGCCCAGAGCCAGGTAATCAGAGGTGGCAATATAATAATCCTGAGCCGGATTAACGGTTTTGCCGTTGATTAGAGTTTTGGTTAACTGCCCGTTATCCGTTTCTATATACAGATGGGATACGGGGTTATTTACCTGTGTTTTTGCATAATAATCAAAAAGCCCCTGTAAATCGCTTCCTTTCATTTTTACAATGATCACTTCATTTTCAAAAGGCATTACTTCAAATATGCTTTTCAGTAAAATATCACCTTTCCCTATGGTTGTCCGGATGCCTCCGATATTGATGAGTGCGGCATCCACATTTTTATTCAGGTGGGCTTTTGCCCAGTTATCAGCTCCGCTAAATGTATAATCTGCTAAAAGGTTTCCCAGGTTGCTGTTGTTCCCCTGTTTTGTAAGATCTGTATCCGTATGGGAAATCTTCTGATTCATCTCCTGGTCCAGTTTCTGCTTATAAGGCTCAATAACCTTCATAAACGCCTCGTCATTCTTCAGTTCATTATTAATAGGAATGTTCTTCCGGGTCTGTATATCTGCCACCTGAAGCGGGGAAACCGTCTTACAGGAAGAGAGCGCAGCCAGTGCAATTCCTAGTAATAAGAATTTATTTTTCATATGTTGCCAATTATTTTAAAGATTGTATATAACCGCCAGTACCTAATAGTGCTTTATAAGCAACCCGGTCATGGCGATGGGATAATATCTTTACTATATGCAAATATAATTATATGTATAATAAAACATTATTATTTATGATAAATTCTTGGACTAAATTATTAAATTTGGAAAAATAATTCTTACAGATGAGCATTTTAAAAGGAGTAGGTGTGGCTCTTGTAACACCCTTTAATGAAGATTTATCCGTGGATTTCGACAGTTTGACAAAACTTGTGGAATACAATATTGAAAACGGAACCAGTTATTTAGTTGTTTTGGGAACTACGGCGGAAGCGGCAACACTTTCCGGTGAGGAAAAGAAACAGGTGGTAAATCATATCATTAAGGTGAATAATAAACGTCTGCCTTTGGTACTGGGAATTGGCGGCAATAATACCCTTGAGGTGAAAAAACAGATTGAAGAAACTGACCTTACCGCTTTTGAAGCAGTGCTCTCCGTATCTCCGTACTACAACAAACCTAATCAGGAAGGGCTTTACCAGCATTATAAAGCGTTGGCTTCCACAGGGAAAAATATTATTATTTATAACGTCCCTTCCAGAACGGGGCAGAATGTTGAAGCTGAAACAACACTGCGCCTGGCAAAAGAATTCCCGAATTTATTCCTGATCAAAGAAGCTTCACCGAACATTCTCCAGTATTTTGACATCCTAAGAAAGAAACCTGAAGGCTTTTCACTGGTTTCCGGTGATGATGAATTCACGCTTCCCGTAACTTTAGCCGGAGGCGATGGGGTAATTTCAGTAATCGGACAGGGATACCCGAAAGAATTCTCTGCAATGGTTCAGCTGGCTTTTGAAGGAAAGGTAAAAGAAGCCTACGAAATTCACAATAAAATGGTTGAGATTACAAGATTAATTTTTGCCGAAGGAAACCCGTGCGGAATCAAGGCGGTACTGGCTGAAAAAGGGATTGTGAAAAACTACCTGAGGCTTCCGCTTGTGGCTGCTTCAGAAGGCCTTTATGCAAAAATAAAAGCCGAAATGGAAAAAATATAACAGATAGATGAGCCGTCATAATAAATGGACGGTTTTTAAACTGGTAACTTTTTGAAGGTAAATTTATCACGATTAATCAAATAAATGGAATAAGGAAAGTGAAAGGCTGCAGGCTTTTCACTTTTTTAATCATCCTATTTAAAATAATGGAATTAATAAAAGCAACTGAAAGCGATATCCCTTTAATCCAGGATCTTGCGAAGCGATCCTGGGAAAGTGCGTATGCAGGAATAATTTCGGACCGGCAAATTGCGTATATGCTGGATTTAATGTATTCCGAAAAGGAAATATCAGCCCATTTTCAACATCCGCATTATCATTACTATCTGATTTTTGATGAAAACAACAAATCATTTGAAGGATTCATCGGATATGAGCACGGATACGAAGAGCAGACAACAAAACTGCACCGGATTTATCTTGTTCCTGAAAGTAAGGGCAAAGGCTTCGGAAAAAAGGCCCTTGATTTTTTAAAAGCACAGGTGTCGGGTAAAGGCGATACAAGAATTATCCTTAATGTTAATAAAATAAACAGTGCAAGGAAATTCTATGAATCACAGGGTTTTAAAATGTACGGTGAAGTTGTAGTGGATATAGGAAACGGTTTTGTAATGGATGATTTTGAAATGGAATTTTTAACTCACGGATAATAGACTTAAAATTCTGTAACATTTAGTCGCAATTCTATAAAAGGTGACATATTTATTTTAGCCATCTTTGCACCAGAACCAAATCACTTATAATAAATACATTCATATGCTTGGTCATAAGCTCAGGCTTTTAATCAGTATATTTTTTTCATCCTTAGTGTTTAAATTCCTGCATTTTTATAATGCAGGGATTTTTTTATATCATTGTAATAATTATTTCTTCGTATTTCACATTTAATTGAATAAATGTTTATATTTACGCTGTTGTTAAATGCATTAAAAAGGGATGAAAATGTATGTTAAATTTGACTTCAATACACTGTGCAAAAAGGTATTGGAAGAAAAGCTCAAAGAGCATGGACTGAAATACAGGCTGGTAAATTCCGGTGAAGTAGAATTTTTAGAGTCGGTTACCGGAACGCAGCGCCAGGCTATTAAGAACAGCCTGGAAGAATACGGAATGGAAATCATAGAGAGCCAGAAGGTAGCTTCGGTACAAAAAATCAAGGATATCATTGTAAAGCTGGTCTTTTCCGGTGAAATGATTTCTGTGAAAGCCTCAGTTTACATTGCGGAAAAAATGAGCCACAGTTATGGCTATCTTTCTACTCTGTTTTCAGAAGTAGCCTGTACTTCAATTGAAAATTTTATTATACTTCAAAAGATTGAATACGCAAAAGAGCTGATTATCAGTAATCAGTACAGCCTTACTGAAATTGCTCATAAACTCAACTATTCCAGTGTGGCGCATCTAAGTACCCAGTTTAAAAATACCACAGGGGTTACCCCTTCTTATTTCCAGAAAATCATTGCGGGCAGGAGGAAGGCAGACAGTTACAACCAGCAATACCGTAACGCGGTATGACCAGGGAATGTCTTAATGTGATGCTGATGGATCATGATGAAGGGAACCATATTTTCTTTAAGAATATATTTCAGGACCTGAAAATCAGGATAAAAACCAGTGTATTTTTTACCGGGCCTGATATGGTTAATTACCTGAAAAGTGAAAAGGCCGTTATCCCGGAACTTCTTTTTATGAATTATGATATTCCTGAGAAGAATGTATTGAACTGCCTGGCTGAAATCAGGTCATGCAGTAAACTCAGCCAGATGACTGTTGCTGTTTATTCATCAGATTTATCATCGGATGCAGAAGAAGAAATCTTTATAAAAGGAGCAAATGTTATGATGACGAAGCCGGATAATTATAAAGATCTGAAGAAGGCACTTACTGAAATAGTGACGGTTAACTGGCAGTATCACACATCCGGGCTCAACAAAGATAATTTTATCATGAAAGTGTGAAAAATTATCATTAAGTTATTTCCATATTAAAATTAATTGTCTATATTTGCTGTATAATATTCACATAATGGTGAAAACAGAACGAGATTTATACTTTAAATTTTACAGAATGTTTTCTTTATCAACATGGATTTTAAACTAGATTATATCATCACAATGTTAGTAAAACAGAATGAATTATACCAATTTCCAGCTATAAGCGCAGAAGATCTTTAAGCAAAACGGTACAATCATGAAAACTCGGAGAAGTTAAAGGAAATTATACATGTTAATTCATTGTAACCCTTTGGCAACAACAAGTTAGTTTTTATAAATAAGCAAGTTGGAAACATAATTCATTTTGTTTTTTTACTTTATTTTAAGCTTAGCATCAAATAATTATATCATATTCAGATCACCAAATCACAAAATATTAAGCGAAAAATAAAAGTATGAACAGTGAAGTAAAGTAATTTTCTTCAAATAATAGTTTTATAAGGGGAGGCCGCGGAAGATTATTTCTTTTCGCGGTTTTTTTATGAAATTTTACTCCACTTATTTTTTCCTTTGTACTGCCTTAAGTAATAATTTTTAAGAACCTGATGTTCCGGCAGGGCCAGGAGGGAATCTCTTGTAAGGATTTTTTCTACCGAACTTTTTGTGGTCTTAATAATCGCTGAATCATTCACCAGGTCAAGCTTTTTGAAATCCACGACTCCGCTCTGCTGTGTGCCCAGAATATCTCCCGGGCCCCGAAGCTGCATGTCCACTTCTGAAATTTTAAAGCCGTCATTGGTTTCCACCATCGTTTTAATCCGGGTCCTGCTGTCGGATGACAGTTTATCGGAGGTCATAAGGATGCAATAGCTCTGTTCTGCACCCCGGCCCACGCGCCCGCGAAGCTGATGGAGCTGTGACAGTCCGAACCTTTCTGAACTTTCAATAACCATTACGGAAGCGTTCGGAACATTTACGCCTACTTCAATAACCGTTGTGGCAACCATGATTTCTGCTTTTCCGGAAGCAAAATAGCCCATGGCCGCATCTTTTTCGTCCGGCCTCATTTTTCCGTGAAGCATGGTGACATTATAATGCGGAAAATTATCCATGACGTTTTCCAGCCCCGTCATTAAGTTTTTATAATCTAAAGTCTCGGATTCTTCAATTAACGGATAGACAAAATAAACCTGCCGTCCTTTCTGTATTTCTTCGCGGCAGAAATGATAGACATAGGCCCTGTCTTTTTCCCGCCTGTGGGCTGTAATTATCGGTTTTCTTCCTATCGGCAGTTCATCAATCACCGAAACATCCAGATCAGAATAAAAGCTCATGGCCAAAGTTCTCGGGATAGGGGTAGCCGTCATGATCAGGATATGGGGCGGGATTTTATTCTTGGCCCAAAGCTTGGCCCGCTGTGCAACCCCGAATCTATGCTGTTCATCAATAATCGCCAGCCCGAGATTATGAAACTTAACTTTATCCTCAAGAACGGCATGGGTTCCCACCAGGATTGAAAGCTCACCATTTTCCAGTTCCTGATGGATGATCCTGCGTTCGGAAGCTTTTACAGAACCGGTAAGGAGCCTTACGTTCACGCGGGTTTCTTTCAGAAGGTCTTTAATCCCGTTGTAATGCTGCTGTGCAAGAATCTCCGTGGGAGCCATAATACAGCTCTGGAAGCCGTTATCCTTTGCAATAAGCATCGTTAATAAAGCAACCATGGTTTTCCCCGAACCCACATCACCCTGCAGGAGCCTGTTCATCTGGACCGGGCGCTTCATGTCCAGCCGGATCTCTTTAAGCACCCTTTTCTGGGCACCGGTAAGGTCAAACGGCAGGTGGTTATTGTAGAAATCATTGAAATAATCACCTACAACCGGGAAAGGGTTTCCTGTCGTATGGCTTTTGTGATGGAGTTTTTTTAAAGCGTAACCCAACTGGAAGAAAAAAGATTCTTCGAACTTTAACCGATAATTGGCCTTCTCAAAATATTCCATATCCTTTGGGAAATGGATGTTGAGATAGGTGTGTTGTCTTGACAGGAATGAAAAAGCCTTTATCAGGTAATCCGGAAAATTTTCATGGATAAGGTTCGGGATCTCTTTACAGATGTTTTTTAAGACCATCTGAAAAAATTTCTGGTTCAGCCCTCTTTTGGTAAGCTTTTCCGAGCTCGGATAAATAGGCTTCAGCCGCATATCCGTGTCTTTTTTTTCTTCAATTTCTATTTCCGGATGCGCCATGGAAAACTGGCCGTTGAAGACATTGATCTTTCCGTAGATATAAATTTCCTGATTAACGGGAAGCTGTTCTTTCAGCCATTTCGAATACTGGAACCACACAAGGTCCATAGAGCCCGTATCATCATTGAATTTTGCCGAAAGCCGTTTTATTTTTCCGGTCTGTATTTCCTGGATACCGGTAATTTTCCCTTTAAGCTGAACGTCAGTGCTTACTTCGTGGAGCTGGGCAACTTTATGGACCTTGCTTTTATCCAGGTAGCGGATCGGGAAGAAGTTCAGCAGGTCTTCAACGGTAGAAATTCCCAACACATTTCTGATGAGTTTGGCTTTTTCAGGACCTATTCCTTTGACGTATTCTATGGAGGTTTCTAAATTCATTTAAAAGGTCCACGAATTTCGGGAAAAATTAGAAATTAAAAAAGGCCTTCATCAATGAAAGCCTGTATTTTATTCTTTTATTTTAGATTTGAATTTTTTCTGGTAGTCTTCCCACTGTTCCCTTGACCGGATTTTTTTGAAAAGGTCCTTGCAGATAAGATCCAGATAAGGCTCCAGTTCCCTGGCAGACAACTCTCCCTGAAGAATGGTAATCGGGCCTCCTTTTTCATCAAGGAAAACTGTGCTCGGCACTGCGCCTACATTCATATACTGGGTGAATTCGTGTAAAGAATTACGGACTTTCTTATGTTCCGTATTCGGGTTTGAAAATGTTCTTCCGAAAATTTCCACCTTATTTTTTTCTTCTGCATTGAATTTAACCGCATAATAATTTTCATTCAGGATTTCAGCAATTACCGGATGGCCATACGTTTTTTTATCCATTATTTTACACGGGCCGCACCAGTCTGCATAAAAATCAATAAGTATTTTTTTGGGATTTTCTTTCTGGGCTTTTAAAGCTTCTTCAATGGTCATCCATCTGACCTGGGCAAAACTCAGGGTCAGCATGAACAGGCAGATTATGCTTATGATTTTCTTCATGACTTGATATTTAAGTAAAAACAAGCATAATGTGAATGTCTATTTTACATCCTGCATTAATTTTTTTACGAATGGAGAGATCAAAATTAGTACCACTCCGGCAATTACTGCATATAAACCCAATTGCTTGTATCCATCGGTATAAGTGATAAAAGCATCGTAATTGGTGGACCCGCTTTTGGCAGTCGCAAGCCCGGCCCCGATGATACCTGCAACATACTGGCCGTAAGCGGAGGCTAAAAACCACATTCCCATCATCATTCCCTGGAGATTTTTGGTTGACAGCTTGGTCATGATCGATAGCCCGATCGGCGACAGGCACAACTCTCCCAGAGTAATAACCAATAAAGCAATCGTGAAGAAATTAAGTGAAGTGATTCCCGCTGCATTCACAAATAAGCGGGTAGCAAATAAAACATAGTATCCCAATCCTAAAAAGATAAATCCGAGGCCGAATTTTATAATGGTATTGGGTTCGATTTTTCTTTTATTCATCCAGATCCAGAGCAATCCGATCAAAGGAGCCAGAAAGATGATAAAAAAGGCGCCTCCTGAATTATTAACTCCGTTCGGATCTAATCCCAAAAGGTCCTGATTTAAATTTTTTGCGGCAAAAATACTTAATGAACCTCCGCTTTGCTCATAAATCCCCCAGAATAGGATGGAAAACAGAATGAATACCAAAGCAGCCCAAAGCTTTTTCCGTTCGGAAGGGGTTACTTTGGTCATTTCGTAAAATAAATAAATCAGGGTCAAAGGCCCGATAGTCCACATAAAATAATCGGTATATTCTGTCTTGGCAACCATGACCATAATGATAGGAACGAAGATGAGCGATAGGATATAGACGCCATATTCGATCCATTTCGGAATGGGTGCCGACTGTACATCGTGATCTGGATGTCCGGGCTGAAGCCCAATGGTACCCAGGCTTTTTTGCGTAAACACGAAATTAATAAGGCTGATGACCATTACAATGGCGGCAAGCCCAAAAGCAACATTCCATCTCGTGCCTTCGGAAATTACTTTTGTGAAAATTTCTCCTTTTCCGATGGCAATACACAGATAGCCGCCGAGCAGGGCCCCGAGATTAATACCGGCATAGAACAGGGAAAATCCTGCATCGGCTCTTGAATCGTTAGGTTTATACAGCTGCCCGACCATTGAGGAAATATTCGGTTTAAAAAAACCAGTTCCCACTACAGTAAACGCGATACCAAGGAAGAAAAATTTATGCGGATCTGCGGCCAGGATTAAACTCCCCACAATCATTAACAGTCCACCCCAAAACAGTGATTTCCTGAATCCCAGTATTTTATCGGCGAATAAACCGCCGACGAAAGTAAATGCATATACAAATGCCTGGGTGGCCCCATACTGGAGGTTGGCTTCACTTTCATGAAAATTGAGTTGTGAGATCATAAAAAAGACCAGCATTCCCCTCATTCCGTAGAAACAGAATCGTTCCCACATTTCAGAAAAGAAAAGGCTCCAGATCTGCTTAGGATATTTTCCTTTGAAATTTTGTATTTCTTCCAGCGTTAAGCTCATAATTGCCTATAATTATTTAGTTTGGGTTGTTTTGTTTTCCTGATCAAGCTCGAAACGTATCCTGTCCTGATCAATGATGTGCTTTAATTCTTCCTCTTTCGGAAGGTACAATAAATATTTGCTTGCAAAGAGATTGTTTCTGTCGTTCAAAACAGAATATTTTACAATGGTTTCGTCTTTCTCTGAGCACAGTAAAATGCCTATTGTCGGATTGTCGCCTTCGTTCCGCTTCAGATCGTCATACATTCTCACATACATATCAATCTGCCCGATGTCCTGATGTGAGAGTTCACCTGTCTTTAAATCAATAATCACGAAACATTTTAAGATATAGTTATAAAAAACCAAGTCAATGTAAAAATCCGACGTAGCTGTTGAAATGTGCTGCTGCCTTGCCACAAAAGCAAATCCTTTCCCGAATTCCAGTAAAAATTTTTCAATGTGATCTATAATCGCAGTTTCAATGTCTTTTTCAGAACTCTTTTCATTCGGATTTAATCCCAGAAATTCAAAAATATAAGGGTCTTTTAGAACACTGTGAATGGTTTCATCAGGAGATTTTTTATGTTCTAAAACCCGTTCGTAAGCAAGGGAATTGATCTGTCTTTTCAGATCTCTGTAGTTCCAGTTGTTTTGGATAGATCCATTGATATAATAATTTATTTTGTCTGGATTATTCAATCTTATCAGCAATCTGTAGTGTGTCCAGCTTAATTCGTGATGCCATGCGTCACATATTGGAAACGAATTATAAAAAGATTTCATATTTCTCAGATTACTTTCATCAAACCCTTTTCCGAATTCCAGAGTCAGTTTCCTGGAAAGGTTTTTTGAGGTATGTTTTCCGTATTCTGCATGTTCCTTTCCTTTCTGCTTATCTTCCACAATACGGTTCCCGATCTGCCGGTAGGTAAGCAAAAGGGTAGAATTGGCAATTCGGAATACCTTTTCACGGGATTGGGTGATAATCTCTTTTACCGACTGAAATAAATAATTTTCGGAAACTTCCATCATACGAAAATAAAAAAAACCTCCGACTTAGCAGAGGTTTTCAGTATATTTTTATTGATGCGGATTAGTTTACACCGTGCATCATTTTCTTTAATCTTGGCGATAATATTGCTAAAATTACAGCAGCAATACCACACAATACTACGAATACCATAAAGAATTCAAATAAATTATGGATTTCCACGCCGGCAAATGTTGTATTGGCAACAGGCAACTGTTCCTTTTCAAATAAAGCGACCTGCTCCGGCGTAAGCGTTACCTTTTTATCCAAGACATCCTGAAGGTTGATGCCTAATTTTTCCGCTTTCACAAATTTATCCCCGGTTGCCGGAATAATCGCTCCTAACGAACCTGCCAAAGCATAACCCGCAGCATTTGAGATGAAGAAAACTCCGTACAGTAGAGAAGCAAACCTTTTAGGAGCCAGTTTGCCTACCAATGACAATCCGATTGGAGATAAACAAAGTTCACCCATAGTCTGGATAAGATACAGTAACATCAACCATTTGATGGCCAGTAATCCTGTATTTCCAAGGTCTTTTACGTTGTATGCAATAATGAAATAGGATAATGCAATCAGTGCCAGACCCATTGCCTGTTTCATCGGGGATACGGGCTCTTTTCCTTTTGCTCTCAATTTATCCCAAAGGATACTGAAAGGTAAAGCCAGGGCCACAACGAATAACCCGTTGAAAATCTGAACCATTGACGGCGGCATATTCCATCCGAAGATATTCCTGTCGGTCTGGTTATCTGCAATGAAGGTTAATGAAGACCCGGCCTGCTCAAATGCAGCCCAGAAGAAAATAATAAAGAACGAAACGATATAAATTACCCAGATTCTATGTCTTTCCACTTTATTTTCTGCAGAGCTCATAATTAAAAATGCCAGGGAAATCCCTGCAGCATAGATGAAAGGGTAAATAATCCCTTTAATCAACTGTCCCATTCCTACAGAGCTGAATCCGAATTCTCCTACCAAAATGTATCTGAATACAAAGAAAAGCGCAACAAATAACACGGCGGCAATTCCCATATTTTTACCTGAAAATTTTGCAGTCTGGGTTTCTCCTTCTTCAAAATCCTCACTGGTATTGTTCTTTGGCAATCCACCGATGGGCCTTCCTTCCGGTGTTACAACATATTTATTTTTAAGGATAAAGAAGGTTACCGTACCTACAAGCATGGCAATAGAAGCTGCTAAGAATCCCCATTTAAATGCGAAGATATCCCTAACGCCTGCAGAATCTTTAACATCACCCAAGTACGGACAGATAAACTGGCCTAAGAATGCCCCGATATTGATACCCATGTAGAAAATGGTAAATGCAGAATCCAATTTTGATTTTTCCTGTTTAGGATAGAGGCTCCCCACCATTGAGGAAATATTCGGCTTGAAAAAACCGTTTCCAAAAATAATAATAAACAAGGCCAGCCACATTAATGTTTTTGCACTGACCAAGTCAGACGAAAATGTTGAAGCACTGAAGAATAAAAGCAGCTGCCCGATGGCCATCAAACTTCCGCCTACCAGAATCGCATTCCTGTTACCGATGTACTTATCGGCAATGAAACCTCCTAAAAGAGGAGTTAAATAACATAACGCAAGGAAACCACCATAAATAATTGCTGCATCTGCTTCTTTGATGAGAAGAGAGTTCACCATAAATAAGGTAAGCAATGCCCTCATTCCGTAGAAGTTGAATCGCTCCCACATTTCTGTTCCGAACAGAACCCATAATCCTCTAGGATGTCTGGAACCCTTATTCTCTACAAATTCATCCTTCTTCGGATTTAATGCTTCAATGTTATCCATTTTTATTGTTAATTTTTGTTAAGACTGACAAATATAGTTTTTTTTGTGTTTTCGGCAAGGTTTAATTTTACATTTAAATAAAAAAGCCGCAGAATACCCCTGCAGCCTGATTTTGTCTTGTTATAACGGGTTTAATGCCCCTTTTCTTTCATGATTTTATTAAGCCTTTTCAGCATGGAAAGCCCTAAAAGTGTGGCAAATATCAGCAAGGCAAAATTCACCAGGAAATAATTCATCTTGTTGTCATAGCTGTACCAGGTACTGGCCAGGATGCCTGAAAGCTTGTTTCCGACTGAGTTGGCGAGGAAGAAGCCGCCCATCATCAAAGCGGTAATCCTGGCCGGCGAAAGCTTTGAAACAAAAGACAGCCCCATCGGGGAAAGGCACAGTTCTCCCACAGTGATAACCCCGTAGCCGGCAATCAGCCACCACGGTGAAACTTTTACGGCCCCGTTGTCTCCGGCCCAGACCGCCAGAACCATCACCAGGCAGGAAAGGGCTGAAATAAATAATCCCAACACGATTTTTGTAGGCGTCAAAGGCTCTTTTCCTTTTCTTCTTAAGAAAGCCCAGACGCCTACCACTACCGGCGTCAAAGCAATTACCCAAAACGGATTGATCGACTGGAACAGCTCGGTGTTGTACAGATAGACTTTGCTTTCAGGGTCTTTTTCCAGTTCTGCTTTTTGTTCAGGAGCAATATTCTTGAAATAAATATCTTTTCCGGTTGTTTTTACGGCTTTTCCGTCCTTGTCTTTCTGGGACTGATACTGTTCGTCGTACACAGGCACTTCCTTATCTGCATAGCTTTTGCCGTCCACCATATAGATTCCTTCCAAAGGTTTTTCCATAGAGGCGGGCACGCTTCTGTCCGTATAATAGTTGGCCCATCGGGTCAGGGCGGTTCCGTTCTGTTTAAATACTGCCCAGAAGAACATGCTGATCATAAATACCGATAACAGGGCACCAATAGATGCTTTTTCAGCAGGCTTGGCTTTGAAGTACAGTGAAGCATAAAAATAAATAACCGGCACACAGGCAAAAATAAAGGCATCCGTACTGTCGCTTCCGAAGATATTTCCGGGAATAACCCAGCCGATGACCCCGGCAACAATCGCAGGGACAAAAACTTTAAGCATAATTTCAGAAAGCTTGGTGTCACCTTCCTGTACGGGTTTCATCTGTGCAGCATGGATGTAATGTTTCCGGCCGATCGTAAAGATCACCAGACCTGCCAGCATGCCGACTCCTGCCGTGATAAAGGCCTCGCCCCAGCCGAATTTGTTCCGCATAAAAGCAGCGATAATGTTGCAGATGAACGCTCCGATATTGATGCCCATATAAAAAATATTATACCCGGAATCTTTATTGGCCCTGTAAGGTTCTTCTGAATACAAGTTTCCTAAAAGGGTGGAAATGGTCGGTTTAAAGAACCCGTTTCCGATAATAATTAGGGCCAATGAGGAATAAAAAAGGGGAAGGTCTTTGAAAATACCCATCCCGATATATCCCGCTGCCATCAGGATCCCTCCCAGATAAATGGATTTGATATATCCTAAAACCCGGTCGGCTAAAAAACCTCCGATGAACGGCGTGAGATAGGTCAATGCAATATAAGTCCCGAAAATATCGTCCGCCGTCTTATCCGGAAGCCCGAGGCCGCCTTTGATCCCGGCAGGTTCAATAACGTATAAAACAAAGATACCGAGGATCAGGTAATACCCGAAACGCTCCCACATTTCAGTAAAGAAGAGGAAAGGCAAGCCTTTGGGATGTTTGGTCTTCATAGTTTCAAAATTTCAAATTTCACAAATATAAAATTTTAAAAACAATAATTGAATTTTATTAACTTTAGACAAAAGATGGGCAATGGAAATTACGATAAAGGATATTGAAAACAATTTGAAAACATTACCAAAAGGATTTTTACTTGAAGTAAATGATTTTATTGATTTTTTAAAATATAAACATTTGAAGAAAAAACAATATGAAGTTCCTGAATGGCAGAAGGAAGAAGTAAGAAAAAGAATGGAATATGCTCAGAATAATCCTCAAAGCTTTGTCTCTGAATCTAATATGGATGATTTTATAAATAATCTGGAAAGTAAAAGCTGAAGTGATTTATACTCATTTTGTTAAAGATGATTTAAAGGAAATTAACCGGTGGTATAATAAAATTGACAATAAATTATGGAATAATTTTGTGAAAGAATTTCTTTCGAAAATTATTTTTATTAAATGAAATCCGTTGTCTTTAGAATAAAAGTGCGGGCATAAGAGAGTTGCTTTTCTTAATAAATTTCCATACGGGATTCATCATTTATATGACGAAAGTAAAAATACCGTGATGTATATTCCGTTTTTCATACATCCAGAAATCCTGAGAATCTGGAAAGCAGAAAATAAAAACCCGAATCTTAAAATAAAGATTCGGGTTTTTATAGTTAATTCTTATGGGGTTCTATAAATTCTCCAAGATAAAATCAGTCATTTTCTGATACAGCTGCGGTCTGGTCTGCCCGCCGTAGATTCCGTGGTTTTTATCCGGATAGGCCATAAATTCAAACTGTTTTTTATTCTGAATCAAGGCTTCCGAAAATTCCATGGAGTTCTGGAAATGTACATTGTCATCAGCAGTCCCGTGAATTAGCAGAAATTTTCCTTTCAGTAAGTTTGCATATTCAGTAGGGGAGTTCTTATCATATCCGTCAGGGTTTTCCTGTGGCGTTCTTAAAAACCTTTCGGTATATACCGAGTCATAATACCTCCAGTTGGTTACCGGTGCTACGGCAATTCCCGCTTTGAAAACATCCGCACCTTTGGTCATGGCTAAGCTCGTCATGTATCCGCCGAAGCTCCATCCGAACATTCCGATTCTTGATTTATCGATGTAGGACTGGTTCCCGAGCCACTTTGCTGCAGCAATCTGGTCTTCGATTTCGTATTTCCCTAAATTCATGTAGGTAACTTTCTTGAATTTAGTCCCTTTGTAACCCGTCCCGCGTCCGTCTACACAAGCCACGATATACCCTTTCTGCACCAGATGGTTGAACCATAATGCATTCCCGTTGTCCCATGAATTCGAAACCTGCTGGGAACCCGGGCCCGAGTATTGAAACATAAACAGCGGGTATTTTTTATTTTTATCAAAGTTTTTAGGCTTCATGATCCAGGCATTCATCTGGTCTCCGGCTTCATTGGGGATGGTGATGAATTCTTTGTCAATAAAATTATCAGCTTTTATTTTCTGAAGCTGGTCATTATTGTTCTGGAGCTCTTTTACTACTTTTCCGTTTCCGTCCTTTAACACAAAAGTATAAGGTTTTGAAGCGGTAGAAGATGTCTCAATGAAATAATTGTAATTTTTGCTGAAGTTTGCAGAATTGTTTCCGTCTCCGTTTGAAATCAGCATGGCTTTTCCATTTTCGATATTGATTTTGGAAATTACTTTATTGATGCTTCCTTTCTCTGTGGTCTGCACATAAATTTCCTTTGATTTCGGATTGAATCCATAATAATCGGTTACTTCCCAGTTGCCTTTCGTTACCTGTTTTTTCAGCTTTCCATCCTGGCTGTACCAGTATAAATGACGGTTTCCGTCTCTTTCAGAACCCCACAGGAAACTGTTGTCATCCATGAATTCCAAAGTCACGTTATCGGTGTCTACCCATTTGTCATCCGTTTCGGTAAACAGCTTTTTCACTTCTCCGGTTTTTGTATTTACTTTCAAAACGTCAGAAGCATTTTGTATCCTTTCAGAAGTGATCAGAACGATTTCATCGGCTTTTGCAGTCTGGATAACATTCGGAATATAATATTTTTTAAAATTATCCAGGTTTACCTTTGTTTTGCTGTTGCTGTCCAAAAGGTAGATGTGCGCAGAAACCATAGAATTTTTTTCTCCTGCTTTCGGGTATTTGTAACGCATCTCACTCGGATAAAGTGTTTTTCCGTAGATGGGAATATAAATTTCAGGAACTTCGCTTTCCTCGGATCTTACAAAAACCAGGGCGTTGGAGTTTTTCGTCCAGTCATACAATCTTGCATGCCCGAATTCTTCTTCATATACCCAGTCGGCCAGACCGTTGAGGACTGCATTTTTCTTTCCGTCATTTGTAATCTGGATTATTTTTCCGGAATCAAGATGCTGGTAGAATAAGTTATTATCGGCAATAAAGGCCACTTTGGTGCCGTCAGGTGAGAATCTCGGCTCCTGGACGAATTTTCCTTCATTCAAAGCAATGACTTTGCCCGATTTCAGGTCTTTGATGTCAAATTTCCCCAGAAAAGAATGTCTGTAAATCGGCTCGCTTTCTTTTAATAGCAGGATCTTTGATTCATCATCAGAAAACTCATAACTCTCGAATCTTCCGTCAACAATATTTCCCTCTTTCTGAGACGTTTTATACGCATACTTGGCAATTCCTCCCTGTTCGATCACCAGATAATTTTCACCGTTTTTCATAGAGGCAATCCCGGCAATGCCTTTTCCCCGGTAATATCCGGAATATATTTTATCCAGGGTGATTTCCTGAGCGGATAAACCCTGGGATACAGCAGCTACTGCAAGTGTCAATAAGAATTTTTTCATTTCTAATTTTAAAGATTTCAAATATAACAATTTTATTATATGCATAAAAAAGCATTTGAATGAGATATTGGCAAAAAAATTGAATAGTTAAAGTCTAATCCAATCAAATTCAATAATAAGTATGGAAACGAATGCACATGACCAGAAGCTGAACCGTTATGAACTGGAAGACAAAATCCTGTATACCGGATTTTCGAGTTATGATGATGCTCAGAAAACAGCTGAAGAGAAAGGCGGAGAACTGGTAGAAGCAGCTTTCAGGGATGGTAATGATAATCCGGCGATTACTAGCGAAGCGGGACTTTTGGATAAAAAGCTCCATTATTTTGTAGATGCAGGAGAAGAATATAAATTTATCCATTCTTCAGACCCGGCTTTCAAAGATTATGCGGATGAGCTTCAGAAAATAAAGGCTAAACTACGGGAAGATGCTCCGGATGAGCGTTATATTACCAATTTTGAAATCGAAAATGCAGAAGACCCGATTGTGGTGATCAAAGACGGGCATTTTGAATCCGTAACTTCACGGGAGC
This sequence comes from Chryseobacterium sp. JJR-5R, assembly GCF_034047335.1. Taxonomy (NCBI): domain Bacteria; kingdom Pseudomonadati; phylum Bacteroidota; class Flavobacteriia; order Flavobacteriales; family Weeksellaceae; genus Chryseobacterium; species Chryseobacterium sp. JJR-5R. The sequence goes on from NZ_CP139137.1 coordinate 857,795, forward strand.
GTTCAAAATACCTGAAGAATGCGAAAGTATATGAGATTGCCGTATCTGTGCCTAAATCTTAAAATATAACAGCAGTGAGCGATAAAAAGTATTCAAAAAAAGCTCAGGAGAAAATACATGAGGTTATGGATGAATTTAAGGAAGGGAAACTGAAATCTTCTTCCGGCGATCAAGTGACCGACAGAAAACAAGCCGTAGCTATCGGGATTTCTGAGGCAAGAGAAGATGGACTGAAAGTCCCGAAGCAGAAAAAATAAAAATTGCTAATTAATAAAGTCGGCCTGAACTTAGTTCAGGCCGACTTTATTTTCCATTGAATAAAATAAGCGGTCTGGTTTTAATCATATTAACCCTTATGATTGTAAAGGACTTCATAATATTCATCCGCCATCCTGTCACTGTTAAACTGGTCTCTCACATCATTCATGGCGTTGTACTGAATCTGTCTCCACTGATTCGGATTGTCATAATAGGCCGGTAGGATTTCGTTTTCAAGGATTTCATATAATGCGTTCAGGTCATAATTATCCTGTTCGTAAACACTCATGTTCTCATAATCACATTTAGGAACCACAAAAGAATTCTCGCCGTGTTTTGCAAATTCAGGAATCCATCCGTCATCTGTTGAAAGGTTAACGGAACCGTTCATGGAGGCTGTCATCCCTGAAGTGCCTGACGCTTCTCTCGGAACCCTCGGGTTGTTGAGCCAGAGATCAGAGCCCTGTTTTAAAGATTTGCTTAATGCAAGTTCATATCCGGTGAGAACGGCCATGCTTTTATAATTCTTACTTTCTTCGACCAGGGAATTGAACGTTGAAATCGCAGAATAATCCATCGGGTAAGGCTTTCCTGCCCAGATGATCTGGACCGGGTATTTGGGATGGTTAAGCAGTTTAGAGAATCTTTTTTTGTCATGCAGGAGCAGGTCGGCACGTTTGTAACCGGCAAATCTCCTTGCCCATACGATGGTGAAAATATTGGGATCGAATAAATTCCCGGTCTGGTCTGCCACTATTTCAAACAGCTTTTCCTTCAGATGTTTTTTACGGGCATCAAAACCTGCTCCATCATTTCCTTCTTTGGCTTCATAAAGAGGCTGGTCTGCCCAGTATTTGAATTCCTGAGCGTTGGTAATGGAAGTAATTTCACAGATTCCCTCATATTTGCTCCACATTGTCCTGGAAACGGTCCCGTGGAGCTCAGAAACCCCATTGGCCATTTTTGCCATTTTTAATGCGCAGAGTGAATGGTTGAAGCTGTCATCATCGGAACCTTCAATACGCTTCACTTCTTCCATGCTTAATCCTGAGAAATAAGACATGTCGTGACAGAGTTTCAGGCTGTGCTTTTCATTTCCGGCTTCTTCAGGCGTGTGGGTGGTGAAAACCAGTTTTTCTTTCACCCTGTTCAGGTCTCCGTTATACTTTTTCAATAGATGAAAAGCAGCAGGAAGCCCGTGGGCCTCATTTAAATGATAAATTTCCCTTTCCATATTCAGTTCATCCAGCAGCTGGGCACCTCCTTTTCCAAGCAGGATATACTGGGCCAGTTTGGTTGCTTCGTTGGCATCATACAAACGGTGACTGATGGTTTTGGAAACGTGGTCGTTTTCCGGGACATCTGTTGAAAGGAAGAACATCGGGGCTGTATGGAAGATCTCAGGATCAAGATACCATACTTTTACCCATACCGGGGCACTGTGGATTTCAATCTGAAACTTAATTCCCGTATCTTCAAGGAAGCTGTACATTTTCTTTGTCCAGACAGGCTGAAGGGTCTGGTCATGGTTCCTTGCCTGATCATAATATCCGAATTTCCAGAGAATTCCTATCCCGATAAGGTCCTGTTTAAGATTATAGGCACTTCTCATATGAGATCCTGCCAGGAACCCGAGGCCTCCCGAGTATATCTTCAGCACCTGTTCAAGGGCAAACTCCATTGAGAAATAAGCTGCCTTTTTAGAATATTTGGGATTAACGGTAAAGGGTATTTTAAAGTTATTAAAATCCATACAAACAATTTTATATTTATATAAAGATATTAAATATGAAAACAAACTCTGTGTTAATTATTCAATAAATTATTTAAAAAAATCCCTGTCTGCCGTTTTTTTAAGTACCTTTAAATGTAAAATTTTGATAGTCAAAAACTTCATGATGCACAATGAAGTCCGTATGTGTTCAGCCGTCATAAAAAATGAAGCACATGAAAAAGAAATTTTCTGATGAGGATTTAATTAAAAATCTGAGTTTATATTACCTGAACCGGCATCTGAAAAAGAAGCCGATTGAAAAGTATCACCGTACCATAGACGAATCCGAGCTTCATGACCGCGAAAAATACAGAAAGAAAGCGGAAATCCTGCTGCTTAATTCTTTTATGCACCATTTCCCTGACGTAAAGTTTGAAGATTTGACCTGTGAGAGCCCTGATTTCATTGCAAAGTTCAACGATAAGAAAATCGGGATTGAGCTGACCGAAGTGATCAACCATATGGAAATGAAAAAGACAGAAAGCAGCCTGAATAAAATGTTTCGTCAGGCTGAAATTATCTTGGAACAGGAAAACACCGCGAAATACCGCGGTGTTTATTTTTTAGAATTCCTTCCGGGTATAAAGTGGATTACCTTAGAAAACCAGCAGGAAATCATTTTAAACATCTGCAGGAGCATTAAACAGGGAAAGCCTGCCGGCTGTGTAAAAAGAATAAGAAAGTCCGCACACCGGAGGAATGTTTTTATCACCAACGAATATAATATGAACCTTTTTGATGAACTGTGTTCAGGAAAAATTGTGGAACTGATCCATAAAAAGAATGAGAAATTCCCTTATTACGACAGTACGGTTGATGAATGCTGGCTGGTTATTGTTTCAGATATGAACTCCATTGCATCACGGTATACTTTCATCCAGGATAAAGAAAATCTGCAACAGGTAAAAAGCCCTTTTCATAAAATCTTTCATTTGGAGAACCTTTGCGGAAATCTAACAAGTATTAAATAATTTTTTGTTGATATACCATAAATTTATATTTTTTTATGAATTATTATTATTTTATACGGGGTGTTTGATGCGAAATGTTTATATTTGATAAACACAATTTTACATCAGTTTATCACTATCATCAAATTGAAACCATGAAAAAATATCTATTCCTTTTTTTTCTGCTGATCTCAAGGATTCTCTTTTCTCAGGCAGACTGTTCCACGGCTCTTGCTGTATGCGGGAATTCCAGTATTACCTATTCACCATCCGGAATCGGAGCCGTTAATGAGAGCTTAGGAGGCTGTTTAATTACAGGCGAGCATAATTCGATCTGGTACAAAATCACCATTGCCACAGGAGGCACGCTGACTTTTGATCTTGTTCCCGGAGATCCGGACGCAGACTATGACTGGGCGATCTACGGACCGAATGTTTCCTGTGCAAACCTGGGAGCCGCCATACGCTGTAATGCAGCCACAGTGATCGGAGTGGGTGCTTCTACAGGGCTAAATATGACCAGTACGGTTACCAGTGCTGCCGGAGGTTCTGCCACGCCCTACTGCAAATACCTTGATGTTCTGCCGGGACAGACCTATTATTTGTACATAGACAACTGGGTGGATGTATTCAACCCGACCCTGGCGCCTTTCTCCTTAACCTGGGGCGGAACGGCTACCCTGGCTTCGCCGTTTACCAATCCTGCAATCCAGACCCAGCCCTTTTCGCCACCGGGTGTTCCTGCCGCCAATCCTGCGGATCCCAGGGAGATTGTCATATGCCAGAACCCTGCGGTTTTTAATTTCAATACTTTGTCTGCCGGAATCCTTAACGGAAATGCGAATTTCCAGATCAGTTACCATACTTCTCAGAATGACGCGCTTTCAGGCGTAAACCCGATCCTGGTACCGCAAACCGTAAGTACAACTGCTGTTTATTATTTCAGTATTCATTACCAGGACCCGGCAAACCCCAATAACCCGCTTAATTCCTGCAGGCAGGTGGGAGCTTTTAAGTTTAAACAGGGGAATATTACAGGTACGAATGTAAATCTTTTCAGCTGTAACAACAACAATGCGGGCATAGGTACATTTAACCTCACTTCTGCCGCGGTCTTCGGTGATCCGCTGGCCATCAAAAAATATTACCATACTCTGGCTGATCTAAATGCGGGAACCAATGAAATTACCAACCCTGCAGCTTTTGTATCTGCGGAAGGAATCGTATATGTGAAAATAATCTCATCATTCGGATGCACGGCAACAGCCGTCATTTCTCTGAAATTTTATCCTGTTGTGGTGGTAACCGAGGCCAGTTTAAGATCATGTTTCATAGAATCAAACCCTTCAACAGCCTTATTTAACCTGACAACAGCAGCGGTAGCCGCACAGACGGGCATTAAAAAATATTATCCGTCTTTAACAGATGCCCAGAACGGGACCAATGAAATTCTGAACCCAACCGCTTATATAGCGCCTAGCGGCACTGTTTTTATAAAAGTTACCGACGGAAACGGATGTTTTGCCATCGCCAAAGTCAATTTGTTGGTTCTGCCTCCCGTATATTCCAATATCCTGCAGGATAAAATAATCTGTATGGAAGATAAAACAACGCTGGATGCAGGCCCGGGTTTTACCGCTTATGAATGGAGCACCGGTGCTACTTCCCAAACGATTAATAATGTCGGCGCAGGAACATACTGGGTCAAGCTGAAAACAGGTGAATGTATTACGCGGCAGACCGTAAAAGTGTATTCTTCCGAACAGCCGGTAATTTCAGATGTGGATATTGCCAATACTACAGTTACCGTAAATGTTAAAGGCGGAACCCCGAAATATCAGTATTCTATGGACGGTATCAACTGGCAGGATTCGAATGTCTTTACCAATGTGATCAGAGGCGATCATCATGTTATGGTAAAAGATGCTTACGACTGTGAACCTGTTGATATCACCATTGTTGTCCCGAACCTGGTTAATGTGATTACCCCAAACGGAGACGGTGTTAATGACATTATTGACTATTCTGCATTGGGAAACAAGCAGAACCTGGTATTTAATATTTTCGACCGTTACGGAAATAAAATATTCGAAGCCAATACATTCAATGCTTATAAATGGGACGGAACCATCGGCGGTAAAAAAGTCCCTACCGGTACCTATTGGTATTCCATAACATGGAATGAAAATGACAAAAAGAGTACATTATTCAAATATTCAGGATGGGTCATGGTAAAAAACAGGGAATAGAGATTATCTGATGATAAAAAAGCCATCTTACGGAAGATGGCTTTTAATTAAATGCATTGGTATCTTTAAAATAATCGGAGAGGTATAATATCTTTCCTTTCTCGGAGAATTGGATGACGGTACAGATTTCATTTTGGTAACTTCCTTTTCCCAGTCTGTTTCCTGATGAACGCGTCTGGTAAAAATACCTGTTGTTTCCCAGATTGAAAATTTCAGAAACATGCCATTCTAATTTTTCATAACGCTTGAAAATAGCCCTGAATAAAGCCAGAATCCTGCTTTTTCCTGAAACTTCCTTCATCGGCGGAATCCAGATGGTGCTTTCATCGGTAAACCATTTTTCAAGATGTTCCGTATTCAGAGAATTTAAGTCTTTCATAAAATGACTGATTCTGCAATTCATAAGTTCTGTTTAACATAATATACGCGAAAAACCTTGATCTGGTTTTAAATTTATCTTTATGAAAGACTTATTGACACAATGGTCCGGATATTATAAGCTGGAAACCGGTAATTTGATCAGGTTTCCGATGAGCAGATGTACCGGAAACATAATGAAAAGAACAATTTAAAACCTATCCTGAAATAAGGGATGAATTTAAGCAATAGACTCAATCAATCCAGAATTCATATTAAATTATTATCTTTGCAACCACAAAATTCAGAAACAATAAATGTCTCAATTTCACAGAACTGCCGCATTTCATACCCTTGGCTGCAAATTAAATTTTGCGGAAACATCCACAATTGCCCGCCAGTTAACCGATGCGGGATATGATAAGGTAAGTTTTCATGAGAAAGCGGACATTTACGTAATCAATACCTGTTCGGTGACGGAAAATGCAGACCGCGAATGCAAGTTTCATGTAAAAAGAGCGATGAAAGCCAATCCGGAAGGACTGGTGGTTATTGTAGGATGCTATGCCCAGCTGAAGCCTGAAGAAATTTCCCGGATTACGGGAGTAGACCTGGTATTGGGTGCCAAAGAGAAATTCAATATTTTAAGTTACCTGGATGATCTGGAGAAATCCGGAAGCGAAGGGCTGGTTCATTCCTGTGAAATTGAAGAAACCGATTTCTTTATCGGGAGTTATTCGATCGGGGACAGGACAAGAGCCTTTTTAAAGGTGCAGGATGGCTGTGATTATAAGTGTACGTACTGCACGATTCCTTTAGCCAGAGGAATTTCCAGATCAGATACCATCGAAAATGTATTGAAAAATGCCCGGGAAATTGCAGCAAGAGATATCCGCGAAATTGTTCTGACCGGTGTAAATATCGGTGACTACGGCAAAGGCGAATTCGGAAACAAAAGGCACGAACATACTTTTTTAGATTTGATTAAAGAATTAGACCGGGTAGACGGGGTCGAAAGAATCCGCATCTCTTCCATTGAGCCTAATCTTTTGAAAGATGAAAGCATCGAACTGGTTTCAAGAAGCAGGAGCTTTGTTCCGCATTTCCATATCCCTCTGCAGTCAGGAAGCGACGATTTACTGAAAAAAATGAAGCGCCGCTATCTTACCGGACTTTACAGAAACCGGGTAAACAAAATCCGTGAAGTGATGCCCGATGCGGCAATTGGTGTTGATATCATCGTTGGTTTTCCGGGAGAAACTGAAGAATTGTTTATGGAAACCTATAATTTTCTGAATGAGCTTCCCATCAGTTATCTGCATGTTTTCACCTATTCTGAAAGAGAAAATACCGAAGCTGCCGGAATGGATGGTACGGTACCTATCCCTGAAAGAAAACATCGCAATAAAATGCTGAGGATCCTTTCTGAAAAGAAAAAAATGGCCTTCTATCAGGCACAGCTTGGAAAAACGCTTCCCGTGCTTTGGGAACATGAAAATAAAGACGGAAAAATGTTTGGGTTCACAGAAAATTATGTGAGGGTACAGAAAGATTTCGATCAGGCTTCTGTTAATCAGATTGAGTTTTTAAAACTGGAAAAAATTGAGGCAGACGGTGCCGTTTCTGTCATGAATTCTTTTGAACGTTTCTTAGAAAAGATTTAAGCCTGTTTATTTACTTTTTCTGTTTCTTAAGATAAAGAATAGAATAAGGCCGCCTGCAAGTCCGTAAACAGAAAGTGTTCCTGCCAGTTTGCCGATATTATATGCCGGTGAATCTTCTGTGTTGGTGTTGAATTGATTTTCCTGGTTCAGTCCTTTCCTGAATGTAATGGAAGGAATGATTTTTTCCTCAAAGAACTTTGTATTTTTGGTATTCTCAGGAGACCCCATCAGGATAAAAGTGTATGAAGTTTTATCAAGCAATAACAGATAATTATGCCAAATCTTATCGGCATCACTGATTTTGGTTCTGAAACTTGATTTAAGAAAGTATAATCCATTGATCTGTACAAAAGATTTGGTGATAAGTTGTCCTTTGGTTTCATCTAACATTCCTGTCTGGAAATCTTCATAAAATTTCAGAAGTTCATCTTTGTCTTCTATGTAGGAGGCTGATTTTTTACTGGAATTCATGATCAGAAGAGCCTCATCTTCTAAAGGTGCCCGGATTATATTCTGGTCCAAAGTATTCACAACAATGAATTCTTGTGGGATTTGGATCGAAACATCTTTGCTGATTTGATAAGGAACCAGCTGCTGACCAAAACTTTTTGTGGAAAAATTGATAAAGAAGAGAATAAAGGTACAGTAATAAAAGTTTTTGGTAACCTTTTTGTTTACATCCATCGGCTGATTAATTTTTTCTAAAGATAATAATTTGATACCTATAAAATTTTATTAAATCTTCGGTGATTGATCGTGACTTTACTTAAATTCCGTTATATTTAAGTTTTACTAACTTTTAAATCTACATTTTTTATGAGAGATAAGTTTTTATCCTGGGGATTGGTATTGGTGATTGTTACCTGGGCTGTGGCACTGCTGATCAGGGCGCATTACTGGATCCCTATGTTGTTAACGGCAGTATATACTCTGGGAGTTTATAATGCCAGCCAGACAAAACATGCAATCCTAAGAAATTTCCCTGTATTAGGCTATTTCAGATATATTTTTGAAGGCATTTCCCCGGAAATGCAGCAGTATTTTATTGAAAGAGAGACGGATGGAAAGCCTTTTCCGAGAAATCAGCGTTCCGCTGTATACAGAAGGGCAAAAAACCTCAATGATACCGTGCCTTTCGGGACACAGCTGGAAATCAACCACAGGAAATATGAAGGGATTAAGCATTCCATCTATGCCAAGTCTCCGGCAGAAGACCTTCCGAGGGTATGGGTAGGAGGCGCACAGTGCACACAGCCTTACCACGCTTCGTTGCTCAATATTTCAGCTATGAGTTTCGGGTCTTTAAGCGACAGGGCTCAGGTTTCATTAAACAGAGGGGCTAAAAAAGGAAATTTTTATCACAATACGGGTGAAGGCGGAATTTCACCTTATCATATGGAGGGCGGTGACCTGTGCTGGCAGATCGGTACCGGATATTTCGGATGCCGGGATGATGAAGGAAACTTCAGTCCGGGATTATTCACAAAATATGCTAACCTGCCGAATGTTAAGATGATTGAAATAAAATTGTCACAGGGCGCAAAACCCGGACATGGAGGCGTTCTGCCGGGCGTGAAAAATACACCGGAAATTGCAAAGATCCGCCATGTAAAGCCAGGGATGACCATTGTTTCGCCGCCGTCGCACTCTGCTTTTTCGGATGCGGCCGGACTGTTGAGGTTTGTGCAGCAATTACGGGAGCTTTCGGGTGGAAAACCTGTCGGATTTAAGCTGTGTATCGGGGATACAAAAGAATTTGAAGACATCTGTGCCCAGATGAACGTTCTGAAAATCTATCCTGATTTCATTACGGTGGATGGAGCGGAAGGAGGAACCGGAGCGGCGCCGCCTGAGTTTTCAGACGGCGTGGGGATGCCGCTTGAACCTGCTCTTATTTATGTAAACAGAACGCTTATGCATTATACAGTGAGAAATAAGTTAAGGGTAATTGCCAGCGGAAAAGTTCTTACAAGCCTGGATATTTTAAGGGCTGTTGCTATGGGAGCAGATATGTGCAATAACGCAAGAGGATTTATGTTCTCTTTAGGCTGCATCCAGGCTTTAAGGTGCAATACCAACAATTGCCCTACCGGTGTTGCCACTCAGGATAAAATGCTGATCAAAGGCCTTGATGTAACCGATAAAGCTGAAAGGGTATACCATTTCCATAAAAACACGCTTCATACCTGTAATGAGCTGATTGCAGCCGCCGGAAGAAATTCTTATGAAGAAGTGGATGCGAGTATGTTCATGAGAGGCGATGAGTTCGATCATCTGTCAGATCATTATTTTCCGGACATTTTAGGGAATGTAAAGCATAAAGCTACATTTTAAAACATAAAAAAAGCGCTCTATTTTTATTAGAGCGCTTTTAATTTTTATTGATCGTCACTAGGCCTTGTATTGGCCTTGTAAATCTCGAAGTTAAATACAAACGTTGTATTTTTTAAAGAAAAATTGTTGTAGTTGTAGTGGGCATCTCTTCCAAAGGCTGCTCTTGAAGGAACGATAATCACGCCCTGCAGATTGTAGGGATCTCCGTCCGCTTTATTTGCATATCCTTTGAAATACGTCAGGCCTTCCTGAAGCCCTTCAATCTCATAATAGCTTCTTTGCTTTGCAATATCTGTTGTCCCCAAATCTCTGACAGATTTTTTAGCATAATAAAACAAAGGATCGGTAAGCGGCGAGCCGCCTCCGTTGATGGTATTGGTAAGGCTTCCCCCGGATGCAAAAGCTACATTGCCGTCCGTATCGGTGGCAAGGTAATAATTGGCTCTGATCATGGTTCTGATCTGGGTGGCTGCATTCGCTTCTATCGTAACGCCTGTTGCCGGCTGTGCACCGTTTCTTACGATATAGATGACTCCTGAAGGCAGTTTTACAGGATTAAGTTCAGAAAGTTTTTTTTCATTGTCATCGGCAGCATCTGTAGAGCTGAACGCTTTTATATTTCCCTGGGCATCCAGATAATTTTCAGTCATATACTTCTGAATGGCCTGGTCGTCATATGAATTTCTTACTCCGATGTCATCCGGCTCTATGAAAGTTGCCACTTCATCATCATCCTTTTTACAGGCAGAAAAACAAAGAGATCCTGCAAGGATATATAAAAATATTTTTTTCATTTCAAAAACTTTAATTACTTTACAAATAATATAACGGCAAAAGTATAAAAAATTATGAGAATAGATAAATTTTTATGGAGTATTCGGTTTTATAAGACAAGAACCATTGCTACAGAAGAAATTAAAAAGAACAGGGTAGCTATCGGTGACTCTGTAGTGAAGTCTTCCAAAGAGGTGAAAGAAGGGGATGTGATTAAGATCCGCAAGAATCAGATCGACTATAAAATCAAGGTCATTCAGATTCCCAAAAGCAGGATGGGAGCCAAGCTGGTACCGCTCCATATCAAGGATGTGACGGACCAAGAACAGTACGAACTGCTGAAAACGCGTAAAATGTCCCAGGATTATTACCGGAACAGGGGAGAAGGAAGGCCTACCAAAAAAGACCGGCGGGAAATGGATGATTACGTAGGAAACGATGTTGACTCGGATTTTACGGATTGGGACGATTTCTTTGGCGAAACCAATGACGGTACCGAGAAGAAAGAAGATTAAAGTAAAAGCTCTAGAGATAGAGCTTTTCTATAATTTCATCCACGATATCCTCAGGCTGCCGGTGGTCTGTACCCACGCTGAATTGTGCCTTGCCGTAAAACAGGTTCCTTTCAAACAGGTGCTTGGCAATAAATTCAGGCAGGTTCTCATCAGAAATATGGGCAATCAGCGGCCGCTTTTCCTTTTGTTTGGAAAGCCTTTCAGACAGGGTGCCTACGGAAGCTTTCAGGAATACACTTTTTGAATTACTATTGATAATTTCCATATTGTTGTAATAAACAGGTGTTCCGCCTCCCAGGCTTAGAACCGCATTTTTTTCCTTCGCCAGAATTTCTTCTAAAACTTCCCTTTCCAGCTTCCTGAAGTAGAGTTCTCCCTTTTTTTCAAATATTTCAGGAATGGTTAATTTGTTTCTCTGAAAAATCTCTTTATCGAGGTCAATAAATTTAAAATTGAGTTTCTCGCTTAATATTTTGGAAATGTGAGTTTTGCCACTTCCCATGTATCCGACCAGTGAAATTATCATGAATTTTTTTTAAACAAATTTGCAAAAAAGTTTTGAGAAATAAAAAAAAGCTATATCTTTGCACCACTTAAAACAAGGGACATTAATCAAATGAAACTTGGTGCTAAAGTGACCGACTCGGTAGCTCAGCTGGTAGAGCAATACACTTTTAATGTATGGGTCCTGGGTTCGAATCCCAGCCGGGTCACTAGCAAAAAAATTACTGGATTTTTGTAATTTTATTGCCTGCGTGGTGAAATTGGTAGACACGCCATCTTGAGGGGGTGGTTTCCTAAGGATGTGCTGGTTCGAGTCCAGTCGCAGGCACTGCAAAAGAAAATTAATGATTAAAGTGAAACGCTTCACTTTTAATTGTGGCCGACTCGGTAGCTCAGCTGGTAGAGCAATACACTTTTAATGTATGGGTCCTGGGTTCGAATCCCAGCCGGGTCACAAGTTTACTGAAAAGTAAATTTTTTTCATATTAATATTTTGTGATTTGGTGTTTCAAAGGCCTCCTACAGGAGGCCTTTGATTTTGTATATAGTTCAGATTGGAAAATTCCTGTGTTTATTTAATTTCCATGCACAAGCAATAAAGATGCCGGTACAACCGGTTTGATGAATCAATGAAAAGGAAGAGATTCATGTTTTCCGGATTCGCTTATAAAACGGGTACTAAACTGCAGTAAAAAAGCGTCACTTAAAGTAGTAACGCCTGGCTTAAAGTATAACTGGATTCTTTAATTAATCCAGATGCATGTTGTCAATTAACCTTACTCCGTCCACCATTACTACGATAAAAGCCCTGAAGTTGCAATCTTTATAGAAGAAATCCGTTTCTTTTAAAGTTTTTTCATCTGCAATTAAAAAATATTCGAGCTGCATGCCTCTCTGGTGGTCAAAAATATCCTGGACCCTTTCCTTGATCTCGGGAACGGTCACGATCCTGAACCAGTCATTTACCTTGTTCAGTGTTTCAAAAATAACTTTGGACGCTTCTCTACGGTCCTGAAGCAGCCTTTGGTTTCTGGAGCTTAAGGCCAGTCCGTTTTCCGCCCGGAAAATAGAAACACCTTTTATTTTAACCGGAATTTTTTTCTTTTCAACCATTTTTTTGATAATCGCCAGCTGCTGAAAGTCTTTTTCACCGAAGTATGCACTGTCCGGCTTTACCTGCCTGAACAGCTCTTCCACTACCGTCCCGACCCCGTCAAAATGCCCGGGTCTTGATTTTCCTTCCATTTCATTTTCCAGGCCGTCAAATTCATAATGCTGGCTTTCTGTTTTTTCAGGATAAATATCAGATACTTGAGGAATATATACCGCGTCTACCAGGCCTGATTTTTCAAGAATTGAAATATCCCGGTTGATGTCCCTGGGGTATTTTTCCAGGTCTTCAGCATTATTAAATTGAGTGGGATTAACAAAAATTGATGAAACCACCAGGTCATTCTCTTTTCTGGCTTCTTTATAAAGGGATAAGTGGCCGTTATGAAGGGCGCCCATTGTAGGGGCAAAACCTATCTTTTTACCCATTTCTTTCTGTCTTTCAATGAAATCCTGAAGAACTTTTTTACTTTTTAGAACTTCCATAGTTTATTTAAATCGTAATTCAAAAATAGTAAAAATATCATATAATTATAATAGAATTAACGCTGTATTACCAATGCCAAGATGGGAATTATCGTAAAAAAATGTTAATTAAACTAATGTTGGATGTTTTTTCGTAATTTTGCGCATTAAAGCATTTTTACAAAAATTAGATAGAAGTTTATGCCGAATCAAAAAATACTGTACATTACTACAGAGATGTATCCATATCAGGAAGATACCAATATGGCTGCAGTGGTAAATAAAATGGCACTTAAGATGCACAACGAAGGCAATGATGTAAGAGTTTTTATGCCAAGATTTGGACAGATAAGTGAAAGAAAATTCCAGCTGCATGAGGTGATCCGCCTTTCAGGAATGAATATCATAATCAATGATCTGGATCAGCCCTTAATTATCAAAGTAGCTTCTCTTCCGGGAGAAAGGCTTCAGGTGTACTTTATTGACAATGAAGAATACTTCAAAAGAAAACAATATTATTTCGATGACGAGGGTAAGGCTTTCGACGATAATGACGAAAGGGCTATTTTCTTCGCGAGAGGGGTTATAGAGACCATCAAAAAACTGAACTGGGTTCCGGACGTTATTCATTTGAATGGCTGGATGGCTTCTTTCGTCCCGATTTATCTAAAAACATATTACGAATCTGATACGTATTTCAAAGACGCAAAAATTGTGCTTTCATTATATAATGAAAAGGATGCGGCACTGGATCAGAACATCGCGGCAAAACTTAAGTTTGACAATATTTCAGGCCTTAAGGCTTTAGAGAACCCAAGTGTAAAGACTTTTGTGGCAGACAGCATGAACTATGTGGACATGGTGGTAAAAGGAGACGAATTTCTGGATGAAGACTTGGATAAGGCCTTTAATGAAACCAGCACGCCGAAGTCGGAATACCTTGATGTAAATTCAATCAATCAACTTTATTAAAACATATTATTTTTAATGATTCATACGATTAAAAAAGCGGTCACCGTATTGTCTATGGTGATTTTTGGAAGTGCACTGCTTTACAATTGTGAGCCGGATGCCGATACGCTTGGTGAGCAGCTGTTTTTGGACGATGCTGCACAGGGTAAGGAAAAGTCTCTCGACATTATTGCTTTTAATATTGATAATAACAACAGCATCAGAAGTGATGCCGGAAAATTAACATATGCCGTTCTGGGTGCTTTCAACGAAGGACAGTTCGGTCTGCAGAAAGCATCATATCTTACCCAGTTGAGGTTATCTACCTATGATCCGGATTTTGGGACAAATGCTGTTGTAGATTCTGTAGTCTTGGTGATGAAGCCTACCTATGCTTCAGATTCTGTTACCACAACTACTGTGGATGATAATTATACGTATTCAACAACAACGGAGGCTAATATAAGTGCCAAAAAAGTAGTGAATACTTATCCGGTCCTGAAATTCGGGAAAGCGAAAAGAACATTCAATATCAATGTAAATGAAGTTACTGAGTTTTTAAAAGGACCTTCTGATACCGTTGTTTCTAACCAGAATTTTGCATATGATGCCGCTAAAACTTTAGGTTCAAAAGAGTTTAAGGGAAGTATCAGTTCCATTGCAATTACAAAAGACGGCGACGGGAGTGCTTTATTCACAGCTTCTGTTCCGGGAATAAGAATTCCGTTGGACAAGACATTCTTCCAGGATAAAATTATCGCTAAAAAAGACCAGCCTGAGCTTCAGGATGCATCGAATTTTATCAGGCACATCAAAGGGCTTAGAATTTCCGTAGCAGAAAATGACGGATATTTATTCCAGTTTTCGCCAAATGATATGGAGCTGATCATGTACTACAAATATGACAAAACAGAAAACGGCGTAACAACCAAAACTCCTGCAACCTATGCTTTTGCTTTGGGCGCTGCCAATACGCATATCGGCCAGTACCAATATGATAGAGCAGGATCTGCATTAGGAACGGCTGCTATCGGTGACAGAAAAAACGGTGATGAAAAATTATTTGCCCAGGGAATGGGTGGACCTTCAATTGGCATAAAGTTTCCGGAATCTACCATTACGGAACTTAAAAAACTGTATGAGGAAAACAAAGCTGCCATCATCAGTGCTAAAATCAGACTGTATACGGATACCAGCTGGAATAACGGTTATGCTAAACCGACAGCTTTTACCTTCGTGCAGAAATATATTTCATCTACTGAGCCAAATGCAACAGTAACCAATTTTACAAATGATGTATTGAATCTGGCCGGATCAAATAATTATACTATTTATAAAGCGTACGATTTAGATAAAAACCCTGCTTATTATGATTTTATCGTTACTAAATCTTTGAAAGATATTGTAGAGCCGAAGTCAAGCACGGAAACCAATACGGAAACCAAAAATCCTACGAAATATTTCAGAATTGATATGGGATCTTTCCAGAGTAATTCTGCAGGTACCGGTTTAGCAGGATATCAGTTTACAACCACTCCCTATAATACAAGCAGGGCTGTATTCGTAGGGTCAAAAACCAGTGACGCGAACAAAGCAACGCTTAGAGTCATTTACGGTACAAAATAAATTTTAAAAAAAAACACTTGATCAATTATGTGTGGAATCGTTGGATATACAGGTTTTCAGGACGCTTACGATATAGTAATTAACGGCCTTAGGAGGCTGGAATACAGAGGGTATGACAGTGCCGGGATTGTTCTTGAAGGCAAAAACAATAAGCTGGAGGTTGAAAAGACGAAAGGAAAAGTAGATGACCTGGTTAGTATTTCCGGAAATTTAAAAGGAACGGCTAATATCGGGATGGGGCATACCCGTTGGGCTACCCACGGTGTTCCGAGTGACAGGAATTCACATCCGCATTTATCCAATAATAATAAACTTGCATTGGTGCATAACGGTATCATTGAAAATTACGATACCATTAAAACCATGCTTACCGAAAAAGGATTTACTTTTAAATCTGAAACCGATACGGAAGTCCTGGTCAATCTTATCCAGTATTTCATGGAACTTACTTCTGAAACGGATTTCCCGACGGCAGTAAGATATGCCCTTAATGAAGTATATGGCGCTTATGCCATTACAGTGATGCATGAAGATTATCCGGGTATACTGGTAGTAGGAAGGCTGGGTTCTCCTTTGGCAATCGGAATCGGGGATAAGGAATATTTTATTGCTTCCGATGCTTCTCCTTTTGTGGAATTTACCAAGGAAGCAATTTATCTGGAAGAAGGGCATATGGCAACCATTTCACTGGAAAACGGAGTGGACATCAGGACCATTATCGCAAATTCTAAAATCGAGCCTGAAATTCAGGAACTGAAAGTGAGCCTTGAACAGATTGAAAAAGGCGGGTACGAACATTTTATGTTAAAAGAAATTTTCGAGCAGCCGAAATCTGTACATGATACCATGAGAGGAAGACTGCTGGTGGAGGAAGGTGTGATTAAAATGGCCGGAATCTGGGATCATATCGAGAAATTCAAGAATGCAAACAGGATCATCATCATTGCCTGCGGAACATCATGGCATGCGGGCCTTATCGGAGAGTACCTGATCGAGGAATATGCCAGGATCCCGGTTGAAGTGGAGTATGCTTCAGAATTCAGATACAGAAACCCGATTATCACCGATAAAGATGTGGTGATTGCCATTTCCCAGTCCGGAGAAACGGCAGATACCATGGCTGCATTGAAGCTGGCTAAAGAAAGAGGGGCATTTATTTATGGAATCTGTAATGTGGTAGATTCTTCAATCGCCCGGATTACAGACGCCGGTTCCTATACACACGCCGGTCCTGAAATCGGGGTGGCTTCTACAAAAGCCTTTACTGCACAGCTTACCATCCTTACCTTAATTGCGTTTAAATTAGGAAAGCATAACGGAAACCTGGGGAATGCAGAATTCATGAGCTTAATTGCTGAACTTGATGTCATTCCTAAGAGAATTGAAGATGTTCTGGCCTCTACCCATGACCTGGTGCAGGAAATTGCCAAAGACTTTATCAATACAACCAACTTCCTGTATTTAGGAAGAGGCTATAATTATCCTGCTGCTTTGGAAGGTGCCTTGAAATTGAAAGAAATCTCATACATTCATGCGGAAGGGTATCCTGCTGCCGAAATGAAGCATGGCCCGATAGCCTTAATTGATGAAAATATGCCGATTGTTATTATTGCTCCGAAAAAAGGGCATTATGATAAAATTGTAAGCAATGTACAGGAAATCAAGGCAAGAAAAGGGAAGGTGATTGCAGTGGTAAATAAAGGAGATACTCAGGTAAGTGCAATGGCAGATTATGTGATTGAGATTCCTGAAACATCAGAGTGTTTCTCACCAATTGTAGCTTCAGTGCCGTTACAGCTTCTTGCATACTATATCGCCGTATACAGGGGAGCAAATGTGGACCAGCCGAGAAACCTGGCAAAATCTGTAACGGTAGAATAAAAATTATGGACAAATAAAATAAATTTAGATTTCTTCCGTTATTTCAAAAAAAATCTTAAAAGTTTCTTAAAAAAATTATATATTTACGGCTTAATTATAAAAATTAACATGAAAAGGATATTTCTTTTATTATTGTCTGCGTCGGTAGCATCGGTATCTTGTTCAGGTGGGGGATCTTCTTCTGTCGGAAAACCCGGAACAAAAGGAGAATTGATACCTAGAGAAAAAACAAAATCATTTGTTGCAGAAAGGCCATTCGGAATGGTGGCAATTCCTGCAGGTTCTTTTGTTGCAGGTTTAACTGATCAGGATTTCACAAACAGTCCTGAAAAAGCTCAAGCAAAAACCGTTACTGTTTCCTCTTTCTTCATGGATGAAGCAGAAACTACAAATGCAGAATACAGGGTATTTATCAATTATGTAAGAGATTCTATTGCCAGAACTTTACTTGCTGAGGCTGCCGGAGAAGGCGGAGAAGGCAAAGGAAGAGGGACAAACATCGGAGACTATGCATACCTTGCCCAGAAAGAAGAAAATTTAACACCTTATCAGGAATATCTTGAAGCTCAGGGAGGCGGAGATGAAACTACTTTTGACCCTACAAAAAAAATCGACTGGAAAGTTCCATTGCACTGGAATACCTCTAAATATCCTGATGTAGAATACGCAGAAGTTTTGGAATCCATGTATCTGCCGGCTTCTTCAAGAGTCAGCAATGAAAGAATACTTGACGTTAGTAAACTTAAATATACTTATCGATGGGGAGATATGGATGCTGCCCTGGCCGACAGAGAAAGAGGCGTAAACTATCTTAGAAGTGAAAGTATTGCCATCTATCCGGATACAACCGTTTGGGTGAAAGATTTCCACTTTGCCTATAACGAACCGTTGTTCGAACAGTATTTCTGGCACAAAGCCTACAAAGACTATCCTGTAGTCGGAGTAACCTGGGACCAGGCAAGAGCTTATTGTAACTTCAGATCCAAACTGAAATCTGACTATAACGAAAGCTTAAAAAGAAGAAAACAAAGACCACTGATCTTCAGGCTGCCTACGGAAATCGAATGGGAATATGCTGCAAGAGGCGGAATGGAAAATGCTACTTACCCTTGGGGAGGTCCTTATTTGATGGATGACAGAGGTTGCTACCTGGCAAACTTCAAACCTAAGAGAGGTAACTATATGGAAGACGACAAAAAAGGTACTTATACATATACGGCTCCTGTAAAGAAATTCAAGAAAAACGGATTTGGATTATTTGACATGGCCGGAAACGTTTCTGAATGGACAGAATCTGCCTACAACAATTCTTCATACGGATTCTCATCTACTTTAAACCCTTCTACCAAAGACAGGACTGATGATAAAAGATCAGTACGAGGAGGATCTTGGAAAGATGTAGGTTACATGTTGATGACCGGTGCCAGAGATTGGGAAAGAAAAGATTCAGCAAGAAGCTATATCGGATTCAGAACAGTACAGGATATTCCTGAAGCTGCTGTTAAGCCAAGAAGAGTTAACAGATAATTCAATTCTATCATACCATTACTTTCAACAATAATTTTAATTTAACACTTAAAAAAACTAACTTATATGTTTAAGACTAAAGATGCTTGGATGAACTTCTTTTATTCATTCGGTGCTGCAATTGTAATTCTTGGAGCTTGGCTTAAAATTACTCACATTACCTTAGGGCCTATTAATGGTAACATAGCCCTTACCGTGGGACTTATCACAGAAGCAATTATCTTCATCATTTTCGCTTTCGACCCGCCAAAATCAGAAGAGTCTTATGCTTGGGAAAATGTGTATCCTGAATTACTGGATAAGCATGCCAACCCAAACCCACTGCATTCAAATAATGCGTCTAAAAATGTTTCCGCTCAGTTTGCTGAAATGGAAAATTCACTTTCAACCAAATTGGACAAAATGCTTGCCGATGCCAAACTTGATGTTCAGTTATTTGACAGATTAAGAACAGGGATCGATAAATTTTCAAACTCAGTGGATCAGATCAACCAGACGGTTGACGTATCAGCATCCACTCATAAATATAATGAGCAATTAAATAAAGCAGCTCAGCATATGGAAAGCATGAATGCTTTGTATGCCATGCAGCTGGAAAACGGACAGAGACAGTCTGAATTTGCTAAAAAATATGTGCAGGATATGCAGAAGTCTGCTGAACATTCAGAAAAATTCAATCAAGAATTACAAGGTTTAACATCAAACTTAAATAATCTAAACAGAGTTTATGGTGGTATGCTAACTGCTATGAAATCTTAATTCCTAAACCATTTCTAAAATTTAACTACTTAATCTTAATTAAACAAACAAAGAAAAGAGAATGGCACAAGGAAAACAGACCCCTCGTCAGAAGATGATCAACCTGATGTATTTGGTGTTCATCGCAATGATGGCCCTAAATATTGATGCAGAAATCATCAGATCATATTATGATTCCACTAAAGCGCTTAATGAGACCAGAACTTTAACAGAGCGAAAAAACGAAAAGATTTTCGAGAAGACGCTTGAAGCTAAAGCACAGCAGGTACCGGATACTTATGCTCAGCCCTGGGCACAATATCAGGTTTTAAGGGATAAAATTAATGTATTGGTAAAATCCGCTCAGGAAATCAAAGATCAGCTTAAAAAGAAATCAGAATTCCATGAGAAAGACAAAGCCGGAAAGGATATCGATGTAAGCGAGAATTTCGCAGCATTGAACAACAATGAAGCGACAACAGAATATTTCTTTAAGGAAGGAGATGAAAATGCACCTTCAAAAGGTGCTCTGGATTTAAAAGCCAAAATTGATGACGTAAGAAATTATATCAATTCAACTTTCGGTAACAACCCTCAGTTAAAAGATTTAGTAGAAAGAGCCAATAAATCTTTAATCGCGGAATATCCCAAAGGGAAATCTCCTAACGATAAAACGTGGTTCCAGAATAAATTCTATCACCAGCCGTTAATTGCAGCCATCTCTAACCTGGAGATCATTCAGAATGATGCAAGAAACGTGCAGTCTGACGCATTGGCATTGATGCTTCAGGAAAAAGTAGATGCCAGTATCAAGTTTACCAGCTATGAAGCAATTGTTTCCGCGCCTGTAGATGTAGTATCCGGTAAGCCGGCTGAAGCAGTAATCATGTTAGGAAACTATTCTAACAGCAACAAGATTTCCATGTCCGGCGTAAGCAGACAGGAAAACGGAAAAGGATATGCTTCACTTAATACAAGCGGAATAGGAGAACGCACATTAAGCGGAAATATTACTTTAACGGATGCTACAGGTAAAGCACAAAGCTTCCCGTTCACGCATACATATAATGTAATTGCAGGTCCTCAGGAAGTAAAACTTCAGAAAGGATTATTGCTTTCTGCAGATAAGATGAATGTAATGTACAGAAATCTTGATAACCCTGTATCAGGTTCTATTTTAGGTGCTGACAACGCAAAACTTTCATTATCTGCTCCGGGAGCTACTGTGAAAAATACAGGTCCTGGAAGATGGGATGTTAAACCTGGTTCCGGAAATGTTCTTAAAATTACATTATCGGGTACAGATCCTTACGGTAAATCTATTTCTCAGGTATTTGAATACAGAATTAAAAATGTACCGCCGCCACAAGGACAGATCAGAGGGAAGAATATGCTGACAATGCCGGCTGGCTCAGTGGAGAACCAGCAACTTCAGGCAGTTATTCCTGACTTTGACTTCCCGGTATCATTCAACGTGACTTCGTTCATGGTAAGGGTTCCTGGCAGAGCATCGATGCAGGTTCAGGGCAATTCATTGCAAGGAGCGGCAGGAATGTTCAGAAACCTGAGACCTGGAGACGGTGTATATATCTTTGATATTAAAGCTACGGCTACCGGATTAGGCGGAACAATCGTACCGAATATTTCACCTGTATTAATTAATGTTCAATAATAAAACTATGAAAAAACATATTAGCAGTTTTTTAGTGTTGGTTTCGGGATTCATGTTTTCCCAGACTATCCTGAACGCTTCCTCTCCGGAAGAATTCAGAAAGATGAGAGCTGAGAACAAAATGAAAGTGGGAGATACTGTTATCGACAAAAAAGTAAAGCCGCTGGAATACGGGTTTGTTGATGAGAAAGATATCCTGAAAAGCATGTTTGTTTGGGAAGTGATTGATATGAACGATAAGATTAATCAGCCTTTCTACTATAACAACCCCGACGGATTATTATCTACACAGACGAAATCCCTGTATAAGCTTTTGCTTGACGGAGCATTAAGTGGCGAGATCAAGGAAGTTTATGATGATGAAAATTTTGTTCAGAGACTTGATGCTGAGCAGATTAAATCGAGACTGGTTGATGTAAGAGTTGATGACGAAGCAATTAATATCTTAAACAGCGGACGGCAGTTAACGGAGCAGGAGAAAAAAGAGCTTACTGACGTATACGAAACTACAACTGAAAAGGTAAAGGTTTTAAAAATGTTCGGTATGTGGTTTATCGATAAAAGAGACGGACAGCTGAAGTACAGGCCTTTAGGAATTGCTGCAATGGGTCCTGATCCAAAACTGATCGGCAGAACAACTCCTGACGGACAGCCTTTGCCTGGTGCAGATGAATTAATTGATCTTTTCTGGGTATATTATCCTAATGCAAGGGACATTTTGGCAAACAATTATGTTTACAACAGAAAAAATACCTCTGCAGATTTATCTTTCGATGATTTGATTAACGCCAGAAGATTCTCTTCGGTTATCTTTAAATCTTCAGCAGGATTAGGCGATGGAGTTATCAAAGACTATATCCCGAGAGATTCTGAAGAACAGTTGGAAGAAAGCGACAGAATTAAGGCGCAGATCCTTCAAATGGAAAATGATATGTGGAATTACTAAATTTCACTTGATAATTATAGAAAACCTGAGTACTTTTACTCAGGTTTTTTTTATTATGGAGAATGTAGAATATATTATTGTAGGAGACGGATACGCAGCACTTTTTTTTGCCCATCGGCTGATCAGGGATAAGAAATCATTTGTTTTATTTTCAGAAGGAAGGAAAAGTGCCTCACAGGTTTCTGCGGGAATTATTAATCCTGTAGTTCTTAAAAAGTTCACCACTTTCTGGAAAGCACAGGAGCAGATTGATTTCCTGAAAGAGTCCATAAAAGAAATTGAAGAATATACAGGAGAAAATTACCTGATTGATGCACCTGTCCACAGAATCTTCCATGATGAAAACGAACAGCAGCTCTGGCATAAAAAATCTCAAAAAGATGAGCTCGCAGATTTCTTGGACGAAAATTTCGATCATTTAGATACCGTAAAAAACGACTTTCATACCGGAAAGGTAAACCAGTCAGCACGATTAAAAGTTAACGCATTTTTCGCAGGGTTATTTAGCTTTCTGGATAACAGGAAGCAAATTGTTAGAGAAAAATTCGGGTATTCTGAACTGGATACTCAAAATTCAGTTTACAGGAATTATCAATTTAAGAATATTATCTTTTGTGAAGGAATCGGGGTAAAAGAAAATCCGTTTTTTTCAGACATTCCTCTGCAGCCTAATAAGGGGCACAATATCAAGGTAAAACTTTCCATACCGGTTCCTGAAAATATAACCTTCAAAAAGAAGCATTTCCTATTTCCGGTACAAAACGGGCTGTATTTTTATGGCGGTACCTATGACAGGGATCAGCTTCATAATGATGTTGATGCATCAGCAGTAGAACAGTTAAAAAAAGGGCTAGCCGAGTTCTATCCCCATGGTTTTGAAATCGAGGAAGTAAACTTCGGGTTCAGGCCAACGGTAAAAGACCGCAGGCCTATTCTCGGAAGGCATTCTGAATATCAGAACCTCTATGTTTTCAATGGTCTGGGTGCCAGAGGAATTCTGAACGGATGCTACTTTTCCAAAAGCCTGTATGATTTCATAGAACATGATATCCCTCTGCATGAAGAAGTTTCCCTGGAAAGATTTCTGTAAAGTTCTGCTTAAAACATTTAAAATTTCTGATTCTACAGCACTGAAAAGAGAAATGCAGGATATCTGAAGCTGTCTGTTAAAACTTAATCATTCTGTAATAACAATCATAATCATACTGTATACGACAAAAAATTCCTTATCTTGAAGTAAAGAATAAAAAATCGTATGGACGAAAATGTATTGGGAATTATAGCAGGGATTCTTACTTCGGTATCAATGATCCCGCAGCTTATAAAAGTAATCAAAAGTAAAAACGCTGAAGATCTCTCGTGGGTAATGCTTATGGTCCTTATTTCAGGACTTTCTTTATGGGTATGGTACGGATGTATACAAAAAGAGCTTCCGATCATTGTTTCGAATGCTTTTGCAGTTCTGGTGAATATTGCCTTACTGATCTGTTGTGTGATGTATAAGAAAAAATCTTAGCATACCTTAAACAGCGAGCACTCCTGCAAAATACAGAAATGCTCTCATTTATAGTGATGTGTTTATTATTGGACTATCCTATCTGATCACAAATTTGGCCAGAGGGGCCATTCTCGCTTTGTTAAGGGTCAGGATATTTCCGTTTACGGAATAATTATCCGCCGTAAGCAGAGCATTGATAAAAGCTTTTTCCGTTTCCAGATCATCACAGGCAATCATCGTAGACATTCCCTGGTTGAATTTAATCCGCATTGCACCCGGCTTAAGCTCAAAAGTTCCGCTTACACCGTTGCATCCTCCGTTTCCTGTATACCGCATATCGGCCGTATTAAGCTTAAAATACGGATTGGCACCAGGATTTTTAAGCTGGATGGGCTGCCCGTTGATTTCAGTCAGTTTCCATGTTTTTCCCGTAATGTCAGCAGTTGTACTGGTGTTGGAACTTGCCGGCTTGCTTATACAAGAAGCAGTAAACAGAAAGACCAGGAAGGAACAGCAAATAAATATTGTTTTTTTCATAAAATATCAGGCTTATTATTTATAGTCAATCATTCATTAATAGGAAGCCATTCTTGTACTTCCTGAAGATGCTTTATTTTTTTTATGATGGAACATTACCATATTATAACCTTTTCTAAGAAATGTAATATCACCGTTGATATCAGAATACTGATACTCTGCATCTCCTGCAGTGTATTCCGGTAACTCATCACTCTTTTTCAGTTCATAAGATTTACCGTTCAAATGGACAGTAATGGTATTTCGGGTTTCGTTAACAGCCACTTCTATCTGATCACCGTATTCATCAGTATAGACCTCCTTCATAATTTTATCATGATCAGCATTCTGAATTGCAGTTACATTTTGCAAGTCGATATCCTCTTCTTTTGACGGATGTTTACAGGCTGCTGCCGTAAAAAGTATAAGGATAAATACAGGTAATAATTTTTTCATAGTATGTGATTTGGGATTGCTGCATTATTTAGCATTAAGATTCTATAAAATTACGGCTATTATTTAAATAAACTGTTAATTTTACATAAATTAATTAAAAATTATTAATCATATTTAAATTAAATGATAAAATCAGCGGAAATAATGCATTTGGAGATTAATTTTATTAATTAATTGAAGATGTTAACGATTGACTCATTGTTGAATTATTTATAAGCAGATTGATTCTCCGTAAGAATAAATAACGTTCTCTGAAGTTCATTTTATGATTTATTAACATTTTTCCTATTAATTTCAATGCTTGCTTTAATAACAAATTTGATACCAGAAAGTAAATTAACTGGAATTGTAGCTCATAACATTTTGATTGACTGAATTTTGTTGAGCAGCTTGCAAGAAGTCTTTTTAAAGTTTTTAAAGAATTCAGCTAATTTAAAGGAGTGTTAAATATCGTTAATGAAGATTACAAAAAGTTTGCATCAATTGAAATGTATTCTTACTTAGACATATATTTGCAGTAACAATATGAGAACTTACATCGTATACTTTTTGACAGCGCTTTTTCTGCTTTTCGTAGTGGAAAGCAAGATCAATGTCAAAACTCTGCGAAATGATTATATCTCTCATTCCTCACAAAACTTACCCCAGAAAGCCAACCGCTTAAACCAGACTTATGAAAAGCAGACCATTCGGCAGGCACCGGATGATGCAGGAAGTAATTATTCTGTAGAGCTTGCTGAAGATGACTTTCAGTTTTCAGATACATTGCAGGCCATTGTGGTCTTTGCCGGTATTTTCAGCTTGGCTTATATTTTTGGATTGAAAAGCTTCAAAAAACCGAAGCAGGCCATTCATGAGTCCCTGTCAGGGTTTTCTACCGTAAAAAAATTCATTCTGATTCGTTCTATCAGGATTTAAATTCTATTTTTCAATATATTTCCTGCTGACTATCGATGCCGGCAGAGAATATCCTGCGTTGTGCCTGCTGGTAATCAGCACATCGCCATCACCATCGCAATACATCCATACCATTACCATTACCATTTCCTATTAAAACATTAACGATTTATATAAACTCTGTAATTATGATGAAAAGAGTTGTCGCAGGCATTGCCTTAAGTAGTCTTTTGTTGCTCAGTTGCAACAAGAAAAAAGAAGAAAAAGAAGAAGTGTCAGTTTATCCCGTAACCTCTCCGCTGGTGATGGATACGGTAATTGACAAAGAGTATGTAGCCCAGATCCAGTCTGTAAAGAACATTGAAGTCCGGGCACAGGAAAAAGGTTTTCTTGAGAAAATCTTTGTAGACGAAGGCCAGTTTGTGCATCAGGGGCAGACCCTGTTCAGGATTATGCCCAAGCTGTATCAGGCAGAAGTATTAAAGGCAAAGGCAGAAGTGGCACAGGCCACCATTGAACTGAAAAATGCAAGTGCATTAGCCGATAATAACATTGTCTCCAAAAACGAAAGATCAATGGCTAAGGCCAAACTGGATGCAGCCAGCGCAGAAGCCAAACTTGCACAGATCCATCTGTCGTTCACGGACATTAAAGCCCCTTTTTCAGGGATTATCAACAGGATTCCCCTGAAACTGGGAAGTTTAATTGATGAAGGTGACCTACTCACTTCACTTTCAGACAATACCAATATGTACAGTTATTTCAACGTTTCAGAACCTGAATATTTAAGTTATCAGATGCATGTGGCAGACAGGGGCAGCAGCGAAGTAAGCCTGGTAATGGCAAACGGGGAAGTGCTTCCTGAAAAAGGCCAGATCCAGACCATTGAAGGGGAATTTGACAACGAAACCGGAAACATCGCCTTCAGGGCAAAATTCCCGAATCCCAATAAATTATTGAGAAACGGCGAAACCGGAAAAGTAAGAATGGCATTGCCGCTGAAAAATGCCCTGATCATTCCTCAGAAAGCCACCTACGAAATCCAGGATCAGAAATATGTTTTTGTAGTAGGAAAAGACGGGGTGGCAAGATCCAGGAACATCAAAGTATCCTATGAGCTTCCTGATGTGTATGTGGTAAGTTCCGGACTGGAAACAGGAGACCGTGTTTTACTGGAAGGTGTTCAGAAAGTAAAAGATGATCAGAAAGTCCGGACAAAATTCCAGGACCCTAAAAAAGTTCTTCAGTCATTGAAATTAAAAGCAGAATAGAAACAGTATGTTTAAGAAATTCATTCGCAGACCTGTTCTGTCTATCGTAATCTCACTGATTATCGTATTTATGGGAGTGCTGTCCCTGATGAAATTACCGGTTACCCAGTTTCCGTCTATTTCACCGCCCAAAGTGAATATTACAGCAGAATATCCCGGTGCCAACAACGAACTGTTGATTAAATCTGTGGTAATTCCACTGGAAAGAGGTTTAAATGGGGTGCCGGGAATGAAATATATGACTTCCGATGCCGGGAACGACGGGGAAGCATCCATCCAGGTGGTTTTTGACCTGGGAACCGATCCGAATGTAGCAGCGGTTAACGTTCAGAACCGTGTGTCTTCAGTAGTTAACAAACTTCCGCCATTGGTTGTCCGTGAAGGGGTGAAAATTACCCGTGAAGAGCCCAATATGCTGATGTATATCAATTTATACAGTGACGATCCCAAAGCTGACCAGAAATTCCTTTTCAACTATGCCGATATCAATGTAATGTCTGAATTAAGAAGGGTAAGCGGGGTAGGCTTTGCCGATATCCTGGGAACCAGAGAATATGCAATGCGCATCTGGCTGAAACCGGACAGATTAACAGCGTACAGCATTTCAGCAGATGAAGTGATGGAAGCTCTGAATGCCCAAAGTCTCGAAGCCTCTCCGGGAAAAACAGGGGAAAGTTCCGGGAAAAGATCGCAGTCATTTGAATATATTTTAAAATATCCAGGCCGTTTCAACAATGAAAAAGATTACGGGAATATTATCCTTAAAGCTAAAACAGACGGAGAATTTGTAAGGCTGAAAGATGTGGCGGATATCGAATTCGGTTCTTCCATGTATGATATTTATTCTACTTTGAATGGAAAACCTTCTGCTGCGATTACCGTAAAACAGTCTTATGGCTCCAACGCGAGCGACGTTATCAAAAATGTAAAATCCTTGATGGCAGAACTGCAGAAGACCACATTCCCTAAAGGCATGCATTACGATATCAGTTATGACGTTTCAAGATTCCTGGATGCATCCATTGAAAAAGTAATCCATACCTTGTTTGAAGCCTTTATCCTGGTGGCAATCGTGGTTTTCCTGTTCCTGGGAGACTGGCGTTCAACATTGATTCCGGCAATTGCGGTTCCGGTTTCATTAGTAGGTACTTTCGCGATCATGTCTGCTTTCGGAATTACCCTGAATATGATTTCGCTTTTTGCCCTGGTAATGGCAATCGGGGTCGTGGTCGATGATGCTATTGTGGTGATTGAAGCGGTCCACGCCAAGATGGAAGAAAAAGGGCTTTCGCCGCTAAAAGCAACGGAAGAAGCCATGCATGAGATCAGCGGGGCGATTATCGCAATTACCCTGGTAATGGCATCGGTATTCATCCCGATTGCGTTCATGTCCGGTCCGGTTGGGGTATTTTATCGCCAGTTCTCTATTACCATGGCTTCAGCGATTATCCTCTCCGGAGTGGTAGCCTTGACCCTGACTCCTGCTTTATGTGCTTTAATATTGAAAAACAACCACGGAAAAGCAAAAAGAAGAACTCCGGTTACGATCTTCCTGGATAAATTCAATAATGTATTTACAAAAGGAGCCGGAAAGTATGAAAAACTGCTGACGAAAACAGTAAAGAAGAAAACATTTACGCTTCCTTTGTTATTGGCATTTTGCGCATGTACCTTCTTCTTGAGCAACTCACTGCCGTCAGGGTTTATCCCGGCAGAAGATCAGGGGATGATTTATGCAATTATCCAGACGCCTCCGGGCTCTACGCTGGAAAGGACAAACCAGATTGCCAAAGAATTATTGAGGGAATCCGAAGATATCGACGGCGTTCAGTCTGTTTCTTCACTGGCCGGCTATGAAATCCTGACTGAAGGGACGGGGTCCAACTCAGGAACCTGCCTGATCAATCTTAAAAGCTGGGAAGACCGGTCGGAATCTGCATCGGAAATTATTGAGAAGCTTGAAGAAAAAGCGAAGAATATTCCCGGTGCCAATATAGAATTCTTCCAGCCGCCGTCAATTCCGGGATATGGTGCGGCCGGCGGTTTTGAGCTTCGTCTGCTGGATAAAGCAGGAAGCGGCGATTACCAGAAGATGGAGAAAGTGAGCAATGATTTCGTGAACGAACTGAAGAAACGTCCTGAATTAGGGTCTGCATTTACGTTCTATTCCGCAAGCTTTCCGCAATACATGCTCAAAATCGATAATGACCTTGCGGAACAGAAAGGCGTGACGATCGAAAAAGCAATGGATAACTTATCCACGCTGATCGGTTCGAATTATGAAACCAGTTTCATCCGTTTTGACCGGCCTTATAAAGTAATTGTTCAGGCCGGGCCGCAATACCGTGCGCTTCCGTCTGATTTACTTAAACTGTATGTGAAAAATGACAAAGACCAGATGGTCCCGTACTCAGATTTCATGCATCTTGAGAAAGTTTACGGCCTGTCTGAAATTACCAGGCATAATATGTACAACTCTGCAGAGGTAAGCGGAACGCCCGCGCCGGGATACAGTTCCGGGCAGGCTATTGCAGCCATTAAAGAAGTAGCGGATAAAACACTTCCTAGAGGTTTCGGGATCGACTGGGCCGGGATCTCCAAAGATGAAGTAAGCCGAGGCAATGAAGCCGTATTTATCTTCCTGGTGTGTTTAGGATTTGTATACCTGATCCTTGCCGCGCAGTATGAAAGCTTTATTCTTCCGTTACCGGTTATCTTATCGTTGCCGACGGGTATTTTCGGAGCATTCTTATGCTTAAAATTGTTAGGACTGGAAAATAATATTTATGCTCAGGTAGCAATGGTCATGCTGATCGGGCTCTTAGGTAAAAATGCCGTACTGATCGTAGAGTTTGCCGTACAGAAGAAAGCCGAGGAAGGCATCCCGGTAGCGCAGGCTGCCATTGAAGGAGCGGCCATCCGTTTCCGTCCGATTCTGATGACTTCATTCGCCTTTATTGCCGGTCTTATTCCTCTGGTCATGGCAACAGGGCCGGGAGCAATCGGTAACCGTACTATCGGTACAGCCGCCGCAGGAGGAATGCTGATCGGAACAATTTTCGGATTGATGATCATCCCCGGATTGTATTACATCTTCGGGACCCTCGCAGAAAAATCAAAGCTGGCGAGATATGAGGAGGAAAACCCTTTAACTGAACAGACAGAACCTTACCAACACGATGATAAACATGAAGATTTATAATAAATATATAGCAGCCATTGCTTTATCGCTTGTCCTGGCAGGCTGTAAGGCACCTATGGCAACCGTTGTAAAAGACGAGGTAAAAGAGAATGTGCCTCAGAACTTTAATCAGGAAGAACAGGCGGATGCCAATGCCAACAGCGGAACAACGCCCTGGAGACAGTTTTTTACAGATCCTAACCTGGTAGCTTTAATTGAAACATCATTAAAGAACAATCAGGAGCTCATGATTACGCTGCAGGATATTGAGATTGCAAGAAGCGGTGTCCTGGCAAAAAAAGGAAGGCTGACTCCCGTTGTTTCTGCAGGAATCGGTGCCGGAGTGAGAAAAGCAGGCCGTTATACAAGTGAAGGAGCCGGCGATGCCACTACGGACATTGAGCCCGGCAGAGAAATCCCTGATCCGCTGGGGAATTTTGAAGGCGGCTTAACCGCAAACTGGGAAATCGACATCTGGAAAAAATTGAGGACAGAAAAAGAATCCGCGGTTGCCCATTATCTTTCTACGGTAGAAGGAAAAAATTTCGTCCTGTCCAATTTGATTGAAGAGGTAGCAGATAATTATTATGAACTGCTGGCACTGGACAACCAGCTGGATATAATCCAGCAGTACATCAAGCTTCAGCAGAGAGCACTGGAAATCTCAAAAATCCAGAAAGAAGCGGCGGCCGCTACTGAGCTGGCTGTAAAAAAGTTTGAAGCTGAACTGGCAAAATCCAAAGCAACGGAATACACCATCCGGCAGGAAATTACCGAAAAGGAAAACCAGATCAATGCCCTTTGCGGGCGGTATCCGCAGCCTATTGTAAGATCAAAGGAAAGTTTTATGTCAACCATTCCGCAAACCGTATATACTGGGATTCCGTCTCAGTTGCTGGCGAACCGTCCTGATATCAAACAGGCCGAGCTGGAACTGAAAGCATCAAAACTGGATGTGGAAGCAGCAAGGAAAGAATTTTATCCCTCACTGGAAATTTCCGCAACACTGGGGCTGGAGGCTTTTAAGCCTTCTTACCTGGTCAAGCTGCCGGAATCTATGGCGGCAGGCTTAGCGGGCGAACTGGCAGGTCCGCTCATCAATAAAAGTGCGATCAAAGCCAATTTCCAGACCGCAGATGCAAGGCAGATCCAGGCTCTGTATGAATATGATAAAACCATTCTGAATGCTTATCTGGATGTAGCCAACCTGATGTCTAAAATTAAAAATATAGACCAGTATTACCAGTTGAAATCTCAGGAAACGAAGTCATTAGAACAATCGATCGATATTGCGAACCAGCTGTTCCGGAATTCAAGGGCAGACTATCTGGAGGTCCTTCTCAACCAGCGGGATGCTTTGGATGCCAAAATGGAACTGGTGGAAGCAAAACAAAAACAGCTGAGTACAGTTGTTGATATTTATAAAAGCTTAGGCGGAGGCTGGAAGTGATTATAAATCCTTAATGTTTTAAAAAGAAAAGAGGCTGCCCGTAAGGAACAGTCTCTTTTCGATTAAAACTGAAAACTTTAATAAAAACAGGTCATGAAAACCTTTTCTCAAGATACCTGCATGAATGTAGGTATGTAATTTAATTCTGATGGTTATTAATTTTAAAGGCGTTTAGTTTTTATTTGCATTAATTTCTAAAAAAGCCGGCCTTCCCTAAGATAAGTAATTCCTGTTAAAGAAGGCGGCAGGATATATGATCGAATCATCATGTTTTTGTGGTTATTAGTTTTTACCCTTTGGTCTGATTACTGATTTGCGATGACGTTTTTATTGCTGTTTTCTCGTTATTTGTTTCCGGCTTTACAAAATTATATTCGGTTATAAATTCTGTACCGCTGAATTCTGAGTCCAAAATTATCACCTGAGATCGGAATATAAAAATGGTTGTTGTCTCTATTTATAAATTATGACGTCCTAATTCAGGAATAAGGCGAATTTAATATACTGATAATCAGTTTATATTTTTGTAAAATAGAAATAATTATATTCTTTTCATTAATTCATTATTCATTGAGAAAACAAGGGTGATTTTACGTATTTTTGACCCCTATTATTCATGGAATAACTCATTAAGGTGATTAAAAAATTATTTTTTATATTTTTTACAGGATGTGTTCAGCTTTTTTTTGCCCAGCAGTCGGATATTGAGTTCGATCGGCTGAGGTCAAAATATGAAAATATTGAAGAAAATGACGTCCGGGCATTCCCTTTTATTCAGCCCTATATCAATAAAGGGAAAAAGGAAAAAAACTACGAGAGATTGGTTCAGGGATATAAAGACGGTATTTTTTATTCTTCGT
The DNA here is from genome assembly GCF_034047335.1 of Chryseobacterium sp. JJR-5R. NCBI lineage: Bacteria > Pseudomonadati > Bacteroidota > Flavobacteriia > Flavobacteriales > Weeksellaceae > Chryseobacterium > Chryseobacterium sp. JJR-5R. The sequence goes on from NZ_CP139137.1 coordinate 890,219, forward strand.
TAAACGGTGAAAAATTAAAATATGCAGACAGCATGGTCTGGACGGCAAACGAATCAGGTATTGAAGATCTTAAAGTGATCGCGCATATAGACAAAGGCGTTGTTTATTATTACCATTATAAAAAATTCCAGCTTGCCCTTAATGAGTACCTTGAAGCATATAAATATTCCAAAAACTCGAAAAACGATTTTATAAAATTTCAGAATCTCTATCATATCGGGGTGGTAAAAAGTTATCTTGGGTATTATGACGAAGCGTCTGAAGTTTTTACGAAATGTATTGCTTACTACAGGGCAAAAATGAATATTAAGTCTCATCCCAACGAAATTTATAATAATAAAAGAGGCTACCTGAACAGCCTTCATCAGCTGCTCATCTGTTACCGTCACCTCGGAAAACATAAGGAAACCGATTCCGCTATACAGACAGGTCTTTCTGAAACCGGCAATAATCCTGAATATGCTCAGGAAAGAGGGTATTTTCTCCTGTCCAAAGGGATTTCTGAGTACAGGGACAAGCGGTACCAGGAGGCTTTGATTTACCTCAATCAGTCTTTGGGCTCTATGAAAAACAGCAGGGACTTTGCAAGGCTGTCAGTTAATTATTTTTATATCGGGAAAAGTTACAAAGAGCTGAAAGACACTCATAAATCTGTTGTTTATTTCCAAAAGATCGATTCTATTTTCAACCAGTACCAATTTATCCTTCCTGAGCTCAGGGAAAATTACGAAATACTGATTGATTACAGCAAAAAGCACAAAGACCAGACCCAGCAGCTCTATTACACCAACCAGCTTCTGAAGGCAGACAGCATCATGTCAAAGGATTTCAGTTACCTGTCCCCTAAGATCCATAAAGATTACGATACCAGGACATTGGTGGATGAGAAAAACAAGCTGCAGAAGATCAATTACCTGGTGACTGTCATTATTATTGTCCTGATTATCTGGGCTGTCGGACTGATTATTTTATTTGCCAAAAGACACAGGAAAGCCAAAGAAATTAAGCAGAAATACATTTTCCTTGAAGAAAAATTCATGAAAAATCAGGATGTGCCCAAGGAAGAAATCATCCCTGTTGAAGAAAAAAGAAACCTTCTGCATGAAAGTAAGGTGGAAGAGCTTCTGTTTAAGCTGCAGGCCTTTGAAGATAAAAAAGGATTTATCCAGAAAGGCCTTACCATCAGTAAACTGGCTTCACAGTTAGGGACCAATTCCAATTATCTTTCACAGGTGATCAACGAGCATAAAGGCGTTAATTTCAACAAATACCTGAGTCAGCTGAGGATCAATTACATTACCGTTTTACTGTTTGAAGACAGGCAGTACCTCAAATACAACATTGAAACGCTTGCAAAAGAATGCGGCATGGCTTCCAGGCAGAACTTCTCCGACCTTTTCTTTGAAATCAACGGTATCCGCCCGACGGATTTTATCAAGAACAGGATGCAGGAACTGGAGGATAAATAATACCATTGACATTTTTGTTGTTGTATACAATGGAATTAATACTGTATTAATATTCTTTTACAAGTGATAAATGTCACTTCTGTGAGATAACTATTTTATTTACTTTTGCGCCTTTAATCTTAAAGTGATGTGCTAGGATCAATATAATATCCTACCTTATACGCCTTTATATAATCATAGGAGCAGTTTGAAAAGAATTAATCCAAGGTAATGTTACATATCTTTTCATGAGTATTTATACAATTTAATAATTATGAATTCAATAAAAATAAAATATAATCTTCACTTCATTATTTTCTTATTATGCATAGGGGTTATATATGCATTTTCAACAGCTAAAGATCCGGCACTTGGTGATAGCTTAGGTTTTACTTTGCAGGGCTATAAGGGCTTCGGTTTTTCTTCGAATGCAACAAATCACGTACTGTTTTCCAATCTCCTATCACTCCTTCACAGCATATTTTCTTTTATAAAAGTACATGCCCTCTTTGTCTCTGTATGTATTCTATCAGGGGTATTCTCTCTGTTTTATCTGCGGAAATTACTGAGCATATTAGATGTTTCCCCAAAATCTTCTTTCATGTGTGTAATGATTTTGGGTCTTTCATTCACCTTTTGGAGACAATCTATTATCACAGAAGTATATACATTCTATTTGTTGTTTGTCATTCTGTTTATTACCAATTTATTTAAATTTATCCAGGGAAAAGAGGTCAGGTATTTTTATTATTCATGTGTTTTACTGGGTATCCTTTTTTTGATCCATATTCAGACAATTCTTTTTTTACCGCTCTGTCTCTATTTCCTTTTCAGAAATTTCTCTGTATTAAAGGAGCATGTTATTTATGGTATAATAGTAACGATCCTTTTATTTTCAGTTTTATTAATTCCGGTATTTATGGGATGTAATACTTTTACAGCCATTTTTACAGATAATTCCTATGAGAATTCTATTTTCAATTTTGATCCATCAATCATTATCAAAAGCATTATAAGAAATCTAATTTTTCTAATCTATAATTTTCTGTTTTTCTCCGTTTTTTTATTTTGGGGATTAAAGAATAAAACTTATCGTGATTATCTTCTTGTAGGCATAATCCCCTTTTTAATATTCTGTATAAAACATAATGTATCTGACGCCTATGTTTTTCAATTGGTGCCTTATGTATTTTTATTGATATTCATAGGAAGGGGATTGGATCATTTTCCTAAAATCTACATCATCCTGCCATTGTTTTTCCCTTTAATATATTTTACCTCTTACAAAATAATCCAAAAGACATCCTTAGGAAGGAATTTTGATAAAGAAAAATATTATAAGGGAGGAGCAAGATATATGGTGTTTCCGCCTCTGAAAGGAAATCCTGACTGGGATCACTTTATTCATAAATACAAAGAAGATTCTTTATACAATAATCCTGATATAAAATATTTAGATTCTTCTATCAGAGAATGGGATAGAATCAGAAAAGAAAATTAATCTGAAATAATTTCCGAATGCCTGAGACTATATAATAGATCATCATTTTTCATGCATTTATAATTGAATTAATCCTATACTTTTTTTTATAACCTTTTTTAAAGTCAATAAAAAATTGAATACTTCCAATTTGACACGGATGTATTTTTTGTTTATGATATGGTTAGTGTTTACCGGTGTCTGATAAATATCACTTCTTTGAGACAATTATTTTATTTAAATTTGCGCGCTCAAGATCATACCACATTCCATGATACTTATGATAACCATATATCTTCTTAACATAAATAAATCATTAATAAAAAATACGACACGTTTTGGCGCTTTGTGAAATTACCTTCGCAAAAAGATAGGGAGAGCATGTCTTATTATCATATTATCATTTAATTAATTCATTCAAATAAATATATTCATACTTTATGAAAACAAAATTACTATCATTAGCCATTCTGGCTTCATCATTGGTTTCTGCCCAGGCTTGGAATTTAACAGGTAATTCAGGAACAAATTCTTCAACTAACTTCGTTGGAACCTCAGACGGACAGGATCTTGTTCTGAAAACAAATAATCTTGAGAGAATGCGTGTAAACTCCAATGGAAATGTAGGTATTGCGGGAGCTCCTATTAATGATATTGCACTGAAAATATCAGGCCGAACTCAGATTTCGACAAATATTCCTTCCGATACTTTTTATGTGGGAAATGAAGGTGCTAATCATGATAATGGAAACTCACTTGTTTTTCTGCGATATACTCAATATCAGCCAAATAATCCCGGTATTATTGATGTTGGAGGATGGACAACTTCTGCTGCCTATGGGTGGATCATGTCATTAAGAGCGAATGGAAAACTTTTTTTAGGAACTAATCCTAGTGCTGTTTGCGCAGACTGTAATGATTACCGGGTATTTATAAAAGATGGAATCAGAACGGAAAAAGTAAAAGTTGATGTAGCTGCTACTAATGGCTGGGCAGATTATGTGTTTAAAAAAAATTATACGCTTAGAACCTTAGAAGAAGTAGAAAGGCATATTGCAGAAAAAGGACATCTGCCGAATGTCCCGTCTGCTGAAGAAGTCGAAAAAAACGGGATTAATCTGGGTGAGATGGATGCTAAGCTGTTAGAGAAAATCGAAGAGCTGACATTGTATTCTATTGAACAGAATAAACAAATCAAGCAGCTTCAGGAAGAAAATAAAGTTTTAAAATCTCAATCTGAAGATATTACAGAACTTAAAAAGCAGGTTCAGGAATTAATATCAGCAAAAAAGTAATACCATGAAAAGAAAAATACTATCGCTGTCTTCTTTACTGATAGGCTTCTTCGGCTTTTCCCAGACGGAAGTGTATTTTAAATATGACGAAGCAGGGAACCAGAGGTACCGGGGGACGAATTCAGCCGGCAGGCAGGTTCCTGAAGAAATTAAAGAAGTAAAAAAAGCAGAAGAAATAAAAACTGCAGCTGCCGTGAAACAGGATCCTGTGATGGACGAGAAAGCTTTTTTAAAGCAGATCAGGTTATACCCGGTTCCTGTCAACGATTACCTGACCATCGACTGGACGGAGGAAGTGGACGGTCTTATCGAATCCGTTTCCCTGTACCAGCACAGCACGGTGCACTGGAAGTTCCAGCAGCAGAATATCCCGGGGCTTAACAGGAAACTGAAAATCAACATGACCGGCTATGACTGGGGCGTTTATGTGGTGCGCTTCGCTTTGAAGGACGGCAGGGTATTCAGTAAAAACATCACCAAACGATAAAACTTTTAACCAACAATAATGATTAACGAAATGAAAATGAAATTATTTTCATCATTTATACTGTCTTTGTGTACAGTCATGGGCTTTTCGCAAACCATCCTGTACCAGGCAGAAAGTACGACCCGGACGGTCCAGGATCCCCAGACAGTGGTGCTGGCCCAGGGATTCAAGGCGTCAGGAAATGTATCGAATCCTTTTATCGCTAAAATTGGTCCCGGAACGGAAAACCCGGGTGGTGGGCCTACAGATTCAAACGCGGGAGCAAATAATCCTTCGGGAACCACTGCTCCTTCAGGGAAAAGCTTCCATGATACGAAAGGAAATATTGAAGTAACAGGAGCGGGGCAGTTACAATATACACTGCCAATAGATTTACCACCAGGTATAAAAGATGTTGCTCCACAATCGAGTCTTGTATATGTAAGTGGTTCCGGAAATGGTCTTGCTGGTTATGGCTGGAATCTTTCAGGGATTACTGCAATTACAAGAATGGGGAAATCTGTAGAGGTTGATGGAGAAGCTAAAGGTCTTCAGCTGGATTATTCCGACTATTACAGTTTCAACGGGCAACGATTGATTTTAAAATCGGGTGAATATGGGAAAGATGGAGCAGAGTATGTTACTGAAAAATATTCCAATATTAAAATTAAATCTGTGGGAGCAGCTCAGGTTTCCACCCCTCAACCAATGTATTTTCAGGTAACTTTTGAAGATGGTTCTCAGGCTTGGTATGGAGATATTCAATCTAATGATCCGGAATTCAATACTTTTAATGGAAGAACTCCTCTTGAATATAATATTGTAAAGTGGAAAGATGCCAAAGGTAATTATATCAGCTATTCATATGATTACAATACAGGGCAAATGCAAGGGCGCGTAAGCAGAATATCTTCTATACAGTGGGGGGGTAACGAAACACTAGGAAAGCCTCATTTTAATAGGATAGATTTTAATTATACTAACAGAAATTTGGTAGAAGAATCCTATGTGAAAGGATATAAATTTGTTCAAGATAAATTATTAACAGATATTACAGTACAATCCAATGGCAATCTATATAAAAAATATGTAATTGACTATTTACAGAATGGAACGAATTATAAGTTTGTAAATAAAATTACAGAATATAATTCTCAGGGAGAAGCTGCTAATCCAGTGATATTTACATATCCGAATTTTGTTGGTTCCAGCATAGATTATTATGGAGTTTTACCTTCCAACAGTGATTCTTTTGAAAATGTCAGGCTTACAGGAGACTTTAACGGGGATTCTTATTTGGACTTTGTCATGAATAATGGTGTCGTAAAGCTGGGTGCTTTCAACGATGCATACCAGGATATCTCCACAGGAAAGGTTTTTAATGCAGAAGCCAAAATAGTGAATGTCCTGCTGGATGAAGAAGGGCAGGTGTATAACGGAAACGGGATTGTTCAGTATGAAAACGGTAAAGTGGCAGGTTATATTTTCAGGAACAATACCTTTGTTAAGGTTTTTGAAAAAACTCTTTCTCAGACACCATGTACTTCATGTAATGTAAGCCTTAATGAAGGTGACATCAATGGAGACGGAGTATCTGATATCTTTATTACCCTGTCACCACAATCCGGATTTGGATTTGTAGATAAGTATATTGTAGATCTCAAGAATGCCAATGCTCCGTTTTCAACCTATGCACCATTCTCAGGAATCGTTGAAAGCGATTATCCAAATCAAAGATATCTTGATGTTGATGGTGACGGAAAAATAGATATCATCGATGTTTCAAATACAGCCTATACGGTATTTGAGTTTGTGAAGACATCTCCTACCCAATATCTGAAAAAAATCAAGTATTCCGGTAATCTTGCAGAGACAAAAGATCCGGATTACCCTATACTTTTCGGAGATTTTAACGGTGATGGGAACTTGGATTTTACAATTCCTATTACTGATTATCAAAGTGCAGATAATTGGAGATTCTATATGGGAACAGAAAATAGTTTTCAGAGTGTCTTAAAACAGAATTTTCTTAAATACAGAAAACCGACTCAGCCAGCGAATTTATCTTTAATTGATTATCATTTTTATTCTGTTTCGGATATTAATAAAGATGGAAAATCGGATATCGTTTTTATCTATTCTAAAAACTCAGTGGGTCGTATAAGTAATAGTGGAAATGCTCTTTGGAGAACTTTACAATATGAAGTTAATACTTTACAGGCAAACGGAGGAACAGAGTTTATTCCGGGATTAAGTTCTACAAGTCCAGCTTATAATGTAGGTGGAGCTGAAAATGGATTGTTTCAACCATTAACAAATCCAATTAAGTCTAATAATAACTATTATGATATTTTTGTTTTTAAAAATACAAGAGTACATAAATATAAGGCGCAAACTCCTTTAGCTGAACTATCCAGAATCAAATCTATCAATCAGTCTGGTGTTACAACTACAGTTGATTATAAAGAATTGAATCCAGATACAAATCCTTATTTTTATACTAAAACTAAAAAAGAATACTATCCATACGTATCATTAGCACGAGCAGATAATTCTTATGCAGTATCTCAGCTTTTACAAGAAAACAGAAAGCAAGATTTCAGATATAGAGGGATGACTTCTCATATGCAAGGAAAAGGAATTGTAGGTTATCATCAAGTAGCTCGCTCTTCTTGGTATGCAGATAGTTTTGAAAATACAAAAGTATGGACAGGAGTAGAAATTAATCCACTTCTTGATTCATCCCCTATAAAAGAATGGTCTATAAGAACAAACGATGAAAGTAAGGTATTTCCAACTGATATTTCCGAAAATAATACACAATTACTTTCATTTAAATCTACTGATTATCAAAAAGAAGAATTAATAGACGGAAATGTTGTTTTAACTGTAACTGATGCCGATAAACCGAAAGTAGTAACTGCAATCCTTCCTAGAACTACACTAGAGAAAAATTTTTTAACAGGAACAACAACAGCAGGTTTGGTTTCATATGGAAACTATTATCTTCCTGTGAGAAGTAGTTCTAGCATTAATAATGGTTATGGAAGTAAAAATTCTTTTTACGCATACTTTGATAACGAATCAGGAGTAGGAGAGAATTACTATATAGGACGTCCAAAATCAAAGAAAGATATAGTATATGCTTATGGAGATACACAATCTTCAAATACAGAATATACGTATGAAAATAATCTCTTAAAAACATCAAAAAACTGGAATAGAAACGATACAGAATATTTATTAGAAACGTATAATTATGACGGATTTGGAAATGTCACTCAAAAAGTTATAACCAATAGTGTCGATTCTCAAACCCAAGTTGCAGGAACCGAATACGATTCCAAAGGACGATTTGTTGTTAAAAAAATTGATAATCTGGGCTTAGAGAGCACTATAACCTATGATACTTGGGGACAAATGCTCACTCAGACAGATCCACTTGGGAATGTACTTATCAATACTTATGATAACTGGGGAAAATTACTAACTTCAAAAAGTAATATCTCTGGAACTACAACATACCAATATGAGAGAGATAATAATTCGAATATTATAATTACCCAAAATGATCCTGATGGTAAAATATCTAAAAGATATACAAACAAGCTAGGGCAGGAATATAAAACTTCTATTAAAGCTTCCGTACAAGGAAAATATATTTCAAAAGAAGTACAGTATGATCTTTTGGGAAGAAAAATAAAAGACAGCGAACCTTATTTTGAAGGACAGGGAGCATCGGAATGGAATACTATTGTTTATGACGATACTTTATTTCCTGCAAAAATAACTGCACAAACTTTTAATGGTAAACAGATGGAAACTATTGTTTCCGGTTTGACAACTAATGTAAAAGAACTCAATGGCTACGGAAGAACAACTTCTAAGACAATAGATGCCCTAGGTAATGTTGTATCTTCTACCGACAAAGGAGGAACAATCATATTCTCATATAACGCTGCCGGAGAGCAAATCAAAGCACAATATGGAAATAATATTGTAACCACAAAATACAACTCTTGGGGTAATAAGTCAGAACTAAATGATCCGTCCAATGGATTGTATAAATATGAATATGATGGTGCAGGACAACCTAAAAAGATTATAAGCCCAAAAGGGACAAAAGAATATATTCATAATAATTTAGGACAGCTCATTACTCAGACTGAAGTATCAACCGTAGACGGAGGGCAGGCTACCAATAAAACAATTTCCTTTACTTATGATAATAAAGGTAGAGTTATTTCAAAAAGTGGAATATCAAAAGGTAAAGGCTACAGTTCAAATGTATCCTTTGATCCGCAAGGAAGAATATTATCTTCTTCAGAAAGCAGCAACGGAAAAATTTTTATTGATAAAGGAATTACTTATGATGATAAAGGAAGAATAATTTCCTACGAAAAACAATTATATTCTTCCGGAACACTAACGAAAGTTCAACTGGAAAATGTGTATAATCCTTGGAATGGTGAGTTGTACCAAATAAAAGATAAAAATTCCGGGAAGATACTTTCAGAATTACAGGAAACCAATGCTAAAGGACAAATTTTAAAAGCAAAATTAGGAGAGACTAATATTAATAATACTTATGATACAAATGGTTTCTTAGCAAATGTAAATCATTCTTCACCGGTAAAACCTAGTATTCTTCAACTATCTTATTCATTTAATGCTATAAAAAATGAATTAGAAAGCAGAACAACTGGTGGTGATTTTAATATTACAGAAAGTTTTGATTATGATGATAACAACCGCCTTGTAAATTGGACGAATCCTGTAACAGGAACTAAACCTTCTGTAAATAGAAATGTTTACGATGTTAAAGGAAGAATCATGGATAATGATCAGGTTGGAACAATTAAATATGATAATGCTGCTAAAATTTATCAACCAACCGGGATGACATTGAATTTCGCAGGAGAGCAAAATTATAATAATGATTTAATTCAGACCATTACTTATAATGAAAACAATGATCCGGTATTTATTGATGGAATGAAAGGTGATGTTGCCTTCCAATATGGGTTAACAAGTATGAGACAAAGAGTAACCTATGGTGGAAATTTCAATGCAGATGGGGACGGTCAATATACTAAGTTTTATAGTGAAGACGGAAGTTTCGAAATTCAATTGAATAATAGTACAGGAGCAGAGAAACATATTCTTTATATTGGAGGAAATCCGTATAAAAGTGATATTATTTTTATGAAAAATTATGCTGAAACAATTGGTTCGTATAAATTTTTGCATAAAGATTATTTAGGAAGCATTTTAACAATAACCGATGAAAATGGCTATAAATTAGAGCAAAGACATTTTGATGCTTGGGGTAATATGACTCATTTCCAAAAAGGAAACAATGCTGTAGTTACAGACCGTAATCAAATCAATACTCTACTTGCAAATGGAAATTCATTATTAGACAGAGGATATACAAGCCATGAATATTTTCCTGAAATTGGAATTATTCATATGAATGGAAGATTATACGATCCATTATTAAGAAGATTCTTAAATGCAGATGAAAACATTCAGGATCCTTATAATACTCAAAATTACAATAAGTATGGATATGTATTGAATAACCCTTTAATGTTTAATGATCCGTCTGGAGAATTTATCTTCCTGGCTCCGGTCATTACATGGTTGGTCGCAAATGCTGTTGCAATTGGGACAGGAGCACTCATAGGTGCGGCAATAAGTGTTGCGGTGTACACAATTCAGGCAGCAATTAATAATAACTGGAGTTTGGGAGGCTTTGCGAAAGCTCTTGTCACTGGTGCAGTCACTGGAGCCGTCTCCGCAGGAGCCGGTCAAATATTCAGTGCCGGAAGCTTCTTAGCTACCGTTGGAAATGGAGCTATTTCAGGAGCTGCCAGTGGCGGTATAGTAGCTCTTATCAATGGAGACAACTTTTTGAAAGGTCTTATAAAAGGTGCTGTTATAGGAGCTGTAACATCAGCAGTAAGTTATACAATATCAGTATATAAGAGAACAGGATTTAAGTTTAAGCAAGAATTAAAAGTAGAAGATGTTGATGTAAATGTGAGTGCTGCTGATGTAGATGCTACAGATCCATATTATGCAAAAGATCCTGTAGACAGAGTAAAAGATGCAAGAAGCTCGTATGGTGATGCAAAGTACGGAGTTAGAAGTGAAACTATTGATTTTGATTCTTACGATACATATGGGTTGATTGATGGTAAAATTGTTGATGGTAAAATTACAGGAGATCTTGCTGTTTCTAGATTTAATTTCTTCAGAAATAGTACCAGTATTACTTACTCATATAAGGTGCTTCAGAATAAATATCTATTAGCAAAAACAATGGCACACGAAACTGCTCATGCCTATTATAACTCTGCTGGGATTATTTACCATGCTAGATTTGATAACCCTACAAATACACTTAATAATTTAGAGCATTTAGCAATAAAGGATAGTGAGTGGACGTTAATTAAATTAAATAATATGCCTACAAGTGGGATGAATTTAATTAATCAGGGAGAAATTTTGAAACGTATAATGTCTCTAAACCCACAAGGTTTCCAGGCTTATCAGAAGTTTATGAAATTTTTTGAACCTATTTTTAAACGTAAATTATCATATTAAAATGAAAATATATCTTTTTTTGTTATTATCGCTCTTTTCTTGTTCCAGACACAACACAAAAGTTCAAAGTCAAAATTTTTATTTTGAATATTGGAAAGATGAGGATCATTTTAATTCTAAAGATAGCTTGTTTACAAGAAATTACGAAGCTAATGATCAAATGAAAAGAAGTGATAATACTAGAAAGATTTCCCTTACCAAGGAAGAGATTAATAAAATAATTAATGAAGTAAATAATCATGATATCTTAAATTTACCAAATGACTTTTCATGTAATATTCTTCCGGTAAGTGATCCAAATTTTATACATGTTAAAATAATTATTAATAATAAAATTAAAGACATTTTATTTACATATAGTCGTAGTAATCCTAAACTAAATTGTTCAAAAGGGGAAAAAATTGTAAACTTTAGAAAGGTTTTAGATTCTATAATTTATGATAAAGCAAATGTTAAGGAGTTACCTCCAACAAATTTATATTATGAATAATTTAAATATAAGATAATATATGTTTACTATTCATTTTAGTTACATTTTACTTTTCTATGATTGAGAGTATTTAATTAGTATCTTTAATAAAATCAAACCACTGCTGGATTACAGTGGTTTGTCATTTATAATTCATCAGTTCAATAAAATATCAAACCAACATCGAATTCATAAAATATTGAAAACAAAACGATTAATTTAGCTTTTCACAAAAAAAATTTTAGTAATAAATTAATTTTCTGTATTTATTTAAAATCTTCAGGCATGAGTTTTCTTTTTCTACACTTTAAATACATTACACCAACTTTGAATAATATTCTTCAAACTTAGATTTAAATTTTAGAAACTTGAAAATACTTTTAGAAACATTTGTTATTGCATAATCCGAGAAAGTCAAAACCACAAAAAACTAAACTTCAATGAAAAACTCATCTTTATCATTGCAGTCATTGTGATCTTCCTTCTAATTATTGTCTTAATTAAAACATTCACCTATCCATTTAAAAAAACAAACATCAATACTTCAAGTGGCTGGAAGATGATAAAATACGATTCCGCTATTCAAAGGCTGTCGGGAGGACTGAAGATTCCGTCTGTTTCCTCTGGCGAAATGGGAGAATTTGATTACTTAACATTTGACACCATTAAAGAATATCTCAAAACATCGTACCCCTTGGTTTACGAAAATGCGGAATATACTGAAGTCAATACCTATGGTCTGGTCTTCCGGCTGAAAGGAAGAAATCCTTCGCTTGATCCCATTTTATTTCTTTCCCACACCGATGTGGTGCCTCCCGGGGATGCAGATATAAAAAATAAAAGCGGAAATATTTTCAGGCCGGATGACAAACCTCTGCCTTCTGTTTCAGAAGTTTCCGAAGACTGGGATTTCGGGCCGTTCTCCTGGTGGCACGAGCGTCACGCTCATGTTGTCTGTTATAATTCACATCTTTGAACAGTCCAGCCGTCTTAAAATCTTAAAACTTTGAATATCATTATTTCTTATCTTTATACAGAATCACGAGCAAGATGCTCGCGCCAGCGGGAGATTTAAAAAATGGTTAGACTAAATTATATTATATGTGTAATTATATAATCCAAAACATTATTTTCTTAATAATAATTTTTCTTTATATGTTTTTAATATTAGATTTTAGATTTAGAAATGAAGATTTTGATTTTAAAAAATATTTGAAAAAAAGGAAAAACCAATCCACATTGTCGTGGTTTATGGATGTAAACGGGTGGCAGGCGGCAATTTGTGCTTTGATATTTACGATAATATATTTTTTCATTAAGCGTGGAGTTTTGAATGATATTTTAAGTATTTTTAAGATTAGTATTTGCGTGTGAGCGTTACGTACTGCCTCAATAAAAACCACTGCAATCTGCAGTGGTTTATTTACTCAAAAATAAGCAAGCTCAAAAAATATCATAAGTTCATCAAGTCTGTAAGTTATTAAACAACAAAAAAATTCTATGGCCAATAAAATAATAATTTATATATTTTTTTGTTTCCTGCTGATCGGTTGCAGCAGCTCTGAAAACAATGATCAGATAAAGGTAACAATAAAAGTTATAGACTCTGAAACAAGACAACCTAGGGTAAATGATACTGTTACAATAAGACAAGCGAAATGGGGAATTCCCAGAAGATATGTTGAAGTAGGGCAATATGTGACTGATTCCTTAGGCAGCGTTACTCTTAGAATCAATAAAGTGAATCGTTATAGTTTTGAAACAGATGGACCAAATTTCGCATTTGGTTCAGATGAATATGGAGAAGGAGAATTAAAGAATAATCAACAAATTGTAATTAAGGTTGTTCCTCCTGATAAAAAACAATTCAGGATAGAATAACAAATAAAATTGCATTGCGGGTATTTGCCTTTTAATTTAATAAATTAAAAAATCCGTCTCATTTTTGGGACGGATTTTATAATTATTTAATGTCATAGTCCTGAAATAGCGATACAAAAAAAGAATCGTTATGAAAGAACAGTTAGAAACGCTTTATGTAGAGCGCACGCAGAAAGATTATAATACGTGAGCAAATAATAACAGCCAAACAATGCTCATAAAAATACCTGCAACAGCCATTCAAAATAATAAATACAAATCCGTTATATTTGTCATCCTATAACATCCACCATGAAAAAACTTCTCTTCATAGTACTTAGCATAATTATCATCTTAATCATTATTGTTTTAATCAAAACATTCACCTATCCTTTCAAAAAATCAAGTACCGGTACGGCTCAGAGATGGAAGGTGATAAAAGACGATTCCGCTATTCAAAGACTGTCGGGAGGACTGAAGATCCCATCTGTTTCCTCTGGCGAAATGGGAGAATTCAATTACTCAACATTTGATGCCATCAAAGAATACCTCAAAACATCCTACCCATTGGTGTATGAACATGCGGAATACACTGAAGTCAATACCTACGGTCTGGTCTTCCGGCTAAAAGGAAGCAATCCGTCCTTGGATCCTGTTCTGTTTCTTTCCCATACCGATGTGGTGCCTCCCGGAGACGCAGATATAAAAGATAAAAGTGAAAATATGTTCAGGCCAAATGACAAACCTTTGCCTCCCGTTTCAGAAGTTGCTGAAGACTGGGATTTTGGCCCGTTTTCCGGAGCGGTGGCCAATGGACGGATCTATGGCAGGGGAGCCATCGATATGAAAGGGATGCTTTTCTCCCTGATGGAATCCATGAATAACCTGATTAAAAACAGACATGTTCCGCAACGGGATATTTATTTAGCCTTCGGGTTTGATGAAGAAGTGGGCGGACAGCAGGGCGCCGTAAAGATTGCAGAATATTTTAAACATAAAAACATTCATTTTGATGCCGTTTATGACGAAGGCGGTCTCATCCTGGAAAAAGGCAGTGTGGCCGGAATCAATTCCGATATTGCCGTGATCGGCTGTGCAGAGAAAGGCTTTCTCTCCGTAAAAATCAAAGCAAAAGGATTGGGCGGGCACGCTTCAATGCCTCCGATGGAAAGTGCAATCGGAAAAGCTGCGGTCATTATGCAGAGGTTGGAACACAATCAGATGAAACCGGTTATCACTCCGCTGATCAATGAGTTTTTTACCAATATCGGCAGTTCCATGTCATTTATAAATAGGATGGGAATCTCCAATCAGTGGTTATTAAAGCCTGTCTTGTTATCTCAGCTGACAAAAAATAATTCCACCAATGCACTGGTCCGTACCACGACAGCTTTAACGATGATGAAGGGAAGCGATGCCCCGAACGTCCTTTCTCCGGAAGTGGAATTTGTCGTGAATTTCAGACTGCTGCCCGGAAATACGGTAAGCAACGTGAAAAAACATATTATCGAAGCCACCAAAGGGTTTGAAGTAGAAATAGAAGATATCGACCAGGTAAAAGAAGCCTCGGCGGTTTCTCCAACGAATACCAAAGCATTCAGACTGATTGAAACGGCCATTAAAGAAATCCATCCTACGGCAGTGGCAACCCCGTATCTTACCGTCGGGGGTACAGATGCCTATAAATACCAGATCGTCAGCAAAAATATTTACCGGTTTATGCCGGTCAAAATCAATGATGCCGAGAAACAGTCCATTCACAGTACCAATGAATACCTCAGCATTGAAAACTACATGAAGATGATTCATTATTTTGAGTTCATGATGACAAATTATGACAAGCAGTAAATGTTAATTTTAAATTTTCCGTCAAAAAAAATAAAACTAAAAAATAACACGACAAGTTTTGTCGCATTACCGTATTAGCTTTGCTTCATCAAAAGATCAGAGTTATGGAATTGCCGTTATATTTAAGTTATAAAGAATTTGAGAACCATTATTACGATAACCTCGAAAAGTGGTTTGAACAAAACCACAATGCTTCAGAAACCGATTACCTGAAAGCGCTTGCGAACCTGTACAGCCCTTATCTGTATTATAATTTTGCCAATGACAGGCTGCAGCCGGATGCTTCTGTCCAGATTAAGGACTGCTTTTTTCCTTATCAGGAAACCATCGGGATTTCTTTTTCTACGACAGGTTCTGAAGACCGGAAGCCGGCTAAAAATATAAAAAGCCTCAACCATGTATTCGAATGGAAAACCATTACGATGATGGAATACGCCCAGCATATTCTGGACAAGATTAACCAGTATCTTTCTAAAAACAAAGAGCATGAACACAAAAATATCCTTGATTTTATCAACCACTGCGAAATTATTACCTCAAGGGACGGGGCAGGATACTGTGTCAACTACAGCCGGCACCAGGCAACCCTTCCTTTCCTGAAAGCGTATCTTCCTGTGTACGGACGGACCGTGGATATTGCGGCATACCGGGATTTTATTTTTTCTATTGTACAGATTGCAGACTGTATTGACCGGAAATTAAAGGATGTCCGTGCTTTTGAATCCATGATCTACACGAAATTAAAATCAGAAGCCAGGTTTAAAGTACAGATGAGCCACCAGTTCCTTACCATGTGCAATTAAGTGATCAGTCATCAATCCATTCTACCACCAATCCATTTATATAGTTAAATTGTAGTTTGAAATAAGTTGATTATTTTTTTTCAAACGAAATCCCGGTCAGACCTGACCGGGATTTTTTATTGATTAAAACTGAATATCATCCTTACCATCACTATCCTGTTTAAATCTGTAAAAGATTATGGTGATCAGGCCTAACGGGTTTAAACGTATTGATATTCATTTAAATACTGCCTGAAAAATAGTTAAGCAAATAGATGATTTGTAAATATTTGAATTTCTTCATTCTGGATTTACGGAATTTAACTTGCTGATTGAAAATAAGAAAAGCGTTGAAAATCAACGCTTTTACTTGCAGAGAGGAAGGGATTCGAACCCTCGATACAGTTACCCGTATACTACCTTTCCAGGGTAGCTCCTTCAACCACTCGGACACCTCTCTTTATTCGAGACTGCAAAAATAAGAGAATTTATTGAATTAGCAAATTATTAGTGCAATTAATTGGAAATTTCTCCGCACAGGCTTTTTGAGAAGTTATCGGCGAAGCTTCCTGTGTAACCCGGATTGTCTATAAGATGCATCGCTTTTGTAATGGCACTTTCTGCGGTAATATCTCTTCCGCTGATGGCTCCGATCCGTGAAAAGATATTGCTGTTTTCATATTTTCCGAATGAAATACCGCCTGAAATACACTGGCTTACCACCACAATCTCAGTTCCGTTATTCCGGATCTGCTGCAGGGTCTCCACTGTTTTTTCACTGCTGAAAATAGTCCCTGAACCAAACACCTGAAGGATCAGCACCTTCATTTTCGGGATTTCCTTAAAGTGGTTCAGGTTCATGCCCGGAAAAATTCTCCAGAAAATAACATCTTCGGAAATATGATCGTCCACATGGAATTCAACATCTCTGCCACGACGGTAAAGATTTTCTTTAATGATGTTCAGATGTACGCCGGACTGCCCGAGAATAGGATAGTTCGGGCTTGCATAAGCATCAAAATATTCAGCTGAATATTTTAAAGTACGGTTTCCCCTCAGCAGCTTATACTCGAAATAAATGGCCACTTCCTGAATCACGGCTTCGTTTTCCTCATACAGGCTGGCGTAATACAGGCTGGTGAGCAGGTTTTCCTTTGCATCCGTCCGCAGGTCCCCGATCGGAAGCTGTGAACCCGTTAAGATGACCGGTTTTTTCAGTCCTTTGAGCATAAAGCTCAGTGCGGAAGCCGTGTAAGACATCGTGTCTGTTCCGTGAAGAATCAGAAACCCGTCATACCGGTCATAGTTTTTGCGGATATAATGGGCGATGATTTTCCATTCTTCCGGCCCCATATCTGATGAATCGAGCGGTTTTGAAAAAGGATGGACGAAAACTTCACATTCCATCAGTTTCATTTCAGGCATTTTCTCAAAAATATTTCCAAAATCAAAAGCGCGGAGGCTGCCGGATTCATAATCTTTTTCCATCCCGATGGTACCACCGGTATAGATCAACAGGACTTTTCGTTTCATAGAGGCTTTATCAGGTTTTTGTTCCCGGTTCGTTCAGGATCATTCCCCAAAATTACGTTAATTTGCAAAGATTTGAAAACAGATGAAACGTTTACGGCAAATTTTATCATAAAGCCTGGCATATTGAACATTACGTTTTGCTGCTGAAAAATAGAGATGATCAGATGAAAGATTTAGTACAGACCTTTGAGTATTTAAAACAGTTTTTAACCGAAGAGCGATTGCAGAAAATTGAAAATTTTTCACCGGAAAGTTCGGATTTTGTTCTCCCTGTGGTGGAAGATATTTACCAGTTCCGGAACGCAGCAGCCATTGTACGCTCTGTGGAAGCCTGTGGTTTTCATAAAGTGGTGGCTTTGCAGGAAGAATACAGTTTTGAACCCAATCTGCGGGTGACCAAAGGTGCCGATACCTGGGTTGAGGTAGAGAAAATGCCGAGAAATATAGAGTCTTTCCGGAAAATCAGGGACCGAGGGTATAAAATTGTGGTGGTATCGTTGGAAAATAATGCGAAGATGCTGCCTGAATACGAAATTACGGAACCGATTGCCCTGGTTTTCGGAACCGAAATGCAGGGGGTTTCCCAGGAAGTTTTAGATTTTGCGGATGAAACATTGGCTATTCCGATGTACGGCTTTACCAGAAGCTTCAATGTTTCGGTAGCGGCTTCGATCTGTATGTATGAACTTAAGCAGAAGCTGATAAAATCTGATCTTGATTATAAACTGAATGAAGAAAAACTCCTGAAGATGAAAATCCGCTGGGCGGTAAATTCAATGAGAAGCGGCCAGCAGATTTTTGAGAAATATTTAAAGGATCATGAAATTCAGTGGGAGCATTAAGACATCAAGCAGGCCTCTGTCTTTTATTGCAGGTTGTAATAATTCCAGGCGGCCACAAAAATACCGGCTGTTTCCGTCCTTAATCTCTGGTTGCCCAGGGAAACCGCTTTTACATGATGGTCTGCCAGATATGAAATTTCTTTCTCTGAAAAGTCACCTTCGGGGCCAATCAAAAATGTGATGTATTCTGATACAGGAATTTCCTTCAGCTCAATCCGTTCCAGGTTTTCATGGCAGTGCGCCACAAAAGTATGTTCAGGAATGATGTTTTTCAGGAAATCCTGCAGTTTTACAGAATCATTAATGGTGGGGAAATGAAACCTCAGGCTCTGCTTGGAAGCGGCAACCGCCTGTTTCCTGAGCTTGTCAATATTGATATTTTTGCGTTCCGTTTTTTCAGTCTGTAAAATAGTGATCTCAGAAATACCCATTTCCACGGCTTTTTCCACAAAAAACTCAATGCGGTCAATGTTTTTGGTAGGGGCAATGGCAATGTGAAGCCTCGGCGTAAAATCAGGATAATCCGTTTTCATCTCAGCAACTTCTATATGGGCTTTCTTCCCTTCAATAACTAAGGTTCCGGAAGCCAGATTTCCTTTTCCGTCGGTTACGTGGATTTGTTCACCGTTTTTCATCCGGAGAACCTTTACGATATGCTGTTGTTCTTCATCGTTGATGATTGCTTCCCCGTTATTGATTTCGCCAAAAAAAAGTTTCATATCTTGGTATTTAGAGTCTGCCTGAATTTTATCTATAAGTGAATGTTAAAACGTAATTTCATTCTCGCTTAAAAATGCGACACCGGTTTTTATCGTGGTATACATATCGCCTTTACAATCTCTGTATGAACATGCGTAAATTTCTTCAATCCACTTATTATTCATAAAAATTAAATTCAGATATTCGTTTTTCCTTAAATTATTTTTGATGGATAAATAATCGCCCTCTCTGGGTTCATAAGTAAAACTGAACACATTTTCTGAATTGATTTTCTCTAATATCTCTTCCTTTATATTCTGAATATATCCAATTTCCGAACTTATCATTAAATAATCTTCGTCTTCAGAATCTGTCACGTCATTCTTTCCTGTAACGGTTTCTAAAACCCAGTAATATTTTGAATTTTTCTTAGACTGCGTTCCCAGTACTTTCTCTTCTAACAGTATTTTCATAAATCATATTTTGCGGTGGCGGAAGTTCTCAGATCCGTAAATTCCCCTCTTTCAAATTTTAACTGCGCTACCATGGCAATCATGGCCGCGTTATCGGTCGTATACTCGAATTTCGGGATGTAAATATTCCATCCCAGCTTCCGGTGGTTGTCCTGCATGGCCTGCCGCAGGGCAGAATTGGCAGAAACGCCTCCGGCAATCGCTACTTCTTTTATATTCAAATCCTTTGCTGCTTTTTCCAGTTTAGCCATTAAAATTTCAACAATGCAGCGCTGCACCGAAGCACAGAGATCTTTAAGGTTGTTTTTGATGAAATCAGGGTCCTTTCTTACTTCTTTCTGGATAAAATACAGCACGGAAGTCTTGATCCCGCTGAAAGAATAATCATACTGCTCCAGCCTCGGTTTATTAAACGCGAATGCATCCGGGTTCCCTTCTTTGGCCAGCCGGTCAATGATCGGGCCGGCAGGATAATCCAGGTCAAAAATCTTCCCGATTTTGTCGAAGGCTTCCCCGGCGGCATCATCAGTGGTTTTCCCGATAATTTCCATGTCAAAATAATCTTTTACCAGCACAATCATGGTATGCCCGCCGCTTACCGTAAGGCATAAAAAAGGGAATCCGGGCGGCACAGGATTTGCATCGTCAATAAAATGCGCTAAAATATGTGCCTGCAGGTGATTGACTTCAATTAAAGGAACGTTTAGACTCATTGCCAGGGACTTAGCAAAAGAGGTTCCCACGAGAAGCGATCCTAAAAGCCCGGGTCCGCGTGTAAACCCTATCGCAGAAATTGCATTTTGTTGTATATTTGCTTTAGTAAAAGATTTTTCAACAACAGGGATGATATTTTGCTGATGGGCACGCGATGCAAGTTCAGGGACAACACCGCCATATTCTTTATGGATCGCCTGATTTGCCGCAATGTTCGACAGAATAGAATTTCCCTTGATAATCGCTGCTGATGTATCGTCACAGGATGATTCAATACCTAAAATTATAGAGTCGCTCATAATAATGGCAAAGTTAGAGAATAATAACGAGAATAATAACAAAAAGTCAGCAGCTGAAAACCTGGGCGATCAGGTACAGAAGGCTGTTGAGAATGCCGGAGGCAAGGTAAAGGAGACGGTAAAGGAAGCCTCTGAACTTGCCAGTGATGCCATTAAACATCCGGTAGAAACGGCCGGAGAGTTTGGAAAGCAGGCGGTAAAAGACGTGACAAGCTATTCCTGGTGGGCCAGGCTGTTACTGGTTTTGTTCTGGCTGAGCCTCAGTCTTGTAGTGGCGGTTTTTGTAATCATCAATCTTCCGGCTACCAAAAGGTGGGCTGCTGACCAGGCGCTGCAGATTGTCAACAGGGATTTCAAGGCACAGATGTCAACCGAAAGTGTTGATGTGGATTTCTTCGGGGATGTACAGATCAAAGGCCTGAAAATAAAGGATTATAAAGGCGCCGATTTTATTACGGCTAAAGAATTTACCGCCAATTCAGACTGGTTTTCGCTTGCCACCAATATCGGCAAAAACAATTCATTAAGTTTCAACTCCCTTACGCTTAAAAATGCGGATATAAAGGTTATTACCTATAAAGGCGACAGCATTTCAAATTTCATCCGATTTACCCAGCTGTTTGACAGCGGAAAAAAACCGGATCCTAACAAGCCGCCTTTCCAGCTGAATTCCAGGCTGCAGATTCTTGATTCCAGAGTTTCCATTGTTAATTTAAATTCTCCCGGAGAAAAAGGCAAATGGCTCACAGCTACCAATTTCAATCTCAAAGCCCCGAACGTAAAAGTTAACGGGCGCAATATTTCAGCACAGATCAACAACATGTCCTTCACCACCAAAAGATGGGGGAAATCACATTTAGTAGATACTTTTTCAACGGAACTGTCAATGACCAAGGATTTCCTGTTCCTGGAAGACTTAACTTTAAATACAGATCACAGCCTTTTGCAGGGGGATATAAAATTCAATCTTCATGATAACGGCTCTTGGTCAGATTTTGCTGATAAAGTGAAATGGGAAATGGACGTACAGCTGGGCAGCCAGCTCAGTGGCTATGACATCAGCTATTTTGTAACCAACTGGGATAATTTCAAGCCGTTCAATATTTCGGGGAAGATGACTGGGCCGCTGAATAGTTTTAAGCTGGACCATTTCCTGATCCGCAATCCCGATGTGAATATTGCCACAAAAACAATGAAAATCAACAGGCTGCTGAAAGGCAACTTCCTCATTGAAACCAATAACCTGTCAGCAGATTTTACCTATAAAGATCTGAAAGCCATGATGCCTTCATTCATCGCGACCAAAATGAAGAATTTTGCAGATGATTTCGGAAAGCTGAAGTACAACGGAACGGCAAGCGTAAACCCTAAAAAAGTATACATTTCAAGCGGGAACCTGATGACAGGGATCGGTCAGGCAAAGATCACCGGATTTTCCCTGACGGATTACAGTTCCCCCATGCCGAAATATGCAGGGATTGCCGAAGTAAGAGACCTGAATACATCGGTGATTACCAAAAACAAATCCGTAGGCCTTATTTCAGGAAGGTTCGATGTCAACGGGCAGAGCTTCGACGTGAATACCATGAGGCTGACCACGAAATCCCGGATCACCAGCATTGAGATCATGAACAAGGAAATCAACAACCTTTATCTTGACGGATTACTGGACCATAAGAAATACAACGGACTTATTACGGTGGATGACGAGCAGGCAAAAGCAGTCGTTAAAGGCTTAATTGACTTCAGCACTTCAAGGATCGCCATGAATGTGGAGGCTGATGTCAAGTATCTGAACATGAATTATTTTACCGGGAAGCCCGGAAATCAGATCGTAAGCGGAACGGTGAACGGTAAAATGGCCATGTCTTCCCTCAATGATCTTACTTTGGATGTGGAAGCAAACCATATTAATTTTGCCACAGCCACTCAGAAATATTCCATTCCCCAGGCAAAAATAAAAACATTTGCCGAAAACGGCGGCCGGGTGATTGACGTGGATGCCCCGGGTGCCGTAAATGGTAAAATTTCCGGAAGATATAACCTTGCTGATCTTTCAGGTATGGTGGAAAACGGGCTGAATAAAGTATTGGTGGGCCCCGCGCCCCGCAAATTGTACAGGGGACAGAACTTTACTTTGAATTTTGATATCCAGCAGGGGTTGGTAAGCTATTTTATGCCGGATCTGAAAATTCCCCAGGGCGCGAAAGTAGAAGGGCAGTATGACGGAAATTCAAACAACCTGATCTTAAATGCTGATGCGGCTTCACTTAAGTATGTCATGACCAAAGTTCAGGAAATTACAGAAGCTGATAAGGCGCTGGCAGCAGCTAATCCTTCCTATAGCATAAATGACCGGAACAACATCACCAGGGACAGCGCCATGGTAGACAGTGTGATGGTAAGAATCAATACGGCAAATCTTGACGAGCAGATTTTCGCAAAGATCAACAGGGTAGAGTACAATAAAAATATTATCAAAGATATTACTTTAAGCGGCA
Source organism: Chryseobacterium sp. JJR-5R (assembly GCF_034047335.1). Classification (NCBI taxonomy): domain Bacteria; kingdom Pseudomonadati; phylum Bacteroidota; class Flavobacteriia; order Flavobacteriales; family Weeksellaceae; genus Chryseobacterium; species Chryseobacterium sp. JJR-5R. The sequence continues at coordinate 913,540 of NZ_CP139137.1, forward strand.
GGAACGAAAACAACAGCGTTCTTCACCTGGCTGCAAAATTCAAACACGGAAGCCCTGAAGATGAGCTGGATGACAGCCTTAAATCCTATGCCGTCAATGTCAACCAGACGACCAATGCGGGTGGCGACTATGTATTCAGGTTTGACCCTACTGAAGTTAAATTCAATGATGTCACCTGGGCTATTGATACAAGCCCGGAGCTGGACCATTCCATTACATACCGTAAAAAAGAAAAGGATTTCGACATCAGGAACCTGAGGATCTATTCAGACAACAGTGCATTGTTTATAAAGGAAGCCCAGTTTAAATCTGCCAAAGATTTCTATCTGGATGCAGAAGTTAAAGATTTTGCAGTTGAAAAGCTGCTGGAAATGCAGGCGGGCGGAAATACCATGAACATCAAAGGCCTGGCTAACGGGAATGTACAGATTAAAATGGATAAAAGTACCCTGCAGCCTTTGGTGGATATGACCATTGATGATATCATGATGAACGGGAATGACATGGGCGATATTACGATCTCTGCAACAAACGGGTTTTCCCTCAATGTATATGACGTTGACATCAAAGTGAATTCTGCCGGTGTTATCGGAAACAACAGCCTTCACGTTACAGGAACCGTAAACAATAATACAGCTTCACCTACCATTGATCTTACAGCCGAGATGAGGGATTTCGATGTGGCCTTTGCCCAGCAGTTTGTCACTACGGTATTCGGAAATTTAAGAGGAAAAGCAACGGGGGACCTTAAAGTAAGCGGAAAGTTCAGCAATCTGGATTACAGCGGTGATATTGCCCTGAAAGGTTTCGGGTTAAAGCTTCTGTTTACGGGAGTGGATTATTCATTTGATGATACGGTGATCCCGTTAACAAAAGGGCTGGCAATCCTTAACAATATTGAAGTTCATGACGGAAGGACGAATTCCAAAGGGAATATTTCCGGGGCGATTCAGTTTGAAACCATTTCATCACTGGGGGTCAACCTGGTTATGAGGGCAGATAACCTGCTGGTGTTAAATACCACTCAGAAAGATTATGACCTTTTCTGGGGAAGGGTTTACGGGCAGGGTGACCTGTATGTGGACGGGCCGGTTTCAGCCTTAAGCATATCCACCCCGAATATGAAAGCGCTGAACGGAAGTACCTTTACCTTTAACTCGGGTTCCACTTCCAATGTAGAAGAATTTAAAATGCTGAGGTTCCTGAAGGAAGGGAAAGACGGTCTGGTAACGCTTGAAGAAAAGAAAAGATCAGGTGCCAATATGAATATCGACTTTGCACTGGATGTAGATAAAGGCACTACGGTAAATGTTCTGATCGGCGATGATGTAGGAAGCATTATGGTAAAAGGAGAAGCTGAAAAGCTGCGATTCCAGATGGGCAGGCAGGGCAGTATTGCGATGAACGGCACGTATAAAGTGGAAAACGGGACCTTTATATCAAAAGCAATCCTGAATAAAACCTTCCAGATTGAAAAAGGAAGCAGCATCCGCTGGGACGGCGATGCCATGAAACCTGCGCTTGACATAACGGCCAATTATGTAAGAATGGTCTCCAATGCTGGGGAATACCTGAATATGGGAGGCCTGCAGCCTGTAAGTGTCCTGCTTCAGGCCAATATTACCCAATCGCTAAAAGATCCTAAGGTAGATCTTGATGTAACCGCACTGGATGTTTCAAGCCAAGTGAAAGAAACTTTGGCGGCAAAAATGAGCCAGGACGGAGAAAAAGTACTGCAGTTCGGTTCCATATTGCTGTTAAACAGTTTTAACGTTTCCAGGACCGGTGGGGTGGATGTAGACGTTGCCGGAGTGGCGGAATCTTCCGGATACAATCTGCTCTTAAAACAATTGGGCTCCGTACTGAATACCATGAGCAACGAATTCCAGATTGACCTTAATTATGTAAAAGGCGACCAGTATTCCAATATCGGGGACAGGGCCAATGCAGGCGTAAGCTTTGCGCTTTCACCAAGGGTTAAAGTAAAGACCGGGTTAGGGATCCCACTGACCAAAACTGAGAATACGGAAACCAATTACCTGTCCGGTGAAGGAACTATTGAATATGATATTTCCAAGAAGAATGACGGAAGCCTGCTGCTGAGAGGCTACTCCAAACCTTCCAATATCGGGGTGGTTAACGGTGCCGGGTCAAACGGAACTGCTAATCAGGCGTATGGCGGAGGGATCGTATGGAGCAAGAGCTTCAATTCTTTCTTTAAAAAGAAAGGAAAAGATAAAAAAATACAGCAGAATAAAAATGAAATAAAAACAGATTCTACAAAATCAGCAACTAAATAATTGTGATTTTTTAATGATTTTTATCATCCGTGTTAATTATTGTTAATGTTTAGTATAATTTTTTTAGTTAAATAATTTTTTCTAAATTTGCAAAAAATACATTGATTTTTTAAGAAAACTGTAATTAAATTAATATGAACTATCAACTGGACGAAATAGACAAAAAAATTCTTGATTTCTTAGTAGAAAACACAAGAATGCCGTTTACAGAAATTGCGAAACAGATGGATGTTTCTGCTGGAACAATTCACGTAAGAGTGAAAAAAATGGAGGATGCAGGTATTATTTTGGGGTCATCTCTTAATATCGATTATGGAAAGCTGGATTACCACTTTACGGCTTTCATCGGAATCCTTTTGACAAAATCAAACCGTACGCAGGAAGTTTTAAAAGAACTTTCAACGCTTCCAAACGTCATTGAAGCCAGCGTTATTTCCGGAAAATATAATATTTTCTGCAAGGTGAAAGCTAAAAATACGGATGATGCAAAAAGAATCATTTATCAGATCGATGATATTCAGGATGTCATGAGAACGGAAAGTATGATTTCCATGGAAGAGTACTTAAGTGACAAAAACAGGCTGATCAACGCGATTTCTATCTAATCAATTGGTCAGGCTTTAAACGAATTATATAAAAGAACTTATGGAATTTCTCATAAGTTCTTTATTTTTGTACCTATGGAAGAATACAGCTATTTTGATGAAGATCCGAAAAAAGGATGGGGGTTCATCCTGGCATTTGCCGCTTTGATGCTATTTACTATTATGGGGTTCGGGATTGATCTGGACGAATACCTGCAGCATGAATACTTGAATATTCCGCCATGGTATTCCTTTATTATTTTTACCATTGATGCACTGATGGCCGTAAGCCTCGTCCTGATGTTCTTCTACAGGAAAATCGGGATTTTTACCTTCCCCGCATTTCTGGTCCTGCATTTTTTTATGCACAATTATTATCTTTCAACCTTTCTTTATACAGATGTAACCAATCTTTTCCTGTTCACCGGTTTCGGGATGCTGGCCATTATCCCGAAGTGGAAGTTTTTCAGATGACTTTTATAATCAGTAAAAAATTTCTTGTTATAAAATTTCATATTTAACTGATTTTTTAAACTGCAAAGCAGATTTAATTTTATAAGATAAATTTATTCAGATTATCTGTAGAAAATAATTATATATCAGATAGTTAATGTAATAAAATAATTTCAATGTAAAAAGAAATAACTGTTATATTTGACTCGAATTAAGGTCTTCATACAGGCCTAAACTGATAATTAATTGAAGTTAAAAAAATCATACAGATACAGTAAGAGAATATTAAGTATTCTCTTACTGTTTTTATTCTTTAAAATTTTCAGCCAGCGGATATCTGTCGAAAACAAACATATCTATCCTTTAGAAATAAGGTATAAAAATCAGGTATTAAAATTAGGTAAAGGAGAAAAGAAAGTATTTGCCGATAAAGAAATCGATTTTCTGAATATTGAGTTTGATAACGGACGAAAAATAATCAGTAAAGACATTCCGATTTTACTGAATCCCAATGAATCATTGAATATCAATGTTTTAAACAGTATTGACCAAACCCTTGAATTTAAAGGGGATAAAGCGCCATTGCATAATCTGGTTATCAACCAGCAACATTATATTCTTTATAAAAATATAGGAAATTATCAGGATATTCTGAGTAAAAATACCAATACCCAACAATTGATCAGCTATTTCGAGTTTGTACTTGCTGATTATCTTACAAAAATTAAAACTCTGAATGCATCCCCGACGGGTACAGAAGATAAGATATACAGGCGTGCAGAAAAATATGCTATTAATGACTGGGTTGCTTCATTATACCTTATTCTTACAGGCCAGAAAACTTTAGATCTTCAAAAGAAAGAACTGATCCTGTATTATTACAATAAATATATTAAAAAAGATTTTCCGAATTATCATTGTGGGTATAAAGTACAGTATAATATTATCCGGGATCTGATACCCTATACACATCAGCTGAATATAAATTTTCCGGAATATTCTGTAATTGAAAATACAGACGAAGACAGAATTATACAGCATCTTCCGGAAAGCTGTCAGCGGTTTTACTTCAAAAATAACTATAACTATTTCTATGAAATCAACAGTCCGAAAAAGGAATATTATAAAGGCGTATTAAAAGAAAAATTCAACAACTGAGAATGAAAAAGAATATTAACGGTCTGCTTTTTTTTATGTTTCTGTTCGGCGGAATCTTCTTTGGTTTTTCTCAAAACTACCAGGTGCTTTATAAAGTAAAATTTCATCCGCAGAAAGATGAATCAGATCTCAAAACAGAATATATGCGCCTGGAAACCCTGTCTGAATCTAAAAGCATCTTCTATAATTATGTAAACAAGAAAGATTCGATAAACAGTAAAAAAGAAGATCAGGTTCCGTATTTAAGATTTACCGTTATCCGGGAAGAAAACAGCTGTAGATATTATGGAAACTTTAATGATCTGTATTTTGTTTTCAGTGAGGCTTTAAAAACGGATTGGAAAATAAATAACAAAACGTCTGAGTTTAAAGGGTATAAAGTTCAGGAAGCTGCAATAGAGCTGGATGGAAGGCAATGGATTGCTTTATTTACCTCGGAAGTTCCCATTACCTCAGGACCCTACAAATTTTCAGGTTTACCGGGCTTGATATTAAAGGTACATTCTGAGGACGGGGATTACAGTTTTGAAATGGTTGAGCTTACCCGGCATACATCAGAAAGTTATTTCCATTCTTTTCAGACCAGTAAATACACATCCGTAAAAAAGAAAAAGGTTGAAACATTTATTTCAAATTTTTTAAAAGAGCCGGGCGCAAGAAATTTTACTTTACGGAACAGTTATGGTGATCAGTTTGACTATAGCTTCAGCGGCCAAAAAGACGGTTCTTATAAAGATATGAATGACTATGTAAAAGGTGTTTTTGAAAAGTACAATAACCCGGTTGACAGGAAAACCTATATTCTTATTTTTTAAAATAAAAAAAGCATCCGGACAGATCCGGATGCTTTCAGTTTATATTTCAGAAAGAAATTTATTTCTCTAAAATTCTCTTCACTGCTTCCTGTACGGCAGCAGAATCAATTTTATATTTCTTCATCAGCTCAGCAGGGGTTGCAGATTCTCCGAAAGTATCGTTTACGGCAACGAACTCCTGTCGGGTCGGTCTTTTCCTGGCCAGCATTCCGGCAACGGATTCTCCTAAACCGCCGAGGTAATTGTGTTCTTCAGCCGTTACGATCTTACCTGTTTTCTCTACTGATTTCAGGATGATTTCTTCATCCAGCGGCTTGATGGTGTGGATGTTGATTACCTCGCAGGAAATACCTTCTTTGGCAAGCTCATCCGCAGCCAAAAGAGATTCCCATACAAGGTGCCCGGTTGCCACAATCGTTACATCGGTTCCTTCCTGTAAAAGAATACCTTTTCCGATTTCGAAAGGCATATCTTCAGGAATGAAAACAGGCACTACCGGTCTTCCGAACCTCAGGTAAACAGGGCCTTCAAAATCAGCGATGGCTAAGGTTGCCGCTTTCGTCTGATTGTAGTCGCAAGGGTTGATGACCGTCATGCCCGGAAGCATTTTCATCATACCGATATCTTCAAGAACCTGGTGCGTGGCACCGTCTTCCCCTAAAGTAAGCCCGGCATGGGAAGCACAGATTTTTACATTTTTATTGGAGTAGGCAATAGACTGGCGGATTTGGTCATATACCCTTGATGTAGAGAAGTTGGCGAAAGTTCCGGTAAAAGGAATTTTACCGGTAATGCTTAAACCTGCTGCAAGGCCCATCATATTGGCTTCTGCAATGCCCACCTGGAAAAATCTTTCCGGAGCCTTTTCAATAAATTTCTCCATTTTAAGGGAACCGATAAGGTCTGCGCACAATGCCACAACATTAGGATTTTTATCTGCAAGTTCAGCTAATCCTGCCCCGAATCCTGAACGGGTATCTTTTTTTTCAGTATATGTAAATTTCATTTTTTTCTAATTATTAATTAAGATTACTTATTACCAATTACTCATTACGTATAATTAATAATCAGCAGGAGCTTCCAGGTACAATTGCTTGAATGCCGTGTCCAGTTGCTCATCATTAGGCGCTTTACCGTGCCATGAATGAGACCCCATCATATAATCCACACCAAATCCCATTTCCGTATGAAGAATAATAACGACAGGTTTTCCTTTTCCGGTTTCCGTTTTTGCTTTTTCCAGCATGGCGATAACCGCTTCAAGATCGTTCCCGTTTTTCTCTTCCAGAACAATCCATCCGAAAGCTTCCAGTTTGGCGTGAAGGTTCCCTAAACTTAATACATCATCCGTATCACCGTCAATCTGGCGTCCGTTGTAGTCTATGGTAGAAATAATGTTGTCTACCTTTTTAGCGGCAGCATACATCAAAGCTTCCCAAACCTGTCCTTCCTGCAATTCACCGTCACCGTGCAGCGTATATACCAAAGAGTTGTCTCCGTCTAATTTTTTCCCTTCCGCTACACCAAGAGCCACAGAAAGCCCCTGACCGAGAGATCCTGAAGCGATTCTTATTCCCGGAAGCCCTTCGTGGGTAGTAGGGTGGCCCTGAAGTCTGGAATCCAGTTTCCTGAATGTTTTCAGTTCGTCAACCGGGAAAAACCCGAATCTGGCCAGAGTAGAATAGAATACCGGAGAAATATGTCCGTTGGAAAGATAGAAATGATCTTCATTTTTACCTTCCATTGTAAAAGAAAGGTTATAATTCATCACTTTTCCGTATAGTGCCGTAAAATATTCCGTACAGCCTAAACTTCCGCCCGGGTGGCCGGAATTAACAGCATGAACCATTCTTAAAATGTCTCTTCTGATTTGTGTAGTAAGAGATTTCAGCTCTTCAATACTTTTACTCATATATTAGGATTTATTTGCATGCGAATTTACAATTTTTTACTTGTTTATGGAAATGCCTGCCTGCCGAGATTATTAAATTTTAAATTGGCATGAATTACCTGTTTCAGTTTTATTCAAAAAAAAATCCGCACTTTAAAAATGCGGAATCCTGAAAAAAATAATCAATGATATATACTAATCAACCTGCTGGAATACAAATCCTAAATCGCCGGCATAATATGTACTGCTTACGTTGGTAGGGAAAGACTGGGCAGAAGTTGCCATCCAGTTATATCCTTCAAACGAAATGTTACCTGCTGCAACAGGGTAGGTTATTGGGGTATTCCCTGTGCGGGTACGGTTGTACCAGTCATTGGAGTTAAAAGTAATCGCATATTTTCCGTCTTTCTGAAGCATAAGCGGTTCAATGGTTTCCTTTTTCTCAACGTTGGCTACCACACTGGATATATTTATGGTTTTCAGAACTGTCTTTGTGTCTGCATCCCAGATGGTAACGCGGATCGTTGGCGCGCTGTCCGGAATATTTACTGACACCGCATTTATCTTCCCTTTTACTTTTGGAGAAAACCGCAGACCGAATTCATACGATCCTGAGTTTATAAAATTTGTCGAGACCTGATTAAATCCGGAATTGGCTATATAAGCAGAAAGTGGGCTTTCTTCTGCGTATACTTTGGCGGGCTGCTGCACTGCTTCATCTTCCTCTTTGCTGCAGCCGATTATTGCAGAAACGGCAAGCAAAGCCATAAAAATTTTGTGTTCATAAGATTTGTTTTCAATATTTATACTGCAAAACTATCCTAAAACTTTTATGGTTTTTATGGGGAAACCACGGAAATTACATCGGGAAAATACTGTTTTTTACCGTTTGGTTCATTCCGCAGAATTTCCGGCAGTACATTCCTTTAATTAAAACGGGAAGGCCAGTATTTTTTTTCTATCATTTTAATATAGCTCATTGCTTCATCAGAAAAAACAGATGGCTTACCCGGATCTTTTTTCGCCGCTTTATTATACAGGTAGATGAACTGAAAAGGATTTTGAATATTTTGGAGCAGTTGTTTTTTTAATCCGTTTTTCACAATAATATCTGCCATGTAATACCCGGGTTTGTGTCCGCTGGTCCACTGCACAAGATTCCTGTAGTCTTTTTCAGTTTTAAAATTTTTCCCGCCTGAGGTCTTTAAATCGATAATATTTCTGTTAACCACGGAAACGATGCTGTCTGCCTGCGGAATGAGAAAATCTTTGTAACACAGCGCATAAGGCAAAACCTTTTCACTGGCTATGTTGGTCGGCTTTTCAATCAAATCTGCAGAGCCTTCGTTTAATATGACCTGCAAAAAGTACATCAGGCCTTCATCCTTTTTTTCAACATTTTTAAAATCAAAGCCTTTTCTTAGAACATGGTGTATTTCATGACCTAAAAGCCCTCCTTTCTGAATTTTATCTGCATTGTATAAATTCCAGAGCGTGGCGATTACCGTGCCGCTTCCGGCAATGGCGTCGTTTTCTATTCCTATCGGATAGATGCTGATTTTTTCATCTTTTACCTGAAGATTTTTTGGCAGCATACTGAAGGTATTCCTGTAGCAGTCTGCAAAATATTCCTTGGTATCCAGCTTGCCCTGAAACTCCTTTAATTCTTTTTCATGCTGTTTGTAAACGTACACTTTGTAGGTAAGCCAGTACGAGGCCGGATCTTTTTCTATCGCTGCAACTCTTTTCTGCAGGACATCCGCATTTTTAGGCATATACACCACTTCAATACTTTTTCTCAGGCGTTCAAGGTAATCTTTATCAAAACCCTGATTTTGAATGTATGTCTGGTTGGGTTCTAAATTCAGAAATTTCTGCCAGGTTTCCTGTGAAAGTGAATCTCCTTTTTTGAGTGGTTCAATCATGTTCCAGTAGGCATCCAGAGCTTCCATATGGAATGTCTGTGCTTTTGAAAGGTTCAGAAAACCGGCAAAAAAAAGGATGATAAATGTACAGTATACATGTTTTTTCATGGTTGTATCTTTAGTTAAATTTTGAAATATAATGAATGTGCTTGCGTTAATTTAAAGTGGTATTTTTTTCTTTACACCAGCTTCAGATAATTTTTGTTTTTCACCAGCCACAACCCGGTAAACGTAAGCAGCCCGTTAAGGACAATCAGTTCAACACCGATGCGGTAATCCGTATAATTCGTAATCAGGAAGTTGATCAGATAGGTAAGAAGGGGAGCGAAGAGGGTAACGGCAAGAATTGCGTATTTTTTCGAGATCCGGAATTTGGTAAAAATCCCGAATGCAAAAAGTCCTAAAAGCGGTCCGTACGTATAGCCTGCAATCTCCATGATGAGGTAGACGATTGATTTGTCATTCATTGCTTTGAAAACCATAATCAGGATAAAGAAAACAACCGTGAACGTCAAATGCACTTTCATACGAAGATGTTTTTTCTCTTTTTCCGTTTTGTTTTTGTCTTCATTTAAATTTAACAGATCCACACAATAGGAACTGGTAACTGCCGTTAAAGCACCGTCTGCGGAAGGGAACAGAGCGGAGATCAGCCCGATGATAAAAATAACGGAGATCACCATCGGAAAATAACCCTGAAGGGATAATGCCGGGAATAAATCATCGCCCATAATGTTTTTAATGTTGCCGGCAGAATCCTTAAAGCCGAAAATGTTGGTAATCGTTTCCCCGTTGATCTGCCCGTATTCCGCGCCGTTTTGCAGGGCAAATAAATACAGCAGTCCTCCCAGGAATAAAAAGGCAAGATTGACAAAAAGCAATGTTCCTGCAAAGGTGAGCATATTTTTCTTTGAGTTGGCAAGGCTGTCGACAGAAATATTTTTCTGCATCATTTCCTGATCCAGGCCGGTCATGGCAATGGTAATAAAAATACCGCCTAAAATGGTTTTAAGGAAAAAAGTTTTGGAATTAGGGTCGAAATTAATAAAATGCGTATAGTTTTTCTGTTTTAAAATAGTATAAGCCTCTCCGAAAGACAGGTTCAGGTTGGATAAAATATAAACGATACAGGCAATCAGGCTGATGATCATGAAAGAGGTCTGTAAGGTATCGGTGATAACAATGGTTTTCACGCCTCCTTCAAAAGTATACAGAAGAACCATCAGCAGAAGCACGGCTGCAGTCACCCAGAACGGCACGCCGAGGCCTTCAAGCAGGAAAATCTGCAAAACATTCACCACCAGGTACAGCCTCGCCGTAGCACCGATGGCCCTTGAAATAATGAAAAAGATAGAACCGATCTTATGGGCTTCCACATTAAACCTCTTTCCCAGATAGGTGTAAATTGAAGTAAGGTTCATTTTATAGTACAGGGGAAGAAGGATGGCGGCAACAATAAAATACCCGATGAAAAAGCCGATGACCATCATATAATATTCAAAGCCTCCGTAAATATATTCGCTTCCGGTCATCTTCCCGACGGTTCCGGGTACGGAAATAAAGGTTACACCGCTTAAGCTGGTCCCGATCATCCCGAAGGCAACCAGCCACCATTTGCTTTTTTTATTGCCGATAAAAAAGGATTGGTTATCAGAATTTCGGCTGGTGAAATAGGAAATCACCAAAAGTCCGGTGAAATAAATAAAAACAAAAAGCAAAAGGGTAGTTCCGGGATTCATTCTTCAATTTAATTTCAGCAAATATAGTTTTTTTCTCTTCTGCTGAAAAAGAAAAAACCTTGCAGCTTTACGCCGGAAGGTTGATGTTTTAAACTGAAGATTGATGTTAATCTGAATCAGGCCTGTGCATTGTTTACCAAAACATCCTGAAGTTCCTCATGTTTCTGAAAGGTTGCTTTTGCAAACGGGCAGAGCGGGATGATGGTTTTATTGTTGCTTCTGGCAAAATCTACTGCTGCCATCAGCATTTCTTTGCCGACTCCCTGTCCGCTATACGCTTCCTCCACTTCCGTGTGGTCAATAATGAACCGGTCATCTCCGGCCCAGGTATAGGTCATTAAACCTGCAGGGTTTCCGTCTGAAGATGCTTTAAAGCTTCCGTGTTTTTCGTCGTTGCTGTGTTGGATCTCAATCATATGTTGAAAATTGGGTTAATATTTCTATTTCGTTGGTGAGTATTTTATGAACCGGGCAGGCATCGGCAATCGTGCGGAGCCTTTTGATCTGTTCGTCGTCAGGCGCTGTTCCTTCAAAGCTGACTGTTCTTTGGAAAACGGTCCTTTTCGTCAGGGGAAAATGTTCCATTTCCACTTCTATGTTTATTTTTTCAATATCCCATGCTTTCCTGTCAATGTACATTCTTAACGTAGCTGCCGTACAGCTCGCCAGGGAGGTGGCCATAATTTCAAACGGGTTGAAGCCTTTATTGCCTCCGCCTTTGTCCAACGGCTCGTCCGTGATCAGCGTATTTTCGCCTGCGGTGACTTCCGTGTAGTAATTTTCTTTTCCTAAACTTGCTTTTACCGTTACTGTCATTATGTATTAGGGTTGGTTTTAATCCGGTTTCTAAAATTAGCGATTTTATCCTTAACCTCTTTCAGGATTTCAGGATTTATGATACTGCTCTCCGGGTCAAAGTTTTCGTAAAACTTGGGAAGCGAAAAAGTATCTTTAACATCTGCCCCGAATTGCGGAAAGAACATTTTTGCCGCACTCATTATATTCCCGCCGCCGTATCCGCCCGGTGAAGCAGACATCAGGAACATCGGTTTATCCTGGAAAACCTTTACGTTGATTCTTGAAGCCCAGTCGAAGATATTCTTGAACGCTGCGGTATAGGACCTGTTGTGCTCTGCCAGGGAACAGATAATGGCGTCGCATGCTTCAATGTGTTTTAAAAACCGGTGCGCTTCATCGGGAAATCCATTCTTTTCGCGGTCTGTGGAAAAAACAGGCATATCAAAATCATTGAGATCAATCAGGCTGATGTCGGCATCCTGAAAATCTTTCAGTACAAATTTAACCAGTTCCCTGTTGATGGATGCAGAGGAAGAGCTTCCTGCAAATGCTAATATCTTCATCGCTTATTTAAAATTCAAAGTTTACGATTTACGGTTCAGGACGGCTTTCGGAAGCGGTACGTATTCCTGTTCATCACCGGGAACAAGCGGGAACGCTTCGTGGTTTTGGTCATTCCAGTTTACTTTTGCCTGATCGATCATTTCCCTGTCTGAATTTACAAAATTCCAGAATATGAAGCGTTCCTCATCGAAAGGTTCGCCGCCGAAAAGGTATACGGTGCCGTTTTCACTCATGTCAAATTCGCACAATTGGGTATTTTTGGCAATCAACAGCTGCTTGGAACCGTAGGAATTTCCGTCCGTGGTCACCTTTCCATCCAGTACATACATGGCTGCTTCGCCATACAGGTCTTTCCCGATGCTGATCTTCCGGGCTTCTCGGGTTTTGATTTCAATAAAAAACAGCCTGCTGTGCACGGGAACCGGAGATTTCCTCCCGAATGCTTCCCCTGCAATTAACTTATACCGGATTCCGTCTTCTTCCCAAGCTGGGATTTCACTGGATTCGGTATGATGGAAGGAAGGTTCACTCTGTTCCAGGTGTTTCGGAAGGCCTACCCAGATCTGGAATCCGTGCAGCCTTTTATCGGAATGCCTTAAATATTCAGGCGTTCTTTCAGAATGCACCACGCCTTTTCCGGCAGTCATCCAGTTGACAGCGCCGGGCTGGATTTCAATGCTGCTTCCGATACTGTCTCTGTGGAAAATAGATCCTTCCAGAAGATACGTCAGCGTAGAAAGCCCGATGTGCGGATGCGGCGGAACATCAAGGTTCTGATAATCCTTAAGATCGGCAGGTCCCATGTGGTCAATAAAAACAAAAGGCCCGACTGCTCTTTTTTCGCGGAACGGCAACAGCCTGCCTACCAGAAAGTTTCCGATGTCTGCTGATTTTTCTTCAATGATAAGTCCGATATTTGACATATTCTGAGGTTTTATTTTTAATGTACTGTTCTTATTTTAAAACTGATGTTGTATGATAAAAGTAAGAAAAAAAGAATAATTAAACCTGAACGGAATCTTAATCATCTTTTTGCCTGTTGTGGGTTTATCTGTAAGCAAATGTACTGCGGCTTATGCTGCGGAACATTGATGTTTGGTAAGTATTGCATTGATAAATAAGAAAAAAGCAGCCTCCGTTATTTTTGAAGACTGCCTTGTAAGTAAAGGTTGACGGTTTTATCTGAATTCAGCCTGGAACTCTTTGAAAGCCTGCCCGAATTTTTCTGTTGATTCATAATTACTTAATTCATATTCCTCCTGAAGTCCGGTCTTGGTGGTTAGCCTGATGTGCCCGTACCGCACAACCGGAATCTGATAATTATTTTTGAACCTTTTGTCGCGGGTGCCGTTTTTATTTACCTTAGCCCACGTCTGGCCGATAATTTTGGAGTCTGCCGGAACAGAGGATGTTTCTGTGAAACGGGTATGTGTACACTGGAAGTTCACCTCATCTATCCCGATAATGGCAAAGCTGTTTTCATTGGTGTACATTACGATGAACGCAGGGTAAATATAAAGATCGGCACCATTGGCATTTTTAAGATACAGTGCCTGGTAATCCGACTGTATATACGGAAGGGATTTTAATGCGAAATGAACTTCCCGCCTGTTTACTACTGTTCCGGCGGAAGAGCGTGCAGCCACCCGGTCCTGGAAATGCGCACTTGTGATATCCCATATTTTGCGTGAAGCAGCAAGCTGTCTGAAAGATTCATAGACATTTTCAAACTTTTTCCTGATTTCAGGATCAAAATCAATGTCAAGGTTAACATAGCACTTACCAATCAGGTCTTTTGTCTGGCTGACGGCGTTTTCCTGGGCTTTAATATCCCGGTCTGAATTCTGCGGGATTTTTTTGTTGATCAGTCCGTATAACAGGATGTAGCTTAAAATCTTTTTGGTTTTGGTTACCGAAAGCGTTTTTTTAATTTTAGTGAGATCAGCTGATAACTCATTCTTTTGCTGACGGGCGAGAATAATAGCTTCTTTGATGCCCTGCATATTCTGGCTGGTAATTTCATGAATATCTGCACTGAAAATATTTCCGTCAACAAAAGCAGGTTCATGTATGGGAACTTCCGGTAAAGCAATAGCAGGAGCAGGTACAGATTGTGGCGAAGTACCTGATACTCCATGACGGTTTGAAACCCCGGAGCTATTGGTACTCACTGTAGTTCCTGATCCGCTGAAATTAATACTTGCCCCTTTTATCCCGATTGAGGTAGATATTCCCTTTTTACTGAAATTAAGATGAACTCCCGGTATCACTTTGATTCTTTTTCTGTAACTCCAAGCCATGATGTTGTTTTTAGATTTAATGTACAGTCAAAAATAACAGCCTCCGCCGTTATTATTTTACGGATTCCCGTAATCCGTGGTTGGGAATTCAGATTTTAGAATATCATTTCTGTGTAAAGATTAATTGGCTTTTTTAAGCTTAAAGAATACTGGGTTCATTGTTTCAGATCCTGTAAGAACGTAAGATTGAATTGAAAAACTACCGTTTCCAACTTAGCCGTGATTGAACGGCCTGTCTGAGCTCTTTTTACAGGAATGGAAAGGGGTGGACGTAAAAAAGCGAGTAGTGAAAGCGCGAAACAGCTCCTGAAACCATCAGCTGGTAATGAACCGTGAATAATTTCATAACGGATTATGATGATAAATTTATCTGTCAGTGATAAAATGTGCCTTATACCTTTTTATTCTTCTTTCGATTTCATGTTTTTACCGTCTGAAATATGAAGCCTGCGGAACACAAGCCCGGAAATGATGGTCAATACTCCTACCGTTAGGAATGTATACCGGAACGCATTGTGGATTTCACCTCTTACCAGATCTGTGTTTTCAAATATTTTTAAGACAATAAGCCCGAATGCAATCCCAAACCCGATGGCAAGCTGCTGGTTAACGGAAATCAGCGAGTTCCCGCTGCTGGTCTGGAAGTTGCGGAGATCGGCAATGGAAATGGTGTTCATTGAAGTAAACTGGATGGAGTTGAAGAATCCCAGAACCGCAATAACCGGGATGAACCAATACAGGGAAGTATGGATATCCGGAATGGCCAGAAGACAGATCAGGGTCCCGATGATAAAGGTATTGACCATCAGTGTCTGCCGGTAACCGAACAGGTTCAGGATCCTGATCACATAGGATTTCCCGAACATGGCGGTAAGGGCCATCGGCGCAATAATCCATCCGGAAGTAACGGCCGACTGTTTATAGGCAATCTGGATCATCAGCGGCAGCAGTAACGGTACGGAACTGATCCCCAGTCTTGTCGCCAGGTTTCCGATGATCCCTACCCTGAAAGTCCTTACCTGAAATAAATTCAACGGGAATATAGGGCTGTCATCCGTTTTGGCATGTTTGTAATAATAATACAGAAACAGGAACCCGAGAATGAAAACAATTAAAACCGGAGTAATGTTCTGGATATTCCCGAAGAGTTCCAGGGCAATAGAAAGCAGGAGGGAAGCTGCCGCAAAGATTAAAAACCCTTTCAGGTCAAATTCTGCGCCGGCAGACCGGTAGTTCGGCATAAATTTAATCCCCAGGACAATCCCCATGATGCCGATGGGTATATTGATCAGGAAAATCCAGTGCCAGGAAAGATAGTCTACCATATAACCTCCCACCAGAGGCCCTAGGACAGGCCCGATAAGTGCAGGAATGATGGCAAAATTCATGGCTTTCAAAAGCTCATTTTTATCAAAAGTCTTGATCAGGGCCAATTTCCCTACCGGTGTCATCAGGCTTCCGCCGACTCCCTGGATGACACGTGCGATTACCAGCTGCGTAAGGTTTTGGGAAAGTGCACAAAACACTGACCCGAGGCTGAAAAGGATCAAAGAGAAAATAAAAACTTTTTTTGTCCCGAAACGGTCTGCCAGGAATCCGCTTGCCGGCATAAAGACTGCCAGGGTAAGCACATAACTGATGATAGCATTCTGCATGTTAAGCGGCGATTCGTTCAGATCCCTTGCAATGGAAGGCAGTGAAGTATTCAGGATGGTAGAATCCAGCATCTGCATAAAAATGGCCGTAGCAAGAATAAGCGGGAGTATTTTTTTTATCCGGTCAGGTGAGGGTTGTAATGATGGCTGCGGTTGGTGTGATGAAATTGTTTCTGACATATGCTTTTCGCCGGAGGCTGATACTCCGGATTTATTTAAGTTCAGGGAATACGATAACCGTTTCTTAAAAGCAATATTTATTCCTTTACCCCCGGAATGGGTATAAAAATAAAATCCTGTGAATTTTCACAGGACTTATTTTATTTTCTCGGTTTTTCAACCCCTTTCCATTCGTCGCCGGCTTTTCGGTACTGGCTCAGCTCGAACTCTTTAAAATCTTTTGTTTTATATTCGATGTTATCCGTATTCTGCTCAAACGGCATGATGTAATAATAGTCTGCATCTGTTTTGTCCGTCTTGGTCCCTTTTTTTACGGAAGGTACATATTTCGTAAACTTGAATCCCGGAAGATACTGCTTCAGCCTTGTATAGAAGTATTTGTTTTCTTTCTCTTCAGGAATGATGTCCACAATATTGAAATCGTCTTTCGCTTTATTGATCCACAGGTAATAGGTTTTGTCTTCTCCTGTATTCCTGTTCACTGAATTGAAGGCAAAAAGTTCTTTCGGAACCAGTTCCTTGATCTTTTCCGGGTCAACTTTTGTATAATATTCACCTTTCAGCGGGTCAACATACGTCTCCAGGTTGTACATCAGCACGGAGTTGTTGTCCAGGTTTTTGTTTTTAAAATACTGGTTCAGGGATAATTCTGCCGTTTCTCTTAGCTCTTTTCCTCTTGCATCCAGTTTTTTAGTCAGGTTCTGGGGGTTCACTTTTTTTACAAATTCATATAAGACCTTTGGCTTTATATCTTTCAGGTGAGGATAGGTTTTCAGCTGCTCTGCTTTTACCAGCCAGTAGTACTGCTGATAAAAATCGTCTTTCTCAGCATCCTTCACACTTTTGTATGTCATTGCAAGTTTTTTGGAGCTGAGGTATTTGCCGAATTTCCCCTGTCCGAAAGCAAAAGTCATGGATAATAAAGCAAATAAGATCGTAATGTTTCTTCTCATTTTTTTATAATTGATATTTTCGTTTTCCAAATATAATTATTTATTAGATAATATTTTTGATTAACGGTTAAATTCTGACAATTATTAATGTTAATTCAAAAGAAAATCCTGTATCACTACAGGATTGATAAATTTCTTGTCACAGAGCGGATTGTAAAGTCCGAAATATATTTAAATATACTTCATTAGGCCATTTTCGTTGTATGGTTATCCTTCTTCACTGTAGGAGGTTTCATGTACTTTTACGGCCCTTCCGCTTGGATCGTTCATATTTTTGAATGCTTCGTCCCATTCCAGGGCAATCGGTGTCGAGCAGGCTACCGAAGGTACCGAAGGCACGGTTGCTGCAGCGGTCTCGCTCGGGAAATGTTCCTCAAAAATAGTCCTGTACCGGTATTCTTCTTTATTCTGAGGGGTGTTTAGAGGGAACCTGAACTTCGCGCTGGCCATCATTTCATCGGTGACTTCTTTTTCAGCGACTTCCTTCAGCGTATCGATCCATGAGTAGCCGACACCATCCGAGAACTGCTCTTTCTGCCTCCAGGCAATAGACTCGGGAAGGAGGTCTTCAAAAGCTTTTCTCAGGACCCACTTCTCTATTTTCCCTTCCGCTTTGCTGATCATTTTATCTTTCGGGTTAAGGGTCATTGCAATGTCCATAAATTCTTTGTCCAGAAAAGGGACGCGGCCTTCAATACCCCAGCTCATCAGCGCTTTATTGGCTCTCAGGCAGTCATAGAGATGCAATTTTCCCAATTTCCTTACGGTTTCATCATGGAATTCTTTGGCATCCGGTGCTTTATGGAAATACAGGTATCCGCCGAACAGCTCATCTGCGCCTTCTCCGGAAAGCACCATTTTAATCCCCATGGATTTAATGACTCTCGCCAGAAGGTACATGGGCGTGGAGGCCCTTACCGTTGTCACATCATATGTTTCAAGGTGATAAATGACATCGCGTACTGCATCCAGGCCTTCCTGAACGGTGAAGTTGACTTCATGGTGGACCGAGCCTATAAATTCCGCTGCTTTCCGGGCTGCTGCCAGATCCGGTGAACCCACTAACCCAACGGCGAAACTGTGCAGCCTCGGGTACCAGGCTTCCTGTGTGTCGCCGCTTTCCACCCTCTGCCGTGCGAATTTTGCAGTGATGGCGGATATAACGGAAGAATCCAGTCCGCCGGACAGTAAAACGCCGTAAGGCACATCGCTCATCAGCTGTCTGTGCACTGCGTCTTCCAGGCCTTTTCTGATTTCTGCAATATCCGTTTTATTGTCTTTTACATGGTCAAAACTTTCCCAGTCCCTTTTGTACCACTGCTGAAGCGTGCTGCCGTCTTCGCTGTAAACGAAATGCCCGGGCAAAAATGTTTCAATGGTTTTGCAGACTCCTTCCAAGGCTTTGAGCTCTGAGGCTACATAATAGTTTCCGCTCCTGTCCCATCCCTGGTAAAGCGGGCAGATGCCCATGTGGTCACGGGCAATAAGGTAAATGTTATTTTCCGTATCATAAAGGGAGAATGCGAAAATACCGTTTAGTTTTTCAATGAAGTTCTTTCCGTATTTCAGGTAAAGGGGCAGGATGACTTCGCAGTCAGACTGAGTCTGGAATTCATAATCCGGGAATTCTTCCTTCAGTTCCCTGTGGTTATAAATTTCTCCGTTAACTGCTAAAACTATTTTCCTGTCCTTGGAGAATAAAGGCTGTTTTCCTGAAGTAGGATCAACAATGGCTAGTCTTTCATGGGAGAAAACCACGTGTTCATCCTGGAATACCCCGCTCCAGTCCGGCCCTCTGTGACGGATTTTTTTAGACATTTCCAGTACTTGAGGTCTTAATATTTCGGTTTTCTGTTTGGCATCAAACAAGCATACAATTCCGCACATTTTATTAATTATTTTAAACAAAATTATATTTAAGGTTTAAAATAAACAATTAAAATTTTTAATAAGTTTAAATTTTTAATTAAATACTGTTATTGATAGTTTAATTTAAATTATTTATATTGATAAGCCGGATTTTAGTTAAATTTTTTCACTCAGGCAGAGTAATTTTATATATACGGAATAAAAACGAGATAATTAATAATGTATGTTAATTAATTTAAGGAAATTTTATCTTTACTTTGTGGCTCGAAATAATTTTTTTTCATCATTTGTGTTTTTACCTTCTCGCCATTCATTTTGCGAGAAGGTTTTGTTTTATTGGGAGCCTAACAGAACACCTGAAACGTTCCACGAACTGAACATGGTTTCCTCACGTTCGCCCTGTGGAATCTTTACCTGAATGGTGTGTTTGCCGGCTTTCAAATCCCCGAGCGGGATAAATTCCGGGTTGGTAACCGTTCCCGGGCACCAGTTGGACCGGCTTAGGTCGGAAGATGACAATCCGTCCGGAAAATTACCGGATGCAGGGTTGTAAAGGCGGTAAGAACCGCAGTCTGTTCGCCACGGCACAAAAGAGAAAGCCATTTTCCCGTCCAGGAAAATAGAATTTGTCTTAGGGATAAATTCGTCGCCGTTTTCCCAGCCGCCGTGGCCGGTGGTAATGTATTTCAGCTGTGCATTTTTCAGGTCTTTTTTTAATGTGAATTCTACAAATAATCCTTTGTCCTTATCAAACATAGTAGCATAATCCTGGCCTGCCATTTCCATGATATTGAGGGTATTGAATAAAGGAATAACCGTATTGTTCTTATTGACGGTCTGCCCGCTTTTATGGATGGTGATTTCCAGGCTTATCTGATGACCGCCTTTGTCATAATTGCCGATAAATGTGCCGATCCACAGCTCTTTTTCACTCAGAACGGGTTTCAGGTCAGTAATATCCTGCCGGTACGGGCTTACCGTCTGCCAGCTTTTGTCTTTCAGCTGTATGTGATTGAATTTATTGATCCCGAATGCCGTAAAAAACCGCATCATTTCAACGGGAGGGTCATAATTCTCGGTTGTGGCTACTCCGTAATAGGGTTTTCCGTTTCCGTTTTCATAGGCGGGAAGGGTTTTTATCCCTTTTTCCAGCCCGTCAAGAAAAGACTGCTGCCGGTCCTGCGGAATAAAGAAAACGGTTCCGGTCCGGTCATAAGCATCACCGTTGGACTGCTGCTTTAATTCAGTAAAAATATTTTCGCCTTCCGAAATTTTAGGAAATCTGATTTTTTTAAGGATAACGGTTCCGTTGGCAAATCTTTTGATGACCGCATCAGATTTAGAACTCTCAGAGAAGTTGACGGTTTCATTTTCAAACACTTTCAGCGTGGTAAACCTGGTTTTCCACAGAAGATCTCTGTATCCCAGCGGATCAGTAGGGGTAATTGGGCTTTTAAGAATAGCGGCAATATCTGTTTTCTTTACTTTTTTTATGGATGTTGCCGTGATAAGTGAATTTTTATTTCTTTCGATTTCCAGGACAAAGCCTAAATCCTGGCCGATACTGGAAGGTCCGCCCTGGATTTTCAGGTCATTGGTATACCAGATTTCTATGGTGTTTGAATTGATTTTGGTGATGGCTTTTTTGCAGCTGTACCCTAAGATCTTCTTGGTTTCGGCGGTAAGTTCAAAAGCCTGTTTCCCTACAGATTCAGCATCGGAAGTCGAAATGATTTCATTGTTTTTTAAAAATGCATAGGAAATTATGGTATTGGACGGCTTTTCAATTTTCGTTATTTCAAACGGGAAATCTGCCTTCTGTGCCCTGATGCTGTTATTTAAGATGAAATTTTCTTTATCATTGGCCCAGACCAGGGTGGGGGGCTGGTCATTCAGAATTTTTCCGTTGTATGAACTGGTGTACTGAACTTCATACGTCTGTGCAAAACCCAGGCACGATAACAAAACAGATAAAGCGAATATAATTCTTTGATGCATAATGAATAATGATGTTTTATGCAAAGATAGATTTTACTTACATATGAATATAGATCTCCGGCCATAACCATAAAAAAACTACCCTGAAAACAGGGTAGTTTATGATATATTCGAATAAGTAAGTCTTCCTGTCTGTTGTTATGAAATCCTTTCGATCAAAGCCATGTAGAATCCGTCATAGCCTTCGCTCGGCATTACTTTTTCATCTTTGACCATTTTGAAATTAGGATTGTTTCTGATGAATTCTTCTACCTGCTCATTGTTTTCAGAAGGAAGGATGGAACATGTGGCATACACCATTTTTCCGTCTACTTTCAGCATTTTAGAATAATCCTGGATAATCTGCTGCTGCTCTCCCTTGATCCTGTTGATAAAATCCTGGTCGATTTTCCATTTGCTGTCCGGGTTTCTTTTCAGTACACCCAGCCCTGAACAGGGTGCATCAATCAGTAACCGGTCTGCCTTATCATGAAGCCTCTTGATTACTTTATTGTCAGAAATCATCCGGGTTTCAATATTATGGGCACCGGCTCTTTTCGCACGTCTTTTAAGTTCTGCCAACTTCCATTCAAAAATATCAAGGGCAATGATCTGGCCTTTGTTTTTCATTAAAGCGGCTAAGTGAAGGGTTTTTCCGCCGGCGCCGGCACAGGCGTCAATCACCCTCTGTCCTTCTTTTACATCCAGGAAGTACGCTATTTTTTGTGAAGACGCATCCTGAACTTCAAACAATCCTTCTTTAAAAGCTGTGGTAAGGAATACATTCTTTTTTTCTTCCAGCTGGACCGCATCCGGATAATTTTTTACAGGATAACACACGATATTTTCATCAGAAAGGTCAGAAACAAGTTCTTTTGGGGTGGTCCTCAGTGAGTTAGCCCTTAAAACAGTGGGCGCCTGCTCATTTAAAGCGTGCATTTCTTTTTCCCATTTCGGTCCCAGTTCTTTCTCAAGCGTTTCGGCCAGCCATTCAGGGATGGAATGCTCAATGGCTTTCGTAGGGACGGTATTCTTTTTAAGCTTTGTAAGGATATCGGCGACTTTGATCCCGTCGAATTCCTCAAATTTTTTATAGTTTGTTTTGCTCCAGAGCAGGTAGGCCATCATGAGCTTGTAGATATTGTTGGGCTTTACGCCTTCTCCCATATAATATTCCAGGCGTTTTTTCCAGCGGATGATGTTGTAGAAGATCTCAGAGACCACAGCCCTGTCCTGGCTGCCCCATTTTTTGTGCGCTTTTAAAAGTCGTTCAATTACTTTATCGGCATATTTATTTTTTTCGAAGAAGGTTTCCTGCAAAGCATCGTGGATTCCGATGGCTAAGTTTCTGTGAATAAGTTCCATAAAATTGGGTTCTGCTGTTTTGAATCCGCAAAAGTACGAATTTAAGTTGATAATTTTAAGTTGTGGGCAGTTGAGTTCAGTGCTCAGCATGGTTACGTGGTATGTGATTCAGCTTCCGTAATCCGCTTTCATGCTTTCTTACCCGCTTTAAAATATTACCTTTGCAAAAAATTAAAAAATATGAGTGATACTGTACTTTGCCCCAAATGCAGCTCAGAGTTTACCTACCCGAGCGATAACATGATGGTATGTTCCCAGTGTTTTTATGAATGGAATCCGGAAGAAGCCACTGCTGAATCATCAGCTTCAGGAAAAATTTTAGATGCCAACGGCAATGAACTGCAGGACGGGGATTCTGTTGTGGTGGTTAAAGACCTTCCTGTAAAAGGAGCTCCGAAGCCCGTAAAAGCAGGGACGAAAGTAAAAAACATCAGGCTGAGACCGGACAGCGACCATAATATCGACTGTAAAATAGACGGTTTCGGTTCGATGGCACTTAAATCTGAATTTGTAAAAAAAGCCTAGCAGCAGGCTCTTCTAACTGAAAAATATGTCTGAATATCAGTATCTTGAATAAGTGTTGATGATCTGCAACTGTAAATATGAATTGCTGCAGGAAGTTACATGTGGACAGCCTGTTTCCGGAACAACTGCAGGATATACTGCACTCTGGTTTAAGCAGCTGGTTGCAGCACATTATTTTACAGGTGCATTACCCTGTATATTTTCTTCTTTCTGTTGGGTACTTTATGATGAATGGGAGATAACCAGGGCCAGCTCCAAGCTTAATGAAGATCTTTAAACGGATACAGGCTTAAAAAGACAAAATGCTCTGAATTATTCATCTCAGAGTATTTTTTTTGTCTCTGAAGGCAACAGGTATGTATGAAAAAAGGAAAAAATTGGACAGGGTAATCTTTCAAGAAACGAGATTGCAGAACTGCTAATTTTTGTCTCAGGGGGCAGAAAGAGAATTAACCAAAAGTTTCCTTATGCTATGGAAGTACAAATGTAAGAAAAAGTTTTTAGGCTGATCCTTATATTTGTACTTTTTTTATTAAAAATTAACCAATAAGTATAAGAAAATCTTACAGTTAGCTTTTATAATCTGAAAAGCAAATGCATCATTGCTATTGTGGAATTTACACCGGTTTAAATGAAGCCCTGATTGTTCCATGCAGTTTCTCATCTGTATAAATAATGAGTTCCTTGTTTTTCATATTCACTTTATTCCAGTAATGATCCCCGGCAAACCTGCTTTCTGAAACCTCAGCCTCAAAACCGTTTTCGGCAACGTGTATTTCTTTGGGGTAATAAGAAAATTTCGGCAGCCGGAATTCTTCCATTTCGCTTTCGCTGAAAATATTCACTTCCCCGAAAAGTTTTGCGACATATGGATTGTACGGGTTCCTGAATGTATCCTCAGGATTGTCTTTTTGAATCAGCTTTCCATTCTGCAGGACGATAATCTGGTCCAGCCACGGAATAATATCCTGAAGCTCATGCGTGGAGATTACCAGGGTAATATGGTGCTGCTTTACATATCTGAATAATTTTTCGCGCAGCTCTATTTTTCTCGGGAAATCCAGGTTGCTGAACGGTTCGTCCAGGATCAGGAGCCTGGGGAGTACGGAGAGCGCCCGGGCAATGGCAACACGCTGCTGCTGGCCGCCGCTCAGGTGTTTGGGGAGGACACCGGAAAATTCTTCCAGGCCTACCACTTCCAGAAGTTCGGAAACGGTTTCTTTTTTCTTTTTCAGATGGATATTGGAAATAAACTTGCCTACATTTTCGGCTACCGTAGCATAAGGCATCAGATCAAAATTCTGGGCTACGTACTTCATGTCTGCCTCTCCGGGCACCAGGTTGCCTTTCGGGCCGGACAGCTTCTGCCCGTTAAAAACAATATTGCCGCGTTCCCAGTCCAGAAGTCCGTAAATCAGACTTAATAATGTCGATTTCCCGCATCCGCTTTCTCCTGCAAGCGCAATGATCTTTTCTTCTTCAAATGCCAGATTCAGGTTCTGAAACAGAGGCTTCTCCCGGGAGTATGAAAAGTATAAATTGTTTATTTCTAATAGCATCATACAAATGTAGTGAAATGTGCCGTTTTTAGGAAACGATCATTTTTTTTATTACCTTAGCGGGACTATTGAAATTTTATAAATTATGAAAAGAAAGCTGTTTTCACTTTTCGTTCCGGTGCTTTTTGCCTCGGCCGTGGCGATGTCCTGCCAAAAGGAAAAACCTTTAACCGGCGAAAGCAGTGAAGCGTCCACTACCAGAAACGGAAAGCCGTTTATTGTGGATACGCTGAACAGCAGGGTAGAATGGAAAGGGTATAAAATTTTTAAGTCTGAAAGCACAAGTCATTTTGGAACCATCAAATTTGAGAGTGGTGACGTAACGGTAAAAGACGGCAAACTGGAAAGCGGGAAGTTTGTTGCCGATATGAATTCCTTATCCTCCGAAGACCTGAAAAACAATGCTGAACAGGCAGCAAAGCTGAACGGGCACCTGAAAAGCGGCGATTTCTTTGAAGTCGAAAAATTTCCCACTGCTTCTTATGAAATCACGAAAGTAACGCCATCCGCGGAAGGTGACTATAATACGCTGCTGGATGGTAATTTAACCGTCAAAGGGATTACAAAGCCGGTTCAGTTTAAAGCCAATGTTTCGGTGAAAGAAGGCGAAGTAAGTATTGCTACCGAACCAAAAGACATCCACCGGGGAGAATTTGATGTAAAATTTAAGGCTCCTGCAGAAAACGGGGTGATTAAAGATGAGATGACGCTTCAGATCAACATAAAAGCTCTGGAAAAAAAATAATTTTATCAAGTAAAATAAATCATTGAAGTCTGCTCCGTCAACCGGGGCAGATTTTTAACATTTTAAGGAAAGTTATTCCACCGGAAAACTGTATTTTTGCAAAACATTTTGAAAGGGTAAAACAATGATAGAAAAGATAGAAGAATTACTCGTTGAGGTAAACGGCTTTCAGGCAACATCTAAAGAAGACATTGAAAACTTCCGGATCAGGTATAATGGCAAAAAGGGGATTCTGAATGATTTCTATGAAACATTGAAAGAAGTTCCGAATGACCAGAAAAAAGATTTCGGGCAGAAGATCAATACGCTG
The DNA here is from genome assembly GCF_034047335.1 of Chryseobacterium sp. JJR-5R. Lineage (NCBI taxonomy): Bacteria > Pseudomonadati > Bacteroidota > Flavobacteriia > Flavobacteriales > Weeksellaceae > Chryseobacterium > Chryseobacterium sp. JJR-5R. Next base: position 939,205 of record NZ_CP139137.1, read on the forward strand.
AAGCAGGCTGTCAATACAAAACTGGAAGATTTAAAAAATGCTTCCGCCTCTTCCGTTGTCATTGAGAAAGAAGACCTTACCAGACCGGCCTTTCCATTGGAACTGGGTTCCAGGCATCCGATTAATTTAGTGAAAAACAGGATCATCGAGATTTTCAAGTCTATCGGTTTTGCAGTAGCAGACGGCCCCGAAATTGAGGATGACTGGCATAACTTCACTGCTCTTAACCTTCCGGAATACCATCCGGCCAGAGATATGCAGGATACGTTCTTCATTGAGCAGAACCCGGATATCCTGTTAAGAACGCATACGTCTTCGGTACAGATCCGTTACATGGAAGAAAACCAGCCGCCGATCAGGATTTTATCTCCGGGAAGGGTATTCAGGAATGAAGCGGTTTCTTCACGTTCCCACTGTATCTTCCATCAGATTGAAGGACTGTATATTGATGAAAACGTAAGCTTTGCAGACCTTAAGCAAACCATTCAGTTCTTCACCACGGAATTGTTCGGTAAATCTAAAATCAGGTTGAGGCCTTCTTATTTCCCTTTTACGGAACCGAGTGCTGAAATTGACGTATACTGGGGATTAAACTCCGAAACGGATTACAGGATTACAAAAGGAACCGGATGGCTGGAGATTATGGGCTGCGGGATGGTAGACCCTGCCGTTCTGAAAAATGTAAATATCGATTCTGAGAAATACTCCGGATATGCTTTCGGGATGGGGATTGAAAGAATTGTGATGCTGCTGTACCAGATGAGCGATATCAGAATGTTCTTTGAAAATGACATCAGAACACTGGAGCAGTTCAAAACATTATAACTGATTGTATCAGATAAATTTAAGATCCTGTAAAATATAATTTACAGGATTTTTTTATTACTTTTAACAGCTGAAAACACACACAAATGATTAAGAAAATATTGAAATTCAGATTCAGGAGAATTGTTCATTATTCGTTGATTATCTGTATTCTCTTGATACAGCTCCTGATTGCCGCTTTTTTTTATAATGAATTCATTACCGGAAAAAACATAAGCTTTATTAAAAAACAGCTGCAGGAAATCCATTCACTTGAAAACCTGACGGATAATTCCAGGAAGGACCTGCTGGAGGCCCAGGGGTATTTTCAGAAATATATTATAAGTGAAAACCATACTTTTTTGGAATCTTATTTTACATCTTTACGCAAGCTCGGTAAAAATCTCGACAGTATCAACCAGTATAAGAACAAATATCCGAGGCTTCAGCATATGGTAACGGCAACCACACAGAGAAAAGACCCGTTGCAGATTAAAAAGCTGCAGTCCCTCATTGATTCTACCTATGAGTATTCTGTGAAATCAGACTTTAAGGCCGGAAATGATCTGCCTGAGCTTAAAAAATACGACCTTGACTATAATTTTGATAAATTTAATATCGAAACAAAAACCTATTCAGATACCATTAAGAGAAAAGGCTTTTTCGGACGACTGGGCGATGCGATATCCGGAAAGGAAAATATCCGCAAAGAAAGTACTGTGATTACCGTAAAGCAGGGAAAGGTTCTCAATTCAGCAAATATAAAAGCGGAATTCGACAGCATTATTAATCTGGTCAATCATCATTACACCGGCGAAGTAAGGAAAATTCAGGTTACCATGAAAGAAAAGCAGAATGACGACGGAAAGTTTTTTAAGATATTCAGTAATCTCCTGGTTTACGGCAATGGCCTGATGAACATTTATGAAGTAACCATCAAAGATTCCAAAACGGATCTGGAGAAAGAATATAACAAGCAGAATTCAAAATACAGCAGGATCAGGATGTATCTGGTATTCGGGGCAATGATTCTCATGTTCATTGTTTCCGTATTAATCATGCTTCTGACCAGGATCGCATTTATCTATGAGAGGAAGCTGAAAGCGGCCAATGAACAGATCAATGAAAACCTGAATTTTAAAAACAGAATCCTGGGCATGCTGAGCCATGAGCTGAGGTCGCCGCTGAAGATTATCGGTATTTTTATCAACAGAATCAACAGGAAAACAGAAGATGAAAGCATTAAAGAATATTTGAAATCAATAAGCTTTACCAATAATACACTGCTGATGCAGGCCAGCCAGATTTTGGAATATACCAAAAACCAGCATGTTGAAAATAAACTGATCCCGTCGGTTTTTAATCTTAAAAACGAAATACAGTCGATATTAAGTTCTGTTGAACCCTATATAGAGACCCGGAACAATGAATTTGTCATCAAAGAAGATATCAGGCCTGAGCTTACCGTGTATTCAGATCCTATTAAGATCAATCAGATTTTTATGAATATCCTGGGAAATGCCAATAAGTTTACCGAAAACGGGTGCATCAGCGTTACCGTAAAGACAGAGCCCGTCAATGAAAATACCGTTTCTTTATATGTAGAAATAAGCGATACCGGCGCAGGGATTTCACCTTCTGATCTCAGGAATATATTTGAGCCCTATTATCAGGGGATCCTTTCGGATGATGTAGAAAACCTGGGCGCAGGCCTCGGGCTCAGTTTATGCAGAGAATTGGCAGAACTGTATTCCGGTACGGTATCGGTGACAAGTGAAATTAATCAGGGAACAACTGTTGTTTTTTCTCTTAATCTAAATATTTATGAATCAGTCAGATAATAAGCCGGTCAGTTTTTTGCTTGCAGATGATCACAGCCTTATCAGGCAGGGTATTGTATTTTTGCTGGATGATTTAGGTTTTGATTATGAGGTTTTTCATGCTTCCAATCTGTATCAGCTTACGGAATGTATGAAAGTAAACCTTGTGACAATTGCCATTATAGATGCCCATTTTCCGGACGGGAACAGTCTTGCTGTCTTGCCTGAAATTATCAAGCTGAGCCCGAAGACCAAAATCCTGATCTTTACCGGAATCGATGAAAATATGCATGCGCTTAAATTTCTTGATGCCGGTGCCCACGGCTTTTTAAGCAAGCTGAATGAAGAAGGCGAGATACGGAACGCCATTCTGAGAATAATAGAACATGGGGAATACGTTTCCCAGGCAACGCAGGTATTACTGATGGGTTCACTGCATAACAGAAGCCTCATCAATCCCCTCTTATCCCTTTCTGCCAGAGAACGGCAGATTGCGGAACTGTATGCAGAAGGATACGGGAATCTTGAAATTTCCAACCGGCTGAACATAAAACAAAATACCGTGAGCACGCTTAAAAAAAGGATATTTGAAAAACTCAATATTGAAAATATGGTAGAGCTGATCATACTGATTAAAAACCATCAGTAGCTGTAATGCACGCTGGTATTTTTTTATGCACTTAAATCCGGAAAATTTACAATCTGTAGAAAAATATCTACAGGCGTACCGATATATATCTAAGCCGTATTGTATGAACGTAGTATGCTTATTGATATCTTTGTATCAATATAATAACTATTAATCAACTATATCCAAAGCCTTTAGTTCTGAAACACAGATGATGAGAAAAAATTATCAGAACTAAAGAAAAAAACACAAGTGATAAAAACAGTGTCTTATTACAGGGCTTAACAGCTCTGTGATAGATACTGAATCAAAGGATGCTTTAAGTTGATAGCATGAAAAGTGCCTGCAGAAGAACCTGCAGGCATTTTTATAATAAGTCGGCTCTTTTATTTGGTAAACTTCAGAGGATATTTTACATTTTTAAAATCATCGATACTGGCTTTTAAGGATCCTACTGCCAGTTCTGCTTTCAAAAGCATAGGAACGTGGTTGAGGTCATTGGATACCCACATCACCACGCCTTCTTTCTCTTTGAAAACCCTTCCGCTTTTTACGGACGGAATAATTTTCAGACAATTGATGGTACCGAATTTGGTGCTCAGGTTTTCAGTTCCGGCCACCTTAAGCTGGAAAGCAAACATTTCATCATCAATCCAGACATTCATATTGATTACATTCCCCACTTTGAGCTCGGCGGGGCTTTTGCTTCTTAAATAATAAAAACATGAAAGCATATCCTGGACGCCTCTCACAGACTTGATCACTTTTGATCCGTTGGCCGGCGTTTTTTTATCGGTTAACACCAATGTATTGTTGTCATGGTTAAACGCCGTTTCCAGATGCTGGCGGTAGCTTCCTTCCTTTACATTCCTGATATAATAGCTTGGAAGCTGGGTATTGATGTTGATATAGCTCTCATACACATCCTCTACCTTAAAAAATGCTTTTACCGCGCCGGTAGTCTGCCCGGTTCCCCTTACATGCAGGTGCGGAGTGCCTCTGTAGGTCGTTTTCTGGGCTTTCAGGTTGGCCGTTCCGGCATTCAGGAAACCGTAATGGATCCGTAATGTAATGGATTCGCCGTCTGCAATAGTATTGATCTGCCCGGATCCCAGAAAGAACACCAGGAGGGTTAGTACATTGAATAATTTCTTCATAATCATATTTTTTATCATAAGGTTGCCTGTGGTTAGATTAAAAAAAATGAGAAAGGTTTGATAAATCTCAGTTTTTTATTTAGACTGAATTAAAAGGCTTCGCATTAAAATTAGTAAATTTGCAGCCACAAGTATAATTAAATTATCTTATAATTATGATAACTACCGATATATTGATCATAGGAGCCGGTCCTACCGGGCTTTTTGCTGTATTTGAAGCAGGTTTACTGAAAATGAAGTGCCATATCATTGATGCACTTCCGCAGCCGGGAGGCCAGCTGGCAGAGCTTTATCCTAAGAAACCTATTTTCGATATTCCGGGGTATCCTTCTGTGAATGCAGGAGAGCTGGTAGATAATCTGATGGAGCAGATCAAACAGTTTCAGCCGGGCTTTACCCTTGGTGAAACCGCTGTTTCCTACACCAAAGTGGATGAGGAATGGTTTGAAGTGGTCACCAACAAAGGAACGGTCCACAGATGCAAAGCCATCGCCATTGCCGGCGGCCTGGGAACTTTTGAGCCCAGAAAACCAACCATGGCAAATGTTGCAGACTATGAAGAAAAAGGCCTTGAATATTTTGTAAAGGAACCAGAACATTTCAGGAATAAAAAAGTGGTCATCGCAGGCGGCGGAGATTCTGCACTGGACTGGAGTGTTTTCCTTTCTAGCGTAGCAAGCGAAGTAACATTAATCCACAGAAGAAACGAATTCCGCGGGGCTTTGGATTCCGTAGAGAAAGTGCAGGCTCTGAAAGACCAGGGGAAAATAAAACTGATTACGCCGGCTGAAGTTACGGCCATTAAAGGTGACGGAAAAGTGGAAGCCATTACCGTAGAGGTTGACGGACAGGAAGCCTTTGATATTGAAACGGATTACTTCATTCCTTTGTTCGGCCTGACTCCGAAACTGGGGGAAATTGCCCAATGGGGACTTAATATTGAGAAAAATGCGATCGTTGTTAATAATGCTTTGGATTATCAGACCAATATTGACGGAATCTATGCCATCGGAGATATCAATACCTATCCCGGAAAACTGAAGCTGATCCTTTGCGGGTTCCATGAAGCGACTTTAATGTGCCAGAGTGTCTATAACCGTTTAAATCCGGGTAAAAAATTCGTCTTGAAATATACAACAGTGAGTGGGGTAGACGGTTTCGACGGAAGCAGAAAGGAAGCGGAGAAAGCCGTTGTGAAAAAAATTGATTAAATTTGCTGCCGGTTATGGGCTGCCAGTTTGCAGGCTCTGCCATCAACAATAAACAGTTAGCAGGAAATGAATGATATAAATATAAAAATTACCGATAGGGAAGGGGTTACCCACGATGTTGTTGCGCCGACGGATATGTCCATGAACTTAATGGAAATCATCCGTTCGTATGAACTGGCGGAAGAAGGTACCATCGGGGTATGCGGAGGAATGGCGATGTGCGCTTCATGCCAGGTCTATGTAACTCATGATCCCGGACTTGAGCCGATGGGTGATGAAGAGGATGCCATGCTGGGAGAAGCTTTCCATGTAGAAGCAAACAGCAGATTGGGATGCCAGCTGCATATCGCTGCGGAAATGGAAGGCCTTGAAGTGGAAATCGCTCCTTATCCTTAGAAATTCTTATTTAAAAAATATTAAAAACTCCTGAAGATTTTCTTCGGGAGTTTCTATTTACATTTTAAGATTAAGAACTTCTTTTTTAAACCTCCTCCTTAGAAATCCACTTTCCAACCAGCGGAGCCTGATAGTTGCTCATCATTTCCAATAAATCATCAATTGTATCACTGATCAGCAGCATGTCCCGGTTGATCTGTTTCAAAAACCCTTGATCCACCATGGTCTGTACCAGTTTAATCAGGTCATCATAAAATCCGCCGATATTTAAAATTCCGATTGGCTTTTGATGAAGTCCGAGCTGTGCCCAGGTAATCATTTCAAAAAACTCTTCCAGCGTTCCGTAGCCGCCGGGGAGAACGATCACGCCGTCGCAGAGGTCATTCATTCTGGTTTTCCGTTCATGCATGGTTTCTACCAGGATCAATTCTGTCAGCTGGTTATGGGCAATTTCCTTGGATTTTAAAAAGTGGGGAAGAATACCAATCACTTTTCCGCCTTCGCTCAGAGCTCCGTCGGCAACGGCACCCATCAAACCGACGTTGGCACCGCCATAAACCAATTGGATGTTTTGTTTTGCCAGGGTACGGCCGAGCAAGGCTGCCTGTTCTTTATAGACATCATCCGAACCGAAACTCGATCCGCAGAATACGGTAATGCTTTTCATAGTTTTAAATCTAAGCTATTTTTGAATCATAGGGATTTAAGCTTAACATTCTTAATCCTTAATGGTTTAATTAAAAAGAATAACCAAAATCATTTTGATTTTGGTTATTCAATATGACAATTTTATATTCTTATTTTAAAGGAATATTCGCTAAAATTTCCTTTGTAAAACTCCAGAATTTCTGTGTGGAAGAAATATTGGCTTTTTCATCCGGAGAGTGTGCTCCGCGGATCGTTGGTCCGAAGCTTACCATTTCCATTTCAGGATAGTTGGCCCCGATGATTCCGCATTCCAGACCGGCGTGGCACGCTACTACATGAGGCTTTTCCGTGAACTTTTCAGTATATATTTTTTCCATCAGCTGAACGATCTCAGAGCCTGGCTTCGGCTTCCATCCCGGATAAGAGCCGCTGAATTCCGTATTCATTCCTGCCAGTTCCGCTACCGATTTCAGTTGTTCCGCCACAGAATCTTTTGAGGAATCTACAGAAGACCTTGAAAGGTTTAAAATTTTCAGGCTGCCTTCTTTCAATTCAACCCTTGCCACATTGTTTGATGATTCCACCAGGTCTTTTACATCCGGGCTCATCCTGTATACCCCGTTGTGAAGGGATTTCAATGTTAAAATGATTTTCTTTGAATCTGCTTCGGAAATCGCATGCTCAGAAGACGTGGAATTTTCAATATTAATCTGGAGATTAGGCTCTACTGTAGCAAACTCTTCTAAAATTTCTTTTTTCAGTCCGTCCGTTATTTCTTCAATAAATTCACCGGCATTTCTTACAGAAGCAATGGCCACCCCTTCTCTCGGGATTGCATTTCTCAATCCGCCGCCGTCAATAGAAACCAGCTGGATATTTTCTTTTTCCAAAGCCTTATAAAGCAGCCTTCCCAGGATTACATTCGCATTTCCGAAACCTTTGTGGATATCCATTCCCGAATGGCCTCCCTGAAGGCCTTTCACTTCAAACCTCACAACCTGTCCTTTAACTTCTTCTTTTTCATAAGTCTGGGTAATCGTAACATCCACTCCTCCTGCACAGCCGATATCGATTTCATCGTCTTCTTCCGTATCGAGGTTAAGAAGGATCTGCCCGCTCAACTGTCCCGGTTTTAACCCTAAAGCGCCTGTCATTCCGGTCTCTTCATCAATTGTGAAAAGTGCTTCCAGATCAGGATGGGGAATATCCTTGCTTTCCAGAATCGACATAATCGTAGCTACTCCCAGTCCGTTGTCGGCTCCCAGAGTGGTACCCTTTGCCTTTACCCAGTCTCCGTCAATTTCCATCCTGATTCCTTCCGTTTCAAAATCAAAATTTACATCATTGTTTTTCTGGCACACCATATCCAGGTGAGACTGAAGTACAACAGATTTGCGGTTTTCCATGCTTTCAGTGGCCGGTTTTTTAATAATAACGTTCCCCACTTCATCAACAGTGGTTTCCAGCCCTAAGTTTTCACCGAATTCTTTGATGAAGGCAATTACCCTTTCTTCTTTTTTTGAGGGTCTCGGAACGGCATTCAATCTGGAGAAATTTTTCCAGATGATCTGCGGTTCGATAGTGGATAGTTCCATGAAATTTTATTTTTATCAAAATTACGAAATTAAAAATGCTCCCGTTAAACGGAAGCATTCTTTTTACGGTTCGGTGCAGTCAACTGTTTTGTGACGCGGCAGGAAAGCGGTTGTCAGCATCCGCATTCACCGTAAACAGGTACGGTTTCTTTGGTGCCGTCCGGTTTTTCAATGGTCATGGAACCTTCAAATATCAATGCTTCTTCGCCTTTTACCTTCTTTCCTCTTACAGAAATCTTGTAATCACCGTTTTCTATTTCTTTGCTCAGTTCTTCACCGGATTCCATATCGCTGGAGGAGATCAGGTTCATGGCTAACCTTTTCCCGTCCAGTTTCATATAGGCGGTTTTTCCTGCATCATCGGCATAAATGTATTTTTCAGCTTCAAAATCAGCTCTGTTTTTCGCAAAATAGCATGAACATTCTTTAATTTCCTGGGGAAAAGGAAAGCTTTCCACCATGATTTTCCCGGAAGTAACTTCGTTTGGTACATGATCCTGAACTGTTTGTACAGAATCTGAAGGCGCTGTATTCTGAGCGGTTTTCTGTTCTTTTTTACATGAAACCAGCATGATGGCTGAGACAAAAACGATTATATATTTCATTGTTTTGGCGTATTGTATTATTTATCCCCTTGCTCTTTCAAGAAGCGTCATCATCAGTAAAGAAAGAATAACCAGGCTTTCATGTTCATCATCAATATCAATGAGCCTGTCCAGCTGGAACATCCTTCCGAAAAATGAAGGCATTTTTTTTAATTTAAAGTATTCCTTCCCGTCCATTCCTCTTACCGTATAAGCAGGATTAAGGAAATAGCCGGTAAACATACCTATAACAGGGATTTCACTCACCATTCCGTCCAGGAATTTGGTCCATGCATTGTCTTCTGTAATGGTGAACTTTGGTGCATCAGCAGCATCCAGAACGTCATACGTAGATTTCCAGAAAGAACGCATCCCTTTTCTCGCCAGCCTGCCGAAATTCTTTGTATTGATGGCATCCTTGATAGAGTAGGACGCATTAAAATCAATCCACTGGTTGGCCTGGATCCTGAAAAGTTCTTTTGTCTTGCTTTCATCATTGAAAACAATAACATCTTCTTTTAATTTGAACATTTTCTGGCGGACATACGCTACATAATTGCCGTTTTTATCCGTAATATTGAAATCACTGGCTAGTGTTGTGATTTTAAATTTAAAATCCAGCGGATAATTTAAATTGTTAAGTACCATTAAGTTTATTTTTCAAGTTAATATTTAGTATTCAAAGATAACGGTTTTTTAACATTTATCCGTGACGGATGATGAATTATGAGGTTTGATCCGCGATAATGACTGCTGAAAATCCGGCAATGCAGATCTGCCCTTGAATTCAATTGCTGATCCGCTTAAAATTGACTGTTGAGTATTCATTATTTACAACTTTAATTATTATTTTTGCCTAATGGATTACCCAAGTAAAGTGTTGGCAAAAGCGGTGGATGAAATTTCGGGGCTTCCCGGAATCGGCAGGAAAACAGCCCTTCGTTTAGCATTACATTTATTAAAGCAGCCCAATTCCAGAGCCATGAGCCTGGGAAATTCCCTGATCAGTCTGGTGAATGATATCAAATATTGTAAGGAGTGCCATAATTTTTCTGATTTCGAGGTCTGTGAGATCTGCAGCAATGAAAAAAGGAATGATGAAGTAATCTGTGTCGTAGAAGATGTCCGGGATGTAATCGCCATAGAGAATACCGGGAAATACAATGGCAAATACCTTATTTTAGGCGGCAAGATTTCCCCGATGGAAGGGGTGGGCCCCAACCAGCTGAATATCCCGAGCATTGAAAAAAAACTGAACGGAGGAAGGGTGAAAGAGCTTATTTTTGCTTTAAGCGCTACGATGGAAGGGGATACAACCGCATATTACATATACAAGAGGTTTAAAAGCTTTAAGGTAAATTTTTCCAGCATTGCAAGAGGAATCTCCGTGGGAGACGAACTGGAATATGCAGATGAGATTTCTCTGGGAAGGTCTATTATGAACAGGCTGCCTTACAGTGAGGGAGGTTCCTGATACGTTATTTATAAGTTTTGATGATTTCCATAATTATTCCGGTATATAATGCAGAAAATACGATAGTAAATGCTTTGAACTCAATTAAAGCGCAGACTGTCGGGCTGCAGGTATTCGAAGTGATTATAATCAATGACGGATCTACAGATTTAAGCAAAGAAATTATCGGAAATTTTATCAGGGAAAATCCGGAAATGGAGATCCGGTTTCTTGAACAGGAAAACGGAGGCGTATCCCGGGCCCGAAATGCAGGACTGAAAATTGCTGCGGGGAAATATATTGCTTTTCTGGATGCGGACGATGAATGGCTGCCTCTGAAGACGGAAAGACAGCTGGCATATCTTGAAAACAAAGATTTTGCTGTAGATTTTCTGGCTACACGGAGAAATCATAACAGGATCCTCCTGCCTTACCGTGTGAAAAACCATCTTGCTGAAATCACATTTGGAAAATTACTGCTGAGAAATGAAGCCCAGCCTTCAACAGTGCTGTTCAAAAAGAAAATTATTGACAATACCGGTTATTTTAATGATGATCAGCGATATGCCGAAGATCTCAATTACTGGATGAAAGTCTCAATACACAATAAAATGTATATACTTGATGAAAGCCTTTTGATAGCCGGTGGAGGAAAAAGAACCTTCGGCGTGTCCGGGCTTTCTGCAGATCTTCGCCTGATGGAAAAAGGCTTCCAGAGGAATATTAAAGAAATGTATGCATTAAAGCATATCAGTTCGAAACAATATTTTCTTCTCAAATTTTTTTATAAAGCAAAATACTTACTTTTGCTGGCAAGAACATGGTACTTTAGTTAAAAAACACCTATTATAAAAACCGGAAATGAATGAGGTTGTCTATCATTATTGTTAATTATAATGTCACCCAGTTGCTTAGATGCTGTCTTTTGTCAGTTCGGAAATATGTAGCAGATATTGAATATGAAGTAATTGTAATTGATAATGCTTCTACTGATTCCTCCTGGAAAGATTTGATTCCGGAATTTCCTGATGTTCATTTTACAGCATCTGAAACCAACGCGGGCTTTTCAAAAGCTAATAATAAAGCTATAAAAACTGCGAAAGGAGATTACCTTTTGATTTTAAACCCGGATACGGAATTTGAAGGATTTTATATGAAAGATATCTTGTATTTTGCAGATTCCCAACCTGATTTCGGGTGCCTGGGAGTAAGAATGCACGATGCGGAAGGAAACTTTCATCCGGAAAGCAAGCGTTCTGTACCGGATATGTTCAATTCATTTGAAAAGCTGTTCGTTAATTTTAAAAAGAATAATGCAAAATCATATTACAGGGATGATATTGATGAAACGGCTGTAGATAAAGTAGAGATTGTTACAGGGGCTTTTTTACTGATCAAAAAAGCGGTTTATGATCAAGTCGGCGGCCTGGACGAAGCGTATTTTATGTACGGTGAAGATGTGGACCTCTGTTATACTTTGTTAAAAAACGGTTATACTAATTTTTATTATGGCCAAGCTTCCATTCTTCATCATAAAGGGGAAAGCACGGTAAAGGATGAGATCTATCTGCAGAGATTTTACGGAGCCATGCAGATTTTTATAAATAAATACTACAGGAAATCCCAGCCGCTGCAATACATGCTCCTGAAAGCCGGATTGAATCTCAGATATAAAATTGAGAAATCTAAGTTAAAGTAAAAGCAAAAGCAACTCAAATGAGTTGCTTTTGCTTTGGGTATGTAAAAATATTATTTGCTTATTTAATCGGTGCAGGAGTCTGGGCTGCCGGTGTAGTGGTAGAGGCCGGAGCTGCAGATTGTGTTGCCGGAGCTTCTTTCTTGGCCGGTACCGGAACGGGAGCTGCCGATGGCTTACCTGTAATTATTACGCTTAAAAGGATAAGAACAATAATCACTGCTCCTAAAGTCCAGGTTGCTTTTTCCATAAAGTCGTTGGTTCTCTGTACCCCGAACTGTGCCGAAGAAGCACCTCCAAACGTACTGGAAAGGCCTCCGCCTTTAGGGTTTTGAGCCATAACGATGATAACCAGTAAAATACTCGCGATCATTACAAGAACCATCAATAGTATAAATATAGAATCCATTAATTTGATATCTTTTAGAATGGGCAAATTTAATCTTTTTTTACCGAACAGCAAAAAAAGATCTCACCAAATATTGTTAAAAAGAAAAAGCGGCAATTCATGTTGCCGCTTTTTCAATAGAATATAATATAATAGTGTTATTTAAAATCAGTGTCTTTTGCCTGATTCACTTCATAAGATTTTACGTTCATTGTCATATCCATTCCCATCTGGTTTACAGAAATGGTATACGGCATTTTAACTCCCGCTACATCCTTATAGTCAGAAAATACGGTAGGAACTGTTATTTCCTGTCCCTGCGGCGCCTTTACGGTTTTGGTTTCTCCTGTTTTCAATCCTGTTTTCACGCTGTAGTAGTAGGTGGTATTGCCTCCTTTTACCACATAAGAATCTTCTCCGCCTACTTTTTCAATGCCTGCTACTTTATAATCAGCAGATTTTGCAAAACCCAGTTCCTCGAAAAGCTCTGAATTTTTTTGTTTTTCAGCAATCTGTTCTGCTTTCATGGGAACTTTCTGTCCCATTTGTTCAGAATATCCTGTTTTCCCGTCGAATACCTGCTTCTGAACCACCTGTCCCATAGCAGTTACCGTAGTCAGTTCTTTTCCACCCTGTGCCTTCACCATTTTCAGGTCAATATTCTGGCCTTGCATGGTCATGGAAGCGGTCATCGAATAAGAAGAAATTTTATTAAGATTTGCTTTTCCACCGATGGCATCAATGTATTTGTCTGCAATAGAAGCTACCGTTACATTGGCATCCATTTTTTTGGCTGACGGTTTTGCAACAGGATTGGCGTCTTTGTCGTAATATTTTACGGGGTAACCTAATTTTTCCAGTCCTTCAGAAATATCAGATGCTTTTCCGGCGATAAAAATTCTGCTTTGATTGGGCAGGATATTTGTTTTTACAGCGTTTGAAACATCAGCGGCCGTTACCTTATCGATAGACTTCAGGTAGTTTGTATAGAAATCAGCAGGAAGGTCCTGGACTTTCTGGTTCAGTGCAAATCTTGCGATGGTCTCAGGTTTTTCCAGAGACATGATGAAATTCCCTTTCAGCTTAGCCTTTGCATTTTCAAGCTCTTCAGGTTTTACCGCTGAGATCGCATTAAGCTCATTGATGAACTCTTTTACTGCTTTATCCGTTACTTCATTTCTCACGCTTGCCGTGGCAGAAAACTGCGGGGAATATTTGCTTGCGCTCATATTGGAATAAGCCCCGTATGTAAATCCGTTTTTCTCACGAAGGTTCATAAAGAGCCTTGCTTCGCCACCTCCGCCAAGGATGTAGTTGGCAATGGTAGCAGGGAAATAGTCTGCATCTTTCATTTTCAGCGTGTTCAGGTTGTTTAATGAAACAACAGACTGCACAGCAGTAGGAACATCCACTACGTTAATTTCTGTTTTGCCGATATTTGCCGATGGTTCTAACGGCATAATCGGAGTATTTGCTTTTTTCCAGCCACTGAATGCTTTTTCAATCATAGGCTTTACTTTATCAAATTTTACATCTCCTACTATTACCAGATACGCATTATCCGGAGCGTAATATTTTTTATAAGTGTTCTGTACATCAGCCAGTTGGATTTTGTTGATGGATTCAACCGTTTCAAATTCTCCTCTTGAAGTATTCTTCCCGTACATCAAAGCATTGGAAACCCTTGAAGCGATAGCCGATGCATTTTTTTCTTCAGATTTCAATCCTTCGATTGCCCTTTCCTTGGAATTCTGTATTTCCTCAGCAGAAAATTTAGGATTGATAATTGCATCCGCCATTAAGCTTAAAACCTGAGGGAAATATTTGGAAAGCGAGCTGGCAAAAGCACCGCCTGAAGAGAACCCAAGATTGGCTCCAAGGTAATCGACTTTTTTATTGAAGGCATCTTTGCTCATGTTGGTGGTTCCGTTTTCGAACTGTTCAGCCATGATTTCGCTTACACCGGTCACGGTTCCTTCATTATACGGAGGCCTGTCCATAGAAAGGTTGGCGCTTACCCTCGGCAGCTTGTTGTTTTCCACCACCATTACCGTAAGGCCGTTGCTCAGCTGGAAGGTTTTTGGCTTGGCAATGTTGATCGCAGGCGTTGGGCCCGGTTTCGGCATTGCATTAAGATCTATTTTTTGTGCTGAAACCATTCCTGCGAAGAAAAATGCTGCAGCTATATATGTTAATTGCTTTTTCATTTGTAAAAATTTAATTTTTAATAATCATTGAACTTAAAAGTCTCGGCTGATTACTTTTTTTCAGGAACGTAGTTGATGATGATTCTTTGGTTGGAATTAAGATACTTTTTGGCTGCATTCTGAAGATCCTGTCTGGTGATGGATCTGTAGATGTCAATCTCTTTATTGATTAAATTGGTATTTCCCATCAGTACGTGGTTTGTTGCCAGTGAAGCGGCAATTCCCTGAATGCTGGAGTTGGCATTAACGAACTGATTTTCATACTGGTTTTGAAGCTTTTGGTAGTCTTCTTCAGAAATTAGATTTGTCTGAAGTTTCTTGATTTCAGCATCGATGTCAGCCTGAAGGGTTGCCTTGGACGTCTGTCCCATCGGGATCGCGAAGAAGGCGAAGATTCCGTAATCTTCAAGTCCCTGGTTAAATGCCTGCACCTGAAGCGCTTTTTTATCCTGGTCAACTAATTTTTTATATAAAACAGAAGATTTACCATTGCTTAAATAAGAAGAAAGCATATCCAGAATATACGCATCTTTCTCCTTGTTGCCCGGAGTTCGGTAAGCGAAAATATAAGCAGGAAGCTGGATGTTAGGATCTGTAGCCGTTACTTCTTTTTCCTGAGTAATAGGTGCGTCTTTCGGGAAGTTTTTAGAGGAAACGGTTCCTTTAGGGATGCCTCCGTAATAATCCTGGATCCATTTCTTCGTCTGTTCAGGCTTGATGTCTCCTGCAACCACCAGAGTAGCGTTGTTAGGAATATAATATTTTTTGTAAAATGCCTGGAACTCCTCTAATTTTGCAGAGTTCAGATCTTCCATAGAACCGATGGTAGGCCAGTTGTATGGGTGGTTGGTAAATAGATTTTTCTGAATGGTACTGAAAAGATTTCCGTAAGGCTGGTTGTCCATTCTCAGTCTTTTTTCCTCTTTTACAACTTCTCTTTGCGTATCCACACCAATCTGGTTAATAACTGCGTGACGCATTCTTTCGGCTTCCATCCAAAGTCCCAACTGCTCGTTGTTTGAAGGGAATGTTTCGTAGTAATACGTTCTGTCATTCGTGGTGTTGGCATTATTCTGTCCTCCGTTTGAAGAAACTATTTTAAACCAGTCACCTCTTTTAATGTTAGGGGTTCCTTCAAACAAAAGGTGCTCAAAAAAGTGGGCAAAGCCTGTTCTTCCTTTTACTTCATCTTTTGCACCTACATGGTACATTACACCTGTGGTAACAACCGGTGCAGAATTATCCTGATGAAGAATTACGTGAAGCCCGTTCGGCAGGTCATATTCTTCGAATTTAATTTGTTGCGCATTCAGAGCCATCCCGAAGAAAGCTGCGGCAGCAACAGAAAGAAGTCGCTTTTTCATAAAGTAGAAATTGTTTTGTCAATTAGTTCCAAATTTACTTTAATTGTTACAATCTCCACTATAAATTTTTGGGCTGAATTTGTATATTTATCGAAAATACTTCAGATAGGGTACAGGAGGATTTCATTCTGTTCCGGATATGGATTAATTTTACATCATAAAACAATTAAAGAATGAAAAGCTTTTTACAGCAGAATGTCTCCCAGGATTCTCTTATTACCCTTTTTAGCCAGGCCCCTGTCGCCATGTCTCTGTTGATAGGTGAGGATTTTACCATCCACAGTGCCAACCCGCAGATCCTGGAACTCTGGGGAAAGGACCATACGGTTATGGGAAAATCCCTGTTTGAAGTTCTTCCGGAAATACAGTCTCAGGGATTTGTGGAAATCCTTAACAATGTATACCGTAACGGAGAAATTTTTAACGGAAATAGATGGCCTGTTTTTTTAGAGAAATACGGCGTATCTCAAGAGCATTTTTTTAATTTTATTTATGCTCCGGTATACAATGATGACAGGGAAATTATCGGGGTAAGCATTGTGGCCACTGAAATTACAGACCAGGTGATCTCAGAAAAAAAACTGAAAGACAGCGAACACCGTTTTGAATCGCTTATTAAAAAGTCAGATTACTCTATTGCCATTTACCGTACAGAGGAGCTTTTTATAGAATTTGCCAATGAGCCCATGTTTAAAACCTGGGGCAAAGATGCTTCGGTAATCGGGATGAAACTTGAAGATGCGCTTCCCGAGCTTGAAGGGCAGCCGTTTATAGGGATTCTGAAAGATATTTTCAGAACCGGTGAGACCTATTCCGCAAAAGAAGACCAGGTGGAGCTGGTTGTAGACGGCATCTTACAGACCTTCTATTACAATTTTTCTTACAAGCCCCTTAAAAATCCGGACGGTGAAGTATATGCCATCCTTAATATGGCCGTAAATGTAACGGATATCGTAATAGCTAGAAAAGAAGTACAGGAAAGCGAAAAGAAATTACGCGATCTGGCCGATTCGATGCCGCAGTTTGTATGGACATGTGACCATGACGGGCAGATTACATACATGAACGAAAGCTGGTACAGATATACAGGTTCCAAACAAAATCAGGACCAGACCCAGCTGGTAAAAGCAATGATGAGGCCTGAAACTGTTGAGAAAGTGGATAGGGTATGGGAAGAGTGCGTGCGTACATCCAGCCCTTTCGTAATGGAATATGAGCTTGAAGATCCCAAACAGAAAGGGAACTACAGGTGGTTTCTGGGAAGGGCCGTCCCGAACTTCGGAGAAAACGGGGAAGTAAAGCAATGGACGGGAACTTTTACCGATATCAATGAAGTCAAGCAGCTGGAAACCCAGAAAGACAATTTTCTCGGTATTGCCAGCCATGAGCTTAAAACACCGCTTACCAGCCTTAAATTATACACCCAGTTTATCAAAACGAATCTGCAGAAAGCGGGAGACCATAAAAATGCGGAGGTTGTGAAAAGGATGGACGGCCAGATTGACCGCCTTACGGAACTGATCAATGAACTTCTGGATGTCACCAAAATCCATAAGGGACAGATCCAGCTCAATGAATCTTATTTTGATTTTGATAAGCTTGTGGATGAAGTGGTGGAAGAACAGCAGATGACCTCTAGGCATAAAATGATTGTAAGCAAAGCCAAGGTAGGCGAAGTTTTTGCAGACCGGCACCGGATTTCACAGGTGATGGCCAATCTTATCAGCAATGCCATAAAATACTCGCCTGATGCAGATGAGGTGCACATTTCCTCATCGTCAGAAGGAGACCGGGCCAGATTCTGCGTCCGTGATTTCGGGATTGGTATTCCGGCCGATAAACAGTCAAAAGTTTTCGATCAGTATTACAGGGTCAGCGAATCCAAAACCCACACATTTCCCGGTTTAGGACTTGGGCTTTATATTTCCTCTGAAATTATAAAAAGAGCCGGAGGGGAAATTTCCGTTTCTTCCGTTGAAGGAGAAGGGTCTGATTTTTGCTTCAGAATCCCAAAGAAATAAAAATTAAAAAATTACCATGTCCAGTTCTGCAAAAATAATGGTGGTAGATGACAGCCCTGCAATTGTTGACTCGATTGAAATGATGCTTGATTTTGAAGGATTTGAAGTTGATAAATTTTATAAAGGTTCAGAAATGTTCAATGCACTGGATCCTGACATGAAGCCCGACGTAATCTTAATGGACATGTGGCTGTCCGGTGAAGACGGCAGGGATTTTTGCAAACTGATCAAAGCGGATGAGAAATTAAAAGATATTCCTGTGCTGATTATGTCTGCCAGCCGCGGTCTTGAACAATCCGCGCTGGATGCAGGAGCCAATGAATTTATTGCCAAGCCTTTTGATCTCGGGAACATGGTAGACCGGATCAGGTTTTATCTTAAATAAATATTTATTTAAAATATCTTTGCCTTTTTTCCTCATGATCCTTTATGCCGGTAAAGGATTAATTTAACACTATTTACCTTCGTGCCGGATTTGAATTCTCCATATAATACACTAATTTTGTATTCCTAATTTTTTTTTGCAGCATGGAGGATTATCTGAAAGGACTTAATGAATCACAATTTGAAGCCGTTACCACGTTACAGGGACCGTTAATGGTTCTTGCGGGTGCAGGTTCCGGAAAAACACGTGTGCTTACCATGCGTATTGCCCACTTAATAACGAATGGAGTTGACCCTTTCAACATTCTGGCGCTGACCTTTACCAACAAAGCGGCGAAGGAAATGAAGGAGCGTATTGCAAAAGTAGTGGGGCACAGCAATGCCAGAAGTTTATGGATGGGAACTTTCCACTCGGTATTTGCAAGGATCCTGAGAAATGAAGCCTATTATCTGGGGTACCCTTCCAATTTTACCATTTATGACCAGCAGGACTCCCTCAATGTCATCAAGAAAGTTTTGAAGGACATGAACATTGATGCAGATATGTATAAACCCAAAAAAGTTCAGGCCAGGATTTCAACGTATAAAAATAACCTCATCACCGTAAAAGCATATTTCAATAATCCCGAACTTCTTGAAGCTGATGAAAAAGCCAATATGAAATTTATCGGCCAGATTTACCAGAGGTATGTAGACCAGTGTTATAAAAACGGGTCAATGGATTTTGATGACCTGCTGCTGAAAACCAATGAACTGCTAACACGCTTTCCTGAAGTTCTGGCGAAATATCAGGACCGCTTCAGGTATATTCTGGTAGATGAGTACCAGGATACCAACCATTCCCAGTATCTGATCGTGAAAGCTTTGGCCTCGAAATTTGAAAATATCTGTGTGGTTGGAGATGATGCACAGTCCATTTACTCGTTCCGTGGAGCCAATATCTATAACATCCTCAACTTTAAAAAAGACTATCCGGATGCCTTTACGGTTTCCCTGGAGCAGAATTACCGTTCCACCCAGAATATTGTCAATGCTGCCAATGTAGTGATCGCTAAAAACCTTCAGCAGTTCAAAAAAAATGTCTTCAGTGAAAATGAAGAAGGCGAAAAGATCAAAGTGTACCGCTCGCTGTCTGATGCCGATGAAGCTAATTTCGTAGCGGGAAACATCTGGGAAACCCGGAACCGCGAACAGAGAAGGTACAGTGATTTTGCGATTCTGTACCGCACCAACTCACAGACCAGGGCTTTTGAAGATGCACTGCGACGTAAGAATATTCCCTATAAAGTATACGGAGGTCTTTCTTTCTATCAGAGGAAAGAAGTGAAAGATCTTATTGCCTACCTCAGGCTTCTGGTGAATGAAAATGATTCCGAAGCACTGATGAGGATTATCAATTATCCGGTAAGGGGAATCGGAGATACGACACAGAATAAACTTATTGTCTTTGCAGATGCCCATAATGTCACCCTTTCAAATGTGCTGGACAATCTTCCGTCCTATGCACCTCAGCTGGGGCTCAATAATGGAATTTTAAACAAGCTGAATGATTTCTGGTCGATGATCAAAGCATTTCAGGTACTCCTGAAAACAGAAACGGCCTACAGCGTTGCCATGGAAGTGGCCAAACGCAGCGGGCTGATTAAATTTTTAAAAGACGACCAGACACCGGAAGGGATTTCGCGGGTGGAAAACGTGCAGGAATTAATGAACTCCATGCAGGGGTTCATTGAAGAACAGATGCAGCTAGAGGACGGAGACCCGAGCTTACCCAATTTCCTTGAAAATATCGCACTCTCTGCCGATACCCAGAAGAAAGATGATGAAGAAGAAATGGTTTCACTGATGACGATCCACCTTTCCAAAGGGCTGGAATTCCCTGTTGTTCACTTGGTAGGGCTGGAGGAAAACCTTTTCCCTAGTTTTATGAGTTCCACAACCAGGGAAGACCTGGAAGAGGAAAGACGGTTGTTTTATGTGGCATTGACCAGAGCGGAAAAGCAGGCTTTTTTCTCATATGCGGTCTCAAGGTTCCAGTGGGGCAAAATAACCGATGCCGAACCGTCGAGGTTTTTAAGTGAAATTGATGACCAATATATTGAATTCGTAAACCCGGCCATTGAAAAACGGTTCATTAATAATGCAGGGCTGAGGTCGAATATTTTTGATGAGCATCCTTCAGAACTCAAAGGATTTAAAAAGGTTGAGAAGAAAACCATTGAACGGGGTGAAGGGTCAAAACCGATCGCTGAGCCCAGGAAATTAAAACCGGTAAGCACAGCGAAAATCATTAACCCGAGCGGAGCTTCTTCACAGGACATCGAAGTGGGGGACAAGGTAAGGCATGACCGTTTCGGGGTTGGGGAAGTGACTTTCCTTGACGGAACTGATCCGCAGAACATCAAAGCCAAGGTAATTTTCCAGCATGAAGGAGAGAAGAATTTAATCCTGAAATATGCGAAGCTGACGAAGATTTAAGTCATTGAAAGAACAAAATAACAAGACAATCTTAACATAATTTCCCGCAGATTTCAAAAATCCACAGATTTTTCTGTTAGATTTGTGAAATCTGCGGAATTTTTTTAATAACGGCCAGGTAAAAAAATACAAATCTGTATATTTAAATAATAAAAAATTCCCATTATGAAAAGGATTCTGGTATTTTTAATCATCACTTTGTTTTCCGTCCCGCTATTTTCCCAGGAATACCGGACAGAAAATAACATTCATTATTATGATGAAAAAGCCAATAAAGCAGATGCTTATATCAATGAAAGATGTGTTCTGGATATCTATGTCCCGAAAAATATAAAAAACTTTCCAACGGTTATCTGGTTCCACGGCGGAGGCCTGACGGGCGGGCAAAAGGAAATCCCCGAGGAGTTGAAAAATAAAGGAATTGCCGTTATTGGTGTCAACTACAGGTTATCACCCAAAGTAAATGCACCGAAATACATTGAAGATGCCGCCGCAGCCACTGCATGGGTATTTAAAAATATTAAAAATTACGGAGGCCGTGAAGACCTGGTTTTTATTTCAGGGCATTCGGCAGGAGGGTATCTGGCAGCCATGGTAGGACTGAACAGAACCTATCTTCAGAAGTATGGTATTGATGCCAATACGCTGGCCGGCATCATCCCTTTCAGCGGGCAGATGATCTCTCATTTTACCGTCAGGAAAGAAAAAGGAATCGATGAGCTGGATGCCCGGATTGATGATTTTGCTCCGCTTCACTTTATCAGAGCCGATGCACCGCCTTTGCTCCTGATTACGGGAGACCGCGAAAAAGAATTGCTTGGAAGGTATGAAGAAAATGCCTACATGGCCCGAATGCTGAAACTGAAAGGACATAAAGACACAACGCTGTACGAATTAGACGGTTTCGATCACGGCGGAATGGCCCAGCCGGCTTTCCATTGCTGCTGAATGAAATGAAAAGGGTGCAAAAACTGAAAAAGTAATTGTCAGAAACAAAATCAAAAATAAATTCTTAAACTTATAATACTGAAGCGTCAGTCTCCTGCTTAAGTTAAGATGGACAATTAAAGTAATTACAGGTTAATAAAACTCATTTACAAAGGCTTTGCATATTTATTTTGCAGAGTTTTTTTATTTTTATTTCTTTGGGGTGAAATAAATTAAGTTCAGACGATGGGAATGTTTTATAACAATGCGGTATGTGATATTTATATAGGAAAAAGTGCCGGCGCAAAGCTTTTGCAGGATATCAGGAATGCAAAAAGGAATGTGAAGATCGTTTCGCCTTATCTTTCCCCGTCTTTAATTAAAGAACTTATCTTTCTGCATTCCAAAGGCATAGACGTCCAGCTCATTACCAGTGACGAAATAGAAGATTTTTACGGGAATGAAAAGAATATCAATAAATTGATCGTTCAGAGAAGGCATGTGGATGAAAAAGCAAAGCAGTCAAGAGACAGCCTGTCCAGCCTGTCGGGAATATTGCTTTTTGCGATGATCGGACTGGCTGTTATTTTGTTTCCCTTGATTTTTATGTTAAAAGAATGGAGCTTTGCCTATGGTTTTATCGCTGTCATATTGCTGTTTTTTGTAAGGGATTCTCTTGCAAGACAGATTAAAAATAAAAAAATCTATCACTATACCTATAAACAGCTGTTTCCTTTTAAGGTTTTTGTTTCATCCAACAATGGGAATTCTTTAAACAAAACTTTCGTTCACAGTAAAATTTATGTCATTGATAATGAAATTGCCTATCTGGGTTCCCTTAATTTCACCGGAAAAGGCATTAAAAATAATCATGAAACAAGAATAAGAACTGCCGACCCGAATGCCGTAGCTAAGATTGTGGAAGAAGTAAGTCATTTATTTTCAGAATCGAATTTAGCAGAACGGGATCTTCAGTTCTGGGGAAGCCAGCTGTATACGGAACCGATTAATTAGTGAATTTATAATACCTTATCCTGAATCTAACTTGATCTGGATTGATCTTTTGTTCCGCAACGCAATTTAAAAGAATCCAACTGTAACTTTTAAGCAAAAGCGGATGTCTTTATTTTAATTAATAACTAATTTCAACCTTAAAACGATCAGGTTCTGAACTGAATATATTAGATGTCTTAGATTTATAGACTTAAATACCAAATTATAAAATGAAATACATTGCCTTTTTTTCCGTCTTTTTAACAACAATGCTTTCAGCCCAGCTGAGTAAATTTTCCGACCGCGATTTATACGAAATGGGAAAGGTTTGGGGATTAATAAAATATTATCATCCCGCAGTTTCCCAGGGTAAAATAGACTGGGATGCCGTTTTGCTGCAGTCTTTGAAAGATGGGCCAAAGTCCGGTGCCGGCGAAATGATGGTTCAGTGGCTGGCCACAGCAGATCAGGGCAAATTTGAGGGTCTGGCTAAAAATGATAATGGTTGTGACAGCATTACCCTTCGCAATTTTGATATTTCCTGGATTGGAAAATTAAAAAAAGTTGCTCCGGAAAGTAAGAAACGTTTGTTAAATATCGTCACTGAGCCGAAAAACGTAGGCTCATTTTATTCCAACCCAATAGAAAACAGCATCCGTTTCAGCAGCAGCAATGAAAAAGTATACGATAAATTTTCAGCGGAAATTAAAATGCTGGAGCTTTTCAGGATCTGGAATGCGATTGAATATTTTTACCCGTATAAATATCTTTTGGACCATGGATGGGATGATGTGCTGAAAAAATATATTCCGGTATTCAGAAGCATCAGAAATGAACAGGATTACCGGTCTGCGGTAATGCGGCTTGCTGCTGAACTGCAGGATACCCATGTCGGGATAGAAAACACGTTTCAGTATGATGTTGTCGGAAAACTGTCGTCACCCTTTATTTTCCAGATCGTTGACGGAAAAGTGTTGGTCACCGGGATTAAAGACGAAGCTAAAATGAAGAAAGCCAATCTTGAAGTCGGAGATCTTATTACGAAAATTAACGGCAGGAGCATTCTCAAGAGTATGGATGACAAATCCGGGTATTTTGCTTATTCCAATGACGCGGTTAAACTGCGGGAGGCGTACAGCTATCTTTTCAGCAGTGAGGAACCGGCCATGGTATTGGAAGGCATAAAATAAAACGGAAAAGCCTTTAAAACGACTGTGGAAAGGAAAGAGCGCATCTTTAACCGTGAGTGGGACAAAAACGGGATTCCCAGTTACCATCTGGTTTACCATGGGAAAACCTATACTTATTTAACGTATAATGAAAAGGAAAGCCGTCTCAATCCGAGTTTCCAGGTCGATGATAAAGTGTATTTTGAATTTTCTTCATTAAAGGCATCAGAGGTTCCTGCACTGATGGAAACCTATAAAAATGCAAAAGGAATGGTATTCGATCTTCGCGGCTATAACGATGACGGTTCATTGCTGACGGTTTTTGATTACCTGTTGGGTAAACCGGAGCATTTCGGGATTAAGACGCAGGCAGATTTCAGCCAGCCGGGTAAGTTCTGCTTTGTAGACAATATTATTGATAAATCGTATAAATCTGCCGGTAAAAATAACCCCGATTCTTATCAAGGTCAGGTGGTTGTTCTGATTAATGAATATACGCAGAGCTCAGAAGAATTGTGGGCAATGATTTTTAAGAAAGTCCCGGGTGCTGTCTTTGTGGGAAGTCAGACCGCAGGGGCCGACGGGAATAAAACGGCTATCAAACTGACTGACGGGAACAAACTTATTTTTTCAGGATTGGGAATTTATTATCCGGACGGCGGAGAAACCCAGCGAATAGGAATCAAACCTGATGTTATCGTACGTCCGACTGTTGAAAGCATCAGAAATAAAGAAGATCTCCTGTTACTGAAGGCTTTTGAGCTGATTGACCAGAAAAAGTAAATCTCAGGAATACAGTAATTCCTATTGATAAAAGGGATTCCGGAATTTGTGTTTTGCAATACAAATTCCGGAATCCCTTATTATTTATTTGAAATGGTAAAGACAGTTCCTTAAGTTAACATTGGTTTCACTTAAGCTCCACCTTCACCATGAACAGCAGACAATTCATCACCATTATAATACTATCTTTCGACAAGCTCTTTTACAGATTCGCCGTAGAAATCAATTTCAGATGTATTGATTTTCAGAAGCTGGTACCATTTTCTGAAAGCACCGATAAAAACAATCAGCATCAAAGCCATTGCCACAACAGCCAGTGTAGCCAGCAGGTACTGCCCTTTAGGGATATAAATGGATGTTACCTGGATATAGCCTGCCCAAAATGTAATGATGGCCATGAAAACTCCCGGGATGGCTGAGCACAGTGCATATTTCCCGCGGTTTAAACGGATGAGCATCGTTGTGCAGACAATCAGTCCGCAGGCTGCCAGAAGCTGGTTGCTGATACCGAACAAAGGCCAGATGCTGCTCACATTTCCTGTGAAAACCAGGTATCCCCAGGCAAAAGTGAAAAGAAGGCTGCTGATTATAATTCCGGGCATCCAGTTTTTATCATTGAATTTCGGGATGACAGAACCGAGCATTTCCTGTAAAAAAAACCGCCCGACTCTTGTTCCTGCATCAATTGCAGTAAGGATAAACACAGCTTCAAACATGATGGCAAAATTATACCAGTAGGCCATCAGCTGGTCCATATAAGGGATTTTATTGAAAATATGGGCCATCCCTACAGCAAGGGAAACGGCACCTCCGGTCCTTCCGTGAAGGTCAATCCCGATTTTCTGTGAAAAATAGTCAATATCAACACCGTGTAAAGACGGGTGTGCTGCCAGAAAAGCATCATAAGATTCTTTAGGTGTATTAATCGCGAAATAATCTCCGGGCATCAGCGTACACGCTGCAATTAATGCCATTAAAGCGACAAAGCCTTCCACAAGCATCGCTCCGTAGCCTACGAAAAGAATTTCTCTTTCCCTGTTCAGCATTTTCGGGGTGGTACCGGTGGCAATTACCGCATGGAACCCTGAAATAGCACCGCACGCAATCACAATAAATATGAATGGAAGCACGGGCCCGCCGATAACAGGCCCGCCGCCGTTGACAAACTCGGTAAGCGCAGGCATCTGTACTGTAGGGTGGATTACAATGACACCGATGGCCAGCATAATGATGGTCCCGATTTTAAGGTAGGTTGAAAGATAATCCCTGGGAACCAGAAGCAGCCATACCGGCAATACAGAAGCCAGAAATCCGTACAGAGGAATAGCAATGGAAATCGTGGTAATATCCCATGAAAAAAGATCATTCATGGTTTCGTTCTGCATCAGGTTATGTCCGCCGATGATTCCTGCGATCAAAAGAATTCCTCCCAGGATACTCGCAAAAGTCACCGAATTTTTACGGTAACGCATGATCAATCCCATGATAATGGCGATCGGCATGGTAATCAGAACCGTAAATAGAGACCATGAAGCTTCATGCATCGCATTGATACATGCCAGCGATAATCCTGCCAGTGTAAGAATCAGGATAAATAATATGGCAAATCCCGCTACCGTTCCCGTTGTTTTCCCAATTTCCTTGGAAGCTATCGTTGCCAGGCTTTGCCCTTTATGCCGCACGGAGGCAAATAAAACCACCATATCATGAACGCCGCCTCCCAAAACACAGCCTATTAAGATCCACAGAGCACCGGGAAGATACCCAAACTGGGCTGCCAGAACCGGCCCTACCAATGGACCTGCTGCTGCAATGGCTGCAAAATGGTGCCCGAAGAGTACATTTTTATTGGTAGCCACGTAATCTTTGCCGTCGGCAAATTCCAGGGCCGGTGTGGTATTGTTATCATTAAGTTTCAGTACTTTATTGGCCATGAAAATTCCGTAAAAACGGTAGGCAATGGCAAAAATAAGCACAGAAACGAAAACAAGCGTTAATGCATTGATGTTATTTAGGAAATCCATATCATTGAGGTTTTTTATAAGAAAAATATATAATTTTTTGGTTGATTTAATTTATTATGATTAAATAATGGCCAAGATAAATAATTTTAGTATAAAAATACAGATATGTATATCAATCTAGCAAATTTTGCAGCTTACTTGTATTTAATGGACTGAATTTTAATGATTAAACTGATTTTTAATGTTAAATAGCTATATAGATTAATTTCAAAGTTTTACTGATTTTTATAAAGGTATAAACAGTCATCCTGACTTATTTTTTATGCAGAATAATAAAACTGACCATTTCATCCGTAAGCTGATCCAGATAAGTTTTATCAGTGGTGCCAAATCCATGGATGCCGTCTTTTACAATAACCAGTGTCGTTTCGATATTTGCTTTTTTAAGTTTGCGGTTCAGTCTTTTGGAATGGCTTAAAGGTGCAACCTTATCTTTGTTTCCATGGAGGATTAAAGTAGGAACGCCATTCTCTGCATAATTGATAGGGGAAACGGTTTTTAAATAGTCGACAGCTTTTCTTTTGTCCTTATTGATATCATATCCTGAAATTCCGAAGACGAGTTTTTCACGGATCTCGACAACAGGTTCAAAAAACAGCCCGACAATAGCTACCGGAACCTTACCTAATCTTGTATGCAGAAGCCTGTTTAAGTCGGTCGGTCCGAAATTGTTCACCACATAATTTACTTTCCCGGAATATGGTGAAAGTTCAGGACTCCCGATATATTCATTATCCTTGGAATAGGCTGCAAGCAATGACAGGTGTGCTCCTGATGAAACCCCGAAATAGCCAATATTATTAATGTCAAAATTATATTTTTCAGCATTTTTCCGTACCCACCTTACCACATCCTTGGTATCTTCAACAGGCGTCGGGAAATGTACTGTTTCACTGACCAGTGTGTGATCAATACTGATCACAGCATAGTTTTTTCCGGTGAGCTTTAAAATGGTGCTTTCTATATAGGTATCGGCTCTGACGGTTTTGTCACCCTTTGCCCAGGCTCCGCCGTGAACATAAATGACCACCGGAAGTTTTTCTGATGCTGAATTTTTCGGACGGTAAAGGTCTAAAAGCACAGGATTTCCATTTTTATTGTCTTTATAGGAAATATTTTCGGTAAATGATGTTTTTGAGGGAAGAGCAGTGCTTGGCGGAATTTTATTTTCATTAACGGGGAACTGGCAGTACCCTAAGCTGAACAGGTTTAAGCACAAAAGAAAAAACAGGTTTACGGAAAACCTGTATACTGTATTGTGTCCGGATAATTTCATAGAATGTGTATTGAGGAATTATTATTTCACTAACTCCTCAAAAAGTTTACCAAAAGTCTTTTCCAGGTCTTTTGATTTTCCCGGATGGGGCCTTGATGTCTGTACAACCGAACTGCGCACCGCTGTAAGCCAGCGGAAACGGTCAGGGATTTCCATCAGGGCAATCGGGCCTCCTTCTCTGCTTCCCTCTGCTATTTTCTTAAAGCTTTCCAGGTTTTTGACGATATCCTCATAATCCAGTCTGCTGTGCATCAGCCGGAATTTGTCAGGGCAAAGATAAAATGCGGTCTTTATGAATTTCATTTTTTTTGAAAACATGACCAGGCCTATATTGAAAAACTCTTCTCTCTCTACCTTCGGAACCAGGCGGATCACGGCGTATTCGTAAATGTTATCCTCTTGCATTCCAGGCTTCGTTTAAAAAGATTTGAGAATTTTCCAGCCTTGTCTTCAGGAAATTGAAATAGACTTCCCTTATTTCATCCGGGCTTTCTTCTGCATCGTTCCAGTGCAGCCAGTCCTGAGGAATCAAATTCACGATTTCCCTGAAAATAGTGTCGTTCAGCACTTCATGGGCAAAGCGGTCAGCTTCATCAAGCAGGGTAGCCTGCGGAAGGAGAACATGGTCTTTTACATATTTAAACGGGGTCTTTGCCGCCGTATCGAAATGCTGCCACGAATGGTGGAAATAAAAAGAGGCACCGTTATCAATAATCCATAGCTCTTTGTGCCACATCAGGAGATTGGTGTTCTTGAAAGTACGGTCGATATTCGTAATAAAAGCATCCAGCCAGACGATTTTGGAAGCCAGAAGCGGGTCTACCTGCACGCTTGAATCAAACGCGATTGCTTCAGAAAGATAATGCAGGCCTAAGTTCAGGCCTTCGGAAAATTTCAGGAGGTCCTGGATTTCTTCATCTGCCTCGGTTCTTCCGAAATCCACATCAAGGTTTGCGAAAACCAGTTCGGGAATCGGCAAACCCAACGCTTCGGTAATTTTACCGCCTAAGAGTTCGGAAATTAGCATTTTAACACCATGGCCTGCACCACGGAATTTTAAAACATACTTAAAATCATCATCAGCTTCTGCCAGCGCAGGAAGCGAACCACCTTCCCGAAGCGGCAGGATGTAACGCACGACCGTTACGGTTCTTGGATCCAACATACCGCAAAAATAAGGTTTTCCTTTGTGTTTAGGTCCATTTTTAATATTTTTAGGAAGCAGAAATTTTATCCGTTATAAAATTGACTTTATTTACAGGTGTTAATAATCCTTTGCATTAGAATCTGGGTTAAAATAAATCCTTATATTAAATAAAATAATCTGATCATCACTAAAAAGCAAAATATGGGAGTTACAAAAAAGCAGAATATCATCATTTCCAATCCTCAAACCAGGGATTTCCTTGCCGATGCCTATTACCCTGAAACAGAAGACCGGTTAACGTTACCACTGGTTATTTTTGTTCACGGTTACAAAGGCTATAAAGACTGGGGCGCATGGAACCTGATGGCAGAAAAATTTGCGGAAGCCGGTTTTTTCTTTGTTAAATTCAATTTTTCACACAACGGGACAACAGTGGAAGACCCGCATAATTTTGCTGACCTTGAAGCCTTCGGGAATAACAATTATTCCAAAGAGCTTTCTGATTTAGGCGCTGTCATCGATTATTTTGTCCAGGATGAAAGAGTAGATGTCCATAAAATAGTCCTGATAGGCCACAGCAGGGGAGGAGGGATTTCAATCGTCAAAACGTATGAAGATGAAAGGATCCATGGACTGATTACCCTGGCCAGCGTTGATACCCTGGACCGGTTTCCGAAAAATGAAGCATTTGAAAACTGGAAGACCGCAGGTGTGTATTATGTAACCAACGGAAGGACGAAGCAGGAAATGCCCCATTATTATCAGTTCTACGAAGATTATGAGCAGCAGGAGCACCGTTTTGATGTGGAAAGGGCTACTGAAATGGCAAAAGCCCATGTCCTGATTATCCACGGGACGCATGATGAAAGTGTTAGTGTAAAGAATGCGGAACATCTCCATATTCTACACCCCAATTCGGAGTTGTTTTTAATTGAAAATGCGGACCATACCTTCGGTGCAAAGGAACCTTGGGAAAACAGTGAATTACCCACAGATCTTAATACGGCAACTGAGAAATGTATTGAATTTATCAGGGAAAATTTTATTTTTCAAAATGAATAGGAATATTTTATAGATACAGTATATCATTAATTAAAAATTCATATATTAGTGAAAAATACAATACCTTAAAATACAGATCACTATGAGAAAATCAAATCTAAAAGATGCTCAGAAATTAAGCAGAAATGCGCAGAAATCCATTATGGGACAGGCGCTTCCTTCATGCCCTCCGACCGGATGTTATGTCTACTCCGTAAAGGATGGTAATGACCGGTGTTTTGTTCTTCCGTGCCATACGGTATACGGTACCGTACGGCTGGTAGAAGGCAAGTACCAGTGCTGCTTTTAAACACAAAAAAGGAGTGAATATGTTCACTCCTTTATATTATGCTTATTAATTGATATAATGTTTTGCGAAACTTATTCAAAGTAACACATGTTTAAATTATTTAATTAAAACGTTCCACGCTTCTTCAATTTTACTTTCCAATAATAACTGTTGTGCATTCTGGTGGACGGTTTCATCCGAATGATATGCTCCTGCAGGCAAAGTTTCTACATTCGCTAGCATTCCCAGATCGTTTCCGGTAAATATGCGGCTGAATTTTATTTCTTCGGGCAGTAGGTCAAAACCGATTCCTTTAGTAACCAAAGGCTTAGGAACTTCAAAAAGATGGCGTTCATTGTTCCTGGAATACCAGTTACCGCCAAGACGGGCAACCATATCCAGTTTTGCCTGGTCCAGATTGCCTTCTCCATTCAGGTATTCTTCGCGGATGTGGATTTTGATGACTTCACAGATGACCAGATTGCCTGCGCCTCCCTGATCGCCCAGGGATTTTATTTCAAGGACTTTACATTCAAAGTTGACAGGGCATTGTTCAATCAGCTTAGGCTTAACCAGGTCAGCATCTTTCATGGTAAGGCCTGATTTGATAAACTCATTAATGCCGTCTCCATATTCTGTGGAAGCCAGCGAAATCTGCTGTACAATCGGAAAATTGACCGTTCCGATGACTACTTCAGGGACTTCCAGTACATTTTCCAGGGTATGCTTCGTCGTATTGTCACGCACCCTTCTCGAAGGTGAAAAAATCAGGACCGGCGGAACCGTGCTGAACATATTGAAAAAACTGAAAGGCGACAGATTACTGTTGCCGTCTTTATCCACTGTTGATGCCAGAGCAATCGGACGTGGTGAAACGGCCGTCTGCATAATAGTTTGTAATTGTACTGCGGATATATCAGATGGGGTTACTGTTTTCATATTTTTACTTAACACTTAAGATTTTTAAGTATTTAAAATAAAAATACTTCGACTTAGCCCAGCAGTGAATCAATGATGCCATGCTGAACGTAGCCGAAGCATTTATAAATTGATATTTTAAAAGCGGTTACATTTATTTTGCAGGGATAATTTTACCCGAAACTTCACCGAAGCCTACTCTAATTCCTTCTTTTTCAGCCCAGGCTTTCATGGTTACCGTATCATTGTCGTTAATGAACTTCCTTTCCTCGCCGTTGCTTAAGCTGATCGGGTTCTGGCCTCTCCACGTCAGTTCAAGCATGGAACCGAAAGACTTCGGGTCGCTTCCTGAAATGGTTCCGCTGGCATACATGTCGCCAACTTCCACATTACATCCGTTTACCGTATGATGGGCCAGCTGCTGGGCCATATTCCAGTACATATGCTTGTAGTTGCTTTCGGAGATCAGGGTGTGCTCGCCGTCTTCAGGCTGCAGGTATACTTCAAGATTGATATCGTAATTTTTATCGCCTTCAAATTTCAGGTAGTCTAAAACTTCAGGATCCTGTGTAGGCGAGGCGGCCCTGAACGGTTCCAAAGCTTCCAGCGTAACCACCCACGGAGAAACGGAAGAACCGAAATTTTTCGCCAGAAATGGTCCCAGCGGAACATATTCCCAGGACTGGATGTCTCTTGCCGACCAGTCATTAAAGACCACCATTCCGAAAATTGCATTTTCAGCATCCTGTGTTGAAATACTTTCTCCCATTTCTGTATTCTGGTTGATGATAAAAGCCATTTCCAGTTCGAAATCAAGCTGGTTACAAGGTCCGAAAACCGGCTGATCTGCATCGGCAGGTTTCATCTGGCCTTTAGGACGGTTGATTTCCGTACCTGAAACCACAATTGAGGAGGCTCTTCCATGGTATCCTACCGGCAGGTGTTTCCAGTTCGGAAGCAAAGCATTAGCCGGGTCCCTGAACATTTTTCCTACGTTGGTGGCATGTTCGATGCTGCTGTAGAAATCCGTATAGTTCGGAATGTGAACCGGCATCATCATCTTTACCTGGTCCGGCTCATAAAAAGCGGCTTCAATCGTTTTCTGATCTTTTGATAAGATAGAACCTTCCAGCAGCAATTCCTGGATTTTCAGACGGGCAGCATTGGTGATGGGTTTTCCGAGTTCAATAAACTCGTTCAGGGTATAGGCTTCAAAAACATTGTCTTCAAGGCCTTTGATCTCGTCAAAATAACTCAGGTCATGCAGGGTGGCAAGATCAACGATCTGATCGCCTATTCTGGTACAGCATGCAATATATTCTTTATTAAAAACCGCTACTCCGAACGGGATATTGTGGATAGAAAAATCTGAATCTGAGGTATACTCTACAAATGATTTCATATTTTATAATTTAGGTTGGATTTATGTATCCGTTATACTTTGCCTGTATTATTCTTAAGTATTTGTACTGTGACAATGCCTTTTGCTGATGCTTCAGCAGAGACCCGGAGGTAATATGCAGATGATCGTAACCTCCGATAACGGTCAACTGTTTATTTTTTAAATTTCGTTTTAGAGAAAGATGATTCATCAATCCACCGGTCTTTTGTATTGATGTCAATAAGGTAAAGGATGTTGTCCTGGCTGGTTAACAGCAGTGTCTTGGTTACGGGAATCGGGACTTTTTTATTCTCCAGCATATCCGCTCTCAGGGAGATGATATTTTTTCTGTTGCGTACGATGTCGCCTGAAAAAACATTGGAACTGCTTTCCCCAGTGGCTTTATCATCGAAGACTTCTACATAAGTGGCTTTATTTTCTTTGATAACGATGAAGTCTCTTTCCGTATGATCTGCTTCATCTTTGATAAAAACAAATTTTTTATTATCAATATTTACAGATTCCAGGTGCTGATTGACTCCTTTTCTCTCTTCAAGCCTGGTAAGGATGTCATTTAGTGAACCGTATTGTGCCTTTACACCGGATATTGTTCCGACGAATAAAATTCCGATGAATAATTTTCTCATATAAATGTGCTTATAAAAAAGTTTTGTCAAGACTTTTCA
This sequence comes from Chryseobacterium sp. JJR-5R, assembly GCF_034047335.1. Classification (NCBI taxonomy): domain Bacteria; kingdom Pseudomonadati; phylum Bacteroidota; class Flavobacteriia; order Flavobacteriales; family Weeksellaceae; genus Chryseobacterium; species Chryseobacterium sp. JJR-5R. The sequence goes on from NZ_CP139137.1 coordinate 972,673, forward strand.
TCCTGACAAAACCTGATATGTTGTTAAATTAAAGATTTCCTCTTTTTTCCTGCTCCCTTTCCAGTGCTTCAAACAATGCTTTGAAGTTACCCGCACCGAAACTCTGCGCTCCGTGTCTTTCAATAATCTCAAAAAACAGGGTAGGGCGGTCTTCTACAGGCTTGGTAAAGATCTGTAAAAGATATCCTTCTTCATCATGGTCAATTAGGATGCCAAGATCCTGCAGCCTTTTAAGATCTTCGTCAATGTGGCCCACGCGTTCAGGAACCATGTCATAATATGCTTCAGGCGGAGCAGAAAGAAATTCCACACCTCTTTTTTTAAGTTCCGTTACCGTGTGGATAATGTCTTTTGTTGCTACGGCAATATGTTGTACACCTTCCCCTTCATAAAAATCAAGATATTCTTCTACCTGGGATTTTTTTTTGCCTTCTGCAGGCTCATTGATCGGGAATTTTGCAAATCCGTTTCCGTTGGACATTACTTTAGACATCAAAGCAGAATATTCCGTATTGATCTGTTTGTCATCAAAAGAAAGGATATTTACAAATCCCATTACTTTTTCATACCATTCTACGGTAGGCACCATTCTGTCCCAGTCTACATTTCCCACACAGTGGTCAACATACAGCAAGCCTGCTTCTTCAGGCTTGTACGCGCTTTCCCACTTTTCATATCCTGGCATAAACGGTCCGCTGTAATTTTTTCTTTCCACAAACATATGTATGGTTTCCCCGTAGGTATAAATTCCGGACATTCTCACTTCCCCGTTTTCGTCAGTCAGCGTTATTGGTTCCATGTACGGTTTCCCGCCTCTCTTTGTCGTTTCTTCAAAAGCTTTATAAGCGTCATCTACCCACAATGCCAAAACTTTCACTCCGTCACCGTGTTTTTTTACATGCTCGTTGATCGGAGAATCAGACTTTAACCCTGTTGTAAGGACCAATCTGATTTTCCCCTGCTGGAGCACATAGGAAGCACGGTCTCTGACACCGGTTTCAGGCCCTGCATAGGCAACCGACTGAAATCCGAAAGCCGTTTTGTAATAATGAGCTGCCTGCTTGGCATTCCCTACATAAAACTCAATATAATCGGTACCGTTAATCGGCAAGAAATTTTCTGCCTGGGCAATTTTTTCGGCAAATGTAAGTGTTGACATATTTCTATTTTTACTTTTATATTATTAGGTATGCAAATTACGAATTTCTTACTAATACGAAAAATATTAACGAACAATCGTCAGGTAAGTTTAATGATGGGCTTATAAAATTTCAGATTTAAGAATTTTATTCCACAGGAGCAGCCCGGACTGCCGGTTTTTAATTAACCCAGCCATATCTGCATCCTGAAAAACAGATTAATGGCTGAATCGCTCATACGCTGCTTTTTCCAGCATTTCCCTGTCATCAGGATGGGCAATGCTGATGAGCTCCTGCGCCCTCTGCTTAAGGTTTTTCCCGTACAGGTAAGCCGTTCCGTATTCGGTAACCACCCAGTGGATATGGCCGCGTGTGGTTACTACGCCTGCTCCCGGTTTCAGATAAGGGACAATGCGGGAAACCCCTCTTTTTGTCCTTGATGTGATGGCGATGATCGGTTTTCCGTCTTCACTCAATGCGGCGCCCCTCATAAAATCCATCTGTCCGCCGATCCCGCTGTACTGCATAGTCCCGATAGAATCTGCGCATACCTGCCCCGTGAGGTCAATTTCAATGGCAGAATTAATGGCCACCATTTTTTTGTTTCTCATGATGTTGATCGGGAAATTCACATTGCTCACATCATTAAAGGAGAATACCGTATTGTCATCTACATAGTCATATAACCTTCTGGTCCCGAAGCAGAAGCTGGTAATGGTTTTATTGTCATTATAGCCTTTGTATTTATTGTTGATCACATCATTCTGGATCAGGTCGATTACTCCGTCACTCAGCATTTCGGTGTGAATGCCGAGATCTTTGTGGTTGCCCAGGCATTTTAAAACCGCATCGGGGATGGTGCCGATCCCCATCTGAAGCGTAGAACGGTCTTCAATCAGTTCCGCAACATTTTTCCCGACTTCCATTTCTTCAGGCCCCACTTTCGATCCGTAATCTACGGTAGGGAGCTCTTCTTCGTGCCATACCAGTTTGGTGATCTTGCTGATATGGATCATTCCGTCCCCATGCGTCCTGGGCATCAGCGGATTAACGATGGCAACAATGATTTTTGCACTGTCCACGGCGGCTCTTGCCACATCTACCGAAGTTCCCAAGGTACAGAATCCATGTTTATCCGGCGGTGAAACGGTAACCAGGGCTACATCAAGAGGCAGGATGTTTTTCCTGAACAGAATAGGGATTTCACTTAAAAACACCGGAACGAAATCGCCTCTGTCCGAATTTACGGCATCCCGCACCGGAGCGGAAACAAACAGTGAATTCACGAAAAATTTATCCTTATATTCCGGCTTGGCAATTTCTACATTTCCCTGCTGGGTAATAGAAACCATTTCCACGTTATCCAGCCGGTGCGCCTGCCTTGCCATTTCGTCAATCAGGTAGTTCGGGGTACAGGCACTTCCGTGAAAAAATACGCGGTTCCCGCTTTTGATGGTATAAATGGCTTCTTCTGCGCTGATATATTGATCCATAATGAAATTTTAGTACTTATTATTTACGATTTTCTTTACTTAAAGATAGTCCATATTGCGTTGATGCATCTAATGTTTCTAAAGAACATTTGTCATGTTTTTAATGATTTTAAAAAATAAAAAGGACCAGATATCTCTATCCGGTCCTTTTTATTACAGGTAATTTTCGTTCAGGTGCAACTTATTCCTGCAGCCTGTCTTTCATGCTGTGGTCTTCACTTTCCAGCCATGAAGTCTTATAGGAAGGATCTTCCACTTTCAGGGCTTCTTCCGTGATCTGCAAAGGACGGAACGGATCTACCATGACGGCATATTCCTCCGTGAATTTCTTGCCGATGCTTCTTTCCATGGCTCCGGGATGTGGCCCGTGAACGATGCCTCCCGGGTGAAGGGTGAAATCCATTAAATCGATGTGGTTACGGCTCATAAAGTCACCTTCCGTGTAGAACAAAACCTCATCGGAATCGATATTGGAATGGTTGTAAGGCGCCGGAATGGCCATCGGATGATAGTCATACATTCTTGCACAGAAGGAACACACCACGAAATTATGTGCCTCAAAAGTCTGGTGAACCGGCGGCGGCTGGTGGATCCTGCCGGTGATCGGTTCGAAATTTTTGATATTGAATTTATAAGGATAAAAATACCCGTCCCAGCCTACAACATCAAAAGGATGCGTTGCATAGATAAAATCCGTAATCTGGTTTTCTTTTTTGACTTTGATTAAAAATTCCCCCTTTTCGTCTTTTGGTTCCTTAAATGCAGGAGCAATGATGTCTCTTTCGCAGAACGGGGAATGCTCCAGCAATTGTCCGAATTCGTTCCTGTACCGCTTCGGCGTATAAATCGGGGAATGGCTTTCCACCACAAAGAAAACGGTATCATCAGAATTAAATTCAGCCTGATAAATGGTGCCTCTCGGAATAATAAGATAATCACCCACTGAAAACTCCAGATCACCGACAAAAGTTTTTAAAATTCCGCTTCCGTGGTGAACATAAAGAAGCTCGTCACATTCTGCATTCTTATAGAAATAATCCATCGATTTCCTGGGCTTTGATAATCCCATTTTCAGGTCATTATTGACCATCAGGAACTTCCGGCTGTCCATAAAATCATCCTCGGGAGTTACATTCATCCCTTTAAACATTCTCGGGGTCACGTTTTTGGCGACTGCGATTTTAGGCGTCACATCCTTTGCCTCACCGATCGATTTGATCTGGGTAGGGCGGTGGGTATGGTACAGCAAAGACGAAATTCCGTGGAACCCTTCCGTCCCGAAAAGCTGCTCGTAATAGAATTTACCTTCCGGCGATTTGAAGACCGTATGCCTTTTCTGTGGGATATTTCCCGACTGATGATATCTCATTTTACTCTTGTATGTCGTTTCTCAAATGTAATAAATTTTAACGAATTGATTTTAATAACGCCGATTTTAAGGTTTTGTTATTCTAAAAATATTTGTTAGTTTTGTCTAACATTTTAAATTTTATGAGGCGAATATTATTTTTTTTATTTCTGTTGTCTTCATTCTGCTATTCCCAGAAAACGGATAGTGTAGGTGCAAATCAGTCGCGAAAGCCTGATTCAATAAGCATTCCGATTAAAAAGGAAATCAAAACAAAAAATATTGACGATGTTGTGATTACGGGAACCTTAAAGCCGATGAGCAAGTCCAAAAGCCCCGTAAATGTAGAGATTTACACGCAGAAATTTTTCCAGAAGAATCCTACACCAAACATTTTTGAAGCCATCGCCATGGTCAACGGTGTCAAGCCTCAGCTGAACTGTTCCGTCTGCAACACCGGGGATATCCACATCAACGGGTTGGAAGGGCCTTATACCATGATCCTGATTGACGGAATGCCTATCGTCAGCTCACTTTCGACCGTTTACGGATTAAGCGGAATCCCAAACAGCCTGATCGACAGGATTGAAGTGGTAAAGGGCCCGGCTTCATCCATTTACGGTTCTGAAGCGATGGGCGGCGTCATTAACATCATCACCAAAAATGCGCTGACCGCACCGAAACTGAGCGTTGATGTAATGACAACAACCTGGAATGAGAATAATGTGGACTTTTCCACCAAATTCAATGTCGGGAAAAATGCAGCTTCATTAGTAAGCCTGAACTATTTCAATTTAAATGAAAAGACAGATCAGAATAAGGACAATTTTACCGATGCAGCCTTGCAGAACAGGATCTCGGTTTTTAATAAATGGAACTTTAAACGAAAAGAAAACCGGCAGGCAAGTTTTGCACTGCGCTATTTATATGAAGACCGCTTTGGCGGGGAAATGCAGTGGAATAGATCTTACCGGGGAGGTTCTGATGTTTACGGGGAAAGCGTTTATACCAACAGGGTAGAAGCTTTCGGGATGTACCAGTGGCCGGTGAAAGAAAATATTATCACCCAGTTTTCATATAATTTCCATGATCAGAATTCTTTTTACGGGACCAATCCTTTTCTGGCAACACAGAAAGTAGGTTTCCTTCAGACTTATTGGGATAAAAAACTGGGAAGTCACGATATTATTTTAGGTGCAACTTTCAAAAAAACATTCTATGACGACAATACACCCGGAACTTTATCATCAGACGGATTAACAAATGATCCGATGAGGTCACCTGTTTTCGGGGTATTTATACAGGATCAGTGGGAGATAAACGAAAAAAACACATTGCTGCTGGGTTACCGGTTTGATTATGATAAAATCCACCACTCAGTATATTCGCCGCGTTTTGCATGGAAGTTTTCACCGAATCCTTATCATACATTGAGATTCAATTTCGGAACGGGTTTCCGGGTCGTGAATTTATTTACGGAAGACCATGCTGCCTTAACGGGTTCGCGAGATGTTGTGATCAGGGCAGATCTAAAACCTGAAAGATCCGTCAACGGAAATCTGAATTACGTCTGGAAGATTCCGGCTGGGGAAAGCATGGTCAATCTGGATGCATCTGCATTCTATACATATTTCAGCAACAAAATTGTCGGGGATTTTGATTCTGACCCTGAGAAAATTATTTATGACAACCTGCAGGGATACGGGATTTCCAGAGGGGCTTCTTTGAATGTAGATTACAGTTTCAGTTTTCCGCTGAGCATCAATCTGGGAGTGACCTATCTGGATGTATACCAGAAATTTGACGGTGAAGAAGGGAAAGTTCAGCAGCTCCATGCCCCGAAATGGAGCGGTACGTACAGCCTGACCTATAAATTCCACAATAACCTGACGGTAGATTTTACCGGACAGTTTTACGGACCGATGCGCCTGCCGGTCTTACCGAATGATTACCGCCCTGAATATTCTCCGTTTTATAACCTCTCCAATATTCAGGTGTCAAAAATCTTCAGGTCCGGGTTTGAAATCTACGGCGGAATTAAAAATATTTTCAATTTCACTCCAAATGATCCGTTGATGCGGCCTTTTGACCCGTTTGATAAACATGTGAATGATCCTGTGACTAATCCTAATCATTATACTTTCGATACCACATACGGCTATGCTCCGATGCAGGGAATAAGAGGGTTTCTTGGGATAAAATATACTTTGAAATGAAAAAAACATCACTTTTGTCAATATTGTTTTTAATGCCTTTTCTTATTTTTTCACAGATAAAGACAGTCGCTTTTCCAGATCTGGACAGTTTACAGAAAGAAAACCCGAAACCGGTCATTATTCATCTGTACACGGATTGGTGTTCAGTGTGTAAGATCGAATCTTTTCAATTAAAAAAAGATAAGGAGCTGGTTAACATGATCAGCGAAAAATTTTACTTTATCAGTTTTGAAGCGGAAAAAACAAAAGAAAAAATCAGTTTTCGGGGAAAAGTGTTTAATTATTTACCCAATGGAACTTCAGGGATCCATGAATTAGCTTTGGCTTTATCAAAAAATAAAGACCAACCTGTTTACCCATTGTGGATTATTCTGGATAAGGATCAGAATTTAATTGAGTATCATGAAGGGCTGTTTAAACCTGAGGAAATGAAGAAGAAATTGATGACAATTGTTAAACTTTAGTTTTTAACAAAAAGCTCAATTCATTTAATAAATCTGCAATGTAAGTAAGATCTTCTTGTTCAAAATCTATTTCATTATCTACTTTTTTTCTTAACTCAGCTACTTCATGTTTAATAAATCCCATTTGAGTTTCTATTGGAATTTTATCCTCTTGTTTTTGAGTTATTCTCCAGTTCTCAATTGGTATTTTATTAAAAGTCCCACGATCAGTAAAAGTTATTTCTGAGTCAGAAAATTGATTTTCAAACTGATAAATAATTTTATTAAAAATGTTTTTAAGATCAGAAACGTTGATTGAATTTCGACTTTGAATTATATATTGTTTTCTTGCGTTAAAAAAATCATTATTTTCAAAATAATAATTAAGCAAAAAAATTACCGCATCATCTTCTGATTCAAAATCTACACAAAAATCTCCGGGACCCGGACCGGGTGTCCAATCCCAACAAATTACAGAAATTTTATTATTACTTTTTTCAAGTCTTATTACTGGGCAATCTGTGAAGATCTCATCATCATTCCAAATTATAGTAATATTGAAGTGATTATTTTCTGGTAAAGAGTTTCCCGGAATACCTTTAGGTTTTATTACAGTCAGTCTGTTTTCATTATTTCCTGATGCTAATAAACCCTTTAATTTTAATAATTCTCGATTTTGAATACTTAACATAATAATTGAAATTATCATTTCAACAAAACTGCAACAATTCCTAAAATAGCAGGTAAAGCCTGCACGAAAAATATTTTTTTCGTTGCGGAAACGGCACCGTAAATTCCGGCGATGGCTACACACGAGAGAAAGAATAGGGCAACATTGTTCTGCCATTTGAGATCTTCAATGAAGAAAGACCAGAGCAGCCCGGCGGCAAGAAACCCGTTATACAATCCCTGATTGGCCGCTAACCCTTTCGTCGGTTTAAACATTTCTGCCGGCAAAGCTGCCTTAAAAACTTCCTTGCCTTTCGTTTCCCACGCAAACATTTCCATCCAGAGAATGTAAAGGTGTTCTACGGCAACTATTGCAATTAAAATTTTTGCTGCGATTTCCATGATTTGCTGTTTTGTCATCGTAAAACTAAAAAAATAAAGTTAAGTTTGGTTGCACAATTCAAAAAATGGAAAGTTTCAAGGCGCATTTAGATAAATTTATTAACATCAGCGATGAAGATTTTGCTTCTGTCTTTTCGTTTTTTAAGGTTTCGGAAGTGAAGAAAAAACATGATCTTGTTTTGAGCGGCGAAATTTGCAGATCCGTATATTTCGTTCAGAAGGGCTGCCTCAGAAAGTTTTTTATCAATGAAAAGGGAGTGGAGCAGACTACCGAATTTGCCATTGAAAACTGGTGGATAACGGATACTTTCGCTTATGAAAGGCAGGCACCGTCCGGTTTTACCATCCAGTCGGTTGAACCGTCTGTCGTTTTAATCCTTGATCTTCAGTCTCAGGAAGCATTGTTAAAAAAACACCCGGTGATGGAGCGGTATTTCAGGATGGTCTATCAGAGGGCGTATGCTGCTGCAGAAAGGAGAATCCGGTATCTGTATGAAATGAGCAGGGAAGAACTGTATATCCATTTCAGTACGCAATATTCCTGGTTTGTTCAGCGGATTCCGCAGTATTTAATTGCCTCTTTTCTGGGTTTTACGCCGGAATATTTAAGCGAGATCCGTGCAAAATTACGTTCTTAAACCAGTTTAAGATTTTTAAAACTCATATATCGGAACTTTGTCATGTGTTAAAAACAACAGGTTAAACCACTAACAAAAACAGTATGAGTACACGGACCAAAATTTCAAATGCCAATTCAGAATCTTACAAAGCCATGATGAACCTGGAAGTGACTTTACAGAACCCTTTATTAAGCAATATCCAGAAAGAGTTGATAAAAATACGCGCTTCACAGATCAACCAATGCGCGTTCTGCCTGGATATGCATACGAAAGACGCCTTGAAGTACGGCGAAACACCACAACGGATTTTTCTCTTAAACGCCTGGAGGGAAACGGACCTGTTTACCGAAGAGGAAAAAGTAATTCTGGCGATGACTGAAGAAATCACTTTGATCAGCCGAAAAGGGCTTACGGACGAAACGTACGAAAAAGCAGCTCAGCTTTTTGATGAAGAGCAGATAAAAAACATCATCATGGCAGCGGTTACGATCAACATGTGGAACAGGATTGCCGTCAGCACGCATTTAGAAGTTCCTAAACATTAGGCTTTTATTCAAAAAAAAATAGCTTTTCGTGATGAAAAGCTATTTTAATCATTGCCGGCAGTTCAGCTGAAGAACATTGGCATTCAAAGGCTGTTCGACCTTTCGCTCTAGTTTCTGATCATTGAGTGTAATATAAATTTCCATGGAACCGGTTCCGACACGGAGCGATAAAATATGACCGCCATACGCATTGAATTTTTCATCCGTTGCCACGCCGTGAATATGGATCGAAGGGCCTTTTCCGTTCCATGCGACAGAACCTGTCAGGCTTCCCATTTCTACCTTATTAAAAGTTTTCGGATTAAATTTTTTGGTATTAAAATCATAGAATCCGAAAGTCACATCGTTTGCAAACCCGATCCCGGTAAAACTTGCAGAAGGGATATTTTCAGTTTTTGCCAGGTTTTCAATATTTGCCAGTACATCATCGCCCTGCCGAAGCACCATCAGATACCCTGTCGGCGTTTTTATGTAACGGCATTTTTCTTTTTCCTGTGCGGGAAAGATGTTTAAAAGAAAAAAGGTGAATAATAAAGCCGAAAGTAATTTCATGAGTTCATCATTTAAAGTAAGGAATGAAAAATCTGCACCAATATATGAAATTAGTTTTTCAGTTTCGCTTATTTTATGATTCGGGGTTTAAATCAGGTTAGCGATGCAGATCTGTGGTTTTTCCTGTAATCTTTCATCATTCAGATTTCTGAAGACAAATACTCCGGTCCTGTGTTCTTCTTTGGTTTTACAATGGCGGTAAGGTAAATTTTCACCAGTTAAATATGATCTTCAATAGAATGGTGTTTTGGTTCCCAGTCCAGTTCCGTTCTGGCTTTATGGGAACTGCACAGGCTGTTGGAGGCAAACCCGAAATATCCTCCGGCAGGCCCGAATGTATTGACGGCCTCCTGGATGGTTACTGACTGTGCAGGCTGCAGCTGATATCGTTCGCTTATCCTTTCCGCCAGATTCTTGATGTTCGAAGAACCGTTTTCCGCATAATACAGCGAGCCTGGTTTTGCTTTTTCCAGGGCAAGGACGTATAAATCGGCAAGATCTTCAATATGAACGTTTGACCAGATATTTTCCCCTTTCCCGAAATAGGTACCAAAGCCTTTTTCTTTAGAGAAAGCGGTTAAAGCGGGAAGCTGGATGCTGTCTTTCTTAATTCCCAATCCTTCTCCGTAGACCATGGCAGGAACAATAACAATGCTTCGTATGTCCTGTGCGGCAGACTGAAGGATGTACTGATTGATCAGTACCCTGGAAGCAATTTCGAGCCTGGGCTGCAGCGCAATATCCTCCGTAAATACAAAATCATTTTTCTCCCCGTTCTCCTTTCCTCCGAAAATCGCCGATCCGGAAGTAAAAATAAGGGTCTTTCCGCTTCCTTTCATTAGACTGACGATACTGTCTGCAGCATACGCATCATCTGCGGAATCTGCATTATGGATAACAGCATCCGCTCCCGAGATTGCTGATTGTAAAACAGCCTCATTATGGATGCTCCCTACGATAGTTTCAATACCGTCCGCTTCAAGTTCTTTTGCATGCGTTTCATTACGGATCAGCCCGGTTACCGTATAATTTTTATCCCGTAATTTCTTTGCGACGGTTCCACCTATGTATCCGGTGATCCCGGTAATTAATATCTTTTTCATCAGGTTAAATTAAGTAAGTTGCGGTTTTAGTTCTTTTTCGAAGACGGTGGTAAGGTGATTCCTGTAAGCGTTCATATCACGCACTATATCTGCATTTTTCTCCACATCATGGAAATGAAAACTTTCCATTTTTTCTAGAGAAACAAAGGCGTTCATCTTGTGGAACCCAAATAAAGGCCCGTTGTCTACACTGGTTTGATTGAAAAATTCTCCGGGAAGCGTGAAAGCGGTTTCCGGGGCATTCCAGCTTGTGGTGACCATGTATTTTCTTCCGCCCAGCATTCCGCCGGTTCCGTAATTGACTTCCGGATGGTCTAAAGTCCTGCCGTCACTCATATAAATCCCTTTGGCATGGCCCGCTGTGAAAACTTCATCAATATATTTCTTGAAACCGTTCGGCAGTTGGAACCACCAGATCGGGGTGTGGTAAATAATATAGTCTGCCCAGACGAATTTCTTCACTTCTTCATTCTCATCATAACCTTCACTTATATGCGTGATTTCAACTTCTGTATTTGCGAAATCTTTTAATATGTCCAGCGTATTTTCTGCAATGGTCTGATTATATTTTCCTCCGGAATGCCCGAAGTCCTGTCCACCGTTAATGATCAATACTTTTTTCATTACTGTTGATTGTTTAAATTCTACTGTGCAAAGGTATAGGGTATCATGATATAATAAAAATAATATAATTTATATATTTGTATCATAATTATAATACTTAGCTATGGTTAATCTGGAATGGTACCGTACTTTCAAAGCAATTTACAAAACAGGCACTTTAACGGGCGCTGCTGAAACCCTGTTTATTTCGCAGCCCGGCGTAAGCCTTCACCTGGGTTCCCTGGAATCTTACGTGGGGTATAAGCTGTTTGACAGAACGGGGCGGAAAATGATTCCTACCGAGAGGGGAAAGGTCCTGTTCAATGCAGTTTCCGAACCGTTGAGCAGATTGGAGGATGTGGAAAAGAATTTTCAGAAGTCTACTGAAAAACATACCCCTACGATAAGCGTCGGGATGTGTTTTGAAACCTTCCAGACCACCCTGGAGCAATATGTCTCAACACTGCCGTTTAATTTGATCATCAGCTTTGGCGAGTATCCTGAAATGCTCGACCAGCTGGACAAAGGGATCTTAGACCTGATTATTACGCCCAAAAAAGGGACATCGCCTAATATTTTGCACGAAGCCTTTTCTTCTGAACAGATTATCCTGGTGGGCGGAAATGAAATTGACGCGGAGGGTTTCAGGAAAGTAATCAGAACAAAAGGCCCTGAGCATGCTGAAGAATGGCTGAAAAAAGAGAAATGGTACGGAACCACAGGTGACATGGAACATCTTTTCCAGTTCTGGATCCTGAACTTCGGGCACAAGCCGAACTTCCGGCCTAATTACATCGTCCCGAATTTAAATTCCATTGTCCGCTGCCTGAAAGGAGGAACCGGGCTGGCTGTGGTCCCGGATTTTTTATGCAGGAATGAAATCAGAAGCGGAGGAGTAAAACTCATCTGGGAAGGCGGAAAAAAATTAGAGAATACGCTGTATTTCGGATGCAGGAAAAATACGGTATATCAGGATGAAATTGCCCATATCAAAAGCTTGTTCAGAAAAGTAATGGGCTGATCAGCTCATATAAATGACAGACAATGCTTTCCTGAGCCTTCTTTTCGGAGCTTGGTATATTAATTTAAATTTCGTTTTTCAGATTTTCATTCGGCTTAAAACCTGCGGGACCTTAAAAATCAGTAAGAAATTATTTTTAAAATGATGTTAAGCGCCTCTAAGCAATATTGACGACCTGAAATTTCAAAAATTTGTTGTAAATTAGTTAGTATTCATACCAAATAAAAATAAAATACGATGCAGAAAAAAACATATGCAGGTCAGCCTGTCATTACATTAAATAATGGGGTTGATATCCCTGCTTTAGGTTTCGGGGTCTGGCAGATGGAAGATTTACAGGAATGTGAAAATTCTGTAATTAAAGCTATTGAAACAGGGTACAGGATGATTGATACGGCTGCCATCTATCAGAATGAAACGGCTGTGGGCAATGCCATAAAAAACAGCGGGACAGACAGAGAAGACCTGTTTATCACTTCAAAGCTGTGGGTCCAGGACACTTCATATGAAAAGGCGAAAGGTGCTTTTCAGAGAACTTTGGACAGGTTGCAGCTGGAGTATCTCGATATGTATCTTATTCACTGGCCTTATGCTGATTTTAAAGGTGCCTGGAAAGCAATGGGGGAACTTTATCACGAAGGCAAAATAAAGGCAATCGGCGTCTGTAATTTTACCGTTGAGAAACTAGAAGAATTAAAGGCAGACTCAGGCGTACTTCCTGTAATTAACCAGATTGAGCTTCATCCTCTGTTCCAGCAGAAAGAACTCCAGGCATACAACAGGGAAAACAATATTGTTACGCAGCCCTGGAGCCCGCTTGGAAACGGTAATGCGGGACTTTTAGATCATGAAGATTTAAAAAATATCGCAGAAAAACACAGCAAAACAGTTGCTCAGGTGATCTTAAGATGGCATCTGCAGGAAGGGTTCTGTGTGATTCCAAAATCGGTGACGCCGTCAAGGATTCAAGAAAATTTCAATGTTTTTGATTTTGAATTGACGGAAGATGAAATGAATGCCGTCCGTTCTTTAGATACCGGAAAAAGATTATTCTTTGATCCGAAAGATCCGTCGTGGGAACAGAAAATGCTGAATGCGGTGGCGGATATTTAAAATATAGGATAAATGTGGATTCATTCCAGAAAATTTAACGAAGAAAAAAATATAATCACTTCAGACTGTAACTATATTTTTTCTTTTTTAAGATGAGATGGATTTAATGAAAGACTTTTAAATGCTGAACTGCTGATTGATCATAATTTTGATTATACTTTCCAGATGACAGCTTTTCAGCATGAAAAAATCACTAAAAATAAATCTGATTTTTTTATGGAACAAGGAAAACTTACAGGCAAAATTTTTAATTATTTGGAAAGGCTGTTAGATTCTGAATACAAAACTTTGCATCAGGATTACAGTCCTGTACATCTTGCTGTTACTGATTCTGGAAATCAAATGTTTATATTAAATTTTGATAAGGAGTTCTTAAATATAAATATTATGGATGGGTATCCCAGAGCATATTTTGAAACAGACGCAGAATTGCTGTTGTTTGAATTTAATGAATATTTAAAGAATTGGGTAGAGAAGAAGTATCAGGACTGGCTACAAGTCTAGGCATAATAAGAGCTGTACTCTCATCAGGGTACAGCTCTTATTATGCTTTTATATGAAATTATTTTGTCAGGTCCAGCCCTCCGAAGTTGCCGGAACTCATCATCATGTAGACACCCTGCGTTTTGTCCAGTGTATTCCAGTAGGCATGAAGTTCTCCGGCATTGGTAAAGACTTTTAGATTTTCGTTTTTGAACTTTTCTTTGATCAATTCGGGAGAAATCGGCTCCATTCTTTTAATTTTTAAAGCATCTTCAGAATAGAAAACGATCGCTTCATCCAGGCCGTCCATGGCATGGTCATACTGTTCAAGGAAAACAGGGTTTAGGCTTGAATAAGTATGAAGCTCAAGAAAACCGTATTTTTTTTCGTTTTTAAACTGTTCACAGAAAGCTTTAACAGCCGCTTTCACTTTGCTCGGAGCGTGTGCAAAATCTTTGTAAAGTGTTCCCTTATCTCCTCTCTCTACTTTTTCAAGGCGTTTCGAAGCCCCTTTAAAACTCATGATGGCTTCATAGAAGTCTTCATCCATAACTCCTAAATGATGGCAGATGTTTCTTGCTCCTTCCAGATTCAGTAAATTATGGGCTCCGAAAACAGAAAGCGGAACATCGCCCATTTCTGTTGTTAAATGAACCTGGCCGTTGATAGTTTCGTATTCGGGTGTTTTGTAGGGGATTTTTCTGAAATAATTTTCTGCCGCTTCCACTACTTTTACCACTTCCGGATCTTCTTCGTTGTAGACTAAAATTCCGCCCGGCGTAATGCTGGCCACGAATTTCCTGAACTGCTCAATATAATCATCAAACGTTTTAAAAACATTGATATGATCCCAGGCAATCCCGCTCAATAATGCGATATTGGGCTGATACAGCAGGAATTTAGAACGGAGATCGATAGGAGAGGACAGGTATTCATCACCTTCCAACACCATAAAATCATTGTCTTCCGTCAGTTTGACCATACAGTCGAAACCTTCCAGCTGGGCACCCACCATAAAATCCACATCTTTCCGGTGGAAATTCAGGACATGGAGAATCATTGAAGTAATGGTCGTTTTTCCGTGAGAACCTGCAATGACTACCCGGGTTTTATTTTTAGACTGCTCGTACAGGAATTCCGGATAAGAATATATTTTTAAGCCCAGCTCCTTTGCCTTTGCCAATTCAGGGTTATCCTGGTGGGCATGCATCCCAAGAATTACGGCATCAAGGTCAGAAGTGATTTTTTCCGGGAACCAACCTGTTTCTGCGGGTAGAATTCCTTTCTTCTCCAATCTTGATTTTGAAGGTTCAAAGATCGCATCATCCGAACCGGTAACCTGGTATCCTTTATCTTTTAATGCAATGGCAAGATTGTGCATGGCGCTTCCGCCGACAGCAATGAAATGGGTCTTCAATGGATTATTGTTTTTTTACGTTATTATTGATAAGCTCCTGGAAAACATCTGTAATGTTATTCCAGTTTGTTCTGTAATTCGGCATAATGGAGCTTGCATCTGTTTTACTGCCTTCATTAGGACCCTTTTTTACATTTACGGAAGTTGAAATATGATCATAAATCTTTTTATGGTCTTCCTGAATCCTTCTGAAATTGTTTCGGGAAAGGGTATGTTCTATTTTATTTAAATCTTCCTGGGGAATTTTGAAATCCTGCTTATATTTTTTACCCTGGCCTTCAAAAGAGTAATGGGCATCATGTCCTTTGATCAGAAGATTCTCATATACGGGTGCAAGGCCGCCGCTTCTGGAATAGCTGATGTCGAAATCCGAATAGATCCTTTGGCTGTTGCATGATGCTAATACAGTAAGAGCAAATAAGATTCCTGTTATCCTTTTCATAATAATTCTGCTTTAATTACCTGATTCTTTCTGTTCTGATTTTTTGGCTTTCAGTTCTTCGTCATATTGGTGCAACAGATTGAAGTCCTCAGTCTGTTCAATGGCGGTCATGATCTTATACAGGATTTGCTGGGCATTCTCTTTGTCGTAATCGATTTCAAGAGGTGCCTTGAATTCCATGGTAGGCTTTACGCCTGTGACCTTTACCCGGAGCCCTTTTTTATCAAAAGCCCTGCGGAATCCGTTGATTTTTATCGGGATTACAATCGGGCGCTGATTTTTAACCAGTTTTGCCGTTCCCCTTCTTCCCTGTGCAAAAGCGGAGGTGGTTCCCTGGGGGAAAGTGGCTACCCATCCGTTATCAAGAGCCTTCATGATGTTTTCAACCTCACTCATATCCACGATCCTGTTGACGTTTTTGCCTTCTGCTCGCCAGGTCCTTTTAACAGTAACGGCACCTGCAATTTTAAAGATCTTGGGAAGGATTCCTTTGTTCATCGTTTCTTCGGCTGCAACATAATAGAAATCAATCTTCGGGTTTAATAAGTATATCGGGTTTTTAATGGTGTTAAGGTACCCGTTGTTTACTGAGCAGAATGCGTGATACATGGCCGCAACATCGGCAAAATAAGTTTGGTGATTGGACACAAACAGTACATTGGAATCCGGGAGATCCACAAGATGCTCAGTTCCTGTAATTTTCAGTTTGTTAAAGCCGTTGAACCTTCTGTAGGATATAATTCCCAGAATGAAAATAATTATCCTTTTTAAAAAATAAGGAGTACCGAATGCATCGGTAAAAATATTTTTTTTCGCCATCTCTCAATTAAACACGGTTTTGCAAAGTTACATTTTTTTCAGCAACTGGCTGAACTCGCTCAATATCATTGCGGTAGCTCCCCAAATAATATATCCGTTAAAATTAATCACCGGGACCTCTTTTCCTCCTGTACTTGGCAACACCATCATTTCAGGCATATCAGGAAGGTTCAGAAAACTGGTGACCGGAAATTCAATAACTTCCACTGCTTCGCTCTGCTGCAAAACAAATGCCGGATTTCTGCTGGTGTAGGATATATAAGGATAAACATAAAAATTACTGGGCGGAATATAAATCGGGGACATTTCCCGGATGATTCTTATATAATGTTTATCAATCCCGATCTCTTCCGAAGTTTCACGGATGGCGGTTTCTGCAAAATTCCGGTCAGCTTCCTCACGCTTGCCGCCGGGCAGGGAAATCTGTCCGCTGTGCCGGTCATGTTCATTGATGGTCCTCTGGATCAAAGGAAAGTGCCATTCATTATTTTTAAGATAAAGCGCGATATTGACAGCCGCAAATTTTGGATTATTCTTTAAAACGTCTTCATAGCTGAAAACGGGGCGGGAGGGCGGTGAAAAAACGCCGTGCGCATGTTCTCCCGCCAGTGCTGCACTCTTGATTTTCCTTAATAAATCTTTTCCAAAACTCATGATTCAAATTTAATAATATATTTTGAAGAAATAAGAATGAACCAGTAATTATATAAAAGATGTATATTGAGTTATACCTTATATATAATGATACGAAACAAAAATCTTTACATAGCTCTGATTTTTTTTAGGAACTATTCCTGCTATCCACTATTACTCCTCACGCCTTGTCTTGCCGCAGCATTTCCTTCGCTTACCTGTTTGCTGTTACGGGGTAGCCGTTTCTATCGGGGCTAGGGGTTTGGGACGTCCCAAGAAGAGCAGTTTGTAAAATCCGCTTCTGCGCGCTATTACTTAACCGCCACTTCTTATCGCTCATTACCACACTTCTCATCTGCCATTACCATTACCATTACCATTAGCTATTACCGGATTATTATTGAATCATCCTTAGTTATCAGGAGTTATTATTCCAGTTTAATTTTCATGAGTCAGGTCAATAATCCCCGCCATAAAAATTTCCCTCCCTTGGAGGGGTGTCAAAAATCCTCTGGATTTTTGACGGGGTGGTATGACATTATGCTTTTATACATTACACTCTTATATATAATATACTCTTATATAATGTACGCTCAATATTACCTACCGTCCGGAGTATGTGCAACCCAACCTTACAGGTTTTTAAAACCTGTAAGGTTTGATCAAAGTTTCCATTACGGTTTTCATTATATAAGGTGTTTCTTTAATTTAATTTCCATTCGGCAATCATTCTCGGCAATCATCACAAGTTCTTATACATTGTTATATCATAATTCCCTGTAGGCATTATCATAAATCATGGCAGGGCCCTCTTCATTGATCAAAGTTTCCATTATGGTTCTCATCACACGAGGTGTTTCCCGATTCCCTTTATATTATATAGAATCAGAATCTTTGTCAGCAACGGGTAGGATTTATAACCTTCGCCACTGATTGAAAATCTGTTTTCAGGTCCTTTTGGTCTCCATTTACCGGCGAAACCACTTTATATGACCTTAAGTTTTTTAACCCATACCCATGGTATTTGAATCTTGTGGATAACTCTGAATTGTCTGTAAACGTTATGCAGTCAGTTGGATAAGGATTTACTTTCCCACAAATTGTGTTTTAAGATGAACATAATGTTACGTATATTTGGAAGATAAGGGATGAGTTTCTATCTTTGCCCCACTGAAAAACGAGAGTAGATCAGCAGCGCAGAAGAGGCTTTTAGGTAAGCCGGAATAAAATAACTAATCATCTACCTTACAGGATTGCTTCAGGCAGTTGTGTAGGATACGGATCGGGAAAAACTTTTTAGGATTTTAGATAAATAAAATTTGGATGGTTGGAAAAGATTTGTATCTTTGCAGTCCGGTAAAACGGGAGCGCAGGAGTAGAGGGGTTGGATGTTGAGAGGGGTTAAGGTTAGAGAAAAAAAACTTTAAAATTTTCCTTAAAAACATTTGGCGGATTAGAAATAAAGTTTTACTTTTGCACACGCAAATACGGCAAAGCCCAACGACAGAAAAGGGTGGCCGTGGGAGCGGAAGAAGAGAGATCATTGAAAAACAGATATACAACCAAGAATAAGGAAAAACTAAAGCGTAAAATAACTTTGAGTGAGTCAGACAAACATACAATGGAGAGTTTGATCCTGGCTCAGGATGAACGCTAGCGGGAGGCCTAACACATGCAAGCCGAGCGGTATTTGTCTTTCGGGACAGAGAGAGCGGCGTACGGGTGCGGAACACGTGTGCAACCTGCCTTTATCAGGGGGATAGCCTTTCGAAAGGAAGATTAATACCCCATAATATAAGAGACGGCATCGTTTTTTATTGAAAACTGAGGTGGATAGAGATGGGCACGCGCAAGATTAGATAGTTGGTGAGGTAACGGCTCACCAAGTCGATGATCTTTAGGGGGCCTGAGAGGGTGATCCCCCACACTGGTACTGAGACACGGACCAGACTCCTACGGGAGGCAGCAGTGAGGAATATTGGACAATGGGTTAGCGCCTGATCCAGCCATCCCGCGTGAAGGACGACGGCCCTATGGGTTGTAAACTTCTTTTGTACAGGGATAAACCTACTCTCGTGAGAGTAGCTGAAGGTACTGTACGAATAAGCACCGGCTAACTCCGTGCCAGCAGCCGCGGTAATACGGAGGGTGCAAGCGTTATCCGGATTTATTGGGTTTAAAGGGTCCGTAGGCGGACTCGTAAGTCAGTGGTGAAATCTCACAGCTCAACTGTGAAACTGCCATTGATACTGCGGGTCTTGAGTAAGGTAGAAGTGGCTGGAATAAGTAGTGTAGCGGTGAAATGCATAGATATTACTTAGAACACCAATTGCGAAGGCAGGTCACTATGTCTTAACTGACGCTGATGGACGAAAGCGTGGGGAGCGAACAGGATTAGATACCCTGGTAGTCCACGCCGTAAACGATGCTAACTCGTTTTTGGGCTTTTGGGTTCAGAGACTAAGCGAAAGTGATAAGTTAGCCACCTGGGGAGTACGTTCGCAAGAATGAAACTCAAAGGAATTGACGGGGGCCCGCACAAGCGGTGGATTATGTGGTTTAATTCGATGATACGCGAGGAACCTTACCAAGGCTTAAATGGGAATTGATGGGTTTAGAAATAGACCGTCCTTCGGGCAATTTTCAAGGTGCTGCATGGTTGTCGTCAGCTCGTGCCGTGAGGTGTTAGGTTAAGTCCTGCAACGAGCGCAACCCCTGTTACTAGTTGCTACCATTAAGTTGAGGACTCTAGTAAGACTGCCTACGCAAGTAGAGAGGAAGGTGGGGATGACGTCAAATCATCACGGCCCTTACGCCTTGGGCCACACACGTAATACAATGGCCGGTACAGAGGGCAGCTACTTAGCGATAAGATGCGAATCTCGAAAGCCGGTCTCAGTTCGGATTGGAGTCTGCAACTCGACTCTATGAAGCTGGAATCGCTAGTAATCGCGCATCAGCCATGGCGCGGTGAATACGTTCCCGGGCCTTGTACACACCGCCCGTCAAGCCATGGAAGTCTGGGGTACCTGAAGTCGGTGACCGTAACAGGAGCTGCCTAGGGTAAAACAGGTAACTAGGGCTAAGTCGTAACAAGGTAGCCGTACCGGAAGGTGCGGCTGGAACATCTCATTTTAGAGACTCGTTAAGCGAGTATAAACAAAATTAGGTACTTAACTGTACCAAGTACTTACTTAAAGTTAGAGCTTTAGTTTTTTTATTGGTTGCTATCTTACATAAAATACAATACAAACCCACTAGGAATTAGTATAGGGATAGAGATACAGGAGCGGAGAGCCAAGAACCAAGACCAATGTAAAAGTCTTGTATCTAGCATCTGGGATCTGTTAGTCTAAAAGACAGTCTCGTAGCTCAGCTGGTTAGAGCGCTACACTGATAATGTAGAGGTCGGCAGTTCGAGCCTGCCCGAGACTACTAATTGCAAAAGACGGGAAGAGTAGAGAGCCATGAACCAAGACTGTCAATTAGAAAGTCTTGTCTCTAGGATCTTGAGTCTTTTAAGTCTGACTAGAGGGGGAATTAGCTCAGCTGGCTAGAGCGCCTGCCTTGCACGCAGGAGGTCAAGGGTTCGACTCCCTTATTCTCCACGGATTGTACTTAATTACTTAGGTAATAGGGTATGATGTATGAGGGTAATAAAAGAAAGTGTATATTCTACATAATGACGGAGCCGTCATTAGTATGCTTCACTTGATTGCTTAAGTACAAGAACAAAGATCATTGACATTAACGGTAAAGACATCACAAAGAGAAAACCGAGCACTTATAAGTGCTTGAGTAACCTAAAAAATAGGAAAGAAATCGTTAAGGGCGTATGGCGGATGCCTAGGCTTTCAGAGGCGAAGAAGGACGTGGTAAGCTGCGAAAAGCTCGGGGGATCGGCACACACGAATTGATCCCGAGATGTCCGAATGGGGCAACCCGTCTGGTTGAAGACCAGTCACTCTAAATTTATTTAGAGAGCAAACCCGGAGAACTGAAACATCTAAGTACCCGGAGGAAAAGAAATCGAAGAGATTCCGTAAGTAGTGGCGAGCGAACGCGGATTAGCCCAAAAGCTTTTATATGTTTAATAGAATGTTCTGGAAAGAACAGCCGTAGAGGGTGATAGCCCCGTACATGAAAGGCATATTTGAGTGATAAATGAGTAGGGCGGGACACGTGAAATCCTGTCTGAATATGGGGGGACCATCCTCCAAGGCTAAATACTCCTGAAAGACCGATAGTGAACAAGTACTGTGAAGGAAAGGTGAAAAGCACTTCGAATAGAAGGGTGAAATAGAACCTGAAACCGTACGCCTACAAGCGGTCGGAGCCCACAAGTTGGGTGACGGCGTGCCTTTTGCATAATGAGCCTACGAGTTAATTTTACTAGCGAGGTTAAGGACTTCAGGTCCGGAGCCGGAGCGAAAGCGAGTCTGAATAGGGCGCATAGTTAGTAGGATTAGACGCGAAACCTTGTGATCTACCCATGGGCAGGTTGAAGCTCTGGTAACACAGAGTGGAGGACCGAACCGGTTGACGTTGAAAAGTCTTCGGATGACCTGTGGGTAGGGGTGAAAGGCCAATCAAACTGGGAGATAGCTCGTACTCTCCGAAATGCATTTAGGTGCAGCGTCGCAATAAAGTTTATTAGAGGTAGAGCTACTGATTGGATGCGGGGGTTTCATCGCCTACCAATTCCTGACAAACTCCGAATGCTAATAAATGTTCTGCGGCAGTGAGGGCATGGGTGCTAAGGTCCATGTCCGAGAGGGAAAGAACCCAGACCAACAGCTAAGGTCCCCAAATATATGCTAAGTTGAAGCAACGCGGTTGGACTGCATTGACAGCTAGGATGTTGGCTTGGAAGCAGCCATTCATTTAAAGAGTGCGTAACAGCTCACTAGTCGAGCGGTCCGGCATGGATAATAATCGGGCATAAGCATATTACCGAAGCTATGGATTTATAATTTATTATATCTGGTAGGAGAGCATTCTGTTTGCACCGAAGCAGTACCGTGAGGTATTGTGGAGCGGACAGAAAAGAAAATGTAGGCATAAGTAACGATAAAGGGGGCGAGAAACCCCCTCACCGAAAGACTAAGGCTTCCTCAGCTATGCTAATCAGCTGAGGGTTAGTCGGGACCTAACGCGAACCCGAAAGGGGTAGTGGATGGACAATGGGTTAATACTCCCATACTTGCTCACACTAAAAAGGGGACGGATTTACGTACTTACTGGAGACTGACGGAATAGTCAAGGCCTAGCCTTCGGGCGAAGCTGCTGTAAGGAAATAGATTCCAAGAAAAGCCGAAGTGAAGCAACCCGTACCAAAACCGACACAGGTGGTCGAGGAGAGAATCCTAAGGTGCTCGAGTGAGTCGTGGCTAAGGAACTAGGCAAAATAGTCTCGTAACTTCGGAAGAAGAGACGCCAGCAGCAATGCTGGCCGCAGTGAAGAGGCCCAGGCGACTGTTTATCAAAAACACAGGACTCTGCTAAATCGAAAGATGCTGTATAGGGTCTGACACCTGCCCGGTGCTGGAAGGTTAAGGAAGGGCGTTAGCAGCAATGCGAAGCGTTTGACTGAAGCCCCAGTAAACGGCGGCCGTAACTATAACGGTCCTAAGGTAGCGAAATTCCTTGTCGGGTAAGTTCCGACCTGCACGAATGGTGTAACGATCTGGGCACTGTCTCAGCCACGAGCTCGGTGAAATTGTAGTATCGGTGAAGATGCCGATTACCCGCAATGGGACGAAAAGACCCTGTGAACCTTTACTATAACTTCGTATTGACTTTGAGTAAGTAATGTGTAGGATAGGTGGGAGGCTATGAAGCGGGCACGCTAGTGTCTGTGGAGCCAACGTTGAAATACCACCCTTTACTTACTTGGAGCCTAACTTCTGTATGGAAGGACATTGCGTGGTGGGTAGTTTGACTGGGGTGGTCGCCTCCAAAAGAGTAACGGAGGCTTTCAAAGGTACCCTCAGCACGCTTGGTAACCGTGCGTAGAGTGTAATGGCATAAGGGTGCTTGACTGTGAGACCTACAAGTCGATCAGGTGCGAAAGCAGGACATAGTGATCCGGTGGTTCCGTATGGAAGGGCCATCGCTCATAGGATAAAAGGTACTCCGGGGATAACAGGCTAGTCTCCCCCAAGAGCTCACATCGACGGGGAGGTTCGGCACCTCGATGTCGGCTCGTCACATCCTGGGGCTGGAGAAGGTCCCAAGGGTTGGGCTGTTCGCCCATTAAAGTGGCACGCGAGCTGGGTTCAGAACGTCGTGAGACAGTTCGGTCTCTATCTATTGCGGGCGTTAGATGTTTGAGAGGGCTTGATTCTAGTACGAGAGGACCGAATTGAACAAACCTCTGGTGTATCAGTTGTACCGCCAGGTGCACCGCTGAGTAGCTACGTTTGGAAGAGATAAACACTGAAAGCATATAAGTGTGAAACTCGCCTCAAGATGAGACATCTTTTAAGGGTCGTGGGAGATGACCACGTTGATAGGCTACAGGTGTAAAGTTGGTAACAGCATAGCCGAGTAGTACTAATTACCCGTAGATTTATTGCCTATCAGGATACTGTAAGCTTATAGCTTCATGCGATAAGCCAAGCCTTATAAGTGCCAAAATGGTTTTGCCTTTGTGATGATATTTACCGATAAAAAGCAGTATGCTTTACGCTGTAAGCCTAAAGCTTATAGCCTACTGCCTACAGCTATATACAACCTTTAGGGTGGTTTTAGCGGTGGGGCTCACCTGTTCCCATTCCGAACACAGAAGTTAAGCCCACCAGCGCCGATGGTACTGCGAAAGCGGGAGAGTAGGTCGCCGCCAGTCTTTTTTTATTTTATAAAACTCCTTCATCATCCGATGAAGGAGTTTTTGCGTTTATACCCTGTTCCCTGTTCTCAATAACCGATACCTCAGAATAAAACATTGACCGACCGTAAACAAACAGATTACATCATGTTACATTTGCCTCATTGCACACTGGCATACACCCTTATTAAAAGCATACTGCAAATAGATATTTCTTAATAGCAATAAGAAACTGAAATCAAAACATAAATATATTACAGATATTAACATAAAAATATTTCAATACATCCCAAAAAGTCTGAATATAGGAATGCTTGAGAAATACCGACTACCAATGTGAATTATTCCCCGGATATTATTGAAAGATTGGGGATCAATTGATAAATTTTATTTTCGTCAGATGTCTGCTGAAAATAATTATCAAAATATTATTTTTCAAATATTTGATTATCCGTTTTGATACGGTCTGCTTTTAGGAAAAAATTACCGTTCCCAGGTAATTTTCTTCGTTGTGTTGATACTATCGGAGAATCAAGCAAAATAAACAGTATAGCAGAAACGCAAATATTTAAGAACGGAGATATCTAGCAGCAGCTTTTGGCAGGAAGCACGGATCTGCTATACAAAAGCCGTAAAAAATTGCAGACGTTAAAAAGGAAGCTCTCAGGAATACTTCTTACTGTCTGTCCCGACTTCGAGAAAACCTGTAAACTGGCCGCTGCAATAGCCTTCGAAAGATCTGCAATTAAAAGATCATAAAATCCGTAGCAATACCCAAATTGGTACACTGGTTAAAACTGTGGAAAAGAGTCTGGTTTTACTTCTTTCTGTACCCTTAAAAAAACCATCATGATCATTTCAGTAATATTTTGAATTACGATAGAGCCTAAAAAACCACAAATACTAAAAATACCGACAGGATAATCAGTAAAGTTACAGATTTTGTTGCCTGAAATTTACGCTTTCTAAGAGTTGTTACATTAAGCCATACTTTGCCAGGATAAATCAGTATTCTGTTCATATCAGATCCTGATGATCTTCAAGCCTAATTTGCTCCGAGTGAAAATTTAATTCTAAAATTAATTTCCTTATGTATCTTATTTTTAAGTTCTATTAAAAAGAATTTGATTATGTGTCTGTGTCAGGCAATAGATCATTAAAAGATAGATTATCGTTTATATAAGCTTATTAAACAAATTTAAATAATTTGCCAAGCTGAAAATATTTAAGGTATGCTATGCTATATTATGCTGTCATTATTGATCAAGTGCTTAAGTTCAGGCAGTAATTATTTTCACATGATGTAAAGGAACTGTCAAATTCTTCAGAGTGCTTTTCGTACGTATTTTAAGGCGTAAGTTTTTTAAAGCATATCACATTGAATATATTTTTAAAATTGCACTAAGATTGGCACTTGATTGTATTCAGCAGGGAGTTTATACATTAATGAGGGTTAATCATATAAAATTCAGGGGTAAGTACAGTTTCTTATATCCACATACTTTAAGCAATTAAAAAACCTCCAGAAAACTGAAGGTTTTGAAATTTTGTATTAATTAGAATATCCTACCAATTCTTCTTTCTTGGAATTGTAAATCCTGTATTCTAAATATTTGAATGAATCCCTTGGGATAACGGTTACCCATTTTTTATACTTCATAAACCATTTCATTTGAATGCTGTTAAAACCTTTCGTCAGGTAAGCTTCTACAAAGGGATGAACATGAAGGTAAAGCTTTCCGTTTTCTTTCTGCATAATCGTTCTTAAGGCATCACCCATTCTTTCTACAATAACGATAGGCGCCACGATTTCTCCGTCTTTATTAGGATTTTCTTCCTTCGTATCGATCTGTTTTTCCGGACGGTTTCTTTGTCTCGTAATCTGTATCAGTCCGAATTTACTCGGCGGAAGGATTTTGTGGCGTGCTTTGTCACGGGTCATTTCCTGTTTCAGATGTTCGTACAGGTCTTTTCTGTGCTCCGGGTTGATCATGTCAATGAAATCGATGACAATAATACCGCCCATGTCACGGAGACGAAGCTGTCTGGCAATCTCTGTGGCCGCCATCATGTTTACTTTAAGCGCATGCTCTTTATTAACAGCGGTACCGGTAGTTATATTGTTTCCGGAATTGACATCAACTACATGCAATGCTTCGGTATGTTCTATAACCAGATAGGCACCTTTTGAGCTGGGAATGTTCACATGCTTCCCAAAGCTTTGTTTAAGCTGTTTTTCAACATTGTAATATTCCAGAAGCGGAATGTGTGAATTATGGAAATGGACTATGTTTTTTCTCTCGGGAGCAATTACTTCCACATAGTTTTTCATTTCTTCAACCATCTGTTCGTCATCACAGGTAATGCTTACAAAATCCTGGTTGAAATTGTCTCTTAAAATGGCTGAAGCTTTGTCGTCCTCACTTAAAACCCTGGACGGGACTTTGTTTTTCTGGATATTCTTGAAAGTGCTTTCCCATTTCTGGATCAGCTGATTCATGTCATTATGAAGATCCGCTACTTTTTTCCCTTCTGCCACAGTTCTTATGATCACACCGAATCCTTCAGGCTTGATGCTCTCAATAAGGGTGCGGAGTCTTTCTTTTTCTTCAAAGCTGTTTACCTTTTTGGAAATGGAAACTTTATTGTCAAACGGGATAAGAACCAAAAACCGGCCTGTTAAGGAAATCTGGGTAGAAATTCTCGGCCCTTTTGTAGAAATCGGTTCTTTGGTGATCTGCAGCAGGACAAGATCATCCTTTGCGATTACCTTTTCTACGGTTCCGTTTTTATTAATTTCGGGCTGGATTTCAAAATTCTTCAAGCTTGAAACGCTTTGTTTTTTGGAAATCGTGTCTTTTAAAAACTTTTTATAGGTAAGATATTGCGGCCCAAGGTCCTGATAATGCAGGAAAGCGTCCTTTTCATATCCTATATTTACAAATGCGGCATTAAGATTAGGTGCCAGCTTTTTTACTTTTCCGATAAACAGATCTCCAACTATAAAATCGCTTTTGTCCTCTTGTTCATGAAGTTCACATAGTCTTCCGTCTTCCAGCAGTACAATCTTGGTAAGATTATCTTCATGCGAAACTATAAGTTCTTTCTTCATTTTTTTGTAAGATAAAGATTGTTAAAATGACAGGAAACGGTTCTGTTTTTCATTATATTAAATTTACACTTAAGATAAGGATTAGTATTGAACGGAGCATCTCTTTTTAATAAAATATGCATCTTTTTTTCCGGGCATTTTATCGTTATAAAACAAATATAGTCGGTGAGCTTATAAAATTTAAAACCACCAACTATATCATGTATATTGTAATCTCAGAAAAGGAGATTATTTTTTCTTGTGTCTGTTCGCTCTTCTCCTTTTCTTTCTTTTGTGGGTTGCAACCTTGTGTCTTTTTCTTTTCTTTCCGCTTGGCATAATTATAATTTTTTAGTAACTAGTTAATATTCAGTTAATGTTTTATTTTACGGTAACTTTCGTTTTTACTTTCTCCACAAAAGATTTTGATGGTTTGAAAGCGGGAATGTTATGAGCAGGGATTTCAATTGCAGTGTTCTTAGAGATATTTCTTCCCGTTTTGGCTGCCCTTGTTTTAATGATAAAAGATCCAAATCCTCTCAGGTAAACGTTATCTCCATTATACATAGAAGTCCTGATTTCCTGCATAAAAGCCTCTACAACTTTCTGTGTCTCATTCTTTTCGGTTCCCAACTTATTTGAGATGGTGTTTACCAATTCTGCCTTTGTCATTTCCTTATTTTAATTTTAAATTTTAGGTGTGCAAATTTAGTTAAAAAAATTGAATATTAGCAAATTAGTGGCAAAATATTTTTTTATAAGAGGTTGAAAATTAATGTTTATTCTGTGTTAATCTCATGTTAACTCACTTTACATGCTGGAATTGTAATATCCGTGCTCTACACAGAAGCGGATCAGGTGAAGCTTCGTCTTCAGGCCCAGCTTTTCAGTAAGCCTGTTGATATACGTATCAATTGTTCTCGTACTAAGATTCAGCTTTTCCCCGATTTCCTTATTGCTGAAGCCCTCGTAACAGAACTTCATGAGAAGAATTTCTGTAGGAGACAGCTCTTCCTGGCTCTTTCTCTGCCGGTCCATGTATTCCATGACGGCAAGGGGCTGCTGCTCCCATTCTTTGCTGTAACGGGCAAAATCGAAACTGTCCGAGGCTATCTTTCCTTTAAAAATATCTTTAATGATATTGCTCTTCTTCTGGCAGTAGTAGATATTCTGGAATTTTGAAAGGATTTCCGCCATATCTTCCTGATAGGTACCCGAATACGTAATGATGGGAGTTTCCGGATTGCTTTTCCGGATATACCTGATGGCTTCAATCCCGCTCAGCACCGGCATAAAAAGTTCTATGATAAATACGTCTTCCTGCCTTCTGTAATTTCTGCTGATCAGTTCACGACCGTTGTTACAGTCATTCAGAAGCAGGTGGAAGGGGTTTTCGGTAAGGGTTTTGATCAGTATTTTTTTAAAATAAAAATCACTGTCTGCTACGGAAAACCTCACAGTATTGGTTAATATTTTACTCACTTTAATATCGATTTGGCGGGTGATGATTAAAATTCAGATCACTAAATTATGAAAATAAGCCGAAAGTTGAAATTAAACTTGCTATAATTGAAAAATACTGGAAAATGACTAGAGACTTAATTTTGTACATCAATTATTTTTTTATAATTTCACACACCAAACAAATCACAAACATATGTCTTTGAGCAGGGACAAAAAATTAAACAGGTCGGACGTTAGAATAGGCATTTGGAAGTTTATTCTGTCATTTATCGTATTATCAGGTATTTCTTTCACCTGCATATTTTTCTTTTTCAAAAGTTATGACATCCAGCGGGCCGGAATCAAAAAGGAAGCCGATAATTATCGTGAGCTGCTGACGAGAAGCGACCTTCTGAGGACCCATGTAGACAGTATCCTGTACCGCATGGACCAGCTTGATATCAACAGGGTGGATAATGATATTATTTTACGGAACTATATTATGGATAATATTCAGGATGCCAAAAATATCATGGGGAAAGACAGTGCAGATAATTTCAAACATTATTCCATGCTGATAAAACAGATCGGCCCGATGCTGACCCTGAAAAACCAGATCATCGGTGTTTCCAACAAAGAGCAGGTTGCTTTAAGAGGCCTGAACGAGTGCAAAGGAAGAATAGGGGGCATTAACAAGGAACTTAAAGTAGATCCTACCAGGAATTTTTCAGGAATCAGACGCAAAAGATAAAGACACACACCATGCAGGGACAAATTACACTATCAAAAAAAGAAAGGCATTATCAGTTTTTATATCTGATCGCAATGCTTGTCGCGGCACTCCTTTTTCTGGGGATACTGTTTTTAAAAGGTTTTGAATCGCCGTTTTCAGATGAAGACATTGTTTCCGTACAGAATCTTGATGAAAAAGCAAAATTCGACCAGAAGCAGAAACTTTCCTATAAAACGATGGACAGTACATTTTCCATGATCAACAGACTGACGGACCAGCCGGTTGAGCCTTTTACGGAAAGCAATATCATCTACGGAATTAATGATGTGGCCAACTATTTTCAGAGCGGCGATAACATTGCAGATATCCGTAAAGATGCCTACCCTCAGATCGCGGAGTTTTACAAGATGTACTATGATGATAAGAAAATTATTTCAAGCAAAACCGAAAATATAAAAAATCTGGAAAGACAGGCTGAAGAATGTTCCATTGGTTTCAAAGAGAAAAAAAGCCAGCTGTTCCAGAAAGAAACCATGCTGAAATCCAGAAATCAGTAATCGGCAGTTCACCCAGGAGCAGATCATATAAAAAACACATACGTATCACACAATCATTTAACTATGAATTACTTTCAGAAAAATAAGAAGAATATTATTATCGGTGTTATTGCAACATTGCTTATAGCAGCGTTGGTGGCATTATGGCTGCAGAAGAAGGTGATCCACTCTGCAGACGATATCATTGGGGTTGTAAATCCGTCATCTCTTGCCGTAGGAGACACCCTTTTATTTGAGGATAAAACACAGTTTGCCAAAACCAAAAGATGGAACTTCGGAGACGGAAGCACATCTGATAAAAGCAGTGGAATCCATTTTTACAGAAAACCCGGGTATTACCAGATAACACTGATTATCGACAATAAATATTCAAAGTCTTTTCCGGTAATGGTTTCTGCAAGGAGCCTTCCCAAGCCGAAAGACAGTACCAGGATCAAAACCGTGATTGACGGGCCTTCCCAGGCTATGCAGTACATCAATGTACAGTTCCGTGCCATTTCAGATTCCAAACAGTTTACCTGGAAATTCGGGGAAACCGGCAATATCGATTCTAAAGACAAACTGGCATTTTACACATACCAGAAGCCCGGCGATTATGTGGTTACATTGTATACAGATGAAGAAGAACCTGTTTTGCACCAGATTAAGATTCTTCCTTCTTATGACGAACTGAAAGAAGAAGTAAGCGTGGAAGATGTATATGCCAAAATTGATAATGATTTTAAAATGCACCTTCAGCAGATTGCCTATGGCAATAATTTCAATATGCACTATAACTATTTACTGAGAACCTATCTGTGTAATAACGAAAATACAGTGGTTAAAGTAAGTGACAGCAAGGTGAATAATTTTTACATGTACTGCGCAGGCCTTCAGTTCGATAAAAACACAATCATCCAGACAGTGAAAGTGAATTTTGATGATACCCAGAAGTGCGTAACCAAAGTTGATATTAACCAAAGCAAATAATCCCGTCCTGTTTCCAGGGCTTACCAATCATAAAAGATCATTAGGATGAAAAATAAATTTCCTCTGGCAGCATATTACATCGGAGTTTCGGTATTGCTGACCACAACAGCCTGCCAGGTAAAACTGCCGTCGAAAAGAACGCCGGAACCTTCCCAGTACGGGCAGATTGAAAATTCTCCGGTTGTCAACGGATTTCCCAAAAAGGCAGTGCCCTGGATCGCTATTTCAGACCGGTCCAGAAATACCGCCTATTTAGATAAAAGTGATGAGAAATCATATAAGGAAGTTAAGTTCCTGGAGCCTTTAATGGTCCTTAAGCACAGGGACGGAATGGTAAAGGTGGCTGAATATATTCCTGATGCCCTGATGAGGAAAGTGTCGCCGAAACAGATTAAGACTTATGGCTGGATTCCGGAATCCGACTTATTGCTGTGGAATAATTCTTTAAAAAGCGAAAAAACAGGATTTCCCGTTAAAGTTGCCGTAGTTCCCAACAACAGTGAAGTCATCAGAAGCTCTGAAAGGTATTATAAAAATGATTCCATCATGGTTTTCAATTCACCGAGCCTCATTGAACAGGCTGATGTGAAAATTCCTAACGGGCAGATTGTGTACATATACAAACAGGCAGAAAACAACAAGAGATTTCTGGTAGGTAAAAAGCCTTCCGTAGCGCTAGACAGCATCAGCACAAACCTGTACGGCTGGGTGAGTTCCAATGTGATTTCAGCCTGGGGCGAGCGTTCTGCCGTTAAAATGAAAAATACCACAGGAATTACAGAAACTTCCCTGGGGATCCATGAAGGATATCCCGGCGGAAATGATGCCGAAAATAAGACCGCCATTTTCCTGACGGATGTGAATAAAAGGACACCACTTGAAAATATTTTCCCGGTGAGCCTGCCGCTGTACGAACCGCCGGCTCCTGATTCCAAAACCAAATATTTCACAAATATTCTGGATTACAGTAAAAACTCTATTTTTAATGTATTGGGGGAATCCATTTATTTTGACCGTTACCGGGAAATTACAGAAAGAAACAAGAAGCTGAATATCGTTTTTACCCTGGACATCAGTGCTGCCAACGCACCGTATGCACCGATCGTAAAGTCTCTGCTTCAGGATCTCCAGCTGAGATTTGAAAAGCCTTCTTACTTCAACCAGATAAAATACGGAGTGGTTTTATATAAAAACAATTCCTGTGGAGACAATGTTGCTGTTTCTAATCTAAGTACAGATTACAACAAAATAACCACATTCATTGATCAGAAAACCAATGAAATGAACTGCCCGAGCAACAGCGGTAACCAGCCGGTGAATGAAGGCCTGACAGCTGCAGGTAATCTTCTGTCCAATGTACCTGATGAAACCAATATTGTGGTAACGGTAGGAACTTCGGCAAACCAGAGCGGGAATATGTACGGGGTTATTAACTCCCTGACTCAGGCACAGGCAAGGCTGATTATGTTCCAGACCAGTGCACGGTCATCCGATACCTACAACGATTTTGTGTTAATGGCAGAAAATGTAGTGACCAATACAGCAAAGAATATCGCCGAATTAAAAAAACAGAAAATCATTAATCAGAATGATGTCCTGACAAAAAATAATTTCAATCTGATTGAAGGGGATGAGGGTTTTTTCTCCTTAGATTATCCTAAACAGAGTATGTCTCAGGGATTTGTTATTTTTCCTAAAAAAGGGGATATCGCGACTCCGGGTTATCTTAAAAAGTCAGTGGACAGCCTGATCTCACAGGTGACCCTGGACAATACCACTCTGGACAGATCTCTGGATGAATATTTCCATTCTTCAGTAGGAGCAGGCAAAACAGATGTTGATTTAAAATATAAATACCTGTATCCAGGCCTTACCAATCCGGTTCCGGCAGGAATTGCCGCACAGCTGATCAATTATGGAAGCCCGTTCCTGGTGAAAGGGTACATCCCGAAAGAACTGAAAGACTATAAGCCGGGTCTGGAAAAAGGGATTCTGATTTCCGAAACGGAATATGACAACCTGAAACTGTTCTATACGGAAGTATATCGCCAGACAGGTGCCGAAAGATTAGATTTTAAACAGGGAAGAGCGGTTAATGAATACATAAAACTGCTTAAAAAATATAACCCGACCCTGAAATTCCTTGATAAGAGCGAGCTTTACAAACAGCCGATGGCCTATGCAGTAGGAGTAAGTACGGGTTTTGATGTTACCGAAGAAGAACTGATGTCCAAATACATGCTGAGAGGCTGGAAAAAATCGAAAATTGTTACGAATGAAACAGCAAGGCAATACTTCCGCCATTACAAAACGCTTGCAGACAGGATGTTGTCGCACAGAAATGATCCTGCTGTGAAGATTGAGCAGAACGGACAGACATTCTATTGGCTTAATGAATACTTTATGCCGACCCTGCTGCCTGCTGAGCAACCGGAATATACTCAACATTAATACATTATCATATGAAAAAAGCGAAAATAAACTTTCGCTTTTTTTATTTTTTACGGGTAAAATTTTTATCTTTGATAGTAACCCAAATTACAGTATTATGTCACAGCAATCATCACCTCATGACGGCAAACACTTCGTGGTACAGAAAGGCAAAGCCCAATGTAACCAGGGTGACCAGTTCCCCCAGCATAAAGTGACCTCCCACCGGAAACATTTTTGGAATGACTCTGACGGCAATTCCGATTTTCTGGGTGTTACGGAAGATGACCTTCAGTTCAAGCCCTCCGGCCCGAGCTTCGGGAAATGCAAGCTGAAGCCTTCTTCAGGCGGAAATTTACCGTGTTCTTACGCACCGGCAGGCAAATGGCAGAAAACGTATGATAAAGTGAAAATTACGGATAAGAAGATCGTCACCGAGGCTTCTGAACTGTTATGTACCGTTGGCGGTAAAATTACCATTAAAGACCACGGGCAGCGAGGGCAGATGAGTAAAAAGAATGTAAAGAATGCTGATGCCAAAAAAGTACAGCGGATCAATCCGCTGGTGAATATGCAGGATTTTAAAGAAACGGTTTTGGAAAATGAACTGGACGCTTATTAATTTCATCCTAAAAAAGCACTTTTAATGTCAAAAAGAGGAGTTTCAAAAATAGCAGGGAATGCTTCGCCGAAAGTAGGAGAAAAGACTTTATATACCGTTACAGACTGGTATCCTTCAACACCCGCCAGTGACAGGAATCCCGCTTTGGTAACCTGGGAGCTTTTTAAGAAACGTTCTGACGGAACCTTTACCACCACTGATATCAGGAAAAAAGGTGACGGAAATTTTACTTTTGGTGAAGTGGCTTCAAAAAATACCTACCGTCTCGAAGCCTATATCCATGAGCCGGAAGGAAAAGGTCCCATGACCCTGGATATCACGCCGCAGCCGGCAGAAATCCCCAGAATCAATAAGGTTGAATTGTTCTATGTGGATGATTCAAGAGGAACCATATTCAGTTATACGGAAAAACTGGTTGCCAAGGCACAGTCGGTGAACCTTACCCATAAGAAGCTGGTTTTTACGCTTTGGGAAGATGATGCCAAAGGAGACGGGCATAACGCCAAAAATCTATTCATCGACAGCAAGGAAGCAGTTGTTGACAAATCCGGAACGGCTACTGCCGAATTTGTTCTGACAAAAGCTTTGATGCAGAAAGCCATGGAGGGAGAAAGTGATCCAAAGAGACTGGAGTTTTATGTCACGGTAGAATACTACAAAAATAAAAAGCATGCTACCGGAAATACCGAAATAGCAAATCCCGGCTATCAGCCGCCGGCAGTTCTGCCCAGCCGACCTTCAGCGGTGCCTAAAAGTGCCACTCCGGCTCCGGCTCAGCCTCCAAAGGCCGTTCCCAAAGCCAATGGTTCGCCGGCAGCGCAGAAGCCTCCTTCCCGGAAAGAAGAAAAGGGGATTATGGATTCCATGACAGAATCCGTAAGGAATAAATTAAATGAGCTCTGGGACTGGGTAGAATCCAATGGAACCGTAAAACCGGATCAGAAGCCTACAGCACAGAAGCCGGATGGAAAGACGGTGAGTGTGGTGAATGGTCAGGAAGTTAAAATTGTAAATTGCGGTGAAAAATACTGTATCAAGAAAGGAGATAAAAGCGAGCTTGTCAGGGAAATCAATATCCGGTTAGCCGGATTTGGTGGAAATGTTCCTACCGATGAATTTACAGACCGGACGGAGAAAATGGTTAAGCAGTTCCAACGGGATTATATGAAAGTTCCGGAAACCGGTAAAGTGTGTGGAAATGTTTTGAAGGCGATTGATGAGTTTCAAAATAAGTATATAATAAACTTCGATGATGTTAAATGTCCTTGTGGTAAATGCAAAGGTTTTGGAAATGGTAAATTTTCTGAACAAAAACAAAACTCGAAAACGGCTGAGCTTTACAGGAAATATGAATATCCAGGCATCCATAGGAGTTTAATCTGGGCATTAAGAGCTGCAATGTTCTATACGGCTGTCATAGAGAAGGATCTGAAATATAGTGTAAAATGTATTTTCTCAGGCTACAGATGTCATGAAAATAATAAACAGCATAAAAGAACTTCAACCAATCATATGGGTAAGGCTTTGGATATACATTTTAACAAAAATGGAAAAAGAACACAAGTTCCAAAAGAAGTTGAAGAAATACGGCAGAAAATATTTGTAAAATATCTGGGAAACCAGGTAAGGTGGAATGATAGTAATAAATTCTCTCTGGAGCCTGGAATACCTTCTTATAAAGGAGAATTTATTGCGAGCACATGGATTCATTATGACGTAAGACAATTTGAATTGAAATATTTAAAAGATGAGTTTTTTGTAAAAAGCATAAACGATGTTAATGGAAAAAGTATTGTTGAATTAGCCTTGACAACAAATCGTGAGACATGCAAGTGTATGGGCGGAGGCATTGCAAAACAAATAAATACGCCTGCCAATGTACCAAAAGCACAAGGAAATAATTTTACAGAAAGTGATGCCAAAGAAGCGCTCAAAATCATTTATGACAAACATGGGAAAGATATGGCGGTTATTGTTGAGAAAATGTACAGGGATGAAACGCGCCACTTCCAGTCAGGTCAGTTTAAAGCTTGTGGGACAGGAGGAATGGAAGCTTTTGGCTCTGCTCCTTACTATGGATGGGATAAGAATTTCTTTGAAGCAAATCCGGAATTTAAGCCTACCGGTATCTGGAGTGCCTTTGAAAATAAAGGAATGAGCGGACAGGGCGGTAATAAACAGGTAACAGACAGAAAAAAAGAGTTTGTTGTATTTCCATCTGTTTTGGCAGGAATGGAATTTAAAGTTTTTTACATAAATAAATACAATGGGAACTGGGCAAGATGGCATTCTACAGATACATCCGTTCAGGCAGTCTATAAAAAACATATAGAAAGTATAAGATCACGTTTTGTAAACGAATTTGAAAAAAATAAATAGAAATGAAAAAATTATTAAAACTGCTTTTTGTTTTGCTTCTTTTTTCCTGCAAAGGAGAGCCTGTTAAAAAGGAAAAAATTGCTGACAGTACCAGTGTTGATCAAAAAGTTGCTGCTGTTGTGTCTGACGATGAAAAAGCCGGTAATTGTTATGATTATTTAACCGAACTGGTAAGAAGCAGTAATTTTCCTTTCACAGAATGGAAAATAGATAAAAAGAAAGTAAATCTCTTAATAGATGAAGAAACCGATGCAATCATATCATGCCAACTTGTGTTCGATACCCAGGGGACCGGCACTGTCGGATGGATAGAGTATCATAAAGAAGACGGTAGATTATATAATACATCTGCCAATCTTGAGAGTCCTGCCGAATTAAAATACGATATAAAATGGAAACGTTTATTTGATTCCTGTCTTCAGGATAAAAAGGGTAACAATGGCAAAACATCAGAAATTACTTTTGATAATACATTAGAAAAA
The DNA here is from genome assembly GCF_034047335.1 of Chryseobacterium sp. JJR-5R. Classification (NCBI taxonomy): domain Bacteria; kingdom Pseudomonadati; phylum Bacteroidota; class Flavobacteriia; order Flavobacteriales; family Weeksellaceae; genus Chryseobacterium; species Chryseobacterium sp. JJR-5R. The sequence goes on from NZ_CP139137.1 coordinate 1,009,269, forward strand.
TTGTACAATCAATGGGAAGAAATTCCGTTGCCCAATGCATATAATTACGATGCAGTAGTTGATGAAAAAGGCTTCCAGTCCCTTGATAAAAAATACTATCAGGTGTTTCCCGTTAAACATCAGGATAACTATAAAATCGCGAAACTTCCATCTGTTAATGACAATGTTAAACCTGTCATTTTGATCACGTATAATGATGCCGGTCAGTCAAGCTGGTATTTATTTACATTAGATCACCAGTATATGCCTATTTCTAATATCATATTATATACAAGCGAAGAACTTGGCAATGGTACATCCAAAGCGACGACCTATAGTATATCTAAAGATTATAAAATCACGGTTAGCCAGCAATCTGGTGACAAAATTACCGGTAAGAAAGTCTATAGTATTACAAAAGAAGGAAAAATAATTTAGTAAATACTTATTGAATTATCCATTGAATAAAATATGGAAGTATTCCTCACACTATCATTTTTGAAAAGCTGCCGGAAAAAGCAACAAGCTTATTGCAGTTCTATTAAAAATTCCGAAAGAAATGGCAGGATATTAAAAATATTTTTTATTCTATTCATGTTTTTATGCAAAGGTCAGAATAAAGAAAATTGCAGTAAAGAGAATGCCTATAATAATGTAGTTCGGATACAGGAGGTTAAAAAGGCCGTTGATCAATATAAAAAAGGCCGTCAGAAAATAATTTTCAATATTGATGAAGGTATTTATAATAACAAAAAATATTTTATTGTAAAAGAAGAGCAGGAAGGTGAACTTCATAACAGTGTATGGAATATTTTTTACGTTGATAAAAAAGATTGCTCAGTCTATTATTATGATACGGTGAATGGGAATTTACTGACTCTTGATAAATGGAGATCATTAGGAAAAAAAACGGAAAAAAGAACGATGGAAAAATAAGTTTACTGATTTGTTCAATGAAGGTACCGTAATAAAATTTACCCTAAAAGATTTGAATAAAGGCGATGAGGAAATTCAGGATAGCCGTAAAAATTGTATTCCTGAAAAAATAGATTAATATAATAAACACAAAGATGAAAATACGATCTTTAATGTACCTTCTAACGCTTAAAAAATATTCAAAGCATTCTGAAAAGAGCAGCAGTAAAAATAAAACGGGAATAATACTGCTGTTTATTTTTACCCTGCTTTCTTTCAAAGAAACACCTGCGAAAGAAGAAAATATCAAGGGTTCTGCCAATCATAAAAACTTTATCATTAGCCCTGAAGATCATACGGTTGATGATTGTTACGGCTATCTGACGGAGTTGGTGAGGAGTAGTAATTTCCCTTTTTCAGACTGGAAAATAGACAGAAACAAAGTAAATCTTTTAATAGATGAAGAAGACAGTGAAACCATAACATGCAAGCTTTTTTATGATACTGAAGGAACCGGAACCATCGGATGGATAAAATATCATAAGAAAAACGGCAAACTCTTTAATACTTCTGCGGAGCTGGATCATGCTGTTGAGCTGAAATATAATGTCAAATGGAGAGGATTATTCAATTCATGTGCTTCTGGAAAACAGGTCCGGCGTTTCTCGCTGTAAAATAGAAGAAGAAATATTCAGAAATCTTTAATTTTGGAAATGGCTTTGTCAAAGAGATGAAATTTTTTATTTCCGCTAAACTTTTCTCAGAAAAATACAGGTCTCTTTAACAATAAATACGTCCGAAACTATTTTGTAAAATAGAATTTTTAGATTAATTTGGTTAAAGCGAAAAACAAAATATATGACCGTTCATTTTATTCTTTCCGGTGAAACACTGGAGAATATAGCTGAAGAAATTAACCTTGAAAATCCGGAATACCTTAAAGAATTTCACAACGCACATTGTGCCAGGGAAGATATTGTAAATGACCGGCTTGTTCCCGGAAAAAAACTGCTGCTTCCTGATTTTAAAACCGTTAATGAATACAACAGCAGAAATGATGCACTCTGTAAAGCACCGGAACTAAATCCGGATATTCCCTTTTTCCCTGAAGAGTTCAGCAAAATATATACGGTTACCATTAATGAAACTGAGGAAAATGCCTTGGATGAAAAAAGCAGTATGCTTACCTATACAGCTTCAGTAAAATGGATGGAAAAAAAAGGCACATCGCATATTTTCAGTGTTTTTAAAAATAATTTTTTTGATGCGCAGGGAAGTATGATGTCCGATCTTGCCTCGGAATCCATCCGCGCCCTTAACCCTTTCATCGTTACCACAAACGAAAAAGGAAAGATACTGACCATACAGCTGAACGAAAATGCAGCAAATCATTTCGGAAGAATAAAAGAGCGTTTGCTTGACTTGTTTCCAGATCCTTACGCCGCAATGTACCTTGATGAATTTGAATTCGCTGTCATGAACAGAGATTTATTTGAACGGAGAATGAAAGAGGATATTTTTATGAACCTGTATTTTGCCTCTTTGAGAAACGGGTTTAAAAACGGAAATTCTTTTTTACGTCAGTTTATCGAAGGAGAAAATCTTCAGATTGACCTGATGCAGAAAGTAGAAGACCGGACTGATCCGGAAGAAATTATCCTTCGCCAGCACGGAATACCTGATTCTGATCCATCAATTGCCTTTGATGGAAAATATACCGTTCTGGCCGGGACCGGGCTGGTGAAAAATGCTGAGGTCCGTTATACCGTAACCCGGGAAGATATTAAAACCTCAACTTTTATCACCGTTGAATAAGCAATAAGTAAAAGTTTAGGCAGGATATTTTAAAGCAGATGCTGAATCCTGTATCGTAGAATTACGACATCAAATCGTAGAATTACGACAAAAAATAAAATTATTATTTAAAAAATTCCGGATTTGAAAATTCCGTTTTATCTTTGTTATACAATCATCGAAGCACAAAATATTATTAACATTTAAATTTACAATCATGGCAACAAATTCAAGAGGAATCTTAAAATTCAACGGCGGTGAAGGACAGAAATTATTAAAGCTGAACTACAGCGTATCAAGATCTACAGATGTATCCGGAAGAGTGGCATCAGACCCGTCCAATGCACTGATAAAACTTACGGTAGAAGCTACAGAAAAGTCTGACATTCTTGAAAGCTTACTGAACGGCAAATATAAGCCTACAACCGGTGAAATCACGTTCAACAAATCTCACGAAGAAGGTACCCTGATTACTTTAACGTGGAATAACGGGTATGTGATCCAGCATGAGGTTGACTTTGATGCAGTAGACGAAAACAGCATGCTGATCAGTTTTATTGTAAGTGCAGAAACCATTAACTATGGTAATTCCGCTTACGAAGGGCTTTGGCCGTCAACCTAAAAAAAATAACTTTGGTATTGAGAGCAATACAAAAGGTAAAGACTGTCTTTTAATGACAGTCTTTTTTTGTCTGCAATATATTGTCATGTTATATAACAGATATGAATACAGTAAAAAATACAATGAAAAGAGATGTTGTATCAGGACAGTGCATTTCAATAATTTTTTTTAACTTTACTCATATCACAATCACAATCACAGAATTATGTCAACTACAACAGACAATATGCAGGGGGCAAATTTCCGCCCGTCCCAGAATGCCGACGGCATTTCAGAAAACCACCATGCAGGAATCAACAGGCTGGTGAAGCTTGCTCTTGTAATCGAAGGGAATATAATCAGGTATTATAAGCATTTTAAGCTGACGCAGAGTACCCGGCGGCACCATGAATTTAGTGTCACATTAGGGTTTGACGCATTGGGCGGCCGCCAGACCCATACCCTGGAAGAAGCCAACAAGTTTCTGGGAAAACGCCTGACCGCCGTTATTTCTTATAAAGATGTTGATAACAGTCCGGAACGGACATTTGTAGGCGTGATTACAGGGGTCGGTTTCAGCCAGGAAAAGATGAGCTTGGGAGATATTGTTTTAACCGGTTACAGCCCGACCATTCTGCTCGACGGTGCTCCCCACATCCAGAGCTTCGGCGGCGAAACCTCTGTGAATATGGGAATCATTGCCAACGAGGTGATCAAGCAGGGGATTGATACCAGCCGTTTCGACATCAGGGTGGATACCAATGACTATTCCCAGATTATCTACAGCAGCCAGTATGACGAAACCCATTACAATTACCTGGCAAGGATGGCCGAAGCTTATGGCGAGCAGTTTTTTTATGACGGTGAAGTCCTTCATTTCGGAAAGCTCCCGCCTCAGAACAAACCTATCAAACTGATCTACGGAAGCAGCGCCCATAATATTAAGGTTGAGCTGAAAGCTGTTCATACCAAGCCTCAGTATTACGGATATAACAGCAGTAAAAACGAGAAGCTGACCTCCGGTGAAACTCCGGTCCAGCATGTGGGCGAGCTGGCCAGGACAGCCTATACACACAACAATTCCATCTATAAAACCCCTGCCTTGCAGGTTGCTCCGGTTAAAGCTTCCACGCATCTGGATGTTGAATATTCCCAGAAAAGCGCATCGGGAAGCCAGGCGGTCAATGTATTTTTATTATCAGGAACAACTACGGTTCCGTTCCTGCACCCGGGCTGTGTGGCGGATGTGCAGATGCGCAAGCCGGACACCAATGAATCCTCTTACTTTACAAGGATCATGGTCACTGAATCCACGCACGAAATTGATACCATCGGGCATTACACCGGAAGCTTTGAAGGCATTGCCTCCGACACGGGCTTTTTGCCCAAACCTGACTTTACCGTTCCCAAAGCCGAGCCTCAGATTGCCACGGTTATTTCCAATACGGATCCGGAAGGCCAGGGCAGGGTACAGGTTAGGTTCGACTGGCAGACCAACGATACGACTCATTTTATCAGGATGATGAGCCCTGACGCGGGAGGTACCGACCAGGTAAGCCAGAACAGGGGCTATGTAGCGATACCGGAAGTCGGGGACCAGGTGATGGTTAATTTCGTGCACAGCCATCCGGACCGCCCTTTTGTGATGGGCGGGATGTTTCATGGCGGCGTAGGACTCGGCGGCGGTATGGACAACCGGGTGAAGTCCATCCAGACAAGAAGCGGCCACAGGGTTGTCTTTACGGAGGATGAAAGCATCGTGATTACGGATAAATCAGGGAATGAAATTCATTTGGATACCACGGGAAGCAACATCACGATCACGGCTCCCGAAACCATGACCTTTAACTGTAAAAACATGAATATCAATGTCGGGATGAACATGACCACGAATGTCGGGATGAATAAATCGGATACCATCACGATGAATCACACGCAAAGTGTCGGGGCCATGAAAATGACTTCTGTTTTAGGGGATACCAGCATGTTTATTTCCGGAAAGCTTACCGAGATGATCGAAGGTGATGTACACAGCGAAACCCTTAAGGAGCGGAATGAAATTTCTCATGAGGACATGAACCTTACATCAAGTAAGTACATCAATAAAAATGCACAGGAACAAGTCCAGAATAACAGCGGTGAAAAAAGCAAAAACTACTGATCATGTCCAGAACACGAATTGTACAGGGAAATTACCTTAAAGTAACAGGAGGCGATCATAATATGTCTTCCGAAGGGAAAATTGTCTCAAATGCCAGCAATGAGATAAGGGAAAACGGAACAGGCAGCGGAGTAACCTACGGAAATTTTGAAAGAAAGGGGAGTACGGTCAATGAAGACTTTGAAATTTCATTTTCACTTAAAAAAGACAGTGGCTTCTCAACGGTCGTTCCTTTCGGGATACTGGATTTTGAAGGAAATTATGAAAATGCCAATTTTGTTTTCAATTACTCACTGATGCTGAGCAATATCGATTCCCTGGAATTTAAAGTGTTAAATGAAGACGGAAGTACTTTATATGCCATTACCAACCTGCCTGAAATAGTAGTCACTGCAAGAAGGCTGCCTTTGCTGGCAGAAGATATTATTAAACATAAACCGGCGTATGAACCTCTAGAACCTGTTAAAGTATGGGATTGGAAAAGTGTTTTTGATCCTTACAACACCGCACCGTCGGATTATACCAAGGTAGGGTCTTATGTTATATTCTGGGACGGTTTTGATAATAACGGAATGTATGACAGCTCAAAATTCAACAATAAAAAATTAAAAGCAGTCATTACAGCCAGTAAAAACGGCAAACAGAAAACCAAAGAAGTAGAGTTCACCACCCGTTACGATAAGGTAGACTGGGTAGATGTAAAAATTGATAAGAACAATAAAAGGATAGATACCACTTTGCGCGTGAACTTACAGGATGGCGGGGCAGAAGGCCTGGAGTGTTCATCCCGTCTGGAAGGCGCCAGGCATGAAACCCGCTGGGTGGAGCACTGCCCGTGGGATAAAATTCCGAAGGAAGCTTTAGCATTTTATAATAAACCGCCAATAAAAACAAGACAAAGAACATATCAGGAATTATTAGATATAACATTACAGGGAATTAATCAGTTTTGGTCAAGAAATTCCAAAAACATAGGAAAAGGAGTAAACATTGTGTCTGATTTTTATGAAGTCTATATAAATGCTAATGTAGATGAGCAGGGATTATTGGCACCAAAAATTGTTTATCAGTCAAATTGTGAAGAAGGAAGATCCAGAAATTTTGAAGCTTCAAGAATTTTATTTTTTCATGAAGGATATCTATATAAAGAGTCTTGGAAAAAAAGTAATCCAGTTTCTATTTTTTATAAAAATAGAGGATGGATTTATAGATCTGAAAACACAAATGATGAGAGAAATGTTTTACTAAACTTACCTTCACTGATAGACGATTATAAAATGGTTTCTGCTCACGAAATTGGGCATGAAATACTACTTACTTATGGAGGACACATATATTCTAAAACTCATAAAGGCACTTCACATTGGAGCATGATTATTCAGGATCCGGATGAAGATGCCACATATGTACCACAAACTGGAGAAATAGATTTGATGAAGTATTATCATAATTATTATGATATTCCCAGAACAATAATATCGGAGTTTGATCTTTTAAAAGTAGTTTGGCTGACCAAAATTAATGTATCATGAAAAATATCTTATGCCTTTTCATTCTTATTTTATTATCAGGATGCAATAAAAAATATATTATAATGCCAAATGTAAAAGGAAAAATATATTCAAAAGTAAATAATAAGCCAATCTCCAATGTAAGAATTTTTGTAAGTAAATATGCAATCAATAATATGGATACAATAAGAACAGACCATAATGGATCCTTTTTATATAATGGTTTTTTTGTAGACAATTATTCTGATGTTAGAAGTATGTCAACAATGGTGCAACATGTTTTTATTCTGAAAAGTGATCAAGCTTATAAATATATTAATGTTAAAAAATACTATAATAAAGATGACTATAATAAAAGAGATACAATTGATTTAGGAATAATTTATTTTGAAAACTTGAAATCTGTGAAAAAAGATTCTATTCCAAAATAGAGAGAAATATATTATAATATTTTAAATAGTATCTGTTTAATTTGATCATCATTTATTTATACTATTAGTATATAGCTATTAATAAAAATCATTATCAATATTGAATAAAATGAAACTTATATTATATTTTTTGCTTCTTATTAATAGTCAATTGTAGCGAAGAAAATATGTAATTTATAATATCGTATTGTAAGAGAACCGTATGAAGTATATGTGAATGCAGTGAATACAGCTGATAAATCAATGGATGACATAAGCTTGGTTTATAATACAAACGGAAGCTGGATGCGCTCCGGAAATCCTGGTACTGTGGAGGATCCCATGCAGCAATAGGAAATCTTATTTCAAGAGAAGCAATTTGTTATAATGTGGGTTATATAAAAGTAGAAAAATGGAGATATAGATTTGAAAATAATGAAGATAGAGAATTTAAAGAAACCACAGCTCATGAAATAGGACATACAATTTTAAAAGCTTATGGAGGAACAATATATTCTTATGGTCATAAAGGAAGTGTAAATCCATATACCCAAAACGAAAATGCTAATGCAACACCTTATCCAATAAGTGGGGAAATAGATATTATTCCTTATTATACAAATTGGTTAGATTACGATCAGAGAAATAGAATGGTAGCAGCAGAAAGAGATGTTCTTAGCTTACTATGGTTAACTAAAATTAAAATCCGATGAGAACAATAAATATATTTTTAATTTTATTTTCGATACAGTGTTCTCAGCAAAATTTTTATCATGGTTTTGTTTATGATCAGGATACTAAAAAACCCTTGAACAGGGTGCTTGTAAAAGAAAGTTTTAATTCAGATTCTTTATCAGATTATACGGATATAAACGGCTATTTTAAGATTGAAAATAAAAAGGAGTCTGTCGCAGATTTAATTTTTAGTTTCGATGGTTATAAAAAAGATACTGCTGTAACTGTTTGGTCGCAACACGGAGAAAAGCTGAAATATAGATTTTTAAACAAGAAACCGGATACAATCTTTTTAAAAAAAATAAGATAATCTTCGTATAAATAGCTTTAAAAATATATTCCTCAGAAGGTAATATTTCATATTATCAAGGATATATATTTACTAATGGTCATAACCCCATAAAAGGAATCAAGGTTTCAGAGAAAGATAATGTTATAGATGCTCAAAACCATCAGCCACTTAAAGATGCCAAAGCTTTTTTAATAAATTTTCGTCAAATGCTTTTAGTGCTTTAATAACTAAATATTTAAGGGAACAGCTTAATGTATCACCTGATTGTTTTATTGAAAAATCCGGATATTTAACCAAAAAGATAAACGTTCAAAGCTTAAAGAAAGCAAAAAACAATAACCTGATACCCTTGATTTGGGAAACATCTGTTTGAGCAAAAGCAATTGAAGGATTATTCATAAGATTCAGATAAATTGATAAACCATTCAAATAGATTCATAAATAATACATAACATACGGTTTTTATGAAAAATTAAAATAAATTTAAAAGATAAATCTTTAAATTTACAGTAAGATACTGACAGAACGGTATCAGTCACCAAAACACCAACACAAAATATAAATGGGAGTATTAGTAACCAACGAAACGGTGAAGCAGCTGTTTCACATTGCACAGTCGATTGCAAGAGAACATTATAATGCTGCCTATGGCGCACCTCATATTTTACGGGCTCTGATGCACAAAGACATCGGCCTCAATGAATTCTTGAAAAGCATTGATAAAGATCCGGGCTATTTTTATGAATGGGCAGATGTGCGGATTGAGGATTATCCCAAAACCAGCCATCTTCCTGATGAGGTTAAAGAGGATGAAGCCGTAGACCGTATTGTGGAAGAAGCCGATGATATCCGACTGAAATTAGGTCTGGATGAAATTACACCGGTCTGTATTTTAACCGCCATTGTAAAGCCGCAGGTTGCCTTTACGCTGCAGCAGCTGAAATCACTGCCACTCAGGGAACATGAAATTTTTAACCTCTACAGAAAAGATACACCCTATGAGAGTTCTGAAAACGGAGAATTTTCTTCCCTGTTTTCAAACGGCTCCGATTATTCCGATAATTCTTTTCCTTCCATTAAAAGCTATTGTGTAGACCGGACCGCGCAGGCGCGAAAAGGCGAGCTGGAAAATATAATCGGGAGGGATAAAGAACTGAGAATGCTGGTTGAAATCCTTTGCCGGAGAAGCAAGCCGAATGTAATTATTATCGGGGAGCCTGGAGTCGGGAAGACGGCTCTGGTGGAAGGTTTCGCTACAGAAATCATTAAAGGCAACGTTCCTGAAATGCTTAAAAATGCAACCCTTTTGGAGCTGGATACGGGAGCATTGCTGGCAGGGACTTCTTATAAAGGCGAAATTGAAGACCGCCTGAAAAAAGTAATCAATGAATGTAAAAAAATTGAAAAAGCCGTTCTTTTTATTGATGAGATCCATACCCTTTTAGACCCAAAAGGAAGCATCGGGAATGTGGCTAACCTTTTAAAACCGGAGCTCGCAAGAGGAGAAATTACCGTAATCGGGGCAACCACCCAGGAAGAATACAGAAAAATTATCGAGCCTGAACAGGCTTTTAACCGCCGTTTTGAAGTGCTGACGGTTAACGAACCGGATGAAAAAACCTGTGTTAAAATGATTGATGTCCTGCTGGAAGGCTATAAAAAACACCACGGAATTGAAGTTGAAAAAACCGCGCTTCCGGAATGTGTGCGCCTGGCAAAAAGATATGCAAAAGGCAAAAAGCTGCCTGATGCAGCAATTGACCTGTTGGACAGGACCATGGCAGCCATTAAAATGCTGGACGAACTCTCTGAAAAAGAACTGGAAAGCTGGAAGGCTACCTATGAAGCTATTCAGAACGAAGAATATTTAGACGACAAAGACAAAGCAGATGAACTCATCTGGAACTATAATTTGCTGAGGGACAAAATCAGTCCCATTTTGTGGGGTTCCTTAAGTGAGCAGCCGCAAATTGACAATTCCATGCCTGTAGAAGAAATTCAGAAAATAATTGAAGAGACTTTCGCGGAGCTTTTACAGCATGCATCAAAGAAAAGAGAAAAAGTAGACCGTCTGGAACTGGCTGCTGTAATGGCTGCAAAAACCAATATTCCGATTGGTAAAATCCAGGCTCAGGAAAAAGAAAAGCTCCTGAATATGGAAGGCCTTTTAATGAACAGGGTAGTCGGTCAGGACCACGCACTGAAAATCCTTTCCGATGCCATTGTTGAAAACCGGAGCGGATTGAATAAACCCGGGCAGCCGATCGGTTCATTCTTCCTTTTAGGCCCTACGGGAACAGGAAAAACAGAACTTGCGAAATCAATGGCGGAGCTTCTTTTCAACGACGAAAAAGCAATGGTCCGCTTCGATATGTCGGAATTTAAAGAAGAACATTCGGCAGCACTTCTTTACGGTGCGCCTCCGGGTTATGTAGGCTATGAAGAAGGAGGGATGCTGGTGAATAAAATCAGGCAGCAGCCTTATACCGTGGTGTTATTCGATGAAATTGAAAAAGCCCATCATTCCGTTTTCGATGTATTCCTGCAGATTATGGATGAAGGTAAAGTTCATGATAAACTCGGAAAAGAAGGGGATTTCAGCAATGCCCTGATTCTGTTTACCTCAAATATCGGAAGTGAAGAAATTGTAAAGCAGTTTGAAGAGGGAAAAATCCCGGAATCATCCTCATTAATGCAGATCATGTCCGGTTCGGGCAGGTTCAGGCCGGAGTTTTTAGCAAGGATTACGGAGATTATCCCTTTTGCACCGATTACAGAATCCATCGCCGAAAGAATCTTTAACATCCAGTTAAAATCGCTCCATGCATCATTGACAAGATTGGGAATCACCTTAAAAATCAGTGATGAAGCTGTTAAAAACCTGGCACTGGGCGGATTCAGCAGCAAATACGGCGCAAGGCAGATTTCCGGAGTCATCAGGTCACAGCTGGCAAGGCCGATTTCAAAAATGATCGTAAGGGAAGAAGTAAAATCCGGACAGACTATTCACGCAGACTGGAGTACAGAAGAAGATAAGCTGAGCTGGAAAGTAGAATAAACAAAAGAAATTAAGGCAGAAGGCTGATCAGATGGAGCTGTTTGATCTGATCAGCCGCTTCTGTCAAAGCAGAAATAATGACACCAACACTTAAACATATTATTCAGATCCTTATAGTCCTGGTTTCACCTTTCATGAATGCACAGTTCCTTGCAGCTTCAGATACTTCCGAGAGCAGTGTGAAACGGTATAAAAATATCATCCGTGCCAACAAAGACATTGTGGCTTTTATTGAATACTCTTTGGTGGAAAAAGGGCTTCCGAAACATCTGAGGAACCTGGCTTTAATAGAATCCAATTTCAACAGGAATATTACTTCAGGAGCAGGAGCCGTGGGGGTCTGGCAATTTATGACGGCCCACGCCAACCAGTACGGGCTTACGGAACAGAACCGGAATGATCTGTACCGGAGTACCAAAACTGCCGCGATCTCTCTCAGTCACCTCTATAAAAAGTACAACAACTGGGTAACGGTAGTGGCGGCCTACAACTGCGGAGAAGGGAACATTGCAAAAGCCATGACTTCCGCCGGATCTTCACAGTATCATATTTTCTCTAAATATCTTCCGGCAGAAACCATCAATCATGTTAAAAAATACCTCAATGCATGTTATGCAACCGGAGAATTGCAGAGTGTTTTAAGCAATTATAATTCCTCAAGGATGAATACCATTTTCTTTGTTAACGGCGGAAGCGGGAAAAACAATGTCGAAATGGCGGAGACAGATATCAATGCAGGATTCAGCCTGGACGTAATTGCGGATGAACTTGATGTTGACCTGAAAAAAATCCTCGGCTGGAATCCCGGGATTTCCCAGGAACTCCAGCAGAAAGGAGAAAGCACGCTGTACCTTCCCAAAGATGTCATGCCCGATTTCTTACTGAGGAAAAATAAAATACTTTCCAGATCGCTGAAAGAAAGCAGCCCGCAGAATGTAAAACCGCAAGAATAATAAAAGATATCCTTTAACCTATTCAAATCACAGGCAATATGAAAACAGAATCACAAAATATACCGGACAGTACTTCTTTCCGCCCGTCCCAAAATGCCGACGGCGTATCAGAAAACCACCATACAGGAATTAACCGGCTGGTGAAGCTTGCTCTTGTAATCGAAGGGAAAGTCATTAAATACTACAAACACTTTAAATTAATACAAAGTACAAAACATCATCATGAGTTCAGTGTTACGCTGGCCCACGATACCTTAGGCGGCCGCCAGACCCACACCCTGGAAGAAGCCAACAAGTTTCTGGGAAAACGCCTGACCGCCGTCATTTCTTATAAAGATATCGATAATAGCCCGGAACGGACATTTGTCGGAGTCATTACAAAAGTAGGCTTCAGCCAGGAAAAGATGAGCCTGGGCAATATTGTCCTGAAAGGATACAGCCCGACTATCCTGCTCGACGGTGCTCCCCACATCCAGAGCTTCGGCGGCGAAACCTCTGTGAATATGGGCATTATCGCCAACGAGGTGATCAAACAGGGGATTGATACCAGCCGTTTCGACATCAGGGTGGATACCAATGACTATTCCCAGATTATCTATAGCAGCCAGTATGACGAAACCCATTACAATTACCTGGCAAGGATGGCGGAAGCCTATGGCGAGCAGTTTTTTTACGACGGTGAAGTCCTTCATTTCGGAAAGCTCCCGCCTCAGAACAAACCGATCAAACTCACTTACGGAAGCAGCGCCAATGATATTTCCGTAGAATTGGTCGCGGTTCATACCAAGCCCCAGTTTTACGGGTACAACAGCAGTAAAAACGAGAAGCTGACCTCCGGTGAAACTCCGGTTCAGCATGTGGGCGAGCTGGCCAGGACAGCCTATGCGCATAACAATTCCATTTATAAGACCCCTGCCTTGCAGGTTGCCCCGGTTAAAGCTTCCACGCATCTGGATGTGGAATATTCCCAGAAAAGCGCATCGGGAAGCCAGGCTGTCAATGTATTTTTGTTGTCAGGCACAACTACGGTTCCGTTCCTGCATCCGGGCTGTGTGGCGGATGTGCAGATGCGTAAGCCGGACACCAATGAATCTTCCTATTTTACAAGGATCATGGTCACTGAATCCACGCACGAAATCGATACCATCGGGCATTACACCGGAAGCTTTGAAGGCATTGCCTCCGACACGGGCTTTTTACCTAGGCCTGAATTTGCTGTCCCCAAAGCCGAGCCTCAGATTGCCACGGTTATTTCGAATACGGATCCGGAAGGGCAGGGCAGGGTACAGGTCAGGTTCGACTGGCAGACCAACGATACAACTCATTTTATAAGGATGATGAGCCCTGATGCGGGAGGTACCGACCAGGTGAGCCAGAACAGGGGCTATGTAGCGATACCGGAAGTCGGTGACCAGGTGATGGTTAATTTCGTACACAGCCATCCGGACCGCCCTTTTGTGATGGGCGGGATGTTCCACGGCGGGGTAGGGCTCGGCGGCGGTATGGACAACCGGGTGAAGTCCATCCAGACAAGAAGCGGCCACAGAGTTGTTTTCACAGAGGATGAAAGCATCGTGATTACGGATAAATCAGGAAATGAGATCCATCTGGATACCACGGGAAGCAACATCACGATTACAGCTCCCGAAACCATGACCTTCAACTGTAAAAACATGAATATCAATGTCGGGATGAACATGACCACGAATGTCGGAATGAATAAATCGGATACCATTATGGTCAATCATACTGAAAGTATAGGTTCCATGAAATACCTTTCAACCGGTGCTGATTTTATGACGAATGTAGTCGGGAAGATGAGCCACTACGTAAAAGGCGATATGGAGGTATACGGTGAAAAAGAACATAAATTAACCTCCCTTAAAGGAGTAGAGGTAAACAGCGAAGGCAAAGTAGAGCACCACGCAGAAAAAGAGGTTCAGAATAACAGCGGGGAGAAATCTAAAAACCACTAACCATGAGCATTGAATATTTTGTAGAAGGTAAGGCCGTTACCCGTACCGGAGGTGATTACAGAACCTATGCTAAAGAAGAGATCAGCCACAACAGTGCCGTTTCAGTAGAGCAGAAAGGGAATCAGGCCGGGGTCAGTTACAATCCGGCTCAGAAGATCAATCCCAATGACAAGCCTGTAAACACCATTGATGTTACCCTAAATCTGTTTTTTGACGGTACGTTGAACAATAAAACCAATACACAGGCCGGAAGCCGCCAGGGTTCTCCCCAGGGAAGCTACGCCAATGATTTCAGCAATGTGGCTAAAGGATATGATGCTATCGACCCGAATGCTCAGAATCAGGTTTCCTATTATGTGGAAGGAATCGGTACAGTGGATTCTAAATCGGATAACGATACCTTGGGCCTGCCGGTCCGGGGCGCAGGGATGGGAGTCAATGAAAGAGGCGTAAAAGCCAAAGCCACGAAAGGCTGTGTTAAAGGAGCGGAAGCTGTCCAGCGAAAATTTCCGGGCAAGGAAATTGATGTTCTTACCGTTAATGTATACGGATTCAGCCGGGGTGCTGCCGCAGCGCGCCACTTTATGCATATTGCCGGAACGGCTGCTAATTCGCAGATCCTGTCTGATAAGCAGATTTTGGTTCATCCGCCGGCAGCTTATGAAAAATCTGATGCCGAGCCGGCACCTTCGCAATATATTGTCATTAATGAGACGGATTCGCCCTTGCTGCAGTACGGATATTTCGGGGCCTGCCTTCTCAATGAAAAAGTCAGGGCCAAGCGCGTAAGATTCAATTTTGTGGGGTTATATGATACTGTAGCTTCTTATGGGGTTAACCATAAAGGAACCTCGCTGTTCGGGCTTAGCATTGTTGATGATGATTCCAAACAGCTGGGGTTGAATGCCGTGAGAAATGCCTCTTTTGTACTTCAGCTGGCTTCATCGGATGAATACCGGGGCAATTTCAGCCTTACGAATATAGACAGTGCCGGGATCAAAGGCCTGCAGCTGACTTTACCGGGGGTGCATTCCGATATCGGAGGCGGTTATGTAAACAACGTAAAAGAGACGGTTCTGCTTTACCAGGAAGCCAACAGCAACAGCGAATGCGAAAGATTCAGGAATATTCTGATTGATGAAGGATGGTTTAAGCCGGGCGAGATCTGGATTGAATCCAATGTTATACCAAGTCGTGTGACCGTTATAATGTATAAACTCTGGGGTAAAAGAAATGTATCCAATGAATATGATAAAGTTTCATTGCAGAATATGTTTTATTACTCAAAGCAGTTTGATGTAAAATATGATGAAAATTTAGTAAGCCGTCAGCAGATAAAGGATGGTTTTATTCAGGAAATCAGCAATAAGCTGACCACCAGCTATATTTCTCAATGTAACAATCTGAGAAATCAGTATGTTAATGATTATAATGCCGGGAAACATCCTTCAGCAGGGCAGTATATTAATGAGGCAAAAAACTACTCTTACTTAGATTCAGGCATTGATATTAAAAAACTAAGGAATCTGTACTTGCACTGGTCTGCCAATCTTGATACTTTCGGAATGGGGCCGGGGGTCTCAGGACCAAGGCCTGCCGCAGAACGAAAAAGATATATATTAAATGGATAAACTAAAAGCTTTTATTGTTGTACTGGGAATGCTCCAGCTTATCAATTGTCAGGATATGAAGAAAAAAGAAATACCAATGCCGGGTTATGATGTACAGATTTCCCATCCCTGGAATAATTACCTTGTCACGCCCGTAGAAGATGAAATTATTACGCTGGAAAAAGTTCCGTCCCATTTGCCTTATGGAAGCTCATCCGGAACATGGGGAGATTCCGGAAAAGGATTTACGGAACAGGGCGGTACCCCAATCGGAGCTGATATTGTCTATTTTTCAAATTATGAAGACACCTTTTATCATCTTAAAGTAGATTTTCCGAAGGATAGAGTACTGGCTTTGGTCCACAGAGCATATTCCAACAATGAATCCGATTCTTCAGATGAGCCTCTAAAAGAGTTCATCAGCATTAAAGATGAGCCTGATTACTATGAAAAATACAATAAATTCGGGAAGTCATATTATAAGTTCGGTACCCTGACGTTCGGTTTTGCACCGAAAGGCATGGTGGTTGTGTGGTTCCGTTTCGGGTATATTTCCGTACAGTTAGGAGAGTTCCAGGCTGAAGTGGTAAAAGATGATAAAAAATATGCAGACAGGATGTTCGCTAAAATCTCCCAGACCCGCGAAGAAATCAAACAGAAAATGTTTATGCCTGATGCTTCACCGCAGGAATGGAAAAACTATCAGAAAGCATATTCATGGGCACCCTTCATCAACTCAGAGCACAAAGGGTTCCGTTTATTCAGGACTCAGCCGGAATACTATAACGGTGAAAAAGAAATCATGCTGCGTCCCTGGGGTATAAAACCACCGGTAAAAGCAAGGGCTGTTCCTAAAGAAATTGCCTTTTTCTGGGAGACAGGAAAAGATGAGGCTTTTGAAGGCCGTGTATTCTTCAACTGGGAAAAGGTAAATGAACAGTTTAAAAATGCCGGTAAAGATTTTAAGCTTGATTTTAAAATAGCCCCGGATAATAACAGTATGGAAATTATGATCAACAATCAGCCGGTCCCCGCAGACAGCATAAGAATCTATAAGAGTAATTTCAGGTTTAAGGAGTCTTACAAATAATATTGTTTCACGCATAACAGTATCAAATCGGATTTACACTTCCCGGTTAAGCGGAAATTCCGTGTTTTTTTGTCTTTGATGATTTAAATAATTGACAATCAGACGTTTTGTACTGGAGGTGTTTCTGAAATCGTAAAACTACTACACCAAGTCGTAGAATTACTACAAAAACTGAAATTGATGTACAAATAGTTTCATGGTAAAAAAAGGAGGTCTATCTTTGAATTAATAAATCATACAGAATATACCGAATCATAAAATATTAACGATTTAAATTTACAATTATGGCAGCAAATTCAAGAGGAATCTTAAAATTCAACGGAGGTGAAGGACAAAAATTATTAAAACTGAACTACAGCGTATCAAGATCTACGGACGTATCCGGGAGAGTAGCTTCAGATCCTTCCAATGCGATCATTAAAGTGACAGTAGAGGCAACTGAAAAATCAGATATCCTTGAGAGTTTACTGAACGGCAAATATAAGCCTACAACCGGTGAGATTACCTTCAACAAGTCTCACGAAGAAGGTACATTAATTACTCTGACATGGAATAACGGCTATGTGATCCAGCATGAAGTGGACTTCGATGCGGTAGACGAGAACAGCATGCTGATCAGCTTTATCGTAAGTGCTGAAACCATAGATTACGGTACTTCAAATTACCAGGGTCTTTGGCCAAGTAGCGGCAATTAATCCCGCAGACAGGCATCTCAGTAGCAATACGTTCAGAACATAACAGCCCGGCTCCTGTGGAGCGGGCTGTTATGTTTTTATTTTTTTAAGAATCGGCTGCAGGATTTATTTTTAAAAGCAGATCCGGACTAAATTTATATAACTAAGACTTCATTTCTGAAGTCTTTTTTTATGATCCTGCAGAATGAACAATATTTAAACCACCTGCAATAAGTATCGGGTTTAAGCTTCATAAAATCAGTAATAAGCTTCGTCAGACATTATATTTTTTATATAAATGCCTTCAGATTCTTCAAGAGAGATTCTTTCAGTGTTCAGTTTAAATAAACGGTTAAATTCATTTCCATAGAATGTAGTTTCAGGAAAAAGAAAACTAATTTCTTATATTTGTTCTTTATGAAAGATATGGACGCGACACAAGATAAAAGGCTGTTTCTTATTGATGCCTATGCAATGATTTTCAGAGGATATTACGCATTGATCAGAAATCCGAGGCTTACCAGCAAAGGGGTGGATACTTCTGCGATTTTCGGATTCAGCAATTCCCTGATTGAGCTCATCAGAAGAGAAAGGCCGTCCCACCTGGCTGTGGTCTTCGATGTAGGAGAAGCCAGCATCAGGACTGTGGATTTTCTTGATTATAAAGCGAACAGAAGCGAAACACCGGAAGCTATTAAAGCAGCTATTCCCTATATCCACAGGATTCTGCAGGCAATGCATATCCCTATTTTGGGCGTGCCGGGCTATGAAGCGGATGATGTCATCGGGACCATTGCCTGCAAGGCGGAAAAAGAAGGCTATACCATTTTCATGGTAACGCCGGATAAAGATTTTGCCCAGCTGGTTACGGATAAAATCAAAATATACAAGCCGGGACTGAAAGGCAGTGAGGTGGAAATTCTCGGTGTTGAAGAAGTAAAAGCCAAATACCAGATCGAAAACCCGAAGCAGGTAATTGATTTTCTTGCGATGATGGGGGATTCCGTGGATAATATCCCGGGGCTTGAAGGGGTAGGGGAAAAAACCGCCATGAAATTCCTTAAAGAATACGGAAGTATTGAAAACCTTTTAGCCAATACCCACGAACTTAAAGGAAAGCTTAAAGAAAAAGTGGAGGCCTCTGCAGAAAGGGGGATTTTATCTAAAAAATTAGCCACTATTATCTGTGATGTACCGGTGGAATTTCATCAGGAACAATATGATCTCGATACTCCGGATTTTGAAAAAGTAAAAGAAGTATTTGATGAAATTGAATTCAGAAGGCTCTATGACAACCTGTACAGGGCTTTTGCGCCTGCGTCAACAGGAACTGCTGTACCGGCAGAAATTGAAGTCAAAACAGCGGAAACGCCTCAGCAGAAAGTGGCCCAGGCCGTAGGCCAGCTGGACCTTTTTGCTACCTATGAGGAACTGGAGCAGGAAACATCTACAAAATCTACCATTGAGCACAACGACCACCTGTACCAGTTTGTGGATAATCCTAAGGCACAGAAAATGCTGGTGAACAATCTTCTCAGGCAGAAGGTGGTGTGTTTCGATACGGAAACCACTTCGCTTAATGAACTGGAAGCCGAACTGGTAGGCATGAGCTTTTCTTACAAAAAAGGATTGGCGTACTATATCCCTTTACCGGAGGACCAAAGCGAGGTTTTACAGACCCTGGAAATTTTCAGGCCGTTTTTTGAGAAAGAAGATCTTGTAAAAGTCGCACATAACTTAAAATTTGACTATAAAATACTTCAGCGGTACAACATTACGGTAAAAGGGGCTATGTTCGATACCATGATTGCCCATTACCTGCTGAACCCGGACGGAAGGCACGGAATGGATTACCTTTCGGAAATATATCTGAGCTATAAGCCCGTTTCCATTGAAACCATCATCGGGAAAAAAGGGAAAAACCAGGGCAGTTTCAGGGATGCGGATCTCAGGACACAGACGGATTATGCTGCTGAAGATGCCGATGTAACTTTCCAGCTGTATGAATTGTTTGCGCCGCAGCTGAAAAAAGAAAACCTGGAAGACCTTTTTTTCAACATAGAAATGCCTTTAATGGAAGTACTGGCCAAAATGGAGCTGGCCGGGATTTCCATGGATGAAAAATGGCTGGCCCAGGAAAGCATTGACCTTGAAAATGATTTAAGGCAGCTGGAATCCAAAATCTTTGAACTTTCCGGAGAAGAATTCAATATGAACTCGCCCAAGCAGCTGGGAGAAATCCTGTTTGAGAAAATGGGGCTGGACCCGAAAGCAAAAAAAACCAAAACAGGGCAGTATGCCACCTCAGAGGATATCCTCCAGAAGCTGTCTTCAAAACATGAAATTATCAAGCATATCCTGGAATACAGGACCTATCAGAAATTAAAATCGACATACGTTGATGCACTGCCGTCACAGATTGAAAAGACAGATAACCGGGTACATACCAATTTCTCGCAGACGACCGCTGCAACAGGCCGTCTGGCCAGTGTAAACCCGAACCTGCAGAATATCCCGATCCGGACGCTGAGAGGACAGCAGATCCGGGGAGCGTTTGTGGCCGGAGAGGGGAAGAAAATCATTTCTGCCGATTATTCCCAGATCGAACTCCGTCTGATTGCCGAAATTTCCGGGGAGGAAAATATGATCAAAGCGTTTCAGAGCGGGGAAGACATTCACGCTTCCACTGCAGCAAGGCTGTTCAACATTCCGCTGGAAGAAGTTTCCAAAACCCAGAGGGGGCAGGCAAAAACCGTGAATTTCGGGATCCTCTACGGTCAGGGCGCTTTTGCACTGGCCGAACAGACGGGATTGTCCAGAAGTGAAGCCAAGCAGATGATTGAATCCTATTTTGCTACGTATCCTAACCTGAAGGCATATATGGCGGAACAGGTAAAAAAAGCACGCGAGACCGGTTATGTGGAAACCATTCTGGGAAGAAAACGCCACCTGAAAGATATCAGCTCCAACAACTTTGTGGTGCGGGCCCACGCCGAAAGAAATGCCGTAAATGCACCGATACAGGGAAGTGCTGCAGATGTGGTGAAAATGGCCATGATTAAAATTCAGAAAGAACTGGAAAAAGAAAAAATGCAGACCAGAATGCTGCTTCAGGTTCATGACGAACTCGTTTTCGAATCTCCGGTGGATGAGGTAGAACTGGCCACCAACATCATTAAAATGGAAATGGAAAACGCCATTGAGACGCAGGTTCCTTTATTGGTGGAAGTTGGCGTAGGGAATAACTGGCTGGAAGCGCATTAGGTCAATTAAATTCTAGCATATAAAAGCAAAACTTTCATTAGCAAATGAAAGTTTTGTTATTTATTCTGGCATGTAAAAAAGATGATTTTACTTTTTCAGTTTTTCAATCTCCTTTTTCATTTTCTTTTCCCAGTCCTTACCGTTTCTCTTTTCCAGGTATGGTTGTACGGTTTCTTTATACTTTTTCTGCCCTTCGGTTTCAACAGCATCAATGATACAGCCCGTATTTTGATAATGGATTCCGTACCGGTGTTCAATACTGTCAATTTTTCCGTCCAGGTCGTTAGCGATGGCAAAATCTCCGGCAAACCTGAATACAATGCTGTCTTTTTTAATGTCTTTTTTTGCCTGTTGGATATATTCATTTCCTCTTTGTGTAATTGCTTTTTCAGCTGAAAGATAAGCATCAACGGAGGCATAGATTAAATAACCAAGCAGTAAGGCACACAATAGAGTATAGATGAAGAGGAATTTGTTTTTTGCAGTAAGATTTTTAATTTTCAAGGTACTGATCATCCATGAAACTAAAGCAAGAAAAGCCAGTACAATAAAAAGATAAATAGCATCACTCAGCCGGATGTAGCTCCAAAAATCCATGATCCAAGGGTAATTAATAAAAGCAGTTCCCAGCATGTAGGCACAGAAAACACAGATCAGAACAATAATGTTGAGGGTCAGAAGTTTTTTTGAAATCATTTTTATTTCCCGGTCTATATTTCTTTAAATATAAGAATCGGCAGGTTATCATTGCCGAACAATTTCAGGCCGCACGATTTTCATTTCTCTATTTTAGATACTAAACTCAATCCCTCCCATATACACCAGGGAAAAAGCTTCATTTTCTACGGAAACCGGCTTCGGAACCTGGCCCCTGTTTAAAAAGATAATGGAATTGATATCAGATTTCATATTAAGCTCATTGATCCTGTTCAGCAGGATAGGCAGCCACTGTTCCGCAAATGAATAGCCTGAAAACTTTTCGTAAAATGTCCGGTCCCCGTCCTCAAAACCATATTCTACAAAATCATGGTCCAGCCACACGGTATCCTGCGATTCGGCAAACTTTGAAATATAGGTGTCATCAGATTCTTCCAGAAGATAATAGTTTTCATCTTCCTCCACAAAATCATAAAAATCTTCTTCACTGTTGAAATTTCCTATCCAGAAATCTAATGTATCTGTATTCATTGATCAGTTCTTTATTTTGAACGCCAAAGTTATGACAATTTTTAAAAGTAATCCAGGGTTAAAACCGCCATAAGAAACATAACAGCAAAATAATACATTACGCTTGAAATAATAAGAAATACAGCAAATATAACGGTATAGGTAAAATAACCCTGCACGATAAGAATTTTTTCGATAAGTGAATTGACAGCAGAAAGCAAGAAAAAATAACCTGTGATGACGAGACTTAAAAAAACGACAAATAAAATATTTTTAATAAAATGAACCGCTGTAAAAGCTGAAAAGTCACTGAAAATAAGGTATATGCCTAAGATAATAGAAAGGCCTGATGTAATTGTATATAATATTAACCGGTTTCTTTTTTGATTTTTGTTTCTGAATAATGTAAAGAAAAAAAGATTTGAAACCCCAAAAATGATGAGTAAAAAAATAATAAATTCAGTCATATTATAATTATGTCATTCTTTTCCCCAGTTCACTGACGCGAATGGTTTTCTCCAGCCTTGCAACCCTTGTTTTCTCCTGTTTGGCGCCCATGATCCAGTGAAGCATGACTTTTATATAGGACGGAGCCTGGCTGTTGAAAAAGTTCCATGCTTCAGGATGGGACCTAAATTGTCTTTCCAGTTCAGGATCAAGCACGGCAACCCCTTTTTCATGGGAATAAATGGCCGACTTTTCCTCTTTTCTGAGTTCAAAAGCTTTTTGTCCCGCTTCAGTCATCAAACCGGCTTTTGTCAGCGCTTCCATTTTTTTTATATTAACGGCGCTCCAGATGCTCGTCGGTTTTCTGGGCGTAAAACGGATGCTGTAGCTGTCTTCGTTAATTGATCTTCTCACACCGTCAATCCAGCCGAAACACAATGCCTGATCCACAGATTCAGGCCATGTCATCGACGGTTTTCCGGTCCCGACTTTGTAGAAGCCCACCAGCAGTTCTTTTTCTGCCTGATGGTTTTCTTCAAGCCAGTTGCGGAACGCTTCCTGTTTAAGGAAAAAGGCTGCTTTCATTTTATTTGTTTTTGAAATTCAATTTTCATGATCTCATTGAATTTACCCCCTTCTGAGTACGTAATTCTTACCTTTAGACCATCATATAAATCACTGCTTCTGTTGCCTCCGAAATGATTGAATTCATAGAGTGAATGATTATAATATGTAAACGTTACAGAATTTACTTCAAAACTTTCAATTACTGATTTTCCCTCTGATGCTCTTTTATAATTTGAAATACTGCCTTCAACCTTTTTTAATGTATCAGATTCCAGTAATTTCGAAATTCTTTCAGCGGTATGATCATGATTAAAAAATTTTAAATAGATATAACAGGGAAGTGACAACGCAATAAATAAACTTATTAAAATCAGATGAATCTTTCTGTCGTCATCATTCTTTTGAAATTTTAAAACTGAGAAAAATGCAAGCATCGAAAGAATAAATATGATAAAAAAAACTGAATAAGGTTTAATCGAATGGCTTGGAGTTTCCAAAATGGACCAATAGGTATAATATTCCATTCAAAATACGGTTTATTGTAGACAGT
The DNA here is from genome assembly GCF_034047335.1 of Chryseobacterium sp. JJR-5R. Taxonomy (NCBI): domain Bacteria; kingdom Pseudomonadati; phylum Bacteroidota; class Flavobacteriia; order Flavobacteriales; family Weeksellaceae; genus Chryseobacterium; species Chryseobacterium sp. JJR-5R. Next base: position 1,033,023 of record NZ_CP139137.1, read on the forward strand.
AATATTCGCTGATCTTCTCCTGCAATCTTAGTTCAAGATAATCATTTCCGCCTTTAAGTTCCTGTAAAATTAAACGGGCTTCCGCTTTATAGTTTTTGATTTTTTGATCTGACCAATGGGATGGCGGCGTTTGGAGATTGGTAATTCTGTCGGCTAATTTCACTGCCCAGATCTCTTTCGGCTGTTCTTTAATTCTGTGTAAACTGTCCTGCATCTGATGAGTTTTTTTCAAACCGGAGTTTTTGGTTAATGCCAGGACGCCCTCTGCAACCGCTTTGCCAAAGATATTTTCAAGTTCCTGAAAAGTAGTGTCGGTATCTTCCAGGGAATCATGAAGCAGGGCAACCTGTACAGCAAACCCAAGATCAAAATCTTTTGATTTTTCAAAGGCGACCAAGATTTCCATAGCCACATTGCTTAAATGAACGGTATACGGAAGATTGGTTCCCGGGATGGTCTGGTTTTTATCGGCATGCTTCTGCGCCGCGAATTTTATGGTTTCCTGATAAACGGTTTGAATTGACATCATGGTCTAAAGGTAAGAATATTCAGGTAAATACATTTTTGTGCTCTGTTTATTGCTCGTTCCATACATCCGTATTTTATCAGTCTCAGGAATATTGAGGTTTTAATAAACTGAATTGAGCTTCATATACTTGCAATAGTTTTTAAAGTCTACCTGTTTTTATCACGGCTTCCGTCCCAAATGGAAAGAATAACCAGTTCAGATTCTGAAAATTCATGAAAAATTAAATAATTACAAATCATTTTCATACGAACATTTTCAAGATTTGTTTTTCCTGCAATAGCAGAATGTTCCGCTGATGATTGAGTTGTATCTACAATCAGCCTGTTTAATTTTATACTGAAGTTTTTAGATCTGTTTCTGAGTATCCGATATTCAGGAATTTCTTTTCTTCGATAATTCTGACTTCTTTTAATTGGGTAATTCGGTTAATTAAATCAATCTTTAAATCTGATGTATTCATCGGCTGTGAATTTAATTCAAATGTAGAAAAAATATTCAAGCCAAAGGCAGCACGAAATAAAAAGTGCTTCCATGATCCGGTAAGCTTTTCACGCCGATTTCACCATACTGCTTTTCGATGAAATTTTTGGAAATCGCAAGCCCGAGGCCGGTACCGTTCTGGTGCTCACCCGGAACCTGGAAATAGCGGTCAAAGATCTGGCGGTGGTATTTTTCGTCAATCCCTTTTCCGGTATCCGTAATGCTGAACCGCACCGATGAGGCCTGCCTTTCAACGGTAACGGCAATACGTTCTTCCTGAAAAGAATGTTTGATGGCGTTGCTCAGGAAATTATTCATGACCCAGACCGTTTTATCAAAATCAGCGGAAACAAAATCTTGGTCCCCGGTTAAATATTGGGCAGTAATGGAAATGCTCTTCTGTTCCGCGAGCTTTTCCACATTTTTTATCGCGGCCTGGACCATCTCTTTAGGGTTGCAGCTTTCGATCTGCAGGCGGATGTTGCCGGTTTCCACCTGGGAAAGGTTAAGGAGCTCGCCTGTGATATCCAGCAGTCGCTGCCCGTCTTCATTAATGCTTTTTAAAAGTTCCTGCTGCTGCTCATTCAGGGTTCCGAACTTCTGGTTTTCCAACAGCTGGACCCCCATTTTAATCGCGGAAATCGGTGTTTTGAGTTCATGCGAGATGGTGGCAATAAAATTGGTTTTGGCAAAATCCAGTTCTTTGAAAGGGGTGATATTCCGCAGCAGAATAACTTTTCCGATGTTCTTTTTTTCCTTTTCTCCGGTTTTTACAATGTTAATCGGTATAATTTCCTGCTCAAAATAGTTTTCTTTGTGGTCCGCCACAATTTTAATCGGTTCCTTGGCAGGATTTTCAGCGTTTTTGAGAAGCTCCCGGATGAGATCATTGTTAAGAGCAACTTCATGGGCCGTCTTTCCGATCATTTCCTCTTTTTTAAGGTTGGTGATTTTCAGGGCTTCATCATTGATCATGTAAATATAGTGGTGCTCATCCAGCCCGATCACTGCGTCATGCATATTGTTAACCAGCGTTTCGATACGCTTCTTATCCATCAGCTGCTTTGAAAGTGTGCTGCTTTCATATTCCTGCAGCTTTTCCGCCATGATATTGAAAGAACGGGCAAGGTCGTTAAACTCTTCGCTTCCTTTGAAATGAACCCTCTGGTTATAATTTTTATCGGCAATCTGTCGGATGCTGAAGGTAAGCTGTTTAATAGGTTCCGCAATGGTCTGCGGTAAGTTGACCAGTAAAACCACGGCAATCAGGAAACACACCGTTCCCAGGCTGACGATCCAGAAGGTGGCATTTTCAGCGGTAATGATGGCAATATCGCTCTTCCTTTCAATGCCCTTCATATTCAGGGACATGATGGTAACCAGGTCTTCACGGATCATCTTTTCCTTTTCAACGGTAGGTTGCTGAAGGTAATCCCGGAAATGCAGGTTGAGGTTCTGCGTAGCTTCCTTTTCTCCGAATTCCGTTAGGTTTTTCTCCTGCAGGATGCTGTTTTTACGGAAATCCCTGATGGCAACGGCGCTGTCTGATGAAATCTTGTCCAGGGCCAGCAGCATATTTTTGGAGAACTCAATACTGTTGTAATTGGCGGTAAGGATTTTCTCCGTATCCGATTTTAATTTGTTGATATACACAGAGCCTATTACTGAAAGCAGGACAATCAGTAAAAACAGGAGACCGACGCCTAAGGTAAGTTTTGTTTTCAGTTTCATCAATTCAGGATAAGATAATAATATCAATCTGCCGTTCATTCAGCCGGTTCATCAGGGTATAGATCCAGCTGTAGCCGAACATGTTCTGCCATAATTTCGCATGAGGCTTTCCCATACAGACTGTACTGATGTTATGTTCAATAACATAGTCCAGAATCCCTTTATGAACGCTGCTTTCTTTTACACGCATAACTTTTGCACCCAATTCCTGTGCTAAATTAAAATTATTAATCAGATAACGCTGCTTGTCGAGGGCAATTTTTTCAAGGCTTTCCGAAGGCTTCTGGATGTACAGGACCGTCCATGCACTATTGTAATAGCTGGCCAGCCTCGCGGTTTTCCGGATGATGTTTTTAGCGACCTTTCCGTTGCTGCTGATACAGGCCAGGAATTTCACGGGTTTAAAGTTTTCTGTTTTGATCTCCGTTTCCACTTTCTTTTCCACGTGGGTCGCCACTTCTTTCAGAGCCAGTTCACGGAGCTGCAGGATATGGCCGCCCTGGAAGAAATTCTGCAAAGCGGTCTGAATTTTCTCCTTCTTATAGATTTTCCCTTCCTTCAGCCGGGTCAGCAGTTCATCTGCCGTCAGGTCGATGTTCACCACTTCATCTGCAAAAGCCAGGATTTTATCCGGGACACGTTCCGTTACTTCAACGCCGGTAATTTTCCTTACTTCATCATTCAGGCTTTCAATATGCTGGATATTCATGGCACTGATGACATTAATGCCGTTATCCAGGATTTCCAGCACATCCTGCCATCTTTTTTTATGCTTGGAGCCTTCCACATTGGTATGCGCCAGTTCATCCACCAGGACCACTTCGGGATGCTCATTGATTATCGCCTGAAGGTCCATTTCCTCCAGGCTTTTTCCTTTATAGAAAACAGATTTCCGGGCAATTTCCGGGAGGCCTTCTGTCAACGCCTTGGTTTCTTCGCGGTCGTGCGTTTCTATGTAACCGATCTTGACATCAATGCCGTTCCGCAGTAGGGAATGCGCTTCCTGAAGCATACGGAATGTCTTGCCCACACCCGCGCTCATCCCGATATAGATTTTGAATTTTCCTTTCCGGGATTTCTGAATCAGTTCTAAAAAATCTTGTGCTGAAGGCATGGATTTAATTCTTTTTAATTGTATTTTCCGGATCACGACAGTATTGTTTACAGGAGGGAAGCTTGAGGCAGAGGCAGGAGCGTGATCATCCCTTTAAGTCGGCTTCATGCTCTTGCTAAGGACATCTGGGTTTAAAAATTTCTAAATATGTACCTTTTATTTTCGATGCTTTTAAGCTTAACGAGAAAACAAGCAGTTAGATTCTGTAGTTTTGAATTGGGCAATCGCTCTTCTCAGGCTTCCGTCATGAATTTTCAATTTCTCAAAACCACGCTGCAAGGCTTGTGGTAATAAAGAAGTTCCCTTTGCTGAATGTATCATTTTTTACAAAAACAGCATCTCTGGAAGTGAATCCTCTGGCTTCCGTACGGAATAATACATTTTTAAAAATGGCATAATCCAGATTCAGGGAATATCCGAAAGTCTGAAAGCCGTTCGGTGTTCCGGTGCTGATAATCACGCCGTTCTCATCACTATAATATTCCAGTCTTCCGGCAAGCGCCCATTGGTCATTCAGCTGATATTTCATCAGGACATTCGGACTGTACCAAAGGTTGTACTGCTCACTTCCTTTTTCCTTCTGTTCAGCACCGATATCGAAGCCCAGTGTGGTCGAGAATTGATCTGTCAGCTGGAAATTCCCGAAAAGATCATGAAAGTAACGCATTTTTTTGGCTGCCTGAGGTTTGTCGTTGCCGATGAAAGAGCTGCTGTTCAGGGTAATCTTATCGTTCGGCTTATACGTTACCTGATGGCCGAATGACAGGGTCTGATTGCCTTCCGGTCTGGCAATCCGCTGCCATCCGTTCAGAACCATTCCGCTTACGAACCATTTGCCGTTATCCGTGGTGTAGGAAACCTTGGCTCCCGTTTCAAAATAAGGGGAATTTTCCGCGGCAAGGCTTCTTGTCAGGTTGATGTTGTCTTTCCCGATGGCACTTTCCCAGCCGATGTGGGAAGGCATGATCCCGGCATCGATCCACAGGTTTTTATTTTTGGAAATCTTAATCCCGATATTCGCTTCGTTCACGTACCGCAGTGCATCCTGTTCGGCAGCCAGGTTATCCTGGGCATAGGTTCCTGCCATCAGCGCGAGGTTGGCACGCATATTTTCACTTTGGTAGGCTGCTTTAACAAGCCCCAGGTTCAGATTGACCTCATTGTGCCGGTTGTAGGAATACAGAAAATTCTGGCGCATGTGATTGGCGGGTTCATTAAAATCATACGTGTAGAAAAGCTCCGCGTATGCAGAAAAACTGATTTTAGGCTGGGCAGCCAGGGAATCTGAAGACTGCGCTTTCGGGAAAAACACGCCCAGAATGAATGCTGTGATGATGTATTTTTTCATTTGACTGATGTGTATAGCAATATCTATACTTTATTAAAACTTTATATATGGGTGATGTGATGTGATGTGATGTGATGTAGTTTTTTCAAGAAAAATTAATTCATCTGGTCTAAAGCGATATTTAATTTCAGGACATTGATTTTTGAAGGTCCGAACAGTGTTTGTTCTGTCTGTCTTTTGATGAGTTCTTCGATTCTTTCTGCCGCTATTTTGCGTTCTTCAGCAATTCTCAGAACCTGATACCGGGCTCCTTCTTCAGAAATATCAGGGTCCAGGCCGCTTCCGCTTGCCGTTACCAGTTCTACGGGAACCTTTGTATTGGCCATTCCCGGATTCTGCATTTTCAGGGTATCGATTCTTTTCTGAACCGTTTCCAGGTATTCTTCATTACTGGGCCCTTTGTTGCTTCCTGCGCTTCCTGCGGCATTATAATCCACAGCGGAAGGTCGGCCGTGAAAATATTTCGGAGATTTGAAATCCTGTCCGATATTGGCGTAAAATTTTTGGCCCTTATAACGGATGATTTCTGCGTTTCCCTGAGTGGGTAAAATTTTAGAACCTGCGTAAACAATACCTGAATAAATTCCCACGATAACGAGCATAACGAGGGTCAGCCTGAGTGCAGATAAAATATGATTTTTCATTTTGATTCAATTTTTTGGTTAATGAATGTAATAACAGGAGAGACGGATGATGGAAATTTATCGTCGGTATTCCTCCGGGCTTCCTACTTCGGCTTTCTGTCTAAAAGAACAAACTGATGAACAGATCAATCAATTTTATTCCGATGAATGGTGCGATAATCCCGCCCAGACCGTAGATCAGAAGATTTCTTCTCAGCAATGCACTGGCACCGATCGGTTTGTAAGCCACTCCTTTCAACGCCAGCGGAATCAGAACCGGGATAATAATGGCATTAAAAATAATCGCGGATAAAATAGCAGATTCCGGGCTGTGAAGTTTCATGATATTCAGTTTCTGAAGCGCCGGGATAAATGTGATAAAGAGCGCCGGGATAATAGCGAAATATTTAGCCACGTCATTCGCGATACTGAATGTGGTAAGCGTCCCGCGGGTCATCAGCAGCTGTTTCCCGATTTCTACAATTTCAATCAGTTTTGTAGGGTCGTTATCCAGATCAACCATGTTTCCCGCCTCTTTGGCGGCCGCAGTTCCGCTGTTCATGGCAACGCCCACATCAGCCTGGGCAAGGGCAGGCGCATCATTGGTTCCGTCTCCCATCATAGCCACCAGCTTTCCTTCCTGCTGTTCTTTTTTAATATAGTTCATTTTGTCTTCCGGCCTGGCTTCGGCAATAAAATCATCCACGCCGGCTTTTTCAGCAATAAATTTTGCAGTTAAAGGATTGTCACCGGTCACCATTACCGTTTTCACACCCATTTTTCTCAGCCGCTGGAAACGTTCCTGGATGCCGGTCTTGATAATATCCTGCAGCTCAATGACGCCCCATACTTTTTCATTAACGGAAACTACCAGCGGCGTTCCTCCGTTTTCAGAGATCTGGGTTACGGCTTCCTGGGTTTCTTGTGGGAAAATATTCCCGGCTTTTTCAGTAAGCTTTTTAATCGTATCATACGCACCTTTCCGGATTCTTGTGTTTTCAAAATCTATCCCTGAAGTTCTGGTTTCAGCGGTAAATTCAATGTAGACAGGATTAGGGACCAGCAATTCCTCAGATTTTAACTGGCTTAATTCGATGATGGATTTTCCCTCCGGTGTTTCATCCGCTACAGAGCTCAGGGCTGAGGCTCTGATGAATTCGTTGAGATCGGTTCCGTGGGCCTGGTGAAACTGTGTGGCTTTCCGGTTCCCGATGGTGATGGTTCCTGTTTTATCCAGAAGCAGGACATCGATATCACCGGCGGTTTCAACTGCTTTCCCGCTTTTGGTAATCACGTTGGCCCTCAGCGCCCGGTCCATCCCTGCAATCCCGATTGCAGAGAGCAGGCCGCCGATCGTTGTCGGAATCAGACAAACGAAAAGTGAAATGAATGCTGCAATGGTGATCGGCGTCTGCGCATAGTCTGCAAAAGGTTTAAGGGAGACGGTAACGATGATAAAGGTCAGCGTAAATCCAGCTAATAATATGGTTAATGCGATTTCGTTGGGTGTTTTCTGTCTTGAAGCCCCTTCCACAAGGGCAATCATCTGATCCAGGAAAGATTCTCCGGGCCTGGTGGTCACCTTCACCTTAATCCTGTCGGAAAGTACTTTGGTGCCTCCCGTTACGGAGCTTTTGTCACCTCCTGCTTCACGGATGACGGGGGCACTTTCCCCGGTGATGGCAGATTCGTCAATGGTAGCGAGCCCTTCGATGATTTCGCCGTCCATCGGGATCTGGTCGCCTGCTTCGCAGAGGAAGATGTCGCCCAGCGTCATATCGGCAGATTTTTTTAAAACCGTTTCTACCTGAAACCCCGGTTTTTGGTCAACGACTACTTTTGCAGGGGTTTCTTCACGGGTTTTCCTTAACGTATCCGCCTGGGCTTTTCCTCTGGCTTCAGCAATGGCCTCAGCGAAATTGGCAAATAAAACCGTAAAGAATAAGATGATAAATACCAGGAAATTATAAGCGAAGCTGCCCTGGGAATGATCTCCCGTTAAGCTGAATATGCTTACAATGAGCATGACCGCCGTTCCGATTTCCACCAGGAACATAACCGGGTTTTTAAACATGATTTTAGGATTCAGCTTGACGAAGGACTGTTGGATGGCCTCGTTAACCAGATCTTTCTGAAACAATGTCTGTGATTGATTTTTCATTGCTTGAATGGTTGTATTTTGAATTTAATTTGAACCCTTAAGAAGATGTAAGATATCAGGAACACGAAGTTTGCTGAATATTTCTATACTCCTCTTTTCCGGATGGTCCAAATAATTTTAATTATTTAGAAAAATGTTGTAGTTGTTCTGCAATCGGGCCTAGCGTCAGTGCAGGGAAGAATGACAGGGCGGCAATCAGCAGAATTACGGCTAAGGTCATAAATCCGAAGGTAGCGGTATCGGTCTTCAGCGTTCCTGCGCTTTCCGGGATGTATTTTTTTCCGGCCAGTAATCCTGCAATCGCAATCGGGCCGATAATCGGGATGAACCTTGAAAGCAGTAAGACGATTCCTGTTGAGATATTCCACCAGGGTGTATTGTCGCCCAGGCCTTCAAACCCGGAACCGTTATTGGCAGAAGAGGACGTGAATTCATACAGCATTTCACTGAATCCGTGAAATCCGGGATTGTTCAGCGTTTTGGCTCCTAATTCCGGCAGATATGCTGTCAATGCGGTTCCGGCAAGGATCAGGAACGGATGGAATAAAGCGACAATCATGGCGATCTTCATTTCTTTGGCTTCAATCTTCTTACCTAAAAATTCAGGTGTCCTTCCGACCATCAGGCCGCTCATAAATACAGCAAGGATAATAAAGATAAAATAGTTGAGGATCCCTACGCCGCAGCCTCCGTAGAAGCAGTTGATCATCATGGCCAGCAACTGGTTCATTCCGGAAAGCGGCATGGTACTGTCATGCATAGCGTTCACGGAACCCGTTGAGATTACCGTTGTAGCAATGCTCCAGTAGGCAGAAGCGGCGCTTCCGAAACGGATTTCCTTCCCTTCCATCGCGCCGAGGTGAGAATCGGTTCCCATTTGGGTAATCAGTGGGTTCCCGTTGGTTTCATTGATAACATTCGGAACGGTGAGGGCGAGAAATCCTACCGTCATGACGGTAAAAATGACCCATGAAAGTTTTCTTTTCTTCAAATAAAATCCAAGAGCAAATACCAATGCAAACGGAATAATCATCTGGGTAACCATTTCGGTTATATTCGTCAGGTAATTCGGGTTTTCAAGCGGGTGTGCCGAGTTGGCCCCGAAAAATCCGCCGCCGTTCGTTCCGAGATGCTTGATGGCAATAAAAGCTGCCGCCGGGCCTCTGGAAACTTCAACATCCTGCCCTTCCAGCGTAGTGATATGATCTTTGCCTTCAAATGTCATCGGGCTGCCGTTGGCAGAAAGAATAAATGCCACCACAATACTGATAGGAACCAGGATTCTGGTAACGGATCTGGTGAAGAAGTCGTAAAAATTACCGAGTTCCGTAGTCGTTTTATCTTTAAATGCCTTGAACAGTACAGCCATTGCTGCCATTCCTGTAGCGGCTGTTACAAACTGCAGGAACATCAGATACAGCTGGCTCAGATAGCTTACGCCCGTTTCCCCGGAATAATGCTGCAAATTACAGTTGACCAGGAAAGAGATGGCCGTATTGAAGGCGAGGTCCGGAGACATATCCGGGTTGCCGTCCGGATTGAGGGGAAGCCAGGACTGGTTGGACAAGATGAAAAACCCCAGTATAAGCCAGACTACATTGATGGTCAGCAGAGCATACATATTCTGCTTCCAGGTCATCTGCCTGTCAGGGTTGATTCCTGAGATTTTATAAATTAAGTTTTCAACCGGCTGAAAAATTCTGTCTGAAAGGTTTTTTTTATACCCGTAAACATCAGCAATATATTTCCCTAAGAAAATACCGATAACCAATGTGATGGCAAACATGGCAATTATGCCTAAGATTTCTGTATTCATGATTGTTGGTTAAAATTTTTCAGGTTTTATCAGGACGTAGCAGATATACCCAAATGCGAGTAGGGAAAGGAAAAATAAGCTCCACATAATTTTTATATTTGGTCAAAGAATTCAACGGATTTGTATAAGAGCCAGAACATGCCTGCACACAGCAGGATCAAACCGATGGTCATCATACCGCTGTAATTAATGTTAGGATGGTAAAGACTGCGTACGAAACAATCAGCCGGCTGAATACTGAGTGCTCCTGTTTTCTGAACGTTTTTCTTGAAACTGTCATTTTTTTAAATATTTTATTCTGTACGGTTAATGCCAAAATAAAGTCCATTATGCAGGTTTTTGGCTTAAGTAGTTTATCTTCAGTGGTTTGTTTGTTTTTAAGGTGCTTCCGGGAAACAAAAAAGCCTATCAGAATGATAGGCCCGTTATTAAAATGATAGGGTTTAATTTATCTCAGATTGTATTCTTCCAGTTTTCGGTACAGCGTAGCAATCCCGATTTCAAGTAGCCTTGAAGCCTCTGCCTTATTGCCTTTGGTATACTGCAAAACTTTTAAAATATGTTCTTTCTCCAGAGACCTGATGCTTAAGGAATCCTGATCCGCAGGAATTTTTGCTGCATACAGGGGAAGGCTTTCTCCATCCAGCATATTATTGTTCATAAGGATCAGGCTTCTTTCCACCGTATTGCGGAGCTCCCGGATGTTTCCTTTCCAGTCGTTTTTTTCCAGGATCTTATAATATTCCGGCAGTACCTGAATTGCAGGCAGGTGCATTTTTTCAGAAAAAATGCTGACAAAGCCTTTCGCCAGGGCTTTTATATCATCTTTCCTTTCGCGGAGCGCCGGCAGCCTGATTTCAAAGATATTCAGCCTGAAATATAAATCTTCCCTGAAATTCCCGTTCCTGATTTCTTCTTCGAGGTTTCTGTTGGTAGCGGCAATCAAACGGAAATCTGATCTGGAAACTTTGGTTTCCCCCATTTTGATGAACTCTTTGGTTTCCAATACACGAAGCAGCTTGGCCTGAAGTTCTACCGGCATTTCACCGATTTCATCCAGAAATAAAGTCCCTCCGGCAGCCTCTTCCACAAGGCCTTTCTTATCTTTTACCGCTCCCGTAAATGATCCGGCTTTGTGCCCGAAAAGCTCGCTTTCCAGGATTTCTTTGCTGAAGGCGGAACAGTTGATGGCCACGAAGCTGTTTTTCTTCCGGTCGCTTCCCTCATGGATGGCGTTGGCAAAAACTTCTTTCCCGGTTCCGGTTTCCCCGGTGAGGAGGACAGTCGCATCCGTAAGTGCAACCCTTTCCGCCAGCTTTTTGGCCTGGAGGATCTGGGGTGAAGTCCCGATAATGCTTTCAAATCCTTTTTGTGCCGTATTTTTCCGGACGATCCCGGATTTATTATGTTTTGCCTTTTCCAGGGCTTTGTATACCAGAGGAATAATTTTCTCATTGTCGTCACCTTTTACCAGATAGTCATAGGCTCCGTTTTTCATCGCTTGGACGGCATCCGTAATATTTCCGAAGGCCGTCATTAAGATTATTTCCAGATAGGGATATTTCGTCTTTACGGATTTGATCAGATCAACCCCGAATGCATCGGGGAGGCGGACATCGCTTAAGACCACATCAAACTCATGCTGTTCCAGCATGGTCATTGCCGAACGGGCCGTTGAGGCTTGTTTTACATTAAAATCTTCCTGGGAAAGGATCATTCCCAAAAGTTTCAGGAGCTTGATTTCATCATCAATAATCAGAATGGTTCCGGACATGGTATGGTGTGTGTTTTAGAAAACAGATGCAAACTTATTGAATTTATTCGGTAAGATGTGCCGGGGCCTGCATGTTTTTAGAATCTGCATCCTTTATGCCTGCCGTTCTGCCTTAGCCCGGATAGAAGCGGTTACCCCACAGCCGGAAGGTTCACGCGGAGGCGCGAGGCGTATGAGCGGATAGCCGGAAACAGCTCCTGAAACAGCTCCTGAAACAGTTGACCATCAGTTTTAACGGGAACTTTAGTTTTAATTTTTCACAAATGATGATTATAGATGCATTGGTTATAAAAACAATGACGGTTCTCTTATGATTGCTTACATTTGTATACCTCAGGTTTCTGAGTACAATGAAATGATAATTATGACGAAAAAAAAATACCAGGAAACGGTCCATACTGATCCCAATACCTACGAATATATCACTGTCACCAATGACGAAAACCAGGTAAGAATCTACACCCTTAAAAACGGACTGAAGGTTTTTCTTGCCCGGAATTCTGATGCTCCCAGGATCCAGACTTATATTCCGGTCAGAACGGGAAGCAATAATGATCCTGTTGACAATACCGGGCTTGCCCATTACCTGGAACATATGATGTTTAAAGGGACTTCCCGAATCGGGACCCAGGACTGGGAAAAGGAAAAAGTGCTGCTGAACCGAATTTCAGACCTGTACGAACAGCACAAAGCGGAACCGGATGCTTCAAAAAAAAGAGACATTTACAAGAAAATAGACGACATTTCCCAGGAAGCCAGCCAATATGCCATCGCCAATGAATATGATAAGGTGATTTCTTCTCTGGGTGCCTCCGGGACCAATGCCCACACGTGGTTCGATGAAACGGTCTATAAAAACAACATCCCGAACAACGAACTGGAAAAATGGCTGAAAATTGAAAAGGAAAGATTTTCAGAACTGGTTCTCCGGCTTTTCCACACGGAGCTGGAATCGGTATACGAAGAATTCAACCGTGCCCAGGATAATGATTCAAGACTTGTACAGTACGAAATGATGGATGCTTTGTTCCCGAACCATCCGAACGGCCAGCAGACGACCTTAGGAAAAGCAGAACACCTGAAAAACCCTTCCATGAAGGCCATCCACAAGTATTTCGATGATTACTATGTTCCCAACAACTTTGCTGTGGTTCTGGTAGGCGACCTTGATTTTGATAACACGGTTCAGCTTGTGGATCAGTATTTCGGGATGCTTCCCTATAAAGAGCTTCCGGAAAAAACACCGGTCAAGGAGGAGCCGATTACTGAAATTATAAAAAGAACCGTAAAAACCCCTACGACCCCAAGAATCCAATTGGCCTGGAGAACCGAAAGTTACGGAACCCGCGAAGCCATGCTTGCCGATATTGCTGCCAACATTTTGAGTAACAGGGGAGAGGCCGGACTGCTGGACCTGCATATCAACCAGACCCAAAAGATGCTTTGGGCGCAGGCCTATTCGGTAGGCCTGAAAGAATACGGATATTTTTCCGTTGTAGCAGTCCCTAAAGAAAGCCAGACATTGGAAGAAGCGGAGGATATGGTCATGAAAGAAATTGAACGGCTGAAAAACGGCGATTTCCCGGACTGGATGATCCCTGCCATCATCAATGACTTTAAACTGCAGAGAATGAAATCCCTGGAAACTGCGGACGGACTGGCTACCAATCTTTACGATACCTACATTAAAGGCAGAACCTGGGAAGAGGAACTGAATGAAATGGATGAATATGAGCAGTTTACCAAAGACGCTCTGGTGGCTTTTGCCCGGGAATTTTTCAGGGATAATTACGTAGCGGTATATAAGGAAAAAGGAATTAATGACCAGCTGTTGCGCGTGGACAACCCGGGAATTACGCCCATAAAAATCAACCGCGAAGCACAGTCTGATTTCCTGAAGGTGATCCTGGCTGAAAAGACAGCCGATATCCAGCCTGAGTTTATTGACTATGAAAAGGAAGTGCAGAGAGCAACCATTAAAGGAAAGCCGGTAAGCTTTGTTAAGAATAAGTACAATGACCTGGCCCAGGTCCATTTCATATTTCCTATGGGGAGCGACAACAACAAAAATCTGGTAATGGCTACGCAGCTTCTGCAGTATCTGGGGACTGAACAGTACTCACCTGAAGACCTGAAAAACGAGTTCTTTAAGATCGGCGTCAGCAATGATTTTAAAACGACCAGCGACCAGCTCCTGATTACCCTGAACGGCCTGGAAGAGCATATGGAACAGGGAATCAGGCTGCTGCAGCACTGGATGCAGCAGGTAAAGCCTGACCGGGAAATTTATGAGCAGTTTGTGGAAAACGTCCTGGAAAACCGGGCCGCTGTAAAGAAAGACAAAAACCGGATCATGACTGCACTGACCAATTATACCAAGTTAGGTGCATTTTCAAGGTTTACTGATATTATCTCCAAAGAGGAACTGGAAAGCAGCAGCCCCGAAATGTTTACCGACACCATAAAAACTTTATTCGGATACCCTTACCAGCTCTTTTTCTACGGAAAGGATTTTGAACATTTCAAAACTTATATTCCGGATTATATTGAGCAGGAAAGCCTTCAGATTCCTGAACCGAGGCTGTATCCCGAACCGGAAACTGCCGGGAATGTTTATTTCACCGATTATGATATGGTGCAGATGGAAATGAGCAAAGTGGGACGCGGAAATGAAGTGAATACAGGCAATTTCGGAAAAATCAATGTTTTCAATGAATATTTCGGAAGAGGGCTTTCATCCATTGTTTTCCAGGAAATCCGTGAAAGCAAAAGCCTTGCCTATTCTGCCTATGTTTCATATGCACCGAATGCCGAACTGGGGCACCACGATTATATCACTACCTATATCGGGACCCAGCCGGACAAACTTCAGATCGCTGTAGATACGATGGCTGAACTGATGGCTGAACTGCCGGATGTGCCCGCTCAGTTTGAGAATGCCCGGAGTGCGGCCCTGAAGCAGATCGCTTCTACCCGCATTACCAGAACCAATATTTTCTTCAATACTTTACGGCTGAAAAAACTGGGGATTGCCTATGATTTCAGAAAGGATATTTATGAACAGATCAGGAACCTGAAGTTTGAAGACCTGAAAACGTTTTACAATACGGAAATAATGCCTGTAAATTTCAATACCGCCATTATCGGGAAACGGGAGAACCTCAACCGGGAAGCTGCCGGGAAGCTGGGGACTTTCAAGGAAGTCAGCCTGGAAGATATTTTCGGCTATTAATAAAAAGCTTCGGCCGCTCCAAAGGAGCGGCCGAAGCTTTTTATTAAGTAAGTAAGATGAGGTTATTTTACTACTTTCATCTCATCGATCAGCCATTTGGAATCGGCAAACTTATCAATAATGAACAGGATGTATTTTGTGTCCACCATGATGTTCCTGCTGAAGCGCGGGTCATAATTGATGTCGCTCATCGTTCCTTCCCACTGTCTGTCGAAATTTAAGCCTACCAGGTTCCCGTTGGCGTCCAACGCAGGGCTTCCTGAGTTTCCTCCGGTTGTATGGTTGGTGGCGGTAAATCCTACCGGAACATCACCGGTTTTGTCTTTATAGTTTCCGAAATCTTTTTTCTGGTACAGGTCAATCAGCTTTTTCGGAACATCAAACTCATAATCTCCCGGCACATATTTTTCGATTACGCCCGCCAGATGGGTCTGGTAGCTGTAAGATACGGCATCCCTCGGTGAAGAACCTTTCACTTTTCCGTATGTTACCCGCAGGGTAGAATTGGCATCCGGGAAGAATTTGCGGTCTTTATCCGTAACCATCTGCTGGGCCATATAGGTTTTCTGCAGGGCATCTATTTTCGTCTGCAAAGCCGTGAACTGAGGATCCGCTTTCTCCGTATAGGTTTCCTTCATCGTCATGAAAAGCTGGTAAACAGGATCTTTTTTCAGGGTTTTGATCAGTTTGTCCTGGTTGGAAAAAGCTTTGTCGATATCTTTGCTTAAAAATGCTCCGTTGACTTCAGATCTTCCGGATATCACAGAGTTCTTAGAAAGGTCTTCAATCTTCTGAAGGTTCTGTGCTTCATTTTTATACTGATCGAAGCCTGCCGGTAAAAACTGGGGTGCTGTTCTGTTGGCGTACAAGGCCAAAAGCTTGGCTGTTACCTTGGCATCCAGTTCCGGATTGTAGTCTTTATAGAAAGAAGTCAGCCTGCTTTTAAAAGAACTGGTGCTTTTTTCATCTGTCTTTCCTGCTTCTACAGCCGTGATGTAATTGGAGTAGAGGTTAGCCAGGGTAAGCGTTTCCGCATTTCTGAGTACTTCCGTATAATAAGCATTGTTCAGTGCATAAGGTGCCTGGTCACTGTAAAGCTTGTTCAGCTGGTCCAGTGTAATTTTAACCTGGGTATTTTTTGTGCCTAAAGTATTTTCATAAGCCATTTTCTTAGCAACTGCATTGGATTTTTTCAGGCCTTCCACTTCGCCGATCCATTTTTTCCAGTAGTTGGCTACAGAAGCATACTTGGAAGCATACTGGATGCGGGTGGCATCATCAGAACGCATTTTTTCGTCTAAGGTTTTCAGGGCGACGTCCCGCACGGCAATTCTGGCCGGGTCGATCTCTTTCATGATCTTGTCTACCGCAATGGCAGGAAGGTATTCCGTAGTTCTTCCCGGGAACCCGAAAATGAAAGTAAAATCATTTTCATTTTTATCCTTGATGGAAACCGGAAGGTAATGTTTCGGTACGTACGGAACATTGTCTGTGGAATATTCTGCCGGCTTGTTGTTTTTATCGGCATAAATACGGAACATGGAAAAATCTCCCGTATGTCTCGGCCATACCCAGTTGTCCGTATCAGAACCGAACTTCCCGATACTTTGCGGCGGGGCCCCTACAAGGCGGACATCTTTATAGGTTTCAATGGTAAACGCATAAAACTTATTGCCGTAATACATTGATCTTACTGAAACCGACTGATAGGGTTCTGTTTTCTGACTGTTTTTATACACTTCCATATTGGAAGCAATCTTTTTTGAAAGGTCAGGCTCGGTAAGGCGCTCCGTTCCGTCCAGGATCTGAGAAGTAACTTCTTTGATGTCGACAATGAAATCAACGGTTACACCCGGATTCGGTAATTCGCCGGTCATATTTTTAGCCCAGAAACCATTGGTCAGAAGATCATTCTGAACCGTTGAATGATTCTGGATCTGTCCGTATCCGCAATGGTGGTTGGTAAGCAGCAGCCCTTTAGGGGAAATAATCTCAGCCGTGCATCCGCCGTTGAATTGTACCACAGCATCTTTAATACTGGGCTTCTGCGTGTTGAAGATATCTTTTGCAGAGATTTTCATGCCCAGCTCTTTCATTTCTTTTTCATTCAGCTCCGTTGGGATCCACATTCCGCCATATTGCTGGGCAAAGGTCATTACAGCCGGCAAAAGGAATACAGATAGAAGTATCTTTTTGGTCATAATTAAAATTTTGGCCTAATTTACAAAGAAATTGCGAGTTTCAGGGTCTGGGATCTGAGTTTTAGATTCTGTATCGGCTCTAACTGTATCAGAACAGCGGTGATGGCATTCTGGATATTAACTTCAAGTCCCTTCCCTGATCTGGTTATAAGATGAAAGTCTTCACGGTTTTTGATTGAATGTCCATGAAATAGTATAAACCGTGAGAGCCCGTTTGCATTTAGCTGAAAAATAATCTCCCGCAGGTCAAGGCAATTGATCGGGCGGATCTGAATACCAGTAAAAATCTGCTGGATCTGCGAGCATTTATTTTGAAAACAGGATTTAAATATGCTATGGAAAGGTAAAGTATAACTCTTAGACAGGCTCTAAAACTGATAGCTTATGATTTTTTCATCTTCCGCCAGGCTTCTCATCAGTGCTTCATGGCGGGCACTTTTGCCGGTAATCATCCATGAAGTGGTCAAGATTCCTTCTGAATATTGCTGTCTTGAAATGGTAAATTTCAGATGATGCCTTTCAAACAGATTTTTGCAGTAATCCATATCATGATGGTCGGCAACCGTTATCCTGTATTCCCGGATCTTATGCTCTTTATCGATAAGCCTTTCAAAAGAGGTAAGCGAACTTAAAATCAACAATACCAGAAGCGTCCCCAAAACAGCCAGGTACACATAACCTGAACCCACGGCCATCCCGATGGAAGCAGTTGCCCAGATGGTGGTTGCGGTGGTAATCCCGTCGATTTTATTGCCTCCTTTGAAAATGACGCCGGCTCCCAGGAAACCGATTCCGGTGATGATGTTGGCCGCAATCCGGTCCGGATCATCAACGCCAATCTTAATGGAAAGGATGGTAAACAGGCAGGTCCCGAAACAAATTAAAATAAAGGTCCGAAGACCGGCCGATTTATTCCGGTATTCCCGCTCTGCCCCGATCAGCACTCCCAGGATGACGGAAATAAAGATCAGCAGCAGTTCGTTATGAATAGAATTATCATGTAAAAATTCCATTGTTTTCCGTTTAAGTTTATCAGAATAAATGTAAGCAAAAATATATTTTGCTTTTTATGCCTGAAATCATTTTTCAGAGGGTGCAGGCATAAAAAAGGCTGCCTTTTGGCAGCCTGTGATCTATTGGTGTATTGTATTAATCCTTAATAAATTTCTGAATGACCGTTTTATCCTTTGCTGATAATCTGATGATATAGCTGCCTCTGGTAAGATCAGAAACATTGACGGAGTTTCCTTTGACATTTACTGAAGTAACGATTCGTCCTGCGGCATCGTACACTTCCGCTTTTACAATTTCTGTTTTAGACTGAATATACAGAACATCTTTAAC
The DNA here is from genome assembly GCF_034047335.1 of Chryseobacterium sp. JJR-5R. NCBI lineage: Bacteria > Pseudomonadati > Bacteroidota > Flavobacteriia > Flavobacteriales > Weeksellaceae > Chryseobacterium > Chryseobacterium sp. JJR-5R. The sequence continues at coordinate 1,051,376 of NZ_CP139137.1, forward strand.
GGGATTCGGGTATATCGTAATGTCTTTATTTTCCTTATTGGTTTCAGATGTGGCCAATACATTCTGGACATTAGTTGTATAGGTATTGGTTACAATGGGAGCATTATAGTCAAAATAAATTTTTGCCGTATTGCTGAAGCTGTCTCCAAGGCTTAAAGTAGATTTCGTTTTTATTTTAAACGAGACATATCCGTCATTGGTCGCATTGTTAAAAGGAAGCTGAATGTTTTCAAAGATAAATTCTACAGTATTTCCATTTGTAATTCTCGTTACAAAATTATGACTTCCGTTCATCGCCACCAAACTTGACAAATCGAATTTTGTAGTATCAATTTCATCTTTTACCACAATATTCTGTGCATTTGCAGTTCCCGTATTTTCAAACCGGATCAGGTAGTGAACGTAATCTCCGACTTTTGCCTGGGCAATTGAAGTTCCTTCCAAACAGGTTTTATCATTTGGGTCAAAAGAATTGATAACCGTTTGGTTTAATGTAAGTGTGTTGTCTGCGGGTGTTTCATCAGTTCCTGCATTTATCTGTGCTGTATAATGAAGGATATCGCCACTATTCAATGCAGGAATTTGTGTTGGAGTATTTAACGTAAATGATATGGTGATCTCCCTCGTTTCAAAAGGTGCAAGATTAGTGAAATTCCAGTTTAATAATCCTGTTGATTGTAAATTTGGAACTAACGTTGAGTTTAGATAGTTCATCAAATCATCATTGTAATTAAATATTAAAGTTCCAGATTGAGATATTGTTCCTTTATTGTAGTAAAAGATCTTATATTTAGCTTCAAAGCCAGGTCTTGCTGCATTTATTGGAAGAATTACTATTTCAAGATCATTATGTGTTCCGTTTGCCGCGAAACAGAAATTCTGAGTTATCGGACTTGCTTGTGCTGGAAAATTTACATTTAAACTTGCCGGTGAAATATTGAAATAAGTCGGGTTCTCTAATACAGGTGTAATTGTATGATTACCGGCTTGAACAGGAATTGAATAATTTCCTGAAGCGTTTGCTATAATATTTCCGGAATTAAAGCCATTTGTTATAGAGAATTTCTGAAATGCTTTTATAGGATCACTGATGTCGCAACCATTGTTATTAGAATCATATTTCGTATTTCCTTGTATTGTATAAAAATTTCCTCCGGGAGTGAAAGAACAGTATGAGTTTAATACAACATTAGGCTGATTATAAGAATATACTACCAGTGCATTTATCATTGCCAATTCAAAATCATCAACACATATAAATTTCAAGTTTGGAGTGTTTGAAAAATATGGAGTTGCACTTTGAGCATAATTATTTTTTCCGTTCTTAATATTAAAGTTTACAAGATTAGGATTATTAGAGAAATTAAAATTGTCAAGTTCTGTGAGTTGTCCGGCATCAATTGTAGTAAATAGATTATTATTAATGTATAGATTCGCCAGATTAGGAGCCTCCTCCAGAGAGATTGCTGTAAGCTTATTACTTGTTGCAGAAATATTAAGTAAATTATTATTGTTATTTAAAATTAATGTTGTAATTAAATTATTATTACATTCTAAGGTGACCAGACTTGGAAAATTAGAAATATCCACTGATGTTAATTGATTACCGCTACAAGAGAGAGTTTGCAGATTTGGTGTGTTAGTAAGTGAGAAATTAGTAAGTTGATTATTAGCGATACTTAAATTCTTCAGACTGCTTAAATTCTGAATAGAAAGAGTCGTAAGATTATTATTGGCTATATGTATAACCTGAAGACTGGATAATCCTGTTATTTGAAAACTTGTCAAAGCATTATTAAATGCAGATAAAGATGTAAGATTAGTAAACTGATTAATACCTGTAAGATCAGCAATCATATTACCGGTCTGACCAGGAATAAATAGCTTGGACACATTCAATGCTTCTGAAACCTGAATTTCTTGATCTCCATTTGTATCAATTACAATATTTTGGTTGCTACCGTTGGTTGCTATCCCGTTTGTTGCGTTGGCCAATAGAAGTTTGGCTTTGAAAACAGGGTCAGGAATATTCACAATCTGTGCTTGAAACCCAGCAAACATAATCATACAAATGATTAAGTAAATTTTTCTCATGGTTATTACTCGTTTTATATTTTTAATTTTTGCAAAAATAAGCCATTGAAAGTAAATCCCAATGACTTATTGTATCAATTTATTTTAGTAAAAAAGATTTATTGTTCTTCAATCAGATCCAGAAACTGCTGCTCGTCCAGGACTTCTATAGTCCCGATGCTTTGCGCTTTCTTCAGCTTGCTGCCGGCTTTTTCACCCACTACCAGGTAATTCAGGTTCTTGGAGACCGCTGAAATGTTTTTTCCGCCGTGTTTTTCCACCATATCTTCGGCTGCTTCCCGGGTAAATAATGATAATTTCCCTGTAAACAGAAATGTTTTTCCTTCCAGAACATTGGACAGGACTTCATTTGTACTTTCCCCTTTTTCCAGCTTTACGCCGTATGATTTCAGCCGTTCGATCATTAGAATATTCTCGGAATTGGCAAAGAAATCGACAATGCTCACTGCGATTTTTGTCCCGATGTCTTCCACCTGGCACAGTTCTTCTGCAGTGGCATTAATCAGTTCATCAATAGTCGGGAAGTTTTTTACCAGCTTTTTAGCCACCGTTTCTCCCACATGTTTGATCCCGATTCCGTACAGTACTTTTTCGAACGGGATTTCTTTTGATTTTTCAATCCCTGAAATAATATTCTGTGCTGATTTTTCCGCCATCCTTTCCAGAGGGAGGATCTGTTCTTTGGTCAGGACATAAAAATCGGCAGGGTTTTCAATCAGCCGTTCCCTGTACAGCTGTTCAATGGTTTCGCTTCCCAGGTTTTCAATATTGAGGGCCTTGCGGGATACGTAATGGATCATCCTTCCCACAACCTGAGGCGGACAGTGAAGCTCATTCGGGCAGAAATGAATGGCTTGGTCTTCTATTTTTACCAGTTCAGTCCCGCATTCCGGGCAGATTTTGATGTATTCGATTTCCTTATTTTCCGGATTTCTTTTTTCCGGGTTTACGGCAATAATTTTAGGGATGATCTCGCCGCCTTTTTCCACGTAGACAAAATCATGCTCATGAAGCCCAAGCTTCTTAATGATGTCTTCATTATGCAGCGATGCTCTTTTTACGATGGTCCCGGCCAGTAAAACAGGTTTCAGGTTGGCAACAGGGGTAATGGCTCCGGTTCTTCCTACCTGATAGGAAACACTCAGGAGCTCGGTTTCCACTTTTTCCGCCTTAAATTTATAGGCCATGGCCCAGCGCGGGGATTTTGCCGTATAACCTAGCTGGCGCTGCTGTCTCAAGGAATTGACTTTTAAAACGATGCCGTCTATTTCAAATGGTAAATTATGGCGTTCAAGATCCCAGAAGCTGATAAATTCCTTTACTTCATTCATGGTGGTGCAGAGGCGTGCCTGCCGGGAGGTTGTAAAGCCCCAGGATTTTGCTTTTTCCAGCAGTTCCCAATGGGTTTCTGTCGGGATTTCTTCAGAAATATATTGGTAGAGCACTGAGGAAAGACCCCGTTTCCGGACTTCACCGCTGTCCTGCATTTTTAAGCTCCCACTGGCGGTGTTTCTCGGGTTCATAAAAGGATCAAGGCCGTCTTCTTCACGCTGTTTATTGATCTTGTCGAAATTTTTCCGGGTTAAGTAAATTTCGCCCCGCATAAAAAAGTGCTCCGGGAAATCCCCTTTCAGTTTTAAAGGAACATCCGAAATCGTCCGGACATTGCCTGTAATTTCATCCCCCTGAAAACCGTCTCCGCGTGTAACCGCCTGTGCCAGCTTCCCGTTTTCATAGCGTATGGAAATAGAAGCACCGTCATATTTCAGCTCGGCTACAAATTCTACCGGATCGTTGATGGTTTTGATGATTCTTTTTTCCCAGTCTTCAAGATCATTGAAATCATAAGAATTATCCAGTGAATACATCCTGAATTTATGCTGAATGGTCGGGAAGACTTTGGTAATGCCGCCGCCTACACGTACGGTAGGCGAGTTCTCATCATAAAACTCCGGATGTTTTGCCTCCAGGTCACGCAGCTCTTCAAGCAGCATGTCGAAATCATAATCTGAAATCGAAGGCGCATCCATAAGATAATAGCTTTCATTATGCTGATGAAGCTCTTTGCGCAGGTCTTCTATTTTTTGTTGAATATTTTCGGGCATTGGATTTCTGTCTTTTCAGCAAAAATAATTAAACTCATATCATTAAAAGAATAACGGAATCAAAATATTTCAGCCGAATTAAAATACTGTTAAAACAAATATAGGCGAAGCAACAGGAAGTAATAATATCTTTGCAGTTACTTATAATGAAAAAATATCCCCGCAATTGAATGCGATCTTAGCAAAAGTTGCAGGACTTCATCTTTAATTATCAGATTATATTATGAAAAAAGTTATCTTAGGGTTAGCAGTTTTAAGCACCGTAATCATGAAGGCACAAACCCGGATTATTGCCCACCGAGGCTATTGGCAGACCCAGCCGCCGACTACCGAAAATTCTCTGAAATCACTGGAGAATGCGCAGAAATTGAAGATTTACGGTGCTGAATTCGATGTCAGAATGACGAAAGACGGCGTTTTGGTGGTAAACCATGACGAGCACCATGCGAAAATGGAAATTTCAGAGACTGATTTTAAAGAGCTCAGAAAAGTAAAATTATCAAACGGCGAAGACTTTCCTACACTTAAGGATTATTTAAAAAAGGGGAAAAAGGACGGTTCACTAAAACTTATTGTAGAAATCAAGCCTGATAAAACGAAAGAGAAAGAAGATGAACTGACGGCAAAAACGGTCAGGATGATCAAAGACATGAAGCTGGAATCCCAGAGTGAATTCATTTCTTTCAGCTTAAACATCTGTAAGGAAATCAAAAAGCTGGAGCCTGCTTTCAAAGTACAGTACCTGAAGGGCGAACTTTCTCCACAGCAGGTTAAAAACGAAGGACTGGACGGGATTGATTACCATTACAGTATCTTCCAGAAAAACCCAGACTGGATTGCCGAAGCAACGGCACTGGGATTAATTACCAATGCATGGACGGTAAATGACATCGCCGTATATGAAGAGCTGAAAAAGCAGAAAATAGGGTTTGTAACCACCAATATCCCTGATCAGCTAAAAGACAAATAACAGGAATCCACCAGTTTGAATCAGCCTGTCTCACTGAGACAGGCTGATTTTTTTTGCCTGAATACCAATTATAATGTAACCGCTAATCAATAATGGCATATATAAGGTATCTTATATTTTCTCATAAAAAGACAATAAAAATAGGCATAAAACCGGACGTGTTCATATTAAAAATCCGTAATTGTTTTAACCTGTTATTAACCAAACTTCTATGTTTCTTTGTTAAGCATAAATTCATATTTCGTTTAATAATTATTTAATTAATGTTAAAACCTTGTTAAACCCTTAGTCATAATGTCGTTCTAATTTTGCGCAAACAAAAAGGATATGCGTAAAGAGACACAAAAGCTGTTGATTCTTTCACTGTTAGGATTGGTAAGCGTCAATCTGGCAGCCCAGGAAAAAGCGAAGCGGGATACGATTAAGAATATTGACGAAGTGGTGGTAACAGCTTTGGGGATTAAAAGGCAGGACCGGTCTTTAGGATATGTGGCCGAAACCATTAAATCTGAAGAGTTATTAAGAACGCAGAACAACAACTGGTCCCAGGCGCTGGAAGGAAAAGTGGCCGGACTGAAAATTCAGACTGCCGGAGCAGGCCCGCTCGGAAGTTCCCTTATCAAACTGAGAGGTGACATCTCGATGAACCCGAACGAAAACAATGCCCTTATCGTAGTAGACGGCGTTCCGCTGAACAACAATATCACGGGAACAGGGTTTTCAGCATACGGAGCCGGATCCAAGGCAGACCTGCCTATTGACTACGGAAACGGGATCAACACCATTAATCCTGATGACATTGAATCCATTACCGTTCTTAAAGGTGCTACCGCATCTGCTCTTTACGGTTCCAGAGGGGCAGGGGGAGCCATCATGATCACGACAAAATCCGGAAAAAGCAGAAAAGGTAAAGTACAGGTAAGCTTGAATTCCTATTCAAGCTATGATTCTGTACTGAAATGGCCGGATTACCAGTATGAATACGGACAGGGAACCATGCAGAAAGATACGAAGGGGAATTATTTCTATTCTTACCAGGCTTCAGCAGACGGCGTGAATACAGGTTCTACCAGCAGCGCATTCGGGCCTAAGTTCGCCGGACAGTATTATTTCCAGTATGATCCCGCCACCCAGGGACAAAGTGCAACAAGGCAGCTGTGGCAGCCTTACCGGGATAACATCAAAGGGTTTTGGGAAACCGGAACTACTTTTTCCAATAACATCGCCGTAGAAGCGTCTAACGAAAATACATCATTCAGGTCATCTTTAACCTATTTAATGAACGAATGGATGATGCCCAATACAGGTTTCGACAGGTTTACCGCTGCTTTTTCAGTAGACCATAAACTAAGCGAGAAACTGAAGATCGGGATTAAATTAAATTACAGCAAAACAAAGAGTGACAACCTGCCGGCGACGGGATACAGCAACCAGTCTATTTCCTATTTCATGATTTTCCAGAATCCGAATGTGGATCTGTCATGGTACAGGCCGATCTGGAAAGCCGGACAGGAACAGGTAGACCAGATCCATCCCTTCAGTTCATTTATCGATAATCCTTACCTCATCGCTTACGAAATGCTGAATGGGGTCGATAAAAATTTCATCACCGGAAATGTAAACCTCAATTATAAAATTACAAAGGACCTTGACGTAATGGTGAGGTCAGGAATGGAGCTTAACAACGAACTGCGTACCCAGAAAAGGCCGTGGAGCTCTGCCAATTATCTTCAGGGGATGTACAGGGAGCAGCATATCAGGTTAATGGATCTGAATAATGATGTCCTGTTCACCTATAAAAACCAGTTCAATGATTTTGATTTCAGTGTTTCAGCCGGAGGGAATATCCGCTATACTGAATATGTGATGAATGATTATCTGGCAGAAGGATTACTGAAGCCGGGCGTATACACCATGCCCAACGGAATTGCAAATATTTCAAAATTTGCAAGGCCTAATGATAAGCAGGTAAACAGTGCCTATGGCCTGGCTACTTTAAGCTATAAAAACAAAATATTCCTTGACCTTACGGCAAGAAACGACTGGAGCAGCACGCTCCCGAAAGAAAACCGTTCCTATTTCTACCCTTCAGCATCAACGTCATTCATTCTCTCAGATATTTTCAAACTGACCTCGGACCGGTTTAATTACTGGAAACTCAGGGCTTCATGGTCCAGGGTAGGCAATGATACGGATCCGTACCAGCTGATCAAATATTATAACAACAGTGATTTCAACGGATCGGTAGAATCCCCCTCATTATATCCGAATCCAAACCTGAGGCCTAATATGATTACCAGTAAAGAGGCAGGGATGGAGTTCAGTATTCTTAAAAACAGGATCAGTTATACCGTCACGGCTTATCAGAACAACTCCAAAGATCAGATCGTAAGGGTACCTGTACTTTGGGAAACAGGTTACAGTACCCGTGTGATCAACACCGGAGAAGTAAGGAACAGAGGGCTTGAAATGACGTTGAACACCTATCCTGTTAAGAACAAGAATTTTTCATGGAGCGTTAATGCCAACTGGTCCCTGAACCGGAATAAGATACTTTCCCTTCCTGCGGAATTCAACGGCGAGCCTTATACGATGGGAAGTGTAGGCGGAGTGGTATACTTCAATGCATTTGTAGGAGGCTCATTGGGAGATATGTACGGATACGGGCTGATGTATTCACCTGACGGACAGGTAATCTTCAATGCCAATGACGGGTTGACGGCAAAGCCGACACAGATGAAGAAAATAGGGAACGCCTACCCGGAATGGAGGGCAGGGATCCAGAACGAATTCAGATACAAAGGCATTACGGTAAGCTTCTCTTTTGACGGGCAGTACAAAGGGATGGCCTACTCACAGTCGCACCACAAAATGTCGGAGCAGGGAAAACTGGGGCATACCTTATACGGAAGGGAAAATCCCGGAGGCTTAATTGTCGGAAATGGGGTAGTGCAGAATCCAGACGGCTCATTCTCTCCCAATACCAAAGGAATCCTGGTATCGGCTTACTATGCAGATTATTACAGGAGGGCAAATGTAGAAACCAATACATTTGATACTTCTTTCATCAAACTGAGGGATGCAAGGATTTCCTACACTTTCCCGAAAAGCATAACCGAACAGCTTAAAATAACAGATCTTACACTGGCCTTGTTCGGGAGGAACCTCTGGATGTGGACCAAATTCCCGCTCTTTGATCCGGAAGCAGCCACATTGAATGACAGCCAGATCACTCCGGGAGTGGAAGTAGGGCAGCTACCGACGGCAAGAACGGTAGGTATTCAGCTTAATGTTAAATTCTAAAACGTAAAATCATGAAAAAAGTACTTGTAAATACATTATTAATCGCCGGGCTGTCCTTGGTTCCGGTTTCGTGCAGCAGAAGTTTAGATGAGGTAAACTCGGATACCAGCAGGATCAGTGAGCCGGTAGCGTCAAAATTACTGGTTCCGGTACAGTACAATATGTCGGCGGTAAATTACATGAGAGCCAATGATTTCACCTTTGATATCATGCAGGTTTCTCTTGACTTTCCTAATGAAGGAAATACCCTGAGCCGGTATAATATCACGGAAAATACCGGGGCTGGCTTCTGGAACAACAGCTACAAATGGCTTAAGCAGGTAAAAGACATGAAGTTTGCCGCTGACCGGGACAATGACCCGAACTACCTGGCAATCTCAATGGTGCTTAATGCGTGGATTTATTCCAACCTTACCGATACCTACGGTGACGTTCCGTTTTCTGAAGCATCAAGCCTGGATGAAGGCATGACCCAGCCGAAATTTGACAGGCAGAAAGACATTTACGTTAAATTGCTGGATGATTTAAAAACGGCAAATTCCCTCTTCGTGACCACGAAAACCCTTAGCGGGACAGATATTTTTTACAAATCCGAAAGCGATGCCAACGGGATTGTCAACTGGAAAAAGTTCTGTAACTCACTTTCTTTACGGTTGCTGACCAGGATTTTAAGCAGGAACGGGGAGGTTAAGGTGCATGAGAGGATCAATGAGATCATCAGCAATCCTACGATTTACCCGATCTTCCAAAGCAATGCAGAAACCGCAAAGGTAAACGTAACAGGTGTGGCACCTCTTCTTCCACCGATCACAAGGCCGCAGGATTTCACAACGGGAAGGGCTGCCTCAACATTTTTTGTGGAAACTTTGAAAGCCAACAATGACCCGAGAATGGCGATGTTTTTCGGCCAGGCGAAAAGTATCCCGGCCAATGCGAATATCGGGTATAAAGGGGCTCCTTCAGGCTATGCGTACGGAACTGCTTTCAATTACCAGCCGTCCAACATGAACCAGAACCTGGCCAAAGCGCCTTTGAACATCCTGATTTACCCGTATGCGGAGCTGCAGTTTATCCTTTCGGAGCTGGCATTCAAAGGCGTTATTCCCGGAAATGCACAGACGTATTATGAAAACGGCGTAAAGGCAACCATTGAGCAGTGGGGTTCGGTAATGCCTGCCAATTATTTTGCCAATCCCAATGTTGCCTATAACGGGACATTGGAAAGGATCATGATCCAGAAATACATTGCATTGTTCTTTGTAGACCAGCAGCAGTGGTTTGAAAAAAGAAGGACGGGGTTTCCGGTGCTTCCCAATAACGGAGGCCTTTTAAACAACGGGATCATGCCTTCAAGGCTTATGTATCCGCCGAATCCAAGGGTATTAAACACCGGCAATTACCAGGCAGCGGTTCAGCAGATGGGCGGCGACGATATCAACGTAAAAGTCTGGTGGAATAAATAAATAATCAATATTAAAAAATCAAGAAGGAATAATGAATATAAAATTTTTAATGCCGTGCCTGTTAATTTCAGCAATGGCGTTCTCACAGGCTTCCGTTTCAGGGTATGTGTATGAAGACAGCAACAAAAACCAGAAAAAGGAAAACAGGGAAAAAGGAATCGCGGGAGTTGCCGTATCGAACGGGGTCCAGGTTATATTAACCGATAAAAACGGGAGGTACAGCCTTCCGGTTCAGGACGGGCAGACGATTTTTGTGATCAAGCCTTCAGGATACATGACGCCGGTTAATGCAAATAACCTTCCTCAATATTATTATCAGTACAAGCCGAATGGCTCACCGGCAGATTTCAAATACAAAGGAACGGCGCCAACCGGGACGCTCCCTGAAGAACTGAACTTTGCCCTGTATAAACAGAGTGAAAGCAAAAACTTTGATATCCTGGTTTTCGGCGATCCGCAGCCGTACACCGAGAAACAGCTGGATTATTTTAAAAGAGCCATTGTAAGCGAAGTTAAAAATAACAGGAAAAATGCAGTATTGGGAATCAGCCTCGGAGATCTGGTAGGCGACAATCTAAGCCTTCAGAAACCTTATGCAGACGTGATGAAAGAAGTAGGCCTGCCGTGGTACAATGTAATGGGAAACCATGATATGAACTACGATGCCAAAGAAGACCTTCTGTCAGACGAAACCTTTGAGTCTAATTTTGGGCCTGCCAATTATTCTTTCAACTACGGGAATGTCCACTTTATTATTCTGGATGATATCCTGTACCCGGATCCGCGGGACGGAAAAGGATATTGGGGAGGCTTCCGCGAAGACCAGCTGAAATTTATTGAAAACGACCTGAAGCTGGTGGATAAAAGCAAACTGATCGTTGTTTCTTTCCATATCCCGCTGGAGCATAAAAATGAAGATAATTTCAGGAATTCAGACCGCCAGAAACTGTTTGATTATCTGGCTCCGTTCAGGAATGCACTGATGTTATCCGCGCACACCCACATCCAGCAGCAGCTTTTTTACGGGAAAGAAGCAGGGTGGAACGGGTCAAAAGACCTGCATGAATACAACGTGGGAACTACCTGCGGCGACTGGTGGTCCGGAACATCCGATGATTTGGGGCTGCCGACTTCCACCATGAGGGACGGGACTGCAAAAGGATATTCTTTCATCAGTTTTAATGATGACCAGTACAAAGTGAAGTACAAAACTGCCGGGAAACCGGATGACTACCAGATCAACTTATATGTTCCGAAAGCCGTTCCCTATCCCGTAAAAACCTCGGCGAAAATCTTAGCCAATTTCTTTATGGGGAGCGGAAAGGATAAAGTGGAATACAGGATAGACGGCGAAAAGTGGGAAGCCATGCAGTATGATGAAACGGTAGATCCGAGCTTTGCCGTGTCGGTTTTCAAATGGGATACCACGCAGAATATTTTTCCGGGGAGAAGGCCTTCCAACCCGGAAATTTCAAAACACATCTGGACAGGGGATTTTTCCAAAAAACTTTCCCTGGGGAAACACAAAGTTGAGGTAAGGGCTTCGGATATGTACGGAAACCAGTTTACCGCTTCAGAAGAATTTGAGGTTCAGGACCAGATTGTTATTCCTTAAGCTTTTTATTTTTTTACTATACTTTCAATTGAAACCGGTTCTGGAAAGAGCCGGTTTTGTGATGTAAATACAGGCCTTCACAAATAGCAGAGCCTGCTTAAATTAATATCAGAAGATTGCAGCCTGTTAAATATATTCATACTGGTTAAATATCAGGTGCAATAAACATCTATGGATCCTATATATTTTATAAAATTTAAATAGACACTTTAAATAAGTGCGTTTGTGAAAAACATTCGTGTTCATTCAGATTAGAAAAATACCTTTTGTAAATTTGCACCTTAACAAATACATAAACCATAATAAGATGAACATAAGCGGAAAAAATGCCGTAATTACCGGTGGAGGAAGAGGATTGGGAAAAGCTGTGGCATTGGCGCTGGCCAGTGAAGGGGTAAATATCGGGATTACCGGGAGAAATGAAGAGAACCTTAAAATGGCGGCTGATGAAATCCGCAGGTTGGGCGTAAAGGCAGCATATGCCGTTTTCAGTATAGACAATGAAATCCATGTAAAGGCCGGAATAGAATCGCTGGCAGAACAGCTGGGAGGCATTGATATTTTAATCAACAATGCAGGAATCGGTGACTTCGGGTCTATCGAGGAAATGCCTTCGGAAACATGGGAACAGGTCATTAAAACCAATCTTTTCGGAGTATATTATACCGCAAAAGCAGTCCACCCTTTCATGAAAGAAAAAGGCGAAGGCGATATCATCAATGTAGCCTCAACGGCCGGACTGAAAGGCGGACCAAATATGTCAGCGTATGCCGCGTCCAAGGCAGCCGTGGTTTCATTGTCACAATCTATGATGGCGGAATGGAGGAAACAAAATATCCGTGTGGTTACGCTGACCCCGAGTACCATTGCTTCAGACATGTCGATCCAGGGAGGCCTCACAGACGGAGATCCTGAAAAAGTGCTTCAGCCGGAAGATTTTGCAGAATGGGTAAGGGATATCCTGAAAATGAACAGAAGGGCATTAATCGCCAACGGGTCTATTTTCTCTACCAATCCATAAAAATCAGTTTAAAATAATAATCAGAGCGGGCTTCGGTTCGCTTTTTTTTACGGATAATTTTCAGGAGCTGTTTCCAGCTTTCCGCTGCAATCTTTTTTTTCAAAAAAGGATTTCTGTTTCAATCGGGGCTAGGGCTTTGCCGGTATTTACCTGTTTGTCTTTACTAAGAGTGTCATTGCAAAAACTTTACATCAGCTGAATGCGGTTTTAAAACTTATTCCGGAAAATCAAAAAAGTAGTTTTATTTTTGCAGCAAATTATTCACATGCAACATTATTTAGAATTCGATTTCAAAATTTCTCCGCTTCAGCCGTGGAATGAAATCCTGATGGCAGAGCTTATCGAAATAGGTTTCGACAGTTTTACAGAAGAGCTGGAGGGGATCTTAGGGTATATCCAGAAAGACGTATTGAATGAAGAAGAATTAAAAGCGCTTCCCATCTTCCATAATGAAAATGTAAAAATTGAATACACATTTCAGGAAATGCCGAACATCAACTGGAATGAGGAATGGGAAAAGAATTTTGAGCCGATTAATATTGATGATAAAGTCATGATCCGTGCAGAATTCCATGAGTCGGTTCCTGGAATGCACGAAATTATCATACAGCCTAAAATGTCTTTCGGTACGGGGCATCACCCGACGACCCACCTGATGATCCAGCAGATGATGGCTGTTGATTTCAACGGTAAACAGGTCCTGGACATGGGTTGCGGGACTTCCGTGCTGGCCATCTATGCAAAACAGCAGGGTGCCGGCCATACAAAAGCCATTGATATTGATGAATGGTCTGTAGAAAATTCCAGAGAAAATGCAGCAAGAAACAGTGTGGAACTGGATATTGAACAGGGAACCGCCGACAATCTGGGTAAAGAACATTATGATGTTATTCTGGCCAATATCAACCGGAATATCCTGATCTCTGATATTCCAGCCTACGTTAATGTATTGAATGCAGGCGGACAGCTGCTGCTTTCGGGGCTTTGCTTCTTCGATGTGGATGATATACTGGAAGTCTGCAGGGAAAGCGGGCTGAAGCTTAAAAAACAGCTCCAGCGCGAAGAATGGGTAAGCTTGCTTCTTGAAAAATAGGAATATGAAAACGGTACTTATTTTTTTATTTCTATGTATGGCTCAGGCTTTTTCCGCACAGGAAGAAGAACCTGCCTATGCGAACGGCATTTTTAATTTCGAAGAGAATAAGCCTCAGAAAATATTTACCGACCAGGCCCGGATCAGGCAGTCTCCCGATGTTAAAGGCCAGGTTTCAGATTCTTTACAGTCCAACCAGCAGGTTTTGGTTCTTCACAGGGAAGATGCACTCTTAAAATTAGGCGAAAGGGCTGCGAACTGGTATAAAATATCCTACCAGAAAGATAATCAGACAAAAGAAGGCTATATCTGGGGCGGAAACCTGGCTGTGGGATACAGGAATAAAAACGGACTTGATTTTCTTTTCGGAATCTCCAAAACCGTCGACAAAAAAGATAAGGAGTTTAATCAGGCCTACCCACAGAATATTGCCGGTGTTAAAGTCCTGGAAGGGAATCGGCTGATCGGTGAAGTATCTTTTGATACAGGATCCGGGGAAAGCCTGAATTATGCCGCCTTTACCGTTGAAAGCAGCCATAAGCTTAAAGACGTGGAATTCACATTAAAAGCAACCGTTTCAGGAGAAGCGTGCGGGATTGCAGGGTATGACCAGTACATCTTATTCAATAAAGATAAAAAATTAACCGCACTTCCGCAGCTGATGAATGTAGGTGATGCCGATGCCTATTATCACAATGAAAAACTTATTTTTCCCAATGACAAAGGGGGAATTCCCAACGCTTTTATACTGAAAATGGAAGAAATGGAAAGGGACGATAAAGACAGGGAAAAGAAAAAACATTCCTCAAAAGCCTATCTCTGGGACGGAAATTCTTATAAATTGAAATAAGAAAATTTTAATACAAAATGAAATCACTGTATCTTTACGGTGGTTTTTTAATGATCAATTGAATCCGGGTTAAAAAGGGGAGTAACAATTGCAGAAAATTGCCGGAATTCCGGTGCTGATAAGTAATATAAAATTGTATTCAGCATAGACCTGAAATGTGAAGATTATTGTTCTGATTAATGGTATCTTTCAAACATAATGTTCAATGTTTAATCAACCTGAAACATATAATCCGGCCAACTGTATGAAACACCAGAAGCAAAATAAAACAAATGAAGATTCTCTTTCACGGTCTGAGATAAAATCTGAACAGACCGGTATACCTGATCGTCTTAAGTCAGGCATCGAAGGTCTTTCCGGCTATTCCCTAGATGATGTAAAGGTACATTGCAATTCTCCGCGACCGGAACTATTGAAAGGGCATGCGCATGCGCAGGATAAAGAAATTCAAAAAACAGAAACTGAGCCTGCGGACGTATCGGGTGAACCATTGCATCCAGTTCAGGAAGAACATGCAAAAGTAAACCCTTTCCCTGTATTGGTTACAGACAGACTGATATTAAGGCAATTTCAGGAAACAGATATTGAATCGGTATATTACGGGCTGTCTCACCCTGAGGTAATAAAGCATTATGGCGTACATTATAACAGCTTATCAGCTACTTGGGAACAGATTGCCTGGTTTAAAAAGATAGAAAAAGAAGAGACCGGGATCTGGTGGGCTGTCTGTGACCGCCATCACCATACTTTTCTCGGAGCCGTGGGATTTAATAACTGGAATAAAGAAAACCGGAAGATTGAAATGGGATATTGGCTGCTGCCGGAGTTCTGGGGTTCAGGGATGATAAAGGAAGCAGCACAGCCGGCCTGCAGTTATGCCTTTAAAAACATGCGTGTTCACCGGATCGAAGCTTTTGTGGAAACAGAAAATAAAAACAGCAAAAAGGTATTGAATCAGCTCGATTTTGAATTTGAAGGAACGATGAAGGACTGCGAAATAAAGGATGAACAGTTTATCAGCCTGGAAATCTATGCAAAGCTGAATATTAAATGAAATACACAAGGTGAATTCTTGGTGAAAAGGTAATTTCCTGTTCAGGTTGTTTAAACTTTTTGCTTAGCAACCCCAGATTTTGAAACTGATCCGTAATACCGGTCTGAAAGTTCAGAATGTAAAATATAACAGAAGCGCATAGAAAGAATATCTATAAACAAAAAACTCACAATTTCTTGTGAGTTTTTATACAGTGAGCGCGAAAGGATTCGAACCTTTGACCGTCTGCTTAGAAGGCAGATGCTCTATCCAGCTGAGCTACGCACCCATTACATAATTTTGAGAAAACTATTAAAACAGTCGGGGCGGCAGGATTCGAACCTGCGACCTCCTGGTCCCAAACCAGGCGCGATGACCGGACTACGCTACGCCCCGATTAGGCCATCTTTCAACAAGAATTACCTTGTTTTTTGTGGGTGCAAATATAAGGCAGTTTTCTGAATAATGAAAATAAATTTTCAACAAATTTTAACAATTGTATTTTGAATAGATTTACAATATTAAAAACCAATAGATTAACTTAATCTTAAAATAAAAATAAATTTTAGTTTAACGTGATACTACGGATAGTTATTTTAATACAATTGTAGAGGTGTTAATGAAATCTAATTCGAATCTTTGATCGTCCCGATGACAATCGGGATGCTCTGTCCGGTTGAGCTTCCGGCAAGAATTAAGATTTCAAATTTGTGATTTAATTTATATATGAAAAATAAGAATATCCGCAAACAAAAAAACTCACAATTTCTTGTGAGTTTTTATACAGTGAGCGCGAAAGGATTCGAACCTTTGACCGTCTGCTTAGAAGGCAGATGCTCTATCCAGCTGAGCTACGCACCCATTAAAAGATTTTGATTCTCGCTTAGTAATCAATAAGCGCGTTAAAAAAGTCGGGGCGGCAGGATTCGAACCTGCGACCTCCTGGTCCCAAACCAGGCGCGATGACCGGACTACGCTACGCCCCGAATATATTGTTTTAGAAAAAGAATGCGGAGGGTAAGGGATTCGAACCCTTGCGACACTTTCGCGTCGACAGTTTAGCAAACTGCTCCATTAACCACTCTGGCAACCCTCCTTTTATCTTTGATTTTAATGATCGTTGTTCCGTTATTGCGAGTGCAAATATAGAATAGATTTCTTTATTTACCAAATAATTTTCAAGAAAAATTTGCGTATTTTTGAGCTGATAAACGACTAAAAAAGTAAACAAATGCGTAAGACATTATATATCATCGGATTAAGTACTTTGCTTTTTTCATGTGGTTCCCAGCAGAACGCACGGAAAAAACAATACATCCCAAGAACGCCTTCCATACAGCCTAAAACAGCAGTAAAGACGTCTGGAGAAAAACCCAAGTCAAAAGTTACAACTGAACATGGAGTTGAATTTTTCACCACCAATATCGCGGACATTACAAAAAATGACAATACTGCCAGTTACGGTTCCATTGTTTCTGCAAAACCTGCCGGTTATAAAGTGGTAAAAACCTATTTCCCTGCCATCGCACAGAATTTCAGGCAGCGGTACCTGATTCTGCATTACACGGCACTGCCGGACGATAAATCAATCACCGTTCTTTCACAGCAGGCAGTAAGTGCACATTACCTGGTAAACAATACCGGAGACAACGAGATCTATCAGATGGTGGATGAAAACAAACGCGCCTATCATGCAGGAGTGAGTGCCTGGAGGAATGATAAGAACCTTAATGACACGTCTATAGGAATCGAAATTGTAAATACGGGCTATACCGCTGATGCTGCAGGAAAAAGGGTTTTCGTGCCTTTTGATGAAGCCCAGGTAAAAAAAGTGGCTGCACTGGTAAAAGATATTGCCTCAAGGTATCAGATCCCGGCCACCAATATCCTGGCACATTCAGATATTGCCCCGACCAGGAAACAGGATCCTGGCCCATTGTTCCCATGGAAAATGCTGTATGATGAATACCAGATCGGCATGTGGTATGATGAATCCATTAAACAGGGCTATTATGATCTGGCAACCTCTACGGATTTCCAGGTCCAGTATATTGATCCTGCATTTATCTTCAATGTTCAGACCCAGCTGCAGAAATTCGGGTATGCTTTGGACCTGAGCGGTAAATGGGATGATGCGACTAAGAAAACCATTGAAGCATTCCAGTACCATTTCCGCCCGCAAAACTATGACGGGATAATGGATGCCGAAACATTTTCAATATTGCAGGCTTTAATACAAAAATACCCGGTAAAATAAAAGGTAATTTGTCCTGCAGGATAATAATCTGCGGAAACTATACGGTTTATTATTAAATTGGCAGATTGTTAGATGGATGTATTACTTATAAATAAATTATGGAAAATTTCAGAAAAGAAAGTGATCTGTTAGGCGTGCTGGAAGTTCCGGTCAATGCCTACTATGGAGTACAGACCCAGAGAGCGATCAATAATTTTAAAATATCAGGACAGCTTTTATCATCTTACCCTCAGTTCATCAGAGGATTGGCCTACGTTAAAAAAGCAGCTGCCAAAACCAACTATGAGCTGGGTCTCCTGGATGAGAGCCTGTACTATAACATTGCTGAAACCTGTGATGAATTAATCAGGGGCGAGCTTCACGAGCAGTTCCCGGTAGATATGATTCAGGGCGGGGCCGGAACCTCTATTAACATGAACGCCAATGAAGTAATTGCCAACAGGGTTTTGGAGAAATTAGGGAAGAATAAAGGGCAGTACGAATTCTGCTCGCCTAATGACCATGTCAACCTTTCACAGTCTACCAATGATGCGTATCCTACAGCCATAAAAATGGGACTGCTGCAGATGAATGCAACGCTGGTTGAAAAACTGGAAAAAATCGTTGAGGCATTCAGGGCAAAAGGACAGGAGTTTCAGGATGTGATCAAAATGGGCAGGACGCAGCTTCAGGATGCTGTTCCGATGACATTGGGACAGGAATTTGAGGCATTTGCAGCTACCCTTGAAGAAGATATTTCTAAGCTTAACAGTAATGCTGATCTTTTTGTGGAAGTGAATATGGGAGCCACGGCAATCGGGACCGGAATCAATGCTCCGGTAGGGTATGCCGTTCTTTGTGCTAAAAATTTAGCCCAGATTACCGGTTTTCCGGTTGTTTCTGCGCCCAACCTGGTAGAAGCAACGCCTGATACGGGTTCTTACGTTATCTACTCTTCAGCCATGAAGCGCCTTGCCGTGAAATTATCGAAGATCTGCAATGATCTGAGGCTGCTTTCTTCAGGGCCCAGAGCCGGGCTGTTTGAAATCAACCTGCCGCCGATGCAGCCGGGATCGTCCATCATGCCGGGAAAAGTGAATCCGGTTATCCCTGAAGTAGTGAATCAGGTATGCTTTAAAATATTCGGGAACGATCTTACCGTTACTTTTGCTGCGGAAGCAGGACAGCTGCAGCTTAATGTCATGGAGCCGGTGCTTTCCCATGCCATTATGGAGAACATTCATTTCCTCTGCAATGCTTTGGATACGCTGCGGGAAAAATGCATTACCGGAATTACCGCAAACCGGGAAGTCTGCCTGAACATGGTAAAGCACAGCATCGGCATCGTAACGGCGCTCAACCCTTATATCGGTTATAAACATTCCACGGAAATTGCCAAAGAATCTTTGGAAACCGGTAAAAGCGTTTACGATCTGGTATTGGAAAAAGGAATCCTGTCTCAGGAAAAGCTGGACGAGATCCTTGATCCCCGGAACATGCTGAAACCGCACGACAAATAAAATAAACCAAATAACAAGTAGTGACTGATAAACTCAACCCTCTGAATATTATTCATTCATTATTTGTTACCCATTATTCATAAACCATCAATTATTTATCTGCTTTGAGATTTCTGATCATCATCCCTGCGCATAATGAAGAAGCGCATCTCTCACTGACACTGGATTCCTTACAGCGTCAGACGCACAGGGATTTTAAAGTAGTGGCTGTTAACGACGGTTCTACGGATAAAACTGCTGATGTGATTAAAAAATACACAGACCGGGATTCTCGTTTTGAGACCGTTGATCTTCAGAAATCAGAACACCAGCCGGGATCAAAAGTGGTCAGTGCTTTTAAGAACGGACTGAAAACTCATGATATCAGCCAATTTGACATCATCTGCAAATTCGATGCGGATATCATTCTCCCTGAAAATTATCTCAATACCATATCAGAAGCCTTCAAAAACAATCCCGAATATGGTTTGGCAGGCGGACTTTTATATGTTGAAAAAAACGGAAACTGGGTATATGAAGGAAATTCCAACAGACACCATGTCCGCGGACCGTTAAAAGCATACCGGAGAGAAAGCTATATCCAGATGGACGGGCTCCGCGAAACCCTGGGCTGGGATAATATCGATTCTATTTTACTGCAGAACCTGGGCTGGAGAGAAGCAGTACTGCCTGAGCTTCATGTAAAACTGATTAAAGTAAAAGGTGCCGACTACACCATAAGACCGGCGGAATATTACGGAAAGTATTTTTATTTTCTGGGACTAAACAGGTTTTTAGCCTACATCGCATCTTTCAAAGAAGCTGCAAAAAGCAGGTCTGCCTCATTCTTTTTTTTGATCATCAGGGCTTATGAACATTGCCGCTCTCAGCGGCTGGAATTAAAAATTTCCAGGGACGAACAAAAGACAGTCAACCGCCAGCGCTGGAATATGCTGAAGAAAAAATGGCTGAAAATGTAAATTATTAACGGATCTGATAAGGGAAAATTGCTCAACAAATCTTTGGTCACTACCATATTGAAAATCAGTAAAATTTGAAAAAAATAGCCTACATAGAACTGGATAACCACGCTGAAGTGACTCATGATTTCATGGCTATCATGCAGGGTTCCAAAAAATTCCATGTAGAATATTATCTTTCGGAAAAAATTAAAGGCCAGGTTAAAGAGGATGGTCAGGAAATCTTTTTGTCTGACAGTTCAATGATCCTGGACCAGCTTAGACAAAAGAAATACGACCTTGTCATCATCGGAACGGTCCACCGTTATTTCAGTACATTTCAGGAAATTGTAAAGAAGTACAATTCGGCAGTCATTGTCCATAACATTAATTTTATGAACAGTTCACCGCTGGATTTGCTCAAAAGCATATGGAAAGAAGATATCCTGTACAGGATCAAGCTTTTCTGGAAAGAAGGGCTTTCCGCTGCTCCGGAGGTGTATAAACAGGCAAAGCACCTGTTGGTGCTTGACGAAAGCCTGTCTTCCGGCCGGTTAAGATTCCTGCCTGTTTTTTATACCGGGAAATGGGAGAACCGTCCGAAAAGGGAATCGGTTATTGTCATTCCGGGCGGGGTATCGCATAAAAGAAGGGATTACAGCCATGTTTTTAAAACCATTAAGAATTTAAGAACGGATGAGCCTTTTAACTTTGTGTTCCTCGGCAAGGCAAAAGGTAGAGAACTGGAGCAGCTGAAAAAATTATCGTCAGATCTGCCTCAAAATATCAGCATCACCTGGTTTTCAGAAAGGGTGTCGCAGGATGTTTTTGAACAATGGATGCAGCGGGCAGACGTATTGTGGTGCCCGATTCAGCAGGAAACCGAATTCTTCAGCCGGAAAGAAATCTACGGGGAGACAAAAATGACCGGGAATTCCGGAGATGCCATAAAATACGGTAAACCTGCGATTTTTCCTGTGAATTATCCGTCTGCATCAGATTTCATCATTCCCGAAGATGAAAATATTCCGGAACAGTTTAAAGCGCTGAAAAATACTTCGTTTCCTTTTCAGGAAAAGTATGCTAAAGCAGCCGTTCAGGAACAAATTGAGAAAGTCCTGCAGAACCTGACCTGACCGCTATTTGAATTTGAAAATACTTTTAATAAAGTTTTTATTCAAATATTCCTCAAGCGGAAAAATCTTGGTGAAATAATTCCCGATAAAAATCAACAGCAAAACAACAGCAGGTTTATAAAGCAGGTTGATGAAATTGTTACTGAAGTTCGGCAGAACAATGGCTACCGTAATGGCCAGCGTGCAGATAATGGAAACGAAAATCATCTCAATCGTCAGTGGGGAAACCTTAAATACGAAATAATTGAAGACTACTTTCACCACATTATAAGTGGTTAAAGAGATCGCGGTGGATAAGGCAATGCCGATAAGCTGCAGGTCGGTATTTTTAATGAAATAAAGATTAAGCCCTACGGTCAGCCCGGCCAGTAAAAGCATTACCAAAATATTGAAGCGGTAGTGTTTTGAAAGTGAAATGATATTGCCGTTGAACCCGGTTGCCAGGTCTACAAGCACTGCCGAGCCCCAGATCCAGATCACCGGTTCATATTCCCTCAGCAGGACCCCGTTCTTAGGCATAAACTGGGTCAGAAAAGGAAATCCGACCATGATACAAGAGAATAAAACCGCACCTAAAAAATATAAGGTTAAGGACGTTTTCTTATGGAACCGGTCCAGGCCTTCCATATCTCCGTCCGCCAGGTTTTTACTGATGATCGGTGCTGAAATGCTAAACAGCCCCAGCTGGGGGATGGAAATCAGGGAAATCAGAGCATACAGAACAGAATAAATGCCATTCTCTTCCATTCCCATAAACTCGCCGATCATAAAGCTGTTGATGGCCAAATAGTTTCCGAACGTCCCCAGGAACCCGAAGAAACTGTAGTTCAGAAATTCTTTCCAGAAATTATCTTTCTTAAAATAGCCGGTGCTGAAATCAAGGCTGACTTTATCTAATTTATTGATGTAATAAATATACCCGGACAGCATCAGTGCAAAAATCCCAAAGAAAAAAGCCAGCGCAATATTTTGTGACAGTGCAAAATAAAAGAAAAGGCAAAATGCGCCGAGGTTGGCTATTTTAGGAAAAAGGTTATCAAAAATATTGGAAACCACAATGCGTTTGTAATTGGAGATGTATTTATTGAATACCGCACACAGAGACAAAACAAGAATCAACGGCAGGATAATCCCTTTAATCGTCCAGGCCTGGGTTTGCAGGAACTTCGGATACAAATAAGGGAGGATGAAAAATGCACCGCAGAAAAGCAGGAAATTAATGAAAACAGCTAGCAGTGACAGCGAGAGCATATTCTGGTTCCTGCCGTCCTTCTGTACGCTGTGGAAAAACTTTACGTTTGCGTAAGAGATCCCGAAGACCACAAAAGGGACAAGCATTTCTGCCGTCTGCATGCTGTACCGCAGTTTTCCGTAAAACTCAAAATCATTGGGGAAGATAAAAATCGCAGAGACGGTACCCAACAAGAACCCTACATAGCCGATGATGGAATATTTGAATCCCTGCCTTGCTACTACACTCATGCTTTTACTGACTTTTAGGAATGAAAATGATGTTGTTGATATATTCTGTCTTGTTTTTTTCGTCGCCGGTGTTTTTCAGCAGAACGGATTCCGTCAGTTTTTCAAGTTCAAAAGTATGGCGGTTCAGGTAATGGGCATTATAATTCCAGGATTCAACTTCGGCGATTTCTTTCCAGATCGGTGTATCGTGATGCCTCTGTTCCATTTCCACCATTAAAGTGGGGGAGAACTGCCGGATGATTTCCTTAGCACCCAGAAGGGTTTTCATTTCATTGCCTTCTACGTCTATCTTGATAAAATCCAGGCGTTGGAAATGCTCAATGGCAGCCCAGTCATCCAGCTTAATCACCTTTACCTGCTCGGTATAGCTTTTCTCTTCGCCTTTTTCCCTGTAGTCAACGTTCAGGGTTCCTCTGGATGCCACCGTTTTACCGTTGATCACAGGAACTTTAAATTCGGCAGTGGTATTTTCGTCAGACAGCGCAAGAGGAAGGATCCTCATGGCCGGGAACAGTCTTTTCAGACGTCTGTACAGCTTTTTATTCGGCTCAAAAGCATAAATATGCTCATGGTCCAGCCTGTTTTCCAACTGATACAGAAAAGTTCCCACGTTTGCGCCGATGTCAAGAATTACGGCATTCTTAGGTAAAAATTCCTTAATCCATACCAGTTCCGGCTCTACGTTTCTTTCAGAAAAATTTTCTTTATTGAGATGGGTCAGGCTTTTAAAAAATCTTTTCTTATAAAAACTCGGACTGATATACTGCAGTTTTTCGGCAATTCTTTGATACAGGGACATTGTTACACTTTTGACAGGTGGCAAATATACGCAAAAATGTTAAATTACTGTTAAAATATCGGCTATTTAAAATTTTGATTATCAGTGTTTTATATTTTATTCGGATGGTTACAAAATATAACCGATATAAAGCGGTTACGGGATGAGCGGGGCGTTAAGGAAATCATTCAGCGGTTTCATAATTGCATAAATTCCCGTTAATTTTTTTACAGCGTCTTTATCCATCAGTTCCCCGTCTTTCAGATAATGTACGACAATAAAGCTTTTCAGTTTCAGGTATTCTGCCATCGGGTCTTCTTTTTCAAAGCCCTGGGGAATCTTTTTCAGCTTGTCATCCTGGTCAAGTTTCGGAAAATATTTCTTGAAATCCTTATGGTTTAAAACTTTAAGGAATTCCTGCCCGTACAGGGAAATTTCTTTCCTTAATGTTTTTAAGTCAGAGGATTCAGGCATATAGATTCCTCCGGCAATAAAAGATTTTCCGGGTTCCAGGTGAAGGTAATATCCGCCTTTCCGGCTGCCTTTGCCCATTCCCAGGGAAGCACCGAAATTGGTTTTATACGGGACTTTATCTTTTGAGAACCGGGTATCACGGTAAATCCTGAACAGCGATTTCTTGGCATCGATCTTTGCCAATTCCGGATCAAATTCAGACATGGAAACGATCAGGTCTTCCAGGAATACAATGATGTTTTCCCGGGCTTCTGTATAAAGGTATTTGTTGTCAGCAAACCATTCGCGGTTGTTATGGACCGTAATTTTTTCAAGAAAATCAAAAACGTGCGGGGAAATTGAAGCCGGCATAAGATATTTTTAGGTCAAATATACTTAAAACGGATGATAAAAGTGGCTGTTGCAGTTATGGAAACAGGTTTCTAAGGGCAGTGAAATGAAGATAGGAAAGAATATTAATTAGATAAATAGTAAAAAAAACAGAGTTTTAATGTAAAAATTATAAAAGAATAATGGTATTTGAACGTTAAATTATTATATCTGTAACCAAAGTTAAAACATAATTCAAATAATAGTTGTATCTTTGCAAAAATTTTAAAATATTTAATGAATTTATTTACGGAGTCCAATTTAAGTCCTGACATTCTTAAGGCCATTGGCGAACTGGGTTATGAAAGCCCGACAGAAATCCAAAAACAGACTATCCCTTTCATTCTTTCAGATATTCGCGATTTGATCGCACTTGCGCAGACAGGGACAGGCAAAACAGCAGCGTTTTCGCTTCCGATTTTGGATATGATTGACGATACGAGTCGCAAAATCCAATTTTTGGTGCTTTGTCCGACACGGGAATTATGTCTTCAGATTACGAAAGACATTAAAAACTATTCCAAATACATGAAAGACATCAAGACTACAGCAGTCTACGGTGGAAGCAGTATTATGGATCAGATGAGGTCACTGAAGGACAAGCCGCAGATTATTGTGGGGACTCCGGGAAGGGTAATTGACCTTATCAACAGAAAAGCACTTGACTTTTCCGCCATTCACTGGCTGGTTTTGGATGAAGCCGACGAAATGCTTTCCATGGGGTTCAAAGACGAACTGGAAACTATTTTAAGTGAAACTCCTGAAACGAAGCAGACGTTCTTATTCTCTGCAACGATGAGTAAGGAAGTGGAAAGAATTTCTAAAAATTACCTGACACAACCACACAGGATTTCTGTAGGTTCCATTAACGAGGTTAAGAAGAACATCAAGCATGAATACTATGTGGCAGGGTACCGCCAGAAAAAAGAAGCGTTAAAGCGTCTTATCGATGCCAACCCCAACCAGTATTCAATTATTTTCTGCAGAACCAGGATGGAGACGCAGGAAGTTGCTGATTTCCTGATGCAGAACGGCTATGCGGCAGATGCGCTTCACGGTGATCTTTCCCAGGCGCAGAGGGATACGGTAATGAAGAAATTCAGACTGAAAAATATTGATATCCTTGTAGCAACAGACGTTGCAGCGAGAGGACTGGATGTAGATTCACTGACGCATGTTGTGCATTATTCTTTACCTGATGATCCTGAAGTATTCGTTCACAGAAGCGGAAGAACAGGAAGGGCAGGAAAAGACGGTATTTCTATTTCTTTGATTAAGCCTGAAGAAAGCAGAAAACTGAAGCAGATCAAGGCGGTGACTAAAATTGAAATTGCCGAAGGAAGAATCCCTACAGGAGACGAGATTATTAAAGCCCAGGTAGGCGGTGTTTTTGAAAGCCTTTTTGAAATACACGAAGATTTCTTTGAATTTGATGATTCTTTAATCCCTGATTTATCAGCCTTTACCAAAGAAGAACTTGCCCATAAACTTCTTCAGTTCCAGCTGAAAGACCTTGCACTGTACTACAAAGACAGACATGATGTAATTGAACAGAAGCTTAACAGCAGGGATGAAGCAGGAAGAGGAGACCGAAGAGACCGTGACGGCAGAGGACGGGACCGCGACAGAGGTGAAAGAACCGAAAGAAGCGGCGACAGAAGAGAACGCGGAGGCAAGCCTAAGAAGAGCAATGAAAACATGGTGAGATTTTTCTTTAATCTGGGTAAAAAAGACCAGCTGAAGAAACTTGATGTTCTGGATATCATCAACAAAGCAACCTCAACGGGGAAAAGCAAAAAAAGAGCCGAAATAGGCGATATTGAAATTTTAGAGAAATTCTCTTTCTTTGAAATTGAAAAATCGTTCAAAGGAGATCTTTTAAGCAATATTTCTTCCATGAAATTCAGAGGGAAAGACATGAGGGCTGAAGAGGCTAACTAAACTCATTCTCAGTAATATAAACCGGCTTAAAGGCCGGTTTTTTTGTACCCGGTCCTGTGGTATGTTCAATGTTAACAAAACTTAACGTTATATGCTTTTTGTTAAGATGCTTTTTTAGGAAATTTGCACAAAATTATAAATACTTAAAAATGGGAATTGGTAATATTTTCCACGCTTTTCAACCCAAAGATAAAATCTTCTTTGTGCTTTTTGAAAAAGTAACTGAAAACCTGGTTGCAATGTCTGAAGAGTTTAACACCGGAATCAAAGACTTCGATCTTAATGATGATTCCATGTTGAAGAAAATGAGCGACTATGAGCACAAAAATGATGAGCTGACACACGAAATCTTTGTAGAGCTTGGTAAAAACTTCATTACGCCTTTTGACAGAGAAGATATTCACACGCTGGCAACGGGACTGGATGATATTGCTGATTACATCTACGCTTCCACAAAATACATTTTCCTGTACAAATCGCCTGAAATGAAGGCATATTCAGATTTTTCCCTGCTGATTCACAAGGCATGCCTTGAAATCCAGAATGCGATGAAGAACCTGAAAGGCTTCAGAAACATGGAACAGGTAAAAGAGGCTTGTATCAAAGTGAATTCTATTGAAAACATCGCAGACGACCTGCTTTCCAACTCCATGGTGGAACTGTTCGAAACAAACGATGCCATTAATATCATCAAAATTTCATCCGTACTTAATTATCTTGAAGTGGTTACTGACAAAGCAGAAGATGTGGCCAACACGATTGAGAACATCATGATCAAATACGCTTAATTAATCATTATAATTAAAAAATGGAATTTCCTATTTTACTGATAGTTATTATTGCGCTGGCTTTGATCTTCGATTACATCAATGGGTTCCATGATGCCGCCAATTCAATTGCAACTATTGTTTCTACAAAAGTATTAACTCCGTTTCAGGCCGTACTTTGGGCAGCGCTCTGGAACTTTGCGGCTTTCTTTATTGCAGCATACATCATTGGAGAATTTAAAATCGGTAACACGATTGCCAAAACCGTCAACGAGAATTTTATTACCCTTGAAGTTATATTTTCAGGACTGGTTGCAGCCATTGCCTGGAACCTTTTAACCTGGTGGTTCGGGATTCCGTCCTCTTCGTCGCACACGTTGATCGGCGGGTTTTTAGGGGCGGCCTTAATGCATGCTTTTATGATGGATTACCATGATGTGGCAGCCGCCCAGCCCGGATTGGGATTCTGGGAGACTTCGAAGGAAGCTTTAAACCAGGTGACCCAGCAGAGTGTCGTGAAATTTGATAAGGTAATTCCTATTTTCCTGTTCATTTTCATGGCTCCTATCGTAGGGATGATTATCTCGATTATCATCACATTAATTATTGTTCACCTGTATAAGAGGTCAAACCCGTACAAAGCGGATAAATCTTTCAAAAGAATGCAGCTGGCTTCTTCTGCGCTGTTCAGTTTAGGACATGGCCTGAACGATGCCCAGAAAGTTATGGGAATTATCGGTGCTGCCGTTATCTATTACCACGTAAATATGCTGCAGGATGTTGAGTATCTTAAAATCCCATCTGCAGGGCGTTTTGATCATTTTGCACAACACTACATCTGGGTTCCTCTAGTTTCCTTTGTAGCCATTGCACTGGGGACCATGAGCGGCGGATGGAAGATCATCAAGACCATGGGGACGAAAATTACGAAGGTAACTTCACTGGAAGGCGTAAGCGCAGAAACTGCAGGAGCCATTACCTTGTTTATTACAGACCATTTCGGTATCCCTGTATCCACAACACATACCATAACCGGTTCTATCATCGGGGTAGGATTAACAAAAAGGATTTCTGCCGTACGATGGGGGATTACCGTAAGCCTTCTTTGGGCATGGGTATTAACCATTCCTATTTCAGCGATTGTTGCTGCAATTACCTATCTGGTGGTTACTTTTTTATCTTAAAACACATTCTAATATAATAATTGACTTTGCTCATTCATGTGGGCAAAGTTTTTTTTGGCTGATCCGATACGTATCGGTCATATTTTTGAAATCAGAGACTGTTAAGTTTTTTCAAAGGAATAATTTCTCACAGGTTATATACATTAGACAGGCCATAGCGTCCGGATCAAACAGTACCCAAAGCCGGGCACGGTACGAAATCGTAGATTCCGCATCAAATGATTCTTCAGTCTGTACTGTAGCTTCAAGAGGATACAGTGAACCGTCTACCGAAACAAACAATGATTCTTCAGGAGGCCCTGCACTGTGTATCATCAGTACAGGAACCTCCGCCAAAACGGTTAAGCTCAGGATTACAGGGAAAAGAAATGATGCGAATATAGTCACCGCTTCCATTGCAGACCCTTACGCGGAAACAGCGGTGATGATTCAGGAGCTGTAATATTTTCCATATAAATTCCGCATATTTATCAAGATTATTTCCCGGAACTGCAAAAGAAGTTTTAATTAAATCTTCATCCTTTGATGAAGATTTTTGTTTTACCAACCCCCGAAAAACCGTATTTTTGTTTAAACGATTAGATTTTATGGAATTTTTAGACCGATACCAACAGATTGTTGCGGATGCCATTACCAAATATACTTTTAAAGACAAGCCTGCCGAACTGTATGAACCGATGAACTACATTATTTCGCACGGTGGAAAACGCCTTCGTCCGATCATGGTTCTCATGGCCTGTGATTTATTCGGCGGAGATCTTAAAGAGGCGATCAAACCTGCCCTGGCCATCGAATTTTTCCATAACTTCACGCTGATCCATGATGATATTATGGATGAGGCTCCTTTAAGAAGAAACAAGCCTACGATCCATACCCTGCACGGGATCAATGTAGGGATTCTTTCCGGAGACGGACTGATGCTGAAAGCCTATAAATTTTTTGAAGACCTGGAGCCTGAGATTTTTAAGGCCTGTATCAGGATTTTCACGCACACAGGGTTGCTTTTATGCGAAGGCCAGCAGTATGATATTAATTTTGAGAGTCAGGAAAACGTCACTTTTGATGATTACATCAGAATGATTACCTATAAAACAGGAGTCCTGAGCGCCTGTTCGTTTGAAATCGGGGCCATGATTGCAAAAGCCAATTTTAAGGATGCGAAATCCATCTTTAATTTCGGGAAGCATATCGGGATTGCTTTTCAGATTATGGATGATTACCTTGATGTATTCGGGGACCAGGCACAGTTCGGGAAGAAGCATGCGGGGGATATCTATGAGAATAAGAAAACCGTTCTTTATCTGATGGCAAAAGAACATGCAACAGAGGAAGAAAGAAAAGAGCTGGATTACTGGTATTCTAAAAAAACCGATAATATTGATAAAGTGTATGGGGTGGAAAAGATTTTCAGAAGGACAAAAGTAGATGAAAAAGCATTGAGGCTTATTGAAAAGCACAATGAAATAGGGCAGAGCTACCTTGAAAAAATTGATATTCCGGACGAAAAGAAAAAACCTTTTACAGAACTGGCCAATTATTTGTTGAGAAGAGAGAGTTAGGTGAGCGGATTCAGGCCGGAGAATATGGATCTGTAATCTTGTAAAACACCTTTTTACCTTACCTGCCCATGAAATTCAGGACTGAAGTAGAGATTAAAGAATCGCAGAAAAAGATTCAGGTTGAAGATAAAATATTTTCAATAGGTTCCTGTTTTGCCTCTGAAATGTCAGATCTGTTTCAGCTCGGGCAGCTGCAGTCCCTTAACAATCCTTTCGGCACCATCTTTAACCCGTTTTCGATCAGCAATGCAGTGAAAAGGCTGCATGATGCTGAATTTTATATTGAAGACGAGCTGATCAGCTTTAACGAGGAATTCATTTCCCTCGATCATCATACAGGCTTTGATACACGGTATATTCACCAGACCTTAAAAAAGATCAATGCAGGAATAGAAGAAGGCAATTCTTTTCTTCAGGATACCGGTTGGGTCATCATCACGTACGGGACTTCATTTATTTATGAGTTTATTCCCAAAAATAAACTGGTGGGTAACTGTCATAAAATTCCGCAGAAATTCTTTAAAAAAAGGCTGCTGACCCATCAGGAGATCACAGATTCCATCTACAATACCGTTTTGAACCTGGATGATATCTGCAAAGACAATGTGCAGATCCTGTTTACCGTTTCACCTGTCCGGCATACCAAAGACGGGATGATTGAAAACCAGCTCAGCAAAGCAAAGCTGATTACAGCAATCCATGAGATGCTTCCCCAGTTTGAAAACTGCCATTACCTGCCGGTATACGAAATTGTAATGGATGACCTGCGTGATTACCGTTTTTATAATGAAGATATGATCCATCCCAACAGCCAGGCGGTTAACTATATTTTTGATCAGTTCGGGAATGCTTATTTTTCAGAGGATACGAAAGCGTTTATTAAAGAAAACCTTAACATCAACAAAGCTTTACAGCACAGGACAGATGATGAAAAAGACCCTAGATATATCGAATTCAGGGAGAAATTAAACCAAAGAATTGAGATCCAGCGTCAGAAGGTGAAGCACAGAATATTTTCAGATGACTGATTTTACCACCCTGGATTATTTAAAATCCGGAAATCAGAAACAGAAAAAAGCTCATGATGTTCTGATGAAACATCAGGTTTTTGAAAAGCTGAAAAATTATTCACCTGTTTTGGCAGGAACGGTCCCGATTGAAATCGATACGGATACAAGCGATCTGGATGTCATCTGTCGGTTTAAGGATGAAGACAGTTTTACTGCACTCTTGCGTCGGTATTTTCAGGGCTATAGTGGTTTCAGCTTAAGAAAAATAACCGTTAGCGGTGAAAAATCGGTGGTTTCAAATTTCACAGTGGAAGGTTTTACTATTGAAATTTTTGCGCAGGATAAACTGCCGGCAGAACAGAATGCTTACCTGCACATGATGGCAGAATACAGGATATTACAGAAAAAAGGAGAAGAATTTAAACAGAAGATAAAAGAACTTAAGAAGAGAGGGATAAAGACGGAACCTGCTTTCGGCATGATGCTGGGCTTGGAAAACCCTTATGAAGATCTATTGAAATTTTAATGAAATGATTGATACCCATACCCATTTATACGCGGAAGAATTTGATGAAGACAGAGCAGAAGCCATTCAGAGGGCTTTAGATAAAGGCATTACAGAATTTTACCTCCCGGCAATTGATTCGGAGTCGCATGAAAAAATGCTGCAGCTTGAAGCAGATTATCCCGGACAGGTTTTCTCCATGATGGGGCTGCATCCCTGTTATGTAAAGCCTGAGAGCTGGGAAAAAGAACTTGAAACCGTTAATAAGTACCTGAATGAAAGGAATTTTCCGGCCATCGGAGAGATCGGGATTGATCTGTACTGGGATAAAACCACACTGGATATCCAGGTAAAGGCTTTTGAGCAGCAGATCGACTGGGCCATTGAAAAAGACCTGCCGATTGTAATTCATACCCGGGAAAGTTTTGATGAAACCTTTGAAGTCCTGGAAAGAAAAAAACATCCGAAGCTCCGGGGGATCTTCCATTGTTTTTCAGGAAATATTGAACAGGCCAGGCATGCAGTGGATTTAAATTTCATCTTGGGAATCGGTGGCGTGGTAACGTTTAAGAATGGCAGGATTGACCAATTTTTAAGTGAAATCCCGTTGGATAAAATTGTACTTGAGACAGATTCTCCATATCTGGCGCCGGTTCCGCACAGAGGGAAAAGGAACGAAAGTTCATACCTTGATCTGGTAGCCGGAAAGCTGGTCAATATCTACAATAAAGATTTTGCTGAGATTGACAGGATCACTACGGAGAATGCGAAGAAACTGTTTGGGATTATATAGAACTAAAACTATAAAGCCTTCCGGTAGGGAAGGCTTTAATTTTATTTTTTCCTGAAGAAACTGCTCTTATTTTTCGGCTTCTTGCTGTGATCAGATTTCTGCTGGCCTGCCGGTTTCGGCCTTGGCGTAAAAGGCTTGTTGTTTGAATCCCTCTTTTCCACCACCAGGTTATCCGTATGGAAAGGATGGTTTTTCTCAACCGGAATTTTCATCCCGATCAACTTTTCAGTATCTTTTAGGTTCAGTAAATCCAGTCCGTCTACAAACGAAATTGAAGATCCTTCCGCCCCTGCACGTCCTGTTCTTCCGATCCTGTGAACATAGGTTTCAGCAACGTCTGAAAGTTCGTAATTGACAACATATTTAAGTTCATCGATATCAATACCTCTCGCGGCAATATCGGTAGCTACCAGAACACGGGTCCTTCCTGATTTAAAATTATTCAAAGCATTCTGCCTTGCATTCTGGGATTTGTTCCCGTGGATGGCTTCAGTAGAAATATTACTAGACTGCAATTTTCTGGCAATCTTGTCCGCACCGTGTTTTGTCCTGGAAAATACCAGCACGGAATCTGAAATGGTATTCTGTAAAATATGCGTCAGAAGGTCAAGTTTATTCTCTTTATCTACAAAATAAACAGCCTGCTTAATGGTTTCTGCCGTTGAAGAAATAGGAGTAACTGATACTTTTATCGGATTATTTAAAATAGAATCGGCCAGCTTCTGGATTTCTGTCGGCATGGTGGCAGAGAAGAAAAGCGTCTGTCTTTTGGGCGGCAGAAGCTTGATGATCCGTTTGACGTCGTGCACAAAGCCCATGTCAAGCATTCTGTCGGCTTCATCCAGTACAAAGATCTCAAGGTTTTTCAGGCTGATAATTCCCTGGGCAATAAAATCCAGCAGTCTCCCGGGAGTGGCTACCAGGATGTCAACGCCTTTTCTCAATGCTGTTTCCTGGCTTCCCTGTTTTACGCCCCCGAAAATAACCAGTTTTTTTAAAGGCAGGTTTTTACCGTATGAATTAAAGCTTTCCTCGATCTGAATGGCCAGCTCTCTGGTCGGGGTAAGGATAAGTGCTTTGATATGGTTGTTCTTTGGCCCTTTTCTTTCCATAAGGTTCTGCAGGATAGGGATGGCGAAAGCTGCTGTTTTCCCCGTTCCCGTCTGGGCAGTACCCAACACGTCTCTGTGTTCAAGGATAGAAGGAATAGATTGTTCCTGGATAGGCGTAGGTTTTTCGTAACCTTCCTTTTGAAGCGCATCTAAAATGGGCTTAATAATGTTTAAGTCTGTAAATAACAAAATTTAAATCGTGTATTAAAATAATGCGGTTGAAGCAGTATACTTCATCATTTTTAGCAGTTCTGCTAATTTTTTTAACAGAATTTTAAGTAAAATAGTTTACCGTCTGGCTGAGAATGCCGCGAAATATACTGCAAAGATAGTCTAAATTATTTTAAAGTGATTATTTAACTTTTGTCCACTGCTGATTCTTCCTTAAGTTTTCAAAAAACCGGTATAATTCCGAAAGCTTTTCACTTCCGCGTTTCCCGTAATCTTCAACATGCTTTGTTGTCCCGTCAGCAAACCGGATTCGCAGATGGGATGACGGAAGATCAGAAATATTTTTTTCGCCATAGTTGTCTTTCAGGTTCTTTACGTTCAGGCCGTCTAACAGAGCAGTTAGTTTATTATAATCCGCTTCTTTAATTGTTCCTTTAAAAGTTCCTTCACGGGGATTGGAAAGATTGTCTTTTGAAGGCTGATCTCCAAAATTAAAATGCTCCGCTTCAAAAACGGCAGTCCGGTCCGGATTCACCGTCATTTTAAAAACAGGGCAAAACCCGAAACACGGCGTGGCTTCATATTCGATCACCGAATATTTGGAATTTCCTTTCTGTGCTGTGCATGAAAACAATAAGATAAATGCGCACAGGCCTAATAGATACTTCATAACTTATATTTTGCCGTATCCATCAATAAGCGTTCCAACAGACCTATTGAAAGCGATATCCGATACCAGCCTGTAAAAAGCCCATTTTTGTCGGTAAGCCGCCTTTTTTATTCACTTCAATAAAATTGAAATGGTATCTGGCATCAGCAAAGAAATGATCATTAATTTTGTATTCTGAGCCTAAGAAAGGAAATAGATTCAGGGACTTGATATTGTCAAAGTTTCCGGATGTTGCACCGTTTACCATCTGTCCGGTTTTACCTTTTCAGAAATATTAAATCCGAAATTCATCCCTGCTGAAGCCGATAATGCAGGAATAAAATAATATTTAACAGAGATCGGGATCTGAAGCTGCGTCAGTTGATAATCAAACTGTATGCTTCCCCTTTCTATAACGCCGGAATCTGTAAAATCAACTACCGGGAAATCCTGCTTTCCGCCAAGCCGGGTGTAAAGTGCTTCTGCCTGGATGCTTACTTTTGATGACACAGGCTGTTCGGCAACAATTCCTGCATAGAAATAAGATTTGGAATCGAGTTTGTTCTCGGAAAATTTCATGCCGGACAAAGCGTACCCGCCTTTAATTCCAAAGCTCATTTCGGTGGCGCGGTCATCTGAGCCTGTTTTTGTGCTTTGCTGTGTTTCCTGTGCCTGTACAATGGCTGAAATTGCGGATAATGTAATCAGTAAAAAGTTTTTTTTCATGGTTTTAATTGTATGGTTTGATTTTTTATGAGAATAAAAAAAGTACACGGATGAACAGTGTACTTAATATATTTTAATCATCGCTTAACTTCAATCATCGCTTAACGGTTATCTGTATTATCCGTGCAGCTGCTTCCAGATGGCATCCTTCAGTTCTACAAGGCCTTCTCCTGTAATGCCTGAGAAAAACAGCGGCTGTTTGTTTTCAGGGAATTCTGTGGCGATTTCCTTTTTCAGTTCCTCGTCCAGCAAATCGGATTTTGAAATGGAAACAATGAAATCTTTATCCAGTAATTCAGGGTTGTATTCCTTCAGTTCATTCTCAAGGATTTTAAATTCCTGGAAATGGTGCTCGGAGTCTGCCGGAATCAGGAATAATAAGATGGAATTTCTTTCAATATGCCTTAAGAAACGGTGTCCCAGCCCTTTTCCTTCAGCCGCCCCTTCAATAATCCCCGGAATATCGGCCATTACGAAAGATTTGTAGTTCCGGTAATCCACGATTCCCAGATTCGGGGTTAAAGTGGTAAATGCGTAATCCGCAATTTTAGGCTTTGCAGCAGAAACCGCAGAGAGGAGGGTGGATTTTCCGGCATTCGGGAACCCGACAAGCCCTACATCCGCTAAAATCTTAAGCTCAAAGACCACATAGCCTTCCTGCCCGTCCATTCCCGGTTGGGCAAACCTGGGCGTCTGGTTGGTGGAAGATTTGAAATGCTCATTTCCTTTTCCTCCTTTTCCTCCTTCCATCAGGATGATTTCCTGGCCGTCTTCCATAATTTCGCCGATGATTTCCCCTTCTTCATTTTTAGCGATGGTCCCGATCGGAACTTCAATGTAGACATCCGCTCCGTACGCTCCCGTTAACTGGTTTTTTCCGCCGCCCTCGCCGCGTTCAGCTTTTACGTGCCGGGTATAACGCAGGGGAAGCAATGTCCATTCCTGGGCATTTCCTTTCATGATCACATGGCCGCCGCGTCCGCCGTCACCACCGTCCGGGCCGCCCTTCGGGATATATTTTTCCCGGCGGAGATGCGCAGAACCTGCACCGCCATGGCCGCTTTTACAATGAATTTTAACGTAATCTACAAAATTTGACATTTCTTATAATTAGGAGTTATGAGTTATGAAGCATGAGGCATGAATTGTAAGAAATTATAACTCATCACCCATAACTTTTAACTATTTTACTTTTTCTACCTCAGCAAACAGCTTTTCGGAAATCCCGCTGATATCCCCAACGCCGTTGATCTCAACATACTTTCCCTGTTTTTTGTACAGCTCAGCTACTTCTGCTGTTTTTGTGTAGT
This sequence comes from Chryseobacterium sp. JJR-5R, assembly GCF_034047335.1. Lineage (NCBI taxonomy): Bacteria > Pseudomonadati > Bacteroidota > Flavobacteriia > Flavobacteriales > Weeksellaceae > Chryseobacterium > Chryseobacterium sp. JJR-5R. The sequence continues at coordinate 1,087,583 of NZ_CP139137.1, forward strand.
ATTCTTTTATCCGGTTTTCAATGATCTCAACATTGCTGTCATCTGATCTCCCGCTGACTTCGCCTCTTTTCAGCAGCCTTTCCACTAAAATCCGGTCTTCAACAACCAGGGAAAGACAGACATCGATCTCGTCATTCAGTTCTTCCTTTACGATTTTTTCCAGGGCTTCCGTCTGGACGGCAGTCCTTGGATATCCGTCAAAGATAAATCCTGCCGCATCGCTCGGTTTTCTGATTTCGTCAATCAGCATATCCGTGGTTACCTGATCCGGTACCAGTTCTCCCTTGTCGATATACGACTTTGCCAGTTTTCCAAGTTCAGTATCATTTTTCATGTTGAATCTGAAAAGGTCGCCTGTCGAGATCTGCTTTAAATTGAATTTCTCGATCAGATTTTGTGCTTGTGTACCTTTTCCGCTTCCCGGAGGTCCGAACAGAACAATGTTTATCATAATGTTAGTGATGCTGTAAGCTTTAAGCGGTACGCTGCAGGCTTTTCAGCTTTTTCAGTTAATATTTCTTTTTACTTAGATCTAATTTAAAAGCCCAAAGCCGAAGCTAAAAGCTCATAACTATTTTAATGGTTGATCTGCCCGTCAGACAGCTGATATAAATTCGGTAGGTTCCTTCCCAGTTCATCGTAATCAAGGCCGTAACCCAGAACAAACTTGTTGGGTATTTCTTTCCCGATATAATCCAGTTTGAAATCTTTCTTGTATACTTCAGGTTTCAGAAGGAATGAAGCTATTTTTACAGATTTCGGACGCTGGGTCTCATTAAAATATTTAAAGAGGCTTTCCACCGTATTTCCCGTATCTACAATATCTTCCACAAGAATGATGTGGCGGTCTTTTACGTCTTTCGTCAGTTCCATTTTCTGGTAAACGATCCCCGTGGATTCCGTGCCTGCATAAGAGCTCATCTGTATAAAAGCGATCTCACAAGGCCCCGGATAATGCTTCAGAAGGTCTGAGAAGAACATGATCACTCCGTTCAGCACCCCAATGAAAACAGGAACTTCGTCCTTGTAATCTTCATGAATTTTCAAAGCGGTTGCTTTTACAATCTCCTGAATTTCGGCATCCTCTAAATAAGGAACAAAAGTTTTATCGTGAACTTTAATACTTTCCATAAAATTTTTAGTAGGCGGCAAAGTTACGGATTTTTGACGGAAATATTTTCGTGTTTATTTTCATATCCATAAAATAAGGGATATTGGGTGTATTCTTTTTTATCTGACCTGATTTCCAGTGAATATTTTTTGCAGATACCGCAATTCCTGTTATTCCGAAAAGGCAGCAATCTTAACGATGATGTCTGTAACCTGCGGCTGGAATGTTTATCTGTTCGGTTATCAACACTTACCATACAGCAGCGGAAATTCTGAGTGATTATTGACGGGCGGCTACATCAACAGCACAATTTCCCTAGCCCGGATTGCAGCGGCATCCTTTTTCTGGACAGGCTTTGGAAAAAAGCTTTGGCGAAAAAGATACAGCGGAAAGCCGGAAACAGCTCCTGAAAACGGATGCTAATTAATTACTGTGAAAATTATTCTTTCAAAATGACAAAATTGTGTGATTTCAAAACGAAAAAAAGAATTCCATTATCTTTTCCTTTCACAAATCCCAAAATAAAAACAATGCAGAATACAGTTTCTTTCAGATATAACAGAACAATAACAACCGGTTATTGAAGCCTAGCCCTAATTAATTCTGTCAACTTAACAATACCGGATCACACAAAAACCGATTCCGGCCGGAAACAACAGTACGGAAAATCCTAAGTATAAAATTTTGTAGAAAAATATCTACAATGCTGATAATCAAAATTATATAAACAATAAGTAATTTTGTAGAATATCATTTAAACACATTTAACACACAGATATGAAAAATCAATTTTATTTATTAGCCCTGCTTATCATATTCGGGCAGCAAATTTCAGCTCAAAATATCAGCATTTCGGATGTAAATTTTAAGAACAAAATTCTTTCTTCAAATCCGGGAAATACGGTCGCAAAAAATTTAGCCGGAAACTACTTTTCTGTTGATATGAACGGAGACGGTGAGATACAGCAGAGTGAGGCATCACAGGTTAAAAGCCTCGACTTAAGCTCTTCAAATATTTCTTCCATGGCTGAAATAACTGATTTTATAAATTTAGAAATGCTTGCCTGCAATAATAACAATATCGACAAACTATATCTCAGCAGTATGAACTCTATAAAATGGGTAAATGCATCATATAATAATTTAAATAACGGTGGGATAAGCGTAGGCCCCAATATAGAGTATATTGACCTGCACAATGTGTCTTTAAGTCCGGGTGAATTAAATCTGAGCAATAAAAATAAGCTTTCATACCTTAACTTACAAAACAGTGATATTTATGATCTGAATTGCAGTAATAGCAAGTTAACAACTTTGCTGCTGAATGGTTGCAGCAATCTTCATGTGTTGAACTGCAGTAATAACCTTTTAACATCTTTGGATCTCAGCGGGCTGAACATAACGGGAGAAGCATATTATCTTGGTTCCGGGCCGGGAACCCTCACTTCCTATAAGGGAGGTGTGGATTGTAGTCATAATAATCTTACAAGCTTAAATATTAATAACCTCACTACTAATTTTTTAAACTGCAGTTACAATAATTTAGGACTTTTAAATGCCACAAGTCTAACGCTGGTTAAAATGCCTACTGTACATGTATACGAAATTCCTGAACCCAGCATTTACTTTGACTGCAGTCATAATCAGCTGACTTCCTTATTAACAAACGGTTCTTTTATTGTTCAATATTTTGATTGTAGTTATAATAATTTAAATACACTCAATATTCCAAATATTGTAACCCAGTTTTTCAGCTGTAATAACAATAACCTAACCTCTCTGAATATCAGTAACTCTTCAAAAATAAATAGTCTAAATCTTAGTCATAACCTGCTGACTTCTTTTGTGAGCCCAGCGTTGCCTGAAGTAGATAATCCATATGCATTTGCAGATATTTATAACAGCACCCGTGCTCTTAACTGCAGTGATAATCAACTCACATTTTTAGATTTAAATAATACACAAATTATTTCAGTCAATGCTTCAAATAATAACATCAATACATTGCTCATCAAGAATGGAATTTTCAATGAATTTATTAATTTACAGAACAATTTGAATATTGAATTCGTTTGTGCAGATAATATTCCGTTAGATTCTTCCAGTCCATCTTATACCGAAGTCAATTATTACCAAGACATGCTTCCGGGAGCTACAGTAGGATCTGACTGTAATAACATAGTCCTGGCAACTGATGTAAGTAACCTGGTAAAAGAAAATATAAAGATCTACCCAAATCCTTCAAAAGATTTTATAAATATCAGTGCAGATTCAATAATTAAATCTATAGAAATTTATGATGTTCAGGGAAGGGTTGTTAAAGCCATTTCCGGGAATAATTCCAAAATAGTAAGAGTAGAAATAGAAAATATAAGTGTAGGGATATATATACTCAAGGCGGTCACTGAAAAGGGCAGTTTCACTGAAAAAATTCATAAGATTCAATAATCTGATAAGTATTTTAATATGATATAATAAATAAACAGGCTGTCCAAATTTTAGACAGCCTGTTTATTTATTGAAATTAAGATGAGATTAATATTGATAACCCGATATGATTATTCCTGATAACCCGGCAACTGATTCAGACCTCTAAAATATAGAAATTCTTACCGATTCTGTTAAGGATTATCGTGGAACTGTGGCGGTAATTTCCCATGATGAGATGTTTTTAAGGGCGATTAGTATAATAAATGAGATTATTTTTACAGAGTAATTGAGAATTTCTAAACCTCACGGGTTTAAAAAACCCGTGAGGTTTAATAGTTGAAACCTTTGGGATAATCCCGCATGATGAATTGATTGATAAAATTACTGTTAAAAAAAGTATTTGATTTTTTCAAAAATAGATAGATCTTTATCTAAAGTTGCAGACTTAGCCTTGAAATCTGATTTCAGTTTTTTATATTGCTGATTTATCTGTTTTTTTTCTTCCTGAAGTTGTTTCTGCCTAAATTCTTCTGATTGTTTTTTCTGAGAAATCATTAAGTTTATTTCTTTAATTATCCACTCATGAAAACGGAGTCTATTTTTTTGTGCGTTTTTTTCAGGACTGACTTCGGAGTTTGAAGCATAGTTATCTACCCAAGTATTTCCATATTCTTCTCCATTGACAACGATAAATGAATAGCAGCCACAGCCATATCCTGCTAATTGAATCGTTCCGTTAATGAAATCTTCATATTCATCAGTTTTGAAATTGAATTCATTATTTAGTTTGAAAGGTAACGAAGGATTGTGCTCATCTTCTTCATAATAATAATCTGAAAAATTAATTCTGTCAGTCAGATTAAAATTATGCTGATCAGTATTTATGATTCCATTTGCAATATTCAATAAGAACCATCTAAAGTCATCAGGGATTTTAACGGAAAACTTGTTCTCAAAATTTTCTATTGACCTTGGATTAGCTGTAGGTAAAAATTTATAGTCATTTTTAAAACGTTCTTTAAATTTTTGGATATGTATTTCAATTTCTGAGATTATATCTGGACTGATCATAATGTAATTTTTTATTCATTTAATCGCTACGAAATATCCATTTGCTGATGAAGAAGTGTTATGATTTCTATTTCTTCATTTTCAATATTGACTTTATAAAATACAAAATGCGATTTATCATTGAACAGAAATAATCTTTTCTGACTTCACTATAATCTTTTCTGGATTTTGGATGTTCATATAAATATTCAATTTCATTCAATTCATTCATTAATCAAAATAACAATCTGCCTGTCCTTCTGACCAAGTTTCAGAAGTATACAGCCAAATTTTTTCTAAATCGTTTAATGCTTCTTTAGTCATTTTGAATTTCATTATTCAGCAGAACATTTTTGATAAATATTTTCCAAAAATTCTTTACGGTCAAAATTCTCAACAAATCCGGATTTATTTCAAAGATATAGAAAATTATGTTTTTAACTCTTAAACCACATGATTTCCACCCGTCCAAAAATAAAATCCCCCTCAAATTTGCCCACCCAATTTTTTAAAAGTAATTTTGCATGAATCTAAAATAAAAGTAAAATATGTCAACTTACGTAGTTGTAGGTCTTCAGTACGGAGATGAAGGGAAAGGAAAAATCACGGATGTTTTATCGGCAAAATCGGATTATGTGGTGCGCTTCCAGGGTGGAGACAACGCAGGTCACACGGTATATGTGGGTGAAGAGAAATTCGTATTGCACCTTCTTCCGTCGGGAGTTCTTCAGTGCAAAGGGAAATGTATCATTGCAAACGGCGTGGTGGTAAATCCTAAATCTTTCATTAAGGAGGTGAATCAGATCGAAAGCAAAGGCTTGAGAACGGATCACATTTTTATCAGCAGAAGAGCGCATGTCATCATGCCTTACCACATTCTTTTGGATACCTACCGTGAAGAAGAGCACGGAGGAACGCAGATCGGGACCACTAAAAAAGGAATCGGGCCGTGCTACGAAGATAAGATCGCCAGAATCGGGATCCGGATGGTAGACCTTTTAAATCCTGAAATTTTAAGAGATAAAATTGAGAAAAACCTGAAGGTTAAGAATTCTCTTTTTGAAAAATACTACGGAAAACCGACTTTGGATGTTGAAGAAATTTACAATGAATTTTTAGAAATCGGGAAACAGCTTCAGGACAGGATCGTGGATACGGAACTGGAACTGAACGAGGCCATCAGAGACGGTAAAAACGTTTTGTTTGAAGGCGCGCAGGCCTTGATGCTGGATATCGACTTCGGAACTTATCCTTATGTAACATCATCTTCACCTTCTACGGGCGGGGTTTGTACTGGAGCGGGAGTGCCGCCTACCTCGCTTCAGAATTTAATCGGTGTTGCCAAAGCCTATTGTACAAGAGTAGGAAACGGGCCTTTCCCTTCCGAGCTGGACAATGAACTGGGGGAAAGCATCAGACAGATCGGCGGTGAATTCGGAGCTACAACCGGAAGACCAAGAAGAACGGGATGGTTAGACCTGGTTTCTTTAAAGCATGCCTGTATGATCAACGGGATCAATAACCTGGTCATTACCAAATTAGATGTTCTTACGGGAATTGAAAACCTAAAGATCGTAACCCATTATAAAACGGAAGACGGAAAGATCATTGATTATTTCACATCATCAACCGAAAAATTATACAACTACGAGCCGATCTACCAGGATCTGCCGGGCTGGAACGAAGACCTGACGAAAGTAAGAAGCTACGACGAACTCCCGGATACCGCTCAGAAATACATCGAATTTATCGAAAAATACCTGGGAATCAATGTTTATCTGGTATCCGTAGGACCGGAAAGAAGCCAGAACATCATCAGAAAAGAATTATTTTAAGAGATAATCATCCATTAAAATACAAAAAAGAGACGGTCAGCTTGACGGTCTCTTTTTTTGTTTTAAAAGGTTTCAAATGCCATTCAAAGTAGATATTTTAAGATCTTATTTTTTATACTATGCATCATCCGATATTAAACGCATGATTGTTATTTGTAGCATAGTTAAAATTTTATATTTGCATGTAATTTTTTAAATTAATGGTGATTCGATAATTTTATGGCAAATTTTTTGATGTTAAAATATTATTTATCAATAAAGGGTAATAAACTAATAATCTTAATCAATGCTTAAAAATTAAAAGGATGAAACACATGCATCAGAATCAGGAATTTCGTTTTAACGAAGTTCTCTTTGAGCACCGTAACAAAGAATACGGTGCTTACGCCTTAAGAAACGAATCGGATAAAATTTTAACAAAAGCTCTTTTCATAGGTGCAGGTTTGTTAGCGGCAATTTCTTTAACGCCGCTGGCAGTTAATCTATTTAAGAGCGGGCCTTCAATACATATACCGGTAGATGGCCCGCCGGTAGTGATCAAATTGAAAAAGATCGACCAGATTGATCCTCCTCATGTACAGGTAAAACCGCAACCTGCTGTTATAAGAATCAAGACTGTTGATCAAACAGTTCCAGAGCCAAAAGCAGTTGTAACGAATGAGAAAAAAGATATTCCTAAAAATCATGAGAACGCAGTTGCAGGTATTCAGACATCTGACGGAAAAGAGATTACAACACCGGAATATATTCCAATTGCGCCTCCTGTAAATACGTCAGGAACATCTACAGCTCCGGTACAGACTGAAGTACAGCTCAAACCTGAAGACAATACACCTAAGACCATAGTAGATGTTGAGGCCAGTTTTATGGGTGGTATCGATACATTCAGAAATAAAGTAATGAATAATTTTGACGGCTCCGGAATGGAGTCTGACGGTATTATGAAAACTACCGTTACCTTTATTGTAGAAAAAGACGGGACTATTTCCGGACTTAAAGCAGATGGTAAAAATGCTGATTTTAACAGTGAAGCCCTGAGAACGGTTAAGTCCATTAAAGGAAGATGGGTTCCTGCCAAAGTCAAAGGCCAGCCCGTAAGAAGTTATTTCAAGTTTCCGATAACAATGAAGTTTGAGGGATAATTCCCTTTAACATAAATAAACACTTATCCACAAAGAATTTTTTTTGTGGATAATTTTTTTTATCGTTAAATCGCTTATTAACAATATTTTAACTCAATTTTCGTTTTATTGATTCATTAAGAGCAAGGAAAAATGTGTATTTTTGAGCCTTAAAGTTCGAATAATGGGAAAAATCATAGGTATCGCTAATCAGAAAGGGGGAGTAGGGAAAACAACAACAGCTGTTAATTTGGCCGCGGCATTAGGGGTATTGGAAAAAAAGATCTTAATCATTGATGCTGATCCTCAGGCCAATGCCACTTCCGGGCTTGGCGTGGAAGATGTTAAGTATTCTACATATAATCTTCTGGAACACAGTGTTGAAACCAGAACCTGTATCAAACGTACGGCAACGCCGAACCTTGATATTGTTCCTTCCCATATTGACCTCGTAGCGGCAGAAATTGAGCTGGTGGATAAAGAAGACCGTGAGTACATGCTGAAAAAAGCATTGCAGGAGGTAAAGGATGATTATGACTATATCATTATCGACTGTGCACCGAGTTTAGGACTGATTACGGTTAATGCGCTTACCGCAGCCGATTCTGTGATTATTCCGATCCAGTGTGAGTATTTCGCCCTGGAAGGGCTTGGCAAATTACTGAATACCATTAAAAACGTTCAGAAAATCCACAACAAAGACCTGGATATCGAAGGCCTGCTGCTTACCATGTATGACAGCCGTTTAAGACTGTCCAATCAGGTGGTGGAAGAAGTGAACGCACACTTTCCGGAAATGGTTTTTGAAACCATCATCAGCAGGAATGTAAGGCTCAGCGAAGCGCCGAGTTTCGGGGAAAGCATCCTGAATTATGATGCAGAAAGCAAAGGTGCGATCCAGTACATCCAATTGGCGGAAGAAGTTTTATTAAAAAACGAAAAATTAGTAAAGAATTAAAAAGCGTATAGCAGGAGCTAAAGCTGAAAGCAGACATGAAAGACAAAAAAAGAGCGATGGGACGTGGTTTGGGCGCCATTCTGAGTGCCGAATCCAAAGCAACGATCAATTCCGCAACAGACGAAGGAGCGGATAAGTTTGTAGGGAATATCGTAGAAATAGCCATTGAAGATATTTATCCCAACCCAACCCAGCCAAGAACTTATTTTGACGAAAAATCATTAAACGAACTTGCCCAGTCTATTACAAACTTAGGTGTTATCCAGCCTATTACCTTGAGGAAAGAAGGGGAAAGGTTCGAGATCATTTCAGGGGAAAGGCGTTACAGGGCCAGTAAGATGGCCGGTCTGGAGTCAATTCCTGCCTATATCCGCCTGGTCAATGATCAGGAGCTTCTTGAAATGGCCCTGGTGGAAAACATCCAGAGGGAAGATCTTGATGCCATCGAAATCGCACTGACCTATCAGAGGCTGATGGATGAAATCGGGCTTACCCAGGAAAATTTGAGCCAGAGGGTAGGGAAGGACAGAAGCACCATCACCAACTCAATCAGGCTGTTGAGGCTGAACCCCGATATTCAGAATGCCATCAGGAGCGGTGAGATTTCAGCGGGACACGGCAGGGCAATCATCAGCCTTGAAAATGAAGAGCACCAGAAGATTCTGTTTGACCTGATTATTAAGGAAAAACTGAATGTGCGCCAGGCAGAACAGGCTGCTACAGCACTGAAAAATCCAAAATCGGCAGCGGCAAAAAGAGCAAAGGTTGAACTTAACAACAATTACAAAAGGGCCCAGAAAACAATTGCTGATATCCTGGATGTAAAAGTTGAAATAAAAACCACCGGAAACGGTAAAAAAGGTAAAATTGTCCTGGACTTCAAAAATGAGGACGAACTGGAATATATTTTATCCCATATCAAATAAATGAAGAAAATATTTTTTATATTTTTCCTATGCCTGTTTGCGGTTGCCTATTCGCAGGTGAACCCCAATGACACCATCCGGGTAGAATACCACCCGACAGACAGCGTGTCTGTGGAAAGGAACAATACAGAGACGGAAGCCAGCGTGGTTTCGGATCTGGAGAAGGCAAACGGACCGACCGGGAAAACATTAAAACTGAACCCTACCAAAGCAGGACTGTATTCTGCTGTTTTACCGGGATTGGGCCAGTTTTACAATAAAAAATACTGGAAGATTCCCATTGTATGGGGAGCGGTAGGAGCAGGAGTCGGCATAGCGGTATGGAATGACAAGCAGTACAGGAAATACCGGGAATATTATATTGCCAAGCTCAACGGTACCCCTAATGAATTCGTGGATACCCATCCCTGGCTCGATAAAGTAGCATTGGGAAATGCACAGGACCGGGCAAAAAGGCAGAGGGATTATGCCATTGCCATTTCAGGACTGATTTACATCTTAAATATTGTGGATGCTGTGGTGGATGCCCATTTGTATGAAAGCCGCCATGATCCGGATCTTTCATTCAATACGGCTGTTATTCAGGATCAATATGGGTTTACCCCTCCGAAAACAGGAGTGAGTTTGAGTTACCGGTTTTAATCATTAATTAATAGATAAACTGTTTTTAATAAAATATTTGTATTAAAAACAGATAAATAAAAGAATATGAAAATAGCATTAGTTGGATATGGTAAAATGGGCAGGATTATCGATGAAATTGCCACGAAAAGGGGACACGAAGTTGTAGCCCGCCTGAAAGAAACCCCAACTGCTGAAAACCTGAACCATCCGGATGTTGTTATTGAATTTTCCCTGCCGGAAGCCGCTTACGGAAATATCAAAGCCTGCCTCGAAAATAAAATTCCGGTAATCTGCGGAACCACAGGATGGCTTGACAGAAAACCTGAAATTGAAAAGCTGGCTGTTGAAAACGGGACTGCCTTTTTATACGGATCCAACTTCAGCCTGGGCGTAAACTTATTCTTTGCACTTAACGAAAAGCTGGCCGCCCTGATGAAAAATGCAGATGATTATTCCTGCCAGCTTGAAGAAATCCACCATATTCACAAAAAAGATGCACCGAGCGGAACCGCAATTTCCATTGCAGAAGGCATCTTTAAAAACAACCCGAAATTCGATGCCTGGAAGCTGGAAGAGACTCAGGGAAATCAACTGGGTATTTTTGCTGTTCGTGAAGATGAGGTTCCCGGAACCCACAGTGTATTCTATAGAAGCGAAGTGGATGAAATTGAAATCAAGCATACCGCTTTCAACAGGAATGGTTTTGCCCTGGGTGCCGTGGTAGCTGCGGAATGGATCAGGGATAAAAAAGGGAATTTTGAGATGAAAGATGTTTTGGGACTTTAATTTTGTAACAAAATCCCTACATTGCGGACTTATAATAAATAATAATGAGCAGCAAATTACTCATTGCTCGTTACCGATTACTCAAATTATAGATTAGGCACAAAAATTTATGAATTATTTTTTAACTTATGCAGTATACGTTCTCATCTTATCTGTATTGATGGGGATTTCCACCTGGAAGCTGTTCAAAAAAATGGGGTATAATCCATTATTTTCCTTTATACCTTTTTACAATTACTTTATCATTTTAAAAGAAGCAAAGCAACCGGTGTGGTGGGCACTTTTATCCTATCTGCCAATTGTCGGACCGATCATGATGTCGGTTTTTCATATTTATCTCATGAAGAAATTCGGGAAAAGCCCGCTTCTGACAGCTATTCTTCCATTTGTTTATATGGCAAGTGTGAATTACTCTAAAAATCCGGAACTGATCGATGAAAGCGAAGATGACCTTTATTTAACGGATGAAGAGAAAATGGCGAAAAGTAAAAAGAAAGATTCCTTTTTAGGGTCTATTACTTTTGCCGTTGTATTTGCTACCATTATTCACGTGTTCGTTACCCAGCCTTTCGGGATCCCGACAGGATCTATGGAAAGAACCCTGTTGGTAGGTGACTTCCTTTTCGTTAATAAATGGAGCTATGGTTACCGCCTTCCCATGCGTCCGGTTGCCGTACCTTTCCTGCAGGGAACCATGTTTGATTCCGGTGAAAAAGGAAACCCCAAAGATGATCCGAAATCTTATGTTGACGGTATTAAACTGCCTTATGAAAGAATTCTGCAGTTCAGCAAGCCTCAAAGAAATGACGTGGTGGTTTTCAACTACCCGCAGGATTCCGTACACACGGCCATCGACAGAAAGGATCCTTATGTAAAAAGATGTGTTGCCGCTGCCGGTGATACTTTTGAAATGAGAGCCGGAAGGCTTTTCGTTAACGGGAAACCGGAAACTATTTTAGGAGATCAGGAAGTTCAGCATGCCTATACTGTAAATACCGGAACCCAGCTTGATATTCCGGGAATGTACAATACCTACGGATTTTTACCGGTAAGGGAAATGCAGAGCGATAAAGGCGGGTTTACCTATATGTTCCAGGGCCTCACGGATAGAACGGCAAAAGACATCAAAGCCCTGCCGAATGTCATCAGCATGGAGGAAAATATTTATCCTAAAGATTCCGCCACGATTTCATACAAATTGAATGCTGATAAAACAGCGTATACAAAAAGTATTGATACCACCCAATCCATTTTCCCGATCAACAAGCCTTGGAACCAGGATTGGTACGGGCCTCTGAAAATTCCTAAAAAAGGGGATGTTGTTACCATAAACACGGAAACACTGCCGGAATATCAATGGATTATTAAAAAGTACGAAAACAACACCCTGGAGACTAAAAACGGTAAAATCTTCATCAACGGGAAGGAAACCAATCAGTATACCATCCAGCAGGATTATTACATGATGGTGGGAGACAACAGGGATGCGTCTTTAGATGCAAGATTCTTCGGCTTTGTTCCGGAAGAAAATATTGTCGGGAAACCGATGTTTACCTGGATGAGCCTTCAGGGCGCATTCAAGGACGCGAGTTCCTCTTATCAGGCACCGTTTAAGGTACGTTGGGACAGGATGTTTAAAGCTACAAATACCGGTGAATCCAACAAAACCTCCTATTGGTGGATTGCAGCCATGATTCTTATCCTGTTCTTCGGATGGGAGTACTTTGTAAAGCTGTTGAGGAAAAAGAAAACGGAAGACGATTAATGATAAGTTAAATAAATATAAATAAAATGAAGTGTTTGAAAAAATGCTTCATTTTTGCATAATGAATATGAAGAATGTATTATTACCGGCATTTTACCTGCCGCCGATTTCATGGTTCTCAGTATTTTTAAACCCTGAAAACGAAATTGTTTTTGAAAGGTTCGAAAGTTTTCCTAAGCAGACATACAGGAACAGGGCCAATATTTACGGAGCCAACGGGAAACTGTCATTAATCATCCCTATTGCCCATAACGGCAGAAGAGAGCTGAAAGATATAGAAATCTCCTACCGTGAAGACTGGAGAAACCTGCACTGGAAATCCATCAAAACAGCTTATCAAGGTTCACCGTATTTCGAGTTTTATGAAGATAAACTCAGGAAAATATTTGATATTCAGGAAAAATACCTGCTGGATTTTAATCTGAAAGCACTGGAGGTGATCCAACAGATCCTGAAGACGGAAAAGGCATATTCTTTGAATGAAGAATACATCAAAAATCCGGAAGAAACCAGTTTCAGGGAAAAATTTTCAGCAAAGCTCCCATCAGAATTTGAAATGGATGAATATTATCAGACCTTTTCAGACAAGCTGGGATTTTTAAAAGATTTGTCAATTTTAGACCTGATCTGTAACAAAGGACCGGAATCTCTGACTTATATCAGAAATATTAAACAATTGTATTAATTTGAAATTGCCGTAACAGATGTATTGAACATATTCTGAAATCCGGTAATTTCATATAGCTTTAAATAAATAATTATACATCATATGAAAAAGGTATTGTTAGCTGCTGTTTTTTTAGCAGGATTCAGCTTTTCCTATGCTCAGGAGGCGAAAACGGGTGTTGATCCGAAAGAAGATAAAGATCTTATGACCTGGTATCATAAAGATTTTACGACATCAAAAGTATACGGAGTCAATACGGAAAACGCATATAAATTTTTAGAGTCCAAGGGGCTTAAACCGAAAACGGTAGTGGTAGGCGTTCTGGACAGCGGGGTTCAGGTAGACCACCCAGGACTGGTTAAAAATGTATGGTCAAACCCTAACGAAGTTCCGAACAACGGGAAAGATGATGACGGAAACGGATATATTGATGATATCCACGGATGGAACTTCATCGGCGGGAAAAATGCCGATATTGACATCGATAATATGGAGGTTACCCGCGTGGTAAAGAAATACAAGCCTCTTTTTGAAGGCGACGATTCTGCAAAAAATAAAGAAAATCAGGCTAAAATGCCGGAAGATTTTGCGATGTACATGAAGGCTAAGGAACTTTTCACCAAGAAAAGCGTAGAAGCAAGGCAGAGCGTTCAGATGTATACCATGATCAATGATGCCATTCCTACAATGGTGAAATTATTGAACGGTAAACCGGTTACCCCTGAAAATGTTGCTGCCATAAAACCTGCGGAACAGAAAGAAGCCATGGCTGCGCAGGTTCTTGCCCAGGTTTCACAAAGCCCTGAATTTAAAGGTAAATCTGCAGCTGAGTTTGAAAAAGCAATGAAGGGGCAGATGAAGGAAGCACTGGATTATTTCGGGCCTCAGTCTAAACAGTATGATCTGGAGTATGATCCGAGAAAAGAAATCGTAGGAGATAATTACGACAACTATGCTGAAAAATCGTACGGAAACAATCACTACGAAGGCCCTGACGCAGAACACGGAACCCACGTGGCAGGTATCATTGCAGGACTTCCGAACGGAAAAGAAGTTCAATACGGAGTTGCTTCAAAAGTTGCTAAAATCATGTCGGTAAGAACCGTGCCGAACGGTGACGAAAGAGATAAAGACGTAGCAAACGCCATCAGGTATGCTGTGGATAACGGTGCCAAAGTTTTAAATATGAGCTTCGGTAAGCCTGTTTCTCCGGGTAAAAATGTGGTTTGGGATGCTTTCAAATATGCTCAAGATAAAGGCGTTCTTCTGGTAAAGGCAGCAGGAAATGAAAATGAAGATGTAGCGGAACATCTGGCTTATCCTACGAACTTCAAAAATGTGACTGATGAAAAACCGTTTGTGAATAATGTGCTTGTGGTAGGGGCAAGCACCAATGACAACAATGCTTTAAGAGCAGGTTTCTCCAACTTCAACAAAAAAATGGTGGATGTTTTTGCTCCGGGACAGGAAATTTATTCCACTGTTCCTCATAATGAGTACAAATACCTGCAGGGAACGTCCATGGCTTCTCCGGTTGTAGCGGGAGCCGCAGCGGTGCTATTGGCTTATATGCCTAACCTGACGCCGGCTCAGGTCATTGAATCTCTGGTAAAATCCAGCAATACAAGCACAGCCAGCCAGTTTGCTGATTTCTCGCAGGCAGGCGGAGTAATTGATCTTAAGAAAGCGGCTGAATATGCTTATGCCAACTTTTACAATGGAAAGTCAGGTGCTGTAAAAAAAGCTGAAAAATCCGCAAAAAAGAAGACTAAAAAATAACATACCCTTCTGTATTTAAGGTTGAATCATAAAAAGTCCGGAATTTCCGGGCTTTTTTTATTTCCGTATTTTAATTTTGGCACGGTTTTTTGTGACTTATAGATAACAAAATAATAAACAACAAAATGAAAAAGTTACTATTTGCAGGGATGTTGGGAGCGTCATTCTTTGCAGTGTCTTGTTCCGGAGTCAAAAATGCACAGACGGCCCAAACCCAAAGATCTGAATTTCTTAAAATGAAAGGTGACTGGCAGATTGTCAGCATCAATTATGATAAACAGTTTAAAATCAAGCCCTTTGATGAAGGTGTTGATGCACAGTGCTTCGTAGGGAGCCACTGGAGGCTGATTCCGAATAACTGGACGGGAGCTTATACTTTAAACGGAGGCGGGACATGCGGAGCCGGATTTACACAGCCGATTAAAATTGATGTTGTGAGTGGCAATACATTCAGCTTTAAGAAAATTGCTGACGGGACCAAAGCCAAACAAAATACCGTAGGGTATACTTTAACTTTAATAAACCAGGCAACAGATCAGTTCTCTTTAGAACAGAATGTTCCTTTCGACGGAGAAAATGTAAGGGTTACTTACAACTTCGAAAGAGCCGGAATGAAATAAATAACTTAAACATTAAACAAAATGAAATTTACTAAAACATACATAGGAGCACTTTTCTTATCATCAGCTTTGTTGCTGACCAGCTGTGAGGCAGTACAGAATTCCAATCACCAGCAGAGAGGTACTGCAGTAGGGGTGGCATCCGGAGCTGTGCTGGGAGGAATCTTAGGGAATAACGTAGGAAGAGGAGGAAACGGTGCAATCGGTGCCGTACTTGGAGGTATTGTAGGTGGCGTTGCCGGGAATGTGATCGGTAATAAAATGGATAAGCAGGCGAGAGAGATTAAAGAGACCTTGCCGGGGGCTGAAGTGGAAAGAGTAGGGGATGGTATTAAAATCACACTGAATGAAAGCATCGTTAACTTTGATTTTAATTCTTCCGCATTAACCAGCGTTGCCAAAACAAACTTAGATAAACTGGCTCAGGTCTTAACCAATAATCCTGATACAAACATTAATATCTACGGACATACAGACAGCAAAGGTACAGACGAATACAATATGAACCTTTCCGAAAGAAGAGCGGATGCCGTAAGATCTTACCTATCTGGAAAAGGAATTGCATCGGGTAGGTTGTTTGCAAAAGGGGAAGGAGAAGCCATGCCGGTTGCTACCAATGATACAGATGCAGGGAGAGCAAAAAACAGAAGAGTGGAATTTGCAATTACCGCGAACGAAAAAATGATTAATGAAGCTCAGCAGGGGCAGTAATTATTTAACATATAAATATTTTCTAAAATAACCGCTTTTGCGGTTATTTTTATATTTTTATGCTGCTATTTTTTAAATCACTATTTTTGCATCTGAACTCGCATAAATGAAGAAATATTTAAAACTGCTCCGTGTGGAGCAATGGGTGAAAAACCTGTTTGTTTTTGTTCCTCTGTTCTTTTCAGGTAATATCAAAAACCTTGATTTACTGACTAAAAGTGTTTTTGCTTTTATCATCTTCTCATTAGCAGCCAGCGTTGTTTATATTTTAAATGACTACAATGATATTGAAGCAGACAGAAAACATCCGGAAAAAAGAAAAAGGCCATTAGCTAGCGGTGCAATCTCAAAACCGCAGGCCATAGGTATCTTTGCAGGGCTTGTTATTGCAGACATAGCACTGGTATTTTTTGCCCAGGCTTATTTTCAGGAAAACTTATGGAAGTTTGCGACCATCGTAGGCTTTTATTTTGTAATGAACCTTGCCTATACCTTTAAATTAAAGCATGTTCCTATTATTGATATTTCAATTATCGCCATCGGTTTTGTACTCAGGGTACTGGCCGGAGGATACATGACGGGGATCAGCATCTCACAGTGGGCTATCCTGCTGACTTTTGTCCTGGCATTGGTACTGGCCATAGGCAAGCGGAGAGGAGAATTGATCAATGCACAGGTCTCAGGAAAAACAAGGCGGGCACTGGATGGGTATAATGTACAGTTTGCAGATATTGCCCTTTCTATTTCCGTAACACTGGCCATTATGTGTTACCTGATGTTTACATTGTCACCCGAAGTGCAGGCAAGATTCCATTCCCGGGTTTTTTATACCGTGATTTTTGTTGTTTTTGCTTTTTTAAGATACCTGCAGCAGACCCTGGTATACAACAGGACAGAATCTCCTACCAAAATTGTTTACAGAGACAGATATATCCAGATCACATTATTATTGTGGGTTGCTGCATTTTTAATTCAAATCTACTTTAAAAAATGAAGCCGAATTTTATACAGAAGGTCACCAATTGGGGCAATTATCCCATAGTGGAAAAAGAAATGAAGTCGGATGACAGTTTCCGGAAAATAAAAGAATTTATACGGGATCATAATGAAGTCATCGCAAGAGGAAACGGCAGATGTTATGGTGATGCTTCATTGGGAGAACATATATTTTCAACGAAAAAATTAAATAAATTCATTAGTTTTGACCGCCTGAACGGGGTTATTGAGTGTGAATCCGGCGTTCTTCTTTCGGACGTGCTCGAGATTTCGGTTCCGCAGGGATATTTCCTGTATGTAACGCCGGGGACGAAATTCGTTTCTGTAGGCGGAGCCATTGCATCTGATGTGCACGGAAAAAACCACCATGCAGAAGGCTGTTTTTCAGAATATGTCATCGAATTTAAACTGATGGTTGAAAACGGTGAAATCATCACCTGTTCAAGAGAGGAAAATGCAGATAAATTCTGGTCTGCCATTGGAGGAATGGGACTAACCGGAATCATACTGACGGCAAAATTCAAGCTTAAAAATATAGAATCTGCTTACATCCGCCAGGAAAGCATCAAAGCAGAAAACCTGGATGAAATTTTCAGGCTGTTTGATGAAAGTGAAAGCTGGACGTATACCGTAGCCTGGATCGACTGTCTTCAGAAAGGGAAAAATATAGGAAGAAGTATCCTCATGAGAGGGGAACACGCTTTTCAGCATGAGCTTCCTCAGAATCTAAGAGAGAAGCCTCTGCGGTTAAAGAAGAAGTTTGAGCCGACAGTCCCTTTCTACTTTCCGGGGTTTGTTTTAAATGCCCTTACAGTAAAGCTCTTCAATCTGCTGTATTTTAACAAGCAGAGAAAAAAAGAGATTAACAATTTCACCGACTACGAAACATTTTTCTACCCTTTGGATGCCGTTCATGAATGGAACAGGATCTACGGGAAATCAGGGTTTATCCAGTACCAGATGGTGATTCCTAAGGAAACCGGCAAAGAAGGGATGAGGAAAATCCTGGAAACCATTGCCCACAGCGGAAACGGGTCTTTTTTAGCCGTTCTTAAGCTGTTTGGCAGACACAATCCGGAAGCTTATAATTCTTTCCCTGTGGAAGGCTATACGCTTGCCCTGGACTTTAAGGTCAACTCAAAACTGAAAAAACTGGTAGATCAGCTCGACCAGATTGTAGAAGAATTCGGCGGCAGGATTTACCTTACCAAAGACAGCATGAGCAGGTCTTCCCTTACAAATTACCTTAGGAATACCGAAAGCTCAAAATTTGTGTCCTTACAGCACAAAAGAATCTTAAATAACAAGTAAATCAAATGATCGTTTTAGGAAGTACATCGGAAGTTGCTCAGGCTTTTGTGGAAGAAGCCCTCAACAAAGGAGAAAAATTTGAAAAAATCTATCTGTTAACCTCAAACAGAGAAACTACCGAAAGATTTGCACGGCATATTGATGTGAAGTTTCTTCAGCAGGCAGAAGTTATTGAACTGGACCTGATGAAAGAAATCGATTATACACGGTTTGAAAAGATCAGTTCCGGGCTTTTGTTCTGTGCAACCGGTTATCTGGGTGAAGGAACTGAAGAAGGTTTATATGATAATAAAAATACCGAAAGGATTATTGATATCAATTACTCCAAATTGGTTCCTGTAATGAATTATTTTGCCCACAAATTCGAAAGCAGAAGATCAGGAACCATCATCGGGCTTTCATCTGTAGCAGGTGACCGCGGCAGGCAGAGTAATTTTATTTACGGGAGCGCTAAAGCAGCATTTACCGCTTACCTGAGTGGGCTGAGGAATTATCTTTTTGATAAAAAAGTGCATGTCATGACGGTAAAACCCGGATTTATGGCAACCAAAATGACCGAAGGGCTGCCGCTGAACCCGAAATTAACGGCCACCCCGAAACAGGCTGCCGCTTCTATTTTTGCAGCCTATAAAAAACAGAAGAATGTTGCTTATGTATTGCCGATATGGGGAATCATTATGATGATCATCAGGAATATCCCTGAATTTATATTCAAGAAACTGAAGCTTTGATCTGACAGATTAAAAACCTTCATTTTTAAAAAAAAAAATAAGAAAAGGTAGAATACAGACGTTATCAATACGCTTATGCTTTAAATTTATCCTGCTCTGTTGCATTCAACCGGTAAGATTTTAAACGGATTGAAGGGCTTCTGAAATATATTTGCAGCCTTTATGTTAAATAAAAATTAATTAAAATAAATGAAAAAACTGTATTGCTTTGATTTTGATGGTACATTAACTTACAAGGATACGATGTTTATGTATCTGAAATTTTATGATCCCACAAAATTCCGGCTGCAGTTTCTAAGACATGTTCCGCTTTTTATTTTATTGAAACTGAAGCTTGCTGAAACGGAAAAGGTAAAGAAAAGCTTTATCGGATCCATTCTCAAAGGACAGACCCGGGAAAAAATTGAAAAAAAATCCCTCCAGTTTTTTGAAGCGCACTATCCTAAAATTGTCCGGGAAAATGCACTGGATTTTATCCGGAATATTGACCGTGAAAATACCCAAAGCCTTATGGTTACCGCTTCACTTGACATTTGGGCAAAACCTTTTGCAGACGCCTTTCAGATGCAGCTCGTTTCCACAAAAGCAGAATTTAAAAACGGTATTTTTACCGGGAATTTCATTGGCAGAAACTGCAACGGAAAAGAGAAACTGGAAAGAATCCGGTCTGAAATCAGCGATACCAGATATGATAAAATTATCGCATTCGGGGATACTTCCGGAGATAAGCCGATGCTTGCCTGGGCAAATGAGGGACATTATCAATTTTTTCACTAATTTTGAACAGTGAAATTAGATTGATAAGAATTCAGGCAGATAATTGTTTTTTCCTTACAATCAGAACTGTTACATATTCCGTACAAATTAAATATTCAAAGTGAAATGAATAAAATATACCTAGATAACGCTGCTACAACGCCTCTTTCGGAAGAAGTTATCGATGCAATGGTGGGGACCATGAGAATGAATTTCGGTAACCCGTCTTCAACGCATAGTTTCGGACAGGAAGCAAAGATCCTTATCGAAAACGTAAGGCG
Organism: Chryseobacterium sp. JJR-5R; assembly: GCF_034047335.1. Classification (NCBI taxonomy): domain Bacteria; kingdom Pseudomonadati; phylum Bacteroidota; class Flavobacteriia; order Flavobacteriales; family Weeksellaceae; genus Chryseobacterium; species Chryseobacterium sp. JJR-5R. The sequence goes on from NZ_CP139137.1 coordinate 1,108,041, forward strand.
TCAGGTGGCAGACTATCTCCATGTGACCCCGGCTGAGATCATCTTTACCTCGTGCGGTACAGAATCCAACAACATGATCATCAAATCCTGTGTTGAACATCTTGGCGTAGAAAGGATCATCAGTTCCCCTCTGGAGCATAAATGCGTATCTGAAAGTATCCTGGATATGAAAAGCAGAAAAGGGGTGGAGGTAAACTATATCCGTCCCAATCAGAAAGGGGATATTGACCTTCACAAGCTGGAAGAGCTTTTAAAAGCTTCCGATAAGAAAACGTTGGTAAGCCTGATGCATGTTAACAACGAGATCGGAAATATTTATGACATTAAAAAAATAGCAGAGCTGTGCAAGGAAAACAATGCGCTTTTCCATTCTGATACGGTACAGACTATGGCGCACATGAATCTGGATTTCTCCGATATAAAGGTTGATTTTGCTTCGTGCAGTGCCCATAAGTTTCACGGACCTAAAGGCGTGGGTTTTGCCTTTATCAGGAAGTCCAGCGGTTTGAAGGGGATTATTACAGGAGGCCCTCAGGAAAGAACGTTGAGAGCAGGTACGGAAAACGTAGCGGGAATTGTCGGTCTGGGGAAAGCTTTGGAACTGTCTCTTGCCCACCTGGAAGACTATACCATCCATATGCAGGAAATCAAAAGATATGCTGCCGAAAAGCTTACAGCAGAAATTCCCGGGATTAAATTCAACGGGAGAAGTGCTGAGATGGAAAACAGCCTTTATACGGTTTTAAGTGCTTTATTGCCTTACAAAAATCCGTTGATCGGGCTTCAGCTGGACATGAAAGGGATTGCGGTTTCTCAGGGCAGTGCATGTTCATCAGGGGCATCCAGGCCTTCAATGGTAATGATGATGGTTTTATCAGAAGATGAAATGGATGACTGTACACCGCTGAGGATCTCATTCAGCCATATGACGACCAAGGAAGATATCGATGCGCTGGCTGATGCCCTGAAGGAAATTTCGGAAGGTTTTGTTATAGAAAATACAAATGTTGAGCATAGATAACAATATGCTGCAAATGGTGTAATTTTGGTGGCATATTTAACAAAGGAACAGTTAGAAATAATATTAATTAATAAAAAAAATAAAATGGCTTTAGAAATTACGGACAGCTCATTTCAGGACACGGTTTTAAAATCAGATAAACCGGTATTGGTAGACTTTTGGGCAGTATGGTGCGGACCTTGCAGAACCTTGGGACCGATTATTGAAGAAGTAGCAACAGATTTTGAAGGGAAAGCGGTAGTAGGAAAAGTAGATGTTGACAACAATCAGGAAATTTCTATGAAGTACGGTATCAGAAATATCCCTACGGTTCTTATTTTTAAGAACGGTGAAGTGGTAGACAAATTGGTAGGTGTAGCTCCAAAAGAGGTGATTGCAGAAAAATTAAGTGCACACTTATAAAAATAATAAGTTTGATAATGAATGCCTTCCGTTTCAGGGAGGCATTTTTTTTGAAAATAGTTTGTATGTAACGAAAAAAGTTGTACTTTTGCCATCACAAAAAAGAAGCGAAGTTCTTTAACAAGAAACAACATTTAAGAAATTTGATCCGGTAGTTCAGCTGGTTAGAATGCCGCCCTGTCACGGCGGAGGTCGCGGGTTCGAGTCCCGTCCGGATCGCAAAAGTTTTCTTCAATTTACTTTTAAAACAAAATTGATCCGGTAGTTCAGCTGGTTAGAATGCCGCCCTGTCACGGCGGAGGTCGCGGGTTCGAGTCCCGTCCGGATCGCAGAAAGTTTTCATCAATTTACTTTAAAACAAAATTGATCCGGTAGTTCAGCTGGTTAGAATGCCGCCCTGTCACGGCGGAGGTCGCGGGTTCGAGTCCCGTCCGGATCGCAACTATTAAAACAAAATAGTGCAGAACGCTTTAAAACGTATGTTTTAAAGCGTTTTTTGTTTTATGCCTGTTCAAATAGAGCTAAAAATTAACAATATAGAAGTGACCTATTCATTGACCAAAGAAAATCTGCATAAAGCAGGTCACTGAAAATTTGAATATTCAATTCGATAATTTTTAAAATTATCAATCGAAGAAGTGACCTTGGTCAGTGGACCTGTATATTTAGATAAAATAGGTTACTAAAAACTAGAATATTTGGCGGAATGGTTTATCGGATTGTTAATCCATATTGACCCATTACAGTGACCTTCTCAATCGGTCTGTCTAAGGTCACTGAATGTCTGGAATATCCCTCTGATAAGCCAGTTCAGAAAGTGAATATCTTGTTAATATGTTTTACTGAAGTTAATTTTAAACTTTTAAAAGACAAATAAATGAACAAGACATTTAATTTACTTTTTTATGTAAAAAAGTCCAAGATAAATTTGGAAGGAGAGGCTCCCGTTTATTTGAGAATTACAATTGATGGTAAAGTATGCGAGATAAGCACCAAACTTAGCATACAAATTTCTAAATGGATTTCCAAGGCGCAAAAAGTGTCCGGGTCGACAGAGGCAGCCAAGCCATTTAATTTTTATCTCAAAACTTTTGAACAAAAGGTATACGACACCTATAACGTATTGTTGAGAAATGAGGGTGTCGTTACTAGTCAAATACTTAAAAATAAAATTTTAGGTACCGTTGAGAGAGCCAGAACATTAATCCACATTTTCCGGGATCATAATGATCGTATGGAAAAGCTGGTAGGATTTGAGTTTGCTAAAGGTTGAGTTTGCTAAAGGTACTTTAACACGTTATAAAACTTGTCTGAATCATACTCAAGAATTTCTTTTATGGAAGTACAATCTTTCTGAAATAGACATCAAAAAAGTAGATTACGGCTTTCTTAGTGATTTTGAAATGTTTTTAAGAACGGAAAAGAAATGCAACAACAATTCAGCAGTAAAATATGTTAAGAATTTTGGGGAAATTATCAGAATCTGTATAGCCAATGGGTGGCTAGAAAAGGATCCGTTTGTTCATTACAGCTTGAAGTGACAAATATTCTACTCACTGACTTTTACATTGCTTTTTATCTTTGTTGCCAGTCAAAAAGGTTCATCGATGAGCTATGAACTTAATTAGGATGGTCAAAGCAGTATCTTAAAAGTTGATCTCGAATATTCAACTGTTGATACAAATGCTACTATATTCCGTTTTGGTGATCCTTATTTTGGAGGTCAAAGTGATATATTTAATGTTTTGGACAATATTAAAAGTTCAGAATCAGAAGAAATTAATATTGATGGTTCCCAGAATCTTATCACTGTTAAGCATAAAAGAGCAAACAAACATAAAATTTCATATGAAATTAATGGTACTGTTGCTGCAAATAATGGTAATGCTGCCATAACGAAAGAACTTTTTCGTCCTGTAATTAATAAGGGGCAGTTTATATTTGCTATCCGGATTTTTTATGTTTAGCCTTAAAAATTTACAGGTTACAAAGGCAAGCTTGAAATTTAGTAGTATATCTGCCGGAATGAAAAGTTTTTACTCCTGGGATCCTGATGCAGATGCAACCAAGACCAGCATTATTCCGATAGATGATCTTAAAACTGTCTTTATTGCAATTGGGAATGATCTTCAAATACAAAAGTACTTTTCAAAAAAAACAATATAGTACTCTCTAACATCAAATAATGATTCAGAAAATAATATTCAATCTTTGACGCAACCGTTTTCTGAAAATTATTTTCCTAGCCTGAACTCTTATTGGAAAAGTGACATGGGAAAATATTACTATTTGCATGTCAATTCTTTAAATTCAGCACATAAAAATTTTGCAGGCGGATTAGGTTGGGGTTCCGGTTTTATCATGAAGTATTATGGACCAATTTAACTCTGAAAAAAAAATTGTCATTGCTCATGAATCATCACATCTTTGGATAGGGCAAAGGATGATGATTGGTAATGATAATTTTGATCATCAGTGGTTTGGTGAAGGCTTTAATGGTTATATATGTTATATAAATCTGCTTAATTCAGGTATTTTTTCAGAGAAAGAATTTATTAATGAAGCTAATAAAAAGATCTTTAGTCCTCATTACAGCAATCAATATAGATCTTTACCAAATGATTCTATAGCTAAACTCTATTTAAAAGACCAAGAGGTACAAAGACTTCCCTATACAAGAGGATGGATCTATGCATTTTATCTTGATAATCAAATTAGTTTTGCTAGCAAAGGAAGGAAAAGCCTGAGGGATTTTCTTCAGAAATTATATAAATTTAATAATAAGCAAAAAAAGAAAAACAGCAACTATAATCTTGCTCTAGAAGATTTTAAGAAAATACTGTCAGAATATCTACCCCAAAATCAAGTGGATTTTGAAATTGGAGAATATATGATAAAAGGCAATTTAATTGATCTATCAACTATGTATTGGTCGAAAGAATTTAACTTTACCTCCCGCGATGATATTCCAACAATTTTTTTAAAAAAGGGGCAACATCTAAAAAACTTTTATTCATGGTAAAGAATCTGTAATATTTTAACTATAAATAATCATTGCTTAAGATTATTCTCCATAATTTTAAGTCTATTTAAAACGTTTATAAGTAAGTTTTTAGTTAACAATTTATCCTTGTTACTTTCAATTTTCTTGGAATATAGAATCTTCTTAGTGCCTTTAAAAATTAAATAAAGAAGATATCTAAGTAATCTCCTCGTACTTTTTATTGAATGAATATTAATGAAGGTGCGTAAAAGTATCATTAACAATTCTTCGCTATCTTCTTTATTAAGAATATATTCGGATACAAAAATATACGCTCTATATTGTATTCGGCATATATTTCTTTAAATCCATCCTTTTGCAATATGTATGTCGATATTAAAACTCGATATTGCAATGTATCCGCAACTGAGGTCGGTTCTATTAAATTTATGTTAATTTAAATTTATACACATTTTATACTAAAAAAGTGATGATGCATTTTAATTACATTTAAAAAGTCGACATGCAAATTGAGATTGAAAACAAAACCTTATCACAAATAGTACCGGCTAGCATTGCAAGATATTGACATGTATGTGCTGTCTCGTTTATAGCAGCACATTTATTAATTAATTATAGATTTTTTTTACCTCTTTCTACAGGTATAGGGATTGATTCATTTTGGTTTTTAGTAAAAAACTCTGTAAAGATTTAGGTTTAAAAGAGGTAGTTGCCACTATGTTTATGGGTTGCTAATATCCGTTCTATTGTCTGCAGCAACATATTTTTTATTTATAAATAATACGTCTACTGTGACATTGCTTTCATTCAGATTATAAATATCTCCTGTAATTCGCCAGTTTCCGCCATCGACTGATCTTGCCATATATCCAAACTGCCTTTCTGAGTTGGGAACACTTGCATCGGTTGGAAATTGATTGTTCACATTCTGAATACTGTAGGTATATCTGATATTAGATACTACAGCTTCCCACTTCGCACAGGTCATTCCTGTATCGAAGCCACCGCCAACGATGCCAACAGGAAAATCTCCAACTAAATATCTACGGATAACAAACATTGAGGTTGAAGCATCAGTTGTAACACCTGTGGCAGCAGGAACGGGATCTCCTTCTTTATAGTCAACATCACCAGTGTTGCTATTTTGAACTAAGACTCGTGCATAGTTGGTATTAGTTGCTTCATCAGAAGTTGTTCTTAATCTGAAAGATCCATTTACATCTAAAGTTCTCGTTGGTGTCGTTGTACCAATACCAACCTGCGAGTTTAATGTTGCAGCAAAAAATAGCCCTAGAAGCGCAGTAAATTGTTTTGTCATAATGTATAATTTTTTAATGAAATTTTTAAGAAGTATAGTTGATTTATATTATTAATCTATATAAGTTTTTCTACTAAATTTAATTGATTGTTTCAAATACATTTTGCTCTAAAATTGTATTTCTTATTGCGTTCGGTAAGTATATTTTAGGATTAAAAGTGATTCCTGATCAATTTTAATCCTATTAATTTTCCCATTTGAAAAATTCTTGCCGCTAACAAGGTTTTTTACTAATAAGAAAAATATGCTACAATTCACAAATAAAAATTAGATGAACAAATTCATAAGTTTTTTTAAAAAGATGAGATAATAAATTTTAAATATTTTGAAATAATCTATTTTCGAATATATATTAACTTCAGATTGAGTAATAAGAAGTGGTCGAATATAGAGAATATAAAAGTTAGATTTTGTACAAAATATTGAAAATATGTATTTTATACATTTGAAAATATAAGATAATTAATATGAAAATTACTTTTATTTTTAAAATATCTCAAATTATAATGAATAGTTATATTTTATTATTTTTCAATTATTAATTATATGCAAATATTATTATTAAATATGTAATAGTATTGAAATGATTGATATTTTATATTTTAAACCTTAATTATTTTATTAAATGAATTATTTATTGATAAAAATAATTATTAATGAATAGTTTAAACTTGCTGTCCTTATAGTTCATTGATAAATATTTCTTTATAACAGTATGTCAGGAAAATACGGGAGAACTAATCACAGACTAGTATGGAAAAAGCATGGGAACATTTTAAAAATATAAAAAGTAAGATTGATAAAAACCTTTTTAAAAGTGCTTACAAAGATCTTCGTTTAGGTATAGGTTCATTTGAAAATAATATAAAAGAGAAATAACTGCATATGATGAAAAGTTTATACGCATTCCGTGTTCTAATTCGGAGTAAACAACCAGTTCCCGCTTATCGGAAGGTGTCAAAGTTTTTGCGATCACATCTTTCATCACAACATTTTCCAAAGTAAGTTATGCCACAATTTTTTTTTCTGCGCGAGTTGTTTCTCAAATTCTTTCATTTTTGAGAGTTGTTATACATCCAAACCACCATATTTGCTTTTCCATTTGTAAAATGTCGGCTGACTGATGCCGTGTTCTCGGCAAATCTCCTTCACTGTCTCACCTTGATTTTGCTCAGATAAGATCTTGATGATCTTAACTTCTGAAAATTTACTGTTTTTCATAGTTTTCCAAATCTAAAAACTATATTTTTAATTGTTCCGATTTCTAGGGAAAATTAAAAAATCTTTTTAATTTTATTTCGAAGGTTTTACAGATCGATATTTTATTCTCCCATAATCATTATATTTTTTTCATTACGTCTACTTCTCACATTGAGCTTATATTTTATAAATGAAGTCAGAAGAATTATTGAAGTTAATAGAAATATATTGAGAGAATACTTTCTAAAATCAATCATTGAATAATCAAAAAATAAGTATTTTTTAAATTCATTTGGCAATGCAACGAATACAATATTGACAAACAATATGAAAATTATTATTTTATTTTGTACAGTATTCCAATTAAAAAATTGGTTTAAAAATCTTGCCATAGTAATATGCTTTTAAAATTTAACAAAGCTCTTCACAGAACAATCATCATTGAAATAAGTTTCAGCCGCGCTTTATTGACTTTTGTTGAAAAGTTGTGCTCTAAAATTGAGCATAATTCTGTACTTTTATACCCTTGACTGGTATTTGTGTACTTAGTTGAATGCCTAGGAAACATCCTCTAAGTTACTAAATGTTAGTCAATTATGCAAATAAAAACCACCTTATTTTACTGATTTTCAAAGGGTTATACGTTTTTGCCATGTACTAAAATTTTGTTTATATTTTGTATTCTTTAAGCAGAGACGTTTATTACAAAGGGTTTTCCGAGAATGTAGACAAGTGCCTGACTTATCACCTCACTTCCACAGGTAAGTATACTTCCGGTACGGAAGACTGGGACATTGTGTATTCCCGTTTTCTTACAGTAATTTACCTGAGCATTTTTATTATCTCTGTTTAGGTCTGATATTTGCATAAATAGCAGGACAAAGATCAAATGTATCAATGAAAAACATACCTATAAAAAAATCATTTTTATTCACTTTATGTATCGCTTTAATGCTGGTTTCCTGTAAGAAGGAAATGGAAAAAATCAATGATAAAATGAATGATACGGCTGCTTCTGTCACAGAAAATTCAGACAATGAGGAAAAAGACTCGGTAATTGCAGAAAGAGATTCAGTAATCCAGAAAGAATCTCTGCCTCCGGCTATGCAGGAAGACGGCTTCTACAATGCCTTTATCTTCCCGAAAGATAAAAAGATGAAAGATTCCTTATTTGCTGTTTTTAATAAGAAATATTCTGAAAAAGAGCGGTATGCGATCCTGGCTTTGAATAGGCTGGATTCAAAAAACAAATGGAATGCCGACACCTTGGTCGTACCGGCAAAAATAGATACGACGCTGATGGAATATTCACCTTTTCCGATGCAGATCGATGTATTGAGCCCCGTGAAGAAATTCGTGGTTTTTTCATATCCTATCCAAGCGTACGGCGTATATTCAAACGGGACACTGGTTAAGTGGGGGCCTACCAGTATGGGTAAAAAGAATGCCAAGACCAAAACGGGTTTAACATTCGCCAACTGGAAAAAGCAGCTTGCTATTTCTACCGTAAGCAGCGAATGGAAACTGCCTTATAATTTTAATATTTTCAATCTGGACGGCATCGGGTGGCACCAATACGACCTTCCGGGATATCCTGCTTCGCATTCATGCCTTCGTTTGTTGATGAAAGATGCCAAGTGGCTGTACGGATATGCAGAAACCTGGGTGCTGAACCCCGGAGGAGCAACCACAAAAGCCAGAGGGACACCTGTCCTGGTCTACGGAGACTATAAATGGGGCGGAAGAAAGCCCTGGAGAAAACTCCTCGATGATCCCAATGCCAACAGCATTTCAGTAGAAGATATGTCCAGAATGATTGAACCCAATATCGAAAAAATCCTGAAGGAACAGGATAACAGGGAAAAGGTAGTGGATTCGATCAGGGCGGCAAAAGCTGTATTGGAGCAGATGCCGGAGAACCCAAGAACCGAATCACCTTAACCGCAGCACCGTTAATCATCTGTTTTTTCAAAATGCAATGTGGATTCCTCAGCAAACCTTCTGAGTTTCAGCATTTCGTCCCTGCCTTTGTACTGCCCGAATCTTGCCGCGGAATAAGTAAGGGCAATGCAGGCGAGCATAACGAATGATGCCGTAAGCGCCCATGGGAAATCATTGCTGTTGATTTGTTTTTCAACATAGTACATTGAAAAAAAGACCATCCAGAATATAGAAAAAGTAAAATATAGAAACATAAAAAAAGTCCAGACCGCAGAACTGGGGCCGAATACGCCTAAGACTGCGGTTTTTTCATCCTCGGTTTCTATTCTTAAAGAAAGCCTCGGTTTCCAGTAGTTATCATCCGGTGTCTCCACGCAGATCGTAGCGATCTCCTTATTGATGTTTCCGGAAAATTCATCTTTATGCTCTGAAAGGTATTTTTTAAGATTATCGGCATATTCCTCCTTTGTTAAGTCTGTAAACATCGTAAATCTTGGCCGGGTCCTGATTTTATCCAGTGTTGTTTCTTCTGTATTCATAGTATTATTCCTGATAAGGTATTGGGTCTTCTAAGATAAAACTTAGCGTCATAGGTTTATTTTTTCTTTCAATGAGCATCTCTATTGTCCTGCCTTCCGCTGATTTCATGATCTCTATGATCCGTTGTAAAGTCATATCTGCAGTTTTCTTGCCATTAATGCTGATCAGCCTGTCATCCTTCATGAATCCTGCTCGGGCACCCGGTGAATCTTTACGTACGCCGGCGATGGAAAAGGCAGGTTTTAATACAAAATGGTACTGTAGATTGTTGTTAATAACCTCAACACTTCCGTTGGGGCTTTCTTTCGTTTTTGCCGGCAGGTTTACCAGGTCTTTAGCCCATTCCGTTCCGTCCTGTCTGAAATCAAGCCCGCTCATATTAAAATGGAAAGGATCATCAAAATTGCGGTTTTTCTTTAAATATATTGTCTGCCGTTCATAATCAAAAGCTACAGTAAAACGTTTCATAACCTCACCGCCTACAGAACCTTTCCTGTCTTTAACCCAGTTTACATGCTGGATCGAATATTCATCGGGCATCGCGGCAATCGGTTTTTTAAAGATAAACGGCCCCAGGTAGAAATTACGGATCCGGCTTCTTTTCCCGTAAATGTCCCCGTTAAAGCCCCTCCCTAAAAAGTCATCGATATAGGGCTGTTTATAAACGAAACCCGGGATTACAGCAGGGAAGAGCCATATCGCATCACTGTTCCCGAGATCAATCAGCAATTTTGAATTTTGTTTTTCATCCGTTACTTCCAAATCGGCATACAGGTAAGGTTTTTTTTTCTCGATGCGGAGGCTGAACGATTCATAGTTTTTTACTTTCTTCCTGAAAAGGGCATCATCATTATACACCGTTATTTTTTTCGAGACGTAATCAATGACTACCGGATGGTTTTTGAAAAAATGATAGCCGATAATGCCGTTTACAGGAATTCCCACATGAGAAGAAATATTAAAATCCTGATCGACAATGATAAAAAGCGTCATTGAATCATTTATATAATTTTTTCCGGTCTTTCCTGTATTATGGTCTGAGCGGAAGCCGTCAATACTGGTATTTCCGCCCAATCCGGAAAACTTTATTTTCTCAAGGCTGGCGAGTTTCAGCTCCTCATTTTCAAGGCTGAAGATAGAAGTCTCCGCCACACCTGTATCCAGCAGAAAAGTGAGATCCGCACCGTTAACATTGATGGGAATAAAAATTAAATTCCCGATGAGCCTGAAAGGGATAACTGTTTTTTTAGCATCATGAACCTTAAACGAGCTTTGGGCATTGACCAGAATGCCTAAGAAAAATACCCAGAAATGCCGCTTCAGTTTCATATACTGAATGTACTGAATTTATCCTTGCCTAAATAAAAAACATTCTCAAAAGTGAGAATGTCTGTATATTTTATAATGAATAAAGGGCAATATTGGTTTTCTTAAACCCGTCTGAACTTAATGATAATGACCTGAAAGCAATCCTAATCAAACGTATTAAATCTCTTAACGCATATTATTTTGAAAAGAAATCCATCAGGTCCATGTAGTTTTTCTGGTTCACTCCGTGGCCGCTCATATATTCCCTGAATGTAAAGTAACAGCTGAGGTCGTACAGCAGGTCTGCTGCCTTTCTTCCCCATTCCAGAGGTATCACGGCATCATCCGTTCCGTGGGAAACAAAGAAGCGAAGCTTTTCCAGTTTTTTCTTGTCTTTTACAATAGCAGGCATCAGCTTTTCCTCAGGATAACTGCTTAAACAGGCCACCAGGTTAAACATTTCCGGATACTGCAGAGCCAGTGCATAGCATAAAATCCCGCCCTGGCTGAAACCGCAGAGGTGGGTTTTGCCCTGTGTGATGCCGTAATGATTGATAATTTTTAAAATACTTTCCAGAACGCTGTTCAGTGATCCTGTTGCCTGCGGAACATTGATAAATTCATCCGGGTTATTGAAATTGATGTCATACCAGGAGTATCCCTCAAACTGTGTTGATCCCGGTGCCCTGAAGCTCACGATAATCCAGTCCTGCGGAAGGGTTTCCCGAAAGCTGAAAAGGTCCTGCTCATTGCTTCCGTAGCCGTGAAGCATGAAAAGGACAGAAGTATCAGGCGTAATATGTTCAGGTTCTCTTACGATGTAATCTAAATTCATGATGCAAAGATAAATAATAATGGCTTAATGTAACAGAAACAGGAATTCAAAATAGGTGTTTTATCAGGCTTAAAATGTATAAATCATTTAAACAAAACCTGCCTTAAAATCTTTTATTGATTTGATATTATTTACAATTTTTTGTTGGAAAATTTTCATGAAAGGTATTTTTATATTGATAAAAAACCTATATTTGAACCATTAAAAATCTATTTGGAGAAATGAAGCAATTTTACAAATCAAAAAGTTTACTGAGGCTTTCTTTTTTATTCGCCGTATTATTTTCTGTACTTTCAGTATTTAATTCATGTAAAGATGACGATGATGAGGATGAATTTACAGATCATATTGTTAAGCTTGAAGCCAGGATAATTACAAACGGCCCTCAGTCTCCTCCGACGGGTTCTCCTACAGGTAATTTCAAGACTGTGGTTACCCAGATAGGAACATCACCAAGTACAACTTTTAATCCTACAGGGATTACCTGGTCAACGGGTGATATTTTTGTAAATTCAAGCCAGTCTCAGCTTAATCTGGCGGCAAATGCTGTCCTGCCTTATTCAGATTCGGAATTGATCGTTAATATCTGGGTAGATGGAGAAATTGTAAAAACCAAGAAAGCAGTTGGGGTAGGAGAGAAGAATGTATCTACTTTTTACAGCTTCTTAGAATTGTAAGAATAATTATTAATATCATATACACAAGACTGTCTTTATTTAAGGGCAGTCTTTTGTATAGATGAATGAGAATATAAAATAACATGGGCGCGGAATCAATTCCGCGCCCATGTTATTTTTTATTAAATCCTGAATTAACTTAGATAACCTTCACAATAAAATAACTTTTCTTCCCTTTCTGAAGCAGTAAAAACGTGCCGTCAATAAGGTCGCTTTCATTGGCAGTGAAGGTATCGTTGATTTTCTGTTTGTTCACAGAAACGGCATTTCCCTTAATCTCTCTTGAAGCTTCACTCTTGGATTTCAGAAATCCTGATTTTTCAGAAAGAAGGTCAACAGCAGGGATACCCAGCACATCAGACTTTTCCAGTTCTTTCTGCGGAACGCCTTCAAATACTTCAAGGAAGGTTTCCTCATCCAGGCTTACCAGATCCTCCGCCGTTGAACGTCCGAAGAGAATCTCCGAAGCTTTGAGGGCTTTCTCATATTCTTCTCTTCCGTGCACCCAGACCGTCACTTCTTCAGCGAGTTTTTTCTGAAGAGCTCTCTCGTGCGGTGCTGTTTTATGATTTTCAATTAATGCTTCAATTTCTTCTCTGCTTAAGAAGGTATAGAATTTAATGAACCTTTCGGCATCACCATCCGTTGCATTCAGCCAGAACTGGTAGAATTTATACGGTGAAGTCTTCTTTTTATCCAGCCAGTAATTTTCGCCGCTTTCGGATTTCCCGAACTTGGAGCCGTCGGCTTTGGTAATTAAAGGCACCGTCAGGGCAAAGGCTTCTCCCTGTGCTTTTCTGCGGATCAGTTCCGTACCGGTGGTAATATTTCCCCATTGGTCTGAACCGCCCATCTGAAGCTTTACATTATTATTCTGGTACAGGTGCAGAAAATCATACCCCTGGATCAGCTGGTACGTAAATTCCGTGAAGCTCATTCCATCTGCGCCGCTTTCCCCGGAAAACCTCTTTTTCACGGAATCTTTTGCCATCATATAGTTGACCGTAATGTTTTTACCAACATTTTTAGCAAAATCAAGGAAAGAAATATTTTTCATCCAGTCATAGTTATTCACCAGCTCCGCTTTATTGGGGCCGTCCCCTGAGAAATCCAGGAATCTTGAAAGCTGGTTTTTCAGGCAGTCTACATAATGAAGAAGCGTTGCTTCATCCAGGAGGTTTCGCTCCGCAGACTTTCCGGACGGGTCACCGATCATTCCGGTAGCACCTCCAACCAGAGCAACGGGCTTATGGCCGTGCTGCTGGAAATGGGCCAGGATCTTGATCTGGATAAGGCTTCCGATATGCAAAGAATCAGCAGTAGGGTCAAATCCGATATACGCGGTGGTAACCTCTTTATTCAGTTGTTCATCGGTTCCGGGCATCATATCGGCAAAAAGACCACGCCATTTCAGTTCTTCTATAAAGGAATTCATTGCTATTTTCTTTAAATTATACGGTGCAAAGATAATAAATTCAGTGGGATGTCGCCCACGGTCTTCGCGCTTTGCAGATTTCATCCAAATCCGTTATATTTGTCTATCATGAACGACGAACAATTATTCCTGCTCATCGGTAAAGCGAAGGCAAAGGACCAGAAAGCCCAGACCAGGCTCATCAATATTTTTTGGGTAGATGTTTTCTCTTTCGTGATGAAGAAAGTTCATGATGAAAACGATGCCGATGAAATTACGGTGAACGTTTTTTCAAAAGTGCTTTCAAAGCTGGATATGTACGATCCGCATTTTCAGTTCAAGACCTGGGTGCTGACGATTGCGCAGAATACCATCATCGATTTCTGGAGACGGAAAAGCCGTGAAAACCAGGACCCTACAGAAAATCTGGAAGAAGTAAAAAATCAGTATGCCAAATCTCCGGAAGAACTGATGATCTCTGCCGAAGAACAGAAGAAAATCATTAAAACCATCGAATCGCTGGATGCCAATTACCAGGATATTATCAAATTAAGGTTTTTCGAAGAGAAAAGCATTAAGGAGATTGCAGAAGAACTGGGGATTTCCGTAGCCAATACCAAAGTCCGGGTAATGCGCGCAAAAAAAGTTCTTGCTGAATTATTGAAGAACAACGAGTTTGAGGATATTTGATTATATGGATTGATTATTTACACTTGTTTAGATTTAACTTTAAAAATTAATATTTTGAATATCAGGTGATTAAGCAGATATGATTCAATAAGAATCTGCGGTCAGATATTTAAAATTATATTTTTAAATAAGCATCTTCAGTACTAAGTTGCTCATGTTAAAAATCATAAGTAAACATCTTCTTTTGTCTCAGGAAGCGTGATTTTCCTTTGCTCTTTCTGATGCCTGTTCTGAAGATTGACTTTCAATCCTTTTTTAATATACATTTCCTTTTTTGATTTTCCGTATTCGGCGGTATTTTCAACCTCTTTTTCAAAATTCAGCTGTCCTGTGGAAAGATTAAAGTCCACACTTGAAAAATATTCTTCCGGTTTTCCATAGGTGGAAGCATATCCGATCAGCTCAAAACGGCCGTTCTGAAACCTGTATTTATCAGTATAGCCCCATTTCCAGCTGCTTCCTCCGGCCTGGGTAATCATCAGTATTCCTTTTTTGATTTCGGTATCCTGGTAAGGGTCACCCATCATGCCGCCTCCTTTGCTTCCCAATACCGCATTTCTTGATTTTTCAAGGATTGTCCATTTTCCATTGACTTTTTTCAGGATCTGTATTTCACGGATATTTCCTGAATCAGTAACATCCTGCGTATTATAAATCATTACTTTTTCAGGAATTCCATCGCCGTCCAGGTCACCGTCCACGGTTTGAATTATTTCGGAACCTTTCGGCTGGAATTCTTTCTGGGCATAGCCGTACGTGCTGAAAATGGCGAATAGGAAGCAGACGGTATTTTTCATAAAGTAATTTTAGCAGTTAAAATTACAAAATTATATGTTTCATCAATCTTTGTCTTTGATTGTTTCGATAAAAAATTCACTAACTTTGAACCTCAATTTGAGAAATAAATGGAGAATCTAATTCAGGATACCACCGTTCAGAAACCAAAATGGATTCGTGTAAAGCTGCCTACCGGCAAGAATTACAGGGAATTAAGGACTTTGGTTGATAAATATAAGTTAAATACCATCTGCCAGAGCGGAAGCTGTCCGAATATGGGGGAATGCTGGGGAGAAGGTACCGCCACATTCATGATTTTAGGAAATATCTGCACAAGGAGCTGTGGATTCTGCGGGGTAAAAACCGGGAAACCCCTCGATGTCAACTGGGATGAGCCTGAAAAAGTAGCCCGTTCCATCAAATTAATGAAAATCAAACATGCAGTACTGACCTCTGTAGACCGTGACGATTTAAAAGATATGGGATCGATCCTGTGGGGCGAAACGGTAAATGCCGTAAGGAGGATTTCCCCCGGAACCACCATGGAAACGCTGATTCCGGATTTCCAGGGGGTTACGAAGCACATAGACCGCCTCGTTGAAGTGGCACCTGAAGTAATTTCCCATAACATGGAAACGGTAAAAAGGCTGACGAGAGAAGTAAGGATCCAGGCAAAATATGAGAGGAGCCTCGAGGTTTTAAGATATCTTAAAGAAGCCGGCCAGCGAAGGACAAAAACCGGAGTAATGCTCGGCCTGGGAGAACATAAAGATGAAGTATTCCAGACCATTGAAGATATAAGGAATGCCAATGTAGACGTTATTACAATGGGGCAGTACCTGCAGCCGACCAAAAAACATTTACCCGTAAAGAAATTCATTACCCCTGAAGAATTTGATGAGTTCGGGAATTTTGCCAGAAGCCTCGGGTTCCGGCATGTGGAAAGCTCGCCGCTCGTAAGAAGTTCTTACCACGCAGAAAAACATATTCATTAAAGTACAGATCGCTCCGCTTCAACCGGAGCGATTTTTTAATAACCGCAAAATGGGTTTGAAGTTAATATAGGACCGGTTTACATCATTCCGGTTAAAGTATACATAATGATTTCTGCGCAATTTTGCATTCTTAAACAAGGAATTGCATCCTGACGATAAACAATAAAGAAATAATGAA
Source organism: Chryseobacterium sp. JJR-5R (assembly GCF_034047335.1). Taxonomy (NCBI): domain Bacteria; kingdom Pseudomonadati; phylum Bacteroidota; class Flavobacteriia; order Flavobacteriales; family Weeksellaceae; genus Chryseobacterium; species Chryseobacterium sp. JJR-5R. Next base: position 1,124,341 of record NZ_CP139137.1, read on the forward strand.
GATTGATAAAAGAATTATTCCCCTGGCCATCGGAGGCCTGGGGATCGGAACTACTGAGTTTACAATTATGGGCCTGCTGCCGGATATCGCAAGAAGCCTGGATATCAGTATTCCCGAAGCGGGTCACCTGATTTCAGCCTATGCTTTCGGGGTAGTGGTGGGAGCGCCGCTTTTGATCGGGTACTCCGTAAAATTTCCTCCTAAAAAAGTACTGATGGCACTGATGGTGATTTTCACCGTGTTCAATGCCCTGTCTGCCATTGCACCGGACTATACGACGATGATGATAATCCGTTTTCTGTCCGGACTTCCGCACGGTGCCTTCTTCGGTGTGGGAACGGTTGTGGCAGCCAGGATGGCATCCAAGGGAAAAGCAGCGTTCTATATTTCACTGATGTTCACCGGGCTTACGGTGGCTAATCTTGCCATGGTACCTCTGGTAACGTATATCGGGCATATTTTTCACTGGCGCTGGTATTTTGCAATTGTCGCGGTAATCGGGCTGCTGGCATTGCTCTTTTTAAAGCTCTGGCTTCCTGTTCTGGAGGCCAATAAAGATACCCGCTTTACGGAAGAGATAAAATTCCTTAAGAGAAAACAGGCCTGGCTGGTTCTGATGATCACAGGAATCGGTTTCGGAGGGCTTTTTACCTGGTTCAGCTATATCACTCCGCTGATGACCGTGGTTTCCGGTATACAGGAAAGCCGGATGGCCTATGTGATGGTTTTGGCCGGGGCCGGAATGGTGGTGGGCAATCTCGCCGGTGGATATGTATCTGACCGGCTGAGTCCTGAAAAAACATGTGTTTTACTGATGACTCTAATGATGGCGGCACTGGCAGGTGTGTTTTTCCTTTCAGAATACCAGGGGATTTCACTGGCGCTGACTTTCATCTGCGGAGCCTTATCCATGTCAGTTGCTGCTCCGATTAACATCATGATGATGAAAGCCGCTCCGAAAAGCGAAATGATGGCTGCCGCTTTTATGCAGGCCGCTTTCAACATAGCCAATGCAATGGGCGCTTTTCTGGGAGGGATTCCGTTGGAGAAAGGCTATTCCTATAATTATCCGTCACTGGTTGGGGTTGGGATGACCATGATCGGGCTGGTAATCGCTTTCCGGTATAAAAGCCTGTACGGATCAGGCTCCGAGGATAAAAATAAAATGGCAGCGGAGCGTATTTCCTGAAAATAATAGATATATCCGGCGGGCTCATCTGAGCCCGCCGGATATATCTTGATACAGACAGCTTAGCTTTGCCTAAACTTCTACTTCATTTCCGTTTTTACACCAGTATAATGCATTATAAAGGTTCTCTTTAGGAAAAGATTTGAATTCTCCCGGCATTACCACACTGAAAATATCAGTGAATTTCTGTACGCCTTCCTTATCTGTCACAATAGCTGCCCGGTTCCAGTTGGTCAGGTTTTTTAATCCTAACAGGACATCCTGCATCCATGCACCCATGCTGAACTTATCAAGGTCCGTATTCAGGTAAAGTAAATAATTAAGTTCATTATACTGTTCTACCTTCTGTTTCACATGAGGAATGACAAGGTTTTCAAAATCTTCTTTCGTTATCTCTCCCGTTGCGCTGAAAGCGGCAACATTTTCCGGAGCTTCTGGAATAATCGTTATCATATCGTTATATCTGTTGTGGTTTGATTTTACGTTGATAACAAAAATTAAACCATTATAAATTCTGAGAATCTGACAAAATCATTTCAGCAGCCGGAGCATTTTTAAGTTTCCACAGGCATGTTTCGTAATCAATTCGGGATAGATATGGCATTTAAAGGATTTCATACCTTGTTTTGATGCTGTATTTAAGCTTGATATTGTCAATATTGTCAAAAGAATAATCAATTCCCGTATCTGCGGTTTCCATCTGTACGTTGCTTACCCTGGCAGATTTATAGGCAACAGGTAAAATCATATCACTGGTATAATCTTCGATCTCCGTGATTTCAAGGGGAGCTCCGACTTTTTTACCGATGCTTTCCATCAGGTAATCCGCTTTTTCTCTCGCTGCTTTTAAAGCGTTGATCTTAACGGCTTTCCTGTAGTCCGCGATTTTTGTATTCTTGATTTCCGCGATGTTGACATTGCTTACCCATTTCTGGTTAAGGTTTTCAAACAGGCCGGACATGTCCGCTTTTTTAGTGACTTTAAACTGAAAGCTTTTGGTAAAAACCTTGGTTTTGGAATACAGGTTCTGGTACATCGATTTGAATTTGATGTCCTCGTTTTTTATTCCGCTTTCCTTCAGGATATCAAATAACTTTTTCTCGTTACTGGCCAGGTCGTTTTTATTATCTCCCTTAATTCCGACATTAAAGATGATTTCATCCGGTTCCACTTCCATCTCAGCAACACCGGTTACTTCAACAGCATTTTTCTTTACTTCCTGTGCATTCGCAAAACCTGTCAGTGTAAAGAATCCGATTAATAAAAAATGTGTCAGTTTCATAATTGCCTTTTTTAATTCTAAAGTAAAAGTAGGGAATATTAAAGCCGGAAACCGGAAGACTTGGTGAACGGGGATTTTCACTGGGTGAAATGGAATAATCAGATTTGATTTGATTAATTTCTAATTAATTTTCTGCGGACCGTTTCATCAGTGGGTTAAAATAATCGATTTGCCGCCCTGTGTGACCAGCTTTTTCACCTCAGTAAATAATTTTGTTTTTATGATAAGTTCATCTGCATTTTCGGAAATGGAATAGACATTTGATGTCAGTAATGCGTGATCCGGCGCATGTCCGAATAATTTCGTTGAATCCGATTGACGGACAGAATAAAAATCAACTTTATAGTCACCGCGGCTGTCCTGATAGTATTTGTAAATAATTTTTTCATTTTTATCACTTGAAATGATTTTGGTTTCTATAAAATTCCGCTGTTCCAGGAAGGAGCAGTTCTGCAAAAGCAGTGCAGGAAGCAGGAGAAGGAGTACATGTTTTTTCATGAGACAATTGATATGAGATCTGGTGATTGTTTTTACAAATGTATACTATGTTAAACAGCTGGCTGTTAACGCAGTTTCAATTAATGTTAAGGTTTTGTAAGCAGGCTCAGGTCTTTAATTTCTCCGTTGGGCGTAACTAAGATATAACGGTTGGTTTCCTTCACAGGCTGAACAGCTGCAGCTTCCCGTGTCTTTTCCTTTTCACGGTTTACCGTGAGTTTGATTTCATACATCACCTGGATCACGGGCTCATGGATCACAGGATTGATCACAAAATCAAATTCCTTATCCAATATGGGCTGATAGTAAGATGTAATGGATTTAGAAGCCTGCGTGACGTTGGTAAACTTATTTAATGCCAGGGAAGAACTGTTGTACGCTTCGTAAGATTTGTACATTTCCGTAGGCAGGGAAGTTCTGTAGCCATCACTGATGCTTTTACCGGCCGCAGCAAAGCTTTCACCCAAAAGGCTTTCCAGATTTTTTATTTTTTCCTGTAAAGCAAGTCTTGCCCTGTTCATCAGCTCTTTCCGGATATTTTCCATACTGCCGGCAAAATAATCGACCCGTACCAGATCGTAAATTTCATTTTTTGATAAAACGGATATAAAATCATTGAGCTGAGAGGGATCGGTAAACTTAAGATGAATGTTTTTCTTCAGTTCAAACCCGGCAGGCACTTCATTATAGGTCTTTTTGCTGAATGTTTTCTTCTCAGCAAGATACTGGTAAACCGGAACAAAAGAAATCATGTCCACATAGATTCCTATACTTTTGTTAAGCCTTATCCGGTCTAAGGCAGAATAGATCCGCTGATCCATCAACTGGTTGACTTCCTCTGCACTTCCCCCGGTCTGCGTAACGCTGAATATGGCAACATAATGCTCTGCTTTTACATTCGCCAGTCCTTTTACACTGATGAGATTTTCATTTGCAGCAGGTGTGGCAATACTGATATTGACATCACTGTACTGAACCTGATTCCGGTAATTGATATTCCCCGAAACCTGTGAAAAAGAAAAGTTAAAAAATAAAACCGAAGCGGTTAACAGAATGTTTTTCATAGTTTTATATTTGAATTATGCTGCAAACTTAGCTTCAAAAACCCGGGGAGAAACTCCGGACTTGGTAAAAGCGCAATCCCACTTGGTGAATCGTTTCCGGCACACTGCAGATATGCATATCTTTGTTTTATGGAAAGGGTTAAAATTTTTTTGTTGCTGTTACTCATGTTTACCGGGACTACAATGCATTCCCAGGTTAATATGGCACAGGAAATCCGGACGCAGAGCAAAAAACTTCAGAAGGCCGTTGATAAGGAGGACGAATCTGCCCAGGCTGATTCTTATTACCGGATTGGCGAAGCGTTCTTTAATGACGGGAATTTTTCAAAAAGTGAAGCCTATTTTTCAAAAGCGAAAACCATCTATGAAAATCTTAGAGATAATCCCAATATAGAAAAAGCAAGCCGCAGGTTGGCCCAGTCGCAGGAAAAACAGAACAAGATTTCGCCGGCCATCAGCAACTACAGCAGAGCAGCAGAGGCGGAGTCCGGGCCTTCCAAAGCACAATCTGTGAACTCCAATGATGCGGCAAGGCTTTCATCAGCTTCACCTGAAATCAAGACAGAAGCCATTCAGAATAACATCCGGATCAATGAAAAGGAAAATGAAAAGGCAGACCTGGCCATGAGTTACAGCCAGATGGCGGATGTGAATATCAGGGAGAAAAATATCCGGGGAGCAGAAGAGAATTTAAATAATGCCTACAAAATTTCTAAAAAAGAAGCGCCTCAGCAGGCTTTAGAAATCAACCGGAAGCTGACGGATTTTTACGTTAAAAATAAAAAATTCGACAAAGCCATTGAAACCCAAAAAAAGGTTTTAAGAGAAGATTTTGTGAAAGGGGATTCCCGGAAGGAAGTAGAGCAGATGCAGGAACTGGCTGATATTTACATCAGGAAAAACGATACGGAAGGTGCCATTGGTTTGTTTAAAAAATCCTATAGTATTGCTTTGAATAAAGGCCACACGCTGGAAGCACAGAAAAGCGTCAGGAAACTGGATAGTCTTTTTGATGTCTCCGGGAATACCCGTGCTTCTGTCCGGCTGTACCGGGATTTCCTTGGGAAACTGCCTGATCTGGTCGCCAAGGACAAAAGCCTGGCAGATGATAAGATCCTTGAAGATACGGAACAGCGGATCGAGCAGCTGGAAAAAGAAAAAACACTTAAGGATGAATTGATCCGCAAAAAGAATATTTTCAATTACGGGCTGATGGGTGCCTTGATAATCCTGATAATCCTGGTCATCTTTATTTTCAGGACGCTGAAAAAGGTGCAGGTAAGAAATAAAAAAATCGCTTTGCAGTCGCTGCGCCGTGAAATGAATCCGCATTTTATCTTTAACAGTTTAAACAGTGTAAACCATTTTATCGCAACCAATAATGAGTTGGAGGCCAACCAGTATTTAACAAGGTTCTCTAAACTTATGCGTGGCGTCATGGAAAATTCCGCTGAAGATTTTATTCCTTTTCAGCAGGAACTGGACTTGCTTCAGAATTACCTGGCCCTGGAGAAAACACGTTTTACCGATAAATTCGATTATGAAATTGAGGTTGATGAAAATTTAAATATCCAAAGCCTGAAAGTTCCCGGCATGCTGGTACAGCCGTTTCTGGAAAATGCAATCTGGCACGGTTTACGTTACAGAACCGCAAAAGGATTCCTGAAGCTGAGCTTTAAAAAAGACAAACAGCATCTGATCATCAGGATCGAGGATAACGGAATCGGGATTGAAGAAAGCAGGAAGCAAAAAACACAGCACCAGAAAACACGCGAGGGCCGCGGCATGAAAAATACCCTGGAAAGGATCTCGCTTCTTAATGATCTATACAGACAGGATATTGAATGCAGCATTACAGATAAAAAAACGGAACCGGGCGTTTTGGTGGAAATAAGCTATAAATTATAAAAAGCTGATTTTAATATGAATTGTAACCTAATTCCTAAAACATGAAAATACAATCCGTCATCGTAGATGATGAAAAAATGGCAAGGGATGTTTTAAGAAACTACCTCACCAAATACTGTCCGCAGGTTGAGATCGCGGGCGAGGCTGAAAACATTAAAGAAGCTGTCCCGCTGATTTCCGAAAAGCGTCCGCAGCTTGTTTTTCTGGATGTGGAAATGCCTTTCGGAAATGCCTTTGACGTTCTTGAAGCTACTCGTGAGTTTTCTTATGAAACCATTTTCATTACTGCCTTTTCACAATATTCACTGCAGGCTTTAAATAAGTCGGCAAGCTATTATATTTTAAAACCGATCGACATTCAGGAACTCATTGCAGCCGTAAATAAGGCAGCGGAAAGTATTGAGAGAAAAGAGGAACTTAACCGCAATAAAATCCTCCTAGAAAACCTGAAGCTGAAACCTGAAAAACAACAATTGATTTTGCCGACTTTGCAGGGTTTTGATGTGGTAAAAACGGAAGACATCATCAGGCTTCAGGCAGACGGGAATTTTACACAGGTCTACCTTACCGACGGCTCAAAGAAAATGGTCTGCCGCTTTTTAAAGCACTTCGATGACCTTCTGGAAAAACCGTTTGTGAGGGTTCACCGTTCGCATATCATCAATACCGGTTTTGTGAAATCCTATCACAAAAGCGGAACGGCAACATTGTCAGACCATACGGAAATTGAAATCTCTGGAAGCTTCAAAGAAGAGTTCCTGAAAATCTTTTCCTGATCTAAACAATGCCTTGCAGATAATGAAAGTTAAACATCAATTTAAGGCATCATTTTTGAAGTTTAAGGTACCACATCAATAGGTATATTATGAAAATGCTGAAAAAAATCGCAATCCCCGTTTCACTGGGTATTTTAGGGTTGGTTATCTTAAACTCATGTTCCGTAGGAATCCCTGATGGAGCGACGGCTGTAAAGGATTTCAATGCTGACCGTTACCTGGGGAAATGGTATGAAATCGCCCGTTTTGATTACAGGTTTGAAAAAGATTTGGATAATGTAACCGCAACTTATTCCAAAAATGAAGACGGGACCCTACGCGTTGCCAACCGTGGTTACAATTATGTGAAAAAAGAATGGAAAGAATCCATAGGTGAGGCAAGATTTGTAAATGATCCGTCAGAAGCCAGGCTGAAAGTATCGTTCTTTAAACCTATTTGGGCAGGATACAACGTAATTGATATCGATGATAATTACCAATATGCCTTGGTCGTAGGGAACAGTGTAAAATACATCTGGATCCTTTCAAGAACAAAAGAAATTCCCGAAACCATCAGGCAGAAATTCCTTGAAAAGGCAAAAAGCCTTGGCTATAATACCGGTGAGCTGATCTGGGTAAAACATAATTAAGTCATTACCAGAAACTTATTATTCCCAATATAATAATATAAGGTTTGTCATTCCATAATAACCTAATGCTTATTTGGCAGCACGCTCCCATGGAATGACAAACTTTATTTTTTAGTTTAACCGTTTATATTCTTTCCATTCCTCGAAACGATAGTCGATTACCTGCTTCATCAGGTCATAATTTTCGTACTTATCCTCAATGTGGTAAAAGGTTTCATATTCATAGTCATGTTCTTCAGCTTTAGTATCAAAAAGATTCACATAATCATCGGCAAATGAACTGAACCTGTTTCCGAAATCCGTATCATCTTTATAATAGTCTTTTGCAAAGCTGTTTCCCATCGTATTGAGATCATGCTCGGAAAACTTTCCGTCCAGGGCTTCCATCACAAATTCCGCACCTGTGATCTCCCTGCGTTTTAACACTTCTATTTCCTCCCGGACATCTTCTTTCAGCTCATCGGAAATCAAATCTTTATCAATGCACCAGTTCAGGAACATACCGGTATGGGTAGCCCCGTTTTTTTCGGGAAGCCCTTCAGGAAAATCATTTCCGTAATGCCATGAAGCATCATCGTATTTAGACATACTTAATTATAGTTTTAAACAATTCCTGCCAAAAATATAAAAAATCAATTTATATTGTCCGGCAAAGAGAATTTCCCGTCATTTGTAAAAGAATTTTTTCGAACATTAATATATGAAAAATGCTGTTCTGATTACCATCGGTGATGAAATCCTTTCAGGAAATACGGTAGACACCAATTCCAATTTCATTGCTTCGGAGCTTAAAAATATAGGGATACAGGTTTCACAGATCCTTACGATTTCAGATGAAATAGAAACCATTAAAAAAGCAATCGGGTCTTCTTTTGAAACGGGTGATTTAATCATCACAACGGGCGGTTTAGGCCCCACACGGGATGATAAAACCAAAAAAGCCATTGCTGAATTTTTCAGTGATGAAATTGCCCTGGATGAGGTTACCTTCAACCATCTGAAAGCTTATATGGAAAAGCGAGGCCGGCTGGAAATCCTGGAGCGGAACCGGGAGCAGGCTTTTGTGCCTACAAAATCCACGGTTTTCCAGAACCATTTCGGGACGGCACCCTGTATGATGATGGAGCAGGACGGGAAACTGCTGTTCAGTCTTCCCGGTGTTCCTTATGAAGTGAAGCCGCTCATCAAGGACCAGATCATCCCTTACCTGCACAATAAATTCAGCCTGCATTATATTTCATCAAGAATTGTGTCCGTAGTCGGGATCCCGGAAAGTATTCTGGCCGATACCGTTGAAAGCTGGGAACTGGCTCTGCCTGAAAATATCGCTTTGTCCTATCTGCCGGTTGGGACCCGTGTCAAGCTGAAGCTTACGGCAACCGGTGAAAATGAACCTTTCCTGGAGCAGCAGCTGGAAGATGAGATCCGGAAACTGCTTCCTCTGATCGATGGTCATGTGATTGCTACCTCCGGAGATAAAATTGAGAAAATCCTGGCGGAAATCCTGGCAGAAAGAAAACTGACAATTTCCACGGCAGAAAGCTGTACCGGCGGGGAACTGGCAAAAATGCTTACCGTAAATCCCGGCAGTTCATCTTATTACACCGGCGGAATGGTAGCGTATGCCACAGACCGGAAAATAGAGATCTTAAAAGTTAAAAAAGAAACCGTTGATGAGTTTACCGTTGTAAGTGAACAGGTAGCTACAGAAATGGCGGAAGGCTGTCAACAACTGTTTGGTACCCGTATAGCTCTGTCTACCACAGGAGTGGCCGGGCCCGGAAAAGGGGAAGACGGCAAAGAAGTGGGGACGGTTTTCTACAGCATCAGGATTGATGATCAGGCCGTGACTTCAAAATTATACCTGCCGCATCTCGAAAGGCCGGATTTTATGCATTTCGTTTCACAGAAAGTCCTTCAGGATCTGGTATCGATGCTGATCGGCAACTGATCGTTTATAGACTTATCCTGAAATCAGTTAAAAGAACCGGAAATGAGAAAGGAGCTGCAGCTTCCTGCTGTTTTTATAAATTCTGTTCCTGAACGTAACAAATTTTAAAAAGTATATACTTATTATATAAATTGTAATTATAATGAAAAAACTAACACTTTCCCTGTTTTTGCTGGCAGGGATCTGTTCACAGAATGTGAGCGCCCAGTCTGCAGACAACGGTCTGGATCTTAGCCTGATGGATAAATCAGTTCGTCCACAGGATGATTTTTATAACTTTGTAAGCGGAACATGGATGAAAACCGCCAAGATTCCTTCCGATAAGCCAACCTGGGGAAGCTTCAATAAACTGGCAGACGATACGGACAACAATTCCATGACCATTTTGAATTCTCTTCTGAAAGACAAGTTCGCAGACGGAACAGAAGGCAGGAAAATTCAGGACCTGTATGCAACCTACATGAACATGCAGAAAAGAAATGCCGACGGGATCAAGCCGATCCAGGCAGACCTGAATAAAATCGATGCCATTAAAAACCTTGCTGACCTTCAGAACTATTTAATCTCCGTAACCAAAGACGGTGAAAATACATTCTACGGATGGGGCGTGGACGCAGACCTGAAAAATTCTAAAATGAATGCCGTGTATCTGGGTAACGCATCACTTGGACTGGGAAGGGATTATTACCAGAAAGTCAATGAAAAAAATACGGAAGCCCTTGCAGAATATACAAAATATGTAGCTTCCATGCTTAAAGAAATAGGCTACAAAAATGCCGATGCCGCTGCCAAAGGAATTGTGGCTTACGAAAAGAGCATTGCACAGACCTATCTTACCAACGAGCAAAGCCGGGACAATACCCTTCAGTACAACCCTGAGACCATGTCACAGCTTTCAGGACTGGTTAAAAATGTCGATCTTCCGGGCTATCTTAAAAAAGTCGGGGTAAGTGCAGATAAAGTAATCATCGGGGAACTGGGATATTATAAGAACCTGGATAAATTTATCAGTACACAGAACCTTCCGGTTATCAAAGATTACCTGAAATTCCACCTGGTTCACGGGAATGCATCTTATTTAAGTGAAAAACTGGGGGATACCAGATTTGCGTTCTACGGGAAGTATTTAAGAGGCCAGCAGGAGCAGAGAGCATTAAACAAAAGAGGATATGAGCTGATCAACGGTACTTTGGGTGAAGCTTTCGGAAAATTATATGTTGATAAATATTTCCCGGCAGAAGCCAAGGCGCAGATGGTGGAACTTATCGACTATTTAAAGAAAAGTTTTGCCGTTCACATCAACGGCCTTGCCTGGATGTCTTCCACCACAAAGGTAAAAGCCATGGAAAAACTGAACAAGTTTACGGTAAAAGTGGCTTATCCGGATAAATGGAAAGATTATTCAAAGCTGGATATCGTTTCAGAAGCCAAAGGAGGAAACCTGTATTCCAACCTTCAGAATATCACGGAATGGCAATACAACAAAGACCTTGCTAAAATCGGGAAGCCGGTGGATAAGACAGAATGGGGAATGACGCCGCAGACGGTAAATGCCTACTATAATCCGGTAAACAACGAAATCGTTTTCCCGGCCGCCATCCTTCAGCCGCCGTTCTTCAATCCTAAAGCAGATGCTGCCGTTAATTTCGGTGGAATCGGTGCGGTAATCGGTCACGAAATGAGCCACGGCTTTGATGATTCAGGGGCACAGTTTGATGCAGACGGTAACCTGGTAGACTGGTGGACTTCGGAAGACAAGGCCAACTTTGAAAAAGCAACAAAAGCACTGGCTTCCCAATATGATAAATATGAGCCGGTAAAAGGGACAAACGTAAACGGAACCTTTACCAACGGTGAGAATATCGCCGACTTAGGCGGAGTGAATATCGCTTATGATGCCTTACAGATGTACCTGAAAGACAAAGGGAATCCGGGTACAATCAGCGGTTATACACAGGACCAGCGGTTCTTCCTGAGCTGGGCAACGGTATGGAGAACGTTGTCAAGCGAGAAATATATGGTAAACCAGGTGAAAACAGATCCGCACTCTCCTGGGTATTTCAGGAGTTTCGGCCCGTTAACCAATGTTGATGCCTTCTACAAAGCGTTTGACGTTAAAGAAGGAGACAAGCTTTATAAAAAGCCTGCAGACAGAATCAAAATCTGGTAATAATATACCGTAAGAAAATAATAAACCGTTCAGCAATGAGCGGTTTTTTTGTGAAAAACAAAAGGTAAAAAGCGTTGTGCAGCTTATGTAAAGAATCATTAAATATCAATTTCAGATACCAGGCTTTTACGATTAATCATTTATCAGTGATAACCAATCATCATATTTCGTATATTTGATAAGTTGTGTAAATCAAAATTATATTCAATGAAAAAGATAAATATCGGAATACTGGCCTTATCAGGGCTTGTATTTTTAAACTCATGCGGTGCAGCCAAAACGGCCGGCAGTCAAAAACCCGAACCTATTAAAGAAGTAGTATCAGAGCCGGTGAAAAAAGAAGAAATAAAAGAAGAAGGAATCAATTTGTCCTATATGGATAAAAGTATCCGCCCGCAGGATGACTTTTTCAGCTATGTCAACGGAAATTGGGTGAAAACCACGCAGATTCCTTCTGATAAAGCCAGTTGGGGTTCCTTTAATGCCCTGAGAGAAAATGTAGACGATTCTTCTCTGGATATTTTAAATAAAATTTTATCCGAAAATTACACGGCAGGTTCCGAAGGACAGAAAATCCAAAACCTGTATGCGTCTTTTATGGATATAGATAAAAGAAATGCAGAAGGCCTGGCTCCGATAAAAGGAGACCTGGCAAAGATCGATGCCATCAAAAACCTGAATGACCTTCAGAAGTATCTGCTGGAAGCCACAAAACTGGGTGATAATTCATTCTATGGCTGGAGAGTCGGCGCAGATATGAAAAATTCCAAGATGAATGCCGTGTATCTTGGCGGCCCTGATCTTGGTTTGGGGAGAGATTACTACCAGAAAGTAAATGAAGCCAATACCAAAACGTTAGCAGAGTACCAGGCATACGTGGGGAAATTATTCGGTGTTTTGGGATATAAAAATGCTGATGCTGCCTCAAAAAATGTCGTTGATTTTGAAAAACAGCTGGCCAATTATCTGCTGACGCTTGAGCAGAACAGGGATGCAAATTTAAGGTACAATCCGAAAAATGTATCTGAACTTCCTGCTTTGGTTAAAAATATCAACCTGGCAAAATACCTGAAAGAGGCCGGAGTAAATACTGATAAAGTAATCGTCGGCGAACTGAAGTATTACCAGAACATGGATTCGTTCCTGACACAGAAAAACCTTCCCCTGCTGAAAGATTACCTCAAATACCATCTGATTAACGGCAATGCAAGCAATCTGGATGAAAAACTGGAACAGGTGAGGTTTGATTTTTATTCCAAATATCTTCAGGGACAGAAAGAACAGCGCCCGATGAATAAGAGAGGCCTTTCTCTCGTCAACAGTGTTCTCGGGGAAGCTTTCGGTAAACTCTATGTTGAGAAATACTTTACGCCTGAAGCGAAACAGCAGATGGAAACCTATATTGATTACATCCTGAAATCATTCAAGACCCATATTGATGACATGGACTGGATGTCTCCGGCTACCAAAGTAAAAGCACAGGAGAAATTATCCAAGTTCACGGTAAAAATCGCATATCCTGATAAATGGAAAGACTACAGCGAGCTGAATGTAGAAGCCCCGAAACAGGGAGCTACCTTATATTCCAACCTTCAGAATGTATCTGCATGGCAATACCAGAGAAGCCTTGATAAAGTAGGGAAGCCTGTTGACCGGACAGAATGGGGCATGACTCCGCAGACGGTAAACGCTTATTACAGCGGTTCAAATAACGAAATCGTTTTCCCGGCAGCCATCCTTCAGCCTCCGTTTTACAACCCTAAAGCAGATGCTGCCGTGAATTTCGGCGGGATCGGAGCCGTAATCGGGCATGAGATTTCTCACGGTTTTGATGACAGCGGTTCCAGGTTTGACGGTGACGGTAACCTTAACAACTGGTGGACCGATGAAGACCGTAAGAATTTTGATGCAAAAGTAGGGCAGCTGGCAGCACAGTACAGCGCTTACGAGCCCGTGAAAGGAAGTTTTGTCAACGGTAAATTCACCAGCGGTGAAAATATCGGCGACCTGGGCGGCGTCGCGGTGGCGTATGATGCCCTTCAGATGTACCTTAAAGATCACGGGAATCCCGGACTGATCAGCGGTTTCAATCAGGACCAGCGGTTCTTTATGAGCTGGGCAACGGTCTGGCGTACAAAATCCACAGACCAGTATATGACCAACCAGGTGAAGACGGATCCGCATTCCCCGGGTGTGTTCAGGGCTTTCGGGCCGTTGGTGAACCAGGATGGATTCATCAAAGCATTCGATATCAAGCCCGGAGATAAAATGTATAAAGCCCCTCAGGACAGGATAAAAATCTGGTAATCCGGATTTTAAAAGTTTAATGATTTAAAAACGCATCGGAAACGGTGCGTTTCTGTTTTATTTTCCCTAGCTTAGTAAAAGGATAAAATATGGATATGATTGATATTTTAACGGATTATTAAATATTTTAATAAAAACCTTGACAAAATTTTTTATGTTACAGTTTTTTTTTAAATTTAAACATTGGATTGGTCAGCTATTTGATGCTGATAAAAACGATTCACACCAACTTATAACATCTCAAAATAATAATAATATGGCAATGTTTAATTATGGCGTTGGCGGAAACGAAATAAAAGTGGACGCTAATGAAGCTATTCAGAACATACAGGAAAATAAATCGCTGATCGTAAGCCAGCTTACTACCGATGAATCTTATGTCCCTGAAATTGTAACCGGCTTAAAAACAATGGATGATGTCTTCAGGCATTTCCAGCCTTCTGTGAGCGTACAGCACGAAGCGGAAGACGGCAATGTGGTAGAAGAAGAGTTCCGTTTCCAGAGTCTCAGCGACTTCACTCCCAAAAGTCTTACCCAGAAATCAGATTATTTACAGCAGCTCAGCATTGAGCAGGAACAGTACAATAAAATCGTACGCCAGCTGAAAACCAATAAAATTCTGCGTAATATGCTGGAAAATGACCAGACAAGGGCGGCGTTTGTCGAAGTGTTAAAAGAAGTGGCTCAGGAACTTGAAAAATAATCTAAAGACGTTACATTAATCATGGACAGTAAATTACAGGCAGCTGAAAACCAGCAACAGCAGGGACAACAGCAACATGCAGGTCAGCCAAAAGGTAATCCGGTTGCCGAACTCAATAAAATAGGAGGTTTTGGTTTTGTAGAATCCGTTGTAGACGGCATCGCTAATATGAACCCCACCAGAAAAGCAAGGAAAGAAATTTTTCTTACAGACAGCAATAAAGCAGAAGAACGTAAAGAACTGCTTCAGAAAATAAACCTTTGGGTGGATCTTCTGGAAGGCAACGAATCTGCGGATAAAATGGCAGATATGTGTAAAAACAAAGCACAGTCTGCAGAGCAGAATTTAAAGCTCAATCTTAAAAATACCCTTGATACCGTTCGTGAACTGGAAACCAACTACAGAACGGTCGCCCAGTTTTACAAAAACACAGAACTGGATAAAGTGGATAATGTAAGCATCGTCAATGCAAGCCTTGATCAGGTTTCAGACTTGGACAATCCTGTTTTCATCGATGCAATTTCGGAAGAATTTAAAAATTACTATGACCGTCTTGACCTCAGGGATAATTATTCCATCCTTGCGATTCCTGGGTATCTGGGATCCAATAAAGTTATTGAAAAGTGGGCAAAGATCTGTAATGAGAACAAAGTGATGATGGTTACGGATTTTGCCAATCTTGACAAGCCGGATGATGTAGTAGACTTATTCCATTCGGCAAACCTCACAGGCGGTGAGCTGCACAGAAGTAACGTGATTATGACGTGTAACTGGCTTGTAGGCCGTGGAAAAGCAGAAGAAATAGGCGAGGAGGAAAATGTAGAGCTTCCGCCTTCCACTTCACTGGCAGGAAAGATCCATAAAACGCTGATGTCTCAGGTAGCTGCAGGTAAAAAGCATGGAAACATCAACGAAGTGGATGCTGTAAAATTCGAGCTTAAAAAGAGCGAGATTTCCCAGCTGGAAAAAATGGGACTGGTTCCCATGGTCAACGAATACGGGAAAATCATGGCATTCTCTGCAAAAACATTATTTACAGGAGATAATATCGGTCTTCAGACCTATTCCGTAGTGCGTGTATTCGACTATGTAACCAAAGTATTACTGGATTTCCTCAATAGAAGAGCATTCGAAAACTGGAATGCGAAGAATGAGGATGATTTAAGAAGACAGGTAGTTCAGTTCTTAGACAATATCAAAGGACCTGATAAACTGATTGAAAAATTTAAGATCGTCCGCTTCGAGCAGGACAGGGTCAATAAAGACAGGGTGTGGCTGGATATCCGTTTAACTCCTTATTTCCCTACCAAAAGTTTTGTTATTAAACTTGACGGGCACAAAGGAGATGACGGAAACGAATGGGATGCACAATACACTCAGGAATAAAAAATATTTATCAAGAATAATAAAAACCGATGCAATTTACATCGGTTTTTTTCTACCAAATCTTTAAAATTATAATGATGAAAAGAAGGCTGCTGTACTTTTTACCGGTACTTTTCATGACTTTTTCAATAAGCTGCGAAGATAAGAAGCTCCAAAACGAGCATAAAATTGATCTTTTTGCCAATGAAAGACAGGAAGGGACCGCTTATGTTATGGATGAACAGGAATGTTTTAATGCCAGCGATATGGTGGTTTCCGCTTCAGATGTAAAACTGGCAGACAGTTCTTCCGGCCGCGGCCGTCCTGTCTTTATCTATAAAATTGCTTCAGGAAAAGTCTTAAAAACAACAAGGGATTCTGTTGTTGTATTTCCGTTTGAGATATTGTCTAATCAAATGTTGAAATTGAAAAAAGATACCATGTATATGTATCTTAAAAAACTGGAAGGCTATCCTTTTATTGCCAAAGAAAAAAATCTGAAATACCAATGGCTGAGAACGGCCCCGGTTTATTCTGTAAAGAAAGAAGAGTAAATTATATTATCTTTGCCGGTATAAATGAGATGGTTTTTTGGAAAAGACAAAAGAAGATTCAAACTTTAAGCAGATAGGCAGTAAACTTCTGTCATGGTATAAAATAAATGCCAGGGATCTCCCGTTCAGGCAGACCAGGGATCCTTATAAAATCTGGATCTGTGAAATTGTTTTTCAGCAGACCAGGATCAGCCAGGGGCTCGGCCACTACAATAATTTTGTCGGAAGGTTTCCGGATGTGAAAACTTTGGCAGATGCTGAAGAGGATGAGGTCCTGTTGTACTGGAAAGGGTTGGGCTACTATTCAAGAGCCCTTAATATTCACAAGGCTGCACAGCAGATTATGAATGATTACCAAGGTGCTTTTCCGGATCAGTA
Organism: Chryseobacterium sp. JJR-5R; assembly: GCF_034047335.1. Lineage (NCBI taxonomy): Bacteria > Pseudomonadati > Bacteroidota > Flavobacteriia > Flavobacteriales > Weeksellaceae > Chryseobacterium > Chryseobacterium sp. JJR-5R. Next base: position 1,141,115 of record NZ_CP139137.1, read on the forward strand.
TGAAGAGATTTTAAAGCTGAAAGGCGTAGGGAAGTATACAGCAGCAGCCGTTTCCAGTATTTGTTTTGACGGTAAGATGCCAGCTGTTGACGGTAATTTTTACCGTGTGCTCAGTCGAGTCTTTGCTGATGATTTTGATATTTCAGGCTCCCGCGCGTTTACTTATTTTTCAGAATTGGCACAGCTGGTTCTTCCGGAAAATGTCGGGGATTTTAACCAGGCCATGATGGACCTGGGCTCGGAAATATGCAAGCCGAAAAATCCACTCTGCCATGAATGCCCTCTGCGTGAAGACTGCCTGGCTTTTTCATTAAGCAGGGTTTCGGAATTTCCGGTAAAAACAAAAAAAGCAAAGGTTCAGGATCTTCATCTCAAATATTACTTTGTTCACAGGAACGGGCAGTTTTTAATCCGGCAGCGGAAAGATGATTTCATCTGGAAAAAGCTGTTTGAGTTCCCTGATGAAATTCCGGAAGAGCTGATGCCTTTTATCCGGAGTGTACGGACTATGCAGCATAAGCTTACCCACAAAAACCTGAGCCTGGAAATTTTTAATGTTGAAATTGATTCCCAATCGGTTTGGGACCATTTTATTGCTGGAAACCAGTATATTATTACTGATGATGCCGGCTCTCATGAAAAGTCATTCCCGAAACCGCTGGAAAATTATATACGGAGCAGGCGCGAAGAATTGTTTTTTTAATTAAGAATACCTGAGACATGAAGAATTTTAAAACGGAATAATTTACATTTTTTCATACATAATATAAATTAAATGGCTCACCAACTTCGCTTTAAGACAGTTTTAATCCATCTGTTTATCATTTAAACCCGCTGAAATCCTGAAATTTGTGCCTTTAAATCTGAAATCTAATTTGTACTTTTGCAAAATGTTTAAAAATGCCCTTTTTATTTTTGCAGCCCTGCTTCTGGTAGCCTGCGGAAAAGATCCGGTACCAAAGCCTTACGGGGAACTGCGGCTGGAATATCCGGCACCGAAATACCAGAAATTTGAGAACAGTTGTTCCTATACGTTTGAATATTCTGATTTTGCAAAAATGACAGATGCCAAAAAGCCCTGCTGGTATTACCTGAACTATCCCAAAATGAAAGCCAAGATTTTCGTGACGTATTACCCGATACAGAATGATTTTGCCGATCACATCCGGGAAGCCGAAAAAATGGTGTACGAGCATACCATTAAAGCAAGTGCCATTGACACAAAGTCTTTTGAATATCCTGGTAAAAAAGTCTACGGAAACTTTTATGAACTGAAGGGGCAGAGTGCGTCTAACCTGCAGTTCTATATTACAGACAGCACGAAACATTTCGTAACGGCTTATTTATATTTTAACACAAGGCCGAAGCCAGATTCTCTGGCTCCTGCAGTGGATTATATCAAGAAAGATATGAAGCACCTGCTGGATACCTTTGAATGGAAAAATTAACTTACTTTTAATATACTTTGAAAATAATATGAAACTTTTAGTTGTAGGAAGTGTTGCATTTGATGCTATTGAAACGCCGTTCGGCAAAACAGATAAAATTTTAGGAGGTGCTGCAACCTATATCGGAATCACATCATCCGTTTTAGGAGTAAAATCCGGAATCGTTTCTGTAGTGGGAGGAGATTTCCCGCAGGAGCATCTTGATATGTTTACAGACAGGGACATCAATATTGAAGGAATTGAGATCGTAAAAGAAGGAAAGACCTTTTTCTGGTCCGGAAAATACCACAATGATTTAAATACAAGAGATACTTTAGCAACAGAAGTCAACGTCCTGGAAAACTTTGATCCTAAGATTCCTGAATCTATGCAGGATGCAGAAATTCTGCTCTTAGGAAATCTTCACCCCGGCGTGCAGCTTTCAGTACTTGAAAAAATGCACAACCGCCCGAAGCTTGTGATCCTGGATACAATGAATTTCTGGATGGACAGCGCCTGGGATATCCTGATGGATATGATTGCCAAAACCGATGTTATCACCATCAATGATGAAGAGGCAAGACAGCTTTCAGGAGAATATTCTCTGGTAAAAGCAGCCAAGAAAATCCACGGTATGGGCCCTGAATATGTAATTATCAAGAAAGGCGAGCACGGTGCCCTGCTTTTTCATGACGATAAAATATTTGCCATTCCTGCACTTCCGCTGGAAGAAGTGTTCGATCCTACCGGAGCCGGAGATACCTTTGCCGGGGGCTTTGCAGCCTATCTCGCCAAAAAAGGAAAAACTGATTTCGAAACCATGAAATCTGCATTGATCGTTGGTTCTGCTATGGCTTCTTTTACGGTAGAGAAATTCGGAACGGAGCGAATCCAGGAAGTAAACGAAAAGGATATGTTCGAAAGATTGAGACAGTTTAAAGAACTGACAACTTTTGACATAGAACTCCAGTAACTCCCTCTTTTTAAGAAATATTTATAATAAAAAATTTAGTGTAATTCATTAAGAATTCTAAATTTGCAACTTGTTTAAAATAGTAAAATGACAAATAAACTTAAGATCACTTTTCTTTTTGGGATTTTCATCATGATGATGGGGGCCAATACCATGAAAGCCCAGCTGAAACAGGGAGATCTCATCGATGGTATTGCAGCGGTAATCGGTGATGAAATTGTTTTGGAATCTGATGTAAATGAGCAGATGAATTATGCAAAACAGCAGGGAGCTTCCAATATTGATAAGTGCGAGTTTCTGGAAAACCTTCTGAACAATAAGCTTCTGGTTTATGAAGCCAGAAAAGATACGTTGATTGAGAATCGTTCTGCAGCAATCAAGGAACAGGCTAATGCGAAATACCAGCAGCTTCTTTCCCAGTTTCCTGACGAAAAAGCAATGCTGACGGCCTATAAGTTCAGAAACGGTTATGAAATGAAAAATGCGATCGAGAAAATCGATATCGATCAATATTACGGGCAGGCCAAATACCAGAGAATTACCGAAAAGGCTGATGTTACGCCCAACGAGGTAACCGATTTCTATAATCAGTACAAGGCACAGCTGCCTGAGATCAAGGATGAGGTATCATTGTCACAGATCATGATGTTTCCCAAGCTTACGGAAGCCCACAAGCAGGACCTGATCAACAGGCTTAATAAAATCAAGAAAGATATTCAGGGAGGCGAAACTTTTGAAAGCCAGGCGAGGATTTATTCTGAAGATCCGGGGTCAGCTTCCAACGGCGGTCTGATGAAGAACATTTCAAAAGGGCAGATGGTAAAGCCTTTCGAGGCGGCGGCACTGAACCTTCAGGAGGGGGAAATATCAGAACCTGTAGAAACGGAATTCGGGTATCACATTATCCAGCTGGTAAAAAAGTCAGGAAAGATCTATGAAGCAAGGCATATTCTTCTGATGGCAACGCCTACGGATGATGAAGTGAAAACGGCAAGGGTAAAGCTTGACAGTATCAGAGGACTGGTTCAGAGCGGTAAAATCACTTTCAAAGATGCAGCTTTTAAATTCTCGGATGATAAAAGAACCAAATTCAACGCCGGGGTTATTGCGGGAGCTGACGGTTCTAACAAACTTGAAAGAGAGACGGTTCCCGGAACCATCAGCTACGAGCTGGCAGGTTTAAACAAAGGGGACATTACCAATGCTTTTGATGATGAAGATGAAAGAAAGAGAAAAGTGGTGAAGATTGTAAAAGTTGAAGATGTAATTCCTGCACATCAGATTACTCTTGAAACTGATTACGACCGGATCAAGCAGATGGCACTCAACAAAAAGAGAAACGAAATGGTTGAGAAGTTTGTCAGTTCAAGGCTCCCGACTACATTTGTTTCAATCGACGGCCGTTATGATTCATGTAATCTTAAAGGAAGCTGGAAGAAAGATTCAGTTAAAAAATAAAACCAAAACCTTCAGAATATCTGGAGGTTTTTTTACGCTCTAAAGTCCCGTTACATCGTAGTTTTTAGTATTTTTACGGCATGAGCAATTTTATAGATTTTAACTCGGCTAAAAAACTTCACGATATGCAGCAAAGTCAAAACAGGATTACCCGGCTGTTCGGTATCCAGTACCCGGTGATCCAGGCAGGGATGATCTGGCATTCCGGCTGGAAGCTGGCCTCAGCGGTTTCCAATTGCGGAGGCCTCGGCCTGATTGGCGCCGGCAGCATGTATCCTGATATCCTCAGGGAAAATATCCGGAAATGCAAAGAGGCCACAAAGAGGCCTTTCGGTGTTAATGTCCCGATGCTTTATCCCAATCTGGATGAAGTCATTCAGATCATTCTGGAAGAAGGCGTGAATATTGTCTTTACATCCGCTGGGAACCCGAAGACCTATACAGAAACTTTACAAAAAGAAGGATTAAAAGTAGCCCACGTCGTATCATCTACAAAATTTGCCATAAAATGCGAAGAAGCAGGCGTCGATGCCATAGTAGCCGAAGGATTCGAGGCAGGTGGCCACAACGGGAGGGATGAAACCACAACGTTCTGCCTGATCCCCAATGTGAAAAAGCACATCTCAAAACCCCTGATTGCGGCCGGCGGAATTGCCCTCGGTTCGCAGATGAAAGCGGCCATGGTTCTCGGAGCCGACGGCGTACAGATCGGGTCCCGTTTTGCAGCAACCGTTGAAGCCAGCGCGCACGATAACTGGAAACAGAAAATTACGGAACTTCAGGAAGGTGATACCCATCTGACTTTAAAAGAACTCGCACCTGTAAGAATGGTGAAAAACAAGTTCTTTAATGAACTGGAAGATATTTATACGGCCGGAAAGAATAAAGACTCCCTGATCGCCTCTCTGGGCCGGGCGAGGGCAAAGCGAGGCATGTTCGAGGGCGATATGGAAGAAGGCGAGCTGGAGATCGGGCAGGTGTCCGCTTTAATTGATGAAGTGCTTCCTGTGGAAACAGTGTTCCGGAATTTACTGAACGAATTTAACGAAGCAGGCAATCCCGGACTGTAGTAAATTATGTTAAATGGAAGGGAAGATCATTGATATAAAAGGCAAAAAATTATATACAGCGTACAGCAATTTATTTGAAAACAGGCCGGTCCTGGTCTTTCTGCATGATTCCTTAGGCTGCACGCAGCTTTGGCGTAATTTTCCTGAACAACTGGCAGCAGCAGTGCAATTCAATGTCTTAGTCTATGACCGTCTGGGATACGGCAAATCTTATCCGATGCTTACCCATGAAAGGGAAAACAATTACATGGAACTGGAAGCGGATGTACTGAATGACCTTCTGGGTATCCTGGGCATAGAGGAAACCATTCTGTTCGGTCACAGCGACGGTGGTACCATTGCGCTCATCACCGCGGCCAAATACCCCGGAAAAGTAAAAGCCGTAATCTGTGAAGCCGGACACATTTTTGTGGAAGATGTAACCGTAAAAGGAGTGAAAGATGCATTGCAGGCATATCAGACCACCAATCTTGCTGAACGCTTGGCAAAATACCACGGCGACAAAGTGGAAATGATGGTAAAAGCCTGGACGGAAACCTGGCTAAGCGATCACTTTAGAAAATGGAATATTGAATATCTTTTAAAAAACATAAAGGCACCACTGTTATTTATACAGGGCGAACAGGATGAATACGGAACCTTGGATCAGATGGAAAAAACAGTTTCCCAGGTAAGCGGAGGCACGGAAAGATTCATCATCCCGGAAGCCGGGCATACACCGCATAAGGAAAAGCCGGATGTGGTTTTGCAGAAATGTGCTGATTTTATAAATAAGGCAATATATAAAATGAGTTAGTGATTTTCAATCTCAGCCAGGATATTTTCCCGTGCCTTACCTTCATATTGAACCGTAAAATCCTCAGTCTTAAAAATACGTTCTAAGTCTAAGAAATGTTTCAGTACTTTTTTTCTTCCCGGCTTATACAGCAAATCAGGATAAACGGAATATTCTTTCCTGATCTTTTGGGTATAATCAATATAAGTTTTCCGGTCTTTTCCGAGAATCGAAAGATCTGCATCCAGAAGGTAATTTGTATCGCGGTCATCAGATTTCTGATGGGATTTTGTAGCCATAATTTGTTTTGAAATCCTTTCAACCGCGTCATGGGTGATGTTTAGTTTCTGCAGGGCTGATGCCGCAAATTCCGCACTTTTTTCCTCATTTGATTTTGAAGCCGCGCTGTAAATTACATCATGGTAAAAAACAGAAAATGAAATTTCTGTAAAATTCCCGATCTTGCTTCTCACGGTTTCAAGTTCGGTAAATATATGCTCAAGATGTTCCAGGTTATGGTAATGCCTGCCTTTCCCGGTATACCTTTTTTCAATATCAGACCATAATTGCTCAATAAGGTTTTTGTCTTCTGTGAATAACAGACAGTTTTCAGAAAATCTTTCCTTTAAATTCATAAGTGCCGGTTTTTAAATAAAAAAAGGAACTTTTAAAAAGTTCCCTGATTTGCTTCAATGGTTTGTTTCAGTTCAGCCCAGCCGCCGCCGTTGTAACCGTCTTTTAAGCCTTGTGAATTTAAATATTCCAGTGCTTTCCCGCTTCTGTTCCCGCTTCTGCAGAAAATCACAACCGGTTTTTCAAGAGATAAGATTTCATCCTGCCGGTCTTCCACTTCACCCAACGGGATATTTTTGGCACCGTCTATATGGCCGTCCATCTCCAATTCCATGGGTTCACGAACGTCGATTAATTCATAATTTCCTGATTTTAAAACTTCTGATAAAGACATGTTATATTAATATTTAAGGTTAGAATTTGGATTTAAATCATTAAAAAGGACAATACAGCAATTCAATGATTAAAAGCCCAAACAAATTTATAAAATAATCTTAGTTTTGCAAGGTAAAAATAATGAATTCAAACGCTGAGAAATATTCACAATTGATAAAGTCCACGGCAAAACGCTTTGGGTTTCAGGCCTGCGGTATTTCGAAAGCGGATTTCTTGGAAGAAGAGGCGAGGCCGCTGGAAAACTGGCTGAAGAATAATTTCCATGGCGAAATGAAATACATGGAAAACCATTTCGATAAAAGGCTGGATCCGAGGCTGTTGGTAGACGGCTCAAAATCGGTAATTTCCCTATCCTATAATTATTTTCCGGAAGAGAAAATCTCTGCCTTAGACAATTTTAAGATTTCAAAATATGCCTATGCAGAAGATTACCATGAAGTGATCAAAGAAATCCTGCGTGAAATGGTTGCCGAGCTGCAGGAAACAATCGGGGAATTCGGGTTCCGGGTCTTTGTGGATTCCGCTCCCGTCCTGGAGCGGAGCTGGGCAAGGAAATCCGGGATCGGCTGGGTAGGGAAGAATGCCAACCTGATTACCAAACAAAACGGCTCATTTTACTTCCTGGCAGAAATTATCTGTGACCTGGAACTGATTGCAGATCATGAAACCACAGACCACTGCGGGACCTGCCGGAAATGCATTGATGCCTGCCCTACCGGTGCCATTGTTTCAGAAAAATTGATTGACGGAAGCAAATGTATTTCTTACGCAACTATTGAGCTTAAAAATGAGATTCCGGATTATTTTAAGGATAAGATGGACGACTGGATGTTCGGATGCGATGTATGCCAGGACGTGTGCCCGTGGAACCGGTTTTCAATGCCTAACCGCCAGAGCAGGTTCCGCCCGAATGAAGCATTAAAGAACTTTAAAAAAGGAGAGTGGAAAGAGCTTACCCAGGAACTGTTCTCGGAAATCTTCAGAAAATCACCCGTAAAGCGGACAAAATTCGCAGGCCTGAAACGCAATATCGAGTTTCTGGAAAAGCCTTCAGATAATGATATAACCTGATAGTTTTGAATTTCACCGTTCCGGGCTAAGTCGTAAAAGTCATCCGTTTTTACATGAGTGCTGCAAAAACTGGATATGATATAAATAAAGTCCTTTAAGGAGAATTTAACTTAAAAAGGTATAAATCTAAATCTATCTTATCGTAAACTAACGTTTTTTCTGTGTCCTTTTCGGAGCCACTTTCACCCTTACTTTAAATCTTTTGCTTGATTTATTGTTTTTACGCATATTTGTGAATGTTTTGTACTTAAATTTAAATAAATTTCCGTTCAGAAAAAATACCTTTATAAAAATTATACGTTAATTATTAATCATATCAAAAAACATGACGGTGAAAAAAATGGCAATACTTATTCTTAAAGCTTTAGGAATCCTGGTAGGAATTATAGCGGTCTATGCCGCATCAGCATATCTCCTTCCTTTTATTGAAGTTCCGGCAAAAGACGACGGGCAGAAGAAAGATATCGCGGTTTATATCTATACCAACGGCGTGCATACGGATATCGTTATGCCCGTGAAAAACGACCTGCAGGACTGGGGAGCAAAAATACCGTTTTCCAATACAAAATCCGGGGAAACAGATTATAACTTCGTAGGTATCGGATGGGGCGACAAAGGCTTTTACCTGGACACCCCGACCTGGGCAGATCTTAAATTTTCCACTGCCTTCAAGGCGGCATTCTGGCTGAGCGAATCGGCAATGCACTGCAGTTATTACCGTACGATGAAAGAAGGGGACGACTGTAAAATGATCATGATCAGCAGAGACCAGTATAAAAAACTCGCAGCGTTTGTTGAGAAAAAATTTGACCGGGACGAAAAAGGGAACTTTATCCTGGTTCCTACCAAGGCCGTCTACGGCAATAATGATGCTTTTTACGATGCTCAGGGAACATACAGCTTTCTGGATACCTGCAACACATGGACCAACGACGCTTTAAAAGCCGCCGGGCAGAAAGCCGCGCTCTGGACGCCTACGGACTACGGGATTTTCATTCATTATAAATAATATTCCGGTAATTTTCTGTTCTGACAGGCTGATGGAGTGAAGAATTCTGTCCTGTATTTTTATGACAGGTTAATAGTTTTCTCTGTATCTACATCTGCAGAATCTAAAAAATCAAAAGAGATCTAGTTAAAAATCAGGGCCCGAAATTTTTATAACATTCAAGTCTGGAATTTAAGTCGGCCGGATAAAGTACGGACAATTGCCAATGTGGTATTTTTATTGCACTTCAACGTCATAAAAAATAATGAAGCACCGCCTCTACCGCGAACAGCAGCTGAACTGCGACCTGGATACCGCCTGGAAATTCTTTTCATCTGCCAACAATCTTTCTGAAATTACTCCGAAGGAAATGAAATTTATCGTTTTAACCCATTTTGACAATGACGAGATTTACGAAGGAATGATCATTGATTATTTTGTTTCCCCTTTGTTAGGCATTAAAATGAAATGGAAAACGGAAATCATCCAGGTGGATTTAAGAAAAAGCTTTACCGATTTCCAGAAAAAAGGCCCGTATAAGCTGTGGCACCATCATCATGAGTTCATAGAAAACGAAAACGGTGTCCTGATGAAAGATACCGTAGACTATGAGCTGCCTTTAGGGTTCCTGGGAGAAATAGCACATACGCTTTTCGTGAAGTCCAAGCTGAACCATATTTTTAATTACCGCTTTAAAATCCTGAAAAAACGTTTTAACAGATGAAAGATAAAGATACTACAGCAAAAGATGCCGTCAATATGTTCTGGTTCCGCAGGGATCTCAGGCTGGAAGATAATGCAGGCCTCCACAATGCGTTAAAAGCAGGCTGTGATGTGCTTCCCGTATTTATTTTCGACAAAGAAATCCTGGATAAGCTTGACAACAAGGCCGATAAAAGAGTCGATTACTTTCATCAGGCTTTAAGCGGAATGCATAAAGAGCTGAAAAAACATAAAAGCGGGCTTCGGGTGTTCATCGGGAAGCCGTTGGAAGTATTTAAGGAAATAACAAAAGATTATAAAATAGGTACGGTTTTCACCAATACGGATTATGAGCCGGCAGCGGTAAAGCGCGATAAAGAGATTAAAGATTTTCTAGAGCAAAAGAATATTGGCTTTGAAAGTTTTAAAGATCAGGTAATCTTTGAAAAAGATGAAGTGGTAAAAAAGGACGGAACGCCTTATACCGTTTATACTCCGTTTTCCCGGAAATGGAAAGAAACATTAGGATCAGGAAAAACAGAAAGCTTTACAACGGATTTCTCACACTTCCTGAAATATGCCGCGCCGAAATTTCCTCAGCTTGAAGACCTTGGGTTCAAAAAAACGGATATTACATTTCATGAGCCGTTTCCGGAAAAGTCGGTGATCGATGATTATGACCGGTACAGGAATTTTCCGGGACTGGACCATACCACCCGCCTGGGCGTGGCTCTGCGTTTCGGGACTATTTCCGTGCGGAAATGTGTACAGTTTGCCCGTGAACATAATGAAACCTGGCTGAATGAGCTGATCTGGCGGGAATTTTTTATGCAGATCCTTCATCATTTCCCGAAAGTAGTGAACCATCCGTTCAAAGAAAAATATGAAAATATAGAATGGCGGAATAATGAAAAGGAATTTGCGCTCTGGTGCGAAGGAAAAACAGGCTATCCCATTGTAGATGCCGGCATGCGCCAGCTCAATGAAACAGGCTTTATGCACAACAGGATAAGAATGGTAACGGCCAGCTTTCTAACGAAACACCTGCTGATCGACTGGCGTTGGGGCGAAGCTTATTTTGCAGAAAAGCTTCTGGATTATGAATTGTCTTCCAACAACGGCAACTGGCAGTGGGTGGCAGGCTGCGGCTGCGATGCAGCACCTTATTTCAGGGTATTCAATCCTTCCGAACAGACCAAAAAGTTCGATAAAGACCACAAATACATCAATGAATGGCTCAGTGAAGAGGATCAGGATATCGAACCTATTGTAGAGCACGTGTCTGCCAGGAAAAGAGCGCTGGATGTATACGGAAAAGCAGTAAAAAGATAAGAATCACCGGTACTTTACCCTTATAATGTATTGGTAAGCCCGAGTTTTTTCAGGGCCGTTTCGTTCAGGTAGATTTCATCAAAATAAGTGAGTGACTCCACATCTTTGAATTTTTGGAACATGCGCTCATTTTTGTTGAATGAAAGCTCGATGGATTCATTATACGCAGCGGTGATCCTGACTACAGAATAACCGTTGTAGGCAATTTTGAAACCTTCGAAAAGACATTTCTGCTCAGCTTCCTGATACAGCCTGTATTCATCCGAAGCAATGCCGCTTTCAGGATCATAGGGTTCTTTACGGTTATGCTCCAGCGATTTCCAGGAAGTGTAGTTCTTAGGTTCTTTCAGGATATTTCCTGTCTGTCCTACCGGTACAAAAAGTTCCAGGGTGAGGGGTTCTTTCAGAAAATTCGCATAATTATTCATCAGTTTTAAGGTCTGCAGATCAGCATATCCTTCATGTGAATAATATTCAATAACGAAATCCGTCATCGGAATCAGTTTGTGAGAGGCATTGATGGGCATACGTACTTTCTTAAGGCAAATTATTAATAATCTTTTTTGAAAAAAACGAAGATAAGTAAATTGTTAAAAAGGATAAAATTATTTTGAAATTCCTGATCAGGGACTTTTTTTCCTGAGTCTTTAAAATAAAAAAAGATTGATATGCTGTTAATATCAATCTTTAATCTGTATATTATATATGGAAATACGTTGAAATTAATTACATCAGTCTGCTTTCCGTTATGGTTTAAAACTTATAAACAAGCGCATTGATATTCATCCCAGCTCCAACCGATGCAAACAGGACCACGTCGCCCTTTTTGATGTTGTGAAGTTCCAGTTCATCATTAAGAATCATGGTAAGCAGGGTAGGTATGGTGGCTACACTGCTGTTTCCGAGCTTGCTGATGACCATAGGCATAATGTTTTCAGGTGTCGGCACACTGTACAGCTGATAGAACCTGTCAACAATTGCTTCGTCCATTTTTTCATTGGCCTGATGGATGATGATCTTGTTAAGGTCATTAATGAAATATCCGCTGCTGTCCAGGCATTTCTTCATCGCATCCGGCACATGAACAAGTGCGAATTCATAGATTTTCCTCCCGTCCATTTTGATGTATTTGGTATCAGGGCAGCTTTCCTGGTTATAGGATTTTCCGAAAAACAGGAAATCTTTTTCATTAAGGGTATGTGAAGCTGATAAATGGGACCTGATCCCGGAATCATCATCAGAATTGGCTTCCAGCACTACCGCACCGGCGCCGTCAGCATAAATCATACTGTCTCTGTCATGAATGTCTACAACGCGGGACAGGGTCTCCGCACCGATCACCAGGCATTTTTTGGCAATACCGGATCTGATGAATGCATTAGCCTGGATTACGCCTTCGAGCCATCCCGGGCACCCGAACAGGACGTCGTACGCCACACAGAAATTATTCCTGATTTTCAGGAGATGCTTTACCCTTGACGCAAGGCTCGGGACTGCATCAGACTGGATGGTACCGAAACGCACATCGCCGAAATTATGGGCAAAAATAATATAATCTAAAGTTTCAGGATCAACTCCCGAATCTTCTATGGCAGCCTGAGCAGCAATAAGGCCGAGGTCTGAAGTTACATGCGTACTGCTGGCATATCTCCTTTCCTCGATACCGGTGATTTTCTGTAATTTGCTTGTAATAGCAGCGTTGTCATCCTTTAACAAAACACCCTGTTCATTCAGGAAAATATGATTGTCAAAAAATAACCTGGTGATGGTTTCTGATGGTATGTAATTTCCTACACCTGTGATTTTGCTTGTCATGTTCAAATAAGATTCTAATCTTTTTTTTCTTTAAAAATAAAACAGCTGAATAGGAGTTCAGCATAATATCAATAAACCTCCTCCATATTAAAAACAAAAATACGTTGCCTGATGATCTCAATTCAATTTAATTCAATCCGGCCGGACAGCCATTTATTTGTGATTATATCCTGATTATATTTTCATCAATCAATCAATCAATCAATCAATACGCTTCCTGAAATCAGATAACAGGTCCGGACAGCATGAAATACCAGAACGTTTTTGTGTTTTTGCAATTTTCGATAAAGGTAACTTATTAAAAATAAATAAACACGCAAAAAACCGATATCATAAAAATTTTAACATAATTAACGAGGACATGAATAGAATAATAACCTAAATGTAAAAATTTTAAAAGTTTATGATCATTATCCGTTTTTTTTGGAAATGAATAATGCTTTTAGTATTGATTTCTTCAGGGGCTTTTTCGCCGAAGATTATTACAGAATTGATCTGTATGATTATCACGTAAAACCCGCAGGCCCTACATCAACATACTGCTGCAGATTTATTTTTCCGGACAGAATTTTTATGATGTACGGAATTATCGGTCTGAAAAGATGTCGGCCTACAGTTCTTCTTCCAAGATGGCTACAATCCGGTCGATTACATCGCTTTTTTTAGACTTGTTTTGGTATTCAGCTTTGGGTTCAGAAACAATATGCTGTTGTTCCTTGCTGAACAGCGCGTAAAGGTCAATATCCGGATGGGTTTCAAGGTACCATGACAAAAAATTCAGAGGCATCGCATTCTTTCCTGAAAAATAAAGCTGGATAGACTGCGGCGTAACTCCATATGCATCTGCTATATGCTTCATGGTTTCTCCCTTTCCCTTACTGTACTCCCTAATTTTCTCGTAAATTTTCATGCTGATTGAAGTTTTTATTTAATGTTAAAAAAGAGTAAAACAATAATTAATTGTAAAAATTGCAACAAATTGTTGTTTTAAAAATATATAATTGTATATTTGCAGTATTATTGTCTTATGAAAGACAAGCACAAAATTACGAAAAAGGTTTAATAAATTATTTCATTTATATGGGCAAATTGTCTATCCCAAAGAATCAGAAAATGAACGGTGAAAAATTTGATTTCATTGATCAGTGGTTACCGGCGCGTTACACAAGTTCAGTAAATATAATTCTCAAAGAAGATAAGAAAGATCCTGTTTATATAAGACGGGTGAAAAAAACAAGAACTGATGACATGAAAGTTATAGATGCACTTTATAAAGTGGCACAACTTAATAAATTGCAGGTAGAAGACTGAATTCTGTATACATACAAAAAATTTCATCGACAAAGAATAACTGAACGGTCAACCTGCTGACAGGGCAGCGGCTATGGGGTAAAAGTACAGCTCAGTATTTGAGTGTGGTTATTAGTTTTTAACCGGCCGGCATGTGGCTGGCCGGTTTTTATATAACACAAATATGAATTATGGAAAAAACTGACATTACCATCACGGAATGCTTCAAATGCGGAGCCCGTTATGAAAACTATTTCAACGCATCACCCTGCTGCCGAGCCATCATTTTAAAAGTAGATGAACAAGGGAACCGTACCACCACTACTTTTCTAAGCACCCTTTCCCTGCCCTTATCTGATTACGTAAGAATAGAAAAACCGGAAAAGGAGGAAGCGGCAATATCTGAGGTTTTATATCGGGGCAGAAGTGATTTTTCAGATTTAATACAATTTTAGTTAACAGTTATGCAGGCATGCCGGGCATGGATCCAGCAGGACCTGAAACTGCCTTCATTTTTAAAATGCGTTTTCTTTCAATTTCAGCTGCTTTTAACAGTACAAAACCCATTTGATGGTCTTTCATCTGATCAATGGCTAATGACTGTTTCTGTCATTTCCGCAAAGGTAAGGTGTTCCGCAGGTCCGGTTGTTTTTCTGTCGATTGACAGGGAAGGGCACCGATACTAAAGATAGTGTTTTGACCTGTAAATGGCCTATGCATCTTTTTATCTGGTCTTTTTGCCGGGCTAAAAAACCCGTCACCACCGCGCATCATCACATCAAAACCAGGTTCTGCAGACATCTCAGCGATTTCAGCCCGGCATTTGTTCAGGCATAATTGATGCAGCAGCCTGCCGGCGCAGCATGGGTAACGGCTGCCGTAGTTACGTACCTGCTTTCTTCCCTTCCTTTTTAAATTTATGCAAGGCCGGAAGAGGGGTTTTCCCATCGGGACCTATAGCAAGCGAACCATTATTATGCTGAAACCGTCCCCGGAAGTGAGCAGAGCAGAAGCATTGGGGATTTACGTCTGTCTATAAATGAAATTTTTTCCGGTTTATACCTTATTTTCCTGAGGCAGTCACCTGAAAGTTAAAAAACTTCCTGTACCAGTTGATGGTTGGCCATTGCTCCGGCAACGTTTCCTGCAGAGACTGCATTGGCTACCGAACGCATCGATGAAGCGTTGTCTCCGCATGCAAAAACACCGTAAATGTTTGTTTTCTGAAAATTGTCTGCCCTGAGATGCCCGGTTTCCGTCAGCTCACAGCCCAGCTGCCCTGCAATATCCGAATGCTGCCGGAAGGGCAGGGAAGTATATAAAGCATCAACCGGGAAAGATTTTCCGTCTGAAAGATTAATCCCAGACAGCTTTCCGGCATGGTGGATGATTTCCGAAACAAGATCTTCAATAACCGGAATATTGTTTTTGCTGAGTTTATTCAGTTGTTCTTCAGAAAATTCACTTTCTCCGTTGGTAAATACCATCAGGTCATCCGTCAGGTTTTTAACCAGCCCCGCAATATGGAGTGCTTTGTCACCACGGGCCATAATCCCGGTTTTCTGATCCCGGAATTCATAACCATGGCAATATGGGCAGTGGATTGCTGAAATGCCCCAGCATTCTTTCAGGCCCCGGATATCCGGAAAAATATCTCTGATGCCGGTTGCCAGGATGATTTTCTTTGCTGAAAATTCTTCGGATCCGGTCCTGATGTCAAATCCTGAATTAGTTTTTTTGGCTTCAATTGCTTTCTGCCTGATAAATTCAACAGTTTTATATTTTAAAACCTGTTCCAAAGCAATCCCTGAGATTTCCGCCGGTTTTTTACCGTCCTGGGTAATGAAGTTATGGGAATGGGGCGTCTGCGCATTGCATGGGTTCCCGCTGTCCAGGATCAGAACTTTTCTGAGCGACCTTCCGAGTGCCATAGCTGCTGATAATCCTGCATAGCTTCCGCCGATGATGATGACATCATAAGGATTGGAAAATGATTTTTTCATTGATTAAATATTTTTAGGGAATGGGTCTTCAAATGAGGTTGTCTCTTAATGTACAGAAGATGCAGCCATTGCTCATTTCCACCAGTTTTTTTTCGGTCCGGAAAGCGGATTTTCACTCTGCATCAATATTAACCCCGCTCGTGTCATTTGCAATGACGGCAACTTTAAGATTGTCTTTGTTATGAATGCCATGATTGAGAAGCGTGTTTTTACCTGCGCCCGGGAAGCCGCTGAGAACGGTAACAGGAATTCTTTTTTGCATAAGTTCAGAATAAAACAGAAATCAGTCAGTGTTTGTGATTTCTAAAGTTGATGATGTGGGCTGTGATCAGGCCTGCAGCTCCGAAATAAATGAGCCCGGAATGAAGGTGGAATATAAAATCCAGTCCTACAGAAAGGGCAATCAGTGAAACAGAGACCCAGAAAAGTATTTTGAGCCCGGCGGAACGGATGGTTTTCGTAATCCTGAAAACAACAATTAAGCCGATTAACAGAAACAAGAGGTCTATTAACGGATGGTGCGAAATTCCTATTGGAATGATCATCAGTATCGGAAATAAAATACAGTGGATCAGGCACAGGGTTGCTGCTGAAATACCGATAAGGTCTAGAATTTTTAAGCTCATTTCTTATTGTAACTTTGTTGCAAAATTAGACAAAATTAACTTTAAATGCAACTTAGTTGCAATAAAAATAATGAAATAAATAAGAGAGATTAAGCCTAAAGCAGGAAATATGCCCGGATCATCAGCTTCAAGATAGCATTTTCACATGCCGAAATTATAATCTGATCGGCATTACAGGCAACAGCATGATGATATACCGTATATTGGATTGTCTTACCCGGGCAGGGCCGGTTCATAAAGTCATCAATACGGCGGAGCGGTAAAATATACGGCATGCCCTTATTTTGAAGGGAGATATCATCATGACCATATCTGCTTCAGCTGCGAAACCGTAGAAAGTAATCTGTACTGAAAATGCTGTTCCGTGATCCGGATTCCTGAAAAGTTACGGTACATGCCTGTAATTTCGTATTGAGCGGCATTTACCCGGAATACTGGTGCGGCATCAGATATATCCGCATGGGCCGGCTGATATCATAGCTTTTAATCCGTAAGCTCCATAAAATGACGGCAGCAAAAATGTATGGGATTTTGTTATCTGTATTTATCCTTTTCAAGATTTTAATCTGAGGACTCTTTTCCTGCAGTATTGAATCATATTCCCGATCCTTCAGGCTTATTAATAATTTAATGAGGATGTGCATTAATCCAATCCACTGCAAACTGATGAACTTCGTCAATGCGGTCAGTTTTAGGACTGTTCTCATCAGCCTGATCCTGAAAATAATGATTGCTGTCCGGATATACTTTATACGTAAGGTTATTTTTCCGTCTCCTTATGAATTCAAGTTTTGCATAATCCATTCCAACTATAGGCTGGTTATGATCTTTTCCCGCCGCAATATAAAGTATGGGGATATTTAATTCAAGCATATTTTCAAGGGGAGATTTTTTATTGAAGCTGCTCCATTTCAGATACGTCTCTCCATACCATTTCTTCTTTACCGACATCGGATCCGCAAATATCTTATCAAACTCTGAATAAAGTGAATCAATAACTTTCTGTCCTTCGGCGGCAGACAATTTCTTCCTTTCGATATCCAGTCTTACATTGGTTATAAAATCATACAACTGCGGCATCGCATTCCCGACAATTGAGACCACATGGGTAACTTTTTTATTGAGAACTGCTACACGCGGTGCTACCTGGGAGCCCTCAGAATATCCCATGACGACAATTTTACTTTTGTCGACAGGAATCTTTCTGCTTATAAAATTAATTGCTTTTGCCGCTGCGCCGGCTCTCCAGTCCAGGCTGTATAAATTTGTATATGTTTCATTTTCGGGATAAAAACGTCTTCCCGACGGTGAGGTCTGCAGGGAATCCCTGAACGGTATGCCAGGCTTGCTGATGAGCAGGATGTGGAAATCCTTTGCATATTTCCTGATATCCAACGGGATCGAAGTTGAATAATTTCCGGACTTTTTCTTATAATATAGGGGAAAGTTCCCTGAGCCATCCAGATAGACCAGCAGTGGCTTTTTAGCGGTACTGTCAGAACTGGCAAGATGGACCTGGAAGGTTTTAAGTTTATTATCGTGTATGGTGTAATGGCTAAAATGTTCTGTTTGAGCAAGGGCTATGCTGCCCAAAAAGAGGAATACAATACAGGAGATATATTTCATTGCGTTTTTAAGATCATTCAGGTTACTGTATGTTGGATTGTTCTGTAAAAATGATGCGTAAAATTGCAAAAAAAATGTAAGGGTACAAAAAATATTTTTAGAGGCCATAAAAAATTACTTTTGAACATCATCTTTTAAAAAGAAGACCTTCTCATATGTGTCAGATAACATCAGCCTCTTGGACATTAGAGAAACTTTTTACGCAGTACGAGGCTTTGTGTACTGTTATTTTGAACAGTTTAAATTAAATAAGCAACACAGCCGATCACAGTCCTATGTCATGAAATTTCAGGCAATTCCGTTTGTTATTTTAAAATCTACATAAGGCTGCTTATACAACAGTTCGAACGGTAATTTCCCTTCCGGTATCTCCTGACCGTTAATCATATACCCGCCGTCTTTTTTACTAATAAACTCGCCGGCATCTGACGTTTTGGAATATTCTACAGCGAAGTGGGCATTTTCATTCTTGAGATACATTTGTATTTCATCAAAATTTTCATCGGTAATGTACAGCCGTAAAGAACCGGTTATGCTTGTTACCACTTTAAAATTAAAGTTCCCGTTCAACTCTACAATAAGATGCGGCCAGTTTTTGATGATCTGAGACTGCAGGATGATACCGTACTGTTCAGTTTCATAATTGAATATTTCCCTGATGACTGCATTCCCCAGGACACAATTTTTAAAAACCCCTGCTTTTAATTTCGGTCCGGTACTGAAAATCCCGAAAAGGAATGCCAGCAGCCAGGAGTTATTAATTTTAAAATATTTACAGCTTTCACCGGTGCTTAAATCAGCATGCGGGAACAGATAATACAGTGGGAAATTTTCAAATTTTAAAAACCCGGCTACATAATTACACAAGATGGCGGGAATCTCATACACCGAATCATCGGTTGGCAGCTTCATGAGATGGGTCGTATGGTTTTGCTCCTCTATTAATTCATTCAAGGATAAATCATATTTCCATTTTTTGAGTGCCTGCAGCACTTTATTGTCGTTCATGATCATAAGGCGGCCTAACTGCCATGCTGCAGCATACGTCATGTCATACATTTTGGTATCTTCATTAAACAGGATAAGACGGTCTGCATGATCCGGCAGGTAATTTCCCGGAGAAGCAGTGTCGTTTTTTATAAACGCCTCTAAATCAAAACTATATTTCCTGTTGACTAAAGGCCCCTGGTACCAGGATACCATTTTTCCTCCGCCCTTTAGCTGGTGTTCCAGCGGAACTTTGGCGAGATTAAACAGCCGGTTGGCCGCTTCATTTTCAGTTACTAAATTAGTTTTGAATGCCTGGATCTCCAGCTCATGCAACAGTCCTTTCAGGGTTTTTCCGTTGTATTCCAGATACTCAAGGATGTGGTTGTTTTTTTCTTCAGATTTTTCCTGTTTTTCCTGAAACGTATGCGTGATATCATTATTTTCTTTTTTAATTGCTGCCGGATTCCCTCTGCCTTCCTCCACAGAAGAACGTATGGGATTTTCATCTTTAAGTTTTAGCTTGAACTTATCAAATTCTGCTTTTTTCTCATTCAGGAATTTCTCGTTTTCTTCAATGAGCCTGAGCAGCTCGCGGTATGACGGATTTTCCTTATGGCTTTCTATCATAGCTTTCAGGCCTTCGTAATCCAGTATTTCAGAATCTTCTGCTCCGGCAAAATCTTTAAAGTCCGGGTGGTTTTTAATTTTTTTTGTATCGATCTGATATAATTCTGTCCCTATGGATTCAAATGACCATTCATTCAGCACCAGGCATGAGGATGTTTTAGCTTCAGTCCGTGAAATCATGCCGGAAAGATGATTTATTTCGACATAATAGCAGACAAAAGCCCGGTATTTCGTATCAGGCTTTACCATACGGTGAGATATAAGGATGCCCGTTTCTTCCGGTAAGTTTAATGCCGATATTTCCTGATGCTTCTGAACGCGTACGTGTGCCAAAGAAGTCATCAGGTTTAACGGGGGCGTCATCTCCGGGCCGTCTTCAAAGTTCAGCAGGGTAATGATCTTTCTTTCGGATTCCAGAGAATCGGCTAAATAATCTGTGCTGCTTTCTTCTATTCTGACTTTTCCCTGTTGAAATTCTTCTTCCTTTACCAGTACCAGAAATAGGTAAGGCAGCATTTCCCCGTTAAAAGTGCACCGGTATTCCCATGGAAGCGTGCTTCTTCTGAACTGGATATGGGGAAATACTCCGGCATAATTTCCTTTTCCTTTATTAATGGGATACATGGCCAATACCTCATTCTGAGGAATCAGATTGTCGTATCCGGCTACGTAAAACTCTGTTTTCTGAGAAATCCCGGCATTCAGCCCGTTTTCCAGAAAGGCATTCACTGTATATTTCCCGGCCTGTACGGTAGGGATATGCGACAAACCGATCCCTGTTTCATTGATTTCATTTCCCATATTATACAATTCTGTATGTACCCGGAGCTGTTTTGTACCGGTACGTTTCGATGGTATTTTCTAAATCCGAGACATCGAATTCATCTTTTTCCATAAGATTTAATTCATCCAGGAAACCTTCCGGCCTGAAACCGCCGTTATTTACTTTTTCTACGGCATAATGATCAAAAGCATCTTCATAATTCTTAACTGCCGTATCGTATAAGGAAACCGGCACGGACTGAACCGGAACAACAGTCTTTGAAAATTCCAGTCTGATGCCTTTGCAGACTTCTTTTAACAGATTTTCCCGGGACAAAGCTTCATGATCCGAAATGCTGTTTTTATCATTCCAAATTGATCGGGCTACGGACTGCAGGTTTAATTCATGGGAAAAAGATGAAAAATCAATTTTTGTTTTCCCAAGAATCACTTCTATATGCAGGATATTCTTCAGCGGGGAAGAATCCGAATATACAGGATAGATTTTCTTATCAGCCAGGCCTGTACTGATTCCGGTAATCCCGGTCACCGGAATCTGGCTGTATAGGTCCAGAACGAAATCTTTGGGGTTTACAATGGTTTTCCCAGGGCCGCTACCTGTTCCGGTTTTTTTTATAATGCCTTTTGAAATGCTGCACGTCAGCATCTTGTCCGTATCGTTCAGGTACGCTTTTATAAAATCCGGCAGCAGGAGTTTCGGCTTATCTTTCTGTTTTTCCCCAAAATAGGTTTCCAGTTCGTAACCGGCAATCTTAATCAGTGCTTTTCCTCCGAAATCCGGGCCTGCCACCCATAACCGGGCAATGATATTCTGCCTGAAGCTGATGCTGAACCAGCCGATGCCCACTCTTAGTTCTATAAAAAGGCGGCAGGCGATTTCTGCTTCGTAAAAAAACGGGTTCCAGCTGATGATAAAATCAGCCTGGAACTGGATGGCAATATTTGCATACAGCAGGCCGCCTTCATATGTAAAGATGATCCCGGCTTCTATGCCTGCCATGATGCAGCCGGGCGTCAGCGCATAATATATTTTGCCATAGATATTTACGGGGCCTAAGTTCAGGTTAAAACCAAGCCTGGGAATATCATCAGGGTAATAGGAGGGTGCTTTAAATTTTGGATGATAACCGCCTACGGATAAAACAAAATCCCCGGCTTCTTCCCCTTTAAGCCATATTCCGAAAGCAAAACCACCTGTGAGCTTCAGTTCGGGAAGCAGAACATAGGATTTATCGGTAAGCTGCCCTCTTGCGATAAAAATACCGTCTTCGAGATCTGCCCGCAGGGAAAAGGCAAATTCGATATTGTATATTCCCTTCAAAGACATGGCAGACAGGCCCAATATATTCACAGAGGTCTTATTGCCAAAGGCGACAGCCAGAATTCCTGTGGTTACGATAATTTTATAGGTATCGAATTTGATCCCCGCAACAATGACATAGCTGTTTTCTTCGGCCGGTATATATCTGTTTAAATCTGCAAATATTTTCTGAACGCTGTCTTCTTCTTTTAACCCTCCGTTTTTAATAATTTTTACCAAAGGGAATTCCGCGACTTCTGAAATATCGGGCATCACGAAATTCCTGTTCAGCCCGAAACCCAGTGCAAGTCCCAGGATATTAAAAGACGGGTCTACCGGAATGGGGACTCCCAGGTATCCGAATGCAAACAGCGACGAATAGGCTGGGGTCTTGATGTATGAGCCGATGGCAACAATTTCAATCTTCCCCATTTTAAAGGTAACCAGCCCATTGTAGGTTTCTGTTTTTTCCGTCTTCCCGTCAGCCTTTTTTACTTCCACTATTTCTCTCATGAAAGCGCCCGATACCGATAAGGTAGGTGTATTGTAAGCGAGAGACAGCCCTTTTACTGCAAATTGTACTTTTGCCAGGGAATCAGGAAACCTGAAGCCGTTTAAAATATGAAACGGAATGATAATGCCCAGGCCCATGACCTGGAAAGCAAACGGCCCTATATTCAGTTCTGCCGAAAGGAGTATCTGAATACTTTTGTTTACAATTTCCGGCGTAATTTCCGTAATTCTTACCGGAGGCTTTTTCTTGGTTTCTTCTTTGCCGGGACCGGACTGTTCTTCCTGCTCTCCGTTCTTATCGGGCAGAGCATCTGCAGATGTTGCCTTTCCTGTGTTTTTTGCCGGGTAGACCAGGGTCTGTTTTAGTGCACCGGAATGGTATTCTACTCCTATATTAAAATGATTCTTTATTTTAAGGTCTTCATCTTTAATCCATACCGTATCTTTAAACTGTCTTTTTAAAAAAAATGCAGCTGCTTCAGAAAGGCTTTTTTCTTTTTGTGAGAAATAAATAAGGTCCAGCCCGGAGATCCCATACCCTTTGAGATATTCCCCTACCAGCGGAAAACCGGAAAACCCGATAGTTCCGTTCAGAGATAAGCTCAGCAGATTGAATTTCCCGGAAAGGAGGATCATTAAATTAAAGTAAGGGTACGCCAGCTCCAGCCTGGTGGCAGATAGATAATCAGCGCTCTTTTTATCTTTCAGCTTGTAGACCCCGAAGTCTGCTTCTTCAGGAATCAGCGGATCAATAGCCTCTGCAAAATCCTTATGTTCGTTGAAAATAGAGCTCAGCCGGTTCTTTGCATCAGACAGCCGGTTTTTAAGATGCATTTCGGAAAACTGCTCATTGTTTTCAAACGCACCTGTCAGATCCAGCTCGAAATCCTTGATTCCGACCTTTAATTCCAACTGAGTTATTTTGTTTTTACCCATACGTTTCAAACGGCAGCATAGCGAGACTATGCCTTCTATTTCAGTTTAATGATATATCTCAATGTAACATGGGCGGGCACGATACTGAAACTACGCCCTTCCAATCTTGACGGATTATAATACGGATCTTTAGGATCAATGTTATTATGGGTTACTCTCTTATCATATTCGATTATATGGCTGTTATATAATGCATCATTATTATTTGCACCATAAGTTCCCCATTTTGTCCTAGGTACAATTCTGGGCTCATAGTAAACATGGTTGTGGAAGGGCAGGTTTTCTGCTATCAATTGTATATTATCCGAGCCTCTTTCCTGTACAGAAAAGGAATCGGTCCCTCTGATAAATCTATTGATTAAGTTCGGTTTCCGTCCTCCTATAATTCTTTTTGCATCAGGGTAACGGTCATTAATCCATCCTCCATCGCACAATTCCCATCCGTCAGGAATCCACTGGCCGCCAAAAGCCACGATGGTACCGATGGGCACCGAGATCCATTCGTTATTGGCATACAGGCTGTTTTTAACTTCTGTTTTATCCAAATTGATATTGATGAGCTCTCTGTTCGATTTTATAATTTTCAGTTCATTTGCCAACATTTCAATCTGGCTTTTCAGCCTTAAAAACTCAACGGTTAACAGATTAGCCGTCCCTTCATTCAGTTCCAGCCGGTTAATTTCCCCGTGATCTGATTTAAAATCGTTTACATTTAGTTTTTCTGACATAATTCTGGGATTAATCCGAATACAATATTTTTCCTGTTTTGATGTAAGATCCGGTTTTCTGCTATGACATTCTTTGCTTAGGGGTTACCGGGAAAAATCAGACTGTCTTTATCATGTAAAGCATTTTTACATTGGGGGGCGTAATATTAATCGAACTGCCCCGGCCGGCCGGAGAAGTACTTGACTTACTTAGATTTTCCCTGCTGTCATAATAAAAATCAGCTCTGCTATCACTGAAGGTGCCGGACGATATTACTGCCTGTTTATTGAAAAAACTATAGGTTATCCGGTCATAGACGTGGGCATGAACCGGTAAATGTGCTTCGTTTAAGACAATATTCTTAAAACCTGCCTCTACTTCCTTATTTCTTGTTTTATTTGTTGTTCCAAAGATTACTTTATCGTCTAAGTTAGGGCCGTTTGTCCCGTCACACAGCTTCCAGCCTTCGGGGATCTCTTTTCCGGCAAATGCCACAATGGTTCCGATGGGCACCGAGACCAGCTCTTCATTTGCATACAGCTTGTTTTTAACTTCTGTCTTTTCTGAATTTATTTTTATTAATTCTTTCTTTAAATTACTCACTACTTTCAATTCGCTTTTCAGCAGTTCAATAGTCTCTTCCAGTTTTAAAACTTTAGAAACCAGATGATCAATAGTTCCATCAGTGGACGTTATGTTTTTAAAAATACTTTTACCTGATTCAAAATCGTTTAAATAGAGTTTTTCTTCCATAGAATACCGGTTATTAGTTATAATAGTAAAATATTTTTCCTGTCTTGATGTAAAATTTAGTTTTGCCGTTTCTGTATCCCGGGATGTTTCTGTATTCCAGGTAAAACGGATAAGACCCTGACGGAAATTTTCCTGAAGCAGCGTTGGCCTGTACTCCGGAAATCTCAATGTCTATCCAGTGATTTTCTGCCATAACGGCATCTTCCATTAAAGAAACTTTAAGATTACCATTACCATCTTTGGAAAGCATTAGTTCCCTGCCTTCGCTGGCTTTTACTTTGATATTGGCAGCCTGCAATACATCTTCTTTTAAAATCCCTATCTGGCGGGAAGTTATTTCAAAAGATGAGTTTGGCCGGAATGCTATGCTTTCACTTCTGTTATTCATTACTCTCAGGATAATGGTCTGCAATCTGCCGTCTCCGCCATTATACAGCGTGTCGTTACCGAAAACAAACACATCAAAAGGGCATGCCTCGGCACCCCGGCTGTCCTGTATGGAAATGGTCCGGTCTATGGTAACGGCATGATCGCCTAATACCGTTATATTTTTATGATCTGCTGTTTTCAGGGTACAGTTGATAAGTTCCAGCTGTATGAGCACCTGGTCCTGGTTCCTCAGGTTTACCAATTCTGCAAACGGAACAGGAACAGAAAGCTGATGGTTGCTTATTTTAGCAGGATCGCCTTTCAGCTGTATGCAGAAATCATCGCCATCCGTACGTACAGATCCGGTGTCTGAAGAACTTTCTTTCTTTTTGAAAAAACCTTTTTTGGCTTTCAGGATGATGTGTATGTCTTTTCCGGGATCAAATTCTACGGCGTAATTGCCAAAATCAATATCCAGAAACAGGTTCTGTTCATCATTTTCCAAAAATAAACGGTCTTTATATTCCTGTTTATTGTAAAGCCGGAAATGGATGGTACTGAAAACGGACAGATTATGTACGTTTTGATAATTTCTTATGCTGTCCAAGGCATATGCATTGACTTCCTCCTGAATATTCAGATCGGAAAGCTTAATATTAACCGTTTCTCCTCCCTGCAGTTTTATTTCTCTCACGGATTCCGGAGAAACCGCTGCATTTCCTATTTCTTTATTAAATAAAATCGTCTTTATTGCATCCCTGCTCATGGTAATGGTGATATTGTACCAGGTATTGGGGATAAGCGTTTCGGTAGGATCAGCATTAATCATTAAGACATTATTCCGGATCGACAGGCTGTACGTATTATCAATATTCAGCAGTGTATTGTCCGCAGCATCTCCTGATAGCGTTTCATAATTAAAAAACAGGTTAATGATGTATGATTTATCGGACTCAACGGCAAATGCATCAAAAGTAAAGTTTATGAAATCATGGTTTGCCAGCGATAAAAAGCTGCCTCTCCGGGTATCGAAATCAATCTTTGAGCCCGATAAGCCTGAAGAAACCGTCACGTTCTGATAGATGTTGATTATTTGCCGGTTTTCCAGACTGTCTAAAGGGAAATGATAAGAGATTATGTTGCTCATCTGTATTTTAGATTAGAGTTGAGTAGATTTAATGGATATCCAGCCTTCTTTTAATACCAATTTCGGAATATCAGGATTTGAAACCGTGAAATCCGGAATGGATATTTCGCTGCTTTCAATCCTCCGAATCAATTTTTGGTCGTCATCCGTCAAAGATTTCCGGTTTATAAATTCTCGGTATTTTTCCATATGTATATAATAGAGGTTCTCATCCGGAAAAAATGGGTCTTCATCAATCAACCCTTTATTTTTCAGGATTCTGAGATCCTTTTCTTCTACATTTTTTAAAGCCGGATCCTGTGAAATGCGGTTCAGGACGGGCTTGTTTCCGGCTGAAAGCTTTTCTTTTTTCATTTTCTGCAGATCTATCCAGGACCATTTATAACGCGTGTCTTTCAGCAATGAAATCTGCAGGCTCTCTTTAGGGGTTATGATGGGAGAAGTGAGCAGCGTAAGTTCGATTTTTCTGAGTGCATCTTTGATCTCATTATACGGCAGGGTTATATTTTTTTCAGGTAAAATCCCGGATTTAAAAAACAGGCTGGCTTTTGGATGCAGCAATGCAACAATAGATTTTTCACGGCCGTTAATTGTGGTAAACCCTTTGCTGTCTTCCGTTTTTGCGGCCATGGCAAATGTTGCAGCCAGATCATCCTGTGGAATAATATGAAGCTCCTGCAAAGTGTCCCAGATGAGGTTTCCTTTTTCAGTAAACTGTTTCAAGAGGTAAGCCTTGGAAATACTGCCTTTGTTTTCCTGTATATTTTCCAGCAGGCTGACCAGTGCTTCAAACTGGGTCCCTGCAGCATTTTTATTCTCTCCGCTTATATTGTTTGCGCTGAAATTCCCGGGATTGAGCAAGTTTGTAAAACGGTCGAGTAAAAACTTCATGTCAGGATTGATCAGGTCATTTGTGGTAAACCGCTCAAAGATATTCTGTGAACTGCGGGTAGTAATATCGGGTTTGCTAAGGGAGCTGATTAATGTATTCAGCATATCCCTGTTTAAAATATCTGCCAGCTTAGAACCTTCTTTCAACGCCTTCTTTAGTATTGCCAGGACATTTACAGCATTTGGAAGCGTGCTTCTGGAAACTTCAGCATGAAGAATACTTTTAACGGAATTATACACCTTAATGCTTTTTTGGGCACCGGAACTTATCCCTGAAACCGTCTCACTGTTGATATACAGCGTCTGGCCGCTGAAATCATCCGGATCTTTGTGCCAATAGCCGATCAGGCCGTCGTTATACTGGTTTACATCCCCGAAGCGGACCGGGAACCTAATACTGCCTAATCCGTTTTCATGGGCTGAATGATCAGATACGGCCTCTTTATTTTTAATATTATAAACGGATTTGCCTTTAGAAACCAGTTGATAATCTATTTTTGTGATCGCGATGGGTACGGATGCTATTGTTTCCATCAGAGAAGGATTCTGATCGTGTTCCGGAGCAATATGTTCTAAATTGTGCTGGATTTCCCTAATTACCTTAGCCATAAAGCCGGGTTTCTTGCTTTGTTCCAAAAACCAGTTAACGGTATTCCGGAGATCAGGATTTCCGATCTGTTCGATTGCTGTCTTATTTCCCTGGTCCGACGGGATATTGAAAGGCGTGGGTTCCCATTGGCCTTCATCATTTACTGCCCCTATGTGCGCTCCTCTGTTATCAAAAAATTCAAGATGCTGATTCAGGAAGACAGGTATCATCCAGCCGATGACCGGGCTTTTTTCCGTAGCTGAAGTATGATAATCGAATGTAACGTCTAAAGCGGCAGGCTGTAAAAGTCTCGGAGGCAGAATAACCCAATTTTCCTTATCTGAAAAGGTCTGGTTTTTTGTGGTAATGATTTTATCCGGATACAGTTTTTCTTCCCTTCCGAAACCGTCCACAATTCTGAGCCGGTTTATGCTTAATGCTCCGTTCCTGAGCGGATTGAATACAGACAAACGGTTTGTAGACAACAGGTTAATGCTGCCTTTATGCCTGTTGAGCAAGGCATGGAGTGTGCCTGCCGCTTTTTTATGGTTTTGGAATCCGTTAGGAATCAGGGGAAGCACCGCCATAGCACTGCTCCGCTGAATCATCAGGTTATTAAAATCAGAAAGGGTAAACTCGAACAAATGAGTATCATTAAGTTTAGACCTGTACTGTTCCAATAGCTGATAAATCGGCTGATTACCGGTATTTTCGTGATCAGCTGTTTCCTTTGCCCCGGTAATTTTATCAAGTACAAAATCCTTCACCGCACTGTCTACAAATGAGTTTCCGTAATAACTGTTTGCGGAGGCATGGTAAGCAATGTTATCCAGCCTGTAATTTTTGATCAGATCGGCATTCTGCTCATCCAGCTGATAGGTATCCGATAAAAAATCAGGAGAGAAATTTCCGTCTGCAGTGTTTAAATAATGCCCGTTCTTCTTTGGTAAAAACTCTGCATGCCATTCTACTTTGTAGGTTTTCCATACATTCGCTGCCACTTCAGTAACGGGAAGCACATTGTTTCCGGTGATCTTACTGATGATTACGTCTATAGGATCCTCTGTCTGTATATCACCAATTGCCGGTTCGGGGAGAATCTCCCTGTCGTTGAATGAACGGATCAGGGGATTTTTATCAGAGGCTGAAATAATAACGGTCGGAGGCAGCGCTTCATAAAAATTAAGCTTATTCTTCTTTTCAATTATTATTTTTGAAAATGCTGCATTTTTCAGTTCTTTTTTTAACGTCAATTCATCCCAACCCCTGTTGGAACCGGACCAATATTTATCGGAAACCGCCTGAATGTCATCTATTTTACTGATCAGATTATCAATAACGGCTTCAATATGCGGGTTATTTCTTATCTGATGTTCCAGCCCTGCAACTGCCTGATCAATTTTTCCTGCCAGCTGCCCGCAATATACTTCCCTGTATTGTAATGCATCAATGTTAGACCCGATCTGCTGAAGGAATGTATTCAGCTCATTATCCGCAGATTTTTCTAAAAACAGTTTTGAAAGGTAATCGGACCAGTCGATATAGGCATTCTCCAAATCAGAATGAAAATGATGGTGGGCAGCGTCACATTCTCTCTGAAGCCTGTTCAGTTCCCTGATCTCATCTGAAAATAATTTTTCAATTTCGTACGTCACCACCGTACTGTTCACGGGGAGATCATGTGCCTTGATCTGCCAGCCGGAAAATCCGCCGGTGACACTGAACTGTTTTTCATGCTGCTGATGGCGGAGGCGGGAAACCCGGTCTAATTTCTGATCGTTTAAGCTTTCAGCATTCAGTATCGATTCTATCTGCTCTTCTTTCCTGAGTCTTTCAACCGGTGTTTCCTCTTCATCGCTTAAATTTTCTACCATCAAAGCCGTTAAAGCTTCCGGAAGCGTATTGGCGACGGCAATGCTGAAGGCTCCTGCCTGCACCGGGTTTTCTTCATTTTTTATCCTGAAATTACCTGCAACAAAAGGGAGGTTTTTATTCCCTTCTACCCAGCCGAGGATAATATAAGACCCATCGGGAGCAGGATCATGGAATCCAAATATGCTTCTGCAGTTGGCAAAATGCATGTCAAAAGACAGGCTTCCCCAGCCCATTGCCGTTAGATGATCAAGATATTGATGAGAAGATGTGTTTTTTTTATTTCTCCATTCGTGATAGGAATATTTCCTTCCGACATAGCTGAAGGTAAAATCTCCTTCGGGCTTTCCTTCAAGATAGCTGCAGGTGTTGTACTTATCCAGATCCGGATCGTTGATGTCCCAGATATAATCACTCTCTATTATCCACTCTTTTGCTCCATGCATAATGTACCATCGGTTGGGAGCCTGGGGAAGATTGCCTGCATCATCAAATTTCTTAAAAAAATCCGGTAGGGTAAAATGCAGATGGACTCCCTTCTCCAGGTAGACAGCATTATCGTAAGAAAACGGGCGGGGAATGATTGAGCTTTTGTCAAAAGGGATATTTGGATTTTCAAATACTTCTTTTGGCCCGTTCATCCACGGAATATTTTCGAACCGGATATCCTGGCCGATAACCTGCCGCGGCTGATCCAGATAAAGTGCATTAATGTGTAAAGGGAGTACTTTTGCCATTCCGGGGTACGGATTTTTCCAGCTGGAAATTATTTCTTTTCTACAAGGAGGAGCTGGGTATTTTCATCCAGCTTTGCATGTAATTCTATCAACATTTCGTTAAAGTTATTACTTACATCCTGGGCTTCATAATGAATAAGGGAAGCTTTTTTGAACCTGATTCCCAGAGACTCCAAGAAACTGTCTTCATTCTGTATGTTACTTTTGGTAATCTCTTCCTGAGCATCTGCTACGGATTTTTTTGCTTCTTCAATTTCTGTATTGTTCTTTTCTTCCTCAGCCGTTCTCAGATAAGCCCTTGCTGTATTTAAATATTTTTTCAGTGCTTTATCTCTTGCTGCCTCAGTGCTGGTTTTCTCAGAAGACTCGGCAGCATCAGCCTTAGTAACAGCATCTTCCCAAGCTTTTTTAGCATCAGTAACATCTTTTTTGGCCACTTTATTTACCACATTCAGGTAATAAAGGCTCCGGTGTTCCACGCCGTTTACATCACAGCCTAATTCTCCTTTCAAACCATCTATATTGGCAAATTCAAGGGCAGACTGAATGCTTTGGTTTTTTATCCTGCTGCTGTCCACATTCCCTTTGCCGATCAGCCTTTTATCAGCACTTATATAAAGAGCATTGATATCTACGCCCAATACTTCTGCATTTCCGTAGATAATGGTATTGGAGGCATTTACATACATTTCTTTGCCGGCATCCGAATCCTTGAATTTAAATCCCTTTTTTCTGTCTTTGCAATCTTCAATATCAGCAAGATCATACACTAAATCCTCATCTGAAACTTTCAGGCTCGTTCTGATGTCCTGGCTTCCACTTTTTTCTAACTTGTTTTTTGTAAATACTGTTTTGTCAGCGTCGATAATTATTACGGTATCATACTTTTCACTACCACTTTCGGGTGTCAGGACTAAGTACGGTTTATCACCGTCAAACACTCTTTTAAAATTTTTTAATGCCATTTTTATATCATTTAAATTACTAATGTATTGCGGTTGTTATCCTGTTTTATACGGTATGATTTGTTTGTCAGGATTTTATTAAAAATTACAATTCCTACTTTAAGTTTCAACATCTTTTCAATTCATTTGGTCATTCCCGGCTCGAAATAATTAATCTGACTAAGTTTTCATATCCATTGAATAATCCCGTGAATTTTATAGCTATTCCTGGAATGACTTCAGCATGATTATGCAGACAGAGAATGTATCCTTTTATATGCTCCAGCAAAAATAACAACTCTATAAAGCATCCTGATACGTATAAATACGGATTTTGATTTTCTTAATAAAGTATTATCACTGCGTTAATATATGCTGTAGAAGATATTTTAGGCATCCCCGGCAGTTGCGTATGAAATAAAGCGTTTTTCCGACTTTAAACTAGATATTTATCAAGGCAGTAGTTATATTAAGAATCCATCAGATGAATTATTAAGCCTGTTATACGCTGCAGAGCAGGCAGGATCTATGAAGCATCAAGGATTTATTCCATTTACAGAATTATTACCGGATGTTTTAAAAGCGCCAAGAAAGTAAGCTGAATGATGGAGAAAATTATTTTATTACCTTTTTATTTATTTTTTGCTCCAATCAAAGTAAAGGAGTAAGGATAAAGATGTTGATATTATATTCCCGTTGTAACAAATGGCTGAGTGATGAGATTGTTAAAGCGCAATTGTTTATAAGCACTACTAAGAATACAGGTGTTCTTTCATTTCAAACTACTTGGATCATAATTTCAGGTATCTTGCTTAGTTAGGCTTGATTTTGCTGCAGCATCAATCTGGCTTATATTGTATTTATGAATTATGCTGATAATGAAGCTGACAATGAAGAATCGATTTGAATAAACATATTTTATATGCTAGTTTTGGTTATCACTATCACTATTGTTTAAAATTCTTATAAAATATGGCTGGCACATTTATCAAAAAAATAAAACCCTCTGAAATCATTTGATTTCAGAGGGTTTTCGTACCCAGGACCGGGATCGAACCGGTACTCCTAAGAACTGGTGTTTGAGACCAGCGCGTCTACCAATTCCGCCACCTGGGCTGGTGTTACCATGCTTTTAATTGGTGTGCAAATATAGAAACTTTTATCAATACTTAAAAATATTTTTGAAGAAAATTTTAAAAACTGATCTCCATACCGTCGTAAGCGAGATGCATGCCGGAAGGAAGCAGTTTGTCCTCAACATCATGCAGCCCCAGATGATGGCTGATATGGGTCAGGAACATTTTTTTTGGTTTAAGCTCTTCAAACAGGGCAATCACATCAGGAAGGATAAAGTGGGCAGGGTGGGGGTCAGATTTCCTGATACAGTTGACGATCAGCACATCAAGATCATGAAGCTTTTCCTTTTCCGTATCAGAGATAAAACCGGCATCCGTAAGGTAAGCCAGCTTTTTAAACTTATATCCGAAAGCCGTTATTTTGTAGTGGACCACTTCCACCGGCGTAATTTCCGTATCCAGTACAGTGAACGGTTTATTTTCAATTTCATGCAGGTCAAAGGCCGGCGCCCCGGGATACCGTATGTCGGCAAACGCATAAGGAAAACGGTTCCTGACTTCATTTCCCACCCTTGAATAGCAGTAAAGCGGCATATCTTTCCCGCTCTTGAAAATCAGGGGACGTACATCATCCAGCCCGATCACATGGTCATTGTGTTCGTGCGTGAGCAGGGTAAGGTCTACCGTATGTTCATGATTGGCCAGCATCTGCTGTCTGAAATCCGGGCCGCAGTCAATCAGTATTTTCCTTTGCTCATCCGTTGTTACCATCACAGAAGACCGGAGCCTGCTGTCTTTGGGGTTTTCTGACGTGCATACTTCGCAGGTGCAGCCGATTACGGGCACGCCTTGGGAAGTTCCCGTTCCTAAAAATTTCAACTTCATTTTCTTTTCAGGTTGGTTTAATTTTGGTAAATTTACGAAAAATTTAATGTCCTAATGTATCAGAAACTGACTCCTAAACAAAAAGCATTAACAATTAATCTAGATCCTACTATTTATGGTACTTTCGCGGAAATTGGAGCAGGGCAGGAGACTGTACGGCACTTTTTTAGAGCAGGAGGAGCTTCAGGGACAATCGCTAAGGCCATGTCTGCTTACGACAAGGATTTCAGTGATGCGATCTACGGAAAAGAGGTGAAAAACCGGTATGTTACCCAAAACAGGCTTCGGAAAATGCTTCGTTATGAAGTATCCCTTATCGAAGAACGGATTTCAAGGGAAAATAACCCTAACAGAAAGTTTTTTTCCTATGCCAATACCGTAACCACCATTAATTTTGATAAAACGGTAAAAGGCCACGGCTGGGTAGGCATCCGCTTTCAGGTAAAAGAGAATGAAGGCTATAATGAAATTGTTATCCATGTTAAATTCAAGGAAAACGATGCCACTTTACAGCAGGAAACATTAGGCAATCTTGGGGTGAACCTGATCTTCGGGGCATTCCATTATTATGATAATCCCAGAAACCTGATCGAATCCCTGTATGATGACGTTGCCAAGGACAACCTTGAGATTGACATGATTGATTTCAGCGGGCCGGGCTTTGAATATGTAGATAACAGGCTGATGTCCCTGCAGTTGGTGAAGCATGGGATGACAGATGCCGTTATTTTCAATTCCGAAGGAAATAATATGCTTCCTGCGGATGTTTTATACAAAAAGAATATTTTTGCAGTAAGAGGAAGTTTCAGGCCGGTAACGAAAGTGAATATCGATATGCTGAAAAACGGGATGGACATGTTCCTGAAAGATGCCATCTGTACCCATGAAGATACGGAGATCCTTATCGAGATTACCATTTCAAACCTGCGGGCAGACGGTGATATTGATGAACGGGACTTCCTGGACCGGGTAGATGTCCTGGCTAAATTGGGATATACGGTAATCATTTCCAATTATTCTGAATATTACAGGCTGATTGATTATTTTGCCTCCTATACCAATGGAAATATCGGTGTGGCAATGGGGGTTAACAACCTGCTGATGGTTTTTGATGAAAAATACTACAAGAACTTATCCGGTGGGATCCTGGAAGCGTTCGGTAAATTCTTCAGAAACGGAATGAGGGTATACCTTTATCCGTATAAAGACCCTGAGACGCATGAGCTGCTGGATTCTTCCACCCTGAAAGTAGAAGAAAACCTGAAGGAACTGTACAAATATTTCAAGCATAACGACCGTATCGTAGACATCAAAAACTACAATCCGGAATTCCTGGAGATTTATTCAAGAGATATTCTGAAAAAAATAAGCTGCAATATCAAAGGCTGGGAAACCCAGGTTCCGGAAGGCGTTGCGGAAATGATCAAAGAACGTGGAATGTTCGGCTTTAAAGAAGAGCTTTCCTTAAGACAATTTTCTTAAAAAAAACATACAATTACAATGTCAGAATTAAAGAAAAGGCTTTCGTCGATCCTGGAAAGCCCTAAACACAATACCGAAGAGAAACTTGAAAAGGTATGCCACCTTTTAGACCAGGAAATTTCCTATTTCAACTGGACGGGTTTTTATTTTAAAAACGGCAATAAAGACGAATTAAAGCTGGGGCCTTATGTAGGAGCGCCTACAGACCATACCATTATCCCCTACGGTAAAGGGATCTGTGGCCAGGTGGCCGTTTCCAATGAAACGTTCGTTGTTCCGGATGTACATGAAGAAAGCAATTACCTGAGCTGTTCCATCGATACCAAAGCGGAAATTGTAGTCCCTATTTTCAAAGACGGACAGAATGTCGGCCAGATTGATATCGATTCCCACACGGTTGATCCGTTTACGGATGAAGACCGAGAATTGCTGGAATGGCTTTGCAGCGAGGTTTCAAAAATTTTATAAGTGTATTTCAACATATTGAAACAGCTACTCCGGCCTTTCGGGCCGGAGTAGCGTGTTAAATATACTGGCTTGTTATATAAAAGCTTGTGAATTAAAATACGGAAATTTGCATTAAGCCGGTTCCACTTCTGCTATCAGTTCCCTGAAGTAGGTTCCGCATTTTGCAAGATGCGTCCCATACCAGGAAAAAGCTTCCCCGTCTACAATCATGATTTTTTTATCAGGATAAAATTCCTTTAGTTCTTCAATGTGTTTCTCTTTAAAAGGGAAGGGTTCGGAAGACAGCATGATCAGATCCGCCTTAGCCAGGTCTTCTGTCCGGATCTCAGGGTAGCGCGTTCTGTCTTCAAATACATTTTCAAAACCGATTTCGCTTAGTATTTCATGGATGAAAGTATCTGAACCGATTGTCATGTACGGGTTTTTCCAGATCAGATAGGCTGCTTTTATTTTAATATTGATTTTCGACGGGTTCAGGACTTCGTTGATTTTCAGATTGAAAAGCCGGGCTTCATCTTCCTTATTAAACAGGTTGCCCAGTTGTTTAAGCAGAGCGTAATTGTCTTCAATATTTTCAACATGGGTTACAATTACTTTATAATCATCCATCAGTGCTTCTACCTGTTCTTTGATGTTCTCTTCTTTGTTGGCAAGGATCAGGTCGGGCTGCAGGGCTTTGATTTTGTCAATACTGATGTTTTTCGTTCCGCCGATAATGGCTACATGCTGTACTCTTTCTTCAGGATGGATACAGAATTTTGTTCTTCCTACCACTTCGTTTTCGGTCAGGCCCAAATCAAATAACGCCTCGGTGATTGAGGGAACGAGGGAAACAATTTTCATAACGATATTTTTAGAGTTTGCCTAAATTACAAAAGTTTACCCGTTAAGAAAAGCCCGGCTACGGAAAAATAAATAATCAGGCCCGTAACATCTACCAGGGTTGCTACAAAAGGGGCCGAAGAGGTGGCCGGGTCAAGTTTCAGTTTTTTAAGGATAAAGGGAACCATGGAACCTGAAAGCGTTCCCCAGAGCACGATCATCACTAAAGAAACGCCGACACTTAATCCCACATAAGCCCAGTGCATGCCGTAATCGAAAAAGCCGGCTTTGTGCCAGACCATAATCCTCAGAAAGCCGATGATGCCCAAGATCCCGCCAAGGAAAAGCCCGGTAAAAATTTCTTTTTTCATCACATACCACCAGTCTTTCAATCCGATTTCCTGGAGCGCCATGGCACGGATAATCAGCGTGGCAGCCTGTGAGCCTGAGTTTCCGCCGCTGGAAATAATCAGAGGGACAAATAAAGCAAGGACTACCGCTTTCTGGATTTCATCCTCGAAATATCCCATCGCGGAAGCGGTGAGCATTTCGGAGAAGAAAAGGATAATCAGCCACATGCCTCTCTTTTTCACCATTTCCATCAGTGAAGTCTGGGTATACGGATCATCCAGTGCTTCCAGACCTCCGAATTTCTGGATGTCTTCGGTATTCTGGTGTTCAATCTGGTCAAGGATATCGTCAATGGTTACAATACCCACAAGTACGCCGGCTTCGGTAATAATCGGGAGGGCTGCCCGGTCATATTTTTCAAAATACTGTACTGCATCCTCTTTTGAGACCGTAGTTTCAATCGCAACAAACTGATTGTCGGTGATTTCGGATACCAGAGTTTCTTCTTCCGCCAGCAATAAGCTTCCGAGTGCAATATCATCGATCAGGCGGTTCCTTTCATCCACCACATACAGGTAGTTCATGGTTTCCACCCTGCTCCCGACTTTTTTAATCTGCTGAAGGCATCTTTTTATCGTCCATTCTTTACGGATCTGGATATAATAAGGCGTCATCAGACGGGCAATGGAATTGGAATCGTAGCCCAGCAGTTTCAGGGCGATCCTCCTTTCCTGCGGATTCAGGTGGTTGATGGAATATTTGATAAGTTCATCCGGAAAGTCCTCGAACAGGGCAGTCCGGTCATCAGGAGTCATCGCGTTCAGGATTTCAGAGACTTCATCGCTTCCGATACTTCGGATGGTCTCTTCCTGGAAGTCAGGATTTAAATGTGAAAAAACATCAGCTTTGTATTCCTTCGGAACTTTCAGGAAGGCCAGAAGCCTTTCGTCAGCATGTAATTCGCTGAGCGTTTCGGCAATATCGGCAGGATTGAAGGTCAGTTCGTCATTAGGATTCAAAACGTAATTTTTTAGCTATGCAAAAATAATTCAAATTTTTAAGATTGACCAGCGAACGGTAAAATTTAAGGATTTATTAAATTTTGCGTGTTAACAGATAAAAGCACCCGCAATTGCAGATGCCTGAAGAAATTTCTACTGAGATAGTTTGAATGAATTGTTTGTCCGACTAAATTAGTAAAAGAATTTGTATTATTCACTATACAATGAAATTTAAATCAGTGAATTTAAATGGAATGCATAATATTCAGCCTGTAATACTCTGTAAAAGGGCGGATGATGAATTGAATAGTGATAAAATTTTCAGTAAGTGTATGATAAAGATGAGGATTTAAATGATATTTAATACCGGCAGAACAGCAGTTGATTAAAATCCCGTTTCTTCCGAGGGTTTTGTTTTACGCAGTTGCTTTAAAATTCCTTTAATGGCCCCATGGGTACCGATCTTCACTGAGTTGGTAGTAGAGCCTAAAAGCCGCATGTTCTTTTTATACGTATCATAATCGCTTTCGGTAAGCAGGTTCCCGCCGGCATCAAAAAGCTTCATGCTGACGATGACCTGGTTGGAGAAAACGTATTTTCCGATTCCCACTTTAAAATATTTTACCTTTGGAACCACGGCAAAGTCTGCATCATTGTTCATACAATAATCTGAAATGGTTTGTTTGTCAATGCTGTCAAAGGATATCTGGATTTCCGTTTTCAGCATCCTGTTTTTCCGCTCGCTCAGATTATCGGAAACGGCACTGAAAAAGGCTGTATTGGTAGGCTCCTTGATCTCTTCGATGTCAGGATCCACTTCAGGATTGAAATACAGAACTTTCCGGGTTTGGTTATCTGCGCTTTTCTGCGCTTTCACGGAAGAAGCACAGACAAAAAGAAGTGTGGAAAAGGCAGTAAGGAATATAAATTTTCTCATCGTTGATTTCTATGCAAAATTACTGCCTTTTAATGGGATACCCTCGTCTTTTTAAGAAATATTTAACATTTTTTATCTATCGAATTTGATAAATGAACCTGATAATGTTTGCCGGATTAAAAATAAGTCGTATTTTTGCAGCCGTTACATAATAATCATTAAACAATATTGGAATGTACTTAACAACAGAAAAAAAAGCAGAAATCTTCGCAAAACACGGAAAATCTGCACAGGACACAGGGACAGCTGAAGGACAGGTAGCCCTATTTACTTTCAGAATCAACCATTTATCTCAGCATTTGAAAGCTAACCGTCATGATTTCAATACGGAGAGATCTCTGGTAAAACTGGTAGGTAAAAGAAAAAGTTTACTGGATTATCTTAAGAAAAAAGATATCACAAGATACAGAGCAATTATTGCTGAACTTGGATTAAGAAAATAATCTGCAAAGATTTAAAGATAAAAGCAATCTCGTTAGAGGTTGCTTTTTTTATGCCTGCCCGGAACCGTAGATTATAGGATATGAACATTACAGTTTGCCATGCCCAGCTGTTTATAAACATTTTCCAAACTGTTTTCCGTACCATCTTAATAAATATTTAACAGGAAATAGCCGCTTAAGTGTAATGAAAATGCAGGCAATACAGCCTTTTCCTGTGGATTTTGACTATCGCAGAGGCTTTAATCCAAATAATTACATTAAATTTGCAGACAATAATTCAGACGAAATATAAATATTAAAGCACTCAATACGGAGTGCAACACAAAACAATTTATGAGTATACCTCAAGCAATTACAGAGCTGATTACTCTTGCAGACGGCAGAGAAATCACAATTGAAACAGGGAAATTAGCCAAGCAGGCGGACGGATCTGTTGTCGTTAAAATGGGCGGAACCATGCTTTTAGCAACCGTAGTCGCCAATAAAGAAGCCAGTCCCGGCGTAGATTTCTTACCGTTGACGGTAGATTACAGAGAAAAATTCTATGCAGGCGGTAAAATCCCCGGAAACTTTTTCAGAAGAGAAGCCAGGCCTTCAGATCAGGAGATCCTGACCATGCGTTTGGTAGACCGTGTATTAAGACCCTTATTCCCGGATGATTTTCATGCCGAAGTTCAGGTAATGATTTCATTGATTTCTTATGACGGACAGTCGATTCCTGATGACCTGGCAGGCCTTGCCGCATCTGCAGCCATCGCAATCACGGATATCCCTTTCAACGGGCCGATGTCTGAAGTAAGGGTGGTAAGAATGAACGGTGAGCTTTCCGTTAATCCTAACTACGCAGACCTTAAGAATTCTGACCTTGATATCATGGTGGGAGCCACTAAGGATTCTATCGTTATGGTAGAAGGGGAAATGAAGGAAATCACAGAAGCGGAAATGCTGGAAGCGATTCAGTTTGCCCATACCGAGATTAAAAAACAGGTGGAAGCGCAGGAAAGACTTGCTGAAAAAGTAGGAAAATCTTTCCCGAAAAGAGAATACAGCCACGAAAACCACGATGAAGCCATCCGTGAGAAAGTGTGGAAAGAAACATACGATAAAGTATATGAAGTAGCAAAAACGCCTTCAGGAAAAGAAGAAAGAGGTGAAAAATTCAAAGCTGTACTGGCTGAATTTTTAGCGCAGTATGTAGATCATCCTGAAGAGCTGGAAAGGGTAACGCCTTTTGCAAAAGTATATTACCATGACGTAGAGAAAGAAGCAATGCGTCAGATGATCATCAACGATAAGATCCGTCTTGACGGCCGTGATCCTGAAACGATCCGCCCGATCTGGAGCGAAATCGATTATTTACCGGGAGCCCACGGTTCTGCCATCTTTACCAGAGGAGAAACGCAGTCTTTAACGGCTGTAACCCTGGGTTCGGTAAAAGATGCGAACATGGTGGACAGCGTAATGGTGAACTATGACGAAAGATTCTTCCTCCATTATAACTTCCCGCCGTTCTCTACAGGAGAAGCAAGACCTTTGAGAGGGACTTCAAGAAGGGAAGTAGGACACGGAAACCTGGCACAGAGAGCTTTGGCAAATATGATCCCTGAAGAAAACCCGTACACGATCCGTATCGTTTCCGATATCCTGGAATCCAACGGTTCTTCTTCCATGGCAACGGTTTGTGCAGGTACATTGGCATTGATGGATGCAGGGGTTCAGATTTCAAAACCGGTTTCGGGTATTGCAATGGGACTGGTAACTGACGTAAAGACCGGTAAATTCACAGTGCTTTCCGATATCCTGGGAGACGAAGACCACTTAGGGGATATGGACTTTAAAGTAACCGGGACGGCAGACGGAATTACAGCGTGCCAGATGGATATCAAAATCCAGGGGCTTTCTATGGATATTATGGAGAAAGCGCTTTTACAGGCTAAAGACGGAAGACTTCATATTTTAGATAAACTTACGGAAACCATTGCTCAGCCTAGGGAAGATGTGAAACCTCACGCTCCTAAAATGGTGATGATGGAAATCCCTAAAGAATTCATCGGTGCCGTAATCGGGCCTGGAGGAAAAATCATCCAGCAGATGCAGAAGGATACCGATACGGTTATTGCTATTGAAGAGATCGGCGAGATCGGAAGAATTGAAATTTCCGGTGTCAGCAGAGATAAAATCAATGAAGCGATTGCCAAGATCAACGAAATCACTTTTGTACCGGTAGTAGGTGAAATCTACAACGGAAGAGTGGTGAAAGTAATGGATTTCGGGGCTTTCGTAGCAATTGCGAAAGGAACGGAAGGCCTTCTTCATATTTCTGAAATCGAATGGTCACGTCTGGATAAAGTTCCTTACAATGAAGGGGATGAAGTGGAAGTGAAGTTCATGGGTTATGACGACCGTAAAAAAATGAAGCTTTCAAGAAAAGTCCTTTTACCGAGACCTCCGAGACCGGAAGGAAAACCGAGAACAGAAGGGCAGGACAGACCCGGCGGACAGGGAAGACCTGACAGAGACAGAGACAGACCGGCAAGACCGGCAAGACCGGAAGGCAGATCTGACAGGCCGCAGGGACAGAGAAGACCGGAAGGCGACAGGCCGGCCGGAGATCAGGACCAGAATCAAAATCATAATCAGGATCAGGATCCTTCATCGGAAGCTTAAGTTTCATCTTAACTTATACAGATAAATAATAACCACCGGATATTGATTCCGGTGGTTTTTTTATGTTCAGATCTTTACTGATGCTTTCAGTCTTTATTACAAGTAAAGCTGTATAGGACTGCAGATTCATATGATGCAGGAATTAGCATAATTTCGGAAAGGAGCCTGTTAAAAATTTTCAAATAGATTTAAAATAGCCTTATGTGTATTAACCTTAAGGACTCAACGATAGTACATTCAAACAATTTTTAAAGTTTTTTGAACTAAAATTCAACGGAGCTACGCTTTAACAGGATTTGTGTAAAATCTTCTCAATTGATAAAATAAATTGAATTCCAGCAGTTTGAACGTATCATCATTTGCATGTAAGTTTATTTTTACGTATCTTTGTTTACTTATTAAAAGAAATCTCTGTCTTTACTTCTGTGATCGTTTATCGATTTTATTTATTCCGGGTTAATTTTTAGTTGCCTTATCTATCTTAATCACAAGGCAATCACATTAATAAAAGCACTCAGAAAACCTTTAATAACATACAATTTCAGGAACCTTTATGATACTGCCGGAAGGCACATATAATATGAGTTTACCATGAACCTGTAGAACAACATAAACAGCAATTAATAATAAAAATATATATGGCGGATTCTTTCTCTAAAAAAGAAAATTTCAAGAAAAAAGTTCAAAAAGCAAAAGAGAAAGCTCAGAAGCGTGAAGAACGCAAGACGAGCAACAACAAAGGAAAAGGTCTTGATGACATGTTAATGTACGTAGATGCAAACGGTCAGCTTACCTCAACACCTCCTGATCACGTAGATAAGATTGAAATCGATCTTGACAACATCCAGTTGGGAGCTGCTCCGATTGAAGCAGAAGAAATCAGAAAAACAGGGATTGTTACCTTCTTCAGTGAAAAAGGATATGGTTTCATTACCGAAGACAAATCAAAAGAAAATGTTTTCTTCCACAGCAACAACTGTACGGAGCTTGTGAAGAAAGGGAACAAGGTATCATTTGAAAAAGAAAGATCACCGAAAGGATTTTCTGCGGTTGATATCAAACTGGTTAAATAATTTTATACCATCCATTTTAACAAACATATACATAAAGCTCCCAAACCGGAGCTTTATTTGTTTTTATCCATATCCATACAGTTCTTCCCGGATCTCGATTAAGCGGTGGGTCGTCTTCCAGGGGTCCGGCATTTCCGGCAGCGTGGAAACCGAATGGTAATGTTCAATCGACCGGATGAGGCCTTCAGCCTTTTGCATCACCTGTTCATACGGCCAGTTCCCGGCTTTGATATCCAGCAGTTCATCCCGGTTGTCCACACGGATATTCAGTGCGTTGGTTTTAAAAATCTGCTCGCACGACTGCAGCAGCCGGATCGTATGCATCATGTTCTTGCTGTCATAATTCTGCCCGTGCCGGCTGTTGACATTGTACCGGTCTTCATTGCGCTCTGAAACACATTTCCAATACGCTTTGTAATCTTTGCAGTAAGCAGAGTAGGCGTCCAGGTTGCAGAACAGGTACGCCACCGGCTTTTCTTCTTTCGGGACCGATGACACGGAAACCTGGTTAGCTTCTTCATCCTGCATGATCCCTTTATAATGCAGGTCCCCGGAATGGTCATAAAAAAGCGCATACATTCCCTTGGTATGATCAATGCTTACCAGCCCGCACTGTTCCTGGGAGAGTCCTTTCTGAGTTTCGGAGGAACGGAAGTCGTGCAGCCACTTTTGTAACGGAACCGAACCCTGGCCCTCCAGGACATAACAGAAATCCAGAACGGACTTCCTTTCCTTCTCTACCGGGTTCAGGATTTTTTTATTGAGCCCTTTGGCTTTTTTGATCTGCGAAACGGCATAACCGGCAA
This sequence comes from Chryseobacterium sp. JJR-5R, assembly GCF_034047335.1. Classification (NCBI taxonomy): domain Bacteria; kingdom Pseudomonadati; phylum Bacteroidota; class Flavobacteriia; order Flavobacteriales; family Weeksellaceae; genus Chryseobacterium; species Chryseobacterium sp. JJR-5R. The sequence goes on from NZ_CP139137.1 coordinate 1,184,410, forward strand.
ACGTATCCTTGCAGAGTTTCGACAGAAAATCTTCCGGTTTCAGCAGATCCATCAACGGATGTTGATGCTGAATACAGTCTTCCGGGCTGGCCAGGACTTCCAGGATATTCGGATTGTTTTTCTGCAGCAGTTCTACAAACCTCCCAATCTCATAATACGTAATGTCATTTGTCTCATTGGAAACCTGCGGCACATAATTCAGCCCGAAGAACTCTTCTTTTGACAGATAGTACACGCCCCGGATATCCGTATCTGATTTTTCCGTGGCGAGCCCGAAAGCGCGGCTGCCGGAGATGGATTCGAGGAGGATGAGGTTGTTGTTTTTTAGGGTTTGGATGGTCATAAATTTTCCTTTTCTTTAATGATAATTTCTCCTTCTGCAATTGGTTTATTGATGCTTGTAAAAACAGGATTGTTACCCTCTTTCCAAGTTTTATTTATATATATCAATGAAAAATATTTATATTTTTCTCTATTTTTTGCATTGAAACTGATGTGAAGAGTATCCTTTTCTTTAGGAGCATATTCAAAATCAAAAACATTTTCTGCAGTTAATTTTGCGATTATATTTTCTATAGAAATTCCATTATTGAAATTTTCTGTAGGAATCATGATTTTGCCTCGCCTGTTTGATTCTTTAGGGCCAAAATATCTCCTTAAAGTCCAAATGTAAATGTTTTTTATTTCATAAATATCTGCTTCGGCACAAGTGCAGAATTGTAATTCAGTATTTGGTATACACATAATAGTTTAATCTAAAAAATGAGATGAAAATCTATTTCCTGGATGTATCCGATAATCGGTGAAACATTATCATCATTCATTGTTACTTCATATTCATTACAGCTAATTCCTTTCAGTATTAAGAAAATATCCTTAAGTTGAGATTCATAATTTAATTTTTTGAAAATCCAGTTTAGAAAATTAATAAAATTTCTGTTGATTTTAGTAATATAAAAACCTGTACTTCAAAAACCTTCTATAATCTTCCCTCATCATCAGTTCTTTTTCCACAAACAACTCATTCCTCAGACAGTCAACTTTCTCTTGGGTTACCGGATTAAAGCCTGTTTTAATTACTTCTTTAGGATAGATGCCAATGCCGCGTTTCTGCCATGACGGGAGCGTGTTGTAATTGATTCCGTATTGAAAAAGCAGTTCGTTTTTACCGGCGTGTGATAGTTTTTCAATCCTTTCCGCCGCTTGTGCTGCATTAAATCCGTTATTCCTTAAAGTCCAGTAACAGTATGCGGAAAGGGAATTCCGGTGAGCATCTTCCTGCCGCCAGCAGAAATAATCCAGCAGCATTTCCTGATTCGGGAAAGCAAGGGTCCGGCAGTCGAAAACGCAGACTTCCTGAAATTGCAGGCTGAAGAAAGCACTGGCTTCCCCCGCCAGAACGGAATTGAATTTCCTCACTTCGTCATCTTTATGAATCAGCAGAGAAATTTCATCACTTTGGGTATAGCCGTACAGCGCGTTAAACCCGATGTTAAAAAGGTGTTTTGTTGTTGCAGTCATCACCTCGCTGAACTTTTCGTCAAAAGGTTTTTCCAGTGAAAGTTTTTCCTTGGTCAGTTTCGTAAAGCCTTTTCCGTCCAGTCTTACGACGATAAAGTTTTCCGGAAGGATGTACTGTTCTGCAAGGCTTTCGTTTTTCCGCATTAAAGTTTCAATGTGTTCAAATTTCATAGCTGCTGATTTCAAATGTATTATTTACGGTTTTCACACTGAATATTTTGTCAAACCCTTCCGTGAACAAAGGTTTTTCCAATGCTTTGTATTTTGCTTTGATTCCGATTTCATTGATGGGGTCTGTTCTGTTTTTATTCCTTTCGAGACAATCCTGAACATTGCTTTCAAAATAATAACCGGTGATTTCATATCGGTTCCGCTGAGCAAGATGTATGTATTTTCTTCTGCTTTCTGCCGTTACGTTGGTATTGTCGATTACCATTTTAGATTGGGTTTCAAAACCGTACTGCAGCAGTTTTCCTTCCTTATTCCGTGTATTCAGCAGATCCATGCTGATCCTGATGTGCGAATTGAAAAAAAGCTCCTTGTAAAAGGAACTTTTTCCGCTGGCGGGAATCCCGGCGAAGATGATCATTTCCATACATTTAATTTTTAATACAGCTTTTTACAATTACTTCCAGCGCTTTTTCCGCATCGCAGGCATATAAGCCTGAACACCACGCAGGATTCGCTTCAATCAAAGCCCAGCCTTTTCCTTTAATGATCCCGAAATCCAGGACAATGGCAGCAGGCAGCGTTTTGGCATACCGCTGCATAAAATCATTGAAAAATTCATACATTTCCTTTTGTTCGGTTTCCGAAAGCGGACCGGTATCAAAAGCGTTGTTCCGCCAATAGGAAGAATGGGTTTTTACTTCACCATTCAGGACAAAACACCGCACTTCAAATTCCCATTCCACCACTTCGGAAGTAAAGACCATAATTTCCGGATCCAGGGAATCAAAACCTCTGATGTTCTTCACCTGGTCAAAAACCCCGGCTTTAAAGCTTTTAAAATCAGAACACTTAATGAACATATTTTCTTCATGCACAAAATCCTTTAACGGGCCGTAAGAAATTTTACGTTTTGTATATGTTTCCGAAATCGTTGAAAGCCAGTCGTCATCAGGTTTGGTTAATGTAAGACCGCACTGTTCCGCCACAATCTCCGCGTAAATATCTTCACCATACACGGCAATCACATCATCACGGAATGCTTCAGGGACATCCCATTTTGCATTGAAGCGGTTCAGCTCGTAAGGTGAATTGAGTGATGCTTTTTTCAGGATATTGCTGTCATCGGTGTATATCGGGGACAGGGCGATGAGATTTTTCATAACGTCAGTTTTTAATGTACCTTTTATGGTATCACTTTTTCTATTATTTCTTTTATTTTAGCTAAAGTATCTCCCGCTTTCCCCTTTAGAAGCATATATTTTTTGGTTCTGGAAAATCGTTTGAAGAAATAGCTGTCTTCTTCAGTATTTATTTCCACTAGGTAACCGCCGTATTGCAGGACGGTTTCTCAAATCATTTGCGGTAAGGTCGTTGCTCCTGCCGTTCCGATGATAAAAAGAATGCCTGTATTTTTTGCCGCTCTTAATGCAGAATCCAGGAAGTACATTTTTTCATTATACGATTCGTCAAACCATAGGGTATTAGGCCGCAGCCAGTCTCCGCAGTCCGGGCAGCGAAGCAGTTCAAGATCCTTTGCTGTAAGGTCTTCGGTAAGCTCTTTGGATTTTATTTCCGAAGGGAACGGCATGATACCGCAGCATTCCGAAGCACACCGAACGGTCTGTTTGTTTCCATGGATCTCAAATATATTTTTGCTTCCTGCTTTTTTGTGGAGGCCGTCTATGTTCTGGGTAATCAGCTGAAATTTATCATTCAGTAATTTTTCTATCTCGGCTAATGTGAGATGTCCCTGACCGGGATCTGCCGCATCAATCAGTTTTTTCCAGAATAAATTGTATTGCCAGACTTCTTCCTGGTTTTGGCTGAAATATTCATGAGTTCCAAATTCTTCAGGCTTATGGTATTTTGTTCCTTTTATCCAGATCCCGTCGCTTCCACGATAAGTAGGCAGTCCGCTTTCAGAAGAAATCCCGGCACCGGTGAGGAAAGTAAAAAGATTTCTTTTTTCCTTTTTGTAGTTTTCCTGTATAAGTATTTCTAAAGCTGTTTCCATTGATTATAAATTTATGATTTCCCTAAAAACCCTTTCCATCTCGTTTTTATCCGCGTTTCCTGCTTTCAGGCCCTTTGCCCGTTCTTCATTCTCCTTTATCATTTCCTCCAGGAACCCGAAAAGTTCCCAGTCATTCGGATGGACATACGATTCTCCTTTAGTGGCTTTTAGAGCGACCAGGTTTTCTATTTTAGACCTTGTGAAGCCATCTGTCAATACCAGAAGCTCACTGAACATCACCGGCGAAACCGTTCCTTTTTCAAGGATCCATCTTGTAGTCAGCGCAGTACGGAGGCAGTAAAAATAACTTTTTAATTTCACTTCGTCATGCCGGCAGGCTTCCAGGTATTTTTTACTCATGCTCAAATAGTGGTAGGAAACCGCTATCGGGGAAAAGCAGGCGTCCGCCAGAGGTTTGAACAGTTCGTAAAACTTTTCGTTCTTCACATAGACTATTGGCGAGTAGAACCAGCTCAGCAGAGCGGCATTCGATTTCAGCAAAAGATGAAAAGTCTTCCGCAGGTCCCATCCGGAACCGTCCAGGTCGTCTTCCGTCATGAATTCTATGGTTTCATCTTTGTCCCACGGCAAAAGGTACCAGTCTTTTTCGTGACGGTAGATAAAGCGTATATCATAATCGCTGTCAGGGGAGGCAAAGCCCCAGGCCCGGCTTCCTGATTCTACGGCCAGCAATATTTCTATGCCGCGTTTTTCTTCGGTTTCTCTCAGTTTTTCCAGTATTTTCGGTGTCATTGTTTTTAATTTTATGGTACAAAATAAGATTCAGCCTGCGCAATCTTTTTACGCAGGCTGAATTTTTTATTTGTTGTGCTTAAACAAGCAGATTTTTCCTCCGGATCTGCTTGTTTTAAAGAAGCAAAGATTTTGGAAAAGATTACGGATAGGTCTTCGCTTTATCAGATCAGCAAGCTGATTTAGTTTTTGTTCTTATTCATTATACAGACAGAAGAGAAAAAATTTGCTTTAAATTATTTTAATCTTTCTGACACGTAATAACAATCTGAGAATTTACATGAAACTGTCTTTCTCCGTCTTATTTAAAGGAAAAAATCAAAATATATCCCATCTTTATAGAAGACAATTTTTATTATAAATCAAAACATCTGAATATTTTGTACGATAATTGTATTTAATGTAACATCACCAATCTAAATGATAATAATATGAAAAATTTAATTGCAGCAGCATTTATAGCAGGAGGTTTAATCACGGTGTCTGCACAGACTACACCCAGTACCGGAACAATGAACGGCAACAGCACGCTGAATACCGGTGCAGGAACCCTGAATACCGGAACCAAAGGTACATTAAACGGTAATGGTACGCTAAATAACGGAACCACCGGAACCCTGAACAGTAGTGGTACCCTGAACTCCGGAACCAATACTACATTAAACAGTAACAGTACGCTGAATACCGGAACCATGAATAATAATGGTATGCTGAATACCGGAACCAACAGTAACGGTACAACAAACACCGGAGTAGGAACTTTAAAAACCGGAACCAACAGTACTGTGAAATATGGAACTACCGGTACATTAAATACCAGCGGAACCATGAATAACGGTGCTCCTAAATAAAAAACTACCGGAACATAAATAATTAAAGTAACCGGTAAGCATAAAAAATCCTGAAAGTCCAGACCTTCAGGATTTTTTATGTATTCCTAAGAACTTGTTCAATTTAGTTTTAGGATATGTAGCCTTATATTAAATCTTTTCTGATCTAAGTCGGTTATATGAAAATTCCTGTGAAGCTGTCTTTCTCCAGCTTATCCAGAGAAAAATCAAAATCGGCTTCTTCTTTCAGGGAAACAATTTCCGCACCCGGTTCCTGAACCAGATGATTAAAGGAAACCGTTCCGTACCATTGCTGATACGGGGAGCTAGTTGCCATCGCGGAAACTTTGGAATCCCCTGAGGCGTACGAATGCACTGTGCCGAAATTCAGCAATACGAAACATTGTCTTCTGTATTTCGGCAGTAAAATTCCCAAAACCGTCTGCTTCTGAACGGAGCTGCACTTGGCTTCCGCAAAAATGTTGTCCGGGTTCATCATATAAGGGGGTCTTTTGCTGGCGCAAGCGTCTCGCTTGTGACCGCTGTATTTATTGGCAATGGGTACGAACGAGACGATCGCACCAGCGGGGGGGTATAAGTTGGAAAGCGCGGATTGCAAATCCGCATTACTGGTTTATTCAGCACTATTTGTCATAGTATTATCTGCCTTTGAAGTTAAAGAATCTAATGAAAATTCTTCTACAAACTCATCATATGCTTTAATTATATCATCTTTAGTTGTTGTTTTGTCAAATCTATTCTCAAAAACCCAATCGTAAACCTTATCATTTAAAACAACTGAGACACTATATCTATTTTCTCTTTCGTCATCACAATTTTCTATTACTACAAATGGAGAGGCCATTTTTGGATATTCAAAATCTATAATGTGACTTACATGAAAATGATATAAATACGGAAGTTTAGAATCAGTTTTTAATTGTAATTTATTATATCTTTTCAAACAAGGAATTATTTTTCTTGATGATCTATTCCAACTAATTGATTTTTTATACATTTCCACGTATTTTTCCGAAGGGAAAAACTCATTTCCATTATTTATCAAATCAAATTCAATATCATTCAAATATCTATTTCCATCTACCACGAAGTTTTTAACCGCTTTAATCTCTTTTTCAATCAGAGAAAAAATTAAAGCGGATATGGGAGAATTTACACTTTGATTAGATGATGTAATTGTCAAATGAGTATTATCAAGTGAATAGATATCTGTAGATGGATAATGGTTTCCCTCATTAAATATGAACTTAATTGTTTTCGTTCTATTAATTAAATCTTCCAAGTTCATTTTTGATCCGTCAGAAAATTCTATTTCAAAATTTTTCCATTGCTGGAATTGTGATAAATTGAAGTCAATTAAAAAATCATTTTCATTTTGATATAATTTTAAAAACATGCTTGCGATTTGTTTTTCTTTTTCTTCAATAAATATTTCTTTAAATTTTTCTGTTATCAAATTAAAGCAACTTATTAGAATTTCATCAGATAAATCATTTAAAGCTTCTGATTTAATTTTATTTCTATTTAATGTTAATATCTTATTAGCTTTCTGTTTATGAATATTGATGTCTAAAGCGATAAAAGGTAAACGACTAAATTTAGCTTCAACATGTTGATTCTTATAAAACGTTACTATATCGTTATATGTTAAGTTTGTGGAAATATTTATCTCTAGTGAATTGTTTTTTTCAAAAAACTTGAAATAGTTCTCTTCGTTTTTCAAAAAGTCATGTTGTTTCGAATTTATAAATAATTTTATAGGTATAATTGAAGCATTTTCAAATTCTAATATTTCATCTATAATCATTCCCAAATTGATGTCAAGTGAATCATTGGTCAATGGATCAAAATTACGAGCAATACTTAGTGCGTTGTTATGTTTATTTTTTATTGACCAATTTTGTGGAATTGCATCTGTTTTGTAAGCTATAGTTATAATAGAGCCAGGTTTTATACTATGGTTTGTTTTTTTCTTTTGAATCAAAACAGCTCCATCTTTGATACTGTTGGGACTATGCAATTCTATTCTCTGAAATTCTTCAGTAAAATAACTTTTTGTTTCAATAACAACTTCGTCTGTCAACATGAAAATGCTTTGAAAGCCTATACCAAATATTCCTGAAGGTCTAAGCCATTCTGGCATTTGGTCTACTATACTAACTTTTTTTCTGTTCTTAGAAGAACTACCTGTATTCATTAAGTATTTTAAATCTTCTGTAGAAATACCAGTGCCATTATCTTTTATGCTTATTAAAGATAGTTTTTCATTACCTATAACTTCTTTTTCTTCAATAGATACTTCGATTGGATAATTTTGTAGAAACTTAAAAAAGTTTTCATCTTGCGGAGTTTTAAATTCATGATCATCTTTATGCTCTAACCAAATTCGAATCAGGGTGGAATCTACTGCATTTTGTAATAGTTCTCTGATTGATTGATAGGCATGCTCATATAAGCCTGCTCCTTGGAGAAGTGATAGTGCTTTGTCAGTGTCAACCGAAAATTTTGGTTTCTTTTTACCATCTAAGTATTCATATTTATCTAACTCTACTTTTAAAGTTCCAATTGTTGGAAGGTATCCAAAATCCTTAAAGGGAATAATGTCATTCCAGTTAATCATTTGTGCTCTTATCTCAGAATCTATGTAATTAAACCAATGCTGAGTAATATTTGCTACATCATAATCATTACATTTTGCAAAAACTTCTATTTTTTGATTGTCAACTCTAAAAGATTCAATTGAAAGATGTTTGGTTTTATGATTTAGTGTATCTATAGGTATTTTACTTAATGTTCTTAGCATAACTTCAGAAAAACGATTATTATCTAAATCTAATAAATCACCTATTCTAAGCATACATGCGATTAGTCTCGGATGTGCATCTTCAACGTCAATACCTACTTCAGAAATGGGCAGTTTCATAACATCGTCAAAATCTTTTGTATGAGAAGAACAGATATCCCCAAGTATTTTAAATATACGATTTGGGATTACTCCTCTTGGTGTAGCTAAAGATACTTCACGCGTAGGATTTAAAATTATTTCTTTTGATCTATCAGAATGGGATCTCCGGAAAAATTCGGCTAGTATAAATTTTATTCCATCATGATACTCTAAGTTTAATTCATCGTGTTTATACTTGATTTTATTATTCGCAATTTCAAACTGATCTGCAAATTCATGTAAACCATTCTTTGAATCTTCCTGTAGATCTTTGAAGAAATCTAAAAATTCATTAGAGGTTAATGCTTTAACTAATTCATCACTTGTAACAACCATTCCTAAATCATGGCTATAACTTGCCTCAAGAATCAACCATAAATCTATTGCAGACAACTTTTTTATATTTTCAAATCCAATAACACGAACAATATTATTGATTATAGTTTCTGAATGAGATTCATCATGAAGGCTATAATGTGGGAATAAATTAGAAACAGCATTTAATGCGGATGGAATTATTTTTTTATCATAATTCCAATGTGCAAAAAGAATATCACTTTGTTTACCTAAAGTTTTGCTATATAGTAGCTCTTCAATTTCTTTTATCATAAGTTTGCTTTTTTTCAAAAGTACCATTAATTCGATAAAAAATTCAAGATATAATAAACTATTATGCTTTGAATTTCCTAATTATTTTTTAAACTTCTTTTTTTTCTTCCACGGTGCATTCTTCTGGACATCGCCCGCCATAATACATCCGTACGGCATTACCTCATCCAGTACTTCACACAATCCGTATTCCTCAATCTGTGCTCTCACATTTTTCGCGCTTTTATAAGCAGTCGGAAGCTCAGAAATATCAATTTCATTGGAGAAGAAACGGATATCCAGCCCTTGGGTTTCCTCGGTGAAGACTTCCTCGATGGTTTTATGGGCCAATGACCTTTTATGCTGGCTTCTGCTGAAATTCCTTCCCGCTCCGTGCGGTGCAAAACCAAGGTTTCTTGCATTGGTGGTTCCCTGAACGATCAGCACAGGCTCAGCCATATTTAAAGGAATCAGCCTCGGTCCGGTAATATCCGGTAAAAACTTATCGTCCAGTGGCGTGGCTCCTTTTGCGTGGTAGAACAGGTCGCCGTCTTTGAAGACAAAGTTATGCTCGTTCCAGTATCGATCCTGTTTTTCCGTTTCCATTTTGTTTAGAACCGCATCGTGGATCGAAGTATGGTTTTCCTTGGTCCATGCTCTGATCAGCTGCAAAGCTTCCCAGTATGATTGTCCTTCTTCCGTATCGTAAGGGATCCATGCATTTTCTTTTAGTGTTTCCGGTGAAATTTCCATTCTGAAACGGTTGGCCACCTTCATTCCTTTATCGTACAGCGCAGCGCCCGGAGCCCTTGACCCGTGATGGGTTACCAGCATGGTATTCCCTGTATTTCTGGAGGTTCCCACAAACAGGAAATGATTTCCGTCCCCCTGCGTCCCCATATGGGAACGGGCAATGCTGATTAGCTTTTCATCATTCAGGAAATCATTTTTCCTGAAGGCATTCATCAGCTCCTGGGACATCTCCATCTGTTCCCCTCTCGGCCTTCCTCCGTATCCGAAATGCGTCACCGAATGGGCGGCATCCAGAACTTCTTTGGGGTCAGCTTTCCCCATATCGGTCAGCATCACCGAACAGCAGATATCCGCACTATGGAATCCCGGGTGGATCGCATTTTTTGCCACCACGACGCCTCCCACGGGAATATGGCCTGCCGGGCCTGTCGGACACGCATCCGGCATGATGGCACCTTCTACAAGGGTAGGGGTTTTCATCAGCATACTCATGGTGGTGATTACTTTTTCCACATTATCCTGCTCGCTTTCGTGTTCAGCCCTGATGTTGATGATAAAATCTTTCGCCTTTTCATGAAGCGGAATAAGTTCCGGCTGCCTGAACTGTTGCAGGTATTCGCGGATCTGGTGTTCGTCCAGTTTATTTTCGTTGATATGCGCAATGGCTTCCTTAAACCATTTTGCTGACCTATACCCTAATTCAATTAAGTGGTTTCCGTTAAATTCCATGTTTTCTTCTATTTTATAATGCAAAGTAAAGGTGCAAGTGTGCAATGTTTTTGCGCAGATCAGATTAATTTGATTATTTTTGATAAAATTTTTAAAAATGCTATTGGAACAGATAAAAAACGCTCCTGAGACCATCCGGTTTGAAGAAGTGATTGCTTATATTGATGAACAGTATGATTTCACACCGACCCGGTTTACCAACGGAAACACCGTTAATGAAGCAGGTCAGAACAACGGCTCCTGCAAAGTGTTCAGCTTCGGAAAATTAAATAACCTGAATGAAGAAGAAGTATTAAGCCTTTTCGGTGATTTTTACCGGGAAGACGTCCTGAAAAACCCTGAAGGGACAGACCATCTGAATATCAGGAACTTTATGAAGGCCGGCTGGGCCGGGATTTCTTTTGACGGGGAAGCTCTGCATAAGAAATAGGCTTCTAAATAACTGCCAGAGCAGTCTCTTCATAATGATTTGAGAACCGATTGAATAATTAATCTATTCATTGATTGAATGCTTCCCTGGTAAGGATGCGGTCTCATCGTTATTTCAAGATTAATACGCTGCAGACCTTTGCCTTTGCCATGACCATCAGTCATCGACTGAAAACCGGGAAATACTGAATTACCACTTCATTTTGCGTGAGGGATGCGTAAGGTCCGACGGGAAGGAGGAGTTTATGCGCGGCGCGGAGCGCCGCGCATAAACCGTAACAAAGTGAAGTCTGAAGCAGCCCGGCCCGAAGCTGCAGAGATTTAGCCCGGAAACGAGGGACACGCCCTGATAAAAAAATAAAACCATGTCATCCAATAAAAATGCCCTGATCCGCTATAAAACGCTGGACAAATGCCTGAAAAACAAATACCGGAAATACACGCTGGAAGATCTGATCGATGAATGTTCCGAAGCCTTATTTGAATTTGAAGGAAAAGAATCTTTCGTGAGCAAACGGACCATACAGCTGGACCTGCAGAATATGCGCAGCGAGAAGTTCGGCTATGAGGCCCCGATTGAAGTATATGAAAAAAGATACTACCGCTACAGTGATCCTGAATACAGCATCCATAATATTTCCGTCAATGAAAGCGACCTGAAAGCGATGAATAATGCGGTGCAGATTTTAAAGCAGTTCAAAGATTTTTCGATGTTCAAGGAAATGAACGGGGTAATTCAGAAGCTGGAAGATTCTATCCATGCCCGGAGCCCGAAATCGATTATACACCTCGACAAAAATGAAAAACTGAAAGGACTGGAGCATATCGATATCCTCTATGAAGCCATCCTGAATAAAAGAGTGCTTAATATTGTCTATAAAAGCTTCAAGGCCAAAGAATCCGATTGCTACATCGTCCATCCGCAGTTGCTGAAAGAATACAACAACCGCTGGTTCCTGATCTGCTGGTGCAAGAATAAGATGTATACCCTTGCATTAGACAGGATAGAAACGATTGCTGTTGAAGAAAAAATTAACTATATTGATAAGGATTTTGATTCTGACCGATATTTCGGGGAAGTGATCGGCGTTACGGTTTCTGAAACACAGCGCCCGCAGAATGTCCTTTTTAAAATCAATGCGAAGCATGCACCGTACGTAACGACAAAACCTTTCCACCATTCCCAGGAAATCATGGCGGAAGATGAAAGCGGAACCACGTTTAAGATCTGCGTGCAGCTGAATTTTGAATTGGAACGAATGATATTGGGCCTCGGGGAGTTCATCACCGTGCTTAATCCGGAAAAGCTCAGGAACCGGATTGAAAAAAGCCTGCAGGAGGCCTGCCGGAACTACCACCGGGAAGATCCTGAAAAGCAGGGATGATACAATGGCTCAGAAATTGTATTAACGGAATTATAAAATATAACAATTATGAAATCAAGAATACTGAAAGCAGTAATAGCTGTAGTAGCGCCTTTGGTGATCGAATTTATTATTAAGAAAATCGCTGAGAAATTCGATGAAAAGCCGGCAGCAGATAAAAAACAGATTCCGGTACATAACTGGGAGTAATTCAATTTAAGATGATATAAAAGAGGCTGTTGTTTTCAACAGTCTCTTTTTATTTTGTAGTTTATCAGGTAATTAAACAGTCCTAAATGAAATCATAAATCCCGTTTTTCCATCCCAGCACTTTGGAAGCATCTGCTTTCAGCCAGTTTTTAAGAATGGTGGCATATACTTTCCGGAAGTCTTCGGAATAAATCAGATCGCCTTCATTTAAATCAGTCAGCTCAGGGAGCGGGTTTAACAGTCCTTTTTTCTTCAATCCGCCGCTGATGAAAAACATCTGGTTGGCGGTTCCGTGATCGGTCCCGTTGCTGGCATTCTGGGCAACCCGCCTCCCAAATTCCGAAAAGGTCATCAGAAGGATATCATCAAACAGCCCGCTGCTTTTCATATCGGCCACAAAAGACCGTACCGCTTCATTGATGTCGCCGAAAAGTTTCTGCTGCCTTTCGTTCTGGTTCACGTGCGTATCAAAGCTTCCTACAGAAAGGTAATATACTCTGGTATTAATGTCCGATTTTATCAGGGAAGCCACGGTTTTAAAATCCTTGCCTAACTGGGAATCTGGATACCCCTGTTCCGTTTTTTTGGCTTTGCTTTTTTCAAAAATATAACCCGCATTGTTGATGGTGGATCCTAATGTCTGGTATAAATAGGAAACCGTTTCATCTTCATGGTGATGGTCATACAAAGACTTGAAGTATTTTTCCTGACTGGTCTGGTACAGCCTTTTCGGATCTTTGAAAGCAAAGGCTTTATTATTTTCACCTTTTAAGGCCAGGCTCAGCATATCATCCACTTCCAGTGCCTGGGTCGGGTGGTCGCAGCGGTAGCATTCTTCATCCAGAAACCTTCCGATCCAGCCTGTTTCAAGGTATTCGTCGCTTTTGCTTGCAGAATGCCAGATGTCCATGCTTCGGAAATGCGATTTGTCAGGATCCGGATACCCGACATTGTTCATCACTGAAAGCTCACCGTTGTCATGCAGTTCTTTAAAATAGGAAAGCGCAGGGTTGATTCCCGTCTCATCATTCAATGATAAAGAATCTTTAATCGAAATGCTGTTCCTTTCTTTAAAATAAATATCATTCCGTACCGGGATGATGGTGTTCAGCCCGTCATTTCCACCGGTAAACTGGAGCACCACCAGGATTTTCCGGTTCGGTTCCAGGGCTTCGTCAAAAGTCAGGGCTTGCAGGAAATTCGGCATCAGCAAGGAAGCTGTGGCCAGTGAACTTATTTTAAGGAATTCTCTTCTTTTGATTAACATAAAGTCAGGTTTTAGGTTAGAGATATCAGGTTGCTGTTGTACAGTTGTACTTTAATGGATTGATCGGTTTAAATCTGCCATCTGCCGCCTGAATTACATCAGCTGATATTCCGGAGTTGACATGATGTTGATGACGTTCATTTTCAAACTGTTGTCTGAGAAATTCTTCACGGAATCCATATCCAGTGATTTTGAGTTCTGAATGAGGTATTCTTCAACCCGCCTGCCTTCAAAAACTTTTTCAACCCGCGCCCAATCAATGGTAATATTGGGGTTTTTGAAAGTTTTGTTTAAAGCAGTTTCACGGGATTTCAGCCCCATGTCGATATCATCGTCCGGTCTCGGGGAATATTCCAGCGGCCGTAAGCCTGACCAGATCTGGGGAATCTGAAGCCTCAGCATGAGTGTAGAGCTGTCAATCCATGATTTTCCGCTGGGCCACCCGGCCACATTCGGCGGATAAAGGAGCATCTGACCCAATAATTTCTGGTAAACGATCAGGTTTTCAGGATTCCGGATGTCCATCGGAAGCGTCCTCATCATCCCGGCCATGAGTTCAATCGGTGATTTTATCCTGTTACCGATATTTTTCGCCTCATAAAACCAGGAGCTTGAGAAAATCTCAGTCATCAGCTTCCTGATATCGTAATCGGACCGGTAAAAGTTTTCACTCAGCTTTTTAATAATATTTTCATCAGGTATTTCATTGACAAAGAACCTGTAGATCTTTGCCGTGATAAACCGTGAAGCTGCTTCCTGTTCCAGAATGACGTTCAAGGCATCGGTACCGGTAAGGTTGCCGGTTTTTCCGAGAAATGTTTTTAAACCTTCATCATGGAGTTTCTTTCTTTCCGTAAAGTTCCCTTCCTTGTCATAGCCCCATCCGGTAAAAGCCCTGGCGCCTTCCCTGATGTCTTTTTCGGTATAGTTTCCACGTCCCAGTGTGAAAAGTTCCATCACTTCACGCGCAAAATTTTCATTGGGGTGGTCTTTTTTGTTCTGCTGGTTATTCAGGAAACTAAGCATTGCGGGAGCCTGGCTCACTTCAAAAAGCAGGTCTTTGAAATTTCCAAGTGCATGCTTCCGGATGATGTTCAGTATCTGCCTGTTGAATCTGGGGTTCTGTACCCTTGACGCAAAATGCCCATGCCAGAAAAATGCCATTTTTTCCCTCAGCTGTTCCCGGCTGTTTACTATTTTGCCGAGAAAATTAAGGTTCAGTTCCTCATTCTGCCGGCGGTTGATCTTCTGCATCTGCTTTTTCTTTTCGGCAGGAGACTGATCATTCATATAATCAGCTGTATCTGTATCAGAGCCTTCATAGGTAATTTCTGTAAATGCTTCTTCCTTCATCAGATCTCCCAGCATTGTTTCCGTATCTTTAGAAGCAAGGTCTTCAAACTGGCTGATGCCTGCCCCGAAACCTGCCCGCCAGAGAAGATGTTTATTATTAATGAATAACAGTGATGGTTTCATACAGATATTTATATTTTGATGTTTTCAGAGGTCGAAGGTTAAAATTAATAACGGTTAACAATCGTTAATCGTATTGTTTTCTGTCTTATTTTAATCACTGTAAATCACAACATCACAAAGCGGCTCAACTTCTGAAAAATATTAAACGGGCATTTGAATTTTAATGATTTGATTATCATTATTTTATAGGGTTAACCGCTGTTAAAGTTGATGATAAGGCTTCCGTTGGCACGATTTTTACATCTGTCAGCTTAGTAAATTTTAAAAATCAGAAGTATGAAAATGTTTAAGCAGGCGATAGTAGCAGCCGGACTTTTAACAGCTGGTGCGGTGGGTGCTCAGAGTACACAGATGAACAATATGATCAAGGTAGGAGCTAATGTTGGTCTGGCGGTTCCTTCAGATAACCTTTCTGCTGCGGTAGGAGTAGATGTAGCTTATCAGAACCTTATTACACCGGGCTTCGGACTGGGTATTGCCACAGGATACAGTCATTATTTCGGAAAAGAAAATAACGGATATGATAACAATGATGTAGGGGTAGTTCCTGTAGCAGCTTTGATCAGAATTTATCCTAAACAGATGGGATTCTATTTCGGTACAGACTTAGGGTACGGGTTTTTAGTAGGTGATGATAAGGTAGCTGCAAATTCTGCCATGGACAGACCGAACGGAGGTTTTTACATCAAGCCTGAAATCGGATATCATAATAAGGACTGGAATTTCTTTGTACAGTACCAGAAGGTATTTGTAGGAGATAACGGTGATATGCCCAACCAGGATTACAATGTAGGTAACATCGGAGTAGGGTTTTCTTACAATATTCCATTAGGAAAATAGTTAGATTCTATATAAACAATTATTAAACAAGCCTTTTCGATTTTTTGAAAAGGTTTTTTACTTACAGCGGGCATTTAAAAAAGTATTATTATATTTGATAAAATTTGAGGTTATGATTTTGAATCCAAAATTTCCACTTTATTTACCGGGAGTAAAAAACGGTAGCAATGATAATGTTTCTATCATTAGCGCAAACCTTCGTGAAGACATTACAACTTTAGGCTATTTCGTTTCCGGTAACGGAGGTCTTGAGATTAAAATCCAACAGAATTATCCTACCAAAGAATATGCTTCTTTTTCAGATATTTTAAAAAAATTTATTGAGGATAACAGTCTGAACAATGTAAAAAGACTCGGCATGGCAGTTCCCGGCCCTGTGCTTAACGGAAAAAGCCGACCGGAAAGATTGGGATGGGATCTCGATATGGAAGAATATTCCAGGGATTTCGGATTTGAAAAAGTTGATATGCTGAATGACCAGGAAGCTTCGGCTTACGGAATGGCGCTTCTTGAAGACAATGATCTTGACCCGATTTACACCAGCGGACACCTGGAAAAAGGAAATGTTGCCATCCTGGCACCGGGTAATGGGTTAGGTGAAGCCGGATATTTCTTTGACGGGAAATACCTGAGGCCATTTGCTTCCGAAGGAGGGCATTCCGAATTTTCTCCGAGAACCACCGTTGAGGTAGAGTTTTACCAGTTCCTTAATAATCTCTACGGGATTGTAAGCTGGGAAAATGTATTGTCTAAATCCGGCCTCTTTAATATTTACAGATTCTTAAGGGACGTTAAAAGACATCCGGAACCGGAATGGCTGGCAGAAAAAATCAATAATGGGAATTTCGTTCAGGAAATTTACAAAGCAGCCATGGAAGATGATGTGCTGATCTGTAAGATTGCCCTGGATACCTTCCTGGAATTTCTGGCAAGAGAAGCCAATAACCTGACCTTAAAGCTTAAAGCAACCGGCGGACTGTTGATATCGGGAGATATCCCTCAGGAAATCAGGACTTATATCAACAAAGATAAATTTTACGAAAAATATAAGATCAGCGATAAGATGGAAGAGATGCTTAAAAACATCCCGATCTACCTGATCAGGCAGGATCAGACCGCGCTCAACGGCGCAGCACTGTATACTGCTTATTATCAGGATTAAATACATCAGGCTCCGGTTTATCCGGAGTTTTTTTATGTATATCAGCCGATGCAGTGGTATCATTTATAAAAATAATCGTATTTATTGATGTACATCAAGGCCACCTTTCAAAACAGTTGATTACATTTGCAGCAGTAAACAATAAATACATAACTTTTATTTCAAATGAAAAAAATATTCTTATTAGCAGTATTGGCCGGCGGGCTGGCTTTCGGACAGGTGAAGAAAGTAACAGGTTCAGACGTTCAGTGGTGGGGGTATAAGATTGCAAAATCTGAAGCCAGTTCCCACAACGGAACAGTAAAAGTAAAATCCGGGGAAATGGTGATGAAAGGAAACCAGCTGGTCGGAGGTACTTTCGTACTGGACATGACTTCCATCAACGCTACCGACCTTACCGGTGAATATCAGCAGAAGCTGAACGGGCACCTTAAAAACGGCGATTTCTTCGAAGTTGAAAAGTTTCCTACAGCAGCCTTCAAAATTACAGGAGTAAAGAAAAACAATGATAAAGTGTATACTTCATTAGTATCCGGTAACCTGACGGTTAAAGGAAAAACCAATGCAGTTTCTTTCCCTGCTAAAATCACATATGCGAACGGAACTGTAACCCTGGCTTCAAAGAAATTTACAATAGACAGACAGAAATTTGATGTTACCTATAAGTCTTCCATGCAGGATGTCCTTGTGAAAGATGATATCGATATGATGGTAAAAGTAACAGCAAAATAATTTAATCAAAAAAAGATTGTTAAAAGTGTAGAAGTTCTGCACTTTTTTTTATTTTTGTTGAATTGTAAATAAAAAAGAATGAAAAGATTACTATTGTTTGCTATGATGTGCATCAGCATGTCATTTGTTTTCGCGCAGAAGAAAGGAGATAAGGTGGTAAAAGTAACCTCATCGGAAATCAGATGGTGGGGATATAAAGTGGTAAAAACGGTTCCTACATCACATTCAGGAACGGTAAAGCTGAAAAGCGGAAAATTCACTTTTGATAAAACGGTTCTGGTAGACGGTGAATTTGTCATTGATATGAAATCAATCATGGCAGGGGACGTTTCAGATGAAGATCAGGTAAAACTGACGAACGATCTTAAAAGCACCAACTTCTTCGAGGTTAAAAAATTCCCTCTTGCGAAATTTCACTTAACAAAAATTATTCCTCTGGCAAACAGCGAATACAACTCTACAGTATATGGGGATATTACGATCAAAGGGGTAAGGAAAACCATTACCTTTCCTGCAAACGTATATATCACTCAGTTCACGGTAGTAATTGAATCTGCCAAGTTCTCATTGAACAGAAGAGATTTCAAGGTATTCTACCAGTCTTCACTGAAAGATTACTTTATCAAAAACGAAATGGATATCCAGTTCAAGCTTTCAACGGAAAAGCTGGACAATGAAAACAGGGCTCCTAAAAAGAAAGGATAACATATCGGTTCTTTAAAATATAACGAGCGGTTCTTTCGGGGACCGCTTATTTTTTTGCCTGATTTTCTTTAAATTCGTAAGATGAAAATTTATGTCGTAAGCGGCCTTGGCGCAGATTTTACCGTGCTGGAAAAAATTCAGTTCCCGCAACACCATGAAGTTGTTTTTATTGACTGGCTGATTCCCATGCAGAAAGAAGGGTTCACGGATTATGTAAAAAGGATGGCCGGAAAGATTGACGGTTCAGAGCCGTTTTACCTGTTAGGATATTCATTCGGCGGAATTATCGTGCAGGAAATCCATAAAATAAAGCCTGCCCGGAAAGTGGTTATTCTTGGAAGTATAAAATCCGACAGGGAAAAGTCTAGGCTGATAAGGACCGGGCAGATCACCAGAATCCCGAAGATACTGCCTTTGAGCCTGTTCAATGACAAGGCCGCCAACATTTATGGTGTAGTCAGAAAACTTTTTGATCCCAAGAACCCTAAGCTGCTGCAGTATTTTAAGGTACGGGATCCCTACTACCTTAAATGGTCGGTTGAAAAAATATCAGACTGGAAATGTGAGGAAAATCCGGATGTCATTCAGGTGCTCGGAGACCTTGACATTGTTTTTCCAATCAAAAACTCCAGACCTGATCATATTATCAAAGGGGGTACCCACCTTTTTCCGGCAACAAAATGGAAGGAAGTGTCTGAAATTTTAGGGGATGTATTTAAATAATCTATAATTAATTCAAATTAAACATAAATTTATAGGGGTATTTTTGTAAATAATATTTTTTTATTAAAAATTATGTTTACTTTTGAAGGGGTAAATTTAATTTTTTATGAAAGTAGGATTAAAATGGATCGTTTCATTCTCAATAATAACACTGGTAGCCATCGGTGGATTGTTCTGGAGTCCTGCTGTTGATTTTCCGGATACAGGAGAATTTCTGCCAGAAGATAACATCGTAGGTGCAGATGTCGCATGGATTTTGGCAGCGGCAGGCCTTGTTTTACTGATGACTCCCGGCCTTTCATTTTTTTACGGAGGAATGGTGGGAAAGAAAAATGTAATTTCTACCATGCTTCAGAGTTTTATTGCGTTGGGGGTAATTTCTATTCTATGGGTAGTTATTGGTTTCTCGCTTTCCTTTGGAGATTCAATCGGCTTTACGGTGGATGGCGAACATTACGGAATCATCGGCAATCCCTTAAGTTATCCGTTTTTCAGCAGGGTAGGGGTGCTGCCTCACAAAGCAATGGCTTCAACCATTCCGTTTGTTCTTTTTGCCCTGTTCCAGATGAAATTTGCTGTCATCACTCCGGCTTTGATTACAGGATCTTTTGCCGAAAGGGTACGCTTTGTCTCTTATCTTTTGTTTATGGTGCTTTTCAGCATTTTTATCTATACACCGCTTTGCCATATGGTCTGGCATCCGGACGGTTTACTGAACAAATATTTCGGGGTTAAGGATTTTGCCGGCGGGACCGTTGTTCACATGAGTGCCGGTTTTGCCGCACTGGCAGGTGCTCTGGTAGTAGGAAACCGTAAAAAGCCGCACCATGAGCCGTCAAATATTTCTTATGTATTACTGGGAACGGGAATGCTCTGGTTTGGCTGGTTCGGGTTTAATGCAGGCTCTGCCTTAAGTGCCAATGCAACGGCAGCCATGGCCTTCGGGACTACGACAATCGCTTCGGGTTCGGCAATGATGACCTGGATCTTTTTTGACCGGATCAACGGCAGGAAGATTTCTGCTTTGGGCGCATGTATCGGGGCTGTTGTAGGCCTCGTAGCAATTACGCCGGGCTGTGGTTTCGTATCAATCCCGGAAAGTATTTTCATCGGTTTTGTCGCTGCCATTGTCTCGAACCTGATGGTAAACTGGGAAAAGCTTAAGAAAATTGACGATACCCTGGATGTTTTTGCCTGTCATGGTGTCGGCGGAATTATGGGAATGATCTTAACGGCTATTTTTGCACACGGTGAAAATGCAAGCCTTCTTCACGGCGGTATTGACGTTTTTGCACACCACATGATGGCTTTGTTTCTCGTGTCGTTATTTGCTTTTTTCGGATCATTGGCCTTATATAAGATTACCGATAAGATCATCACGCTCAGGGTTTCTGAAGAGTCTGAAGATCTCGGTCTGGACATTTCCCAGCATGAAGAGCGGCTTTCTTAAATGAATATGAATGTTGCTTCATAGGCGAATAAAAACTTAGAAGTAAAACAAATTGAAAGTCTATATAAAATAAGTTTATCTACAGTGTTCATATAGTTTAATTCGGGCCGGGGGTGATTTTTCATCTCCGGTTTTTGCATTTCGATTTATCGTGTATCTTTGCGTTTAGGAAAAATGTAGGATTTTCTTTATGGAGTCAATATCTGTTTTTGAAATTATTAAGGTTGGGATCGGCCCTTCAAGCTCACACACCATGGGCCCATGGAATGCCGCTTCAGCCTTTATCAGGATTATAAAGAGGGAAAGGTCGGTAGCCGAGGTGAAAGAGGTCTTTCTTGAGTTTTTCGGTTCCCTGGCGAAAACCGGGATCGGGCACGGAACGGACATTGCCGGCATGCTGGGCCTGAACGGCGAGGATTTTAAGACCATCAACACTTCAAAAATTGATGAGAAAGTAGAACATATAAAAAATACCCAAATCCTGAATCTGGGCGGCGAGAAGGAAATCCCTTTTATTTATGGATATCATTTGGTTTTAAACATGCAGAAATCGCTTGATTTCCATCCGAACGGGATGATCTTCAGGGCTGTTTTTGAAGACGGGACCGAACTTGTGCAGGACTTTTATTCTGTTGGCGGAGGCTTTATTGCAAGCCAGGAAAAAAACTCCATAGAGAAACACTGCGTGCGCACGCTTTATCCGTGCCACAGATCTTCGGATATTGTAAAGTATTGTCAGAAGCTGGGATTTGATAAAATTTCAGACCTGATTTTTATTAATGAAGAAAGCTGGAGAACCAAGGAGGAAACCAGGCAGGAGGCACTTTATATCTGGCAGCAGATCAAAGAATGTATTTATAAAGGCGTAAATAAAGAAGGAATTCTTCCGGGAGGACTGAATGTTACCCGAAGAGCTGCCGGAATAAACAGGAAGCTGCTGGGCGAGAAGATTTATAAAAATAAAGACGAGTGGTTTCAGCAGGTGGTTGATGCAGAGGAAAACTTCACCAACATCAATAAATGGATCTCCTGTTTCGCTTTGGCCGTGAATGAAGAAAATGCAAGCTTCGGGAGAATCATTACCGCGCCTACCAATGGCGCAAGCGGTGTGATTCCTGCAGTGCTGATGTACGCCCAGGCCTTTACCCAGGCAACCAGTGAAGATGACATTGTACGGTTTCTGCTGGTAGCCGGCGAAATCGGGACTTTATTCAAGAAAAACGCGACCATTTCCGCAGCCATGGGCGGCTGTCAGGCAGAAGTCGGGGTGTCTTCGGCAATGGCGGCGGCCGGCCTTACGGAGATTCTTGGCGGAAGCGTCGGCCAGGTACTGATGGCCGCAGAAATTGCAATGGAGCATCACTTAGGATTGACCTGTGACCCGATCAGGGGCCTGGTGCAGATTCCCTGTATCGAACGGAATACCATGGGTGCCATCAAAGCCATTACGGCTGCCAATATCGCATTGGAAAGCGACCCTGCAAAAGCAAAAGTAACGCTGGATGAGGTGATCCAGACGATGTGGGAAACCGCACTTGCAATGAGCGACCGTTTCAAGGAAACTTCCGAAGGCGGGCTGGCCATTGCCGTGAACGTTCCTGAATGCTAACTGGAAAAAATTAATTCAAAATAGAAAACCTTAGAATTATATACTCTAAGGTTTTTTTATGCCTTTAAATCATTTTAAGATTGCTACTTATCAAGGATACTCCGTATCTTGTTCGCATGGGCAATCAGTTCCCCTAAATATTCAAAGTTTTCTTTTTCCAACGCCGACTTGAACTTCCTTAACTGGGAAATATGTTCATTAAGGACATCAAGAACATTTTCTTTGTTCTGCTTAAAAATCGGAACCCACATTTCAGGATGGGATTTTGCGAGGCGCACCGTGCTGGAAAACCCGGAACTTGCCAGCTGGAAAATCGTTTCTTCTTCCCGTTCTTTTTCCAGGACGGTATTCGCCAGTGCGTAAGAAGTTATGTGTGAAATATGCGAAATGTAAGCCGTGTGGACATCATGGTCCTCCGCACTCATGTAAATCAAATGCATATCCAGGTTTTCGGCAATTTTTTCAACGGTTTTTAAAGCGTCGTCTGCAGATTCCTCTTTATTGCAGATCACGCCTGCTTTTCCGGAAAAGCTTTCTGAAACCGCAGATGCGGGCCCGTTGTTCTCCGTTCCCCACATTGGGTGAAAAGCAACAAACCTTGACCGTTTCGGGTGGTTCTGAACGGCATTTACGATTCCTGCTTTTGTTGATCCTGCATCCATAACGGTCTGACGGTCTGAAATTAAATCCAGGACCTCCGGCAGCAGTGTTTTGGCGGCATCTACCGGAATGGACAGTATAACCAGATCTGAGTTTTTAATACCATAGCTGAGATCGGCTGCGGCATCAATTATTTTTAAATCCAGTGCTTTGTGCAGGTGCTCACGGTTGTTATCGATCCCGTAAATAAATTCTGCAATTCCTTTCTGTTTTAACTTCAGGGCCATAGAGCCGCCGATAAGTCCTGTTCCTATAATGCTTATTTTCATCTTTTACTGAGCTTTTTTAAAATCAAAAAACCCCGTCCGCGGACGAGGTTGTATACTATAATCTGTATATCAGAAATCCTTATCCCGGCTGAGAGGTAAAAATTCCGTAATAATATGTTTCCTTGCTGATCATCATCAGACGAAGGTATGAATTTTTTTTTAAACTGAAATAAAAGATAAACAGCGGTCCGCTGTACAGACGGTTTTCACATAATTCGTTAAACTTCCGCCTGCACAACGCCATCCGCCATTCACTACTGAGGGTTGCTGATAATCAGGGTCGACGGAATATCCGACAGCCACAGGCTCTTGGTGTCAATCAGGCTTTTCCAGCTTTTGCTGCTGATCAGCATCAGGTCCTGCGCGTTCAGGAATTCTTTTTCGATCCTTTTTTCATTATATAAAGTGATGTGGTTCGGGGCAACCTGCTCAATACTTCTGATGAGTTCCTTTACTTCAATATTGCTTCTGATCTGCCCGGCAACATCGAGGATGATAATCTGCGAATTGTTATTGTTAATCAGTCTTTTTGCATATTCAAGGAGATAAAAATCACTTAGGTTAAACATAGGAACAAATACCTTGTCCGCAGATTTGAATTCTTTCTCTACCAGAACACCTACCGGGATATTGGTTTTGTCCAGGATCTGCAGCGTAAAATCGTCAAAGGGGGAGTTGTTGAAAATATTTCCTCTTCCTTTAACGGTGTTCAGGAGCTTTTCAGGGTTAATGATTTTTGTGGTAAAGCCTAACAGTCTTCCCAAAAGGCTCCCTTCATACATGGATTTCCCGAGCATGATCAGGAGGAGGTCGTAATTTCCTTTATTGGTAATGTTCGTAAGATCGCTTTCAACATCCGTGGATGCTTTGAACAGTGTGGTGATCTCAAGCTGGAGCTCATTGGAGGTTTCAACAACATTTTTGAACTGTTCTTTTTCAAAATCGTCGATTTCAAAAGCATGAAGTTCGTCAACAGGGGCAATATTCATTGCGGTTACACTTTTGTTCCCGTTCATTTTTCGGGTAAAATTATCGGCAAGCTTCAGGAGCGTACTGCCGGATTTTGCGGTTTCGAAAGATAAAAGCACCCTGTATTTGGCATCGTCATCTTCCTGCTCATCCTCTTCCGTCATGGATGTTTTTCCCTTGAAAAGATAATTGATAAGATCAAGGCAAGGACCTGTCATAAACGTGGTGAACAAAGCCATAATCACCAGCATGGCGAATAATTCCGGTCCTAAAACCCCCAGGTCATACCCGATGTTCAGAACGATAAGCTCAGTGAGGCCTCTCGTATTCATCAAAGCGCCTATGGTAAGGCTGTCTTTCCAGCTGATCTTAAGGAATTTTGCGGTCAGGGCACTTCCGACAAATTTACCCGTAACGGCTGTGAGGATAATAAATCCTCCGATTTTCCAGAGATGAGGATCATTCAGCAGTCCGATCTGGGTCCTTAAGCCGGTAAACACAAAGAAAAGAGGCAGCAACAGGACCAGGGCCACATCTTCTATTTTTTCTATGAACAGATTCCTGAACTTTACATTTTCCGGCATTACCGCGCCTGCCATAAAGGCTCCGAAAAGCGCATGAATGCCGATCACTTCCGTGGCATAGGAGGAAATAATCAGGATCAGGAAAAATACGGCAACCAGTGCTTTGCTGATAAAGCCTTTTCCTTTCTGGGATTCTGCAATCCTGTGAAGAAACGGACGTACTGCCTTGATCATGATGAATACATACAAGACGGCCATTAAAATAACGAATATGGATCCTGAAAAAGATCCTGCTTTTACAATGGCAATAACAGCAGCTAAGATGCACCATGCGGTAATATCATCGGCAGCCGCACAGGTGATGACCACGGTTCCTATTTTTGTTTTATGAAGGTTTCGTTCCTGTACAATACGTGCCAGAACGGGAAAAGCGGTAATGCTCATCGCAATAGCAATAAACAGGGCAAATGAGCTGAACTGGATTCCCTCCGGTGCAAATTCCTTGTAAATAAAATAGGAAAGCCCGACGCCTAATGCGAAAGGAAAAATAATACTGGCGTGGCTGATGACCACCGCATCATGGGCTCTTTTTCTAAGGACGCTTAAATCCAGCTCCATTCCGACAATATACATGAACAGAATCAACCCGATCTGGCTTAAGAACTGTAAATTCGGCAATGATTCCTTCGGGAAAATAAAGGCTGAAAGCTCCGGGAAATAAAGTCCGAAAAGGGAAGGCCCGAGCACGATACCCGCAATCATCTCACCGATTACCGAGGGCTGTTTCAGTTTTACACAGATCCATCCGAAAAGCTTGGCGACCAGGATAATGGTAATGATCTGCACCAGGAGCAGGGCCAGCGGATGGTGGAGATTCACCATAAAAGAATCGGTAAAGTTTTCCCACATCGTGGAGCCCGTAGTTTTGGGCACCGCAATGTTTTCCCCTATTTCCAGCGTTTTTCCTTCAATAAAAAACCAATACATCAGGCATGAAAAAAATGTGATGGTGCTGATGTAAAAAATAATGTTTTTATATTTTCCCAGACTCATAATTCCGTTATGTTAAAATACAAATTTCTTAAGAATTTATGGATGATGCCAGCCTGATTTCTTAAAATGCAGTGAATGCCGTAAATAATGTAATAAAATCTACCTGAAAGAATACCCCAGTCCGATTCCTGTTTTCCAGGCTCCGTTCTGTGTTGAAGTTTTGCTGTTGTAATACAGGGGAAGCTGCAGTGCGAATTTTTTGTAGAGCACTGTAAAGCCTGTACCCAACGTGGGCATCACCGCACTGTTCTTCGTTTCTGCCGAGCGGTCTTCCTTGATTCTGAGTGAAGGAAGCATTCCGAGCATTACCTTAAAGTCTTTGTTTTTGTAACTGATGTTCGGACCTGTAAAATTAATAAAAGCTCCGTGATCCACATATCCGGCCACAACGGAACCGTCAAAAAAAGAGGTTTTGATTTTAGAACCAGTTTCCTGGGAAAAGCAGATGCAGGGAATGAGAATTCCTGCCGCAAAAAGAATTTTTTTCATGATAATCACTTCATCAGCTGCAAAAGTAAGACGCGCCTAACATCAAAAGGGGATGATGTAATGAGAACTTCAAATTTTGCGGTGAACCTGTGAATATCTGAACCGTCTATTTTCCTAATAGCTCCATCAGTGAATTTTTATACGTTTCGCCGATCTGCAGTTTTAGAAAATTGTAATTGTCAGAAGGAATTGTGGTAATAATTTCGTTGGTTGAAAAGATTTTAATGGAGGATAAAGCAATAATTTCTTTTTTATTGACCTGAGCAAAATCTTTTGCCGGCAGCATTTCCAGCAGGTTCTTGAAATTCAGGTTTTTTAAAACGATTTTTGTTCCGTCACTGAGGATGATGTCTTTGTCACGGCTGTCGATCTCAGAAGTTTTGATGTATACAATCTGATGGGTAAAGATGACCGTTTTTCCGATATTGGTATTCCATTCGATGAAATCTTTCTTTACAGGCAGATGAACGAGGCTCCGTGCTTTTTCAAAAGCCTGAGCCAGCCTTTCCCGTTTAATCGGTTTTCTTACATAATCAACCAC
The DNA here is from genome assembly GCF_034047335.1 of Chryseobacterium sp. JJR-5R. Taxonomy (NCBI): domain Bacteria; kingdom Pseudomonadati; phylum Bacteroidota; class Flavobacteriia; order Flavobacteriales; family Weeksellaceae; genus Chryseobacterium; species Chryseobacterium sp. JJR-5R. The sequence goes on from NZ_CP139137.1 coordinate 1,211,206, forward strand.
GTTCAGGTCAAATGCTTCGGCAGCATATTCTTTGTAGGCGGTTGTGAAAATAATTTTTTTTGAGCCTGAGATAAGTTCCGCAACCTGAAGCCCGTTGATTCCGGGCATTTCAATATCCAGAATACAGACATCGCAGTCAATCCGGTCAATTTCGTCTAAAAAAGCCTTGGGATCATTGAATGCCTTTACGATTTCCACCTGGTCAATCTGTTCGCACAGCAGTTTTAAATAGCTGATGGCCAGCAGTTCGTCATCAAGAATAACGCATTTTATCATAGAATTCTCTCAAATTAATTGTTAGTTCTGCCGTGAAGATACCGTTTTTTGAATTTTTATGGAGAGAATAGCTGCTGTTGTAGATCATTTTCAGCCTTTGGTCCAGAGACTGGCTCCCGAAACCGCTTTTTTCTTTTTCCAGCATGTTTTTCAGTGAAGCTTTATTGCTGACTTTCATGATAAAGATGCCGTCCTCAAGTTCCAGCTGAATGGAGATAAAGGAATCCTGAGCCAGGAAATCGGTGTGTTTAAATGCATTTTCAATCAAATCTACCGAAAGCAGGGGCGCAAAAACTTTTTCCTCATACATTTCATCAGATTTGTCGATTTTAGATTTAATCCTGAAATCAAATAATGGATTTACCTTGATTTTGTTAATCTCAATAAGGCTTAATGCGAAATTCATTTCCTCTTTCGGGCTTACGAATTTATTGTTACTTTCATACAGGATATAATCCAGCACATTGGCCAGTTTATCCAGTGACCTATAGGTGTGGTAGGCATGTGACTGAACCGAGTTCAGGATATTTTTAAACAAATGCGGGTTCAGCTTGGTCCCGATGTGTTCCAGCTGTACTTCATTCAGCCTTTGTTCAATAAGTTTATTGGCTGTTGACAGCTTTGCATTCTTCAGCCTGATGGACTGATTCTGGCTGAATAGGAAAACAGCGGCCGCTAAGAAAAGGAAAATGGCAAATACCGCGGTGAAGATCAGGTAATCATGGATCATGTAATAATTGCCTTCCATAATGTAATTTGCTTTTTAATACAGTTCCATAGGTTTAAAATCAATCCTTAAGCAGTCAGGTTGGGATTATCTGATTTTCTTCAGGGTATTTAAAATCAGGGTTTCCTCACATTTTTCAAAGGTGATTTCATATGACGGATTTTTTTCAGGATAAGTTAAAAGATAATCCGGGCACGGCTTTTTCTGCGCATGGCTTCTGTCGAAATCGATCTTTCCCTCGGTCATGATGCTGTCTTTCAGGAATTTCTCATTGATTTTCAGCGCATCCATTTCAGTTTTGAAGGGTTCAGAATATTTAAAATCTTTAGATAAAGATTCTGCAATAACGCGGCTGTTGGGAAGATAACCGGTGCAGCTTGCGCCTTTTTTGTTTAAGATAAAGAATACAAGAACAAGTCCGGGAACAAGACCGATTAAGTAGAATTTCAGCTTTTTCATCAGAAAATTAAAAGGTTGATATCATGATACGTAAGCCCGAAACGGTCGCAGATGCTTTTTCTGGTATGCCTGCCTTTGTACATGTACAGGCTCTGTTTCATTTCATTTTTGCGGACCAGCATATTTTCGAAACCGCCTTCTTCATCATAATTCAGAATGTAGGACAGGAAGAAATTAGAAATGGCTTTTGTGGTGGTTCTCGGCATTCTTGAAGTGAGGTTCGGAAGCCCGCAGTGGATAACGCCGTGCTTAATGATATACGGATCTTCCACGGTGGTAAGTTCTGAAGTCTCGATTACTTTTCCGTTGTCAATGGTAATATCAATAATTACGCTGCCTTTTTTCATGGTCATGACCATATCTTCGGTCACAATAGGTGTCATGTTCAGCCTTGGAAGTGCCCCGATGACCACATCGGCTCTCCGTAAAGCCTTTTTAAGCTCTTTGGGATCGATAATGGATGTGGGAACCCTGCTGTCGACCAGCGTATGAAGCCTTCTCAGTTTTGAAAGGGAATTATCGAAAACCCTGACATTGGCACCAAGTCCTATGGCGGCTTTGGTTGCAAATTCACCAACAATTCCGGCTCCTAGAATTACAACTTCCGCAGGACGTACCCCGGTGATTCCTCCCAGCATCAGACCGTTGGACAGGGCCAGCAATTCGGAAGCATACAGGATGGAAACCGTTCCTGCAATTTCGCCGATCAGCCTTACCAGAGCCAGCTGCTTGTATTCATCGACAATAAATTCAAAAGCAATGGCGTTGACTTTTTTCTCCGCAAGTTTCAGGAAATATGCTTTATCCCTCAGATTGATCTGAAGCGCTGATACCAGATAGGTATTCGGGCGCATATAGTCGATCTCTTCTTCTGTGGGCGGATTGATTTTTAGAATTAAATCCTGGGCGAAAGCTTCCTTAGGATCATTGGTAATCCTGGCCCCCGATTCAGAATACTGTAAATCTGTAAAAAACGAGCATTCCCCGGCACCTGCTTCTATAATGATTTCATGGCCGCTCTCCACCAGGACCTGTACCGCATCCGGAGTGATACATGTTCTTCTTTCGTTCAGGGAGGTCTCCTTCGGGATCCCGATACTGAACTGTTTTCCTTTCTTAATAACCTCCAGTTTTTCTTCCTGCGGCATCAGTTCCTCTTCGGTAAAAGGAGTAAAAATGTTTGTAGTACTCATCCTTATAAATTAATTCAGTTCTTAGAGATCGTTATTTTACATTCAATTTCAACGGCAAAGATACATAATATTTACGCGAATAAAACCTCTCTGTTTTCTCCGGTATTGATGATACTCATCTCGTGATACTTAAGCCCGTACAATTCATCTTCATACACTTCCGGCCACTCGATAATGCAGAGGAAAGCGTTGTCTAGGTACTCTTCAATGCCGGTATCGTAGACTTCCTCGATGCTTTTCAGGCGGTACAGGTCAAAATGGTAGATCTTTCCTTTCGGGGTGTCATATTCGTTGACAATGGAGTAAGTAGGAGAGCTCACTTCATCCTGGCTTCCCAGATTTCTAAGCAGAAACTGTGTAAATGTGGTTTTCCCTGCACCCAGGTTGCCCTTTAACAGAAGGATGGGGTGCTTTAATTCTGAAATGACGGTCTCTGCAATATGCTGCCAGTCGTTAATGCTTTTTATATTAAATTGCATGAAAGTTCTTTGATGCAAAATTAGCCATAAACTGTTATATTTGTAACAGAATTTTCTACTTCCCACATTACTTTTTGCATTATGATTTCTAAGCTGACTATTGACAAGATCTTTTCAACAATTCGTGTAGAGGAAATTGTTGGGGAGTATGTACAGCTGAAGAGGGCCGGGTCCAATTTTAAGGGCTTAAGCCCGTTCCATGATGAAAAGTCTCCCAGCTTCGTTGTTTCGCCAAGCAAGCAGATCTGGAAAGATTTCTCTACCGGAAAAGGCGGGACTGCCATTTCTTTCCTGATGGAGATTGAAAATTTTACTTATCCTGAAGCACTCCGGCACGCTGCCAAAAAATACGGCATTGAGATTGAGGAAGACCAGAAAATTTTTTCCGAGGAAGCCCGGCAGGCCAATACCGAGCGGGACATCCTCTACAAAATTCATGAAATTGCCAATGATTACTTTCAGGAGCTGTTGTGGAATTCCCAGGAAGGGAAGTCAATCGGGTTGTCCTATTTCAAAGAGCGTGAACTGAAAGATGACATCATCAAAAAATTCCAGCTGGGGTATTCTCCGGAAAAGAAAGATGCTTTTACGGCTTATGCCCTGGAAAAAGGCTACAATAAGGAAATCCTGGAAAAATCCGGACTGTCTATATTCCCGGAAAATACACCGTCTGGTGTTGACCGTTTCCGGGAGAGGGTAATGTTCCCGATCCACAGTTTCTCAGGAAGGGTGCTGGGTTTCGGAGCACGGATCCTTAAAAACAATGTAAAGACTGCAAAATACCTCAACTCGCCGGAGACGGAGATCTATCACAAATCCAATGTCCTTTACGGATTAAACCAGAGCAAGCAGGCCATTTCCAGAAAAAATATCTGCCTTCTGGTAGAAGGATATATGGACGTGATTGCACTCCATATGTCCGGAATTGAAAATGTGGTGGCGAGTTCCGGGACTTCTTTAACCACGGAGCAGATCAAGCTGATCAAAAGGCTTACGGAAAACGTAACGATTCTCTTTGACGGTGACAATGCAGGGATAAAAGCCAGTTTCCGGAGCATTGATATGCTGCTGACGGAAGGCATGAACATCCGTGTGCTTTTATTCCCGGATGGTGACGACCCGGATTCCTTTGCCAGAAAACATCCGCAGGACTACGTTGAAAAATTCATTGAGGAAAAAGCAATGGATTTTATCGATTTTAAAGCTGAAATCCTTCTGAAGGATGTCGGAGAAGACCCGATCAAGAAAGCAGAGGCTATCCGCGATATTGTAAAGTCGGTTTCCTTTGTCCAGAATGCCCTTAAAAGAGAAGTGTACCTGAAACAGGTTTCCAATAAATTCGGGCTGTCTGAGCAGAGCCTCTTTAATGAGCTTGATGTTCAGCAGCAGATTACCCAGAATCAGACCCAGCATCAGCATGTCCAGCAGCAAAGGCAGAACGTGGCCCCTCCCAAAATGGAAATTGTCCCTCCGGAAGAAGACCGGGGCGACCGTTTTTTATATGATGTGCTGTTCATGGAAAATAAGCTGGTGGACCATATGCTGATGTTCGGTGACATTGTTCTGAAAAGAAGCAATGACAAGGATGAAGAGTACCAGATTACCGTCATCGAAGAAATACTGCATCATTTTGAAGAAGAAAATTACAGTTTTTTAGCCAAGCCCAATGAACTGATCATTCACCATGTAAGAGAAGGGATTCAGAAGGATGAACTGAGAAGCGGGAGTTTTTTTATCAATTTTATGGATGAAGGAATTACCCAAAAAGTAGTGGATGCCTTACTGACGCCGGATGACCTTGAAAACTGGGCTTCCCGAAATATTTTCCCTCCCAATTACGGTGATAAAATTGCCGAGCAGGTAAGAGGGGATGTACTGCTGCATAAATACAGATACATAGATTACCTTATAAAGGAGACGGCAAAACAGCTTGAGGAATACCGCACGGCCGATGAAAACAGGTATTATGAAATTATCAAACAGATTACCATGCTGAAACAGGCTTCCATCCGCCTAAGTGACATGATAGAATATTCCCCTATTAAAGGTATTTATGCCAACAGGAAATAAGATGTAGGACATCCTGCAAATAAAGGCTGTACTTTCTGTGACAAAAAGTCCTGTAAAATTTTAGGAATAAAAGTTGTAATTTAAATCTTGTAAATTTTAATATACACAACAGAAATATGGACATTAAAAAAGAATTCAGAGATTTCTCTACAAAACATTTAGGAAACAGCGGTCTGGCTACCGATCAATATATGGGAATGTACGGCCCTACGAATCTTACACCGTATATCATGGAAGAGAGAAGGTTAAACGTTGCGCAGATGGACGTTTTTTCCCGTCTGATGATGGACCGGATTATTTTCCTGGGTACGGGAATCGATGACCAGGTAGCGAACATCGTTACAGCACAGCTTTTATTCCTGGAAAGTGCAGACCCTTCCAAAGATATCCAGATTTACATCAATTCTCCCGGCGGAAGTGTTTATGCAGGATTGGGGATTTATGATACGATGCAGATCATTAAGCCTGATGTAGCTACCATCTGTACCGGTATTGCCGCTTCAATGGGAGCTGTATTACTGGTAGCAGGAGAAAAAGGCAAGCGTTCGGCACTTAAGCATTCAAGGGTAATGATTCACCAGCCTTCCGGAGGTGCACAAGGGGTGGCTTCTGATATGGAGATCAACCTGAGAGAAATGCTGAAGCTTAAAAAAGAGCTGTATGATATTATCTCAGAACATTCCGGACAGACGTATGAATGGGTAGAAAAAGCGTCTGACAGGGATTACTGGATGACTTCTGCCGAAGCAAAGGATTTCGGAATGGTAGACGAAGTTTTACAGAGGTCTAAAGAGAAAAAATAATTTTCTTAAACAATAAGCATAAGGCGCATCAACTGTTTTTGATGCGCTTTTTTTATATTCAATTCAATTCAACTCAAATTTCAACTGCAAGGTTATAAAAAAGATTGTATAGGATGATGACAGAGCATAAAGTTCTCAAAGAATAAAAATCAAAGGGTTTTATAATCTGATGTATCATGATCTGTTGATTTTAAATTATGTTCTTAACCATATATACTTCAAAATTTTAACAAATTTTTATCAATAAAGAAGTTGAGAACGGCACTATTTTTCCAATAAGAACAGCATAACACTTAAATCATAAAATTATGTCAAAGAAAATTGCAATTTTAGCAACCCACGGATTTGAAGAAAGCGAACTGAAATCACCGAAAGAACATCTGGAACAGCAGGGTTGGACGGCTCATATCATCAGTCCGGAATCAGGGACGATCAAGGCATGGGCAGAGAAAGACTGGGGACAGGAATACAATGTAGATAAGACGTTAGATGAGGCACATGCTTCAGATTATGATGCTTTGGTTTTGCCGGGCGGCGTAATCAATCCGGATCAGTTAAGAACCAATGAAACCGCTTTGTCATTTGTAAGAGATTTCTTCCAGCAGCATAAGCCGGTAGCAGCAATCTGCCACGGGCCGCAGATTTTGATCAATGCTGAGGTGGTAAAAGGAAGGAATATGACTTCGGTAGATTCCATCAGCAAAGACCTTAAGAATGCAGGCGCAGAATGGAAAGACAGTGAAGTAGTGGTGGATAATGGCCTGGTAACCAGCCGTACCCCGAAAGATCTTCCGGCATTCAATGCTAAAATGGTAGAAGAAATCAAGGAAGGCAAACATGAGGACCAGACGGTCTAATCTGATCTTACAAAGAAAAATATAAAATACCCGGATTTTTAATCCGGGTATTTTTATGCTTTTTATTTTGAATGAGACGGAAGCATCGGATTGCTCATGACCGAACACTTTCTGACTTCTACCACGGTAGAGGCCGTATTGTTGGTAAGATCAGTGTCTGTGATCTGGTTGCTTGAAATGGTAGATACCATTTTAAAGCTGTGGTTGGTACCGATTCCTTTTTTGTAATACTGTCCGGTTACGGTAATAATGCCTGAAGATTTGGCATTCAGTCCTACCACGCCGTTAATTTCATTCGATGTAAAATTAGAGCTTGGCAGGTTGGAATTGGTAAAACTGCTGTTATACGAAACTCCGGTAATTTTGAATTTGGAAAAATCTACCAAATTATTATTCTGGTCCAGGATTTTCCCGTTGAAATCGATGCTGTTGAGGGCAGCATTGGTATCATTGCTTATTTCTACCTTAAATGTTACGGGGCGGCTGCTTTCGTTACAGGTGAAATAACTGTCTGAACGGCTGTCTACCCTTAAATTACCGGGCGTAGTCAGTATGATATTCCGGATTTCCTGAAAGTTGAACCCTCCTCCTGTAGAAGCTGAAAAGCCCAGTTTCAGATTACTTGGAATCGGATAGGTAGCGGAGCTTAACGTGTAGGTAAATACCTGTGTAAAATCAAGTTGATTTTCTTTTCTCCACTTAACGGTAACTACGTAATCTGTTCCCGGTTTTGTAATAATCACCTGTACTCTCCTGTAAAAAATGTTATCTGCAGGTCTTGTATCCGTTACCGTATTATAATCTATTTCGTTTCTTTTGCGGATATCGTCTACCGTACCTGATCTGTCACCCAGTGCCGTGCTGGTAAGATAGATGTTGGAACTGGTATAAGTGCTGCTGGTAGGGCCTCTCAATACAAAAGCATTGGGAAGCATTCCTGAAGTGAGCGTTCCTGCCGGAGCAGACCCATGCCTGCTTTCTCCGTTGTTTGCATAGTTTCCGTACGCATCCAGGCCTACGCCCAGATATCCTCCGGAAAGCCCGGTTGTACCTGCAGGATTGCTGTATGTAGCATATCCCAATGAGCCTCCGTAGCCTCCGAGCTTAAAATTGGCATCCGATATTGACGCATCGAACAGATAGACGCAGAATCCGTCGGCTCCGTTGTAACTGTCGGCAATATTCCGCCAGTCCTTATACTCAAAATCAGCAATTACGCCTAAAGTAGTCGGGAATCCCTGTAAAACATACATGTAGCCTTTCTGATTGGCTTTGGCTTCTGTAAGCCTGAGCCATCCTGCTCCGTTGGGATCTGCACCTGTAGCGGCGGTAAGGGAAGCATTATCCCCAATCTTGATTCCTGTAAAATCTTTTGTGGTAAGCGGATTCGTTATGGTAAACTGGGCCGAAGCCGAAACAAATGCCAGGCAAGTGCATAGAGGGATAATGAATTTTGAGCAGTAGTGTTGAAATTTCATATGTCCGTGATCTTATTTTACAACAAATACAATATTCATAAAGCTGGCTTCCGTAGCATTGTTGCTTACCGTATAATTCAATATACCGTTGGCATCAATGGTTACATTGGTAAATACACTGCTGTCATGATAAGTAATGTAGTATTCAAGATCATTTTTACCCAATACCGGAATTTTTCCTGAAGCTCCGGTACTGGATACCTGGGGAGCTGTAAACTGGTTATAGTACAACTGGTAAAGATCTTTGGTTTTGGCTCCTAATGTGGTAGTATCAAACAAAATGGAAGGCATATAGAAAAACTTGGGCATAGACAGGCCTATCCATTTCGATAATGAATTATTGTAGTAATAAAACCCCGGAGCCGTAACATTGGAGGTCTTTGATGTTGAGGTACCGGGTACCGCAGTTACATAGACTACGGCAGAATTCTGGTCAGCTCCGTAGAGGTTGTCTCTGGAGGCCAGGTCGGTTCCGGACAGGCGTACGGTAAGAAAGCCTTCGGCAGAAGCTGCTGCAGATTTACCGAGATCAAGTGTTGATTTTGGGGCAGCTGTATTAATGCCTACCTGGCTATAGAACAACGAAGCTGCACACACACAGAGTAATGAGATAATTTTTTTCAATTTACAATTTTTTGCAAAATTAGAAAATCATAATGATTAATATGATGTTTTTGGGGTTAATTTTTATGAAATTAATCATATATAATCTCTTTATTAATGACTTATAATGAATTTAAGGTTAAATATTATTAATTCTCTAATTAGAGATTTTTATGAATGGCAGTAGTTCAAAGCTATGGGCCTATTTCAGAGAATAATGTAAATGTGATCATCACAGCGGTTAAGAAATATTTAATTCAACAGGCAAATAATTTAAGATATACATAGTATTCCATTGATGATCAGTTAACATAACAGCATTACTTTCGCGTCATAATAAACGACATGAAAAAAATACTGCTATCTGTAGTGATACTCGCTGCTGTTACAGCCTGTAAAGATGATGAGACCATTAGTAACCAGGATCTCAACTACTCCAAGCTTCCCCAGGAATTTCCTTTTTCTACAATGTTGACCCTTAATGGTGTCGGGGTCATCAACGGAGGTTTCGGTTCAGGAGCTGCGGCACATCCATCCAGAAAGGGAGAATTCTATGTAATTACAGACCGCGGCCCGAATACGGATTACCTAAGCGGTAAAAAATTTCTTATGCCTTCTTTTACCCCAACCATCATGCATTTTAAAATCAATGCTGACGGAAATATTGAAGTAATTAAATATATCAAGCTTAAAAATCCTTCCGGACAGCCGATTACAGGACTTCCAAACCCTGCAGGAATGGGAAGTACCGGTGAAGTAGCCTATGATGCCAACGGAAATATACTGGGCACCGATAATTACGGGCTCGACAGTGAGAGTATTGTGGCTGCTGCAGACGGTACATTCTGGGTATCTGACGAATATGGCCCACACATCGTACATTACAGCGCAGAAGGCGTTGAAATGGAAAGAATCAGTCCGATCGGCGTAAATACCGGAACGCGAAAATTACCGGCTGTTTTAGCTAAGAGAAGAGCTAACAGAGGAATGGAGGGCCTCTGCATCACGCCTGACGGGAAAACATTGGTAGGCACAATGCAGTCTATGATGTACGTACCGAACAAAAATGCCGCGACTAACAAAACCCTGACCAGAATTGTAACCTTTGATCTGGCTACAGGCCAGACCAAACAGTTTCTGTATCAGCAGGACGGAGGCGCTTCGGATTCCGTATGCGATATCACCGCCATCAGCAATACGGAATTTCTGGTGATTGAAAGAGACGGTAACTTCGGTTCCCAGGGAGGAATTAAAAAAGTATATAAAATTAACATTGCCGGAGCTTCTGATGTCAATGGGAGTGACCTGGCTGCTGCTGACGGGATGAAAATCAATGGAAAAGCCCTTGAACAGTGTACGTGGAGTGAAATTTCAGCAGCTGGGATCCAGGCTGTTTCCAAAACGTTAGCTGTTGACCTTGTCGCTAAAACAGGGTATGAGCATGATAAATTTGAAGGATTGGTTTATTTGGGAAATAATAAAATCGCAGTTTTCAATGATGACGATTTCGGCATTGTAGATGACGGAAACGGCAATCCCAAAGCAAAAGTTCTTCCTAAAACAGGAAAAGTGGATAAAGGAACCATGTACGTAATGGATATTCAGTAATGAGATTTAAAAAAGTCGGCCGCATCGAAGATGCGGCCGACTTTTTTTTATGTGCTTTTATCGGCTTTTTCTTTCTGAAGAAAACCGTATAGCCCAAAAATGCCTGTGGTTAATTGAACCCTTCAATAATCCTGGAGAAATCTTCCAGTTTCAATGCGGCTCCGCCGATCAGCCCGCCGTCAATATCCGGCTGGGAGAAAATCTCTTTTGCATTGTCCGGCTTTACGGAACCTCCGTACAGGATGGAAATTTCGTCTGCTACTTCCTGTCCGTATTTTGCGGCAATCGTGCTTCTGATATGGGCATGGATTTCCTGTGCCTGCTCAGGTGTTGCCGTTTCACCGGTTCCGATGGCCCAGACTGGCTCATAAGCAATCACTACTTTTTTGATTTCTTCTGCAGAAAGCGTGAAAAGAGCGACTTCCGTCTGGTTTTTCACCACCTCAAAATGCTCTCCGGCCTTTCTTTGCTCAAGGGTTTCACCGTTACAATAAACAGGAATCAGGCCTTTATCCAAAGCTAATTTTACTTTTTTGTTGCAGTGGGAATCTGTTTCGCCATGGTACTGCCTTCTTTCGGAGTGCCCGATTAAAGAACCCGAGGCACCAATGGATTCCAGCATGTCTGCGGAAATTTCACCGGTATAGGCACCGCTTTCATGCTCGCTCATGTCCTGGGAAAATACACCGATTTCATCCTTTTCAAAAATGTCTTTTGCCATTGTTAAATATAATGCAGGCGGGGCAATCCATACTTCACAGTTGGTGGTATGGTTATTTTTATAGCTTAGCAACTGAACCATCAACTGTTGGGCATCAATTGCATTCTTATTCATTTTCCAGTTTCCTGCTACTATTTTTCTTCTCATAGATTTATTTATTTTAGAAGTTATAAGTTATGGGTTAGAAATTAGAAGTTAGCATTACGGTAATTTTTTAAACTGATATCTAACTCCCGTTATCTAATTTCTCAATTGATTTTCCAAAGGTTTTTCAGAAGCGTATAAAAAGTATGCTCCTCATCGGTAACCACATTGTCCGCTTTGATCAGGGTTTTTGCAAATTGTACAAAATTTTTGCGCTCTTCTTCGGTAGAATCGTCATAGAAACAGCGGGCATGGAATTCAAAATGGTCTTTCCATTCTTCCGGCTGCAGGGTAGCAATGGCGTCAAGCTCATTGTCAAGATTGATTTTGAAAGGAAATTCATCGGCTAAATACTGCTGAACGATCATTCCTTCTTCCGGAGCAAATTCCCCGTCTACAGAGGAAAGGATCATCAATAAATGGTAACCGGCAATCGGTTTATTTGATTTTTGCATTATTAAATATATAGTTTAGCATTTAAAGTTAATCTTACATTTTTTCAGTTTAGCCAGGCTATTCATTAATTTACATAGTCTTTAGCAGGCTGTTTGTCGGTAATTTTCCCGTTCTGTAAAACCAGTACGAACGGGTTGCTTCTTGCAATGGTTTTAATAGCGGTGCCGTCCATCATCATGTTTTTGATGTTTTTAAAGGTATTCGGATCTGTAGAAACACCATACACCACATTGGCTCCCTGATTTTTAGCTTTGGCTTCAACCTGTTTTAAAAGTTCCGGTGAAACTTCTTTAGGGTGGTAAGAGAATACAAGAATGGCTTTCGGCGCATTGATTACTTCTTCCGTAAATTCCATTCCTGTAGGATCTTCTATCTTAAACTTAACGATCTCAGATTTATAACCTTCCTTTACCAGCACAGATTCATTCTTCCCTTCCTCAATTTTCCAGGGCGAACCTTCTGCCCAGTATTTGGTCTCTTTGATATAATCGTCCTGGTTTACTTTTAAAACTTCCCCTGTTTTCTGGTTTTTAAGGGTATAAAAAGTCTTGTATTCAGAAGGGTTTTTATTGATTTTTTCCTTTTCGGCTTTTAAGTCGGTCCCGATTTTATAGTCGCGGAAATCAATAACCGGTTCTTTTATAATCCCATACGTGCCAATCCCGATCATTACAGCGGAAAATACAGCCAAAAGAATGTACTTAAATCTGTTTGCAGGCTTTTCCTGGGCATCAGCACTATAAGCATCTTTCTTCTTAAATTCCTTTCTGTACAGGATAAGTACTACAATAAGACCGGTTAAAAGCACAACGTCTTTTATAAAACTCTGCCAGGGCGTAAATTTAATTGCGTCCCCGAAACATCCGCAGTCTGTTACCACATTAAAATAGGCAGAATAAAATGTAAGGAACCCAAAAAAGATACAAAGTGCAATTAATGCCGAAAGGGTGAATTTAAGCCTGAGTTTCAGCAAAAGCATAAACCCCAAAAGAAGCTCCAGCACCACGACAATCACTGAAAACAGCAGCGCGAACTTTTCCAGGAACGGCATGTTGAAAACAGAAGGTGAGAAGTATTCTTCCATTTTAAAGGAAAAACCGACCAAATCCACCGCCTTTACAAAACCTGAAAGGATGAAAATAACGGCAATAACGAAACGTAATAAACTTTTGATCATTTTATATGGTTTTAGGTTCAGTACTGCTTTCTGCTTCAGAACATTTAATCAGGCAGAAAACGGCGTAATTCAGCATGTCAAAATAATTGGCATCTAAGCCTTCGGAAGCAATGGTAATACCCTGGTTGTCTTCAATCTGTTTTGTCCTCAGTACTTTTTGGTAGATCAGATCAGTAATGGATGAAATTCTCATATCCCTCCATGCTTCGCCATAATCATGGTTTTTCCTTTCCATTAAATGTTGAGCGTCCGTAGAATATTTGTCATAGAGTGCTAAAATTTCTTCCCTGTTTTCATTGAAATCATTGGACAAGCCTTTTTCAAGCTGGATCAGGGCAATGATGGAGTAGTTGACAACTGCGATAAATTCACCTTCCTCGCTTTCGTCCACCATTTTTTTTCCGGTCATCTGTATCGTACGGATCCTGTTGACTTTAATATAAATCTGATCCGTAACCGAACTTGGCCTCAAGACCCTCCATGCTGCCCCGTAATCCTGTAATTTCCTGCTGAAAAGCTCACGGCATCCGGCAATGATTTTCCCGAACTGTACTGATGTTTCTGACATAAATTCTCTTAATCTTCCAAATATACGAATTAGGTTTCAGGTAGGAGAAATTAGCATTTAGTTTTTTGGAGGCCAGAAGCCGGAAGTTCGTATTTTTGCAGCACATAAATCATTCATCATGATCCATCATTACTCAATGAACTGTAACGGAAAGCTTATCGATTTATCTTGCCCGAAGATTATGGGAATACTGAACCTGACTCCGGATTCTTTTTCCGATGGCGGACAGTTCAATAATGAAAAATCGGCACTGGAGCACGCTGAAAAGCTGCTGAAGGATGGTGCGGAAATCATTGATATCGGCCCGCAGTCTACCCGCCCGAAGGCAGAATTTTTAAAGGCTGAAGAAGAAATAAAAAGAATCGGGAATGTTATTTCCTCCATTAAAAAAGAATTTCCCGAAGCCCTGGTTTCTCTTGATACCTTTTATGCAGAAACGGTGGCATTCGGCTATGATGAAGGCATTGATCTGGTTAATGATATTTCCGGAGGCCAATACGACGGCGGAATGCTTGAGGCAGTAGCCAAAACAAAGCTTCCCTATATTTTAATGCATGTCAACCCGACCTATGAGACGATGCATGATAAAACAAAATTTGCTGATATTACGGTTTCGATTAATCGGTATTTCTCCGAAAAAACAGCGGAGCTTCTGGAAATGGGTATCACTGATATTATTATCGACCCCGGTTTCGGATTCGGGAAAACGGTGGAAGACCAGATGAAAATGATTGATGAAGTACAGTACCTCGGCTTCGGAAAATTTCCTCTGTTAATCGGGATTTCCAGGAAATCGTTTATCTATAAGCCGTTGGGGAAATCGGCTCTGGACATTAATGAAGAAACGCAGAAACTGCACATGAAGGTTTTGCAGCAGGGCGCAAAAATACTCAGGGTACATGATGTTGCCGAAGCGAAAAAAACAGTTGACACATATAATCGTTATAGCGATGAGTTATAAATTTTGAATTATGAGGTTATACTCATCACTTATAACTCATCACTCATCACTGTAATCAGTTCGCCATTTTATCGGCAAACTCCTTGGAAAACTCTTTCCGGTCCTGTTCCAGCTGCTCCTGATCTGCCGGTAAACGGTAGCTGAAGAGTATTTTATCTTCATTGTTCAGAAAAATAATCTCTTTTTCATTTCCGTCGATCATTTGAGCAAAAATTTCCCACATGGAGGTGTCTTTTAATTTTAACAGCTCGAAGAACCCTTCCGCTTTTATTTCTATACTCTGCATGATATGATAATTATAGGTATTACTGATTGATGATGTGCGCTAAAATTCCAGAAGTTTTAGTTTAAACTGAAGGGCAAAGTTCTGCATAAAATTCGGAGTGGTATAATATCCGACCCGGTAAAACAGCCCCAAATTGAAATAAGAAGAAAGGAAATTGCTCCATTCCAGCCCAACTTCCTGATACAGATGGTTCAGCGGACGGAACTTAAACTGGTGGTATTCGGGATGATCCATATTCCCGATGGTTCCCCTCAATACAAAGTCGAAGCTTGAGATATTCTGTCCGATACTTTTAAAATAAAAGGGCAGTTTATGCGTAAAATAATAGGCAATGAACTTGTCATTGTAATATTTGCCGCCTTCCAGTGTCGCAAAACCCAGGAATGACGTCAGGTTGAAGTTAAAATCCCTTTGCGGCGAGGCCAGTCCGTTCATGGTAAAGTTTTTCCAGATCGGTGCATCCCCCAGAACCATTCCCCCGTACAGGCGGAAACCGGTGGTTCCTAGCATGGTTTTGAAATTGTGAACGAAAAGCGCGTCAAACCGGGTGTAGTTAAAATTTCCGCCCAGGATTTTATAGCTCTGTTCATAATTAAAATACAGTTCCGGATATTTCTGATCGATCAGGGATTTCCCCTGCGGCGTCATGATATTGGTGGAATTCGGGGAGAATTTCAGGGTAAATAAAGTGTTGAAATTATCAAAGCCGGGCCCTTTGTTTCTGAAGGAATAATCAAAAAGGGCTTCCTCATAATTCCTGCGTGCTGCGAAAACAAGGGTCAAGCCGTTGGAAACATCATTAAGGTAAGAAAAAGAAGCACTGCGGAAACGGTAATAGTTGTCATTCTGGATATTGTTGCCATAGTTGGCCATCTTCATCTTAAAATTCCAGAGCCTTTTGTAGAACTCTCCTGAAGCGGTTACGTCGTCCGTATAATCCACCCTGAAAAACGAATTTTTATCCAGCGTCGTTTTAATGTCAAGCCCGATTCCGTATTTCCAGCGGTCGTCTTTAAAACCGTAGGCAAAATAATAGTCAGGGGAAAAATAAGGGTTGAAGGTTTCATTAAGCTTAGCCTTCAAACCCACCCTGAACCCTTCATACAAGTTGTAATTTGCGATTTCATCCACTGCAAAATCCAGTGCGCCCATCCGGATCTGTCCGTTCAGCAGGCCGGTGAGTACCCTTGCTTTGGTATCGATATTATAAATTTTCCCAAGGCTGTCTATGGTCGTGTACGTATTTTTCTCCCTTGCTGTCAGCGGATCCGTACGGTAACGGTCCAATGTTGTCCCGCTGATATTTTTCACTGAAAAAGTATAGCCTTTAAAATCGTTCCTGTTATTTTCAATAGGAGCGCGGTAATCAAAATACCTCGAACTCAGGAAGGCATAGGTCCCGAAACTTTTCCGGTCTTTTTTTTCATGCCTGTCCCCGGCATGTTCCTTATCATCTTTTTCCATGGCCATATTGCTCATTTTGAGCTTTACCGTTTCATGGGCCAGGAACCACTTGCTGTTAAAATAAATCCAGGTACTGGTAATGATTCCGTCATTTTTATTTTTACTGAAATTCTCTATTTTCTTGATGCCGTACGTTTCCGTGTCAATATAAACGGCGCCGTTGTATTTCCTCTTTTTATCCGGCTTCTTATAATTAACCTCGCGGAAGCGGATCACGAAATTTTTCCTGCCGTCCATTTCCAGTGTATCCGTTAAAAAAAAACGGTACAGGCCCCTGTTTTCCTTTTTCAGCTGCACAGGGATTTTGTCACGGTTGCTCTGCTGCAGGGCAATCATTTCATAAACAGGCTGCTTCAGTCCGGAAATCCTGTTGTCGAGGATGTTGATTTTTTCACCGTACGTTTTTGAATATAAAAATTCCTGGGCCCTTTCCCAGAGGAAGAGCTTGCTTTTGGAAAAGATATTTCTTGCAGAAATATTGTTTAAGGAGTCTTTTTCCCTTTTTTTCCTGACAAAACTGCTGTTCTGAAAAAATTCGTTGAACTGTGCGATGCTGTCTTCATCAATGTCCATGGAAATTTTTTCGTATGATTTGTAAGAGTAGGATTCCAGGCTTTTCGGTGAATTTTCCCTGAACATCCGCTCCACCTTTTTCAGGATTTCCAAAGCGCGCGGATCACTTTTATCTTCAATGATTACGGTTTCAATGGAAGATTCTTTCGATTGTGAATAACCAAAAATATAAATCCAGAAACATAAAAACAGTAGTACCCTTTTCATAAAGACCTGTCAAAATTAATGATATTTATGGTATTGAAAAAGTTTTATACTGCAGAATGTTCCCAAAGAAATAAGATCCGAAAGGCCATGGATTTACCGTCAGGTACAGATAATATTGTTTTACTGAATGAATGATACGATAATGGCTTCAATATTTATAGTATTCAGATAAAAAAGCCGGAGTCTCCGGCTTTTAAAGTATTTTATTAAAACAGTTTTTTAAACGCGCGTAGGCTTAAATGCATATGAAATTTTATGGATTGCCATAATCTGCGGGAAACCATTCCTTAAATAAGCTTAACAGGCCTTATAGTCATCAGATATATGATTAATAACTGAAATTAAACTGTTAAATAATATCACTGGTTTAAAATATTAAATCTGAGTTTTATCCCGACGTTGTCCTTAAACTGGGAAGTCTGGTAATATCCGAGCCTGTAGGAGAACCCGACTCCTAAGCTGCTGCCGAGAAACCTGTTCCAGATCAATCCCGCTTCCTGGTAATAATGGTCCAGTACCCGGAATTCAAACTGGTGGTCAGCCCTGTTTTTCATATTCCCTACTGCTCCCTGGTATTCCAGTTCAATACTTGAATACCTGCTGCCGAGCGTCCTGAACCTGAACGGCAGGTATTGGGAAACCTTAAAAGCTGCAAATCTGTCTGCAAAGAAAGTTCCTGCCGGCATCGTGGCAAACCCGAGATTGGACGGCGTGCTGATATTGGAATACCAGTGATCCGTATTTCTGTCTGACTGGCCTGCGATCTCAAAGTTTTTCCATACAGGGGCGGTACCGGAAGACAGGCCTCCGAAAAGCTTGATGTTGGTAGACCCGAGTTTTGTTCTGAACTGATGCATGATCAGTGCATCCAGGCGATGGTAATTAAGGTCTCCGCCTAAGATTTCCGCGCCCTTTTCAAAATTCACAAAAACCTGGGGATATCCTTTTTCATAAGTATATTTTCCGCTGGGCGTCATGATGTTCTTGTCATTCGGGGCAAACTTCAGGGATAGGGTAGCACTGGTATTATCAAAGGCATCGCCCAGATTGCGGTACCGGTAATCAAAAAGGGCCTGCTGGTTCTCTTTGTTGACGGTAACTTTCATACTCAGTGCATTTGAAAGGTCATACAGGTAGGAAGCGCCCCATTTCCGGTTCCTGTAGAACGTACCGTTGTGAAGATCCAGCCCGATATCTGAAACTTTCATCTGCAGGTCCCACATGGTATTGCTGAACCTTCCGGCGGCAAAAACATCATCCACATAATCAACACGGAAAACAGACGTTCTTCTGTCGGACAGTCTCATGTCCAGGCCTAAGCCGTATTTCCAGCGGCTGTCTTTGAACCCATAGCCGAAATAGCCGTCCGGAGAAAAAGTTTTGCTGAATTTTTCATTGAGCTTTATGCCTGCGCCCAGACGGATTCCCTGGTACTGGTCATAGCTTAAAAATTTGGTAAGATCGAAATCAATCATCTTATAGCGGAGGTTTCCCCTGAGCAGCTGAGTTAAAAAGCTCAGTTTCTTTTCAAAATCATGCTTTACCACAAAGCTGTCGATTTTTGTATAGGTATCACTTTCCCTTTGTGTAAGGCTGTCTGTCCGGTATTGCTGCAGCAGGCTTCCGTCCGAGCTTTTCACTTCCAGCGAATAGCCTTTGAAATCAGACACTTTTTGTTCTTCATTCAGCTTAAAATCAAAAAAACGGTTTTTTACATAAAGGTAATTCCCGAATTCCTTTTTATTGTATTTTGCTTTTTCACCTTCTTTCAGGCTGTCTTTTTTTGAAGTATTAAAGACCTGTTCGCCCATCTTAACTTTGATATCTTCATAATCCAGAAACCATTTTTTATCAATCGGTTTCCACACGGAAACAATATTTCCTTCATTCCGTTTCTTGCTGGTGCTTTCAAACTTTTTCAGGGCAAAGCTTTCAGCATCTACATAGATTTTCCCGTTGAATTTTCGCGGGTTCTGTTTTTTCTTGTCGGTAATTTCCTTAAACTTGATGACATAAGTTTTCCTGCCGTCAACCTGCAGCGTGTCCGACATATAAAAGTTATACAGTTTCCTGTTTTCCGGCCTTAGCTGTCTTGGTGTCCTGTTCAGGTTGGAGATATTGATCGCCATGGCTTCGTAGATGGGATTTTTAAAACCGGACATCCTGTTGTCTATAATATTGGTCTTTTCACCGAATTTCCTGGAATATTTATATTCCGTGGCTTTTTCCCAAAGGAACATCTGGCTCTCGGCAGATGCATTAGTAAAATCTTCGTTGAGCAGGGAGTCTTTCTTTTCGCTTTCTTTCTGTTTGAACGCCCTCTTTTCATCTTTGGAAAGCGAGTCTTTACGGGAAGCGATAAAATCTTTGAAGATACCGACCGAATCTTGATCCACATCAATGGAAAATTTGCTGTACGACTTAAAATTATAGGTTTCCAATGATTTCGGTGAGTTTTCCCCGGCTCTTTTATCCAGTTTATCAAGGATCCTTAAAGCACGGGGATCACTTTTATCCGTAATGACAATCCTTTCGATATTATCCCTTTTTTCAGACAAAGGCAGCAGAGATACTTCTACGGTTTTCTTTACGTCTGCCGTGGCATCTTCAAAATTGCTTGCCAGGATTTCAATCTTTTTACATTTGGTCTTGAATAACAGGCGGCCCTCCTGATCGGTTTTGCCTAATAAATTATCATCACAGTAAACCGCCGCATTGTAAACCGGCTGCCGGCTGGTTCTGTTAAGGACTTTCAGCTGGGTCTGGCTGAAAATTACGATGCCGATGAATAAAAATAACGGAGATAAAATTTTTGTCATTAGCTTATTTATAGGTAAGACAAAACTATTGATAAGAAAGTTACAAACCGGGGTAAGAAAATATAATCTTTTGTTAAAAATGAATTCAGCTGTATTTCAATTGAATACTGCTGATTTTTATATTGTTCAATTTCCGAAGGAATGAGAAATGAAATTTTTTAAGAGATTTTAAGGCTTTTAAATGTAAACAATATTTCAAAGATTCGCTGTCTGTCAGTTAGATACAAATTATTATTTAAATAATTTTGTATCAAGAATATTAGAACTTTTATTTTTCCTGTAGTGTTGAAATAAAATTGTTTTATAGTTTATATTTATTACTTTTATTAGTTTAATAACACTAATAATAATTTAAAAAGTTATACTATCAAAATTTCTATGTTAACAATTGATGACTTACTTAATGTAAAAATCTCAGTCCAAGAAAATACTTGGTCTGAAATCAAATCTGAAATTAAACTTTTACAGGTTTTAAATTATATTAAAAATGAGAAGCTTAAAAATAAAATTGAAACTTTAAGAAAAGAGCTTGAAAAAGGAAATAAAGATTATTATGACAATAATAAAAAGAGATTACCTGCTGTAACTTTTAGTGGAAATTTTGAAAGAAAAAGATTGCTTTCCAGTTTAAAACAATATATTCCAATTATAGTAATTGATATTGATAAATTAAGTGAAGACAAATTAAAAAAGGTTAAAGCAGATTTATCATTTTGCAAATTTGTATTATCATTTTGGAAATCTCCATCAAATAAAGGATACAAAGGATTAGTTCCTTTAATTTATAATATAGAAAAGTTAGAAGAATTTGACATTGACTTTATTCATAAATGCGCATTTCGAAAACTCGCGCAATATTTTTTTGAAAAATTTAACATTGAATTAGATAAAAGCGGAAGTGATATTACACGTCTTTGTTTTCTGTCATCTGATAAAGAACTTGTATTAAAAGAACAATTATGTAAATTTGAAGTTAAAACGGATGATATTACTGAAGTTCAAAAAAGTAAAATATATTCCAAACAAATTTTAAAATTTTCTAATAGTAGAGACGCTTTATATAACCCCGCGAATAAAAATAATTATAGAGACAGACGCTTTATGTCTGATATAATTAGATATTTATACAGAACAAATAGTACAATCACAAATAATTATTACGATTGGTGTAAGGTGGCGATGGCTATCTCTAATACCTTTACTTTTGACATTGGATTAAAATATTTCAAAAAATTAAGTATCTTGGACAAAGAAAAATATAATGAGACAATATGTAATAATTTCTTAATAAATTGTTACGAAACCAGGAAAGGAGAAATAAGATTTAGCACAATTGTATATTTAGCTAATGAACAAGGTTTTAAAACAAAATATCAACGAATTGGGGTTCTGAAGGCGGAAGAGTAATTCTCTCGCAAGTATCACTTCTCATCAACGGTAAAGCCCTGCCAGAGAGTTTAAAAGGAGCCAGACTTTATATGTCAGTATCTTTGTCAATATGTGTTTATCACTTTACATGGAACCCCAATTTTAATATGAGATCAATTGATTTTTTTTTCTCGGAGTCAGAGATACTAAGACAGATTTGCAAGATGAGGATCAAGCTTGCTAGAGCAAGATCAAAAAAGCATTTACTACATCTATTAACAGAGAATCCAAATTATAATTATCATATAAAAGAAAATTCTGATTCAAAGAATGAACTCCAGAAATATCAAAAAGAACTTGAAAAAGAGCTTAGTAGTATCCTGCCTTCACGCAAAAAATGGGTGAGTTTGGGTGAAAGTTCTAGAAGAAAACCAAACAAACCTAACGAATTTTTAACTTCCAACGATAAAAATTTTTATTCATTACTGAAGACTATCAAGCTTCATAAAAAGAATAACTCAAAAGAGATTTGGTTTTTAAATTTGCAGGAATTTATTGCCAATATTAAGAATATTGTTTCAGAAAAAAAGTACTCAATATCACCACCAACTATATTTCCAGAATTAAAAGGAAATTTAAATAGAAGAGGCAATAATGAATGCAGACCAATTTGCTTATTTAATTTTACCGATAGAATAATTCTAAGCCTAACTAACAAATTTTTGACGCAACTTTTTGATGATAAATTTAAAGATAGTTCTTATGCTTTTAGAGTAAAGAAAAGAGAAAATCAAATCATATCGCATCATGATTGTGTGAAAGATATTTTAAAGTATAGGAATGATCATAAAAATGAACAACTATATGTTGTAGAATGTGATATGAAAAAATTCTTTGACACCATCGACCATAAAATAGTCAAAGATAAGTTTAATGAGTTAATTTCTTTATCCCGAGCACAATTTCCAAAATTGGATTTAGATTTTGCAATATTGATTTTTAATAAATATCTGGATTCGTATAGCTTTAATATAAATGCACCAAAGACAACAGACATTATATTTTGGAGATCTTATGGAATACAAAATGGTTATTTTGGATGGGTTGATGATGAAATTTCAGATTATTATGAAAATATTTCAAATGAAAGGATTGGTATTCCTCAAGGGGGAGCTCTTTCGGGACTAATTGCAAATATTATTTTGAATGAAACAGATACCAAAATAGAAAATTATAATGTTTTTTATTCGAGATTTTGTGATGATATGATTATAATTTCTACTTCATTAGATGAATGCTTGAAATCACAAAATAAGTATGTAGAAACCCTGAGAAATTTAAAATTGTTTCCTCATGCTTTTAAAAATGAT
Organism: Chryseobacterium sp. JJR-5R; assembly: GCF_034047335.1. Taxonomy (NCBI): domain Bacteria; kingdom Pseudomonadati; phylum Bacteroidota; class Flavobacteriia; order Flavobacteriales; family Weeksellaceae; genus Chryseobacterium; species Chryseobacterium sp. JJR-5R. Next base: position 1,233,873 of record NZ_CP139137.1, read on the forward strand.
ATTGAGTTAATTGATTTTGATACAGATGATAATATTTATTACAAACCTTTTTGGAAAGGTAAATCAAAAGGTCCATATCAATGGGGGGAAATTGAAGACTTGAATTTTCCGTGGATTGGCTTTGTAGGTTATGAAATAAATTACAAAGGAGAAATAAGAGTGCGCAAAAGATCATTTAAAAAAGAAATTAAAAAACAAAAAGCTATTGTGCAAGAAATTAAAGATGCTGTAAGTATTGGCAGAAGAAAACCTAAAGGCACAATTACGGAATCTGCTATCAATCGTCTTATAGGTATGTCGGTCGGTCGTATTGGTATGGATAATTTTGAAGAGGTTTCAACTGATCTATGTTGGAAAAATGGATTCAAATTGTTAAGTATCAATGAACACTCATTAAATCAAATAAGAGATTTTGATAGAAATAGGAGTAAAAATTATTATAATTTAATAAAAGAACTAAAGTCTATTGAAGATCCTGAGATCGAAACTAATCAGAGAGAACCAATCAAATATAATAAACCTTTTAGTTATTATTACCAAATTTTAGAACGTTCAAAAAATGAAAGCTTAGAATCACAACATCCTTCAGATGAATCTTAAATATATATTTAACACAAACCTTGCCTTTTGAGGTTTTCTTATATGCTGCTAAACGGGCTGCCGGAAATTCCGCCTGTAAACCCGATATAAGCAAAGTGCTTCGTAGTTACCCGTCCGTTAGAGTATTTTTCGCAGCGAAGCGAAGATAAATGTATTGAGAATTATTGAAAGACAAAACTCAGTCGTTGAATAACAAACTTCTTGAGACGAGTTTTGCAAAAAGCTACTCGAAGTGACGAAGGGTTGATCTTATCAAAAAAAAACAACGATCCTTTTCAAAATGAAAAGGATCGTTGTTTAATTAATTTATGATTCGCCAATCCAATCTATATCAAAAATCGTAATCGGTAATATCTTAGTTGAAATTATATATTCAAAGCTTTCTGATACGCATTTTCCAGTCCGCTGAGGTTTTTTCCTCCTGCTGTCGCGAAGCCCGGGTTTCCGCCGCCGCCGCCCTGGATTTCTTTAGCTAAATCTTTAATCAATGCTCCCGCCTGGTAAATTCCTGCCAGATCATCGGAAACACCGATGGTAATCATCGGTTTTCCGTCTGCATCAGACAGGATCACCGTTATAGAAGTCGGGATTTCTTTCTTCAACTGGAATACGATGTCCTTTATTGAACCGGCATCTAAAGAAGTTCTTTTTACTAACAGTAATTTGTCGCCTTTTTGCTCGTAAGCTCCTTTCCAGTCGCCGATTTCCCCTTTTGCCTTTTCTTTTTTCAAAGATTCAACTTCTGCTTTCAAGGAAGCATTTTCTTCAATTAGCTTTTCAATAGATTTTACAATATCTTTAGATTTCAGCAATTGCGAAAGTTCAGTAACCTGTTTTTCCAGGTTTTTGAAATATTCCTCAGATTTGTCGCCGGAGATTGCTTCAATCCTTCTGATTCCTGCCGCTGCGGAACCTTCGGAAACAATTTTAAAGTGGCCGATTTCAATGGTGTTTTTTACGTGGGTCCCGCCGCAGAGCTCTTTTGAGCTTCCGAACTGGATCATTCTCACGCTGTTGCCGTATTTTTCACCGAATAACGCCATCGCCCCTTTGTCCATCGCCTCCTGGATCGGGATATTCCTGAATTCCTGCAGGGTAATGCTTTCTTTAACTTTATGGTTTACTTTTTCTTCTACCAGGGCCAGTTCTTCCTCTGTCATCTTACTGAAATGCGAGAAGTCAAAACGAAGATAATCCGGGCCTACAAATGAGCCTTTCTGCTCAACATGGGTTCCCAGAACGTCTCTTAAAGCTTCATGCAGCAAATGCGTCACCGAGTGGTTGGCCTGGGAATTTTTCCGGTCATCGGCATTCACTTTCGCATAGAAAAGTGCTCCGGCATCTTTCGGAAGGCCACTGATGAGAGAAACGATCAATCCGTTTTCTTTTTTTGTTTCCAGCACTTCAAAAGTTTCGGAAGCGTTTTCAAGGGTGCCTTTATCGCCGATCTGCCCGCCGCCTTCCGGATAGAAAGGAGATTCGCTTAAGACCACCTGATAAAATTCACCGTCCTTGTTTTCTACTTTCCGGTATCTGGTAATATAGGCTTCAGACTCCATTTTATCATAGCCTACAAACTTTTCCTCTCTTTCTTCAAGGGTTACCCAGTCATATACTTTCTGGGCAGAATCTTCTTTGGAACGCAGCCTCTGTTTTTCTTTTTCTGCTTTAAAACCCGCTTCATCAATGGTAAGGCCTTTTTCTTCGGCAATAATCCTTGTTAAATCATCCGGGAAGCCATAGGTATCGTATAATTCAAATACTTCAAGGGTAGGAAGTACCTTCTGTCCGTCCGCAACCGTCTGCTGGATCAGTTTTTCAACCCTGATCAGTCCGGTTTCAATGGTTTTAAGAAATGATTCCTCTTCACTTTTAATCACTTCGGTAACAAGGGTTCCCTGTTTTTCCAGTTCCGGGAAGAAAGGCCCCATCTGCTGCTGAAGTACGTCAACCAGCCGGTAAAGGAAAGGTTCCTTCATATCCAGGAAACGATAAGCATAAGAAATGCCCCTTCTTAAAATCCTTCTGATTACATAACCGGCACCTCCGCTTGCGGGGAGCTGTCCGTCTGCAATAGCGAAAGCAACTGCACGGATATGGTCTACCACCACACGGATGGCAATATCTTTTTCGTCTTCCAGAATCCCGGTGTATTGTTTTCCTGAAAGTTCTTCCACTTTGGCAATCAGCGGAGTGAAAACATCAGTATCGTAGTTAGAGAATTTCCCCTGAAGCGCCATGCATAAACGCTCGAAGCCCATTCCCGTATCCACGTGCTGTGCAGGAAGCTTTTCCAGTGTTCTGTCTGCTTTCCTGTTGAATTCCATGAATACCAGGTTCCAGACTTCCACTACCTGAGGGTGGTCATTGTTAACCAGTTCCAGCCCTGAAACCCTGGCTTTTTCCTCAGGTGTCCTTAAATCTACGTGAATTTCAGAGCACGGCCCGCACGGCCCGCTTTCACCCATTTCCCAGAAATTGTCTTTTTTGTTGCCGTTGATAATGCGGTCTTCGGAAATATGTGATTTCCAGAAATCATAAGCATCCTGGTCCCTTTCCAGATTCTCGGAAGCATCTCCTTCAAAGATCGTCACGTACAGGTTTTCTTTCGGGATTCCGTACACGTCCGTTAATAATTCCCAGGCAAAAGCAATAGCCTCTTTTTTAAAATAATCACCGAAAGACCAGTTCCCCAACATCTCAAACATGGTGTGGTGATAGGTATCCCTGCCTACATCATCCAGGTCATTGTGCTTTCCAGAAACCCTTAAACACTTTTGTGTATCGGCAATCCTTGGGGCAGTAGGCGTTTTGTAGCCCAAGAAAAAATCTTTGAACTGCGTCATCCCTGAATTGGAGAACATAAGGGTAGGGTCGTCTTTCAGCACGATGGGTGCAGAAGGGACGATGAGGTGGTCTTTGCTTTTAAAATAATCTAAAAATTTCTGACGGATCTGCTGTGATGTCATAAGTATAGGTATTGCTTTGCTTTTAATCGATTTGATAAGATGCAAATTTAAGATTTTTTTACTGAAACCCGTAACAAATAAGGAAAGCCATAATTCATAAATTATATAATATCCGGATGGTTTGCTTTTTGATCCTTTATAAGTATTAATTATATCTAACTAAAAATAAAAATCAGATACAATGAAAGTATTCATCAATAAAAGGATTCCTGAAACAGGAATCAAAATGCTGGAGGAAGCAGGCCTGGAAGTTTTTATCCCGGAACATGAAAACCTGTCTCATGAAGAATGGCTGGGCTACTGCAAAAGCCATGATATGATTTTAAGTGTCGGTGCCGATTTTAAGTATGACAAGGATTTTTTTACTGAATGTCCCGATATCAAGGCAATCGCCCTGTATTCTGTCGGCTTTGACCATGTAGATATCAAAGAAGCGGTTCAACGGAATATTCCCGTAGGAAACACGCCTGATGTTTTAAGCAAGGCGACTTCGGATGTGGCATTTCTGCTGATGCAGTCAGTGGCACGACGGGCGAGCTATAATTTTGAAAAGGTAAAGTCCGGAAACTGGGGAGATTTTGATCCGCTGCATGCACTGGGCCAGGAGCTGTATGGGAAAACACTGGGGATTTTCGGACTGGGAAGAATCGGGATTGAAATGGCGAAAAAGTCTAAGGCCGCTTTTGATATGGATATCATTTACCACAACCGCCACCGTAACGAAGAAGCGGAAAAAGAGCTGGATGCCCGGTATGTTTCTTTTGAAGAGCTGGTGGCAGAATCTGATGTGCTGAGCATTCACGCGAATTTCAAACCTGAGCAGAAAGAGCTTTTCAACCGTTCCGTTTTTGAAAAAATGAAGGAGAATGCTATTTTTATCAATACGGCCAGAGGCGGGTTCCATCATCAGAAGGATCTGTATGACGTACTTACGGAAAAGAAAATCTGGGGTGCCGGACTGGATGTTACGAATCCTGAACCTATATTCAAGGATGATCCCATCCTCGGGCTTTCAAGTGTCTGTGTCCTTCCGCACATCGGCTCGGCTACCATGGAGGCGAGAAACGGAATGGCCAAAGTGGCTGCCGAAAACCTGATCGCCGTTGCGAAAGGTGAAAAGATGCCGGCATGTGCCAACCCTGAAATATATTCTTGAGATCAGCAGTAATTGGAATTGTTTTTGTTTAAATTAAGCCAACACCAAAATATAATTATTATGTCCGAAAACAGCGAACAAGAACAGGAAAGAAGATTAGAGCAGAGAGATTATCAGCCTAATGAAGATATTTTTAATCAGGAAGAACATATTCCGGTTGACGGAGACGGCAGGCCGGTTTTCAATGAAGAAAGCCTTATTGCCGATGACGATACATTGGATAAAGGTCTTGATATTCCGGGAGTGGACGGAGAAGCCGGGACAAATGATATCGGCGAAGATGAGGAAAACAGCTACTGGGGCCTCAGTGACAATGAAGACAACCATGAGGAACAGAACGATGACCTGATCCGATAACTGATAAATAAATGCAGACATTAATTAACCTTACTTTCACAGTAGGGTTTTTTAGTTTTTAAAATTAAACCGGATGTCATAATAATATAGTATGAATTCTACTGATTTGGTATTCATAACATCTTCATTTGAAAATTATATAATTCAGAAAAGACAAAAAACAGCGAACCGGTTTCAACAATGACGAAAATGATCAGGAAGTGCAAAATGGTGTCCTGATACGTTAATCCTGCTTAACAATGAATGAAATAACTTAATCGACCTTACGATGCCATAAGGTTTTTTATTGCTTTTTTAAGAATAAATTGTTGTATTAGAATAACATAGAATTAATTCTATAAATTTAACATAAATATTATTTATATTTGAGAATTATACAATTATAATTACTAAATTTATCATTAGATAGTGACTAATTTTATGGAGAAATTTTTACAATTTATAGGTATATTTATTGGATTTTACGGCCTTTCCCAAACTCCTTTAGATATTAAAGTGAAAGATACAGCAGGGAATGAAAGTATTAATGTTACCTGCAACAACGGTTTAGATACCAACGGCTGTATTGCCCTGCATGTTGAATACCCCGTACTGAAACAGACCCTCAATTATGAGGTAACACAGGAAACCTACAATCCGCCCGTACCTATGAACCAGGGGACGCCGCTGAACGCCAATTATGATGATCTCTTTGCCGTAAAGCTTGATCTTCCTTTTAAGTTCTGTTTTTACAACCAGTATTTTCAGGCCATCGTAGTCGGTTCCAACGGAATGGTAACTTTTGATACAGCTCAGCTAGGGAATATCAATTATCCGAATGTCCAATGGCAGAACCCAAATGTAAATCTTCCGAAAAATTCAATTTTCGGGGTGTACCATGACTTGGTTTTCTCTTCAGCAGATTCTTCGGAAATTTATTATTCAACCATCGGGACGGCCCCTTACCGGAAGTTTGTGGTCAGTTTCTTTGACGGAAGGGTCGCAGGGTGTACAGACCGTTCTTCCTCGCAGATCGTACTGCATGAAACAACAAACGTAATCGATGTATTTGTAGACAAAAAGCTGACACCGTGCCCGACCAGAAAATTCGAGAATGCCCTGATCGGTGTAATGAACAGCGACGGGACGCAGGGTGTCTCTCCGGCCGGAAGAAATACAGGCGTATGGCAGGCTTCACAGGAGGGATGGAGATTCAACCCGGTTGGAAATGTAATCCAGCCGCAGGTGACGTGGACGAATTCTGCAGGACAGACTGTAGCATCCGGGATCCAGGCCACGGTATGCCCCGCTCAGAATGAAGTATATACAGCCAATGTGAAATTCAATATCTGCGGAAACAGTGATCTTACGTTCACGGATGATTTTCCGGTGACTTTTGATCCTACCTATCCCGCAGCAAAAAATTACACGCAGAATTTCTGTGGCAATACGGCGGTAAACCTTGCTCTGAACAGTTTCCAGGCTAACCTGACGACCCAGAACCCGGCTAATTTTACCTTCAGTTTTCATACCAGCCTGCAGGATGCACAGAACAATGCCAATCCGTTACCGAACAGTTTTGCGCTGACAGCGAATGCAGTCCTGTATGTGAGAATCCAGAACCCGGGTGTGCCGACATGTTATCGCGTAGCAGTACTAACCTTAAATCTTTTGAGCAAAAGCCTCCTTAAAAATACCGTGGAGCTATGCGATACCAATAATAACGGAACAGAAGCGAACTATAATCTGAGTTTACTGAATGCAGAACTTTTTGCACCGGGAACCACCGGCATTTCCTATTACGCAAGCCAGTCCGATGCCCAGAATAATGTCAATGCCCTTACCACTGCGAATATTAATACGGGAACACAGCTTTGGGTAAGGCTCCAGGAGGCAAACTGTACCTATGTTCTAGGACCTGTCCAGTTCCAGTTCAGGCCAGGGGTAAATATGAATTCGCCCATCAGCTTTACGTATTCCATTTGTGATATCAATGCCGATAACCAGGAGCCTTTTGATTACCCGTTAACCATAGGCCCGCTGGTTTCCACGCAGCCGGGAGCTGTTTTTTCGGCCTACAATACCTATGATGAAGCATTTTCCGGCTCAGGTTCGGTGTTAAACAATATTAAAGAAGGGATCTATACCATTTATGTAAGGGTTCAGATTCCGAACGGCTGTTTTGCCGTAGCAACCGTGAATATGAATGTGACATTCAATAAAATTCTGGCCAACGAGAAAAATGAATACCTGTGCTTTAACGGCACGGATGATGTCAGCATTAATTTAAATACACTTTCCGCGGGTATGCTGGTTTTCCCGGCTACAGTTCCGGTAACGGAATTTTATGCTACCTATCCGGCCGCCGGCCTGGGCTTGGACCCGATCAGCCCGAACCAGACCATCACCACCAACGGTAATTTTGTAACCCAGACTTATTTTGTACGGTTTGAAATTGCGGAGGACTGTTATACGATCCGGCCGATTACCGTTAACCTGGTACATCCGGTAGCGGTTCAGAATAATTTTATGGTTTGTGATTTCAATAATAACAATTCCGAAAACGTAACCTTATCTCAGTTTTCGTCAGCCATTGCCGGAAACCAGAATGCCGGCATCACGTACTACCTGACTTCTGCAGATGCAGCAGCTGGAAGCAATCCGGTAACGGCCGTAACACTCACCGGGACGCAGCAGATTTTCGTAAAGATCAATTCCTACAACTGCCAGCAGGTCTATCCTGTTACTTTAGGATTAACTTCAACGCCGGCAGTAAATTCCCCGGTAACGATCACGCTGAACAATATCTGTGACAATAACAATGACAATACTGAAATATATAATCTTACCCAGGTGCAGCCTCAGATTTATACAGGTTCCAATGTAAGTTTTACGTATTATCTCAATTACAATGCAGCCACCCATACTTTTTCTGACCAGATTACGGACCCGACCCAGTTTGTGGTTTCGGCGGGAAGTGCAACCGTGTATGTAAAGGTTAAATTTAATAACGGCGAATGTTTTTCAGCAGCACAGGTTAACATCCAGATGACGTTTTTACCGCCGGTGGTCCTGAACAGCGCTACACTCAACACCTGTGATGAAGATTTCAATTTGAATGAAACTTTTCAGCTGAATAATGCGGTTTCCCAACTGTTTATTCCTTCCCAGAACACCTATCCGCTGTCAAATATGACAATTTCATATTACAATACGGCAGCAGAAGCTAATGCAGGGAACCCGGCCAGTCAGATCGGAACAACGGTTACGACAAACATTTCTTCCGTTCAGGTATGGGCAAGGTTCCAGTCCAATACAACAGGATGTTATTCGGTAGCCCCCATCCAGCTGAATACCTATTTCCCTCCGAAGGCCATCAATTCCACCATTACGGTGTGTGATGAAAACCTGGACGGAAGCTATGAGGCAAACCTTCTGAATTTTACCAATCTGATGGTGGACATCCAGAATCCGGCCAACACATTTACCTTTTACCTGTCTCAGCAGGATGCCCAGAACGGGGTGAATCCTATTGCCAACCCGGCTAATTTTACAGTCAATCCGTTCCCAGCTCAGATCTGGGTAAAAGTACAGAATATTCCGGGCTGTGATGACATCGCTGAAGTAAGTTTCATATTAGGAAATAAAGTAACATTACAGAACGGCGGGCCTTTCCAGCTTGCGGTATGCGATACGGCAAATGACGGAACTGAAAATGTGAATTTAACCCAGTTTCAGACCCAGATCTATTCCGGTGCCACTGCTACGTTCACTTATTATCCGTCTTTAGCGGATCTGAACGCAGGGACTAATGCTATTGCCGCTCCTTCAAATTTTACCTATAACCAAACTACTGGTTCAAATACCGTGTATGTGAAAATAAGCGTTCCTGGCCTCTGCCCGAATGTAGCTGAGATTAAGCTGTCACTGAAACCTACGCCTGTATTTGATATTCCGACGCTGTATTTCTGTCCGGAAGGCTCACTGGATTATACCGTAAATATCGAAGGCTATACGATTACAAATTATGTCTGGACCAATCCTTCAGGACAAGTGGTTTCTACAACTGACACCATTACAGGAATTAAGGTTGTCGGAACCTACACACTTACGGTAACAGCAGACAACGGATGCTCTTATACGGATACTTTTGAGATAAAGCATTATGATGTTCCTGTCATCCAGAACCTTGAATTTAACGGAAATAATGCTGTAGTGTATGCAACCGGTTTACAGACGATTCTGTATTCTATTGATGGAATTACCTGGCAGGCAACCAATACGTTTTATAATTTACCGACGGGAATCACCACGTTTTATGTAAAATATGCAGAGAGCGACTGTATTGTAAAGCAGCAGGGCGTGGTACTGGATATCAAAAATGCCATTACCCCGAACGGAGACGGCATGAACGACCATTGGATTGTGAAGAATCTTCAGGTTTTCGGTGGAAAGATGTCCAATGTTAAAATATTCGACCGTTATCAGATGCTTGTCTTCGAACAAAGTTCAGGCACTCAATTTTTCTGGGACGGAACCATTAAAGGCAGGGCAATCCCCACTTCAAGTTACTGGTATGTGATCACACTTCCGGACGGAAGATCGTTTACAGGCTGGATATTGGTTAAAAACAATAATTAATCCCAAACTTATCACCTCACAGGCTTTGATGCTTGTGAGGTTTTTATTATCATTCATATTAATCCGGATTCTCTGATTTCCGGTCTTACAGATATTAGTCAGTCATCTGTCTTCGCAGACTTGGATCTGCCAATGATCATTGCTTTCATTATTATTGAATGTATAACCTGTTGATTTAAATGTGATTTTACCTTTAAAAGTATTTCATTGAAGGTGTTTAAAATTTAGTTCTTAACTTTATAATGGACTTATCTTAAATCTTAATCTATTCTCGTAAGGTTCGATGATTATGCAGATTTTTACACAATTAACTTTAATCAATTAAAAATCATTTTCAAGAACAGATCGGTGCAAACTTTTGAGACACTTAAAAAGGCGGATCGTATAAAACCGTTTCCTTTTCTTTTTCGTATATAATAATAAGCAGGACAGTAACTGATATTCTATCGTGATGATAGACAGCATCATTATAAAGCACTTAACATTTAGAGCGAAATTTGCATCTAAATAATAGTTGAAAAAATCAGTTTCAGCTTCTGTATTTTAAGATTATAAATGAAAATGAATAATAAGATAAAAATGAAGAACATATTGGTATTTTTCGGAATGATTCTGGGAATAGCTGTTTTTGCCACAGGATGCGGAGATTCAAAAAAAATGAAGGCAGCAGGCAATACAAAAGAAAATGAGAACGTTATGGATAACAAAAATGTAAAGGAAATTTATTTTGCAGGAGGGTGTTTCTGGGGAACAGAGCATTTTTTCCAGCAGGTTCGCGGAGTCGTAGGAACAGAAGTAGGATATGCCAATGGGAATACTAAAAACCCGACGTATGAAGAAGTGGTAAGCCATACGACAGGCTTTGCAGAAACGGTAAAAGTAAAATATGACCCGGAGCAGGTTGATGTAAAGCTGCTGATTGATCTATATTTTAAGACAATCGATCCTACCAGTATTGACAAGCAGGGAAATGACAGAGGAAACCAGTACAGGACGGGAATTTATACAAGTGATAAAGAGACCCAGGCTATCGTAAAATCTGAAGTTGAAAAACTGGCTAAAAATTACAGTAAGCCTGTTGTAGTGGAAACGGTTGCTTTGAAAAATTTTTATAAAGCAGAAGACTATCACCAGGATTATCTGGACAAAAATCCGGGCGGATACTGCCATATTGAACCGGGACTTTTTGAAATGGCAAGAAACGCAAACCCGCTTCCGAAAAAAGAAACAAAATACCAGAAGCAGGATAAAAAGGTGTTAAAAGAAAAACTGACTTCGGAACAGTATAATGTAACCCAGGAAAACGGTACTGAAATGCCTTTTAAAAACGAATACTGGGATGAAACCCGTGAAGGGATTTACGTGGACATTACTACGGGAGAGCCGTTATTTATTTCTACCGACAAATTTGAATCCGGATGCGGATGGCCAAGCTTCTCCAAGCCGATTACCAAAAAACTGGTGGAAGAAAAATTAGACAGGACGGCAGGAATGACCAGGGTTGAGGTAAGAAGCAAAACCGGGGACGCCCATTTAGGTCACGTTTTCAATGACGGACCTGAGGAAAAAGGAGGGCTCAGATACTGTATTAACAGTGCTTCGCTTAAATTTGTACCTAAAGCAGAAATGAAAGCAAAAGGATACGGAGAATATATTGCTCTGTTGGATAAAAAATAATATTATAGTGTTTAAGTGAAAGTGTGAGTGATTGAAGGACTGCCTTAGGGCAGTCTTTTTTTATAACTATTGTTGATCATTCAATACGGGAAAATGTGGTAGAAATGGAAGTATTTCTGTTTCAGATTATTGCAGTTGAAATCTTTCTTTAATGCTTAACATGGAGATATTTAAAAATAAAAGGAATCCGAAAATAATAAATAAAGCACCTTTTGGAAGTTTGGAAATATTTTCAAGAAGTATTTGATAATACTGTTCATGTAATACATCAGAAATCCTATCCATGAAAGTTGGCTTTACATAAGTATAAATTACATCATCACAAAAAAGACATTCAGATTTTTCTTCTGTAACATCAGAATCTTTATAATTTAAAATAGCAAAAAAATTTCCTGTTTTTTCTAAATCGAAAGCATAAGTTTCCTGTTTTGTAATGGCCATATCATTGGTTAAAGACACAAAATCTCCGTAAGGTATTTTTTTTATCTAAAATGAATTCGAGTCCTGTATTTTTTTCATTTCTATTTTGAAGCGCCTTTACCTCGGAAACATATAATGCTGAATTTTTCTTTGCCTGTGCGGGATTAACTTTTATCTTCTTATATTTCCGGTTTCTGAAAGGTTCAAAAGTCTGATTCATATTACTTTGATCCTTTGTAAATTTTGCGGGAAGTCCAATATCAATGACATTATAGGTTGTTGTGTCAATATATGGATTGATATAATACCAGAATAAAACAGGAATCAGTAAGGCACTGATCATTCCCGGAACATAAAATATTTTTTTCACAGATATTATTTTTCGTAAAAATAATGAAAAATTCGATCCGTTTTTTTCTGTACAAAAAAAGTGATCCGGAAGCCGGACCACTTTCAAAAAACAATCTTCAAATATGAAGGTAATATTTAAATTTTTTTAATCTTATTGAGAATAATTACCAGTCTCTTTTTCTTAGAATAAAGTAGGATCCGAAGATAAAAATTCCGCACCATACCAGGCAGGCGATCATGCTTTCCGTAGGGTAGTGGAATTCATATTTCATTCCCATCATTTTGGCCATATTCAGCCTCATCATCGGATTCGGAATCAGGCTTGACATGCTTTCCAGCGGTAAAAGATGGGTAATAAAAAAATCATTCTGCAATACATCATTTCTCTGAGGGCCCTGCATTCCTTTTACTTTGGTAAATACTTCCACCGCCGTTAAAATTCCTTCAACAATCCAGAATACAAACAGGGCAAGAAAAACAAATACCGATTTTCTCAGGAGGATGGAAAGAAACATCAGGAAGCAGAAAAACGTAAACAGTTTTACAAAGTAATTCCCGATGAAGAAGATTTCACTGAAAACCGTTTCCGAGTCGGTTGTTTTAGAATATTGATATCCCAGAAACATGGTGATGGCAAACACCACTACTGTTGAAACAATGGTAAAAACAGCAATGGTCAGCAATTTGGAGCTGATGAATTCCTTCCTGCTCAGCCCGTCAATGGTATTCTGCTTGAACATCCGGTTGCTGAATTCCTGGCAGATGGAAAAAACAATGATCAGCCCCAGGAATATTTTCAGAAGAGCAACAATCCAGGTCGTGAAATTCCATATTTCCGGGAAATTATAAATGCCCTGTTCTTTCAGGTTGATGGTTCCCCCGAAAAGATCAAAATCCACCAGTCCGATGAAAAGCAGTGCAATAAGAATCGCAAAATACAATGCTGTAAAAATCTTGAATGGCCGGTAATTCAGATTTTTATAATATTCCAGTTTTAATAGTTTCGTCATGATTATTTTGTGTTTTTTACAAGTTCAAGGAATTGGGATTCTAAAGACATTTTTTTCTTGGTTAAATGAGAGAGGAAAATCCCTTTTTCAGCCAGTTTCTGATTCAGGTTGGACGCTGAGATGGACGCATCGTCACGGATCTGGGCTTTCAGCAGATCGCCTTCCTGTTTTACTGCGGTGAACCAATGGAGTTCTTCCAGTACACTCATTAATAAGGTATTATTGTCTGCTCTTAATTCAAAAAAGCCATTATTGGCGGTCATTTCATCAACCCGGCCGCAATAGAGGGAATTGCCTTCCTTTAGAACAATTACATGGCTGCATATCTTTTCAATTTCATCCAGCAGGTGGCTCGCAATGATGATCGTAATGCCCTGTTTTGCAATATTGCTGATGATTTCACGGATCTGAATGATTCCTTCCGGATCAAGCCCGTTCGTAGGTTCGTCCAGAATCATCACTTCAGGATTATTGAGCATGGCAGAAGCAATGGCAAGACGCTGTTTCATCCCCAGGGAAAACGTTTTGAAGGTATCTTTTTTCCGTTCCAGAAGGCCTACCGTCTGCAGGACTTCATCAATCCTCTGCTGAGGTGTTTCCTTGATTTCCGCTACAATCTTCAGGTTGGTTTCTGCGCTCAGGTAAGGGTAAAAGTTCGGTTGTTCAATAATGGCCCCGATTTTTTTTAAAGTATCAGGGTCAGTTCCTTTTTTCCCGAACCAGTACCATTCGCCGCTGGTGGGGTTAATGGTAGAAAGCAGCATTCCGAATGTAGTGGATTTCCCGCTCCCGTTCGGGCCGAGGAGTCCGTAAACATTGCCCCGCTCCACATCAAAGGAGATGTTGTTGACTACGGTTCTCTTGAATTTTTTAGTCAGGTTCTTGACAGATAAAATTTTTTCCATGTAATTTGTTTTACTCTATAATAGTCTCTGCTGCAAGTAAATTGTTACAAAATTGATTAATAAATACTTTCCGCGACATGATCTGTCTTCAAAATAGATATGTTTAAACGAAGTCCGTTGCATGTAATGCTGTACGCTGAAAACCGCATGATAAAGGCACCCATATGCGTTTATTGTATGCGGAACAACAGAAAAACCGCTCCTGATTTCTCAGAAATCATTATATTTATACCATTAACAGGTTATTATGAAATTGATTCAACTGGCTGAAGAACTTCATGTTTCTGCCGAAGCTATAAAACAGTTTATCCAGGATTTTGATCTTGAGCTGGGCGAATGCATCAGTACCAATTTTGAAGTAAAGGAAGATTTTGAAAAATTTGCCCGCGAAAACATAGCGTTTTTAAGGCGTTATGAAAAAGATCTCGGTAAAGAAAAAACAGCAGGACAGATTGCGGATAAGATCAACCAGCCAAAAGAGAAAGTTGAACAAGCTATCAAAGAAACCGACCCGAATATTTTTGATAACGGGTTTTTCAAGTCATCGGTCTCCAGCTACGGCATTGATAATAAACTCGGCGGGAATTATCAGTTTGTATACAACTATTTCGGACATACCACCAGCCTTCATAAAAGGGATTTTATCGGCTACCGGGATTTGTTTTTCTACATTTCCGGTGTTCTGGAGCCCTTTATCAATCCGCAGCAGATCAAAGATTGGGGAATCAACAGGCCGGCAGGGATTGTCCTGTACGGGCCTCCGGGAAGTGGTAAGATTTTCTGGGCAAAGAAGATCGCGGAAATCATCGGCTATCATTTTAAAGAGGTAAAAAAACACTACCTGGGCACTTCTTTTGTGGACGGGAACCAGACTGATTTTAATGATTTTATGGCAACGGTGATGCAAGACGACAGGGTATTGCTGTTTCTTACGGATTTCGATGAGATCATGATGGCCAGAAAAGCTGATAAAAATATAGCTTCATGCCATCTGGAAACCCGGGAAGTCATCCTGCATTATATTTCAAAATTTGAGCAGGAAGATATTCTGATGGTTGGTTCCGCCACTTCTGTCTCGGATATTGATGAAGAAATAATAGCGCCAGGAAGATTTGATGTCATGGTTCCCGTATTTCCTCCCAATCTTGCGGAACGGTCTGAGATTATCCTGTATGCCATGACCAAAAACCTGGAGAAAGATTCCCTGCTGTATAAAATTCTAAAAAACAACAAAGCGGACCGAATTCCTTTCTGGCATGACGTTTCATCTAAAATGAAAGTATTCAGCAATACCATGCTG
This sequence comes from Chryseobacterium sp. JJR-5R, assembly GCF_034047335.1. NCBI lineage: Bacteria > Pseudomonadati > Bacteroidota > Flavobacteriia > Flavobacteriales > Weeksellaceae > Chryseobacterium > Chryseobacterium sp. JJR-5R. Next base: position 1,249,238 of record NZ_CP139137.1, read on the forward strand.
ATTGATTTTACACAAAGCCTCAAAAAACGCATCAAGCATCAGTACTATAAAACCAGGAATGAAAGCCTGAAGATTGATCAGTTGCTTTTAGATGCTGCGCTGAGAGATGCCGCCGGAAAACTGACGAGTGAATACCTGGACCAGATTGCCGTTTTCCTAAGAAATGTAGCCGCCCATAATGCGGACCAGTTCCAGTACAGGATGCACAGCCTGAAAACCGAGCTGGATTCCTACAAAGCGGTGGAAGAACCAAGAAGGATTATCGGGTTCCATCATCATGGTGAAGATAAAAGTGAGCAATAATAAATTCCGTAGAATCCGCTTGTTGTTTAATTATTACTGACACAAGTAAGGCTTCACAGGAAATAACTGATCATTCACCGTTCACAAGGAATAGGTAATCTCCGGTTATAAAACAAATATCCGTATTTTTGCAAAAAATAAACATTCGTGATTAACAACGACCATATAAAAGAAACCCAGGCAAGAATCGATGACCTGTACAAATATCTTCAGATTGAAAAAAAGAAGATTGAAATTGCCAATGATGATGAAAAAACCGCCGCGCCGGAATTTTGGGACAACCCTAAAACCGCGGAAGTATTTTTGAAGCAGCTCCGTTCCAAGAAAAAATGGGTGGAAGCCTATGACGAGATCAATACCCAGTTTGAAGATATACAGGTTTTGGTTGAATTTGCCAGGGAAGACCCGGATTCTGAGAAAGAACTGGATGAAAATTTCCCTAAGCTGCTAGAAAAGATTGATGACCTTGAGTTTAAAAACATGCTTTCCAACGAAGGTGATGAGCTGTCTGCCGTACTGCAAATTACAGCCGGAGCGGGAGGGACGGAAAGTTGCGACTGGGCTTCCATGCTGATGAGGATGTACACGATGTGGGCGGAAAAGCAGGGCTATAAAATCCGTGAGCTGAATTTTCAGGAAGGTGATGTGGCCGGCATCAAAACGGTAACCATGGAAATTGAAGGTGAATTTGCCTTCGGATATCTGAGAGGGGAGAACGGCGTACACAGGCTGGTAAGGATTTCGCCTTTCGATTCCAATGCCAAACGCCATACGAGCTTTGTTTCCGTATATGTGTATCCGCTGGTGGACGATACCATTGAAATCAACATCAATCCTGCCGATATTTCATTTGAAACGATGAGGTCTTCCGGAGCGGGAGGGCAGAACGTAAACAAGGTGGAAACCGCCGTACGTCTGCGCCACGCGCCGACAGGGATTATCATTGAAAACTCAGAATCGCGTTCCCAGCTTCAGAATAAAGAAAAAGCTATGCAGCTTCTCCGTTCCAGATTATACGAAATGGAACTGGAAGAGCGCCTGAAAGCCCGTAACGAAATTGAAGCTGGCAAGATGAAAATAGAGTGGGGAAGCCAGATCAGAAACTACGTTATGCATCCTTACAAACTGGTAAAAGATGTCAGGTCCGGATTTGAGACATCGGATGTGGATTCTGTGATGAACGGAAATCTCACCCCGTTCCTCAAAGCGTTTCTGATGGCTGACGGGACGGCGGTTTCCGATGATGACATGGAGCTGTAAAAGTCATATTTAAATTTAGTTAAAATCTTATAATAAATTTCCTTTTGATCTTTATTAAGCTTATTTTTGTTGCTTATCAAAGTGTATGGAAGATTTCAATAACTGGAAAGATTTATTAAATCCGGAATTTTATATAGACAACGGCGGTTTTTGGTTGATTTTATTTATCATTTTTGCTGAAACCGGCCTGTTTATTGGGTTTTTTCTTCCCGGAGACTCTTTGCTTTTCGTATCGGGGATTTATGCGGTTAAGATCATTGCAGAGACTTTCGGGTCTACGGGCAGCGATTTTTTAGATACCACGATCCTGGCTTCATGTGTGGCCGTTGCCGCCATTATCGGTAATGAAGTGGGCTATTATTTCGGGCGCAAAGCCGGACCGGCCCTGTACAGAAAGAAAGACACCATGCTGTTCAAGAAAAAGTACCTGTACCAGGCGCATGATTTCTTTGAGAAAAACGGTGCCCTCGCGATCATCATGGCAAGGTTCTTACCGGTAGTAAGGACATTCACGCCCATCGTGGCAGGTATCGTGAGGATGGATAAAAAAGAGTTCCTCAGAGACAATATCATCGGAGCGGTACTGTGGTCGTTTATACTGATCTTTGCGGGACACTACCTGGATAAACTGTTCATGGACCAGTTTCAGATCGACCTTAAAAAGAAACTGGAACTGATTATCATCGTTATTGTTCTGATAACTACAGTACCGATAATCATCAAATTCCTTTTCGGGAAAAAAGAAGATTTTTCCAAGTATGAAAACCACAATTTTGACGAGGATAATAAATAAGGATACGTTAGATAACAATAGAAATAACCTGCTTTGAAAAGCAGGTTATTTTTTTGATAATAATATCACTTTAAATTAATGATTGGATTTTCTTTTGTCAGAATAACATAAGCCTGAAAAATAATCTATAACATCTAACTTCTCAATTTTTAATCCATTCTAAAATATTGGGATAAATAATGCTGTCTCTTTTCCTTTTACTGAAAAACCGCGGTACATGCCCGGTTCTCTCCATATAAATGAATCTGTGCGGAACGTTCTGCGCAGTTAATACCGAATCCAGGGCCAATCCCTGTTTCCGGTTTACCAGAAAATCGGTTGTGCCCTGGAAAAACAAGGTTGGGACAGGGGAAACATTGTAAATCGGGCTTGCTTTTCTGAACTCTTCAGACAGGTCCTGACGGTGAAATTTCTCGCCGACCATTTTCTGGATCGTAGGGGAAGAATATTTGGAATAAAAAGAATTCAGGTATTCCGGGGAGTAAAAATCAGTCGGGCCGCTCAGGGAAATAATTTTTTTTATCTGATCCGGATGCCGGTATCCGTACAGCAGAGAAAGGTGACCGCCGGAGCTTTCTCCCAGAATAATATAATTGTCCGGCTGAAGGCCGGCTTTCCCTGCCAGTTCATTGAACTTCGCAATCACAGACTGAATGTCTTCAAGCTGCTGTCTGTAGGTGATCTTTTTTGGTTTTGAAACCAGCCTGTAATTCATATTAATGCTCGGGATGTTATTCTTGAAAAGCATTTTCTGAACCTGGATCATGTGTTCTTTCTTTCCCAGTGTCCAGGCGCCGCCATGGACAATGAGTACAACCGGAGCATCTTTGGCATAATCAGACGGAAGAAAAACATCCATCTTCTGTTTTTTATGCTCTCCGTATTTCAGGTTATAGATTTTCTGTTCATTCTCTGTTCCTACCCAGACTTTGAATTTCCTTGTATTGCATGAATTGAGGACAAAGCCAATTAAGCCTAAAACAAAGAAATGGTATTTGAGAATCAGCTTTTTCATAGAATAAATGTACATAAAATTAGGGTTGTAATTAAATCTCAACAGATGATTTTTAGCATCATTCTGCGTTCAGGAAAAGAATTTATCATTTGAATTCATGTAAAATAAAGTCCGGATCACAGAAGCACAGTCATTAGAGTACAAGATAAAAAAGCCTTTCTTTTCCCTTATCTGTAAGCATTGCTGCGCCTATTCCCCACACTTCCTTCATGCCTGAATCAGTGTTTAGATCCAGTCTCAGCAGGGCCTTAGATCGATAATATTAATTTCATAAGCCGCTTCATCTACTATATCGGCAACAGGTGCAACTGATGTTATCTGCAGCCGCTGCTTCATGCGGATTTTTCAGTAATAGTTTTAGGTGAAGTATAATCTAGGGCGGTCATCTTTTTTACCGGATTTAATAAATCCAGAACATATCAGGTCTGTGAAAAAGAAGAACACGAAATCAGTAACACAAACTGTAAGAAATTTATTTAGGTCTCTTTTTTGATAAGTGAATACCTTGAACATTAAACCTTTGATTATATATTGTTTCACAGGACAGTATTTAACAGGTGTTGAGATCAGTAATCAATGGAAGAAATTCTGAACGCATATGTAACCAGGAACTTATTTTGATTTCTTTTAAAACCTTATATAATCATTCAATAAGTCGAATTAAATAATTATTTTTGCTTTTAACAATTATTAAAAAAATATTAAAAATTTATGGCATCTGGTTTTTTTGCAATTTTGGATGATATCGCTGCTTTGATGGACGACGTAGCGGTTACCAGTAAAATAGCTACACAAAAAACGGCAGGCATCCTTGGTGACGACCTTGCGGTAAATGCTGAAAAAGCAACAGGTTTCCTCGCTTCGAGAGAGATACCGGTACTGTGGGCCATTACAAAGGGTTCCTTCATTAACAAATTAATCATCCTGCCGGTTGTATTTCTACTGAACTGGCTGTATGAACCGGCCATTAATTATGTGCTGATTCTGGGAGGATTGTACCTTGCCTTCGAAGGGGTTGAAAAAATCATAGAATTCCTGTTTCACCGTGAAAAAAAAGGCCATGAGGTGGTGGAAGAAGTTAAAGAAGAAGGCCAGACCCCTGAAGAAATAGAAAAAACAAAAGTGAAATCAGCCATTACCACGGATTTTATCCTGTCCATTGAGATTGTCATTATTGCGTTGGGAACGGTGCTGGAAGAAAAGCACCCTTTTATTACACAGATTTTAGTAACGAGCCTGGTGGCATTCATAGCTACGGTGGGAGTGTACGGAATTGTTGCCCTGATCGTAAGAATGGATGATGCCGGATTTAAGCTGATTAAAAAGAGCAATGACAAAGGATTCTTCGGAAAGCTGGGCCATTTGCTGGTAAAGGCTTTACCGATTGTCATCAAGGCACTGGGCGTCATCGGCACCATTGCTTTAATTATGGTGGCAGGCGGGATTTTTGCGCACAGGATCGATTATTTCCACCATATTTTGCCATCATGGTCTTCCAGTAAAACCCTGACTGTCCTGAAAGAAGTGATACTGGGACTGGCAGGAGGATTGATCGCCGTTGCTCTTTTCACCATCGGAAAGAAAATCTACAGCTTGGTACGCGGATAATGAAATCAGATTAAATCATTAATTATTCATTTGGATTAAAATAACAGAAGCTTATGAATGCATCAGGAAAATCCTGCATTCATAAGCTTTTTTTGTGTAACGTTGTGAACAGGAATGTTTACTGTTCCTGCTTTTATTACCTTTGTGAACCGCTTTATCGTATTGACGAATCTGTTACTTTATAGATTCGTCTATAGAAAGATTATTGACATATGCCAATTTGATAGGTGTCGCATCAACAAACTCCGAATGGTTAAGGTCAATGTTTTCCTCTGTTTTTAATTTCTCATAAAAACTCAGGATTTTCCTTTTGTGGCTGCTGTTCCTGATGTAGTTATTAAAAAAAAGTTCTGCGGTTTCTTTATCTGAACAGCATAACAGAAAATCAATCGGGCTTAAGGAATCTTCACAATGCATATTGAATCTTGTTCCGTTATTTTTAAGAAATTCGATGGCGTTTTCCCTGGAACTGAACACTTCAAATATGGGAAGTACATATTTTTTAATGCTGGCTGCAATCTCATTTACCGACTTTTCAAAACCCAGTCCGGCAACATTCCATTTTTTCCATGTATTGTAAGGCGTAATATAGCCGAGATGGCTTCCGTAAATTACCCCGTTGCTGAATTTATTGCCGGTATGTGTAATCTGCCATTTCTTTAAGGCTTTAGAATAAATGACAATATCGGGAATAACCATGATATGGGAAGAAAAGTTTCTGAAATCACTTTGAAAAGTGATCTCAAAGAAAATGTCTTTATCTGCCGAGATCTTTTTTAGCCTCTGCCCGTTTTTGTATTTTTCAAAACCTTCAAGTTGGTCAGCTACTGCGTGGCATGCGTTTAAAAATATCGTTTTTGTATCCATCATTTCCGTCAGTATCTTGGTGCTTGGGCAAATATAAATTAATATTTACGGATAATAAAGGCGCTAAGGAAAAGATGTAACTTAGAATGCTCCGCAGTAATCTCTCACATTTTTATCAAACGCGTAAAATATGGCCAGATCATTCAGCTGTTTTTCGGTAAGGTTGATTTGTTTTGAAAATCCGGCGTGGGCAGCATCAAAAGCTTCATCATGCAACTTGGTAAATTCAGGCTGCATTTCGGTCCCAGGATATTCTGCTCGTGCAACATCATAGTATGAATCATCAATTTCGTATGCTCTTTTTATAAAATCGCAGTAACTCAATGCCCTCTTATCAAGTGAATCCAGAAGGGCAGCCAGTTTTTCCTTATCATTCTTATGTTTTAACTGCGGTAAAATTTCTTTACGGAACTGATCGTTCGGTAAAATGTATTGTTTTGTTTCAGCAATATTTTTTTCAGCAGCTGATTTCATCTTTTCATTCCGACAGGAAATCAGTGATAACAGCAGGAAGACAGATACGGTTTTCTTCATGGCTTGATTATTTGCTTCAAAGTTAAACCGGAGAACAGTCCATAAAAAAAGGATTCCCGTAAGAATCCTTTATATTTTAGTTGAACAAATCTTTCACTTTATCAAAGAACGTTTTTTCTTTTCCGGAAGGTTCTGCAACCATTTCTCCGCTGCTCATCTGCTTTTCAAAAAAGTCTTTTTGTTCTTTCGTCAGCTGCTGCGGGGTCCATACATTAATGTGGATGAACATATCGCCTTTTCCATAGCTGTCGATGCTTGGAAGGCCTTTCCCGGCAAGTCTTAAAATCTTTCCGGACTGGGTTCCCGTATCAATGGTGATTTTTACTTTTCCTCCTACCGTAGGTACTTCCTTCTTGGTTCCCAATGCGGCTTCGGCAAATGAGATGTAGAGTTCCTGGTGAAGGTTGTCACCTTCTCTTTTGATGGTTTTATCAATTTCCTCTTCAATAATCACCAAAAGGTCTCCCGGAATCCCTCCGAAGGGCGCGTCGTTTCCTTTTCCCCTTACATTAAGCTGGATCCCGTCTCTTGCCCCTGCCGGAATATTGATTGAGATTTCCTCTTCATCTTTTATCAGGCCCTGTGCATTGGCACCTGCTGGAATTTTATCCGCCACTTTCCCGATTCCCTGGCAGGTTCCGCAGGTCGTCTGGGTCTGCATCTGCCCGAACATCGTATTCATCACTTTCAGCTGGACTCCGGAACCGCCGCAGGTAGGGCAGGTTTTTGAAGTGGCGCCTTCTGCCATCTTCATTTTTCTGACCTTGATGGTTTTCTGTGTCCCGTTTACCATTTCTTCAAGGTTCAGCTTGATGCGGATTCTTAAATTAGAGCCTTTCACCTGCTGACGGCCGCCGCCACCGCCGAATCCACCGAAACCGCCGCCGCCGCCGAAAATGTCACCGAACTGGCTGAAGATATCTTCCATGTTCATTCCGCCGCCGAAACCTCCGCCGCCGCCAAAGCCGCCGTTTCCGCCAACGCCTGCATGGCCGAACTGGTCATACCGTGCACGTTTCTGCTCGTCGCTCAGCACTTCATAAGCTTCTGCCGCTTCCTTGAACTTATCTTCCGCCTCCTTATCACCCGGGTTTTTATCAGGGTGGAATTTGATGGCCATTTTACGGTATGCTTTCTTTATTTCGTCGGCTGATGCAGATTTGCTGATTTCAAGAACCTCGTAATAATCTCTTTTTGACATGTTGTTATATGAGTAATTGATAATGGGTAATCCTCAATAATCAGTTTTTGAATATCATGGATTACCCATTGCGTATGTTTTTAATTTCCGGTTACTACTTTAGCAAAACGGATTACTTTATCTCCTAAGGTATAACCTGTTTCAATAACATCCACGATCTTGCCTTTCAAATCTTCTGACGGTGCAGGAATCTGCGTAATCGCTTCATGGAAATCCACATTAAAGCTGTCTCCGGCTCTTACTTCCATGATTTTTAAACCTTTCTCAGTCAGTTTGCTCTTGAATTTATTGTAGATCAGTTCAACCCCCTGAAGGTCTGCAGGGTTTCCGTTTTTGGCAATTTCCTTCAGTGCTCTTTCAAAGTCATCCAAAACCCCAAGCATGGAAACCATCATGTCCTGATTGGCATACTGGAAGAACTCCATCTTTTCTTTTGACGTCCTTTTCTTATAATTTTCAAATTCAGCATACAGCCTGATGTAACGGTCTTTTTCTTCTGCCAAAAGTTCCTCGGCAGAGGGCTTTTCTGTCACTTTGTCTTCTAATACAGCTTCATTCTGAATATTTGTTTCTTCCTGATTATTGATGCTTTCTTCGTTAATATCCTGGTTTTCCATAATTCAATATTTATTTTCCATAGTATTCACAAACATGCTGCCAAATAAAAAATCAGGACATTTAGGCATAAAATCGTATTGGAACCTTCTTATATGCATTATGGACAGGAAAATGGACGATTGCTTAGCAGAAAATTGAGTAAATCAGGAGCTGTTTCGCGCTATCCACTCATACGCCTCGCACAGCCGCTTTTTCCATCGCCTGCTGTGGGGTAACCGTTTCTATCGCGGCTAGGGTAGCTGCCATTTTAATAGCTTTCAGGTATTTACATACAATTTTCATATCTACTTAATTATTCCCCGAAAAATGTCTGGTACAGAAGGTAAAGATTTAAAATAATAATAACCACGGAGATTACCCAGACTGAAATTTTAAGAAAAGGCTTGTTGACAAATTCACCCATCTTGGCTTTGTCATTCGTGAACATTACCAAAGGAACGACAGCAAAACTCAGCTGCATCGAAAGGATCACTTGGCTTAAGACCAGAAGTTCTGTCGTGCCCTGCTCACCATACAGGATAGCCACAATCAAAGCAGGAATTACAGCAATCAAACGGGTAATTAGACGCCTTAACCACGGTTTCAGCCTGATATTCAGGAATCCTTCCATTACAATTTGTCCGGCTAGGGTTCCCGTAAGCGTAGAATTCTGTCCCGAAGCGAGTAAAGCAACGGCAAAAACAATACTTGCCATGGAAGCTCCCAGAATAGGGGTCAGCATTTTATACGCATCATGAATATCCGCAACATCCTTATTGCCTGAAATATGAAAAGTGGCAGCAGCCAGAATTAAAATGGCACCATTGATGAAAAAGGCCAGCATCAGGGAAACCGTGCTGTCCAACGTCGCGAATTTTATCGCTTCTTTTTTCCCTTCCCGGTCACGCGTATAATCCCTCGTCTGAACAATGCTGCTGTGAAGATACAGGTTATGGGGCATGACGGTGGCCCCAAGAATCCCTATTGCAATATAAAGCATAGCAGGGTTCCGGATGATCTCCGCTTTAGGAACCAGCCCTCCCAGCAGTTCATTGATCGCAGGTTTTGAAATCACCAGTTCATAGATAAAACAGGCAAGGATAACGAAGATTAGTCCGCCAATAATGCTTTCGATCCATCGGAATCCCTTCGACTGAAGCAGAAGGATAATCAGTACATCAACCGTGGTGATTACAATTCCCCACGTAAGAGGAATATGGAACAATAGATTCAGGGCAATGGCAGAGCCGATGACTTCTGCAAGGTCGCAGGCAGCAATGGCAATCTCACAGAATACCCAAAGCATAAAATTGGTTTTAGGTCCGAAATGGTCCCGGCAGGCCTGCGCAAGGTCCCTTTCTGCAACAACACCCAGTTTTACGGATAAATGCTGGAGGACCATCGCAAAAATATTTGAAATTAGAATTACCGAAAGCAGGGTATAACCGAACTGTGCGCCTCCCGCAATATCGGTTGCCCAGTTTCCAGGGTCCATATATCCTACCGCAACCATAAGGCCCGGACCTGCAAATGCAAGGTATTTTCTCCAAAAGCCGGCGTTTTTAGGAATCTTTACCGAAGAATAAACCTCTGCAAGAGAATTTGAAGTTTTATCTTTTCGCCAGGCACTTTTTAAATTCAGGTTCATAATGTTAGGAATGACTAACAAATATAGTTAAATAAATAAAAATCACAAAATGATAAAAGCGAATCCCGGAAAAATAAATATTCCCGGGATTCATGATATATGTTGAAAGGTTATTTTGCAAATCTTACCGCCATTCTTCTGTCGGTAGCCCTTTCTGCATCTGAAGCCGATGCATCCACGGTAGCAAACTCGCTTCCGTATCCGTCAGCATCCAGTACCTGTGATCCTACACCCTGCTTACCTAACCAGGATTTAATGAAATCCGCTCTTTCACCGGATAATTTCATGTTCTGAGCTTCGTCCCCGGTTTTATCCGTATAGCCTCCGATTTTAATTTTTGCATCAGGATATGCTTTCAGAATAGCTACCAGATTCTGCAGCTGTCCTTCAGAACCGGTTTCAAGTTCATTGGCACTTCCCATCTTAAAGTTCACATGGTCAAAATTGTACCATTGTGTTTTCAAAGCATCATCATCCTTGGCATTTTTATAGCCGTCAGATTTCATAAAAGTAATCATCTGGTCTTCCATTCCTCCACGGTAGCCTTTCAGGGCAGTTCCATTCAGGTCAATATCTTCATCGGTTCTTGAAGCAACCACAGTGGCTCCCGTAGCGTTTGCCGGAGTAACTACTGTAGCAGTATCCGTATTTACGGTCCCGGAATCCGTAGGCGTTGTGGTAATGGTGGTTTCTTTCTTCTCGCACTGCTGCCAGATAAAATAAGCGGCTGCAATTAGAAGCAGGAGAGGAAGGAGCCATTTCCAGATAGACCCTTTGTCATCCACTTTTCTGTCAGGAAAAGTTCCTTCCGGCGCTGTACTTCTCGTTACTTCTACCTTGGGCTCTTCATGAGCAGGAATATTTATTTTGTCACCGTCATTGTCAAATTTGTACCGGGCATCCCAGTCGCCCATACTTAAGGAAGCAAAAGAAAGCCCTGTAGGCAGAAGTCCTGCAACTGTTCCCTGCTGTTCTTTCAGCAGTGCTGAAATTCCTGCCTTATCCAGATTGTTGTCAGCTGCATATTTTCCTAAAGTTCCTACAACAGCTGCCGTTACTACATTCAGTAAAGCACCTGAAGAATCATTGCTGATGCCTGCATACGATGCTACAGCAGTGATCAGTCCGCTCAACTTATCGCCAAAAATAGAAGATACAACGTCGGAAATCTCTGAACTGGTAGAAGTTACTCCTAACAGATTTCCCAAAACTCCGTTTGAAGAAGAACGGGTAACAGCATCCAGGACATGCGGATTATCAGCATCGTTGGCAAGTCCGCCTACAACAGCCGGCAGTAAACCGCCTATTGCTTTGGATATTCCCGATTCGCTTTCTCCGAACTGTGATGCAGCCTGAGATACCAGGGCGGGCCCCAGTTGTCCTTTAATTAAATCAATGATGTTTAAAGACATAATAAATTATTTTGGAATTAATGTTAATTGTTATTTACATTGAATCAAAAACTTGTCCATTGTCGTCTTTAAATGAAAAATCTTTAAAAATCCATGTGATTTTTAAAGATTTTCAATATTATATTAAGTAGAATTAATATGCTTTCGCAAATAAAACCCTTCTTTGTGATGCTTTCCCGGAGATCAGGGAAATGCCCGGTTCGATGTCATCATCCAAAGGGATACATCGTATGGTAGCTTTGGTTTCTTCCTTAATCTGCTCTTCTTCTTCTTCAGTTCCGTCCCAGTGGGCATAGATGAATCCGCCTTTTTCTTCCAGAACTTTTTTGAATTCTTCATAGCTGTCAACTTTGGTAATGTTGTTTTTCCTGAAATCGGCAGCTTTGGTATAAAGGTCTTTCTGAATGGTTTTCAACAGGTCTTCGATATAAGAATCCAGCCCTTCGATAGAACGCACTTCTTTGGTCAGGTTGTCCCTTCTTGCAATTTCCACAGATTTGTTTTCAAGATCCCTCGGTCCCATGGCAATTCTTAAAGGAACCCCTTTCAGTTCATATTCTGCGAATTTCCAGCCCGGCTTGTTATGGGTATCATCGTCGAACTTCACGGAAATGCCTTTCGCTCTGAGTTTAGCCTGGATGTCCAGAGCCACTTCACTGATCTGCGCCAGCTGTTCTTCACCTTTGAAGATCGGAACAATCACCACCTGGATCGGGGCCAGGGTAGGAGGCAGCACCAGGCCGAAGTCATCGGAATGGGTCATGATCAGAGCGCCCATCAGACGCGTGGAAGTTCCCCACGAGGTTGCCCAAGCGTGTTCTATTTTCCCTTCCTTATTGGTGAACTTTACATCAAATGCCTTAGCGAAATTCTGTCCTAGAAAGTGCGAAGTTCCGGCCTGAAGAGCCTTTCCGTCCTGCATCAGGGCTTCAATACAATACGTTTCGTCTGCTCCTGCAAACCGCTCTGAAGGTGTTTTCAGCCCCTGGATTACGGGCATTGACATAAAGTTTTCTGCAAAATCAGCATATACCTTATTCATTTTTTCAGCTTCTTCAACAGCTTCGTCTTTTGTTGCATGTGCCGTGTGGCCTTCCTGCCACAAGAATTCTGCTGTTCTCAGGAACAGACGGGTTCTCATTTCCCAACGCACGACGTTTGCCCATTGGTTGATGAGTATCGGCAGGTCTCTGTAAGACTGGATCCAGTTTTTATAGGTATTCCAGATAATCGCTTCAGATGTAGGGCGGACAATCAGTTCTTCTTCCAGCTTGGCATCCGGGTCCACAATCAGTTTGGACGGATTGTCAGGATCTGTTTTCAGCCTGTAATGGGTAACGACGGCACATTCTTTAGCGAAGCCCTCTGCATTTTTCTCTTCAGCCTCAAATAAGCTTTTGGGCACAAACAGAGGAAAATAAGCGTTTACGTGACCGGTCTCTTTGAATTTTTTATCCATTTCGTCACGCATTTTTTCCCAGATTGCATAGCCGTAAGGTTTGATTACCATGCATCCGCGTACTCCTGAGTTTTCAGCTAAGTCGGCTTTTACCACCAACTCATTATACCACTTGCTGTAATCCTCGCTTCTTGAGGTTAATTTTGCCATTATATTTTAAAATTTTTTTAACTTTTTACTATTATTGCTATCTAAAAATAAAGATCTATTTTTGATATATTTTTTGTAACCTTGAATGGTACATTTTTGGTACAGACTGCAAATATAATTTAATTTAAAAATTTTTACGTTATCATGAAAAGAAATATACATAAAAGTTTGCTGAGCATGCTGAAATCCAAAGGGATTCTGGCTATCTCCGGCGGATTGTTGCTCGTATCCTGCGGCGCTCAGATGGGCGGCTACAGTGAGACAGACGGTGTTTACTACGACCCGAATAAAGACACGCTTCCGGAAGGGGTAATTATTAATGAAAGAGGAAACCGGGTAGGGGATGATTACAATTACTACCAGGATGATACAAATGTTGTACAGAACGCAGAAATGAATTCCAGGGAAGGAAGATATGAAGACTGGAACAATTACAACTGGAACTCTACTGCAACGGACTCTGACTGGGGGAATTTCGCAGGAAGCCAGACCAATTATTACGACAGCTCATGGGGATCTCCGTGGGGAATGTACGGCGGCTACAGCCCTTGGGGCTGGGGCGGAGGCTGGGGCCTCGGACTTTCATGGGGCTGGGGCAGTTCCTGGGGCTGGGGAGGCGGCTGGAATATGGGATGGGGATACTCACCTTATTGGGGCGGCTTTAATCCATACTGGGGCGGTCTATACGGCTACGGATATCCATACGGATATGGCGGCTGGGGCTACGGCGGAGGGTACTGGGGTGGAAACTACAATAACATCTACAGAAGAAGTGCATCCGGCGGAAGAGGATTTAATTCATATAACGGAAGCTTTGCGAACAAATATGGGGCAGCTTCAGGAAACGGTTTCAGAAGAAGCAACACCAATACGGGTGGTTTCAGAAACGGTAATACGGTAAACGGAGGATTCAGAAACGGTACCAACGTAGGCTTCAGAGGATCTAACGGAGGCTTCAGACAGGGAACAGCCAATGGTGGTTTCAGAAATCAGGGAGGATTCCGCAACCAGACTCAGGTAAGGCCGAATTACAACAATCAGTCCCAGCCAAGAAGGAACGACGGCGGATTCAGGAATGACAACGGAGGCGGATTCAGAAATAATGGAGGCTTTAATAATTCCAACAGCGGAGGCGGCTTCAGATCATCCGGCGGCGGTGGCTTTGGCGGCGGAAGCGGCGGCGGCGGTTTCAGATCCGGCGGCGGTGGCGGTGGATTCAGAGGTGGCAGATAATCAGAAATTAATAACTATTTAAGAAAATAATGTTAAAAAAATCTTTAGCAATGATGAGTATTTCTGCTGCATTTTTTGCGCAGGCTCAGGATGTTTCCGTAATAAGGAATACGGTAGATGTATATTCAGCTTCTCCAAGCATAGGTTCTGCCAAGTTTAATGCGATGGCAGGATCTAACGGAGCATTAGGAGGCGATGCCAATGCCCTGTTAACCAATCCTGCAGGACTTGGTGTTGCCATTTCCGGAGAAATTTCGGGAACATTGTCGCTTACCGGCAATAAAAACACATCTTCGTATGCAGGATCTTCTTATTCATACAATATCAATAAAGGAGATATCGGGAATATCGGTGCAGTAATGACTTTTCAGCTGATGACCGAAAGTGCATGGAAGTTTATTAACGTCGGGGTAAACTACTCTAACCAGTCTATTGACAATTATATTGAAACGCCGGGGAACAACAATCTGGTCTATGATTTTGCTGCTGGCGGAAGTTCTTCATTCGGAAGGCATGCTTATGACAGATATGGATATTTATCAAAAACAAGCTTTGGTGTAGGTGCCAATTACAATAACAATATATACATCGGTGCAGGATTGAATTTCCTTAACTCTTCAATGGATCAGTCGGATACAGCTATTTTCAATGATGTATCTTCCGGTAATTCAGAATACTTCAGCAAGCAGAATACACCTTTCTATGAAAAAGGAAACGGTTTCTCCGCCTCATTAGGGGTAATAGGAAAACTAAACCCGAACTTCAGGATCGGGGCTGCATTGGAAACGCCAACGTTCTGGAACATTGATAGAAGCTATAATTTCTATAATGATGCCATCTACGGTGATGATTACGGGATTGAAAACAGAAAACTGACATCCCCGTTAAAAGCGACGGTAAGTGCTGCATTTATTGCAAGTAAAAGTTTTTCTTTAAATGTTGATTATACTTTAGGCTTAACCAAGCCAAAATATAAAGTATACGGTGCAGCAGAAAATGATTTAAATGATTTTTTCAGAGAAGATTCTAAAAATCTGTCAGAATTAAAAATGGGTGCGGAATACAGGATCAAACAGTTCAGGCTGAGAGGCGGATATTCTTATGCTTCAAGTCCTTTTGATGCGCTTTCCGTGAATTCTTTCAACAATGACGGAAGCTTATCTGACAACCCAAGGTCTTACAGCAATCTTATTCTTAATGACAGGAATATGCTGTCGTTCGGTATCGGATATGATTTCAGGTCATTCTATATTGATGCAGCTTATCAGAACATGACTTCAAAATACAGCAATCCTTTTCTGAGAGGATTGGTTAACGGTGATTTTGAAGACGGATATTATTCTCCTAACCGTCTGATTGCGAGTGAAGGTTATGCCGTTTCAGATGTGAAAAATATCAGAAATAATTTCTTTCTTACATTCGGGTGGAAATTTTAATTTCATACACTCAGTAAATAGATAAACAGAAAGCTCCGGAATTTTCCGGAGCTTTTTTATGTTTTAAAAACGATAAGGTTAATGTTGATGCCCAACCGCTGAATGATTATGGAACATGTGTAGTATTAAAGCCAAAGAAACGCCCAGAATAACCAATCCGATTTTTACCCAGTCGATATTATGATTCTTATTGCTTTCAAAAATGATAACAGAAGAAATGTGCAGGAAGATTCCGCCGACAATGGCAAGGAAATAAGGCTGCAGATCCGGGTTAAAATAATTTCCCAGAAGCATTCCCATCGGTGAAGCCAGGGCAAATAAAACCACAATCAAAATAGAAGGATAAGATGTATTGGACTTGGATTCACTCTTTCTGTTAAATAAAAAGGCACCTAAAATAAAGGAAATCGGAAGGTTATGAAATACAATGCCCAGCAAATAGGGTGAAAATTCATGCGCCTCATTCGCCAAAGGAATTCCCTCAATAAAAGCATGTACGAAAAGCCCGACCATTAGAGCAACGGGAAGGATATTATGTTCGCTGTGATGATGGACGTGGCCATGCTCAAAACCTTTTGTCAGCGCTTCCAGGACCATCTGCAACAATACGCCTGCAATGACGAATACACCCAGGCTGCTGCCTGATTTGGCAGCATATACCTGCGGGAATACTTCATTCAGACAAATTGTAATCAGGAACCCTGCGCTGAGGACCAGCAAGTTTTTCGCGAGCTTTTCTTTTTTCCCGAAATGTTTTCCGAGAAATACGCCGGCAATCACACTTGCAATCAGCAAAAGTACAGTTATCATTTTTTCTTAAATAAATTAATACAACGAAGAGACGTTTCTTTTTTGAATACATTCAGCTGGTAATCGCCCCAGATTTTCATTCTTTCAAACCCGCAGTCTGATGCATAAGAATTAATGGTTTCCAGGGTGTGAAGCTTTACCTTTTCAAAGAAATGATGGGATTTTCCGTCAGCTTCAAAATAGATATCCTTTACAACATGCCTGCCTTCTATTTTCTTGCAGATTTTAAATTCAATCCCGCCTTTTTCAACAACTGATTCCGGAACAATGTTTTTCCGCACATATTCTTCATTAAGATAATCCAAAACAAAGAATCCTCCGGGCTTCAAGGCATTGTACACGGACTGGAATACTTTTTTATCGTCATCTGCATGGTCAAAATACCCGAAACTGGTAAAAAGATTGAAAACCGCATCCACAGGATCTGCTTTAATCGGGTTCCTCATGTCGTGAACGTCAAATTTAAGCGTCTGATTTTCAAACTGTCTGTCAAATTCTATGCTCTGTCTCGAAAGGTCCAAACCTAATACATTATAGCCTGATTGATTGAGGAAAACAGAGTGCCTTCCTTTTCCGCAGGCCAGATCAATAATTCTGGAATCCGGCGGAAGCTGCAGGTCTGCAGTGAGTTTTGTGATGAAGCTTTCTGCTTCCGTATAGTCTCTGTTGCTGTAAAGCAGATGATAATAAGGGGTATCAAACCAAGATTCAAACCATTCCATAATGCAAAAATAACTAAATTTGTGCGGTAAAAGGAAAAAGTATTTAACATTGGAAGATTGAAACATTCAATTAAATGAAAAACAGAATACCTAATCTTTTAATTTTTAAATATTTATATCTTTAATACTTACTTATGAATACAGAAAACTTACAGATTCAGATAAAGACATTCTTTGGACTTGAGCAGATCCTGGCCGAAGAAATAAAAAAATTAGGCGGGCGCAACGTGGAAATGAAGAACCGGGCAGTCAATTGCGAAGGTGATCTCGGATTTTTATATAAAATCAATTATTCTTCAAGGCTTGCCTTGAAAATTCTAATTCCGGTTATGGAATTCAAAGCGTTCAACCAGCATCAGTTTTACGACAAGCTTTTTAAAGTGGAGTGGGAGCAGTTTATGGATGTTGAACAGTCTTTTGCGATTGATTCTACGGTGAATTCCGAAACCTTCAAGCATTCGCAGTTTGTCACCCTGAAAATGAAGGATGCCATTGTGGATTATTTCCAGGAAAAATTCAAGAGGCGACCTAATGTAGAGCCTAAAAGCCCGGATATTAAATTCCATCTGCATATTGACAGAGAGCTGGTGACGATCTCTCTGGATTCTTCCGGCGATGCCCTCTTTAAAAGAGGCTACAGGAAAGAGCAGGGCGAAGCGCCGATCAATGAAGTTCTGGCAAGCGGAATGCTTCACCTGGCAGGCTGGGACGGAAAAGGGAATTTCCTTGACCCGATGTGCGGTTCCGGGACACTTCTGATTGAAGCGGCCATGATTGCACTGGATCTTCCGGCGCAGATTTTCAGGAAAAGATTTGCTTTCCAGAACTGGAAAAATTACGATGCCGACCTGTTTACAAAAATCAAGGAAGTAAGAATTGGAAGGATCAAGGAATTTACCGGTAAAATTGTAGGTTATGACATTGATGCCAGAATGCTGAACGCTGCCGGAACCAATATCGAAGCAGCCGAAATGGAAGATGTGATTGAGCTGAAAAAACAGAATTTCTTTGAATCCAAAAAAGAGCTTTTCCCTTTGCTGATGGTTTTCAATCCGCCGTATGACGAAAGAATTTCTATTAATGACGATGACTTTTATAAAAAAATAGGGGATACGTTTAAAACCCATTATCCGAATACGTTAGCGTGGCTTATTTCTTCCGATCTGGAAGCTGTGAAAAAAATCGGTCTGCGTCCGTCAAGAAAAATCAAGCTGTTCAACGGGAAGCTGGAAACGAGGTTCCTGCAGTATGAAATGTATGAGGGAACGAAGAAAGTTCATAAACTGGAGAACCAATAATGAATGAATAACAGCCTTCCTTTAACGGAAGGTTTTTTACTGTAAACTGGATATGATTCTCTATTTTACAAAAACCAAAACAGATAATGTCCTGGAATTTTTTTGAGATTTTTGAAGTTATTACCGATTTCCTCGGTTTTTTAGGCAGCCTGTCTTCAGACGTAAGTGATGATGGAAAAGTTAAAATCAAAAAAAAAATAAAATACTTTACTGAAAAATTAAGTTCAGGATTGGTTCTGGTTTCTGCCATATTGCTGTTTTTTGTTTTTAAAGACCCGTTGCCTCCTGAAAATTATGTTCAGACGCTTATCGTTATTTCTTTAATCGGACTGGCAGTTTCATTGGTGTCATTTTTTGTTTTATATATTCTGGGGAAATATTATTTCAAAAGTGTTTTTCAATGGCTGTTTTTCAGCTGTTCTGTGGTTTTATTTTTTATTTCCGTTGTTCTGTGCGTTTATTTCAAATCGGGAATATTTGTTTAATTACCAATTACAAAACAGCTTTACTGATATGCAATCATAAATAAGCAACTTCCCGGTATCAAATGGGATGTACTATTTTATGGTACTTTCCGTTCAATTGGTACAAAACATGTTGCGCAATCCTCCGCGAATAATTAATTTTGAAAAATTTTCAATTTGAATCCTACCATCTCCATCATTGTCGCTATATTTAATCGCAAAGACGAACTTTTTGAACTGCTGAATTCGCTGACGGCCCAGTCAGACAAAGCATTTGAAATCATTATAGTAGATGACGGCTCGCTTATTGATTTAAAGCCGACCATCCGGAATTTTGAAGAAGTACTGGAGCTCCGGTATTTCAGGAAAGATAATTCCGGCCCTGGACTGTCAAGGAATTACGGAGCCAGAAGGGCAAAGAATGAATGGCTGGTTTTCGTGGACAGTGATGTGATTGTGGAAACGGATTATATCGAAAATATTAAGAAAAATATCCTTCGGATTCCCTGTGATGCTTTCGGCGGAGCGGATAAAGCCCATAAAGGATTCAATCTGATGCAGAAGGCAATTTCCTATTCCATGACTTCGGTATTTACCACCGGCGGAATCCGAGGGAATAAAAATACAGTGTCAAAATTCCAGCCGCGAAGCTTTAACATGGGCGTGAAGAAAGAAGTTTTTAATGCAGTAGGCGGCTTTTCGGAAATGAGGATCGGAGAGGATCCGGACCTGTCGATGACCCTCTGGGAAAACGGGTACACCACTGCTTTTTTTGATACTATTGCGGTCTATCATAAGCGGAGGGTAGATTTCGGGAAATTTTCAAAACAAATCTACCAGTTTGGCTGCGCAAGACCGATCCTTAACCAAAGGCACCCCGAATATGTAAAAATTTCTTTCGCTTTTCCCACGCTGTTCTTTTTAGGCTACCTGATGGGCTTTCTGGAGTATTTTATTATGGGAAGAGGGCTGATCCTTGCTTTTTACGGATTGTATACTTTTATGGTGCTGTTCCATGCTTTGTGGGTTACTAAGAATGTAAGTATTGCAGGAATGGCGGTTATTTCCACTTATATCCAGATGTTTTCCTATGGGTACGGCTTCTTAAAATCATGGATTTTACTGAATGTATTCAGGATGCGGCCGGAAGAAGCATTCCCGACGCATTTCCATAAAAAATAAAAAGCTGTTGAATTTCAACAGCTCCTGAATAATCACGATATAGAGATGGTCTCATGGTTGAGAATGCCTGTTTTGAGCATGCATTCCTTCATCTTTTCATAGGTTCGCCGGATATCATGGTCCAGGCCGATGGAAAACCGGATCAGTCCGTCTGAAATTCCCATCGCGGCACGTTCCTCTTCCGGGATTTCAGAGGATGTGGAACTTCCTGAGCAGGAGAACAGGGTTTTATAAAAGCCCAGGCTTACAGCAAGGTAGCCCAGATTTTCCTGCTGCATCAGTTCCATCAGCTCATTGGCTTTATCCGTAGTTCCGGCATCTAAAGTCAGCAGTCCGCCAAATCCGTATTCTTCATGCATCATGCTTTTCATCAGTTCATGGTTTTTGTGGGACCGTAACCCGGGATAAGAAACTTTTAAACCGTCATTTTCAAATCTCTCCGCCAGATACATGGCATTATGGCTGTGCTGTTTCATCCTGATGTGAAGTGTTCTCAGGTTCTTCAGGATGCTCGAAGAGCGGAGGCTGTCCATGGTAGGGCCTAAGAGCATACAGGCTCCTGTATTTACATTTTTGGTGTCATTGATGAATTCCTGGGTTCCGCAGTATACGCCGCCAACGGTATCGCTGCTCCCATTAATGAATTTTGTTAAGGAGTGGATTACAATATCTGCTCCCAGCAATGCCGGCGAAATGGATAACGGTGAAAAAGTATTGTCTACGATCAGTTTGATATGATGCTTTTTACACAGGGCAGACAGGGTTCTCAGGTCGGCTACTTCAAGAAGCGGATTACTCACGCTTTCACAGTAAATCACTTTGGTATTGGGCTGTATCGCTTTCTCTACCGCTTCAAAATTATTGATATCCAGAAACGTAGTATTGATCTGAAAAGAAGGAAGGAAATTCTTCATAAAAGCATACGTTCCACCGTAGATGGTCCTGCTGGAAACAATATGGTCTCCGCTTTTGCAGACCTGCATCAGAACGGAAGTAATGGCACCCATTCCGGATGCGGTAACATTTGCCGATTCTGTGTTTTCCAATTTTGCCAGAGCTTCGGAAAGGTACAGGTTCATGGGTGATGAATGCCTTGAATACAGATAACATCCTTCCGCATTGCCTTCAAAAGTATCAAACATGGTTTTCGCAGAAAGGAAAGTATACGTGGAACTGTCTGAGATGGAAGGGTTGACTCCTCCGAATTCACCGAAGTACTGTAAATCCTGAATTTCATTGGCTGCACTGAATTCTTTCATAAGCTTTAGATTTTTACAGGGTAAATTTCAATGATCTGCTTATTTTTTACAATATAAATCGTCATTACAGGAATATAAATCTACTATATTTTAATTCAGTAGAAAAAATGTTTTATATATTTGATGATCATTAACTTTTAACAAAAATTTATCTATGAACTTTGATGGGATTGATAAAAAACTGCTGCTTTATTTACAGGAAGATTCAAAACAAACGACAAAAGAGCTGTCCTATAAGCTCGGCCTTTCTGTGACTGCAGTTTACGAACGCATCAGAAAAATGGAAAATGCGGGTGTGATTTCAAAATATGTGGCACTTTTGGACCGTCAGAAAATCAACAGGGATTTTATTGTGCTGTGCCATGTAAAACTTACACAGCATAAGAAACAGCATGTACTTCAGTTTGAAAGGGAAATTATGACCCTGGATGAAGTTACGGAATGTTTCCATGTAAGCGGGGACTACGACTACATTTTAAAAATCGGAGTTAAAGATATGCCGGATTACCGTAACTTTATGCTGACCAAGCTCACTACATTAGAGCATATTGCCAGTACCCACAGTTCGTTTATGATCTCGGAAGTTAAAAATACCACGGCAATTGTTTTGTAATTATACCAGAACCCCGTTTTTAGAGGCAATCGGGTCAGGAAGATCAGTTTCGCCGGTCATCTGCAGAAGATCGATTTCAATGGTCCGGCAAATGGAAAGCATCGGAACATCGAACATTAATCCGGCAAAAGGGTTTTCAGAATAATCCCCTACAAGTTCCATGATAATGTAGATCCATCCGACAACGATACAGAATGGTATGCTTATCCAGATTCCCCAGTCGCCAAGCTTAGCAAATTCACTTATCAGTCCTAGCGGAAGCAGGGTAATGAACAGGATATTGAATATAAATGCCGTACTGGCAAACTGCCTTGGCGAAGGGAACTTTTTAATCCTTTCCGCCTGGCCCTGATAGCCGTAGAATTCATTCAGGCAGGTCTGTAACTGAAGCTGGTTAAATTCTGAAATTATTTCATCATTCTTCAGCTCATTGATATCTTTGGCCTGCTGGGAAATGAGATAGGTTGCGAAATTTTTATAAGTACCTTGTAGCTCAACCTCTTCTTCAGAAAGGTATTTATTAAGGAAAATCGGTGTTCTTGTATAATCCGGAAATCCTGCTTTGATCAGCCGGTTCCGTTTATGGTCGATATTTTTAAACTGGTCAGTTTCCTCGGCTTTGATATGTTCCCATTCGGTGGGAACCAGAAGCTGCTCGCGGAAGGCATAGAGCCATGCAATATGCCGGCAAATGATTTTTCTCCTTCTGCTTTCCAGATCGGCTGGGTCTAGTTCTTCATGATCTGTGCTGAAGGCATAGACCATAGCGGCAAAAGACCGGCTGGAATTAACGATTCCGCCCCATATTTTCCGTGCTTCCCATAACCGGTCATAGGCCTGATTGTTTTTAAAACCCACCAGGAATGCTTCTGCAGTACCGATAAGTGCCACCGGAACCCAGGGAATAATCATCCATTGCCAGTCCAGGAAATAAAAAACCAGCGCAATGAGTGTACACCAGATCGTTATAATGATAAGATGCTTGCCTGATAGATTCAGGATCTGCTTGGCATTGATGTATCTCGTTGTAATCATGAATAGGCTGTGACGGCTAAGGTCAACGAATGGATAAGCAAAATAAATACCAAGACAGGATGGGATATCAAAATAGATAAATATACGTTAATAAAACAAGGTGTAAAAAACAGCCTCCGGGTTATCCGGAGGCTGTTATATTGATTACTGTGTAAGTATTTCTTCAATTTTCTTCGCAAGCTTTTCAGCATTCGGAAGCATTTCTTTTTCCAGTATCAGGTTGATCGGGACGGCCGGGGTATCAAGCGACCCTATGGTCTCAACCGGAAGATCAAGGTACCGGAAGCAGTTCTTGGAAATTCTGTGGGCAAACGCTTCGGCAAAAGAATTGTTCAGCTGTTCTTCCGTCAGGACGATACATTTGCCGTGGACTTTCACCCTTTCGAAAACGAGTTCTTCATCCAAAGGTATTATGGTCCTCAAATCAATGACTTCAACTCTTCCGTTAAAGTTTTTCGCGGCTTCTTTTGCCCAGTAAACGCCCATTCCGTAAGTTACTACCAATAAAGTCCTGCCTTTTTCGGTTTCTTCTTTATCTGCTTCGATAATTACTTTTCCTTTTCCGAACGGTAAAATATAATCTTCCGCAGGCTCTATGGTTTTGGCATCTTCAGTTCCCGGAACTTTGCTCCAGTACAGGCCTTTATGTTCCAGCATCACCACCGGGTTAGGATCATAGTAAGCTGCCTTTAACAGGCCTTTGAAATCTGCTGCGTTGCTTGGATAAGCAATTTTGATACCTTTGATATTCGCTAAAATACTTTCAACGCTTCCGCTGTGGTAAGGTCCGCCTCCGCCGTAAGCTCCGATCGGGACACGGATAATATTGCTTACAGGGAATTTCCCCTGGCTTAAATAGCTTGATTTTGAAATTTCCGTAATCAGCTGGTTGATACCCGGGTAAATGTAATCTGCAAACTGTACTTCAACGATCGGTTTTAAGCCCACTGCACTCATGCCTGTCGTAGAACCAATGATGTAGGCTTCCTGAATGGCTGTATTGAATACCCTTTTGCTTCCGAATTTCTTCCCTAAAGTCACTGTTTCACGGAACACCCCGCCGATTCTTTCCCCTACGTCCTGTCCGTAAAGCAATGCTTCCGGATGTTTCCACATAATCTCCTGAATCGCATGAATGGCGGCATCTACCATTACAATTTTTTCTCCGCCTTCCGGTTCCCGGGTTCCCGTTTCCTCTGTAATGGGAGTAGGTGCAAAGATATGCTGCATGACCGTTTCAGGTTTCGGGTCTTCCGCTTTCTGTGCTCTTTCAAATGCTTCTTCGGCCTCCAGACGGGCTTTTTTGGTGATCTGTTTCAGAAGTTGCTCATCAGTGCCGGCATCAAGCAGGTAATTCCTGAGGATTTCCCCAGGGTCTTTAGCCCTGTGTTTGGTTAAGTCTTCTTCATCCCTGTAGAATTCCCTCCGGACTCCGGAAGTGTGATGGCCGATCAGTACCGTTTTGGCACAGACTACCAGAGGCTTTCTTTCGCTGCGTACAAAATCAACCGCCTTTTTCATCACCTCAAAACTTTCCACGAAATCGGTACCGTCCACTCTCATTCTGCTTAATCCGGTAAATCCGGCTACGAAATCATAGGCATCGCATGTCCTGGCTTCATCCTTTGTTACAGAAATTCCCCATTCGTTATCCTGAACCAGGAAAATAATCGGAAGCTGATGCAGAGCTGCAAACTGAAGTGCTTCACTCACTTCACCCTCGGTTACGGAATTGTCTCCAAGGCTGCATACCACAACAGGGTTGTTTTCAAAATCCTGTAACTCAAAATCTTGGATATATTTGATTCCCTGTGCAACACCCGTTGTCGGGATGGTCTGCATTCCAGTTGCGGAACTCTGGTGAATAATTTTAGGTTTGTTCTCATCCCTGCTGGAAGGATGGGAATAGTAAGATCTTCCTCCTGAAAAAGGGTCGTCGGCTTTTGCAAGCAGCTGCAGCATCAGTTGATAAGGCTCAAAACCTATTCCTAAAAGAATGCTTTCATCCCGGTAATAAGGGGAAACCCAGTCTTCTTTTTTCAACTGGTATGCGGTAGCCAGCTGAATGGCCTCATGGCCTCTTGAAGTACTATGAACGTATTTGGTAATATTTCTGTTTTCTTCGTAAATGTCTGCCATTGCTTTGGCAAGCATCATGTGGTTGTAAGCTTTAAGTAAAATATCCTGTGAAACTTTTTCGTGAAGTGTATTTTCCATAGAAAGCAAAGATAAACATATTTTGGATTTTTAAAAATTATTGCCTAACAATTGATAGGTTGTTTTGTTTTAATGCAGAATTTCTCAATGAAATGTGCAAGTAAAATAAGGATAAAGCTTAAAAATGCAGTCTGAAGTATTTCATTTTTATATCCTGTATATCCTGATAGTAAGCGCAGTAACTTAATTCTGCCAGCGCTCAAAATACTGGCAGAATTGTAAGGTTACAGTTGGTATCATGTAATCGTTTAATTCCAAGTTATTGTTTGATGTATATATTTTTTTATTAAAATTTGGTTTTCCTTTTTGAGAGTGACTTTTTTAGTTTTAACAGTAAAGTTATCAGAAAATAAAATGTCATACCCAATACAATGGTCGTCGGAATAAACCAGTTTCCAAGTATTTCATACTGTTGAATATTTTTATTGGTCAAAAACCCGCCGTATTGAATGATTTCTCCTCTTTTATAATAAAATCCGACATGATCCGGAAAGAATATTTTGCCAAATATCAAGGCCACAAACGAAAAAAGAAATAGATACAAAATGAAGAATATAAAATAAATTATTCCGTAAGAAAAATTTAGAATGAGTGCCTGAAAAATATGGACCGGATTGAATGTTTTCGTTGCCTGGTTTAATTTCTTTTCAGCAATTAAAGGTTTTAAAACCTCGTTTGGAATACCAATTTTGCTCAATGTATTTGTGAGGTTTTTCACTTCGTCACGATGATCACCTGATTGATTTAAACTTTCATAAATATGGCTGTTCAATTCCATCAGAATGTCATTTTGATCTGCTTTGCTGAGTGTTTTTGTGGCTGACTGAATTTGCCTGAGGTATTCCTCATATATTTTTTTTGCAGCAGTATCGTTGAATTGTATTTTTTTGAATTCCATTTTTTTAAATTAATTTGTTTAATGTTTTTTGTAAGCCAGTCCATTGAATTTTCATTTCTCCAAGAGTTTTTTGTCCTGTTTCTGTAAGGAAATAATATTTTCTTGGGATCCCGGTTTCTTGTTCCACCCATTTTGATTCCAGCAGATTTTCATTTTTTAACCTGTTCATTAACGGGTATAAGGTGCCTTCGGCAATTTCAATATGGGTAAGCAGTTTTATTTTCTCTATCAGTTCATATCCGTAAAGCTCAGTTTCTTTCAGTACAAGCAGAACAATGAATGATAAAGTTCCTTTCTTAACCTGTGACTGCCATTTTTCTATAAATTCTTCGTTCATATGGCAAATGTAAAACAAAATACATAGTATAACAAAGTATTTTGTTTTGATTTTTTAAAAATTTTCGGATGGTGTTTTAAAATCTGATGATGAATCTGTTCAGGTGAGTCTGGCTGTGATATAATATATGAATGAATATTTCTTTTTTTTCTTTTTTAATGCGGGTTAAATTATTGATTTTGTAGATTTTTAATACTCCCATTTTCATTCAAAACAATTTCAAAACAGAAAAATTTACCCTAACTTTACATTCTTTTTTAAACAAAAGTCAGACAGGATTTATGTATTTAGTTTTTGACACAGAAACCACAGGGTTACCGAAGAATTTCAATGCTCCGCTTTCAGATTCAGACAACTGGCCGAGAATGGTACAGATTGCTTGGCAGCTGCATGATGACAACGGATCATTAATTGAAAATCAGGATTATATTATAAAGCCGGAAGGGTATGACATCCCCTTTAACGCAGCTAGAATTCACGGGATCACTACGAAGATTGCCAATGAAGAAGGGCGTGACCTTGAAGAAATTTTAAATGAATTTGCCAAAGTATTAGAGAAGGTAAGAGTTGTCTCAGGACACAATGTTGAATTTGATTACAATATTGTCGGTGCGGAATTCTACCGTAAAAATATAAAAGACCATCTTCAGGAGAAACCGAAAGCCGATACCATGATCTTAGGGACGGATTACTGCCAGCTGGGAGGTGGCCGCGGCGGAAGGTATAAATCTCCGAAGCTTGAGGAGCTGTACGAAAAACTGTACGGCCATAAATTCGATGAAGCCCACAATGCGGCGGCGGACGTGAATGCCACTGCCCAGGTTTTCTTTGAAATGATGAGAATCGGGATTATTCCTGCCGAGGTTTTGAAAACTTCGGAAGATCAGCTGGCGTATTTCAAAACGCTGCATCCGGATCCGATAAAGCCGTTCAACATTGTTGTCAGAAGGCAGGTGGCGGATTTCAACAGCAAGAAAAAGCAGGTCGATGCAGGAAATATTGACGATATTGATCTCGGAAGATATTTCAATTTTAATAACCACAGTGTTTTTTCAACTTTATCCGCTACTTCAAGCATTAATGACCTGATTAAAAAAGCATCGGAAGACCGTTTCCCTGCCGTCGGAATGGTAGACCTCGGAAATATGATGGGCGCCTTCAAGTTTGTGTCTGCAGTAGAGGGTGCCAACAGTGACCGGGTAAAAAAACACAAGGAATATCTATCCAAAAAACAGGAAGCTGAGGAAAAAGGGGAGCCGTTCAGTGAACAGGAACCGGTTTCAGAACCTTTGATTCCCGTGGTAGGCTGTGAATTTTATATTTCAGACCGTTACGAGCAGAAACAGTTTACCAAAGACGATCCCGACAGAAGGACACAGGTGGTTTTGCTGGCGAAAGATTTCAACGGATATAAGAACCTGGCAAAGCTTTCAAGTATCGGGTTCTTAAAAGGCTTCTACTTCGGTGTTCCGAGGATAAGCCGCGACGTGATTGCCCAGTATAAGGAAGGGATTATTGCATTGACGTCAGGAATCCACGGGGATATCCCGGATGCTGTTTTAAATACCGGTGAGCAGAAAGGGGAGGAGCTTTTCAGATGGTGGAAAGAAACTTTTGAAGATGATTTCTATGTTCAGATACAAAATCATAAGCTTCCTGAAGAAGAACACTTAAATGATGTCCTGCTTCATTTTGCTGATAAGTATAACGTGAAGATCCTGGCGCAGAACGAGACTTTTTATACCAATAAGGATGATTCCAACATACAGGATATTGTAAGCTGTATCAAAGACGGTGAAAAGCTGACAACCCCTGTCGGAAAAGGGTTCGGCAAAAGAAGGGGCCTTGCGACAGGAGAATACTATATTAAAAGTTCAGATGAGATAAAAGAGACGTTTTTAGCATATCCTGACGCCTTTGAAGCCTATGATGAATTTACGGCGAAATTTAAACCATATACGTTAAAGCGGGATGTTTTGCTTCCTAAGTTTGATATTCCGGAAGAATTTATCCATGCTGAAGATGATGCTGACGGCGGGAAACGCGGCGAAATGGCCTATCTTACCTATCTTACGTACGAAGGTGCGAAAAAAAGATATGTTGCTACCGGGATTACCGCAGAAATTAAAGAACGTCTTGATTTTGAACTGGAAGTTATTGCCAATACAGGATACCCGGGGTACTTCCTCATTGTTCAGGATTTCTGTAACGAAGCCCGGAAAATGGGAGTCTGGGTAGGTCCCGGAAGGGGTTCTGCCGCAGGTTCCGCAGTAGCTTACTGTATCGGGATTACCAATGTAGACCCGATTAAATATGATCTCCTTTTTGAGCGGTTCCTGAATCCGGAAAGGGTTTCCATGCCCGATATTGATATCGACTTTGACGATGAAGGAAGGGATAAGATTATTAAATGGGTAGTGGATAAATATGGTAAAAACCAGGTAGCGCAGATTATAACGTACTCTGTACTGGGTGGAAAATCTGCCATTAAAGACGCCGGAAGGGTTCTCGACCTCCCGATTCCTGACACAAACAATATTGCCAAGCTGATTCCTTCCACACCGGGAATGAATATTGCGAAAGCACTGTCGAAATACGATAAATTGAGGCCGGAAGACCAGATGCTGGTCGACGAAATGAGATCGGTGCTCGACAGTCCTTCAGATCCCCGTCATGACGTTCTGGCAAGTGCGAAGAAAATGGAAGGCTGCATCCGGAATACCGGGATCCACGCCTGCGGGGTTATTATTACGCCCGAAGATGTGAGTAACCTGGTTCCCGTAACCATCGCAGCAAAAGATGCAGATATCCTTGTTTCGCAGTTTGATAACTCAGTGGCGGAAAGTGCCGGTCTCCTTAAAATGGATTTCCTGGGGCTAAGGACGCTGACCATCATTAAGGATGCACTGAAACTGGTTAAACAAAGACACGGAATTGATATTGACCCTGATGAAATAGGGCTTGAAGATACGAAGACCTATCAGCTGTTTAAGGAGGGAAGGACCATCGGGATTTTCCAGTATGAAAGTCCGGGAATGCAGAAATACATGAGAGAGCTTAAACCAACTGTTTTTGCCGATCTTATTGCCATGAATGCACTGTACCGTCCGGGCCCGATTAAATACATCCCTAACTTTATCAACAGGAAACACGGGATTGAGGAAATTGTATACGATTTGCCGGAAACCGAGGAATACTTAAAAGAAACCTACGGAATTACCGTTTATCAGGAGCAGGTAATGCTTCTTTCCCAGAAGCTGGCCAACTTTACAAAAGGGGAAGCCGATACGCTTAGAAAAGCGATGGGGAAAAAGCAGATTGACGTTCTGAATAAAATGTACCCTAAATTTATTGAAGGAGGACGGAAAAATAACCTGAACGAAGAACGACTAGAAAAAATCTGGAATGACTGGAAAGCCTTTGCAGAATATGCTTTCAACAAATCACACTCCACCTGTTATGCGCTGATTGCATATCAGACCGCTTTCCTGAAAGCCAATTATCCGGCAGAATATATGGCCAGTGTAATGAGCAACAACATTAACAATACCGAATCCATCACCATGTTTATGGAAGACTGTAAAAGTATCGGGGTGGATGTTCTGGGACCGGATGTGAACGAGTCCCAATATAAATTCTCCGTAAATGAAAAAGGACAGATCCGTTTCGGCCTCGGGGCTATTAAAGGAATCGGAGAGGGCCCGAGTGAAGCGATTACCCGGGAAAGGGCGAACGGAAGGTTTAAAAATATTTATGATTTCTTTGAGCGCATTCTGCCTTCACAGATGAATAAGAGGGTGGCGGAAAGTTTGGTACTGGCAGGCGCTTTTGATGAACTTGATAAATTCCACAGAGGCCAGTATTTTGATATTGACATGGCGGGAAGAACCAATCTGGAACGGCTCATCAGATACGGGCAGAGCTTTCAGGAAAGCAGGCATGAGATGGAAAATTCGCTCTTCGCAGACTTTGCGGATGAGGTTCAGATCGAACAGCCGAAGTTACCCCCTTGCCCGGAATGGCCCAATATGCAAAAGCTGAATAAAGAAAAAGAAATTATTGGGTTTTATCTTTCTGCACATCCGCTGGATGAATTCAGGTATCATTTCAGGTTTATGCAGGGGCAGCTTTCTAAAAAGTCAGTCCTTGAGAAAGAAGAAGAAGTAAAGCCCGTAACGGATGAAGCGCCGGTTCTTGAGCAGGAAACGCCTGAAGATGCAGCAGACCTGGTGGAAATTGTTTCCGATGAATTGCTGACGGGTGAGGAAATCATTGAAGAAGTAACCAAAAAAGCAGAGCCGAAAGGCGTGTTCCAGTTCCTGAACCTGGATGAGGTGGATGCCTATAAAGAGCAGGCTTTTGCCAATAAGCAGGAAGAGCTTTTTGAGGAAAAGAAAAAAGACTGGAAAACCATACAGAAAGAACGTGAAAACGGCGGTGGCGGAAAAGAATACACCGTTGCCGGCCTGATTACGGAATACGTAGTGAAAGACGGTTTCAGAAGCGGTGAGAAAGTAGCTTTTGTAACCCTGGAAGACTATTCCGGGTCTTATTCTTTCAGGTTGGGGGACCGGGATTATATGAAGCTGAAGGAAAAGCTTGAAGTCCAGCGGTTCGTTATTTTTAAGATCAAGTTTGCCCAGGTAAAAGACGGTCGGGTTTTCGTAAATGTGAACGAAGTAATTGAACTTCAGGAAGCATTTGAAAGATTTGCAAAAAGCATCTCTCTGGTAATGGACGTGATGGATTTCAGGCCGGAAGACCTTGGCTTTTTCAGGAAAGTTCTGGAGAAAAATCAGGGGAACCAGAAAATAAAATTCTATATCAAACATATGGATGATGATTCTCAGGTTGAGCACCTGGAAGTCCAGTCGATGAAACATTCGGTTGATCTCAATGGAGACCTTATCAAAGAGATTCAGCTGCTCAACAAATATGAGTTCTACCTGAATTAAAAAGAATTGAATTATTAAAGTGGCTACGGCCACTTTTTTATTTTCAGGACTTAAATATCTTATGCTTGAATACATAAGTTTATATTGTTTCGCACCGCCGCTTAACAGGATAACATATCAATAATGGCAAAACAGTGAAAGATCGTTAATTATTTATAAATATAATCATCATTATTTTAAAATTAATATTATGTTAAATAGAATAACTCTACTAAATCCTATTTGAGTGATAAATATGTAATGTATTGATTGTTAAATTTTTGTAAAATAAATTTTAATTATGTTTTTATCAATGATATCAAATGATTGTTTGATTTTTGTAATTAGTTTTAGCATAATTAATGGTTTTGTAGTAAAAATTATATCTTTTTAACATTTTAACTGTTATTTATTCTATCTTTACAGTCCTAATTAATTTTGCTATTATTATGACGAAAAACTACAGGATTTTGAATAATCGGGAATACCCGGTTTTCAATACCCAGGATAGCCGGGCAATAAAGGATACGCCGGGAGCTACGGGTACGAGACAAAAAAGCTGGCTTAAAGGCATGCTTGTGGCTGCAGCTTTACTGGCAACAGGCAGCAGTGCGCTGGCACAGACCAACGTTGCAGCCTATTCTTTTGCCAAAGGCACAGGAGCACCTTATACTTCAATTACAGGAGGAACGAAAGTATTTCCTACAGGAACCGGAACTTCCTATGATAATGAAGTTTCAGCTGCTATTGCCTTGCCTTCACCTTTTACTTTTGGCGGGGTTGCAGTTAGCAGTATCTACATAAGCGCAAATGGATATATAGCATTTGGTGTCGCACCTGCTGGAACGAATTATACACCGCTGTCTACTTTGGGGAGTACCACGGGAGCTGTTGCTGCTTTCGGACAGGATGGGGCTTCGTCTACAGTTGCCGGGGCAGCTCCGGAAGTCAGGTACCAGGATCTGGGAACTGAATTTGTTGTCCAGTATCAGGATCACGCTGATTATTCTAATAGAAGTAATGAAAAATTAAATTTTCAGATCCGATTGGTTTATGCTACCGGTGAGGTAAAAATTGTATATGGAGCCTGTACAGATCCTGGTACTAGTTTATCCACGTATAGCCCTCAAGTAGGAATAAGAGGGAACAGTGTAGTTTATGCAACCAATGTAAGTCCGTTAATGATTGGCAATGTACCGGCAGGAACGACTTGTGATTGGTCTAAAGCCGTAACAGGAAATGCGAATTCAAGCACAATGCTTTTCACTGCTGCCACCAACGTAAATGTTAAAATTCCAAACGGACTAACATACATATGGACTCCAGGTACCCAGCTGCCGGTAAGGACTTTCGCTGCTACCAATGCAATCACCAATACAGCAGCAACGGTAAGCTGGACAGCACCGACAGGAGCAACGGTTTACAATGTTCAGTACAGGGCGCTTGGAAGCTGTGACTGGACTGACTTCAGCGGGAATCCTGTATCTGCAACTACGGCTTCACTTACCGGTCTGATCCAAAATACAACCTATCAGGTCCAGGTTCAGGCTTTAAATGGTAATGCGGTGTCAACATATTCCCACATTCCAAACTTGGCAGGGACAGGTAACGGATATACTACCGCAGGTTCCTTTACAACACAGGCTAACTGTGCCAGTACGGTGACAGGGCTTACTTCTTCGGCATTGACTCCGGATACGGCAACCATCAGCTGGACTGCTTCTACAACGGCACCGGGTAACGGATATGAATATTATTACAGTACCTCGTCTACAGCACCTTTAAATACCACAACTCCTTCAGGGGCAACTGCTGCCGGTGTGGTTACGGCTAACTTAACAGGATTGACTCCGTCCACTACTTATTATTATTGGGTACGAGGAAACTGTAACGGAACTGATAAAGGGGTTTGGTCCAGTTCTGCTAATTTTGCGACACTTTCCACATGTCCTACCGTATCACTTCCTGCAGCAAACGCTACAGGTGTGAGCACAACGCCAACAATAACATGGACAGCGGTTAACGGAGTTACCGGATACAGACTGAGAGTAGGAACTACAGCGGGCGGAACAGATATTGCGAACAATATTGATCTTGGGAATGTAACCTCTTACACTTTCCCTTCTGCACTTAATACATCCACCAAATACTATTATGCAGTTAGCGGATATACTTCAAACGTATCTTCAGTGGCTTGCAGCGAAAGAAACTTCACTACCGTTTGCGGGGTAGAAAATGCACCAACGATGGTCCAGGCTTTTTCTTCCTTCCTGCCGGTATGCTGGACTGCAGCTAAAGGAGATGTAGCTGCTTCATCCACATTAGTATACGGTACCAGTAAATGGTCTGCTGAAGCAGGTTTTGGAAATACCGGAACTAACGCTGCAGTAAGAATCAACCTGTACGGAACAAATACAGGTGACTGGTTGGTTTCTCAGCCAATAAACCTGGGAAGTACTCCAGGTGCATACAGAGTGAAGTATAGAATGGCTGTAACAGGTTATTTGTCTACTACTTCACAAACTACGCTAGGAACGCACCTTCTCAGAATAATTATTTCTACGGACGGAGGAACGACATGGAGTAATGCAAATGTATTGAAAACATACACCGGTGCAGGAACATATTCCAATACAGGACAGACCGAGACGATAAATCTTACAGGATATTCAGGAAATATTAAAATAGCTTTTGTAGGAACTACAAGTTCTACTTCGCCTGATATCGATTTCCATATTGATGATTTTTCCGTGGAAGCGATTCCTTCATGTGCAGAGCCTACTGCATTGGCAGCTGGTAATGTAACAACCACCAGTGCCGATATTGCATGGACTGCTCCTGTAACCGCACCGGGTAATGGATATGAACTGTATTACAGTACCTCAAATACAGCTCCTGCAAGTTCTACTACTCCGACTATAACGGGTATCACAGCAACTTCACAGTCATTAAGCGGTCTTTCTCCTGCATCAACATATTATGTATGGGTAAGATCAAAATGTAGTACTACAGAGACAAGTGCCTGGTCAAATGCATTTAGTTTTGCTACAGCGTGCGGTTCGTTAACTACATTAAATGAAAACTTTGATTCATCCAATGTAGGAAGTCTTCCTGCCTGCTGGACCAGTATCGGAACTACCGCAAGTTACGGAGCAATTAATGCAAGTACGGCTATCAGCTCACCAAATGCATTATACATCTATACCAGCGGAACTTCTACCGGAATGGTGGCTACACCGGAAATCTCCAACTTACAATCCGGCAACTATACCCTTAAATTCAAGGGAAGAGCTAATTTTACTGCCGGAGGAATCGTACAGATCGGATATTTAACAAATCCTTCTGATACTTCAACGTTTGTGGTTTTAGGAACTTATACTTCTACGAGTACAACTGTCATTGATAACTACTCATTGGATATTACAGGAGTTCCTGCGGGAGTAAATAAACTGGTATTCAAACATACCGGAACACCTTCCAACAGTGTTTTGATTGATGATGTAAGCTATGCGCTGAATCAGTCATTATCAACAACTGAAACTTCTGTTACCAGAAACAGTATAAAAGTATACCCTAACCCATTCTCTGATGTATTGAACATTTCAGATATCAGCAATGTTAAAAATGTATTGGTAACTGACATTTCAGGAAGATTGGTTAAAACAATTGCAGCTCCTTCTTCGGCTCTTCATTTGGAAGAACTTAAGCAGGGAATGTATTTAGTGACTTTAGAAATGAAAGACGGTTCAAGACAGACTGTTAAGGTAATTAAAAAGTAAAACTTTTAATAAAATAAGTTAAATAGCGGCTGATTTTCAGCCGCTATTTTTTGTTTTAAACATAACCCAGGTTATTTTTCATAAAAAATTTATTATGTTAAGTTTTATACCATGTTATTTCCCTGTATTATGACTAAAATATAAAACACTGATTGTCTATATTTTATAATTAGTCACTGTTTTGAGTTATTTCTAAAAAATTAAATGATTGTTTGTTTTAATGATAAATATTAGAGTTATTTGATTGTTTAATCTATATAATTTGGCTTTTTTTAGTATTTAAAATAAATTTATTAATATATTTAAGTTTTAAAATTATGTTGAAAGCGTGAAGCATTTTCCCTGTATTTATAATGGTTTTTAAATTTTAACTCTACTTTAATTAAAGTAAGTAAACGGGTGCTTTATCTATTCATTTTATCCGACTGCTAACGCGGTGATCTTATTGTTAATCTAATTTAATTTAATATAAAAATTTTAAGAATGAAAAAAATTTTATCAGTTGGTCTTTTTTCTTTAGCACTTTCAGCATATGCACAGTCTTACTGTGTTCCTGAGTTTGCCAGCGGCTGTGCCTACGGGGACCAGATTAACAGTTTTACTATTCCGGGAGCTGGGTTCAGTCATCTGGATACAGGCTGTTCTTCCGGATCATACGGTGATTATACTTCGCAGACCATCAATCTGAATGCAGGTGTTAACTATCCGTTTACCGTAACACATAATTTTTCAACCCAGAATGTAAAGATGTGGATTGATTTCAATAATGACGGAACCTTCGATGAAACTACCGAATTGGTAGCATCCGGCAGCAGCGTTTCCGGGTCTGTAATCGCTACGGATGGTACAATTACAATTCCTGCAACCGCACCGTTAGGTGTACACAGGATGCGTTTGGCAGACAGGTACAGTTCACAGCCCATCCCGTGTAACACAGACGGATATGGGGAAGCCCATGATTATACCGTGAATATCGGTGCGGTACCCAGCTGCCTGGCGCCGACCGGCGTGTCAGTTACAGGCGTAGCGGATACCACCGCTACCTTATCATGGACAGCTCCTTCGGTTGCCGTAGGGACAGGATATGAATATTATCTTTCCACCAGCAATACGTCACCGGTAAGTACTACTGCAGCTACAGGGTCTGTAGCAAGTCCTGCGGTCAGCAAGTCGCTCACCGGTTTATCACCTATTACTACGTATTATGTATGGGTAAGATCGGTATGTACCGCAACTGATAAAAGTGGATGGTCTTCTTCTGCAACATTTACCACATCGTGTTCTGTCATAGTACCTAGCTATACTTTTGATTTTGCTGACGGTACCAACGATTGCTGGAGCAGAGCTGACAGCGGCACGCCTGCTACAACACCTTCGGGAACAACTTCCAACTGGAATGATGACGGGTTTTTAAATAACGGGTATGACGGGGCTGTTAAACTGAATATTTATACAAGCATTTTCTCTCCTACTGCTTTCAATGCATGGCTGATTACACCTGCTTTTAATCTTTCTGCAGGAGGATACCGTGTGAAATTCGACTATGGCCTTACTGAATATGGCAATACAACACCGGGCAACCTGGGGTCAGATGACCTGGTTCAGTTTGTGGTTTCACAGGATGGCGGAACTACATGGACGGTCCTTCAGACCTGGGATACCAATACATCGCCTTCAAACAATTCAAACCAATATGTATTCAATCTTACAGGATATAACAGTGCCAACACCAGGTTTGGATTTTACGGGACAAACGGCAACGTTGCCGATGCAAGCGATGTAGAATTCTTTGTAGACAATTTTGTAGTTGAACAGAATGTTTTATCGACAAATGAAACCGTAGCAGCTAAAAACTCTGTTAAAGTATATCCAAATCCATTCTCTGACGTATTGAATATTTCTGATGCAGCAGATGTGAAAAATGTTCTGGTAACGGATGTTTCCGGCAGATTGATCAAAACACTTGCAAATCCGGGCTCAGCAATTCAGCTTGGAGACCTGAAACAAGGGATCTACCTGATCACTTTAGAAATGAAAAACGGGTCAAGGCAAACGGTAAAATCAATCAAAAAATAAACTTTAATACTTTTTATCGATTATATAAGCAGCTATTCATATTAGCTGCTTTTTTTATTAAAATAATGTAATTATTAATACAGATTTAACAATTTTATGACTAATTTAGCATATAACGAATAAAAATATCGATTATGACAAGATTTTTACTTTCATGCCTGTTGTGCATAAGTATGGCGCTCAGTGCCCAGGTCAGTTTAGGGGCCGGAAGTACAGAGGTAGGCGTTGCTCCTATCAGTACGTATTATGGATATTCCTATACCCAGCAGATTTTCACGAAACAGGAGATCAATGCCAATGCAGCGGGGAATATTACAGGGCTTAAGTTTTATATGGATCCTTCCATGTCTATCGCCAGTTCTTCAGAATGGGTAGTTTATCTGGGGCAGACTGCAAAAACATCATTCGCATCAGATGCAGACTGGATTCCTGCTACCCAGCTTACACAGGTTTTTTCAGGAACCGTTACCCTCGTAAACGGTGTTATTGAGGTTGTGTTTCCAACACCTTTCCCTTATAATAACACCTCTAATCTGGTAGTTGCTGCCGAAGAGAATTCTGCCGGTTACGATAATAATGATTATGAAGAAGCCATGTATGTATACACGGGAGCTGCCAACTCCACCATATACTATAAAAACGATTATACCAATCCGGATCCCTTTGCTCCGCCGGCAAGCGGAAATCTGGAAAATTACAAATCGGTAATCACAATAGACGGATTGGCGCCAAACCCTATTCCGGCATGCCCGCTGATTACATATCCGGCTAATAATGCTACATTTATTCCTCTATCACCTGTTATTACATGGAACAATTCTTCAGGAGCCACAGGGTACAAAGTATCTATCGGGACCACTCCCGGAGGAACGAATGTTGTAAATCAGGCTGCAGTAGCAATAAACAGCTTCACGCCTTCCGCACCTCTTACCCCCAATACAAATTATTATCTCAGGATAACAGCAGTAGGTGCCGGAGGCGAATCTACAGGATGTACGGATGTCATGTTTAAATCAGCGCCGCCTGTACCTTCAAATGACGAATGTGCAACAGCACTAACTTTAACCGTTAACCCGGATACTAACTGTGGTACGGTAACTGCCGGATATACAATCGGAGCGACAGATTCCGGAACGGATCCGGATCCTTGTTACGGAACGGCCGACGACGACGTATGGTTTAAATTTGTAGCCACAGCATCTACTCATAAAATTTCCCTTCTCAACGTCCAGTCTGTAGGAAGTACTTCCGATACGGATACCTATTTCCAGGTATTCAGCGGAGGATGCGGGGCACTTCTCAATGTACTGTGTTCAGACCCGAATTCAGGGGTAGCAACAGGCCTTACAGCAGGACAGACCTATTGGGTAAGGGTATACAGCTACAGCGGTGCAGGGAGCAATCAGAGTTTTGATATCTGCGTGGGAACATTCCCGCCGCCGCCTGCCAATGATGATTGCGGCGGTGCATTATCGGCAACGGCTTTTCCTTATACCTATGTTCAGAGTGACGGCAGCGGAGCTACAAACGGAGGCGGAATGGTAACTGCATGCAGCAGTAATGACATGAATGACGGAACCTGGTTTAAATTTGTAGGAGATGGAGATACTTTCAATATTACGGTTACCCCGCCTGCAGGAAGCGATTTTGATTCCCAGATCGGAGTATACAGCGGGAACTGTTCGGCTTTATCATGTGAAAATACGGTAGATAGCACCGGTGAAGGGATGGCGGAAGCAATTTCGATCCCTACAATGTCAGGAAATACCTATTACGTAAACGTGGGCCATTACAGCGGCTGGTCAGATGAACCGGAAGGAGCATTTACCATTACCATAACCAAAGGTGTACTGGCAACTTCTGAAGTAAAAGCTGATAAAAATAAGATCAGGCTATATCCGAACCCGTTTACTGATGTGCTGAATATTTCAGATGCAGCCAATGTAAAGTCGGTTTCTGTATCTGATGCTGCAGGAAGGCTGGTAAGGGTAATTGATAATCCAGGAGCAGCCATTCATTTGGAAGAACTGAAACAAGGCATGTATATGGTGACATTGCATATGAAAGACGGTTCTAAACAGACGGTTAAAACGATTAAAAAATAGTCTGTCGCTGAGTGAAAATCAGCGTGTAGTATTTTACAATGCAGGATTTATTCTTAATGATCCTGTAAACCAATAAGAAAGGCGGCCGTTAATTCGGCCGCCTTTTTATATTCAGTATTGCTTTTTAAAATGGTAGTAATTTTCTCATAATGTACCTGTTTTACCTGTCATTTACCGGCTGGATTTCAGAAGTGTTAAGGCCGGAAAAAACGGCCGGGAAAAACATCACAAGGATAAGGTAGCCAATTACCATCAATGCAATTAGAGAAAACAGGATAACAATGGAGATGTGCGGTTTATTTTTTTTTGTCGGTTCCATGATTTTGCAGTATTTATTAATAGATTATAAATTATGTTGATAGTTTTACTAAGCTAATTTCTTGCCACACTGTTTACAGTACCGCGCGTCGTCATCAATATCCTCATTTCCGCAACGCTCACAGATTTTTTCCAGGTTCTGTCTTTTGTTGCGCATTTCAGCAGTTACAATACCCGTAGGTACGGCAATGATGGAGTAACCTGCCAGCATCAGGATTACGGCAAAGAATTTCCCCATCGGCGTAATCGGCGATACATCACCGTAACCTACCGTGGTAACGGTAACCACGGCCCAGTAAATGGCCTGCGGAATCGTTTCAAAACCCGGCCTCCCGCCTTCCACCATAAACATAAGGGAGCCTACAATTACGGAGAAGATAATCAGGAACAGAAGGAAAATATAGATCTTTCTTGAGCTGTTTTTCAAAGCCCTTACAATCACCGTGCCGTCGTTCATGAAATCCAGAAGATTAAACACCCTGAATACCCTCAGCATCCTCAGCATCCTGAAAATGAGGAAGTATTTGGTTACCGGGATAAAAAAGCTCAGGTAAAAAGGAACCAGTGCCAGGAAATCAATAATCCCGAAAAAACTGAAGATGTAGTTTTTCTTATTTTTGATCACTGCAATCCTGGACCAGTATTCAGCAGTAAAAAACACGGAAATAACCCATTCTAAAATGATAAACGTATAATGGAACCGCTTATCAAGCTTCGGAACACTTTCCATCATTATAATAAACGTGCTGATGAGAATCAGGGATAGCAATGTAATATCGAACAGTTTCCCTAACTTCGTGTCCGAGCGGTAAATAATCCTGTAGAGATGTCTTTTCCAGAGCGCATCCCCGGGAATAAGATTGTGCTCTTTTTCCATGATAAATCTTTTTTTAAAATTAATAAATTATCCCTACTTTCGTAAGCAAACATACAGAATAAAATGAAAATTAGAGAAGTTATTTCAAAGATTGAAAAGCGGATTCCTCTACAGCAGGCAGAAGATTTTGATAATGTGGGGCTGCTGTGCGGGTCCTGGGATCGTAATGTAAGCGGAATCCTGATCTGCCACGATGCCCTTGAAAATGTGGTGGATGAGGCCATTCAGAAAAACTGCAACCTGATTGTATGTTTCCACCCGATTATTTTTTCAGGGCTGAAATCATTAACCGGAAAAAACTATGTGGAAAGGGCGGTTTTGAAGGCCATTGAAAATAAAGTTGCCATCTATGCCATCCATACCGCCTTTGATAATGATTTCTTCGGGGTCAATTACGGAATCTGTAACCGGCTGGGATTGAAAAACCTTAAAATTCTTCAGCCTAAGAAAAACAGTTTAAAGCAGCTGACGGTCTTTGTGCCTAAAGAGCATGCGGAAAAAGTAAGAGAGGCACTGTTTGCAGTAGGGGCGGGAAGTATCGGGTTCTATGACGAATGCAGCTTTACGGTTAACGGGGACGGGACTTTCAGGCCGGTTGAAGGGTCAAACCCATTTTCAGGCCAGCAGGATGTCAGGGAAAATGCAGATGAAGACATGATCTCGGTAATTTTTGAAGATTATAAGCAGGGGCAGGTGGTTTCGGCTATGAAAAATGCACATCCGTATGAAGAAGTTGCCCATCAGGTGTACAGCCTGGATAATACCAACCAATACGCAGGCCTCGGGATGTACGGTGATTTTGAAGAACCGTTGGATGAAAAGGATTTCCTGAGAATGGTTAAGGAAAAATTTAATCTGGAAGTCATCAGGCATTCGGATTTTAATCATAAAAAAATCAAAAGGGTAGGGGTACTGGGAGGTTCAGGAGCAGGCGGGATCCGGTCTGCCGTGTCTAAAAAATGCGATGCCTACCTTACGGGAGACGTAAAATACCATGATTTTTTCCTGGCAGAATCAAAAATGCTGATCTGCGACATCGGGCATTTCGAGTCAGAACAATTTGTAACTCAACAATTATTTGAAATTTTTTCACAAAAATTCACTACCTTTGCAATCTCAAAATCTATTGAGAAAACAAACCCGGTAAATTATTTTATTTAAAAATATGGCAAAAACCAACGATATTTCAGTTGAAGAAAAGTTAAGAGCTTTATACGATTTGCAGATCATTGATTCTAGATTGGACGAAATCCGAAATACAAGAGGAGAATTGCCAATCGAAGTAGAGGATCTTGAGATTGAAATCGAAGGTCTTGAAAAGAGAGCTGAAAAATTCCATGCAGATATCAAAGAGCAGGATGACCAGATCAAAACGAAGCATGAAGTTATCAGTCATGCAAAAACTTTAATTGAAAAGTATAAGTCTCAGCAGGATAATGTAAGAAACAATAAAGAGTTTGAAGCATTAAGCAAAGAGGTTGAATATCAGGAACTTGAAATTCAGCTTGCTGAAAAAAGAATCAAGGAGTTCGGGGCTAAGATCGGTCACAAAAATGAAACGCTGGATGAGCTGAATGAAAAGATCGATGATCTTAAGAATCACCTTAAATTCAAAAAAGAAGAACTGGAAGGCCTGGTCTCCGAAACGCAGAAAGAAGAGGAATACCTTATCGAGCAGTCTAAGGAATATGCATCC
Source organism: Chryseobacterium sp. JJR-5R (assembly GCF_034047335.1). Taxonomy (NCBI): domain Bacteria; kingdom Pseudomonadati; phylum Bacteroidota; class Flavobacteriia; order Flavobacteriales; family Weeksellaceae; genus Chryseobacterium; species Chryseobacterium sp. JJR-5R. The sequence goes on from NZ_CP139137.1 coordinate 1,291,374, forward strand.
AAAATCGATGAAAGACTACTGGCTTCTTACAACAGGATCAGAACCAATTCTCCGAACGGACTTGCCGTAGTAGGGTTGGAAAGAGGGGCTCCTAAAGGGTCATTCTTTACCATTCCGCCTCAGAAGCAGATGGAAATCGCCCAGAGAAAGAAAATCATTATTGATGAGCATTCAGGTAAAATCCTTGTTGATGATGAGTTGGTAATGGAAGAAAACGAAAGAATGAAATCTGTAATTAAGTTTTAGTATCAATTAATTACGGTTTTAAAATACAGAAGCTGTCTCTATTTATTTGAGACAGCTTTTTTTATGACCGAGGGGGAAGGAAAAACCGCTCCGGTCTGTATGAAGCGGTTATCTTTTTTACCCGTGATGCTCATACATATGATTGTACAGATCAATAAACTTTTCTTTAATCGCTTTTCTTTTGAGCTTCAAGGTCGGGGTAAGCAGCCCCGCGTCAATACTCCATACTTCCGGGGTCAGCTCGATCTTTTTGATCTGTTCCCAGTTTCCGAGGTGTTCATTCATGCTGTCGATTTCTTTTTTTATCCGCTCCTTTAGTTCAGGGCTCTTTGCAATTTCCTGCGGGGTAGAACCGATAGTAAGGTTGTTTCTCATAGCCCAGTTTTTAGCAAACTCAAAATCAGGCTGAACAAAGGCGCACGGCATTTTTTCACCGTCTCCCACCACCATGATCTGCTCAATAAATTTGGAGGCCTTGGCTAAATTTTCTATGGTCTGCGGCGCGATATATTTTCCGCCGGAGGTCTTGAACATTTCTTTTTTCCGGTCGGTGATCTGTAAAAATCCGTCACTGTCAACATGCCCGATATCGCCGGTCCTGAAATAGCCGTCTTCAGTAAAAACCTCCTGGGTCATCTGTTCATTTTTAAAATACCCTTTAAAAACAGAAGGGCCTTTCACGGTAATTTCACCGTCTTCCTGAATTTTTACTTTCAGGTTGTCCAGTGGCAGGCCAACCGTTCCCACTTTCATTTTACCGAAGGTATTAACGGAAATTACCGGCGATGTTTCCGTCAGTCCATAACCTTCCAGGATAGGGATCCCGGCATTCTGGAACATCAGGTTAAGCCTTGTGGACAAAGCGGCGGAACCTGAAACCAGGGTGACAATTTCACCGCCCAGGCCTTCTCTCCACTTTTTGAACACCAGTTTGTCAGCAATAATTTCCTGTAGTCCGGACGGCCTGGAAACCGTTTTTTTCCTGGAGATCAGGTCAAGTGCCCAGAAGAATATTTTTTGTTTTAAGCCTCCTGCAGACGAACCGGTGGCATAAATTTTATCATATACTTTCTCTACCAGCCTCGGTACAACGCTCATGTAGTGTGGTTTCACTTCTTTCACGTTTTCTCCCATTTTATCAATGCTCTCCGCAAAATAAATTGAAAAACCGTTGTACTGGAAAAGGTAGAACAGCATTCTCTCAAAAATATGGCAGATCGGAAGGAAGCTTAAGACCCGTGTGTCTTTGTAATCCAGGCTTTTCTTTTTCGGGATCCTTGGGATAGACCCCAGGACATTTGAAACAATGTTGTGGTGCGTCAGCATCACCCCCTTCGGTTTGCCTGTAGTACCCGATGTGTAAATAACCGTTGCCAGATCCTCAGGATTAATGGCATTGGACAGGTCTTCCACTTCAATCTGGGTAGAATCATCTTCACCGAGATCCAGGATTTCCTTCCAGTAGGCGGCACCGCTGATCTGGTCAAAAGTGAAGATACCCTGGAGGGATGCAATATTGTGTTTTACCTTCATCACCTTCTGGAGAAGATCTTTATCCGAAACAAAACAGTATTTAATTTCGGCATTGGTAAAAATAAATTCATAATCTTCCGGTGAAATACTTGGGTATACCGGCACGGAAACCACGCCGATCTGTGAAAGCCCCAGATCCATAATAGCCCATTCCGTACGGGAGTTGGTGGTAATCAAAGCAATTTTATCACCCGGTTTGATGCCAAGCTTCAAAAGACCTCTTGATATTTTGTTGGCTTCATTTATGAATTCCTGGGTAGAGGTCTTTTTCCATTCGCCCTGATGCTTCGTAACGAACATATCCGATTTCGGATATTGATCTAAAGCATAATGAGGTATATCGAATAATCTTTTAATAGTCATGATTTTTTAAAATACGGGTTAGGATTTTAAATATAAGCATTTTTTTTAATTGTCCGGATGAAAACTGAAAATTAGCATTTACAGCCTTATGCGCAAAAGATTAAAGATGCTTCCCAATATGATGAACTATATTTTAACAATACTTTAATTTATTAAATAATATGTTGAATTTTATTTAATGGATAATTTTTGGATTTTACTGACGAATCTTTAATTCTGTTTTCAGGTTTCATCAAAAAGTGTAAATTAGCGACCATCTAATTATTCGATTTTTATGGACTTTAATTTATCAGAAGAACAGCTGATGATTCAGCAGGCGGCAAGGGATTTTGCACAAAACGAACTGTTACCCGGTGTAATAGAAAGGGACCGCGATCAGAAATTCCCTACAGAGCAGGTAAAGAAAATGGGGGAAATGGGACTGTTGGGAATGATGGTAGACCCTAAATACGGAGGAGCAGGGATGGACAGCGTGTCTTATGTTCTTGCGATGGAGGAGATTGCAAAAATAGATGCTTCTGCGGCTGTTGTAATGTCTGTAAACAATTCATTGGTATGTGCAGGTCTTGAAAAATTTGCTTCCGAAGAGCAGAAAGTTAAATACCTTACCCCTCTGGCCAGCGGGCAGGTAATCGGGGCATTTGCACTGTCTGAGCCTGAAGCGGGTTCTGATGCCACTTCCCAGAAAACCACTGCTGAAGACAAAGGCGACTATTACCTGCTGAACGGGATCAAAAACTGGATCACCAACGGCGGAACCGCAAGTTATTATATCGTTATCGCACAAACCGACCCTGAGAAAAAACACAAAGGAATCAATGCATTCATCGTGGAGAGAAGCTGGGAAGGTTTTGAAATCGGATTGAAAGAAGACAAACTGGGAATCAGAGGCAGCGATACGCATTCTCTGCTCTTCAACAATGTAAAAGTACCTAAGGAAAACAGAATCGGTGAAGACGGTTTCGGGTTTAATTTTGCGATGGCTGTATTGAACGGAGGAAGGATCGGTATTGCGTCTCAGGCACTGGGTATTGCTTCAGGGGCCTATGAACTGGCTTTGAAGTATGCAAAAACAAGAAAAGCGTTCAAGACGGAGATCATCAACCACCAGGTAATTGCATTTAAGCTGGCGGATATGGCAACCCAGATCACGGCGGCAAGAATGCTTTGCTATAAGGCGGCGGTAGAAAAAGATGCCGGAAAAGACATTTCCGAAAGCGGGGCGATGGCAAAATTATACGCTTCCCAGGTGGCAATGGATACCACCATCGAGGCAGTGCAGATCCACGGCGGATACGGATATGTGAAAGAATACCATGTGGAAAGAATGATGAGGGATGCAAAAATCACCCAGATTTATGAAGGAACTTCTGAAATCCAGAAGATCGTTATCTCAAGAAGCATTGCAAAGTAATTGCTTAATCATATATGAAATAGTAAAAGGCCCTCATTTCTGAGAGCCTTTTTACTTCACACGAACCACAAAATATTAATAATATGTTTTTATTTTATCTTAAACAATCACTTCTGTCTATTGGATAGGATTTTCTGCTTTTGGTTAAATTGTTTTCTGAAATTGCTGGGATAAAATTAGCAATAATAACTTTTCATGAAACGGGATTTTTATTAAAATATTATTAAAAACAGTTAAACAGTTTAAAATGTAAATGAAGATCAAACATTTAGGCCCCAGCGGTTTTGGATTTTATTCCGGCAGATTATCGTAATCATGCATATTTTGATTGAATTTAATTTTCCGGATCTGAAAAACAGATTTAAGTTATTTTTAAAATAAATTTAAACAGATTATCAGTGAACATAGATATCGGTTCCGGATTCCTTTAATATCATTAAAAATTAAAATCAGTTCCGGTCATGATCTGCTGTTTTTCTGTTTCTTTTCTTGTAAAAATAATAGCCGATCCCTGCGATCGCGAACAAAGGCCATAGCGGCAGGATAAAAAGAAAAACAGAAGTAATCACATTCCATCCTGAAGAGACGGCGGCAAAAGACCTTTCACTGAACGTTTCAGGTTTTTCATCATTTTCTGCGTAGGTTCCTTCCTTTCCATAAAGGGTGATATCAACTTCACACATGGTATTCTGCATAAAATCCTGTCCGGAAATCTCCACACTTTTATTTTCCACTTTTCCGAGGTTCCGGCTGAGGTCCTCCATCAGGTAGTCGAATTTCTGAATCGGGATCTTAATTTTCAGGTAGGCTGTTTTCTTGTCATCGTTATTCAGTGAAATATTTTCGCTCCTTATCATTCCGTCATATTTGGCAACTTCTTCCTTTACGGTTTCTTTTGCCATTTCGGCGTCATCTACGGTCAGTTCAAGGATGCCTGTCTTTACGAGTTTGTTTTTAACTGCATTCAGTTCATAATTTTCTTTCCTGGGCTGGTTTTTGTAAACGATTTTGGTTTCCCTGATCACTTTCGGCGCCGGAACGTTCACCACAATTTTTTCATCTTTTTTTAACGAATCTTTTTTCTCCGCTTTGGTTTCCAGTTTTACTGATGAAATCTTTTCAGATAAGGAATCTACCATTTTTGAGGTGCTTTCAATCCTGTCTTTAATGCCATTCTTTGTATCCTCAAACTCTTTGATTTTTACATTGGCAGAATCGAGTGCCGCATTGGCCCGGTCACTCACGTGGCTGATCTTTTCAGAGGTTGCGGAAACCGTGCTGTCTGCAGATTTCAGCGTATCTCCCAATCCGGATGTGGCGGCTTCTCCTTTTTTACACATGATCAATGAGCCTGATACTGCTGCAAGTAATATGAATTTTTTCATAATGTTGATTTTTTGATGAAGTAAAATTAGGAGGGAAGGCTTTGTAAAGGTTGTAAATAGGATGTATTCTGGCCGTAAAATAATAATCCGTTTAAAATCAAAAGGTTAGGGTTATTTTACAAAGATTTTACAAAACCTTTCAGGCCGTTTACGGGAGATTGAGCCTCACGGTTGGTGAAAATTCATATCGATCCAGCCGGGCTTTGCCATGTCGGTTTCAGGATTGAAAGTTATAGGCTGCTTAAGAATGATAATTTTACATTTTTTAAAGCGGATTTTATCTTTTGTATTAATGCATGCTCACAGATTGAGCGGATTCAGCAGATTTTCCGTTGTATTTGAATCTGTGTAATCGCCGTAATTTGCCGTAAATCATGCTTTCCGGCCAAATTTAAACAGGCTCTTAGGCATAAAAAATCCGCTGAAAAACTTTCAGCGGATTTTATGTAGGGTCTATTCTATTCTATTCTATTCTATCCTATTGCTTTCATTAAGCATTCTGAAACTCACTGATAAAATGCAGTTTGATATTCGGGAATTTTTCCTGCGTCATGTGAATCGTAAAAGAAGAATCTGCCAGGAAAACCAGTTGGTTGTATTTATCTCTGGCCATGAACCGCTGCTTTAATCTTGCAAACTCTTTGAATTCTTCTGATTTCTCATCTGCTTCAACCCAGCAGGCCTTGTGCATGGAAAGCGGCTCATATGTACATTTTGCACCGTACTCATGTTCCAGGCGGTACTGGATTACCTCATACTGAAGCGCACCCACTGTACCGATAATTTTCCTGTTGTTCATTTCCAGCGTAAACAATTGCGCAACCCCTTCGTCCATCAGTTGGTCAATACCTTTAGCAAGCTGTTTCGCTTTCAAAGGATCATTGTTGTTGATATACCTGAAATGCTCCGGGGAGAAGCTAGGGATGCCTTTAAAGCTCAGTTTTTCACCGCCCGTCAGCGTATCGCCGATCCTGAAACTTCCGGTGTCATGAAGGCCTACAATATCTCCCGGGAAGCTTTCGTCCACTACTTCCTTTTTATCCGCAAAGAATGCATTCGGGGAAGAAAACTTCATTTTCTTTCCTTCCCTTACCAGCAGATAATTTTCGTTCCTCTTGAAAGTCCCGGAAACAATTTTTACGAAGGCCAGGCGGTCCCTGTGCTTCGGGTCCATATTCGCGTGGATTTTGAAGACAAATCCGGTAAAAGTATTTTCTTCAGGCTTTACCAGGCGGGTATCGCTTTCTTTCGGCTGCGGCATCGGGGCAATGTCAATAAAAGCATCCAGCAATTCTCTTACTCCGAAATTATTTAAAGCAGAACCGAAGAATACCGGCTGCAGGTCGCCCTTCATATAATCGTCACGGTTAAACTCCGGGTAAACTGACTGTACCAAGTCCAGCTCTTCCCTTAATGTACCAGCTGCTTTTTCACCGATCAGTTCATCAATCGAAGGATCATTGATATCGTCAAATTTAACCGCTTCCCCGACTTTCTGTTTCTTTTCCTCCAAGAATAACTGGATATTGTCTTCCCAGATATTGTAAATCCCCTGGAAATCGCTTCCCATCCCGATAGGCAGGGAAAGCGGACAGACGGTCAAGCCTAATTTCTGTTCAACTTCATCCAGGAGATCGAAGGCATCCTTCCCTTCGCGGTCCAGCTTATTGATGAAAACAAGCATCGGGATATTTCTCATCCTGCATACCTTAACCAGTTTTTCTGTCTGTTCTTCAACCCCTTTTGCCACGTCAATTACCACAATTACCGAATCAACGGCCGTCAACGTACGGTAGGTATCTTCTGCAAAATCCTTGTGGCCCGGGGTATCCAGGATATTGATTTTATGGTCTCTGTATTCAAACGCAAGTACGGAAGTCGCTACGGAGATCCCTCTCTGCCTTTCAATTTCCATGAAATCCGAGGTAGCCCCTTTTTTTATTTTATTGGATTTTACCGCGCCGGCTTCCTGGATTGCCCCCCCGAACAGCAGCAGCTTTTCCGTAAGGGTGGTTTTCCCGGCATCGGGGTGGGAGATGATCCCGAAAGTTTTTCTTTTCTCTATTTCTTTGATTAAGTCTGACATATCCTGTTTTGAAGTTGCAAAAATCGTGAATTTTGTCGAATCCTGAAAATAGATTTTGGTTTAACCCCAAAGTTGCGAAAGATTTAGATGTGCTTATCGGAGTTTATGATGCAACAGGCAAAGTATCCATCCGGATTTTGAATTTTTGATTTTTACCTCATCTGTTCCAGATATGATTTTCTTTTCAACAGATAAGCCAGCCCCAGCCCGATAAACACCATCCCGGCGCTGAACGGGAAAATATACCTCATCCCGTAAACATCCGCCACCCCGCCGATCAGAGGGCCTGCAACACCCAGGGAAAGATCAATGAAAAGCCCGTACCCGGCTAATGCGGACCCCTGATTTGAAGCAGGGACGCTTTTGATGGCTACCACGCCCAAAGCCGGGAAAATCAATGAAAATCCTAATCCCGTAACCCCTGCCCCGACGAGAGCCGTTTCAGCATTCGTCCCGAATGCAATAATCAGAAGCCCGATGGTTTCTACCAGCAGGCAGGCAATAGCCACTCTTATTCCGCCATAATTTTTGATCACATTGCTGAAAATCAGCCGCCCCGCAACAAATAGCCCGCCGAAAATGCTCAGGCACAGCGCTCCGTTGTTCCAGTGAAAATAATTATAATACAGGGTGATGAAAGTCGATATGCTGGCAAAGCCGAGCCCTCCCAATGCAAGACAGATTCCGAAAGGAGCAACTTTTCCCAGAACCTTCCAGAAAGACTGGGGCTCCTGGGTGTTGGTGTTTGTTTTATTTTCTTTGGTCCGTGCGTATAAGAATCCTGCGATTCCCATGAAGATGGAAAGGATACCGATACCGTACAGGCTGAAATCCTGCTCAATGGTAATGCCCAGAGAAGCCCCGATGGCTAATGCCCCGTAAGAGGCAACGCCGTTATACGAAATGATTTTTGCGGTATGTTCTTCGCCGGCCGCCATAATGGCCCAGTTGATCGGGCTTGCACCGACCAGCCCTTCTGCACAGCCCGTAAGCAGGCGCGTCACGATCAGGAATATCAGGCTGAGGTAGGGTGAAAATTTAAAATAATAGGCCACAATCAGGAAAATACCGGTAAGCGAAAAGCCCAGCATGCTGTACAGGATGGCCGGCTTAGGGCCTTTTCCGTCAATTATCTTCCCCGAATATGCCCTCAGGAAAAACGTGGAAACATACTGCAGGCTGATGACCAGACCCGCCACCACTAGGCTGAATCCCAGGCTTTTATTGATAAAAATAGGAAGAACAGCGAGCGACAAGCCGATGATAAAATATCCCGCAAAAGTAAAACATACATATGAAAGCAGGGATAAGCTGACATTCTCCGGCCGGTTGATTAATCGATCCATATTAAAAAATTAAGCGGCAAAGTTACTTCATATAAAACAGATGGCATGATGATGTGACTTAATAAATAATGTGTCTGGTTTTACAGGCAATTCTTCTGCCGGAATTCTCTTTTCCCATAATTTCATTTATCTTTGTTTGAAATTAAATCATCGATGATATATGGAAAATAAATATCCGAAGTATACATTTACATGGATCGGAGGCCTGTTGCTGCTGGCGGGATTATTTGCAGGTACTATGGTCACCTCTTTTTTTAATGTCTTCTGGATGTTTACTTTTAAGGAAAACCTTCAGTATAAAGACTGGTTTTTCATGCTATCCAATGCCGCCGGATTCCTTACGGCCATCGCTTTCTTTGATTTTTTTGTGGTAAGAAGAACGACAGGGAAAAAGCTGAATTTCAATTTTTCACCGACAAACCTTTATACTTTTCTCCTGATCTTTCCGATGATGGTCGGGATGATGTTCATTGCGGAATTTATTACTTCACAGATTCCTACAACAGGGCCTTTTTTCGGGAAATACTATGAATTTTTCACACAGCTGATGGAGCAGCTGACCGATGATCCTGTGGTTATGGTTATCACTGCTGTAATCTGTGCCCCGATTTTTGAGGAGATTATTTTCAGGGGGATTATCCAGAAAGGACTGATTAATAAAGGTGTAAAGCCCTGGAAAGCCATACTCTCCGCTTCTGTTATTTTCGGGCTGGTGCACGGAAATCCGTGGCAGTTTGTCGGGGCGGTTTTGTTAGGCAGCGTTTTAGGGCTGGTGTACCACAAAACCCAATCCCTGCTGCTGCCGATGCTGCTTCACGGCTTTAACAATTTATGCTCAACCTTATTAATTGCCTATACGAAAAATGAAAGTTTTGCAGACGCGCTTAAAGTGTCGGAATGGGCAATACTGGCGGCGGGCATTGTCCTTTTTTCAACGTTTTACTATCTGTTTACAGTGAAAAATAAAATACAATATATTACAAATAAAGAGGTCTGAAGCCAGGACTTCTGGATTCGGTCAACATAAAATTAAAAATGAATATACCTATGGAATTACTGGTAGCAACCCACAACATACATAAAAAAGAAGAAATCCAGCAGATCTTGGAAGATGATTTTGTGGTGAAAAGCCTTACGGATTATAATATTCATGAAGAAATTGTAGAGGATGGGGATTCCTTCAATGCCAATGCTTTGATCAAAGCAAAATATTGTTTCGGGAAAACAGGCATTCCCAGCCTTGGGGACGACAGCGGCCTGGTGGTTGAGGCCCTGGACGGAAGGCCCGGCATTTTTTCCGCCCGGTACGCCGGTGACCATGATTTTGCAAAAAATATTGAAAAGGTTTTGGGAGAAATGAAAGATGTGGAAAACCGCAGAGCATATTTCATTACCGTTTTATGCTACTATGATGAAAACGGGCCTAAATATTTTGACGGAAGGGTTCACGGGAATTTGTTATCTGAAAATAAGGGGTTCCAGGGTTTCGGCTATGACCCTGTTTTTGTTCCTGAAGGGCATGAAATGACTTTTGCGGAAATGAATCCTGAAGATAAGAATAAAATCAGCCACAGAAAACAGGCACTGGATCTTTTCCTTGATTTTTTGAAGGTGAACGATTGATTGATCGGTTATCCGTAAAGTGGCCGGAGATTTGGATGGTGTTACTTTCCAACCGGATAAAGTATAAAAAAGTCGTGCATTCAAGTTCAGATTTTCTGTCGTACATTTGTCCTTTAATAAACCATTGATTTGAGTACTTATTTAACGATATTAGGCTTTAATTCAGCAATTCCCACCATCAATTCTTCTCCTACCGCACAGTTTCTGGAAATGGAAGAGAGGTCATTTCTTATTGACTGCGGGGAAGGCACGCAGGTTCAGCTGAGAAAAGCAAAAGCAAAATTTTCCAAAATCAATCATATTTTTATTTCCCATCTGCACGGGGACCATTGTTTCGGCCTGCCGGGGCTGATTGCTTCTTTCAGACTGCTCGGAAGGGATAACCCGCTGCATGTATATGGCCCGAAAGGCATTAAGAAAATGCTGGAAACCATTTTTACCATTACGGAAACCCACCGTGGTTTTGAAGTGGTCTATCATGAGCTGGACAAAAAAGAATCTGAAAAAATTTATGAAGACAATAGGGTAGAGGTTTATACCATCCCGCTGGACCACAGGATTTACTGTAACGGGTATCTGTTTAAGGAAAAACCCAAAGACAGGCACCTGAATATGAAGGAGATTGCTAAATACGACGAAATAGAAACCTGTGATTACCATCATATCAAAGCAGGAAAGGACTTTGTTTTGAGTGACGGATATGTCCTGAAGAATGAAATCCTTACTATTGAGCCGGCTGCTCCCGTTTCTTATGCATTCTGCAGTGATACGAGATATCTGGAAAGTGTTATTCCCATTATTAAAAATGTAAACGTGCTTTATCATGAATCTACATTTTTACATGATCTGAAAGAAATGGCGGATTATACCGGGCATACAACCGCTTTAGAGGCTGCAGCGATTGCACAGAAAGCCCAGGTCGGGAAACTCATCCTGGGGCATTTTTCCAACCGGTATGCAGATTTAACGGTATTTACGGATGAAGCCAGAACTGTTTTCTCCAACACTTTTTTACCGAAGGCACTGGAGTCTGTAAAAATTTAGAAAATGATGCTGAAAATTGAAGAATTGAAAATATTCCTGGATGAAAAAGCAGATCAGTACAACCGTCCCGATTTCATAGAACATGACCCGATACAGATTCCGCACCGTTTTTGCCTGAAGCAGGATATCGAAATTGCGGGTTTCCTGGCGGCTACCATTTCGTGGGGAAACCGTAAAGCAATCATCAGGTCAGCAGAAAAAATGCTGGAGATTATGGGGAATTCACCCTATGATTTTGTCATGAATTATTCTGAAAGAGATCTGCAGGAAATTCAGGGAAAAAGTATCCACAGAACTTTTAACGGTGAAGATTTTGCCTATTTCATACAGCAGTTCAACAAGATCTACAAGGAAAATGAAAGCCTGGAAAGTTTATTCATGGTAAATGATCCGGAAACCAATTTTCTTCATGCCATTGAAAGGTTCAGGAGCCGGTTTTTAGGCATTGAAAAGCACCGGAGCCATAAGCATGTAAGCTCGCCGTATAAAAATTCTTCCACCAAAAGAATCATCATGTTCCTCCGGTGGATGGTGCGCAAAGACAGGCGAGGGGTAGATTTCGGCATCTGGGAAAATATAGACCAGAAACATCTTTCCATTCCGCTGGATGTACACACAGGAAATATCTCCAGGAAACTGGGCCTGATTTCAAGGACACAGAATGACTGGAAAACGGTAGAAGAACTGGATCTGGTCATCAGGAAACTGGATAAAATGGATCCCGCGAAATATGATTTTGCCCTGTTCGGATTAGGGGTAACAAAAGAAATAACATAAAAACAAGACACAAATGAAGAACCAGGAAGACAAATCAGAATTTTTAGAGAAAATAGCCAACGGGATTACCTGGTGGATCGGTTCCATTCCGTCATTAATTGTCCATACCCTTTTTTTTATCATTTCGTTTCTGCTCCCCCTTCTTCATCTTGTGGAATTTGATAAAATGCTGCTGATCCTTACAACAGTTGTTTCCCTGGAAGCCATTTACCTTGCCATTTTTATCCAGATGTCCGTAAACAAAAGCCATGAAAAAATTGAGGATATCCAGGAGGATATTGAAGATATCCAGGAAGACATCGAAGAGATAAGCGAGGACATCGAGGAAATCAGTGAAGACATTGAAGAGATTACCGAGGATATCGAAGACATTCAGGAAGATATCGAAGAAATCAACGAAGAGGAAGATGATGAAGTACACAGCGAAAGGGCAAAAAATGTGATGCTTAAAAGTAATGTCAACTCAAACAAAAACGAAATAAAAGCGCTGAAAGATAAAATTGAAGAACTTCAGAACAAAATTGAACAGCTTAAAAACGAGAATTAACTGCTCATTCAGGTTAAATTAACAGATAATTCACAATTGGGGTTATTTTTTTACCGGCTTTTTATTTTACGCAGATATATTATCTGTTATTCGTAAATATTCAGAATAAATTAAATTTTTCATATAATTAACGTTTAATTTTATACAATTCTAATCTAAAATTTAGTATTTTTGAACAAACAATAAAAAAATGTTAAATTATAGACTAAAAAACTATCTCTTTTTTTTAGTATTACTTCTAATTTCGGGATCAGCACTGGCACAGAATGCATCCAGAAAAAACAGTAAAGTAAAACTGACATCTGAAAGCATGAAAGCCGGAGCATTTATTGATGTAAATACTACAGCATATCCGGAATCTGCCTTTACCATGCAGCAGCTTGTACAGCAGGTCCTTATTAACGGACAGTCCAGCTGCGGAACGCCGGATGTGACCAATGTAGTTGTGACGCCCAATCACCTGGCAACGGATAACAACCGGTTTTGGGGCTATTTCAATAAAGCAACCACAAGTTTCCCTTTTGCCGACGGAATTGTTTTAACAACAGGTTATGCAAGAGAAGCCGGAAACTCAGCAATCACAGGAAGCCTCCAGGGTAGTATTTCAACAAGCGGGGATGCAGACCTTGCAGCAGCCACCAGTACCAATATCAACAATCAACGTGATGCCGTAGCATTGGAGTTTGATTTTGTACCGAATTCCAATCAGATTAAATTTAATTATATATTTGCCTCAGAAGAATATACGGGAAGTTTCCCGTGCAGTTATTCAGATGCATTTGCCTTATTGATCAGGCCGGCAGCCGGCGGCCCGTATACCAATGTTGCTATCCTTCCCGGAACAGCCGGTCCGGTAAGTGTTACCAATATACGCCCTGCTACCCAGTTCGGCGGCGGTACGCTTTCATGCGGAGCGCTGAACCCAACTTATTTTGCAGGATACAACACAATGAGTATCGAAACCAATTTTAACGGAAGGGTAATCCCTTTAACGGCAATTGCCGACGTAACGCCCGGAGTGGCCTATCATTTTAAGATGGTTCTGGCGGATTATAATGACCAGACGCTAGATTCTGCCGTATTCCTTGAAGGAGGATCCTTTGATATCGGAATTAAAATCGTAGACGCCAACGGCGTGGTTTTGCCGGATACGTTAAATATATGTGACAATACCCCACAGGTTCTAACGGCATTGCTTACAGCTGCTCCGGGAATGACTTTCCAGTGGTATAAAGACGGGGTAATGATCAACGGTGCAACCAATATTTCCTATACAGCAACCTCTCCGGGAGCCTATGAAGTGAAAGTTTCCGTTCCGGGGAACCAGTGTCCTGCATCAGCAGTAATTACCATTGTAGGCGGAACAACGCCGCCTGCGCAGAATGCTACCCTGAAACTATGTACAACGCCTTCTGTTTCTACATTTAACCTCAATAATGCTACCCCTTTAATTACCACTTCTACAACGGCGGTTGTACGTTATTATGTTAATCAGGCCGATGCAGTGGCGCAAAATGCAAATTTTATTGCTCCTGCACAACTAGGCAGTTATAACGGTACAGACGGACAGGTATTGCATGTTGTTGTTTCCAACGGGGCTTTCTGCAGCAAAACGGTTACATTGACCTTAAGAAAAGAAGCTACACCGGTAGCACAGCTTACGGCAACCAAAGTAAGGATCTGCGTAGGCGAATCCACTACTCTAACTGCTGCCAACGGAGTGACATACGAATGGGTAGGCATGCCGTTGACCGGTGCTACACAGACCGTATCCCCGACACAGACCACTACTTATTCGGTATTTGCCATCGGGGCACAGGGGTGTAAGTCTTTACAGCCTGCTACCTTAACTGTGGAAGTAGTGCCTGCCATTACTTCATCCCTTTCCGGAGGAATGATCTGCCAGGGCGACGTAATTACCCTGGATGCCGGGGCAGGCCCGAGCTATAATTACCTGTGGAGTACGGGAGATACCTCCCAGACTATTTCCGTAGCAACGCCCGGAGCCTATTCGGTAACGATTAACAACGGGGTTTGTCAGAAACAATTTACCACACAGGTTATTCAGGCCATTATCCCTGAAATCATTAACGTGAACTATAATGAAAACGGAACCATGATTATCACGGCAAGCAACCCAAGCAACGGACCGCTGGAATATTCAATTGATAACGGGGTAACATGGCAGAATTCAAATACATTTTCAAACATACCGAGAAACATCGTTGTATCCATCAGGGTAAGGGTAAAAAAGACCAGCTGTGTAGGGTTTCTGGAATATTTCACGTTTATTATGCAGAATGTGATCACACCGAACGGAGATAACATCAATGACCTGATTGATTTCAGAGGAATTATCAAGAACAAGGATTTCAAAGCTTCTGTTTTTGACCGTTACGGAAAAGAAGTATATACAGCCACCAGTCTTCAGCCGTATTGGGACGGATACTTCCAGGGGAAAAAACTGCCGACGGCATCTTACTGGTATCAGATAACTTTTGAAGATCCGGCCAGTAAAAAGCCTACCATAAAAACAGGCTGGATATTGCTGAAGAATATAGAATAAGAAAATTTATAGACCCTTAAAAGAGGCCGGCAATCTGCCGGCCTCTTTTATTTTTAATACAGCTGAATCCTGTATTTTTATAACGGAATGGATTGTATACGTGATATTGTAATAATTCAATCAAAAAAAATAGTATTTTTGTTTAAAATAATATAAAATGTTAAACACGAGGACAAAAAGTTTATTTTTGGCTTTATTCTTAGTTTTTGCAGGATGCCTTATTTTTGCTCAGGACAGGCAGAGCAAGGGCGTTGTAAGAAAACCTTCTGCTGAAAGTATGAAAGCCGGTGCTTTTATTGATGTCAATGCCGCAGGATACCCGGAATCAAGCTTTAGTATTACGCAGTTGGTTAAAGATGTACTCATTAGCGGTGGATCTACCTGTTCCGCAGCCAACGTAACCAATGTTGTGGTTTCCCCTGATTTAGCAGTTACCGATCAGAACAGAAGCTGGGGGTATTTTAATAAAGCTACTACCAATTTCCCTTTTGCCAAAGGGATTGTCCTTACTACCGGTTATGCCCGAAAAACAGGGAATACCCTGCAGGGAACCCTTAGTGATGCGCTTCCTTCTACTTCCGGAGACGTTGACCTGGCAACAGCACTAAGTGTTAATAATGCAAACCTGCGGGATGCCACCTATATTGAATTTGATTTTGTACCGGCTTCTACCAAAGTTTCATTCCGGTATCTGTTTGCCTCCAAAGAATACCAGAGTAATTTTACCTGTAATATTTCCGACGGTTTCGCCTTATTACTAAAGAAGGTAGGGGATCCTACCTATACCAACCTTGCTCTTCTTCCGGGCGGGGCAGGGTCTGTAAGCGTTACCAATATCATCCCTGCCAACCTGCCGTGCGGACCTAAAAACGTGCAGTATTTTGCAGGCATCAATAATCCTCAGATAGAAACTAATTTTGACGGACGTACAATTCCTCTTACGGCAACGGCAACCGTAATCCCGGGACAGACCTACCATTTTAAAATGGTGCTGGCAGATTACCAGGATTCTAACTTTGATTCTGCCGTTTTTCTTGAAGCCGGTTCCTTTGATATCGGAGTTCAGCTTTTGAATCCTGCCGGAGTAGCGTTACCTTCATCCATCAATGTATGTGACAATACACCTCAGACCTTCACTGCATCTGTACAGGGTGTAGGAGCTACTTACCAGTGGTTATTGGGAACGACGCCTATCCCGGGAGCTACCAATGCTTCTTATACGGCGACTCAGCCGGGTGTTTATACCGTTCAGGTATTTTTACCAGGCAATACATGTCCGGGAACAGCTTCAGTGACCATTGTAGGCGGAACTTTCCCTACGGTGCAGAATGCTACGCTCACAGCCTGTTATACCGCGGGGAATGCCACTTTTAACCTGACGTCTGCACAGGCTTCCATCAGCACAACTCCGGGAGCCACATTTGCTTATTACATCAGCCAGGCAGATGCCCTTGCCGGAAATGCCAATACCATTGCTGCTCCAACAGCTTTTCAAAGTGCAGGACAGACCATTTACGTCTTGGTTAAAACCGGGTTCTGTTCAAAAGTTGCGGAATTACAACTGGTGAAAGCCCCTCAGATCACGGCAACTGCTGCACCGCCTGCTACGCTGACCTGTACCAATTCACAGATCACCTTAGACGGTTCTGCATCCGTTTATCCTGCCGGAGCTACTTTTGCATGGACTACGGCAAACGGAAACATTGTATCGGGAGCCAATACATTAAACCCGGTAATCAATACGGCAGGAACCTATACTCTAACGATTTCAAATATCTATCAACCCGGAAACTTAACCTGTACGGCAACCACAAATGTTACGGTTACAGGAAACAGTGCGCCGCCAAATACCACTTTAACGGCATCAAAAATACTGATCTGTTCAGGGGAATCGGTGACGCTGACCGCTTCCGGTGGTGCCACCTATAATTGGGCCGGCTTAACGGGAACGGGAAATACCCAGACAGTTTCACCGACTGCTACCACAACCTATACAGTGAGTGCAGTAGGGTCGAACGGATGTGTGTCCCAGACACCGGCAACCATTACCATTGAAGTTTCCCAGCCGATTACGGTACAGAATGCAACTTTGTTTAAATGTTACCAGACAGGAGGTATTAATTATAACCTGACGGAAGCCCAGCCACAGATGACTTCTGCAACGGGTGTTACTTTTGCCTATTATTTAAATCTGGCTGATGCAAATGCCGGAAATGCCAATACCATTGCTGCACCCGCATCGTTCAACAGTGCAGGCGGACAGACCATTTATGTCCTGGTTTCAAACGGCGGATGCAAATACGTAGTAAACTTACAGTTACTGTCAACACCGGCAACTACGCTAACCATTGCTCCCCCACAGCAGATTACGTGTAACACGGCAAATGTTACCTTGAATGCTTCCGCATCCGTAATTCCTGCAGGTTCTTCCGTTGCATGGACAACCATCGGGGGAACCATTGTATCCGGAGCCAATACGCTAACGCCTGTTGTGAATGCAGGAGGTGTCTATACGCTGACTGTAACCAACGTCAACCAGCCCGGCAACTTAAATTGTTCCTATACGGCAAACGTTACGGTAACCCAGAATACCACACTTCCGGTAGCAGCACTAACGGCTACTGTTTTACAAATCTGTCCGGGAGAATCCGTTACGCTGACCGCTTCCGGCGGCGTGAGCTACAACTGGGGCGGCGGCCTTCCTGGAAATGGAAATACACAGGTAGTCTCCCCGACGCAGAATACAACATATTCAGTATACGCAGTAGGGGCAAACGGATGTGTTTCGGCTAATCAGGCTACCGTTACCATCGTTGTAGGGCCTCCGGTAGCGGTTCTGGCCGCATCAAAATCTAAAATCTGTGCAGGAGAATCGGTGACATTAACTGCATCAGGCGGTGTCACCTATGAATGGGTGGGCTTACCCGGGAATGGAAATACACAAGTTGTGACTCCACCAGTCGGTATGATAGTTTATTCTGTTTTTGCTTTAGGCGGAAACGGATGTAAAGTAGATGACCCGACTTCCATCACCATCGAAGTGGTGCCTGCCATTGAGTCTACCTTGCAGGATGTATATGCCTGTGCAGGAGATGCCGGGATCCTGGATGCCGGTGCAGGAACAAATTATACCTATGTATGGAGTACAGGAGCGACCACACAGACCATTTCTGTAAATACACCCGGAATCTATTCCGTAACCATCAGCAACGGGACCTGTTCCAAAGTATTTTCTGCCCAGTTGATCAATCCTGCACTGCCGCAGTTTACCAACGTAGTATATGACAACCATGTTCTTACCATATCTGCAACCAACCCAACCAACGGAACGCTGGAGTATTCCATAAACGGCGGTGTTGTATGGCAGTCTTCCAATATATTCTATAATATTCTGGACAATACAAACTACAATCTTCTGGTAAGAGTGAAAGATGCCAAATGCAACAATTCATTATCGTTCTTTACCTTTATTGTAATCAATGCCATAACGCCTAATTCAGACGGTAAAAATGATACGGTAGACTTCACGGGAATCAGCAAATACAATAATTTTGCAGCTTCTGTTTTCGACAGATACGGCCAGGAAGTATTCAAGGCAAGTAAGAATGAAACGTCTTGGGACGGCCTGCTCAGGGGAGGTATCATACTTCCGACCGCCACCTACTGGTACAGGGTACAGTGGGAAAACCCGGCAAGTAAAAAACTCGAACTCAGAAACGGCTGGATCTTGTTAAAAAATATAAATTAAGCATATCTCACTAAAACCTCCCAATCCGGGAGGTTTTTTACTTTACGATACAAAAAGTCTAAATATTTATATGGTATTTGCAAAAAACAGTTAAATTTGTTGAAACAAAAATATTATGAAGAGATATCTACTATTGTTTTCCTTATTAATGGCCTCCTCGCCGAGTCTCTTTTACGCACAGAAAATCACTCCCCGAAAACTTCAGAAAGAAAAACCTTCATCCTTAACAATGAAGGCAGGTGCTTTTATTGATGTCAATGCAGTAGGTTATGCACCATCCGCTTATGATCCTTTACAGCTGGTCAAGGATGTATTGATTTCATCGGGAACCAATTCATGTGTTACGCCCAATGTATCAAACGTACAGGTAAGCCCGAATCTTCCGGTAACCAACGCCAACAGGTCATGGGGGTATTTCCATAAAGGAACTTCCAATTTTCCGTTTACGGATGGGATCGTACTTTCAACGGGATATGTAAATAAAGCAGGGAACAGTTATATCAGTACAACGCTGGGTGATGATTTGCCTACAGGAAGCGACCCTGATCTTGTGGCTGCTACCAGCCCTTCAGGAACGCTTAATGATGCCGTTATCCTGGAATTCGATTTTATACCGACGTCTTCCCAGGTTAAATTTAATTACCTGTTTGCGTCTGAAGAATATACAGGTTCATTCCCATGCAGCTTCTCCGATGCATTTGCATTGCTGTTAAAGCCTACAGCCGGCGGACCTTATGTGAATATGGCCATTTTGCCGGCGCCCGGTACAGGCCCTGTAAGTGTCACCAATATCCACCCTCAAAACAGTGATTCCGGATTTGATATGGGATGCGGTGCACCTAATGTATCCTTTTTCTCAGGATATAATTCAGCAGCCATCGAAACCAATTTCAACGGACGGACAATTCCTTTACAGGCTACGGCTACCGTAGTTCCGGGGCAGTCCTATCATTTTAAAATGGTTCTGGCAGATGCCCTGGACAGCAGTTTTGACTCTGCCGTATTCTTAGAAGGAGGATCATTCAACATCGGTGTAGAACTGTTGAATCCTTCAGGCGGAACGCTGCCGGAGGAAATTAATGTCTGTGATAATGTACCTCAGGTAATTACCGCTTCCGTAAGCGACCCTAATATGAATTACCAATGGTATTTCAACGGGGTGGCCATTCCGGGAGCAACAACGCCTACCATTACAGCTACCCAACCCGGTAATTATGAAATCCAGGTATCATTTCCGGGGAATCCCTGTCCGGGAAAAGCAAATATCAAGATCAACGGAGGAACAACGCCTGCGGCTGTGGATGCTTCATTACTGCTGTGTACAACACCGGACATCACATGGTTTGATCTGAGTACTGCAATGGCATCAATCAGTACTACTCCGGGAGCTGTTTTCCATTTTTATGAAGATCAGGCAGATGCGGTTGCCCAGAATAATGATTTTATTCAGGATATTCTGCATTACAACGGAAATGACGGCCAGACCCTGTATGTTGTTGTGTCAAACGGAGGCTTCTGCAGCAAGATGGTAGAACTGGATTTACTGAAAGAAGCTACCCCTGTAGCAAGTCTTGTGGCTTCAGAAATAAAAGTGTGTCCGGGAGAAACGGTAAATTTTACTGCTACCGGAGGAACAACGTACGAATGGGCTAATTTTTCAGGTACCGGAGGCGCGCAGTCAGCTACCGTTTATAATACCACTACTTTTTCAGTATATGCTTTGGGGCCTAAAGGATGCAGATCATCGCTGCCTGCTAAAATTACCGTGGAAGTTGTTCCTGAGCTTACTTCTCCGTTAAGCGATGTGGAAATGTGCGAAGGAGACCGTGTAACCCTTGATGCGGGAGCAGGACCTAATTATACCTACTTGTGGAGTACCGGTGCTGTTACCCAGACAATTAATGTAAACCAATGGGGAATTTATACGGTAACGATCAACAACGGATACTGTGAAAGGACATTTACGGCTAAGGTGATGGCAGCAGCATCTCCGTTTGTTACTGATGTAGATTACAGCAACAATACATTAACGATAACGGCAGAAGTCCCTATGATCAACAATATTCCGCAGACGGTAGAATATTCTGTTGACGGCGGTATATCCTGGCAGCAGTCTAATGTATTTCCGGGTCTTCTGAATAACGCCACTTATCAGATTCAGGTAAGGACAGTAGGGACAAGCTGTGTGGGAGCATTGGAATTTTTTACCTTGCATTTAGCCAATATCATCACTCCAAACCAGGATGGTATTAATGATACCTTGGATCTTACATCTCTGGGAGCATTCAATAATTTTACAGGATCAGTTTATGACCGGTATGGCTCGGAAATCTTCAGGTTTTCAAAAGACAAGCCGATCTGGGACGGAACTTTGGTAGGGAAGCGGTTGCCGACGGCTACTTACTGGTATAAATTCAATTTCCAGTATCCTAAATCAAAAGCGAATATGAGCCAGTCCGGATGGATCATGCTTAAGAACAGAGAATAAATAATCAGCAATAGATAATATAATGCAAGTTAAAAGCCCTTCAGTTTTCTGAAGGGCTTTTATTTTCATTTGAATATCAGCTTTGAATTTAAATGCTCAGAACTTTTAACCTCTTACTCAATAAACAAGAATATTTTCCAAATATTCCGGCTGATTACTGATGTTCTTTCCAAAGTCGCGTAAAGGAAATAAAGTCTGCGACACTCAGCTCTTCCGCTCTTTTATCCATGAATTCGTGGTCTTTTAATGCTTCGGGGATCTGCAGAATCTTTAAGGCGTTGGACAGTTTCTTTCTTCTCTGGTTAAACCCGGCCTTTACAATCTGTTTGAATAACACTTCATTTCCTGCCAGTCCCTCTTTCGGATTCCTGGTAAGCCTGATGACCCCGGACTTTACTTTCGGCGGCGGATTAAATACGTTTTCATGAACCGTAAAAAGGTAGGAAGTATCATAATATGCCTGAATCAAAACCGTAAGGATACCGTAATCTTTAGTTCTGGGAACCGCAGCCGTCCTTTCGGCAACTTCCTTCTGGAACATGCCGACCATTTCAGGGATCAGCTCATAATAATCCACGATCTTGAAAAGGATCTGTGAAGAAATATTATACGGGAAATTCCCGATGATGGCAATCTGTTCTCCTTGGGTAAACTGAAAATCCTGTTTAAGAAAATCTCCAGAAAAACTTTCTTCCGTTATTTTGGAATAATTGTTTTTCAAGTATTCAATAGACTCGTTGTCAATTTCTGCGAGGTAGATGTGCTGGTCTTTTTCCAGCAGGTATTTGGTCAGGACACCCATCCCGGGGCCTACTTCCATGGTATTGCGGTAGCCTTCAAAACTCAGGCCTTCCACAATGTTTTTTGCGATGTTTTCATCCGTCAGAAAGTGCTGACCAAGATGCTTTTTTGCTTTTACACTCAATATCTTTATGATTTTATTAACAGTGATTTTCTCTTTTTCGTTCCCAAATTTCGGAAGTTTTTTTCTATTTTAGCCAAAAATTTTAATATTAATGGCTAAATCTGTAGATGAGTTTAATAAGAAAAGGCTTAGGTCCAGCAATATTACAGTAGTGATAAGTATTGCCTTAGTGTTATTTCTGTTAGGATTAATGGGACTTATCCTGATTAACGCTCAGAAATATTCTGATTATATCAAGGAACAGCTGGTTGTCAATGCATATTTTGATGAAAACTATGATGCAAAAGACTCTGTAAAGATTGCTAAAATGGAAGCTGAGGTATACAAGGAAATCCAGACCCTGGCTCCTGTAAAGAAAGCTACGTATATCACCAGGGAAATGGCATCGCAGGAAGCTAAAAAAAGCATGGGAATCGATACGGATGCGCTTTTCGAAGAAAATATCTTTCCTTCATCTATAGAAATTGCCTTGAAACCGGAATATGTAGACCCTGCAAAAATTGATGCAGCCTTAAAGGTGATCAAAGCGGTTCCAGGAATCATTGATGTAAAGAATGACAGTACCTTGATGGTAGATGTATACAATAACCTGAGCAGAATCCTTAAGTGGATCTTAGGGTTTTCCGTATTGTTTTTAATCCTGGCGGTGGTGCTGATCAACAATTCCATCCGTCTGAAAATATTCTCCAAAAGATTTATCATTAAAACCATGCAGCTGGTGGGGGCGAAGAGAAGGTTTATCCTTAAGCCGTTCATCATAGAAGCGGTCATTCTGGGGGCTATCGGTTCTGTGATAGGGCTCTTGGCCTTATTCGGGGTATGGTATTATTTTACAAGCCAGATCGGCTCTGCCTTCGTGCAGGATACCAATCAGTATTTCTGGCTGGTGTTACTGGTGATCGGAGTAGGTGTTCTTATTACCGTGCTCAGTACGATTGTGGCTACCTGGAGATTCCTGAGATCAAATGTTGACGACTTATATTATTCTTAACAATGAGCAAAAAAACAAATAAATTTTCGGCTGACAGCTTCGGTAAGCAAACTACTGAAGCTCCGAAAGAAAACACTTTCTATTTTGGAAAACAAAACTTTAAGTGGATGCTGATCGGTTTTGCCTGTATCGTGGTAGGCTTCCTTCTGATGATGGGCCCCGATGCCAATACCGTAGACGGGAAATATGATCCGAATTCATGGAATGACGGTATCTTTTCCATCCGCAGGATCAGAATTGCGCCGATGTTCGTGGTTGTCGGTTTTGTCATTGAAGTGTACGCGATTTTAAAAAGAAAATAATAATTAATACAATTTTTTAGAGATTAAAAAATTCGGGAATTCAGAACGTAATGTTTGGATTTCTCAATTTCTTAATCTCTATTTTTATACATCATTATGGATTTATTCAAAGCAGTACTCATTGCCATTATCGAGGGCCTTACAGAATATCTTCCCATTTCTTCCACTGCACACATGGGGTTTACGGCCAGCCTTTTAGGACTGCCGGAAGATGAATTTCTGAAGATGTTCCAGGTTTCAATTCAGTTTGGGGCCATACTTTCCGTGGTCGTAGCCTACTGGAAAAAGTTCTTTGATCTGAAAAACCTGCAGTTTTATGTAAAGCTGGCTTTCGCTGTTATTCCGGCTTTGGTACTGGGGTATCTGTTTGATGATGCCATTGAAGCCGTTCTGGGAAACCAGATTGCTATTTCTGCTGTCCTGGTTCTTGGCGGGGTCATTTTGTTATTTGCAGACGAATGGTTTAAAAATCCTAAGATTGATGATGAAAAAGGCATTACCGTAAAAAAAGCAGTCACCATCGGCTTCTGGCAGTGCCTTGCCATGATGCCCGGAACAAGCAGGAGCGCCGCATCCATTATCGGAGGTATGTCACAGGGTCTCACAAGAAAGGCAGCTGCAGAGTTTTCATTTTTCCTGGCCGTTCCTACGATGCTGGCCGTTACGGTATATTCGGTTTTTGTGAAAACCTGGGGAAAGGAAACTGCAATGCCGCAGAAAGGGTATGAGATGATCATGGCATCACAGGAGCACATCACTGTTTTTATTATAGGCAATGTGGTGGCATTTATTGTCGCATTGATTGCGATTAAAGCATTTATCGGAGTTCTTAATAAATATGGTTTCAAACCATGGGGATGGTACCGTATCTTCGTAGGTGTGGCTTTACTGATCTATTTTCAATTTTTTAAATAGAAAACAACAGTAAGTTTTAAAATTTACCATTACCTCTTACCCATTATTTATAAATCAATGACAGCTGAAGAACTACAGTCGGGACATATATTTTTATTGGACAAGCCTTTGGATTGGACCTCTTTTCAGGCGGTCAATAAAATGAAATACAAGCTCAGGAGAGAATTTAACCTTCCTAAGAAATTCAAAATCGGGCATGCCGGGACGCTTGATCCCAGGGC
Organism: Chryseobacterium sp. JJR-5R; assembly: GCF_034047335.1. Taxonomy (NCBI): domain Bacteria; kingdom Pseudomonadati; phylum Bacteroidota; class Flavobacteriia; order Flavobacteriales; family Weeksellaceae; genus Chryseobacterium; species Chryseobacterium sp. JJR-5R. The sequence continues at coordinate 1,315,894 of NZ_CP139137.1, forward strand.
AACCGGGCTTTTAATTGTCTGTTGCGGAAAATTCACCAAAAAGATCCCTGAAATCCAGGATGCTCCAAAAGAATACCGGACAGAAATCAAGATCGGGGTACAGACCGAGTCTTACGATACTGAAAAGCCGGAAATCCTGCACCAGGATATTTCGCATATCACAGAAGATCAGATTAAAGCAGCGATTGAAAAATTTACCGGAGAAATTGATCAGACACCGCCTGTTTTTTCTGCCATTAAAATTGACGGAAAAAGAGCCTATGACCTGGCACGGGCCGGAGCTGAAGTGGAAATGAAATCCCGCAAAACCACGATTTTATACATTCAGGATATAAACATAGACATGCCTTTGGTGAGTTTTACGGTAGGCTGCTCAAAGGGGACCTATATCCGCAGCCTGGCACATGATATAGGACAGGAACTGGGCGTAGGTGCTTACCTTACCCAGTTAAGAAGGACAAAAATAGGGGATTATACTATTGAAAATGCAACTTGTGATTTCCTGAATAATGATTTCAGGTTTGAAAACGATAAAAATTAATACATGAAAAATATATTTTTACTGATTTGTTTCTGCAGTTCCCTGCTGTTTTTCTCTCAGGAAAGAACATCAAAACCGGTCATGGGGTTTTACTTTAATCCATCGGTACATGTCGGATTCAATTTAGCCAGAGAAAAAGAAATTCCGAATACAACCCAGTATATCGAATCCCAGCCCCCTAAAAAGCTTACCTATGGAGTAACAGCTATCGGCGGGTACCATTTTCTGCCCAACCTTGCTTTGGGCGGCGGCCTCAGATACAGCTTTATAGGGGATAATTATCATTTGGTCTATGTTGTCATACAGCCTAAGATTATTTTTAACCCGGGAGACCGTCCGTTTTTTATTGAGCTGAATTACGGTAAACAGCTTAATAATGCGGTTGTTTCCGATTCTGAGTTCTGGGGAGCCAGGCTGGGGATACAGGTTTCTTATTCCAAAAGATTAAGCCAGGAAGGCGGCGTGGTTCTGGAAGGCCATAGATTAAATGGTGTCAATCCGTTTTTTATCGGATTGAGTTATGGAATTACCATTTTCAGCAATAAAAATTATACCGGTTACGGAGAAGATTAATGGAAAAAACACGGATCAATAAATACTTATCAGAAGCAGGATACTGCTCAAGAAGGGCAGCCGACAAGCTACTGGAAGAGGGAAGGATTACAGTCAACGGGACGGTTCCGGAAATGGGGACGAAAGTTTCCGATGAAGATGTCATAGAGGTAGACGGAAAGCCTATCCGCGATCCTGAAGAAAAACATGTGTACATTGCCTTCAACAAACCTGTAGGCATTGTGTGTACTACCGATACCAAACGTGAACAGAATAATATCATCGAATATATTAACCATCCTAAAAGGATCTTTCCGGTCGGCCGGCTGGATAAGCCGAGTGAAGGCCTGATCCTGCTGACCAGCGACGGTGATATCGTCAACAAGATTCTGCGCTCAAGGAACAACCACGGGAAAGAATACATCGTGAGGGTAGATAAACCGCTTACGCCGAAGTTCCTTGATAAAATGCGCAACGGCGTTCCGATCCTGGATACGGTCACCAAAAAATGCGAAGTGGAAAAAATCGATGAGATGAATTTCCGCATTGTACTGACCCAGGGACTGAACCGCCAGATCCGCAGGATGTGCGAATACCTCGGCTACGAAGTAAAAAAACTGAAACGCATCCGGGTTTTGAATATCAAGCTCGACCTTCCTGTCGGGAAGTGGAGGGACCTTACCGAAGAAGAACTTGCCGCATTAAATAAAATGCTGGAAGGGTCCAGCAAGACATTTGATTGACAGGAGTAACCTTGTCAGGGTTCAAAACCCTGACGAGGTTATTTTCATTTTAAATACAGTTTCATTCTTGCTTCATATTCCGGTTTCGCTTTCAGGAGTTTCCAGATTTTCCGCTCATCCTTTTCGCTGATCCGGTAAAAAATAATTTTATCGGCAGAATATTTAAAATAAGGATGGTTTTTCAGCCATTCTTCCGGGGCATCTGTTAAAGTATATCTTGGGACATCGGCTGTATTCAGCGGTGCTGTGGAAAGAAGTTTTTTTACCAGTTCCGTATCAATATTGTAAGTCGTAAGGATTTGCTCTTTGTTCATAAATCCGCCCAGTTTCCTCCTGAACCCGATGATGGATCCGGCACTTCTTTCATCCAGCCCGAATTCCAGAAGCTGCTTAAAGGTAATGGCATTGAGATCTGTTTTTGAGAAATCTGTTTTTTCCTGCTGTATTCCGGTTTTCTGAACAGGTTTATTAACCAATGCTGAAGGATTCAGCTGTATAAACGGTTTAAGCTCCGTGAATTTTTCAGCAGAAATCACAAAGCACTTTTCAATATCTTCCAGACTTTTAAAGCTGCCTTTCAGGTTCCTGTCCCTGTAATTGATGATGGTTTGTGCCTGTCTGTCGGAAAAACCGAAAGATTTCCATCCTTCCAGATCTGTTGTATTGGGATCGAAGGGGTGATACTGAGCTTTCATTTTATGGGATCCGGCTGGTTTCGGATAGCGGCTGAAGCTGTAGGGTGTTTTTTCCGGAAGCATCAGATAAGGGGAAAGCACTTTATAGTTTTCTTCATTGATGATAAAACATTCCTTAAACTTTTCCTTGCTCACAAAGCTCCCGCCCAGGAAACTTTTATATTTCAGGATTGCGGCGGCCTGTCTTTCACTAAAACCCATTTCCACCCAGTCATGGGCCGTGTACTCATCAGGATTGAATTTCCCGGAAATATTGATCGAGGTCTTTCCGGAAGCGGTAAAATTCTTTGATTTGACTTCCTTATTCGTCTCCGGAAGCAGAATATAATGATTCAGTTCACCAAATTTTTCTTCCGAAACCGCAAAGCATTTTCTGAACTGTTCTTTGGAAAGAAATCTCCCGCCGACTATTTTTTTATAATTGAGGATGGTGGCCGTCTGCTTTTCGGTAAATCCTAAATTCTGCCACTGTTTTTCATCCAGTTCATTGGGATCAAATTCCGTGAGATTCAGCAAGGCGGAATCAGGATCGGATGTTATAAATTTCACTTCGGGAAAATTTTCTTTTCCCGTACCGGTATAATTCTGAAAGGCAAAGAGAATAATCAGTATCATTCCCATAAAAGCCAGCTTCTGGTAATATATCTTTTTCATGCCTAAACTTAACCATTATAGCAGGCATAAGCAATAAGTCCATAGCAATTGAATTATTTCACGCTATACATTCAGTTTAAATGATTTAAAATATAAACTGCTGAAATAAAACAGATTAAAATTTTTAACTATTCACTGTCTTTTTCTGCCAGGGAATCTTTCAGTTTCAGAAGTTCGGCCTTTACAAATTCAAGCCTGTCGATAAGCGTAATGGTCTCGGAGATCCTGCTGTTGGTGGTAAGGGCAACTTTAGCGCCGTCCAGCGTGTAGCCTTTTTCTTTAACCAGATGGTAGATCATCTGGAGGTTCTTGATATCTTCCGGAGTAAAATACCGGTTGCCTTTTTTGTTTTTCTTAGGTTTAATGATCGGGAATTCCTGTTCCCAATACCGTATCAGTGAAGCATTGACATCAAAGGCCTTGGCCACTTCTCCTATGGAATAATACAGTTTATCGGGTAAATTGATCTTCATTGTCAGAATCTAATCATCAAAGATAAATATTTTTTAAATTTAAGGATCAATACAATACGGAAAAAGTGGGTTTTAACTATCATAAGGTAAATTTTCATACAGACCGGAAAGAACATCCATTATTATTAAAATCAAAGAAATCGGGGATTTTTAAATTGATTGATTGCAGTCCCAAAATAAGAAAAAATCGTAAATTGTATGCTTTAAAATAGAATGAAGTATGAAAAATATCCTGCGTACGGGCTATATTGGTTTGGTTTTCGTATTGGCTAACTGCCAATCATTAAATACCACAAATATGTTTTATGAAGATCGTAAACCGGATAGGGTTTCGGACAAATTCAGTTTTGCAGAAGGCCCGTCTTCGGATAAAGAAGGAAATGTTTATTTTACGGACCAGCCTAATGACAAGATTTATTACTGGGACTGGAAAACCAATACGGTGAATGAGTTTATGAACCGGACAGGCCGGGCCAACGGGATGCATTTTGACAAGGACGGCTACCTTATCACCTGTTCTGACCATAAAGGGGAAATCTGGAAAATTTCAAAAGATAAAAAAACAGAGGTTCTGCTGAACCACTTTGAAGGCAAAAGGCTGAACGGCCCCAACGATATCTGGAATGATGCCCACGGCGGCATGTATTTCACGGATCCGTTATATGAAAGAGACTACTGGGTAGATTTCAAGCAGGAAACGCCGCATAAAAGCCTTTATTACAGGAGCAAGGACGGTGAAGTGAAAAAAATTGAAACATTTACACAGCCTAATGGCATCATAGGAAGCGAAAAATTTAAAAAACTCTATGTTTCTGACATTGAAGCCGGCAAAACCTACGAATATGATATTTTAGAAGAAGGAAAATTGTCTGAAAAAAAGCTGTTCTGTGAAATGGGTTCAGACGGAATGACACTGGATAAGCACGGGAATCTTTATCTGACAGGAGACGGCGTACATGTCTTTAACCGTGAAGGGCAGAAGATCCATCACATTCCTGTCAATGAAGAATGGACTTCCAATGTAACGTTCGGCGGGAAGCATCATGACATACTCTTTATCACGGCTTCAAAATCAGTGTATACCTTACCCACAAAAGTAAAAGGCGTAAGATAAAACGTTCATGATTTTATTATTGATATAATCATAATCAGATAATACAGAAGAAGCGGGCCAATGCCCGCTTTTATGATTAAGTCAAATTAATTGTCAATTGCCAATTGCCAGACAAAATTTAAAGATTGTAATTAATTAGTACGCAACTTCCATTTTTATTTTTTTACCCTTCAGTTTTTCATTGCCCAGCTTTCTTAGCAGCATATTCACTTTATTTCTGGAAACGGCAACATAGGAAGTGGTATCTTTTACCTCTATCAGGCCTATGTCTTCCTTCTGGAGTTCACCTTTTTTAATCAAATAGCCTACGATATCCACCTTATTGACTTTGTCTTTCTTTCCGGCACTGATGTAAACCGTCTGAAACGGCGTTTTCTCCGGAACTTCGGTAAATCCCTCAACACTTTCCTCAGGCGTATTGCTTTTGATAAACGGGAAATTCTCTTCCGCAGTCATGATTAGATAAGCGGAACCTTTGGCATTCATCCTCGCCGTACGCCCGTTCCTGTGGATAAAGGCATCTTCTTTCGGAGGCAGCTGATAATGGACAATCGATTCCACTTCAGGAACATCCAGGCCCCTTGAAGCCAGGTCGGTGGTAATCAGAATCCTTGCAGAATCGTTCCTGAATTTCAGTAAAGCCCGTTCCCTTTCATCCTGTTCCATCCCGCCGTGGAAGGTTTCCCTGTCGATTCCTTTTTCACGCAGAAGTTCGGAAATCCGGTCAACCGCTTCACGGTGGTTGCAGAAAATCAGGGTTCTTTTGTTCCCGATTTTACAGATCAGATTAAATAAAGTATCGAGTTTCTCCTCGGAGATCGTCATTACTTTTCTTAACTGAATATCCGGTTTTACTTCGCTTAGTTTTAAAAAATCAATGGTTTTTTCATTTTTCAGGCCCGTGAACTTTGGAATTTCGTCCATTGCCGTTGCCGACGTTAAAATTCTTTGCGAAAGCCCTTTCAGGGAGTTGGAAATGAACTCCATGTCTTCATGGAAGCCCAGCTCCAGTGCTTTGTCAAACTCATCCAGTACCAGGGTCTGAATGGTTGCCGGGTCAAAATTATTATTTCTTAAATGATAAACCACTCTTCCCGGTGTTCCGATTAAAACTGCCGGAGCTTCAGTTAAATTATTGACTTCAATCTTTTTATCATGGCCTCCGTAACATACGGAAACTTTAAAATCCGTCCCCATGGATTTGAAAACCTGCTCAATCTGCAAAGCCAGTTCCCTTGCCGGAACCAGGATTAGAGCCTGGATCCCTGAAGCCTCTTTTGTAAGGTTCCGGAGCACAGGAAACAAAAAGCCCAGCGTTTTCCCTGAACCGGTAGGCGAGAGCAAAACAACATCCTGATTGTTCTCCGTGGTTTTATAGGTAGATTTCTGCATCTGGTTCATGTCCTGAATCTGCAGTTTCTGATAAATTGATTGTAGTTCCATGGTGCAAAGGTAGTAATTTAGCTTGCAGGTAGAAAATGATAAGTTTCCAGAAGTATGGCTGAATGCATTTCTTTGTCCTGCCCGGTTTTGCTGTTGGGCTAAATAAATATGATAAATTTGTAAATTTAACGGATGAAAATCTACAAAGACTTCACATCTTATAATCAGGAAATTGGTTTGTCAGAACCTCTGGATAATGACATAGATGTTGGCTATTACGACCCTCTGAAAATAACTGTCGCCTGTGAAGCCGTTGTTGTGGATTTTTACAGAATTTCCATTAAAATTAAATACAGGAGAAAATCAACTCCTGACGTTGAGCCGGTTTCAGCCATATTTTTCAATACACCGGATTTGATCATAGAACCTGGATGGGATGCTGAACCTACTTATACGGGAATGTATCTGCAGCTTTCAAAAAAAATTATTGAAGAAAACAGGTTTTTGTTTAAAACGTATTTGGATTACGGACAGCACGAAGCCTTGTATTTAACCGATGACGAGGTGGAAGACGTGAGCACCGTTTTCAGGTTGATGTTAAAATACCATGACAGCGAAAAAACAAATTTCAGTGTTTTGATTTCCTATGTGAATGTGCTGGTGTCATTGGTAGAGGCATTCTACAAAAGACAGTTTTCTACCGACCCGAAACAGTATAATCATATCATTACCGGTTTTCAGCAAAGCTTGGCAGACTATTATAATCAACCTGTAAAACAACTTCCAAGTGTGCAGTATTTTGCAGATAAATTGGGTCTGACCGCCAATTATCTGGGTGACATCGTAAAACATTTCACGCAGAAATCAGCTTTGGAAAATATCCATGATTTTGTAATAAAGAGAGCCAAAGAATTATTGTTGGAAAATCAAAAAATGAATACGGCCGAAATAGCCTACGCACTTGGTTTTGAATATCCGAACTACTTTTCAAAATTCTTTAAGAAGCAAGTTAGTCTTACGCCCAGGGAATTTCGGTTGCAAGCGATGAACAGAAACCCAATATAGAAAAACGCCTTCACAAGAGGCGTTTTTTCGCAATCAGTAATTTGTTTCTTTTTTTGTGGTAATCTGTTTCCGCGGGTCTGCTTTTCTAAAAATACCTTTGTTTAATAATTTAAACATCACAAAATGGAAGACAGTAAAAATAAAAACAACAGCGAAAATTCACGTAGAAAATTTCTTCAGCAAAGTGTAATTGCCGGAGCAGGATTGATGCTTGTGCCTGCTTTGATGTCTGCATCAACAAAAGATTCAGCAAACAATGAAATCAACAATCATAAAAAAGATAAAATGGCTACAAGGAATCTTGGAAAACTGAAAGTGTCAGCATTGGGAGCGGGTTGTATGAGCATCAGTGCTAATTATGGTGCACCTGCAAAAATAGAAGAAGGCATCAAAACCCTCCGGAAAGCATATGAAAATGGCGTTACATTCTTTGATACTGCCGAGGTTTACGGTCCTTATACCAATGAAAAATTGGTGGGGGAAGCATTAAAACCCTTCAGAGATAAAGTTGTGATTGCTACTAAATTTGGTTTTGAAATTGGTGCGGCTAACATCACTTTAAACAGCAGACCCGAACACATTAAAAAAGCAGTTGAAGCATCTTTGAAACGTCTTCAGACCGATCATATCGATCTTTTGTACCAACACAGAGTTGACCCAAATGTACCAGTTGAAGATGTTGCGGGAGCAGTTAAAGATTTAATACAACAAGGAAAAGTGTTGCATTTCGGTTTGTCTGAAGCAAATACTGCAACTATCCGGAAAGCACATTCGGTACAGCCTGTTTCCGCTATCCAGACAGAATATTCTTTTATGGAAAGAAGCGTAGAAAAAAATGGGGTATTGGATTTATGTGAAGAATTGGGAATTGGTTTTGTGCCGTGGGGACCGCTTGGAATGGGATATTTGACAGGGAAACTAAACGCACAAACTCCTTTTGATAATAAACTGGACTTACGTTCAGCCTTCGAAAGATTTACTCCTGAAAACCTGGCTACAAATATGCCGATTGTAAATCTGCTGAATCGTTTTGCATCCGATAAAAATGCAACAACATCACAAATTGCATTAGCTTGGTTAATGGCTAAAAAACCTTTTATCGTTTCCATTACCGGAACCAGAAATATCCCTCATTTAAATGAAAATTTAGGAGCGTACGATGTTCAATTATCTGCATCGGAATTTCAGGAATTGGAAACGGAATTTACAAAATTGACAGTGTACGGCGGTAGAATGAATGCTATGCAAATGACTTTTTGCCAATAACTTCAATACGATGGCTTTCTATTAATTAAATATCAATATAAATTACAATGAATTCAACTAAAAAAGTACTCTTAATCAATACTCATTTAACTTATCCAAATTGGTCAGAAGGTCTTTTAAATGATGCTTTCAATCAAAAAGCTAAAGAATTTTTCTTAGAAAAAGGTTTTGAAGTCGTAGAAACTAAAGTAGAAAATGGGTATGACGCTGATGAAGAAGTAGAAAAACATCTTGAAGCAGATGTCATTATTTTGCAAACACCTGTTAACTGGTTTGGTGCACCATGGATTTATAAAAAATATGTGGACGAAGTTTTCAATAGCGGATTGATGAGTCAAAAATTTCTTACTGATGATGGGCGCACAAGAGAAGATCCGTCTCGACAATATGGAACAGGTGGAAAATTACACGGTAAAAAATTTATGGTTTGTGCCACCTGGAATGCTCCTGAAGATAGTTTTAATAATCCGGATCAAATTTTGTTTCAGGGTAGAAGTACCGCTGATGTCTTTATACATATTACCAGCAACTACAAATTTTGTGGAGTTGAGATTTTGCCAGGATACAATTGTTACGATATTTTTAAAGACGGAGATCCGGTGAAAGATCTGGAAAACTATCCGGGTCATTTGGCAGCGGTTCTGGATTTGTAACATTGATATATGATTTGATAATCAGCTGTTTATATTTAATCTTTTAACCCTTAAATATTGTTGATTGTATTTAAAAATTTCATATCTTTGCACCACTTTTTGTGGGTGAGGTCTGAAAAGGTAAATTATTATAAATTAATTACTTCCGTATTTTTTAAATCCGCATTGATTCAGACCGTTAAAAAAGAAGGAATACAAATTTTATTAGAAAATGTCAAAAGAGACAAATTCAGCAGAGGTTTTATTAAACCAAAACGTAGCACCGGAACAATTTGACTGGGATTCTTTCGAATCTGGTCTTGATGCAGATGCGAGAAAAGAAAAAAGCGATTTAGAAGAAATCTACAACGGATCTCTTAACAACCTGAGCGATAATGACGTTTTGGTTGGAAGAGTAGTAAGATTAACGGATAAAGAAGCAATCGTAGACATCAACTTCAAATCCGAAGGTGTTATTTCTCTTAACGAATTCCGTTACAACCAGGGCCTGAGCGTAGGTGACGAGGTAGAAGTAATGGTTGACAGAAGAGAAGACAAAACCGGACAATTACAGTTGTCTCACAGAAAAGCAAGAACGCTTAAAGCTTGGGACAGGGTAAACGAACTTCACGAAACTGGAGAAATCGTTAACGGTTTTGTAAAATCAAGAACCAAAGGAGGTATGATCGTGGACGTACACGGAATCGAAGCATTCTTACCTGGTTCTCAGATTGATGTTAAGCCAATTAAAGATTACGATCAGTTTGTAGGTAAAACAATGGAGTTCAAAGTTGTGAAAATCAACCCTGAATTCAAAAACGTAGTGGTATCGCACAAAGCATTGATCGAAGCCGATATCGAAGGTCAGAAAAAAGAAATCATCGCGCAGCTTGAAAAAGGTCAGGTTCTTGAAGGTACTGTTAAGAATATTACTTCTTACGGTGTATTCGTAGATCTTGGTGGTGTAGACGGATTGATTCACATTACAGACCTTTCCTGGTCTAGAGTGAACCACCCGTCTGAAATCTTAGAAGACGGACAGACTGTGAAAGTGGTTATCCTTGACTTTGATGACGAGAAAACAAGAATCCAGTTGGGTATGAAGCAATTAGAGGCTCATCCTTGGGATGCTCTTTCTGCTGACATGAAAGTTGGAGATAAGGTAAAAGGAAAAGTAGTGGTTCTTGCTGACTATGGTGCATTCGTAGAAATCGCTCCTGGTGTGGAAGGATTGATCCACGTTTCTGAAATGTCTTGGTCTACGCACTTAAGATCTGCAGGTGACTTTGTAAAAGTAGGTGATGAAGTGGAAGCTGAAGTATTGACTTTAGACAGAGAAGACAGAAAAATTTCTCTTGGTATCAAGCAATTAAACAAAGATCCATGGGAAAATATCGAAGCTAAATATCCAGTAGGATCCAAGCATGTAGGTACCGTAAGAAACTTTACCAACTTCGGTGTATTCGTAGAATTGGAAGAAGGAATTGACGGATTGATCTATATCTCTGATCTTTCTTGGACTAAGAAAATCAAGCACCCTTCTGAGTTCTGTGCCGTTGGTGATAAATTAGATGTTATCGTTCTTGAACTTGATATCCAGGCAAGAAGATTATCTTTAGGTCACAAGCAATTGACGGACAACCCTTGGGATGCTTTCGAAACCAAATATGCTGAAGGAACAATCCATGCAGGTAAGGCGGTAGAAGTACATGATAAAGGTGCTTCAGTACAGTTTGAAGATGTTGAGGTTGAAGCTTTCTGCCCGTCAAGATTATTGGAGAAACAAGACGGATCCAAAATCAAGAAAGGTGAAGAGGCTGATTTCAAAGTAATCGAATTCAACAAAGAATTCAAGAGAGTAGTGGTTTCTCACACAGGAATCTTCAGAGACGAAGAAAAGAAAAATTCCAGAGAATCTTCTAACAACAGATCTAACAACAATAACATGTCTTCTTCTTCAAACAATGAAGAAAGATCAACTCTTGGAGATATCGATGCATTAGCAGAATTGAAAAGAAAAATGGAAGAAGGTAAATAATCCTTTAATCACTTCATTTGATAATATTGAGCCACTCGTTTGAGTGGCTTTTTTTATTTTAATATTACATTTTCAACCTTAGAAGACAGTTTAAGAATCATAGCTTTACATTTTTTAAGCAGGTTTAAATCTTATTCCGGGATACACGCCAGAAGATCCAGCAGTTTTTTTATGGGTATTCAGATCTGCTTCATCACCTCTGATCTGCAGGATATTGCACTTTAAGCTGAATGTAAACGGGCTCTAATATGAAAAAATATAATGCTTAAAGAAACAGGATTATTCTGATAGCCGATAAAGTAGAGTTATTTTTAAATAAATATAAATAATATGTTATTTTATTATTAAATATTTGTAGATTAGCGACTCTATTAATGTATATGAAAAAAATAGTTTTACCCCTATTGTTTGCAGTTTCTGCAATCATTCCTTCCGTTCTGTTCGGACAAGACAATGAGAAGTTGATTAAAGATTATATTTCTCAAAATAAAATCAGGGAATATAAAAAATCTGATCTTACCGGATTTATTATCGGAAATGTGGATACATCAAAATCAATGAATGGCGATGTTGTAAAATTTCAGCAGATGTACAATGGCTTTCCTGTATATAATGCTGAAGGGACTGTGCTGATAAGGGAAAATAAAGTGGTTTATTATACAGATACATTTTTAAAAGATTATCAGTCGGCAGCCCCGAACAGCGTTTCTGTCAATAAAATTACAGCATTACAAAAAATTGCACAAGATCTGCAAAAACAGGAAATTGGATCTTATCCGATTCTCGGATTTAATGATCCTGACCCGGGAAATATAAAAGTTGTCAAGCAGAGATTAGTATATGTAGAAGATGCGGGAAGCTTAAAACTGGCGCATGAATTTTCTTTTCCTGAACCGGGATCATCGAGTTACTGGGATATTCTGGTAGATGCGTCCAATGGGAAGATCATCAGCAAGTCTGACCTGAATGTATCATGTAATTTCCATCATGATGCTTATTCCCATGATTATGACCATTCTCATAATCACAATGCATTTGTGGGTCCAATTAATAAAACGCAGCAGTCGGAGTCAGCAGTTTCATTTTTAGCACCTGATAACGCTTCCTATAATATTTTTCCGTTGCCGATAGAAGCTCCTACATTCGGATCAAGGTCTGTAGTCAGTAATCCGTGGATTCTTGCAGCATCACCGGAAGGATGGCATTATGACGGAACAACGCGCTATACCAATACAAGAGGGAATAATGTGTATGCTTACGAAGATGGTTCTGCTACGAATATACCAGGGCTTTCTCCGGATGCAGGCGCGTCCAGAAACTTCAATTACCCTTTCAGTATTAATGCAGACCAGTTCAGCAATCAGAATGCCTCTATTACGAACTTATTTTATGTAAATAATAAAATCCATGATATTTTCTACTTGTTTGGTTTTACACCGGCAGCGAGGAATTTTCAGAATGCCAATTTTAGTCTGGGTGGTGTAGGAAATGATTATGTGCAGGCCGAAGCCCAGGATGGCGGAGGAACGAACAACGCAAATTTTGCCAGTCCCAGTGACGGAAACAGGCCAAGGATGCAGATGTTTATGTGGAATACTGTAAACAGGCTGTTTTTTTACAATGCACCAAGTACAGCCGTACCACGCCAGCCGGCAACGGGAGCCGCCCAGTTTGGAAACCCTCTTGATCCTACCGGCGTTACGGGCAATGTTCAGTTATCTTCAGTACTGGATGGATGTACAGCAATACCTGCGGGTTCACTTACGGGGAAAATCGGCTTAGTGGAAAGAGGTACCTGCGCTTTCACCGTTAAAGTTAAGAATGCACAGAATGCAGGAGCAAACGCTGTGATAATTTACAACAATACAGCTAACGGAAATACCATCGGCGGTATGTCCGGGACAGATGCTACCATTACAATCCCGTCAGTATTGATCACCAATACAGAAGGAGAATATATCAAAAGCCAGCTTGCCACGGCTACCACAGTAAATGTTACTTTGAAAGATGACCCCGCCACCAGTGTAACTCCGGATGGAAGTTTTGATAATGGGATTGTCATTCATGAATACGGACATGGAATCTCCAACCGGTTGACAGGAGGCGGAGCAAACTGTCTGAATTCGTCAGCAGATAAAGAACAGATGGGTGAAGGATGGTCTGACTTTTTTGCTTTGATGCTGACTAATAAGCCGGGAGACAATGCTTCTGTTGCAAGAGGTATGGCTACTTATGCTGCCGGACAGGCAAATTCGGGAGGAGGAATAAGGCCTGCTAAATATTCTCCGGATTTTACGGTCAATGACTATACATACGTTGATAGTAACGGAATGGAATATACAAACTCAAGCGGACAGATTGTTCCGGATGTTCATTCCATAGGATTTATATGGGCAACCATGCTTTGGGACCTTCACTGGCAGTATGTTGCAAAATACGGGTATTCTTCAGACGTAACGGCCAATGCAACAAATGGGAGTTCCAGAGTACTTCAGCTGGTTACTAATGCTTTAAAGCTTCAGCCGTGTAATCCTACCTTTGTTGAGGGCAGGGATGCAATTCTGCAGGCAGAATTGGCCATGACACAGGGTGCAGACCGTTGTATGATTTGGAGGACTTTTGCGAAAAGGGGACTTGGGGTAAGTGCTTCTGCAGGGTCCAAAACCAGTATCAATGACCAGGTCCAGGACTTCAGTGTGCCGGCAGACTGTGTACTGGCAACCGATGAAGTAAACGGCGTAAAAAATACAACCATATCCATTTACCCGAATCCGGCAAAGAATGAATTTTTTATCAACTTCCCGGATAAAACATTAGGAAAAGCAAGCGTTGAAATCTATGACATGTCCGGAAAACTGGTTTCTTCCGAAGATAAAATTTCTCCGGATTCAAAGAAAGCCATTTCTACAGAAAAATTAATTAACGGGACGTATATGGTAAAAGTAAAAGGAATCGGTATCGATGCCGCCTCTAAAGTTATCATTAAAAAGTAGTGTTGCACTGAATATAATATTATAATGACTGTTCTTTATAGAATGGTCATTATTATTTTAAAATGAATCACTAAAAAAGTTTTCGGTTGAATAATATTTGTAAATTAGCACCTTTATTAATCAATATGAAAAAGAGAACTCTACCCCTGATTTTTGCTGCTTTGGCAGTATTCTCATCTTCGGATTTATTTTCTCAGGATAATGAGAAATTAATTAAAGACTATATCTCTCAAAACAAAATCAGAGAATTTAAAAAACCTGATCTTAATAATTTTAATATAGATGTAAGTGACCATGCTGAAAGCATGAATGCTGATATTGTTAAAATACAGCAGATGTATAAGGGAATACCTGTATATAGATCTCTCGGTTCTGTTCTAATAAAAAATAATCAGGTTGCTTATTATAATGATTCTTTTGAAAAGGACTATGAAAGCGTGGATCCGAATGTTCCTGCAATTACCAGAGAAGCAGCTTTTAGAGCTGCCGCAAAAGATACGAATATAGAAGATCCAGGTAAAATTGCCATTCTGAATTTCCATGATGCTGATACTAAAGATATGCTGTTTGCAAAGCAACAGTTGGTATATGTAAAGAAAGATCAGAAGCTTATTTTGTGCTATGAATTCACCTTCCCTGAAAAAAAGACTTCAAATTACTGGGACATCTTGGTAAACGCTGCTACAGGAGAAGTTGTTGAAAAAAATGACCTTAATCTGAGCTGCGATTTTATAGATCATCCTTATGAGCATTCCCATGAACATGCGTTAGTGGCATTTCCTTTAAATAAAGAGAATCATCAACAGTCCAGTCTGTTACTTGCTCCGGATAATGCGTCTTATAATGTATTTCCTTTCCCTGTTGAAGCTCCCACATTTGGCTCAAGATCAGTAGTTGCAAATCCGTGGAATCTTACAGCTTCACCCGAAGGATGGCATTCTGACGGAACAACTCACTATACGACTACTCAGGGAAATAATGTTTTTGCCTATCAGGATTTATATGATGATGATCTTTTTTCAGGCATAACACCGGATGGCGGTTCTGGCAGGAACTTTAATTTTCCTTATACGGCAGGGGCACTTGCTTTAACTAACCAGGATGCCGCTATTACCAACCTGTTTTATGCCAATAATATGGTGCATGATATTTTCTATAAATTTGGTTTTACACCGGCAGCAAGAAACTTCCAGAATAATAATTTTGGCTTGGGCGGATTAGGAAATGATTTTGTGAATGCTGAAGCGCAAGATGGCGGGGGTACTGTACCTACAAATACCGTTTCCAATTATAACAATGCAAACTTTGCAACACCTCAGGACGGAGGAAACGGAAGAATGCAAATGTATCTTTGGGTAAATGATTCTCAAAAATTATTCTATAATGCACCTGCTTCTGCAGCAGCAAGAACTCCGGTTTCTTTTACTGCCCAGTTCGGACAGCAGATTACAGGAGTTCCTGTAACAGGCAGCGTTAAATTATCACCCGTTTTAGATGCATGCACTGCTTTACCGTCCGGTTCGTTAAGTGGTTTTATCGGTCTTGCGGAAAGAGGAAATTGTGATTTCAGCATCAAAGTTGAAAATATGCAGAATGCGGGTGCTACAGGTGCTGTTATTTATAATGCTGCATCTTCAGCTGCTCCGGGAAATATGGGTGGGACTAATGCTAATGTTTATATTCTGGCAGAGCTGATCGATAATACAGAGGGTGAGTATATTAAATCCCTGTTAGCCAACAATACAACTGTTAATGTGTCAATGGGATACAGTACAAAACAGGACGGAAGTTTTGACAATGGAGTTATGATTCATGAATATGGTCATGGAATTTCAAACAGATTAACGGGTAATGGCTATTCTTGTTTACAGGCTTCACAAAGTAAGGAACAGATGGGAGAGGGCTGGTCAGATTTTTTTGCATTAATGCTGACTAATAAGCCTGGGGATAATGCTTCTGTTCCTAGAGGTATGGGTACCTATGTGTCAGGTGAAGGTATATCAGGCAACGGTATCCGGCCCGCTAAATATTCACCGGATTTTGCGGTTAATAGTTTTACATATGGAAATACGAATGGAATGGAATTTTTAAATGGATCCACTATGGTTCCTAATGTTCACTCTATCGGTTTTGTTTGGGCAACCATGCTTTGGGACCTTCACTGGCAATATGTTGCGAAATATGGATATGCATCCAATGTGACTTCCAATACAACAAACGGAAGTTCCAGAGTATTGCAATTGGTTACAGATGCACTAAAACTTCAGGTCTGCAGTCCGACTTTCATAGATGGAAGAACTGCAATTTTAACAGCCGAACTGGCAACTACACAGGGTGCAGACCGTTGTATGATCTGGAGGACTTTTGCGAAAAGAGGATTGGGTGTAAATGCTTCTGCAGGATCTAAAACCAACATCAATGACCAGGTTCAGGATTTCAGTGTGCCGGCAGACTGTGTACTGGCAACCGATGAGGTAAACGGCGTAAAAAATACAACCATATCCATTTACCCGAATCCGGCCAAGAATGAATTCTTTATCAACTTCCCGGATAAAACATTAGGAAAAGCAAGTGTTGAAATTTATGATATGTCCGGAAAACTGGTTTCTTCCGAAGAAAAAATTTCTCCGGATTCAAAGAAAGCCATTTCTACAGAAAAATTAATTAACGGGACGTATATGGTAAAAGTAAAAGGAATCGGTATCGATGCCGCAACCAAGCTTCTTATCAAAAAATAGTACGTAATATAATACAATATAATACATCACTTATTCTGACCCGGCACAAGCTTTGCTTGTGCCGGGTTTGTTTAGGCCATACGTCCTAAACAAACCTTATTGAAAATGTCGTACCTTTGCAGGCTGAAAAAAGAATTATGAAGAAGAATATACTGAAAGGAGTTTTGTTTGTAGGGATTGGCGCAAGCATCTATGGGATGTTGGCCACTTTTGTGAAGCTTGCGTATGAGGAAGGGTATACCACTTCGGAGGTAACAACCTCCCAGTTTGTCCTGGGATTAATCGGGCTTTTGCTGCTGAATTTTATCCAGACCATTACCTCTAAAAAAACGCTGCCTTCACCTACCTCAAAAGAAGTAAGGAATCTGATATTGGCCGGAACTTCATTGGGCTGTACAAGCTTATTTTATTATCTGTCGGTACAGTATATCAATGTTTCCATTGCCATTGTTTTATTGATGCAGTCGGTATGGTTCAGTGTTGTGGTGGAAAGTTTTTTAACAAAGAAATTACCCAATGCCAGAAAAATTATATCCGTAATTATCGTTTTAACAGGAACGGTCCTGGCCATCAATCTGATAAACACTGAAATTCATCTTGATGCAAAAGGTATTTTCTGGGGCCTGATGGCGGCGGCTTCTTATACAATGACGATGTTCACCTCCAATAAATTAGCGACTCATTTACCGGTTTTCAGAAAAAGCATCATCATGCTTTGCGGAGGTTCCGTAGTCATTTTTGTTTTCCTGTTTTTTGCTCAGCTCGGGCCTCTTCATTTTGAAGGTTTAAAATCAGTGTATCTGAACTTTACGGATAACACCGAACACATTCATGCGTTCCGGTATTCTATTTTATGGAAATATGGATTTGTTCTGGCTTTATTCGGAACGATTATCCCTCCGATTTTATTTAACATCGGTTTTCCCAATGCAGGATTGGGACTCGGAAGCATCGTTTCTTCACTGGAGCTTCCGGTTTCCGTGACGATGGCTTTTATTTTATTGGGAGAAAAAGTAGTGTTTATCCAGTGGGTAGGCATTGCTCTGATACTTTTTGCGATTGTTCTGATGAATTTACCTTCGAGAAAAGAACCAGCTGTTGCAGAAATATTATGACAACTGCAAAGCCATAAAAAATAACAATGAAAACCGTTCCTTTTGAAGCGGTTTTTTTAATTTTATAGATCTTTAAATTAAATTGTATGAAATATATTAAGAAAGCTGTTGTGGTCATGATGCTGTCCGTAGGTTCCAATGTACTGTTTTCGCAGGTAAAGCCTCTGGATGCAGAACTTGCCAATTATCAATATCCTTATACAGTATATTTTCTCAGTCTTAAATCTCAGAATAATGATCTGAAAATGGCCTATATGGATGTAAAGCCAAAAGCATCCAACGGAAAAACCATTGTACTCTTTCACGGGAAAAATTTTAACGGAGCATATTGGGAAAAAACGGCACGTGATCTTTCGGATAAAGGATTCAGGGTGGTCATTCCGGATCAGATCGGGTTTGGGAAGTCTTCAAAACCTCAGCATTACCAGTTTTCCTTTGCTCAGCTCGCAGAAAATACAAAAGCGGTTCTGGATGAACTGAAAATTGAAAAAGCCATAGTACTGGGACATTCCATGGGAGGGATGGTAGCCACACGGTTTACTTTGCAGTATCCTGAGACGGTACAGAAATTAATTTTGGAAAACCCGATCGGACTGGAGGATTACAAGACTTTTGCATCCTATCAGACCATTGATGATGCGTATCAGTCGGAATTAAAAAACACAGCTGAGTCATACAAAAACTACCAGTTGAAATTTTATTATGACAATAAATGGAAATCTGAATATCAGCCCTGGCTGGACCTGATCGCAGGCTGGACCCTCCATCCTGATTACCCTAAAGTAGCCTGGGATGCGGCACTGACTTCAGACATGATCTATAACCAGCCGGTATGTTATGAATTTAAAAATATTAAAGCCCCGACCTTGCTGATTATCGGGACCAGAGACCGAACGGCAATTGGAAAGGACAGGGCTCCTAAAGAATTACAGGATAAAATGGGGCAGTACCAGGAATTAGGAAAGAAAACGCAGCAGCAGATTCCCGGGTCCAGGCTGCTGGAAATTGAAAATGTGGGGCACCTTCCGCATATTGAAGTGTATGATAAATTCTGGAATGCGCTGTATGGTTTTATAAAATAGCGAAATTGGGCCAGTATCATAGCCCCGATTGCAGCGTAAATCCTTTTTTGAAGGAAAAGATTGCAGCGGAAAGCGGGAAACAGCTCCTGAAAATTAGCCAAGTAAAAAGCGACTGCTCAATAGGAACAGTCGCTTTTCGTATGTATTGTTGTCTGAATTATTTCTTTTTGTAAGCAGCGTCTTTAATTCTCGCTTTCTTACCTCTAAGATCTCTGAAGTAGTAGATTCTTGATCTTCTAACCTTACCTCTTCTGTCAACTTCAATTTTTTGCAAAGCTGGCATGTTGATCGGGAAAACCCTTTCTACACCAATATCACCGCTCATTTTTCTGATGGTGAAAGTTTTTGTAGATCCTGCACCTCTCAACTGGATTACCGTTCCTTTGAAGAACTGAGTTCTTGTTTTCTGGCCTTCTTTAATCTCGTAATACACAGTGATGGTATCACCGGCTTTGAATTCAGGGAATTCTTTTTTTGTAATGTACTTGTCTTGTACGTACTTTAATAAATCCATTATTAATAAATAAAATGTTTAGGCTAAGCAACTTACACGGACTTCGTCAGAGGTTGAATAACAGGTTGCAAATATATAAATACTTTTTAAATATTCAAAATAATTGTTTATTAAAAATAATGAAGTTCCGCATGCAATTCTGACTTAAAATTAACATTTCCTTTAAGTTGCCATCAGCCTTAGTTTATATGGCAGTTATAGTTTTGCCGGGTGATAAAAACCTGTCCGTACATGCTCTGGGCCATACAGTTCACCTTGTAAACGGACCTAAAACTTAAAACTGAAATTTTATGAAACATTATCTTCTCTTTTTCTTCTTTGTCGTCCAGATCGCATTTGGGCAGTCTTTATTTCCCTATCTTCAGAATCCGACACCCAATTCCATGATTGTTACCTGGAAAACGGCATCTAATAATGAAACCACAGTCACGTACGGAACTTCACCGGCTAATCTGAACGTTACCGTTACCGGGACCACCAATATTTTTTCAGATACCGGTTACAATAACAATTATTATTACCATACCGCAAAAATTACCGGCCTTCAGCCGAATACGAAATATTATTATAAAATTAAAACCGGCACCAGCGAATCTGCAGTATACAATTTCCGGACACTTCCTTTACCGGGGCAGGCGGCTACCGCAAACGGGAAAATCCGGTTCCTGATTATGGGAGACAACCAGATCAAGGCTGAACCGAGGTACGATTCCTTAACCTTAAATGCATATAAAAAGCTAAAGGAAAAATTTGGAGCGAATTCAGACCCTTCGGATAATATTGCTTTGACATTTATGGTGGGAGACCAGGTGGATGTAGGCACGCTGGATCATTATGAGAACGTACACTTCAAAAAGAACATCAAACTTTCGCCATACCTTCCGATCCAGACCACGGTGGGAAATCATGAAACCTACGGGACACTGGGAATGAATTCCTATTATGCCCATTTTTATATTGATGAGATTAAGTACAAAAATATCTCTTCGGGAAATGAGAATTATTATGCCCAGCAGGCCGGAAACGTTTTGTTTGTAAGCCTGAGCTCGGAACATACGGGTACCGCACAGCAGACCTGGCTTCAGCAGGTGTTGAATGAAGCCAACAATGATCCTACAGTAGACTGGATTATTTCTTTAAGCCACAGGCCTTACCAGGCGGAGCAATATGTAGGGGATATTTCAACCTGGGTAAGAAATACTGCCGTCCCGCTTCTGACAACATCCAATAAATACCTGATGCATGTAGGAGCCCATCACCATTTATACCACAGGGGACAGTTGAAAAACACCCCGAATTACCAGATCATTTCAGGAGGCACGGCCTGGGACCAATACTGGGGAATGTCCAATGAACAGGATTTTGATGATGTTCAGAAAACATTAACCGACTGGACATATCAGATTGTCGAGGTTGATGTCAATACAGGGAAAGTCGATATCGAGTCTTATTCAATCGGAGGTGTTTACCATAAGAAATACAATGAGCTGGTGGATACCTTTCATCGGTATAAAAATCAGCCTAAGCCTGTCAAGCCGTCGGTTACGAATATTTTTACCGCTCCCGTAACTTTACCTTTAACCTTGAACGGCAGCACTTTTTCAACAACAAACGGGGAATTACTGAACACCACACAATTCCTGATCAGCAAAGCGTCAGATTTCTCTGTGGTTGAAAAAGAACTGTACCGCGATTATGAAAACTGGTTCGGGAAAGACGGAAACGGAACGCCGGATCTCACAAAGAACCTGAATGCCAATGTTGATATTACAAAAGCAGAGATTGCAGCCAATTCAATAACCAACGGGGTCTATTATGTAAAAGTCCGTTACCGGGACAGGAACCTGGAGTGGAGTGACTGGAGCGATGCAAAACAGTTTGAAGTAACAGGAAGTATGGTATCCAACCCGACTTTTACTTTGAATAAAACCGAATATCTTCAGAACGAACCGATTACGGCAACTTTTACAGACGGTCCCGGGAATAACCAGGATTGGGTAGGTATTTATAAGAAAGGGCAGACTCCGGCCTCTGTAACTTCACAGGCGTATGTGTATACCAACGGGCAGACTTCAGGAACGGTTACCATCAATAATGGGTTGCCGAACAAAGGCCAGTATTTTGCAGGGTTCTTTGCCAATAATGGCTACACGGATATTGCGCCCAGAAAAAGCTTTTATGTAGGGCCGAAAGTTGTTTTAAATACAAGTGCAGATGAATATCCCGTAGGCGGAACTGTGGTTCTGAATTTTAACAACGGTCCTAACCTTACAAAAGACTGGATCGGGATTTATAAAATGGGTCAGGTTCCCGGGCCAACACCTTCCGTAAAATGGAGTTATGTAACCACCGCTTCAGGAACGCTTAACTTCACAGGGCTCCCGAAAGGATATTATTATGCCCAGTACTTTCTTGAAGACGGCTACACCTCGGTAGGAGAAAAGGTTTTCTTTAAAGTAGGGGATATTGTAACTGAGCTCTGGACGAACAAACCGGTGTATACATTGGGCGAAAATATTACGGCTTCATGGACAGATTCCCCGGGAATTATCAAAGACTGGCTGGGAATTTATCCGCAAAGTGTGACAACACCTGATGACAATTTTGTTTCATATACCTATTTCGACGGAATCACCCAGGGAACAAAAACCATTCAGGGCACAGCAGTTCCTGCAACGCCGGGCAGCTATTACCTGGTGATGTTTACCAATGATTCCTATACAGAAGTTTCAAACAGGGTTCAGTTCCAGGTTTCCGGGACATCGCTGGGAACAGAGGAAGTGAAGAGCACAGAGAAAAATGTGATTTTATATCCGAACCCAAGCAAGCCGGGTGAGCCGACCTTTATTAAAAGTGATTATCCGATTGAAAAAATACAGTTGATGTCAGTCAACGGGGATTTGCTGTACGAATCTAAAAATATCAACAACCAGCGGTTCTCTCTGGTGAATGAAAATCTTCCGAAGGGAATTTATTTTGTAAAAGTCCATACCAGGAAATTGTTTACGCTGAAACTGATTATCCAATAATAGTTGAGTACAGAATACTCTTAAAAAATTAAAGGTTTTAAGGAAACAGAATTAAATTGGATTAAAAAATGCGCGGGAAAATTTTAATTTTCCCGCGCATTTTATGTTGTGTACATTAATCATCTGTAGATTTTAATGCCCAGGCAATCAGGGGAGCCTGCATGAAAAGCCTTGCAAATCTCCGGTTGTCCGTATTCAGTCCGAATGAATCCCTTCTGTTTTTATACTGGGCAATATTGCCGGGAAGGACAGCTGCGAAAAATCCTGCAACAATTTTTCCCATCGTTTTTCTGTATTTTTCCGGGGTGGCAATCATGGCCGTACCCAGTGCAATCTCCGCAATTCCTGAATACACCACAGTATTATCTTTTTTCAGCGGGACCCATTCCGGGACCTGGGCCTGGAATTCTTTTCTTGCAAAAGTAAGATGCCCTATTCCTGCCGTGATAAGAAATGCGCCGAGCGCAATTCTTGAAATGTCTTTCGTTTCCATAATGTGATATTTAATTGTAACAACTGGTGCATCATACAGTAACCAAAATTCAGACCATGATAAGATATGCATCATGTACACTGTTCTAATATCGGATCTGTTTAATCATTTAAAAATCAAAATTTATCTGTATTACTCGCAGTTGCTGTTTAAGCAGGTCATTATTTTATCCGGAGAATTTTATCTTATGTCAAAATGAATCGCTGTTCTTCAGAATAAAGAAAAAGTATTAAATTAGGCCAACAGAAAAATCTGATATTTCATGATAGATAAAAGAGTAAAAAATGCAAAGGAAGCCATCGCCGGAATTACGGATGGAATGACGCTGATGCTGGGCGGATTCGGGCTTTGCGGGATTCCTGAAAATTCAATTAACGCTTTGGTAGAGAGCGATGTAAAAGACCTTACCTGTATTTCAAACAATGCAGGCGTTGATGATTTCGGCCTGGGGCTGTTGCTTCATAAAAGACAGATTAAAAAAATGATCTCTTCCTATGTAGGCGAAAATGCAGAGTTTGAAAGACAGATGCTTTCCGGTGAACTGGAAGTGGAACTGACCCCGCAGGGTACCCTGGCGGAAAAATGCAGGGCAGCACAGGCAGGCATTCCGGCCTTTTATACCCCGGCCGGTTTCGGGACGGAAGTGGCGGAAGGCAAGGAAGTAAAAGATTTCGACGGCAAGCCGCATATTCTTGAACATGCGTTTAAAGCAGACTATTCTATTGTAAAAGCCTGGAAAGGCGACCATGCCGGAAACCTTATTTTTAAAGGGTCGGCAAGGAATTTCAACCATCCGATGGCTGGTGCCGGAAAGATTACCATTGCTGAAGTGGAAGAACTGGTAGAGCCGGGGGAACTGGATCCCAATCAGGTTCACATTCCGGGAATTATGATCCAGAGGATTTTCCAGGGTGAAAAATTTGAAAAAAGAATTGAACAGCGCACCGTCCGGAAAGAAGGATAACGTCCGGAAAGAAGTTCAATTTTAAAATTCAGCAGTGGAAAAATGAAAGCCTGATAACCAGTACATAGTTTTTCTGACATGTTATTGATCGATATTTCAGAAGAAATTTAATTGAATGGTTCATTTCCGGCTGACGGAACCAGCAGATTATTTCCAAAAATAAAAAGATCGCAGCAGCTTTCAGATTGCCGCATCATCAAATTTTCAAATTAAAAGTATGTTAAGTAAAGAAGATATAGCAAAACGTATTGCCAGAGAAGTTAAAGACGGATATTACGTAAACCTGGGAATCGGAATTCCTACTTTGGTCGCCAATTATGTTCCGGACAATCTTTCCGTAGAATTTCAGAGTGAAAACGGAGTTCTGGGAATGGGGCCTTTCCCTTTTGAAGGACAGGAAGATGCAGATGTCATCAATGCCGGGAAACAGACCATCACCATCCTGCCGGGAGGTTCATTTTTTGACTCCGCATTCAGTTTCGGGATGATCCGCAGCCAGAAGGTAGATCTTACCATTCTCGGAGCCATGGAAGTTTCAGAAAACGGAGACATTGCCAACTGGAAAATCCCCGGAAAAATGGTGAAAGGAATGGGAGGTGCGATGGACCTGGTGGCTTCGGCCGAAAATATTATCGTGGCCATGATGCACGTCAACAAAGCCGGGGAAAGCAAGATCCTTAAAAAATGTACGCTTCCTTTAACCGGAATCAGCTGTGTTAAAAAGATCGTTACCGAATTAGCCGTTTTGGACGTTACACCAGCCGGTTTCAGGCTTGTGGAACGGGCACCCGGCGTTTCCGTGGAGCACATTATAAAATCTACGGAAGCAGACCTGATCATTGATGGTGAAATTCCTGAAATGCAGTTTTAAACAAAGTAAACCTTGTCAATGAACCGACAAGGTTTTTTTTAAGCTTCTTATTCAATACAAAAGAAAGCTATTTTCCATCCTGAGCCCCGAAAACCTTCTGCAGAATACTTGTCGTTCTCATGGCTGGCGTATTTCTGATGCCGCTTTCTTTCTGGGCTACCATCTTGAAAACACCGTTAATGGTTTCGGTAGTTACATATTCATTAAGATCAGTTGTCACCGCCTGTCCTGTAAACGTATTGTATTTTGAAATTAAATTAGACCATACTTTATCTGCACCTACTTTTCCCAGTGATGCTTTTACTTTCGGCTGAAAAGCAGTAAATAGCTGGCTTTGGGTTTTCCCCTGTAAATAGTTCGTAGCCGAATTATCGCTTCCCAGCAGGATATTCTTAGCATCCGTAATCGTCATTGAGGTAATGGCTTTGGTGAAGATCGGGGCCGCCTCTGTTACCGCGTCTTCCGCAGCTCTGTTCAGTAATTTCACGCCTTGGTCTGCCAGGCTTCCCAAACCGATCGAACGGAGGGTTGTATCTATTTTTCTTAATTTTTCGGGCATCAGGATCTTTACAGCTTCATTCTTTAAAAAACCGTCAGTCACACCCAGTTTTTTCACGCCTTCTGTTACGCCGAGGCTTAAAGCTTCTTTTAAACCTGAGGAAATTTGAGTTGAAGTCAGACTGCCGGTATTGACAGGGAAATTTATCCCTGAAGCATTCTGAGTTTTTGTGGTTGTAGTCGTAGCCGTGGAAGTACCGGTGTTTGTTGTTGTTTTTACCGGAGCATTCAGGTCAATTCCGGTTCTGTCTTTTACCTTAGATTTAATCGCATCGAAAATCTGTGCCTGCGCAGAAACTGAAAACAGCAGTATGGCTGCCAATCCAATCGTTTTTCTCATCATTTTACTTTTACAGGATTAGATGTTTTATTTTTTAATAAGTTAAAGCTTACTAAATTTTAGGAAAATAATTATCTTAGCCCAAACCTAATCCAGTACGATGATACGCTCAGCTTTTATACTTTTTATACTTTTGTCAAATACATTTTTTTCCCAGCACCGGTTAAATTTAATTCCTTATCCGCAGAAAGTTGAGCTTCAAACGGGAGAATTTGTTATTCCTGAAATAATGTCCCTGGATAAGGCGCTTCCAAAAGAAGAAACCGAATACTTTAAAAAGAAATCGAATTTAATCTTGAAATTTCAAAATTCCGGAAAGCCAAGCGCACATCTGGTATATTCCCAATTGACAGACTCAAAAAACTCAAAGCAGAATGACGAGTTTTATTCCCTGGAAATTACTTCCAGACAAATTTCAATTCAATCCTATACAAAGCAGGGTTATTTTCTGGCGCTTCAAACATTAATTCAGTTATTTGAAGAATTTAAAGAAAGCAAAAAGATCCCGGCCATGAAAATTGAGGATGAGCCGAGGTTTGCATGGAGGGGGATGCATCTTGATGTCTGCCGCCATTTTTTTACGGTGAACGAAGTAAAGCAATATATCGATTATCTGGCCATGTATAAGCTCAATACGTTTCACTGGCACTTAACCGATGACCAGGGTTGGAGAATCGAAATCAAAAAATATCCGAAACTGACACAGATCGGTTCAAAACGCAAAGAATCCATGATTGGAGCGTATGTTGACGATACCTATGACGGAAAACCGTACGGGCCGTTTTTTTACACACAGGAACAGATTAAAGAAGTGGTAAAATATGCTCAGGAAAGGCATATTAATGTAGTTCCGGAAATAGAAATGCCCGGCCACGCACTGGCTGCCTTATCGGCATATCCGAAACTGGCCTGTACCAAAGGGCCTTTTGAGCCGGCTACGAAATGGGGCGTTTTTGATGATGTCTTCTGCCCGAAAGAAGAAACATTTACATTTTTGGAAAATGTACTGGATGAAGTGATGGCGCTTTTTCCTTCACCATATATTCACATCGGCGGCGATGAATGCCCGAAAACAAGATGGAAAGAATGTGCACATTGCCAGGCTTTGATTAAAAAATATAACCTCAAAGATGAGCATGGCTTGCAAAGTTATTTTATTCAGAGAATTGAAAAATATGTAAACAGCAAAGGCAGGAAAATCATCGGCTGGGATGAAATTCTGGAAGGCGGATTGGCTCCGAATGCGGCTGTGATGAGCTGGACCGGGATCAAAGGAGGAGTGGAAGCTGCCAAATCAGCTCATTTTGCGGTGATGACTCCGGGTTCCTACTGTTATTTTGACCATTATCAGGGCGATCCGCAGACGGAACCTAATGCTTTCGGAGGTTTTACGCCTCTGGATAAAGTATACTCTTACCATCCTGTTCCTGAAGAGCTGAATGCTGCACAATCCGAATACATCCTGGGTGTACAAGCTAATTTATGGACAGAATATATCCTTGATTTTAAACAGGTTCAATACATGATTTTCCCAAGGTTATTTGCACTTTCCGAAGTAGGCTGGGGGACTTCTAAACCGGAAAATTACAAGGAATTTGAAAACAGGGCGGTTCAGCATTTTAAAATTTTAGATAAACTGAATATTAACTATGCGAAAAGCATCTACAATATTTCCGGAAAGGTAATTCCTGATCATAAGGGTGTTTCTTATGAACTTTCAACATCGCAGAATCCGGACGGCATTAAATTTACGATTGATGGAAGCAATCCGGTATCAAATTCAGCAACCTATCAGGATCCGATACCGGTTTTAAAAGCGATAACCATAAAATCTGCTTATTTTGAAAATGGAGAACTAAAATCTGCTGTTTCTTCCCAGGATTTTTCCCCTTCAAAAACAACTGGGAAAAAGATCATTTTAGAACATCAGCCCGGAGAAAATTATGCTTTTGGCGGCGCATTCACTTTAGTTGACGGAATTACCGGAAATGTAAAGCAACTGGGGAAAACCTGGCTGGGTTTTCAGGGGAAAGATGTGGTGGCAACCATCGATTTCGGACAGAACATGCCATTTTCAGAAGTGTATTTCAATACGCTGGATAATAAGGGAAGCTGGATCCATCTGGCAAAATCAGCGACGGTTTCTCTTTCGGATGATGGTAAAAACTTTAAAATAATCAAAGAAATCGGAAGAGAGGAAATTGTTTCGGCAAAAGGAAAAATCAATCTTAAAGTCGGAAATCAAAATTCTAAATATATCAGAGTCAAGATAGAAAATGCAGGGATTATTCCGGCAGGAAACCCGGGAGCAGATTCAAAAGCATGGTTGTTTGTGGATGAGATCGGAGCGAAATAAATGTACGCTTATTATTCATTGTATGAATACACTATTAAAATGATAATCTAAACTTTAAAAAATGTCTTCAAGAAGAAAATTTATAAAAACAACAGGGATATTGTCATCCGCACTCCTTTTAAACCCCTTGGATCTGTTCGCTGAAAACAGTCCTCAGCATAATACAGCGGTCAATAAGCCTGTCGTTCTTTCTACCTGGGATTTCGGTTTGCGGGCTAATGAAGAAGCGTGGACTATCTTAGGAAAAGGCGGAAGGTCTATGGATGCCGTTGAAAAAGGGGTACGCTTGATAGAGCTTGATCCGAATGAGAGAAGTGTCGGTTATGGCGGACGTCCGGACAGAGACGGCAGAGTGACGCTGGATGCCTGCATCATGGACGAAAATTATAACATCGGTTCGGTAGCCGGCCTGGAAAATATCAAGAACCCGGTTTCTGTAGCAAGAGCCGTGATGGAAAAAACGCCCCACGTTATGCTCGTAGGCGACGGTGCTCTGCAGTTTGCCCTTTCACAAGGCTTTAAAAAAGAAAACCTCCTGACGCCTGAATCTGAAAAAGAATGGAGAGAATGGCTGAAAGACAGCAAATACAAACCTATTGTAAACATTGAAAATCATGATACCATCGGGATGATTGCTATGGATGCACAGGGCAACCTTTCGGGAGCCTGTACCACGAGCGGAATGGCTTTCAAAATGCACGGAAGGGTAGGTGATTCGCCGATTATCGGAGCCGGATTGTTTGTTGATAATGAAGTAGGCGCAGCAACCGCAACCGGCCACGGTGAAGAAGTAATCCGGATGGTGGGAACTCATCTCGTAGTGGAACTGATGAGGCAGGGCAGGCATCCGCAGGAGGCCTGCAAAGAAGCAGTGGAAAGGATTGTGAAAATTACCAAAACAAGGAATAAAAACCTGAAAGATATCCAGGTCGGCTTTATTGCCATCAATAAAAAAGGGGAATACGGTTCGTACTGTATGCAGGACGGATTTAATTTTGCGGTCCATGACCGGAAAGGAAACCGGCTGGAAAAACCTGAATTCGCACTGAAATAATAGCAATAAGCAATAAATTTTCTATAAATTATAAATTCAAATGTCAAAAATAGAAATCGCCTGTTTCAACCCGGAATCTGCAATGGTTGCTTTTGAAAACGGTGCCGACAGAATAGAGCTCTGCGACGGATTAGCCGAAGGCGGAACAACGCCTGATTTTGAAACCGTGAAACAGCTCAGGCGAAAAATAAGCATTCCGCTTTTCGTGATGATCCGTCCCCGGGGCGGAGACTTTACCTATTCCGATGCCGAATTTGAACAGATGAAAAATGACCTGACCCAATTAAAATCTCTACAGGTCGATGGTTTTGTATTCGGGATTTTAGACGAGAATGATGAGGTAAACACGGAACAGAATAAAGAGCTGGCTGAACTTGCAAAACCTTATCCGTGTACGTTTCACCGGGCCTTTGACCGGGCCAAAGATTTAGAAAATTCTTTGGAAAAAGTAATTGAATGCGGTTTTACAACCATTCTCACATCCGGGCAGAAATCCAATGTTTCTGAAGGAAAAGAAAACCTGAAAAAACTGGTCGAATTATCTGCCGGAAAAATAGAAATCCTTGTCGGAGGAGGTCTGCGTTCCACAAATATTGAAGACATCAGGGATTTCACTAAAGCTGAATATTTCCATTCTTCTGCAATTACGGATGGCGGTGCTTTTGCGGATGCGGATGAGGTGGCTGCTTTGAAGCATACTTAACCTTTTTATTTTTAAATACAAAGTTTTTATGATGAAAAAGATAAGACGACAACTCACATTGTTTGCTGATAAAGCGGATGCTTTGGAGATAGAATATATTCGAAGTGAGTATAATCCTATACAAAAAGCAATGATTGATTGTCATATAACGCTTTGCAGGGAAGATGAGATTACACATTTAGACAAAGTACTGGTTAATTTATCTGCTTTAAAATTTCACCAACTGATATGTCAGCTTGGCAAGCCAAAACTTTTTGAGGATGAAAAGGGAATTTTTATTCCTGTATATGATAGTGAATCTCAATTTAATGAACTCAGAACACGCATTCTGAAAAATGGTATCGAAGCTCCACGGATACAAAATCCACATATCACGCTTTTACACCCAAGAAATTCAGTATGCTCCCAAGATATTTTTATTGACATAGTAAAAAGACAATTGCCGGCTCAGCTTACGTTTAAGACAATATCATTAATAGAGCAGAAAAATGATGAAAAATGGAAAATACTGCGAACATTTAAACTCTTGAATTAATGTTTAATAAATATTTCATCTTGTTCATTTCCTTACTAAGTTTTACAATCAAAAGTCAAACTTCTGTCAGAAATTTAAATCAGGAAAAATGGCAATTTAAAAATGCAAAAGAAACTTCCTGGCAGGCTGCCACGGTACCCGGAACGGTTCATCTTGATCTGCTGGATCATCAAGTAATTCCAGATCCTTATAAAGATGAAAATGAGAAAAACGTCCAGTGGGTAGAAAATGAAGATTGGGATTATCAGGCTTCATTTAAAATTTCACCAGAAGAGCTTGAAAATCAGAATGTTGATCTGGTGTTTAACGGATTGGATACGTTTTCTGAAATTTATCTGAATGGAAAACGGTTGAAGAAAACGGATAACATGTTCAGAAAATGGGAAATTCCGGTGAAGCAGTATTTAAAAACTGGGGATAATGTACTGCAGGTTAAATTCAGGTCTTCGGTAAATGCCGGAAAAGAATTAGCGAAAAAAGTCCCGTTTACAATGCCGGAATCTCCGCGAAGCTTTGCCAGGAAAGCACAATACCAGTTCGGATGGGATTGGGGTCCCAGACTGGTAACAGCCGGAATCTGGAAAGACGTACAGCTGAATTTCTGGAACCGCGCTAAAATAAAAAACGTAAGGATAGAGCAGAAAACAGTAACCGGCAAACCGGCAGAATTACAGATCCACACTGAAATTATTGCTCAGCGGGCCGGGAAATACAGTATTTCAGTAAACAAAAATATTCAGAATATTTCTTTAAAACAGGGAGCAAATACAGTTTCAGTCCCTTATCAGATCAAGAACCCGAAACTCTGGCAGCCTAACGGATGGGGTGAACCGAAGTTATATGATTTAAAAATTGCTTTATATAAAGACTCTGAAATTATAAGTGATGTAACGGAAAAAATCGGTTTAAGAACCGTTGAGCTTGTTCAGGAAAAAGATGCGGAGGGCAAATCTTTCTATTTTAAAGTCAATGGTAAACCGTTGTATGCAAAAGGAACCAACTGGATTCCTTCCGACAGTTTTACCCCAAGAATTACAAAAGAAAAATACAGGAAGCTGATCAGAGACTGCAAAGAGGCCAATATGAACATGATCCGTGTGTGGGGCGGCGGCATTTACGAGGACGAAGAATTCTACAGAGCCTGCGACGAAAACGGGATTCTGGTCTGGCAGGACTTTATGTTTGCAGGCAGTTTTTATCCGTCTGATGAAGATTTTCTCAACAATGTAAAAGAGGAAGTCAAAGACCAGGTCAAGAGGCTTCAGAACCATGCATCCATCGCGTTGTGGTGCGGGAACAATGAAATTGACGAAGCCATCGTCAACTGGGGCTACCAGAAGCAGTTCAAATATTCCAGGGAAGATTCATTACAGGTCTGGAAAGATTATAAAAAGCTCTTTCATGAATTTATTCCCCAAACACTTGATGAAGTTGCCGGAAAAGGTCAGGCGATCTATTGGCCGAGTTCGCCGTCAATCGGGTGGGGCCATAAAGAAAGCTTAACCGAAGGGGATTCTCATTATTGGGGCGTCTGGTGGGGCGAGCAGCCGTTTGAAATCTACAATGAAAAAGTTCCGAGATTTGCTTCGGAATACGGCTTTCAGGGAATGCCGGGCCTTGAAGCCGTAAAATCCATGTTTTCGGGAAAACCGGACTTAAGTCTGGAAAATCCAACCATAAAGGCACACGAGAAAAATTCCCGGGGCTTTCAGATTATTGATGAATACATGAAACGTGATTATACCGTTCCTAAAGATTTTGTGAAATATAATTACGTATCTCAGTTGCTGCAGGCCCGTGGGATGCAGACAGCCATTGAAGCGCACCGCCGTGCAAAACCGTACAATATGGGAACTTTATACTGGCAGCTGAATGACTGCTGGCCGGTGATTTCCTGGTCATCGGTTGATTATCTGGGCAACTGGAAAGCACTGCATTACCAGGTTAAGAGAAGCTTTGAAGGCCAGGTAGTTTTAACGGAAGAGAAAGGCGGAATGCTGAATTTTTACGGAATTAATGATGATTTCATGAAGTTTAATGAAGTCTATGTGAATTTCGATATTATTAAATTCAACGGTGAAAAATTAGGTTCGGCAGGAACTGCGGAAGGTAAAGGTTTAAATGATAACGGTATCGTAAAGTTTGATCCGTTTTCACTTGAGGAGATCATCGGGAGTTCAGACAGGAATGAGGTTTTTCTCAATATTCACATGAAGGACAAAAACCAGAAAATTATTGCCCGGAGTACCCATTTCTTTGCAAAACCGAAAGATTTAAAACTTACCAAACCCAATCTTAAAATCAGGAAAATTTCTTCCACGGAAATCGAAATTTCCACCGATGTCCTGGCAAAAGATGTTTATCTGATTGGAGATGTACATTTCAGCGACAATTTTTTTGATTTGCTCCCGAAAATGTCAAAGCGAATTATCCTGTCAAAACCTCTGGGAAAAATTGAGGTAATGAGCCTCTGGGATACGATGAATGAGTAATTCTGTGCTTGTGATCTGAATCAAATAAAGCAAAGCCAAGAATCTCAGGTTCCCTTAAAATCCTGAAAGTTTAAAATGCATATAAATATAAACACATTCCTAAAATCTCAATACATCTTAATGGTTCACTTAAAGAAAGATCTTCATTCAGGAGAATAGAAAACAACTGTTGCATTAAAAAATTACATGGCACTCTCAATTAAGATAGATTTCCATTCCCTAACTGAAAAATCAGCCGTAAATTTGCACCAGATTTATAAAAAGCAATGGTAAATTTTGTTCTGATCGCAGTATGCATTATCGCAGGGATGGTTTTCAAAGCAACAAAATCCATCCATCCTGATGCGCACAAAGGCATCAATACATGGATCCTCTACCTCGCGTTGCCTGCCGTTTCGTTCAAATATTTACCGAAGCTTCACTGGACCAGTGAAATGCTTTTTCCGATCATCGCCACTTTCCTGACTTCGGTTTTCTGTTTTTTCTTTATGATGTTTTACAGCAGGAGCAAAGGCTATTCCAGGCGGTCGAGAAGTACGCTGGAGTTGGTAAGCGGTTACAGCAACACGTCATTTCTGGGCTTTCCGCTCGTTTCCGCGTTTTATGGCGAGAGCCTTTTGAGCATTGCGGTCATCTGTGACCAGACCATGTTTTTCTCCCTTTCCACGTTGGGGATCATAGCCGCGATAAAGGGCGGAAGCAAATCAGGCAAAGTAAGCGCACGGCTGATCTTAAAACGGCTGCTTACCTTTCCGCCGTTGATGGGATGTATCGCCGCATTGATTTTATCCCAGTTTATCGATTTCACCTGGGCAGAACCATTCTTTGATAAACTGGCAGCCACCGTAAGCCCGCTGGCTCTGTTTTCGGTCGGATTACAGCTGAAATTCAACGGCTGGAAAAAATTAATCCCGCAAATGTCCGTTTCAATGCTGTACAAATTAATTTTAGCGCCCGCCGTTACTTTGTTGCTTGCCTTGCTTTTCGGCATAAAAGGGAATATTGCCAGAATCACTATTTTTGAATCGGCAATGCCGGCCGTTTTAACGTCAAGCATCATTGCAGAACAGTTCAGGTTGAATACCAAACTGGCCAATTTAACCATCGGATTCAGTATCGTTGCCGGACTGTTTACTTCCGCATTCTGGTATCAGATTATTAAAGTCCTGTTCTGAAATAAATCATACTGAAAGAAGTAAGCATCTGTTATTTTCCCATTACCCATTATTTATTTTCAGGAGCTGTTTCCCGCTTTCCGCTGCAATCTTTTTTTCAAAAAGGATTTCCGCTGCAATCGGGGCTAGGGTCGAGGCGGGTTTTATTACTGGTAATATAAGGTATTTAATTCACCAACTCAAAGTCATAAAGGAAAATAAAATCAACAGCATCTTACCACTGTTCCACGGAAGTAAATTGCTGTGGACAGGCATAACAGAATCAGCGTAATATGAAGAGGTTCATTTTAATCTGATCTTCGCTTTAAAATTCATCTTTTTTCCTGTCTTTTGAACAGTGAATAAAGTGAAAATAAAACTGTTCATTATTTTTGCCTCGGAAAATGTAAAATCCGTAGCATTGTCTTTTTTTGGTGTCCTTTTTAAAATTCTCAAGCATGTCAAACAGATCTCTCTTCTCTGTACCGTTTTCTTCAGATACAATCTCAAAGTCCGTTATTTTATCATTTTCAAATATTGGTTTTAAAATAACTTTTTGCCGGACGGAATGGTAATCTCCCCTTTTTTTAACAATATCTTTTCCTGAGCGTGAATAGCCGTGATAAAAGCAGAAGAAATAAAGAAACGGTGTTTTTCATGGTTGATCTATTAACTGATATCAGGTCTGTAAACGTAGAAAAAATTGCAGTTCTCTGAAGAAAAATCTAATTTTACACTTTAAAATATTTCACTTGCTGTACGCACAGATTGTTTTGCCGTTGAATTTAAAAGGGTCTTTTACCTATAAAGTCCCGGAAGAGCTGCAGCCCCAGATCCGGACAGGGATGCGGGTACTCGTTCCGTTCGGGGGAAAGAAAATTTACACGGGAATTGTTTTTGAGCTTCACGGCAACCAGCCGGAAAGCTTTATCGCCAAAGAAGTAATCAGTATCCTGGATGACAAACCCATTGTCCCGCAGGAACAGATCAGGTTCTGGAACTGGCTTTCAGATTATTACCTGTGCAGCTTAGGGGAAATTTACCGTTTTGCCTTCCCTTCTTCCCTGAAACTGGAAAGTGAAACCTACCTGAAACTAAAACCCAATGCAGCAGTTGATTTCGAGAACCTGGACGGCAATGAAATATACCTGATCCAGGCTCTGGAAATCAGGCAGCTGATCAACCTGACAGATATTGAGGCATTTATCCCGAAAAAGGATATCATTAAAACCATCAATTCCCTGATTGACCTGCAGTACATTGAAATTGATGAAAAAATTGCTGAAAAGTACAAAGCCAAAGAAATTGCTTACGTTAAAGTAAATCGTGAGGCCGTAAACAATCACAACCTTACGGACATTCTTCTGGGCCTGAAAAGGGCACAGAAACAGAAAGAGCTCCTGCTTCATATCCTGGAAAAACAGGCGGAACACCCTGAAGGGCATATAAGAAAATCGGAATTGTTTGAAGACGGATATTTTGCGAGCTCGCATTTTAGATCATTGGCCGATAAAAACCTGGTTGAAGAATATTCCATGCAAAAAGACCGGATTGAAAGCTATGAAGGGGAAATTGAAGCCCTGGAAGCACTTTCCGAAGCCCAGAAAGAAGCCAAGGCTGAGGTTGATGAAGCTTTCGAGGAAGGGAAAAATGTGCTGCTTCATGGCGTGACTTCATCCGGAAAAACCCATATTTATCTTGAAAAAATAGAAGAATGCATCAGCGAAGGGAAAAACGTCCTGTTCCTGCTTCCTGAAATTTCCTTAACCAAGCAGATTACCCGGAGGCTGGAAAAAAAATACGGGCGGCAGCTCGGGTTCTATCACCAGAAGCTTACCGATTTTGAACGGGTGGAAGTGTGGCGGAGGATCAGGCACAATGACATTAAAATCCTGATCGGGACACGGAATGCCCTTTTTCTGCCATTTGAAAACCTGGGACTGGTAGTAGTGGATGAGGAACATGATTCCGCCTACCGGCCAAGAGAGGTTTCCCCCTATTTCAATGCAAAGGATGCGGCGCTGGTACTGGGAAATTTTTATGGGGCAAAAGTGATTTTAGGTTCTGCGACCCCTTCCGTGGAAAGCTATTACAACGCCCGGAAAGATAAAATGAAATATGTTTTCCTGGATGAACGTTTCGGAAATGTCAGCCTGCCTGAATATGAGCTGGTTAATTTTAAGGAAGCTCAGGATTCCAAAAAAGTCTCCGGTAACTTTTCGCTGCAGCTGATTGATGAGCTCAAAAAAACCATCGAAGAAAAAAATCAGGCTATTGTCCTCCACAACCGCCGCGGCTATGCCAATGTAGTGGAATGTGAGACCTGCGGCTACGTAAACTACTGTTCCAACTGCGATGTGGTGATGACCTATCATAAAGCGGCCAATGAAATGAAATGCCATTACTGCGGCCAGCGGGCTTCCAAACCGAAGACCTGCCCGAAATGCCACTCCGAAAACCTCAATGAAAGGGGCGTGGGGGTAGAGCAGATCCACGAAGAAGTATCCAAATTATTCCCCGACCATGAAGTGGACCGCATGGACGTGGATTCCATGCGGAAAAAATTTGCCTATGAAAAGTTGTATGAAAAAATTGAAGAGGGCGAAACGGATATCGTAGTGGGAACCCAGATGATTTCCAAAGGCCTGGATTTTGACCATATTGAACTGGTTGCCATTCCCAAGGCAGATTCCATGCTGTACGTACAGGATTTCAGGGCAGAGGAAAGGGCATACCAGCTGATTACGCAGGTTTCCGGGAGAGCGGGAAGGGTTTCCGGGAAAGGGAAGATCATGATTCAGACCTTTAATCCGGAGCATTCTGTTTTCCAGCTGATTAAAATGAATAATCCGGCCAAGGTGTATAAATATATCTTAACGGAACGGAAAAAATTCCATTATCCGCCGTTTACGAAACTGATTATGATCGAGCTGAAGCACCGTAAGGAAGATAAGGTCAACCGGGCGTCCCAGTTTCTGGGGTCGGTGCTCAGGAAATACCTTCCCGAAGACTGTGTTTTGGGTCCCGAAAAAGCACAGATTGCAAAACTCAACAATCTTTATCAGTTCCAGATCATGCTGAAGCTCCCGCGGGGGAAAAAGTATGAAGAATATAAAAAGCTGGTCCTGTTAAGCCTGAATGAATTTTCAGAAATTACAGCTTACCAGAGTATCAAAAAAGATATATTTGTAGACTTTTAACATTTTTTAACAAACTTTATAAAGTTTTTATAAGGCCCCCGGGAACCTAAGTACAGCAATATTTTCTACATTTGGCCGTTGATTATATGTTTGGGCTCTTATTGTCAATTTAACCAATTGATTTTTAACCGATCCAAACTATAAGAAAATGAAAAATAGATGGTAAATTTCAGAAAGTATATTTCAGGTGTTGCGGTGCTGGCTTCAGGCTTTTTCCTTGCACAGTCTACCGTTTCCGCAGTTCTTTATTCTCAGGCTTATGACAATCAGAAAAGTAATCTAAACTTACCTTCTCCCATCACCGCGATG
This sequence comes from Chryseobacterium sp. JJR-5R, assembly GCF_034047335.1. Lineage (NCBI taxonomy): Bacteria > Pseudomonadati > Bacteroidota > Flavobacteriia > Flavobacteriales > Weeksellaceae > Chryseobacterium > Chryseobacterium sp. JJR-5R. The sequence goes on from NZ_CP139137.1 coordinate 1,353,550, forward strand.
GCGGAGAAAGCTATTTTGTCGCCTAAGGAAATTGTTGATATTAATGTAAACACGATGATGGCCGACCCGGTGCTGAAAAATGCAACCTGGGGATTCGTAGTGTATGACCCGAAAACGAAGAAAGTAATCTCTTCATATAACGAAAATACGCCTTTGGTTCCGGCTTCCACCACCAAATTATTAACCACGGAGACGGCGATGAGCATGCTCGGTGAGAATTACCGATGGAATACCCAGCTGGAATATTCGGGAAGTATTGATGAAAACGGAGTATTGAACGGAAACCTTTATATTGTAGGAAGCGGTGACCCTTCCCTGGGAACCAACAAGGCGGGCGCCTGGTCTTACAGCAATATTGTTTCAGACTTCAGAGACGGGCTTTTACGTGAGGGAATCAAAAAGGTAAACGGTGATATTATCATTCAGACAGCGCTTTTCAAAGGCAATATTTCTAAGCTTCCGGAAAATGTTGTCTGGCTGGAAAATAATAATTACTATCTGCCTGCAGGAACTACCCGCGAAATCAACCCGGCCAATGAAAAACTGATCGTAAAAAAAACCGGTAACTTATCTGTAGAAAAGAAGTTTTTCTATGTTTCTCCGTACAACAGTCAGATGGTATATGCCGATATTTATGAAGGGAACGGTATCTTAACCACAAAACTGCCGGACGCTCCGGCTTATCTGGCCAATTCTTTCAGGACAAATCTGGTAAAAAGCGGAATTGCCGTAACGGGAAAAGTAACCCCGAAGATGACGGATGCTAATCCTGAAAACAGGAAACTTCTTTCAGTATACAAATCTCCGACTTTGAGTGATATTATTTATTATACCAACCAGCACAGCGATAACGGCCTTGCAGAGGCTTTGTTAAAAACGGTAGGATTCCAGAGCTTGGGAGACCAGACTACTGAATCCGGCAGGAAAGTGGTAACCCAGCATCTGAAAAACGAAGGTTTTGATATGATCGGCCTGAATTATATCGACGGGAGCGGATTGTCTAGAAGCAATAATGTAACCCCGATTGCGCAGGCTAAGTTCTTAACTTCTTTAATGGATGAAAAATATTATAAGACCTATTTCAGTTCATTACCGGTTGGAGGACAGTCGGGAACCTTAAAGAGAATGTTCATCGGTACCGGGAACGGACAGGTTTTTGCAAAAACCGGAACATTGAATAAAGTGAAGACCCTGGCGGGATATATGAAAACAAACTCAGGAAAGACACTTGTTTTTTCCCTGATGGTAAACAATTATGCAGGTTCGGTAGATATGGTGAAGAAAAGAATGGAAAAGATTCTGGAACCGGCTTTGGATTTGTAGAATGTTTTATACAGATATTGCAAAAACCTTTTAATCCATGATTAGAAGGTTTTTTTTATCTTTGACTTAATTTAATGGAATATGAAAAAAATATATCTTTTTGTTTTGAGTGTTGCTGTTTTTCAGCAGCTGTATTCTCAAAATGACAATCTTGAAAAAAAAGGACTGATTGCAAAGGAAATGAAATCTTTTGCCCATAAAATGGCTGCAGGAAATACCAATCCCAATACACTGAATTATGATCTTCAGTACCAGCGGATGGATGTTACCATTAATCCTTCTGTGTATAACATTTCAGGCTCAGTGACCTCGCATTTCAAGCCGAACCAGGCTATTAACAGCATTTATTTTGACCTCAACAACCAGATGCCGGTTTCACAGGTGACGTACCATGGCCAGAATCTCAGCTTTCAACAGCTTTCCACCAAAGAGCTGAAAGTTAATTTTACGGCTTCGCTGGCTGCCAATGTGCTGGATTCGCTTACCGTTTATTATTCCGGAGCCCCTTCCAACGCTAACAATGCTTTCTTCAACGGCACTCAGGGCGGAACAGCAGTCCTGTCAACATTAAATGAGCCGTACGGTGCACAGGACTGGTTCCCGACCAAACAGAGCCTGAACGATAAGATTGAAAAGTTCGATATTAAAGTCACCACGCCTTCCCAGTACAACGTAGCTTCTAACGGAAAACTGATGTCTGAGACTGCTGTGGGCAACGGACAGAAACGTACCTTCTGGAGAACGCAGTACCCAACGGCGGCCTATCTCGTTGCGCTTTCGATTACCAATTTTGTGAAGCTTAACGATACCATGGGAAATCCTCCCTTTCCGTTTGTAAATTATGTATTCCCTTCAACAGCTTCCAATACGTCCAGCATGAGCAATATTGAATGGACCAAAACCGTAATGAATACTTTTGAAACCTATTTCGGGCCTTATCCTTTCAGGAATGAAAAATACGGGCACATGGAATTCCAGGCCGGAGGCGGAATGGAACACCAGACCATGTCTTCAATGGGTTCGTGGGGCAGAGGGCTGATTGCCCATGAGCTTGCCCACCAGTGGTTCGGCGACAAAGTAACTTGCGGGGCATGGAATGATATCTGGCTGAATGAAGGCTTTGCAACCTTCGGGGAACACCTTGCCAATGAAAAACTGCTGATGTCCAATACGGAATTTTTAAACTACCTTCTAACCCAAAAAAATTATGTCACCGGCGCCCCTGGAGGAAGCGTATATGTAGCAGATTCAGATCTGGGAAATACCGGCGCTATTTTCAGCGGAAGGCTTTCCTATTCAAAAGGAGGCTATGTGCTGAGGATGCTGAAATGGATTTTAGGGGACACCGCTTTCTATCAGGCGCTTCAGCAATACCACTCAAGGCCGGCCCTTGCCTATAATTATGTAAAGACCCAGGACTTCAATGCTTCTTTATTACAGTCTACAGGACAGGATTTTACGGGGTTTTTCAATGACTGGATCTACGGGGAAGGCTATCCTATATATGACATCCGCTGGAAACAGACGGGAAATACACTGACATTCAGGGCATCCCAGACCCAAAGCAGTCCTGCGGTAAGCTTTTTTGAAATGTCGCTGCCGGTAAAAGTCAATGGAACAGGCGGTCAGGTAGCTTATTTTTCGCTCAACAATACAGTTAACAACCAGTATTTCGTACAGTCGGTAACCTTTCCGGTAGCCAGTGTGGAGTTTAATTATGACTATCAGATCCTGGAAAGGAATTCTACGGTAAGCATGGATGCCAATTTAGGAACTTCTGAATTGATAAAGGAAGCATTTGCTTTATACCCGAACCCTGCGAAAAACGAACTATATATCAAAGGAATTGATAAGCCTGCAGACTTTATTATTTATTCTGCAGACGGTAAATTGGTGAGAAGCGGAAAATGCGAGCCTGAAAAAGCGGTTGATATTTCAGCGCTTGTTCCCGGAATGTATGTTTTTAAAATAAAAGACAAGCCGGTTAAATTCATCAAAAAATAGCGGAGCTTGCTGTCAGCAAATAACACAGCCGTTTCATCATCGTGAAACGGCTTTTTTTTATTAAATTAGCACATCAAAAATTTATCAGAAAATGATCTCTAAAAAGTATCTTGAAAACCTACAGAACGAACTGCAGAATATTGAAAATGACGGTCTTTACAAAAAAGAAAGGATTATTACTTCTCAGCAGAGTGCGGAAATAGAAGCCAACGGGAAAAAGCTTCTGAACTTCTGTGCCAACAATTATCTGGGATTATCCAACCATCCGGAAGTGATGAAGGCTTCCCAGGATATGATTGGATCCCACGGGTATGGAATGTCGTCTGTTCGTTTTATCTGCGGGACTCAGGATATCCATAAGCAGCTGGAGCAGAAAATTGCTGAATTTTTAGGACTTGAAGATACCATTTTATATGCTGCCTGCTTCGATGCCAACGGCGGGGTGTTCGAACCTTTATTTACAGAAGAAGATGCGATCATTTCAGATGAACTGAACCACGCTTCGATCATTGACGGAGTCCGTCTCTGTAAAGCCGCAAGATACCGCTATAAAAACAACAACATGGAAGATCTGGAGGCGCAGCTGATTGCCGCTTCCGAAAAAAACCACCGTTTTAAAATTATCGTAACGGACGGCGTATTCTCTATGGACGGAATTGTTGCAGACCTGAAAGGCGTTTGTGACCTGGCAGATAAATACGATGCCTTGGTTATGGTAGATGACTCCCATGCAACGGGTTTCATAGGGAAAACAGGCCGCGGGACGCATGAAGCCAACGAAGTGATGGGCCGGGTAGATATCATTACCTCTACATTAGGGAAAGCTTTAGGCGGTGCCCTGGGCGGATTTACCTCCGGTAAAAAAGAAATTATTGATATGCTGAGACAGCGTTCAAGGCCTTATTTATTCTCCAATTCACTCGCGCCCGGAATTGTCGGGGCAGCGCTGAAAGTTTTGGATATGATCTCTGACGATACTTCTCTCCGTGACCGGGTGATGGAAAATGCAGAATATTTCAGAAAGGAAATGAAGGCAAAAGGCTTCGATATCCCGGATGGTGATGCCGCAATTGTTCCCGTAATGCTTTATGATGCGCCTCTGGCCCAGAAAATGGCTGAAAAATTGATGGATGAAGGAATTTATGTAATCGGATTCTTCTATCCTGTAGTCCCGAAAGGAAAGGCAAGGATCAGGGTTCAGCTTTCTGCAGCACATACCCGGGAACATCTTGATAAAGCCATTGCTGCATTCGAGAAAGTAGGGAAAGAGCTGGATGTGATTTCTTAAAAGGCAGGCGTATGAAAAAAATATTGCTGATCATCGGTTTTGTCTGTCTTCAGAGCCTCTCTGCACAAAACATTATGGATTTTGATCTTAAAAATGTTGAGCTGCAGGGCATGCAGCCTGTAAAAATAAACCGGGAAATGAAATCTGCCGGTATTACCGGGATGCCTTTTGTAACGGACAGTCCGGATGTAATTTCTAAAATTGCAGATGCTGGCATTGCCTCTAAAATTGCCAAAGTCTACGGGTTCATTTATAATAATCCCAAAGATGACCTGCATGACAGAGGGGTATATATTTATCAGTTCAAGACAAAAAAAGACCTTAATAATTATCTTGCCAAAAATTTTGAACAGCCCAACTACCGTGTTTTAGTGAAAGACCTTTTTTATATCCGCATCTGGAGCGATTACAGCTACCAGATAAAAGGCAGGGAAACAAGTGATGACCACTTAAATAAACTGGAAAAATATTATACCGGTTTAGGAGCGGAAAAAATCCTGTTAAAACCGGACAAATCCATTATTACCGTTGTGCAGTAAATCGTGAAAATGAATTACTGTGCAATGGGAATAAAACCGACCGTATTTCTTTCAAAAAATAAATAAAAATGCTTTATACAATAATAAAAGCGCTTCACATTATTTTTATGGTCAGCTATTTTGCGGGAATTTTTTACCTCGTTAGAATTTTTGTGTACTATAAAGATACCGACGGATTTCCGGAGGAAAAGAAAAAGATTTTAAGGGAGCAGTATATTTTTATGGCAGGAAGGCTGTGGAACATCATCACCGTTCCGGCCGGAATAATCATGGCGGTCTGCGGTCTGGTCATGATTTTCTTAAATACCGGATTAATGAAGACGCCCTGGTTTCATCTGAAACTGACCTTCCTTGTCGGACTGGCATTTTATCACTACTGGTGCTGGAAAAAAGTGCTGGAGCTAAAGAAACTTAACGGAGCTGAACTCGATACGGCAAATATCAAACTGAGGCAGGCCAACGAGATCGCCACCTTTATCCTGTTCCTTGTGGTATTTACAGTAATCCTGAAAAATGGAGTTATTGAATACTGGTGGCAATTAATCACCGGATTTTTCGTTCTGGTATTTCTGATTATGATGACCGTAAAACTGGTTAATAAAAGTAAAAAAAGTAATACATAAAATCAAGTTAAGAATGATGAAATATAAATTCCTTCGCCATTCATAACTTATGATTTACAACTCATAACTATAAAACATGTTTGCAATTTTAAAAAAAGAACTTTGGAGTTATTTCGGGAACTGGAGCGCATGGCTGATCATTGCGGCTTTCAGCCTGATTGCGACGCTGTTTCTGTTTTTTTTCGATAATGATTCCAATATTTTTGAAATCGGGACCGCTTCGCTCCAGAGCTACTTTGTACTGGTGCCGTGGTTCCTGATGTTCATTATCCCCGCGCTTTCCATGAAAACTTTTGCTGAAGAACAGCAGACCGGAACCTTAAACTGGCTGTTTTCCCAGCCGCTGAAAGTTTCAGACCTGGTATTCGGAAAATTTCTTTCTGTCTGGATCGTCGGGATTCTATGCCTGATCCCGTCATTGATTTACCTGTATACGATATATGTCTTAGGCGTTCCTGCGGGAAATATTGACCTGGGAATGACCTTCGGGAGCTATATCGGGCTGATTATTCTGATTGCCGCATTTTCAGGTGTAGGCATTCTTGCATCTTCTTTTTCCCAGAACCAGATCATGGCGTATCTGCTGGGTGTTTTCATGTGCTTCATCATGTATTTCGGGATTGAACAGCTGGCCAGTTATAAACTGCTGGGCGGTGCAGATTTTATTTTGCAGAACATCGGTTTTTACCAGCATTTCTTAGGGTTTACCAGAGGGCTTATCGATTTTAAGGATGTCGCTTATTTTGTGTTGGTCATTGGGGTCACTTTGGTATTGTCCAATCATTTTATCAATAAAAAGAAGTAAAATTATGAAGAAGATACAGTTCAGGTCCCCGGCAGGAATTTTGCTCTTTTTGGTGTTGCCGCTTGCGGTAATCCTGGCCGTTTCAGGAATCAGGTTGGATTTAACCAAAGAAAAAAGGTATACCCTTTCAGATAATACCATCAAGGTTTTGGAATCCGTGAAAAAGCCGGTTATGGTTGAAGTTTACCTCGAAGGTGATTTCCCTGCGGATTTCAAACAGCTTCAGAGCGAGACGAAATTCATGCTTGAAAATTTCAGGAAAGTGAATTCTAAGGTGGATTTCAAATTTATCGACCCGATTGAAACAAAGATCCCGAAAGACAGCTTATTATCTCACGGAATATACCCGTCTGTCCTGGATGACCGGAAAAGCGGGAAAACTTCACAGATCGAAATTTATCCGTATGCGCTGATTAAGAACGGGAAAGTAAAAGTAACCGTACCGTTGGTGGTGGAGCAGAATTATACGGATAACGCCGAACTGCTTAATAAATCCATTGAAAACCTGGAGTATAATTTTATTTCCAGATTAAAAATAGCCACCAATGAAAGCTTTAAGAAAGTAGGCGTTCTGGTGAACCAGGATGAGCTGAGCCCGGGAGAATTCCAGGGATTTATGAATCTTGCACTTGAAAATTATGATGCCGGACCGATTATTCCTAAAAACCGGACTGAACTTTCATTAGCCGATGTCCCGTTGCTGAAACAGATGAGCGCCCTGGTGATTGCAAAGCCCAGGAAAGCGTTTACGGATGGCGAGAAAGTAATTCTTGACCAGTACATCATGAACGGCGGAAAAACCCTCTGGATGATCGATGCCGTGAATGCGGAAATGGATACCCTGATGCGTTCTGAAAAGCTGATGCCCTATCCGGTTGACCTTAACCTGACGGATTTCTTTTTCAATTACGGGATCAGGATCAATCCGGCTCTGGTAAAAGATGTGAAGAAGTTTGCCAAGCTGAAGTTCGTTGCCGGAGAAGTGGCCGGAAACGCACAGTATTCTACCCAGCCATGGCCTTATTTTCCGTTGGGCATTGCCGAAAATGAGAATCCGATTACTAAAAACATCAACCCCGTAAAATTCGAGTTCCCGACCTCGATTGATACATTGGGCGGAAGAAAAAATATCAGGACAGACGTCCTTTTTGAATCCAGTGAAAGGACATCCCTGAAGCAGGTCCCGAACTACGTAAGCTTAGAGGAAATCAACAGTGTGGACAGCTTAGGGCAATTGGAAAAACCGAGCACGCCTAAAATCTTTGCCGTGGCACTGCAGGGTAAATTTACTTCTGCGTATGCTTCAAGGATCGAAAGGAAATCCTATCCCGGTTTTAAAGCGTCAAGCCCTGAAAATAAAATGATCGTTATTGCAGATGGGGACATCGCCAGAAATAAAGTAGTGAACGGAAAACCAATGCCTTTGGGAATGGATGTCCTGACACAGGAGCGTTTCGGAAATGAGCAGTTCCTGAAAAATGCACTGGATTACCTTTTGGATGACAGCAACCTGATGGAATTAAGAAACCGCAATATCGAAGAAAGGCTTCTGGACCGTTACCTGATCAATGAAGAAAGGAATTACTGGCAGTGGTTCAACCTGCTGCTTCCTTTAGCGATTATTGCCGTTCTGGGAGGGTTGTTCTTCTGGCTGAGGAAGAGGAAGTTCGGATAATGATAACAATAACAGTAAATAGAAAAAGAGAAGTGCAAGCTTCTCTTTTTTATTTTGAATATGATGAATGGGTTATTTATTTCTTATCCCGACTCTCATCTGTCATTTTAATTGGATTCTGTCTTACATCGAACACATCATTAATCACAATATTTTTATTTTCTACTCTGTAAATGATTTTATAATTACTGCTTACAACGTACCTGTGCTGTTTATTCAGGCTTTCGAGATACAATTCAAGTTGACCGGATTCCGGATTTTGAGTCAGCTGTTTTGTTGATGCGAGGATTTGTTTCCGGATTTTATGGGCCACTTTTCGGTTGGCATTAATTGCGTAATAATCAAAATACTTTTTAAATTTTCAATGGCAAAATCAGTCCAGATAATTTTCATCACTTACCAATTTGTAGACTGGTTTTCTAAATCTTCCTGGGTTTTAAAGTTGCCTTTTTTTAAATCTTCTTCAGATTTTTCAATACGGCTGACTAATGCCTCAACACTAAAAGGAACAAATTCAGAGTGATCTTCCTTTTCCAATTTTGATAAAATATATTCCTCAATTTTCTCAAAGAAACTCTCATCCTGAAGCTGAGCAAGATAAGTGATCAGATTTAATTTTCTCGTTTGAATATCCACGACTGATGTGTTTAAATCAAAATTACAAATTAATTTTATATTGTGTTCATATATTACCAGTTCATAAATTCCCTGAATTTTGGATACGTCAGGAGTTTATAGATAAAAATAAGCATTCCCAAAGATTCAAGGATTGAAGCGATTACGAAAAATAGATTAGCATTTGGATAATGGGTGATTTTTAAAAAGGCACCGATCAGGTTTGATAAAAATCCGGTCAGGAAAATAATAACAGCATATTTGGTTTTCATGAAATAAGTTTTAATTCCAAATATACCATAATTTCAAATGAATTCTAAATATATAAAATTCAGCATAAGATACAGCAGGGGTCAAATGTTTGAATATTTAAACGGAAGATTAACGATATCAATTACTTTTTCACATTTGTTGTTTTTTCCGGCATCCCATTTAATGTTATAAGTCGCTTTTTCAGCAGCTTTTTTCACTTCACTGTTAAAAATTTCATCATTTCCGTATGTAGAGATGTTCATAACACTGCCGTCAGTACCGATTTTAAGGATGATTTTGGTTTTTAAATCTTTATTTAAAGGTTTTAGTGCAGCTTTGTTCAGGTTTTTACCGACATTATTGATGAAAGCTTTATTTCCGTCAGGGTATTGGGCAGGGAAAGCAACCATAGGCGGAGGCGGAGCCGACATGTCCTGAGGCTGCCGTGATTCAAATTTATCCTTTGCTTTTTCTTCTTTTTTAGTTTTTTGGGCAAATCCGGACCCGAAGATCATGATCAGAAGGAGTAAGCATATTTTTTTCATGGTGATATTTAATATTAAAGGGAAATTATTTAAAGAATGAATAGTTTACCTTAAGTTAACTATTCATTCTCATTGTTTAATTAGCACCAAAATCCACCTCCGCAGGCATAATTGTGGCAACTTGTACCTCCGGTTGAGGATGGACACATTCCATAGCCGTAACTTCCATCGTCATTAGCATGGCATCATTTCCATCCGTCACAAGGAGCAGCCAATGCTCCGCTTACTGATTTCATTTGGTTTCTTGAAAGTTTTTTCAAATTTTTCATGGTAATATTGTTTTTAGTTTTCCTACTCTGTTTAAGCTTTCCGAATTCCGCTTATTCAATTCCTAAGGTAGTGAATTTTTGATATGATTTTAATTTTATTTAAAAAATATTTAAAAAATTATTTTTATAATGTATTGTTAGGTAGTGTAATAGATGTTGTAGATAGAATAATTGGCGAATCCATCAAGCATTAATTATTCATTTATAGAAATATTTTTTAAAAGAGTAATGATTGCTAAAATTACATAACTCTATATTTTTCTCAATTAAACAACCGCCTAAACTCCCCCGGCGACTGGTTCGTTTTCTGCTTAAACAGCTTACTGAAAGACTGCGGATGCTCAAACCCCAGTTCGTAAGCAATCTCACTTACCGAAAGATTTGTAGTGCTCAGGCGTTCCTTTGCCGTGTCAATAATTTTATTCTGGATGTGCTGTTGGGTATTTTGCTGCGTATGGATGCGCAGTAAAGTACCGAGGTAATTGGAGGAAATATTCATTTGGGCGGCAATGGTTTTCACGGAAGGAATGCCGCTTTCAATGAGGTTTCCGTTTGTAAAATATCCGTCCAGGACTTCTTCAAATTTATCCAGCAGCTCATGGCTGGATTTTTTCCGGGTAAGGAACTGGCGTTCGTAAAAACGTTCGGCGTAAATAAGGAACAGTTCAAGCTGGGCGACAATCAACTCCTGTGTGAATTTGTCCATATTGTTCCGGTATTCCCTTTCAATATTTTTAAAAAGGTCTACGATGATTTTCTCTTCCTTGTCAGAAAGGAAAAGCGCTTCATTGATCTGGTAGCTGAAAAATTCGTACGATTTTATTTTTTTGATCAGGGAAGTGCCCCAAAGAAAATCCGGGTGGATCAGCAGTAAATAACCGGTTGGTTTTACCTCCACATCGGGTTTCATTTCAAGGCTCAGAAACTGAAGCGGTGATACAAAACAAAGTACGCCGGAGTCAAAATCATATTCCTGCTGGCCGTAATTGAACCTGGCATTGACGTTCCGTTTCAGTCCGATGGAATAAAAATTCTGGATCCATTTCAGCTCGGTGTCATTATCAGTGGGATAACTGATCTGGCTGTAATCGATCAGGCTGATCAGCGGATGTTCCGGGCCCGGGAGATTGCTGAACGTGTGGAAATCAGATAAAGAATTAAAACGGAATGCCTGTTTCATGATGACGAAGTTAGATATTTTTCTAAAAAATACAAGGTAAAATGTGCTCGTAATTTGAGCCATACTGTAATTGTGATTCAGTAACATGCAGTGTTAAGAAAATCAACTCTGTTAACATTAAAAATTCTGCTGTTTAAATGCGGATCAATATTTTACCGAAGCAGAAATATAAAAACCGCACGGGTTTTGAAATCTTTAAATAACAGAGTTCATGTAGTGAAAGTTTCCGGTCCTGATTCTGGTTTCTTTTGTGTTAAGACAGAAGAAAAATGATTAGATGACCGTAAACAACGTCAGGCTTTCCCATCTGTCGGCATCGCCTTTCATCGTTTCAAATTTTTTATCCAGAAACTCGGATGCGCCGCTTCCCAGCAGGAAATGAACAGGCGAATGTTGCGCTTTGCTGATTTCGATGATGGCTTCTGCGCCTTTTTCCGGATCATTGGGCTGGTTACCGTTGATTTCATCCAGGTGAGCCTGTTCAGAATTTCTTGCGGCTTCATATTCTTCAATCACATTCTGAGGCGTCCTCACAGATTCTTTGCTTAAGAAATCGGTCCTGAAGTATCCCGGATATACTACGGTAGCCTTTACTCCGAAGTCTTTGATTTCCTCTGCCAACGATTCCGTAAGTCCGGCAACCGCGAATTTTGTCGCACAGTAAATTCCCCAGCCCGGAAAGTTCCCGGAGTAGCCTCCGATCGAAGAAATATTGAAAATATGACCTGATCTCTGCTTGCGAAGATAAGGCATCGCATTTCTGATCACATTCAGCGTCCCGAAAACATTGATATCGAAATTGGCTCTGGCTTCTTCATCCGAAAGCTCTTCCAGCGTCCCGATCTGCCCGTATCCCGCATTGTTGACTATTACATCGAGCTGTCCGAAATGTTCAATGCTTTTTTCGATTGCTGATTTTACATTTTCAGGATCTGTTAAACTGACTTCAAGCGGTAAGAAATCTTCCGATTGCTCTCCGATTTCCAAACGCAAAGACTGGATAGTTCTGCTTGTTGCCACTACCCGGTAACCTTGTCCCAAGAGTTTTTTTACCAAAGCCAATCCTAAACCTTTTGAAGCTCCTGTTACGAACCATACTTTTTTTGTTTCCATTTTTAAAATATTTTTTGTTTAATTGATGGTACAAAGATGGGAAGACAAATAGCGGAAAAAGTAGCCCGATCCGCGAATGATGTATCCGGATCGTGAATATTGATTACAAGGAAGGATCGTACTTCAGGTCTATGATGGAATCGTCTTTCACGGTAAGGCAGAAACTGTATCCGTTGTTGTAATAATCAGCTATAAGAATTTCAGTATGAATGGTATTTTCAAGGTCAATATCAATCATGACATCCCAGACTTCAAGGCCGTTGAACCAGTCAGGGTCCGTTTTTTCAGGCTTATAACCTGTATCGGCGGTCCTGTAGAATTCCGTCAGTTCTTTTTTGATTCCGGCAAGCCATTCAAAATGGAAGATGAGTTTCATCATCAAAAATTCATCAGGCTGATTTTCTGAAAAGACATTTATCCATTCCGTTATTACATTTTTATTACATACAATAATGTTCTTAACAGAATCGGAAAAAGCAATCTGATACGTGGTACGATTATCATTACCATTACTATTGTGATCCCGCAACGTTTTAAGGTCATCCAAAGAAAGCAGACTTATCTTTTTGGGGCTTGCTGCTTCGCGAAGGTCGCGGTAGACTTTTGCTGTTCTGAACGGAGAAGAGTTCTCTTTTCTGATTTCCTGAAGGAGCTTTAAAGACCTTTCTTGTTCTCTTTTCCGGGGTGAACGGACAGGGGATTCATCTGATTCTAAAATTCTTTCAGCTTCATGATGGGAGCCTAAAAGATGGAGGGTTTTCGCAAGAATATACTGTTCCTGGTGTGACCTGTTCTTTTTACGTAATTCATACAGCAGGTCAAACAATTTATTGATGCTTTCCGCAGATGCACCGGATTTTTCAAACTCCAGAATAAGTGTAGTGAAATAAGGAACCGGTTCTTTCATAGGGTTTTATTCAGTATAATGCAGTTACTGTCCCGTGTCCGGTCAATTTATCGCCTTCATAAAAATCAAAATCCATACCTTCATAAATTGTTGCGGTAAGCTGTTCCGGATTGAGCAGTGTAATGTCTGCATGTACACTGTCACCGGGAAAAACCAGTTCCGTTCCGGCGAATTTCTGTATGCCTGTAAACAGTTTCTCATCAAACGGGAATTTGAATCCGGGTCTGTCTCCCGATGAAACCGGTGCCGTTTTTCCTCCTTCTTCCGTAGACGTATAGGTAAGCAGTGCCGTAAAATGTGGTTTTGTTTTCATGTTAAGGATTTCAATTTTATTCGTCACAGCTTATTATGGCCTGTTTATCCATGAAGCCACACGAATTAAGATTAAAGATAATAAAATTAGTTTTTATACACGTAATCCCGGTTTTATTTTACTGAATTGATTTCACTTCACTTCACAATATAATTTTGTAACCGTCATTTTTACCGTTGTAACAATTGATGGTATTTTTATTTTTCAGGTTTAAATTAACAGATGATCTGAAGCAATAAGAAGATTGATTGCTGTTTGGTGAAAAGAGACTTAAAAGCGGTATTGAAGTGTTTACGTTAACCGTATGTTTTTCCTGATCCTGCTGAGTGACTGCTGCGTAATCCCGAGATAGGAAGCAATATAGGAAAGCGGGACCCGGTTGGCCAGGCCCGGATAGTTTTCCAGAAACTCCAGGTAACGGGTAGTGGCGTCCTGCGAAACAAGCGGACTGATCCTTTCCACCTTTCTTACTAAAGCCCTGGAAGTTACTTTCTGCATCAGGCTGTCCCAGATCATGACGGTACCGGAAATTTCTTCCCAGTTTTTTTTCGGAAAAGTAATAATCCTGCAGTCAGTAACCGCCTGCAGATAGGAAGTGGCAGGAACCTCATGATCAAAACTGGCTTTGCAGATCACCATATTGTTTTCTTCTACGAAATATTTGGTGATTTCCTCGCCTCTGCTGTTGTAATAATAGTTCCGGAGAATACCTTCAGTCATAAATCCGCTCTGCCTCACCACTTTTCCTGCTTCCGCAAAATAAGCATCCTTTCTAAGCTCTGTTTCAATGGCATTTCCGGTAATAAAGCTGATCTGCTGTTCGTTCAGGTCACCGAATTTCAGCAGATAGTCAATAAACTCTTTCATTCCTGCAATATACATTTTCCTGATTTCTGAATCTTTATCATTTGGTAAAAAATAAAGAGAAACCCGGGAGTTTCTCTTTGCTGATTCGTTGAAATTTATTCTTACCAGGGACTGATTCCGGTTTCATCCTCAATATCATGGCTGTAGAACTGTCCGGTCGGTGCATTTTCATCCGTTACAGTGTGCTTAATAATGAATGACGCGGCACTTTCTACGGAACCCGGCCCGCTGTGGTGGTTGAAATCCGTTGCGGTATAGCCGGGATCAATGGCGTTTACTTTAAAAGGCGAGTCTCTCAGTTCGTACGCCAGAACAATGGTGTAGGCATTTAGAGCTGATTTGGAAGGTCCGTAAGCTGCATTTTTCACATGGTAATATTTCCATTCCGGATCGCTGTGCAACGTCAGTGAACCCAGTCCGGAGGTAATATTGCTGATTCTCGGGCTGTCTGATTTTTTAAGCAGGCTTAGGAAAGCCCGGGTAACGCTGATCACTCCGAAAAAATTGGTCTCAAAAACTTCTTTGATACCGTCTACCGGAGTTTCAGCAGCTGTTTGCGGCTGTACTCCCAGGATCCCGGCATTGTTGATCAGGATATCCAGTTTGCCCTGTTCTTTTTCAATCCTGTTTTTTGCGGCTGAAATTGATTCCGGACGGGTAACATCAATTTCAATGGCTTTGATATTTTGGAATCCTTTCTCATGTAATTCATTTACCGCTTTTTCACCATTCTCAAGGCTGCGGCTTCCCAGGTATATGAACAGTCCCTGTTCTGAAAGTTGTTTTGCGGTTTCAAGGCCGATGCTTCTGTTGGCTCCTGTAATTAATACTGTTTTCATACTTTTTTTAATTGATGGTGTAAAATTCCGGCAATTAAACAGGATAACATTTGCCATTTGGCAAAAAGCGGCGAAAAATTATTAATTATATTTAAAATTCAGTCTGAAAACTTAAGTTCAGGATTATCTGCAAATTGATTTATGGCCAAAAAATCATGCGATTATTTGGTATCTGAAATCCAAAATTTTTCAACCTATTTAATATTTTTCCTGATTCTGCTTAAAGAAGACTGTGTGACGCCCAGGTAGGAAGCAACATAGGAAAGCGGAATACGGTTGACCGCAGTAGGGTAGACCTTCAGGAATTTCAGGTATCTCGTGGTGGCATCTTCCGAAACAAGCGGACTCCTTCTCTCCACCTTCTGCATCAGGGCCCTTGATATAATTTTATGGACAATCGCATCAAAACCGACAATGGTCTGTAAGAGTTCCTGCCAGTCTTTCTTCTGGAAAACAATCATTCTGCAATCGGTAACCGCCTGGACATAGACTGTGGAAGAAATTCCGTTATCGAAGCTTTCAAGGTCTACCACCAGGTTATTTTCTTCAATAAAATATTTGGTGATCTCTTCACTTTTATTGTTGTAATAGCAGACACGCAAAATGCCTTCTGTATTAAAGCCTACCTGCCGCGCGATTTTTCCGGCTTCAGAAAAATACGCGTCTTTGGGAAACTCAAGTATTGTGGCTTTAGCGGCAATAAATTCCATCTGCTGCGGGTTGAGGTTCCCAAACCTTAAAATGAAATCAAACAGTTCTTTCATGGGTGCAAGATAAGTAAACCCGGCTTTTTATCATTTGCCATTTGGTAAATATTTTTATGGATCCAGTGTATTATTATAAGGTACTGTGCAGTATGACAGGCCTGTTTTTTTGATCATTGCAATACTTACTAATCCAGCCGGTCCCGTGAAATCAATAATACCATCCCTGCGGATGGTATTATTGATCAATTATTTTTTAATGATGTATTTTAATTCATACAGTGGGAATTTAGCTTTGATATATTTTATTTTATCGTAATGCTCATATTCGGGACAACAATGTCCCCGGTAGAACCTGAATAGCGCTGTGCGAATATCTCAATATAATCATTGTTGACGAGTTCCGTAGTTCCGTTGATAGGCAGTACAACAATATCATTAACGGCAGATCCGCGGCCGTATACTTTGTACTGGTTCAGGACAGTGCCGTTTTTGGCAATATAAATAATGTATGTTCCTGCAGCCGGAACCTGGAATGAAACGGACCCTGAGATCTGGAAGATTCTTTTCTTTTTCCCCAGATATTTCAGCCTGTTGGGTACACCGTCCGTTGAAAAACGGAATAGGTTGGATGAAGTGGAAACGGAACTTGCACTACCTATTTTTACGATATTGCTGGGGTTGGCCGTATTGAAACTGACCCCGATTCCTGTTCCTACTGCGTAATCTACCGCAAAGTCGCCCACTGCATTCGCGTCTGTTTCAGTAGGGATTCCGGCAGCCCTTACCGTCCAGCTGTTGTTAAAATTATATCCGGCATAGGTTCCTGTCGTATAAGCCCTTACATAGCCTGAAGTATTGGTTCCTGTAAAGACAACAGATTCCATAACCGCATCCCCCGTGATGGTAAGACCAGCAGCAGAAACGTCAAAACCGATGGCAGAACCGTTTACCTGACTGAAGCCGCCCTGTTTTTCAACCAGCGTAAAAGTTCCTGTTAATCTTTCATAAGTCCCTGTATTATTCCCAAACCAACCCATATTGCTCAGTAGCAGCTGTGTGATATTATTGTAGGTAATACCGTTGGTGTTGCCTGAAAACTGGATGATGCTTGAGAATACCAGCCCGAATCCCGAAATATTACCCACGCTGTTGGAATTGGAAACAATGCAGTCTCTGAAAATAAGGTTTTGGGTGGATGCACCGTTAAGATTAAAAACACTGCCGCCGGGAGCGCTCAGTGATAAACTCCTGAGACTTCCGCCTGCAGCCCCTTCGAAAATATTACCGGAAGCCCGGGTAATGATGTCATTTTCGGTATCCAGGCCCTGGATGTATGAATTATTCATATCAATCGGGAAATCAAAACTGATCTGTCCGTTGATTTCATACAAGGTATTGGAATTCATGACGTACCTGGATCCGCCTCCGGCAGCAAGCTCGGCAGCCAGCACCGTAGCCAGTACATCTGTGGAGCGTATGCGCTTAAAATTCAGCCTTCCGCTTACACCGCTTGCAATGGGGGACCATGATGCGGAGGTGCTGACATAATAAGAGAACTGTTTTAATGTTGTATCATATACCATCAGGCCGTCTGCCGGCGAAGGTATGGCGTTACGCTGGGCTGTAGTCATTCTCGGAGCAAGCATGCCGCGGGTAGTAGAGGCTATGTCAAGCACAGAACTTGGGTCCGGTGTTGTTGTTCCGATTCCCACCTGGGCGTTTGCGATGAAGGCAAGGAAAAGTAATGCCAGAGAAAATAATCTTTTAGGGTTATAAATAACAGAAAGGTTTACCATAATATAAGAATTAATAATTAGTGATTTACAGCTGTTAATAAGAATTATCTGATTGGATTTTTATTTTATATTGCGGCAAATATAATAACTCATTATATGGTGGTTTATGATTCTAATCATAAGTGTTTGAATAATAGTAGTTTGATTGTTTTTTTATAGAATGTTAGCTGATGCAGATGTAAGAAAACGCCTTACGCAGGGACATTACTGCATTCTTACCGGCTCTTGATCCCGAACCGGATAACCTTATTTACTGCCATTATGTGTTGTGTTTGAATTGGTATGGGAAATTTGTAAAAATCTTAAATCGAATTTTAGATTTGACAGATTAAATGCAGACAGAAAGCATGCGCGATCATCATCTGCAAAAAGATCATTTGTGAAATAATTTTCAAATAGGTTCCGGGAACATATGCAGAAACAAATATTTCCTGTCAGGAAATTGAAAGAAGTATGATTTAAACGTCTTTTATAAAATCTTCATACTCATAATAGAACCTTTCAAAACCGTCCATTTTTTCCAGGAAAAACGCAAAGGTCTGCGGCCATGTATTTTTGTTGAAAATGGAAACACCGTATTGTTCCACCCAGATCCTGCTGATGGTTTTTCCGTTTTCCAGTGTAAAATATTCATCCTTCTGAAATTCCCCGACGTAGTCTTTCAGGATGTCTTCCAGCGACCAGATTTTCTCGTAATAGGCATTCCGGAAAACTTCATCTTTCATTTCGATATCCAGAGAAACCTCTGCTTTTTTATTATCTGCGTAAAATTTGAACGACATATCCTTGATTTTCGTGTCATACAGAATCCATTTCCTCGGGAAAGACTTTCCGAAAGCCGTCCAGAATTCTTTTTTTAACTGCTGTGCTTCCTGTTTACTGAACATAGGACAAATATAGTGATTTAGGCGAAAAAATTAACTGATTATCCCCGTCCGTAACTTCCGTTCTACTTTTTTTATCTTACCGTGAATCACTGTCATATCTCAAACAATTTTCTTACTTTTGTTGAAATGCTGTCTAAAAAATCCCAATACGCTTTTAAAGCGCTGTCATACCTTGTAGAAAAGAGAAATGACGGCCCTGTTCTTATTTCAGAAATTGCAGACCGCAAGAAAGTCCCTTTGAAGTTTTTAGAGAATATCCTGCTCGAACTTAAAAAAGCAGATATCCTGGATAGTAAAAAGGGGAAGGGCGGCGGCTACCTGTTAAAACAAAACCCTGAAAATGTAACGCTGGCAAGGATTATCCGGCTGGTAAACGGGCCTATTGCCCTGCTTCCCTGTGTAAGCCTGAACTTTTACGAGAAATGTGAAGACTGCAATGAAGATCACTGCGGTCTGCATGATGTACTGATTGAGGTACGGGATGCCTCGCTCGGTATCTTAGAAAGCAAAAACCTCATGGACCTGGTAGATTAATTCTGCATGGGCTTAAATAATAGTCTACTCATTTGGTAGGCTAATTATTTTGTCAGATATTTGCATCACTTCAAATGAATAAATTATGATTTCAAAAGAAGATGCAGCCATATTGGAACAGCTTCCGGCCGAAGAGGGGCTTAGATTTGTATCGTCCAGATTGCCGGAAGGCGCTGTTTTCTCTACATCGCTTGGCCAGGAAGATCAGGTAATTACCGATATGATTTTCAGGGCATCCCTGCCTGTAAAGGTTTTTACATTGGATACGGGGAGGCTTTTCAATGAACATTATCAGTTGCTTGCCCAAAACAATTCAAGATATAAAGTAAAAACAGAAGTTTATTTTCCTGATGCTTCAGAGGTGGAAGCCTATGTTAATGAGAAAGGCATCAACGCATTCTATCAATCTGTAGAAAACAGGAAACAGTGTTGTTTTATCCGGAAGGTTAAACCTTTAAACCGGGCACTTGCCCATGCCGGCATATGGATTACAGGGCTGCGTTCAGAACAGTCGGAGAACCGCGAGCAGATGCCGATGGTTGAATGGGATGAAGAACGGCAGCTGTACAAATACAATCCACTGCTGCACTGGAGCTATGAGGATGTTCTGGATTACCTGAAACAGCACAGCGTACAGGAATTACCTCTGCACAGAAAAGGTTTTATCAGTGTGGGATGCCAGCCCTGTACCAGAGCGATCAACGAAGGGGAAAATCCCCGCGCCGGGCGCTGGTGGTGGGAAAACTCGCATAAAGAATGCGGACTGCATACCCATTAATTCTAAAATTTCAAATAATGATTACCCATAAACTAGACTATCTGGACCAGCTGGAAGCAGAAAGTATTTATATGATGCGTGAAGTGGCGGCTCAGTTTGAAAAGCCGGCCCTGCTGTTCAGCGGCGGGAAAGATTCCATTACCTTAGTCCATCTGGCCATCAAAGCGTTTGCGCCTATGAAAATCCCGTTTCCTCTGGTGCATATTGACACGGGGCATAATTTTCCGGAAGCCCTGACATTCAGGGATCATTTAGCAGAAAATATCAATGCAGACCTTGTTGTACGAAAAGTTGAAGATACGATAAAGGCCAGAAACCTGACGGAGCCTAAAGGAAAATTTCCTTCCAGGAACTGGCTGCAGACCCACACGCTGTTGGATACCATTGAAGAATTCGGGTTTGATGCCTGCATCGGCGGTGCCAGGAGGGATGAGGAAAAAGCAAGGGCCAAGGAACGGTTTTTCTCTGTCCGTGACGAATTCGGGCAGTGGGATCCGAAGCTGCAGCGGCCTGAACTCTGGAATATCTACAACGGAAGAATCAGCAAAGGGGAAAATGTACGTGTATTCCCGATTTCCAACTGGACAGAGCTTGATGTATGGAATTATATTAAAAAGGAAAACATTGAACTTCCCCCGATTTACTTTTCGCATGACCGGGATGTGATCGAATTTGAAGGCCAGCTGATTGCCGTTTCAGATTTTATCAATATCGATGATCATGATACGGTTGTGAATAAAAAAGTCCGTTACAGAACTGTCGGAGACATGACCTGCACGGCTGCCGTTGAAAGTTCGGCGGCAACATTGGATGAGGTGGTCAGTGAGATTATGGCTTCAAGGATTTCAGAAAGAGGGGAAACCCGGATTGATGACAAAGTGACGGAAGCCGCCATGGAAGACCGGAAAAAAGGGGGATATTTTTAATTATAATGATAAAATATAATTGATTAATGAGCTCAGATATACACAAAGAAGAAATAATTCATCATCGATCAATTATCATTAATACAACAAACATGGACATATTAAGATTTATCACTGCGGGAAGCGTAGATGACGGGAAAAGCACCCTGATCGGAAGGCTTCTCTATGACAGTAAAAATATATTGATAGACCAGCTTGAAACATTGGAGAAACAGTCTAAAAACCGGAATGAAAACGGGATAGACCTTGCCATTGTAACAGACGGGCTCAGGGCCGAGCGGGAACAGGGGATTACCATTGATGTGGCCTACCGGTATTTTTCTACCCCGAAAAGGAAGTTTATTATTGCCGATGCGCCGGGTCATATCCAGTACACCCGGAATATGGTAACCGGGGCTTCCAATTCGAAGCTGATGGTTATCCTGATTGATGCAAGGCAGGGCGTCATAGAGCAGACCCGCAGGCATTCAATTATTGCTTCTCTGCTGCGGATCCCCCACATAGCAGTAGCGGTGAACAAGATGGACCTGGTAGATTATTCTGAGGAAATCTTTAACGATATAAAGGCCCAGTATGATCTGGTGGCTAAGAAGCTGGGGCTGGAAAACATCAGCTATTTCCCGATTTCAGCATTTCACGGCGACCATATCGTGGAACGGTCAGGCCATATGCCCTGGTATAAGGGTGAAGTATTGCTGGATTTCCTTGAAAATGTCAGCATCCATGCAGACCGGGATTTTGAAAGCCCGAGATTTCAGGTGCAGTACGTTATCCGCCCGCAGACTGATGAGCTGCATGATTACAGAGGCTATGCAGGAGAAGTGATCTCAGGGATTTACCGGAAAGGTGATGCCGTTACGGTGCTTCCCCAAAATATCCGGACCCGGATTTCAAAGATCGAAACGGGAGGCCGGGAAACGGAGTCCGTATTTGCCGGCCAGCCCGCCGTTTTGCATACCGAAGATGATATTGACATCAGCCGGGGTGATTTCTTAGTACAGTCCGGAAGCCTTCCGAAGGTTGAAAATGAGATTGAAGCGGTTGTCTGCTGGCTGGACAGTAAAAGTCTGAACGAAGGCAATAAATATTTTATCCAGCATAAAAGCAGGATCCTAAAAGCCGTTGTAAAGCAGATAGAATATAAAATTGATGTCAATACCCTGGAAAAAATAGCGGTTTCAGACAGCATCGGGCTCAATGAAGTGGTGAAAGTCCGCCTTAAAACAGCTTCTCCGCTGGTCTTCGACCGTTTTGAAGACCATAAAAATACGGGGAATGCTATTCTGATTGATGAAACCAGCCATTCGACTGTTGGGGCGGTCATGATTTTATAATCCGGACCATTATATAGTATTAAAAAAACCGGAAAGAAATATCAAAACTAATATTCATTTATAAGATCAGTATCAATTCATACTGTTTTTAACAACTCAAATAACATAATAGGATAATGGTGATTTCTAAAAAAGTTCAGTTCAGGATTAATTTGTTTTTTATTACGGCAGCAGTATTGCTGGTTGCCGTGTTTTCTATGTACCAATTAGGGTATCTGGATGAGCTGTTTACTGTTCTGGCAAAGGATAACCATATCTTCTACTGGATGCTGCTGGTAGGTGTTCTGGCTGAAATTGTGGCCGGTTCCATGGGGATGGGCTACGGGGTAATATGCACCACAACGCTTTTATTCCTGAATATTCCGCCGCATGCCGTAAGCGCAAGCATTCATTCCGCAGAGAGTTTTACCACGGCTGCAGGAAGCCTGAGCCATATCAGATTAAAAAACGTAAGTAAGAGTCTGGTGAAAAGACTGGCAATACCGGCCGTGATAGGGGCGGTCATCGGGGCGGTATCTTTGACCTATCTCGGGGAATATTATTCCAAAATAACCAAAACGCTCATTTCTTTTTACACCTTATACTTAGGCATTCAGATCCTTTCCAATGCATTTAAGACCATGCAGGATAAAAAAATGAAGAAGAAAACCAACCTGACGAGGCTGGGGCTGATCGGAGGTTTCATTGATTCTTTTGCCGGAGGCGGATGGGGACCGCTGGTGACGGGAACCTTAATTAAAAACTCCTTTACCCCGCGGTTTGCTGTCGGCAGCTCTACAGTGGCAAAATTTATTTTAACCTTAACGGCTGCCGTTACCTTTATGTTTACCCTGGGGATCCAGCACTGGAATATTATCCTGGGGCTTCTGCTCGGCGGAATCGTTACCGCACCGTTTTCTGCCATGCTCACGGCAAAGCTTCCTGTAAAAGGGATGTTTATTCTGATAGGAACCTTGGTGATTGTAATGAGCTCGATAACGATTTATAAATCTGTATTTTAGTATTTAATTTGCTGTCGTGTATAAAAATACAGGGACAGAATAGATCTTTGGTTTTGAAAATATTCTACATTTACATTCTTAAAAAAATAATATGAATGTATATGTTGTCGCGCTTTTCAGGTTTAATGAAAATTATCTGATGGAAGCGGTTGAACTTTTTCAGTCTTTGGTAAGGGAAACCTGTAAAGAAGAGGGGTGCCTGCAATATGACCTGATTGAAGATAAAGTGACGAAGGGAACTTTTTTTATGGTAGAGCTGTGGGAAACCGAAGAGCACCTGAACCGCCACAACGGGCAGGATCATTTGCTGGATTTCCGAAGGGATGTTTCCAAAATATTGGAAAGCTCCACACAGGTATATAAAGGATCTAAAATTTTATAACCTGCCAATCCATCCGGAACTGATCAGCTGAAAGCTTTATTTCAAGGTTCCTGAGAAAAGATAAAAAGGCTGCCCACCCTTGGTGAACAGCCTTTATAGAAAAAATAGAAAGTATTAAAAAGTTTAGATTTTATTTCACGATCAGTTTTTTGGTTTCTGTCTGACCGCCGAAAGTGATTTTTACCAGGTAAGTTCCTGAAGTGAGATGCGATACATTGAGATCCTGCTGATAGAAGCCGGCCTGGTTGGTCAGTTCCTGAGCATATAATTTTTTCCCGGAAAGGTCATATACCTCTGCATTTCCTTTGCTGTTCTGCTTTTCTTTAATGTCAAATAAAACCGTCACCTTCTGGCCAGCCGCTGCTGGGTTCGGATACATCCCGAATGATGCCTTCTTGCCGGCTACATCATGAGTTCCTAGGAAAGAAGTGATATTTTTATATTTGAAGTACATATTTCCCGTAGCGCTTCCCTCGTTGGAAGTGAAATACATCCTGTAGTACTCAGAGCCCTGCTTAATGTAATATACTACATCATTATACAGGCCTGTTGTAGGTTTCCAGGTGTGCCCGACAGCCGTAATATTATTTGAAAATGCTGATGAAGCGGGAAGTGTAGAGGTTGCTGCAGCCTGGGTTTCAGGCTGTACTTTTGCTACCGTAATATTGGTATTCTGGATTACGCCTGCCATTCTGTACTTCATCGTTGCAGGCTGTCCTGTACCCGGGTTGATGTATGAATAATCGGTCCAGTACCGCGTGAACATCAGGTCCCAGTTGGCTCTGGCAGGTTCTGCATTGGTTACTTTATCGCCCGTGGCAAAAGAAAAATAATTGAAATATGCGTCATCGCTTCCGTTGGCAATTGTTTTGGAAACCGTAGCATCCCATGCGCTGTTGGCAGTATTCCATTTGGCATATCTGAAAGTATAGCCTCCGAAGTAATCATCTATCATGAATTTATAGTAAGTTCCTGAAGCATATTTTAAAATGAAGATTACTTTTCCTTCTACGTGGTGGTTTCCGGGGTTGTATTCCCCCCATCCGTAAGTAGCGGTTCCCTGTTCAAAAGCACCCTGTTGAATGACGGTTGTATTATCAAGGTTATACAGAGGAGCTCCGTATGCGGAGACACTGTTGGATGTAATGGCATTCCAGTCATTCGGGTTATTGGAAGCCTGATATACCTCTATGTTCTGCGCATCATTGATCCTTGTCCCGAAATTCATGGACGAATTCCTGTAAAAGGCAATATCCCAGTTATTGGCAGGCTGAGAAACGGTATTGTTTGCACTTAAGTCAAAAAATACACGGTTCTGATAATTGGCTCCCATCGTCATGTTTACCGTGGTATAGCCGTTTGCATCAACCTGTGCCAAAGCAGTTTGCTGAATACCGACAGCAAACATGGCTGCTAAAAGTAGTTTTGTTCCCATAGGATATAAAGTTATTATTATTTAGAATTATTCTACAAAACTAAATAATTATTTTTAATTGTTCTAAATAAAAACATGACTTTTGTCGTGTTTTATAACTTTCTTAGATAAGATCCGATGATACGGTCATCTTATTATAAAAAACCGGCTCATGAAAAATCACAAGCCGGCTGAAATATGCGTACTGATCAATTATTTTTTAATGAATTTTGATTTTACTACCGAACTTTCAGCATTTTCAATAAGGATATAGTAAACACCGGTCTGCAATGCACTGATGTCAAAAGATCTTCCGGATAATTTACCTTCGGCCACTTTCTGTCCTCCGGCTGCATAAACCTGGATGTTCTTAGGATCTTTCTTTGCAATAAATTGTAAGGCTGTGTTTTCAGCATTTACGGCAAACTGTATTCCTTCTTTTAATTTTACCTGATCTGAGGTGCTCAGTACAGATGCATTGTTGTACTTCACATTATCAACGGCCAATGCTGAATGGGAAGATCCCGGAAAGGTAGCTAACGGGTTCCGGAACCTGAATACGATGTACTGTTTTGCTGATGCAGGTACTGTAATAGGTGAAACGGTGGTTTCGGCTGCTGTGCCACTGAATGTAAAAGACTGCAACAGCTGATATGATGCAGGTACACCGCTTCCTGCTGTAAGATTGGCAGGATCATCAATCAATCCTACTTCAAGTGTGGACCCGCCTGTAGGCGTTACGGTAAAAGTTATTTTTTTTGAGCCGTCCGGAGCTGCAATCTGTGGTGAAACCAGAAAAACGTCTGCACTTAGTGAACCTGCTGCATAAAACTGAGCATATTGATTATTGGTCGTGGTATTTTTATCAACATAGATGTTATGGGGAACGGTTGTTTTCTTCGTCCAGCCATTAGCAAGGTTATTGTAATTTACCGGAGTGGATACGACTGCACTCTCAAAATTTTCATCAATCATCGCTACTTGTGCATGCGCTGCAGCAGCCGTAAGCATCAAAGTTCCTAAAAGTAGTCTTAATTTCATAACGTTATTTTTATTTAGAATTATTCTACAAAATTAATTAATTATTTTTAATTGTTCTAAATAAAACATTATATTTGTCGAAATTTTTTGCATCTATGAAGAAGAAAGTGCTCTCCATCCTGTCGTTATCCGTTGTTTTATGGATAAATGCACAGGATAAAGATTCTCTTAATCAGCGTAATATAGAAGAGGTGGTTCTTACCGGGCAGTTTACCCAGCAGTCTATAAATAAATCCATTTACAAAGTTGAAGTCATAGATGCACAGCAGATTAAAAATATGGCCGTGACCAATGTTGCCGAGGTTTTAAATCAATCTCTCAACATACAGATTACGCCTGATACAAACTCAGGAAATTCAACAGCCAATATTTTAGGGCTGGGAGGCCAGTATGTTAAAATCCTGATCGATAATATTCCTGTGGTGGGAGATACCGGCTTAGGAAGCAACATTGATCTTACCAAACTCAGCCTTACGAATATTGAAAGAATTGAAATTGTAAAAGGCAGTATGGGAGTGGAATACGGGAACGGCGCTTTGGCTGGGGTAATCAACATCATTACCAAAAAAAGCAGTTCCAAGAAATTAAGTATAAGGGCAAGCCTTCAGGAAGAAACGGTCCGGGATAATTATAATCTTAGAAAAAAAGGACAGGGAAGGCACATTCAGAACATAAATGCAGCCTATAATTTTAATGATAACTGGTTTACCAATATTAGTTTCAATCATAATCAGTTTATGGGTTATGAGGGTAATAAAGAAGGTTATAAATACTTCCAGCAGGATAATTTACGCGGTTATGAATGGAATCCTAAAGATCAGTACGAAGCCAATGCACTGATAAAATATGCTAAAAATAAAACGTCATTCTTCTATAAAACCTCTTATCTGAATGAAACATTCAATTACTATAATCCGAAAGTAGACAGGATTCCTTTAAACGACGGTTTGGGCGGAGTGGTTTATAAAAGCCTTGACAGGAATTATAATACTGAGCGATGGATTCATCAGTTTAACATTCAAACCCAATTAGGGCAAATCCGTTATATGGGAGATTTTTCCTATCAGAACCAAAACCGGAAATTTTACGATTATAATTATGATATTCCTAACAGGGCAAAAGATCCTAATTATAATGAGCAGTCCTATTATAAGACAGATGTGATATATTCCAGAGGGATGTTCAGTAACTTTTTAGACAGTAAAAAATTTGATTTTCAGCTAGGCTATGAGCTTGATCATACAGACGGTTATGCAGCGCTTATTGCAGGTGAATTTAACGGAAATAACATCTCAAGAAAAATTTTCACTTACGGCACTTTTCTTTCTGCGGAATGGAATATTTCAGATAAGTTCTCTCTTAGGCCCGGTACAAGGCTTTCCGTAAGCAACAGGTTCGATAATCAGTTTAACTATTCAGTCTCCGCAAGATATAAGACTTCTGAAAATTCCAATTTAAGAGGAGTCTTCGGTACTGCAAACCGGTATCCTACCTACGATGAACTGTTTACCTATTTTGTAAATGTAAATCATGATATACAGGGTAATCCTGATCTTAAGCCTGAAACCGGATATTCAGCAGGACTTTTCTGGGATCAGGGTTTTTCATTGGGCAATGGATGGAAATTTAATTATAACCTTGAAGCGCTATATGTAGACTTGAGTGATAAGATTGAAAATGTGATGATTGTACGTCCTTCTACTTATAAATATATGAATCTTGATAAGTACAGAAGCTTGTTATTCGGAGCAAATGCAAATATTACAAAAGATCAGTTTTCAATTGGTGTAAGAACATCGTTGAACGGGATTTCTGTTTCTAAACAGGAAATGGACGCCAGAACTCCGGAAGATTTTCAATATAATTTTCAGGCAGGAGCAAATGCAGGCTATCAGATAAGCGGATCCCGTACAGCATTCAATCTGTACTATAAATATACAGGACCGGCAAGGATATATGTAATTGAAAATGAAACTTTCCGTCTGGCAGAAACAGACGGATTCCATATAATGGACTTCATCGTAAGCCAGCCGTTCTGGAAAGACCGCCTGGAACTCTCGATGGGAGTTAAAAATATATTCGATGTAACTACCATCAACAGTACCAACAATACGGCAACAGGACATAATGCAGCTACGGACCGCCTCAACTTATATTACGGCAGAAGCTATTTTGCAAGATTAATGTATCAATTTTAATAAAATAACAACATGAAACATTTAAAAATAATATCCTTACTTTTTATCATTGCCGTACAATCATGTTTTTCAGCAGATGAAGAACCCGTATCTGTACCTCCGATGACCGGGGCAACATCAAAACCGATGGTAGGAGGGGCCAATCAGCCAAATCAGGTATGGATTGATTTAAGTGATATAGATCCGGTTACCAAAGAACCCAGACAAAAGACTAATCAGAGAACCGATTGGGATTTAGGGTTTTATAACGGTGATGAATTTCGTGTGGTTATTAACGGATCCATCGCAATGGCTGTAGCAAAAATACCGAATGCAACAAGTATAAATGCTGTAAAATCCGCTGACGTGTCGGGGCTGATGGCTGCTGTGCAGGTAGGTACATTTACAGCCAATAACCTTGCCTATATTGATAATCCCGATGGAAATTTTTTGACCCAGACTACCGGAATTGCGGAAATAAAAGCAGATGAGGCTGATAATGCTGTATATCTTGTGAATATGGGCAAAATGTTATCTACAGCTACAGTAGCTAACGGCTCGGTATCATTGACAGGGGATTCAAGAGGATGGAAAAAAATACAGATCCTGAGATCAGGTAACGGATACCGTTTAAGATATGCCAATCTGAATGATAACCAGTATAAGGAACAGATAATTACTAAGAATGCTGATTATAATTTTAATTTTTTCAGTCTTGAAAAAGGTCAGTCTGTTCAGATTCAGCCTCAAAAGGATCATTGGGATATTGCATTTACAAGTTTTACCAATGAGGTATTTACAGCCCCCGGACAAAGTGCGGGAAGCTATTTCTATGCAGATTTTATTATTACGAATATGATCAGCGGGGTAGGAGCTTACCAGATTGATGTTCCTGCCGGAAAAACACTGGATCAGGTGTATGGAGATTTTAAATTAAGTAATGTTGAATCATCCAGATTGATCTTTAATGACCATAGAGCTTTGGGTGATAAATGGCGGACTACTACAGGTGCGAACGGACCTCAAACGTACAGCGACAGATTTTTTGTTCTTAAGGATGCAGAAGGTTTTTATTACAAAATAAGATTTAACGCCATGACCAAAGACGGAGTGCGCGGCTATCCGAACTTTGAATTTCAACCCTTATAAACAAATCAAATAATTAAATAGCAATCAATAATATCATGAAAAAAATAATGCTTGCCGTTTCCGTGCTGGCTGCCGTGTATTCTTGTAAAAAAGAACAAAATGCCAAAACCGGGACCCAAACGGAAATCAGCTCAGAAACTCCGAAATCCAACAATAAAATCGTAACGCTTAACGGCGGGATTACGGAAATCGTAGCTGCTTTGGGCCACGAAAAAGAAATCGTAGGAACCGATGTTACCAGCACGTACCCGGGATCCCTGAAAGCAACGGCAAAGGATCTGGGTCATGTCAGGTCAATGACCATTGAGCCGATCATGGCGGTGAGTCCGACCCTGATTTTAGCCTCCGATAAAGACATTAATCCTGAACTGATGGGGAAAATCAAGTCTTCAGGCATCAAAACTGAAGTCTTTAAACAGGAATTTACCGTAGACGGGACTAAAAAGTTAATTGCTGACGTAGCAAAGGCAGTCGGGAATACAGACTATCAGAAGCTTAATGATAAAATCGATGCCGATTTAAAACAGGTTCAGCCGATTGCCAAAAAACCGAAAGTGCTGTTCATCTACGCAAGAGGCCCGATGCTGATGGTATCAGGTAAAAATACGCCGATGGCTTCATTAATTGAACTGGCAGGCGGTGAAAATGCAGTAAGTGATTTTGAAGATTTCAAGCCATTGACCCCTGAAGCGGTCGTAAAAGCCAATCCGGATGTCCTGTTCTTCTTTACCAGCGGGCTTGAAGGAGCCGGCGGAAACGAAGGCGCACTGAAAATGCCGGGTGTTTCACAGACTAATGCCGGTAAGAACAAGAAAATCATTGCCATGGACGGAGGCCTGGTTTCCGGTTTCGGGCCAAGACTGGGAGAAGCTGCTGTAGGATTAAACAAGCTTTTAATTGAAAACACCAAGTAAATTATACTTTTATATGATCATAAGTGTCCTGCTGCTTATTTCACTGGCAGTATGGTCACTGAACACCGGGGTTTATGACTTCGGCGGGAAATCAGCTTTTGAGGTATTGGGGAAACTGATACAGCAGGATCCGGATTTGTCATTAAGCGATAAATATGTAGTCTGGGATGTGCGTACAGCCAGGATTATCATGGCCATCCTGATCGGGAGCATGCTTGCCGTTTCAGGGACCAGCCTGCAGGGATTATTTAAAAATCCCCTGGCAACGGGAGACCTGATAGGCCTTACTTCGGGAGCCACACTGCTTGCTGCGGTTGCCATTGTTTTAGGAGGGCATTTTCAGCAGTACCTGCCTGAAGCCGTACAGTTTTCACTGGTGGGGATCTCCGCGTTCATCGGGTCTTTTTTATCTATGCTTTTGGTGTACCGGATTTCCACAAGCAGTGGAAAAACCAATGTAGTCATGATGCTTCTGACGGGCGTGGCCATTACGGCCATCGGTTTTTCAGTGACGGGATTCCTGATCTATATTTCAAAAGATGAGCAGTTAAGAGATTTAACGTTCTGGAATTTAGGAAGCCTCGCAGCAGCAACCTGGACGAAAAATATCATCCTGGCCATTGTTCTGGTGATCTCGTACAGCATGCTGCTGCCAAAAGGAAAAGCACTGAATGCCATGATGCTGGGCGAAAAAGATGCACAGCATCTGGGAATCAATGTGGAAAAGTTAAAAAAGCAGATCATTATTATGACTGCCCTGATGATCGGAACCTGCGTTGCATTTTCAGGGACCATCGGTTTTGTAGGCCTCATCGTACCGTATATTTTAAGGCTTTTATTTAAATCAAACTACGCGTTTATCCTGCCTCTGTCAGCAGTTTGCGGAAGCATTTTGCTGTTGACGGCAGATACATTCAGCAGAAGCATTGTACAGCCTTCAGAACTGCCGATCGGGATCCTGACGGCATTAATGGGAGGGCCGATTTTTATCGCAATATTAGTTAAATCCAAAAAATCACTGGCATGATCAGGGCACATCAGATCAGTTACCGGCATAAGGAATTCCATATCCTGGACGGGATTGACGTTTCATTGGAATATGGTGAATTCTTAGCCATAGTGGGGCCGAACGGGGCCGGAAAATCAAGCCTGCTGAGTATTCTCGCCAATGAAGTGAAATCAGATCAGAAGATTCTGTTTAAAAATAAGAACATCAGCGAATGGGAAGTCAGGGAACTTTCCAAGCACAAGGCGAAATTTTCCCAGCACAACAGCAATGATATTCCGCTGGAAGTAAAAGATGTCGTAATGATGGGGCGTTATCCGTATTTTGAGGCCCAGCCGAGACAGGAAGACCACGAAGCCATGAACAACATGATGTACGAAACAGATGTTTTCCATTTGAAAGAAAGGGAATATAACACCCTGTCGGGCGGGGAAAAACAGCGGGTGCACCTATCCAGGGTTCTGGCCCAGCTGCAGAACGGGATTGACCATAAGCTGCTTTTTCTGGATGAACCCTTAAACAACCTGGATGTGAAACACCAGTACAAAGCATTGGAAATCATTAAAAAGTTCACCCAAAAAGCCAATTCTGCCGTTGTGGTGCTTCATGACCTGAATTTGGCCGCACAGTACGCAGATAAGATTTTATTGATGAAATCAGGAAAAGCTGCCGCATTCGGGACACCGGAAGAAGTATTCACCGCTGAAAACATCAGCGATGCCTATAATTTTCCGTGCACGATCTGCGCGCACCCGATTACCCATAACCCGATGATTATTTTTGGATAAAATGGATAAAGAAGATTTGAAAAAACTGGCACAGCATTTAGCGGATCCGCAGGGCGAAAAAGGAATTGAGGTCGCGGCAATGATGAATGAAACCAATATCGGGATGACCCTTGAAAGCATCCAGGCACTTCTGATAGAGGATAACGAAAACATCCTGGAAATAGGCCACGGCAATGCAGCGCATGTTAAACACATTATAAAAAAAGCCGGGAACTTAAGATATACAGGGATCGATATTTCCGAAACCATGCATAATGAAGCGGTAAGATTAAATAAAGAATATGAAGATCAGGTGGATTTTGTATGGTATGAAGGCAGGAAGCTGCCTTTTACAGATAAGGCTTTCGATAAAATATTTACGGTAAACACCGTGTATTTCTGGAGCGAACCCGTTCAGTATCTGAATGAAGTGTACCGGGTGCTGAAAGACAACGGAACTTTTGTCCTGACTTTCGGACAGAAAGAATTCATGGAGAAACTGCCTTTCACACAGTTTAATTTTACCCTTTATACCACTTCAGAAATGGAGGAAACAGTATCGCAGAGCCAGTTTAAAAGGATGAAAATCTCTGAGAAGGAAGAACAGGTGAAAAGCAAAACAGGAAATGAAACCATAACAAGAAATTATACAATTCTAACCATAAAAAAATAAAATAATGAGCACATTAGTAAATGAATTAAAAGAAAAATGGGAAGCTCTTAAAGTTGAAAACCCACATATGAGAATCAGGAATGCAGCGGCAGAACTTGGCGTAAGCGAGGCAGAATTGCTGGCCACAAGTATTGGCGAAGGTGTAACGGTACTCAGACCGGAATTTCAGGATATTTTAACGGAAGCAGAACAGTTGGGGAAAGTAATGGCCCTTACACGCAATGACGAGTGTGTTCATGAAAGAAAAGGAGTTTACCGGAACGGAGATTTCAGCAGCCCGCATGCACAGCTTTTCGTAGGAGAAGATATTGATCTTAGGATTTTCCTGAACCACTGGAAATTTGTTTTTGCTGTGGCAGAAGGTGACAAGAAAAGCCTTCAGTTCTTTGGGAAAGACGGACTGGCCCTGCACAAAATTTATTTAACAAAAGACAGCAACGAAGCGGCTTTTGATGTAGCTGTGGAGAAATTCAGGGCACAAGACCAGAACCAGGCTTTCGAATTTGAAACGGTAGCCCCTAAAGCACCTGAAAAAGCAGATTCTGAAATTGATGTTGAAGGGTTTCAGCAGGCATGGACTTCTTTAAAAGATACGCATGATTTCTTCATGATGACCAGAAAATTCGGGGTGAGCAGAACACAGGCTCTGAGACTTGCTCCCGAAGGTTTTGCTAAAAAAATTGACAATTCAAAAGTGGTGAACGTATTGGAAGATGCTTCCGAAAAAGAGCTTCCGATCATGATCTTTGTAGGAAACTGGGGAATTATCCAGATCCATACGGGAAATGTGAAGAAAACACTCTGGCATCAGCAGTGGTTCAATGTCATGGACCCAGATTTCAACCTGCACTTGGATGTAACCAAAATCGCTGAAGCATGGATCGTAAAAAAACCTACTGAAGACGGAGAAGTAACTGCCATCGAAGTATTTAATAACGAAGGCGATTTCATCGTTCAGTTCTTCGGAAAAAGAAAACCGGGAATCCCTGAGCTGCAGGAATGGAAAGACCTGGTAGCCGGATTGGAAAAATAATAATAAGAAGAATAATAGTTAGATCGTTTTTTTTATTAAGGCCGTTTTGTTTTTGCAGGGCGGCTTTTTTATTTAATTTTGAGGTCATGATGATTTTAATAAATGCCTGTAAAATCACTCCTGATCACAGAATAATGATTAGAACTAAAAAATAAAATAAAAATGAAACATATTTTCACAATATTAGTGCTTGTTGCTTTCTGTTCATTAAATGCGCAGGATTTCAAAGCCTACCGGTTTTATACGCAGAAAGGAAAAGAAATCAAAACGGATAAGCTGATCAGTGAACTGTCAGATTATGATGTGGTGTTCTTTGGTGAAAACCACAACAGCTCCATCAACCACTGGCTTCAGCTGAAGGTTACGGAAGCCCTGTATCAGAAGAAAAACGGACAGCTTATTCTGGGCGCCGAAATGTTTGAAAGGGACAACCAGCCTCAGCTGAATCAATACCTCAATGGGACTTTTGATGCGAAAAAACTGAAAGATTCAGCACGGCTGTGGACTAATTTCCCAACCGATTACAAGCCTTTGGTAGATTTTGCCAAAGCTAAAAAATTAGATTTTGTAGCCACGAATGTCCCGAGAAGATATGCTTCCCAGACCGCAAAAGAAGGATTGGAGTCCCTTAATAACCTTCCTGAAAAAGACAAGGCCTATATGGCGCAGCTTCCGGTAAAAGTAACACTGGAAACTCCCGGCTATCCTGAAATGAAAGCCATGATGGGCGATCATGCAGACGGAACTAAAACGATGAATTTTATTGCTGCCCAGGCCATTAAAGATGCTACCATGGCAGAATCCATCCTTAAGAATTTCAAGTCCGGCAAAACATTTATCCACTACAACGGAAACTACCACAGCAAAGAATTCGGAGGGATTTACTGGTACATCAGGCAGAAAAACCCCACCCTGAAGATGGCGGTAATCTCTGTGTTTGAATCGGAAGATCCTGAACTGAAAATACCTGAAAAAGACTATAAACCGACCGACTTTAATCTGGTGATCCCGGCTGATATGACGAAAACCTATTAGAATGTTCTTACCGATTTTATGGCTGTCTTTAGCCGAATCATGAAAACATCTTTTATCTTTGAATAAGATTCAACAAAAATGAAAAAACTTTCTTTGCTTTTTATATTGCTTGTCGGTTTTAGCCATGCCCAAGAACTCACTCCAGCGGAAATTGCCTTAATAAGTCAGGGTGATATAGCATCGGCACTTCCGATTTATCAGACCACTGAAGCACATCAGCATCAGACATTGTTAAGACTTTCACAGGATATTGATCCGCTTGATAAAAATACGGCAATACTGGTAAACAGAATGAAAGAATCCCTTCTTTTAACAGACGGCGGTGTGGGGATTGCTGCGCCACAGGTCGGAATCAACCGAAAAGTAATCTGGGTCCAGCGTTTTGATAAAGAAGGAGAGCCCTTGGAATATTTCATTAATCCGGTGATCATCTGGAAATCCGAACTGCAGAACCTCGGCCCGGAAGGGGACCTGTCAATCCCTGATTTCAGGGACCAGTTTTACCGCAGCCAGGTGATCCAGCTCGGATATACTGATCTGAAAGGGCAGAGGCATTCTGAGATCGTGGAAGGGTTTACCGCCGTTATTTTCCAGCATGAGATTGACCATCTGTACGGCATTCTGATTTCAAATAAAAAAGAAAAGGAAGGAAGCGGTGAGTATATAAAAGTGGATGCGTTTAAGAGAAGTGATGCGCTGACGAGGTAAAATACATTTATTCATCAAAATTTTGCATCAATTAAACTACTTATTCATTTCCCGCATCAATTCAAAACACAAGGCATCAATATTTTCCATTTTAGGATTGAAAGCCGAAACGTTTGATAATATGATTACTGCTGTTTGATTCCCGGTATTTACAGTCATTGAAGATGAATATCCGGCGGTTCCACCGTTGTGCCAAAATAAATTTTGCCCGTTTTCTGATTTTAAAATATGCCAGCCTAAACCGATTTTCATTTTTTCGCTGATGTCAAAAGTGGGTGTTCTTGTTAATGTAAGTTCTTTGTTTTCAGAATTAAACTGTGCGGCGGCAAATTTTGCTAAATCTTTCGTTGTTGATAAAATGCCACCCCCGCCAAACAGAGCGTCAAAATCCCAATTTGGAACTGTTTCTCCGTTTGCATTTAAACCCTTTACCAAATTTTCTCCCAGATTTTGAGAATTGGTAAAAGAATCTGTCATTTGATACTTGTCAAAAATTCTTTTCCTTAACAACTCCTGAAAACTTGTTTTTTGAGATAAACCCAAAGTATATCCTAATAAACCTGCGCCTAAATTTGAATAAGCGTATGATGCTGAGTTTTGATGCTCAAGCTTCAAAGTGTTTTTTAGGTAATCTTCAAGTTCTCTACTGCCATAGTTCTTATAGGGATTAGACTTATTGGATAAATCTAAATTACCGGGTAAACGGGGCAGCCCGGATGTATGGTTCGCCAGACTTCCAAAACTAATGTTGAGATTGTCTTTGAATGTAAAAGGGTAATAGCTATTGACAGGATCAGCTAGACCTATTTTTTTATCTTCTACCAGGGAAGCCAAAACAGTGGATGTAAATACTTTGGTAATGGATCCGATTTCAAATACTTTGCTTTGATTTTCAATTGGTTTTATAGAATCATTTTCTTTTATAATTCCGTAGTAATTTGTTTTTCCGTTTTTGATAACGGCAATAGATAGTTGGGTGTTATTTGGGAAGTCTTTCGATTTTAAATAAATGATTTGGGCAATTTCTTTCGGATATTTACTTAAAGCGTTTACAGTATTTGTTTCTGATGCAGCAGATTCTTTGTATGGCTTTACAAAAAGTCCGTTGATTTGATTATTCTCATTCAGTGAAATATTGACTGACAAAACTGCCTTTTCAAACCTGGTTTTATAAGTTGCATAAGTTTTCTGTTCGTATCCGGTGAATTCTTTATTCTCAATTTTGCCAGCCTCGGATTTTAAACCGGTTAAAAATTCCTTTGTACTTTCAAGAGGTAATGCCTGTTTCATTTCAATTGAGAAATTGCTGAAAATTTCATCATATTTTCCGGCATTATATTTTGTCTGAAACTGGTCAATGGCAGTTTTGTAATTTTCAGTTTGAGCAAAGATATGATTGGCCATGAGAATGGCGAAAAGTAACGCAAATATTTTTTTCATGAGGTTTCTGTTGTAAAGCCAATTTATTTTCAGGGCCAGCTATTTCTAACGCCTTATATTTCCACAAAAATAAATAATTTCCTCAAACAAAATCTAAATCCTGCTGATATGGAAAATCTGCCTCCGAAGGAAGCAGATTTATATAATTTTAAATAAAAAAAATCTTAGTTGTTCGTCACCGAAAGCTTTACTTCAATATTATTTCGTGTCGCATTGGAGTAAGGACAGATTTCATGGGCCTTTTCCGTCAAAGACTGAGCTTCCTCTACAGAAACTTCAGGAATGTTGACATTCAGTTCAACAGCTAAACCGAAACCGCCGTTTTCCAGCTGTCCGATACTGACCTGTGCGGTTACTGCTGTTTCTCCGGTTTCAATTTTAGATTTACTGATGACCAGGTTCAATGCGCTGTCAAAACACGCAGCATATCCTGCGGCGAAGAGCATTTCAGGATTGGTAAAATCATCATTGGCTCCGCCTAATCCTTTCGGCATTCTTACTTCAAGGTCTAAAACTCCGTTTTCGCTTTTTACATGGCCGTTTCTGCCGCCTGTCGCAGTTACCTGGGTTGTGTACAAGGTTTTCATTTATTTTCTATTTTATTTAATATTTTTTGAACGGTTTCTTTAAGTTCGGCCAGGTCTTCTTCCGTAAGGTTCAGTTTATCCTGGATTTTTCGGGGGATTTCACAGGCTTTCTGCTTCAGCAGGGCTCCGGCTTCGGCCAGAAATACTTCAACCACTCTTTCGTCCTGCTTTTTCCTCTGCCTTATGATAAAATGCTTGCTTTCCAGCCTTTTCAGAAGGGGAGTGAGCGTACCGCTGTCCAAGTACAGTTTTTCACCGATCTGGTTAACGGTCAGTCCGTCATTTTCCCATAGCACCATCATCACCAGATATTGTGGATAGGTAATGCCGAGCTCGTCAAGAAAAGGCCGGTAAAGCCCTGTAATTTCTTTTGAAATGACATACAGCGGGAAACAGATCTGGTTCCCTAACCTGGGTGGTTGGTGATGTTCCATAATTCAAAAATGGGCTGGGAAATATTATTTTCTGATGATAAATTCTTCCATTGGGATCCGTACTTTCTTCATGTGGGAAAGCCAGTCGTTTTCGGCATCTTTATACCCGATATACAGCAGTGACACACTTTTCAGCCCCAGTTCACCCAATCCTAAAATTTCATCCACCACTTCATTGCTGAAGCCTTCTGCAGGAGTCGTGTCTATTTTCAGTTCGGCTGCCTGCACCATGGCAAGGCCCAGGGCAATGTACGTCTGTCTTGCCGTATGGGCAAAATGCTCTTCGGGAGTCTGTGCGCCGTACAGTTCCTTGATTTTATCGGTGTAGCTTGAGAATCTTCCTCTCGGCAAATCTCTGATATCCGTATGAAGGTCATATACCTTATCGATCTTCTCATCAGAATAGCTGTCCCAGGCGGCAAAAACCAGGACATGCGAGCAGTCTCTCATCACTTCAGGATTAAGTGCCCCCCGAACCATTTGCTCCTTTAATTCCTGGTTTTCCACGACAATAACGCGGAACGGCTGGAGGCCGGATGATGTCGGGGCCAGTCTTGCCGATTCTAAAATTTTATTCAGATCTTCTTCAGATACTTTTTTCGTCGGGTCATATGCTTTTACGGCATGTCTCCAGTTCAGGTCTTCTATTAATGACATTTGATATACATTTTTAATTGAACTCTTGTATGCAAATATATTGCCAAATTAAATTGTGCACAATTCAATTGTGTTAAATTTATTTAAAGTGTTGTTAAGATCAATGTATTGCCATTATGAAAATTTTGAAACCCCGCCTGAAGCGGGGTTTCCATATAATTGAATAAAGATTAATCATTTTTAAAGTGATGATTAATAAAAATTGATTAAAGTATTTTTATTTGGATGTTAATTCCGCTTCAAAAACCTCTGCAAAATGTTTCCTGATCTTTGCTTTGATATCTACTATTTCTTCGGGAGTCAGTTCCCTTTCCAGCTCTCTTTTCAAAGAAGTTACCTGTTTGTCTTTGATTCCGCAGGGAATGATATATTCAAAATAACGCATGTCGGTATTCACATTCAGTGCAAGACCATGCAGGGTAACCCAGCGGGAAGCTTTTACGCCCATCGCGCAGATTTTTCTGGCATACGGTTTCCCAACATCCAGCCACACACCGGTTTCTCCCGGAGAGCGTTCTCCTTTTAAACCATAACCAGCGATGGTCCTGATGATGACTTCTTCCAGGTTCCTCATGTATTTATGTATGTCCGTGAAGAAATTTTCAAGGTCAAGGATAGGGTAGCCCACAATTTGTCCATACCCATGATAGGTAATATCGCCGCCGCGGTTGACTTTTACGAAAGTGGCATCGATTTCTTTAAGCTGTTCCATCCCGGCCAGCATGTTTTCTTCATGCCCGCTTTTCCCCAGTGTATACACGTGAGGGTGTTCCACCAAAAGGAAATGGTTGGGTGTAATGATATGCTCTTCTGCAGGCAGATCACGGTTTCTGATTTTGGTATCAATGATATTTTTCATCAGCTGTTCCTGGTAATCCCAGGCAGGCTGATATTCTTTTATACCCAGATCTTCAAATGCTACGGTCTTATTCTGATGTGTGTTCATTGAATTGTTTAATAATACAAATTTAATGATTTTTATGCTTTGATGGAATGGATGAAATCGATAGCCGTATTTCTCCAGTTTCTGTCCTGCAGCAAAATATCCACAAATGCAGTTCCGATGATGCCGCCATCTGCTTTTTCCGTGACATTTTCAAAATCTTCCCCGGATTTGATCCCGAAACCGATCATCAGGGGATTTTTTAAAGGTAATGATGAAAGCCTGTTTAAGTATCCGTCATTTTTCAATACGGCGTTTGCATTTCCGGTGGTGGATGAGGAACTTACCGCGTACAGGAATCCTGAACTTAAAGAGTCCAGGTACAGAATCCTTTCATCAGACGTTTCCGGGGTCACCAGGAAGGTAAAGTTCAGGTTGTACTGTTCCAGCACTGCCTGATAATTTTTTTCGAATTCCACGGGCGGTAAATCAGGGATAATCAGTCCCGAAACTCCGCTTTCGGAACACTCTCTGCAGAAATTCTCAAAACCGAAGCTTAAAACAGGATTGATGTATCCCATTAAGATAACCGGGACTTTGATTTGGTCTTTCACGGATTTTAACTGGGAAAACAGTTTTTCAATGGTCATTCCATTATTCAGGGCCTGTTCATGGGCTTTCTGAATGACCGGGCCGTCCGCCACAGGATCGGAATAAGGCATCCCGATTTCCATCATGTCCGCTCCTGTATCCTGGATGAGTTTTATAATATCTGCAGTATCATCCAATTCAGGAATCCCTGCGGTGAAATATATATTTAGTTTTTTCATATTTATTGTATTAACGGATGATGAAAAATGCCTTTAAAATCATGTGACATCAATGTTTTTCACCTTTTACAAATTGTTTAAATACGTTTCCATATCCTTATCGCCGCGGCCGCTCAGGCAGATGACCACAACATCATCCTCACTGAATTTTTTCTTGCTTAAAACCGCCAGTGCGTGGGCACTTTCCAGTGCAGGAATAATTCCTTCCAGCCGGGTCAGTTCAAAAGCAGATGCCAAGGCCTCCTCATCAGTAATACTGAAAAATTCAGCACGCTTTTCCTGAAACAAATGCGCATGGAAAGGCCCGATTCCCGGATAGTCCAGTCCGGCGGAAATGGAGTGGGGCTCAATCACCTGGCCGTCCCCGGTCTGCATCACCAAACTTTTGCTTCCGTGTAAAACCCCTAAAGTCCCCAGGAAGGTGGTTGCTGCCGACTTTCCTGAAGCCACGCCCAGGCCTCCTGCCTCCGCAGCAATAATTTTTACGTCTTCTTCCTCAACAAAATGATAAAAAGTTCCTGCGGCATTGCTTCCGCCGCCCACACAGGCCATTATATAATCCGGGTTTTCTCTTCCTGTCTGCTCATGCAGCTGTTCTTTGATCTCCTTTGAAATAACACTCTGAAACCTTGCGACCAGATCAGGGAAAGGATGCGGGCCAACCACACTTCCGATGACGTAATGCGTTGTGGTTGAGTTATTAATCCAGTCCCTCAATGCTTCGTTCACGGCATCTTTTAAAGTTTTTGAACCTGAAGTAGCAGGAATAACGGTAGCTCCCAGCATTTTCATTCTTCCAACATTCGGAGCCTGTCTTGCAATATCGACTTCACCCATGTAAACGATGCATTCGAGACCTAATAATGCACAGGCAGTTGCGGTGGCAACGCCATGCTGCCCGGCTCCGGTTTCGGCTATAATCCTGTGTTTTCCAAGACGTTTGGCCAGCAGAACCTGCCCTAATGCATTGTTGATTTTGTGCGCGCCTGTATGATTAAGGTCTTCGCGTTTCAAATACACTTTAGTCTTATATTTTTCGCTTATATTTTTCGCAAAATAGAGTGGTGTGGCACGGCCTACATAATTTTTCAGCAGATCCTGGTATTCAGCCTGAAAATCTTCGGATTCTATGATTTGTAAATACTTATTTTGAAGTTCTTCCACATTCGGATAGAGCATTTCAGGGACGAAGGCCCCTCCGAATTCTCCGTAATATCCGTTTTCGTCTGGGTTTTTATAATTTACTGTAGTCATTTTTATAGGTGATTTCGGGTTGATGTTTTACTTCAAAATTTAATGAGTTGGCAATGAAACAATATTCATTCGCTTTTTGATGCAGCTCGGTTGCTTTTTCAATCATATCTTTTTCAGCAACTAAGATTTTAGGTTTAAGTATAATTTCGGTGAATTTTCCGCTTCCGTTTTCATTTTCTATCATTGTTCCTTCTGCGAAATCCACATATTCCAAGACCAAAATCTTATTAACCGAACAAAAATGCAGATACCATAACAAATGACAGGATGAAACTGAAGCCAACAATAAATCTTCAGGATTGTGAAGCTCTGGATTTCCTAAAAATGCCGGATCTGAAGAACCGTAAATCTCTTTTTTTCCATCAACCGAAATAGTGTAACTTCTTTCATATGAGCGATAGTTTTTGGTTGATTCACCGTTATTTCCCGTCCATTCTATTTTTGATTTGTAGTTGTGGTTTTTCATTGATTAAGCATTAATTTTTTTATTTTTTCTACATCTTTAATTCCTGGTTCAATTTCAAATTTTGAATTGATGTCGAGAGCAAATGGTTTTTGATCTAAATTAGTAATATCATCGGCATTTTCCAAAGAAATTCCGCCGCTTAGAAAATAGGGAAAGGGGATTTCAATTTCATTAAGTATGTTCCAGTTAAAAGTTTTCCCGGTCCCTCCGAACGCTTTTGAATCCGTATCGAAAAGAAGGTAGCTCACGGTTAATGGCTGATCGTTAATTATTTTCTGTAATTCTTCTGAATCCTGGCCTCCAATTCTGATGACTTTGATAATCTCAATTCCAGCGTTCAGTTTGTGTTTTAACTCTAAGATAAAATCCGGGTTTTCATCGCCGTGAAGCTGGATGAAATTTAAATCTGCTTTTTCTGAAAGAGCAACAATTTGATCAATATTTTCATTCACAAAAACACCTGCTTTCCCCTGATGAGGTATTTTCGAAATATCTTCTGTATTTAAATGATTTAAAACATATCTTGGCGACTTTCCGTAAAAAATAAAGCCCAGAAAATCTACATTCATAGAAACCAGTTCCGGAATTTGGTTCATCTGGGTCAAACCGCAGACTTTGATTTTGAGTTGGTATTTTCCAGTTGATTGTTGATTGCTTTCAGTCATTGCTAAAGGGTGGTTTGTTACATTGATACTTGAGAAACAAATTCAGCGAATTTTTCTCCCGGGTTTTCGTTTTTCATAAAATATTCGCCCATCAGAAACCCGTTAAAACCCTTCTCCTTCAGAAATCTGAAATCTTCTATACTGTAAATCCCGCTTTCCGCAACCGACAAAACATTTTCCGGCAGCTGATTTTTGAGGTTGACAGAATGCTGCAAATCAACTTTAAAATCCTTTAAATTACGGTTGTTGATTCCTACTAAATCAATATCCGGATTAAGGTGTTCCAGTTCTTCTCCGGTATGGATTTCCAGTAAAACTTCCAGGCCTAGTTCATGTGCCAATGCTGAGAAATCCTTTACCTGAGCAGGCGAGAGGCAGGCGGCAATCAGTAAAATGACATCGGCCCCGATGCTTTTGGCTTCATACAGCTGGTATTCATCAATCATAAAATCCTTTCGCAGGATCGGGATTCCAATATGCTTCCTTACTTTAATGATGTCTTCAGCAGTTCCTCCGAAAAAATCCCGGTCCGTTAAAATAGAAATTCCGCTGGCCCCGGACTTTTCGTAGGCTGAAACAACTTCCAATGGAGAAATTATATCATTGATCATGCCTTTTGAAGGCGATTTTCTTTTGAATTCCGCAATGATTCCGCTTCCGGTGATGATATTTTCTTTCAGAGAAAAGCTTTTCCGTGCAAACATTGCAGAATCTTTTAGTTCCTGAACGGAAACCTCTGATTTTGAAGCTTTAACTTCTTCTTTTTTTCGCTGTATAATGGTGTCGAGTATATTCATTATGTATTTTTTTAATTAGACCCTGAATTTTAAAGGGTGCTCAATTCAGCAGCAGTTCCAGGCTTTTCAAAGCGTTTCCTCTATATAAACTTTCCTCTGCCATAGCCACGCAATGGCTGTAGCTCCCGAATTTCCCGGTATGAGACAGGGCTACTGCTGCGTTGGCCAGCACTACGGAATTCTGCTGTTCCGTACCTTTTCCGAGCAGGATATTTTTGAAAAAGGCTGCCGTTTCCTGGATTGTTTTACCGCCCTGTATGCTTTCCGGGGTAACAGAAACAAATCCCAGATCTTCAGCCGAATACATCTCTTCACCGTTTTTGGTAATGATCTTGCTGTCATGCGTAAGGCTGATCTCATCATAGCCATCCATCCCGTGAACCAAAGTGAAATCACGGTTTTCTTTCTGAAGCAGGTACTGGTACAGCCGGGCAATTTCAAGATTATACACCCCGATCACTGAAAACTGCGGCTTCGCAGGATTAACCAGAGGGCCGAGCAGGTTGAAAAACGTCCTCAGGCCTAAAGATTTCCTCAGGGCTCCCACGGATTGCAGCGCAGGATGAAAATAAGGCGCATGCAGAAAACAGATATTTGCTTTTTCCAGATCTTCCTGAAGCCGGTCTGAACTGTTTTTAAATTCATAACCCAGCTCTTCCAGGACGTTTGAGGATCCGGTAACCGTTGAAGCCCCGTAATTCCCGTGTTTGGTTACTTTCTGTCCGGTTCCTGCCACCACAAAGCTGGCTAGGGTAGAAATATTAATTGTATTTTTCCCGTCGCCACCCGTTCCTACGATATCAATGGCATCGGTGGCATCAATATGCACGGGAACGGCCATCTGCAGAAGGGCCTCGCGGAACCCTTCAAGCTCCTTCAGGGTGATATTCCGCATCAGGAAAATACTGATGAATGCGGTAACCTCTGTATCATTGAATTTATTTTGGGCAATTTCAATCATGATGGCCTTTGCCTCGGACTTGGACAGGGTATGGTGATTAAATAAATATTGCAGGATGTCTTTCATAACTAAGGGTTTATGGGTTCAATGGTACAGCTGACTAAATGATGATCAGAAACTTTCCGGTCTATGGAGACGATGTGCTGTATTACCATTTTGTCTTTTAAAAATTTTTTGTTCATAACAATATGAATGG
This sequence comes from Chryseobacterium sp. JJR-5R, assembly GCF_034047335.1. Lineage (NCBI taxonomy): Bacteria > Pseudomonadati > Bacteroidota > Flavobacteriia > Flavobacteriales > Weeksellaceae > Chryseobacterium > Chryseobacterium sp. JJR-5R. The sequence continues at coordinate 1,398,139 of NZ_CP139137.1, forward strand.
CGCTGTTCTCATTTTTTTCTGTCAGGATCTCCAGATTATGCTGGCTGAAAAATGCTTTTGTTTCATCAATTACTTTTTCACTTGGATATTTCCATCCTGAAAATGAGATATTGAAGTCGCCGGAATAACAGATGTTTCCTTTCATGTTTTTTATTTCTTCTTTCTGACAGTGCAGATCATGGGTAAAATAGGAATTCCTGCCTCCGAAACTTCCTATAATACTCAGATACATGATGAGCGGGCCAAAATCTGTATTAATATTTCCGCAGATACTGGTATACGGATCATAAGTAGTGTACTGTGTTTCAATCGGATATTTGCTGAAAAGGCTTACCCGGTTTTCTTTTTCTTCATAAAGTTGGTTTTCATGAAGAGCGGGTAGCGTTTCTGAGTGCAGTTCATGATATGCTTTCCCGAATCCAATGCAGCGGCTGGTTTCAGTAAGAACGATAAGATCAGGTTCCTCAGATTCAATAATACTTTTAATAAAAAAAATTCTTGAATGCTGATTCACTTTCGGCCTTGCAATATTCCAGCTGATGATCTTCATGATAATAAGATGGGTTGATTGATTGACTAATTAATTAATTCAGCAGGAAATTTTCAATGATCACAGCACCCTGCGGGGTAAGAATACTTTCCGGATGAAACTGAACGCCGTGCACATCATAAGTTTTATGCTGCAGGGCCATGATCATGCCGTCTTTATCCACAGCTGTCACTTCCAGTTCTTCAGGAAAACCTTCTGGGTTGACCACCCAACTGTGATACCGTCCCACTTCCATTCCGCTTGGCAGGTTCCTGAAAATTTTAGTGTTTTCTTTTACAAGTTCCGCAGGCGTTGCTACGCCATGAAAAATCTCCGAAAGATTAATCAGACTTCCGCCAAAAGCTTCCGCGATGGCCTGTTGACCCAGGCAAACCCCCAGGATGCTTTTTTCAGGAGCATATCTTTTAATGACGTCCAGTAAAATTCCTGCCTCTTCAGGAATTCCGGGGCCCGGTGAAAGCACGATTTTATCATACCTTCCGATATCTTCAAGGCTGATTTCGTCATTTTTCACGACATCGACTTTGGTTTCCAGCACCCTTTCAATAATCTGGACGAGGTTATAGGTAAAACTGTCGTAATTATCAAAGACCAATACGTTCATCTGTTTTATATTGCGGTTCATTTTTTCCTGTTTTTTAATAGTTTTCAACCAGCTTTTCTGCTTTTTCCACGGCTCTTTTCAGGGCATTCAGTTTATTGTTGACTTCCTGTAGTTCGCTTTCAGGATCTGATTTTGCCACCAGGCCGGCGCCGGCCTGATAATACAAAGTATTGTTTTTACTCAGGAACGTCCGGATCATAATGGCCTGGTTGCAGCTGCCGTTCAGCCCGATCATTCCGATGCAGCCGCCGTAATACCCTCGGGAATCTTTTTCATATTGATTGATTAGCTGAAGTGCCCTGTGCTTAGGCGCTCCGCTCAGTGTACCCTGCGGAAAAGTAGCGGCCACCATTTCAAACGGTTTTGTGTTTTCCGGTAAATCGGCGGTAACTTCACTCACCATATGGATGACATGGGAAAAAAGCTGTATTTCCTTGAGTTTGGTAACGGTGACATTCCTGCCCATTTTCCCCAGGTCGTTTCTGGCCAGGTCCACCAGCATGGTATGTTCTGCGTTTTCTTTAGGATCATTTTTAAGGGATTCAATAGATTGCAGATCGGTATCAAAGTCTCCGGTTCTTTTGAAGGTTCCGGCAATAGGGTGGATGACGGCCTTGTTGTCCTTAATAATCAGCTGGCTTTCAGGGCTTGATCCGAATAATTTATAGTTGCCGTAATCAAAGAAGAACAGGTATGGCGAAGGGTTGATATTCCGTAAAGCACGGTATACATTAAACTCATCACCGGAAAATTTCTGCTGGAATCTTCTGCTTAGCACCAATTGGAAAACATCGCCTCTCATACAGTGTTTCTGTGCCGTCTGCACCAGTCCGATATATTCTTCATCCGTAAGGTTGGAAGTCTCAGTTCCGTCTTTTTCGAAAGGATAAATAACGGCATTCTGGTTTCTCATGAGGCTTTCCAGCAGATACCGTTCAGATTTAACACCTTCGATCTGGTTTTCAATAAGATACATCTCATCGTTATAGTGGTTGATGGCAATAACGTACTGATACAGCCTGTAGCGGAGGATAGGGATTTCAACTTCCCGGCTCTGGGGCTTAAAGGTTAGCTTCTCAAAAAACTGTACGGCTTCAAAGCTGGTATATCCGAAAAGGCTCTGCGCAGTTTCTTCGATGGAATCATGGGTCTTTTCACAGTCAAAACTGCTGGAAAACTCTTCAAAAACGTCTGCGATGGCCTGGCTGCCGATCAGTTGTTTTACGGGTTCTTCCTGGGGGAATTTTATTTCATATTCGGTCAGGTTTTTTATTTCAATCCCGGCAATTGCATTAATGGCAATAAATGAAAAATTATTATCCATATTTTTGGCATCCGAACTTTCCAGAAGTATGGTGTCCCTGAACCGATCCCTCATCTGCAGGTAAATGCTCATCGGAGTCTGCAGGTCACCGAGTGTTTTTTTTGAAACGGTTTTAATTTTAATTTTTTTACTGAACATCACAGGGTAAATTTTTTAATGGATATAAATAAAAAAGACTTCAACGGGATCCGTCAAAGTCTTTTATTATATTGCTTTATTATTTTTTGTGTAAAATGAATTATCAGCACGACAATAGCTCCAGACCCGACGAAGAGTTTGAAAGCCACCACCACATATTATTGCTGTTAATAAACATAAGACAAATGTAAATAAAATTTTAATACAAAAAACAAAAACGTGAAAATAAAAATTCAGCCTTTTATCCGTTGCTTTATTTGCTGATTGTTTTCAAAGGTAAATATCTTTTAAAATACAAGGCAATCATCATCTTTAACGTTTATTTTTTATATTTTTGCCTGATAATTTTATAGAGAAAAAAATGAAAAAAGTATTAGCTATCGCATTTATCGGAGGTTTACTGGCTGTGGGCTGTTCAAAAAAAACTGAAAATAATTTACAGGACAGCAACACGATGTTGCCTGAACCGGATGCCCCTACTGTAGTGGATTCCAGCGCAACGACCCGTGAAACTCCTGAGGCTGACGTAAATGCTGCCATGTCGGTTCCTGCTAACGAGGTTAAAGCAGATACCCTTACAAAATAATGAAAAAACTGCTTTTGGCAGGAAGCCTGGCACTGCTTGTTTTCTCCTGTTCTAAAAAAGGCCATAAGGCGGCTGAAGGTTCACCGTCTGAAACGGCAGGCATGACGGAATCCGGAAGTAAAAGCCTTTCAGGGGATCAGATCATTGAAACGCTGGACTGTTCCGGCTGCCATTCTGTTAATGAGAGAATGGTAGGGCCTTCTTACCAGGAAATCGCGGATAAGTATTCTGAACAGGATACCGAAATCCTGGCTTCCAAAATCATTGAGGGCGGAAGCGGGGTCTGGGGAAATGTCCCGATGGCTGCCCATCCGCAGGTGTCCAAAGAAGATGCTGAAAAAATGGTTGGCTATATTTTGTCTTTGAAGAAAAAATAAATATGCCTGCTGAAAAATCCAGTCTGCACACAAGAAACCTGCATCGTGATCCTTATGATTTCGATCGGCTTGTTTCTTGTGTGCCGGAACTGAAGCCCTATGTTTTCATTAATTCCTATCAGACAGCAACCATTAATTTCAGCCTTCCGAAAGCGGTTAAATTACTTAATAAAGCATTATTGCTGTCTTTTTATGGGGTCAGGGACTGGGATATCCCGGAGGCTAATCTTTGTCCGCCTATTCCCGGCCGGGCAGATTATGTACACTACATTGCAGATTTACTGGCTGGGCAGAAGGAAGTTCCTTTGGGAACGTCTGTGAAAGGCCTGGATATCGGGGTAGGCGCCAACCTGATCTATCCTTTGATTGCCTATAGGTCATACGGCTGGAACATGACCGGGGTGGACAGTAATAAAGATTCTTTGGAAAATGCTAAGAAAATCCTGGATCACAATCCTGATTTTATGCCTGCAGTGGGATTAAAATACCAGCCCGAACCCAAACATATCTTTACAAATATTGTTGATCCTGAAGACCGGTTTGCATTTTCCATGTGCAATCCTCCTTTTCATGATTCTGAAGAAGCCGCTGTAAAAGGAAACCTCAGAAAAACAAAGAACCTTAACAAAAAACACATCCGGAAACCTTTGCTTAATTTCGGAGGACAAGCTTCCGAACTGTGGTGTGAAGGCGGCGAACTGGCTTTTATCACCACCATGATCAATGAAAGTGCTTTATATTCCTCACAGGTTCTCTGGTTTACCTGTCTGGTCTCGAAAAAAGATAATTTATTCAAGCTGACATCACTTCTAAAAAAATATAAGGCTGCAGAATTCAGGATTATAGACATAGCCCAGGGCCAGAAAATAAGCAGGATATTAGCCTGGACTTTTATTTCCCCAAACCATCGTAAAGATTGGTTCCTTTAACTGCAGTTTAAATGTCATTCCGCTTTAATTTTATAGGAAATAAATTATATTTCTGGGAAAAGGCATTGACCATCAATTCAAAAATCGTTAATTTTGCACGTTATTTTAAATAAATACGATGCAATTATCAGAACAGGAAATAATCCGGAGAGAAAAGCTGAACAAGCTTGTTGAAATGGGAATCAATGCATTCCCGGCAGAGGAATACGTAATTACAGATACCACAGAATCTATAAAACAGGATTTCGCTGAAAGTAAACAGGTGAAGATTGCAGGGAGACTGATGTCAAGAAGGATTCAGGGCAAAGCTTCTTTTGCTGAGTTACAGGATTCTACCGGCAAAATTCAGGTCTATTTTAACAGAGACGAAATCTGCACGGGAGATGACAAAGCTTTATATAATGAAGTATACAAGCATCTTCTGGATATCGGTGATATTATTGGCGTGGAAGGAGAACTGTTCACCACGCAGGTAGGCGAAAAAACGGTCCTGGTAAAAAACTTTACCCTTCTAACGAAATCCTTACGCCCGCTTCCGCAGGCAAAAACAGATGATAACGGCGTAGTGCATGATGCATTCAATGATCCGGAATTAAGATACAGGCAGCGTTATGTGGATTTAACGGTGAACCCCCATGTGAAAGAAGTTTTCGTAAAAAGGACAAAGCTGTTCAATGCCATGAGGACTTTCTTCAATGATGCAGGATACTTTGAAGTGGAAACTCCGATCTTACAGTCGATTCCCGGCGGTGCGGCGGCAAGACCGTTCATTACGCACCATAATGCTCTCGACATTCCATTGTATCTGAGGATTGCCAATGAATTATACTTAAAGAGACTGATCGTCGGAGGTTTTGACGGAGTGTATGAATTCTCGAAAAACTTCAGGAATGAAGGGATGGACAGAACGCATAACCCTGAATTTACCGCTATGGAAATCTATGTAGCCTACAAAGATTACAACTGGATGATGGATTTCACGGAGAAGCTGCTGGAGTTCTGTGCCGTTCAGGTCAACGGAACCACAAAAGCTGTTTTTGGCGAATATGAGGTTGATTTCAAAGCCCCGTACGAAAGAATCTCCATGACGGATGCGATCCTGAAATTCACAGGTTTCGATATTACAGGAAAAACGGAACAGGAATTATTCGATTTTGCAAAATCCATCGGGATTGATGTGAACGGAACGATGGGCAAAGGAAAACTGATTGATGAAATCTTCGGTGAAAAATGTGAAGGCAACTTTATCCAGCCGACTTTCATTACGGATTACCCTATTGAGATGTCGCCTTTAACCAAAAAACACAGAACCAAAGAAGGGCTTACGGAGCGTTTTGAGCTGATGGTCTGCGGGAAAGAAATTGCCAACGCCTATTCTGAGCTTAATGACCCGATCGATCAGAGAGAACGTTTTGAGGAGCAGCTGAAACTGGCTGAAAAAGGCGATGATGAAGCGGGACAGTTTATTGATGAGGATTTTCTCAGGGCTTTGGAATACGGAATGCCGCCAACTTCAGGATTGGGAATCGGGATGGACCGGCTGATTATGTTCCTGACGAATAATGCATCCATTCAGGGAGTATTGTTCTTCCCTCAGATGAAACCTGAAAAAGCAGTCCCTCAGATCGAGCTGGGCGAGGACGAAAAAGTAATCCTCGAAATTTTAAATTCCCGGGAAGAGGCATTTTCATTGGCTGAGGTTAAAGAAAGAAGCCAGTTATCCGGTAAAAAATGGGATAAAGCTTCTAAGACTTTAACGAAGAATAATCTGGTAAAAGTGGAAAAGATTGATGAAAATGTATTGATGAAACTAGTATAATACATATCACATATAATAAGAAATCCTCTGCAGAATTTAACTGCAGAGGTTTTTTTGTTCTATATAACGGTTTTTTGGATTACTTAATCGGTGTTTCAGGTTTTGCCGTTTCCTTTAGCTGTCTCCGCTGTTTGCTGAAAGAAAACATCAGATAAAACAAGAACGGCAGGATAAAGACAGAACCCAATATCAAAGCCCATCCCAGTGCCGAAATTGTTTTCGGAGCGGCAACATGTTCCAGCAAGGAGAGGTACTGACCGTTGGAAAACAGGATGATGTTGGGATTATGCTGATAGGTAGCCGCAACCAGGATCATAATTATTTGGAAGCCGGCCAAAGCCCGTACGGGAAGCAGCTTTCGGATATGCATGGCTCTGAGAATCAAACCTAAAGAAACGGTGGCAAAAAGCGTAGCCATAATTCCCAAAGGTTTGGAGAAAACCCACATAACCAAAGGAATGTCGGAAATGTAAGCCGTGAAAAATACCAGAATCCCGGTAATGACTACAAAAACCATGGTTTGTTTTGATTTTTTAATCATCAGGCTCAATTCCATGCGGTCTATGGTTTCCCTTAATGCAAATATTGAGGCAAGATAAGCGCAGATGGAGGTAGTAAATAATCCTACGGCAACGCCAAACCAGTTCAGCCAGCTGAAAATATACAGGTCTGGGAAACTGTCAGCATCCGGATTGATTGATCTTGAAATGGTTGCTGCTGCAATCAGTCCTAAGAAGAAAGGAGTAAACAGGCTTGAAAAATAGAAAATCTGGGTATAAACAGCCTGCCATTCGTCCTTTACCGCATCATAATGCCTGAATGTGAATGCCGTCCCCCGGGCAATAATCCCGATGAGCATCAGAACGAGGGGAATATGGAGATAGGTGGAAAGGGTAGTATACACTTCCGGAAAACCCACAAAAAGAATAACAATCGCAATAATCAGCCACATATGGTTGGCTTCCCAGACCGGAGCGATAGATTCATACATGATGGTCTGTGTTTTGGGGCGGTTCTTACCTTTGGTAAAAAGTTCCACAATTCCGGCCCCGAAATCTGCCCCGCCTAAAATAACATACAAACAGATAGACATCCACAGGAAGCCGATAACAACGTAAATCATGATTTTTTTTGTTTAGCATTAGGATTAAACTGAGGATCGTTAGGGTCGTACAGTCTCGGAACCATCTTGATCTGCCTTGTTAAAAGGAAAATAATTACCGAAGACAATGAGAAGAAAACGGCTGTGAAGAAATAGAAAGAATAATGTATGCCGGGCATTGGGGTTACCGCATCAACGGTTCTCATGATTCCGTAGATGATCCAGGGCTGCCTGCCGACTTCCGTTACGGTCCAGCCCGCTTCCAATGCAATGTACCCGAAGGGCATGGCGATTAAAAAGGTTCTCAGCAGCCATCTTTTGTCCAGCCATTCTTTTTTGAAAAATAAAGAATACAGATAAATCATTCCGATGACAATCATCACCACACCGAAGAAAATCATGGTCTGAAAGGCATAATGCACCACGGCAACGGGAGGCCATTCGTCCCGGGGGAAATCATTCAGGCCCTTTACCTCATGGTTGAAATCATTGGAAACCAGAAAGCTCAGTACCTTCGGGATCTTGATGGCGTATTTTACTTCGCCTTTTTCCTCATCAGGAATTCCGCCGATAATAAAAGCGGCACCTTTTTCTGTTTTAAAATGCGCTTCCATGGCAGCCAGTTTAATAGGCTGCCTTTCCGCCACTGATTTTGCTGCGGTATCTCCGGTTAAAGGGGCTCCGAAGGCACCGATCATGGCAAACCCTGCTGCAATCCTGAATGCTTTGGTATGGAATTCAACATTTTTCTTTTTCAGGATTAAAAAGGCATGGACGCCTGCAACGGCAAATCCGGTAGCACAGAAAGCAGCAACGGTCATGTGGAGCGCCTGCGAAAACCAGGCATCATTGAACATGGCTTTTATCGGGTCTATGTTCAAATATTGTCCGTTAACATAATCAAATCCTGCAGGTGAGTTCATCCATGCATTGGCGGCAACCACCAGGATCCCGGAGGCCAGTCCACTTACGCCCACCAGGAATCCGCAGAACCAGTGGAACCATTTATTGAAGCGGTCCCAGCCGTACAGGAAAAACCCGATGGCAATGGCTTCAATAAAGAAGGCGGTTCCTTCCAGAGAAAAAGGCATCCCGAAAATCGGGCCTGCATGTTTCATAAAGCTTGGCCAGAGTAGCCCCAGTTCAAAGGAAAGCATGGTTCCGGATACGGCGCCTGTGGCAAAAAGGATGGCTACCCCTTTGCTCCAGGCTTTGGTAAGCCCTTTATACACCTCATTTTTTGTTTTTAAATATTTCCAGTGTGCAAAAGCCATCAGGAAAGGCATTACCATACCGACACACGAGAAAATGATATGGAATCCGAGCGACATGGCCATCTGCGCGCGGGCAGCAAGAAAATCATCCATACTATCAACTTTTAAGCAAATAAATGTAAGCATAAATTAAAGATATCCGATATGATTTACAACAGCATCCGTTTAAAGAATAGGTTTTAACTTTGTTTTCTTTCCCAATAAATCACTTCTGATTCCTATGGAAAAGCTGTGTTTTTTTGACACTTTTTAACTTTCATATCCCGAAAAAAATCACGATATTTGTGGGTCTTTGCATTAAGCAGAAACATTATTTTTTATATGAGTCAAAAACAATATACAGCTAGCAGTATCCAGGCCTTGGAAGGTATGGAGCACGTTCGATTAAGACCATCTATGTACATTGGTGATGTAGGCGTAAGAGGTCTTCATCATTTGGTTTATGAGGTAGTAGATAACTCTATTGATGAAGCTTTAGCAGGATACTGTGATACTATTTTAGTGACCATTCATAAAGGGGAAAGTATCTCTGTAAAAGATAACGGAAGAGGGATCCCGGTTGACCTTCACGAGAAGGAACAGAAATCTGCCCTTGAAGTGGTAATGACCAAAATCGGGGCCGGAGGAAAATTTGATAAAGATTCTTACAAAGTTTCCGGAGGTCTTCACGGAGTAGGGGTTTCGTGTGTAAACGCACTTTCAACTTTACTGGTCGCTACGGTAAGCCGTGAAGGTAAAAAGTACCAGCAGAAATATTCAGAAGGAAAAGCGCTTACGCAGGTTGATGAGATAGGGACTACGGATGAAAGGGGAACAGAGGTTTTCTTTCAGCCGGACAATACCATTTTTCAGGAAACGGTGTATAATTATGATACGCTTGCGACCAGGTTACGTGAGCTGGCTTTCCTGAACAGAGGAATTACCATTACCCTTGTTGACGAAAGAGAACCTAATGAAGACGGATCGTTTGCTTTTGAAGTTTTCCATTCGGAAGGAGGTTTAAAGGAATTCGTTGAATATATCGACGGAAACCGCGAATCCATTATGGAGAATGTGATCTTCATGGAAGGGGAAAGGGACGATATCCCGGTAGAAGTGGCTATGCGATATAATACGTCATTTAATGAGAACCTTCACTCCTATGTCAACAACATCAATACCCACGAAGGAGGTACCCACCTGGCAGGTTTCAGACGGGCACTGACGAGAACGTTAAAGAAATACGCGGATGACCTGGGTATCCCTCAGAAGGAAAAAGTAGAAATTACAGGAGATGATTTCCGTGAAGGGCTGACTGCCGTGATTTCTGTAAAAGTAATGGAGCCTCAGTTTGAAGGACAGACTAAAACGAAATTAGGAAATTCCGAAGTTTCCGGGGCTGTAGACAAAATCGTAGGGGAAATGCTGACTAATTTCCTGGAAGAAAACCCTACCGAAGCAAAAATTATCGTTCAGAAAGTGGTTTTGGCGGCAAAAGCCAGGCAGGCTGCCAAAAAAGCCCGTGAAATGGTTCAGAGAAAATCACCAATGGGCGGTTCCGGGCTTCCTGGTAAGCTGTCTGACTGTTCATCCAAAGATCCGGCTGAATCCGAACTGTTCCTGGTAGAGGGAGATTCCGCAGGCGGAACGGCAAAACAGGGCCGTGACCGTTTTTTTCAGGCAATTCTTCCTTTGAGAGGTAAAATTCTTAACGTTGAGAAATCAATGCTTCACAAAGTATATGATAACGAAGAGATCAAGAATATTTATACCGCTCTTGGGGTTTCTGTAGGAACCGAAGAAGACAGCAAAGCCTTGAATATGGTTAAGTTGAGATATCATAAAGTGGTGATTATGACCGATGCTGATATTGACGGATCCCACATTTCAACATTAATCCTGACATTCTTCTTCAGGTATATGAAAGAACTGATTGAGAACGGATATATTTATATCGCCCAGCCGCCTCTGTATCTTTTAAAAAGAGGGAACAAGAAAATTTACGCCTATAACGAAAAAGAGCGTGAAGAATTCACTTTGCAATTGTCTCCGGACGGAAAAGGCGTTGAAGTTCAGCGTTATAAGGGTCTTGGGGAGATGAACCCGGAACAGCTTTGGGAAACCACGCTTAACCCTGAAAACAGAATCCTGAAACAGGTTACCATTGATAACGCAGTAGAAGCAGACAGTGTCTTCTCTATGCTGATGGGAGATGAGGTTCCGCCGAGAAGGGAGTTCATTGAGAAAAATGCCAAATATGCGAAAATTGACGCGTAGGTAAATTTTCATACATAATATTTATAAAGACTTCAGAAATGGAGTCTTTTTTATTTAGTAATCTTACCGTAAACGCTTAAAATCTGAATTCAACACCAACGTGATAAAAATAAAAACTCCTAAGAGCCTGTTTAAGAATTATAGCCTTACATTTTTATAGCAGATTTAAATTTTATTCAGGAATATACGTTCGCAGATTTAGCAAATTCAGCAGATTTTTATTGGTATCCAGATCTGCGCAATCATTTTAACTCGCGAAAAATTATACTTGTAACTAAATTTAAATAGGCTCTGAATCAATTTTTATATGTTGTTTTTTAAATTAAAAGTTTAATTATCAGTTTATTTCGGATTTTATACTTTGTTTGATTAAAATTAATTTTAACAGTCTTTAAGATTTCGTTATTTTTGCTAAATTTTAATAACTATGATGAAAATACTTTTTATTGGAGCGCTTTCCGTGACTTCATTTTATTATGCCCAAAACTATCCGGTCGCTGCCATTCCTGAAAATCTCAAAAAGAATGCAGGTGCAGTAGTGAGAAATGAGAACACTACAGTTGAAATCAATAAAATTGATGATATTGTTTATAAAAAATCATCTGTAATAACAGTTCTCAGTAAGGATGCCATCAATTATTCACTCCCCAGGATTTCTTATGAAAAAGGGGATAATGTCTCTAATGTAAAGGTGGTGATTTACGATGAAAAAGGGGCTAAAGTAAAAAGCTATTCGAAAAGTGATTTTACGGATATTGCGGCAAACCCACAGGGCACTTTTTACTCGAACAGCAGAATGCTTGTTCTTCCTTTTACTTCTTCCAGCTTTCCCTATACCGTAGAATTCAGCTATGAACTGGGCAATGAAAATACAGTTTTTATTCCTGATTTTATCCCTTTTTATGATTATAATATTTCATTGGAAGAAAGTAATTTCAGGATTATCAATAAATCCGGAATCAATCTCCGTTCAAAAATATATGAGTCTCCATTCAATTATACTTCTGTGAATGTAAAATCAGACGGGGAAAATAAATCATACAGCTACAAGAATATTCCGGCAATTGACAATGGCAATGCTGTACCCTCTCCTCAGCGGATTATGCCCAAGGTAAGTTTTTCTTTAGATAAATTCAATCTGGAAGGCAGGCAGGGAACTATTGCTTCCTGGAAAGATTTCGGGATGTGGTATTACCAGAATCTACTGACGCCTGTTTCCATTTCTACCCCTCAGATAAAAGCAGAAGTTGCTTCCTTACATTTATCAGGAACTACAGAAGAGAAAGTGAAGAAAATATACCAGTATATGCAGAATAAGACCCGGTATATTTTTGTGGCCTTGGGAATCGGCGGTTGGCAGCCTATGATGCCGGATGAGGTTCAGAAAAAAGGCTATGGCGATTGTAAAGGTCTTACCAATTACATGAGGACACTTCTGGATGAAGCCGGAATACCGTCATATTATGCTATTATCAATTCAACCCCTTCGCCCGTGGACTTTGATAAAGATTTTCCTAAGATGGCAGGGAATCATGTTATTCTGATGGTTCCTACCGAAAAAGGAAACATCTGGCTGGAAAATACATCACAGCAAATCGCCTTCAACCATCTGGGATACAGCACCACAGACAGAAATGTTCTTATGGTAAAACCGGACGGTATTGATATTATGCAGACACCCATCTCCTCTGCCGAAGAAAATAAAGAAAAACAGACTCTCTATATTAAATTAAATCCCGATAAGACCATTACAGGAAAGGGCAATTTTTCTTATAAAGGAATGCAGTATGATGTCAATATGATGTATCTTATGCTTCAGGAGAAGGAAAAAATTGATGTGATGAAAAAAGTATTTTCAACATTAAATTTTGAAAATCTTGAAATGAAAGATTTTAATAATGATAAAAATCTGGCAGCAATAGATTTTAATCTGGATTTCAAAGCTTCCAATTATTCAAAACCGGTTGGCAACAGTTTTATTTTCAGGGCTGTGCCTTTATATAAAGACGGTATTTATTATGAAGACTCTGCCAGAGATCTTCCTTTCGAAAATAGATTTTCTTATCAGGACGAGTATGAAATTACCTATGAGTTACCACAAAATTATTATATTGAAGAAATGCCTCAGAATGGCAATGTTACTTCAGAATTCGGCTCATATAAGGTTTCTTTTGAAAAGCAGGAAAATAAATTAGTGGTAAAAAGATCAATACAGATTAATAAAGGCATTTATCCCAAAGAAAAATACAACGATTATGTAAGCTTCAGAAGAAAAATTCTAAATGCTGATAATTCAAAAATTTTAATGTCTTTAAAATCCTAAAAACTAAAACTATTTTAAAAATGATGAAAACATTACATAGATTAAGCCTGATATCAGTATTGATTGTCAACGTATGTCTTTCTCAGGAACATAAATTTCTTGTTTATCCAAAATTCGATGAAGCAGACCTTAAAAAAACACATTCCCTGATTGAAAAAGATGCTCCTGCCGAGATACTTTATAATAGTGTAAGATATAATATTAAGGATATTTCTTGCGAAAAAACCGTTTATTCTAAAATTAAAATATATGATAAAAAGAGATGTGATGAGTGGTTAAATATCGAAATTCCGGTTATGAGTGGCGAAATGATGTCAGATTTTGAAGTCAATGTGTATAATTATCCAGATAATAAAATAGACAAAGTAACCATTAATAAAAAGGATCAACTTAAAGAAAATGTTGTAAAAGGATTAAAATTTTACAAATTGGCTATTCCAAATGTTAAAGATGGATCTGTAATAGAATATTCATATAAAGTGACCACAGGTATATTTAACGTCACTCATTATCTTCAACAGAATATTCCTGTGGTTTATCAGGAATATAATTTGGAATATCCTGATTCAATTACTTATATATTTAATACTACAGGTAATAATTTTAAACCGAGATATCATGTTTCCACTTTAGAAGACAGATTAGGAATGGGATACAATATTTTCAGATTCGGATATGAAAATATGAAATCCAGCGGAAAAGAATTATTTGTAAAAAATTCAGATCGTTACAGAGCGCGTATAAAACCGGAAGTAAAAAGATATGCTACAAAATATTTTACTTACGATACTGCTGAAAATTGGAATAAAGTGTCAGAAAGACTTTATGATAATGAAAATTTTGGAGGATTTCTAAAAAGTAATGTTAAAGATGTAATTCCTGAAAATATCAAAAATTTCTATGATCCGCTTGAAAGAGCCAATAAGATTTTTGATTTTGTAAAAGCTAATTATAAATGGAACAGACAATATGGTGTAATCACCAGTCAAAATTCAAGACAATTGATAAAGTTAAAATCAGGTAATTCAGCAGATGTCAATTTATTTTTGGCAGCACTTTTGAGAAATGCCGGACTTAAGGCGGATCCCCTTCTGATTTCAACAGTTGATAACGGAATTTTAAATATCACTACTCCGAATATCAATAATCTCAACCATGTTATCGTTTCCGTTAATATCAATAACCAAATCTATTTTTATGATGCTACGTCGTTTAATTCCAAAGTCAACATGCTTCCTGAAAGGGATTGGAATGACTTCGGAATCTTAACAGAAAAAGGAAAAGGTACAGATTTATCATTTTCCAATACAAATACCAGCAAAAAGGATTTATTTATTAAAGCAAATCTTGATGTTGAAAATACAGAAATTAAAGGAAATTTTACACAAATAACAAACGGATTATATGCTATTGAATCCTATGATGAATATGACCTAAACAAGGACAAATACAACCAAGCCTTTAAAACGGATTTTGGGACGGATGTTAAAGAGGTAAATTCAAGACTGCTTGATAATGGAGACTTTGAATCCCAGATGAAATTCTCAAGCAATACTTTAATAGATGTTATAGGCAGTAAAATCATTCTTAATCCTCTTCTGTTCCTTACGGTTGGAAATGAACAATTTGATCAAACCGAAGAAAGAAAAAATCAGATAGACTTTATCTCAGCATTTACAAGGGAAAAAAGAGTGGAAATTACAATTCCAGACGGATATAAAGTTTCAGACCTTCCGAAGCCAAAAAAGATTGTAACTGATGATAAAGAAATATCTTATACATACAAAGTACACTTTGCAGATAATAAAATTACTGTACTTTCGAAAGTAGACGTTCTTAGTCAAAATTATCCCAAAGAGTATTATCCTTTTTTCAAGCAAATCTGGAAAATCATTTCAGACAGTGAAAACCAGGTCATCAGTTTGATTAAAAATTAAGATCAATAACATTTAAATTACCCATGAAAAAAATCCTCCTTCTGGCATTCTGTTCAGTGAATTTTATATTTGTTGAAGCGCAGAAACACCGGTTCCTTGAACCCCCTGAATTCAGTGACGCCGATTTATCAAAACAGAAATCGGCACTGGATGAAAATGCTCCGGCAGAAATTCTATACAAATCCCTGCACTTCAGTATCGACAACAACACGGGCAACCTTGTAAAAAAAGCATTTTACAGGGTAAAGATCTATGATAAGGATAAAGCGGAAGACTGGCTGAATCTTGAGGTGCCCCTTTATCAGAACGGAAGCAGCCAGGAAACACTTTCCAAAATGAAAGCCTTTACTTATAACCTTGAAAACGGGGTTTCGGTGACCACAAAAGTTGATAAGAGCTCAAAATACAAAAGTAAAGAAAGCAAGTACGTATCAATCAGTAAATTTGCTTTTCCGAATGTGAAAAACGGATCGGTAATCGAATACCAGTATGAAGTGAATTCTCCGTTCCGGTTTATTGTGCCGGAAATCTTAATTGAAACCGATACGCCTTCCCTGTATACCGAATATGTTCTGGACAGCCCTTCCAATATTGCCTATAATGTGAACTATACCGGCTTTCTGAACCCTAAGCACCGGGAAGTGGAGGAGAAGACAATGTATGGCGTGAACTACAGGACATACCGGTTCGGCTATGAAAATGTAAAAGGCTTTAAAAGTGAGAAGTTCGTCAATAATGACATGAATTACCGGACAAAAATAAGTGCAGAGCTGCATTCCACCAATTTCCGGGAACTGAAACTGTATTCTTCATCCTGGGAGCAGATCAAAGAAAGGCTGTATGAAAATGAGGACTTCGGAGGAGAATTGAAGAAGACGAAACTGGCCAAGGAACATATGCCGTCCGGGATTTCAGGAATAACGGATGAAATGGCAAAAGCCAATGCCGTTTTTAACTATGTGAAAAACACGTTCACATGGAATAAAGACCGCGGGATTTATACGGAAGACGGTATTAAAAAAATGCTGGAAACCAAAACAGGGAATGCTGCCGAAATTAATCTTTTTCTGGTAATGCTGCTGCGTGAATCAGGAATCAAAGCAGATCCGCTTACCATTTCCACAGTAAGCAACGGCCTGATTAACGTTGCCTCGCCCAATGTCTCCAACATGAACTTTGTGATTGCGGCAATCAAGACAAAAGACGGCTTCCATTTATTTGATGCTACGGCAAAACAGTCTTCAATAGACCAGCTGCCTCCGAGGGACTGGAACCAGTTCGGGGTTTTAATGGCCAAGGACAAAGTACAGCAGCTGTCCATGGTGAATGCCAAAACAAGCTTTACCTATCTTACGGCGCAGGCAAAAATCAACGATGACGGAAGCATTTCAGGAACCTATTCGGACCGCGATACAGGAACATACGCTATGTTTGCCAAAGAAAATTATGATGATAATGCCGACAAGTACAGGAAACAGTACAAAGATAACTTTGCCATAGATTTCAATGATATAGATTCTAAAGTCCTGGAAAACGGGGACTTTGAAAGTACCATGAAGTTCTCTTCAGAAAACCTGATTGATAAAATAGGAAAGAAAATGATCATCAACCCGATGCTGTTCCTGAGCAAAAATTCCAATGAATTTGACCAGACAGACGCGCGGAAATACCTGATTGATTTCACGTCGCCCTTTACCCGCGTAAAAAAGATTGTCCTGGAAATCCCGGACGGCTATACCATTGAGGAAATGCCTAAAAACAAGAAAATCATTACCGATGACAAGGAGATTGAGTACAGCTACATTGCAGAACAGAAGGGCAGGACCCTGGAAGTGATTTCTACCACAAAAGTCCTAAGCCCGAATTATCCCAAAGAATATTACCCCGCATTCAGGCAGATCTGGGGCGTTGCCTCCAAACAGGAAAACCAGGTAATAAGCCTGGTGAAAAAATAGAAAACCGATAAATTTAAGGATCACTATAAAACCATTCATTTTTTGAATGGTTTTTGCATGTAAGTAAGAAAGAAATTGCACTTATGAAAAATACGTTTGCCGCTCTCGCACTATCTTCTTTCTTTATTTTTTCTGCCTGTAAGAAATCTGAAAGCTATACGGACCATACCGGTAAAACTGAAGTCAGCCGGCCGCAGGTATTTACAGTGGATTCCGTACAGGTAAAAGATTCCATACAGGTAAAAGATTCCCTTAAATTAAGGTATTATTCCAGGATGCTGGTTTTCCCGTCCATTAAGAATAAAAACCTGTTGGACAGTATTTATTTTGGGGATAAAAATATCCGGGATTTTTCTAAAAACGGACTTCACGCACTGCTTGAAAAAAACAAAAACGAATATTTTGCTAAGGTCAAAAAAGATTCAAAAGACTTCCTTTCAGACTTTACATTCTCTGAGGAATGGTATTCCGATACGGGCATGAACATGAAATCCAACAAAAACGGTTATCTTCACATCGAATATGTCTGGGGTTCATACGAAGGCGGTGCTCATGATAATTACGGGTTTTCAGAAAGGGTATTCGACCTGAAGAACAATAAAAAAGTTGAGCTGAAAGACCTTACCTCCATGCCTGAAAGCAGACTGGAGGCACTTCTGATGAAAAACATCAACAAAATGAACAGCGGGACTACCGACAGCAGCGGGAAAGTCAATAATTCAGAAATGCTTCTGGTGGACGTAATCCCGGCTACGGAAAATTTTTATTTTGATGAAAAAAACCTGTATTTCCATTACAGCCCTTATGAAATTGCAGCTTTTGCTGCAGGGGATATCACCATCCCGGTTTCATGGCAGGAACTTGGGGATACGGTAAATCCGGCATTCAAAGAAAGAATGAAAATTAACTGATATTAATGCTTTCCCATCCGGAAGCATTTTCTAATTTTGCATCCATGGAAAAAGTTGCCTTCATCATCAATCCTTTTTCGGCAAAGAAAAATTATCAGCCGTTTCTCAATGAATTGAAAGCGAAGGTACAGAACCCTTTGTATTATATTTCAGAATCCATTCCCGGAACAGATGAATTTATCCGGACGCATTTCAACGATGTAGACATTTTCGTGGCTATCGGAGGGGACGGCACCATTTCAACTGTGGCAAGGAACATCATTCATACCGACAAGGTTCTGGCTATTTTTCCGGCCGGCTCCGGCAACGGTTTCTCCCACGAAACCCGGTTCAGCAAAAACCTGGACGAACTGCTGGAAAAGCTCAAAGTAAGAAACTCCAGGAAAATTGATACGTTTACTGTGAACGGACTGCTTTCCATCAACGTATCAGGAACCGGGTTCGACGGGAAAGTAGTAAAGGAGTTTGAAAAAACAACCCGCGGGTTCAAAAATTACATCAAAGTCTCCCTGAAAACATTTTTCAGGTATAAACCGATTAAGCTTAAATTTCTAAATGAGGAATATAAGCAGTATAACGGGAAATATCTGATGGTAAACATTGCCAATACCCGGCAGTTTGGCAACCACGCCTATATCGCGCCGCAGGCAAGCAAAAGCGATGGCCTGGTGGACATGGTGCTGGTGAAAAAATTCCCTTTGACCTACTCTGCACTTTTTGCCTTCAGGATGTTTACCAAAAAATTGAGAGAAGATAATTACATCACCTACCTGCCTGTTTCGGAAGCGGAATTTAAGGTAAATACCAAAAACTGGCACCTGGACGGGGAATTCAATAAAATAAAATCACCCGTTCATATCAAAGTCCAGCCTTCAAGCCTGAGTATTTTAGTGTAGGCGGTAATAACAATACATGTGAATCCCATTACTTATCGCTTATTTTCAGGAGCTTTTTCCTGCTTTCCGCTGCAATCTTTTTCTTCAAAAAAGGATTTCCGCTGCAATCAGGGCTAGGGATTTTGTCTGTAAAAACCCATTTGTTTTCATATTACACTTCCAGTTTTTTCTCCACTTCATTCGGATGGTCCAGGCAATACTGCAACTGGTTTTTATCCAGCTGTTTTTCCCAGTTGGCAACCACCACGGTAGCTACGGAATTCCCGATGACATTCGTTAAGGCACGGCACTCGCTCATGAATTTATCAATTCCTAAAATAAGGGTCATTCCCGCAATAGGAATTTCCGGCACTACGGCTAAGGTAGCTGCCAATGTGACAAATCCGGCACCTGTAACTCCCGCGGCACCTTTTGAGCTCAGCATGGCAACCAGCAGCAGGATAATCTGTTTCTCAATCGGAAGGTGGATATCCAGCGCCTGGGCAATAAACAGGGAAGCCAGCGTCATATAAATATTGGTTCCGTCCAGGTTGAAAGAATACCCGGTTGGCACCACCAGCCCGACAATGGCTCTGGAACAGCCCGCTTTTTCCAGCTTCTCCATAATTCCCGGAAGGGCAGATTCGGAAGAGCTTGTTCCCAAAACCAGTAAAAGTTCTTCCTTCAGGTAATACATTAATTTAAAGATGTTAAAGCCGTTATACCAGGCAACTGCGCCAAGCACCAACACCACAAACAGCGCAGAAGTAATGTAAAAAGTGCCCACCAGAAAAATAAGGTTTACTACGGAATGCAAGCCGTATTTCCCGATCGTAAAGGCCATGGCTCCGAAAGCTCCGATGGGCGCTGCCTTCATCAGCATATGCACAATTTTAAAAACCGGGGCCGAAAGCTCCTGTAAAAATTCGGTTACTTTATGGCTCTTTTCTTTTGTCAGGACCAGGGCAACGCCCATTAGAACGGACACAAGCAGTACCTGCAGGATGTTTTCCCCAACTAAAGGACTGAATAAGGTTTCAGGAATAATATTCATAATGAAGCCGGTGAGGGTAGATTCATGGGCTTTTTGCTGATACTGTGAAACGTCGCCTGAAAGACTTGCCGGGTCAATGTGCAGGCCATGGCCGGGCTGAAGGATATTCCCTACAATCAAACCGATAACCAGTGCCAGTGTGGAGAATGTGAAAAAGTAGACCATGGCTTTAACCGCAATTCTTCCTACTTTTTTAAGGTCGGTCATATGCGCGATCCCTAACGTAAGGGTGATGAAAATCACAGGTGCGATGATCATCTTTACCAGTCTGATAAATCCATCACCCAAAGGTTTCATCTTTTCACCGAGTTCGGGATAAAACCTTCCCAAAAGGATGCCTGCAGCAATAGCAATGATGACCTGGAAATAAAGCTGCTGGTAAATTTTTTTCTTTTTCAATGCGTTTTTTTTAATGCGGAAAAATAAGAAAATTACCTGAGACTGTAATAGAAAGTTTCGGCGGGGCTGGAAGCCCCGCCGAAACTTTCTATTGTAGGAATCGAACAGCCCTGAAATTTCTAAGATTTATTGTGCTGAAAGATTAAACCAGACTTTTAATTAACGGCATAAAGGACCGGAATCCTGCTCATTCCACTGCTGCGGAATCGTCGCCGCGGCCATCAGCCACTGCATGAATAATCCCGTTGTCATCAGCCAGAATCATTTCTGTCCTTCCGATCTGGTTCCAGTTTTCAGCTTTGTAGCCAAGTTTTTCCAAATCTTTAACAGTGGCCTCAGGAAAGTTGCTTTCAAAAGCCACCGTATCAGGGAGCCACTGGTGGTGGAACTTTGGTGCATTTACAGAAGTATTGGCGTTTAATTTAAAATCAATCACATTGACAATGGATTGGTAAACAGATGTCGGGATCGTGGTGCCGCCCGGTGTTCCCACCACCATGTACGGCTTTCCGTTTTTCAGGACAATCGTAGGGGTCATGGACGAAAGCATCCTTTTATTCGGACGGATAGCATTGGCCTCACCGCCAACGGCCCCGAACATATTCGGAACACCCGGTTTTACAGAGAAATCATCCATTTCATTGTTTAAGAAGAATCCTGCCCCCGAAACTACGACTTTACTTCCGTATAAGCCGTTCAGCGTTGTGGTAACCGCTGCCGCGTTTCCTTCCTTGTCAAGCACAGAGATATGGGTGGTTTCCGTTGATTCGTTGGGCTGTTTTATAATTTTCCCGACTTCAGAGCTTGGAGTAGCTTTGCTGAAACTGAAGCTTTTCCACCTGCTTTTAAGATAAGGGTCAGAAATTAAATAAGCCGTACGGTCTTCAATAAAATCCGGGTCGCCCATGTATTCGGCTCTGTCGGCGTATGCGCGTCGTTCCGCTTCTACCATAATCTGGACTGCTTTCGTAGAATTCTGCTGGTATTTTTCCAGATTTTCATAACCTGCCATGGTAAGCATCTGCGCCAGTAAAATTCCGCCGCTTGAAGGCAGTGGCATTGAAACCACGGTATGCCCTTTGTAATTAAATTCCAGTGCTTTCCTTTCCAATGCTTTGTAGTTTTTAAGATCTTCCGGTGAGATAATCCCATTGCCTTTTTTCATCTCAGCAACCAGAAGCGCGGCAGTTCTCCCTTCATAAAAACCCTTCATACCTTGTTTACTGATTAATTTCAGGGTTTCCGCCAGTTCTTTCTGGATCAGAATATCACCTGTTTTCCATGGGGTATTTTTTACAAAAGCTGTAGTAGAGGTATTATGTTTTTGAAAATAGGCCTTCCCCGAATTTAATAAACCGGCTTCCTGCCCGGTAATGGCAAACCCTTTTTCTGCCAGGTTGATAGCAGGCTGGATAAGCCGGTCCATCGGAAGCCTGCAGTATTTTAAAGTGGCAAAAAAACCGGCTACGCTTCCCGGGACTCCCACGGCCAGTCTGCCGTTTTGTGACAGGTCTGTATCGGCTTTGCCATTCTTATCAACATACATATCATGAAAAGCTTTCTGAGGTGCTGTTTCACGGTAATCAATAGTGAATTTCTCACCGTTGTTTTTTACGCCGACCAGAAATCCGCCGCCGCCGATGTTTCCTGCCTGCGGATAAACCACTGCCAGGGCATATTGTGTCGCGACAACGGCATCGTAGGCATTTCCGCCCATTCTAAGGATTTGGGCGCCGGCTTCACTGGCCAGGGGATGCGCCGAAACCACGACCCCTTTGTCTTTTACCTTTACTTCCTTTACAATGCTGATGTCAGTGTATTGTGCTGAAAATGTGCAGGAAAACAGAATGAATAAAATAAATGCTTTTCTCATGGACAGATTTTGTAACCGAATTTACAATTTTGTTTTTAAGATAGGCTTTAAAATATTTACTTTTGCTCAAGATCAATAATAATATAGAAAAATGGAATCCCACACGGAAAGAATCTTGATTACCGGAGCACTAGGGCAGATAGGTACTGAACTTACAAACAGGCTGGTTGAAATTCACGGAGCTGAAAATGTTGTTGCTTCAGGATTGGACAGATGGCAGAAAGGCATTACTTCTGCAGGCTATTATGAAAGAATGGATGTTACCAATACACAGTTGGTAAAACAGGTAATTAAGGACTATGATATCACTACCGTATATCATCTGGCTTCATTGCTGTCCGGAACTTCAGAAAAGCAGCCGCTTTTTGCATGGAAGCTTAACCTTGAACCGCTCATCCACTTTTGTGAGCTGGCAAAAGAAGGTCTTATTCAGAAGATTTTCTGGCCGAGTTCAATTGCCGTTTTCGGGAAAGGGATTCCAAAGGAAAATGTAGGCCAGGATGTTGTTTTGAATCCTACTACCGTGTACGGGATTTCAAAGATGGCCGGTGAAAAATGGTGTGAGTATTATTTTGACAAACATGGGGTAGATGTAAGAAGCATACGCTACCCGGGACTGATTTCATGGAAAACACCTGCGGGAGGGGGAACTACCGATTATGCAGTTGAAATTTTTTACGAAGCCATCGAAGAAGGAAAATACACCAGTTTTATTTCTGAAAATACAGGTATGCCAATGCTGTACATGGATGATGCCATCAATGCTACACTGAAATTAATGGATACCCCGAAAGAAAGCCTTACCGTCCGTTCCTCTTACAATCTTGGCGGCATGTCATTCACGCCGAAAGAGCTCGCTGAAGAAATCAAAAAAGAAATCCCGGAATTTGAAATTGATTATAAACCGGATTTCAGGCAGCAGATCGCAGACTCATGGCCGGCTTCCATAGATGATTCCGTAGCGAAAAATGACTGGGGATTATCCTATGATTTCGGGATTTCTGAAATGACGCAGGATATGATTAAAAACCTTAAGGTAAAACTGAACAAAAATTCATAAGATGACTTTTAGCTTTAATACAAAGCGTGTTGATGTCTGATAATATAGAGATTATATGATTCATCTAAAATTTAATTTAAATGGTATTATTAACTTTTAACGTCGTAAATATTGAAGCTGAAACGAAAACCGGTCTCCATATTTCAAATGAAGAGCGATTACAGATCACCGTTGATAATACAAAAGCCATCCTGAGGATTTTAGATATCCATGATGTTAAAGCCACTTTTTTTATAGAAGTTTCATTAACTGACAGACTTCAGAATTTAATAAAAGCAATTTCATCCCAAGGGCATGAAATTGCTTTTTACCATAAAAATTCCACACTTCAGGAAATTGAAGAAGCGAAAAAATCAATACAGGAATCCTTAGGGAAACAGATCAGGGGCATTCGCCGTAAAGATCATGAGCTCTCTTTGGAAAGCCTGAAAATGATGGAATTTAATTATATTTCAGATATTGATCATGCCAATATTCTTTTTCCTTTCAAACGCCTGAAAAGAGATACAGAAATTCATGAAGAAAACGGGTTGAGTATGGTGCCGGAAAGTATTTCCCCATACAGCCAGCTGCCGTATAATGATTTTGTATTTCAGATGTTTCCGATGAAATATTACCGGAATATGGTTTTCGAAACATTAAAAAATGATGAATTTGTACTGATCTATCTTGGTACATGGCAGTTTACCGACTTTAACAAACACCGGTTTAAAATCCCGTTTTACAGGAAACTGAATTCAGGAAAGAAAATAGAAGACAAGCTGGGTGACCTTCTCAGCTGGATCAACGAAAAAGAAATGGCTACCTCCCGGATGAAAGATTATATTTTCTAATTTTATAAATCATTTTTGGTAATTACTAATAAGTCTGTTGAATATTTTAATTCTTTTTCAAACAAGATATCTTCATAAGTATAATCAGAAATAAAAGTATTATTGGATAAATCGATACTCTCAGATTTCATTGAACCTGACTTTATACTTTTTAACGATTCAAATAAAAATCTCTGCATTTTTAACAGAGTGATTCGAACAAAATCAGGATAAAAAAATAAAGTGGCTGGCAGGGTAATGTTTCTTTGTCTTTTTGTTCTTGCAATTTCCTCAAAGACCAGGTCACAGTCAGAACCTATTTTTAGGATCTCTACCGTGCTGAAATGATTTTCAAGAAGTTGTTTTAGGCTTTTATAAGAATATTCTTTTAGATGAAATATGTTCCACGGTTTCTGGATATAATTGAAAAGACGGTTTTTTCTGTCAGGTGTGGAAATAAGTAAAATTCCCTTTGGAGCTAACAATTTTTTTAACTGGGTAATATATTCAGAATCATTTTTAACATGCTCTATGACCTGAAAAGAAGTAATTACATCGAATTTTTCATTTCCCAATCCAGAATATGTAATAAAATCTAGATTAGGCGATATATATTCCTTCTTGGCAAAATCTACAGCTTCCTGACTTATATCGACACCAAATACATATTCTGCAGTTTCAGATAACATTTTAGCACCATAACCCGAGCCGCAACCAAAATCTAATACTTTTTTACCTGCTGTAAACTGTTTAGCATATTCATATGTTGCAACATGCACAAGGTGAAGGTACAATTCTGGTTTATTTTTAAAATCTTTATTTAAAATATGCCTTTCGCCCGTATCTTTCATAATACCGTTTTTAAAACAAAATTAATAATTTAAGCCAGTTCAAAAAGCGTAATTTCCGGCAAAACGCCAACCCTTCCCGGATAGCCCAGTACCCCAAAGCCACGGTTCACATACAGCATTTTCCCTTCGCTTTCGTATAAATCCGCCCATTTGGAATATTTATACTGAACCGGGGACCATCTTACATTTTTAAGGTCCAGGCCAAACTGCATGCCGTGTGTATGGCCCGAAAGCGTAAGGTGTACATTTCCGGGATGCATTTTTACGACATAATCGAAATGGGTAGGGTCGTGGCTCATCAATATCTTGGCTGCAGATTCCGGTACACTTTTTAAGGCATCATCCAGTCTCCCGAATTGAGGGAAAGGTTTTAAACCCCAGTTTTCAACGCCCAGGATATATAATTTTTCACCGTTCTTTTCGATAATCCTGTGTTCATTACGGAGCATATCGAAGCCGGCCTGTTTTTCATATTCAATCAGGGTATCAAGATTCTTTTTTTTGTCACCCGGGGAAGCCCAGTTTACATAATCGCCGTAATCATGGTTGCCAAGCACCGCAAGCTTGCCGTCTTTCGCTGTAATCTGTGAAAACAGG
The DNA here is from genome assembly GCF_034047335.1 of Chryseobacterium sp. JJR-5R. Classification (NCBI taxonomy): domain Bacteria; kingdom Pseudomonadati; phylum Bacteroidota; class Flavobacteriia; order Flavobacteriales; family Weeksellaceae; genus Chryseobacterium; species Chryseobacterium sp. JJR-5R. Next base: position 1,423,745 of record NZ_CP139137.1, read on the forward strand.
GGAATAAACGGCTTGAATTCATCAGCCACATTATTCACCATATCTCCGGTAAACAGCACCAGGTCAGCTTTCTGTTCATTGATCAGGTCAATGGCATGCTGCAGTTTGGACGGGTCTGAAAAGCTGCCGCTGTGGACATCTGAAATCTGGATGATTTTATAGCCTTTAAAGCTTTCCGGAAGATTGGCCAGCTTTACTTTTACTTTTCTCACTTTATGGCGGTACCGCCCAAAGGTAATCCCGTCAATGAACAGCGCAGAAAGCACGCCTCCCAGTCCCAGTCCGACCAGGCTTAAAAACTTCCTCCTTTCCGGGAAAAAATGTTCCGTCGGCCTTGAAAGCCCGATCAGGTAGCTGCCGGTTCTGAAAATATCATCAATCAGTAGGAACAAAACCACGAAAATTTTAGGCAGGATAAAAACCAGGAAAAACGAGATCATAATCTGGGCTCTTACCATGCTTCTGTCTGCTCTGCTGAAATGGGTTACTTCGTAAGCGAAAAATCCGTAGACAGCCAGTGAGAAAACCCAGTAGCCGGTCCTCAGCCAGAAATTGTCTGTAAGCGTCCTGATGGCCTGATAGATATAGACTTCCAGAAAGAGGAAGATCACCGCAATGATAAAAAAGTTTCTTTGCATAACTTAACTGGTTGTAAAAAAGCACAAAGAATGATTCCCTGTGCTTTTATTTATTTTGTTGGTTTAAAACAGATTAAGGAAATTTGTATACAATAGCATTGATGTTCATTCCGGCACCTACCGAAGTCATCACAATGTTACCTTTTTCTTTAAACGTATGACCTTCCATTTTTCCTTTAATAATTAAATCATACATCGTAGGAATGGTAGCAACAGAAGAGTTCCCGAATTCCTGGATTGTCATTGGGGAAACCGAATGGTCGTATTCTTTGATGCCGTAAAGCTTGTGAAGCCTTTCGATCATTGCATAATCCATCTTGGCATTGGCCTGGTGGATCAGGATCTTGCTGATGTCTTCAATGGAAAGGCCAGCATCATCAATGGTTTCCTTGATGGCGGCAGGAACATTCTTAAGGGCATACTCGTAAATTTTTCTTCCCTGCATTCTTACGTACAGGCGGCTCTGGTCAGATTCTTTGTTGATGGAAGGCCCGTTGGCCAGGTAATCCAGCTCCAGACCGTTGTCACATATCGTGTTGCGGGCAATAATCCCTACATTTTCTTCGTCAGTGGCCTTTACCACCACTGCTCCGGCTCCGTCTGCAAAAATCATCCTGTTTCTGTCATGCGGGTCTGTTACCCGGCTCAGTGTTTCTGAACCGATGATCAGAATGGTCCTGGCAACTTTGGCTTTAATCAGGTTATCAGCGAGGATCATGCCTTCCACCCATCCCGGGCATCCGAAAAGCATGTCATAGGTAATGCATTTCCTGTTTTTAATCCCTAATTTATTTTTTACCCTAGCAGCCATAGTCGGCATGAAATCAGCGTATCCGTGCACGGAAACTTCCCCGAAATTACTGGCATAGATAATGTAATCCAGCTCTTCCTGGTCTATTTTGGCATCTGCAATGGCTATTTTCGCAGCCTCATACCCGATTTGTGAATTGGAAAGATCTTCATCAATGAATCTTCTGTTTTCTATTTCTGTAATTTCAACAAATTTAGCAATCGTTTCTTCTGCTGGTTTATCAATCTTTATTCCGTCATCTGAATAAAACTCTGAATCTAAGAAATAGTCTCTCCCGATAATTTTGCCGGGAAGATAAGATCCGGAACCAATAATGATCGTATTCGGCATTCGTTTATATGATTTTTAAAGAGGCAAAGTTAATAATTAATATTAACAACAAAGAATTAAAAATATTATTAAATTTGCAAAAATTGTACTTTACAGTCTTATGAAAAACAATGCGTCTTTAAAAGGCTTAGTTATTGCAGTTGTGGCATTTATCGTTGCATTCGGAGTTTACTTCCTGTTTTTAGCCAAGAAGAATTATTATGTAGTGGATAACCCTACGCCGGATACCTATTATTATACCATCAACAACGGTTCGGAAGGTACTATTGCAGGAGGTCAGACTGTTCCCGTTGACCTTAAGAAGGGAAAAAATTCGATTAAAGTTTTCGACCGTAACAAAAAAATGCTCTTTGATTCTGCTTTTGAAGTAAATAAAATCCGCGGGCTGATTAATATTGCCCATCAGGATTATTACATCAATGATCAGTATTACGGATACAATCTTAAAAAAGATTCATTACTTTTGGCACTGGATAAGACCGTGATTGACGGAAAGCCGTATTTTGGGGGAGCCAGGCGCTTCAGTAAATTATTTACTGATGATTTTTATTACAATGTGGACGAAGATTACGATAAAGTGATCAAAAACATCCAGCAGGTGGAATCCAGATCAAAGATCTTCAGGAAACAGGATTACCTTAATTATTATAAAGAATATTACAAGTTTTAAGTTTTGACAAAAGATATTACTAAAATTACGCCCTACAACTCTGAAGCTACGAAGAAGAGCCAGGTAGAAGATATGTTTGATAACATAGCACCGAAATATGATCTTCTGAATCATGTGCTGTCCATGAAAATTGACGTTTTATGGAGGAATACACTGGTAAAGTGGATGAAAAATGATAACCCGCAGGAAGTGCTGGATGTAGCTACAGGAACGGGAGATCTTGCCATCACCATTGAAAAGGGGACAGGCTCCAAAGTGATCGGTTTGGATTTATCGCAACAAATGTTAAATGTTGGCGTTATTAAAATAAAAAAACTTAAATTAGACGGCAAAATTTCCATGCAAAAAGGGGATGCGGAGAACCTGCCTTATGAGGACAACAGGTTCGATGCGGTATCCGTTGCATTCGGAGTGAGGAATTTTGAAAACCTTACCAAAGGTTTGGCAGAATTAAGAAGAGTGGTTAAAGATAACAAGAGTGTTTATATACTGGAGTTTTCAAAGGTTGAGGGTTTCTTAGCACCATTTTATATGTTTTACTTTAAAAATGTATTGCCTGCCATCGGCAGACTGGTCTCTAAGGATAACAGGGCATACACATACCTTCCGGATTCTGTAAATGCTTTTCCTTTCGGGGAAAAAATGAGACAAATTCTTTTAGATACAGGATTTAAAAAAGTTGAATATAAAAAACTAAGTTTAGGTATAGCCACAATTTATAAAGCAACAAAGTAACCTATGAGTAAATTTTTATTAAAAGCACTGGTTTTAGCCTCAGTAAATGTTGCCGTGTTATCAAACGCGCAATTCAGAACCCGGAACAGAATGGATAAGCTGGAAGACTTTGACGAGCAGAAATTCAGCTGGGGGTTCTATCTGAACGGAAACAGGCTGGACTACCGTATCGTTCTTAATCCAAGATACGGTATGAATAATAACCAGAACCTGGTTACATCCAAAGAGAGCTACAGTTTCGGTGCCGGATTAATTGCAAAATGGAGGCTGAACGACTATCTGGATGTAAGACTGGAACCGGGGTTACAATTCGGGCAGAGACAGCTGACATTCAATACCCAGTCAAATGACCAGTATGCTGCGGGGACTTTGACGAACGATCCGTTTATTCCTATCCCTTTAACGGAGAGAGACCGTGTAAGGGAGATCAAGACTACTTTGGTAGATGTTCCCGTGCTGTTGGAATTCCACGGCTTGAGGTGGTACAACTCCAGGCCCTATGTAGCCGCAGGGGTAAACTATATTGTCAACCTTCAGTCCAACTCAGATTCTACGGATGATAACTTTCAGCAGGTATTCAGGTCTACCACGCACAATTTTGCCTGGTCTGCGGAAATGGGGATCCAGTTCTACTTTAGTAAATTTAAGCTGACACCGGCCATCAGGGGTACCTTTATCATGAATAATGAAATTGTTGCAGATAATGCCGCCACGCCTCCGTACTGGACATCAGCCATGTCGACATTACAGACAAGAGCAGTATTTTTTGTGCTGAAATTTGAATAAAAATTATTTTTAAGATAGAAAAGGGAGATGCATTTTGTGTCTCCTTTTTGCTTTGAATCAAAATATAGCGCGTTTTATTTTTGTTAGTATTAATATTTTGTTATTTTTGCTAACAGTTAGAATATACAAAACCTGGAATGCTTCAAGATTTAGAAAACCATTTTTCAGAATTAGAGAAAAAGATTTTGCTATTACAAAAAAATTACAAAAATCTTGCTGAAAAATTTTCGGAACTGAACAAAGAGCATGGAGAACTGAAGAAAAAATATGATGAGGAGAGAAAAAAAAGCCAGGTATTAGCAGAAGAACAAAAAAATATAAAGCTTTATTCAGCAATATCAGGAAACCCTGAACATAACCGGTTGATGAAAAACCATATCAACAGGCTGGTGAAAGAAGTGGATTTCTGTATTGCACAGCTTCAAAACAGCGGATTATAATGGAGGTAAGAAGAATAACCATCAATATTGCAGGAAGGGTATATCCGCTAAACGTACCGGCAGCAGAAGAAGAAACACTGCGTAAGGTAGGGAAGCAGATTGAAAATATGATTAAAGATTTTGAACAGAATTTCGATGTAAGAGACAAACAGGATGCTTTGGCCATGTGTGCCCTTAAACTGGGAACCAATGCCGAAGTGGTGTCTGCCAACTACGAAAAGACAATACATTCTGCCGGAGACAGGCTGGTGCAGATCAGCAATTCCCTGGGTGAAGTAAGTGAAGTGAAATAAAATAAAATAAACAGGGAATAGATTTTTTTCCCGAAAAAACTGCCTACAATAATTCTAACACATTAAAGGTAAACTCAACGCTAAACAATTACCGAACAAATGTCCATCGAATGGCGTGCCGGTCCGTCCGGATTACAGACAGTGGAAATCAGTTCAAATCGTGTTGATTAGGAGTTTACTCTATATCACTGAATTGTTGTAGGCTTTTTTTTATCTGATACAGAAGACAATTAAAACTTAAAATAAATTATGATAGAAATTATAATTGGCATTATTTGCCTGGTAATCGGTGCAGCAGCAGGGATGTTTTTCTCAAGAAGCTCACTCAATACCAAAGCAAAATTTATTATAGACGATGCAAAGAAAAATGCTGAAAATTTTGTAGAAAAAGCCAACGTACAGGCCGAATCCATAAAAAAAGAAAAAAACCTTCAGGCGAAGGAAAAGTTTCTGGAACTGAAATCCCAGCATGATGCCGATATCCAGGCACGCGAGAAAAAAATGCAGGAGATTGAAAAAAGAACCAAAGACAAAGAACATAAGCTGAATGACGAACTCAGCAAAGTAGGAAAACTTGAAAAAGACCTGGACAGGCAGATTGCAGATTATGCCAAGAAGGCAGAGGCACTGGAAAGAAAACAGCATGAGCTGGATTCTGCAACCGCTAAAAAAGTGGAGATCCTTGAAAAAATAGCTAACTATACCGCAGAAGAAGCCAAAGCAGAATTGGTGGAAACGATGAAGGCAGAAGCAAAAACAAGGGCTCAGGCACATGTACAGAGCATTATGGAAGAAGCTCAGCTTAATGCGAAAAGCGAAGCAAGAAAAATTATTATCCAGACCATCCAGAGAATCGGGACGGAACAGGCCATTGAGAATTCCGTATCGGTCTTCAACATTGAATCTGATGAGGTAAAAGGAAGGATTATCGGTAGGGAAGGGCGTAATATCCGTGCTTTGGAATCTATTACGGGCGTGGAGATTATTGTTGACGATACCCCTGAAGCCATCCTTCTTTCATGTTTTGATCCCGTAAGAAGAGAAATCGCAAGACTTTCCCTTCACAGGCTGGTAACGGACGGAAGGATCCACCCGGCAAGGATTGAAGAAGTGGTGGAGAAAACAAGAAAACAGATCGAAGAAGAAATTATTGAAGTAGGTAAGAGAACAATCATTGATTTGGGCATCCACGGATTGCATCCTGAACTGATCAAGATCGTGGGAAGAATGAAATACCGTTCTTCATACGGACAGAACCTGCTGCAGCACTCCAGAGAAGTAGCGAACATTGCTGCAACCATGGCTGCTGAACTGGGATTGAATGTAAAACTGGCGAAGAGGGCAGGATTACTGCATGACATCGGTAAGGTTCCGGAGCAGGAATCAGAACTTCCTCACGCTTTATTAGGAATGCAGTGGGCAGAGAAATACGGTGAAAATGCAGAAGTGATCAATGCCATCGGAGCTCACCATGACGAAGTGGAAATGACTTCTCTGCTGTCACCGATCATTCAGGTAGCCGATGCCATTTCAGGAGCAAGGCCGGGAGCGAGAAGACAGGTGCTGGAATCTTACATCCAGAGGCTGAAAGACCTCGAAGCAGCGGCATTAAGCTTTGACGGCGTTTCATCAGCTTACGCCATCCAGGCAGGTAGAGAACTGAGGGTAATGGTAGAAAGCGGAAAAGTAAATGACGAAGTGGCTTCCCAGCTGTCTTATGACATTTCAGAAAAAATCCAGAACGAACTGACCTATCCGGGACAGGTAAGAGTAACGGTAATCAGGGAAACCAGAGCCGTGAATATAGCAAGATAATCACTGAAAAACATATTCAATCTATAAACCTTTCAAGAAATTGGAAGGTTTTTTATTTGATCCTAGTCAACAGGACAGAAATTCCCCTGACACTCTACGAACATTCATTCTGTACCATCAGCCTCCGGTAAAATGAAAGCAGGAGCATATAACGGAATGAGGGATTATCCGGAAAGAATAATGTCAAATGGAAATGGGCAGGCCGGCTTTCGGCAAAATAAAAAATTTTTACTTCTTGAAAACAGCAGTGCCTTCAAAGAGATTGATAAATGCATCAGTACTGTTATACGCATATCTGGAAAATGGTATCTCAGGATGAACAAAATAATCTGGCAGGCAGGGAGATAGCTTTAAAATAAGCCTGTGTAAAAAATCCATCAATGCAATGAAACCGTTAAAGCTTCAAACCTTCAGTAAACTAAAATAAGCACCGGGTCAGGATGCTTATTTTAGGTATAGAAGAAACCAGCTGACAGCGGTTAATTTGCTGCAGGTGTTAGTTAAGGATACCGGACAGCACCGTCCAATTCTATCGGGTTGTTATGCTTTTTTATATACTGTTGTTCGTTTTTTGTAAGTTCTTTATAATCCGGTACAAATGCCTTTCCGTCTTTATCCTGCCAGCGTACTTTTACATTTCCTGTCTTCATTTCCCTGTACGGGTCATTATAGTGGTCTTTCTGTAATTTAATCCATTGTTTTCCCGTAATATCCAGAGGCCGTGCAGACAGATACTGTATATTGGTGGTCTCATCTTTTTTTATTCCGGTAAATGAAAATTCATAGTTGTTTCCGGTATCTTTCATATACACGATCAGTCCGGGCAGCCCGTCAAAAACATAGGGTCCGTTCTGTAAAGCGATATCGGTGGTGAACCATGCTTCCCAAGTACGGCCGGAATAGGCAAGCATTGCTTTCTGGCAGTTGTAATCCCCTATCTTTTTGGTGACTTTACTGATTTCCCATTTAAAAACGGGGCTTTTGCCTGAAATTCTGTAAAGATCCCTGAGTATAACGGTAAATCTGTTAGTTTTTTTCTCTTTGGTATCTTTGATCACCATAAAATGGTAATCGTATTTTTTATGAACGTTCTCACCGGCTTTTTCCTTTTCAATCACTACAGAATCGTTCATGGACTGATCTTTAGAATAAAACTTAGATTTATTATCTTTGATCAGCAGAATCATATCATTAGTCTGAATTTCTTTGGATAATGAGTCCGGTTTATAATTCATCCGGTAATAAATCTTATAACTCTGTGCATAGGATACATTAGAAAATATGCTTACGAAGGTGAGTATTTTAAATACATTTTTCCATTCCATAATATTGAATTGCTTTTTGTTTTAAAGGATTTGTGCTCCATTCTTCCCATTCGCCTGTATAGGGATTATAGCCGCATTTTAAAGGTTTTGAGACATCAAGTCCGGCTTCATTCGTATGTAAGCGTTCGGTATACGCTCTGCAATCAGTGCATACATATCTGAATTCGCAGTCCTTACAGCCTTCTATGTCATCTTTGGTCAGGTTCCAGTACCGTTTGAAGTCTTTATGGTGAATGCTTTCTTCTAAAGTCGTATCTTTAATATTTCCAAAGCTTTCCGTCATAGAAGGACAGTTTTTTATATTCCCGGCGCTGTCAATTGATAGTTTACAGTTTAAGCAGGAATTATGATGGATTGATTCTGAAATAATTTCAAGGTTGATCGAATCAATATTCCCCTGTATGGTTCCGCAGTTTTCAGGACCCCCGACTGATTTTTGTACATACTGAATTTTATGATCTTCTGCCGGTCCGGTTAATAGTTGTTCATTTAAAGTATAAACTGTAACCGTACTGACCATCGGAAGCTTGGCAATTTCTCTTAAATCAGCGATTGTTCTCTTTGAATTTGAGTATTCCGGGATGCTGATTTCAAGCTGGATATCACGTAATCTGTTGTACGGGTCATTATTCAGGTAAACAATATATTTTTTCAGCTCCTGCAGTCTTTTTTCGCTGAAACAGCGGAACAGTATAGCCTCCACGCCTAATGTTCCTGCTTCACGGCTTATTTTTGTTATCGAAGTGAGGGCCGTTTCCGCATCAACATCAATAATCATGTTGGTAATCCTGCTCGGGCTGTGCCATTTCATATCTATGGACGGGAAAGCATCTGTTTCATCATGGGATACCTGAAAAATGAGATCATTTTTCTGTAGAAATTTTTTATAGGATTTCAACAGGTCACCATTACCAGGGTATAATTCCTGCAAGTTTTCAAAATCAATTTCTTTGGTAAGCATTTCATACAGTTCATTGGAGATATACCAGTAATTATTTTTTGTCAGATCAAACAACAGGGAGCGCGTATATCCCTTTACAGGAATAATATCAGCATACAGCTTATAAACCATTTTTAAATTTCAGAATTTGGATATTTTTTTATAGAATTTTTTGCTTATGTATATTCCTGATCCGTTTAGTAAAGAAGATTTTATATTTAAATCCCGGTAATCAGGAAGTTTTTCATTCGGGCTGAACAGTTGGTCCAGGTCTCTTAAAATGTAAGACCCCTTGTTTCTTTTAATTGTATTTTTTAAATGATCAGGCATACGCTTTTTTCTGTATTAAAAATTCCGCGACCTTTTTCTCCAGGTGGTAGTTGCACGGCAGGGAAACCATCCCGAATTGCCCTACGGTGTTTATTTCTAAAAAAACATATCTTCCGTTTGTATCTTTGATCATATCTATCGAGCCGGAAGAAAGGTTTAGATCGCTCATCAGGTTAATTAAATTTTCTTTTATCATCTGCGGCAGATGATAGGGTACACATCTGTTAGGATTAAAAATATCGTAGTTCCTGAAATCTGTTTTCGTTTTATTGTTTTTAGAAGAAAAGATGGCCATAGAATAGAATTCCCTATCCAGATAAAATATTCGCAATTCATACTTCTTCTCAATGTTTTTCTGAAATAAAGAAGGAGTGAATTCTTTGATCTTACAGCTTTTAACCATCTGTGTATGCGTGCCGTACATGCCTTTAAGATCAGAGAAAGTAACACCTTCGAAAATCGGTTTGGTAATCAGGCATTTATTCAGATCCGTTATCCTTGATAAAGATGCCTTGCTGTTGGCAATATAGGTTTCAGGGATATGCAGGTTGTGTTTTTTTGCCAGTCTCAGGACTTCAGCTTTATCAATTTTCAGAGAATCCTTATAGTAGTCAAACCATTTCCATCCCGGATAAAAATCATACAGTATTCTTAAAAACCTGTTTCTTTCAGCGGCATGAAACTTGGCGAATTTTATTAAATTCTGGTCAATTTCATTTTCCTGTTTAATGATATCATCGTATACCATATCTATAAATCTCCTGCACCATACGACCTTTATATTTTTCAGGTCGATTTTTTTGTTATTGACTTTATCAAAAATCTCCAATTCGTGGTCATTCAGATTGACAAACAGGTCATAATATTCAGGATCGGTTATCTGGTCAACGTTCATTCTTATAAAAGGGACGCGGTAATAATTCAGCCAGTCGCAGACACTGTTGGTCGTCAGTTCCAGATCTGCTTTCGATATAATTAAAATTTCTGTCATAATTCCAATCCTTTCATTTCCTGGGACATATGATTCAAGTAGATGTCATGCCGGTCTTTATAAAACCTTTTATACTCCCCGATAAACAGGTAGTTTTTATTACCGGAAGTAAAATATCTTTTATAAATTTTTTTCCTGCCTTTTCGGTAATTTTCACCAAAGCAGGTGACTTCCTTGTTATAGAGCTTAACCGTTACCGTATCATCATTCCGAAGCACTTTTTCCGGAATATCTTTTACGATAAATAAGCTGTAATACACGTCATTGCCTTTTTCTTTTTTAATTTGTCTCAGCCGGTCATAGTAGGTGAAAACCAGTTTTCCGTACTTCCGGTAAAAAATCCGTCTGCCTAGATGCCGTCCGCCATAGCTGTGAAATTTAATGTCATAATCATTGCTCGTAAATAAGTAGCGGTACCTTTCATCCTCTTTATGCCAATCAGAAACGGTTACATGGTAACCTGAGCATGAGAACAACAGAACTAAAGAAACGAAAGCCAATAAGAATTGGCTTTCTGGTATTTTAATTTTAAACATATTACAAATCTGAACCTGTTGCCCAGTCTGAATCATCAGTGTTTCCGTCATCTGTAGTATGTCCTCCGCTGTTGGTCATGACCATTGTATTTACCGGGTCCTGACGCTTTTTGCCTCCTTTCAGGGAAATCATATCATTGGAGTTTAACTTTTTGTCCTGTAAAGACTTTAACTGCTTTTTCATTTTGTTACTATTTTATAATTGCTATTCAGATCGGAGTTTAAACACATCAGATCTCTACCGGTGCTGCTTGCAAGCTTATTTATTCATTTTTCACCTGTATTACGTACTACAGAATACTCAATGCTTAAATTTTCGATCCCTTGCTAATCAATATTTCGGAATAAAACAAGATATTTTTTATCCCTTAAAACGATAAGCTTACATGGAAATAAAAATCTATCATAAAAACAATGATTTATTGTTTTTACAATTTTAGATATATTTTTTGATTTGAGAAAGGGGATTTTAAATATTTTTGAAAATATTTCGGCAGCATTAACTTTATCGAAGAAAAGGCGATAAAAAAAATCTTAAAACAGTGATATATAAATTAAAATATCAAATAGAATATTGTTTTTAGGTTAAATTAATTTGAATCAAATGAAATTCTGCAGGATTGGGATTGATTTTATTTTCAGCCAAACTTAAAACGTTCCACTTTAGCGTATTCTTTAACCAGTTTGCCTGCGGCTGCCTTGCTGTATTCTAAGGAGGAGCAGAGTATCTGGTGTATCAGTATGCAGGATTAAGGTTCATTGAAAAGATTGGTCTTCATAGGAAATTCGGGCCGGAATTATGCCTGGTTCCAGAAGCTGGATTTACAGAATAATTTAAGGTGTTTAAAAAATAAATTTGCCGAAACTGCGTTTAGTAAACGAATAAGTTCAACAGAATAAATAAATTATAAAAATTACATTAAATTATGCTTTGAATAATGAATATTTGTTTAACTTTGAAATAACCAAACCAAAGTATTAATTAAAAATAATTACAATGCAGAACAACATTTTAAAGAACGGAAAAAAACTTAGAAAAGAAGATCTGAAAAATATTGTAGGAGGTGCAGGAAAAGGAGGTTCATTAGGGACACCGGATCTTTCACTTTGCGGGTGCAGCTGTACAGGAGCCGTTACCGGTCCCAAGTACTGCTCAACGTACATCGCCTGTCCACAGGTTATTACCTGCTAACAGAATATTTAGAATTATTTCACCAAGAAATAAACATTTCCACATTTAATACGCAAAAGCCTTCAGGATATTCCGGGAGGTTTTTGTAATTTTTACCAGGGCATTCAGGTGCTGGCAGATTCATCTTTTCCTGCGTATTTTCAGGAGCTTTTTCCCGCTTTCCATTGCAATCTTTTTTTTCAAAAAAGGATTTTCACTGCAATCGGGGCTAGGTGCAGGGTAGAGCAGGACTGTCTTCAGTCGTACTTCTTTCGGGAAAGCAGGATCATCAGTCATCAGACATCCGAAAAGTTCCGGTCGCGGTCAGAGCCATACCGGCTGTTTTTTTCTTCCCCTGTTTTCTGCCCGGAATAAATACTGTTCCGGCCGGAAAAAAGGTAAGAAACCACACAGGCAACCGCCACGTATACTCCGCATTCGGCCCCGAATAACTCAATGCCCATCAGCATGCAGGCGAGCGGCGTATTGGCAGCCCCTGCAAAAACGGCAACAAATCCCATTCCGGCCAGTAAACCGAACGGCAGCGGAATGAACGATGAAAGCGCACTGCCTAAAGTAGCCCCGATAAAGAACAGAGGGGTCACTTCTCCGCCCTTAAAACCTGCAGAAAGGGTAATGACGGTAAAAATGATTTTTAACGCAAAATCACAGAACGGAAGCTGTTTTTCAAAAGATTCTGATATTACCGGGATGCCCAGGCCTGCATACCGGGTTGTTCCCATGGCCAATACCAGCACTGCTATAATAATTCCGCCTGCAACAGGCCGGAACGGCGGATAGCTGATTTTCGACCTGAAAACAGCACCCATTCTTTGCAGGGACTTGCTGAAAGCTGCAGCACAGATCCCGAAAATAATCCCTGCCAGGACACTGTATAGAACAGGAAAGAACCCAAGGTCAGGGATCCGGTCAATGTGATAATGCGTATGCTGCGCACCCCAGAAATCAGTTGTGATGTCGGCAAGCACTGCTGATACAAATGCCGGGAAAATAGCCCGGTACCGGATCTTTCCTGCAAGAAATACTTCAAGCCCGAAAACAGCGCCGGCCAGCGGAGTCCCGAACACTGAACCGAAACCGGCAGCAATGGCAGCAGTAATGAGGGTTCTCCTTTCGCTGTCCGTAAGCTTAAATGGTTTGCTGAACTGATCGGCAATGGCCCCGGCCATCTGGAGCGCCGTACCTTCACGGCCGGCAGAGCCTCCGAAAAAATGGGTAGCCATCGTTCCCAGATACACAAAGGGTACCATTTTAAAAGGAATTCTTTTTTCCGGATGGTGGATGGTCTCCAGCAACAGGTTATTTCCTGCCTCGACATCTTTTCCGAAATAATGGTACATAAGCCCGGTCAGAAAACCTGCAGCCGGCAGTAAGGCAACCATCCGGATATGATGTTCCCTGAAATCAGTTGCCCATTGCAGTGATATCAGGAAACCTGCAGAAGCTGATCCTATGGACAGCCCGATCACAAGGCTGATGCAGAGCCATTTAATAACATAAGGCAGTGCCGGGTATTTCCTGAAGAAAAACCGGATATGGAATTTTGCTTTACGGCTTGTTGTTTTATGTTGTTTAGGCATGGTTTCCTGATTCAATTACTGTCCATAATCTCTTAATCAGGCGTCATCAGCACCGGTGAAACGGGGCGGTTGGGTAAGGAAGAACACCATTTCCCTGTGTTGCAAAGATAAATATTATTTCAGAAAAAAACCGTTTTCCGAGATGTACTTTCTGCTGATGGCTATACTCTCAAAAATATCCCTGTCACTCGAATCCTGTTCCAGGAACCAATGTTCGAGACCGGCTTTTTCTTTGGCTTCAAAAATTCTTTCAAAGTCAATCGTTCCGTTTCCGATTTCTGAAAAGTCTTTTGTTCCTGCTTTCATGTCTTTGACATGCCATAATGGAAATCTTTTCGGATATTTTTCAAAATAAATTAATGGATCTAAGCCTGCTTTTGAAATCCAATATAAATCCAATTCCATTTTTACTAAATCTGATGAAGAATTTTCTAAAATAAAGTCATAAATATTTTTTGTTTCATCGAATTTTTCAAACTCAAAATCGTGGTTGTGGTAAGCCATCCGGATTCCTGCCTGTTCGGTGATTTCTCCGGACCGGTTGAGCAGTTCAGGGAGTTTCCGGTAGTTATCATCTGTGCGCTCTTCAGGAAAAAGATAGGAGCAGACCATATATTTCGCTCCGATTGCATGCAGATCATCCACCGACTGTTCCCATCTGTTCAACAGCGTTCCCTTTTCGGCATGGAGAATCCCGGTGGTATGATGTGAACTGATTACTTTCAGCCCTGTATTCTTTAAGATGGCCTGAAATTCATTTTTGGTTTTCCTGAAAAAACTTCCGTTGTATCCGTAAATTTCAAGCTCTGTAAAACCGGAACCTGCCAGCCTTTCCAGGGTCTTTTCCGGGTTTTCTGAAATCGCGTCACGGACAGTGTATAACTGTATTCCCAATGTGTTTTTTCTGTTTTTAAAATTTATGCTCCCGCAGGAATAAAGGCCTAAAAACCCCAGTGAGGAAAGCTGTAAAAAATCTCTTCTGTGCATTTCATTTATAAGAAGGGTTTCATCTCATCTTCAATCTGCGTTCTGAGCTCCATCAGGCGTATGGCATAATGCTCGTTCTGCCGGTCCTGTTCAGTTTCAGGGATCCATTTCGGTACCGGAAGCTTTTTGCCGTTTTCATCCACCGCTACAAAGACGATGATGCAGTGTGTTTTTTTGTCAAAGGTCGGCTGTTTCAGGTTCCGGGAAAAAACATTGATCGAAATATGCATGCTGGAAGAACCGGTATAAATAACCTGGGCTTCCACTTTTACAATTTCCCCGATTTTGATAGGCTCGTAAAAACGGATCCCGCCCACATACACCGTAACCGAATAATTGCCGCTCCAGGTGGTTGCACAGGCATATCCGGCCTGGTCAATCCATTTCATCACGCTGCCGCCGTGGACGTTTCCTCCGTAGTTCACATCAGAAGGTTCGGAAATAAACTGGAAAGTAATCGGCTTGTTGTCCATTTTTTAAATTTCAATAAAGATATTAATAATTTTCAAAATCCTATATTTAAGCTTATTTTTGAAAATTAAATCATTATCAATGAAAAAAGTATTTTATCTCAATACATGCGATACCTGCAGAAAGATTCTGGGGCAGTTCAATTTAACGGGCTGGGAACTTCGCGAAATTAAAAAAGAACCCATTACAAAAGAGGAACTAGAGGCCATGCACAGCATCACGCAGTCTTATGAAGCGCTGATCAATAAGAAATCAACACAGATCAAATTAAGAGAGCTTGATCTGAAGACTTTGGATGAAAATGATTTTAAAGAAATGCTTCTGGACCACTACACATTTCTAAAACGCCCTGTATTCCTTACGGATGACCATATTTTTATCGGAAACGACAAAAAAAACCTGGAAGCCCTGAAAGCTTTTTTCTAAAGTGACTAACAGAAAAGGATTAGGAAACAATAAGTCGGTTATTTACTTTATGGAGGCGAATTTAGTTAAGATTAAGATCACAATTTAGCTGATACCACCATGAAGCCTGACTACAGATGAAAATGGTTTTCCTGATCGGTTTCTTCCTGGCACAGATAAATTTCTTCCTGCAAGTTAACAGGTAAACGGTACTTATATGATTAAGTAACGGCATCAATAAAGTGGACTGTAAAAGGTCCACTATCTTTTTTGAACACTGTTGGCCACTCCTGTAACGGAAACTGCAGGCTTTCCTGTTTTTGTAGGTGCCGTATTATAGAATACTTTATTATCTGTTCCTTCGATTATGATACGGGATACTTTATCGGCATACACCTTATTGCCGGAACCGGATACTGTAAGCCTGGTTATGTAGCCGTTGATGGTAATTACATTTTCAACACCTGCAATTACAGCATTTCCGCCATCTGAAGAATAGGTCTTTGTGTTTCCTACACCATTGACTTCAATATTTTTCCCGTTCTGACTGCTTGTTCCGGTTTGGGCACTTGCAACTTGGAAACCGATGAAGAAAACCGAAACTGCCAATGCTTTTTTTATCGTGATCATAAATATTGTATTTAAAATGTGGTACTACAATTAGAATGCCGTCGCATCAGGAATTATAAAAACAAAAGCCGTTTCATAGATGATGAAACGGCTTTTTTCCGGATATTTTCAATTATACAAAAGGAGCTTTCACCACTTTTGCAGAAATATTCTTGTTTCTTACCTGAATAAAGATTTCAGATCCCAATTTAAAATGAGGCTTATCCACATAGGCTAATCCTAACCCGATCTTTTTCATCGGGGACTGTGTTCCTGAAGTTACTTTTCCGATGACGTTGCCTTCAACATCCACAACAGGGTAGTCATGTCTCGGAACCCCTTTGTCGGTAAGCTCGAAGCCTACCAGTTTCCGGGTAATCCCTTCTTCTTTTTGTTTTGCGAAAGTATCCTTGGAAACAAAATCCTTATCGAATTTCGTGATCCATCCCAATCCTGCTTCAATTGGTGAAGTGGTATCATCAATATCGTTTCCGTACAGGCAGAACCCTTTTTCAAGTCTCAAGGTATCTCTTGATGCCAGTCCGCAAGGTACAATTCCTTCCGTTTCACCGGCTTCGATGATGGCATCCCAAAGTTTTTCTGCAGATTCGTTTTTGAAATAAATCTCAAAGCCTCCGCTTCCGGTATAACCTGTGTTTGAAATGATAACATCATTCACTCCGGCAACAGAACCTACGGTAAAGTTATAATAAGGAATTTCAGAAAGGTTGGTTTCCGTCAGTTTCTGAAGGATTTCCGTTGCTTTCGGGCCCTGAACTGCCAGTAATGACATGTCGTCTGAAGCATTCGTCATTTTTGCCCCGAACGTGTTGTATTTTAAAATATGATTCCAGTCTTTGTCGATATTCGAAGCATTTACCACTACAAAATATTTCTCATCTTCCATTTTGTATACGATAAGGTCATCCACAATCCCTCCGTCTTCATTCGGAAGGCATGAATACTGGGCTTTCCCGTTCTCAAGAGCATCCACGTTGTTGGTGGTAACAAACTGTAAAAGTTCTTTGGAACCCGGGCCTTCAATAAAAAACTGCCCCATGTGGGAAACATCAAAAAGACCTGCCTTTTCCCTTACGGCAAAGTGTTCTTCAGTAACTCCGGAATATTGCACAGGCATTTCAAAACCTGCGAAAGGTACGATTTTAGCTCCCAAAGAAACATGTTTGTCGTACAGTGCTGTTTTCTTCATATTTAATTTTTATTTCTATTGTTTAATTTTAAAACTTTCAAAAGCCTCGTTGAAGAGCTTCATATAATTTCCGTTCCAGTATTTCTGTTTACAGTTTACCGAAACCAGGAAAAGGTCCTTGTCCTTCTGGAAAACCCGGGTAAGCCAGACCAGCTTTTCTTTTTCATCCGCATATTCATAAAAATATTCCGTGTATCCTTTTTTACCGTTCCTGCTGGTTACCTTTTTCTCATCATCCGTAGACCGGTACAGTGCTAGAATAAATTTTTTGGTTTCTGTTTTCGGCAGATTCAGGTCGTGGTATTCTGAGATGGTGATGGCACCGATATGGCTGTCCGGAAAAATATTGACGATGCCATTATCGTCGGTCACTTTCCATGCGTCCGGAAAGGCAACCGAGTAATTCGGACTTTCATATACTTTTGTAGGCACAGACTGCGCAAAAAGGAAAAATCCTATACAGAACAACAGTGCGGACAGTATTTTTTTCATCGTATTAAAGTTGGTGCTTATATTCTTCCAGAATGATTTTAAACCACTCGGTGAAGTTATCAGGATGTTCAGCCATTTCTTTATCAAGATCTTCCATGGTGATAAATCTCACTTCATGCACTTCGTCTTCGTTCAGCATAAATCCATCCTCAAAAGTCCCGGTGAAAACATGGTCAAGCTCATGTTCCCATAACCCGTTTCCCACATCCGCTTTGTAGATAAAGCTGAATTTTTCTGAAAGCTCTACTTCGATTCCCAGTTCTTCCTTCAGCCGGCGCCGGGCACCCTCAAAGTAGGTTTCTTCAATTCTTGGATGCGAACAGACTGCATTGGTCCATTTTAAAGGGGAATGGTATTTTCCGGAAGCTCTTTTCTGCAGAAGCATTTCGCCCTTGCCGTTAAATAAAAATACGGAAAAAGCACGGTGTAACAGGCCGTTGACGTGGGCCTGCTGCTTTTCCATAGAGCCGAGAACTTTATCTTCAGGGGTTACTAAAACTACAAATTCCATTTCTACAAATGTAAGTGTAATAAATGTATTCTGGAAATTTTTGGTTAAACATCATTGTTTTTGAATTTCCGGCAGCTAGGGACTGTTAATGCATGGATTATTTTGATAATGATGACCCAGGTATTAATAATATTTAAATAGACAGATGATTTTGAAAATAAAGGATTCCGGTTATCGATGATAAGATTATACGATAATTGCGAAAAGAAAATTTTTAATCATATCAGTATAACAGCGTCCAAATTATTGAAATGATCCCCTTAATAATAGATTTTAATTAAGAAAACCAATATAAATTAAGTTTAACAAGCCTTTTTAGTGTAAAAAACATAACTTTGTTATTCAATTTTTTTATGATGGAATTAGAGTATAAAGAGCACATCAGTCCGATTCTTAAGGATGGTGTAAAAAATTATTTAATAGATATCGACGGAACCATTACAGAAGATGTTCCCAACGAAGAACCCGGAAGAATGGTAACCTGCGAACCTTTTCCCGACGCATTGGAAACCATCAACAAATGGTATGATGAAGGGCATCAGATCTGTTTTTTTACCTCCAGAACGGAAGACCTGAAGCAGATTACCACAGAATGGCTGGACAAACACGGGTTCCGTTACCACAGTGTTTTATGCGGAAAGCCGAGGGGCGGGAATTACCATTGGATAGACAACCACCTGGTAAGGGCCACACGGTACAAAGGAAAATTCACGGATCTTGTTGAAAAACAGGTAACGATTGAGGTATTCAGAGAAGAAGATTAAAAAATTAATATAC
Source organism: Chryseobacterium sp. JJR-5R (assembly GCF_034047335.1). NCBI lineage: Bacteria > Pseudomonadati > Bacteroidota > Flavobacteriia > Flavobacteriales > Weeksellaceae > Chryseobacterium > Chryseobacterium sp. JJR-5R. Next base: position 1,442,619 of record NZ_CP139137.1, read on the forward strand.
AGATTAAACGATTAATTAATCATTTAACAATTTCTAAATCAATAAAAGTTTATGAAAGTTTTAGCAAACGACGGCCTGGATCAGTCCGGTATCGATGCCCTTACTGAAAAAGGCTTCGAGGTAATTACCGCAAAAGTTCCGCAGGAGCTTCTCGTAGAATATATCAATGAACATAAGATCCGTACCGTTCTGGTGCGCAGTGCAACACAGGTAAGAAAGGACATCATTGACAGTTGCCCTTCACTGGATATCATCGGGAGAGGCGGTGTAGGCATGGATAATATAGACGTGGAGTATGCCCGTGAAAAAGGGATCCATGTGATCAATACGCCCTCGGCTTCTTCAGAATCGGTGGCAGAACTGGTTTTTGCCCACCTGTTCTCAGGGGCACGGTTTTTACAGGATTCCAACAGGAAAATGCCTGTAGTGGGAGATACGGAGTTTGCTGCTTTAAAAAAATCATATGCTGCCGGTATTGAGCTGAAAGGAAAGACAATCGGGATCGTAGGGATGGGAAGAATCGGTCAGGAAGTGGCGAAAATTGCCCTCGGACTGGGAATGAGAGTGGTAGCGGCAGACAGCAATGTGGGAAAAGCAACCATCAAAGTTACTTTTTACAATAAGCAGTTCATCAATGTGGATATTGAGACAGAACCGCTTCAGGATGTTCTGCAGCACTCGGATTTTATCACGCTTCATGTTCCTGCCCAGAAAGACGGATATATGATCGGTAAAAAAGAATTTGAAATGATGAAAGACGGTGTGGCGATCGTTAACTGCTCAAGAGGCGGTGTTATTGATGAGACTGCTTTAATCGAAGCCCTGGATTCAGGAAAGGTAAAATTTGCAGGACTGGACGTGTTCATCAATGAACCTACGCCTTCAAAAGCTATTCTGAGCCATTCAAACATATCATTAACCCCGCACACAGGGGCATCAACACTGGAAGCCCAGGACAGGATCGGGCTTTCACTGGCTGAACAGATCTCAAGCATTCTGCAGATTCACTGATCATCAGCTATATTCAAATAAAAAACAAAGCACTTCATTTCATATTATATGATCCGAAGTGCTTTGTTTTTATATATTGTTTTTACTTTTCAGTAAATCCCGGATTTCCATCAGTAACTTCTGGTCTTCCGTAGGACCTGCCGGTGCTGCCGGTGCTGCCTGCGGTTTCCTGTTCAGGCTGTTCACGCCTTTGATAAGAAGGAATAAAACAAGGGCTACGATGATGAAACTGATGACGGATGACAGGAAATTTCCGTATTTAACACCTTCCCATGAAAGTTCTGCAATATTTTTTACATTGGCTCTCTCCAGTGCAGGATTCAGCAGGAGCGGAGTGATAATGTCATCCACAAATGATTTTACAATAGCACTGAATGCGGCACCTATAATGACACCTACTGCCAGATCCAGGACATTGCCTTTAAATGCAAATTCCTTAAATTCTTTTACAAATCCCATAATTAATTTTTAATGTGTTACCTTACAAAAATAGTATTTTAAAATAAAGGAAAATATAATTTCTGCCATTTTATATTAAAACAGGAATAAATAACTGTGAAATAAGAATACCACATTATCTGCTGTTCCGTTTCTGTTTTATGGCAGGTTAAAATTTCTTTTGTAAATTGCCTGTAAAATCAGTTGAATGAAGATTTTCACAGCAGAGCAGATCCGTAATTGTGACCTGTATACCATAAAAAATGAACCTGTTGCCTCCATTCAGTTAATGGAAAGGGCAGCCCAGTCCTGTGTAGACTGGATCTCCGAAAACTGTAACAACCACAGGAACTTTGCCGTTTTCTGCGGGAACGGCAATAACGGAGGTGATGGTTTTGCTATTGCTAAAATGCTGTATCTTAAAGGTTTTGATGTAGACGTATTTACCAACCCGAGAACCGGTTTTTCTGTTGATGCACAGAGCAGTTTTAAAAGTTTAAAAGAAATTTCAGGGATCTCGATCCGGGATCTTAAAGAAGCTGAAAACTACCGTTTTGATGGCAGGACGGTAATTATCGATGCGCTTTTAGGGACCGGGCTGTCCAGGGATCTGCAGGGTGAACTGAAAGAATTGGTTGAGCTTCTGAACCTGCAGAACAATATCAAGATTTCCGTAGACATGCCTTCCGGGCTTTTTGCGGATAAAATTTCTCCTCATCATCCTACGATTTTCAGGGCAGACCATACGCTGAGTTTCCAGTTCTGGAAAAGGACATTTCTCCACCCTGAAACCGGAAAATATGCAGGCAAGGTCCATATTCTGGATATCCGCCTGAGTGAAGATTACATTTCGGAAACCCCAACCGATGAATTTGTTATTCATAACATGGTTAAAGATATTTTTAGGCCCCGGAATGAATTTTCCCACAAAGGGACATACGGGAAAGTTACTATAATAGGGGGAAGTTACGGAAAGATGGGCGCAGCGGTTCTGGCAACAAGGGCCGCATTGAAAACAGGAGCGGGCCTTACGTTTACGCTGGCACCAAAATGCGGGTATGAAATCCTTCAGACGGTGAATCCTGAAGCTATGTTTATAGAAGGCGGAACTGATTTTATCGAAACTTTTGAAGCCGGTGAAAATTCTGCCCTGGGAATCGGGCCCGGCCTGGGAACCCACGAAAAAACAGCAGAAAAGTTTCTGGAATTTTTAAAGGAATATGCAAAGCCGCTGATCCTGGATGCCGATGCCCTGAATATTATCTCACAAGATCCTAAGAATATAGCGCTGATTCCTGAAAAATCTGTTATTACACCGCATCCCAAAGAATTTGAAAGGCTGTTCGGGGAAACCGAAAATTCTTTTGTAAGACTGGACCTGGCAAAGCAGAAAGCAAAGGAACTGGATATTTATATTGTCCTGAAAGACCACCACACGCAGGTTATTACCCCGCAGGGACAGGTTTTTTACAATATCACCGGGAATTCCGGATTGGCGAAAGGCGGAAGCGGGGATATCCTTACCGGTATTTTAACCTCTTTCCTTGCACAGAATTATCCTGAAAAAGAAGCCGCCATTTTAGGGGTCTGGTTTCATGGGAAAGCAGCGCAATATGCTTGTGAAAAGTATTCCAAGGAAGCAATGCTTCCCACAGATGTTATTCAGTCATTCGGAAATGTTTTCGAAGAACTGGAAAGAAAAGTGGCACGGATGCTTTAATAAATCGGGGATAAAAGAAAATAGGAATCGTACAACAGGGTTCAGCCGGTGTTAAGGTTGCCGGCAGTGAGAATTAGTGTAAAAGGATTTTATTAAAAGAAATAATATGCCGGCAGCTTCACCTGAAGTCCGGTGAAAATAATGTTCTTTATTGGTTGCTGTACAGCTTTTCAAAAATCAGAACAAAGAATGACAGCAACCGGTAAAAAATGTTCTTTATGACGTTTTATTTCGAAATGATCTGACTCAGGACTTTTTTCCCGTTTTCATTGTCGGGATTTAATGCAATCGACCTTTTATACATCTCAACGGCTTTAATTTTGTTTCCCATTTTCAGCAATATCTCTCCATAGCTGTCATAGGCGTTCCAGCTTTCCGGGAACAGATGAATATTGAGCTTGAAAATCTCCAAAGCTTCTTTCTGCTGACCGTTTGCCATCATCCGGTATGCCCAGTTATTGAGTTCGTCTTCTTTGGGATCAAATTCAGGATTTGCCTTTTGTTCATTTTTCACAAATTCAACAGCCTTGTCAAACCCTGTTTCCCGCAGGCTTTTTCTTAAATAGGTGAGTGGATCTGCTTTCGTTATATCCGGATTGTAGCATCCGGCAATTTCCTCAATAAAATCTTCGGGAGCGCTTCCTGCCAGGTTGGTTAATACAATAATCGCCAGGTGGTCGTCCAGATAGACCAGCATGGCTGATCGGTTTCCGCCGGACATTCCGATCGCTTTATGGTTTTTCCGGAATTTAGTGATTCCCCAGCCGCGTGCCCAGCCGGTAGGCGTTCCGTTATTGAATTTACCTGGTGACCACATCCTATCCAGAGTTGATGCCTTTTGAAATAACCTGCCGTTTTGCAGGGCCATGATCCAGTTTGCCATATCTTCTGCCGTACTGTTAAGGCCGGCTCCGGTGCGGGTAAAATCCGGAAATTCGGTGTAGGTATTGGTGAGTAGGGTTTCACCTTTCTTTCCGTCAGAGAAGCTGTTGTAGCGGTAGGAAGGTGCATAACCTGGAATAAGATCTCTCGAATCTCCGAATACCGTATTTTTAAGATGTGCAATTCTGAACTGTTTATTTTCGAAGAAATCGGCAAAGGGCATATGGGTAAGTTTCTCAATAATTTTGCCTAACAAATAGTAATTCGTCTGGTTATAGCTGAATTGTTCCCCTGTTTTAAATTCCAGGGGAAGTGTTTTGAGCTTTTCCCAGATGGCGGCCTCGGTCTTTAACGGGCCGATATTCCCCGTCATCGGATCAAGGAGTTTCAGGATCTCGGGCAATCCCGAAATATGGGTTAGCAACTGGTCAACAGTGATCTTTTGCCATTCAGTAGGGAGGTCATCCAGATAGGTGCTTATAGGATCTTCAAGCTTGATTTTATCCTGTTCTACCAGCTGCATCACGGCAACACCGGTGAAAACTTTTGTATTGGAGTTGATCGGGAAAACAGAGGTATTGCTTACCGGGATATGATACTGTAAATTTGCAGTTCCATAGGATCTGCTGAGAACGATCCTGCCATTTTGAATAACTGCCAGCTCTACTCCGGGGATTTTCCTTTCTTTCATTTCTCTATGAATGATCTCATCAACAAAGGCTTTAGCTGGCTGAGCGGAAAGTTGTAACGAAATGAACAGCAGCAATAAGTAGGTTCTCATCTTATTAAAACAATCCTGCAATACTTTTCATTACACCGGAAAATATAAAAACAAATTTTTATATTTCATCGGCGAATATCTTTCTTAAACGGATCAGCTTTCCCGCCGTTCCTGTCAGATACTTGAAATTGTAGTACGGGTAGAGTAATATAACCATACAAAAAAGCAGGTCTGTAATGATACAACCTGCTTTTTATGAAAACCCGCCGGATAATTGACGGCTTCAGAACTTTATAAATATATACCTAATCCGGTTTTTCGTTTTCTTCTTTCGTGATGGTGAACTTTTTGGAAATGACCATAATCACCACGCCTGCAATCATAAAAGGAATAGAAAGGACCTGACCCGTATTCAATCCTCCGATCCGGATAAACTCATCACCCTGAGGCTCTTTCAGGAATTCTACAAAAAACCTGATGGCCCACAGGATAATAAAGAAGAGGCCGAAAAGCCATCCCTGCTGGTATTTCTTATTGGTTTTCCTGTATAGAATCCATAATAAAACAAACAGGCAGACATATCCGAAAGCTTCGAATAACTGGGCCGGATACCTTGGTACGGTAAGCCCGTATTCGCTGCTCTGCTGCGGGAACAAAATCGCAAAAGGAGAGTTGGGGTCTACTGGCTTGCCAATAATTTCAGAGTTGAAAAAGTTACCCAGCCTCACAAATGCGCCTCCCAGAGAGACAACAATTCCCAGGCGGTCATATACCCAGAAAGGGTTTTTCCTGATGATTTTAAATGAATAATACAGGGTCGTAAAAATCAGGGCAATCGTAGCGCCATGGCTTGCCAGTCCGGAAAATCCGGTGAATTTAAAGCCGTTTTTGGTGCTTATCGGTAGAAATACACTCCAGAAATCTTCTTTGAAAAGCTCCGGCTGATAAAAGATCACGTGCCCCATCCTGGCGCCCAGGATGGTTCCGATCAGGGTCCAGGTAAAAAGCGGTTCCAGGTATTTCTGGTTAATATTGTCAATTTTGAAAATCCTGTTCATCAAAACATAGCCGAAACCAAACGCGAAAATGAACATTAAGCTGTAAAAGTGGAGCGTAACAGGCCCCAGCTCGATTCCTTTGGAAGGGTTCCAGATTTTATAGGTAGTTTCAAGGCTAACGGAATCGCCGGAAGTAAGCAGCTTGTCTGTTTTTACCGCATACCTGAAGCTTTTGATGTTTTCTTTGGTCGGTGCAGCTTCCACAGGCTTGAAATTCTTATCCAGAAACTGGTATTTCGCCTCTTTGAACTTAGCCAGCGTCAAGGCACTGAAATTAAAATAAGCAGGCTCGAAATTAGATTCGTTCAGGATGACCAGGAAGTTTCCGCTGACTTTCCTGTCCGGGAACACATTGAGGTCTCCCAGTTCCGTAGTGGAATAAACCTTAACGGGAATATCGGCGGCGTTCACCTTTAAAGTAGCATCAGACATTCCGTCCGGGTAATTTTGCGCAAAGAAAGACTGGGTAACCAGCGCAAAGAATACGAGATAAAATCTGAAAAAAATATTACTCATTTCTATTTTTTTAATAGTTTGTTTTTTAATGATCATGTTTCGGCGGAACGGGGTCATAGCCGCTTCCTCCCCACGGGTGGCATCTTGAAATCCTTTTCAATCCCATCCAGAACCCTTTGAAAATACCGTGAACCTGCAGTGCCTTTACCATATAATGCGAACAGGTAGGCTCATACCGGCAGTTTTTAGGCAATAAGGGCGAGATAAACCACTGGTAAAATCTGATCAGTATTACCAGGGGGAAAGTGATTATTTTATTGGGTATAAGTTTCAAAACAATGCAAAAATAGGCTAAAAAATTGAAAATTAGTTTAAATTTGTTAGAAGTTTGGGGATTTCAGTGGCCTGTTTGCCGGATAAATTCCGGTGTCTGCCGAATGGTAAAACCGAAAAGCCGGCGGCCGTAAATCTACGGTTGTTCCCAAGCTAAAAAATATGTCAATTAAATCTGAACAACCTTGGATCAAAATATTCCTTTAGCTGAAAAATTAAGGCCCAAAACACTGAGTGATGTTTTGGGACAGGAGCACCTTACGGGTGAAAAAGGCACCATCCGGAAGATGCTCGAAAACAATTCCCTGAATTCACTTATTTTCTGGGGCCCTCCGGGAACAGGGAAAACTACGCTGGCTGAAATTGTTTCAGAACAGTCAGGAAGGAAGTTTTACAAGCTTTCTGCCGTTTCTTCCGGGGTGAAAGATGTGCGGGATGTGATAGAAGATGCCAAAAAGCAGAACCTTTTCTCCGGAAAATCCCCGATTCTTTTTATTGATGAAATCCACCGGTTCAACAAATCCCAGCAGGACTCCCTGCTACATGCGGTTGAAAAGGGGTGGATTGTCTTAATTGGTGCTACTACTGAAAACCCAAGCTTTGAAGTGGTTTCGGCACTGCTTTCCAGGAGCCAGGTGTATATCCTGAAATCTCTTACCTATGAGAAGCTTGAAGAGCTCATCGATATTGCGCTGGAAAGATTTAATAAAGATGAAAAAACGGATTTCAGGATTGCTGAAAAAGAGGCATTCATCCAGTATTCCGGCGGCGATGCGAGAAAGCTGATCAATTCTGTGGAGCTGGTCCTGAACCAGTATAAAAACTCCTCAGTAACTGAAATCAGAAATGAGACGGTGCTGGAAGTCCTGCAGGAAGCCATGGCACTGTATGATAAGAACGGCGAACAGCATTATGATATCATTTCGGCATTCATCAAATCCATGCGCGGAGGCGATCCCAACGGTGCCGTGTACTGGCTTGCCAGAATGATTGCCGGAGGCGAGGATATCAAATTCATTGCCAGGAGGATGCTGATCCTTGCTGCGGAAGACGTGGGGCTGGCTAATCCCAATGCACTGGTAATTGCCAATAACTGTTTCCAGGCTGTGAATGTCATCGGGAATCCCGAGGCAAGGATTATTTTAAGCGAGACAGCGGTATACCTGGCGGTTTCCCCGAAAAGCAATTCTGCCTATATGGCCATCAATGAAGCGCTGGCGCTGGTGAAAAAAACCGGCAACCTGCCTGTGCCCCTGCATCTGAGAAATGCACCGACCAAGCTGATGAAAGACCTGGATTACGGCAAAGAGTATAAATATGCCCATTCCTATGAAGGGAATTTTGTAGATCAGGATTTCCTTCCGGAAGAGATCAGGGAAACCAGGCTCTATCAGCCGGGGAACAATGCCACGGAGAAAAAGATCTATGAGGAACTTAAGAAAAAATGGACCGGTAAATACTGAAAAAGGATGCTCAGCTGAGCATCCTTTCATTTAAATATGATCTGAGAAATTATTTCTTTGTTGTGGTAATCGATACGGCTTTTTTACCGTTATGGTCCACAGCTTCCATATTGTACAGGATATCACCGTATACTAGCGTGTCCGTATTGGTAAATTCATATCCGTCAATCAGAACCGGGGTTTCTTTCGGCAGCCCGAACTGGATGTTGACATCAGAAAGCGTAAGCCTGTCAAGTGCACTCATGCCGTTCTTAAGTTTATATTCTACCAGCCCGTTGTCTGCAATGTAACTGAACTTTTTAAGATTCTGCGGAAGTTCCGCTGCCGTTTTATAGGTACGCGTACTCTGGATGGCATTTTTATGATTGGCAGTGAACATATCTGCCGTTCCTACAATATCATTGGCAACTGCAAATTTTGCCTGAGGACTTTTCTGTGCAAAAAGAGTGGCAGAAGACAGCAGTAAAAATGAGTAAAGTAATTTTTTCATAATATTGGAATGAATAACGATTAAAAACGTGATAAATATAGTATTTTTTTATAAAATATGAATAAAATTTTGCGATAATTTAACCGATGGTGGTAAATAATATAATTTTGTTATTATTCGCCTGGTTTTTCATGCGAATGTTCATTTTTATTATCCACGATATTGCTGATGATCTTTTTTAGTCTCTGAAAGATCAGCGAACTGAACAGTAAGATGATTCCCAGTATAATAAAAGCGATGATCCTGGAAACATTGTCCATTTCCCAGACATCATAAGCATATAATTTTAGGATCATCAATGCCAGGAGTGAAAATCCGGCCCTGCTGTATTCCTTTTTATGAGTCCTGAGTCCTTTGTAAATAAAGATGCTGGCGGCAATGGCCCAGATGACAGGCAGGTACAGCATGCTGAAATGCCTGCCGGTTTTTATAAGGTCCGAATCAGGGGCATTAAAAATTGCATACAGATGATAAGTTTCAAAACTTACTGCGGTTACGGCAGCAGTGGCAACAAGCCAGTAGGAAACCCGGGTGCTGAAAAAATCTAAAGCCGGCAGGATTTTTACCAGTGTATATACAAAAGGAATACTGTAAAACAGGTATGCCATATAATAAGCTGAAGGAATTTTTTCTATGAAATAATCAGAAACCAGCCCCGTACCTGCTGTTGAGGTATTGATAATGATCAGGATTAAAAACAGGTAAAGGAGCGGTTTTTCCGGAAGGGTGTCCAATTTCAGTTTCTTCCGCAATATCAGCAGCAGGAAAACATAGCAGATGCTGAAAAGCATGGCCATGCTGAAAATCACCGTCTGAGGTTTTGATGCAATATGATATACCATTTCAAAAAGGAAAGCAAGATAAATGATCAGGCCGCTTATGACGGTAAATATTTTTTCAAACAGATAAGCACCTTTGTCATTCCCGGTATGTTTTCTCAGTAAAATCAGGTTGACAAAAGTGGTCACCATTGTGATAAAACTTGTAAGGAATACCGGGTTGAAGAGTATAGCCAGGTGTCCGGCATTAGTATAGGCAGCCCAGCTGATGATCTGTGCGATGATAACCAATGGAAACAGGGCATAGAAACATGATCTGAAAATAGCATGGCCCGTTTTCTTCCAGATAAAAAGAAGTAATGTCGCCTCAATAGCCCATATGCTCGTAATTAAATGCGCCTGAAACTGCAAGGCAAATGCAACCGTCATAAGCCCTGCAGCAATTCCTGTAAAAACGGAGTAGGGTACGCCGAAGTTCTTCCGGGAATATTCCCGGAAAAGCAGCCCCAGGTTAACCAGTGCAAAACCGGCCGGGAAAATGATAACAGGCCCGTACTGCAAAGTATTAAAAATATATACCAGGCCGGTGATGCTTGTAAAATTGACCAGTACAAGCATTAAAATATCAGAAGACGTCAGAATTTCCTTTTTAAAGTAATGCTGTAAAGCAAATAAGTAGAAAATAAGGTAACCGGCCAGGTAAAAATAGACACCGGAAATTTCGGTTTTTTCAACGGTCCAGAACAGCAGGTAGATGCTGGTAAAAAAAAACGCGATCCAGCCGACGCTCTTCCAGCTTTTTAAGAAAGCGATGGCCAGCATCCCGATATTCAGGACGGTGATATAAGTGAATAAAAAAAGATAGTTGCTTTCTCCGGTACTGATCATCAGCGGAGCCAGAAAACCGCCGGATAAAGAGAAAATAATCAAGGTCTCGCTTTTATAGTAGTAGGAGAGGGATAGGGAAACCAGTGTGATCAGGCAAATAACGGAAAAAGCCGTGTTCTGTGAGAACAAATGGTACTCCCTGAACCCGATGGTTGCGGTAAAGTAAAAGACCGCAACCCCTCCGCCTGTAACAATAGATGAAAAAACAGAGTAATTCTTCCTCAGGAAATGGCTGACGGTAATAAGGGCAGCTCCGGCCACAAAACCGATGGCCGCTCTTGCCGTCTCTCCTAGCCAGTTCCTGTCAATGGCATATTTCACAAAATACCCGATTCCGAGAACAAGTGTAAAAATCCCGGTTATGGTTAATGCGTTCTGCTTCAGGAATTCAGCAATAATACGGAGGCGGTCATTTTGAGGCGGATGAGGCAGGTCTTGCGGCAGCAGGACACCGGATGGTGCAGCGGACAGCTCCTGATCCTGTCCCTGATGCTGTACGGCTTCTGCCGTTTCATTTTCATTGATCCCTTTGATCTTACGGGCCGTACTGCCGTTAAATTCTTTCCTGAGCTCAGAAATCTCCTTTTCCAGTCGCCGTACCCTGTGGTTCAGATGGTTGAAAATAACGAAAATGACAAAGATTAATATAATGATCAGGAAATACATCATTTTTCGTTTTTTTAGAATACCAAATATAATGAAATGTTTGCTAAGGCCTTAAAATAATCCACCATACAGGAATGTACGGTGGATTATGATAACGGGTATGATGTAAAATTAAGTTACATATGTTTTTAGTTTGATACTTTATAAATGTAGAAAGAGGTGGTACTGGTTCCCAGCAATCCTGCATCAAGTACTGAAGCACTGGTAAGCCCGAAAGAAATCCGGTCCCCGGCCTGGAAGGTAAAAAGGTTGTTGACACTGGATTCTGAAATGGTAAGGCTTAATATGCCCAGGTTGGCGCCGCTGAAAGATCGGGCGTCAATCAAAGTATATGTCCCTGCCCTGTTTCTCAGGACGGCAACGCCCGGAGCATTGGTCAGCAAGGCTCCCTGAAGGCCGGTTCCGTAGCGGAATGAAAAGCCGACAGCATATACCCCGTTTGTAGGAACTACATAAGTATTGTCCGTATCAGAAAATACGGCAGTGGTACCCATTATCCTCTCCGAGGTCAGGAAGTTAACCGGCCTGAATCCATTGGGCAGCACGCCCAGGTTGATAAGATTGATGCCGCTTGATTTCCGTGCCGAATACACAGAGGTGCTTACACCGGTAGTCGTGCTCATCTGGCTGATTACCGCATTGGCAATGAGCTGGGGGTCTACCTGAGATACCTGGAAATCACCGCCCGTGTTTTGGTTCACTGCTAAAATCTGATATCCCGGCAGCGAAGGAGCAGAAGGGGTATCCCTGATTTTTAAAGTTCCGTTAACATCTAGAGTGGCCTGCGGGTTAGTAGTATTAATCCCAACTCCAGCATTCTGCGCGAAAAAGGGAGCTGACATTACAGCCAGTAATGCACTACAAATTTTGGTCTTCATGTTTTAAAAATTTAGTTAATAAATCAGTAATGTTATCTCAGTAGTTTTCAGCTGAAAGATAACAAATATTATGCAAACTGCAGTTCTGTTATTAAATATTTTTAATCATTTATCCTTTTATTTCTCTGTATTATGCAATATTAAAGGGTTTGTGTTGAATATAATAAACTAAAAATGGAATTATGGTTAATTTTAAACAAAATGACGTGGTATTCCGGTTTTGTAATTATAATTTATTGTAAATCAGTAATTTATTAAAAAATTACTCCACTTTTTGCATTCAGATTAAACGGGTGTGGTATGCCATACTTTTTTTACCGTTAAATAGGCTGAACGTTCAATTTTCCAGGATAAACGCTTTATAATTTCCCAAAAACGTGACTTTCGCATCCAGGGCTTTCAGTTCTTCCAGCGCATGGTTGTGCAGTGCAGATTCCCACTTTCCCGTAACGGTAATAAAGAAAAAATAATTGCCCAGGCCGGTTTTCAGTGTCCGGGATTCTATTTTGCTGAGGTTCATCCTGCGCCATGCAAAAACTGAGAGTACCTGATGAAGGCCGCCTGCATGGTCTTCCGGCAGGGTGATCAGTAGCCCGGATTTTTCACCCATCGCCTTAAGACGGCTGTTGTCATATGTTTTCAACCCTTTGGAAATAATGATAAAACGGGTATGGTTCTGGTCAGAATCCTGGATATTCCGGTGTATGATCTTCAATCCGTACAGGTCAGCCGCAAAAGGGTTGGCTACTGCGGCCAGGTTCCTTTCAGGATGGTCCGCAACATGTTTAGCCGCTGCTGCCGTTGAAGAATATTCCTGCTTCTCGGCATGGCTGAATTTTTCATCCAGAAAGTGGAAGCACTGGGCCAGGGCCTGCGGATGGGAATAGATCTTTGTAATATGGTCAACATCACAATCGGGGTGAACCATCAGCTGGTGGGCAATCGGCATAACGGCTTCCGCTTCAATGCCTATGCCGGGCGTATGATACAGGTAATCCAGCGTCATGGAAACCGTCCCTTCAATGGAATTCTCCAGCGGGACTACGGCTTTTTCCGCTGTTCCGTTTTCTACGGCGAGGAAACAGTCTAAAATATGGGCCTGCGGCAGAAGCGCTGCGTCCGGGAAAAGCCGGCTGGCGGCAAGCTGCGTAAAACTGGCCTGCGGGCCCAAGAATGCAATTTTCATAATTGGGATTTATTTTACGGTGTTATTCCCGTTGAGGGGTTCCAGTTTTCTTCAATCAGCTTCATCAGATAGTCCGGGCACTTTATCACTTTATTGGTTTTGGCATCCAGGAAGAAGAGGGTGGTGGAGGCTTCGGTAATTTTAATCTGCGCTTCATTGAAAATTTCATATTCAAATTCAATTTTTACCCCGGGGATTTTTTTTACATACGTATGGATTTCCAGATTCTCATCATAAAAAGCAGGGCGCAGGTACTTAATTTTATACTCCGAGACAGGGAGCCAAATTCCTTGATTCTCAATCTCATTATAGGACATTCCGATGCTTCTGAAAAGTTCTACGCGGCCAATTTCGAGGTACTCTGCATAATTGCCGTAGTAGACGTATTTCATGGGGTCTGTCTCTCCGTAACGTACTCGTAATGAGTGTTTTGTATATATCATTTTTAATGCATAATTATGCATACAAATATATTTTTAAATAATCAATAAGCGCAATATTTTTTTTTAAAATAAAAAAATGAGACCTTTGTCATCCTTCTAAAATGAGTACTAACAAAGAATCAATCGGGGCATAATTATGGGTGAAAATTTAATGATGATATGGCAGAAGTGCCTTCAGTTTATGCGCGATAACCTGAACGCAGCTGAAGACAATTCTGATCTGAAAAAACTTGAAAAATCTTTCGATTTACTGTTCGATAAGGTTCAGCCGGTTTCACTGGTTGACAATAACCTTACGCTGATGGTGCCGAGTGATTTTTACAAAGAATATATTGAGGACAACTACCTCTCCCTTCTTTCCGCTGCCCTGAAAAAAAACATCGGAAAAGGCGTAAAGCTGTGGTATTCGGTAATGGAAAACAAGCCTTCCGGGCTGGAGAAACCCGTTACCATGAACATGAAAGGGAAGACGGTTCCTACCCCGAAAATGCAGGAAACCATGCCGCAGGGCTTCTCTTCCAATATTGTAAATCCTTTCGTAGTCCCTGGGATTAAAAAGGTGAATATTGATTCCAACCTAAAATCAGATTTCTCTTTCGAAAATTATGTAGAAGGGGAAAGCAATAAGTTTGCCGCTACCGTGGCGAGGTCAATTGCCAAAAGACCGGGTGCCACTGCCTTCAACCCGCTGTTTTTATACGGAGGGTACGGCGTAGGGAAAACCCACCTGGGCCAGGCGGTAGGCCTTGAAGTAAAGAGCCAGTTCCCGGATAAAGTGGTGCTGTACCTTTCTTCAGAAAAATTCATCCAACAGTTTATCTCATCCGCAAAAGCGCATAAGCAGACAGAGTTTGCCAATTTCTACCAGATGGTGGATGTACTGATTATTGATGATATCCAGTTCCTTTCCGGGAAGTCTGCTACGCAGGACAGTTTCTTCCATATTTTCGATTACCTGCACCAGAACGGAAAACAGATCATCCTGACTTCCGATAAGGCGCCGGCAGATATCATGGATATCCAGGACCGGATTGTTTCCCGTTTCAAATGGGGGCTTTCTGCGGAAATCAAATCCCCGGATTATTCTACCAGGAGGCAGATCATCGTGGATAAGCTGAGCAGGGACGGGATTGTATTAACAGACGATATGCTGGACTTCCTGGCTTCCGAAGCAAAAACAAACGTACGTGAGCTGATCGGGGTCATCAATTCGGTAATCGCTTATTCAACCATCTATAAGTCAGACTTAAGCCTGGAGCTGTTAAAGGATACCATCAGCAAAATCGCGGCCAACCAGAAAAAAATCATCAACATTCCGTATATCCAGGAAGTGGTGTGCGATTATTTCGGGATCAAGAGAGAGCAGCTTTTATCCAAGACCAGAAAAAGGGAAATCGCGCTTCCGAGGCAGCTGGCCATGTATTTTGCCAAAGAGCTTACCAATGCCACGTTCACCAAAATCGGTGAGGAAATGGGCGGGAAAGACCACTCCACGGTAATGTATGCCTGTGATACGATCAAGGATGTTTCCAAAATCGATAAAGAGGTGAAGAAATACGTTAAGGAATTATCCGAAAGGATCAAGCAGTAAACAGTAAACAACAAGAAGTAGTTCAATTTAAATAATGAAAAATGGAGAATAGAGATATTCTTCATTTTTTGTTTAGTTTTGTAAGAGAAAATAAAATAACGGGTATTCCCCGCTTAAACCGCTGAACAATGAAGATATTAATGGTCTGCCTCGGAAATATATGCAGGAGCCCTCTGGCAGAAGGGATCATGAAGACGAAAGTTCCTGAAAGCATCCATGTGGATTCCGCCGGGACCATTTCCCAGCATGAAGGAAAGCATCCGGACCCGAGGGCCCTGAAAACCGCCGAAGCCCATCAGATTGACATTTCAAAACAGCGGTCAAGGCCCATTACATCAGAAGACCTTGAAAATTTCGATCAGATCTACTGCATGGATCTTGATGTGATGGAAGACGTGATTTCAAAAGCCCGGAATGAAGAACAGCGGCAGAAAATTTCCCTGTTTATGGAGGTGCTCGGCGATCACGGCAATGCCGAAGTCCCTGACCCGTACTGGGGCGACAGGGAAGAATTTGAAAACGTATATCGCATCCTGGACCGCGGCTGCGAAGCAATTGCCCGCCGGTTAAACGCACAGGCCAAATAACTTATAATTCACAACTCACCACTCATAACTCAGAAAAAATGCTTTTTTTACTCCCCGCCTATCTTTCGGAAAATACATCCGTTACGCACTTCGCTCCCGTTATCACGGAGTACATCATGCAGACCGATTATTTCTTCGTGGAAAATGAAAAAACCGCCCGGAAAGTCGTGAAGTTCTTTGCGCCGGAGAAAAAACAGTCGGATTTGAAATTATTCCTTCTGGACAAATACACGGAAAGCAAAGACATTAAAGATGCACAGGAGCTCATGCTGAAAGGGCAGGATTTCGGGCTGCTTTCAGAAGCCGGGCTTCCGTGCATTGCCGATCCGGGCAACCTGATCGTAAAATGGTGCCATGAAAAAAATATCCGGGTGGTTCCGGTCTCCGGGCCTTCCTCCATTATCCTCGCGCTGATCTCAAGCGGGTTCAACGGGCAGGAATTTACCTTTAACGGCTATCTCCCGATAGACCGAAGCGAGAAGAAAAAGCAGATGCAGCACCTGGAAGGCCTGGTGCAGAAAACAGGCTATTCCCAGATCTTTATGGAAACCCCGTACCGCAATAACCCGCTGCTGGAAGACCTGTTCAAATTTCTGTCCCCAAACACCAAACTCTGTATCGCCGCCAATATCAATGACCCCGATCAGGAATTCATCAAAACCAAAACCATCAAAGACTGGCAGAAGCAGAAACCGGAACTCCATAAAATCCCCGCGGTGTTTGTATTGGGGAAATAGATTGAAGACTTAAAAATCTATTCAATCTGCCAATCTGCGAGCGTATATTTTTAGCGGGATTAATTTTTATCTCCCGCTGATTAAGCGGATTACGCAGATCTTTTTTTTTGTTTGAAATTAAGAAATCTGCTCAATCTGCCAATCTGCGAGCGTATATATCCAGCAGGCTTATTTTTATCTCTCACTGCTTAAGCGGATTACGCAAATCTTTTTTTACTGTTTGAAATTAAGAAATCTGCCAATCTGCGAGTGTATATATCCAGCAGGTTTATTTTTGTCTCCCGCTGATTAAGCAGATTACACAGATTCTGATATATATTGTATATAAGCATCTGTGAGCATATATAAATATAATAATATGAGCCCGGAAAATTACAGATTATTAACCACCCGTTTAATTCCATCCATAATATTATGAGTTTTGAAGTTGACTAAAATGCCCGGTTTTTTATCAGCCAGCTTGAGATAAGCATGCAACTGTTTATAATGAATATCTTCTAAATTTCTGACCGATTTAAGTTCGATAATCACTTTATCCTCTATCAGAATATCAATTCTGAAATTCAGGTCGAATTTTTTCCCGTCATACCATACGGGAAGTATCAGTTCAGATTATACAGAAAGTCCGTTGTTTTGTAATTCTTAGATCAGTATTTTATGATATGCCAATTCAAGGAGTCCCGGCCCCAGTGTATTGTATACGGTGAAGATACATTTCCGGATCAGGTAAGAAATATCATTTTCATTCATAGCAGGTATGTTTTTTCGAATATAAATATATTTAACATGCCCTTAACATATGCTTAGCATTATTCTTGTCAGTACATGGATACAACTTAAAAAAAAACAATTATGTCAGACAAAAAATTAGCAGGACTGTGGATGGATACGGAAAAAGCCATCGTCGTAAAAAACCATGATGCCCAGAATGCCTTTAAATTTTTCTTATGCAGCCCTGTAAAAGCGGAAGTACAGCACGGTAACTCCAGCGAAAACGCCGGAAACAATGCAGAAAGAACCAACCGAGCAAAGTTTTTTAAAGAAATAGAACACCTGTTAATCAATTCCCAGGAAGTATATGTAACGGGCCCCGGAACCGTTCAGGAAGAATTTAAGAAACACCTTCACGAAACGGCCCAGTTCAAAGACCTAAAGGTAACTTTGGATACCGCGCAGCAGATGTCTGAAGAGCAGGTGCTGGAAAAAGTAAAGGAACATTTCAATGCTTAAATAATATCATATTAAGATAAGCGCAAAATAAAAACTCCGGATGTCAGTGGCATCCGGAGTTTTTTATTATTTTAAGATTGCATAATTTTCTTGAGTTCAAGAATGTTTTCTCTTACACTTAATTGCAAATTTTTATACTCTTCAGTTATATGATCCTGACTTTTATTCGCTATAAAAAAAAGCTTCTCTGAAATATTTACCAAGATTTTTTGCAATAATTCATTTGAAATATTATTAATAGATAGCCATTTGTCAATAGCAGGTTTTGATAGACCTGTTAATTGACTTTTCAAAGGCTTTTTATTAATAATCTTAATAACTTCTCTTTGTAGATCAACTCTGCTATTAAATTCCGCTTTCATATTTTCTCATAATTTTGTTAAACCATTCATTAATCCTTTCTATATCTAATTTGAACAAAGATAGGTATTCTTCCTTAATAATATAATCTATTCCCCTTGTTGAACTTATTCTGGACATCATTAATAATTCTTTAATTCTATCATCCAATATGAGATAATTATCATCTAATTTTTCAAAAGCTAATCTGCTAAAAATAGGTCTTTGATAACAACCCAATGTATAACAGGTAGCGAAGTTTCTAATTGCTAAAAAAATCATTGCTAAGTCAAAAACTAATGAATAATTATTTTCTTTTATGGAAATGATACTTTCATCAAATAAATTTTTAAATTTTAACAAATCATTTTTACAATTTTTATATTCAGAAGGTTTTCCAATTTGACTTAAAAAATCATATTCAGAAGAGGAATAAACTAGTTTAGATTCAAAGTACAAATGCCATGCAAATGGATTCCCTTCATTATATAATTCTTTTATTCTATCTGGTGTGTATAATGAAAACTTATCAGAATCAACGTCTTTAAACAATTTATTATCACTAATTAGTAATAAGTCAGTGTCCGAATATTGATCAACCTCACCTCTTACTAATGAACCAAAAATATAAATACATGTCATCGTCTATTGTATCTTTTAGTTATAATTGACATTAATAAAGCAAAACTGCCTAATCTTAATATTGTCAATGGTAATAAGATATAATTCGAGTAAGTCATATCATTTACTTCCAATCCAAAGTAAATAGATGGTATATTTACAAAAAGCGTTTTTAAAAAATCAAAGATACCATATTTACTTTCACTAGTAAAAATATCAATAATTGTTAATAATAAAAAAATATAAAAATTAAATGCAATCAGTTTTTTTAGACTTTCACCATTGCCCCATATAAAATCAAGAGAAATAACTTTTAGCCATTTAAACAATTGATCAAGCTTTTTTTTGGGTCCGGCATATTTTGGTCCGTAAAACGAATCCCCTGATAACCAGCTATCTTTTAAATGACTTTTTGTCGCATCTAACTCTAAACTGACAGCTTTAGATGAATTTATAAAATCTCCTATAGAAGTATAGTTTAATTTTAATGCTCTTGCAAATTTATATTTTAAATTCATTCTCTTTGGCGAGCATTCGAATATTTCATCGTCTACAAAAGTTTTTTCAAATATTGCATAATCGAAATTGCATAATTCAAAATATGAACCTTGCAAATTACTATTTGTAAACTTCGCCCCTTCAAATTTACAATTAATAAATCGACAATCTTTCAAATAGCAATTATCAAACATTGTTTTTGAGAAATCTACATTTTTAAAAATAAAATCTGTTGCTACTGCACGAGTAAATAGATAATTGATATATTTTATATCTTCAATATAAAAGAATCTTTTCTTTTCAATAATTTCAAAAGTATTACTAAAAAATTTGACATCTTTTTTTTCAATTCTTCCTGATGGTACTAATTTACTTTCAGCTGAAAGATATTGACATTTTAAAATTTTTATTTTTTCATCATCTTTTTGTTTATCTAAATTTAAAGATGTGATTCTATTTTCAAACTCATTATTTTCATTTTCATTTTCATTTTCAATTTCAGGTGTATTATTTTTTTTCATAAAGTCCAAGTAGCATTTATTTAACAATATTCGATAATTTACGTACGACCCAAATTTCCTTTTCGTAAAAGCAATGAATTTGAGCAATATATTGGTTATCTTCATTATTAATATATAAATTTCTAAATGTGCCTAAATTGATTCTTATATCTTCATCTTCAATATTTAACAACTTTTTAATTGCAACTTTAATCTCTATTTGATTATTTAGATAGATTTTATTCCAATTTAAGTTATTTCTCATAATTTCACTTTTATCGTATAGCCTTTTATTTTTTGAATCAATTACATATGGAATTGATCCTATAGATTGATTTTGCGAATAGATTTCCACATGATTACTAAAATCTATAATTTTCGATATTGGAATTTTGAATAATAATTCTACTCTCTCAATTTCTTCCATATTATTAGTTTTTGCTCGCTTTAATGTTTATTAGTAGCTAATTGTATTAAACGAAATGTGAATATAAGAAAATTCAATCAGGTATATTAATACCTTTTACACTTTCAAATTCTCTGAAGAATTTTTCTAGTGAATATCCTTCATGTCTAAGAATATTATATATTGTTGACATCGGAATATCGTATCCTTGAGATAATTTTAACTTTGAAATTGTGGAAGATGTAACTCCACAGAGTTTAGCATACTTATTTTGTGAAATAATTTTACCTTCGTGATCGTGGTATTCGCGAAGAAATTTACTTTCAATAAAATTGCACAGATGTTTATTGACAAGTGCATTCTTATTATTCAAGTCTTCTTTGCTTTTCATTGAGTTAAAAATTTAATCCAAATGAAAAGATTATTAATAAAATTACTGTTCGTTATAGCGAATGATTGTTTTTTTTATTATATTTGCATCATAAGTTACAGCAATGTAACTTTGCGATACTTCAAAAAACAATAGAAGCTATTGCTTAGAATCTCGAACAGAAAACTGGTAATTTTTAGACAACGAGAGGATAAGTAAGATGCTCACGACCTAGGCGTGGGCTCTCTTATCGTTGTCAGGTATACCAGTGCCTCTGTTCGATAAGTAGAGTTCCATGCCGTTTTATTTTCATGCCGTCCGGTATTCTGCAATTATTCTAAGCCTGCTTTTTAAAATATAGATGCGGTAATGTATTTCGCTGCGTTGCATTCAGAATGACACGGAACGATAGGGTGTACAACCTATTGCGGGGCTTCCACAGGCTCAATGACCAAAAACTGACAGGGCTTCTAAGCTATTCACTGATCCAACCAAAACCTCTTTCTGCAAAAGCACATGAAGAAAGGGCAGGGGAGGAGATATGCCATACAAAACACAAATGATGAAAAACCACTGCAGGCGCAGCCGTTCCGGGACGGCCGCCCGCTTGCAACCTGCCCAAACCGTAACCGCAAAACCGGCAGGCTCTCAACACAAAAAAACATCTTGCCATGAAAAAGAAAAACATAGATTTTGAATCCGGAGGCTGGACGGAACACAGGAAACATTCCGCCCTCAGCCTGATGGACACCTTTTTCCAGTTCCATGATCCGGCAGCCGCCAAAAACAGGCTGTATGAAATAATGGAGTACGCCCAGAACCGGAAAGTCCTGATGAAAGACAACCCGTCCGTGGTCTTCCATTTCTACCTGTCGCTCCGTTCGTTTGTCCGGGCCGGCTATGGTCTGCAGTTCAAATCAAAAAAATGGGCAATCCATGCTCCGGCAGAACCGGTATTGCATCTGATGCTGGGTTCCCTTTCGGAGGACGAATTCAGAAATCCGTTCCTGGCATTTCAAAAAGCGTTCAGCGAATTCACCATCAGGGATTTTGATCATTTCCTGGCAGATATAGTATATTTCTCCCTCGGCACTTTCAACAATGTCCCGGAAGGCAATATCATTACGCCGTTCATCCACCTGAATAAAATGCTGGATGCCGCACAGCTGATCCTGGAAAGGAGAGACCATAAGAACAACGTCCCGGCCATCATAAATCCACCTGTCGTGTCTTAAAGAACTGTTTTACAGTAATAAACATAAAAATAAACACAAAAAATAAGTTAATAAAACCTAAAACCACATCACCAACTGCCGGTAAAAACGACATAGGAGTCTGAAGCGTTAAAAAAATGAATTCTGTGAACGTTAATAAAATTCTAGTGTTTGAAGCGTGAGGCCAATTTTGAACCGAAGAAAAAGCAGGGTTATCACGCAAGTTTAGAATTTTTAGTGAACAGGATTTATTTTTAGCGGAAGAATCCAGGTCTTGATTTTTTGGTTCGTTTTGCATCAAGGCAAAATGAACAGATAGAAGAACACTTAAGCTCTTAAAAATATTTAATTTTTATTGTTCATATTAAAATAAACTTTAAATAATGCGCAAAAAGTTACACCATCGACTGCCGGTAAAAATGACATAGGAGTCTGAAGCGTTAAAAAAACCTCAGAGAGGTTCGCCGATTCATTAATTGTATAAACAATCAGAGGCAAATAAAGCCTGTGAACGTTAATAAAATTCTAGTGTTTGAAGCGTGAGGCCAATTTTGAACCGAAGAAAAAACAGGGTTATCACGCAAGTTTAGAATTTTCAGAGAACAGGATTTATTTTTAGCGGAAGAATCCAGGTCTTGATCTTTTGGTTCGTTTTGCATCAAGGCAAAATGAACAGATAGAAGAACACTTAAGCTCTTAAAAATCTTTAATTTTTATTGTTCATATTAAAATAAACTTTAAATAATGAGCAAAAAGTTATCCCACCGACTGCCGGTAAAAACGACATAGGAGTCTGAAGCGTAAAAAAAATAAAGCCTGTGAACGTTAAGAAAATTCTAGTGTTTGAAGCGTGAGGCCAATTTTGAACCGAAGAAAAAACACGATTATCACGCAAGTTTAGAATTTTTAGTGAACAGGCTTTATTTTTAGCGGAAGAATCCAAGTCTTGATCTTTTGGTTCGTTTTGCATCAAGGCAAAATGAACAGATAAAATAGACAAAAAGATAACATTTGCGTTAAAAAACAAACAAACGCAAATTTATGTTTGAAGCGCGGCTATGATATTGAACTGAAAACAAATACCAGTGTGTATAAGTTTTAGAATTTTCAGTGAACAGGATTTATTTTTAGCGGAAGAATCCGGGTCTTGATCTTTTGGTTCGTTTTGCATCAAGGCAAAATGAACAGAACAAACATGCAGAAAGATAATTTTAACTTAAAAAAGCATCCTCTTCAATACCATTTCAAATCATTACCCTTACCACTCCAACCAACCAGATATTTTTCTATTTTTATCAGATGAAAAACAGCCTTTTAGCCGCGTTAATATTTCCGTTTTCGCTATATGCACAGGAAGTCCCGGAACTGACCGATGCCATGGCCATGAAACTGGCG
Source organism: Chryseobacterium sp. JJR-5R (assembly GCF_034047335.1). Lineage (NCBI taxonomy): Bacteria > Pseudomonadati > Bacteroidota > Flavobacteriia > Flavobacteriales > Weeksellaceae > Chryseobacterium > Chryseobacterium sp. JJR-5R. The sequence goes on from NZ_CP139137.1 coordinate 1,465,519, forward strand.
GAAAAACCGCTGCACTGCATCAGCCAGGAATACCCGAACAAAACCGCACACATCATCAATAACGCAGGAGAGGCTTCCTTAAGCCCGAAGCAGCTGCATCCCAGTTTTTACGGCTGTTTCGACTGGCACAGCTCCGTACACGGGCACTGGATGCTGCTACGGCTGTTGAAAACCAAACCGGGTTTGGCGATATCAAAAGACATTGAAAAGATACTGGACGAGTCCTTCCGGAAAGAAAACCTGGAGGCGGAAGCGAATTATTTCACCCAATACCAGCTGGCTACCACCTTTGAAAGAACCTACGGCTGGGCGTGGCTCCTGAAACTGGATGAAGAACTGACCACCTGGAACCACCTGAAAGCAAAAACCTGGCATCAGAACTTAAAGCCGTTAACGGATAAAATCCTGAGTTCATGGAAAGCCTACCTGCCCAAGCAGACCTACCCGAACCGGACGGGCGTTCATCCCAATACCGCTTTCGCCATGGCCTTTGCAATCGACTGGGCGAGAGCGAATAAAGACAAAGATTTTGAAAACCAGCTGCTGGAAAAAGCAAAGTATTTCTATCTGAAAGACGAAAAGACACCGGCCTACCTTGAACCTGACGGCTCCGATTTCTTTTCGCCCAGCCTGGAAATTGCCGACCTGATGCGGAGGGTGCTGCCGCAGAAAGAATTTGTCCGGTGGCTGGATGCATTCTACAATAAGCGCAGCCTGGAAAATATTGAGAAAATTCCTGTGGTAAGCGACCTGTCGGACTACCAGACCGTTCATCTTGTAGGGCTGTCTTTCTCTAAAGCGTGGTGCATGAAAGGGATTGCAGATGCACTGCCGGACGGCCATCCTTTGAAAAAGGAGTTCCGGAAAACCGCGCAGGTGTTTTTATCCAACGGGCTTCCCCTGCTGTTTCAGGGCAATTACGGCGGAGACCACTGGCTGGCCAGTTTTGCCGTCTATGCACTGGAAGATTAATACCGAATGCCTGCCTTTTTCAGGATAAAGCTCAGCAGCCAGATGGGCCCGACCAGCAGGAACTGAAGGTCTTTCAGGAAGGAAGGTTTTTTCCCTTCGATCTTATGCCCTGCAAACTGCAGAACCCAGGTAACCACGAAAACCGAAAGGTAAACGAGCCAGGGTTTTTCGGTACGGGTATTTACGCCGAAGGCAAAACTTTCCATGATGACCATCAGGACCAGCATGATGCAGCCGATTAAAAAAGAAAGCCTCATGTAAAATACGGTCACCAGGGCCATGGCAGCAAGGCTTACGTAGCTGATGCAACCGATGTAGATGAAGCAGACAGATTTAGAAGGGATCAGCGAGATAAATCCCAGGATCGTCCAGAAGATCAGCGGGACACAGACCCAGTGGATCAGTTTATTGGTGGCGTTTCTGTGGCTTTCTGCGTATTCTGCAAACAGCAAATCAATTTTTCTCATACCGGTCATTTGGAAAACACTAAAATAATAAATTTTTGCAATCACTCCGCAGATTGCTTACATTTGTGTTATGTCTGTCCTGGAAAAATTCGGAGTCGAGATCTTTACGCAACACAATATTTTCGAGCGGATTGCTACCGATAAGCCTTTCCGGCCCGATAATCCTGCCTTTATCTTTATCAAGACCGGAAGCATCAGGCTCAGGCAGCATTTCCGGGACCTGGAGCTTTCTGCCAATATGTTTATGGTGACCGACCCGCAGACGGTGTATGAAATGATCTCCGTAAGCGAGGACTTCCAGTCCAGGATGGTGTCCTACAAAAGGGACTTTATTTCAACCCTTTCCCTTAAATTCAACAGGCTCATTACATACCGGTATTTCAGGCAGCAGATGAACATCGGGGTCCCTTTTCAGGCAGACGAAATGGAGGTGGTCTGGAAAAGCGTCAATTTCCTAAAATATATCCTGGATTCTGAAACGGAGATGACTTATAAAAAAGAGATCGTAGAACATCTTTTCTCGGTGTTCTGTTACCAGATGGCCGGGATTATCTCCAAGGAAGACAGCAGTGCGATGAACCAGATGTCCAGGCAGGAGGAAATCGTTTTTATCTTCTTAAATGACCTTGCCCTGCACCACCAGAAAGAGCGCAGCGTGGAGTTTTATGCAGAGCGGCAGTTTGTTACAACCAGACATCTTTCTGCGGTGGTAAAGGAAGTGACCGGGAAATCTGCCGGCCAGGTAATTGCCCTGATCGTGATGAATGAGGCGAAGGTACTTCTAAACTCCTCCAGCAAGCCTGTTTCTGAAATTTCTTCTATGCTCGGATTTAGTGACCTGTATTCATTTTCCCACTTTTTTAAAAAACATTCCGGCGAAAGTCCGTCCCAGTACCGCAACCAGTTCGAAAGCTGAAATCCTACATTTGAACATCTTTTTCCAAAATTCAAACATTTGTTTGAGTTTATGCGTACCCTAACTTTGCACCGTAAAACAAGGTACAATGGTAAAGAATATAAAAACAGCACTGTCTCTGATGGCAGCGGTTCTCCCTGCGCTGTTTTTTTCCCAGGACAGAATGCAGATGACCGCCGGTGAAGTGGCCGCGCTCGCCGTGGAGAACCATCAGCAGTTAAAAGTTTCGGCACGGAACATCGATATTGCAAAACAGAATACAGATATCGTCAGGCTCCAGAAGCTGCCGAACATCACGGCTTCCACGAGCCAGTTTTATTTGGGCAATGCCATAGCGCTTGACAAAGACTTCTCATCTTCTGTAAATGTCCCGATGCCCCATTACGGAAGTTCCTATGCCGTGCAGGCCAACCAGCTGATCTTTAAAGGAGGGCTGGTGAATAAATCCATCGAAATGGCGGGGCTCCGTGAACAGCTGTCTGAACTGGACCTGGAAAAAAACACACAGGATGTAAAATTCCTGGTGATTTCCAATTACCTCGATATGTATAAAACAGTCAACCAGCAGGAAGTTTTTCAGAACAACAAAAAGCTGGCGCAGGAAAGGCTGAAGAATGTACAGAAATTCTATCAGCAGGGGATGGTGACCCGGAATGAAGTCATCCGTGGCGAACTGGCCATCAAAAACCTGGACCAAGGTATTTTAACTTTATTCAACAACAGGAAAATCCTCAACTATAATCTGAATACGGCTTTGGGGCTGCCTGCTGATACGGAGATTGTGCCGGTGGAAAAACTGGAGAACAAAGAGGCCGGAATCGGGATGGATTATTACATCAGCCTTGCGCATGAAAGCAACCCGTTAATGAAATCTGCCCGGACCAATATTGAGGTAGCCGATAAAAACATTGAGATCATCAAAACAGATAAGATGCCTACAGTAGCAGGATTTGGCGGGTATACCCTGCAAAAGCCTATCACTACAAGAAATCCTGTGCTGGATATGTATTCCGGAGGCTGGCAGACCGGGGTTTCCCTAAGCTATAATATTGACAACCTGTATAAAACAAAGGAACGGGTGAAACTGGGCGAGATCCAGAAAGACCAGGCCGGCGAGGTCCTGACGCTTACGGCACAGAACATTGATATGGCCGTGAATGCAGCTTATGTAAAGTATCAGGAATCCATACAACAGGCCGATATCCTGGATGATGCCAGAAAACTGGCGGAAGAAAATTACAGGATTACGGAAGCCAAATACCTGAACCAGCTGGCCGTGCAGGCAGAAATGATTGATGCGCAGAACCAGAAGCTCCAGTCTGAACTGGATTACAGCAATGCGGAAATCAATATGCTGTATCAATATTACAATCTTTTAAAATCTACGGGAACCCTATAATATTACGTGAAAAACAAAACAATGGAAAACAAGGAACAAAATACTCAGAATACACAACCACAGCCACAGCCACAGCCGGCTCCTTCATCCGGCGCTGCTGCCAAAAAGAAAGAAACGAAAAAAAATAAAACAAGGGCCGTTATTTCCAACATCATCGTATTCCTGGTGATCGGCTTCGGCCTGTTCTGGCTCGTACGGGAATATTTCCATATCGGGGATAAAACCTATACCGAGGCTGCCCAGGTGGAAGAATTCATCAATCCCATCAATACGAGGGTTTCGGCTTATATTAAAGAAATTAAATTCATCGAGCACCAGAAAGTGAAAAAAGGGGACACCCTGGCAATCCTGGACGACCGCGAAATCCAGACCCAGCTCGGGCAGGCGGAAGCTGCTTACCAGAATGCACTGGCCCAGCGTGTGGCTACAGGTTCATCCGTGAATACCGTATCCAATAACGTAAACGTGATGGCTTCCAATATCGCAGGCGCAAAAGCAAGGTTGTGGAATGCGGAACAGAACTTAAGCCGGTATAAAAACCTTTTGGCATCCGAAGCGGTCACGAGACAGCAGTATGACCAGGCGAAAACCGAATACGATGCACAGAAAGCAGCATATGAAACGCTGGTGAACCAGAAACAGTCGGCCAGCCTTTCCACTACCGAAGTGAAAAGCAAATTCGGGATTATTGATGCTGAAATCAAAAGGGCCAAATCTGCCCTGGACATGGCGAAAATCAATCTTTCCTACACGGTAATCACGGCTCCGTATGATGGCGTGATGGGAAGAAGGACGGTTTCCGAAGGACAGCTGATCCAGCCGGGGCAGCAGGTTGCCACCATTGTCTTAAACGGGCAGAAGTGGGTAACCGCCAATTTCCTGGAAAGCCAGATGCCAAATGTCAGGATCGGGGAAAAAATGACCATGACGGCCGATGCCCTGGGCGGGCAGAAATTTGAAGGCGTGGTAACGGCCGTTTCAGCAGCAACCGGTTCAAGGTACTCAAGTGTCCCGACCGATAACTCTACCGGGAATTTTATAAAAGTCCAGCAGAGGATCCCGGTACGGATTGAGTTTACCGCATCCAACAAAAAGGAAGACATCGCAAAACTGAGCGCGGGAATGAATATGAATGTGGTGATTGATGCGGATCAATAGACGGAAGATAGCAGACATTAGATATCAGACTTTGCAGCGGGAAAAATATTGATATAAAGATATGAATACATCAGCCTTTAATGTAATGAATATAAGAGATAAGATGAGATCTGATAATTAAATAAGAACAATTTTTTTTAATTGATAATAAATACAAAAAGTATTCTAATACACGCCATTATCTGAAATCTGAAATCTGAAGTCTGAAATCTAATATTTAACATCTAACCTCTGCAACCTAACCCTAACTCCTAAACTATGTACAACAAAGGACTTTACAACAACTGGGTGCCCAAACCCGTACAGATGCTGCTGATGCTGATGCTGCTGGCTGTCGTAATGCCGCTTGGCGGGGTGTATACAGGGAATATCAGCTATGTGGTAAGCGGCACCGGTGCCATGACGGAATATTTCATGTGGGCGAATTATGCCACGACCATCGGGATGGGTGCCTGTATGCCCATTGTGCTCAGGATGAAAATGAGATTCAAGGTACGGGATAAAATGACGGTGCTGCTGGTGCTTTTAGGTATATTGAGCTACATCAATTCCTCCACTGCCGAGCCGATGATCTTTGTATTTACTTCGCTGGTCATCGGGTTCCTGAAAATGATGGTGACCATCGAGCTGTTCCTGCCTTTAATGGCCATGATCGGCAACCGGGGGATGTTTTACGGAGCATTTTATACTTTTGTATTGGTGCTGAACCAGGTTTCGGCGTATTATGCCGCAGAAGTTTCCATCATCTACAACTGGCAGCATTTTTACATCATTGCAGCGGTAGGGTGTTTTGTGCTGGCACTTCTGCATTGGGTGTTTATGCACAATCAGTATTTTGCCCTCAAGGTTCCGCTACATTATATCGACTGGCTGAGCGTCCTGCTTTTTATTGCCGCCTTCATGTTCTCCGCATATGTATTTTCATTCGGAAAACAGCAGGACTGGCTCAATTCAAAACACATCATCAATGCCGGTATGGCTGCTTTTGTAAGTTTTGCTCTGCTGGTAATCCGTCAGGCAACCTTGAAAAGGCCGTATCTGTCCTTCAGCATATTCTCAAAAAACAATGTTCAGCACGGGCTGTTCATGCTACTGTGCCTCGGTATGTTCTTAGGAACCACGTCCATTCAGAATACTTTTGCCGTTGGGGTGCTGGGATACGACCAGTTGACCAATGCAAGGCTGAACTTACTCATGATTCCCGGGCTTGTACTGGCAGGAGTCATCGCCATATTCTGGTTCAAAAAGGAAATCCCGCTGAAGATGTATATTTTTTCAGGCTTCTCTGCCATGATGGGCTATGCCCTGATCATGTATTTCTCCATGGTCCTGGAATTCAGTTATGACAACTGGTACCTGCCGATGTTCCTGAAAGGGTACGGGACGTGTTCCCTGTTTATTTCCGTATGGTTTTATACCCTGGACAAGCTGGAAATGGATGAAATGCTTGCAGCCATCGGGCTGGTGCTGGTCTGGCGTACCTTTCTGGCGGTCGGTATATTTTCCGCACTGTATTCCTGGTTCCAGTACCGTTTCCAAGTGGTAGCCGTCGGTGATCTGGCGGTGTATATGGACGGGATGAATTTCCCTCCGCAGAATGCAGCGTCCGGCATGAAGCTTATCCAGCTGAATGCCATCCTTATTGCCTGTAAAAAGATTTTCGGGTACATTGCCATCGCCGGGACCGGCGTACTGCTGTATGTGGTCACCCATCATTTTGGCAGGGAACGTTTTGAATATCTGCGGTTCATCAGGCTCCTCAGCGGGAAATCCGTTATTGCCCGGAGAAGGCTCAGGGAACGGAAAAAATTACTGGAAGAAATTAAAGATGCCGCAGGCCCTGCGGTATAGCGATAAAGATACCTTGTTTTCACCAGCAAAGCCTCATTTTTTAAGTAAAGTGGGGCTTTGCGCTGTCTGGCAGGGTAGGCAGTACGGAATAATGGGAGCTGTTTCCTGCTTTCGCTACTCGCTTTTTCTTTTCTTCTGTGGCGGCGGCTTTGCCGCCGCCACAGAAGAAAAGAAAAGAGCTCAGACATGCCGCTCAATCAGGGCTAGGGAAGAGGTCTGGGTTACATTTTCTGCACAAATATTCAGAATTTCCAGTTCTCCAGATGGAAGGAATCGGGATAGATTTCTCCTGTTTCAATCAGAAATGGTACCTTTATGCCGTCCAGATATTTGTCTGGATCTGAAAACAATCGTTTAAACCATAATCAAAAAATAAAAGGATGTCCATAACCAACGAACATGAATTAGTGGGAATGCAGAAGGCCGGTGAAGCCGTCGCGTTTACCCTGAAGGAGATGATTAAGTATGCACAGCCGGGCATGACGACCAGGGAAATTGATGAATTCGGAGGCAAGATCCTTGCTGATTTCGGTGCGCGGTCTGCTCCGTATCTTACGTACGGGTTTCCGGGATGGACGTGCATCAGCGTCAACAATGAATTCTGCCACGGCATTCCTAACGACCAACGGGTCCTGCAGGAAGGCGACCTCATCAATATCGATGTTTCCGCAGAGCTTAACGGGTTCTGGGCGGATAACGGCGGCTCTTTTATCATCGGAAAAGATATCCACCAGCACCAGAAACTGGTAGATGCTTCAAAGGAAATTTTACAGAAGACCATCAATACCATCAGAGGCGGCGTAAAAATAGCCGATATCGGAATGCTGATGGAAACCGAAGCCAGGAAAAGAGGATTTAAAGTCATCCGGAACCTGGGCGGCCACGGTATCGGGAGAAGCCTGCACGAGCAGCCGGATGAACTGCTGAACTATAAAAACCGTTTCGATACCAGAAGATTTAAGAAAAATTCCGTGGTGGCCATTGAAACATTTATTGCTACCGATTCCAGTATGGCGGTAGAACAGAATGACGGCTGGACGATGGTAGGGAATAAAGACGGATTCATGGCCCAGCATGAACATACCCTTATGATAACCGATGGAAAACCGTTAATCCTGACTGCTATGAATGAGATTTTGAATTAGCGAGAAAGGAATTTTAATCATTTCTAATGTAAAAGAAATCATCATTTGATCATTAAAAATAAATCCCCTGAATAAATTTTCAGGGGATTTGCATTTTTTTAATTTATCAATTTAATAGTAAAATTTTTACCATTCAGGTTGCCGGAAAGCATTTCTATACGCTGTACTGAAATATTTAATTTTCCCAAATCAAATTCTTTATGGTGGTTCGGGCATAATACAATTAAGTTTCCTATTATACTTTGCCCGCCTTTGAACACAGGTTTTATATGGGCTACTTCAACATAATTTGTTCCTGCCTCAGTTAGAATAATTGAACTGCAATCCGGAAACTGACATTTATATTGAGCAATCTCTTTTAACAGATTAATGATTGAAGTGTCTTTTCTTAATATTGCATTCAGCTTAATTAATCTCCTTTCCGGCCTGCTTAATTTCATTTTACTATTTAATTGTTGCAGACGGGAAATAATTTCCATTTCCTGATTGGTTTTAATATCAAAACAATTTTCTGAAATATACGGTATAAGTGTTTCAGAAAATAGATGGTTGTCAATTTTCTGAAAACCTATTCCGAAATTACCGCAGAACTTTTTAAAACTTTCAAAACCCGGTAAGTTATTAAGCAATACAGGCTTTTTCAGATCTTGTCCTGTTCCGTATACTGTTGTAAATCCATTTTTTTCTTTGCAGTTTTCTATTCTAAAATAACTCCACAGATAATAATTTTTAATTCTTAATTCTGTTTTCCCGACAATCAGAAAACAGAAGCTTCCAATGGCTTTTGATGAAGTTCTTTTGCTTGTGTATATCCAATCGGTATGCTGTATTTTATCGTCAAGCGTAATTTCTGATACCGGCAAATGCAAGTCAATACCTGAAGTTGGAAAATTTTCAAGTTTGTCTGTATTATGATACTGAATAAAATAATTGTGAGCGGCCATAGTTATGTAGTTTGTTGTAAGTCAAAGATAAACAATCATCATTATAAAAATGATTTTAAAATAACTTTAAATCTCTGTTTACAGATAATCAGCATCATTTACTTAATCAAAAAATATCCCCTGAAAATTCATTCAGGGGATATTTTATTATATTATCAAAGTTCAGATTTAATTCCGGAAATAGGAGTTCATATCTGCAGAATCAAATGTGAAAGAAGCCTGGGTTTCGGATTTGTCCAGCTTTTTACTGATGGTCAGTGCCCATAATACCAGTTCTTTGCAGAAATTCTGGTCCTCCGTGCTCAGTTCCAGCGTATTTTCTTCAATAACGGCAGTCAGCGGAGTGATGCTGTTCAGTTTCTCATAAAATTCTTCGTCCGTATCATGGTAATTGAGTTCAAGATGGTTTTTATTGAACCATTTGATCAGGTCGGTATAAGGTGTTTTGATGCTTTCCTTTTCCAGCTTTGAAATGCGCGGGAACAGGCTTTCAAACTGGATCATAACCGCCTGGTCGATCAGTATTTTTGCTACGAAATCGGCACCTTCCTGCTCACCTTCGTATACCAGCTCAATTTTTCCGGTGATGGACGGGATGATGGACATAAAATCAAGCAGCCTTACCGTTGTTTTTTCGGCACCGGATTCAATCAGCCTTAATTTGGCCGCAGCCACTAAATTTTCCATCGCACTGATGGTGAGACGGGCACTTACCCCGCTTTTCGCATCTACGTATTCACTGTCGCGGGCCGCAAAAGCCACTTCCTCCAGAAGATTTTTGGCAAGGCCCGGAATGCGGATCCTGTCTTTATCTTCCGCTGAAACCAGTGCTTCCTGTTCCGTAATCTGGCGGGCCAGTGCAACGGTCTGCGGGTAATGGGTAAAGATCTGGGAACCGATCCTGTCTTTTAAAGGGGTAACAATGCTTCCCCTGTTGGTATAGTCTTCAGGGTTTGCGGTGAACACAAACTGGATATCCAGCGGCATTCTCAGCTGGAACCCGCGGATCTGGATATCGCCTTCCTGTAAAATATTAAACAGGGAGACCTGGATCCTGGCCTGTAAATCCGGCAGTTCGTTCAGCACAAAGATGCAGCGGTTGGCACGCGGGATCATCCCGTAATGCAGCACGCGCTCATCAGAATACGGCAGTTTTAACGTAGCTGCCTTAATCGGGTCGATATCACCGATCAGGTCGGCGACATTTACATCCGGTGTGGCCAGTTTTTCAAAGAAGCGGTCGGAGCGGTGTACCCACGCAATCGGGGTTTCATCCCCATGCTCGGCGATGAGGTCCCTGGCATATTTTGAAATCGGCTGAAACGGGCTGTCATTGATTTCAGAGCCTTTTACAACAGGCATGTATTCATCCAGAAGGCTGATCATGCTTCTTGCTATCCTTGTCTTGGCCTGCCCGCGAAGCCCTAATAGGTTAATGTGATGACCAGCCAGGATGGCTTTTTTCAGTTGCGGGATCACGGTGTCTTCATAGCCCCACAATCCTTCAAATACCGGTTCTTTGGCTTTGATCTTTGCAATCAGGTTCGCCTGGATTTCCTGGCTGATGGTTTTATCGGTGTATCCGGAATTTTTTAATTCTTTAAATGTTGTATCGTTTTTCATTGTATGTTGAGCAGTAATCATTTATACTATTAATATTCTGTAAAATTAAATTCTCAGGGAACGGTAGGGAGTCTGAAGTTTAATATCTGAAGTCTGAAACCTTGCCTCTGATATCTCACATCTAATCTCTGAATTATATCCTCTTCTTCCTGTTTCTCTCGTAATCTTCAAAAATCATCTGTCCGAGCCCTGAAAGCCCTGTCAGAAATGCTTTTCCCTGGTTCTGTGCGGTAAAGGCTTCCACAAACTTACGCAGGTAAGGATCCTGGGCGATCATGAACGTAGTGATGGGGATTTTAAGCTTCCTGGCCTGTGCCGCCCTGTTGAGGCACTGGGAAACGATCATTTCATCCAGTCCGTTGCTGTTCATATAAAATTCTCCTGTAGGTAACTGGATGCAGCTCGGTTTTCCGTCAGTGATCATGAAAATCTGCTTGTTGGTATTCCTTTTCCTGCGGAGGATATCCATCGCAAGTTCCAGGCCGGCCACGGTATTGGTATGGTAAGGCCCCACCTGCAGATAGGGAAGGTCTTTCACTTTGATCGGCCAGGCTTCGTTCCCGAAGACGATAATATCTATGGAATCTTTGGGGTATTTCCGGTTGATGAGTTCCACCAGTGCCATTGCCACTTTTTTAGCGGGTGTGATCCGGTCTTCGCCATAGAGGATCATGGAGTGGCTGATATCGATCATCAGCACCGTGCTCATCTGTGCCTTATGCCGGGTTTCTTCTACGATGAGGTCGTCTTCTGTAAGCCGCAGGTCTGAAATCCCGTTGTTGATCTGGGCATTTTTCAGGCTTTCGGTCGTATTCACGGTAGAGAGGTCGTCACCATACTGAAAATTACGGTGTTCGCCATCCTTTTCATCCCCGATTCCTGTTTTGGAGGTACGGTGGTTCCCGATGCCGCTTTTTTTAAGCTTCCCGAAAATCTGGTCGAGGGCAAACTCTCGCAGGGCCGCTTCAAGTTTGGCCGTCAGTACATTTTTGCCTTTTCCGGTTCCGGTATTTCCTTTCTCCGGATCAATTTCTTCCTTGATGTAACCGCGCTTTTTCAGGTCTTCTTCAAAATCCTGCAGGGTATATTCATCGGTAAAGATATCATATTCCTTATCCAGCATATCGAGCCACTCGAAGGCTTCTTCAATATCGCCGGACGTATGGGTCAGCAGATCCTTGAACACATCAAAGACCCGGTCGAAATGCGAGATTTCTTCCGGAACATGTTTGCTGAACGTGAATCCTTTATGAAAATTAAAATTTTTGTTTGTCATTCAATCCATCTTCTTTTGGTAGATACAAGTTAGGGAAATATTATGACAGGAGAGAATGGTTGCAAATAGAATTTTGTTATGATGGTGATATTAATTTATTTTTAAGATTAATTATAATTAATCATTTTCAGGATATTCTCTTGGATTTAAAATCAACTCTATTCTATATTTAATCAGCTGAGATCAATTGAATTTTAAAAATAAATAAAATAAAAAAGCAAGGAAATCCCTTGCTTTTAAGTATTGAAATGCATGATTATATGAAAAACCTGCAGATTACTTTTCAATCCTGTATACTTCCTCATACGGCTGGATGAGCACCCAGCCGCTCCCGGAAAACTTCATCTGGAATTCTTCCCCGCTGCCTCTGCCGATCAGGCTTTTTAAAGAAACATTGGTTTTCAGTTCGGGGCTCAGGTTTCCGGACCAGGCTACCGTGGCGTTCGGGTCTGTAAAAACCGGACTGTCCGGCGTAACCATCAGGGTCAGGGGATCGCCGTGTGTGGTGATGGCAATATGGCCGGTTCCCGATAACCGTACCTGGAAAAGTCCGCCCGACATGACCCCTGCAATGCTTTTCAGCATGGTGATGTCGCTCTTAATGCTCTGCTCATGGGCCAGGACATCATTTCCGTTCACGCAGACCGCTTCATTGTTCAGATACAGGATCCGTACTTTTTTACCTTCATCCGCCACATACAGCTTTCCGGTTCCTTCGGCTTTCATCAGCCGCGCTCCCTCGCCGCTGATGGCTTTTTTTAACAGGTTGCCCAACCCGCCGGAAAGCATGCCCTGCCTTTCAAAATTTACGTTCCCCACATAGCCGACCATGCTTCCTGTCTTGGTCCAGACTGATTGGTTATTAAGGTTGATTTCTAAAAGCTGGGGTTTTTCCAGTTCAAAGTAATCCCTTTCCTGCGGGTTTTCTTTTGTTTCATTCACAAAAGCTTCAATTGAATATTTGCTCATAGTTTAAAATTTTAATGTATTCAAAAATAACTTTTTTAAGTATTAAAAAGCAGGTAAAAACCATGGTTTTCAGGTATGACCAAAATTAAATGGAGATATACTTGACAAAGGGGTGCCTGATGTCGTATATTTGCAGTCCGAAAATTACATCCCGTAATTTAATAAATTTTTAAACCGTAATTTAAAAAATGAAAACATCAGATTTTAATTTTGATCTTCCTGCGGAATTATTGGCAGAGCACCCGTCAGAACACAGAGACGAAGCCAGGTTAATGGTTTTGGACAGAAAAACCCAGACTATTGAGCATAAGCTGTTCAAGGATGTAGTGGATTATTTCAGTGAGGAAGATTTATTTATCTTTAACAATACCAAGGTGTTCCCTGCCCGTCTGTACGGAAACAAAGAAAAAACAGGAGCCAAAATTGAGGTTTTCCTTTTAAGGGAGCTTGACAAGGAAACCCGTGTATGGGATGTACTGGTAGATCCTGCAAGAAAAATCAGGATCGGAAACAAGTTATTCTTTACCGAAGATGAATCCCTGGTAGCGGAAGTTATTGATAACACCACATCAAGAGGAAGAACACTGAGGTTTTTATTTGACGGTTCTTACGAAGAGTTCAGGACTAAATTAAAAGAATTGGGAGAGACCCCGCTTCCGAAATACATCAAAAGAGCGGTAGAGCCTGAAGATGCGGAAAGATACCAGACCATTTATGCAAAAGTGGAAGGTGCCGTTGCGGCCCCTACTGCCGGACTTCACTTCTCCAAGCACCTGATGAAGAAACTGGAAATCAAAGGAATCAACTTCGCGGAAATTACCCTTCACGTCGGTTTGGGGACGTTCAACCCGATTGAAGTAGAAGATCTTTCCAAACATAAAATGGAGTCCGAAGAAGTATTCATTGATGAGAAAAATGCCGATGTCATCAACAAAGCGGTTGACAACCACAGAAGAGTGTGCGCCGTAGGTACAACCACCATGCGAGCTTTGGAAACTTCGGTATCATCCAACAAGAAGATCTCATCTTTCCATGGCTGGACCAATAAATTCATCTATCCGCCTCATGATTTCGGAGTGGCCAATGCCATGATTACCAACTTCCACACGCCGAAATCTACATTGATCATGATGATTGCCGCGTTTGCCGGAAAAGAATTTATCATGCAGGCCTATGAAGAAGCCGTAAAAGAAAAGTATAAATTCTACTCTTACGGAGATGCAATGCTGATTTTATAAATAAATAAGTAAAAAGAGCCAAGTTAAAAGTGTAAAGTTCAGTCATCGAGCCGGGATGAAAGGAAATGATTTACTTACAAGAACTTTTACATTTGGAGTTAATTGTCTTATCTTTTTAAGAACACTTCCAAATGATCCTGAAAGCAAATTAATAAGATTTCAGCTTGGGAAATCAGCGACTTCAATAGGTGCTAATTATGAGGAATCGCAGGCTGGTTCTTCTAAAGCAGATTTCAGAAATAAAGTAAAGATTGCTTTAAGAGAAGCCAGGGAAAGCAATTTCCGGCTGGGGATTCTGGAGAAGCTGGACCATTATGATTCTGAAGAATTTAAAATCTTATTGAAAGAAAGTGCCGAATTGAAGTATATTCTCGGTGCAATAGTTAATAATACCAGGCCTTAACTTTTTACTTTTTACTTTTAACTTGGCTCTTACTATTATGAAAGACATCCGTACTTTATCACTTGACCAGCTTAAAGACTACTTTGCCACGCTAGGCGAAAAGCCGTTCCGTGCGAAGCAGGTATATGACTGGCTGTGGAGCAAGAACCTCCATTCGATTGAAGAGATGACGAATCTTTCAAAATCCCTCCGTGAAAGAATTGCCGAGGAATATACCATTAATCCCGTTTCCGTTGACCAGCTTCAGAAAAGCACGGACGGAACCATTAAAAACGGGGTGAAACTCCATGACGGTTTATTGGTAGAATCCGTTCTGATTCCTACCGAAACCCGGACAACAGCCTGTGTGTCTTCCCAGGTGGGATGCTCGCTGAACTGTGAATTCTGTGCCACCGCAAGGCTCAAAAGGATGAGGAACCTTGAAGTAGCCGAAATTGTGGACCAGGTAGCGCTTATCGACAGCCAGAGCAAAATGTATTTTAACAGGCCCCTTTCCAATATTGTTTTCATGGGAATGGGAGAGCCGATGATGAACTACAAAAACGTAGTGGAAGCCATCCGCAAGATTACACAGCCGGAAGGCCTGGGCATGTCGCCCAGAAGGATTACCGTATCCACTTCCGGGATTCCTAAGATGATTAAAATGCTGGCCGATGATGACCTCAGGGTGAAACTTGCCCTTTCCCTGCACTCCGCTATTGAAGCGAAACGGAATGAAATCATGCCGTTTTCCGATAAATTTCCGTTGACGGAAATCATGGAAGCCCTTCAGTACTGGTACCAGAAGACCGGTTCCGTTGTTACTTTTGAATATTGTGTCTGGAAAGACATCAACGATAAGGATGAAGACATTAAAGCCCTGATCAGGTACTGCAAGCAGATCCCTTCCAAGGTGAACCTGATCCAGTATAACCCGATCGGCGACGGAAAGTACGACCAGTGCAACAAACAGGCGGAAGAAAATTACATCCGTCAGCTTGAAAATGCCGGCGTGACCGTAATGGTGAGGAGAAGCCGCGGAGGTGATATTGATGCCGCTTGCGGACAGCTGGCCAATAAAAATACCGATTAAATTTTCATTAAAAAACTTCAAAAACTGCCTGTCGTTTTCTTAAAACCCTAACTTTGCATCAAAACTGATATAAAGATGACGGATTATTTCTGGGGTGAAAACGGGCTTGAGTACATCTATTCATGGTCTGTTCCGGTACTTGTCGTAATTATCATTGCCGAAATGGCCTACAGCCATATTTCGGAAACCAGACTGTACAGCGGGAAAGATGTGGCCACCAATATTTATCTCGCCCTGCTGAATTTCGGTCTGGACTTTATCATGAAGGCATTTGCAATGGGCGTAATGTTTTTCTTTTACAATCACAGGTTCTTTTCATGGGATTTTACAGCAGGATACCTGCTGGCCTGCTTTGTGGTTACGGATTTTGCCTATTATGTCCTGCATTATATCGATCACCATTCCAGGGCATTCTGGGCCGTGCACATTACACATCACAGCTCTGAATATTTTAACCTTACCACAGGCTTCCGGAGCCCGGTTTTTCAGCCGCTGTACCGGTACCTCTATTTTTCCCCACTGGCTTTCCTGGGTTTTAATCCATGGCATATTATGGTGGTATACGCCATAGGCCAGGTATACGGCACCTGGGTGCATACCCAAACGGTAAAAAACATGGGAATCCTGGAATATATTCTGGTAACGCCTTCCCATCACCGGGTGCACCATGCCTGCAATATCAGATACCTTGACCGGAATATGGGCATGTGCCTGATCATCTGGGATAAGATATTCGGAACTTTTGAAAAAGAAGATCCTGCCATTCCCATCAAATACGGGATTTACCCTAAAATGCCGGACAATAAACCGGATACCGTCCTTTTATACGAATGGCGTAAAATCTGGCGGGACATCAGGCAGCCGGGACTGCATTTTTCGGACAGGATCAATTATATCTTCAATTCCCCGGGATGGCGTCATGACGGGACGGGGAAAACGGTACGGCAGTACCAGAAAGAACATAAGGAAAAGAAGGATTTAAAAAATCAGGAGAATCAGAAAAAATTAGCAGAGCTCCATGCAGCGGAATCGAAGATTTAAATCTGATAATAAAGAATCCGCAACATTCACAAAAACAGGCCTGAACAGGTTTGCAAAAAAAATAATTTTATTCAATGAAAAAGTTGTTCCTGCTTTCCGCCCTTATTATTTCCGTATCTGCATTTTCCCAACAGGCAGATCTTCTGAAAATCAGACAGTACAGAACCGGTTATCTGGATGAAAAAATCCAGGAAACATCAGGGCTGAATCTTTTCAACGGGAAGCTCTATACGTTCAATGACAGCGGAAATGCACCGGAACTTTTTGAGCTCGACAAAACATCAGGTGAAATTATAAAAGCATTGGTAGTCAATGCCAAAAACAAAGATTGGGAAGCCCTGGCGAATGACGGAAAGAATTTCTACATCGGCGACTTCGGCAATAACGGCGGAACAAGAAAAGACCTGGAAATCTATAAAATACCTTTTGAAAATAACGTGTTGAAGAATGACTCCGCTGCACTTATCCGTTTTGAATATCCCGAACAGACGGAATTTGTCCCCGGTTATCTGAAAACCGATTTCGATGCGGAAGCAATGGTCTGGCTGAACGGGAAACTCCATCTCTTTACGAAAGAATGGGGCAGTAAATCAACCACCCATTATACAGTAGACCCTGAAATACAGGAAAAGCAGAAAGCCGAGAAAACGGAATCTTTTAAAACAGGTTTCGTGGTTACGGACGCTGCTTATTTCAGCAGAAAGCTCTATCTGGTGGGCTATACCAAAAAGACAGAAGTATTTTTGACTGTTTATCATGAAACGGAACCGGGGATATTCTTTAAGGAGAGCCCTAAAAGATATTACCTGGGCAGTACACTGTCTATCGGGCAGATTGAAGGCATTGCAGTGGATGAATCCGGACTTTATATTTCTGGGGAAAAGTTCCGTTCTCCTTTGGGAAATACCGTGCCGGCCCTGTATTTTGTTCCGGCAGAAAAACTCAAAGACTAATTTCTGTTACAATTAAATGAAAAAAATTATCTTTGTGGTAATTAATAATTTATCCATCATTCGAAGATTGTGGCCAACACCGTAGAAGAAATCAAACGACCGATTAATGAGGAAATGAAGCTTTTCGAGCAGAAGTTTTATGAATCCATGCAGAGCAAAGTACCTTTATTAGATAAAGTCACCCGTTTTATCGTGACCACCAAAGGAAAGCAGATGCGCCCGATGTTTGTGTTTCTCTGTGCCAGGCTGGTAGGGGAAGTCAATGAAAAAACCTACCGCGGAGCGTCCATGATCGAACTGATCCATACGGCTACGCTGGTTCATGATGATGTGGTGGATGAAAGCTTCAAACGGCGTAATTTCTTTTCCATCAATGCGCTGTGGAAGAATAAAATTGCAGTTCTGGTAGGGGATTTCCTTCTGTCTAAAGCCGTACTGCTTTCAACGGACCATAAAGATTATGACCTGCTTGCCGTGATTTCAAGAACGATCCGTGAAATGTCCGAAGGTGAACTGTTGCAGCTGGAAAAGGCGAGAAAGCTTGATATTACCGAAGATGTTTATTACGAGATCATTCGTCAAAAGACCGCGACATTAATTGCAGCCTGCTGTGAAATCGGGGTCTTATCCAATAATGCAGATGAAAAGCTGGCGAAAAAGATGATGGATTTCGGGACGTATACCGGAATGGCTTTCCAGATCAAGGATGACCTTTTCGATTACCTTACTTCCAACGTCATCGGTAAACCGGTAGGCATCGATATCAAGGAACAGAAAATGACGCTGCCTTTGATCCATACTTTAAAAACAGCCGGCGAGAAAGACCGGAAATATTATTTCAACACCATCAAACGGTATAACAATGACCAGAAAAGGGTAAAGGAACTGATCAGTTTCGTGAAAACTTCAGGCGGACTGGATTATGCGGTTGCTGTCATGAAAAACTTTCAGCAGAAAGCAAAAGACATCCTGGATGAATTCCCGGATTCCGAGCCCAAAAAATCTTTGCAGGTCATGCTGGACTATGTAATTGAAAGGAAGTTTTAAATTAAATAATTTTTACCGTTACAATAATAACGGCGGCTACAATACAAAATAAAGCCGTTAAAAATAAATAATCCGCAATAGTTTCAAATCTGTTTCCGCGCTTTTCATGCTCTGTCCTGATCGCCAGGAATGAAAAAAAGCAGCTGAATGCAAAAAAAAGGCATGCCACGCCTGCAAATTCGTCCAAGTGCGTGCTGGGGCTCATCTTAGAGATCTTTAACGAGGTAATGATAACCAATGAAAATCCCAGAAGATTGCTTGATGCATTAAGAATATGGGAGGATTTTTTTTCCATTATCTACAAATTTAATCCAAGATAAATACAATTTTTTTATTATCAAATTTTTAAAAAATATTATTGAAAATTAAAATTAATTTAAAAAGTGTATATTAGCAAAATACTTCAGGAACAAAAAACTTTTTTATTGGTTTATGCAGACAACTTATATTGAAACACAACAGATTTCTTTTCAAGATTTTAAAAATCAGATACTTGAAGATTATAAGCTTGGGAGGATTTCCCGCGAAATGTCTTATCTGGGAAGGAGGGAAGTGTTAACGGGAAAAGCTAAATTCGGGATTTTCGGAGATGGTAAGGAGCTTCCCCAACTGGCAATGGCGAAGGTTTTCAGAGATGGGGATTTCCGTTCGGGATATTACAGAGACCAGACTTTTTCATTGGCGGTAGATGCACTAACGGTTGAAAGTTTCTTTGCCCAGTTGTATGCCGATACCAGTGTGGAAAGGGAGCCTGCTTCTGCAGGAAGACAAATGAACGGGCATTTTGCCACCAGAAGTTTACATGAAGACGGAAGCTGGAAAGACCTGACAGCCCAGAAGAATATTTCTTCAGACATTTCCCCTACCGCAGGGCAGATGCCAAGGTTGCTGGGACTGGCACAGGCCTCAAAAATATATAAAACCGTACAGTTTGAAGGCTCTGAAAAGTTTTCAAAAGGCGGAAATGAGATTGCTTTCGGGACTATCGGGGATGCTTCTACCGCAGAAGGCCATTTCTGGGAAACGCTGAATGCCGCATGTGCGCTTCAGGTTCCTATGGTGGTTTCCATCTGGGATGACGGTTACGGAATTTCGGTTCCTACCATGAAGCAGAGGGCGAAAGCGGATATTTCTGAAATGCTGAGCGGTTTCCAGAGAAAGGAAGGTGAATTCCAGGGTTGTGAAATTATCCAGGTAAAAGCGTGGGATTATCCGGCTTTGCTGGATGCCTATGCAAGAGCCGAGCAGTTTGCAAGGGTGGAAAGTGTTCCTGTAGTTGTCCATGTGATTGAGGTAACACAGCCTCAGGGCCACTCAACTTCAGGGTCGCATGAACGATATAAAAACGAAGAGCGCCTGGCATGGGAATCCCGGTTTGACGGCCTGGTGAAATTCAGGGAATGGATTCTGAACTATTCCATTGAAATTGACGGAAAAGAACAGATCATTGCCAGCCCGGAAGAACTGGAAGCCATTGACGAGGAAGCTAAGAAGAAAGTAAAGACCGGGCAGAAAAATGCATGGGAAAATTATCAGAAAACCATAACGGAACTGGCTTTTTCGGTTCTGCCTTTGGTGGAGAATCTAAAAGGTCAGCATGCTGACATTGAAACCCATGTTAACCAGTATAATAAGTTGGTTTCCAAAGCTAAGAAAGACGTTTTCCATCTGGTAAGAAAATCTTTGCTGGCGACAAGGGGAACAGATTCTGCTGAGAGAAATCAGTTGATGCAGAAATACAACGAGATTTTCGAAGTGGAGAAGGACAACTATTCTTCCCATTTATATTCCCAGTCTCAGTGGAAAGCTGAAAACGTAAAAGAAATCAAACCGGTTTATTCCGACAGCTCAGAAGATGTTGACGGAAGGGTAGTGGTAAGAAATAATTTCGATAAAATATTCGAGAAATATCCCGAAACTTTGGTATTTGGTGAAGATGCCGGAAATATCGGTGACGTAAACCAGGGCCTTGAGGGCATGCAGGAAAAATATGGTGAACTCCGTGTAGCAGATACGGGAATCCGTGAAGCTACCATTTTAGGCCAGGGGATCGGTATGGCCATGAGAGGCCTGAGACCTATTGCTGAAATCCAGTATCTGGACTATATCCTTTACTGTTTGCAGGGAATGAGCGATGACCTGGCAACGGTTCAGTACAGGACTAAAGGCGGCCAGAAAGCGCCGGTAATCATCAGGACAAGAGGCCACAGGCTGGAAGGCGTATGGCATTCCGGTTCTCCGATGGCAGGCATTTTAAACCTTTCCAAAGGAATTCTGGTTTTGGTGCCGAGAAACCTGACGAAAGCCGCCGGATTCTACAATACGATGCTTCAGAGCGATGATCCTGCGGTCATTGTTGAGTGCTTAAACGGTTACCGCTTAAAGGAAAAGCAGCCTGATAACTTAGGTGAATTTACGGTGCCTGTCGGGAAGATTGAGGTAACCAGAGAAGGAAAAGATGTGACGCTGGTAACCTACGGTTCCACCTGGAGGATTGTAACGGAAGCAGCAGAAGAGCTTGAAAAATTGGGGATTTCTGCAGAAGTTATTGATGTCCAGTCTTTAATTCCGTTCGATTTATCCCATGAAATAGCTGAAAGCGTGAAGAGAACGAATCGTCTGGTAGTAATTGACGAAGATGTGCAGGGCGGAACTTCAGCGTTTATCCTTCAGCAGATCTTAGAAAAGCAGAAAGCATTCAGGTACCTGGATTCTGATCCGCTGACGATTGCAGCAAATGACCACAGGCCGGCGTATGCAAGCGACGGCGATTATTTCAGCAAGCCTTCTGCAGATGATATGGTAGAAAGAATTTATGCCTTATTTAATGAAACCAATCCTCAGAAATATCCGGCGATATTTTAATATGGGATTTTGAATAAAATTTGAACCGCTTTCTTTGGGAAGTGGTTTTTTTATGGCAGAATCGTTAAATTTGGACTCAGGAACTTTACAACAAAACGCGCAGCTATAGCTATGAAAATCACAAAACTCGTCATCCTCTTCAACAAACAGAAAATACTTCTGGGAGTTATAGTTTCAATCCTTTTGTTAGGGCTGTCATTCCTGATAGCATCACCACCTTTGATTTTAGTCTTAAGGATCCTGAGCGGCCTTATTGTGTTAAACATCATGGCTTCACTCGTTGCTGCTTATATTTTATACGACCGCTCTGACCTGTATGAATTAAAAAGTTTGGAAGGAATTATAGATTTGGAGAAAACCGAAAATGCCGTTCTCGTCCATGCAAGCTTTGACCCTTTGTCGGAAACCCTGGAACAGGAATATCCCGGTGTGCATTTAACCGTTTGTGATATTTTTGAAAACAGGCACGAAAAAGATAAAGGAATAGAAACGTCCAAAAAGGTTTTTCCGCCTAATCCTAAGGAAATTAAGATTTCACCGGACAGGCTGCCTTTTGAAAACCGGTCTCAGGATATTATTCTCGCGGTAACGGCCCTCCACGAAATTCTGGATCATGAACAGAGGGTTTTATTTTTCAGGGAAGCGAAACGGATTTTGAAAGACGGAGGCGTAATTATTGTCTCCGAACAGTTCCGGGATCTTACCAACTTTATTTTCTTTAACATCGGGGCATTCCATTTTTTAAGCGAAAAGCAATGGAAGAAAGCCGTTGCTGAAGCTGGCCTGAAGATTGCGGAGAATAAAAAAATTACACCTTTTGCGAATATGCTGGTAATTAAAAAATAAATAATCTGATAGTTTTATTGAAAGAGGGCTTTTTTATAAAATATTAATCTTTTTCAATCGGATTACTGGTTCTTTTAAGCCGTTTGGTAAGTTCTTCGTTTATATTTCTGTTCTTATTCAATTCATTATAATCAAAATGGCCTACATAACCGTCTTTTAACTGAACGCCTAATGTTCCCGCTTTTGGATTGGCATGAATGCTTTCCACATCTTCTCCTGAACTAAAAACAGAATTTTTTAATAGTTTTCTATATTGGCTCTCCGTAATTTTTTTGGTTGTTTTCGTTGGAAACTGATCGATTGATTGTATTTTTTTTATTTGAATCAGATCAAACATATGATTATTCTCTGTATCTCTTAATTTAACTATTATTCCCGGGAGGCCTGTGAATTTGTACGGGCCGTCACTAATAAGATAATCTTTTGTAAACCAGGCTTCCCAGGATCTTCCTTTATAGTTTGTGGTTGCTTTTTGACAATGTATATGATCAATATTCACAAATTCATTTTCAATGTTCCATTTTGGGATTTCATTTTCTGAAATGGCCAGATTGATACTTTTAAACTTATCATAAAAATCGATGGTTCTTTTTTCATAATCTTTCTCAATGATATAGTTTAAATTTCTGTCGTATTTTTTGAATCTGATAAACGCATTGAAGTTTTGATCAGCACGATAGGCCGAGTCTCTTTCAAATTTGGTTGAATTATAAAAATATGATTTTTTACCGTCTGTGTCAAGATTCATATAATCTGTAATTAGCGAATCTTTCATATTGAGATCAGGTTTCATCTTATATTCATACACAAAGCGGTATTTTTGTGCAGAAAGACAATTGATGATTAATAGAAAAAAAATTCTGTACATATGAAAGATTTGATCCTTCCTGCCAAACAAAGATAAGAGTGAGCTGATTCTTACTAATATTTATTGATTTCCTGAACATATTGAACAACTGTTAGAAACTCAAAGAAAGTACATTGAAAATTGGAAAGGAATTGAAGACTTAGCATCTCAACAATAGAAAAAACCGTCAAATAACAGCTTTTTTTATTTTGTTATCAATCATTTTGCAATCCTTACCTTTCTCCGGATCATAAACATGGTATTTCGTTTCCCATTCCTCCAGCAAATATAGAATCGGCAGCAGTGCCAGTCCTTTTTCCGTCAGCGAATATTCCACTCTCGGAGGGAGTTCCTTAAATTCTTCGCGGATTACCAATCCGTCAGACTGCATTTCCCGCAGCTGGTCTGTCAGTACCTTCCTTGAAATTACATTGATGCGCACGGCAAGTTCCCCGAAACGCAGCTTCCGGTCTTTGATCACCAGCACAATGATCGGTTTCCACTTGCTTCCCAGCGCAGACATTGCTTTTCCCAACGGACAGCTGTATTTCATCAGTTCATTTTTTACCATGTGTTACTTGTATGTTACTAATGTAAGTTACTGCGAAGTTACCACTTTTTTTCAATCGTAAGAAACAAAAGTGAACTATTATTAGTTACTTTGTGTAACAATTATAAACAGTTATTACAAAGATGAGCACAGAATCATTATTTAAACCTTTTCAATACAAAAATTTACAGCTTAACAATAGAATCGTAATGGCTCCGATGACCCGCGCACAGTCTGACAATGGTGTTCCAACGCAGCAGATTGCAGATTATTATGCACGGAGGGCAGCGGCAGAAGTGGGACTGATTATTTCCGAAGGAACGGTAATCAACAGGCCGGCTTCAAAAAACATGCAGGATATTCCGGATTTTTACGGTACAGAAGCTTTGGACGGCTGGAAAAACGTAATCGATGCCGTACATGAAAAAGGCGGTAAGATGGGGCCTCAGATCTGGCATGTGGGAGATACGAGAAGTTCTGCCGATTATCCTTTGGTGAATATGGAAAAAGCTTCTACCATGACACGGGAAGATATTCAGGATACCATTGCGCAGTTTGCCGCTTCCGCAAAATCTGCCAGGGATTTGGGGTTTGATGTTCTGGAAATCCACGGTGCCCACGGTTATCTGATTGACCAGTTTTTCTGGGAAGTAACCAATACAAGAACCGATGAATACGGAGGAAAAACGTTAAAGGAACGCAGCCGTTTTGCGGTAGATGTTGTAAAGGCCATGAGAGCGGCGGTAGGACCGGACTTCACCATCATCATCCGTCTTTCCCAATGGAAGCAGCAGGAATATTCCGCTAAACTGGCCCATACGCCTGAGGAAATGGAAGAATGGCTGCTGCCGCTGAAAGAAGCAGGGGTAGATATTTTCCACTGCTCGCAGAGGCGGTTCTGGGAACCGGAATTTGAAGGTTCCGACCTTAATTTTGCAGGCTGGGCGAAAAAAATTACCGGTCAGCCGACCATTACGGTAGGATCGGTAGGGCTTGAAGGGGATTTTATGTCGGCATTTGCAGGGCAGGGAACGGAGAAAACCGACTTGTCAGAGTTGACACGCAGGCTGGAAAGAGGCGACTTTGATCTGGTAGCGGTAGGAAGAGCATTATTACAGGACCCGGAATGGGTGAAAAAAATAAAAGAAGGGAAAACAGAAGAGCTTCTTGATTTCTCTGCAGAAAGCATGGGCGTACTCTATTAATGTGAATCGTCAATCGTGAGTGTGCCCATAACCATAACCGTTACCGATATGGTTTTACAATTTTCTGTACCGGGATCTGTTGTTCACTATTCTATTCACTTTGCAGGCACTTTTCACTTTTGATGGTTGACAGCTTAAATATATCTTGATTTACCTATTTAAATTTTTAAACGAAGCCGCTTCAGGAATAATCCTGAAGCGGCTTTTTGTTTTTAATTCGGACATCCGGAAATTACTGAGGCACATTTCCAATATCCGGCATTCCCATTTTTAGGCGGATAATAGCATTCCACAGTACTGAGCGGACAGTCGGGTGGATTCCCTCCGTTAATTCTTTTTAACTCTGATTTTGTTAATTTTTGCAGTTTTTTCATAGTGAATAAAATAATCTGATGATTTTCAAATATAAATAAAAAAACAAAACCGCTTCCAAACACGGAAACGGTTTCTGAAAAATTGAAATATTTAAGTTCTCCTAATTGTATTGAAGACCGTTATGATGAAGTTTACAGGCCTATATTTTTTGTTGGCTTCAATTGCTTTTTAATGCTTTTAGGCAATGCATCCTTATGAACCAGAATTGCTGTCGATTTGTATTCAACATAAGGTTTTGTAATGTAGATGTACCCTTCAAAATCGTTGGTTACGCCCCATGAATTTTTCACCATATAATATTCCTTTCCAGACTGGTCTTTGGCAAGGCCTACGATATGCATACCGTGGTCATCAGTAGTGGAAAGGTTGTTCAGTGCTTTCTGTCGCATGTCTTCAGTAATGGTTTTATCCTTTTTCGGTTCTGTGAACAGTGTTGCTTTATTTTCTGCATTAATCTGGTCCGGATCCATATCCGGTACATAGGCAACCCCGTTTTTATAAGAAAAATAAGGCTCCGAAACATCGGTTGCCCATCCTATGGAATATCCTTTGCCGACTGCGTTATCAATAATGGCCGTTAAATCCTTCATCGGAACGTTCCAGTCCGAATCATGGCTCCAGTTATCAGGAATCGGGACTACAAATTTCTGATAGTACGGATAATCTTTGTAAGAAGACAGTTCAACATAATCTTCAGGATTGATCCCCACCACCTGCTGCGCAAAAGTCTGTGGTGTATAAGATTTTCCTTCATAGGTAAAGCTGGCAGGAACTTTTCCTAAATACTGATCAAGAATAGCATCCACGGAAGACATCCAGTTGTCAGAAAGCTTCCCTTTGGATGCGGCCTGCACCAGACTGTCTAAAATAGGTTTCAATTTCCCCTGCATTTCAGAGAAATTATTCATTTTCTGCCCCTGTTGTAAACCGGTATACACATCCTGAGGAACCGCTCCGTATTTTTTGTACATATTGATTACATCATGCAGCTCGCCACCGTCGCCCCAGCTGATGGCACCATTGTTCAGGACATATAATTTGGCTTTATCGTGATAAGAATTTCTTGCCGTAAAGATTTCAGCCAGATCAACCGGCTTTTTACCCATTCTCTGCATCTCAGACTCAAGGAAAGAATTCCCCGAGTAGCTCCAGCATGTTCCCGAAGAACCCTGGTTCTTTACCGGAGTAGCCCCTACATCTTTCAGTGTGGTGAACTTGAAATTGGCATGTTGGGACTGGTTGTTTTTTAGTTTGTTGATGAGGTCATCCTGGGCAAACATCATACTTCCTGCAGACAAGACAAAAAGTAATGATACAAATTTAGTATTCTTCATTACTGTAAAAGATTATTTATACCAATAGTCGGTCGCTGTAAAAATTTGTTACGGAGAGGAACGTTAAATCCGTGTTAAAACTTTTAATGGAAGCGGTTAAAATGAAGTATTGGAATACCAGTACGGTTTGCTTTGGTCTCGTTAAAGATTTGTTTCTTTGCTGCATCTTAATATTCAGGTAAATAAATAAGAGTCTGAATATATTTGATTTCCTACCGAAGCAGATTTTAAAATGATACAGGTTAATGTATCTTAACTGACTCAAGCGTTTTAAATAGCTTCAGGCAGGTTCATTTAAAAAAAATTAAAAAGATTTCCAACCTATTTGAAATGTTATGCATCTATACAAGTATAAAGCCTGATTATGGAACGAGAGCTCTTATTGGAATGCCAGCGGAACAACCGCAACGCACAGCGGAAAGTCTACGAAAAGATGGCGGGAAAGCTGTATGCAGTCTGTAAAAGGTACCTGAAAAATGATGAAGATGTCCAGGAGGCCCTGGCGGATACTTTTTATAAAATCTTTACGAAAATCAGTCAGCTGCAGGACCCCGATATTTTTGAAGCATGGGCCAGGAAAATTGCGGTCAATGAATGCTTGCAGAAATTAAGGGCCGCAAAACAGCTGCACATTTCCTTGGAAGAAGATCATGTTATTACTTCTGATTCAGCGGCCGATAACGTTTCCTTTGAAAAAGATATTTTAAGCCTGCTCAGGTTTCTGCCGGAAGGCTGCCGGGCCATCTTCAATCTTTTTGCCATCGAAGGTTATCCGCACAAGGAAATTGCCGCCATGTTGTCCATCAGTGAAGGAACCTCAAAATCCCAGCTGAATGTGGCAAGAAAAAAACTTCAGGAACTTCTGGTTCACCATAACATCTAACTTTCAAAACAATGGAAAATAATCACGATATCGATAAAACGTTCAACGAAGCTTCTAAAAATTCAGAAGAGCCGGCGACTTTTCCCGGGTTTGAGAAAGTCTGGAATGCGGTGGAAGAAAAATTAGATAAAAAACAGGATAAGAAAAAATCAATCCCGACGTGGGTTCCCTATGGTATTGCAGCCTCTTTACTTATAGGATCAGGCATTTTCTACTTCAATGATAAAAAGGAAAACAGAAAAGCTGCACAGCCGGTGATCGTCACGAATACCGCAGATTCCCAGAAAAACACAGACGCCGTTGTGCCTGAACATATCCGGAAACTGGACAGTATGGTAAAAAACAACATGCAGCATGAAGCCTTGTCGGCACCTGCACAGAAGATCGCTTATGAAAATGTACCGAAAAGCTATAAGCCTGCTTTATCCTCTCCCGTATATGAAATGGCGGTTCCGGCTCTTCAGGCAGATGCTGTTCCTGCTTCCGGAAAAAAACCGATGGATACTGCAGCAAGGCAGAACCTGGAAGAAGTAATTGCCATGGGGATTAAAAAAGAAAAAGCTTCTATGGTTAATACCTTGGCTTCATCCGTTAAAAAGAAGGCGTCTGACCTTAATGCCGTGGCAGATACGGCAGAAGCAATATACCCGAATTCTACATTTAATCTGAACGAAAAAGACAATGAGCCGGAAATCCTGGCATATAATAAAGGATATGTAAACCGGAATAAAGCTGTTGCCCCAGGTTCCGGTTTTGGAAATAAAGTAGGAAGTAAAATGGATCTGAGCACCATTGCAAATGCTGCTCCGGGACTCAGTATCAATTCGGTTTCCGGGGCGCAGGGTTCAGGAAATGTGAATATTTCCATACGGGGAAATGCGGTTTCCGGGGCCTATCCTCTGGTTATCATTAATGGCGTACCCACTGATATCGAAGTATTTAAAAAGCTGAATCCTGAAAAAATTCAGTCGGTACAGATTTTTAAAGGTGAAAAGGCCGTCCCGATTTTCGGGGCCCGCGCCTCCAACGGAATTATCGTTGTGGAAACCAAAGATATTTCAAAGAAGGAGAAAAAGAAACTGAAAAAGCTTCTTGACGACCATCTGCTTAAAAATAACCGTTGCTTATAGACTAATACCCATTCACCATACCTTCCCGGAAAAGCAGTCTCCTGAAGAACTGCTTTTCCATTTAATCACAGTAAAAATGAAGAAAATTCATATCGTGTTTCCTTTATTTACAGTTACCTCTTTTTTTGCACAGAACTCCCAGCTGTATTATGCCGGACAGTTTTTAAGGAAAAAATAAACCTCAGAATTTGTAGTCAAAGCAAAAATAGAGATTCCTGCTATGCTTACGCTGCAAAACGCGCTTTTAAAAAATTTGCTGGATAAAAAGCGGAGTCTTATCATAGAATTTTCGACACTTATCTCGTACTGTACTGGGAACACTTTGATTCCGGGGAAACGAAAATAATCAATCTTCACGTGAAAGCAGAATTCGCAGAAACATATTCCGGAAAAAGCAGCAAGGTCTATTTCTACTATACTGCCCGAAACAAAATACCGGAACGAAGGAATCAGGGCTGAAATTAACCCTGAAATGTAAATGTTCATGAAAAATCAGAAATTACTGAAACCTTTTTTAATTTCTGCATCCTTAAATAAACAGGCGCAACTGCAGCAACTGGTTTTATAAGATCATTAAAATAATATATATGAAAAAAATAGGGACAACACTGCTGGCTTTGGCTTTACTGGGAGGCTGTAAAACCAGCACGGCTTCAGATTCATCCAAAGAATCAAAAACATTCAGTATCGAGAAAGACCGGGACCGGGACGGGGTAAAGAATACCCGCGATAAATGCCCTGATGCTGCCGGCCCTGCCGAAAACAAGGGCTGTCCGTGGCCGGATATGGACAGCGACGGAATTCCTGACAAGGACGATCTCTGCAAAGAAGCGGCCGGTCCCATTGAAAACGGCGGATGCCCGTGGCCGGATACGGATGGCGACGGAACCATTGATAAAGACGACGCATGCCCGACAGTCGCCGGTCCTGCTGAAAACAACGGCTGCCCGTGGCCCGATACGGATGGCGACGGTATCCTGGATAAGGATGATGCATGCCCTACCGTTCCCGGACTGCCTGAATACAACGGCTGCCCGAAACCTAAAAAGTATACAGCCTTGGAAGTGGAATCTTCATTTGAAAGTGTAATGGTAACCGGGTCGCAAAGAAAGCAGCAGCGCCTTTCATCAAAACCGGTAAAGCAGGCTAAAGCGGCCACCGATAACAAAGTTTACAGTAAAAAAATAACAACGGTAAAAGGGAAAAAAGGACTCAGGCAGCTCAGCAACACCGACGAAGAATATAACGCGCTGGTAGAAAATCCTTTTGAATCGGCAAAGAATCAGCCGCTGTCTACCTTTTCCATTGATGTAGACAATGCTTCCTACTCCAATATCAGAAGGATGATCAGCTACGGAAATGTTGTGGATAAAGATGCCGTGAGGGTCGAAGAAATGATGAATTATTTTACGTACGATTACCCTCAGCCGGAAAAAAGGCAGCCTTTTTCCATCAATACAGAATACAGCGATGCACCCTGGAATCCCGGGCACCGGCTTCTGAAAATCGGGCTTCAGGGGAAAAATATCGCAATGGATGACCTGCCGCAGTCCAATATTATTTTCCTGATTGATGTTTCGGGTTCTATGGATGAAAGCAATAAACTTCCGCTGCTGAAATCTTCCCTGAAGGTGCTGCTGAACCGGCTGAGGCCGCAGGATAAAGTGGGGATTGTGGTGTATGCCGGAAATGCCGGGATGGTGCTGGCCCCGACCTCCGCGGCAGAAAAAGAGACCATTACCAATGCTTTGGATCATCTGCAGGCAGGCGGAAGTACGGCAGGCGGAGCCGGAATTGAACTGGCTTATAACCTGGCAAAGGAGAATTTCATCGAAGGTGGCAATAACCGTGTGGTCCTGGCAACAGACGGGGATTTCAATGTTGGGGTTTCGTCTGAAAAAGACCTGGAAACGTTAATCGAGGAAAAAAGAAAGACCGGGATTTTCCTTACCTGCCTCGGTTACGGAATAGGCAATTACAAAGACAACCGCCTGGAAACCCTTGCCGATAAAGGGAACGGCAATTATGCGTATATCGATAACCTGCAGGAAGCCAACAAATTTCTGGGAAGGGAGTTTGCGGGAAGCATGTACGCGATTGCAAAAGACGTAAAAATCCAGATTGAATTTAACCCGAAATGGGTGAAGTCTTACCGGTTAATCGGTTATGAAAACAGGAAACTGAGAAATGAAGATTTTACGGATGATAAGATTGACGCCGGGGAGCTGGGAAGCGGGCATACCGTAACGGCTTTGTATGAGGTGGTTCCTTCAGGTGTAAATTCAGGGTTTGCTCCGAAAGAAACCCGATTAAAATATACTCAGGCATCAGGTATCCAAAATTTCGGAGACGAGCTGGCCACCATAAAGTTCCGGTATAAAAAGCCGGATGGTGATACCAGTGCAGAAATGGTAAAAGTAGTAAAAAACACTGCAGAACAGTTGGATCAGGCAAGTCCGGATTACAAATTTGCCGCTTCGGTGGCATGGTTCGGGCTGGTGCTGAGACAGTCTAAATTAATTAAAGAAAAAGATCTCCAGAAAATAGAAGGTCTCGCAAAAGAGGGTAAACACACAGATGAAGAAGGCTATCGTTCTGAATTTATAAGGTTAGTTCAAAGTTATCAGTCAGTTCAGAAGTAGTTTTTAACAGGCATTGGAAACGGTGCCTGTTTTATTTTTAAACAGGGAAAGAATAAAAATCAAAATTAACTTTCAAATATTATTGAAAGTTCAAAAAATATAATTATATTTGTATAAGAAATCAAAAGTTAAATACGATGACACTTTCAGAAGCCAAAGAAAAATACATTCAGACGTGGGGTACATTTGCTACCAATTGGGGCATCAACCGTACGATGGCACAGGTGCATGCCTTGCTTCTGTCCAGTGAAAAGCCGCTTTCCACAGATGAGGTAATGGAGCAGCTGGAAGTTTCCAGAGGGAATGCCAACATGAACCTGAGGGCCCTGATGGATTGGGGAATTGTAAAGAAAGAATTCGTAAAAGGTGACCGGAAAGAATATTTCACGGCTGAGAAGGATGTCTGGTTTCTCTTCAAGCAGATTACCAAAGAACGCAGGAAAAGAGAGATTGAACCTGTCATTTCCTTTCTGGAAGAACTGAAGAACATTGAAGACAGGGATTCTGAAGAAGCAAAGGAATTTATTAAATTGATGGATGAGTTCAGTTCCGTGACCGGGAAAATCAATAACATCATGGATCTGGCCATTAAAAGCGACGATCACTGGCTGGTTGGCAAGATTACCAATTTATTAAAATAAATAAATAGATAATTAAGATAAAAAAGGACTAAGCCCTTTTTTATTTCAGGTAAACTTTCAATAATTACTGAAAATATAATAATTATAAGATGTTTAATATTCTTTCATACCTGCTTTTTCTTTCGGTGAGTTCGTATATCACGGTGGACGTGGGCAGGAGATGCTATCTTGCAGGAAAGTATTATCTGGAATACCTGATTCATGATTCACAGCTCTGCCAGACGATCAACAGAATCCTTTTGGGTTGTTATTACCTGCTCAACCTCGGATATATTGCAGTCAGCCTGACCCGCTGGGAACAGGTAAATTCTATGAGCCAGCTGCTGGCCGTAACGGCCGTACGCATCGGGAATATTGTTCTTATCCTTTGTGTCCTGCATTACATCAATATTTTTACCCTGTATTTTTTAAGAAAAAATTTAACCATAAAATAAAAAAACGATTATGACAGCAGTTATCCTAACCACAGCAACGTACAATTTTTCAGCGTACATGATTTATTTACCGGTAGTTATCATACTTACCGTATTGGTCTGCCAGTTCCTGTTCAGAAATTCCAAAACCTTCATGATGGACATTTTTCACCAGAAAGAAGATATTGCCATGGCCACAAATTCACTGTTTAAGATTGGTTTTTACCTTCTGAACATCGGTTTTGCCCTCTGTATTATTGAACTCTACAGCATTACGACCATGGAAAACCTGGTGGTGAGCCTGAGTGAAAAAATCGGGAAATTTTCAATTTATCTCGGTGTAATGATGCTCCTCAACCTGTTGCTTTTCTTAAAAGGACGCAAACACGCTGTAAACAAAGACAAACAAATCGGAAATGAAAACACTGCTCTTTAAAATCTGGATGTATTTTACTTTTAAAATGCAGAACAAAAGAACCCGCGGGGATTTTTTAAACCTTTAAACTGACAGCCATGAAAAATATCATCATTCACCTGTTTCTGATTTTATATTTCAGAAGTAAAAACCGGAAAGTAACCTTTTAAATTACAGCCATGAAAACATTTGTTAAATATGAATCCAATATTCAGCTGATATTGATTTTATTATTGATCTCAACAATTATTGTAGCTGTAATTTCACGAACAGATTTCTTTGGTGTTGTATGTATTGCTGGATTTTTTCTCATTGCTTTGGTGCAATATACATTCAATATTACTAAATATGTAAGTCCGGAATATGTAAATACAGATGCACGGAAAGTTTATATGTTCCTTTCGACCTATGTTGTTTCGGGCTGCTTAATCTGTATTATATTTATTTTTTTTCCAGACATAGGTCTTAAGCTAGAAAACTTATCTGAACTTTTATGTTTATCATGGATGATCCTTTCACCCTTATTAATTGTTATTTCTTTAATTATAAGTGTCTCCGATTTTAATTTAAAAAAACAAAACCATGAAAATGCTTAAAAACCATACCCTCACCTACGATAACGAATGCCCGATGTGCAATATCTATTCAAATGGCTTTATTAAAGCCGGGATGCTTGATGCCGACGGAAGGGAAGCTTTTACGGAATTGACCCTGGATAATAAAAAGACAATTGATTTCCGCCGGGCAAAAAATGAAATCGCCTTGATTGATCATGAAACAGACAAAGTGATTTACGGTTTGGATAGTTTGCTTTTAATCATCGGGCATTCTTTTCCAATACTGGAAAAAATTGCAAGGGTACAGCCTCTGTACCGGTTCTTTAAAAAGCTGTATTCCTTTGTTTCTTACAACAGGAAGCAGATTGTTCCGGCAGGAAAAGAAGGTACGGAGGAATCCTGTATTCCTGATTTTAATCTGAAATACAGGTTGGTTTACCTTATATTTATAGTACTGTTTTCATCTTATGTCTTAAGTTTGT
This sequence comes from Chryseobacterium sp. JJR-5R, assembly GCF_034047335.1. Taxonomy (NCBI): domain Bacteria; kingdom Pseudomonadati; phylum Bacteroidota; class Flavobacteriia; order Flavobacteriales; family Weeksellaceae; genus Chryseobacterium; species Chryseobacterium sp. JJR-5R. Next base: position 1,499,178 of record NZ_CP139137.1, read on the forward strand.
TTACGGTGAAATCAGGATTGGATTTACATCAGAATTTTCTCAGGGAATTTGCAGTCTGTTTAGGCCAGATAGTTTGGCAGACGGTGTTCTTGAAAACTTATCTGAAAGAAAAAATATGGGATTACCTCGGAAATATGATGACGGTTTCCCTGATCGGGACCCTGCTTTTAATCCCGGCCTTATTTACGGATTTTAAGCCTGTTTTTTACCTGATGTATTTCGGGGCTGTGGTTTCCGTTATGTTTCTGGAACACATAAGAAGATGCAGAATATTAAAACTGAATTTTCTTCCGACTGTTTCATGGACGGTTTTCAGGATGACCGTTCTGGCAATAATTATTTGGATGAATTTTTAACAACAATCAAATATTAATCATAAGATAATTTCAACAATCCATCTACAGACCGTCATCAAAGCCGATATCCAAACGGTTTTTGACCTGGCAAGAGATATTGATCTTCACCAGCAATCCACTTTTAAAACAGATGAAAAAGCGATTGCCGGAAGAACTTCAGGATTAATAGAACAAGGGGAAACCGTAACCTGGAGAGCAAAACACTTGGGCGTTTATCAGACACATACTTCAGAGATCATACAGATGGAAAAGCCATATCAATTTACGGATATCATGATAAAAGGGACCTTCAAATCTCTGAAACACCGGCACATATTCAGGCAGGAAGGGCAGCATACCATCATGACGGATATTTTTGAATTTGAATCTCCGCTGGGCATCATCGGAAAACTGTTTAACAGGTTTTTCCTTAAAAACTACATGACCGGTTTTCTTCTGGAACGTAACAGGCTGATTAAAGCAACTGCAGAGATCCAAGCCGGTAAAGTGCAGGTGTAAACAGCCATTTTCGATTATAACCGAAGACTTGCTGATGCAGTTGACAAAACATCTTTTAATATCAAAACTCAAAAAAATGAATATCATTATCGCCGCCGGAACCGGATTTCTCGGTAAAAACCTGGAACAGTATTTTACGGAAAAAGGGCATCAGGTCCATATCCTGACCCGAAACCCGAAACGTGAAAATGAAACCTACTGGGATGCCAAAACCCTGGGCGCATGGAAAGACCTGCTTGAAAATGCGGATGTCCTGATCAATCTTACGGGAAAATCCGTTGATTGCCGGTATAATGCAGAAAATAAAAAGGAAATCTATTTTTCAAGAATCGACAGCACAAAAGTACTTCAGCAGGCTGTAGATCAGTGTATCAGTAAACCTGAACTGTGGCTGAATGCAAGTTCCGCAACCATCTATATCCATTCCGAAAACCGACTGAATACAGAAGAAAACGGAATCATCGGTGACGATTTTTCCATGAATATCTGCAAAAGCTGGGAAAAAGAATTTTTCAGGGTCAATAATGAAAAGGTAAGAAAAGCAGCTTTGCGGACTTCCATTGTTTTAGGAAATAACGGCGGTGCTTTTCCCAAGCTGAAAATGGTTACGAAGCTGGGGCTGGGCGGAAAGCAGGGGCCGGGGACCCAGAAAGTAAGCTGGATCCATATTGATGATTTCTGCAGAGCGGTAGAATTTATCATTGATAACAAAAATATTTCAGGCAAAGTGAACGTAACTGCGCCGGAACCTTTGTCCAATGTAGATTTCATGAGCAAATTACGAAAAGAAATGAAGATCCCGTTCGGGCTGAATGCTCCGGTATGGCAACTGAAAATCGCATCCGTATTCCTAAAGACGGAAACCGAGCTGCTGCTGAAAAGCAGGAACGTATATCCTGAAAAATTAATCCAAAGCGGTTTTGAATTCATGTTTCCGGATGTGGGATCCGCATTTCAGGATCTGGTTTAAAATAAGTACACCCGAAAAATTCAACTATTTAAAATTAAAAAATTACTGTCTTAAACATACCACATTAAAGGTTTGCCGTTTTATCAAATGATGATTAAATTAGCGCAAACTAAAAATAGATGCCGATCCATCAAAAAACGAAAACCCTGTTTCTCTCATCCTTATTTCTGTCCTCTGCTCTGTTTTCACAGGCGCACAACGTTTCCGAAGGTTACCAAAAGCCGGATGACCCTCTGGTCATGAAGAATCTTGAAGAATGGCAGGACCTGAAATTCGGGCTGTTCATGCATTGGGGAACCTACAGCCAGTGGGGGATCGTGGAAAGCTGGAGCTTGTGTCCGGAAGATGAATCCTGGACGCAGCGCAGGCCTGAACATGGGAAATCGTACAATGACTATGTGGCAAACTACGAAAACCTGCAGACAACGTTCAATCCTACACAGTTTGATCCGCAAAAATGGGCGGACGCAACGAAAAAAGCGGGAATGAAATATGTGGTGTTTACCACAAAACACCACGACGGTTTTGCGATGTTTGACACCCAGGAATCCGATTATAAAATCACATCGCCCAAAACCCCTTTTTCCAAAAATCCTAAAGCAGATGTTACAAAAGAAATCTTCAGTACCTTCAGAAAAGAAGGATTTAAGATCGGTGCCTATTTTTCAAAACCCGACTGGCATTCTGAAGACTACTGGTGGCCGTATTTCCCGCCGAAAGATCGCAATGTTAATTATGATCCGAAAAAATACCCTGAACGATGGGGAAATTTTAAAAAGTTCACCTTTAACCAGCTTAATGAAATCACTTCCCATTACGGAAAAATAGATATCCTTTGGCTGGACGGCGGCTGGGTGCGGCCTTTCCATACCATTGACCCGAATGTGGAATGGCAGAGAACCATCAAGGTGGAGCAGGATATCGATATGAATAAAATCGGGGTGATGGCCCGTAAGAACCAGCCTGGCATTATTGTGGTAGACAGGACCGTTCCCGGAAAATGGGAAAATTATGTAACCCCAGAACAGGCCGTTCCGGAGCATGCGCTTTCTATCCCGTGGGAAAGCTGCATCACCATGGGTGATTCATTTTCATATGTCCCCAATGACCGTTATAAATCTTCCCAGAAAATCATTGAAACCCTAATCAAAATCATTTCAAGAGGCGGGAATTACCTGATGAACATCGCGCCCGGTCCCAACGGTGATTATGATCCGGTAGTGTATGAAAGATTAAAAGAAATTTCAGGATGGATGGAGAAGAACGGTTCTGCGGTTTTTGCCACAAGAAGCCTGGCTCCGTATCATGAAGGGGATTTTTACTATACCCAAAGCAAAGATCAAAAAACGGTCAATGTCTTTCATCTGGATGATAGAGCAGATTACCGTTCTCCTGCAATATTAACATTCACTGTTCCTGAACATTTTGAACCCCGGTCCGTAAAAGTTTTAGGAATTCCGGGTAAAGTTCAATGGAAGAAATCCGGAAAGTCAATTGAAATAAAAATTCCTGAAGAAAGATCCAGTCTAAAATATTCAACCGTAATCCAGCTGACACAATAATGAAATTAAACAGTATATACATCGGGATTTCATTGTTGAGTTCCGTTTTTACCCAAGCCCAGAAACCATTATACAAAGACGCGAAACAGCCTGTGGAAGTAAGGGTTCAGGACCTGCTTCGACGGATGACCCCCGAAGAGAAATTCTGGCAGTGTTTTATGATCCCCGGAGATCTGGATAACGTTCCCAAAGGGCAGTATGCCCACGGAATCTTCGGATTGCAGGTGAGCGCGGGAAACCGGGGAGGCGGTGCGGCCGGGCAGCTCTTGACCTATAATGCCAATGAAGATGCGGAAAGGCTGGCCAAGAAAATCAATACGATCCAGAAATATTTTGTGGAAGAATCCAGGCTGGGCATCCCGATTATCCCTTTTGATGAAGCACTGCACGGGCTGATGCGCGAAGGAGCTACCGCTTTTCCGCAGGCAATCGGTTTATCGGCAACCTTCAATCCTGAACTGATGAAGGAAATTTCAGGGGCGATTGCCAGGGAATCTAAATTAAGAGGGATCCGTCAGATTCTTACGCCGGTTGTCAACCTTGCAAGCGACGTCCGGTGGGGAAGGACAGAGGAAACGTATGGTGAAGACCCTTTTCTGACGTCGGTAATGGGCGTGAGTTTTGTCAGTTCTTTTGAAAAACAGGGCATTATCACCACACCGAAACATTTTTTAGCCAATGTGGGCGAAGGCGGCCGGGATTCTTACCCTATTCACTGGAGCCAAAGGTATCTCGAAGAAACCCATTTAATCCCTTTTAAAAAAGCGTTTAAAGAAGGGAAGAGCAGATCTGTCATGACTTCATATAACCTGCTGGACGGAAGGCCCTCAACGGCAAATCACTGGCTGCTGACCGAAAAACTTAAGAAGAAATGGGATTTCAAAGGATTTGTGATCAGTGATGCCAGTGCGGTAGGCGGTGCCAATGTGCTGCATTTTACGGCAAAGGATTATGACGATGCTTCTGCCCAGGCTATCAATGCGGGACTGGATGTTATTTTCCAGACCGAATACCAGCATTACAAATTATTTATGCCTCCGTTCCTGGACGGCAGGATTTCCAAAGAACGGATGGATGATGCAGCAGCTAGGGTTTTAAGGGCGAAATTTGAATTGGGGTTATTTGAAAATCCTTACGTTTCCGATGCCGATGTTGCAGCATTAAAACAAATCAACCACAAACCGCTGGCCGAAAAAGCGGCAACTGAATCCTTTGTCCTGCTTCAGAACAACAACCGGACACTGCCGGTTCCTGAAAGAGTGAAAAAGATTCTGGTAATCGGTACTGACGCTGCCGACGCAAGATTGGGAGGCTATTCCGGGCCGGGAAACAAAAAAGTAAGTATCCTGGACGGCATCAAAAATTACGTTAAAAATAAAAAAATTGAGATTACCTATGCAAAAGGAATCGACTGGAACCTACAGAAATTTGTTACTGTTCCTGCAGGATTTCTGTCATCAGAAAATCGGAAAGGATTAAAAGGACATTATTTTTCCAATTCTGATTTAAAAGGAAATCCTGTACTTGAAAAACAGGACGGGCAGATCAGTTTCAAATGGACTTTATATTCCCCGGATCCTGAAAAACTGCAGCCGGATAATTACAGTGTACGCTGGACGGGGAAGCTTGAAGCTCCGGATTCCGGGAAATATTCGCTTGGGTTGCGCGGAAATGACGGTTTCAGGCTCTATGTTAACGGAAAAATGATGATTGATAACTGGGAAAAGCTGAGCTATTCTACAAAAACAGCTGATATGGATTTTGTAAAAGGCCGGAAATACGATATCGCGGTTGAGTTCCGTGAAAACAGGGGCGAAGCCAACATAGAACTGATCTGGAACTACGGGCTGCATGATTACCGGAAAGATTTTACGCAGGCCTTACAGCTGGCCGGCCAGGCAGATTATATCATTGTGGCCGCCGGAATCCATGAAGGGGAATTCCAGGACCGCTCTTCGCTGAGCCTTCCCGGAAATCAGGAAGAATTTATTCATGAGGTTTCCAAATTAAATAAGCCGGTAACGGTTGTTCTGGTAGGCGGATCTGCCATAAAAACCACCAACTGGAAAGATAAGGTCGGAGCCATTCTGGAGATCTGGTATCCCGGTGAAGAAGGCGGGAATGCCGTTGCCAAAATGCTGTTCGGAGCAGAAAACCCATCCGGTAAACTGCCGGTTACATTCCCGGTTGAGGAAGGGCAGCTGCCACTTACCTATAACCATCATCCTACCGGAAGGGGAAATGATTATTACGACCTGAGCGGTGAACCTTTGTATCCGTTCGGTTTCGGATTAAGCTATACAACGTTTGAAATCTCGGATCTGCAGCTCAATAAAACAGAGTATACCGGAAATGAAACCATTACTGCAAAAGTAAACGTTAAAAATACAGGTTCAAAAGCAGGGAGCGAAGTGGTGCAGCTGTATGTAAAAGACCTTCTGGCTTCGGTGTCAAGACCGGTTTTGGAACTGAAAGGTTTCAGGAAAGTACATCTGCAGCCGGGCGAAACCAGGCAGGTGATTATTGAAGTCCCGGTGAAAGAACTGCAGTTTCTTGATTCGGAAATGAACTGGGTAATTGAAAAAGGAGCCTACCGGATTATGGTAGGAAATTCATCCAAAAATTTACCGTTGAAGCAGAATATTGAAATTAAATAAGCTTTAAATACAATTTTACCAGCTGAATACAGGAACCGTTCTCTTTTTAGGGAACGGTTTTTGCAACTTCTGAAGCAAAATATTTTTAACATACCATACCATATTATTTAACTTATGAAAAAATATATCCTATCGGCAGCCACGCTGCTTTTTTTCAGCTGTAAGGAAAATAAAAATCAAAACGCCCCGGGAATAGATCAGGTCGTTACCAAGACAGATACCCTGAAATTACCGGCACCCGATGAGAAAAATGCAAAAAACAAGTTCAGCAATGTCATTGGATGGCCTGCCGGAAAAGCTCCGACAGCTCCTGAAGGCTTTACCGTGACCCGTTTTGCGGAAGGTATCAAAAGCCCGAGAAATATGATCCAGGCTGCAAACGGTGATGTTTTCGTGGTGCTTTCAAACTCTGAGCGTACAAAAACGGAAAAAATTAAAAACGATATCAGCGGCAAAAGCGATGCTGAGGTCGGCGGTAAATCTGCCAACCGGATTATCCTTTACCGGGATGCCAACAAAGACGGAATACCGGAATCTTCTTCTGTTTTTCTGGATAATCTGAACCAGCCGTACGGAATGCTGATCATCAAAGATAAATTTTATGTTGCCAATACAGACGGGCTTTGGGTTTACCCCTATCAGGAAGGCGAAACCAAAATCACAAAGCCCGGAAAGAAAATTGTGAGTCTTCCCGCCGGTGGATACAACAACCACTGGACGAGGAATTTGATTGCCAATAAAGACCAGTCGAAAATCTATATCTCCGTAGGATCAGGAAGCAATGTAGGGGAAAACGGAATGGAATACGAGGTAAGACGGGCCAATATTCTGGAAGTAAACCCTGACGGAAGCGGAGAGAAAATCTATGCAGCAGGACTTAGGAATCCTGTCGGGATGAGCTGGAACCCGTCTACAGGAGAACTCTGGACGGTTGTAAATGAAAGAGATGAATTGGGCGACGAATTGGTTCCTGATTATCTGACGAGCGTTAAGCAGAATGCATTTTACGGCTGGCCGTATGCCTATTTCGGAAAAAATGAAGACCCGAGAAGGAAAGGTGAAAAACCGGATCTGGTAGCCAAAACAATAGTTCCGGATGTTCCTCTTGGATCACATACCGCATCCTTAGGCCTGTCTTTCTACACAGGGAACCAGTTTCCGGAAAAATATAAAAACGGGGCGTTCATCGGGCAGCACGGTTCATGGAACCGTTCTTCACTGGTAGGATATCAAGTTGCTTTTGTACCTTTTGCCAACGGAAAAGCATCAGGTTCGTACGAGCCTTTTTTAACCGGGTTTATCGCGAATGAAGCAAAAGGAGACGTCTACGGAAGGCCTGTAGGAGTATTACAGATCGCAGACGGTTCACTGTTGGTAGCCGATGACGTAAGCGGAATTGTCTGGAGAGTAGCTTATACAAAGAAAAAGTAAATCTTAAAATCATTAAATCTTAAAAAAGAGAATGCGTAAGCGTTCTCTTTTTTGCTTCAGGCTCGGGTAAATTAAGACAGAAGTATCAGATGTTCCGGATCGTTATTGACAGTATACACTCTGAACACCGAACAGACTGTTTCAGCACACAGGTTTATTAAAAAAATTAAAGCCAATGAAAGGGTTTCGGACTGCCCTTATTAAATATCATAAATCTTCAGGCAGAAGCCGTTAACAACTTTCCACCTTTATATCCGGCGGCTCCACAAATGCTGGCAGAAAAGCTTTATTCAATCCCTTCACTGAATCATGGTTATCCAATATTTTTTCCTTAAATTCGCATAAAATTTTATACTAATGAACTACGATATTATTGTCATCGGAAGTGGTCCTGGAGGATATGTTACAGCGATCAGAGCAGCACAGCTGGGTTTTAAAACTGCTATTATCGAGAAAGAAAACTTAGGAGGGATCTGCCTGAACTGGGGTTGTATTCCTACCAAAGCTTTGTTGAAGTCTGCTCAGGTATTTCATTACATCAACCATGCTGAAGATTACGGACTGAATAAAGTGGAAGCCGGATTCGAGTTCCCGAATGTCATCCAGAGAAGCCGTGGGGTAGCCAATAAAATGAGCAAGGGAATTGAATTCCTGATGAAAAAAAACAAAATCGATGTAATCCTGGGAACGGCCAAAGTTCAGAAAGGGAAAAAAGTTTCCGTAACCGATAAAGAAGGTAAAGTAACCGAATATTCAGGTACACATATCATTATCGCTACGGGAGCGCGTTCAAGAGAACTGCCGAACCTGCCGCAGGACGGTAAAAAGGTAATAGGATACAGACAGGCACTGTCTTTACCTGAGCAGCCGAAATCTATGATCGTCGTAGGTTCAGGTGCCATTGGGGTAGAGTTTGCCGATTTTTATAACACCATGGGAACAAAAGTAACGGTAGTTGAATTCATGCCGAACATCGTTCCTGTAGAAGACGAAGAAATTTCCAAGCACCTGGAGAAATCCCTGAAGAAAACCGGTATCGAAATCATGACGAATGCTTCTGTTGAAAGCGTTGATACCAGCGGGGAAGGGGTTAAGGCAACTGTAAAAACTGCCAAAGGGAACATCATGCTTGAAGCGGATATCTTATTGTCTGCAGTAGGGATTGCGGCCAATATCGAGAACATCGGCCTTGAAGAAGTGGGCATCCAGACGGATAAAGGAAGAGTGCTGGTAAACGAATGGTATGAAACTTCAGTACCGGGTTACTATGCGATCGGAGATCTGATACCGACTCAGGCTTTGGCACACGTTGCTTCTGCCGAAGGGATTACCTGCGTAGAGAAAATCAAAGGAATGCATGTTGAAAAAATCGATTACGGCAATATACCGGGATGTACATACTGCCACCCTGAAGTAGCTTCTGTAGGCCTTACTGAAAAGCAGGCTAAGGAAAAAGGTTACGAAATCAAAGTAGGGAAGTTCCCTCTTTCTGCCAGCGGAAAAGCAACGGCCAACGGAAATACAGACGGTTTCATCAAAGTTATTTTCGATGCTAAATACGGGGAATGGTTAGGCTGCCATATGATCGGTGACGGTGTTACGGACATGGTGGCGGAAGCGGTAGTCGCAAGAAAACTTGAGACCACAGGCCATGAGATAATCAAATCCATCCACCCGCACCCAACGGTTTCTGAAGCTATTATGGAAGCAGCGGCAGCGGCTTACGGTGAAGTGATCCACATTTAATAAATAAAAATACCATAACCAACTAATAACTCAATAAAGGTATGTTTAAGAAATTAGCGGCAGAAGCATTAGGCTTAGGGGACATCGGTAAGATTATCCCATCCCAGGATTATGATAAGGTAGACTCGGACGATTACATCTTATCCGAAGACAATGAGAAAATTTTCTTCCTGATCAAATCCAAAAGGGACGAGTACTGTTTTACCAACAGGGCTTTGATCCACATCGACGGCGCAAGCGCTCTGGACAGAAAAAGAGTGCTGAAACGATATGAATATTATGAGTTTCCTTTTTCAAACATTGTTTTACAGACGGCGGGAACCATTGACCTTGATGTTGAAATTTCTTTTAATATCGGAAATATCCCTTTAATGATCAGTGTGGCAAAAGGCCAGATCGATCAGCTGAAAGACTTATACAAAGCACTTTTAGCGATTCAGCAGGTGGTGCACCATAATCAGTCTTTACTGGGTTTTTCAAATGACAGTCTGGTGAAAGCCGTAGCAACTGTAGCATCCGGTAAACAGGAAAATGTTTCCAAAAGCCAGGAACTGAAGGCCATCACCGAATATATTTTCGCATGGAATACCAACAGTTTCGACAGGTATACCCAAAAGGATTTTTCCAAAGTCTTTGAAAAGTACATCAATAACTAGAATCTAACTTCTAATTGAATAGTATAGTTATAATTAAAGCTCAGATTTTATCTGGGCTTTTTTTAAATAGTTACTTATGAAAAAACTAATTTTTTTACTGGTCCTCTTTTGCTTTAATTTAATGTTTTCTCAGGGAATGAAGGGCTTTTTTCCGGCTGAATATGTTCTGAAGAATTCAAATGATACAATAAAAGCGCAGGTGAGAAATGTGGGCAGATTTACAAACAAAAAATATTACTTTGCAACAGTTCTGTTTAAAATGAAAATGAAAGATGAAAGTGGACATGAAACCTGGGTAGAACCTGCTGATGTTGAATACATTAAAATAACAGATGAAAATAATATAAAACATGAATATTTTTCTTCTTCAGAACGGCTGCCACAAGAGAAAGGATTAATCGAAATTATGTATGAAGGAAAAAATATAAACTGGTACAAGGATTATTATAATCCAACGCTCCGTATGCAGCTTGAGATTAAAGGATATCTTGTTGATAAAGAAAAAAATATTTTATACTCAGGCTTTTTTAACGATATGAAAGGAAAATTGGGAAAAATAATCAGTGCCTATCCTGATTTAAAAGAAAAGCTGAAATCGGTAAAAACAGATCAGGATTATATTGAAATTTTACGATTATATGATTCCAGACTGGATAAGAAGTAATTTATAAGCCATAGGTATGTTTGTTTTTTTTCGGAATTTTTATTAAAATAATTTTAAAATCAATACAATTGAAAAATTAATCCTGCTTTTTCCTTTCTGTTTTCTTAATTTTATTTCATGAATTCAGAAAAAACCGGGCTTGTTTTATCCGGAGGCGGTACCAAAGGCATTGCCCATGCAGGCGTTTTAAAGTTTCTCAGGGAAAAAGATATTGAGGTAGATATTCTTTCCTGCTGCAGCGCAGGTTCTATTGTAGGCTGCCTCCATGCTGTGGGGAAAACGCCGGAAGAAATCCTGGAATTTTTTAATTCCATTTATTTTTTCAACTGGAAACATTTTGCTTTCAATAAGCCTGGACTGGTTTCATCCGTTATTTTCAGGAATTACCTCCATCCCGTTTTCGGGGATATGAAACTGGGAGATCTGGACATGGAAGTACGGATTGTGGCCACGGAACTGGTCACCGGGACCGAAAAAATATTTGACCCGGATTTCAAAGTAGTAGATGCCGTTATTGCTTCGTGTTCCATTCCCGGAATTACCACACCCTATATCATCAACGGTGAGATGTACTGTGACGGCGGCGTCCTGAATAACTTTCCTGCCGATATCATCAGGGAAGATTGTAACAGGATGATCGGTGTTTTTGTATCTCCGCCCCACAATATTAAGATTGATGACCTGAAATCCATTAAAGCCATTGTCTCCCGTTCCTATGACCTGCTTTCCTACCGGGTGGAGAAAATTAAGTTCAACTATTGCGACTGGTTTATTTCATCCCAGGAACTGTCGAGCTACGGAACTTTTGAAAGAAGAAAAGACCGGTTGGAAAAAATCTATAATATCGGATACCAGGCTGCCCGGGAAAGCTTTAACGGAAGCTGTTTTCAGGGAGCACAGAAATCTGCACCGCAAAAAACAGTCTGAATTGATCTAAATTGATCTGATCTGATGGTCTCTACATTTATATTAGACAAAACAGCTAAAAAAACTCCCACCGCAAAGTGAGAGTTCTGATTTTGATTAATATTTTACCACATATCCATCTTGGTTGACAATATTTTTCCCATTCTGATCATCTACATTCAGTGTGTATGGTGCTTTTTTTGCCGAATCGGTTAGATAGTTTCTCCAGATCTGATAGGTATAGCCGTTATTGCTGAATTCAAAATAATAATTTCCGCCGGTACCGTCCGGAATCATTTCCCCGTCGCTGATGATCATGTTCGGTTTTGAAGTAACTTTCCCGTTAGCCGCCCAGGATTGGTAAAGATACTTCCCATTAGGCTGGCGGTCTATTTTAATCTTAAATTTTTTCGTTTTGATAATAACGGATTTCGGTACCTGCTGGTAAAGTGCGGTACTGCTACTGCCGCCCGTCGCACCGTGAGGCAGGTTGCCATTATGGTTATGGGCATAAACCAAAGAAAACTGAGCGATACAGAGTGCCCCGAATAAAATCTTTTTAATCATGTTGATCATTGCTTTTTGTTGATGCTTACAACCATCAAATTTAAAGCCATTAAAGATGGGCTGCAGCAGTTTCGGTCTGTGTATAGTGGGCAAAAGCTTCTTCCAAGCTCCCGAATTTGCCTTTAAATTCATCCACGGCACAGTCCTGGAGAATATTCCCTTTATGGATCAGGATTACGCGTGAACAGAGTGCTTCCACTTCCTGCATAATGTGGGTGGAAAGCAGTACGGTTTTCTGCTGTCCTATTTCCTTAACCACGTTCCGGATTTCGATGATCTGGTTAGGGTCAAGGCCGTTGGTCGGTTCATCCAGGATCAGTAAATCCGGCTGGTGGATAATGGCCTGGGCAAGGCCTATCCTTTGCTTGTACCCTTTGGAAAGCTGTCCGATCTTTTTTCTTTTTTCAGGTGTAATGCCTACAAGCTCAATTACTTCATCCACCCGGGATTCCGGGATTTTATGGATATTCGCTACAAACTGCAGGTATTCTTTGACATACATTTCCAGGTACAGCGGATTGTTTTCTGGCAGGAAACCGATCTTTTTCTTCGTTTCGATTTCATGTTCCGTGATATTTTTCCCGTTAAAGATGATTTCGCCTTCATCAATTTTCAATGCACCGACAATAGATTTCATAAGGGTTGACTTTCCCGCGCCGTTCGGGCCCAGAAGGCCGATGATCTCATTGTTGTCAATAGAAATGCTGATCTTGTTAAGGGCGGTCTGTTCACCGAATTTCTTGGTTAATTGATTTATCTGAAGAGACATAATGTACAATGGCTTTTTGCAAAAATAAAAATAAAAAAGCTCATTCCGGGGAATGAGCTGTATTAATATGGTGAAAATAGCAATTATTTTCTGGGCTTTCTGTTTTTACTGCCCGTTGTGTTGCTTTTGCTGCTGTTATTGCTGTTGAGCGATGCCGCACTTGAAGCTGAAGCTGTGTTTACAGGGTTAACAGGAACCATTCCGGCGGCTTTGTCATAGAGAGATGATTTTCCGCTTAGCTTTCCGAAGATCTTATCGATCTGTTTTTTGTTCAGCACCTGGGATTTCCCTACATATTTCCTGTTCTTATTGATGTACTGGATGAACTGAACCGTAGGCTGTCCGAAGTTTTTATCAAAGTGGAGCTCTACGATGTCATTGGGAAGCTCCAGGACGATATTTCCCTCGGGTGTATCGATAAACCCGTTGGTGATTATTTCATACAGGCCTGATACATCCCTGTTCAGGTTCTGAAATGAAAAGGAACGGAAAGTATTCAGATTGGCCGTATTTAAATCCTGGTAATTGATGGTAAATTTATCTTCTTTCTTATATAAACCTACAGAATTGTCTTTACCGATTTCTACCAGTGTAACGTTTTTCAGCACTTTAATCTGTGAGAAAGCCGAAATTCCGAATAAACATGTGAAGAGTAGAATTATTTTTCTCATAAGGTGGTTTTAATGTTTTATGTCTGATGATCTAATTAACAAAATAAAAATATAAAAAACAATTTTTTATTACTTAAGCAAAAGTAATAATTTTTTTTGTTTACAGATTATTAAAATCAAATATCTCTAATTTTATTCATCATTATTTGAATTATATTAATACTCTGATAATCAGTTTTATATGCTGATTATAATTTGCGTATGCTTTGTAAATTCATTTAAAATGATACCACGTATTTTCACTAATCAGTTAAGAATCAAGAGTTAATATTTATTTTAACATTGAAAAAAACTAATGTGTAATGAATATTAATTTTATGTAAAAAAATTAATTCATATTCAAATGATGGATCCGTTCCCCGAATCAACAGCAGGCAGTAAAAAGGTTCTTATGGTATGCTGAATGAATATTCCCCTGAAAAACGGATCAGGGGAATAATAAATCTGAATCTTAATGCTGGATAATCTTTAGAACCCGTCTGAATTTATTTTATAAAATAATTGCCTCAGATTCTGGTAATAACATAGGTTTTTATGAACAACGGTCTAGGTCTTCATTTAACCATCAGGTGAAAATCCCTCCTGCCTGGCCTACGATAAAAGGGATCGCAGCCGGTGTGATCTTAAGCAGCCTGCGTATTTACATCGCATCGGCACCCAGCGCTGCTGAATCTAAGAATCAGCGGGACAAACCAGAATAAGTTTTAAAAATTTTATTATGTTTCAGTGCTGGAATTTAAAACAGGATCTTAGATCCCTTCCAGAAGATCTACCGTCGAACCGTCCAGCTTTTCCTGGAATTCCCGGATTGCTGCAAGGCTTTCGTGATGAATCTCCCTTTCCAGGGTTTCAGGATTATGTATGTCCCAAACCCCACTGTGATGCCAGTTGAGCGGGAAATCCCAGTCCGGGCGGTCAATAATCGGATAGATGCAGCATCCCAGCAGCGGAATACCGCTTTTTAGAATAGACATGCATTCTTCGCTGATCATCTTCAGCCATGCGTACCTGTTTTCTCCTGCCATGCTGGTTTCCGAAATCACAACAGGCCTTCCGTACCTGGTGAATACTTCGTCTACAAGCGTATGAAGGCTTTTCCAGAAAGGGCTTGCCGGCATTTCATTCCAGGGGATATACCGGTGGTCGGTAACCGTCCACTGATTATCAAAATAGAAGTTGACGCCGATGATATCAAGGTATTCAGGTTTTCCCCTGAGTTCAGGGCACATCTTCCCGCTGAGGATATCCAGTACCTGAAACTGCTCCTGATGTTTTTCATGGGCATGCAGAACAAGCGCAGCATCTGAAAGATCAGGGGAGACGATGTGGATCAGGGGTTCTGTGCTCATGATCCGTACTTCGGGATCAATCTCTTTCATCATTTCAATCCCTTCGATATAAGCTTTCATCAGCATATATTTCACTTCCCATCCCTGATGTATGCAATAAGGGCTTGTTCCTCTTACATCGCCGCCCAGCCATGATAAAAAGCTGACTTCATTAATGGGCGTAACCACCAGTTCGCCATCAGGGCAGAGGCTTCTGTATTTCTGCACGAAGGCCCTGCACAGATGTGAGAACCTTCGGGCAAACATGGGATGTAAAGGCGTAAGGTCGTCCGGAAACCCGAAATGACAGATGTCCCAGATAACCTCAATGCCATTTCTTTGTGCACAGGTGATCATCTCTTCCACCTGGCTCCAGTCATACTGAAAAGGGGTTTTTTCCACCTGGCTCCAGCGGATGCCTTCGCGTACCGTACTGATGCCGATATCGCGGAGCCCTTTATAATCTTCGTCAATAAAACGGTCATGGCCTGTCAGGTCAGTAAGGTCAACGCGCTCCCCGAATGCATTCTGGTGGTCGGCACATTCAAATCCGGCCATGATGAATGACCGGAAATTTTTTTCAGGATTCCTGTACTTAGTATTGGGTTCCGTCATCTTCTTTTGTCATCTTTTTGAATAAAGCCAGCGACTGCGCAACTACCTGGTCCATATTATAATATTTATACGTCCCTAGGCGGCCGGTGAAGTAAACATCGGGAGTTTCTTCCGCCAGCTTTTTATACTGGTTATACACATCCTGGTTTTCTTTCCGCGGAATCGGGTAGTAAGGATCGCCTTCAGCCTTCGGATATTCATAGACAATAGCTGTTTTATGATGAACCTGTCCTGTAAGGTGCTTAAATTCGGTAATTCTCGTATACAGGTTGGAGGTAGGATAATTAACGGTTCCGGTCTGCTGGTAATTTTCAGTATCCAGCGTTTCAAAATGAAAATCGATTGAACGGTAAGGCAGCTTTCCGTACCGGTAATCGAAATACGTATCGATAGGGCCTGTGTAAATGAGCTTTTTATGCGGAATAATATCAACAATATCCCTGTAATTGGTATTCAGCATGATATGGATGTTTTCATGTGAAAGCATCTTTTTGAACATATCGGTATAACCGTTTTTCGGCATCGCCTGAAAGGTATCCGTAAAATACCGGTCATCTTTATTGGTCCTGGTAGGAACCCTTGCCGTAACCGAAGCATCCAGTTCAGAAGGATCAAGGTCCCACTGTTTTTTGGTATAGCCGCGAAAGAATTTTTCATACAGCTCTTTTCCTACCGCATTCAGCACTACGTCTTCAGAAGTAAGCACAGGCTTCCGCTGTTCGGCTTTCGATGCCAGAAAGCCCACAACCTCATCAGAGGTCAGGTTTTTTCCGTATAATGTATTGATGGTGGTCAGGTTAATGGGAATCGGTACCAGCTGCCCGTCTACGCTGCCCAGTACGCGGTGCTCATAAGGGCGCCAGTCTGTAAAACGGTTAAGATAGGAAAATACTTCTTCAGAATTGGTGTGGAAAATATGCGGGCCGTATTTATGGATCAGGATTCCCTCGTTGTTATAATAGTCATAAGCATTTCCGGCAATATGGTCACGCTTGTCTACAATTAATACTTTTTTTCCGGCGTTCGCCAGTCGTTCTGCCAGGACTGATCCGGCAAAGCCGCAGCCGACAATCAGGAAATCATACATAAATACCGTTGCTTTTTTTTACGTTGTTAATTAATAGATTCATTTTCTCAAAAGTGTTGTCCCAGGAATCATCGGCCAGAAATTCATCGACTTTCATCAGCCATTCCTTTTTAGATTTTTTGGCAAGTTCCTCCTCACCGTACATGATAAAGCTGTCTGCATCACTGGCAATGTACACCAGGTTTTCTTCACCGTAAGGCTTCACCACATCTTTTATCGGCGTGGAAATAACCGGAAGGCCTGCAGCAAGGTACTCGGGAGTCTTGGTAGGGCTGATGAACTCAGTGGATTCATTCAGGGCAAACAGGACAAGCGCAATATCCCAGTGGCTGATGTAATAAGGGAGTTCTTCATATTTCTTCGGGCCCAGGTAATGGATGTTTTCTGCTCTCGGAAGGTCATCCGGATTAATTTTTACCACAGGGCCTATGATTACAAAATGCCAGTCGGGTTTCCTTTCCGAAACTTCCCTTAACATTTCGATATCAAAACGTTCATCGATAACGCCGTAGAACCCAAACCTCGGGTGTGGGATCTCTTTCTGATCCGCAGGCTCATTCTGATTATGCCGTGCTGCCTGAAAATGTTCCTTGTCAATACTGCTGGGAAAAGGATGGATGTTGTGATGGCGGTCTTTCTTAGCCTGATACAACGTATGCCCGCCTGTAAAGACCACATCTGCTCTTTTGAAGAGTTCATTTTCCAGCGGCAGCAGCTGAGGCGGCGCAAAACGGAAAGCTGAAAGCTCGTCCATAGAATCATAAAGGGTTACCTGGGGTACAAGATGAGCCGTATATTCCAGTGCCATCGGGGTATAGTACCAGCAGACAAATTCCTTGATGTTCCGTTCTGCAATAAATCGGTCGACCAGTTTTTTCAATCTTTCATTGCGGTCGGCATCCCGGTCATCAATAAACAGGGAAACAATTGAAATACCGTCCTGTTGGACGATTTCATAGGCATCTGATCCGTAACGCGGTTCTTCAAAATAATAGACATGGTACTGTCTGGCAAAACGACTGAGCAAATGTTGCGGTCGCTGATACACGAAATTCCAGTGTAAATGGCTGAAACATAAAATATTCTGCATATAATAAGTGGTATTATTGCAGTTCAGAACGGTTAGAAATTCCCGGCCTGCTTTGCACAGGAATTGTGAAAGGATGCCGCGAATATGGTGGTGTAATCTGAACTGTTTTGTAAAACTATTATATAAAAAGCAGTTATTTTATGCACAAGATCATAAAATATATTTAAATTATTGGTTATATACAGCTGTTCTTTCTAAATATGTAAAAATTTGCAGATTAAACTCAGAAACTGATATTATTCTGCGGGCTTTTTAACAGACTGACAGATCAGATTCCGAAAGTGATAAGTAAAAAGCCTGCAAAGTGAGTGGTATGCGGTACTTTAGTATTATAATTATGCCTCATGTACATCTGCCTGCCGATTATCCGGGAGAAGGAAGTGCAATATCAAAACCTGCGCTTTCATCCGGCATTGCTTTCTGTGCCTCCGTTGTCTTCTTTAAAAAGAACAGGGGAACATCGGTATGATTGATGATCTGCTTAAAAAAGTTCTCTGAAAATAAAGATTTCCAGCTGTTTTCATCATGGTAATTAAGAATGATGATATCTGCATGGTCTATTTTTGAAAACTGTGAGATCTTGACAGCCTTTTCGTTGGTCAGTATAAATGAGGTGGAATATTTTACCGTATCCTTTGCCAGTGCGCTCCAGATTGAATTATAGGCTTCTTTTATCACATTAGCATCTTCTTCGCTGCAGATTCCGAGAAGGCTGATTTCTGCATTGTTTTTTTTGGCAATATTCTGAGAGACCATTAATTTTTCCTGAAGGTTTTCAATCACCCGTACAGGGACCAGGATTTTTCCAAAGTCGTAAGTGCGGCATTTTTCCGGAACCAGAAGAACTGAGCTGTTTGTCCCGGTAAGGATTTCATATGATGCGGATCCCAGAAAAAGTTCTTTTATGCTCTGCCTGCCCGAAGTTCCGGTAAGCACCAGATCCACTTTCTCAGAAGTGATACATTCATTGATGCTGCTGACCAGGCTGTTGCTCCCGATGATGGTATCTACACGCAGCGAACGGTTCTGTTCCTGGACGGCAAGCTTGATTTCACGGAGCCCGCGCTCTGCCAGCTCAAGGCCTTCTTTTACTTTTTCTGTACCAACTGCCTGTTTGCCGGTTCTGTCAATAATGTAATAATTGATGAAATTATGGAACAGGATGATTCGTGCCTTATGCCTTCCTGCCATGTGGACCGCCATCGTAACCGCATTGTCAGATTTCTCAGTAAAATCTACCGTTACCAGTATTGTTTTAATTTCAGTTCTCATCTTTCAAATATATAAGGTGATACGCTTCATTAATGACCGTTAAACAGATGCCATCATGATCATTTACGGATGATTTCATGATATACCTGTATTTAACAGGGAGTGAAAGTTAGTAAAAAAACAGCTGTTTAAAAAAGGAAAACCGGTAAATCATCATTAAGATGGTACTTTCTGGGTTGATCTCTTTCTCATGCCGGACCAGGATAAATTAATATCCGGTTACTTCTACCACACTTTTTCCGCTTTGCTGTTTGCTTACTTTAATCTGTACCGGGATCCGTTCCGTCATTTCCTGGACGTGCGAAATGACCCCGACCTTCCGGCCCTGGTTATGCAGCCTTTCCAGGGCATCCATGGCAATATTAAGCGTAGCCGGATCAAGTGATCCGAAACCTTCGTCAATAAACAGAGACTCCACCTTCATCCGGCTGGATGATAAAGAGGCCAGGCCCAAAGCCAGGGCAAGGGAAACCAGAAAAGATTCCCCGCCGGAAAGCGAGTATACCGTGCGGACCTCATCACCCATGTCCTGATCCACAACCTGCAGGCCTAGGCTCGCCGGAATACGTTCGATCCTGTACCTGCCGGTAAGGGCTTTCAAATGGACATTGGCATAGCCGAGCAGAACATCCAGCGTATATTCCTGGGCAATCTGGCGGAATTTTTTGCCGTCTGCCGACCCGATGATGTCATTCAGTCTTCCCCAGTTTTCCGTAACGGCCGCCTGCTCCGTGATGCTTTGCAGAAGGTCACCGATTCTGCTTCTATGCATCTCATCCTGCTGCAGGCGGAAACTGATTTCCCCTTTTTTCTGCTTTTTAAATTCAGCTTCCGTGTCAGTGATTGACTTTAATGCATGAAGCTCATCAGGCGGGCGTACGGAAATTCCTTTCTGCTGATGATCTTGTAAAAGCTGTCTTCTTTCAGCCAGCACGGAGCCGGCTTTGGTTACTTCTTCTTCAATCGCCTGTATAGCTGAGCGTTCGGCATCAAGCCATTCATGCGTCAGGGCCAGTAATTCATCCAGCTCCTGAATGTTCAATGCTGCATGATTTTTTATATTATACCCATCCATCCAGTTCTGCAGTTTTCCGGAAGCTGTTTCCATATCCGCTTTTAGTCCGGTTAAAGCACCTTTCAGTTCCGCATGCTGTACATTTGCTTTGGTAAGATCCAGAATCAGCTGTTGCTGTTTTGTTTTCAGTGATTCAAGCTGTTCCTGTGCATCTGATGCATCTGTTTTCAGTTTTCTTTCTGCCTCTTCCGCAGCCTGCCCTTCAAAAATCCCGTCTCTCTGCTGTTTAAGATGGAGGTAATTCTGCTGCTGTGCTTTAAAAGCTTCCGTCTTTTCCGTTACCGTTGCGGCAAGGGTATGAGCAAGGCTTTCCATTTCTTTGATGGTTGCCTCAAGGATGCCTTTATTCTTCCCGCACTGCTCCAGCTTTTCTGTATTTTTCTTCCACTTTTCCGCAAATTTTTCTATACGTTCTGTAAATGCAGCAGGTGCAGCCTTCCAGCTTTCCATCCAGCCCGTTGCATTAAAATAGAGAGAAAGCGACTGTTCAGCCTCCAGAAGCCCGGAAGATGCTTTATCTTTCTCCTTTGTTTTGCTGTTGCGCTGTTCCTGAAACAGGGCAATGGCTGTTCCGGCATCTTTTAGCTGTTCCGTAAGGCGGTCAGAGGTTTCCTTCATCTGATCGATAAGGTTTTTATCTTTCTCAAGCTGTTGTTTCCGGTCTTTGTAATCCTGGATCTTTGCCTGCAGGACGGCCTGCCCGGCTTTCAGCTCCTTCAGCCGGTTTTCAATCCAGATAGCCTTTTCAGCATCCGCGGTAGCACGGCTTTCTTCCGCCATATCAGACTGCTCCCAGACATGCTTCCTGTTTTCCAGTGCAGCCTGGAGGGTGATGATGGCTGTATCCTGATTCTGAATGGTTTTAGCGAGCGTTTCACATTCCTGCTCCAAAGCGTTATGCCGGCGGAAAGAGGCCATGTAGATGCGTTCATGTTCCGTAGACAACGTTTCCAGTGCGGACAGTACATTTTCCAGCTGTGGGTTCTGTACTACATAAGGATGATGCGTGCTTCCGCAGACCGGGCACGGATCATCATCCGTAAGAGCAGACCGTAAAGCTTCTATATTTTCAGCGGATGCCAGCCGGGCCTGTTCCAGCATCCGGGCAGAGGTTTCCTTCTGAATCTTTTCGGCGGCCAGCTGCAGGACAAGCTGTTCCAGGGTTTCCTGTTTCATCCGGTAATCTATCCGGTCTTTCAGCTGTTTCCTGTTTAAGGTTTCGTATTCAGCCCGGGAAGTATGCAGCAGTTCCCAGTCGGCTTTGGCCTGGATGGTATTTTCAATGTGGCGGACGGTTTCCGTTTTTTCCTGTTCCAGGGTTTCAGCAGGAATCATCAGCAATGCTGAAGCCCGGCTGTCATGGTTTTTTTTCAGTTCTTCCCATTCCTGCTTCTTTGTACGGACAAGCGTCTCCAGGTCTGCCTTTTTTATTTCTGCTTCCGTAATTTTCCCGCTGAGCAATGCCAGTTCATCAGCAGATAACTGAAGGGTTTCCAGTAATTTCTGTGCGTCCTGTAATTTAGAAAGGATGACCTCCCTGTTTTCCGCTACCGTGCTGCGGTCTGCATTTTCTGTTTTCCAGCCGGTTAAGGTTTTGATTTCTTCCGAAAGCTGATTGAATATAGTCTGTTTTTCATTCAGCAATGCCTGGTGGTCCCTGCTTTTTACTGAAGCCTGTTCTGCCTCAATACCGGATTTATCAAGCTGTTCCTTTTTCTCGGACAACAGGGTATCCAGTTTTCTGGCCTGTTCCAGCAGCGGTAAAGCATCCTGAAAGGCCCGGTTTTTTTCTTTAAAATGATGATCCGAATCCAGCAGCCGGACATCCAGCTGTTCTTTGTTTGCCTGAAGAGCTGCTGCCGTTGCATTCAGCGCATTCAGGGTTCCTGTTTTTTCTGAATGCTGGTGCGTGGCATTTTTCAGCGCATCTGCCCAGCTCCGGGTTTGCTGTGCCTGTTCGGCTGCCCATAGCTTCTGTTTCCGCGCAAGAACATTTAGTTTTGCATCCGAAGCCTCCTGAAATGCAGCCCGGGCTTCTTCCTGTTTAATTTGCATCTGGGCCATCTGTTCATGCCAGCTTATTTCTGCTACAAGGTCGTGCAGGTGCTGTTCCAAGCTTTTGAGGCTGGTTTCCAAAACGTTCTGCTCATCCAGCAAAGCGGTCAATTCCTCTTCACTGAAGGTGATGATTCCTTCTTTCCGGAGATGGAGGTCACGCAGTTTCTGTTCTTCAGACTTGAATTTTTCATAAATCTTTTTTGAAATCTCAGAATACACGGACGTTCCCGTCAGCTTTTCCAGTAAAGAAGACTTTTCATCTTTGCTGGCCTTCATAAAAGCCGTAAAATCGCCCTGTGCCAGCAAAACGGAACGGGTAAACTGATCGAAATTCAACCCGACCAGCCGTGCAATTTCATTCAGTGTTTCCTGTTTCTTACCTGGAATTGCAGTATTTAAAGTAATATTGGTCAGGGTAACCGTGTCAGACTGCATACTGCCTTCCGCTTTATTCCGGGCACGCCTCACACTCCAGCCGGCACGGTAATTGTGCCCGTCGATACCTCGGAAATCCACTTCGGCAGATCCTTCAGCAGTACCGTCCCTTAAAATACTCCGGACATCGCCCTGGCTGAGCGTGCTTCCCTGCACATCGCGTACTTCTATTCCTGTTTCCCGGGCCTGAAGGTAGCGTGGTGTTTTTCCGTACAAAGCAAGGCACAGCGCATCCAGTATGGTGGATTTCCCGGCGCCGGTAGCACCGGTAATCGCAAAAATTCCGGCTGAGCATAAAGGCTCGGCGGTAAAGTCTATTTCGGTCCGGCCTTCCAGAGAGGCCAGGTTTTTAATCCGTATGGCTAATATCTTCATTATATTCTATTCTGCATTGTTGTTACTGATTTCCCGTGTCACCTGTCTGAAAAGTTCCATCAGGCCATCAGGAATGGAACTGTTATACCGGGACTGATAGGCTTTTTCAAAAATATCAGAAGGCTGCAGCTCATTGAGCTGTTCCTGAGTAATCAGCTCCGGCACTTTTTTTACTGAAGCAGGATATATCTGATGGATTGTAGTTAGTTTCACATGTTTTCCCGCTAAAGCTGTTTCTATTTTATGTCGCAAAGCCGGTTCAGGGCCGTCAACCAGTACCTTAACTTCCAGGTATGGCGCCACTTCCGGATTGTCCCGGGCCGAAGGCAGCTGTTCCAGCAAGGCAAGGATTTCATGCAAAGGAAGCGGAGCAGGGGATATGCGCTGAAGCGGAACAAAAAGGGGGATTTCTATGGATTTCAAATGACTTATTTCCTGATCCAGTTCAAAAACAATAACCTGATGTTTATAATTGAGCTCTGAGAATGACATCGGCAGCGGGCTGCCTGAATACCGGATATGTTCTTTGCCGCCAATCCTCTGTGCTTTATGGATATGGCCTAAAGCTACGTATCTGATATCCGGATGGAAAGCGGCAGCCGGGATGCATTCCACGCCACCCATAATCAGCCGTTCAGTCTTATCCAGGTCTGTTACTTCAGCATGATGGGTGTGGAGGTGCCCCATGGCAATGATGGTTTGTCCTTGCTGTTTCTTTTGTTCCGCATAATCAAAAGCCTCCTGGTACAGGGCCGCAACACCTGCAGCATAAGGGTTTTCACAATCGGGAATAACCGGGTAGTCGCCCATTCGTAAAAAAGGAATGGCAAGGCACCATGTTTTAATATTTCCTGAAGGGTCATGCAAGGGAATTACCAGTTTTTCATAATTGATTTTTCCTTCTCCGTTTTTTTCTATTGTCCCGATAATGTGAATGTTCGATGATTCAAGAAGGGGTATCGGAGCTTCCAGGCGGGATGCCGAATCATGGTTGCCGGCGGTAATCACAATCTGTAAACCCTGCCTGGCTCCGGCGGCCCTGTTAAGAAAGGTGTAAAACAGCTTAACTGATGCTGCCGAAGGATTTGAGATGTCAAAAACATCACCGCTGACCAGAAGGACATCAATCTGTTCTGCCTGTATGGTGAGCACCAGCCAATCCAGAAACTGCCGGTGCTCGGCATTGCGGTCGTATTCGTGAAACAGCTGGCCGATGTGCCAGTCTGCAGTATGGAGAATTTTCATAATTCAGTCTTTTTGCAGTGCATTTTTATCATTGATTGACAATGCCTCATCATTTATTCATTCATTTGTTAATCCCAATGCAGATAATCCGGCTGCCGCCGGGATGAAGCAGATTCAACTGCTCAGAAAAGATATCCCGAAGGGCAGGACAGTCGGGCGGGGCAGATTAACCGGCAGCAAAGTAGCAAATAATTTAAAGCCGGTCAAGCCATTAGGCCTGATTCATTAAAATTTTATTAATGAGGTTCAGATGATTGTTTTAATGCCCTGTAAAGATAAAACCCAAGGTGAAGTTTGCTTTACGGAAAACCGTAAAATAAAAAATATGACCGGCCTTTGCAGGACTTCTGCATTATTAAATATTGACTGATGCAAAAAGATGGCAATGATCAGATTTAATAAAAATTCTGTAATTCTGTATGGTCTTAAACCATTTTCGTAACTTCCAATCTTAATTAACACCGTCACAATTACATTCCGGTATGCACAGCAAAGAACAAACAAATCAATACTTTGACAGACCTGAATGAGGAACTGGAAAATTATTTTCGAAATACCATCATCCCACAGCTTTGTGGACCGGTCCCTGATACTCCGTAAGTTTACCCCGCCTGCTATGAAGCAGTTCAGGCTGAAAGAAGGGGATATTGGGAGAGCGCTTGCCGATGTGGCGGAAAATTTCAGGTTTCCGACGTTTACAGATAATATAAAACATGTTATTGAAACCGGCGAAATCTTGGAAAAAGAAATCCAGGCCACGGACCGCCGGTGGTATCAGATGAATATCCTGCCTTATATCACACGTACAGACCAGCTTAATAATGGTGTTATTATTACTTTTATTGATATTACCTCCCGGGTAGAAGATCTTGCGGAACAGGAAAAACTGGTGGCAGAACATGAACTGCTGCTTGATACCATTGCCCATGATATTAAAACACCATTGACCAGCCTCGGACTGAACATTGAAATGATGAAAAGGCTCCCTGAACATGGTATGGTAAGATTTCCGCAGCTTGTGGGTAATCTGGAACAGAGTTTGCTTAAAATGAAGTCAGTTGTTAACGAACTGATTGACTCCCGCTGACAGGGTCAGAAATATAATCCTGTGGAATAACTGATTGATTTACAGAATATTATAGAAGATGTGAGGCTTGCCCTGGTACTGCAGATCAGTGAAGCGGAAGCAAGAATCACGTACGATATCCGGGTTTCTGAAATAATATTTGTCCGGCGCAAGCTGCGGAGCATCATATGCAACCTGTTGAATAATGCTATTAAATACCGTTCGGATGACCGGAAGCCTGATATAAAAATTGCGGCAGAAGCGGAAAACGGTTTTATGGTGATTGATGTTGAGGATAACGGGATAGGAATCCCATCTGCCCTGAAATATAAAATTTTTAAAAAATACAACCGGGTTGCAAATCAGAGAGAAGGAAACGGCATAGGGCTGTATCTGGTGAAGGAAATTATAGAAACAAGCGGAGGCCGGATTGAAGTGGAAAGCGAAGAAGATAAAGGATCAGTATTTAAAGTATATCTGAAACTGAGAAATCAGGAAATCTGAATGCAAAATCTATCAAATAGCGAGAAGAAATTCAGTCCTTTGATATAAACTATATTAGATGATACCTAAAGTATCTGGATCTTAAGCGGTAAAGCTTTACGCACGGGAGGATTTTAGCGAATGTTAAAATAATGAGAAGATCAATGCTACAGAAGATTAATGAATGAATAAAAATATATGTGTCCTTGAGGACAGCGAAGAAATCCTGGAACTCATCCACATGATTTTAGAACAGAACTATAATGTATACGGTTTTACCACCGTATCCGGATTTATGTCCGGATATACAGAGATGGCCCCTGATCTCTGCCTGCTTGATGTAATGCTGCCGGACGGCAATGGCCTGGAAGTCTGCAACAGCCTTAAAAATAACGGATTATCCAGACATGTTCCTATAATTATAATGACGGCAAATGCCGGGATACAGAAAATGAAAGAGATCTGCCTTGCCGATGATTTTATCTCGAAACCATTTGACATGGATGATCTTATCCGGAGAATCGGTATTCATATCCAGAATTAAAAAATCAATACAACCTACCATAACCTATCGAAATGCGCAGCCCAACCCGACTGGAGAAAACAGATCTTTTAACTATCCTTTGCCTTCGTACTGAACATGCTGTTGCAGTGTATACCGGAGAAGAGATATTAATAGAATTTGCAAATCCTGCCATGATGGGTGCATGGGGAAGAACCGGGTCTGTAGTCGGGCTTACACTGTCTGAAGCCCTGCCTGAAATCTCAAACCAGCCATTTGTCGCCATGTTGAAGGAAGTATGGAATACCGGTGTGGATAATGTGGGGAAGGCAATACCTGCTGAACTGTTTGTAGACGGACGGCTGCAGCAGTATTATTTCGATTATTCTTATCTCGCGGTAAAAGATGAAAACGGAAAGGTATACGCCATTTATCATACGGCGAAGGATGTGACCCAGAAAGTGCGTGACCGGAAGGAACTGGAAGAGGCAAGGGAACGACAGGAACTCCTTGAAAGAGAACAGCGGCTGAATGAAGAACTTGCGGCAGCCAATGAAGAGCTCCAGGTGACCAAAACGAGCCTCAGCATTCTGAATCAGGAGCTTGAAGCCCGGGTGGTCCAGCGTACGGCAGAACTGTCCCGTTCAGAAAGCCGCCTGCGCTTCCTTTTATCTGATGCACCGGTTGCCATAGCTGTTTTTCACGGGAGGGAACTCATTATTGAATCCGCCAACAAAAAAGTACTTGAAGTATGGGGCAAGCCGGATCATGTAATAGGGCTGCCGCTGCATATAGCCGTCCCGGAGCTGGTGGGCCAGGAATTCCTGCAGATTTTAGATGAGGTGTATATCACCGGAAAAGCATTTTACGGCTATGAAATAAAAGCTATGCTGGAACGGAACGGAAAGCTGGATGAAGTCTACTGTAATTTTGTGTACCAGCCCCTGAAGGATGAAGCCGGAGCAGTCAACAGCATCATGCTGACGGCAAGCGTGGTTTCTGAGCAGGTGATAGCAAGGAATAAAATACAATCTCTAAACGAAGAACTGCTTGCGATAAATGAGGAATTAAGCAAATCACAGGAACTCCTGCTGACGTCTAACCTTGATCTGAAAACCAGTGAGAACCGGTTAAATAAAATCCTCAGTGATCTTCCTGCACCGGTAGTGGTGCTCACAGGCCCGGATCAGATTATTTCCACGACGAACCAGGCATTGCTTACCTTCTGGCAACGTACTGCAGATGAGGTTTTGGGAAGACCGATGCTGGAAGTATTCCCCGAACTTAAAAACCAGGTGTTCCCAGGCCTATGGAAACATGTGCTGGAAACAGGATTATCACTCCAGAAACGCGAGCAGAAAGTCGTATTTAGAAATAAGTTTAACGGCGAAGACAGGATTTTATACGTAGATTACTTTTATCAGCCTCTTACGGACTTTGCCGGCCGGATAACCGCTGTTTTGGCAACTGTTTTGGACGTTACGGAAAAAGTCCGTTCAAGGCATATCATTGAAGAAGCAGAGGCAAAGCTGAGGCTGGCCATTGATTCTTCTGAACTGGGCACCTGGTTTATTGATGCAGAAAGCAGGATACTCACCGCATCTTCACGCTTAAAGGAAATATTCGGGTTTTATTCTGACGAAGAAATGTCTTTACAGGAAGTATTCAGTCAGATTATCCCCGAATACAAGGATGAAGTCATTGCCGGGCTGGATGCCGCCATTACAACAGGTGCCAGTTTTGACATGGAATATTCGATAAAGGGATACAGGGACGGCAACATCCGCTGGGTACGCTCAACCGGAAAACTTTATAATGAAGATGTCTTCAGCAAGGCTAATTTTTCAGGAACCGTGCAGGATATTACCCAGAGGAAGCTGGAAGAGCAGCGCAAAGATGATTTTTTAAGTATTGCCAGCCATGAACTGAAAACACCGGTTACTGCTTTAAAAGCATCCCTTCAGCTCCTGAGCCGCTACCGGGATAACATGGTGCATCCTATGGTGCCACGGCTGGTAGACCAGTCTAATGCAAGCGTACTCAAGATCACGGGATTAATTGACGACCTGCTTAATACCACCCGCACCAATGAAGGGCAGCTTCATCTTAATTACCGCCGGTTCAATGTGTTTGAAATGCTGGATGAATGCTGTACCCACATCCGGATCCGCGAAAAGCACGAACTTATTTTGCAGGGCATAAAAGGTCTGATGATTGAAGCGGATGAGGTACGGATTGATCAGGTAGTGGTAAATCTCGTAAATAATGCCGTTAAATATGCACCTGATCAGCGTGAGATTTATCTGATTGTTGAAGATCTGGGAGACCGTGCAAAAATTTCCGTGAAAGACTCAGGGCCGGGTATTCCTGCAGATAAAATACCGCACCTCTTTGACCGCTATTACCGGGCAGATTACTCCGGCGTGCAGTATTCAGGGCTCGGGCTCGGGCTTTACATCAGTGCCGAAATCATCAGAAAGCACCGGGGCGAAATAGGTGTAGACAGCGAGCTGGGCAAAGGCAGTACTTTCTGGTTTACTTTGCCTTTGCATAAAAATTTACCTTAACAGGCATTTAAGGTTCAATACAGAAAGTTATTGATAGATATCTTTATGCTCATCAATACAGATTTGATGAGTCTAAATTAATGTGATGAAACTTTTGTGCCTTCCGGACAATACAACTTCAGTATTCTTACAAATTTTCCTTATCATTTATAAACAATATTTTATTGCTATTCTTTCGGTTATTTATTGTTTTCAGAAGCAATAATTATATATTTGTATCGGCTGAAAAGATAAACAGACTTTGCAGAAAATTAAGTTTACGGTATTTAATATTTGTTATTGCTTAACCATTAGTTATCTTGAATAATAATCGAAGAAAAAATATTGAAATGGGGCATCCCGTAATTGTGAATTAAATAATGTTAATATTATTGTAACTGATTGCAATCAGAAATAATAAATAATACTCAAAAATTAAATTACAATGAAAAAATGTTTTTTAGCCGCTGTGATCGGCTTTACAGGATTGGTCAGTGCAAACGTACCGGAAATTAAATCTGATGTTTCTGAAGTTGAAGATTCACAAACCATCCATCTTTTTAAAAGAATCAAAATCGATGAAACCATAACGGATACCCATGGTACCCAGTGGCATATCTATGGCTGGGTGGATGTTTCAATAAGCTGGTCGGGTCCCAAAATCAATCATTACGATGTCCATATGACAGGTGGCGGGTACCACTATCATTTTCAGGGTAAAGTAGTAAGAGAGGAACTAAAGGACGGGACGATCAGAAATACAATTGACGGTTCTTTAACTGATGAAGATTCCGGTACGGAGGTAGCCATTGACAGCAATATTAAAACTTTACTGT
This sequence comes from Chryseobacterium sp. JJR-5R, assembly GCF_034047335.1. Lineage (NCBI taxonomy): Bacteria > Pseudomonadati > Bacteroidota > Flavobacteriia > Flavobacteriales > Weeksellaceae > Chryseobacterium > Chryseobacterium sp. JJR-5R. Next base: position 1,528,644 of record NZ_CP139137.1, read on the forward strand.
ATCAACTGAATGAAAATGTGATCAGGAATAATCCAGAATAAAGTGAATAATTATCAGCGGGAATGATAGTTCCCGCTAATTTAAATACCAAACATATGAAAAATATCTTTTTATTTTCAGGAATATTGATATGCCTGTCGTTCAGCAAGTCTCAGAAAAATGAATTCTTAGGAAACTGGAAGGTCATTGATTCTTACAATATTGAAGAAGTGGGTCTCAAGGAGATTGCTTTACACAGTATGATAAAGAAAAAAATAGTTGAGCAAAAAAGCCGGATCATTTTTACTGCCGACAGCATTATGATTAAGCAGAACGATATTATTTCTGACAGGAGTAAAGTCAGGGACCTGAGAAAAATCAGCAGAGACAGTCTGGTTTTTAAGTTTGATGATCATATGGCATCATTCAGGTTAAAAAACAACAGAACCGGTATTTTAACAGTCGATAAAAAAGCTGTTTTCCAGGTTGAAAGATAGATAAAAGCACCCGGCAGAGGTGCTTTTTTTCCTATTATCAGCATATGATTACCTTTAGGAGCCGGATAGTTTTAAAAATATAGGCTTTGTCTACGGCCGTTCTTTTATTTTACCGGTAATCTGAAATAATTTTAACAATTCAAAACCCACATATCACGCAGAATCTCCACACATCATCATTTAAAAATACTGGTTAAATTGGATAATTCTGCAAATAGGGAGCTTACAAAGCCATTAACTCAATAAATTTTTGTTTTTTTGCAAAACTTTAATTTTAGATAAAAATATGTCGGAGTTTGATGAGATCAGGTCTTTTTATGATCATGAAGTAAACGGTGCCTTGGAAAGTATTGCCAGGCATCCTATGATGCATGCCTTAATGCAGTTTACTTTCCCGGATTGTGAAGAAGATTTTTGGCTTGCCAGGTTTAAAAATACCCAATCCATAAGCGATTTTCAGCATCAGTGTATTTCACAGACCGTACGGCAGATTCTTATCCAGAGTTCAGAGGGTTTGACGACTTCCGGATTTGATGACCTGGATAAAGACACTTCTTATCTGTTCATTTCCAATCACAGGGATATCGTTCTGGATACTTCTTTACTGAATCTGGTTCTGCTGGATAAAGGGCTGATTATGACCTCTTCAGCAATCGGGGATAACCTGGTGCAGAAAAGATTTCTGCACGTATTGGCGAAATTAAACCGTAATTTTTTAGTACAGAGAGGATTGTCCATCCGCGAGCAGCTGAGCAGCTCAAAGCTGATGTCCGAGTATATTTACAGCTTGCTCCGGTCTGAAAACCGTTCTGTCTGGATTGCCCAGAGAGAAGGCCGTACAAAAGACGGCAACGACGCTACCCAGCAGGGTGTCCTGAAGATGCTTGCCATGGCAGCGGGAAGCCGCCCGCTGGCTGAGTTTTTTAAATCGCTCAGGATCGTTCCGTTATCCATATCGTATGAATATGATCCTACAGATGCCCTTAAAATGCCGCAGGTGATGGCACAGTCTAAAAACGAAGTATACATCAAAGACGAGGATGAAGATTTCAAAACCATGCTGAGCGGGGTACTGGGACAAAAGAAGCGCATCCATCTGCACGCCGGAAAAATATTGGAAGAAGAATTTGATGACATTGCCTCAGTAACCGAAAATAAGAACAAGCAGCTTCAGGCGATTGCAAAAATGATAGACCGCTCTATTATTGATAATTATAAGCTCTGGCCGACCAATTATATTGCCTTTGATCTGCTGAACGGCTCCAACATGTATTCCCAGCATTATAAAGAAGAAGAAAAACAGCTTTTTGAACGGCGCCTGGAAATGAGGATTGACAGTTCCGATGCCGATCTGAAGAAGAGCTTCCTGGAAATGTATGCCAATCCTGTGGCTAACAAATGCGGATAAATAGGAGAGGAGCGGAAGATCTGCTGAATCAATATAGGTTATTCTGAAAAAGAACCATTGGAAATCCTTTTTAAATTGAAAGCACGGTAAGTTCTTGAATTCCTGCACAATTTTGAATGTGCGGCTGTTTGCTTTGGTATCAGCGGATAAAAAACTGTCTCTTCGTCAGTCTCGTCAGTTCCCCGTACACATAGATTTCCATGATCTGCCAGTTGCTGAACTCATCAAAATCTTTGTATTCGGTTTTGTCGTTTGAGGCTCCCTGCCTTACCGTAACCAGCTGACGCGCTTCATTATAGGTGTAGTTTTCAATACTTGGATTCGGGGAAAGCCAGTCGTATGTCTCTGTTTTGCGGAGAAGCCCTTCATGGTAATGATAGATTACTTTATCATTCAGCTCGCCATTCCGGATGTGCTGGTACAGGGTGACCTGATTATCTTTATTGTATCCGTACAGGTTTTTTGCCTCCCGATGGAAATCTGTAACCTTTTCTTCAGTCAGATTTCCGTGCGCATCATACTGAAAGGCTGTTTTTTCTATTACCCTGCCGGTATTTTTTGAAATGACGGACTGTTCAGTCAGCCTATCCTGTCTGTATATATTTTTGTAATAAATGATGTTCTCTTTTCCGTCTTCTGTAGTAGTAAGCTGAATAATACAGCCTTTGTCATCCAGCTTTTTTGAGAAGACCTGGACTGAATTTTTCAAATGAAACGTAGTCTTGCTCTCTATGTTATTGCCGTTGTGGTCAAAACGGTCAGCAGCCGTAAAATTGAGGATGCCTTTTACATAATATTCCGTATGACCGGAAACCAGGATGCCGTTTTTCAGGTTAAATACCTGTAAGGTTTCCAGTTGCCGGATACCGTTTTCAAATACAAAAATGCTGTCAATGATCTTCACGGTTTGCGGAGGCAGGTGTATCTCTTTCGGAAGCATATCGTTTTTCATAGGGTAAATTTTAAGGTGCTGTGCGCAGGAATCAGTAAAAATAAAAACACATATGATGCTTAGGAAAACCTGCACATAGAAACTTCTTATGGGATTAATCATGTAATGATTTATTTGATTTAAAAATAAGGTATTTTGAGAAATTAAACCAAAGAAAATATTCCATTACATCAGGGAAGCAGCAATATCATTCGGGTGCTCATCTTAAAGATGTTTTAAAACAATTATTTAGCTTTCCTGAATTTATTGAACCAGAAAATAAATCCCGTAACCGGCAGCGAAAATCCGATGAAGCAGATGATAAAGTAAAAAATAATGCTCTTAAGGCCCAGGATTTCCCCGGTATGCAGCGGTTTGGCCAATGAAGTAAACTGTTTGCTGAGCGGCTTTTCCCAAAACAGTTCTTTGGATTTAAATTTACCCTTTTTATCAAATGTAATCTGGTCCGGAAGCATGGCTCCGAGCCAGTTACCGGTATTTACTTTGGTAACGACGAACCGCGGATTTTCTTTATTGGGCAGCTCAATTGTGGTAACGGCTTCATAAGGCAGGATTTTGTCAGCCGAAACCAGGATTTCCTGAAGGGACACCGGTTTTTCCTGAACGGCTGATTTTTCTTTCTGGCGGCTCAGCATATCATTAAAAATATGGTCAAAAGCATTGTTTTCTTCTTTTGAACTGACCGCTGAAACATTTGAGATCGATTCTCCGCCCAAAGAAACAATCAGTGCATTTTTCACCCACGGATAGGTAATGTATAAACCGGTAACAGCCATAAAAAACAGCATCAGGAAAGCATAAAACCCCATCGTGTTGTGCAGGTCGTAATTAATGCGCTGAAATTTTCCGCTGAATTTTACCGTTAAAGATTGCTTCAGGTGCCTGGCCTTTTTGGGAACCCATAAGACAAACCCTGAAAAAAGCAATAGGCATAACATGAGCACTGCCGCACCGTTGATCTGCCTTCCCGCATTTCCCATCATCAGGTTCCTGTGAAGATCGAGTACGATTTCAAAAAAGCGGTTCATGTTCACATCTGCCATTCCTAAATCTTTACCGGAATACGGATTGAAATAGCCTGCAGAATCAACATTATCACGGGTATAGGAAACCACGTAGCTCCGGTCTTTATCCACCGGGATCATGATGCTTTTCAGCTCTTTTTTTTCTCTGAGAAGGATCTCCCGGATCTGAGCAGGTGTTTTCCTGGATCTGGGCTTTTCCGTTACGAAAACTTTGTCACGGTTCAGCACATCCGAAAACTGGTTTTTGAAAGCATACAGGCACCCCGATAAGCAAACTACCATAATCACCAAAGCAGAAAGAAGGCCCAACCAGAGGTGGAGCAGCCCCATGGCATATTTAAAAAGAGATTCGTTTTTTCTTCTTTTCCGGACAAGTGTTTTTTGTAAGCGGGAATTCTTCATGATGGTAAACGGAAAAGCATTAAAACAAAACAAAAGCCTGCTTTAATGCTCAAAATAGTAAAAATTAAATATGAATCTTATTTTCTGCCTTTGAACTGCTGGTCCTTTACAATAGCCAGGAATTTGGTATACTGTTCCGGCGTAAAAACCTTTTTCAAGGCTTCTTTCCTCTGGTTGTCAAATTTTTCCCAGTATTCTCTGGCCAGATCATTATTTCCGTGGTAGATATCATGCGCATCATTGAATGATTTTTCGAAAGCATCATTGGCCGCATTGAGCATGGCAAACTGGTCTTCAGAAAGCTGTAATTCAGTTTTGATTTTACCTAAAAGCTGATTGTCATACCTTGGCCTTTTTCTGGAGTTTTCATCAACAAACTTATTGAACTTTTCCATCTGTCCCGCATCAAGGACTTTAGCCATTTCTTCTGCCTGCCGTGCCTTCAGTTCCTCACTCTTGATTCCCAAAGCCACACGGTCCATCTGTCCGCCCTGCGCTTTTGCCGCTTCAAAGTTCTGCTCAGACTGTTTCTGGTACCTTGCCGTAATCTCATCATAGCTTTTCTCCTGTTCAGGCGTCAGAGTTACTTCTGTCTTGAATTTTGAGTAGTCAGTACCTCTTTTCTTGTTCTCGCCGGAGCAAGAAATAATAAATGCTCCCAGGACGAATGCCGTTAATACCGTTTTGATATTTTTCATAATTGTTAATTGATTTAAAATTTATAATTGATTTGTGCTGAGAAGTTTCTCGGCTGGATCTGGTCAATAAAGCCTCCCCTGAAATAAGAGCTGTATCCTACCGCATCAAAGATGTTGTTGAAGAATACCCTTACGCCAAGGCCGTTTTTAAATGCGTATCCTACCTGTGCCTCCACGGTGGTATATTCAGGCATAAGGAAGGGCTTTGTGCCCGGAGTTACGCTGTTGGCATGCCCGCTTATGATTGTTTTCTGGGTATACTCATCCACAGGGCGTTTTCCTACGTAATAAATTCCGGCTCCGATATCCAGTCCGTCTAAAGCACCGGTATTGAATTTATAATTCAGCCATCCGTTTGCCGTATGTTTCGGGGCGTTCATGAGTGCTGATCCGTTCACGTAAGCAGGGCTGTCCTGGTATTGGGCATCCAGATAGGCCCAGCCTGTCATAATCTGTAAATTGGGCAGGATTCTTCCAATCAGCTCAACCTCAACCCCTTTCCTTCTGAGTTCACCAGCAAGCCCGAAGAAACCGGTGGCGTTACCCTGATCATTAAGTACAGAATAAGAAAGGTTATCGGTTTTGATATCGAACAGGGTTACATTGAATCGTAATTTTTCATTTAACCAGTCGGATTTTATTCCGGCTTCCCACTGTGTGGTTTTTGACGCACCCACTGTTCCGCCATTGAATAAAGGGTTATTGGCCGAACGCAAAGAAGTCGTTGTGGTGAATGACCCGAAAATATTCATGTTTTCAACAGGAGAAATCATCAAGCCTAATGTCGGATTCCATGCTTCAACTTCAGTCTCCGCAGTCACACCGTTGATTCTGCTGTATCTGATCCCCAAATGGGCTTTTAAATATTTATTGAAAGTTACAACATCCTGAGCCATCAGTCCGAAAGTAGGGGTAATGGTATTGACAATCGGGTTATTGGCAGCAAGGCTGAATTCATCCGGATTAATGTTCGGAGGTAAAAAATTATTAATATCATTAAGGACATTGATCTGGTCAATATTCTTGGCCTGGTAAGAAGTGGTGGTAACATTAGATTCCTTCCAGTCAAAACCTACTTGAAAAGTGTGCTTCATAAAACCGGTATTCACATCTGCACCAATAAAATCAAACTGGAAAACCTTATTCAGATCTTCACGGTCTGACCTGCCCAGGGTTCTGTTTCTGATTTCCCAGCCTGCATTGTTTGGTTTAGCAAGAGCTGCCCCTGTGTTTTCCAACTGATAGGAAGAACTGATAAAAGCCGCTCTTAATTTCAGCTTATCTGTAAGCTTCCGAATTGCTGTTGTTGAGAAATTAAATGTTTCTGTTTTAGCATTATCAGTTGCAAAACCGAGAAATTTTCTGTCAGGCATTTCATAGAGTGCTTCTGTATCCCCATTTGCTAAATTTACGGTTCCACGGTCCGGTGTCGTATTATTCTTCAGGTAATCCATTTCCACCACGATTTCCGTTTTGTCATCCGGGCGGATTGCCACGGACGGGTTTACGTAAATACGGTCTGTATTAACAAATCTCCTGAAACTGTTGCTGTCTTGGTAAGCTGCATTCAGGCGGACAGCAATTCTTCCCTGATGATCTAAAACCCTCTGGAAATCCAGGGTTGGCCTGTAAAAGTCCCAGCTTCCGTATCGGAAACCGACATTGGTATGATTGATGAATTTTGGCACTTTTGTCACAATATTAATCACTCCGCCTGCAGATCCCAATCCGTCTCCAATACCCTGGGTAACAGCAGCAGAACCTTTAATTACCTGAATACTTTCAACGCCCTGCATATCTGTAAGCATCGATCCGGTACGGAAATCAGAATCCATCATAACTCCGTTTTTAAGCACAGGAACCCCGCGATAACCACGGATTGACATACTTTCCCTTGTTCCGCCGTAGCTTCCGAACTGGGTTACCCCGGGAATATTTTTGGCAACATCCGTCACGGTAAGCCCTCCAAGCTGCTCTATTACCTTATGTGAAACTACAGAAATACTCTGAATCTGGTCCCTGGGCTTAAGCGGCAGCCTTGTGATTACTTCAAGGCCTTCCGGCTGTTTGTTTTTCTCCCCGAAAAGCTCAACTTCTTCAATTTTCAGTTCCTTTTTGATCGTATCATTTTTCTGCTGCGCGTGGGCAATTCCTGCCCCCAAGACAACCGAACACATAACTACAGTTCTTCTCATTGCATAGATTTGCATCAAAAGTATTATTTTTATTTATTCTAAATAAACTTTTATTACATGATATTTGTCAGATCATTCGGTGATATAATACGTGGGTTTAAAAATTAAGTCCGGATTCAGCAGATTGATTTATTAAAAACAGGAAGTGCCTTATCATTTTTTTATGCCCTTTTAAAATAACCGGTTCCTGCAGTCTGGGCAGCAGGTTCAGAAACACTTATTGGATATGGGCAGTCAGTTATTTAATCTTCTGTATATCAGGATCTTTATTACCCGGCTCGATGCGGTTGAAGGAATGCTGATACGATGCCGGGAGAAGTTATTTATTTTGAAGGTGTTTTCATGATTTTCTCTGTCAGTGCCTGAGAAAAGATTTGAGATTTCATATTGATAACTGCAGCTGGTGCCCAATGTACACATTGTGCAGATTAAATGTGTAATTAATTCTTTTAAGGCTTATAACTTCTAAGTGACTGTTTGTGATTGAGCCGTAAGGTCAAAAAGCAATATTTAAATTCCGGCAATCAGTTCTTTAAGTTTCTGCATATTGGGATCTTTCTCAATCGGGTTGATGTCGTTGAATGAATGCTGGGAAAGCGTTTCATTCAGGATTTTCACTTTCTGGAGCATCGGGACCACATACTTTAAAAAATGGTTGAAGTGTTCCGAAACATCAGAGTATTTGGTGGCCAGCTTATAGCCCGGCTTTCCGGAATGGCTCACGATAAACAGGCCTTCATACCGTAAATCCCGGATCAATATCCGGATCCGCTCATTCCTGATGTTGGGAAAGAAATTATTCAGGTAGATCAGCAGTTCTGCAGTTGAAACCAGCCGGTCCGGGTTCAGTTCAGACTGGAACCTCAGGTATTCCAGGAGCCTGGCTTTTTCCTTGGTTTTCTGCACCTTAGTAGAATCAAAGAATTTTTCAATCAGCTGATAGTTCATTTTCATGATCTGCTTATCCAGTTCAGGCTTGTTCTCAATTTCTTTGGTGATGTAACTCTGGAAAGGGAAGTAGGCAATGGAAGTTCTGGCGTGCAGGAGGTTGAACAGCTCAATATACTGCTGGTCAAAATGGCTGGTACAGAATACCCTCCCCAGGCATCCCGATATAAAATCAGCAATCCTGATCAGCTTTTCATCCGGATTGTCAGACATTTCAAAATTCCGGTCCGGATGGAACAGGTCGCGGCTGATGCTTTTCTTCCGTACATAGTCCTGCAGTTCCTGTTTGAATTCCCCATCTACCTCGCCGGCATGGATCGCATAGCTTTCATAAATGTGGTTATACTTTTCCACAAACAGCGACTGGAAATACTTATAAAAAGTCTTTTTGATCTTCAGGACGTCCCCGGACAGCCTGGATTTATCCACTACCATTACATCCACCACGAAGTCCAGCTTTTCAATAAGCTCAAGCAGTATTTCCTTCCTCTTCTTAAAGTTTTTATTTTTGATATTCCGGGACAGCATATCATTACCCAGCTTATGCTTAACGGCGATTTCATTCAGGATCTTCCTTGCTTTTTCCGTATCGGGATCTTTTATAATAACAGAGGTGTATATGAAATGGGAAAATGCTCCTTTTTTGGATAGGTCAGGATGTGCATTACCGAATTCGTCTATAAAAATTCTGGCTGGAATCATAAGCGGCTGTGGACTAAAGGGTGTTGACAGGTAAAGTTACGGAATAATGTTCATACTCAGGAATTTTTGGAGATGAGCGTGATATTAAATATATTTTGCATCCCATGATTGCTTCTGTATTGTGGAACAAATATTTTTATATATTTGAATCCTGTTATGCTAAATGCATACTTTAAACTAATCATTTATTTGCTTCATTTCATCATATGCACTTTCACAAGACGGACACAACTTAAATAATCCGGAAAGTGCTGAAATCAAACAGTATAATCTCAAAATCCCAATTGACATGATGCCTTTTACAAAAACAGAAACCAACAATACAGATTTACTTATAGAGGTGAACGGCTGGCCCGGTGCAGCCGCTCACTGGCAGATTATTAAAACTGATAGTGCACCTGTCATGAAACTGCTTTTCAGCGTGAATTGCCAGATATATAACGGACTGTTGAATGTTAAGATAACCAACCCGGATAATAAAGTACTCACCGCTTTTTATAGCAATGAACTGAATGATGCATCCGCTGCTGATCCGGCCAATTACATCATTAACGATGGGATGAAGATAACAGGCATTACCCTTAATGAAAACAAAAGTTCAGTAGATATTACGGTAGATACAATTCCTGAAGTACCGATCATATTGAAAGTCAATAACATTGCCGGCACCGATCTTAAAGAAACTTATTCCGGCTTTGCAACGGTATCAACAGACCCGGCTGTCGCAGGAACTTCTTCATTAATGGCAAAAGCACTTGCAGATAAAGAATGGTATGAAAAGACATTTTGTTTTAAAGAAAACAAAGATAGGCAGGTAACCGTCAATACAAACCTGGTTCCCACAGAAAGCTTCATCCTGAGCAAAGAACAAACCGGTCAGTTGGTAAATAACTGGCTGAATGGGATTTATGAGATGATAAAAGAACGTTCAGAAGGTAACCCGGGAATTATACCTTCTGTGCTCACCCAGAAATTGAGTTTCTCTGTTGATCCGCTCACCCTCCGGAAAGATACGCTCTTCATGCTTACAGTCAGCTTGTCGGTTAAGTGCAGCGATGAAAGTCAGAAAGATGCCGAAACTCAGGAAACCCATCTATCAGAAACAGCGATCATGACCTTATCCTGCCTTCCGGATGAAGATGGAAGTTATTCTAAATTTGTACGTGAATTTGAAGAAGCTTTTTCGGCGGATAATTTAAAAATGGCATTAAATACAGGCAAACATAAATCCCAAGAAGCCGGATCCGGACATCCTGAGGTATGTGTATTACGGCCTGATACAGAAGGGGTTTCAGCTCCGGGGATCGGTTACCAGATCAATATACAGCAGGAGCCGGTAGCGTTTGCTCCGAAATTAATATCCAGCCGTCTGATCAGCAGAACCGATGTGCGTGTCTATCCTTTTGATGCTGTTAAAGGAATAGACCGCACCAAACCTTCTTTGATCAGTTTCAGCAGTGTGGATGTGAATGTATGGTACCGGCATTTTTTTGAGCATTTTGATACCCTGCTCGGACCGGATTATTCCTCCGCCATTAAGATATTAGATGATAAAAATACAGATGAAACCAGCCTCCTGAAAAAATTGGAAAGCCAGAAAGAAAGCCTTGCCGATGTATTTAAAAAACTAATGGTCCCGGTTTTTAAAGACCAGATGAAAGCAGAGGTTCAGGAAGTACAGGAAGATTTCAGGCAGGCATTAACGGTAAAACTTTCAAATGCCGGTGATCTCAAATCAGCACTGCAGTTTCATACCCGTGTTTACGGCAACAATACACAGGCTTCTGCTTATCTTTACGGGAACATCATCCGCAATGCAATACCGGATACAGAGCCTGAGATATCCGATACTGAATTTACAGCAGGAAGGCTGTCACTGAAACCGGATGAAACCGCCGCCTTTAATGTTCTTATATCTTCTCCTGACCTTATAAAAGATAAACATGGTCGGGTAGTCCCGGTACTGCCTTTGGATCTGTCTTATACAGTATCTTCCGTTGTAATGTCCGGCAATGAAGACCTGAATGATTCTTCACGGTTTGAATTTATCAGTAAAGACAATGCCCTGTTGTCCGTGAGAAAACTGCATGAAAAAGCAGTTATGCTTCCGCTGCCCCTCAATGAGCTTCCTGCTGCTCCATTCCTGTCAGGGCAATCGGGACAGCTTATCAGATCTGAAACAGACCGGTTTCCTCCGGATCTGATGGCCTGGAATTATGAATTTACTTATAGCCAGGAATGCCATTATCTTCAGGATGTCCTGTACTTTGCTGTGGATTTTAACCGGGCTGCAGATAAAAGAGACCTGTTCAAGGGAGAACCTGCTGATGCTTTTACAAATATCGCCCAGTTCATTACTGTAATGCCGGATATGGCCGGTGCATTGGAGGAAATTCCCCATATTGATGATCAGAGTGGCAGCGAGGCCATTGCTGCTGCAAAAGCTGCGTTGACAGCCTTTACAGACATGGCACAGAATATCATCACCGGCTTTGCGGGCCGGGAACCTGATGCCTGTTTTGCGTCCGGCAATATGCAGTCCCGCACAGATTCTTCCCACCGTTTTACAGTGAAGGAAAGCTGTGAAACGGTAGAACGCATTGAAAATGTACTTATCATCACGGTCAGTATTTCAGAAGAATCAAAAGAGGTGATCGGGAATCCGGAAATGCTGATCAGAGGATACCAGACCGAGCCTTACACAATTAAAAACGATAAAGACGGAGATTTCTGCTGTTATTTTACAAAAGACGGTCAGCCGCTGCCTGCCGATATCGGACAAACCATTCCGGAGAGAACAGTTGTGTTAAAAGAGTTGAATATTCTGGCCCATCAGGAGGTATCGGCATCCGTATTTTCGGAAAGGAACGCAGAACTTATCCCCGGCCGGCCTGTGAATCCGGATTTGGTCTATACAACACAGGAAGTTATGTTTCAGGACTATTATCCTGGTTTTTTAAATAATGATGCCGTTGATATTGCTTCCGTCAATTCAGGTAAAACGGTTAAAGGCACCTTACTGATGCACCTGAATCATTTGTTTGCCCTGCTTTTACAAAAGAATGGGCAGTCTGTGTTGAACTGCGCTGTGGAAGTAACCTATGATTATCCCGTTACTCCTTCTGACATCCGGACTAAGTTACCTGTAATAGCAATGCCGCTGTATTCAATGCATTTAGGCAATAATCCTGATAAAGCATTGGAAAGTATGCTTTTAAACTGGATTTCCGGAATCAAAGACTGGCTGGATCTGAATACTCCGGATACAACAGATGCCCTGCTGAACTTTAATCTGACGCTTTTTTCAAGCCTGACTGATGAACCTAAACCATTGATTAAGCTGGAAAATTTATACCTGAAAATGGAGGATATAAAAGAATAGAGAAATTTTATCAATACACTGTCCTGATCTGATCAAGATATAAAGATCCAAGGACGGTGTATCATACCATTAAAAATAAAACTGCCGTATGGCAGAAATGCCTGCACTTGTTTTTTCAGAACGTATTGGAAAGATCCGTAAATCCTGATTGATCTTGGCTGAGCTGAACCTTTGTTTTCCTTAGGTTTAATGGCCTAAGCATGCTTTATCCTGTTCGTTTACTGTACAGGAAATTCCGGCCTCCTCATTTTGTATTTTGTCCCGGACATCGAGGTAAGGAAAGAAACCAGTGCTTTAACCTCATCTTTATTCAAATGCAGGGGTTTCAGCAAAGAATCTGCGGAAGGATGAAGCGGATCCGATAATTTTTTTTCTGCACTCGGGTCAAGCTGGTGCATTCCGCTGTTGTATATGTTCACCACGCCTTCAAGTTTGTCAAACAGGCCGTTGTGCATCCAGGGCTGGGTAAGCATCAGGTCTCTTAACTGCGGGGTTTTGAATTTTCCTACATCTTCCGGCTTCCTGGTAATGTTGTACAAACCCAGGTCTTCATATTTTCTTTTATAATAGGTGAGCCCTATATTGTGGAAAGACTCATCGGTAAGGTACTGCCCGTTATGGCAGTTCATGCAGCGCGCCTTGGTACGGAAGATATGCATGCCGTAAATTTCTTCATCAGACAGCGAGCTGTATTTCCCTTCCAGGAACCTGTCGAAGCGGCTCGGCTGGCTTTTGATGGTTTTCTGGAAATCGGCAATTGATTTTACAATTTTGTCATACGTTACTTTTTCGGTTCCGTATGCACTTTTGAAAAGCTGCCGGTAGCCTGCGATGCCCTGGATTTTTGCAGGCAGCGTCTTCACGTCCATGGCCATTTCATGATGTGCTCCCAAAGGACCGGAAGCCTGTTCTTCAAGGCTTTTGGCCCGTCCGTCCCAGAAAAAAGAGGTTCTTTCTGCGATATTGTAAAGCGACATGGTGTTCCGGCTTCCGAGAAGATGGTCATTTCCCAGGGCAACGTGCCTCCTGTCTGACCAGCCCATTTCAGGATCGTGGCAGGTACTGCAGGAAATCTGGTTGGACTGGGATAATTTAGGATCGAAAAAAAGCATTTTCCCTAAAATGATATTCGGCTTTTCCTGTTCTGCAAAATAGGCCGAATCACTTTTAAGAGGAGCAAACTCCTTCCATTTTACGCCTTTGTCAATATTCGGTTCCGGCCATTCCGCAATGGCCTTTTTGTAGCTTTTTACGATGTCTTCAATGGACGGATCCTGAATGTTGGAAAGGTCTGTGCTCACTTTTGAAGTAAAGCTCCACAGGAAAATGATTATTAAACCTGAACCCCAATAAATACCTTTTTTCATTTTAAAATGTAATTCCTAAGCTTGCACCGGCAAAATTATTGTTTTTTTTCTGGATTTTCTGTATCTCGTACGCTGCAGAGACAAAGAATGCAGGAAGCTTTTCAAGTTTGATATCGTATCTCAGCGAAGCACCGAAAGTGGTAATATCGCTTGCCTGGAACCGGTAATCGTGCAGGATCCACTCATTGATCTCCTTGCTTGCCGTCATGCTCAAAGCATTGATGGATTTGTTGACCGTCCGTTTTGAAAAATAAGGCCGGAATGAGATCATCTGGTCAGAGTTAAGCGACTGGCGGTAGTCTGCTGTTATGCCCAGATAGGAATATTCAAATTTCTGCCCGGAATTGGGATAAAGCGTCCGTTCCTTAATCTCTTCATACCCGAAAAACGGGGAAGCACTGACTGAAAAATTTTCTCCGGTATATTGGTAAAGAAATTTTACTGAACTCATGAAATTTTCTGAGCGGTAGGCCTGTCTTTTAAATATCTGTTCGGTAGTATTGGTATTTACGGAATACCCGAATTCCGAACCGGTCCTTACCACGGCTTTGTAGTTGGCAGACAGTCCGATCCTGTGTTTTTCTTTCAGCGTCAGGAATTTAGCGCCTTCCAATTCAAAATTTTTGTTTTCCAGTTCTGAAATTTCAAAAGCGGTATTTGAACTGTTGTCTTTGTGGCTTTTGGTGTTGTTTGAACGTCCGGCTGAAGCCCGCAGATAAAAATCTTTCCCTTGTTTATTCGATATCTGGATGCCTCCTTTATACCCGAATTCCTCAAAAGTCTGCGCCGGATTTACCCCGCCGCTGAAAAAGTAATTGGAATTGCCCAAACCGATCATCTGGTACACAAAAGGTTTTCCCAAGACGCTCTGGAAATTAAGTGAGCTGTTTTGGGTGTATTTGTTGACAGTCCCGAAAACTCCGGCCTCATATTCCCGGAATACCTTATAGTTTACGCCTGCATTTACAGACAGGTCTGATGTGGTGCTCTTCAGCCTCGGGTCACGGGCGCGGTAGCCGAGCTGGGCAAGATAGCTTACTTCACCGCCCACCGTCCATCTGTTGATTTTCTGGGACAGGCCTCCTGCAAAAAAATACCGTTCCACATTCAGGGTTCCGCCCAGCGAATCTGCGGTGGTGTAAGGCGCAATGCGTTCATAATCCAGGTTTTCATTCCACCGGAACGTCTTTTTCTTCAGGTTCTGGTAGCTGGCTTCTCCCCATACGGAGCGGTTGGTATTGAGTTTTAAAAATGAGGATGCGCTTACGGAAAGCCCTTTTTCACCGGCACCCAGCTGTTCGCGGTATACCTTCCGGCGGTTATCGTGATAGCCTATGCTGAATTCTGAGAATGAGGAAGAACTATAATCCGACTTATTGGCCGGATTATCGTAAAACTGGCTTCTGAAATTTCTTTCAATACTGTACTGGTTGTTAATCTTAGGGAAGATCCGTGTGCTGTCCTGCGCTTTTATATACAGGGAAGCGGAAACGGCAGCCATCAGCAGTAAAGAGCTTTTTAAATTGGACATCATGTTATTTATTGTGGTCAATACCGTCTTTTAAGCTCGGTACGGCATCTTTGGTAAAATCATTGGTAGAATTGTTGGTATCCATATACAGGTTCTTGCCGTTTGAAAGTGTTCCTGATGTTTTACGCCTTACTGATTTCCCATACCTGTTTGCGTCATTATCCGTAGCTCCTACGGAGGCCCATCCGGAATCCATGCTGGCAGAAGTTAGGGTGTGAATGAATTTGGTGGGTACAGAATTGTTTTCTGCATCAACAATCCATGAATTCGGGATGGCATAAGCGCTTTTTGAAGTAACTGTACCTGCACTGTTTTGATACGTGTAGTCATACTTGAATTTCTGAAGGAATGAATCTTTGCTTTCGCCGGCCGGGAATCTTGCGATTACGTAGCTTTCAAAACCTCTGTTGTGCAGGAAAAACATATTAAACTGCATCTGCGTATAAATTACTTCAGCATTCGGAACACTTGGGTTATCCACCTGCCCTAAAGCCGGATTGGTAGACGGGAACTCAAAATCCGCATTATGCAGATCATAGGCTGTACTCGTATTCTGTTTGTGGTTGATGGCATTGTCTGCAATCACAATGAAATCCCCCGGCTGAACAGGGTACTGGTTTCCGGTTCCCGGTAATACCATGACACCTTTTACGGCAAAAGATAAATTGGGGTTGTATGGAGTAGGGTTTTTGTCATCTGTGGTAAGGAATTCAGACTGGCCGATGATCAGCTGATCTGCAAAAAGAACCTTACTGGTATTGTTGGTAATTTTAAAATAACGGCTGGAATTGTAATTCTTATTATCCGGCGTTTTTATCCCTGTGAAGAACACTTCCTCAATGATAAAGTCTTCATGGAATTTTTTTATAAACAGAGGGATGGTAAGGTTGGTTACTGCAGAGGTAATATCGGTCTGTCCTACACCGGCTGCCCTGGCTTCTTCATTGTTGGCAATCACGACACCGTTGGCTGTAATTTTATAAGATCCGTAAGGGAGGTCAAATGAAAATGTAGTTACATTAGACTCAAGTGTCTGCTTGATGACAGCACCTGTATTAAGTTCGGTAATCTCGATGTTGATGCCTTTGTAGGCAGTGATGCCCTCACCCGTAACGTTTAGCGTCAGTACGCCGTTCTGTTTTGCCGTTACGCCGAAATCATCATCGCTTGAGCATGAGGTTACGGTGAATCCTGTTGCCATGGCTGCTGCTAAACTTAGCAGGATAACGCTCTTTTTCATATTTTTCTGTATCTATTTTAAAAATTATAATTAAGTTCCATTCCGAAATACGGGGTATTCAGCCCTCTTCTGTACACCGTTACGTTGTTGAAGACATACGGAGCGCTGTAATTGAACATCCTCGTCACGAACATGGATGTCCGGATGGTTTTATAAATGCTTTTCGTGATTTTCAGGTTCCCCACAACCGTAAAGGTGTAATCTGTAGGCATATTGTCGGTCACTGACACATTCCGCACCAGCCACTGCTTGTAAGTATCCGTTTTGTCAGCCTCGGTGAACGGATGGATGATGCCGTCAACTCCATAATAGGATATAGGTTCTGCCATTCTCCGGTCTCTTCTCTGACGGTCAAACACGCTTCCCTGGAAAGATGCTGAGATCGTAAGGTCAAGGCTCGGAAGGTAGGTATCGATAAAAAGGTTGTAATTCATATTGGAATTAACGTATCCGTCATCGTTCCGGTAAATCCCGTAATAAGGGAACCCGTCCGGGCCGATTGATGCCGTGGGTTTAAACAGAAACGGGACTGAGTTCCTGTACTGGGTTTTGAAATAAGCAGCGCTCAGGGTAAACCGTGTATTGATGGCTTTGATACGTGGCGAGCTGTACCCGAATTCAATCCCGCTCTTCAGTGTTTCGCTGCCGTTCTCCGTAACTGCGTATTCGCCCATATTCTGCTTCACGGTGTAAGGGGTAGAGTTAAGATCCGGGCCGTTGTTCCACTGGGAAAGGTCTACCTGCGAGGCATCATACTGTTTGTAGGTATGAAGCACCGTATGGAGCATGCTCCGGAAGCCGTTGGTCATATTTTCTTTAAAATACGTAAAGAACAGGGTATGGTTCCGGTAAGACAGGTCTAGCCGTATTTCTTTTTTGATGCTTTTTGCCGCTTCAATGGCCTTGTTTTCCGTATTCTGTACATAGGTCATGAAATTAACGTAGCGGTACTGTGCATCGTTGTTGTAATAGTTAAGCTGCGTGTAATCCCAGAATTCCCGGTTCGGATAAAGCATCAGAAGGGTAGGCTGCTTGTAGAACTGCCCGTATCCTAAAGTAACATCCGTTTTCAGCGGGAAATTGTTGATCATCAGATGCGGAAGGTTGTACTGTAAATTTAATCTCGATTCTGCAAAAACCTTTTTGCTGATGGTATAAGACGGGTCTATTCCCAGCTGTCTGGAAAACCTTAAACCGGTATACAGCGTAAATTTATGCTGGTCTATGGCATAGCTCATCTGGTCTCCCAAGAAGGCTGCCAGTAAATTGGAGGCAGGGATGTCATTGAACGGCCTCGGCCTTGAATTGACAAAAGTAGCGGCATAAGGAGAATTCATATCGTAAATCAGGCCCCTGCCGTTGTTTTTGGAAAACCTCCAGTCCAAACCGGCTTCATAATGATGCGCAACCCCGAATGTATTGCCGTTGCCTGTAGCCTGAAGAAGTGCCGTGATATCCAGCGGTTTCCCTTCTGTGCTGTATTCGCTGATATACCTGAGCGCAGGGAAGATGCCTACATTTTCGCCCTGTTCAGTAGCCAGTGAAAAAGACCTCGGCCCGGAGAGCTGTACCAGTTTTGTCTGGTCGATTTTCTCGAATCCCTGACGGATGGCCGTATTTAAAATAACCTTGTCGAAGACGGAAGAAGGGTCTAAAGCGTACACGAAATTGTTGGTAAGGCTTACTCTCGTCCTGGTCTGTTTATATCGGTCGATATCAGGAACGCCGTTATCCGGGTCATTTTTCTTAGCATCAATATTGGTGGAAAAGTCGATGCTCGAACGCCACTCCAGCGGCCTGGACCCGAGAAATCCTTTTTTCACGGAGCGGATAGAGGCTGTGGCACGCTGATAATTTTCAAAATCATCTGTCGGGTTTGCCTTGGAATCCAGAAAGTCTGCGCCGGCATTGATCTGCCAGCTGTCGGAAACCTTAAAGCCTTTTCCTACATAATACTGCTTGCTGAAACCGTCTGCCTTAAACCTTGCCTGCAAAGGGGAGGCTCCGATTTTCCTTTCAATTTTTATCAGGCCTGAAGTCAGGTCCCCGTATGATGCTGAGGGAATCCCGCGGATGATTTCCACTTTTTCAATGTCATTGGTGGAGATCGTTCTCATATCAATCCCTGTGGTTGCCGTTTCTCTGGCTTGAGGGGAATAGCCGAACTGTGAGTTATCTAGAGAAACCTGCATGTCTGCGTTGGAATTGATCACGTTTCCGTCAACCATAAACTGCACGCCCAGAGATGA
Organism: Chryseobacterium sp. JJR-5R; assembly: GCF_034047335.1. Lineage (NCBI taxonomy): Bacteria > Pseudomonadati > Bacteroidota > Flavobacteriia > Flavobacteriales > Weeksellaceae > Chryseobacterium > Chryseobacterium sp. JJR-5R. The sequence goes on from NZ_CP139137.1 coordinate 1,547,219, forward strand.
GGTGTCGTACTTTCCGGGCCCGTTGCTCATGTCACCGCGATTTTCACGGATAAGAGGCCTGTTGTTGATGCTCAGGGCAGGGGTTTTTGCCAATCCGCCGGGTAAAAGTTCCATCAAATCTGAAAAGCTTGATGGCTGCAGATGCTCCATTGCCTTCCGGTCAATAACAGACTTTGTCGTAAGCCCTGTGCTTTCTTTCGAGAACATCACCACTTCTTCGAGTTTATCTATGGCCTGGAGCCGGATATTCAGTGTTTTGGAAGCATCTACATTCACATCCAGTTCTTTTTCCTGGTAATTTGTGTGGGTAAGTATGATGTGGTGCCTGCCCCTGCTTAGGAAGAGGATAACATCTCCTTTTTCGTTGGTGACGGATGAATTTCCGGTGCTTTTTACAGAAACGTCCCCGAGTTCGCGCTGGTTTTCACCGGATGCATGGATGGTGAGCTGTATTTTCTCAGTTTGGGAGAATAAGAGCAAGGAGCCGAAAGGCATGAAGAACAAAAATGATAAAATCCTGAGTGTCATTATTTTACTTGTCTAAAAACAAATCAGCCGCAAAAATAGAAATTTAATCGGCAGATACAGAATTTATTTAGAACAAATTAAAATAAATGATAAAAATCATTGCTGATGGATGGTTCAGGATGATCAGATAAAAATAAACCATGCAGATTCAGCTGTTTTAATCAATACATGTTATAAAATGAATTTTTAAGGGATCTGATTTTATTTTCAATATAAATAATGCTGTTTCATCGTTAAGAAATTGTTTGTTTAAGGATGAAATTTCAAAATTATCTTTTTACCATTTATTTGAAGGATATATCCATCAATCAATACAATACAGAGCCATGATTATGATTAAATTTTTTTTAAAATCAGTTAGAAGAACTGGATTGGTTAGAAGCCAGGAAGTTACAGTAAAGTTTTATTGTTTTTGTTTAAGCAGTATCGTGTAATTATGGGAATCCTCAAACAGCTGCATATTAAAATCAGATTGTTCAGCTCATCAAAGAAATGAAGGAATGGCATGAGATATTTGGGAGCTGAAAATCAGGCTTGAATCCGGAACATACAATGTAAGACAGACAAAAGAAAAATCTGGTAATATAAATTCGTAGCCATACTAAGGAAGACAGTCTACCAGTTATCTTAAAGTAAAATCCCCGACAGAAGCCGGGGATTTTATTTTCAAAAATATTAAAGTGATTGGTATTATATGATGTGCAATTAATATGCCACACATAATTTGTTTTGGTATATCTGAAATAATTTGAGCGCAGTGGAGTTTTAAAAACGTCAATCCGCCTGCTTTAACAATGTAAAGTTATAATTCTTAAACAGGCCCTGAACTATTCATTAAACTATTTATTCAGGGAACTAAGATCTCAGCGCATAATATTTCTCAGCTTTAAACCAGTAGAATAAAACAATCCTAAAATATATTTTAAAGTCAGGAACCTTGAAAATGAACAAAAATGGAATTGTGAATTAATGTAATAATACGGATATAGTGTGCAGAAATTTTAAAAGATGAAAATATTTCTGTACCTATCGGACAAGAGACCAGATTAAGACACCAATTCCCGCGTAGGCAATGATGGTAATAATATCCGCTATAGGCTGTGAAAAGCGTTTTTCTGCAATTTTTTCGCCATTGATCTGGTTCTTATGGAATTTCAGTGTTTTTTCAGGATGATGGACCGGGTGTGCAACCAGGCTGTCGCCTTCCCATCTGTCCACTATTATTTTGTACGACCTGCCGTCAGCATTGATTCTAAAATTTTTGCCGGCTGCAAGTTTCTCTGTGACATTAATAGGAGCGGGCGTTTGTTGTACGTTCAGATTCGGCGGATTATTATTGGCAGGCGTTCTGTTGTTTTTAGATGCCTGTTTATTGTCACCTGCCGGATCTGCCTGTTTTTTTACCTGATACGTATAGCAGCTGCTGAGAGAAAATAATATAATAATGAGGTAGAGATTCTTTTGCATGGGCCAAATTTAAGAATTAAACGGAATATTTAATATTTTCTTTTAAAAGATGCCGTTTTTTCCTGTTCAGTTGTCTGTTGTCCGGATATCATGTTCTGTATAGTCCAATTAAAACGATTACCTTGAAAATCTGCATTATTTACCCAAAATACTTCTGAATTGTGCCGGCAGGCTTAACGGCTTCATCCAAACGTTTTAAACAGTTGGCAAAAATTGTGTTGCTTTTCTTTTAAGGTTAAAAGAAGAACGATTTACTTATATTTGTCCCGCAAAGCAGATTCAAATGTTCAAAAAATTTATCATTGTATTTATTCTTGGCTTCTTTACGGTTTTTTGTCCGGCCCAGCAGGTCCGGCCCTCAAAATCAGCAGAAATTTACCGCGAACTCAAAACCCTTAAACATATTCCTAAAGTGTTATACCTGGCGGCTCATCCCGATGATGAAAATACGGGATTGCTCTCTTGGCTGATCAATGACCGGAATGTAGAGACGGGTTATCTGTCATTAACCAGAGGTGATGGAGGACAGAATTTACTGGGAACCGAACAGGGAGCTGCCTTGGGATTGATCAGGACGCATGAGCTTTTGGAGGCGAGAAAGTTAGACGGCGCCCAACAGTTTTTTACCCGGGCAATTGATTTCGGGTTCTCTAAAAATACCACCGATACTTTTAAACAGTGGGATGAAAACAGCATTACCGCGGATGTGGTCTGGGTCATCCGTACCTTCCGTCCGGATGTGATCATCTGCCGTTTTCCGCCTACGGCTGCGGCAGGCCACGGACAGCATGCGGCTTCGGCGGTGGTAGCGGAAAAAGCTTTCAAGCTGGCAGGCGATAAAAATGCTTTCCCGGATCAACTGAAATATATTAAGGTCTGGCAGCCCAAACGCATATTGTGGAATACGTTCCGGTTTGGCGCAGTTAATACAACAGCCGAAAACCAGATGAAAGTTACGGTAGGGCAATATGATGCGCAACTGGGAATGGGCTATGGTGAACTGGCAGGATTAAGCAGAAGCTTACACAAAAGCCAGGGCGCGGGAACCCAGTCGGTAGCCGGGATCAGAACGGAATATTTTACCCATGTGGCCGGCGAACCCGCGAAAGGAACCCTTTTTGACGGAGTCGTAAAAACCTGGTCTGCAAAAGGAAACTCCGATATCGACCAATCTTTAGACAAAATTATTTCCGCTTTCAATTTCAATAACCCAAACCTTAGTTTGCCTGCTTTACTTGCTTTGCGGAAAAAGTTGATGGCGATACAGGATCCGGAACTTAAAAAAGATAAAATCAAATCGCTGGATCAGATCATTCTGAGTTGCGCCGGGTTTATGGGCGAAGTGGTGACCAACCAAGCTGAAGCCGTGGCCGGAAATGCATACAATTTCAAATTAAACCTGATTGCAAGAGCTGAAAACCCGGTTGTTGTGGAAAACGTAAAATGGCTGAACCAGTCGGAAAGCGTCAACAGGAAACTGTCCAGAGATTCTTTAATTACCATTCAGCATGATATTCAGATTCCTGCTGATGCCGCACTTACGGAACCGTACTGGCTGGCAAAGCCGGCGGTGAATGCGGCAACTTTCGCTGTTCCCAATGATACGTTGATCGGTTTGCCTGAAGCGGAATCACCGTTGAATGTTGTACTTGATTTAAAAATCGGCTTGGAAAAGTTGCGGGTAAAGCTTCCTTTATCGTTCAAGAAACTGGACCCGGTGCGCGGCGATGTGGTGGAAGCCCTTCGTATTGTTCCGGCCCTGGAACTGAAATTTACGCAGCCGCTTTATCTGGTAAAAGAAAATGAAGATTTGCATCTGAACTTAAATATTAAAGTCAATTCAAACAAAGCTTTTGGGAACGGCAAGCTGAACCTGATGTACAACGGCGAACGTTTGGGCGGCGCTGATGTCAGTTCAATCAACGGAAAAGATATAACAGTCGATTGCGTTATTACAAAAAACAAGCTTGTTTCGATACCATCCAGCCGTCTGCAGTTGGATGCTGATTTTGTTGCAGACGGAGTAACCTATAATAAAAAACAGGTACTGATCCAGTACCCGCATCTGCCTTCCTTACAGTATTTTGCGCCGGCAACGATCGCCGTCATGAAAGGCGATATCCGGGCGACGGTTAAAAAAGTAGGATATATCCAGGGAGCGGGCGATTTTATTCCTGAGTTCCTGCGCATGGCCGGTATCCAGGTGGATGTTTTGAAAGACGAAGATTTTTATGGCAATGCAGATGCATCAGGCGGAAACGGTAGTCAGAACAGATTATCGCAATACGATGCCATTGTCCTGGGAATCCGGGCAAATAATACGGAGAAAAAGCTGGGCCGCTGGATGCCTTTTTTATGGACTTATGTAAAAGCCGGCGGAAACCTGTTGATGCAGTACAACACCAACCAGGACGCGATGGTGAGTCAGTTGGGCATGTACCCATTCAACATTGCCAATAAGCGGGTTACTGAAGAAAATGCCACGGTGACCTTTTTAAATCCCAACCATAAACTGCTGAACTTCCCGAACAAGATTACAGCCGATGATTTCAAAGGCTGGGTGCAGGAGCGCGGCGCCTACTTCCCGGACCAATGGGATGCGGCTTACGAACCGCTTTTTGAAATGCACGACACCGGTGAAGAGCCGCTGCAGGGATCTACTTTATATACGAAATATGGCAAAGGGAATTTTATTTATACGCCTTTGTCCTTTTTCAGGCAGCTGCCTGCAGGAAATGTAGGGGCGGCCCTTTTGTTCCTGAATTTTTTATCGGCACAGAAAAACTGATGGATAATCGATTTAAAAACTGGAAGATCTGGTACGTGTTATTGGCCGCTGCGCTGATCGCCCAGATCATATTGTATTACTTATTTACTAAATTCTGGGCATGAGCAGTATCGATTGGGCCGTTCTCATTTTTACCTTAGTGGCTGTGGTGGTGTACGGCGTATGGATCGGCCGTGGCCAGAAAAGCAACGCCTCCTACCTGAAAGCAGACAATAAAATGCCATGGTACATTGTGCTGATCGGGATTATGGCGACGCAGGCCAGTGCCATTACGTTTCTTTCAGCGCCGGGACAGGCGTATACCGACGGAATGCGTTTCGTTCAGTACTATTTTGGGCTGCCTCTCGCGATGATTGTCATCTGCATTACCTTTATCCCGATTTTCCAGCGCCTGAATGTATACACCGCCTATGAATACTTGGAAAACCGTTTCGATAAAAAAACAAGGGTGCTCACCTCGCTGCTTTTTCTTTTTTCCAGGGGATTATCCACAGGGATCAGCATTTATGCGCCGAGCATCATCCTGTCAAGCGTTCTCAACTGGAATATTTACTTAACCAATGTATTAACAGGCGGCATCCTGTTGATTTATACCTATGTCGGCGGAGCCAAAGCGATCGCCCACACCCAAAAATTACAGTTTCTCATTATTCTGGGAACCATGGCTTTTGCAGGTTATCTGCTGATCCAGGATATGCCGGGCGGCATCGGTTTTAAGGATGCGCTGTATCTCGCAGGGAAATCCGGAAAGCTGAATGTGATCACTACAGAATTCGACTGGAAAGACAAATACAACCTCTGGAGCGGGCTGATCGGCGGTTTTTTCCTGGCGCTTTCTTATTTCGGGACGGATCAGAGCCAGGTCGGGAGGTATATTACCGCGAAAGACAACACCAACGCAAAAATGGGCCTGCTGCTTAACGGATTGGTGAAGATCCCTATGCAGTTTGCCATTCTCCTGATCGGGGCTTTGCTTTTTGCTTTCTTTTCCCTGAAACCGGCGCCGGTTTATTTTAACGAACGCTCTTATCAGCATTTAAAGGAAACACAGCCTGAACAGGCAACGGCTTTTGAAAAAGAGCATCAGGACCTGCAGGTAAAATTCAATGCAGAATCAAAAGAAATTTTAAAGCTGAAAGAAACCCATTCACCGGAGCTTAATCAAACCGTTCAGGATTTTAAAAATACACAGACCGAGGTAAAAGAACTTCACGGCAGGATAGAAGAGGCGATCAATAAGGCAGACTACAATGCGGAAAAAACGGATACCAATTATATTTTCCTTTATTTCGTAAAAAGTACGCTGCCTGCAGGGATGGTCGGCCTCCTGTTTGCCGTTATTTTCCTGGCCAGCTGGGGCTCCATTTCCGCGGCGCTGAATTCCCTGGCCGCCTGCTCTTTAAAAGATATCCATCTGATCTTCAGAAAAGAAATGCCTGATGATGCCACCGAACTGAAATACAGCCGCCTGCATACCTTAGCCTGGGGCATCTTTTCCATCGGCGTCGCCATGTTTGCGACACAAATGGGTTCGCTTATTGAAGCGGTGAATGTATTGGGTTCCCTTTTCTACGGCCCGATCCTGGGGATTTTCCTTGTTGCGTTTTATTTTAAAAAAATCAACGGGGCGAATGTATTTATTGCGGCCATCCTGTCGGAAATTACCGTAATTGCCGTGTATCAGTTCGATATCGTTTCTTTCCTCTGGCTCAACGTCATCGGGGCAGCAGCCGTTATTATATTTTCTGCAGTCGGATTGATTTTTTATAAGCCGAAAGCAGTAACTTCGTAAACGATTAACAATAATAAAAAAAGCCGCTTACATTCGGCTGAAAAATATAAGCGCCCGCAGATGATGGTGATTACGCAGATATAAATCCAATAAAAAATCTGCGCAATCCACTCAATCCGCGAGCTTAAATTAAGACTCAATATAAAAAGATAAACCGATCATTGAAAAGCATCATCTCCCGCAAATTATGATAACAGATACAGCAATAAAGTATCAAAAAAAATCTGCGTAATCCGCTTAATCCGCGAGAGAAAATCAACAGTCAGTAAAAAAACAGGTTGTAACAATAAACAAACAAATAAAAGTATTATGAAAACAATTTTTAAATCGGCTACCGTTCTTGTGGCGGCCATGACGATCTCCGTGAATGCCTTTGCCCAGGAAACCAAAAAACCGGCCAGCCCTGCCATGACGGCAACGGGGAAAATCAAGGATGCCAACGTTACCATCGCCTACAGCAGCCCTTCTGTGAAAGGACGTACCATCTGGGGCGGCCTGGAAGCATATGGTAAAGTCTGGCGCGCGGGTGCCAATGAAGCCACCACGTTTGAAACGGATAAAGACCTTACCGTTCAGGGCAAAAAACTGCCGGCCGGTAAATACAGCTTTTTCCTGATCCCTAAAGAAAGCGGAACCTGGACTGCCGTTTTTAACAAAGAGCCAAAACAGTGGGGCGCCTACAAATACGAGCAGTCCAAAGACGCATTACGGGTAGACGTAAAAACAAAAGCTTTACCAACTACCCAGGAAGCCCTGGTCTACAAAATCAACAAAAACGGTTTCACTATGGATTGGGATAAAATCTCGGTTCCTGTGGAGGTTAAATAGGTTTGAATTTGAAAAGTTAAATCCCGGTTTTGGCCGGGATTTTTTTTGGTTAAAATTTTGATTAGGTAGCAAAGATGATTAGGGTAAATTTCAGTGATATGGTCTGGTTTGTCCTGCAAAAGCTTTACAACAAGCTCTTTAAAATATCAAAAAACCTAACTGATAAAAGTTTCCGGTCCATTAAGTAGGACGCCATGCATGAGTGTTTTTCCTGTTCCGGGAGGCCCTTCAATAATACTTAACGCACTTATAAAAGCTTCATCCACCCCGTCTTTCTGACTGAGATTAAAACCGAATGGGATAATCTCAATAGGAGAGAAGTATGCATTTTTCTCTGGTTGTTTTGATCAAGGTAATTGGAAAGAATGGAGCTTTCCGGAATAAAAGATATTTTTTAAGGATAGCAAATTTTCAAGGTCTCCTTAATGTACGAAAAGTAGAACAGATAAAACACGACACGTTTTGTCGCATGAAAGAACCTGCTTTGGAAAAATAGTCGATGAAACTCAAAGCTACGATACAGGAAGATACAATTGATACAAAAACTAGTATTGTAGAATTTTTGGAGGATTCAAGAAAGCAGCACTTTGAAGTGAAATGCAGTTTCAGCATTTACCGGACAGGAATGAGTAAGAAGGAAAATGAAGAATAACATCATATTTCGAAAGTTCATCCTGTGATAATACTACACAGATCAACAGGCCCATTAAGTTTTCGCTGCCGAACACCGATTTTCTTTTTTTGAGATACTTAAAACAGGCCAGCTGAAACGCTGGCAGAACAAATTTGGGTTTTCCGGGCAGGAATTCAGGAATTAAAATACAGAATTTAGAAAATGATTTAACATAATAGTCATATCTCACTGTAAAATGACATAAATAATTTATTTCATTGAATTGAGAGTTATATATATTATTTGATTTAATTTTAATTAATTATTGGTAACCAGTGTTATACATAGCTGTTATATCTTATTATAGGGATTTAAAAATGTCATTTTTTTGATTTTAAATCTATTTTATTTGAAATAATATATATATTTGAAACATTGTTTATAAACTAATATTTACAGGAGAATCCCGAAAATCCTTTATAGAGTAGGGAATAAATATAATAACTATTAACAATTGAAATTCATTTTATGAAAAAATTAAAAGGTCTAAAGAAGCTTTTTTCTTCTTTTGAGAACAAAAAACTAAAAAATGCAGATTCAATATTCGGCGGATTGGCTATGGCCACTACTGATATGTGGTCGCAATCTTCTACAAGCCAGTGGAATTGTTCTGATATTGACACCTATGTTGATGGCCGGCATGTTCAACGTCAGGAATGTTTGACTGACGACTGCTCTGATCCTGTTATTACAAAGACAAACTAAACTAAAGAGACTGTCCATTAGGGCAGTCTTTTAATCTGAGATATACAATAATATTTTTATTTTTTCTAAAAACTATATAATATTCATTTGTAGTAAGATAATTTAAAAACAACATTTCTGTTCTTTAACATTCTATCACTTAGTTTTATTTTTATAATGAATAAAAATCTTTTTTTTCTTTCTATTTTCTTTATTTTATTTTCATGCCAGATCAGAAAATCTGACCATATTGTATATCTGAATAAAGTGAACGAAATCGACTACGTTTACCGTATTAAAAAAGATACATTTACTACTCTTAAGATGTATCAGAAGCTGTTTAAAAAGCATCCTCCTTTTAATTCAAATCTTATTGATGAGTACCAGACTTATATTATACTCTCAGATAAATATCATTTTGACTTCGGAGGTAAAGAAAGCCTGTATAAACTCATTCCTCTGGTTGCACCTAACTGGAAATATAACCGTCAAGATAAAGATCTCATTGACTTGTGTAAAAAGTATGGAATAGACAGTTTGGAAATAGAAAACAAAGTAGCTGACTGGAAAAAGGGACTTAACAAAAGATTGGTAGACTCTTTTTCCATTGCCTTTTTCAGAAATCAGGAATTCAGGATGCCTAAATATATTGAGAAACGGCAAAGCCTGAATGATAAAAAGAATGCTCAATTATTTATATGGACTTTCAAAAAGTATGGGTTTCCATCTACACAAAAAATAGGTCTTTGGGGAAATAATAATACTTTTATGCCTATGGGAAATATCCTAAATCATATGGCTGGATTAGACAACAAAGATTATCCTTATTTTAAAGAAAAAATCCTGGAATATGTAAAAACAGGGGAATGTACTCCCGAAGATTATGCGGAAATGATTGATAAGAGAGCCTATATGGAAGGGAAATACTGTGTTTATTGTGCGGTAAGTAATTCCCTTATCTCCGACAGCACAAAAATCAATAAAAACCGTAAAGAAATAGGAATGCCAGCATTAAATCATAGCAAAAAAATCAATACGGATTATTTAAAAAAGTAAATATGATACTCATAATTTCTGAAAATAATGAGAGAACAACAAATGAAATCATAAGTTGGCTTGTTGCTCTTAAAAAAGATTTTATTCGGGTACATGAAAATGAGGTATTTGAAATAAAGACAAGGAATAAACGTATATATGTTGAAAGTTCCAGAAATTGTTTTTTTATTGATGAAATTAAAAGCGTTTGGTACAGGAGAGGCGGTTTACGGTTTTTAAGAAAAAAATATGAAAATCAGGCTGTCAATATCCATATGAATGAGCACCAACATTGGCTTGAGGACTATGTCAGAAATTATTTGGAAAGCAAGGATTCCATTAATAAGGAAAGTAATTACCACGTAAATAAACTTATTGTTTTAGATATTGCAAGGGGAATTGGCTTTGATGTCCCGGAATATTTTTTGGCCGAAAATACGGATGGAGTAGAGCTAAACAATACGATTACAAAACCTGTTGCCGGTAATGGGGTTTTAAAGTTTAAAGACAGCTTCGGGTCCCTTTATACCAATGTAGTTGATACAAAAGAAAAAGATGATTTTTTTATCACTTTCTTTCAACAAAAAATTGAAAAAGATTTTGAGATCAGATCATTTTATCTCAATGAAAAAATCTGGTCTATGGCTATCTTTTCGCAAAATGATGATCAGACCAGAGTAGACTATCGGAAATACAATAAAGAAAAGCCCAACAGAAATGTCAGGTACAATTTACCAAAACACATTGAACAGAAAATCGTTACATTAATGAATAAATTAGACCTGGCTTCAGGCTCATTAGACTTTATAAAAAAAGGCAGTAGCATTTACTTTTTAGAAGTGAATCCGGTAGGTCAGTTCGGAAATGTTTCATTTTATTGCAACTATGGGTTAGGTTATGAAATTGCTAAGTCCTTATGAAAAAAACAATCAAAGAAAAAAATAAATTACCTCTCACATTTAAGTATATTGAATTTAAAAAAAGTCAGGTTATTGTAAAAAGCAAATCAAATCTTACTTTTTTTGTTGAATGTGAAAAATTTCAGACAGAATATCTCGTCAGGGCTAGGCCCTATAAATCAATTACCAGATTATTGTGAATTATTTTAATTTATTTAGTAATATTTTAATTACAAAAGGAGTTCAAAGAGTATTAATTATTGATTTACAGAGAGATCATGCGGAATTATTCCCTCTTGAGCTTTTTGATATTATTGAGGAGTTAAAAGAAAAATCAATAGAAGATACAATGCAGTCTTACGATTCTGAATCTCAGGAATTTATCAAAGAATACATTGAGATACTGTTGGAGAAGGAGTTTGGGTTTGTGACTAAAGATGAATGGGATGTTAACTTTCCTCCTTTTTCATATGATTTTAAGGTTCCCAATGACATTACTAATGCTTATTTGGAGATTGATGATCTAAGTATTCTGACTCAAGTCAATCAATCATTATCTAATCTTAATACGGCACATATTGTTATCTATTATAATCAATGTTTGTCTATTAAAGATATCAGTTATATAGAAAACTCATTCAAGGGTTCCCCGGTAACTTCTATAGAAATTTTCTCAAAGTATTCAGAGATTCTGAATGAAGAATTTTTCAATGTAGCAGATACAATCTGTTCCAGAATTTATAATATGGTATTTTACTCAAGTCCTCAAATACCGTTTAAGCTGCAGGACAAATTTAAATTCACAGTATCTTTTACCCATGAGCAAATAGAGCTGAAATCTTGTGGCAAAGTAGATCTAAAATATTTTAATGTTAATTTGCCTAAAGTATCAGAGGCAACGAACCATAATTCATGTCTCTATAAAAAAATTGGTGTTGATCGGGATGGCAATATCAAAAACTGTCCGGCGATGGCCCAATGTTTCGGAAATATTAAGAGTACTCCATTAGAAGAGGTGATAAAACAAGAAGATTTCAAAAAATACTGGAATCTTACTAAAGATCAAATAGAAACCTGTAAAGACTGCGAATTCAGGTATATCTGTACCGATTGCAGAGCTTTTACAGAAAGGAATACTACAAATAATTCCGGACTTGATGTTTCCAAACCTTTAAAATGCGGCTATAACCCCTATACCGTAGAGTGGAAAGAATGGAGTACAAATCCGCTAAAGAAAAAGGCAATACAATATTATAAGATGTAAGATATTACAGAAATCCGCAGCATCTCTAAACAATTTTTCTGACAGTTTAATTTTGTCTGCTACGATCAAACTTATATTAAACGTATAATAAAACACGACACCTTTTGTCGCATTACCGCAATAGCTTAGCAAAAAATGGTCAATGAAACTCAAAGCAATGATACAGGAAAAATCAAAGATGCCAACATCACCATCGCGTACAGCAGCCCATCCGTGAAAGGGCGTACCATCTGGGGCGGCCTGGAAGCATATGGTAAAGTCTGGCGCGCGGGTGCCAATGAAGCCACCACGTTTGAAACGGATAAAGACCTTACCGTTCAGGGCAAGAAACTGCCGGCCGGTAAATACAGCTTTTTCCTGATCCCTAAAGAAAGCGGAACCTGGACGGCCATCTTTAACAAAGAGCCCAAACAGTGGGGCGTCTACAAATACGCACCGTCAAAAGACGCTTTACGGGTAGACGTAAAAACAAAAGCTTTACCAGCAACCCAGGAAGCTTTGGTCTACAAAATCAACAAAAAACGGTTTCACCATGGATTGGGATAAAATCTCTGTTCCTGTAGAGATTAAGTAAGTTTTAATTTTAAAAGTTAAATCCCGGTGAGCCGGGATTTTTTTGTGGTTGTGTATGCATCGGCAAGGATGCCATTGCTCTTATATGTTTTCAAAAATTTGAACAATAATAATTTGTTATTCAAATTTTCTTTTAAATATTTGCCACTTTTCAAATAGAGGATGCCAGTTTGTTTCTACATCTACTATTTTAGATGATTGCTCCTCAAAATAATTGATTAAAAAATTAAGTTGAGAATGGCTATCATCACTAATAACTTTTATTTGTTCAAGTAGAAAATCAATTACTTCATCTATAGTAGGTCTTTCTGCTGGGTTTATTAGTAGCATTTTTTCTATAAAACTTATATAGTTTTTATTTTCACTATAATTTTCAAATTGAATTTTACAATCATTAGCTATCCACTTTATCCAATATTTACTTCCAGTCCATTTTTTTGAGTTTCTAGTCTGAGGTTTAGGCCACCAATCATGTAGTTTAATACCAACAGGATGATAACCATTTGTTAGTAATTCGAAAAAAATAACTCCTATTGCAAAAATGTCAGTAGCTGAACTTAAATCAGTTTTGTTCCATTGTTCTGGAGCCATATATGGTCTTGATCCATCGTGTAAATTAATATCTGTAAAAGCATTTGCAAGTCCAAAATCAGCTACTATTGCTAGATTATAGATATCTAAATCTGGAAGGTCTGTAAATTGCTCTCTAACATTTTGAATAAATATGTTCGAAGGCTTGATATCTTGGTGAGAAACTAACCCCTTTTTATAACAATGTCTTAGTCCGACACATGTATAAACGAGTATTGAAAGTTTTGTTAATATTGATACTTCAGTCGTTCTTATTAGCTTTGCCAAGTCATTGCCCCAATACCTGAATGATACAATAGGGGTATTTAGAACAATGTCAAAATCGGAAGGCCAATGAACAAATTTATTGTGATAGAAAGATAATTGAAGATACATCTCCCTCACAAATCTTTTTCCTATCTCTTCATTAGGAATATTTTCAAATGACTTTGGAACCTTAATACAGGAGTATCGAGGGAAAGTATTACTTCCATGGTCAAAAACAAATATTTCACCACACATACCTTCGTTAATATCAATACATTTTGCATCGCTCTCAAAACCTTCAAGAAGCTTTATTTTTTCCTTCTGTTCTAATTCAAAAAAATTCATCATACTATATATCGTTTTAAAATTATTGTCTATAAGAAAAATGATATTAATTATATTAAATCTCAAATAAAGTATTTAATTTATGAATAACAACTTTTTATAAAATTCAGCTATTATATATTATTTATACGCTTTAAAACTTCTTCTAAAGAAAATTCAGGAGGTAAGGGTTTAAACTCTTTACTTGTGTTTATTGATGATTTTATTCTCTGGAAATTTCTGAGTTTTTGAATTTCAATCTGTCCTACTAATATAGTATCATTTATACCACCTTTCAACTTTAATAAATCTTTTGTTGCTGTGTCCTTAGGTTGAGTCAATCTGGTATCACCATATTTGCTGGTGTTGACTTGCGCAACAAAACAGTGCAAATCTCTAGAAGTTGCTTCTACAATATTTGAAAAATAAGATGTATCCTTATTCCATTCGACACCAATTAATAAATCAATTTTTGCCTTTAATTTTTCTCTGTGACTAATATTAGCTAGTTCAAAACAGTAACATACTGAAAAGTAAATATTTCTGTAATTAATAATATCATAGCGAGACGGTATAGGTTTTGGTATAGCGAAATGATATTTATTAATCAAATGCTCCTCACCAGGAGAGTAGTTGTTTTTTAATCTAAAAATCACAGTTGCATCATTGATACCATTAATCTTTTGTGGTAACATAGAAACTACAAAGTTAAATGACGTATTATTTATGGTGAGGTGCTCAATGCCTGATACAGTCATAATTTGATTATCAATGGAAAATCTTCCTAATGCAGAAATTAGACGCATGGGCATAAAGTTTTCAGGAAATATTAATATTTGAGCATCTGACTTTCTCGCTTTCGATAGTATTTTGGATAATTTATTTATTCTTTCATGTGATAATATTGGTGAATCTAAAACACTTGCTATTATATTATCCTCTAAAACATCGGTATTTGCAAATGCAATTTTTGGATTGTACAATTTATCCTCTTTATTTACTGTAAACTTATTCAACAAAAAATTTTCTTCAGACCCATCTAACTTGTTTATTGTGTAAAATTTATTTTTAAGGTTTTGATTTAATTCGTGGCTTGGTCTATGCTTAGAATTTCCTATACGATATAAATTAAATGCAATATCCAAATAATCTATTTTTTTGAAAGATTTATTGCCTTTGAAAGTATCATTTTCATAGACTTCTTCTTCTTCATATTCCTCTAGAATATCATATAAAATATTGGTTTCATTTATTTCGGACTTCGTCATAGTTTTAGCACCAAATTTTTGAAACTCCTCAAAAGCAGAACCAATACAGCATTCCCAAAATTTTATAGGTCTTGGTGAATTTTCTAATAGTATAGGATCAAGTTTATAATTTTTTATATGAAGATTTTTGTCAATTAAATTTAGATGACCATTTTTTCCCTCTTCTGTATAATTTAACAATGGTATGGACACATAATGATGCCTAATCATATTAGACTTTCTAATTCTAAATCCTATTCTTCCACTAGATTTATCCGGATTTACAAAAGAAAATTCAGCAAACAATAAAGCGAAATTTTTTCGATTAATTTTATTGGACTGAAACTCAAAATTCTTATTTACATCATAGTCTTTTAAAAATTTTAAATTCAGTGAAATGCTCATTTCAAAAGCGAAAAATAAATATTGTGTTAAAGCATCATGCACTTGCATTGCAATTGCTGTTGGTAAAGTACTTTCTTTCGATTTATCACTTGCATCAATATTGTCTATTTGTTCTAAACAGTGAAATAAAAATTTCGTGAAAGAGTTAGGATCATTGTCTACAACAAATAACGTTAATATTTTTTCCCATAGTTTATAGAATGTTAAGCAATTTTCTCCTTTAAAGAATTTTAATATTTTATCTTTTTCTAAATCAGATATTTTTTCTCGTTTTCTAAGACCTAGATTTATTTTATGTGAAAGATAAACAGATAAACCAAATCGGTCCTCTTTGTAATCTTTTAAAGTTCTTATCTTGCCGTCAGTGCTATCATATGATAAATGGTAAGCACTTTCTTCAAATTCTATTAAGTTATCCTCATCATTTGGCATATCTCTAAATTCACTGGACTTCTCTTCAATTTCTTTTTTTAGTTTATCTATGACAACACTTGATTCATCTTTGTCAAAATAATGAATCATAGTTTTATCGCTTTGGCAATATAGAGAAGGATAACCGTTGATTTTAAAGATTCTATTTTCTGGCTTAATAAAATTTCCGTCAACAGAAAATGGCGAATCAACAACTTTTATTAAAGGATGAAAGTTTTTTAATATATATAGTTCAATTTCAGTCAAATCCTCTAACTTAAAACTTATTTTTTTATCAGATAATTGTTTTTTATAATCTTCAAAAGAGGTATAATATTCATCTAATAATTTACTTTCATAATCTGCTGTATTAGGCTCTGATAAAACGATTAAAATATCATCTACATATCTACCGTAATATGCAGGTTTATATTTCTCAAGTATAATTTTGTCAAAATCTTTTAGATATTCATTTGCTATAATCAGCGATGATTGCAGGCCTATTGGAATAATAAATTTTTTAATTTCACCATTTTCTGTAACTTCTTGTGTGAAGTCATATGGGATTTTCAATTGTAAAACTTTTTCTGTAAATGTTCGATGTAAGTTTTCCATTAGAATATTAAGATTATCTTTACCATCAGAGCGAAAATAATTTTCAGATATTCTCGCTGAGTAGTAATAATCTTTAATGTCTAAATTTAAGAAAAGAGTATTCTTATTATTTTTTAATAACTGTTGCGCAGTATTAACTGCATTATCTCGCCAATATTGATATTGAGAAAAATAGGGCTTATATAAGGCCGAACCAAAAACAACTTTTGATTTGTCTTTTGTTAATAATAATCTGTTTCCTATACACTCATCTGCTAAAGCAGCATCTTTAACTACGCCATCGTTAATCGTCCATAAAACTGCAATAATATGTAATTCAATTGGTGCATGTATAAATGCTGTAACTTTATCAAGAAAATATTTCTTTTTAATCCTTTTATTAGTAATAATATAATGAAGAGAGTTATTTTGAATAAATTTTTTAGGATATACTGTTACAGATATTTCTTCTAATAGTTGATCAAAAAATAGTTGATCTTTAGAATAATTATTTAATGCCTCAGTTAAAATTTTAAACTTATCTTCTAATGTAATTTCAGAAAAAGTAGGTTTGTTTATATCATCAACGTCCTTTGTATTAGAATATCTACTTACAAACTGAACTTCAGAAAAAACAAAGTCATTTTTCAAGTAATTCGTTTCAAACTCTACAATTTGTTCTCGCAATAATAAATCCCCTGAATCATAAAATACGGTTGTTCTTAGTTTATTATATGCGTTTTTTATATTTTCAACCGTAAATTTTCTCATATTTCTGTGAATCATAGTATTTTAGTTTTATTGCTCACAATTTAATGAAAAAAGTTAGATATGCATAAGTCTAGAATAGGAATTTTTCTTCGTATTTCTAAAACAAAAAATCCCAACTCTCGTCAGGATTTTCTTTTATTTTGATTTTTAAATTCTTTTTGTAGCTCATCTATTTCACTTTCAATCTTTTTTAATTCTTTTTCATTTAGTTTTGTAAATAAAAATAACATATCAATTTTAAAAAAATTACAGAACTTAACAAGCGTTTCTACCGTTGGATTTGTTTCTGCTCTTTCAATTCTACCCACTTGATTACTTGAAAGATTTATCTCGTTTCCAAGTTGTAACTGGGAAAGTTTATTCTTTAATCTATAAAATTGAAACAACTTTCCAATTTGAAATTTTAACTCTTCTATTTCCCATATATACATTTAGTAAATTTTGGACTTTCTTAAATTTTTCAACAACACATTTATGTGTTGTATTTGTTTTTTTATTATATTTGCAAAATAAGTTACATCAAAGTAACTTTGCGATACTTCAAATAACAATAGAAGCTATTGCTTAGAAATCTCGATCTGAAAACTGGTAATTTTTAACACACGAGACGATAAGCAGGAAGCTCACGACCTAGGCGTGGGCTCTCTTATCTGTGTGTAAGGTATACCAGTACCTCAGATCGGATATGTAGAGTTCCATGCCATTTTATTTTATGCCGGCCGGTATTCTGCGGCCTTTCTAAGCCGCTTTCTAAAAATACAGTATCAGACTGCACTATACAATGGGGTGTACAACTCATTGCGGCTTTACATTAAAGCTTATAAAAACACAAATTTCATTTATATCAATGCTTTCCGATGTCTTCTGGTTACTCAAAGACCTTACTATGTCCTTTTCAAACCAGAAGGCACTCAGGAAAGTTGTGTTTTCAATGCTATAAATCCATATGGCCAAGGCCAGGAAAACCATTAAATCAAAAAAAACAGAACCTATGAAAAATAATAAAATAGACCTGGAATCCCGGTTTTGGTCCGGCCGGAGCAAACATTCATCCGTACCGTTACTGGAACTGTTTTTCGAGTTCCATGACCTGGTGACGGCGAAGGAGCGTCTCAACCTCATCATGCAGTACGCGGTACAGGGGAAAACGCGGATCCCGGAAGATCCTTCGGTGGTCTTTCACTTCCACCAGTCGCTGCGGTCGCTGATCCGGGCCGGGTGGTGCCTCAGGAAGAAATCCGGGAAATGGATAGGAGAGGCAGTTCCGGATGCCGGCAATCCGCTGATGTACGGTTCGCTTTCGGAGGAAGAATACCGTGATCCGGTCAGGGTGTTCCGTCAAGCCTTTAAAGAGTACCGCACTGATGAACTTGAAGACTTCCTTTCGGACATCGTGTATTTCTCCCTCGGGACGTTCAACCATGTGCCGGAGCGCAATATCGTGGGCCCGTACCTCCACCTGATTAAAATGCTGGACGCGGCGTGGCTCATCGTGGAACGGAGAAACGGCAGAAAGAAATTAAAAGTCACAAAAACAGTCAGTGTGCAGTAAAGAAGCTTTAACACATAAGGCACATGAGATTGAAGAGGCTCGTGTTGCGCATATTTTAGAGCACATCAGAATGAAACCTCGAAGAGGTTCGACAATTCATTAATTAAATCAGAAAAATACCTGAGGCAAAATCAAAGATTTTCTTATTGGTTAAGCTTACTTCCGATCCGGTGGCTGAGCGGAGCCAAATCCACGTTATTATTTATAAAAATCTGCGCGGTTCTTTGGAATCTTTAACCACAAAAGTCACAAAAGATATTCTTGCTTCATTAAAAAATTAAATACCTGATGCTGAAAAGAGCACACAAAAGTTTTTAAAAACCTTGAAAAGGTTCGCGAATTCTTTAATAAAATAAATATGAGATGAGACAAATCTTTGATTTTTAATCTCATGTGTTCTGAAAATATTTTCAAGCTATTCAAATCTTCTCTGTGACTTATGTGTTAAATACAAGCCAATCATCTGTAAAAACATGTGGGAGATTTTAACCGACGAAGAAGTAAAGATATTTTTCAGAATCATTTCGGACATTGGGTGCGGATGTCGTCGGAACTATAATCCCGGAACAGGATCTTGCCGAAATTTTTCTCGGAACATAAGGTATTGGTCTTTCTCCCATCGCTCCAGACGGTATTTTCACCGTATTTGGAAAGGACGATCTCTTTTGACGGTTCGCTGAATTTGAAGGTGATGTATTTTTCCGAAGTGTATTCGTCCGGCACTTCATTGAACAGTTCAACCGTAAAAAACCGGTCTTTCACCACCAGTTTCCGGAAGGAATCCCCGAAACTGCTCGGGTAGATATTTTCGTTTTTCAGAACGTCGTATTTTTTATTCTGGTCATTTAACAGAATTAATATGGGCGCGATTTTGGTATCGGGATCCTGGGGATCGAGATCGCGGTTATTCGCCAGAACGACAATTTTGTCGGTAAAATGATCATTATTCAGGTCACCGTCTTTTTCCTCCACAACAGAATACTGATCCCCGGCAACAGAGGCAATGACTGTTTTGGAATCCAGGGTTCCTGAACTTTTAGTAATCGTATTCCCAAAAAACTTCGGATAGGCTTCTCTGACGTTGATCAGATCGACGGTCTCATATTTTCCGTCTTTATAAAATACAGCATACCACGGGCTTTTATGTTTGGGAATTGCTACGGTTTTGTTATCTTTTTTATACGCAAATACTTTTGTGTCATCAGCATTTTTATAGGATACTTTCAGAGAATCCAGGTAAGTTGATGCTTCGGAAAAATAATTATTGGCATCGTCTGCGATGGTGTAGAAATCTTCACCGTTTTTCTTTTTTAGGGCTGCAATGGTTTTATCACCCGGCAAAATGAAAACAATATCATTATTGTTCAGAACAAGGGTATCCGATTTTAAAGGAGCCGATGTTGTTTTTTCCTGAGATTGATTACAGGCAACAGAAAAAAAGGTAATAAGTACCGTTAAAAGAAGGTTTTTCATAATGTATTGGTTTCTTATCTTTTTTCTGCCCAGATTTATACGCATCCAATATTTCCTGCCCAGGCTGTTTGTATGCGTTTCTTTATTGCTTCATTCAATTTTTACAATATTGATATACATTACTCTGGTCTGATAATAAGGATCTCCTGCGGACTGGTGATGGTTGGAAAAATGCTTATGCCAGATGCCGATATTGTTATTTCAGCAATCTGGCAATACTTTTATGGCTATTGTATTTGCTAAAGATTTCCAGCACCTTCTTCTTCAAACTGTACGCCTTCAATGATCTCTTTCAACGGATTAAGACCATAGTATTTATTTTTTTTTATAATTTTTAATATTTCCGGATGAGCAGCTGTAATATTATAGAGTGATGTTCCTGCATTGTGCCATGCCGTACTGCTGTTCATGGGTTTGAATTTATAAAACGCCGGACTTTCAATATTGGCTACAAAGGCAACGATTTTTGCTTTCTCTTCCACGGTGAATTTTGTTGCCGGCGATTCGGTGAAAATGTCATCTTTATCTTCTTTAAACAGGTAATCTAAATAATTTCCTAATGCATAGATTAAACGATCATTGTCCTTAGTGGTATGTTGCGCGACATAATTCAGTAAGCCCTGCTGGATCTGTAATTTTCTTTCACAATTCTTTATGAAAAATATTTCTCCAGTTTTTTCAGTAATATTATTCTGTGGGTCAGCATATTGTGTATAAAGATCCTCCAAAACCAATTGATTAATTTTTTCTTCTTTATCATATCCGAAATCCGTAACCAGCCTCTTGATAAATTCTTTATCGTTCAGCAATAACCAGGTCAAATCTGTCTTGCTGTCATTGAAAAGATATTTATTTCGGGCAGTGATAAATTGAGGAAGGTCAATAATGAAGGAATTACCGTTAATTTTTACAAGGTCTTTTACCAAAAAAGTCTGAGTTAAGAACTTCTCATCCGGGACAATGAAAAGGTTTTGCGTATCACTGTACAAATCATATTGATTTTTTGTTCTTGTGCTTTTTAAACCGTCCATGGCATTACCGAATAAAGTGATCTGATCATTTGCCGATGAAACCATACCGCAGTCGGAATTTCTGGTAATTTTAAAAATATCAAATAGTTTTTTACTGAATTCTTCTCCTGAAATAAATTTGTATCCTGAATTTTTGAGACCCGTGGCTACAATATTCCTGGAAATATCAAAATCATTTTTAGACAGGGTATAGGGTTGCTCAGGTTCATTTTCTTCAGTCTCAACATTTTTTTGTTTTTCAATGAAGCTTTTAATTATTTCTATATCAATTGATTTTTCTGCCATTTCCATAGTTACAGAATCATTGTTTTTAGGCGTCTCCTTTTTTGGATCACCATTACAACTTGCCAGGATTAATAATAAGTTAAAGATTACTAGCTTCATATATTACATCAGTTTATTTTACCTTTTGTTTTTCCTGAGACAATTCCATTTCAACATGAACCTTATTGGATATTGCATAAATGTTTCATTCAGCTATAAATTGATTGATATGTAATTTCAGGGTACTTCCTGCTTTTCAGGTTAATTCGGTTTATTATAAATAATTATCTGATTTTAATTCCCCTTACTCCATTCATCGAGTACTACTTGATAACAGCTAACAATAATGGGTATTTTATTAAGAATGATTTCTGATACTTTTTAAATCCAATAATCAAAATTGTTATTCCATTCCGGGATAGCTGATGCCACTATTTTTTGTTTCTTCCCAAACTTTTTTAAAATCAGCAATATTATAATAGTTATTTTTTTTAAATTCTTCATCATATTTAACTCCGCCATCCTTACTTCCGAAAATGCTGAAAAAGTCATAATATTTGCCGCTTTTTTCACTGATCTTTGTACTGTAATAAGCAATTGACCCTAATACTCTTATTTTTTCAGACTCAGTGTTCAATGTTCCATTACTGCGGTCTGCTTCTTTTATCAGATATTCTGAAATCGCTTTTAAATAGGCTGACTGATCTTGTTCAGAAGCTTCTGATATAATGGTAAAGACCTCTTTATTTACAACAATATTACCATCGCATTTCTTTGTCCAGAGTACCTTCTGAAGTTCATCAATATTTTTATAATTTTTTCTCAGGACAAATGACAATAGGTCTTTGTCTTTGATATAGCCAAAGGTTTTTACCAATGAGTTTAAAAATGATATATCATGAATCTGTAACCAGGCGAAGCTCCCTTTGGTGTCATTGAACAAAAATTTATTTCTATTGATCATCTTCAATATATTATTAGATCTTACTTCCGGTAATTTTTCTACATCACGCCATTTTTGAATCTTAATTGGATCTCAGTCATTATCTTTATAAGTTTCCGGTATATTTGCTTCATAATCATAAATGTTGGGATTTGTCTGTTTGTAATCGATGATCTCCGGTAAATAATAGAAATCTGTGATCATTTTTTGCTTTTTAAAGATATAAGTACCTAAATATTCAGTACCATTATTAGGATACAGAATAAATAGCAAGAGATGTTTCAGCTTTATAAATTTAGTAAATAAAATATCACACTTCAAAGAATAATCAGTATTTTGAAAAAGTTCAGTTATTCTACAAGGTATTTATGGTTAACCGGATAAATATCGGAATGACAACTTTTGATTGTCCTTATAAGTTTTAATTACCGGAAAATAAGGAGGTAGCCATGGATTTTCCCCCGATAAGTACTTTTGCACTGGTTTGCCCGGTATTATTATCCGGTACATTTTTAACGGCAGGGCTAAGGGCTCCGTTGGAGAGATCTGCCCAGACTGATACGTAAGATGAATTGGCTGTTGCACAAACCGCATATTTTATCTTTCGGGCTGCGCTGTATTATCAATCGGGCGTTCAAGAATAAACAGATTTCAGGGATAACTGCAAAATGTGATGTAGAGAATAGAGGTTCCATTAATTTACTTAAATCAACGAATTTTGAAAGAATGGGCACAAATGCAAATAAACAGGGTAAATTGGAAAATGCTTTATTTTAATTGAATCAGGGTTCCATGAAAGTGGTTTGCTTAATGTTTGGTGTGTTTATGCAATACAGGATTTGTGCCGGGTATAAATAATTATATTTGTATTGAAATCATCTGAAGAACATTTATGAAAACAATAGTGTTATTTTGCTTTTTTATCGGAAGTTTTTTCCAGGCTCAAACGCATCGATATATTTATGAATTACAGTTAAAAATGGATTCGACTGAAAGCGGGCATCAAAAATTTTATATGCTGTTGGATATCAATAAAAACGAAACTAAATTTTATGGAAGAAATCTCTTAACAGCGGATTCTTTAAATAAAAAATTTGGTAATCTGGATAATAAGCATGTTGATATGACAGGCCAGATTATCAAAAGAAAAAAAGGTTCTTTTGATAATGAAAATTTTATCAATATCAAATTCGGCTATTATTCTTATAAAACAACCGATGTCATTAATTGGAAAATTGAAAATGATATAAAAAAATATGATGGTTATGATCTTCAAAAAGCTACAGCCGATTTTGGAGGACGGCATTGGATTGCCTGGTTCAATAAAAAGATCCCTTTTAATGAAGGACCTTATAAATTCCATGGCCTGCCCGGTTTAATTTTTGAAATTCAGGATGACAAAAATAATTTTATTTATAAGCTGGTTGCAAATCAAAACGATCCGGGAAATTTTTCTACAGATGATTTTTTGGAATCGAATTTTGGAATTGAAGCTGTTGTTATTACGGAAAAACAAAAGAGAAAATTACTGCTGGATTTTTACAATGATCCTTTTTCTTTTGAAAGAACAAATTTTTTAAATAGCCCGGATCTGAATATTAATATCGGAGGAAAGCAAATCAGGAGTATCGAAGAACTGAATACTCAGGTAAAGAACCTGCAGGAAATTATAAGGAAATATAATAATCCCGTGGAAGTTGATAAGGCGATGAATTACAAGTAAATCTATTAATAAATGGAAAGTATCCGTAAACAGATTTATGATTCGAGAAGGTTATTTGAAGTTAAGGATCAGATAGCGGAATGGGACTTGAAACCGCGCCATGGAATGCAGAAATGGAGGGCTCATGACCGATATGGATTTATTGAACTCACGATGAATGAATTGGAAA
Source organism: Chryseobacterium sp. JJR-5R (assembly GCF_034047335.1). NCBI lineage: Bacteria > Pseudomonadati > Bacteroidota > Flavobacteriia > Flavobacteriales > Weeksellaceae > Chryseobacterium > Chryseobacterium sp. JJR-5R. Next base: position 1,571,494 of record NZ_CP139137.1, read on the forward strand.
TGTACATGAATGATAAAGGCACTGAACCTCAATTGAATCGTACTTCATATATAGATTGGAAAGTGGACGAAAATTTATTTCCAAAGGAATTGTACAATCTTCATATTGAAGAATAAAGATGTATGCTGACTTTATCAGCTCCTATATATCTGCTGTAAAAGGGCTAAATCTGAATTTTATATATGAAATAACTTTTGCAGGCTTTCATATTATTGACAGTTACCGAAAACATACTTATGTCAGAGCACTGGTGGAAGCCGTAATAAGTTGTTTCAATGAAGAGTATTATAATTCAGGTAAAAACCACAAAGAAGAATATCACACACTTGAAGAGATACAATACAGAATGAGACGAGATTCTTAATATGAAATTACAATAATTTGAATGCAGGCTAGGAAATACATCAGCTCATTAAAACCACTGTAAAAGCTGCTGCAACAGGTGTGTTTGAGTTTGTAAATAAGGGAAATACAATTATAAATATCTTTTATAAAAACGGGATTCCTGACGCCAAGTTAAAAGTTGACACGGAAAAGAGCTTCAGAACATATAAATGAAGAATCAGCGAAAGTCGGAATTATTCATAAAGAACCTTAAACATAAATTTCAGAGGGCAATTGACAATTTTGTCTTTATTGATATAATGCAGTTAAATAGACTGCCTGAATAAGCAGTCTATTTAATTGTATTCTGATACTGTATAGTAATAAAGGAAATAATCGGTATCTAATCGCCAATTCTGAAGACTAAAAGTTGCGTTGAATTAGCAGCCAGAGTCATCCCTGTCCCGCTGCAATTGCCTGATTGCCCTCTGCCTAAACGAATTTGCCAATTGGTTCCCGCAGGGACGGTTGTGGCATACGTAATTGTTCCTCCATGGTTGGATGCGTTCCCTTCAATATGGGAAGCTGTATTGTGTATCCTTGTTGTTGAAGCATTTAAAGGGAAGTCTACAATATAGGAACTGAGCGTACAGCCGGTATTATTATGCGTTGCTTCATAAACTACAGTCATTTGATAACTGCCTGCAGGAAATGTAATGGTACTGGTTCCGGTATTATAAGTTAAACCGGGAATGCTGTTTTTAACGACTGTCATAGGAATAACTGATGAAGCACCTGCACCCACGCCGTTTAAAAAGTTGGTCTGGGCACTTTCCAATCTGAAAATTGCCGGCGTAGGAACGGATAATGAACCTAAGGATCCAATTGATTTCACCACGCCGTTTGTATCCGCTACCAGTAATCTGTCTGTTGATGAGTTTCCGGAAGTGATTCCTTCCAGACGGAGCGGATCAGTTCCGTTGACATGAAGTTTATTTGCCGGGGTAGCGGTTCCTATTCCTATTCTGTCATTTGCCGCATCTACTGAGAATGTATTCCCGTCTACTGAAAACGCATTTGCTGTATTTCCCGTAAAACTTAGCGTATTGCCATTTTGGGTAACCGTTCTATTGTCAGTAAGCGTTCCGTTTGAATTATAGATATTTACAGGTGTCGAAGTATTGCCTGTATTTACCCAGACACTGCCGTTGAAATAATAATATCCGATGCTGTTGACATTGGCAACCTGTCCAAGGCTTGGCGTAGTGCCTGTCGGTGCTGTAATATCAGAAACATATAATAATGTTCCGTTTTGTAATGCCCCATAGGTTCCTGAAGTTTTTGAAGCCAACTGTTGTTTTGTAATCCGGGGAGCAATAATTCCATCTTTTGCTGAAACATCAGCAGATTTTCCCAGGACATCCAGAGAAGCCTGCGGCGTTGTTGTATCAATCCCTACCTGGGAGTATGCGATGCTACTCATGCAGGTAAGAGTCAATAATAAATAAGAAGTTGCGATTTTCATAAATATTTCATTTTTAAAGTTAATTTTTAAGATAATAATATACAAGCCTTAGTGTATTAAAGGAAATGTAAATTGAAAAAATAAAAATTCTCAACAAACAGAGAATAATAAAAAAAAGTCGACAATCAACACAGTAAATATTTTATCAGAGAAATTGGAGACTGCTTAATTGTTATTCAGGATTATTCAGTTTTTAGGATTAATATGTTACTTTGCATAGAGTATTGATACCACACTGCTTAACAAATATAGTTTTTTTTGAATAAAAAATAATAGTTTGGGAAAAATATTAATCATGATTTATTTTTTGCAGATCTTTATAAATTCAGGGCTAAAAGTTCACCATATTTCTTAAAAAGCACTTCAATATAATTAATATTAAAAACGATATAATCTTTTATACTATTCAATTCAAGGACAGGTTACCTGAGCTGTTTTTCCTATTTTACAAATAGGCAAGCTGATCCCCAACTCTTTGAATATATCCGATTCCTTAAGTATGACGTCACAATTGACAAATTAGGACAGCAAGTATTTTTCTGCTCTGATATCGTTCAATACTTTTGCACTTGAAATTCAGCATCAGGCACCAGCAAAAAAACAACAAATAATTTTTCTCAGCTCCATAATTATACTGAAAGATAAAAACGGTCTTCCATATAAAAAAGGACAATTTGATAATATCTCAGACCACCTTTCAAGATAAGAATTCAAGTTGATGATGGTTTGGCTTTTTAAATAAATCAGCGTAGATAAATTGATATGAGTTTTAAGGTATCAGATAGTAAGAATACCTGTAATAATATTCAGCAACAAATGATAAATATCACTTATGTGAGATAATTGTTTTCATATATTTGCCCCTATTAAACTATACCATATACATATTGAATACAGCAACTCTGTCTTTTCTTATCTTTTTATTTAATACAATAAATTCATTTTAAAAAAACACGACATGTTTTGTCGCTTTGTGAAATTACCTTCGCCAATGATAAGATATTATATCATATTATCTCATAAAACCATTTTACTAATCACAATTAATTAAACTCATTATAATTTCAATATTTATGAAAACAAAAATTTTATCATTAGCCATTCTGGCTTCGTCATTGGTTTCTGCCCAGGCCTGGAATATAACAGGTAATTCAGGAACGAATTCTGCCGCTAATTTTATCGGGACTTCTGATGCCAGCGGTTTGGTCTTTAAGACCAACAATACGGAAAGGATGAATATTGATGCTGCTGGAAAAATCACCTTAAAGCAGATGTCAGATCAGGACCTTTCTTTTGAGACGTTTGGACGCTTACAGTTCAATACCGATACCACTTCCGATGGTCTACATATTTTTAACAATAAAGAGATGTCTGCAGGCGCTGATCTTGTATGGATCAGTTCTGCATATCAGCCAAATGATACAGGTCTGTTCAGTATTTCCTCCCCGCCTTCGGCTACCGATTGGTCAAAGCCTGTATTTTCAGTAAGATCCAATGGTAAAGTTTTTATGGGGGTAAGATTGAATTTTATGCCGGCTTGCAGCGACTGCAATGAATACAGGCTTTTTGTTCAGGACGGAATCAGGACTGAAAAAGTAAAGATTGATATTGCCTCCGCAAACAACTGGGCAGACTATGTATTCAAAAAAGAATATAAGCTCAATACGCTGGAAGAAGTGGAAAGGCATATTGCAGAAAAAGGGCATCTGCCGAATGTCCCGTCTGCTGAAGAAATCGTAAAGAGCGGGATCAATGTAGCGGAAATGGATGCCAAGCTTCTGGAGAAAATTGAAGAGCTTACGCTTTACTCAATCGAGCAGAATAAACAAATCAAACAGCTGCAACAGCAGGTTCAGGAACTGATATCAGCAAAAAAGTAATACCATGAAAAGAAAAATACTATCGCTGTCTTCTTTACTGATAGGCTTCTTCGGCTTTTCCCAGACGGAAGTGTATTTTAAATATGACGAAGCCGGGAACCAGAGGTACCGGGGAACGAATTCAGCCGGCAGGCAGGCTCCTGAAGAAATTAAAGAAGTAAAAAAAGCAGAAGAAGTAAAAACCGCAGCTGCCGTGAAGCAGGATCCTGTGATGGACGAGAAAGCTTTTTTAAAGCAGATCAGATTATACCCGGTTCCTGTCAACGATTACCTGACCATCGACTGGACGGAGGAGGTGGACGGGCTTATCGAATTCGTTTCCCTATACCAGCACAGCACGGTGCACTGGAAGTTCCAGCAGCAGAATATCCCGGGTCTTAACAGGAAACTGAAAATCAACATGACCGGCTATGACTGGGGCGTTTATGTGGTCCGCTTTGCTTTGAAGGACGGCAGGGTATTCAGTAAAAACATCACCAAACGGTAAAACTTTTAACTAATAATAATGATTAACGAAATGAAAATGAAATTATTTTCATCATTTATACTGTCTTTATGTACGGTCATGGGCTTTTCACAGACCATCCTGTATCAGGCAGAAAGTACGACCCGGACAGTCCAGGATCCTCAGACGGTGGTACTGGCCCAGGGATTCAAGGCATCAGGAAGCGTATCGAATCCTTTTGTGGGTAAAATTGGCCCTGCGACGGAAAATCCGGGCGGCGGGCCAACGGATTCTAATGCGGGAGCTAGTAACTCATCAGGAACTACAGAAACTACCAGCAATAAATTTCATGATACTCGTGGAGGTATAGAAGTTGGTGGAGCAGGTCAGCTTCAGTTTGCCCTACCTATTGCTTTACCGCCGGGAGTTAAAAACGTAGCCCCGCAGATTAATCTTATTTATACAAATAATTCAGGAAATGGAGTCGCTGGATACGGTTGGAATATTTCAGGAGTTTCTTCTATTATAAGAATAGGAAAAAATATTGAAAAAGACGGTGATGCCCAAGGGGTCCAACTAAACTACTCAGATTATTATAGTTTTAATGGACAAAGATTGATTCTAAAGTCAGGAGAATATGGAAAAAACGGAGCGGAATATGTGACTGAGAAATATTCAAACTTAAAAATAAAATCTGTCGGGACGCTCAACCAGATTTATGTAGGATATCAAGGTCCGGAAATATTTGAAGTTATATTTGAAGATGGATCAGTTGCTATTTATGGAGCCATTTCTTATGGGTCTACCCAATCAATGTATAATGCAACAACTCCAATGGAATATAATATTAAAAGTTGGAGAGACACTAAGGGCAATTATATTAATTATAATTATACTCAGAGCAATAATGTATCTGTTATCTCATCTATTCAATGGGGAGGAAACGAGATGTTGGGTAAATCGCATTTTAATGAGATTGTGTTTAACTATACTACTAGGGATTTGAAAGAACAATCTTATGTAAAAGGCATTTCATTTATTCAAGATAAATTACTAAGTAATATTATTGTTAATACAAATGGGGGGCTGTTTAAGAAATATGCAATCAGTTACGTTAAAAATGGAACTAATTATCAGTTTGTTAAAGAAATAACAGAGTCAAATTCACAAAATCAAGATGCTAATCCTGTAACTTTCACTAACATCTCTGATCCTACTGTTAGCAATATATTTCAGCAAGATAATAGGTTCGATGATATTTATGGGGAGAATGTCATTTCCGGTGATTTTAACGGTGACGGTAAACCGGACTTTTTGAAAGGAAATGTGCTTATGCTTGGGAGACTGGACGGAACAGGGCAATTTATAAATGTTAGTTATACTGGGGATATTTTTGCAACAGGCAGTTTTAAGAATAGTAATAATATTCTTTCGAATAAACAGCAATTGTTTTCAAAAGAACTTAATTACCAGAGTAAATCATTAATCATCAGGACTTATGAACTCCAAAACAACTCTCTGGTAAATACTGGGACAAAAACATTCAGTCTTGCAGCCTATCCTAACATTTTTTATAATTTTTATGGACAGGTATTGGGAGGAATCGTTCAAATGGAACTTATCACCAAAACCAGAGAAGGCGATTTTGACGGAGATGGAATGTCTGATTTTATCATATATTTTGTAAATATTGAAAAAGATATTTCTCCTATGACAGATTGGTATGAGGAGCATGTTTATGAGCAACGCCAATTTTACGTCAACTTAGATAAAAATCTGATAAAAGAAGTTACTGGGAGTGATTTTTACAGTGCAAGTACTCATTATCCATACAATGATAATAAACCTTATATTAAAATAACGGATAATTGTTATATGGGTAATTTTACAGGTCTGGCGAAGACTGATATATTGACAATTACTAATAATAATTTCAGTGTCTATGAATTAGATACACAGCAAAATTTTATTAAGCTATTTTATACCAACAGAGAATCGTTAGATGGAAAAGTATACTTGGGGGATTTCAATGGCGATAATAAAACAGATATTCTCGCTCCGATAACAAATGATTCTTCTGATTGGAGAATGTATCTGTCTACAGGTAATGGCTTTAAAAAAGAATATTATTCCAACTTATTTTTATACCAACCCACCCCTCCAAAGGGACCTGGAAGAAAATTTAGAGAAATTGTAAGAACATATTCTACATCTGATTTAAATAGGGACGGTAAAAGTGATTTTATAATCTTTGAATCACAAAAATGGTTCAGAGATGGTGTATTAGACTGGAATAATCCAGATTCAAGCTATGGTTTCAATTATTTGAGAAACGAAGGTTCAGACGCTAATGGTAGGCCTATTTTCAGTAATGTTTATAATATAGCTCCGAAAGAAGCTACAGGACTCGGAAATCCGGATTCTGAAGATATTAATTATTCTATGTATGGGGAACATTACATTCCTTTATTTGGCTCATTCCGAGTTTCAAAGCTGAATACAGATTTTGCTATTTTACATAAGACTAAATTAATTACCTGGGATTTAGGAAGTAAACTAAATAAAATTTCTTCAATAAAATCAATCAAACAGGGCGGACTAACGACCGATGTAGAATATTCAACTTTGATAAATGACGGAGGTATTTATAAATCATATTTCGATACCAACGCAATAACTTATCCGTATGTTAATATTGCAGAAAATATAAATTACAATGTAGTTTCAAGATTGACGCAAGGACAGAGAAAGCAGGAATTCCGATATAGGGATTTGATTGGACATTTGCTGGGTAAGGGAATGATCGGCTTTAGGCAAGTGGCACGTTCAACTTTCTTTGCAAACGGATTTGAAAATACTAAGATTTGGACGGGAAGCGAGATCACCCCTGCTAACGAAGGACTACCATATAAGGACTGGACAATAAGAACGACTGACGAATCGAAAATTTTTCCGGCGGATATTTCGTTAAACAATACTCAGTTATTATCTTTTAAACAATATGATTATAAAATAGATAAGCTGTTAAACGGGACAATTGTTACCGCTGTTGCAGATGCAGACAAACCTAAAATTGTTACCGCAGTTAATCCTTCTGTAACAATTTCTAAAGATTTTCTAAAAAATATTAAGACTGTTCATACTGTAGAAACTTATAACAGCATTTATCTTCCGTTGAAATCTGTTAAAAATATAAATGATGGATTTGCTGTATCAACCTCTGAATTGGAATATTATCCTTCGGACACAACACCAGGAAGTAACTATAATATTGGAAAACCCAAAATAAAAACAGATATAATTCAGGCCTATGGTGATACAAAATCAATAAAAGAAGAATATACCTATGAAAATAATCTTTTAAAGACTCTTAAAACCTGGAATAGAGATAACTCAGGCTATTTATTAGAAACTTACTCTTATGATGGTTTCGGGAATATAGTACAGAAAGTTGGCAGTAACAGTTTAGATTCAAAAACAGAAACCGCAAAGACAGAGTATGAGGACAAAGGTAGATTTGCTGTTAAAAAAATTGATAATCTGCAATTGGAGACCGTTCTAAGCTATAACAATTGGGGACAGGTACTTACTGAAACTGATCCCCTAGAAAATACCATTACCAATACATACGATGGCTGGGGTAAATTGCTCACAAGCAAGAAAAACCTAGGCGGTACAACTGCATACACTTATGAGCTTGTATATGGTCCTTCTATTCCTCCTGCACCTGCACCGGTTATCGGAACGAAGTCTATAGAGTACTTTCCCGATGGAAATCAAAATATCACTTATACTAACTTGCTGGGACTGATTTATAAAACCTCTACGAAAGCTTTCGGACAGGGACAATTTATTTCAAAAGAAATCCAGTATGATGTTTTAGGAAGAAAAATAGGAGAAAGTGAGCCTTATTTTGAAGGCCAGTCAGCATCTCAGTGGAATTCAGTTTTATATGATGATTCTGTCTTTCCATCAAAAGCTACCGTTACTTCTTCCAATGGCAAACAGATGGAGGTGATCATTTCAGGAAGCATAACAACGGAAAAAGAAGTAAACGGCTATGGAAGAATAACTACAAAGGCTACAGATGCATTAGAAAATATTATTTCTTCAAGTGATAAAGGAGGAACAATTACTTTCTCATATAATGCTGCGGGAGAACAAATACAGGCTAAATATGCAGAGAATACAATAACTACTAAGTATGATGTCTGGGGAAGAAAATCCGAATTTAACGATCCTTCCAACGGCGTATATAAATATGAATATGAAGGACAAGGACAATTAAAAAAGATAATTAGTCCTAAAGGTACCAAAGAATATACCTATAACAGTTTAGGTCAGCTTACTACACAAAATGAAATATCAACTTCAGATAGCGGCCAGGCTACCAATAAAGTTATTTCTTATTCTTATGACAATAAAGGGCGAATTACTTCAAGGTCAGGAACCTCAAAAGGGAAGCCTTATAGCTCAAATGCAGTTTACGATCCGCAAGGAAGGTTAGTTTCCTCATCGGAAACAAGTAATGGAAAATACTTTATCCAGAAAGGGATGACCTATGATGATAATGGAAGAATTGTCTCTTACGAAAAACAGCTGTATTCTTCGGGGGTCATGACAAAAGTAAATATTGAGAATGTGTATAGTCCTTGGAATGGTGCTTTATATCAGGTAAAAAACCAGTCATCGGGAAAAATACTTTGGCAGCTTAACGATACAAATGCTAAGGGCCAAATCTTAGCTGCTAAACTTGGATCAACAAATATCAGCAATGCTTATGATGCTTATGGATTTTTAAAAAATGCTAATCATTCTTCAGCAACCACCCAAAATATTTTGAAGCTGACCTATTCATTTGATGCCATAAGAAACGAACTGAAATTTAGAAAAACAGAAGGTGATTTCTTTATTGAAGAATACTTTGATTATGATGATAACAACCGTTTGATTAATTGGACAGATCCTGTTACAGGCATTAAACCTTCAGCAAACAGAAATGTTTATGATATCAAAGGGAGAATCATGGAGAATGATCAAGTAGGTGCCATAAAGTATGAGAATTCCTCGAAAATATACCAGCCGACAGGAATGACGTTAAATACTGTAGGCGAGCTAAATTATACAAATGATCTAATCCAGACTATTGTTTATAATGAAAACAACGATCCTATATTTATTGATGGGATGAAAGGTGATGTTGCTTTCCAGTACGGATTGACGAGCATGAGACAGAGGGTAACTTACGGAGGAAACTTTGCTGGGGATGCAAACGGTAAATATACTAAATTCTACAATGAAGACGCAAGTTATGAAGTAGTGGTGGATAATACAACTGGAGCCGAGAAACACGTTATTTATATTGGAGGAACACCTTATGAAAGCAATATTGTTTTTATTAAAGATTATGGAGAAACTACGGGTTCATATAGGTTTTTACATAAAGATTACTTGGGAAGCATTTTAGCAATTACTGACGAAATAGGATACAAGATCGAGCAAAGGCATTTTGATGCCTGGGGCAATATGACCCACTTCAAGAAAGGTATTAATGCCGTTGTTACAGATCGTGATCAGATCAATACGCTTATTGCCAATGGAAATTTACTATTAGACAGAGGTTACACAAGTCATGAATATTTTCCAGAAGTCGGGATCATTCACATGAACGGCAGATTATATGATCCTCTATTAAGAAGATTTCTGAATGCAGACGAAAATATTCAGGATCCGTATAATACGCAGAATTATAATAAATATGGTTATGTATTAAATAATCCTATGCTATATAATGATTATACAGGTGAAGTTATTGGAATCGATGATATAATTATTGCTGTTGGTGTTGCTATCTTTATATCAGTTGCGACGGATTATTATTTAAACAGACCTGTTAACCTAGATAGCATGTTTCAGTCAGTATCTATGTCATTAATGTCTATGGCAGTATCTACAGGTATCGGGGACATCTTTAAAGCCGGAGGTGAGGTTGCCAAATCACTGGGGAAATGGACAATTGTAGCTAGAGCTGGTGCACATGCTATTGCACAAGGTACACTTTCTTTTATGCAAGGAGGTAAATTTTGGAGTGGAGCATTGAGCGGAGCTTTTGCCAGTGCATCTAATGATCTTTTAGGGCTTGCGCTGGACAATACAAGTTCAGGCAGTATCTTGAAAAGTGATGGTTTTTCGTTGCTTAATGGAGCGGTTAGTGGAGGAATTGGTTCTGTACTCGGCGGAGGTAATTTTTGGGTTGGAGCAGGACGTGGTCTTATTGTTACCACTTTTAATTTTCTTGCACACAAGATAGACAATGATCCAAGACCAAAGAAAAAAGGAAGTGGTTTTAAAATACCTAGACTTGGATTTAAACTCAAAGCTCCATCTCCACACGGAACATTAATGTCTATTATAACCGGCCAGTCAAGACATATGTGGGGACCTGATGCAGTTTCTATCTCTGTTTATGGACAGGTATCGTCAGGTATCAATGTCACAGGATCTTATGGCTATATTATGACATTGAATGGTAAATCAGGTTATTCAAAAATGTATGGGGGAGAAATAGGCGGCGGAACAGTTAATGTAGGCGGCGGAATCGTTTATACCGAATATTATTGCGCTTGTTCAGAGTCAAAAGTAAGTACCGGATTATTTATGGGTAAAGGATGGTCCGTAAATGCACAGCTGGATGATTTTGCAAAGTTAGGTTTTGGTGCATCTTGGAGTAATGATAATAGCTGGAAATATAATACCTATATGCTGTCAGTGAGTTTTGGTCTTGACCTCATTCCTACTGGGGTAGATATAAACTTTAATAAGAATATGTCTTCTCAGGATTTTAGGCAATTAAGAGGTATATTAGAATCTCAAAAATAAATTATGAAATATTATTATATATATCTTACCCTTATGTTGTGCAGTTTACTTTTTTTAAATTGTAACAAAACAAAAGTAGCCGAAAGAAAGTTTAATGACTATGAATTTAATACCTTAATTTCTGGACAGGGTAGCTTTAACATCGGTCATGCTTTTACTATTGATAAGAATGTTTATGTGGAGGATGATTTTGATTTCATCTATTATACCAAAAACATTGAGGAAAGAAAGTTTTTAATACCAGGCAGCTTTGGGAATGACAATTTCCCTGTCTACTGGAGAGAAGTTAATCTTCCTTTTAGAATTACAAAAAAGGTAAAAGGAGATACATTAATTCTGACAAAAAATAAGAGAAGATTTATTTTTAAAAGGGTTAAAAATTCGGATTTCTAAAACATAAGAAAATGAAGCTACGAAGGTAGCTTCATTTTTATTTTACTAAAATTTATTTTCTTTACTTTTAATAAAAATCTCTAAACTTGATGCTATCTAATCCATTTTATTGTCTGAGAAATTTGAATCCTCTGCATATCATTTTACGATTAACTCATTAAAGGCTCACGGGCTGGATTTCAGCGGATTTGTTAATCAGTTTTATAATTATGGAGGAAAATTCCCGGGAATTTTCAACTGGACAGATGCCATTAAAAATATTGTTAATTTTAAAAAATAAATAATGAAATATTTTATAAGCATATTTTTTATTTTTTTGATAAACTGTAAACAGGAAAAAAATAAGCAAAAAGAGAATGATATTATAAGTATAGTGCATGAAAGCAATGGTATTATAAATGATATTACGGGTAATTATTATATTCTTGACAATAGATTTAAAAGTTCTGGTAAACATAGTTTGGATATGACTTCTAATGACATTAATACGATTAAAAAAAAATTATCCAGGAAGATATATATAAATTAGAAAATAATTTAAAATTTGTTAAATCTTGTACATCAATTTGTCTATCAGAAATTACGATAAGATATAGATCAGGAAGAATGCAACACTTTATTTTTGATAATTATCAGTATAAATCTCTTATTAATGATCAATCATATAAAAAGATTGTCGATCTTGAAGAAGTTATATCAAAAATTATCATGGGAAAAAAAAATGATCCTGAATCTAAAAATGTAAATTTTTAAGATTAATTAAATTACTTTTTATAATTAGTTTAGATAAATACTTTATTGATATCTATATTATCAAGTATAAAATAATTGTATAAGTAAAATGCCCCTAAAAGTGTCTAACTTTTAGGGGCATTTTTTGTGGTAAAATTGAAATACAGTTTAAAATTTAAGATTGGATTTGTTTAAACTTTTACTAGCATATCAGTCTGCTTCAATGCAAAATGATCTGACGCTCTGTAAATCTCCTTTTTATCATCTGATTTTTCCTCTGTTCAAATCAATTATTTCTCAAAACACCGCTGTTTTTATGTATTAATGTTTTTTAGAGAAAGTCACAAGGATTAAGGAGAAAGCCGTTCGTTTTTTTATCTGATTTCGAAATTATTTGAAAAAGAATCAAAATAATACTTTAATCTTGGAAAATGATATAAATGTTTTATTATCTTTGAGAAGATAAAAAATTGTAAAATTTTATAACTGAACCAAATTCTATTATTATGAAAAATTTAAAAACTTTGTCAAGAAAAGAACTGAAAGCCATTAAAGGAGCGGCATCTGTTTCAAAATGTCCTCCCGGGAATTACTATTGTCCTGAAGCGGCAGTATGTGTCCCGATTAATGCAGAATGTTATATCATAGTACCGGATATACCGGCAGAAGGATAAGCAGCTCATTAATTAAAATTTAAAAAAGTTCTTCGTAAAGAAGAACTTTTAATTTATGTATCCGTCAGTATTCTTAATTCTCTTCATCGCTTCCCTTGAATAATCTTCAGAAGCAATATGGGGAAAACCAATATGTTCCGCGCTGCCAGACAAAATTCCTCAAATTATCTTATATGAGCAATTCTAAATCCTCCGGAAAAATTCTGACTTTGATATCAGTCACGATTTCTTTGATTTTCTTAAAACTACAAAATATTTAAAATAACTGTTCAGCCTTTAATAAAATATAATCAGCTGAACAGTTTTGTTTTTTATTTTTATGCCGGATTATTTCTGGCCTTTTCCAAGTCCCAAACTCGGTGATTGGCTATTGCATGGATAAATGATTCATCAGGATTGGTATGATCGGAAGTGATAATTGCAGAATCCTCATGTTTTTTATTCTTTACATTGCTAGCGTTATAGATATCATCCGTGTCCTGGCCAAAGTAGATGGCTTTACAATGTTTGTATGCTTCATTAACAAACAAAAGCGTTCCCGGTTTATTATCTTCATCCAACAGGTTTTCTGCTGACTGCTTACCGCTGCAGATGTATAAGGCATCAAAACAGACACTTGCTGTACTCGTGAGGGAGTGTTTTGGATGAAAAGTTGTTCCATCATCTCCTTTTACAGCAGCAAGGCTTCCTGCGATAATCTGTACAGTTGCCCCTTCTTTTTCAAGTTTTGCCTTTAAATCGCTTACGTCTTTTGCATGCACTCCGTTTTCCATGATAAAACCGATAACCCGGCTTTTTATGGTATCTTTAACTGTATTCTTCATGCTTAAAGCATCAGAACTCTTGGTTGCAGGCTCTTTTTCAGTACTCTGAAGTGTTTTTGGATCAGCGTCTGCAGGAATGCTTCCGTTAGGCTGTTCTAACACCGTTACACTTACACCCACTTTTTTAGCAACTGATGCTGCTAGCTCTTTATTGATAAAATTCAGTTGACCGACAACTCTTTCACGGATGGCAGGAATGGTAACTTTAGACAGTTCAAAAATCAATGCATTTTGAAGATGCGTTTTTTCAGGCCCGGACTGGCTGTTGTAAAATAATTTTGCCTGAGAATAGTGATCAACAAAGCTCTGGCTTCTTGCCCTGATTTTCTTACCATCAATCCGCTCTTCATGCGAAGTGAATCCACCGTCCTTCATCATTGACTGGAAAGGACACCCTCCGCCTAAGGTATTCGGTTCATAACTAACCTTTCCTTTTGCAATTTGCTGGCGCATATGCCCGTCTCGCTGATTATTGTGAACGGTATTGACAGACCGGTTAATAGGTATTTCATGAAAATTCGGAGATCCCAGTCTGGATAACTGGGTATCGGTATAAGAAAACAGCCTTCCCTGCAGCAATGGATCATTGGAAAAATCTATTCCCGGAACCAGATGTCCCGGATGAAAAGCAATCTGCTCAGTTTCTGCAAAAAAATTATCAGGGTTTCTGTTCAATGTCAGGGTGCCCACCAATTGAACCGGTACTTCTTCCTCAGGAATCAGTTTTGTAGGATCCAGTAAATCGAAATCGAATTTGTGCTCATCTTCTTCAGGAATAATCTGTACACCAAAATCCCATTCCGGAAAAGCACCGTTTTCAATGGCTTCCCAAAGATCCCTTCTGTGGAAATCCGAATCTTTTCCTGAAATTTTTGTGGCTTCATCCCAGGCTACTGAATGTACTCCTAATTTCGGCTTAAAATGAAATTTTACAAAGTGTGTTTTTCCCTCTTCGTTTATAAATTTAAAGGTATGGACACCAAAACCTTCCATCATTCTATAGCTTCTTGGAATTGCCCTGTCACTCATTGCCCACATAATCATATGCATGCTTTCCGGCATAAGCGAAATAAAATCCCAAAACGTATCATGTGCGGATGCTGCCTGCGGAATGGCATTATCAGGTTCAGGTTTTACCGCATGGACCAGATCCGGAAATTTAATTGCGTCCTGGATAAAAAATACCGGAATATTGTTTCCTACCAGATCATAATTGCCTTCTTCAGTATAAAACTTGATAGCAAAACCTCTTACATCTCTGGCAAGATCAGTACTTCCCGCACTTCCCGCAACAGTAGAAAAACGGACGAAGACAGGTGTTTCTTTCCCTTCTTCAGACAAGAAGTTTGCCTTGGTATATTGTGCCAGGCTTTTATTGATCTTAAAAACTCCGTGTGCTCCGGAACCTCTTGCATGTACAATTCTTTCAGGAATTCTTTCATGATCAAAATGAGTGATTTTCTCCCTTAAGATAAAATCTTCCAATAAGCTGGGCCCTCGCTCTCCTGATTTAAGCGAATCCTGATTATTATTAATTTTCAATCCTTGATTGGTCGTTAGAGCCTGATTATCATTTCCTGTGGTGAAGTTATCCAGCTGTTCTAATTTTGGATTAGAATTTTCTTTCATATCTATAATTAATTTTGTTATCTTCTTAATGAATGTTCAACAATG
Source organism: Chryseobacterium sp. JJR-5R (assembly GCF_034047335.1). Lineage (NCBI taxonomy): Bacteria > Pseudomonadati > Bacteroidota > Flavobacteriia > Flavobacteriales > Weeksellaceae > Chryseobacterium > Chryseobacterium sp. JJR-5R. Next base: position 1,586,844 of record NZ_CP139137.1, read on the forward strand.
AAGCCAAAATATCTTTATTGCTGAAGTATTGCTTATATATTCTGATACGGGAAAATTATCAATTGAATAATCCTGTTTTAATCGTTTGGATTTTTATCATTATGTAAGTCCTACACTGCAACCGGCTCTGTTATATTTTTATTTTTCTTGTCTTTCATCAGTACATATTTCCTTGTTATTATATCCCGCGATATTATGCAGCTGATTATTGAGGCCATATTTAGATAATGGCATTAAAATGGGTGATAAGAAACCATAATAATCAATACGGTTGATTACTTTGTTCAGTTTTTACAAATAATTTATAATCAAAGATTTGAAATACACCTATAATAAGTCAGAGTTAGCAGGTTTGATAACTTCTTCACAGGTAATCGGTCATAATTCTATTAATGAAGCGGCAGAAACGGATTCTGTAGATTCTTTTCCTGTTCTTGCCGTATCGGAATTGCGATCCAAAAAACTTCTGACCGCCAGTATTCCTCCAAAATATGGAGGATCAAATCTGGGCTTGGCTTCCGGAACGAATCTGGCATTGCTCACAATTTTAAAGAATATCGGTAAAGGAAACTTGGTAGTGGGAAGAATACTTGAAGGTCATATCAATGCCCAGATTTTAATTAATCAGTTTGGCACTAAGAAGCAGAAAAAGATTTTTGCAGCAGATGCATTTAAGGGAAAAATTTTCGGTGTTTGGAATACACAGGCCGATGACGGCACTTACTTATCAGAAAATAATCAGGGTACCTATTACCTGAACGGCACTAAAACGTTTGCCACCGGAACGGATTATGTGACCCGGCCTTTAGTAACTGCTGCAATGAAAGACGGGTCCTGGCAGATGTGTGTCGTGCCTTTGGATAAGGTAAACGTTAAAAGTGATCCGGCCTGGTGGAATCCGATGGGCATGAAGGCAAGCAGAAGTTTTAAAATGACATTCCTCGAATCACATATTCCGAAAATCAACTTGTTAGGATCTTCAGGAAATTATTACCAACAACCAGGGTTCAGCAGCGGTGCAGCGCGCTTTGCAGCAGTACAGTTAGGAGCAGCTGAGCGATTATTAGATGAAACAAAAAAATATCTGGTTAGCCTAAACAGAACCCAGGATCCTTTTCAGAGAATGCGCCTGGCTCAGATGGCTATAGCGGTAGAATCAGGAAATCAATGGTTGCATGCTGCAGCACTGCGTATGGATTATTATATAGAAAGACCTACGCAGGATAATGGAGAAGGGTTTGTAATCTATATCCATATGATGCGTACCGCCATTGAACAGATTTGTACCGAAGTCATGACGCTGTGCCAAAAATGTATTGGTGCGCGCGGATTAAACGCGCCTTATCATTTTGAACGGATTATCCGGGATCTCAGCACCTATTTAAGACAACCTGCTCCTGATGCAATTTTGCAGGATGTGGGTAAGCATATCCTGGAATCTGATGTTTCAACAGATGAAATTTGGAACCATAACTTTAAAAAAAGTAAAAAATGAATCAAATAAATTATGAAAGTATTCCTTTAGCACCGGAGCAATGTGTTACGGGATTCGGTACTACGCTTATTATAGCCCCTCATGCAGATGATGAAAGCCTGGGATGTGGAGGCGTTATTTCATTGTTGAGAAAATTCGGGCAGACGGTCTATATCGTTCTGCTCAGTGACGGTACGTTGTCACATCCGAACAGTAAGGAGTATCCTGCCGAAAGCCTGAAAGCCTTGCGGGAGAAGGAACTGCTTGATGCAGCCATGATTCTGGGGGTGCCCGAGGAGAATATTATTTTCTGCAGGTATAAAGACAGACATGTACCTTCAGTATATGATGAGGGATTCAGGGATTCAGTAGAGAAAATATCCAGAATTTTTGAAATCCTTGAGCCTCAAAGCGTATTTGTCCCGTGGCGCAGAGATCCGCATCCGGACCATCAGGCTGCTTTCCAGTTGATAAATGCCTGTGGTACGGGGAATGCAAAAATATATGAATATCCTATTTGGATGGAAGAACTTGGCCAAACGGAGGATTTGCCTACTGATGAAGAATCAATTCCTTTCCGGCTGAATATAAGCAGTGTGCTTGATAAAAAGCAGGAGGCTATAGCACAGCACCGTTCTCAAATTACGGATCTTATTACTGATGATCCTGCAGGATTCCGGCTTTCAGCTGAAATGCTCAGCCGTTTTAATGTACCTTACGAAACATTTTTTATATCAAAATAATGGAAGAGAAAAAATCTTTAAACCCAGAATATTTCAAGGATGTATACGCTGCTAATGAAGATCCCTGGAATTTTGAAACCAGTGAATATGAAGCCGCAAAGTATTCGGTAACAATTGCTTCGCTGCCCGGGGAAAAATATGAAAATGCATTGGAAATCGGCTGTTCTATCGGTGTCCTTACCCAGATGCTTGCAGAAAAATGCATCCGCCTGCTGGCTACAGATGTGTCGGAAAAAGCCCTTAATATGGCAGCTAAACGCTGTGCTGAGCTGGATAACGTATCTTTTCAGCTGCTTAGTTTTCCAAAGGAGCTCCCGAAGGGTCAATATGATCTGATTATGATTTCTGAAGTGGCTTATTACCTTTCATACAATGACTGGGAGTATGCCATGAAAATCCTATTGGAAAGAATTCTTACAGGGGGACATATTGTCCTGGTTCATTGGCTCCCTGAAGTTCATGACTATCCGCAGACGGGGGATGAGGTGCATAACAGTTTTAAGAGATTCATGAAAAATAGAATGATCAATATTTCCTCAGAAAGAAGAGAGAATTACAGAATCGATGTCTGGGAAAAGCTGTGATCCGGGTAATGCTTAAGTTCCGTTTCTAAATCCTGGATTGCCGTGTCAATAGGAACCTTTGGATATTTTTTAAGATGATGTGTCTGATGTAGTTTCAAAATTTCTTCATACCATGCTCCGAAATAGCAGTGATTATTAAAAGAATAATAAATTTCCTCATTGACATCAATTTCAGGAATTATATTTTTTATGCTTTGATTGAAATTAAATCCGGCCCGGTTCTTCGATTCCCATAAATCCATCAGCATCTTCTTCTTGACGAGCCTGTTGCTGACGGTATGAAATGATTCTGTAGTAAAGTTTTTAAAATGGTCCGGATTTTTCCACATATTGAGCTGAGATGATAACCCTACCGTTACTCTTCCAAGATATCTTGCAGAGGTATGGACTCTTACTTTCAGGCTATGCCGAATCTTGGCATCGATATTTTGCAGCCTGTCAAAAAATGCGCAATCTTCCAGATCATCTACTACGGGGATCCCTCCTGATTTTTTATAACAGTCAGTGGTAATCGCAAAGCTGCCATTAAAATGCTGATGGTGCCTTGGATAGGGATCATGCGCGGAGCCGATGATTTTGCTTTCCAGTTCTGCAATTAAAAGCTGATACCGCTCATCCTTAAAATGGCACGCCCGGGTTAAGTTATCCAGGCATTCCAGTTCATCGTCATAAAGAAATATCCTGCCTCCGACAGCTTCTGCGCCGTTGTTTATTTCCCGTTGTGTCTGCGAGATCCAGTCTTTTGCTACGGTCGTATCGCCATCTGTAGTCAGTATAATTCCTCCTCCGTTTTTAAGAAGCCTTGTATAGGCACATTCCATTAATTTTCTCCGTATGTAGCCGATATTTGCCTGGTGTGAAGGTAATATTGCTTCTTCCAGGTAGATATTCATATGTGGATGATTGCGCTGGAATTCTTTTATGCGCGCTGCGGAATCATCTGAACAATTGTTTGCCAATACTAAGATTTCGAATTCTTCCGGCTTGACAGGCTTTCCGGAAAGATCAACCTGCATGGCAAATGCAGTAAGATTCTTTAAAATATATGCTTCTTCGTCCTTAACCGGAATTACGACACATAATTTTACACCGGATAAGATTTCAAATCTAGTAAAGAAAGAATGATCAGGGGATTCAGTATCATTTATCATGTGGCTAATAATATTTAGAAACAAATTATATATTTATTTGCAATTCTGATACCACCGGGGTTTTATTTATAGGCCAGAGCAGCAGACGAGCTGTAATGTGGTATTTAAACTTAAATACTGCAGGGAATGAAACGCTTATTAAACATTAAGATAGTAAAATTAAAATACACAATATCTGAAATCAAATAGCTTTGGCGGATGCATAAAAGGGAAAGGAACCAAAAGGCCTGAAACGGTTTTTATTATTTTTTCGAGTTTGCCATTTATAAGATAAACACCTGTAAACCGGCAGTTTGGTGAGTATTTCTTTTTAACCGCATATCTATAAAGTATTTGGCACCGTCAGAACCCGAACTCAGATATCCGCAAGCGCTCTTGGCAGAAAGTAGCAGGGAATAAATAGCGGAATGGAAAATAAATAATAGATTTTTCATAGGCATCAGTTTCCTGAGATGCACAAAAGAGTCTGATAGCATGATAAAAACATTTCAATTGCGTATTGGTCTGAAAGTTGTGATGTCAAAAATATCTGAGTAAATAATTTTTACTGATAATTCAGATTCAGAACCACATAAAAATAATATACATTATGGAAAAAAGTATTGTTAACAATGACAATAAATTCAGTGTAAAAGGTTTCGGCGCTTCCGGAAATTTGATCAATGGGAAATCATTAAAAGAAATGGATATTGTCCGGGACAAGCCTAAGTCAGATGAAGTACTTATTGAAGTCCTGTATTGCGGGGTTTGCCACAGTGATATCCACCAGGTAAATAATGACTGGAAAAATACAAGATATCCGTGCGTTCCCGGCCATGAGGTAATCGGGAAAATAATTGAAGTAGGATCTGAAGTTTCAGATTTTACAAAAGGCCAGATTATAGGAGTAGGATGTATGATCGACAGTTGCCAGGTCTGTGAATCGTGTAAAAACGGGGAAGAGCAGCTTTGCCTCGGAGAACATGGCGCTACCATGACTTACAACGGTTATTTCAATGATCCTGAATCAGACTATAATACATTTGGAGGCTATTCCAGCCACATCGTTGTTAACAAGGAATTTTTACTGACACTTCCTGAAAAACTCGAGCTTTCCAGTGCCGCGCCTATACTTTGCGCCGGCATTACAACGTATAGTCCTCTTAAGAAAGCCGGCATCGGAAAAGGTTCTAAAGTAGCCATTGTCGGTATCGGCGGTTTGGGGCATATGGGCGTGCAGATTGCAAAAGCAATGGGTGCAGAAGTAACGGCCATTACCACAAAAAAAGAAAAGCAGGAAGAAATACTCGGGTTGGGTGCCGACAAGGTGCTGATTTCAGATGATAAAAAAGATATGGAAGCCAATGAATTGGCTTTTGATTTCATTCTGGTCACTATCCCTTATGGTTTTGATATCAATCCTTATATACCGCTTTTAGGTGTCAAAGGTTCGCTGGTAACAGTAGGCCTTTTGGGGGATTATGAGAAACCGCTCAACAATATGGAAGTTGCAAAATTCAACAGGTCTGTTGGAGGTTCATTAATAGGCGGTATTAAAGAGACGCAGGAAGTTTTGGATTTCTGCGCAGAGCATAACATAGCACCGGAAGTAGAAATGATTAAGATTGAAGATATTAACAATGCTTTTGATAAAATAAAAAATGAAGAAGTCCGCTTTAGATATGTCATTGATATGTCAAAGTAATCAATACCTCTTTTAAAATTCAGTGCAGATTTCACCGTTTGCACTTTTGATTTTCAGATGGTTTTGTAAACATTGTAGTATGCATTTGCCATACTATACAAAGTATCGGATCATTCTATAAAACAAGCAATAAATCCTGACGCTCGTCAGGATTTATTGCTTAAATAAAAAGGAGTATTCTGAAAAGTGATATTATTTTCCATGATATGTATGAAATGCGGCTGCAGATGTTCAGACGGCATTGACTTTCTGTTTTTATCTTGGTGCAAACAAGATTCTGTGTTGTAAAGATGATAAGCATATTGCTATGCCTCTGGGATACAATGGGTTATTCATCAGTATAAATATAAAAGTGTATTAATATTCTAATTTTTTCATTTTATGTATATTCTGGCATATGTATTGTCATACCCAATAAACATCAAAAAACAAAATTATGAGCGATCAACAATCTGAATTAGAACACGTTGAAAAAACAATCGAACTGGTAGAAACCGGTATTGAAAAAGAATCCAAGACAGGGGCTGCACCCAATATCACAAGCTGGATCAAGATCCTTGAAGGCCGCCGCGGGTATGCACCCATTCTCCATGATTTAGAAAAATTGAAGGATGCCATGTCTGAGAAAGACAACAAAAAGATCTGCAGCCTGCTGGAAAAACTGGGGAATGCCACCGTTGAGGCTGCTGAAAAAGCAGAAAATGAAAAAGACAGCGCATCTGTTAAGAAGTTGGGAAAAGGTCTTCTGAAAATTTCGAAATTGGTTGAAAAATTAACAGGAGAAAAGAACAAGTAATTACGGGTACAGTATATTTATAAACTATATTGTATTGCGACTAAGCCATTCAGATTGTCTGAATGGTTTTTTGTTTATTGTGCAGGAAATTATCCATTGAGAATGCAAATACCTAAGACATTATGAAGGTTGTGGTTGGTGCAAAACAGATTTCTGCGGATATCTTAATTCACCTTTCCATTATACCACCATCAGAGATAAATAAAAAGCAGATATTAGTTACCGGCATTAAAGCCAAAAACGAAATAATACCGGAAAACAGATTCGTTGTTAATGATAAAAAGGAAGATTTTATTAATGAACTGCTTATAATTGATTTAATGTACGAATCAACTTCTTTCTCTCCTCACTTCCAGTTGTTGAAAACCTCAGCAAAGGAATTCCGTACTTTTCCAAAATTGCATTTTTCATCGCATCTCTTCCGGCTTGCAGGCTTTCCTTTTTATGATATTCATAACCATCCACTTCTATGGCTAAAACCGGATTTTTGCCCAGTTTATTATACATCAGAAAATCAAGATGTGTGGCATGGTGTCCGGCGTACCGTTTTTCTTCCTCAGAAAGCTTGTCAAAATCCAGCAGCAGGTTTCTTAAAGGAAAATGCAGGACAACATCGTATTTGGAAAATTCGTCTAGGGACAACACTTCTTTGATCAATACATACATCAAATTCTCGCTGTCGAAAACCGATTTTTTCTTTTGTTTTGACAAAAGTACCCTTCGTTTCTCTTCATATCCTTTGTACAGGTAATCAAAAACAGAGTGGAGCTCACTGTGGAAGGTGGTGAAGTTATGGTAATCAATATAGCGGATCAGGTCAGAGATATTACTGTCTTTCTCTGTTTCATTTCCGTTGACCACCAAGATCAGCTGATCTTTGGCTCTGGAAACGGCAACATTCAGACGGTTGGGGCTATCGGTAAAATCTGATATTTCATTGTCTACCGTAGAAAGAATGATCACATCATTTTCCCTTCCCTGAAATTTATCTACGGTATCTGCTTTAACTGTGGTTCCCTGAAACGTACTTTGTAAAGCTGACATCTGATTCCGGTAAGGCGTTACGATGCCCAGATCTGATTCTTCCAGGCTTTGCTGTGGGATAATTTCCCGGGTAATCACATCAATCTGCCGTTGGTTCATTCTTTCCCGAGCATGATTCCCGGCTACGGTTTTATAAACCATCAGGGGATTCCGGCCGGTCTTGGCTTCGGACAAAATAATCAATTGGTTGTTGTAAAATTTCCGGTTACAGAAATCAATGATCTGGGGATGGCACCTGTAATGTTCCTTTAAAAGGGTCTTCGGACAATCGGGAAATAATTTCGTTACCGATGAAAGAAGACTGTGGTTGGAATATCGGTACGCTTCGGGAAGCTGATGTGCCTGAAAAATAGGATCTGTCTTTTTTGCCGTCTCGGCATTGACTACATTGGGAAGCTGTTTCAGATCTCCTACAATCACCGCTCTTCTGGCACAGGATAAAGCCAGTACGCCCGTTGCCAGATCTACCTGCGAAGATTCATCAATGATTACAAAATCATAGACCATCTTCTCGGCAAGGCTTCTCCGGAGGGAGTAGGTCGTACTCATAATCACCGGATAGTCCCTGATGAATTCTTCTGATTTCAGACGCAGATCCGCTGCCGTATATTCCAGACGTTTTTTTTCCTGGTACTTTTGATGCAGGGCATGCCTGAAGAGCTGCATGGAGACTTCAGTATATGTTTTCATTTTCTCCCCGAAGGAAAAATCCTGCAACGCCGATTCCAGCTGTTGTTTCCTTAAGCTGAGCTCTGCAATTTTTGTAGTGTAGTATTTTGACTGGACCAAGCTGATCAATTCCTGATAAGACCGTTCATAAAAGGTTTTGTCTCGTACGCCATAGAGAAAAGGAAAAGTCAGTTTCCGCCACCAGTTGAGTTTTTTACCGGATTGCTCGTAGCTTTCAATGGTGATCCAAAGGGAAAGCAACTGATCAGAACTGACGTTTTTTTTAAAACGTACGTCTGCAAGTATATTAACAGAACCGGTAAAGTGCCGGTATTCGGTTTGTATATTTTCTGCTTCCAGTTTCAGGGAAGCCAGTTCGTTTTTGAATTCCAGTTTTTCTGAAAGCTGGGCAAAAAGTTGGGTGTTATATTCCTGTAAGGAACTTACTTCTTCAAGAGATAACCTCCAACCGGACAGATCCGGGATTTCAGTCTGGGATTCAATGAACTCCCTTTTCTTTTCAGAGTTTCCCAGAAGAGCAGCTATAAAAGAGATTCCGCTGCTATCCAGCTTATCAAAAACATTCTTGGTGGCAGAATTATTGCTCGAAACCACCGCCACACTCTGATCGTTCATCACCGCATTGGCAATGATGTTGAGGATGGTCTGGGTTTTTCCTGTACCGGGAGGCCCTTCAATAACGCTTAACGGACTTGAAAAAGCTTCATTTACCGCATCCTTTTGACTCAGGTTAAAACCAAACGGGAAAATCTCAACAGGAGAGGAGTTTATGCCTTTCTCCGGTTGTTTTTGATTCAGGTAATTGGAAAGAATGGATGCTTCAGGAATAAAAGATATTCTGTCATAACTATCAGCAAGAATATTATTGCCTTCTTCTGTTTTCAAGCCAATGGTCTCTGCAATTTCTTTCAAATAACCGAAAATACGTTCTGCTTTTTTGGTTTGCAGTGCAGATTTCACAATTTGAATTTTGTTCTGATTGTAAGTATAGGATTTACCGTTGTTTTTATAAATTACTAAACATTTATCATTCTTGAAAGAATAGGATTCTATTTCATCGGTTCTGTCCTTGCCATCAATGAAGATGGCTTGGGATTTAAGTTGTGGAGTGGTGTTTTTGATCATTGGTTGGTAGTTCGGTACAAATATAATAAACTGTTAGTAAAAGAAAATTCTAAAGGCAATTTTTAAATTGTCCCGAATTTCAGGATAATTTATTTTTAAGAAATCTGCGCGTTATGATTAGTTTTATTTGATCTTGTATACAACAAAATAATTGTCTAAATTAATCCCCTATTAAGATACAGCAACCATTGAAAACAAACCTACTTGAACCTCATAAAGCACTAAGTCCCGCTTATAAAAAGTTTAATCCACAATTGATTGATATACAGCAATTCGCTGAGAAATTAGAAGATTGTATCACTGCTATCAATTTGGTTGATGCTAGAAATGAAAGTGAGGAACATTTAAAATCACCTATAAAAAAGTTTTTAAATTCAACATTTTATAGAGACAACGAAATCAATACCAAAGAAAGAATTGATTTAGCTGTCTACCTGGGCAATGATGCGACTTCAGAGGTGGGGATTATCATTGAAGCAAAAAAGCCTAGCAATAAGTCAGAATTTCCTACCGTAAGCAACCTCAATAGAAAAGCTCTTCAGGAAATTCTGTTGTATTATTTGCGTGAAAGAGTAGACCACAAGAATAATAATATTAAGCACTTGATTATTACCAATGGCTTTGAATGGTTCTTTTTCAAAGCACGGGATTTTTATGATTTATTCTATAGTGATAAAGCGTTGCTGAAAGAATATGCACAATTTAGAGATGGTTTAAAAGACACGGATAAGACGCTGCTTTTTTATAATGAAATTGCAGCAAAATATATTGCCAAAGTAGAAGATCAGCTTCCTTTTACCTATTTAGATTTTCGTAATAAACAGATTTCTAATCTCAAACCAAAAGAGCTTATCAATATTTACAAGCTTTTTTCAGATATTCATTTGTTAGGCAAAGGCTTTGGTAATGACAGCAATCAACTTAATAAAGCATTCTATAATGAACTTCTTCACATTATCGGCTTAGAGGAAACCAAAGAAAATGGAAAGAAGGTTATCAAAAGAAAAGTGTACAAAACTGATGATTACGGGCCATTATTAGAAAATACAATCTTCACGTTAGAGGATAAAGATTATCTGAACAAAGTGAAAAATGTTCCAACTGAAAATAAAGCTTTCAATGTTGGTCTGGAACTTTGTCTCACCTGGGTTAACAGGATTTTATTTCTTAAACTATTAGAATCTCAACTGAGAAGTTACAACGGAAACTCAAAAGAATTTAAATTTCTAAACTATGAGTTTATTAACGGTTTTGATTCGTTGAATGAATTATTCTTTTCAGCCTTGGCAAAACCGCCAAAAGAACGTCACGCGAGGTATGCCGATAAATTTAAACACATTCCTTATCTGAATAGTAGTCTTTTCGAAAAAAATACACTTGAAGAACTGACTTTTGATATTACGGCTCTTATGGATGAGAATATGGAATTGTATTCATCAACAGTTCTGAGAGATGAAAGTAATAAGAAATTAACGGGTAAGCTTAATACATTAGATTACTTTTTTAAGTTTCTGGACGCTTATGATTTCTCGGCAGACTCCGGAATTGAATCTGAGTTTCAGCTGGAAAATAAAACATTGATTAACGCATCTGTACTAGGTTTGATCTTTGAGAAGATCAATGGTTATCGGGACGGTTCTTTCTATACACCGGGACTGATTACTATGTTTATGTGTAAAGAGACTCTCAGAAAATCAGTCACTCAAAAATTTAAAGAAGAATTTGAAGCAAGTATAGAAACTTTTGAAGATGTCGTTGATTACTGTAAGCAATATTTCAAAAAGGAGTATCGCAAGAAATTTAATGAGACGGTCAATTCAATCAGAATCTGTGATCCTGCTGTAGGATCTGGTCACTTTTTGGTTTCGGCTCTGAATGAAATGATTGCCATCAAAAGCGAACTGGGAATATTAGCCGATGAAAATTTTAGTGCTTTGCCATGTTCCGTGAAAGTTGAAAATGATGAAATCTATATTTTAGATGCCAATGATGAGTTATTTTCTTACAACAGGAAAGATCCACAGAGTTTGCTCATTCAGAAGGCAATTTTTCATGAGAAGGAAACGGTTATTGAAAACTGTTTATTTGGGGTTGATATCAATCCGAACTCGGTTAACATTTGCAGACTGAGACTTTGGATAGAACTTTTAAAAAATGCCTATTACACGGATGAAGGCGAATTACAGACACTTCCTAATATTGATATCAATATCAAGAATGGGAACTCATTAATCAGCAGGTTTGCTTTAGATGACAGCTTAAAAGCGGCATTTAAAAATAAGGAAATTAATTTTTCTGTTGCCGATTACAAACAGGCTGTAAAAGACTATAAGACAACAAACTCAAAATCTAAAAAAAGAGAAGTTGAGGAAATTATCACAATTATAAAAAATAATTTCAAATCCACATTAGATAATACAATCAGAGAGAAAGTTTCCAAAGCTGTAGGCTTGTATCAGAATGAAGAACAACGACAGCAAAACTTAATAGCTTTTGGTGAAGCCATAAAGAAAACAGAGAAGGATAATCTGAAAAAGCTTAAACTCAAGGCTGAGCTTGCACAGAAAGAAAAGGAAGAGATTCTGAACAATGTTATTTACATAAATGCCTTTGAATGGAGGTTTGAATTTCCTGAGGTTTTAGATGGTGATGGAAATTTTCTGGGCTTTGATGTGATCATTGGTAATCCTCCTTATATCCAACTACAAAAAATGGGAGCGGCCAGTGATGCATTGCAAAAAATAGGATATGAAACATTTGCAAAAACCGGAGATATTTACAGCTTATTTTATGAGTTAGGAAATAATGTGCTAAAATCCAAAGGACTATTAACGTACATCACTTCCAACAAATGGATGCGTGCGGCTTATGGAGAAAGTCTAAGGAAGTTTTTTGTTGAAAAAACAAATCCGGAAATTTTGATTGATTTCGGAGGAACGCAGATTTTTGATACCGCTACCGTGGATACAAACATTCTGATGTTTTCTAAGGATAAAAATAGACAACAAACTCAAACCTGTATTGTCAAAGATAAAGTGTTAATTAATTTGAGTGATTATTTTAGACAGCATTCTACAGATTCTAAATTTACTACTTCAGAAAGCTGGGTAGTCTTAAGTAATATCGAACTAAGCATAAAGTCTAAAATAGAAGCAGTTGGCATTCCTTTAAAAGATTGGGATATTAGTATAAATTATGGTATTAAGACAGGGTTTAATGAAGCATTTATAATTGATGGCAAAAAGAGAGAGAAATTGATTGCAGAAGACCCAAAATCAGCAGAAATTATACGACCCTTATTAAGAGGACGTGATATAAAGCGATATTATTATGAATTTGCTGATTTATATGTCATTACAACATTTCCTAGCTTAAGAATAGAGATAGACCACTATCCTGCTATTAAACAACATTTTATAAGTATTGGTTATAATAGATTAAAACAAACTGGAGACATTGGAGCAAGAAAAAAGACTCATAATCAATGGTTTGAAACACAAGATAGTATAAATTATTGGGACGATTTCAATAGACAGAAAATTGTATGGATTGAACTTGCTGACAAAGGAAGATTTGCAATAGATTTCAATGAAAATTACTTAACCTTAAATGGAACATTCATTATGACTGGCAATAATTTAGAATATTTATGTTGTGTTTTAAATAATCCCGTCATTAGTTGGCTTTTTAATACGTTCTGTATAAGTTCCGGTGTAGGAACAAATCAGTGGAGAGAACTTTATATGAGAAATTTAATTATACCGAAAGTGTCAGATAATATTGAAGAGAAATTTAGTCTTCTGTATCATGAGCTTTGTAATTTAAGAAATAAAAAAGAGGATTTTTTTACATAAGCAAAACGATATAAATGATTTACTTTACAACTTTTTGAAATTGAGTGATGAAGAAATACAATTTATAAAATCTCAATAAAACCTATTTCTTTTCTTTCTAATTCTGTAAGATTATATAAATCAAAAATTAGTTCATCAATTTTTAATTCGCAATCTCTAGTAAATTCAGCATTTTCCTTTTTTAGCTGAATTTCATTAACTAAATTTTTAAATTTTTGATTTGTTTCTTCAGATACTTGGAGAACTGGTATTTTTGAAAGAAATATTTTTCTTATTTCTCTTGTTCCTCCTTGCAATTCTGGGAAATTATCAATAAAACAGTATTTAAATAATGAAGAATTTAGAAAAGCTGTAAGATATGCTAACGTTTTTCCTGTTATCATAAATGATTTGTCATTTTGCATATAACCTTTATTGTCTAAATAAAATGGTAAGAATTTTGTCATATTTGGATACATCATTTTTTCACGAGAAAAATCGTCCCAATAACCAGTTGGTTCTTGCATTAAACTCCACCACGGACGATTGAAAACTTTGGTAGTTGAATTATCTCCTAACTTTCCTTTACCTTTATAACGTTCCAAATGCCGGCAAATTGCTGAATATCTATTTGGTATATCAGTATTCACAATGTCTTTTGTAGCACAAATTAACCATTTATCGGCAAATTCAAAACTATATCTTTTAATGTCTCTGCCACGTAAAATAGGTCGATAAAGTTAGTCTATTTTACCTCCATAATTTATTTTAATGGCATTTTGTAAGAAAAAAAGGTCTTTGTTTTTTTAGTTATTTATTGTATAATTTAAAATTATAAATAATAATAATTTAAACAAATAAAAAAATGATTTACGGTTACATTAGGGTAAGTACAGACAAGCAGACAGTAGAAAACCAAAGATTTGAAATCAATCATTTCTGCCAAAGTCAGGAGACAGTCGTGAACAAATGGATTGAAGAAACGATTTCCGGAGCAAAAAGTGTTGATGACAGAAAGTTAGGCAAGCTACTAAAAAAAATGAAAAAAGGAGATGTTCTTATTTGTTCAGAGCTTTCCCGTTTAGGAAGAAACTTATTGATGATTATGGGAATTCTTAATGAATGTATGAACCGTGATATTCAGGTATGGACAATCAAGGATAATTATCGATTGGGAAGCGATATAAGCTCAAAGGTTTTGGCGTTTGCCTTTGGTTTATCAGCAGAAATTGAAAGAAATTTGATATCACAACGAACTAAAGAAGCTTTAGCCAGAAAAAGGGCGGAGGGTGTTATATTAGGTCGTCCAAAAGGAAGTAAATCTGCAAAGACAAAATTAACAGGTCAGGAAAAAAAGATACAGGATTTGTTAGACCGTAAAGTTTCTTATTCTGCAATTGGAAGGATACTCGGAGTTCATCGGTTGACTGTAAGTAGCTTTGTTAATAATCAACAGCAGTTAGTTAAGCATTGATATAGATTTGAATAAAAAGAATCTGCATCAGTTATGAGACAGATTCTTTTTATTCCATAATAACTTGATTATTATTTAGTTTTATTAAATTTTTCTTTTACTTCAATTTCTAAGTTCTTGTAAAATAATTCTTTTTCAGCAGTAAGCTTTTCTTCTAAGTTAAAAGATTCCTTAATTACATGTAGGACATAATCCAATGATTGCAATGTAAATAGGGAATTGTATTCGATTTTTAGTGACTGACAGACTTTAAATAATATTTTCCAACTTGTAGAATGCTCATATCTCTCCAATCTGCCAATAGTGGTCTTATTCGATCCGATCAAAAGGCCGAGACTCTCTTGGGATATTTTTTGTCTAAGTCTTTCAACTCTTACTATACAGCCTATCTGTAAACCTAATGCGTCAATTTCTTCATTACTATATTCTTGCATACAGTAAATTTTGAAATATTAGATAAAATTATTCGATACAAATTTGTATCGAATATGATTTTTTTTATTATATTTGCTAAATAAGTTACAGCAATGTAACTTTGCGATACTTCAAAGAAATATAGAAGCTATTGCTTAGAATCTCGAACTGAAAACTGGTAATTTAAAGTACACGAGAAGATAAGTAAAGTAGCTCACGACCTAGGCGTGAGCTCTCTTATCTGTGTACAGGTATACCAGTACCTCAGTTCGGATAATGTAGAGTCTCATGCCGTTTTATTTTCATGCTGTCCGCTTTTCTCTACATCAAACCTAAGCCGCTTCTTCAAAATACAGTATCAGACTGCACGATACAATGGGGTGTACAACCTATTGCGGCTTTACATCAAAGCTTATAAAAACACAGATTTCATTTATATTAAATGCTTTCCGGTGCCTTTGGGTCACTACTCAAAGATCTTATCATGTCCTTTTTCAGATCAAAAGGCACTCGGGAAAGTTATGTTTTGGCTCCATAAATCCTTGTGGCCAGGAACACCATTAAATCACAAAAAACAGAACCTATGAAAAAGAACAGCATAGACTTGGAATCCCGGTTTTGGTCCGGCCGGAAGAAGCATTCACCCGTACCGCTGCTGGAAGTGTTTTTCCAGTTCCATGACCTGGTAACGGCTAAGGAGCGGCTGAACCGGATTATGCAGTATGCATCACAAAAGAAAACGCGAATCCCGGAAGATCCTTCCGTGGTCTTTCATTTCCACCAGTCGCTGCGGTCGTTTCTCCGGGCAGGGTGGTGCCTCAGGAAAAAACCCGGGAAATGGACGGTTGATATACTTCCGGAGCCCGGCAGCCCGCTGGTGCAGGGTTCACTTTCAGAAGAAGAATACCGGGACGCGGCGCGGGTCTTCCGCAAAGCATTTAAGGAGTACCGCCTGGAGGAATTTGAGGAGTTCCTGTCGGACATCGTGTATTTCTCGCTTGGGAATTTTAATCACGTGCCTGAGCGTGATATCATCGGTCTGTGCCTCCATCTGGCCAAAATGCTGGATGCGGCGTGGCTGATCCTGGAAAGAAAAGATCATAAAAAGAAATTCACGCAGGCAAAGCCAGCGGTATCTGCACTTCAGTCGCCATAAATTTTTCCGTGTCACTGAAGTTACTGATTACGGAACTCATCAGCGTTTTCTTGTCATAGGAATCGGCAAAGTATGATCAGAAAAATCAGGGTCAATATAAGCCTGGCCGTAAATCATAAAAAATAAATACTTATTTGAGCTCAGTCGCCATAGAAAAAATAGCATATCATTCCAATTACAGGCAGCAGGAAATAAGAACCGGCATGGAGTAAACTTCAGATGCCGGTTTTTGTGATCTCGGCAGGACTTTATTCAAATCAATTATTCATAGGTATGGATATTTATGATAAAGGTTATCAATTACTTACAACGATTGGTTATTGATGGTCTTAGAATAAAATGGATTCATTCACTGAATGATTGCATTGCCCAAGGAAATCTGGAAATGAGCTTTAGGTACATGATATTTACCGGTCAAAACACCAACTGAAAAAAGGGGGATTTTTAAGAATGATATAAATTGCAGTGATTATTATACAGGTTTTATTTGCGAAATGCCTTAATAGTTTCGAAATTTACAGGATTAATAATTCAGTAATATTGGCATCAGATACAGTAATTCATATAATGGCAACAGCGATGTGAAAAGTGATTCTGAAATCAGCCGGTTAAAATTTTATGAAAATAATTTTACAAACGCCTGTACTGTTTTTCTGTTTTGTTTCCGGGGCAACATCGATGCTGGGCGCACAGAATAAAATTACAAAGGATACAGTAGGAGTCCAGGCAATAGATGAGATCGTTATATCCGCTTCCCGCACCTCCGAAAGCATTATGAAGTCTCCCGTTAGTATCGAGTCCGTTAACAGCCTTCATTTTAAAAACAGTGCATCACCTTCATTTTTTGATGCGCTTGAAAATGTAAAGGGCGTACAGATGCTGGTTCCCAGTTTAGGTTTTAAGATAATCAATACACGCGGTTTTGCCAATACCACCAATGTAAGGTTCACACAGCTGGTAGACGGTTTTGATAACCAGGCGCCTCATATCGGAGCCCCTATCGGTAATGCCATGGGGCCCGGCGATCTGGATATTGAACGGGTTGAGATCATTCCCGGGACTGCTTCGGCACTGTATGGCCTGAATTCCGTCAACGGCCTGGCAAACTTTATAACCAAAGACCCCTTTGTCTACCGTGGTATAACGGTACAGCAAAAAGCCGGCGTCAATCATCTCAACAGCAATGCTTCGGATGTCACGCTGTTTACCGAAAACAGCATCCGGATTGCTGAAAAACTGTCCGACCGCTTCGCTGTTAAACTGAACGGTACGTTCACCAAAGGCTCTGACTGGATTGCTGATGACAGAACGGACCTGAATCCTTCCGCCAATGCCAACCTGGGTATTGCCGGAGGCGTGGACAATCCCGCTTACGATCCTGTAAACGGCTATGGAAACGAATCTTCCAACCGCCGTACGCTCACACTTGCCGGCAGGCGCTATGTGGTGGCACGGACAGGATACAGTGAAAAAGACCTCACGGATTACAACATACAGAATATCAAGGCAGATATCAGCCTGCATTATAAGATAAGGCCCAAAACGCTTTTGACCTACACCTATCGTTTTGCTGACCTGGACAATGTCTATCAGCGGGCCAACCGATTTGTACTGAAGGATTATATCGTTCAGCAACATTCGGTTGAGCTTAAAAATGATATTTTTCAGATCAAGGCGTTTCTGACCACCGAGAATACGGGGAAATCATTTAACCTCCGGTCTGCAGCGGAGAACCTGGATCGCAGCTTCAAGTCAGACAATGTCTGGTACAATGATTATGCAGCAGCATTTAACAGCGCAACAGCAAACCCGGGCACCGGTATCGCTCAGGCTCTCAACCAGGCCCGTGCCGTGGCTGATGACGGCAGGCTGCAGCCGGGGACCGCTTTATTTAAAAGTGCGGTTGACCGGCTGGCAGATATCAATAACTGGGATGAAGGCGCGGCGCTTCGGGTAAGGGATCAATTGCTGCATGCCGAAGGCCAGCTGGATGTCAGCAATCTGCTTGGGCCTGATTTTAAAAAGAACACCGGGCTGGATCTCCTGATCGGTGCCGATTATCAATCGTACATTATTGATCCTGACGGGAACTATTTTATCAATCCGGCTCAGGGCAGATCCTTTGATACCTTTAGCTATGGCAAAACAGGCAGTTTTGTGCAGGCAGGCAAAAATATGTTTCAGGGCCTGTTGAAATTATCAGCCACCCTGCGCGCCGATAAGAATGATTATTTTGATGTTACATTTAATCCGAGAATTGCCGCCGTGGTCGCGCCTTCCAAAGAACAGAGTATCAGGATGTCGTTTCAAAGCGGATCAAGATTCCCGAGTATCTTCGAGGCATTTTCCAATGTCAACAGCGGCGGGGTAAAAAGGGTAGGCGGACTGAGAATTATGTCAAACGGCGTATTTGAGAATGCTTACCTCCGCAGTTCCATCGATGGTTTTCAGGCAGCAGTGACAAGCGATTTTAACAGCGGAACGGCACTATCCGAGGCTATTGAACAGCGGAAGTATCTTCTCGTTAAAAACACATACACTTACCTGAATCCGGAACACATCAACTCTTTTGAAGCAGGGTATAAAGGGTTTTTTCTGCAGAGAAATTTAAAGGTGGATGCCGATTTTTATTTTAATAAATATGATAACTTCATCGCACAGGTCGAAATGAATGTGCCTAATACAACGGACCCCTCTCTCATTCCAACTTATCTTAATGACAGAAGTAAGCAGAGCCGCTACAGGATGTATACCAACTCGCAGAGCAGGGTCTACAACTTCGGAGCCAGCTTGGGTCTTTCGTATCTGTTCTGGAACCATTACACCTTCAGTGGCAATGTTTCGTATGCCAGGCTGAGCCGTACCGAAAACAATGACGGCTTTGAAGATGGCTTTAACACACCCGAATGGACGGGGAATGTTTCTTTTTCCGGAGAAAACCTCTTTCAGGGTATTGGTTTCAGCGTTTCTTACAGACAGCAAAGCAGTTTTTACTGGAGGTCTTTTTTAGTGAACGGGAACGTAAAACCGTATGGAACACTGGATGCTCAGATCAGTTATGATTTAAGCCAGGCAAAAATGAGTGTAAAAATAGGCGCGACCAACCTGACTAATACATACTACAATTCTTTTTTAGGCGGTCCTTCTATCGGAGGTTTTTATTATACCGCCGTTACTTATAAATTATGATATGTATTGGATCTCAGTTGACTTTATTATCCTGGTTTTCTTTTAAAACCTTCTGATTTTGCCACCGTACGGCAGCATTTTTTGGGTTAATCTCATAGCTTTACCGTTTTTTTGAACATTGTTACAGATTATTCTTTGCTTCATGGATCTGTTTCTTTAAATCAGTAATCAGTAAGAGTCAGCTAAAACATTATTTCCTGTATTTGTAATCAGGATCAAATACTGTTTGGAGTGAGGAACCTGAATTTAAGAAATACTACCCATGGTTTTGCTTACGAAAGCTTCCTGGATGAATTATCTGTCCAAGCCGGAAAAAATCTGTTGGCTTTACGGAGAGAATATTCAGATGAACGGACACATAAGCTCATTGATAAACTGGAAGAAGTTTCCGGCTGGAAAAAACGTAAGAAGAATGAAGGATACGGTATTGCCGTTACATAAAGCCTTTAATAGTTTACCGTATTGGATACGGTTTACCGTAAAACGAAAATCCCAAAAGTTTGATGGTATAAATTATTCCGGCTGAATAATGACAAAATGAACCAGTGGAAATTCTTTTTTTATATTTTCACGAATACGCTTAATGGCTTCGGTGATCTCTTCAGTATCAAGATGGTCTTCAAAATCGATAATGAGCATCAATACTACTTCTTCGGGTGACTGGTAAGTGGAGAGTATATTTTTTGTTCTGACCACCGCAGCATCTTTTTCAGCCAGCTTCGCAATTTTCTCCCTCGTTTCGGGGGCTATTCCTTCACCCATCAGTAAGCTTCTGCTCTCTCTGGCCAGGATAAAAGAAACAAACACCAGTATCAATCCTACAATGATTGAGGCGAGGCCATCAAGTTCAGGGATCTGGAAGGTATGGCTGATTCCCATCAATACCATAACAACGATAAGGCCTGCCACCGCTGCGCCGTCTTCAAAAACAACGAGAAAGCTTGCCGGGTCCTTGCTTTTAATGATCGCATCCCACCATTTCAGTCCATTCCGGGTTTTATTGAATTCTTTTACGGCAATAAACAAAGAAGTGCTTTCGAAAATTAAGGAAAGAACCAGAACGATATAGTTCCAGAACGGGTCTTTCATCACTTCAGGTTCCAGAATATGTAAGATCCCCTGGTAAACGGATAATGCGCCACCAAGACCAAATATCAAGATAGAAACAACAAAAGACCAGAAATACAATTCCTTGCCATAACCGAAAGGATGGGATTCATCTGCCGGTTTCCTGCTCTTTTGCAATCCATACAATAATAACAGCTGGTTAGTGGTATCAACAGTGGAGTGGATCCCTTCAGAGATCATGGAAGAACTGTTCGTGAATGCCCCTGCAATAAACTTTGTCAATGCAATCAGCAGGTTGGCGGCAAGTGCGCTATAAATTGATTTACGATTATTGGCCATTTATGGAACTAAGATATCAGATAGAAAGATTATTTAACGCTTCAGCGTATACGGATCATTTTATGATTTTTTTTCAGTTTTGGTCTTCATTCCCGAAATAATACGATGCCTATGGATAAATCCCCAATCTGCTATTGTGTTCGTGAGCTGTTTGAGTGATTTTCCGTAATCCGTTATTTGATATTCCACCGCAACAGGTGCCGTATTCAGGACATGGCGCTCGATCAATTCATTGATCTCCAAATCCTTTAATTCACGGCTGAGCATTTTGCCGGAAATTCCCTTGACTTCTTTCAGCAGTTCAGAATACCGCATCGGCTTATAGCACAGACATGCGATAATCGACATTTTCCATTTACCGTTTAAAATTTCCATCGTATCACTGATTGCAAGTATTTTCTGGCTGCAATCCTTTACCAGATCAAATTCCTGTTCCATACCATTCACTTAGTTACCCGTTTGTCACTATAACTTTTTGTCACTTAGTTACAAAGATACACATTGAAGCTATAACTTTGCTTCTTTAATTTATAAATAATAAAAATGGAATTAATCAAAAACCTGAAATGGCGTTATGCCGTCAAAAAATATTCAGATAAGCAGGTGAGTGAAGATAAAATCGGTCAGATTGTCGAAGCAATCAATCTTACCGCCTCTTCTTGCGGAATACAGCCCTACCGGCTGTTTGTCATCACCAGCCCTGAAGTAAGGCAAAAGCTGGGAGAAGGATCGTTCAATGCACAGATTCATGCTTCTTCTCATTTGCTGGTCTTTGCCGGATTTAATGAAATAACCGCCGGTTATATTAGAGATTATGTTGAAATGATGGAACAGCAGCGAAATTTGGAAAGCGGAGCGTTAAATGTATTGAAGGATACGCTGATCGATTATTTCTCTGTCCAGACACCCGGACAAAATGTAATCTGGTCAGACAAACAGGCATATATTGGTCTGGGTACAGCCCTGATTGCTGCTGCAGAGCTTAAAGTGGATGCCACACCTATGGAAGGGTTTGATCCGAAACTGTTCGACGATGTTTTAGGCCTTTCTGAAAAGGGTCTTCACGCTTCTGTTATCTTATCATTAGGCTACCGGGATGAAGCCAATGATTTTCTGGCTTCCATGCCGAAAGTCCGTTTACCCGGCAATGAATTTTCCATCAGAATAGATTAGTAAGCTAACCTAAGCGCCGGAAATATTTTTTAATCTCTTTAAATCTTGAGGTTACTACAACAGCCCCGACATTTGTCGGGGCTGTTGTTTACTTCAGGGATTTTTAGCAATACAGATAAAAATAGCATTCAAATAATCAGAAAAAGTATTCCGTTGATTAATAAATATCCCGGGAACGCAGTAATCAATCCATTTTTTATTGAGCCGACAGTGTTTTACCTCTTCACTGTAAACATGTAATCACTCAAAATTAAAAATGACTTAATGACAGATTTTAAATCAAAAAGAATGACTGAGGAAATACAGGTGGCCTAAAAATTATTGTGCTCAGAATTAACCGGTTTTTTCTTATCACTTTCCGTTTTTATAATTACACTGTTTGTAAGTAATTTATATTTACCTCTTGATGGGAAGGTGTGAAATTCTGTAAAATGATTTATATTGCAGATGTTTAGTAAATGAAACTGTTGAGTAACTGCGGGGGTATCACTTTACCATTAAAATGTTCCCCCTCCGTAAATCCCGAAAATTAATTCAGACTATGAAAAAGACTTTTCTTCCATTGCTCGTTTTTCCAATACTGCTCGTTTCATGCACGATGCAGAATAAAAGTAATAAGGGAAATACCCCGGAATCCTTCATGCCGATGCAGATCGGAAATTACTGGAAAGTTGATGCTCAAAACTACACAGAAATAAAGGATACGCTAAGGATCGACGGAAATTTATACTATCAGTTTTATTCTCTTGTCGGCGGTGATGCCGTTTCCAAAGTGTTTCTCCGGATTGATGAGAATAAGCAGTTGGTTGAATCCTGGCCTTCTTCCGGAGGTAAGGAATATGTCCGTGCCCGGTTTGGCGGTAAGCTCAATGAAAGCTTTTTTACGCTTAATGATAAGTCAGCCAATGATTATAAGGTCACAATCGTTGAAAAATCTGACCGGAAAATGACTTTTTCTTTTGATATGATTTACCATGATAATTTGAAAGGGCAACCGCATCTGGAAACGTATATCAAAGGACAGGGATTTGACGGAAACTGGAATGAGATCAAAATAGCTGGCAAACTTATTAAATAAGAATCGCAAATTATACGACACAGACAATCTGGCATTCGGCGAATTTTGATGAAAAGGAAATCTTGAAACGCTTAAGAATTGCTTGCCAAAACGTACGGCAGCGGAACAAAAAATTCCAATACAGATAACGGTCTCTACTGGAACGCTGAGAATGAAAAGAGGTATGTTTTCTTCGCGCCTGATTATGACAGACTGATTGATATAAACAGCAAAAACCTCTCTGAAACCTGCTATTGGGATCTTCAAAACGGAATGGTCAGCATCGGTGTGGAAAAATGTGATTCCGACAGATATTTTAAGGAAATGGGCGTAAAAGTTACGGAATGACCAGTTCCCTAATATATTGTTTGTATTCAGTTTATCATGTAAATCAGTTTCAAATGAAAATGAGAAATCCTTCTTTTGTTTTTAAATCTGACAGGATTTATTATATTCTGTTTGCTTTTTCGCTCAGCTGTTTTCTGAACTGTAACGGAGATCATGGCAAAAGCCGTAAAAACAGATCTGTCATTCCGCAGGCTCAGAAAATGAAAGCTAATCAGGCTGAGGTATTCCTGGCCTACATAGATTGTGTATTGAAACTCCCTGGTACAAAATTCAATGAGGCCGGAATTCGATCCTTAAATAAAAGATTTTCAAGTAAACTGCCTTTAGTGATACACGACCCAACGAAGGAAGATAATGGAAAAAACATCATCATACAGTATTATAAGAGTGAAGAAGTACAGAGTACAACGGGTTCGGAATTTATTTTCCTGATTCCTGAAACGATTACGGATTCTTTGGTTGTTGCCGATTTTACAGACCGTTTCGGGAGCATTAAGAATGAAAAACCGCTTATAGGTATTACGGCGCAGCCTCTGCCGGTACACATACAAGTTTCCTCAGACAGGGCAATGAAATTAACTTTTAAAAATAATGAAAACCGGAACCAGGCAGGCGTTACAACGGTTGAGGTCTTAGATTACAGGTAATTGGTCATAACGGGTAGAGTAGGGGATTCAGCCAAAATACCAGAGAAAGATAATTAAATACAAAAACTGGAAATCAATGATCGGTAGTTTTGATTGTCTGCTTGAATGGATTTCACTTTTCTGAATGTTATTTTCAGTTTAACATCATTTTCTTCAAAGCAGACATTATTTTTCTGTAAAAAATTGTAAAGTATTCGTCTGTGACTTCAAAGCATCTATCTAAAAGTCAGAAGTGAATAGTATTACAGATTTTAATATACATTTTTATCAGAAAATTTGAAATCCTGTAATTTCGGCAAGGGTCTGATTAATTTTGTTTTTTTTCTTTTACTTAACGGTTTTTCTGCACCTGACATTTCATCGGTTTCAGTGATAATGCCCTTAATCAGATCAAAATTCATTTCGGTGAAAATCGTATTTTCGTCAGTATATCCTTTGGTTGCATTATTGGTTAACTTTTTTACATGGATCAATTCAAAATTCCCATTTTGATATTTAAAACCGTATGTAATATTGCCGCTTTTAATTTCACTCCACATTGACAAAATTCCTTTTTCAATAAAAAAACTGGGGATTTGGTACCCATTATGTTTTCCATTGTTTTCTGCAGGATACTGAGGTTCAATTATTTTATCTGAAGATACTGCTAAATTCATTTTTCCATGAGGTTGAGACAGGAAAATGTCTACCCTAAGTGGCCTTGTCTCGTTTATTGTATCCATTTTTACCGTGATCTTGTCTGTCTTGCCATCATTGTTCAAATCCCCCTTTTCTTCTCTCACCTGATTGTCGTAGTGGCCTTTACCTTTAATATTTTGAGCAGATAAATTGATCTGGAATGAAATGAAAATGAGAACGAAGTGCCGATTGATGTTTTTTATAATTTTGAGCTTTGTCATTTTCAATCCGTTTAAACCAAGCTGATGCATGGATCAGCATCGGATGTTAATTTTGTTTTTTTATTCGTGGGGAAAATACGGGTTTAATAAAGACAGATTTCATTTTTGCAGATATTTAAAAATTGTAGAACTGCATGATACAGCTTTTATTCAGTATCAAAATTTAAGAGATTCTATATTTCCGCCGGTTAAGCTTTTCACATTTTCTGTTATCTTTTCGATATCCCAGTTCCACCACCTGATTTCCAACAGCTTTTCAATTTGTTCTTCTGTAAATCTTTTTCTGATTTCCCTGGCCGGGTTTCCGCCGACAATTGAGTAAGGTTCGACATCCTGAGTGACCGTGGAATTTGTTGCGATGATGGCTCCGTCTCCAATTTTAATTCCGGGCATTATTGTCGAATTATATCCGATCCAAACGTCATTCCCGATCTCCGTATTTCCTTTTGTAGGATAATTTTTACCATGCATAGCGTCTTTCCAAGCATCTCCGAAAATTGCAAAAGGAAAAGAACTTATTGATTTTGTCAGGTGGTTTGCGCCGTTCATGATGAACTTGACGTCAGAAGCAATCATACAGAATTTTCCAATGATTAATTTATCCCCGATAAAGTCGAAGTGGTATTTTACATTTTTTTCAAAATTATTTACATTTTCAAAATCGTCATAATAGGTGTAATCACCAACGATAATATTGGGATTTGTAATTATATTTTTAAGAAAACAAAGTCTGTCATAGTTTTCTAATGGGAATTTCAGGTCTTTATCCGGTGTTTTCATTTTTATAATTTTGTTGTTTTTCGTTAAGAAGTTACGTTCAACGTTCGGGGTTCTTCGCCTTGTTGGGAAATCGCGGTACGGGAGCCGGATTTATCAATATAATTCAACTGACAATTAAAATTGTTTCACTCATTGTTATCGGTTGGTTATTTCAGTTTTCAAATATATTACACAACACTTCAGAAATTATGAGATGGGTGGTTAAGTTTATTTACTATGCATTATAAAGGGTTAAAGATGAATTTTCGCATTTTGTAGTAGCAAACATTTTCAATCCAGAAGTTTTGAGTTTGTCGACTTTTTGATGAAGACCAGATAGTCGAAATCACTGGCTACACGGGCATCCCAAAATTCACGTTTCAAAGCGACTGCACCCGTATTCCGGAATTTCATGATATCATTCACGATCCGTTTAGCGAGTGGATCCGCTTCTGATCTTAAGCGCTTCAGGTCAAGGATTAAAATCGGGATATCCAAAGAATTCAACAGGTATTCCACAGTTCCCGGAATGGCCGTCTGCGCAATTTGCGGCGTCCGCAGGCTTTCTTTTTTCAGGGTATTGGAGAGTGCAGTATAAGTGCCTTCATAAAAAGCGAACCCAAAGGTAGTGTAATCATTTTTCAGAGCTTCTTTCAAAAAACTGCCCATTTCATTTTCCCTGTTGTTGATGTGGCCATTATGGGCTGAAACAACAATTTTGGAATTTGGGTAGTTTTCTGCAATCCACATTATATTTTCGGCCATCAGCTTATCTCTGGTGGCGTAGGATTTAGCGAGGTATTGCTCTATGATCCGCACATTCTGGAGAAACCACTTTCTGTCAATACCGGCTGGTATTTTTTCAGCGCGTTTTTTTGTGTTGCCCAGAAGAAGGTTAATATTTTCTTTCTGTTTTTTGGAAACAAGGGTGTGTCCTGATTTCTTTTGACTTGTTTTCGTATGGACCTCAGTTAACAGGGCGGAAAGTTCGTTGATATCGCTCTCCGGAAACTGATATTCAGAAAAGTCTTTTTTTAAATTGGCAAGCGCACCCTGGTAGAACTGCATATCAAATCCCGAAAACCGGATCTTGTCTCGATTTTGGCTATTATACTGTTTCATCCAATTGACGATGGACAGCATCTCTTCTGTCTGCCAGGTCCAGAAATGCATCCCTTTCAGCAAGGCTTTAGGGTCACCTTCTCCATGAACCACGTATTGATTGACGTTGTATGCCTCAGGCATTGATGCCTCGAGGGAGAAGATGTCGTAGCCCTTGTTCCGGGCAAGGTAACGGTACATTCTGTCTTTCAGTCGGTAGATCTCACCGGAGCCATGCGTGACTTCCCCCAAAGCCACGACCTTTGAATTCCCAACCAGCCGGTCCAGGACCTTCAGGTCATCATTTGCTTTCTGTTCCGGGTCAACAGATGAGAGGGGATAAACGAAGTTTAGAAGGTATTTCTTTTCTTCGTCGGATAATTGATTTTTGGTTTGCGAAATTGCGAAGCCTGGTATCAAGCAAGAAAACAATAACAGAAGGGTCAGGCGCTTTGACATATACATAACAGCTTTTTGATTTTTTTTCATCTATTCCCTCCACATCGGCAGAGTTGGTAATGATGCTTTTTAAAACCAAAGCCAAATTAACGAATTAATTTCAGTTCTTTTTTTAAAGTTTTTTAATATAATCTTCATATCCGCTTTTTATTAAAACTTCTTTAGCTGGTAGGGTGTAAAGATCTTTCCAGGAATCTTTTCCGTGTTTTTCGACATATTTTGAGACGATCCTGAAACCTAGCCAATAGTTCAGGGTTTTCGGAGCGTCAGGGAAAAGCTTTATTTTGTCGTTTCTTAATAGTGGATTATTTCCCGACGAATCAGGAAAGAAATCTTTTACCTTGGTGAATATTTCCTTTTCGTGGGTTACAAACCATTCCCAGTCTTTTTGAGTCATGTTTTCTACTGCCTCATGTTGTGTAATCTGCTTGTCGAAGAAAACGTAGGTAAAATAACAGGCAAAACCCTCATCGATGGTCTGGCTTAATGCAGATTCTCTACCTGGATCAGCGTTTCTGAATTTTTCATAAACCAGGTGATTGAGTTCGTGCGGTAATCCTTTATTGAGTGTATACGCTATATCAATTTCAGGATTATTTAATTCTAAAGCGAATTGTTCAGCATTACAGCCTCCAAATCCAATTCCCGTGATCGGTGTAAAAATCAAACTTAAATCTGCCTTTGGCTGGTAAGGAACCAGCTTACTGAATCTGTTCAGGTTTTTCTTAATCAATTTATTCAGATTGATATCGGTTATTGTTTTTGTATTCCGGATCAGATCCTGCCTGTTTTCGGCCAGTAATGTTCGGTTCCATTGCCTCATCCCGGCGACATTATTGAATTTTTTCCCATTCTCATCACCGAAAATGACACCGTAACAGCTGTCCCATAATTGTTGATGAGGCTTGTACACATTTCTGTCTATCATCATTGAGTCAAAATCCAGGGACTGATGAGCTAATATCTGGTACTTAAATAAATTCCGGACGGTAATATTTTCAATTTGAACAGAGTCAGATATCTGTTCAATTTTTTTAAAATCAAAATCCTCTTTTGCCGGAGTGGAAATTGCGCAGGAAAGTAAGGATAGGAGTATACATGGTAAAATAATTTTATGTATCATCTGATTTTTGATTGGCTCAATGTAAAAAGGTTACAGGCTTTCATCTGTATGACATTCATACAGCGCATTTTGTTATATCACTGAAAATGCATCAGTATATTTAAAAGTTTACAAATGTATTTATTTTCTTTTTTTCTGGATTGTAAAAATGTAAACTTAGCTATTTATGACTGAAAAATGATTGGTTGGTCGTACATTTAAATTTTCAATTAATTATTGGCCTGGACCAAAATTCTGCAATTATAAGTTCTGTAAATGATTCCCGAAGACTTTTGGTCAGAGATTCATTCCGGAACCCCTTTCAGAGTATTGCTCCAGACAGGCCAGTCACGTTCCTGTCAAAGCATACCCTTATGAATTTAGCATAAGGTCAAAATTTCAAAAAACCATTCTTTATGGTATACAGGTATTTCGAACATGCCCTGTTATTGTATAAATGAGACGGATATTTAAAACAGACACAGAATCGTGAATTAAATGAATGGTAAGGATTGAGAAACTTTTATCAGGGCAAATACCAGATCGTCTTGAGGTTTCTGAAATTATTTATAAAAGTTTAGTAATCACTGTTTTATGAATTAATATTGTTGGATGTCATTTTTTACATTCATACTCAGGGAATTAACGTTTAATAAAAAATTTTACAGTAAAAGAGTTTGGTTATAAGGCATTCAATTTCCGGCCCGCACTATAATAAGTCGTATTTTTTTACATACTTTTGGAGAAAATATTTGCTAAATTATCACAATGAAAAGACATCTACTTGCTGCTGCTTTTTTGTCAGCACCATTTATCAACGCCCAAGTAGGGATAAATACAACGGCTCCGAGGGCCACTCTTGATGTAGCGCCAAAAAATACAGACGGGACCACTGCTGAGGGAGTGATTGCCCCGAGACTTAGCGGAAACCAACTCTCATCAGCTGATTCCAGGTATACTTCTGCTCATGCTGGGGTTATTGTATATGCCACATCAGCGCCGTCACCTCTTACAAGTAAAACCTTGAATATTACGGCTCCGGGTTATTATTATTTTGATGGCAGCATCTGGCATGGAATGGGTGCACAGAGTACCACCACTACGCTGAGCATAAGCTCGGTAATCGATCCAAATATTCTTGGGTATGTGCCAAGTACTACCGCTTCGGCCGGTAATAGTGCTCCGGCTACTCTTACTGTGAATGGGATCACAGCCACACGTACAGGTATTCTTACCTACAATGGTCACAGTTATGCTGCTTATTCTGCCGCTGCCGGCGGGATTACCTGGTATAATGCTTACAATGCTGCCAAAAGCATGGGCGGCTACCTGGCTACTTTCACTACCGATGCGGAATGGCAACAGGTAGAAGCAGGCCTTCTCAGTGCAGCTGCATTTGATACACAGCAGGCATGGATCGGTTTTGCCAAGTTTTCCTGGTTTGCCGGGGTAGCCCTTACGCCTGATCCGGAAGAAAAATGGATTACGGGAGAACAGCCCCTGCATGACTATAGTGCCGGCGGTACCAGTGCCGTAAGAAAATCCAACTGGTTCAACACTGGGGAACCCAACAATTCCGGTGGAACAGAAGGGTTCGTAATTACCCTTCCTAAGAACAGCGGAACCAAAACATACGGCGGATATACTTCTACCCATACATGGAACGATGTTGTAGCAGATACGGGGAGCACAACCGGCTTTATCGTAGAATTTCAACAGTAAACAAGACTAAAATGAAAAAACGTTTATTATTACTGTCATTCGCAGGATGTGGCATAACTGCTTATGCGCAAATCGGTATCTCGACCAAAAATGTTGTTTCCACTCTTGAAGTGGATGCCATTAAAAATGACGGGACCACATCAGAAGGTATGGGAATGCCAAGATTAACCGGCGACCAGATCAAGAATGCCGGGTCAAAATATACTGCAGCCCAGACCGGTGCAATCGTGTATGTTACTTCAATTCCTTCTGCTGCTGATACGAAAACGGCCAATATTACTTCGGCAGGATGCTACTATTTTGACGGCAGTATCTGGAGAAGCTTGGGTACGGTAACCAATACGACCGTCATCAGTTATTCAACATCGGTAGATTCCAATATTCTGGGGTATACTCCGAGCAAAACTGCGACAGCATCTTCAGCTCCTGCCACTATTAGCATTGGCAGCAACACGTATACGAAACAGGGAGCTGTTAATTATACAGTAAACGGGCATACGTATGCTGCTTACTCCGGCAGCGGAACTCTTAGTTGGTTTGATGCTTATAATGCATCAAAAAACATGGGCGGCTACCTGGCTACATATACCACGGATGCCGAATGGGAATATATAGAGCAGAACTTGCTGACTAACCATGTGGCCTTCGATACCCAGAGGACCTGGATGGGATTTGTGAAATTCTCCTGGGAAGCAGGAGCCGCTCTTACCCCCGACCCGGAAGAAAAATGGATTACCGGTGAACAGCCTTTACACGATTACAGTGCCGAAGGAGTTTCAGCCGTGAGGAAGATCAACTGGTTTTATACCAATGAACCCAATAACACGAATTCCGGTGAGGGATTTGTACATGCATACGGAAAAAACGATAATGTTACCCTAACCAAAAATGGCTATGTTTCTACACATCCATGGAATGATCTTCCTGCCAACAATGGTGGCGTAACCGGATTTGTCGTTGAATTTCAGCAGTAGGATAAAATAAAATAGCATACAATACAATCCTGAATACTATGAAGCGATAGAATATGATGGCCTTCAGATGCCCTTTTATTTTGACGAATAAATTTAATTATTACACAAAAGCATGACAATATTTTGTAAAAGTAAGGCTTCCGGCTCTTGCTGCTTTCAATTCCGGAATCTTTTGACAATTAAATGAATCTCAAAACGATAAATTAAAATCCGGTATACATAAAAAAACCTTCCCTTTTAGGGAAGGTTTTTACTTTATCATTTGAGAAGCTATAAAATTCCATTGCAGGGTAACAGTTCACGGATATCTTTTGTTTATAGCCTAAATAACTTCTACTGAACCGCGCTTTATTACATCGTGAATAAAGCTTCCGTATTCACTTCCTGGATACTTACACGTGGTAGGGCCTGCGGAAGATCTGAGCGCAAACCTGTAGCAGGATTACAGCACAATTACTTCAGCCATTTCCGTCAAAACTACAGCGGCCGGCTGATGGTTAACCTGGGTTTTACGCAGGAAATAGGCAATGCAATCCTGAAAGAAAGCAACGCCGACCTGGTGTCTTTTGGTGCACCGTTCAGTGTCAATCCCGATTTGGCGGAACGTTTCAGGTATCATATTTTACTGTCTGAAAATAATCCGGATACCATTTATGCCGGTGGTAAAATGGATATGCCGACTACCCTAAAGCGCAATACAGCAGTGATCTTGAGCAGCCGGAAATAAATGGATAAGAATGACCTGAAAAACATGATCATCGGCCTTTTATTTAAATAATCATGTCCGGCAGTCTGTTACGGTTATAAAAGGCAGCCTGTATCTCTCATATTTAAAAGATACTTTTATTTAGTTGCCGGTTTACAAAAGAATGCCTAAATTAAAGCTTTGTCCAGACTTTAAATTGAAATCAATGCAAAATTTTATAAGGATGTCAGCAGTATTTGCGCTGTGCTCTTCCATGGTATTTTCACAGAATTTTAAAACATCGGCAACAGCAAAAGGCGGGAAAGAATTCCCGAAAACAGATGCTGAGCGAAAAGCGGTGTTCCAGGTTTATTTTCCCGGTGCCAAGTCCGTTGTTCTGGAAGGGGGAGACGGCATGCAAAATGTAAAATCAGCGATAACTAAAGATCAGGAGGGCTTTTGGAATGTCAGTACGTCACCTTTGGAGATCGGTTTCCATTATTATTGGTTCAGAGTGGACGGCAGACGGACCAATGATCCAAATACGGAACTTTACTTCGGTTACGGCCAGCCCACAAGCGGAATCGAGATTGATTCAGGCGAAGATTTCTTCTTTGAAAAGAAGGTAAGGCACGGGAAAATCATAAATGACAGTCTGTATTCTGAAATTACTGAAGGTAAGAGAAACGTTAAAGTATATCTGCCGCCAGGCTACGGAACCAAACGGTTTCCGGTCTTGTACCTGTACCACGGAACAGGGGAAGATATTACAGGCTGGGAAAAGCAGGGACATCTGAGTAATATCCTTGACAATCTTTTTGCAGAGAAAAAGGCGGAAGAGATGATTGTGGTCATGGATTACGGCGTGGCCCTCACCGCTGAAGAAGAAAAAATGCCGGACGATTATCCAAGAACGGTACTTTCTTCACAGAATATAGACAAAATCATGATTCAAGAGCTTATTCCTTTTATAGAAAGAAAATACAGGACTAACGGAAAAAAAGCGGTTGCGGGGCTTTCAAGAGGAAGCTATCAGGCCATGCTTATCGGTGCCCGTCATCCGGAGCTGTTTTCTGCCATCGGAGCTTTCAGTCCTGTTATTTATGAAGGAACGGCGCCTGAGCCTTTCAGAGAGCTTCCCATAGGTAATCTGTTGAAGGCAAAACAAAAGCCCTTTCTATTTATCGGGATCGGTACAAAAGAAGAACGTCGGTTCCAGGATTATAATCATATCCTGACTGCTTATCTTGGGCAAAACAGATACCCATACGTCCGGTACCAATCAGAAGGAACATATCACGAGTGGCTCACTTGGAGGCGCTGTCTGTATCAGTTTGCACAGAAAATCTTTCGCTAGTTTAAGCTGAACCTAACAAAAAGCCATTTCTGTCCTGGACTTTCCGCTTTAGGTTCATAAAGCTTAAAAATAAGGATTCGGACAGGCAGAAAAGATTCCGGACATTTCAATCCGGAAAACATAAAACCACTTTAGCTAATGGTAATGATAAAACCACTGTATCTGCAGTGGCTTTGAATCTTGTAAGCAACGATATGGGAAGAAGTGAGGACGAATGCAAAAACCATTATTGTGGGATTTTCAGGGGATTCCAAAAAGCTGCATTCTGCGGCAAAATGCAGCTTTTATCCTGGACGCAAAGAACAGAATGATCCGGATCACAGGTAGGCCATACGTCTTTTTGTGCAGTAATTTTCCGATTTGAGAATGAAATAATTATATTTTATTCTATTTTTGATCACACAATAAGCCAAGTATGAAATTTTACGTCAATACCGAACATCTGGTCAGCAAGACCGACTATCCGAGAAGGTTCACATCTGAAAAACTGATGAAAAGTTCGATGGTCGTATTCTTTAGTATTTTGCTTTTTTTATTGCTTTTCAAACCGTTTGGCGTCTATGACCCTGAACTGAGGATGCATTACCTGTTCATCTGTTTTTTTCACGCTTTCGCTCCGGCTTTTATTTTATTTGCTTATTTCAGGGGATTGAATTATTTCAGAAGAAAAAATGGCGCGCATCACTGGGCTTTACTGAAAGAATATTTTCATATCGGGATCGTACTGATCCTCATGGGCGCTGCCAGCTTCCTGATGAGGGATATGCTCTATAACAATCCTGACAACTGGTCATGGCGCTACCTGTATGAAGAGATCAGAAACTGTTTCGTAGCCGGAATATTCTTTTACTTTTTTCTCAGACTCTCCGGTTTTTACTTTGAATCCAAAAAAGGGTCTCCTTTTGTACTTCAATTTGTACCTATTGCGGTACCGTTGGAAAAGGCAGCTCAGGAACCCTGTCTTTTTATCAGTACACAGGTAAAGCAAGATGATTTCAGCCTGAATATTGACGATCTCCTCTTCGCGAAAGCGGATGGGAATTATATCGAATTGACCCGGTTAAAGGATGGCCGGACCATTACGGAAGTGAAGCGGATTTCTCTAACCCAATTTGAAACTCAGCTATCAGGTCACCCGAATTTTTTCAGATGCCATCGGGCTTACCTTGTCAATATGTTCAGGGTCAAAAAAGTTGCCGGTAATTCGCAGGGCTATATCCTGTCGTTCAATGAAACTGATCTGAAAGTTCCCGTTTCTAGAAAACAGACGGAAATTTTCAATTCCTGTTACCGGGCGCTTGGCAACCAGCATAATGCTTAAGCTAGTTGTTCGTCACAAAAGCTAGTTATCCGTCACAAGTGCCTCTGTAACTGCTTTTTCTTACCGTATGTTTGCCATCGAAAATATGAAACCTATTGATGATGACAACAGAAAAAATCACGGCCGCTCAGAAGTCCGGAACTTCAAACCAATTAATTTACATCGATAATATCAAAGTTTTGCTGACGGTACTGGTCGTGCTGCACCATACTTGTATTGCTTACAGTTCTTCCGATGGCTGGTACTATAATGAACCGACATCCATCAAAGGTGCGAAACTGGTGATGACCATGTTCGTCAGTGTGAACCAGTCTTTTTTTATGGGATATTTCTTTCTGTTGGCTGCGTATTTTACGGGATCATCTTACACGAAAAAAGGGCCTTTCAGATTTATTAAAGACCGGTTGGTCAGGCTGGGAATCCCACTGTTATTTTATTCCTTTATTCTTACACCCTTTATGTGCTATCTGGTCTATTATTTTGGAAAAGGAGACCACATTACCCTTGCTGAATATCTGAGCCGTTATGACAGCTGGATCGATCCGGGCGTGACATGGTTCATTGCGGCTTTATTGCTTTTCACATTGATGTACGTGGCTGTAAGAAAATTATTTGACATTAATTTTAATAGATCTCGTGCGGTTCCCCGCCCGGGTACGATATTCCGGTTCGCTTCAGGATTGGGAATTATCAGTTTTCTGGTCAGAATTATTTTTCCTGTCGGCTGGGTTTTGGAACCGGTTGGGTTTCAGTTGGGACATTTTCCGCAGTATATTGCCTTATTCATTGTGGGTTTATGGGCAGCCAAAAACAAATGGTTTGATCAGCTTCCGGATAAAACGGGAAGGCAGCTTAAAAGATCAGCATTGCTGTGCCTGTTGTTTTTCCCGGTATTTTTTGTCATTGCGTTAAAACTGGATACTCCGGTCTCTTATTTTTCAGGTGGTTTCCACTGGCAGGCTTTTATTTATGCGGTCTGGGAACAGTGGATCGGTATTTCCATACTTACAGCACTGTTGATCAAGGGAAAAAGAAGCTGGAATCACCCTTCAAAATGGTCCCGTAGATTTTCACAAAGCAGTTTTACGGTCTATATTTTCCATCCGCTGGTCATCATCGCAATTACTTTAGCCCTTCGAAACTGGAATGTGGATCCTGCTGTAAAGATTTTAGTGGCTGCACCATTAACAGTCCTGTGCAGTTTTGTGATGGGTTCAATGATCATCCTGATCCCCGGTATTAAGAAAATTCTTTAATTTGTGAATTCGAATCAGAGTTTCTTCATGACTCAGGGCAAACTGGTCGCCCGGGGATATTCAATGTCCTGAATATAAAAATGAATACCTTTATCAAAATCCGGATGATATAAGAAATTGAACGTTAAAGCCTTAAAAAGATTCTGTTAAACATTTTAATTTTAATTTAAGTATTTTTTACATTTTATTGATGTATTTTTGTTGCCTGTAATGAAAGGATTGATAAACAGATATTGCCTCTTATTACAAAATATGAATTTCATTTGTAAACTATTGACTTACTCTAAATAATGGACATGCTTACCTCTAAAGACAGCTTTTCAGACTTTATCAAAGCTGAAATAGAAGCGTTTTATAAAATCAAACTGCCGGATTGTCCGAAACAGGACCAGCTTAAGTATACGCTATCCCGTTATTTCCTGGGACTGTATGAGAAAAGACTATATGTCCGCCGTGTATCCGGCGAAGTCGTTAATTACGGGGTGTCTCACTATATTTTCAAAATAAAGGTTGCTTAACTTAAAAATTGATGAACAGCAAACTGATACAAACCGCAAGCAGTATATTTTTAGCAGGCTTGGCTTTGCCCTGCGTATTTATCCCGGATGAAGCCGCCAAAAACCTGATTATTGCTGAAAATGAATATGTGGTGCTCATCATCCAGATCCTGGGAGGGTTATTATTCGGATTTGCCGTTACCAACTGGATGTCCAGGAACGTGCTCATGGGTGGGATTTACGGCAGAGCACTTGGTATGGGAAACCTCTCTCAATTCCTGATAGGGGCCATGGCACTGCTAAAGTGGAATTTAAGGAACGGATTTCCTTCCGCGCTGTTGGTGGTTATCCTTATTGGCTATTTCATTTTTCTTATATTGTACCTGCTTATATTTTTCACCAGTCCGAAAATGGCAGCGAGAAAATAAAAGAATCGGGATCAGATGACTGTAAATTTTATCCTGCCGTCATCCGGGTTACTTCCCTTAATGTTCGTTGCGACAATAATAAATATACAGCTTTCTTCATTATAATCACGGTCCTGGAATGCAGCCACTGAATCAAAGGAATAAATCCCCGGACGGTTGAGTTTGACGTTTATTTCCAGTTCATAAGAATCCGTAACAGCATTGTAAACCGCTTTGAATTTACCGTCATCTATTTTTTGACCCTTAATAAAAGTGACGGTATTATCCTTAAAAAGTTCAGATAAATTGATCGTGAGTAAGCCGGAGTCGAGTTTTGTTTCCTGAAAAATATCGGTCTGTTTTCCATCCACTGAAAGTTTTGACTTTACCGCAAATGTAAAGGTGACGTTTTCCCCCTGGCTGTAGTTTGATTTTGCGGGTAACAGTTCACAAAGATTTTCCTCAGAAGCGTACCGGGTATAGGTATCACAGGGGCCTCCCTGTCCATCCTCGCACTGCATCATGAGCGGAACCAAAAATATTGAAAAGAACAGGTTTAGGAAAGAGAGTTTCAGCATAGGGTTACTGTTGTTTTATAAGCCGTTTTAACGGTGGTGAGATTTTGATTTTCAGTGCCCAAACTACTTCGTTTTTTTGTCTTAAAAACCGGTTTAAAGATAGGATTAAAAATGAATGGCGTGAATAAAATTTTATCAGATTGAAAGCCCCATTATTTTTTTAAATATTTTTTTCTATGGCAATGGAAATTCCGACAGCCTTAACCTTACTTCAAACGTTTTTTGGTAGCGCCAATAGTTTAACTCCCAGCTTTCATTCACTTTAAGAGCATCCTGCTGCTCTTTTTATTTAAATCGTCGCTCATAAATTTTGGATTAATAGAAATAAAAGGAAGCAGGTTTTAAATTATATCTTTTCAGCTTCTGGTAGGCAACAAAAATAAAAGCCATCATAAATTTTCATTTAGTATTTTCACTTCAATTTATCAAAGATTGATTAGGTATTGCTTGTGAAAAATTTTAATATTACAAAAAATGCACGAGCGTGACGCTCGCGCAAGCGGGGGGATTTTACAGCAGTCTTCAGATTGTTATTACAAATTATTAAATATAAATTCTAACTCTTGTTAGGATTTATTCATCAATTTTATATTTTTCAATATCAAAATCAAAATTAAACAATTCCTTAGGAGGGATTTTAAAGGTTGAAGCCATTTTAAGAATAGTTTCAATTGTCGGATTTCCTTTACCGTTTTCATATTTGTTATAATTACTAGAATCGAAAACCGAATTTTGTGCAACGGCATCCATAGAATTATATTTTTCCTTTCTAACCTCCTTAAGGTGTTCAGAAAAACTCTGCATGTAAAACTTTAAAACCTCTTTGCTATCCATTAATTTATAATTAATAGCAATTTTGGAATTTAGAACAAATATTCCATGGTAATATATTACCATATTGGATAAAATTTATTATATTTGCCAAACAAGTTACAGAAATGTAACTTTGCGATACTTCAAAGAATATTAGAAGCTATTGCTTAGAGACTCGTATCAGAAAATCGCCAATTTTCAATTCAGCAACGAGAGGATAAGTAAAGTAGCTCACGACCTAGGCGTGAGCTCACTTTCGTAGTCTGTTGCAAGGTGTTTGGCGATACCTCTGATTCAGATGTTGATGTTAGTGGGTTTCATGCCGTTTTTTTTCATGCCGTCCATTACTCTTCATTCTAAGCCGCTTCCTTAAAATACAGTATCAGACTGCACGATACAATGGGGTGTACAACCCATTGCGGCTTTACGTTAAAGCTTATAAAAACACAGATTTCATTTATATTAAATGCTTTCCGGTGCCTTTGAATCACTGCTCAAAGATCTTATTATGTCCTTTTTCAGACCAAAAGGCACTCGGAAAAGTTATGTCTTTGGCTCCATAAATCCTTGTGGCCAGGAAACTTAAATCACAAAAAACAGAACCTATGAAAAAGCACAGCATAGACTTGGAGTCCCGGTTTTGGTCCGGACGGAAGAAGCATTCACCCGTATCGCTGCTGGAAGTGTTTTTCCAGTTCCATGACCTGGTAACGGCGAAGGAGCGGTTGAATCGGATAATGCAATATGCATCACAAAAGAAAACACGGGTTCCTGAGGACCCTTCCGTGGTCTTCCATTTCCACCAGTCGCTGCGGTCGTTTCTCCGGGCAGGGTGGTGCCTCAGGAAGAAACCCGGGAAATGGGCGGTTGATGCGCTTCCGGAAAACAGCAGCCCGTTGCTGCATGGCTCGCTGTCAGAAGAAGAATACCGGTACCCGGCGCGGGTCTTCCGCAAAGCCTTTGAGGAATACCGCCTTGAGGAATTCGAGGAGTTCCTGTCGGATATTGTGTATTTCTCGCTCGGGACCTTTAACCACGTGCCTGAGCGTGATATTGTAGGTCCATACCTACACCTTGTCAAAATGCTGGATGCGGCATGGCTGATCCTGGAACAGGACAATGATAAGAAGAAATTCCGTTCAGTGCAGCCATTGGTTGCTGAAATCCTGTCAACATAAATGTTTTTCGGTGACAATATTTTGACTGATTACATAATCTTACGAAACCTTTTCATACGAAGGATATCAAAAGTCCTGTCTGGAAAAAAGTAAAATAAACCTGACTATAAACTGTGGGAAAATAAAGATTTACCACAGCTCATCGTCACAGGAAAGTATTGTTTAAGATCCATTACAGGTTTGCAGAAAATAAAAAAACCGGCATGAAGTAAACTTCATATGCCGGTTTTTTGTGACCAAGACGGGTATATCTTCAAACACTTTTATAGATGATTTAGTTCGTTTGAGCCAAATTAAGCAACAATTGCAAAACTCATTTTTATCATATAATTTTCTTTAATTTATATTTATTACAATTTATATTTTAAAAATTACTGACAATATGGATTGGAATATTAAGTCTTTATTTGGCTGTAATTTTCTTGCCACATCAAATAACAATATCAAAACATTCAGTTGAAGATTTGGAACAAATTTTAGAGATTTACAAGCTTTAACCGACTTAGGCAAAATCATAAATTATTAATTTCAAATAGATGTTCTATCTTTCGCACCTTTTCAGCACTTAATGATGGTACGGATAATTGATGCATATTTGCCCCTAACATAATATGATAACTGTTGGTCCTGTCCGTATTTATATCTGGCTTCCTTTAGGTAACTGGTATTGTTGGTAAACCATTAACGACGTAGATTTACATAAATTTAATTAGTTAAATATGAATCAAATTCAAAAACCAGTAATTCTGGTAGCAGGTGCTAGTGGACTTCAAGGCGGGGCGGTCATTGAGGCCTTGCTAGAAAAAGGTGAATTCGCAATAAGAGCAATTGTAATAGAAACAGACAGCCCAGAGGTTAAAGTCCTAGCGGCGAAAAATGTTGAGCTTGTCAAAACCACATTCGATGATTTGGAAGGGTTGACCAAGGCAGCACAAGGTGTGGTAGGGGTCTTTTCCATGCAGCTGCCTTCCCCTCCGGACAAACAGGGACAGGAAACGCGCCATGCCCAAAATTTAGTAGCCGCAGCAAAGGCAGCGGGCGTGAAACACTTCGTGCATACCTCAGTGGCGCGGGCAGGGGAGCATGAAAGCTTTATAGACTGGGAAAGAGGCCGATGGGAGCCTACTTACTGGCAAGAAAAAGCCGCAGCTATTGAGGCTGTTAAAAGCGCAGATTTCCCTTATTGGACTATACTGAAACCCTCGTTCATGATGCAGAATGTGCTGCCGCCGAGAAACGGAGTGGTATTACCAACCCTTCCCGAGGGCAAGATTATCACGCCGCTGGAACCTGACACGAAAGTGGATTGGATATCGGGTCAGGATGTCGGTCGATTTGCTGCAGAAGCCTTTATCCATCCAGAAAAGTTCAATCACAAGGAGTTGTCGTTGGTTGGTGATAAACTCACTATGGCAGAGGTAGCAGAGGCGCTAAGTAACGTCACAGGTAAGAGTTTTGATGTGCAAACAGCAAGTGTGGAAGAGGTACTTGCACTTGGCTTTTATGAGGGAGTCGCTATGACTTATGTCTGGATGAATGTGGAAGGATATAAAGTCGATCCGCAAGGGTGCACTGGATATGGAATTGAACCAATAACACTAAAGACTTATTTGGAAAACAATAAATCACTTCTGCAAGAAACCTACGCTAATTTAGACTAGAAAGATTAAGAGATGATTTAACTGATAATATTGTTGATGCTGTTAAATCACTAGATTTAGTATTATTATAGGTCTTGATTATCTTTTGACTCTTGCTGAGTCAATTCTTCAAATTATAATATTTAGTTTAAAAATATGAAAAAAGTAATTGTTATTACCGGTATAGGTGGCATCGGATTAGCTATTGCTCGCCGCATCGGTACTGGCTATGCACTGGTTTTAGCCGATTTTGTACAGGATAGACTTGAATCTGTGGCTCAAGAGCTTATTTTTGCGGGTTACGATGTAACTACCGCCTTGCTTGATGTTTCTAGCAGAGAATCCGTGACCAACCTCGCTGTAGTGGCTTCGCAATTAGGACAATTGCACGCCGTCATTCATACAGCGGGTCTGGCTTCAGATGCTTCAAAGGAGAGAATATTGAATGTAAATCTTGTAGGTACAGCACGTATTATAGAAGCATTTGAGCCACATCTGGCAAACGGTACAGTTGGAATTATGCTTGCAAGTATGGCCGGTTATTTCGGTAAGCTGGACCCAGCAATTGGACAAGCTCTTACTTCAATGAATGCAGATGAATTGGCAAAATTTATAGACACGCTAGCCTTTTAGGAAGTTTCAGACGTGTATAATTTATCTAAACATGGTAATCGAATACAGGTTCAAGCCGCTGCAGTAGCGTGGGGTAACAAAGGTGCTCGTATCGTATCAATTAGTCCCGGAGTCATTTCCACGCCTATGTGGTCTAAAGGCCTTAAAGAACATCCGACATCTCGTACCTTACTAGAGGAAACTCCTGCCAGACGTATTGGTTCGCCCGAAGATATTGCCAGTCTAGTAGAATTTCTGCAAAGTCCAAATGCAAGCTTTATCACGGGCTGTGATATATTCATCGATGGTGGATACATTGCATATACAGCTTCCAAGAATAATTAAGCAGTTACTCAAGTTAGGTTAGTACTTGGCTAATTAACGCCCAACTTTGCTTTCGTGGCAAAGCCGGGCGTTTTCTTTTGCAAGCATTTTGACAACGGCTGACACTTGAATAACTATCATTTTGTTCTCGCATGGATCCTAGGCTTTATTATCTCCCCGAAACTTAAAAATCGGTTAATTTCAAGTTTTAAAATAAAAAACGTCTCAAAATGATTTGAGACGTTTTATTTACTTTTTAAATTTCGCAAAAGATTGGTAAACCGACGGCTCACGTACGATTTCCATATCTACCAATAGTTGTTCCCATTCCAGGACGTAAGGTTGTTTAAGGGTTACATTCATAAAGTGGTCGATATCCTCATTCCAAACCTCATAAACAAGAAATTCTTCTGCCTTCTGAATATTCTGATGAATGGTTGCGTGTACAAAATTTTCCTGCTGGCTTACTGTTTCAAAAAGGTCAGTAAGGGCTTGTTTAAATTGTTCGTGGTTATCAGGTTTTGCTGTAAATTTAATTGCTAATGTAAACTTTTCCATTTTTATAAGGGTTTATAATTGTATTAATCAACGTTTTATAATTCGTCTCATTTTCTTATGCAAATATACCGACTATTTGTTTAAATTTGTAACTAAGTATCAAAAAGTAACTGTAACGTTTAGGTAACAAAGTAACAAATGGAAGACATAAAAACGACAAGCAATTCGTGTGACGCGCACGTGAGAGCCGTAAATGACGCAATGTATGTGCTGAGTGGCAAGTGGAAAATTTCAATCTTGGCGTCACTCTGTTTTAACGAAAAAAGGAGATTCACCGATCTGCTGAATGATGTAAGCGGAATATCCAATAAAATGCTGAGTAAAGAATTGAAAGAATTAGAAATTAATAAACTCGCCCAAAGAAATATTCTGAATACCCATCCTGTAAGTGTGTTGTACGAACTGACGCCTCACGGCAAAAAATTGACATCGGTGATTCGGAATCTTTCAGATTGGGGAACAGAACATCGAAAAGAAATTACCAAAGATTAAAACAGACGAAAAAAAGTAAAAATCCCCAACATTTTCTTATTGGGGATTTACTTTAATGTTGCAAGTTTCGCTTAAACAAGTTGTTTTAAAAAG
The DNA here is from genome assembly GCF_034047335.1 of Chryseobacterium sp. JJR-5R. NCBI lineage: Bacteria > Pseudomonadati > Bacteroidota > Flavobacteriia > Flavobacteriales > Weeksellaceae > Chryseobacterium > Chryseobacterium sp. JJR-5R. The sequence continues at coordinate 1,629,660 of NZ_CP139137.1, forward strand.
CTTCTGTTTTTTTAATGCTCTGCGTAATTTTCAGATCTTCGGCAGAAGGTTTCAAATTTCCGGAGGGATGATTGTGTGCGAGTATCACAGCTGAAGCGTTACAAAGCAGTGCCGCCTGCAAGATGATACGAACATCGACAACCGTGGAAGAAATTCCCGATTCAGAAATTTTTCTTATCCCTAAAACTTTGTGAGCCTGATTTAAATATAAGGCAAAAAATGATTCTCGGTTAATCTATTTCATCACGGTCAAAGTGCTGACGGAATACATCCACTGCGTCCCGCGAACTACTAACTAATTTTTCAGAATTTCCTTTTCTGGAATAACTTAATTTTATCTCGTTGACAATATTGAATTTCATAAAGGTCGCTCTTGTACGGCAGAGACTTGCATTTCCCGTACTTAACTTTTAAATTTGTAGTTAATTCATGATTAAAGTTTCTGCGCCAGATCGGGCAAAATTTTCACACAGGTCAAAAGCTTTTTGAGACTTTAATTGTGCAGTTCCGTCCAATACAATGGACTGCAGTTTGGCTTCATTATCCTTGTAATTTCTGACATTCTGAAAGTAGCCTGTAACAGCATTGTAAGCACCAAACAAAGTTCCTTTAGTTGTTTCCATTTGTTGGCTTTCGCTGATCATCGCGTAGGCAAAAGCATCATCAACGGTGTTTTTAAATACGGTTGACAGATCATCAATATTGCCTTTTTGCAAATGGTGTAAGGTTTCTTTATTATGACAAAGTGCCAACTGAATCAGTCTTTTCATCTCGTCATCACCGACCTTTATTTTTGCCCAATGATTAAACGTGCTTTCCAATTCATTACTCAATTTATTCGCTAATCCCATGACCTTGTAGGCATCGTCTAAACGCTGTTTTGCTCCTGCGGTATGTCTGATCCGCACCACATTGCTCATATTTTTTAGTGAAGCGTTTAAAGTATTTTGACAGACAATGCGAACAGGGGTAAATGCGGCGGTGATGCTTCCGCTCCCATCGTGGGAGGTGGTCAGGAAAATATATTTTTCCGTAATATCGTCACCATTTCCAACACGGATATAATCGGGCAATTTAGCCGTGATAAAAATGCGTTCCCCATTTCCCAAAGCCCCTGCAGTCTCGTACAAAATTCCATTATTACCGCCTACTATAGCATCAAAAAATGAAAAGGCTTCACGGTTTTGTACGATATGGTAGTCTCTACCGACCACGCCTAAAACGGTGTTGTTATCGGTGCGGATATTGGCAAAGTAGTTGGGAACATCCAATTCTGAATCGATCATTTCTATTCCGTTGGTATTTTCGATAATGCCTGCACCTTTTGTAAATAGGGGAGATTTTTCGACCTCGTAGTCAAGTCCTGCAAATTTGATGGCATCTTCACTTGTAGGATATTCCTGTACGATCTGCCCCAAGTTGTGCCATGCTTTTTCCTTTACGCTGAAAAATGAATATTTTCCTGTTCTTTTGTTGAAATTTAAATGATGTGCCATGATGTTAATATTTAATTGTTAGATAATTGTATTTGATGATCTTAAAATGGTAGGTCATCATCTTTTTCGCTGTCGTTGGAATTAGAATTAGAATTAGAATTAGAAATTTCCTTCTTATCTTTTTTATTCGATTCAGTAAACTTATTTTCAGTTCGTTAACTACTGCTGTGGACTTTGATCTGTGAGGTGTGGAAATTCAGACCTGCATGGGGTTCTCCGTCTTTTCCTAGCCATGCAGAGGTGTAGGCTCTTCCGCTTAATTCTACCAAAGTCCCTTTTGTTAAAAAGTCTGCAACTTTTGGAGAGATCCAGTAGGCACATTCAAAATAGGTGGTCTGTTCGATCCTTTCGCCCTGTTTGTTGCGATAATTGTCATTCGTAGCAATTGAAAAATTAACTACCTGTTTTTCATTTGGCAAGTTGCGCACTTCCGCATCCCTTGTCAGTCTTCCGATAATGTTCATAACCGTAGGTTTTTGAAGATTGTACATTTTGATTTGTTCTCAATCTCTTCTCCGTCCTTCCTCTGAAAGCCCTTTGGGCTTCGCTGAATATTTTTCAAAAGAAAAACCGGAAAAAAGAAAGCAGATAATCTTAGCGGGCAAAGGGGAAAGCCAAAAGGAAACGGAATAATTGGAGGGTACCTTTAGGGAGGACACCGTTTATGCCGTAGTCTTTTGGCTGGGTGAAGAAATGGATGACCGATATACCTTAGCTGCCTTTTTACCGGTTTATTTTGAGAATATTTAGTTCAAAAATGTCACCTGTGCAAAATCCAGTAATACATTCTAACGTTGAATTTTTGGTGATATAGTAGTAGAGATCCTTTTTTCTATTTCAACATTGTGAGATACTATTCAAATATCTAACTTTGAGGTATGGAAGGAAACACACAGTTACCGAAAATGCAAATGTCTGTTTTGAGTCCAATAGAAGAAAAACAGGCGATTCTTGCTGCAATTATTGCATCCACAGATGATGCGATTATCAGCAAAACCCTTGAAGGAATTATAACCAGTTGGAATCCTGCCGCGATTAAGATGTTTGGTTATACCGAAGAGGAAGCTATAGGTCAACATATTTCCCTCGTGATTCCTGATGATAGATCAGATGAAGAAAATTTTATTATCAGCCAAATTAAAGCTGGAGTAAAAGTTGAACATTTCGAGACTGTCAGAAAGACGAAGAATGGCAAATTTATTTCCTTGTCATTGACTATATCTCCAATCCTAGATGTTGACGGAAAAGTTATTGGTGCTTCAAAAATAGCCCGTGATATCTCGGAACGGAAAATAGCTCAGGAGAAACAGGCTATGCTTGCATCCATTGTTGCTGCCTCAGACGATGCAATCATTAGTAAAACGTTACAGGGAATTATTACCAGCTGGAATCCGGCAGCGGAGCGTTTGTTTGGCTTCACAGAGGAGCAAGCCATCGGTAAACATATTTCATTGATTATTCCTGATGACCGCCTAGATGAAGAAACCTACATTATTGGAGAAGTCAGCAGAGGTGTAAAAGTTGACCACTTTCAAACGATCCGTAAAACAAAAGACGGCAAATTAGTGCCGCTTTCTTTGACGGTGTCCCCGGTCATCAATGAACATGGTAATATCATTGGAGCTTCTAAGATAGCAAGAGACATTAGCGCAGAACAGGCTACGCAACAGGAAACAGCCAGGCTGTATGAGCATCTGAAAGTACTTAATGCAAAAAAAGATGATTTCATAGCACTTGCAAGCCATGAACTGAAAACACCTCTCACAAGCATGAGCGCTTATTTACAACTTCTTGCAAGGCTGGAAACAGATGCGAAAAATAAAACATTTGTGGATAAGCTGCAATATCAGCTTAAAAAGCTTTCTTCACTTGTAGATGATCTGCTGGATGTTTCTAAGATCGAGGCAGGTAAAATACATTTTGCTAAAGAAGATTTTGATCTTCGGGAGGTTGTCGAAGAAGCTGTCGATATGATCGTTCATTCAAATCCCGGCTATAGTATAACTTTTGAGTGTCTAAGTTCCAAATGTACCATCACTGGTGATTCGCACAGAATCGAACAGGTCGTTATTAATCTTCTTACCAATGCTATCAGGTATTCACCCGATAGTAACAGTTTAAAAGTATTTCTGATCGAAGAAGATGATCAAATAAAAGTAGGTGTAGAAGATTACGGAATTGGCATAGCACAAGAAAAGCTTCAAAACATTTTTTCCAGATATTACCGTGTTGATAGCGGCAACGGTAAAGTTTCAGGTTTAGGTATCGGCTTATATATCTGCAATGAGATTATATGCCGACACAACGGAAAAATATGGGCAGAGAGCACCTTGGGTAAAGGCAGTACATTTTGGTTTACATTACCACGCTGAAATTGACTATTTTTTATTGGACAAGTTGGGGGTACTGCATGACCCTTAGCATTCTTCCCGTAATGTTCATATTTGTTGTTTGATTCTCCAGAGCAAATGACTGCCAAATGAAGCCAATCATTTTGGTGTACGTCAAAATTATAATTCATAGAATATCTTGATAGTTTCTAATCTAGAATAATGCTAAATTTGTGATTATGCATCCATTGTCGTCCAACCTTTATAGCTCCGTTAGGTATTTAATTGAAAATGCTAAAAGTAAAATCGTCCGAAATATTAATATGACGATGATCATGACCTATTTTCAAATAGGTGAAATTATTGTTGAGGATGAACAAAGCGGAAAAGGTAGAGCCGAATATTCAAAAGAGACGCTTAAAAATCTCAGTAAACAGCTTATAGAAGAATTCGGAAGAGGATACTCGGTTGACAATCTTCAGTGGATGAGGAAATTTTATTTAATGTTCCAAAAGAGAATTTCTGATGAAATAAGCGAAGATTCCGGAAAATACGAAACACCGTCTCGTATTTCTTTGGAGGATTCAAATTATGAAACACCGTCTCGTAATTCTGTATTTACATTATCATGGTCTCATTACATTCAGCTGATGAAAATTGAAGATGAAAATGAGAGAAATTTTTACGAAATAGAGTCCACTCAAAACAATTGGAGTGTCAGAGAACTTACAAGACAATTTAATTCGGCACTATACGAAAGATTGGCACTAAGCAAGGATAAAGAAGGTGTTACGCAATTGGCCCAAAAAGGTCAAATTGTCGAAAAGCCAACAGACCTGCTCAAAAGTCACTATGTTTTGGAATTTCTGGATTTGAAGCAGGATCACCGTTACTCTGAAAGTGATCTGGAAACAGAGATTATCAATAAGCTGGAGCATTTTATGTTGGAATTGGGCAAAGGTTTCTTATTTGAGGGAAGGCAACGCAGGTTCACTTTCGAAGATGACAGTTTTTTTGTAGATCTGGTTTTTTACAACCGGTTGCTTAAATGCTTTGTGCTGTTTGATCTGAAGATCGGTAAACTGACCCATCAGGATATCGGACAAATGCAGATGTATGTCAACTATTACGACAGGAAAGTGAAGCTGGAAGAAGAAAATCCTACAATTGGGATCATTCTCTGTAAGGAAGAAAACAAAACCGTGATACAATTTACACTACCCGAAGACAACAATATCATTTTTGCTAAAGAGTATAAGGCTATTCTTCCAAGTAAGGAAGAACTAAAAAAACAAATTGGATAATCATCACAAAAATCATAGTAGCAGTGTCGTCAAAAATGCTTTTTATTCTTCAGGAAAAAATAATTGAATTTGCAAGAATTATTACACCACATTAGATTTTACTACTCAAAAAAATTCAATAATAAAAATAACTTCTATAACATTGTAAGTTCCGCAATTTTTTTTAATCCTCTACAAAAGTGTTCGATAATTCCACCTCCGGGGTCCACTTCAAAAGTAAAGCCGGAAGAACCGGCTTTATTGAATTAAGGATGTGATCTAGAGTTCAGCAACATTTCATCCACTGTTTTGAGCTACTTTCAAAACAGTGATGTCGTCATATCCTGAATAACTTACTCTGAAAATTACGTAGATAAGTATACTGCGATTTACTCTATCGCTGAAAAAATTGTAGTGATGATCTGTGTACGGGTCTCAATATAGCGTTTTGCTTCCGGAGAAGAAGGACTGTTATTCTCAATGCCGTGTGGTACTCCATTCAAAACTAAAAGGTCAGTCTGCACTCCAGATGATATTAGACGGTTAGCATAATCAATATCTTCATTCACAAACAAATCCAAAGAGCCAACAGTGATAAATGTCCGTGGCAAACCGCTTAAATCCGTTGCCATACTTGCAGAGTAGTAAGGCATTTCTTCAGCAGGAATTTCCTTGCCTCCCTTTAACATCTGCCATGCAAGCTGATTAAATTCAGGAAGCCAAATAAATTCACCTGCAAAAGGATTGTGGTACAAAGAATGTTCTGATCCAGTACGATAATCTAACATTGGAAACGTTAATATTTGACCTATAAGATGATAGATTCCTAAATCACGAACTTTTAAAGCCAGACGGGCCGCCAATCCGCCACCTGCACTTTCGCCCATAATGATCACCTTCTTTTTATCAAAACCCAACTCATCGGCATTATCGAATACATATGCTAACCCGTGATAGGCATCATTGATATCTGCAGGATAAGGATCTTCACCTGCCAGACGGTATCCTACACTGATTACAACCGCACCGGTTTCGTTGGCAAGGTCAAATAAAGACTGATTTTGTTGACGGGAATTACCTATTAGATATCCACTTCCGTGCATGAAGTAAATGACAGGAATCTTGCCTTGCGTTTTCACTTCAGGATAAAATGTATAAAGATCAACCGCGGGCTGGCTGTCATTTTGTGGTGCTACAAGTTGACCACTTGGTGAAGGAGAGTTAGACAAACTTGCGACTAATAGATCCGAATTTAGTTTTGACAGTAAAGTTTTAGTTTGTTCCGGTTTATTGATATCCAGCAGCAAAAATTGTTTCGCAATATCTGCATATGCGTCAGATGTTGTAATATGCTGAAAATCTTTGGCGAATAAATGAGTCGTTTTGGAATTTGTCATAATTGGTTTTTTAAAGTTAATAACAAAAATAAATAGATCATCATACACTCACAACCATAGACTATACTCTACACTTTAAATTTTATGAAAATTTTATATTTTTGCTTACCAAAAACTTTATCTATGCTCATCAATGAATTATCTAAAAAAACTGGATTAACAATATATACGATTCGATACTATGAAAATTTAGGGCTAATAGCGGGTTGTAGGAACGAGGAAGTAAAAAGCAACAATTATAAAGATTACAATAACGATGTCGTGGAAAGGATAAAAATTATCAAAGATGTGCAAGGAATAGGCTTCACTCTTGCGGAGATAAAAAAAATGTTTGATGATTGCTATGGCGGTAACCTTAGTGGTAAGGAACGGATTGACCTATTTAATAATAAGATCCAAGAGATAGAAATTAAGATCAAGCATTTCAGAGAGATAAGATCCCGTCTTATCTGTATTATGAAAAATATGGAGAATATTCCAGAATGAAGGGATTACGTAGACATAAAATTACAATTGAAAGATGTTATTAATCTTCCTTGATCTTTTCACGGTGGCTTTTTCCCCAATCAATCATTGAAGTGATCATATTTTGTAAAGTATCGCAATAATTTGAAGTGGTATATTCAACACTTGGAGGTGAGGCATCGTAAACGCGTCTGATGATTAATTTGTTCAGCTCCAATTCCTTGAGTTCCTTGGATAAAACTTTACTGGTAATACCATTGACGCTTCTTTGTATTTCTCTAAAACGGCTTTTGCCTTGATGGACAGCCACGAGTATTGGCAGTTTCCATTTTCCGCTAATCACATATAGGGAGTCCTGTAAATGTTTTATCTGCTGTTCAGTGTCTGCATTATCCGCTTGTATATCTGGCATCTTTTAGAAAACTGGTGTGTTAAGTAAATCAATTATCCTGTAAATTTACAAAAATATTTATTATGAGAAAGGAACAGTTAATATTGGTAGCAGGTGCATCAGATACTCAACGAGGAGCTGTCATTGATGCGTTTTGGCTAAGGGCATAGCGGTCAAAGCTAGTGGCATAAAGGTCTTGAGGAACATCCGACGTGCGGCTCGTTGTTGGAGGAATTTCCTGCGAAATGTATAGGTACGCCCGAAGATATTGCAGGTCTGGTTGAGTTTCTGCACAGCCAAAATGCAAGCTTTATCACAGGCTGCGACATCCTCATCGATGGAGGTTACGTTGCATATTTGGCTTCCTAAAGTCGTCAGTCAAGTACCAGTCCATAACCAGCTGTATCGATACTTGGCTTGCCATCGCCCGACCTGCTACTCATGATCAGGTCGGGCTTTATCTTTCTATGAGAACTCTCCAGAACGTGATCAGGTTTTGTCGACGAACCGAATGTATCTGATAAAAATGATCGGTTTGATCAATGTGCTGCTTCATGCTTTATTCTTTTTATAGGCAGTTCATCCTTTTGTGGTTTCAAACTTATTGTAGTAACTGGTATCTCACAGGAAACCGGCCCTGAAAATTAAAATGCGACTAACTATCTTTGCCCTTTTAATTGTTTTGAATATTCATTAATTGATATTCGTGTAAGATTGTAACTTTAATTCTTGAGCATTTTATATGAAAATTGAGCACTACCATCCGGATCTCAAATATGGGTTGATCCAACCTTGTACTCCCGTCATGAATAATTTTGGTATCGGAACCACAAATCTCGATTTAAACCACATAATGAAAATAGGAGCAGTGACAAGTTTTGTGTACACTTTATTCATTGTCAAGAAAGGTCGTATGACTTTCAGTCTGGATCATAAGGTTTATAATCTGCATTACCTCAACGTACTTCAGATTTTACCTAATAGTCTATTTGAGTTAAAATCATTCTCGCAAGATTGCGAAGTCGTAGCTCTTTCCGCTACAATGGAATTTTGTGATGGGCTCGATTTGAAATGGGGTTCATATGATTCCTTATTGGCATTGTTCCATAGTTATTCCAAAGTCCTGACATTGCCTGGCGATCTCTTAAACGGTCTTTTGTCTAATATAGAACAAATTGGAAAACTGGTCTCTCAAAACGAGGAAAGGGTATTCACAGATCAAATACTGAGATCCTACTTTTCAATTATTATTTATGAATTGTCAAATATCAGATGGAAGCCGGAGTGTAATAATCAGATAGGAAACCGTAAAGACGAGCTTGCGTTGCGATTTGTCAATCTGGTGGAAAAAAATTACCGAAACAGAAAAGATGTTCAATTCTATGCTGATAAACTCTCTGTATCCAGAACTCATCTTACCCGCACCTTAAAAGAAGTTTTTTTCAAATCTCCTAAAAAGATCATTGAAGATAAAATCATTACAGAGGCAAAGCTTCTGTTGACCAAAAGCGATCACAACATTCAATCTGTTTTTGACCGACTCAGTTTTGATACTCATGCTGAATTTACTAGATTCTTTAAGAACAGCACTGGATTCAGTCCAAGCCAATATAGGTCTACTGTCAGCTTCTGCTGATCAAAACATACATCACTTTGATGAAGAAAGAATTACTTATCCTTTCGAATTTGTTCTTTTTTGCTAAATAAAGGAATCTTTTTGACTAGAATGTCAGACCTGATAGTCAATAATTTTGCAGTTATAATATTTCATTTATGAACAGTGTAAAAAAACGATTCTTTCTGATAGTGGTTGCAGCAAGCTTTTTCACTATTTTTCAATCATGCAGTAAAAATGAGCAACCGCCACAGTTTCCGCCAATGGAACTGCCTGTCTCCAAAGTAGAGCAGGGCAACGGACTTGTTTCCAAAAAATATCCCGCCAGTATCGAAGGTGTCACCGATGTCGAGATCAGACCGCAGGTTTCCGGCTACCTCCACAAGGTCTATGTGGATGAAGGCGCTTATGTAAGGGCTGGTCAGCCTCTTTTTCAGATCGATCCCAGAATGTATGCCGAGCAGTATAACACGGCAAAAGCCGGAGTCTCAGTAGCAAGGGCCAATTTGGCAAATCTAAAGATCGACCTTGACCGAAGAAAAGAATTGGTGAAGGAAAGCATCGTTTCCAACATCCAGATCCAGCAGGCGCAGGCGGCTTACGATGGGGCAAAGGCTTCACTCTCTCAGGCAGAGGCAACGGCACAGTCGGCAAGGATCAATCTTGAATTTTGTACCATCAAAGCACCGGTCAGCGGATATCTCAGCAGGATCAACTACCGCCTGGGAAGTATGATAAGCCCAGCTGGCGTAGAGCCAATTACGGTTCTTTCGGATTCTCACCAGGTGAATGTGTATTTCAGTATGAGTGAAAATGATTTTTTGAATTTCCAAAATTCCCAAGTTGGAAGTACGGTCGCAGAAAAGATTCAGAAATCGCCGCTGGTAGGATTGCAGATCGCCGATGGTCATCTTTACGAGGAAAAAGGGAAGATCGATGCGGTGGAAGGACAATTCAATTCCAATACGGGATCGGTAACCTTCAGAGCTAGGTTCAACAATCCTAAAAACATCATCCGTGGCGGAAATACCGGCAAAATTGTCATCGACCAGAACTTCGACAATGTAACGTTGTTTCCGATTGCCTCTACGGTCAATATTCAGGATAAAGTGTACATATTTTCTTTGGATAAAGATAATAAGGCTGTTCAGAAAGCCATTGAGGTCTCCGGGAAAAGCGGCACCAATTATATGGTGACCAACGGGATCAAAGCAGGAGAAACTTACATCGTTTCAGGCTTTGAAAGATTACAGCCGGGAATGCCTGTTGTTCCAAAACCTACTGATCAGCAAGCCAGCAAAACTCAAACAAAAGCTGTGGCCGGAAAAGGCTAAGAAGCGGGTGGGATTTAATTTCAAATAATAAATTCAATGTTAAAAACGATTATAAAAAGACCGGTCCTTGCGACCGTTATATCGGTGTTGCTTGTCATCTTGGGAATTGTCGGGATGAAAACGCTTCCGATAACCTCCTTCCCGGAGATTGCCCCACCGAGTGTTACCGTAATGGCCGTTTATCCCGGAGCGAGTTCCGAAGTGATCGCGCGCTCTGTGGCACCACCTTTGGAAAATGCCATCAACGGTGTTGAAAATATGGACTATATCACATCGACCTCCAGTAACGGAAATCTGATGGTAAATGTCGTGTTCAAGCTCGGTACTGATCCTGATCAGGCAGCTGTAAATGTACAAAACAGAGTAGCACAGGCGACAAGCCAGCTTCCTGCGGAGGTAAATCAGATCGGTGTTACCACGATGAAGCGCCAGAACAGTATTTTGGCGATGCTAACCATTTATTCTGAAGATCCATCCGTAAATGACCTGTTCATAGAAAACTACGCAAAGATCAACCTTGTGCCGGAGTTAAAACGTATCAAAGGAGTTGGTGATGCAATGGTTTTCGGTAACAAGGACTATTCTATGAGAGTCTGGCTCGATCCCCAAAAAATGGCCTCTTACAACCTGACACCTCAGGAAGTGGCGGGTGCCATTCAGGTTCAGAATGTAGAGGCGGCACCTGGAAGATTCGGTGAAAGGAGCAAGGAAGCTTTGGATTATGTCATCCGTTATAAAGGTAAAAATACAGAGCCCTCACAATATGAAAATATGCTGATCAAGGCGGGAACTGACGGAACGACCTTGAGACTGAAGGATATTGCCAAGGTGGAATTCGGATCTTATGACTACGGAGTTTCTTCATTATATGAGAAAAAACAGGGTGTAATGGTTGCGCTTTTCCAAACTGCCGGATCAAATGCCAACGAAATTGAGATCGCAGCACAACAAAGAGTAAAAGAGCTCTCGGCATCTTTTCCTGCCGGTGTAAAATACGAATTTGTGTACAGTTCCAAAGAATCTTTGGATCAATCGATCGATCAGGTGATTCATACTTTGATAGAAGCATTTATTTTGGTCTTCATCGTTGTGTTCATTTTCCTTCAGGACTTCAGATCGACCTTGATTCCGGCGATCGCAGTTCCGGTCTCTATTGTTGGAACGTTCTTCTTTATGAGCCTGTTCGGATTTTCGATCAACCTTTTGACCTTATTTGCCCTAGTATTGGCCATCGGAATCGTAGTAGATGATGCCATCGTTGTGGTAGAAGCTGTTCACGCCAAAATGGAACATCGGAAACTCAACGCCAGAGCGGCTACAATGTCGGCGATGAGTGAGATCACAGGTGCGATCTTTTCCATCACCCTGGTAATGGCGGCGGTTTTTGTACCGGTTGCTTTTATGGAAGGTCCTACAGGAATATTCTATCAGCAGTTCGCATTGACCTTAGCAATGGCGATCGTGATATCTGCAGTCAATGCATTGACGTTAAGTCCTGCCCTGTGTGCGATCTTGCTTAAACAGCACCACGCTCCCGGTCACGGACACGAGCCGAAAAAATTATCATTTAAAGAGAAATTCTTCGCAGGATTCAACGCTTCGTTTGACAAAATGACGTTCAGATACGGGAAGTCGGTCTTATTCCTGTTAAAGAAAAAATGGGTCGCATTTACGGGTCTTGCCATCGTAATTGGTTTGACTGCTTGGATGTTTGTCATTACACCGACAGGATTTATTCCCGATGAAGATCAGTCATTCCTGATGACAACGGTAACGCTCCCTCCAGGTTCTACACAAGCCCGTACAACGGATGTTGTCACCAGAGCTGAACAAATATTGAGGAAACATCCCGCAGTCCACAGCATTGTTTCTGTGAACGGTCTGAATATGCTGAATTTCAGTACATCATCTTCAAGTGCGGTGTTTATGCTTAAGCTGAAAAATCCTAAAGACCGTGGTGCAGTACACGAACTCGGTCAGATAATCGGTCAGCTTCAGGGAGAGGTGAGCCAGATAAAAGAAGCATCTTTCTTTGTCTTGGGAATGCCGACCGTTCCCGGATTCGGGAATACGAGCGGTATGGAGGTCGTTCTTCAGGACAAGACCGCAGGTTCTTTGGCAAAATTCAACGAAACGTCAAATGCCTTCATCGGAGCTTTGATGCAGAGACCAGAGATCGCAATGGCATTCACCACTTTTAATGCCTCTTTTCCACAATATGAATTGGTGGTTGATGAAGTAAAGGCTAAGCAACTGGGCGTGAATGTTTCCGATGTGATGTCTGTGATGCAGGGTTATTATGGAAGTATGCAGGCTTCAGATTTCAACAGGTTCGGAAAATACTACCGTGTCGTGATGCAGGCTCCACCGGAATTCCGTGCAGATCCTAATTCTTTAAATGGAATCAATATCAAGAATAACGTTGGACAAATGGTTCCTGTAAGCACGGTCGCTTCACTGAAGCAAACGGCAGGTCCGGAGGTTGTCGACCATCACAATCTATTTAATTCCATAAGCATTACAGCAATGCCGGCTCCAGGATACAGTACAGGCCAGGCAATGACAGCATTGAAAGAAGTGAGTGTTAAAAGTTTACCGACAGGATTTTCTTATGATCTGAAAGGGATGGCGAGAGAAGAACAGTCTTCAGGTGGCCAGTCGGCGGTGATCTCCGGTCTGTGTTTCATCTTTGTTTACTTCATTCTTTCTGCACAGTATGAAAGTTATCTGGTTCCATTTGCAGTATTGCTGGGAATTCCCACCGGACTGTTAGGCGTTTTCATAGGAATCTCTATTGCAGATATCGCCAACAACATTTATGTGCAGGTAGCATTGATCATGCTTATCGGATTGCTTGCAAAAAATGCGATCCTTATCGTAGAATTTGCAATGCAGAGGAGAAAGGCAGGCAAAAGTCTAACGGCTTCTGCCGTGGAAGGCGCAAAAGCAAGATTGAGACCTATTTTGATGACCTCTTTAGCATTTATTGCAGGATTGCTTCCGTTATTATTTGCGACCGGACCATCAGCGATCGGTAACCATTCCATCGGATATGCGGCTGTTTTCGGAATGTTGTTCGGAACTGTTCTTGGGGTATTCATTACACCTGTACTTTTCGTAGTATTCAAATATTTACAGGAAAGAATCAGCGGTAAACCATTAGACGAAAGTATTTGGGACTACGAGCCTTCAAAACTCGCAAAACATAATCATTAATATAAATAGTTTGAGAGCACAAAGATAATTTAGAGTAGGCAAGATCATTTTGCCTACTCGGTTATCGGCGGATAAATAAATTACAATGAAATCAAATATCAGATCATATACAAATTTTGGAGCAGTTGCGTCACTGTTGACTTTGGCCTCCTGCAACGTCCAGAAATATCAGGCGCCCGAAGCGGAACTGCCGGAAAACTTCAGAGATACGACCCAGCTGGCTGTAGCACAAGACAGTACGGTCACCAGTATTGCAAAAATTCCGTACAGGAACTTCTTTACAGACCCCACTTTATTGGCACTTATCGAAAGTGGTGTTAAAAACAACAATGACCTCAAAGTTTCCATCAAGCAGATCGAATCTGCGGCGCTAAATTACAACCGTGCTAAATGGGGAAATGTTCCGAATGTCAATTTAAATTTAGCAACGGCCTCTATCAGCAGACCATCGGACAATAGTCTGAATGGGCTGACATTCGGACAGTTTTTGGGTCAGAGATACGTAGAGGATTATAATTCTAATGTCTCCATTTCTTGGGAAGCGGATATCTGGGGTAAAATAAAAGGCAGGAAAGAGTCTGCTTTGGCTTCCTATCTTCAGACACAGGAAGCGGCAAAGGCTGTTCAGACACAGTTGATTGCGCAGATCGCTCAGGGATATTACAATCTTTTGATGCTGGATACGCAGCTTGATATTACCAATCAGAATTTAAAACTGGTCAACAATACATTGAGAATGATCACCAAACAGCAGGAGCTTGGGATTACCACTAGTCTTTCTGTACAGCAACAGGAAAACACACGCGATCAGATGCTGGTGACGATACCAGTGATCGAGCAGTCTATCACCATTCAGGAAAATGCGTTGAGTATTCTAACAGGAAAAATGCCAGGCGAGATCAAAAGAACAATGAAACTGACGAATATGCTGACGCCTGAGTACAAATCTGTAGGTATTCCTGCTGAGCTTCTAAGTTACAGGCCTGATGTGAAAAGCAGTGAACTGAATGTAAGAATGGCATTTGCCAATGTAAAAGTGGCCAAAGCGAGTATGTACCCAGTTCTAAATATTACGGCTCAAGGCGGACTGAACACTTTTAACTTTAAAAACTGGTTTGATATTCCCGGATCTTTATTCGGGGCAGCTGCCGGTTCGCTGGCTATGCCATTGATCAATGGAAAACAATTGAAAACCCAGTATGAGCAGTCAAAAATTGCAATGGAACAGTCTGAGATCAATTTCAAGCAAACCGTTTTAGTTGCAGTAGGCGAGGTTTCAAACGCCTTGGCAAACATCGAATCGGCCGATAAGCAGGAGTTGATTACTGCAGGTTTAGTGGCAAGATCTGATAAAGCGGTGACGACTTCTACTAAATTGTTCCAACAGGATATGGCCACTTATCTCGATGTTATCACAGCTCAAAACAACAAGCTGCAGGCGGAACTGAGCTTAGCCAATATCAAAGTTCAGAAGCTGAATGCTGTCGTGAACCTTTATCGTGCGTTGGGAGGTGGTTGGAATTGATCAAAATACTGATAAGATCTTACTAGAGTAATTTACTGATAATTTATCCAAATCTCATTTACACATTGAAATATTAAGAGACTCATTTGCAAAATAACATTGCTTTTTTTCTAAAGTTGGCAATGATCCATTGCATATAAGGTCTTGCCAACTTTTTTACCAAAGCAATTTTAAAAATTAATATGTCAGATACAGAATCAGCAATTAAAAATGCGGTCATAGAGATTTTGCTCAAAGATGGCAATTTTGGATTTACGCTATTTGACGTAGCCAAGAAGTCTAAGGTCAGCAGAACAGTGATCCATTACTATTTCCGCTCCCGTGATAATCTTTTATCGGTGGTGACCAATGAAATATTGGTAAAGATGGTCGCTCCCAGATATGATCTGTTATTTGCATCGGACAGTTTAAAAAGAAAGATAATGCTGTTTATTGAAGAATCTGAACGTGTTTGTAGATCATATCCTTATGTTGATATTTTTATAATGATCCGATATCCTGACAGCACTAGTTTACAAAGTTTCTTTGATAGAACATTGACAGGTTTTCATGAGCTGACCGCAGAAGTTCAGGCGGCAATTGATCAGAAAAATCTAAGATACCAAGAAGTCGAGCATTTCTTTGCTGACTTATTCTCACTATCTTCCTTCTCATACATTTTTCTCAATTTTTACGAAAATATAAGAAGCCACACAGGAACAATCGTCGATAAGGAAGACAAAAATAAAGATTGCAGGATTACAAACATTCTCTTTAGCAAGTAGAAGATCTGGTTAAACATAAATCATAAATTATTTATTTCAAATATTATAGAATGGGAATTAAAGACAGAAGAAACCGGGAAAAGGAACACATAAAGAATCTTATTATAGATGCCGCAAGAAAGATAAGCATTGAAAAAAGTATGGCACAAGTTACCATTAGAAAGATTGCCAAGGAAATCCATTACAGTACTACGATCATCTACTATTACTTTAAAAATAAAGAGGAGATCATCTCTATACTAGCTGAAACAGATATAAAGAAATAACTACAGATCGCATGTGTTCCACAGTTAATCCTCAAACAAAAATTTCTGTATTCATTCACCTCTATCCTTAAAGGAAGGTGCTGTTGGTTTATCACATTATGCGGTATGCTCTAGGAAAGCGCTGTACTTTAGATCGTGCGTTTGACGTAATTTTACAGGATGAAAATTTTATTCAGATCTTCATATTCTGTGGTCATTAAAAAAAATGTACATGAAAAATAAAATAGACTATTCCATATTGGAATTAGCAATTGTTTCAGAAGGCAGCACTTTCCAAGATACTTTGAATAACGCAATCGCGTTGGCAAAAGTGGCAGAACAAAACGATTATAAAAGATTTTGGTTCGCAGAACATCATAACTCAGCGGCAATTGTGAGCAGTGCGACTTCCATACTAATTTCCTTTGTTGCTGGTCAGACCTCTAAGATCAGGGTAGGTTCCGGAGGAATTATGCTTCCTAACCATTCACCATTGATCATTGCAGAACAATTCGGAACATTAGCACAATTATATCCAGACAGGATCGACCTGGGTCTTGGCAGGGCTTCTGGTACGGATCAGGTCACAGCACAGGCCATAAGGTCAGATAATATGGCCGCCGCGCATTCTTTTCCCGAAGAAGTTCAAAAAATTCAAACTTATTTTTCGGAAGATAACAAATTGTCAAAAGTGCGTGTTGCCTTTGCAGAAGGTGCGGAAGTCCCTCTCTACATTTTGGGATCAAGTACCGACAGCGCCCATCTGGCGGCAGCAAAAGGTCTGCCTTATGCTTTTGCCAGCCATTTTGCAACCTCGCAACTGCATGATGCTCTTAGGATCTACGCTCGGGAATTTCAGGCTTCTGATGAACACGCCTTTCCTTATACAATGGCCGGTATCAACGTTATTGTTGCAGATACAGACGAGCAGGCTGAACGCTTGTTGACGTCTTTGATCATTATGTTCAATAATATGCAGTCTGGTAAAAGTCTTCCATTGAGCCCACCCACAGATATGAATGATGAACTGAGAGCAGTCTTCAACCATCCAAATGTCCAACAGATGCTTAAGTTTTCATTTGTGGGGAGCAAGGATACGGTAAAAAAGAAGATATTGTCCTTCTTACACGATACCAATGCCGATGAGCTCATTACTGTATCAACTATTTTTAATTTAGAAGACCGTATTAGATCGATACGCTTATTTGCAGAATTGATGGAAGAAATCAACGGGAAACATTCAAATTAGACGAGCTTTTTATTTTCTGAAGCGCACAATTTTTTGGCATTAAAGTTAATAAATTTGTTGTTTGACAATCTCAAGTTAACCATTAACCCATTTTGGATACAACCTTTTTGTTTTGGATACGTTGCGTATTTCAAAAATCTTGAAATTTGTATCATCAAATATTTAAAATAAAAAATAGAATAAGTCAAACATTAAAGGGAAAGGTGGTCATCGTCACAGGTGCATCTAAGGGAATTGGTGCAGGTATTGCTCGTGAAGTCGCAACTGCCGGAGTCAAAGTAGTAGTTAATTATTCTTCTAGCAGAGAAGGGGCTGATCAAGTTGTGAATGATATAACGAGTCAAGGAGGTCAGGCTGTTGCCATACAAGGTGATGTCTCAAAAAATGAAGACGTAAAGAAACTTTTTAAAAGTGCTGAAGAAGTGTATGGAACTGCCCACGTCGTCATCAATAATGCAGGTGTTTACGAATTTGCACCGCTTGAGCTGATAACCGAAGAATCATACAGAAGGATGTTTGACATTAATATGCTGGGAATCCTTTTAACATCTCAGGAAGCAGTCAGGGTTTTCAGATCACACTAAAAAAAACAGAATCTACTAGTATTCCGATCATCCAAAAATTGCTTCTGTCCTTAATTGCATTATAATTATAGAATAACAAATTTCAAATTTTAGTCTATATATGCATCTAGCGCCAATAGATGACCGTTGAAGCAACTTATAAAACATAATTATTCTGCTTTTTAAATTACAATTATTGAGAACAAGTCCTCAATTGAATTGTTATGAAGAAAGGTAAAGTAAAGAAGCAAGAAACAGCAAGACCGAAAATCGATCAATACATCCCATCTATTGAATTAAAAAAAATCCCGCCTGAAAAGGCTTTGGCATTATTGAAAAAAGCGGGCTATGAAATCGATCAGGATCAGTCAGAAGAGATCATGGAGTTTCTATATATTGTTGTGAAATTAACGCTCAAAGAATATTTTACATCTGACTGATTATTTGTATTTTAGTACCATATTAGAATGATGAATTTCTACCAACGCAACCTTCTCCATGTTGCAAGCATTAAACAACTTTTTAACGAAATCGTCATTACAATGATTATAGCAGATCTATACATAAGAGTTTCCACTGATGAGCAGGCCGAAAAAGGCTATTCCCAGAGAGATCAGGATGAGAGATTGCGCAGATATTGTGCAAATAATAATATTTCTATCAATAAAGTGATATATGAAGATCACTCCGCCAAAAGCTTTGAACGTCCCGAATGGAAAAAGTACCTGATAGAGGTAAAAAAGAGAAATCATAAAAGTACACTTGTCCTGTTTACAAAATGGGATCGGTTCAGCCGTAATACGGGAGATGCCTACCAGATGATCGGTCTTCTCCATAAAAATCACATTATCCCCCAGGCGATCGAACAGCCCTTAGATATGTCTGTTCCGGAAAATAAGCTGATGCTTGCCATATACTTGTCTACTCCTGAGGTTGAAAATGACAGGAGAGCTTTGAATACATTCCATGGTATGAGGCGAGCAAAAAAGGAGGGGAGACTGATGGGAATAGCTCCTTACGGATATCTAAATAGAAGTCATGAAGATGGTAAGAAGTACATTGGCATTAAGGAGCCAGAGGCTTCAAATATTATCTGGGCATTCAATGAGATCGCAAAAGGACATATTCCTGCTGACCATGTACGATTACAGATGAATAAAAGGGAAGGTGTATCAATGTCAAGAAGCGCTTTCGCAAAGGCCATGAGAAATCCAGTTTACTGTGGTAAGATCTACATTGAAGACTATAAGCAAGAGGAAGCTTACTACATTGAAGGGAAGCATGAGGCATTGATTAGTGAAAGGTTGTTTTATCAGGTTCAAAGGATCATGGACAAAAAAAGAAAAGTAGAGGGTCCGGGAGGAAGAGTATTAGGTAATGAGCGTTTTCCACTACGAGGCCTTTTGACCTGCCCAAGGTGTGGGAAAAATCTCACTGCAAGTGGTGCGAAAGGAAAATCTAAAACCTATTACTATTATCATTGTCATTACAAATGCGGATTCAGATTTGATTCTGAAAGACTTAATGAACTTTTTGAGCAGGAAATTTCAAAGCTGGAATATAATCCTATCATCAAGGATCTTATGAAGGAGATACTTTTGGATAATTATAAACAATTCACTTATGATATAGAGGCTAAAAGAAAATCGATCTCAAAAGAGATAAATCTACTGAATGAAAAGGTTGCCAGCGCAAGAGATAAGTATCTTTTCGATAAACTAGATGAAGAAGATTACAAAGAGATCAAAAGACTCACAAAATTGCAAATTGAACAGTTGGAACAGGAGCTTCAGCAAATCGTATCGGAAAGCAAAGAACTTGACATCAAAACAAAAATAGAAAACGCACTCGATTCCATGGAAAACCTTGCAAACCTTTACCAGCAAGGCGATCTATCAACAAAAAGGACGATAGGGTGTTTGATATTTCCCCAAAAAGTCGAATTTGACGGAAAAAGTTTTCAAACACCTAAAATGAATATTGTTGCCCAATGTATCTATCAGTACAATAATGGATTAGGAAATAAAAAAAACCGACATAAGAGAGTTAAAACTTCTAATGTCGGTCTAGTGACCTCGACAGGATTCAAACCTGTAACCTTCTGAGCCGTAATCAGATGCGCTATTCAGTTGCGCCACGAGGCCGTTAATAAAGGTTTGCAAATATAACACTTTTTTAGTTTCTTTGAAAGATGAAACCAAGAATTTTACTATTAATTGCGTTTTTAACGCTAACTTCCTGTAAAAGAGAACAGAAAATTTCCGCTTCGGAACCGGCTGTTATTTCAGGCCTGGTGCAGTACAGCGAAAAAGACGGTATTCTGCATATCCAATCCGGAAAATTCACGTATGATCTTAAAGAAAACCAGCTTCCCCTGAAGAAAATTATCCTGTTGAATGCAAGCATGGCAGGCTATATTTCGGCACTGGAAGCGGAAAATCTTGTAACGGGGGTTTCAAGTCCGGAATATATTTATGACCCGAAAATTCATGATTTACTGAAAAGCGGAAAGATTCAGCATGTGGGAAGCGACCAGAAATATGATGTGGAAAAGATTATTTCCCTGAAACCGGATGCCGTTTTTACCAATTATATCCCAAGCTTTGACAATACCTACCAGCTGCTGAAAAATAACGGGATCCAGGTAATTTTCCTGGATGAATACATGGAACAGGGACCGCTGGAAAAAACGGCTTATCTCAAGCTGTTCGGAAAGCTTCTGGGGAAATCTGAAGAAGCTGAAAAAATATACCGGGAAATTGAGAAGAATTACAACAGCCTGAAGCAGCTGGCCCTGCAGGCAAAAGAAAAGCCTGCCGTCCTGGCCAACGAAATGTACGGGGATGTCTGGTACCTTCCGGGAGGAAAGACTTCCGTGGCGCATTTTATTGCGGATGCCAATGCGGAGTATATCCTTAAAGACAATACTGAAGAAAAAGCGGTGACAATGAGCTTTGAAGAGGTATTTGCCAAATCATCCGGCGTTCAGTACTGGATCAATGCAGGCAACCATGCCTCAAAAAAAGAAATGCTCGGCAAAAATCCTTTTTACAGCAAGATCAGTGCTTTTAATAAAGGGAAAGTATACGTTATTACGGGAAGGGAAAAAGGCCAGGCCAATGATTTTTTCGAAAGCGGCGCGGTAAGGTCAGACCTGGTGCTGAAGGATTATATTAAAATCTTTCACCCCGCGCTGCTGCCGGATTATAATCTGTCTTATATGAAAGAATTACAATAACTCAGACTATTTCCTTATTTTTGACATTCTTTATCTAAGATTATGTGGAATAAAATCAAAAAAGTCATATTCATCATTTTAGTCCTGAATGTACTGTTTATTGTCTGGGGAAGGTTCTTCAACCCGCCCATTACCATTACGCAGATCGGAGGCCTTCTGGAATACGGAAGGCTTCAGAGGGATTACATTTCGTATGATGACATGGGGAACAACGTGAAAAAAGCGGTCATTGCGTCAGAAGACCAGAAATTTTTCAGTCATGACGGCTTTGATTACCAGGCGATAGAAAAAGCGATGAAAAACAATGAAAAAGGTAAAAAGCTGAGAGGCGGAAGCACGATCTCCCAGCAGACCGCTAAAAATATATTCCTGTGGCAGGGTAGAAGTTGGTTCAGGAAAGGGCTGGAAGCCATGTATACCTTTATCATTGAAAAAGTCTGGACAAAGGATATTATCCTGGAACGGTACCTGAATTCCATTGAAATGGGACAGGGTGTTTTCGGGGTGGAGGCTGCGTCGCAATATTATTTCGGGAAGTCTTCAAAGAGCCTTACGGTGTCTGAAGCAGCCTGGATTGCAGCGGTTTTGCCCAATCCAAAAAAGTATGATCCTAAAAATCCTTCAGCCTATCTGAGAAAGAAACACAACTGGATCATGAGACAAATGAGGAATGTGGGTTTGAAATAGTATCTTTGCACGGATGAAATTCTTTAACTCCAGCATAAATTTTGAGTCCGTTCTTAAAAAATACTTTTCTTTTAAGAATGAAACCCTCTCTCTGGAGCCGTTTGCGGAACTTCTGGAGAGCGTGAAAAGTGCGGATTTTACCGATGTCCTCAATTTTTTCAGGAACCATCCCCGGATTGCTGAAAGCTTTAAGCAGTACCTGTATAATATTTTCAGGGATAAAACTTTTAACCTGTCCCTTACCGAGGCCAATATTCTGTCTGAAAATGCCTTTGTGCCCGAGCTTAAAAAAAGGATTCTCAACAAAATCCTGCCACCGATTGTTAATGAAAAGACCATCTGGTACATGATTGACAATGTGAGCTTCCGGCCGAAAAATGACCTGAAGTTCCTGCATAACCTTCCTGAAAATGAGATCAATGAACTCTTTGTAATACTGGGGATCTCAGATTTTATCATCATGCCGGATGTGAAAAGGGAAATGCTTTTCTCCATGAATATCCTTTCATGGCGCGTAACGGGATCTGCCATGGAAACCGAAGTGGTAAGGATGGCCCCGCAATACCGTAATTTCGACAATCCGTTCCTGGCTTTGCAGAATGAGCTTGAGGAGCTTGCTTCTGAATTTGAAAAAAATACTGATCTGCAGCTGCATTCCAAAGACAGCCGGTACAAGCAGATTAAAATTTATATCGGGCAGTGCCTGGAATTTGTCAATATTGCCTTTAAAAATTCGTCTAAATACGGAATTTCAGGAAAAATCAACCAGTCGCTTCTAAAGATCCGCCAGCAGGTACAGCGGATTTACGAGATTGTTCAGCTGCTGGTGATTGATGAGGAAAGGGATGTTCTCATTAACTCAAAAAGTTTAATTTTTAATATTTTAAGGTACAAATCCCACAGGAATAATATTTCTGAGCTGATCAATGACAGCACGAGGCTGATTTCCCATCTGATTACCAACCATACGGCAGAAACGGGTACGCACTACATTACGTCCACCCGGAAAGAATACATGACCATGTTCTACAAAGCCAGTGGAGGCGGGATTATTGTAGGCGCTTTATGTGTGCTGAAAATGTTGTACGGCTATATTCCCGGAAGTGATTTTTCGCATGCATTCCTGTATTCCATGAATTACGCGATGGGCTTTGTGATGATCTACCTGATGAGTTTTACCTTAGCCACAAAACAGCCGGCCATGACGGCAGCCACGATGACAAAAGTACTGTCTGAAGAAGGAAATATAAAAAGCGACAGTACGGAATTTGCCCACCTGGTCTCAAAACTGTTCAGGAGCCAGTTTATTGCCTTTGTCGGGAATGTACTGCTGTCTTTCCCGGTTGCCCTTATCATTGTATACGGCCTTGATGTATTCTTCTCACAGAACATGGCTGTTGAAAGGTCGGATAAATTATTGAAAGACCTTGATCCTTTCCAGTCCAAAGCCATTCTCCATGCCTGTATCGCCGGTTTTTACCTTTTTATTTCGGGGATTATATCGGGGAATATCGGGAATAATTCCGTGTTTTACCAGATCCCGGAGCGGATTTCAAAAAATATTTCCATCAGAAGGCTTTTGGGAAAGAATTTCGCGAAAGGGATGTCGGCCTATTATGCTAAAAACTGGCCGGGCATCGTATCCAACTTCTGGTTCGGGGTTTTTTTGGGAGCCACTGCGCCGATAGGCCTGTTTCTAGGTCTTGATCTTGATATCCGCCACATTACCTTTGCCGCCGGAAACTTTGCCATGGGATTATACGGAAAAGATTTCTCTGTGGATGCCTATACGTTCTGGATTTCTTTTATCACGGTGTTCCTGATCGGGTTCTTCAATTTTGTGGTAAGCTTCAGTTTATCCATGTTCCTGGCATTCAGGTCCAGGAAACTGAACTTCGGGCAGGTAAGCGAAATTTACAGGGGAATTTTCAGGTATTTTATAAAAAATCCGTTGCGGTTTTTCTTTCCCCTGACTTCCGGACTGGATAAGCGGGCAGACGACATGATGAACAATACCAGTACCGTGGCTACAAAATCTGAAGATCGTTAAACTGATCGGCTCCGAACCGCTCCTGGAATTTTTTCAGGTAAAAACTTTTGCGCATCTGGAAATCATGTTTCAGCAAGGGAGAATGGATGCTGATGATAATCCGTTTGTCTTCGATATTGACACTTTTAATCTCACAGAACAGGCTTTCGTCAAGATATTCTTCCAGGAAATCTTTGATCTCAAAAGCCACCAGCTTGCTTTCAAAGCCGTAAATCCTTGCGAAAGATTTCACAAGATCAGATGATTGGTATTCGCGTCTTTTCTTTCTCATGTTCAGATCTCAAAAATGATGCTTTCTTCATTGATTTTTTTTACCACGCTTTCGGTACGTTCCCTGTGGGTATCCGTAATGAAAATCTGTCCGAAGTTCTCCTGGTTGACCAGCTCAATCAGCTGTGAAACCCGGGTATCGTCCAGCTTGTCGAAGATATCGTCCAGCAGAAGGATCGGGGTCTTGTTCGTCAGCTCTTTAATCAGGCTCATCTGTGCCATTTTCAGGGAAATAAGAAATGATTTCTGCTGTCCCTGGGAACCTGTTTTTTTGATTAAAACCGAATCCATTTCAAAAAGAAGATCGTCTTTGTGGATGCCTTTTGAAGTGTAGGTCAGCATCCGGTCTTTTTCCAGGCTTTCCGTTAAAAGGTCCCTGAACTTCCTTTCAGGCAGGGTCGTATCAAAACCTTCAAGCAGATGTGATTCATAGAGCACGGATACACTTTCCTTTCCGCCTGAAATAATCTTGTAGAAGCTCTGGACAATCGGGTTGAGTTTTTCAACGAAATCTTTTCTTTTAAGGAAAATCTTGGTTCCGGAACGGATGATCGGATCATCATAAATCTCTAAAGAATCCTTTTCCCAGACTCTGTTTTTGGCGAAGTATTTTAATAATGCGTTTCTCTGCTGTACGGTTTTCTGGTATTGGATCAGGTCAAAAAGATATCCGGAATCCGTCTGTGAAATCATGGAATCCAGGAACCTTCTCCGGCTTTCCCCGGAATCTGAAATCAGATTGGAATCATACGGAGAAATCATGACACTGGGCAGATACCCGATGTGGTCTGCCAGCCGGTCATAGCTTTTGTCATTCTTCTTGATGATCTTTTTCGCTTCTTTAGGCTGCAGTATTTTAATGAGGTCTTCGCTGTCATCATTCTCTATCTCGGCATCGATGGTGAAGAAATCTTCGTCATTCTTAATATTGTTAAGATCCGTATTCCCCAAGAAGCTCTTTCCGACGGAAAGATAATGAAGCGCGTCCAGGATATTGGTTTTCCCCGCACCGTTGTTGCCGACAAAGCAATTGATCTGCGGGGAGAACTCAAATTTCTTCTCCGAATGGTTTTTGAAATTGTACAGGGAAAGTTTCTTAATAATCATTTGTCAAAAATACTCCATTATATGCAAAAATAAAAAGGGAAGTGCAGAACAAGTTTCCACGCCGAAAGAAAAGTAAGCATCATCCCGCTCATTTTCAGCGAAGTAAATAAGAATGTAAGTAACAATACCTGATAAATAAAAAGCAAAGGAACTGTTGATGCTCAAATAACCGGCTGCAAGGATATTGCTCAGAAAAACCAGTACATAGGCCAGATACTTGGTGTTCCTGACCCCAATGAGTACAGGAAATGTTTTTACGGTATCTGTTTTCATGTCACGGATATCGAACGGCAGGACCAAAGCGGTAATAAAGAAGAAACTGATGAAAAATATGGGAATGCTGAATTCCGGGAGGGTAAGCCAGCAGTTCATCAGTGCCCAGACCAGGCCTACATAAAACACTTTCAGCAACGGGATCTTCCGGATGTAGGTATCCAGGAAAAAACTGTTGTACAGAAGGCCCAGAATCACAATGATAATCCATTTAAGCAGGCGCATTTCATTATGGTTATCGATAATTAAAAGTGCACAGACAATGCCGGCAACCACATTTAAGAGTAAGATTTTTGAAAAATGCTTCGTTTTCTGATATTTGGTATACAGGTACCCGCTGAAATAAGTAATAAAAATAAAACAGACGGTAGGATAGCGGAATGTATTTTGCTCCTGCATGAAAAATACTGCGAAAAGGGTCCCCGTTAAGGATACGTAAAACTGACTGTCAATAACGGATTTTTTCAGTACTTTTAAAGGATTCATTTATCAAAAATAACACATATGAAAAGATTTTCAAAGATTTTTGTGCTTTTGCTTCTGCTGTTGAATGTTTCAGGGGTTTTTGCACAAAAATATTATGATGAACAGTGGAAAAAAGTATCTGCAAATTATCAGAAAGGAGTTTATAAATCCAATCTTCCCATCATTGCAGATATACAGAAACAAGCGATGAAAGATAATAATGTTGTACAGCTGATCCAGTCTTTGAAGGCAGAATTCAGTATAGTAAACCAGACTGCGGATGATGATAAAAATAATTCGGTAAGCGCACTGTTCGGGAAACTTCAGAATGTCGGCAGGCAGATAAAAGGAGATGATAAAGTAGTCTATGATGTTCTGCTGACCAGTTTTTTTCTGGATTATTATGCAGAGCATTCATGGGAAATCAACAGCAGGACGAATATCAGTTCCCGGGATATTTCCCGGATCGAGACCTGGAGCCGGCTTGATTTTAAGAATTATCTGACCCAGAATTATCTGGAGCTCGACCGGCAGCAGGCAGAAATGAAAAAAATTTATTTAAAGAAGTACAAAGACGTTTTTTCTGATAATGATTATATTTCCTACTTCCCAACTTTGGAAGACTGGTACCTCACAAAGAAAATTACATTTCTCACCAACAACGGTCTTTTTACCAAAAATGAACTGGAAGAACAGCGCACTAAGGTAAATGCCATCTATGACGGACTGATTTCACAGAATACCGGAAACCCGAGATTGTATTTCATGCACAGGAAACTGCAGGATAACTGTGACTTCAACCGCTGCACAGACAGGCTAAAACAGCTTCAGACCCTTCTGGCATCCGAAACGGAGGGTGATTATAAAGTAATGGTGATGAATGATGTGATAGATGAACTGATTTCAAAAAACAAAGAAAAAGAAGCCATTGGGATCATAAACCAGGCAAAAATAAAATATCCGGAATCTCCTTTTATCAGGAACATAAAAAATAAGGAAGATGAGATTACCAGCCCGTCCCTGAATATAACATATGAACAGCAGACCCAGAGCAACCTTCCGGTTCACTTCGTAGCGGAACGTAAAAATGTTTCTTCTTTTTCAGTCACGCTTTATGAGGTGAAAGAAGATCTGTCTGTATTTCTGCAATATGTACAGAATCCTTATCCCAATCCGTTTGCGAAGATCAAAAAAAATCTGGTAAAAAAAGAAACTTACACGCTGGATGATCCTAAAGATTACCGGACCCATAAAACATCCCTCGAAATCAAACCCCTTCCACCCGGGATTTATCTTGCAGAATATGCTGTGGCCGGGATCAGTGAAAAAGATGCGGAAGCAGAAAAGGATTTTTACTTTCTGGTGTCTGGCAATAAAGTGATTTATCAGACCAAAACAGAGCGGAACCCGTTAGCCAATGAACTGAAACTGGTCAACAGTGAAAACGGAAAACCTGTGATTGATGAACGTCTTACCTTTTATGAATTTGCGGGTAAAATTTTGAGCAAAACGGAAGGAAAAACAGATGATAAAGGGGCGTTTAAATTTCCATCGACGGTAAACAAAGACTATTACAGGACTTTTTTAATCCGCCAGCCAAAAACCAATGATTTCCAGATCATGCAGGTTTCCGGAGACAGGCAGATCAACAGTTACAGTCCGAAAGAAACGCGGGTGAAGGCCCAGATTTTTACAGACCGTGCCATCTACAGGCCCGGACAGACGGTTTATTTTAAGGTCATCAATACAAAACTTAATAAGGAAACAGAATCTGTAGTGGCAGGATTAAAACAGAAAATTACCTTAACGGATGCAAACGGGCAGGAAGTGTCTGTACAAAACTTCACCTCCAGTGAGTTCGGTTCTTACCACGGCAGCTTTATTCTTCCGAAAAGAAAACTGAACGGAATGTTTTCTTTAAAAACCGATGACGAAACACAGGGATATAAGAATATCCGGGTTGAAGAATACAAGAGGCCGAAATTTGAAGTTACTTTTGAGCCTGTAAAAGATGAATACAGATACGGCCAGACCATTGAACTGAAAGGGAAGGTAATGACGTATTCAGGAATTGCTTTAAGCAATACTGCAGTAAATTACGAAATTAAAAAACATAATATCCGCTGGAGGTATTTCAACAGTTATCCGCAGGGAGATAATGATGATCAGGAAAACTCTATTTTAGGGGAAGCAAGAACCAACGGTAAAGGAGAGTTCATCATCAGGCTGGATCTTAAAAAGGATGAAAAATTAGAGGGAATCCAGATTGACAATTATTTAGTCAATGCCTCTGTAACGGATATTAACGGGGAAACCCAGACAGCAGATACGGAGCTGAAGGTGGCCTCGGTTTCACATTATATTGAAGCGGATGAGATCAAGAATGTTTTCTCCGGTGAAAATATAAAAATAAAAGTTGAAACGAAGAATTATAATGAACAGGTTCTTAAAAAACCGTATCAGGTGAGACTTTCAAAACTTGAATCGCAGGCAAGGATTTTCAGGAATAATTTCGGGACGGAAGTTCAGGATCTGCCGCAATTCTCAGAAGAAGAATTTATCCGCAGATTTCCGCATGATTGCTATGATAAAAATGATGAAGTTGAAAACCGGAAAATTTCAACGGTTATTATGGACGGTACAAAGCAGAATGAAGAATCTCTTGATCTCGGAAAACTGGAATCCGGAGATTACAGGCTCGAACTTTATAACATTGAAGGCAGGGACACGATAAAAACTTCCCGTAATTTCAGTGTGTGGAATAAAAAAGCTTTAAATGCTTCGCAAAAAACATTCCTTACGGTTGTAGAGGCCAAAAAAGAATTTTCGAGAGGCGAAAAAGCTGTGGTGTATGTGTATTCTGCAGTTCCGGATGCTCTGGTAAATGTTTTCATTCAGGACGGTTCAGGAAAAACAGTTTTCGAGGTCCGGGAATTTAAAAACGGCGTTCTGGAATATTCCGTTGATATCCCTGAAGATAAGAACGTTTCAGCCTTAAACCTACAGTTCCAGTTGGTCGCATTTAATGATGTACAGACCGAATCTGTAAACCTTGTTATAAAAAATTCAGAAGGACCTTTAAGAATTGAAACGGTTACGTTCAGAGATAAAGTAGAACCGGGTTCAAAAGAAAAATGGTCGGTAAAAGTACTTGGGAATAAAAAAGAGAAAATAAGCGCTGAAGTCTTGGCCAATATGTATGATCTGTCCCTGGATAAGTTTGCAAAAAACGATTTTAACTGGAGCAGTCTCTATACGCCTATGTCAATGGTAACGTCATATGACATCAGGCAGTATCTGCTTCAGAAATATTATCAGAAGAGACTGGCGTATTTTGATAATCAGCAGGTTGAAGTTCCATCTTTTAATTGGTTTGATAATGATATATCTTATTCGGCTTTGCAAAGAAGTCTTAGTGGTAAAGTCGCAGGAGTAAAGATTCGGACTGCTGCGCTTCCTGCTCCGATGGCTGCGTCAGAAATGAAAGTTAATTCTGCAAGAATGGATGATGAAGCAATAGATATTTTGGATTCAGGGAGACAACTTATTAATCAGGAAAACAAAGGATTAATAACTGTTAATGATAAAAACACGTTGCAAAATGTCCAGATACGCCAGAATCTAAACGAAACCGCCTTTTTCTATCCGGATTTAAAAACCGATGCAGAAGGCAATGTAAGCTTTGAGTTCACTTCTCCGGAAGCACTGACCAAATGGAAGCTGATGTTCCTGGCGCATACCAAAGATGCGAGGGCAGCAACATTGGAAAAAGAAGTGGTGACGCAGAAAGAATTTTCTGTGACACCGAACTATCCGAGATTTTTAAGGGAAGGCGATGAGCTGAATCTTCAGTCAAAACTGTCAAACCTGACCCGTAAAAAGTTAAGCGGTTCGGCAAGCCTGCAGATTTTAGACGCGTTTACCAATGAAGATATTTCCTCCCGGTTTGGCTTAGCATCAGGCATTCAGAATTTTGAGCTTGATGAAAACGGAAACTCAGCATTAACCTGGAAACTGAAAGTCCCTGATAACGTTTCCTCTATCATTTTAAAGGTAGTGGCAAAGGCAGGACGGTATTCTGACGGCGAACAGCAGGCCATTGCCGTATTGCCGAACAGGATGCTGGTAACCGATGCCGTTCCGGTTTTCGTAAAAGAGGGCGAAACAAAAACGTTCGAACTGGAAAACCTTAAGAATACCAATTCCGCAACTGTTTCAAATGTTTCCCATACGCTGGAGCTGACGACCAATCCGATCTGGGAGATGATGTTTGCACTTCCAAGCCTGAAAAACGACCAGAACAATTCTGCCGATGTAATCTTTAATAAATGGTTTGCCGATGTGCTGGCTTCGGAAATTTTCAGAGCAAATCCTAAAATGAAAACCGTTTTTGAAGAATACCAGAACAAAGGATTACTGAATTCAAATCTGGAGAAAAACCAGGAACTGAAGCAGTTGTTGTTGGAAGAGACGCCATGGGTGCTGGAAAGCAGAAATGAACAGGAGCAGATGACAAAATTAGCTTTACTTTTTGATGCCAATACCATGAAAAATTCGATCACTCAGGATTGGGACGATTTCAAAAAACTGCAGAATCCGGATGGCGGGTTTTCCTGGTACCAGGGGTATCCGAGTTCATATTCCACATCGCTGTATATTCTGAAAAACCTGGGCAGGATTAATTCATGGTTAAAAGAAAATGTTAAGGAATATCAGAATAATGAACAGGATGAATTGGTGGCACAATTGGTCCAGTATATTGACAGTGGAATTAATAATTACTATGATATAAAAAAAGCAAATGTCTGGAATAACACCGTGATCGATTACCTGGACACAAGGAACTACTGGGAAAAGCAGTATCCTCTGAAAGGAAAAGGCGCAGCTTTAAAAGCTTCCGTAAAACAGAAGGCAAAAACAGCTAAGCTAACCGATTTTACGTTTTTCGGACTGCACCGGATGGCCTTACTGATGGAGCGTTACGGTTTAAAAGAAGTTTCGGATAAAATGCTGAATTATTTAAAAGAAACTTCCGTTGATTCAAAAACCCAAGGTGTCTACTGGAAGCAGAACCTGGACGGCTGGGGATGGTTCAGCTCAAAAGTGGTGAATCAGGCCGGCGCTCTGGAAGCATTCAACAAACTTAAACCCAATGATCAGAAATTTGTTGAAGACATGAAGATCTGGCTGATTACACAGAAAGAAGTGAATTCCTGGGGAAGTTCAAGAGGCACGGCTGAGGTGATCTTCACCATCTTGAATGCAGGGAAATCCTGGACCGGCACAGAAAGTGACAAGGCAACCGTCATCTGGGGCGGAAAAGAACTGAAACCGGAAACCCAGGCAACAGGTTATGTGAAATCTACGGTAAAAACTGATCTCGTGGATAAAAGCCTGGCTACAGTCACTGTAATAAAACCGGGACCCGGAATTGTGCAGGGCGGATTATTCTGGCAGTATTATGAAGACCTGGATAAAATACCGTCTTCTGAAAATTACCTTTCCGTAACAAAAGAACTTTACAGAAAAGTAAAAACGGTAAACGGAGAGGAATTACAGAAAATCTCACCGGAAACTCCGCTGAAAATCGGGGATAAAATTACGATAAGAATGATCCTTAATACAGACCGTCCGATGGAATTTATCCACATCAAGGATATGAGAGCCGCAGGGTTTGAGCCTTTGGATGTACTTTCCGGCTATCAGTGGAAGAATAATTTAGCCTATTATCAGTCGGCGAAAGATGCATCCACCAATTTTTATATTGAGCAGATGCCGAAAGGAAAATATGTGTTTGAATATGATGTGATAGCCAATGCTTCCGGAAGTTTTTCAAACGGGATCACTACCATCCAGAACTATTACGCGCCTCAGATGAATGCGCATACCAGAGGGATGAATGTCCGGATCGCGGAATGATAAATACAATAAGTAATTAAACCGGAGCTCCTCACTATCTGTGGGGAGCTTTTTTTTGAATGCATGTTTGATAATGATCAGAAAAAACTGATATATTTGCTTTTTACAATCAGATAATCAAACTATGGAAAATGTTTTTGAGGCGAAAGCAGCTCAGCATTATATCGACAGAATAAATAAGCTTACCCCTGAAACAGAAGGATTGTGGGGAAAGATGACCGTTGATCAGATGCTGGCGCACTGTAATGTATCCTATGAAATGGTCTATGAACCAGAAAAGCACAAAAAGCCGGGAGCGATTGCAAAATTTATCCTGAAAACATTTGTAAAGCCTAAGGTAGTGGGCGGGAAAGCATACGCGCAGAACGGGCCTACGTCTCCACAGTTTCTTATCAAGGAAAGGAAAGTTTTTGCGGACGAAAAGAAACGCCTGATTGGATTCATCCAGAAAACACAGCAGCTGGGCGCTTCTGCTTTTGACGGAAAAGAATCTTTTTCATTCGGGAAACTGAAAGCGCAGGAGTGGAGCAATATGTTCGCAAAACACCTGAACCATCATCTGACGCAATTTGGCGTATGATCCGTATATAGAATACCCTGCTGGTGTTTATGATTTTAGCATGCAAGAAAGAAGCTGCATCAGGCGAAAATACCGGGATATTTATAGGTAAGCTGAGAATTCAGACTCTTAAAAAAACGTCAAAAGACAGCAAAGGCGGCGTGACATTCAGAGGGAAGTGGAAAAACTACGCCGGAAATCCGGAATTTGAGGTCTGGTGGGCTAATTTTGTTCCGACGGATATCTCTAAAGTGGCACTTAAATAAAAACTTAATTATAATATATGAAAAAACTCTTATTACTCTTTATTTTCATTTCCGGCTTTATAACAGCACAGATGCCGGATATTTCACAGGTATGGCTGAACAACAGCAAAGCCTACACCGGAACCATCGGCGGTAAAGGGCAGGAAATCAGGCTCAAGATCAATATTTCCGAGCAGAACAAAAAAAATGACCAGGAATATTTCGTTTCAGGATATACGCTGGTGGACCAAAACTATACAAAGTTCGAAGGTAAGCTGGCCATTACAAAATACAGGGATGCCGGCAAAAAAGGGACGGTCTACGGCGAATATGAACTGGCGGAAGAAAGTAAGGGAAAGCATTCCGGTATTTTCAAGGGTAAGTTTATCTACACGTTCAGGTGGAACAGGGAAACACAGAAAGTAGATGCCCAGTACATAGACCTGATCGGTGACTGGAAGAGTTATGATGGCACGCTGGATTTTAAAACCAGGATTAAAAACCAGTAATCATGTACGGAACTTTCTATAAAAGATGATATTCATATCATATTCATTCAAATAAAGCAAGTATGAAATTAGGCGCATTTTCAATCAGTTTAAGTGTTAAAGACCTTCAGAAATCCAAGGATTTCTATGAGAAATTAGGGTTTAGTGAAATGGGCGGAGCCATGGACCAGAATTATGTGATCATGAAAAACGGGGATCATATCATCGGGCTTTTTCAGGCGATGTTTGACGGGAATATGCTCACATTCAATCCTGGCTGGGACCAGAATGCCCAAAATATGGAGGTTTTTGAAGATGTCCGGGACATTCAGAGGCATTTAAAGGAACAGGGCGTGGAGCTTCAGAAAGAAGCCGATGAAACCACATCCGGGCCGGAACATATTTATCTGAAAGATCCGGATGGCAATATGATTTTAATCGATCAGCACAGATAATCAGCCTGTTTAAGAATAATAATTTTACATTTTTACAGCAGATTTACATCTTATTCAAGAATATATGCTCGCAGGTTCAGCAGGTTCTCTATTGATGTTCAGATCTGTGCAATCGCATTGGCCTGCTGGAAATTATACTTTCAGCTGAATTTAAAAGGGAGCTAAGCGATCTTAAGTGTCAGGCGGATTCTGTCATTTAAGCTCATTTCAGGGGAAAATCAAATTAATTACCCTTCTGTAAATCTTTACGGTTCATTAAAAAGCTGATCAAATTCTGGATAAAAAATAAACTTTAAACAAAAAAACAAAATAAAACTATGGCAACGGTAAACGTATATTTGACATTCAACGGAAACTGCAGGGAAGCTTTCGATTTTTATAAATCGGTTTTCGGAGGTGAGTATCCTTACGTAGGAACGTTCGGGGAAATGCCTCCGGCGGACGGCAAAGAAATTCCTGATGAAGATAAAAACAAAATCATGCACATTACGCTTCCAATCTCCGGTGAAACCATGCTGTTGGGAAGTGATACGGGCGGGGAATGGGGTTCCCGTCATCAGCAGGGAAACAATTTCTCAATCTCAATTAATGCGGATTCAAAAGAAGAAGCGGACCGGCTGTTCAACGGCCTTTCTCAAGGCGGAATCATAACCATGCCTATGGAAGATACGTTCTGGGGTGCTTATTTCGGAATGTTTACGGATCAGTTCGGAATCAACTGGATGGTTAATTATGATGATCCTGCAAAAGCACAGGAACATCCGTAATTTTTAATCATTCATACATGAGATTACAGCCGGCAGGATATTCTGCCGGCTTTCAGTTTTAATAACCTGAAGTTAATTAAAATCCGTTATCGAATGACCTGAACATTGCGTTCTTTCTGTTTCGGTAAAAAAATAATTTTGCGTATTATTGATAATCGGTATTGAATTTAATTATTTAATAGATATTGATAATAAAATTACAGGAAATGAAAATCATAAAATCATTCGCTTTAGGCATTATTATGCTGGGTGCCCCGTTTTTACAGGCTCAGAAAAGTGATCTCGGGGCATGGTATATGTATTACGGAAATAATAAAATCAGTAAAAAACTGAATCTGACCAATGAGTTCCAGTACAGGAGTTTTGATGCACTGGGTGATATGGAGCAGCTTATGGTACGTACAGGGATCGGGTATGACCTTACGGAAGACAACAATAACGTTTTGCTGGGCTATGGTTTCATCTTAGGCAAGCCGTATGAAAACGGTGAAAAAACTGAAAATACCGAGCACAGGATTTTCCAGCAGTATATTACCAAACAGAAGTTCGGGCGTTTCAATATCCAGCACCGGCACCGTCTGGAAGAACGGTTTCTTGATGAAGGTTTCAGGATGAGGTTCAGGTATTACCTGGGATTCAATATTCCGATCAGCAATAAAGAGATGAAGCCCAAAACAATATATGCATCGGCTTACAATGAAATATTTCTCCATCTTGACAGTCCGGTTTTCGACAGGAACAGGGTATACGGGGCACTGGGCTATGTCATTAATAAAAATATGAGGATCGAGGCCGGCTATATGAACCAGATTCAGGAAAATAAAAACCGCGGACAGGTCCAGATCGCTTTTTATAACGATATCCCGTTTACAAAGGATTAAAAGCGCGGCTTAACCTGTATCCGGTCATGTGATGGTGCCATAGGCATAGAGTTGCTGCCACAGGCCGGTTACAATTTTACCAACATCTTTCAGAAATAGGCAGTAGGCAATAAAATTTTACTAATTTTGGGGAAATTATTTTAAAAAATTCAATGAAAAAAAATATTATAGCGGGATTTGCCGCAATTCTGTTGCTGGCGGCCTGTAAAAATGATAAAAAAATTCTGGATTCTCTGGCAGATTACAACAACTCCATGGAACAGAAAGGCTACCATTTCGGGGATAAGCTGGCGTTACCGGAGGAGGTGACCGGCGATGCGGAGAGTATCTCCATCAGTTTCGGAGACAAGGAAACCTCAAATCTTACCGTTGATCCTAAATTTTTCACTTTGGGAGACAATGCCGTAACATTCAACATCAAAACAAAAGGCGGGGAAACCCTTACCCAGGATGCCACTATCAATGTTTTCGCAAAAAATCCTGAAAAGGGTATTGCCTATGAAATCGTGGCGGAATATCCCCATGACCCTAAAAATTTCGTGCAGGGTTTTCAGGTAGAAGGCAACACGATCTATGAAAGCGACGGGCAGAACGGCTCTTCACAGATCCTGAAATATACACTGGGGACAACCACACCTCTGGCCTCAACCAAGCAGGGGCAGCAGGATTTTTCCGAAGGAAGCACAATTGTTGGGGATAAAGTATACCAGCTGACCTGGCAGAGCAAAAAAGGATATGTTTATGATAAAAATTCACTGAAGCTGTTGTCTGAGTTTGCTTATCCTAATGTATTGGGAGAAGGCTGGGGGCTTACCTATGACGGGAAGAACCTGATTGCATCAGACGGAAGCAAGCTTTTGTATTTCCTTGACCCTGCAGATCCTTCCAAACTGATAAAGTACATTGCTGTAGCGGGAAGCTCGCAGATCTATGACCAGCTGAATGAACTGGAATACCATAACGGATTTATTTATGCCAACGTATGGCAGAAGCCGATTGTCCTGAAAATTAATCCGTCCAACGGAGAAGTGGTGGGGACTTTCGATTTTACGGAGATCGCGAAGCAGAATACGAAAGGAAGCGATGATGTGCTGAACGGAATTGCCTTTAAAGGGGAGAATATGCTGGTAACCGGAAAGAACTGGCCGAAAATTTATGAGGTGGCCGTTAAATAATTTCCGGCTTAATTAGAGTGTACGTGAAGAAAAGTCTGATCACAGGTTTTGCCGCAGTTCTATTGCTGTCCTCCTGTAAAAATGATAGGAAAATACTGGATGATTTGGCGGATTATAATCATTCCATGGAGGAAAAAGGGTACCGTTTCGGGGATAAAATAAAGATCCCGAAAGAGGTAGCTGACCGGGCAGAAAGTATATCCATCAGTTTTGGGAACCGGGAGACTTCCGTTTTGGCAGTTGATCCAAAGTTTTTTGAGTTTGGAAATAATGAGGTGACGTTCAACATCAAAATGAAAGATGGCGGAACTTTGAAGCAGGACGCAACCATTAACGTCTTTACAAAAAATCCTGAACAGGGCATCGCGTACGAAATCGTCGCGGAATATCCCCACGATCCTGAAAATTTTGTGGAAGGCTTTTTTATTGACGGAAATACGGTATATGAAAGTACCGGATTGAAAGGTGAATCCAGATTGATAAGATATACCCTGGGAAGTACCGTTCCTTCTCTTTCTGAAAAACAGGCTCCGGAAATTTTTTCAGAAGGCTGCGCCATGGCAGGTGATAAAATTTACCAGCTGACCTATCAGAGTAAAACCGGGTTTGTTTACGATAAAAATACATTTAAGAAAATCTCAGAATTTCCTTTACCTGATGAGTTCTGGGAAGGCTGGGGGCTGACATATGACGGGAAAAACCTGATTGCGGATACCGGTTCAAACGATCTGTATTATTTAGATGCGGATAACCCTTCCAAAGTTGTAAAAAAGGTTTCTGTGGGCGGGAATAAGAATATTTACAACCAGATCAATGAACTGGAATACCATAACGGGTTTATTTACGCGAACGTCTGGCATCAGCCCTATATCTTAAAGATAGATCCAGGAACCGGAGAGGTAACGGGCAGGTTTGATTTTACAAAAATTACAGAAGAACATACCAAAAATAACAGTGAACATGTTTTAAACGGGATAGCTTTCAAAGGAGATCATATGCTGGTAACCGGAAAAAACTGGCCGAAGATTTATGAAGTGGCAGTCAGATAGTTAAAATTAATGATCCCCTTTCGTTGTATACAAAAAATAAGTAAATTGG
Source organism: Chryseobacterium sp. JJR-5R (assembly GCF_034047335.1). Classification (NCBI taxonomy): domain Bacteria; kingdom Pseudomonadati; phylum Bacteroidota; class Flavobacteriia; order Flavobacteriales; family Weeksellaceae; genus Chryseobacterium; species Chryseobacterium sp. JJR-5R. Next base: position 1,667,210 of record NZ_CP139137.1, read on the forward strand.
CAGCGTTCCCGGATGGGGCGCTTTAGTAAAATAAGTTGAAAATACTACATTTAATATTCATACTGCTTTTCTGTTCATTATCTGCACAGAATATGCTTCCTTTGGACACGCTTAAACTCAAGGAAGCCAAAGATATGCTGGCCGACGATTACGGGAACCTGTACATCTATAAAAACAAAGATTTCAGCCTGACCAAGTATGATTCCCTGGGAAAGCAGCTGGGGCAGATGATGCTTACGGTCCCTTATAAAGTACAGTCTGTGCAGAACCCGTTAACGGTTGCCCTGTTTTCTGAAAATGCCCAGGAAATGAAATTCATAGACCAGAACATGAATGAAATCCAGAAAGTGGATTTTAAGCATAAGTTCGGCTTTATCAAAATGGCTTATGCCGAAGACCTGCAGCAGCTGTGGCTGCTGGATGACAGTACTAAACGGCTGATCCAGTATAATTTCCGGAATGAGACCATCATCAATTCTTACCCTTTTGACGCAAGCTTTGATGAATTGTCTGATCTTTTGGTGTATGAAAACAAAGTGTATATCCTGACGAAAAAACAGATCCGGGTCTATACGTTTAAGTTCGAAAAGGTTTTTGAAGCCGGTATAGAAAACGGAAAACGTTTCAGGAGAGAAAATGAAGCGGTATTGATCATCACCGACAATTCGGTGGTAAAATACATTCCGGAAAAAGAACTGGTAACGGTTTTTAGCAATCCCGATGCGCGGATTGTGGATAAAAACACGCTTTCTTATTTTGAAATCAAAGCCAACAAACTTTATCTTTACAGCCTGGAAAATAAGCAGGAGGACAGCCTTCAGACTGAGCCTGACCCCAAGCGGAAAGATACCGTACAGGATGTGGAACGGTCAGAAATAAAGCCTGCAGAACCTGACAGCCCGGAAGGGAAACTGGAGAAAAAAACAGAAGAGATTGAAAGTGAAAACCCTGCAGAAAGTTCACTGCAGAAACTGATTGAAGATTCTTCGGAGGTACAGTCTGCCAGCGTTTAAGTATTCATCAACATTTATAATAGTAAGGTAAAAATATGCATATTGCAGTTACAGGAAACATCGGCGCAGGCAAAACGACACTGACGACTATGCTTTCAAAACATTACGGCTGGGATGCCCAGTTTGAAGACGTGGACCACAATCCTTATCTGGAAGATTTCTATGCAGATATGAGCAAATGGAGCTTTGCCCTGCAGATCTACTTCCTGGGAAGCCGGTTCCGCCAGGTAAAGGAAATCCGGGAAAGCGGAAAAAATATCATCCAGGACCGTACCATCTATGAAGATGCCCACATCTTTGCAGAAAACCTGAATGATATGAAGCTGCTCTCCGAGAGGGACTTCAACAATTATATAGCGGTTTTCAGCCTGATGAAATCATTCATCTCGGCACCCGATCTTTTGATTTACCTTAAATCTGACGTGCCCAACCTGGTAAAGAAAATTTATAAAAGAGGAAGGGAATATGAAGCCTCCATCAGCATTGAATACCTTTCCAAGCTCAACCAGAAATATGAAAGATGGATTTCAGATTATACCGAAGGCAAACTGCTGATTATTGAAGTAGACAATCTGGATTTCGTTGAGAAGCCCGAGGATTTCGGATTTATCCTGGAAAAAATAGAAGGGGAGCTGAACGGCCTGTTTTAGAAAACAGATGTAACATGCTGTTGGTTTATCCTTCTTTTCTTAACTTTACAGTAAACCAACAGAGCAGATCCGTTATTAGATCCAATTGAATGATATAGAATAGAATAATATGTTAGTAAAAGTTTTACATAATGGCAGTTGTTCAAAATCCAATGCGGTTTTGGAATACCTTGATGAAAACGGGGTTCCGTTTGAAATGATTAATTTTATGGAAGAACCGCTGAGTGAACCGGAAATTAAAACACTTTTAAAGAAGATGAATCAGGATGTTTCCCATATCATCAGGAAGTCCGAAAGATTGTATATGGAAAAATTTGCCAATAAAAACCTGTCTGAAGAAGAGTGGATCAAAGTTTTATCTGAAAATCCTTCCCTGATCCAGAGACCGATCCTTGTTAAAGGTTCCGTAGCCATGCTGGGAAGGCCGATTGAAAACGTAAAATTCTTTATTGAAAAATAATCAGTTACTGAAAGTAAATAAAAAAGTCAGCAGTAATGCTGACTTTTTATGTTCTATAGTAAAATGACACCTTCTATTTTTGCCACTTCTTTATAAATAACGATGACCTGATCGGCGTCCAGAACAAATGCATTGATGTTGCATGCCGTATATTTGCCGTTTTTGCTCTCGCGGTTTCCCAAAGTAAATTTAATACCGTCGAAAACCTTATAAATTTCGGTCAGTTTTGCCTGATCAGTCGGAATGATAAATTTAAATAAATAATCCTCCGGAAAATCATGATGATCCTCCAGTTTCTCCTTCAAGGAATTATAAAAATCCTCAGGATTCGCATGCTGGTTTCCCTGTAATATGTCCATTTACAAATTTTAAATATAATTTAAATATACTGAAGATTTTTCTATTTTCCAAGCGGCCCTAAAAGCGACTTTGAATTTTCGACTTCGTAATTCTCAATAATGTTAAACATTCCGTTGACTAACTGCTCGGAGGCCAGCTGGCTAAGGCTTCCTGCACTTACCGTCGTTTTATTTCCACCCAAGAGGCTGCCTAAAAGATTTCCTCCGGCCAGAGCGGTGTTGATACTTTTAACAATCCCGTACTGGTTCAGCTGCTCGTCCACTTTCGGTGTAATGGCCAATACCAGCTGCTGGGCTGTTTTCTCTTTCAGGATCCGGGTGGCCGTGCCTTTTTCTCCCTGAATAATCCTTGTGACATCCTGTGCATTTAAACTGTTGACTGCATTAACTAAAATCGGCTTTGAAATGTTAACCGTATAAACGGCTGCATCTGCAATATATGCCCTTTCTTTGGCAACGAGTGCCGGTGCCACTTTTTCCAGCAAGGCATTGATTTCCCTCAGCTGTTTCGGAAGTGCTTTGTCTACCATATTATTCTGCAGGAACGTATCTTTGTTGCTGTAGATATTTACCCCTTTTTCAATCCCGTTCAAAAGGAACCGCTTAATAATCGAAAGGCCGACATCAGTTGTCGCTAAAGTACTGCAGGATTGCATGGTGGTATGGATAACAGCTCCTGTTCCCATTACAAGGGCAGCAGCAATAATGTATTTTTTCATTGATCTTGGTTAAACTTTATATATTTTCAAATACCGAACCAAATGTAAGTACAAAAATTATTTTAACAAATTTTAAAATAATGTTAATATTTCGATATGGATCATGTTTAGGATTCAATTTTAATAGATATTAATAAATTTTATGATAAGTAAATAATTGGTTCCAACTTCCAGTTAATGACCCATACGCTTAATTAATATCTGATTCTATTCAAAATTAGAGTTATTGTTGATAATTATTTAAAATTCAAAAGATATGGTTGCCATTTGACTAAATATTTTTTGCTTAAAAATCAATATAAAATAATTAAGTGAAATTAACATTATTAAAGATATTTTTATAATTTTGAACAATGTCTTTTTTTGAGAATAAGTTATTGTTAACAAAAAAGCATGTAAAGATTAATTTCTTCTCAGATTGATTGTACGAATAAAATTAAACTATATGAAACAAAGTGATTTAAAGTATTCATGTCTCATTGCTGTTCTCTACTTCGGTATGAACGTCAATGCGCAGACTACACCCGGAGATACTGTTGCCAAGGAACAGAAAATTGAAGAGGTGGTGCTTGTGGGATATGGTACACAAAAAAAAGAGAATGTAACAGGGAGTATTGGGGTTATCTCGGCAAAAGATTTAGCTGACAAACCCAATGCAAATCCATTAAGTTCTGTGCAGGGAAAGGCATCTGGTGTTCAGATTTTCAATTCCGGAACGCCTGGAGCATCACCAAGGGTAGATATCAGGGGTATTGGTTCTATAACAGGAAGTACGGTATTTATTGTTGATGGATCTATTACTACAGATATTTCATTTCTGAATCCTCAGGATATAGAATCGATGAGCATTCTGAAAGATCCGTCCAGTTTGGCGATCTATGGTGCCCAGGCCGGAAATGGTGCTGTTATTATAAAAACCAAAAGCGGCAGAGGAAAAAAGCCTACCTTTAATTTCAATTCTTACCTCGGGATTAAAACCGTAACAAATATTCCGAAAATGGTAAATGCAGATCAGTATATAGAATTGCACAATGAGAAGCTTATGAATGATAACGGATCTAGTGCCGGATCTATTTCCAGGGCCAACTTTCCTGCTGATACCAATTGGTTTAAGGAAGTTTTCCGTCCGAGTTCAATCAATTCAAATGATTTTTCTGCCTCAGGAACCGTTGGTAAATTAAATTATTACGGAAGTGTGGGCTATTTGCAGGATGAAGGTAATCTGGATGCAGGAAAAGGCATTAACTCCGGAAGTAATTTCAAAAGGTTTACCGCTAAGGCTAACTTGAGTTATAAAATTACTGATTTCCTTACCATTGGCGATAATTTTACATTTTCTAAAATAGTAACCAATGCAGCAAATAATCCATTGCTGAATGCTTATAATGCTCCTCCTGTATACTATCCTATAGATCCTTCATCAGGTACCTATCAATACTTTACATTAGTTACTGTTAACAACCCACGTGCACAATTGGATCTATTCAGATCTCAAAACAGACAGCAGAGATTATTGAATAATGTTTGGGCAGAAGTTAAGTTTCTAAAAGATTTTACTCTCAGGAGTAGTTTGACTAATGATAATCTTAATTCTAATCTTTACGAATATACGCCGGCAATTACTTATATTCCTCAGCCTAGTATTTCCGGTCTTATAACAAGAGACTCCAAAAACAGAGATTATGTTTGGGACAATACATTAAACTGGAGAAAAAATTTTGGCAATCATAATTTTGATATTCTTGCAGGTTTTTCCAGGACACAGAATTATTACAATCAGATATACAGAAATGCTTCCAATGTTAATTATGACGGGACCAATGGCTCTCTCGATATCGCAAACGGGACCAATGTTTTTGAAGTTGGAATGTTTGATGCTTCCAGAGATGTTGTTCCAAGATTAAGCAGAATACAGTCTTTCTTCGGAAGAGTTAATTATGATTATGCAGGAAAATACCTGCTTAACGGATCTATCCGTAGAGATGGATCTTCAAACTTCAACCAGAACAGAAATGAAGTTTTCCCATCTGTTAGTGCAGGATGGATCGTTTCAAAAGAAGGATTTATGAGCAATCAGAATATCTTCAATCTTCTTAAACTTAGAGGGAGCTGGGGTAGAACAGGTAATCCTAACGTACAGAACGGTGCCTATACTTTATTTGCTTCTAATATAAATTCAGGTGCTTACTTTGGCTCCACAGGATCTCCTGCAGCTACGATAGATAATTTCATAGACACTTCTATCAGCTGGGAAATTACAACAGGTAAAGATTTTGGTGTAGAGATGGCATTTCTTAACAACAGTTTGAAATTTGAAGCGACCTATTTTGATAAGGATACTAAAGATGTTGTGTACGGTATCGTTCAGGGAACTGTTTCAGGGGCGTCAAACTGGAACAGTTATATTACCAATGCATTTTCTTTTAAGAATAAAGGGGTAGAATTATCTTTTAATTATGATAAAAAACTATCAGAGAAGGTAAGAATAGGTGTTTATGGAAATTTCACATCACTTAAAAATGAAATTACTTCAGTTTTTGGAGGCTCATATGCTAATGCAGGAGCCAGTCTTTTTGGTAATCAGATTGTAAGATTACAGGCTGGTCAGCCGGTAGGTTCTTATTATGGATATGAGGTTGCAGGAGTATTCCAGACTAATGCTGAAGCTGCAGCATCCGGACAGACAGGAGCGAAGGCAGGATGGTTCAAATTTGTGGATCAGGATGGTAATGGAGTTATTGATGAAAAAGACAAAACGTTCTTAGGAAGTCCGGTTCCAAAGGGGACTTATGGATTCGGAGTTAATATGAATGTTTCGGATTTTGATTTTGCTATAGATTTCCAGGGTGTTTTTGGAAATAAAATTTATAATTACAACAGAGAACAGCGGTATGGTAATGAGAGCTGGGATTTAGATTTTTATAACAACAGATGGCATGGTGCAGGTACATCCAATTCATATTCTATGGTGACCAATAACCAGTCTGTTATCTTACCAAGTAGCTTTTATGTAGAAGATGGAGGATATTTCCGTATCAGAAACATTCAGGTAGGATATACTTTACCGAAAGGCTTTTCGAAATTGCCTAATTTCAACAGAGTGAGATTGTATGTAAGTGCACAAAACCCATGGACAAGTTTCAAATATAAAGGATTCTCACCGGAGATTAACAATACAGATAGGGTTCAGATGGGTATTGATAATAATATATATCCTTTATCTGCAATTTATACATTTGGTATGAACTTAACTTTTTAATTAGAAAATCATGAAAAAAATATTTTTATCAATAACATTAATTGCTTTATTAGTGGGATGTAAAGATGAATATCTTGACGTCGAGCAGCCAAACAGAACTAAGGCGGAAGCATTTTTCACTACTCAGGATGATGCAGTTCGGGCAACCAATGCTATTTATTCGGCTCTTAGAAGTTGGGAGAACTCGGCATTTCCTGCTCAATTCGTTTTCGGAGTTCCTGCTGATGATGTTGAGAAGGGATCAAACCCCGGAGATGCTTCTTTTATAAATGCATATGATCAGTTCACCTATACAGCAAGTGACTCAGGTGTAGAAGGATATTGGATTGGCCAATGGCAATTTGTAAACAGATGCAATCAGGTGATTACCAATGTTCCTAATATTAATATGGACGCTACACTTAAAACTAGACTTGTTGCTGAAGCAAAGATGCTACGTGCATATTTCTACTTTAATTTAGTCAGGATATATGGAGGCGTTCCAATCTTTGATGGACTCCCTGCAGACGGAAACTATAAGAGTCCAAGAAAATCTGTGGAAGAAGTATATAACTTCATTATATCCGATCTTGTCAGTGCTGCAGCTGTTTTGCCACAGTCTTATGGTGCTTCGGAATTAGGAAGAGTTACCAAAGGCGGAGCGTTAGGATTATTGTCTAAAGTATATTTATACAAAAAAGATTGGCAAAAAGCATACGATACATCAAATCAGGTTATGGCAATGGGATATGGTTTAGATCCTGATTTCAATCATTTATTTCGTCCTGCAGGAGAATTCGGGACAGAATCTGTAATTGAGGTAAATTGTCAGTGTTCTACACAGTTTGGCGGAAGTCAATATGCTGAAGTACAAGGGGTAAGGAATCAGTTTGGATGGGGTTTCTTTACACCTACATCAGCTTTAGAGTCAGCTTTTGAAACCGGTGATATTCGTAAAGAATTAACTATCCTCAGGGAAGGAGAAACCACTTTGGAAGGTGATTTAATTAAAAAAGGAGATCCCCAGGCCGGTAATATGTGGAATCAGAAAGTGTATGTTCCAAAATCTCTTAACGACAACAATTGCGGGTCGTATGGATCTATTCAAAACATCAGAATACTACGTTTTGCAGAAATCCTTCTGATTAATGCTGAAGCAGCTAATGAGTTAGGAAATACGGCAGTAGCTGTCACTAATCTCAACAGGGTTAGAACAAGAGCTGGTTTAGCAGTAACAACGGCTGCAACACAGTCTGCATTAAAAACGGCTATTTGGAAAGAACGTAGAGTAGAGCTTGCTATGGAAGGTGATCGTTTTGTGGACTTGGTAAGGACAGGCCAGGCAGCTACGGTTCTAGCACCATATGGATTTAAGGCCGGGAAAAATGAAGTCTTCCCAATCCCATTTAATTCAATTACACAGAGTAGCGGTGTTTTAACCCAAAACCCCGGCTACTAAAAATTTTATATAATTTTAGAGGAGAATGAAAGTTCTCCTCTTCTTTTAGTATTCTGTTTAAAAAAAGATTTCATGAAAAGGATTATACTGTCAATTACCGCAATATCGCTTCTTGCAGGCTCCTGCAAAAACACCCAGGTCAAACCCGATACTTCCCGATCATCAGCCGTACAAAGTAACATCACTGACAACCAGCTTATGGACAAAGTCCAGAAAGAAGCCCTTAAGTATTTCTGGGAATATGCAGAACCCAATTCATTATTGGGAAGGGAACGCTATCATGAAGACAACATCTATCCGGATAATGATAAACATGTGGTGACGACAGGAGGTTCAGGATTCGGACTGGCGACCATCTTAGTTGGTGTGGAGAGAGGATTCGTTCCGAGGAAAGAAGCGGTAAAACGATTGACCGGCATGATGGATTTCCTGGCAAAAGCAGACCGCCACAAAGGAGCATGGTCGCATTGGATCAATGGGGAGACCGGGAAAACCGTTCCTTTCGGCAAAAAAGACAATGGTGGCGATCTTGTGGAAACCGCATTCCTGACGTCAGGCATATTGATGGTCCGGGAATATTTTAAAAACGGAAATGCCCAGGAAAAAGCCTTGGCCAAAAAGTGCGATGAACTCTGGAAAGGGATTCAGTGGAACTGGTACACCAAAGGAGGCGAAAAAGTCCTGTACTGGCACTGGTCGCCGGATTACGCGTGGGAAATGAATTTTCCGCTTCAGGGATATAACGAATGCCTGATTACCTACATTCTGGCAGCATCTTCGCCCACTTATTCCATTGATGCAGAAACCTATTATAAAGGCTGGACCAGAAACGGGACTTATCTTTCAGATAAGGAAAAATACGGGCTTCCGATGTACGTAAAACACAATGGCGCGGAAGAATATGGGGGTCCGCTGTTCTGGGCGCATTATTCTTACATCGGTCTGGATCCGACCGGTCTATCCGATAAATTAATAAAAAACTATTTTGATTTAAACAAAAACCAGGTCTTGATCGATTACCGGTACTGCATGGAAAACCCAAAACAATGGAAAGGGTACGGCCCCGATTATTGGGGACTGACAGCGGGTTATTCAAGGAACAAAGACGGCAGTGCAGGCTATGATGCCCATTTTCCGCAAAATGATCATGGAATAATTACGCCGACGGCCGCGCTGAGCAGCTTTCCGTACACACCGAAAGAATCCATGGATTTCTTAAGGTTTATCTACACGCAGAAGCCTGAATTTATCGGTTCCGCAGGGCCGTATGACGCAACATCCATCCATTATAACAACTGGACTACCCCAAGGTATCTGGCGATCGACCAGGGAACCATTGCCCCGATGATCGAAAATTACCGTACCGGATTTTTATGGAAGCTGTTTATGAATGCTCCTGAAATCCAGCAGGGACTGAAGAAATTAAGCTTTACCTCTTCCAGATACAATATTAAATAATTTGTATAAGTCGGTTCATCCTACCGGATAACCTGTAGATTTTTATAAATTTGAAGCTGGTTCCCGCTTTCCGCACTCGCTATTTTTCTTTTTCAAAGAAAAATGAGCTCAGACAGATGCTGCAATCGGGGCTAATTAACAAAAATGCTCATATGAAACTCAGACTGCAATTCATACCTCTTCTGTTTCTTCCGTTTTCCTTAAGCCTGAATGCCCAGGAAATCAAAGCAGAACTCAATAAAGAAGTAAAAAGACAGGAAAAAATTTCCTATATCTTAGATTATCCCCAGAAAACCAAAGGAAATGTTCCTTTGATCGTATTCCTGCACGGATCAGGCGAAAGAGGGAATAACCTTGAAATCGTAAAGGCACACAGTCCGTTCACCTACAAAAATCTGATCAAAGAACCGGTAGCGATTTTAGCGCCGCAGTGCCCGGAAAATATGTGGTGGGATACCGTAACGGTCTACAACCTGATTAAAGAAATCCAGGCGAAGTATAAAATCGATGCTTCCAGGATTTACCTTACCGGGCTTTCCATGGGCGGCTGGGGAACCCTGAAACTGGCTATGGAACATCCTGAAATGTTTGCGGCCGTCGTTTCGGTGTGCGCTCCTACAGACCGGGTGATGTATGCCAACATCGATCAGTATAAAAATCTGCCGATGAAAATCTTTCACGGCGGTATGGACGATGTGGTTCTACCCGAAAATGCTTTGAATTTTTATCAGGCACTTCATCCGGTAAACCCAACCGCAGAATTAACCATTTTCCCGAACGATAACCACAATTCCTGGGATTCCACCTATTCAAATCCTGCATTGTATGAATGGATGCTGGGTAAACGAAAAGAAAAGTAAAATAAAATAACAAATAGAAATATAATTAAGAAGATGGATTTATGAAATCGAAGATTCACGAATTCCTTAAAAAATGAAGAAGTTATGCGTAAAAAATTAATTGTAATCGCCACTCTGGCACTTGCTCCGGTATTTTCCGCACAGGAAATGGTCAATAAACCCGTTCAGTCTTACCAGACGGCTAATTATCAGGCTAAAAAGAAAGCCTTTGTGGATAATCTTTTGTCTAAAATGACCTTAGATGAAAAAATCGGACAGCTGAACCTCCCAAGTTCAGGCGATTTTACCACCGGACTGGCAAAAAGTTCAGACATCGGCAAAAAAGTGGAGCAGGGATTAGTCGGTGGACTGTTCAATATAAAAGGTGCGGAGAAAATCAAAGCCGTACAGAAAGTAGCCGTTGAAAACAGCCGCCTGAAGATTCCTTTGATTTTCGGGATGGACGTGATCCACGGGTATGAAACCACTTTCCCGATTCCATTGGGATTGGCCGCTTCATGGGATATGAACCTCGTTCAGCAGTCCGCCAGAGTAGCGGCTAAAGAAGCGGCGGCAGACGGAATCAACTGGACGTTTTCTCCGATGGTGGATATTTCCCGCGAACCGAGATGGGGAAGGGTTTCCGAAGGTTCCGGCGAAGATCCTTATTTAGGCAGCGAGATTGCGAAGAATATGGTGTACGGTTACCAAGGGAAAGACCTTGCCAACGGAACCAATATCTTGGCCTGCGTTAAACACTTTGCTTTATACGGAGCCGGGGAAGCGGGAAGGGATTATAATACGGTGGATATGAGCCACGTAAGAATGTTCAATGAATATTTTCCGCCTTACAAAGCCGCTGTTGACGCAGGGGTGGCTTCAGTAATGGCTTCTTTCAATGAAGTGGACGGGGTGCCCGCAACCGGAAGCAGATGGCTTCAGACGGAAGTACTGAGGAACCAGTGGAAATTCAAAGGCTTCGTTGTAACCGATTATACCGGAATCAATGAAATGGTGGATCACGGAATGGGAGACCTTCAGCAGGTTTCCGCATTGGCTCTGAAAGCAGGGGTTGACATGGACATGGTAGGTGAGGGGTTTTTAACCACGTTAAAAAAATCTTTAGCCGAAGGAAAAGTAACCCAGGCGGAAATTGATATGGCCGCCAGAAGGGTTCTGGAATCAAAATATGATTTGGGCCTATTCGATAATCCATATAAGCATGGTGATGCCAAGTTAGCGGCAAAAGAAGTCTACAGCATGGAAAACCGCAACATCGCGAGAAGCACTGCTGCCCAGTCGATGGTACTGATGAAAAATGATAAGCAGGTGCTGCCCTTGAAAAAATCAGGGACCGTTGCCGTAATCGGCCCGTTGGTGAATAACTCAATGAACATGGCCGGAACCTGGAGCGTGGCAACAAAACATGCTATTTCCGTCAATCTGATGCAGGGCCTTCAGGCAAATTATGGCAAAGAGGTGAAATTCCTGTCTGCCAAAGGTGCCAATATCGATTATGATGCTAAACTGGAAGAAATCTACGCCGCGCACGGGAAAAAAACCGACAGGGACAATCGCTCCAAAGAAGCGTTATTAAAAGAAGCAGTGGACATTGCCAATAAAGCGGATGTTATCGTCCTGGCTATCGGGGAATCTGCGGAAATGAGCGGTGAATCTTCATCAAGAACCGAAATCACCATTCCACAGTCTCAGGTAGACTTGCTGAACGAACTGAAAAAAACCGGGAAACCGATTGCCATGGTATTGTTTACCGGCCGTCCATTGGCCCTAACCAATGTGAAAGATACGCCTGATGCCATCCTGAATGCCTGGTTCCCGGGATCAGAAGCAGGAAGCGCTGTTGCAGATGTTCTTTTCGGAAAAGTAAACCCTTCAGGAAAACTTCCGATGACCTTCCCGAGAAGCTTAGGGCAGGTGCCGATTTATTACAATGCCAAGAATACAGGCCGTCCGCTGGATCAGACTCTGACCGATAAATGCGAATACCAGAGATTCCGTTCCAATTACATGGATGAGTGCAACACGCCGCTGTATCCGTTTGGCTATGGATTGAGCTATACGAAATTCAATTATTCGGATCTTACGGTTTCCAATGCCAATCCGAAAGGAAACCAGGCTGTTCAGGCATCCGTAACCGTTACGAATTCCGGAAATTATGACGGGGCAGAGGTGGTGCAGCTGTACATCCGGGATTTGGTGGGAACCATCACCAGGCCTGTTAAAGAACTGAAAGGATTCCAGAAAGTAATGCTGAAAAAAGGGGAATCTAAAAAAGTAACCTTCGATATTACGCCTGAAAATCTGAAATTCTATAACGGTGACCTGAAATACGACTGGGAGCCAGGAGAATTTGATATCATGATCGGAACCAGTTCCGAAGACGTAAAACATTCAAAAATCAACTGGACCAGATAATCCATACAGGCCGCTCAGAGATGAGTGGCCTTTTTTATCTGCCTTGTTTTTATGATATGGAACCGTTATATCATCTTCCGTTTCCACTTCAGCATCTCTTGCCCGTGCATGATGTTAGGGGTTCAGGTTCTTAAAGAGGTTAAGTTTAATTAATGATCATTATGAAAAGGCTGTCGCAAGGAAATCCTTCATAAAAAAGCATTTTTCTCTCTCAACCAAAATCCGTATTTTTGTGCATCTAAAAGTAAAGAAAGAATGAATTCCTACAAAAATCCATTGGAAGAGCGCTACTCCAGTGAAGAAATGTTATTTAATTTCTCACACAATAACAAATTCCGTACTTGGAGACAGCTTTGGATTGCTCTTGCTGAAATTGAAAAAGACCTTGGGCTTGACATCACAGATGAGCAGATTGCTGAATTGAAAGCCAATGCAGAAAACATCGATTATGATAAAGCAGCGGAGTATGAGAAAAAATTCCGTCATGATGTCATGGCCCATGTTCACACCTATGGTGACGTGGCACCTTCAGCAAAAGGAATTATCCATTTGGGAGCAACTTCGGCATTTGTAGGAGATAACACCGACTTGATTCAGATCCGAGACGGGCTTTTAATCTTAAAGAAAAAGCTGGTTAACGTGATGAAAAATCTTTCTGATTTTGCCATCCAGTATAAAGATCTGCCAACTTTAGGCTTTACACATTTTCAGCCGGCTCAGTTAACGACCGTAGGAAAAAGAGCGACCCTTTGGTTACAGAGTCTGGTTCTTGATATCGAAGAGCTTGATTTCTTCCTGGAAACACTGCGTTTCAGAGGCGTAAAAGGAACGACAGGAACGGCTGCCAGTTTTCTGGAGCTTTTTAACGGTGATTATTCAAAAGTGAAACACCTGGATAAGGAACTGTCAAAAAGATTCGGTTTTGAAAAGGTTTTCGGTGTTTCCGGACAGACGTACGATCGTAAAATTGATGCGAAAGTAGTGGCTTTATTAGGAAATATTGCCCAGTCTGCACACAAATTCACAAACGATCTGCGTCTGCTTCAGAACCTTAAGGAAATTGAGGAGCCGTTCGAGAAAAACCAGATCGGTTCATCGGCAATGGCCTACAAGCGTAACCCGATGAGAAGTGAAAGAATCGGGGCATTGGCAAAATATGTAATGTCTCTGACCACAAGTTCGGCCATGGTAGCTTCAACACAGTGGTTTGAAAGAACACTGGATGATTCTGCCAACAAAAGGCTCACCATTCCGCAGGCGTTTTTAGCGGTGGATGCCATCCTGCTGATCTGGAACAACATCATGAACGGAATCGTGGTGTATCCGAACAGGATCAACAAACATATTATGGAAGAACTTCCCTTCATGGCGACGGAATACATCATCATGGAAGAAGTGAAAGCCGGCGGTGACCGTCAGGAAATTCACGAAGTGATCAGGGTTCACTCCATGGAAGCTTCCAAAAAAGTAAAAGAAGAAGGAAAGGAAAATGACCTGATCGAAAGAATCTTAAACGACGACTCGCTGAAATTAGACAAATCGAAATTAAAAGAAGTCTTGGATCCTAAAAACTTTATCGGTTTTGCACCGATCCAGACGGAAGAATTCATTGCCCATGAAGTGCAGCCGATTATTGACGCAAATAAGGATCTGATAGGTTTGGAGGCAGATCTTAAAGTATAATCAACAATATGCAGTCTTTTCGGCTGCATATTTATTTTATTAAAGTATCAGATCTTTGATAAAGTTTAAAAATATAATTTCATCTCAATGAAAAAAATACTTTTACCGTTTTTATTGGCGCCGATGATTTCTTTTGCTCAAAAAAAAGAAGTTTTAAAATATTTCATATCGGAGGATTCCCTGGTCGGGGTAAAAAACCAGGACGGTAAAATCATCATTCCGGCTCAGTTCAGGATTTTCTCAGATATGGGAAATCGTGAACGGATAGATGATGAAACCATTTATTTCGACGGTTTTAAGAAAGATGAAATAAAAGAAAAAAATGCCTGGGGATATGTGTATGACAGGAAAGGGAATTTTCTGTACAGGCCGTTTTTCTATGATAATGGAGCTGATTATTTCTCAGAAGGCGTAAGAAGGTTTGTTAAAAACGGAAAGGTCGGTTTTGCAGACCGGAACGGGACGATTGCAATTGAAGCTAAGCATGATTTTGCATCGTCTTTTAATTATGGATATGCTGCATTCTGTGACGGTTGCGATTGGGAAAAAACCGAAGATGAGCACAAAGCAATAGTAGGCGGAACCTGGGGCGTAATGAATTTTAAAGGGGAAATTGTTCAGCCTGTGGCAAAATCTGAAAATACGGTTGAAATTGACGGAAAATATTACCCTTATCCATTCAGATACAATGAAAAAGAGAAGAATATTCTTCAGTTTTTTGAAAAATACAATAAAAAGCTTTCAGAAATAAATTATGTCAATCATTACAACAAAATAGCTGAAAACGAAAAGAAATTATTCTTTGAAATTGTTGAGCGGCCAAAAGGGAATTTCCCGTTTTATCAGGTATACGCTTATGATTACGGAAAAATGGAAGCAGGGTTGTCAGGTTATAAATTTTTAGTTTCAGAAGACGGCAAAGATGTCTTCGCTCTGGAATATGACAATGAGAAAATTCCTTTTGAAAAATGGCTGAAAAAACAAATAAAAGAAGCCGAAAAATATCAGAAAGAGCATCCGGATAACCCGAATAAATTAAGATAAAACCCGGATTAAACTCACTTAGGAAAGTATAGCTGTACTTGTTTTTGCTCGGCATTTATGAAAAATCATATATAGAGTGATAAGATGGTTTATTCAATAAATGAATCCAATGACAGTTCCAAAGGTCATAATCCGGTATTGTATTACAAGAAAAAGGTTGAGGTTAGAGAAAGTAAAAAGAGTAAATTTGTGATATGACACCCGAAAGAGCAGCCGGTAAAGTTGGAATAGGAACCAAAAATATCATACCGGCAATCTGAAAATCAGAAGGATCAAAATAAAGATAAATCTAATATTAAAATCTGATATCTAATTTTAATTATGTTACAGAATCATCAACAATTACTTACCGATTTAAAGAAACTCGTTGACATGACAAGAGGTCAGGTTGCAGTTAAGGTAAATACGGCAATGGTAGTTCTGTACTGGAAAATTGGACAAAGAATAAATGAAGATGTTTTAGGCAATAAAAGGGCAGAATACGGTAAAGATGTAATTTTGCATATTTCCCGGTACCTTACTGTAGAATTTGGAAGTTCCTTCTCTGAAAAAAATATCAGGAAAATGATGCAGTTTGCATCCGTCTTTGATAATTTTGAGATTGTCGCATCAGCGATGCGACAATTATCCTGGACCCATTTTTTACTGCTGATTCCTATCTCTCAAGAAACCAAGAGGAATTTTTACCTTGAAATTTGTAAAATTGAAAATTGGAGTGTCCGTACCTTAAGAGAAAAAATTAATTCTATGCTTTTTGAACGGACTGCTATAAGTAAAAAGCCTGAACAGATTATCGGCAAAGAACTTAAAAATTGGTCTGAAAATAACATTTTAAACCCCGATTTGGTTTTTAAAGATCCCTATTTTTTGGACTTTTTAGAATTGAAAGATACTTTTTCTGAAAAAGATTTAGAAGAATCCATTATTGTGGAACTTCAAAAATTTATTTCTGAATTAGGAAGCGATTTTGCATTTCTTTCAAGACAGAAGAGAATTACAATAGATAATAGAGATTACTATATGGATTTGCTTTTCTATCACAGAAAATTAAAATCTTTAGTGGTTATAGAATTGAAATTGGGAGAATTTGAAGCTTCACACAAAGGCCAGATGGAGCTTTATCTTTCATACCTTAATAAATATGAAAAAATAGAAGGCGAAAACCCGCCGATTGGTTTAATTCTTTGTTCAGGAAAAAACTCCGAACATATAGAACTGATGAATCTCGAAGCTGATCATATAAAAGTAGCAGAATATTTTATCGTATTGCCTCCGAAAAAAGTTTTACTTGAAAAATTACATCGTTCAATTGAAATAGCAAAGAATAAATTTGAAAATAAATAATAAGTCTAATCATACTAAATATCTGACATCTAATGTCTCAAAACAAAAGAATTTTCGTAGAAAAAAGAGGAGTTTTCGATGTGGAAAGTCCAAAAATTTTTGATGAAGTGCAGGCAGTAGCTCCACAAGCAAAAGGAGTGAAAGTGTACAATATATATGATATCTTCGAATTGAATGACGGAGAATTTCAAAAGGTGGTCAACAGCACTTTCGTAGATCCGGTTACGGATATTCTACACACGGAAAATCCTGCAGCATCCGTTCATTTTGCCATGGAATTTTTGCCGGGGCAGTATGACCAGCGTGCCGATTCGGCACAGCAGTGTATCGCTTTACTTACAGAGAATGAAAAATCAAAGGTAAGAAGCGGAAAACTGATTCAGTTTGAAGGCATTTCCGAAACGGATCTGGTGAAGATCAAAGACCTTTTGATCAACAAAGTGGAATCTCAGGAAAAAGATTTGTCTGTTCTCGACATCCCTGCAGAAGAACAGCCGTCGGAAGTTCTGATACATGAAGGTTTCATCAATTTTGATAATGCCCGGCTTGCCGATTTCTATAATAATCACGGTTTTGCACTGGGTCTGGATGATCTGAAATTTATTCAGGAATATTTCAGGACTGAAAAAAGAAACCCTACGGAAACCGAACTGAAGGTGTTGGATACCTATTGGAGCGACCATTGCCGCCACACGACTTTTGAAACGGAGTTGTCGGACATTCAGTTTGAAGGACCGTTTAAACATACTTTGGAAACCATTTTCAATGATTATATCGAAAAAAGGAAATTCTTAGGCCGCGAACTGAAACCGATTTCGCTAATGGATCTCGCAACCGTTTGTGCCCGATATTTCCACAAAACCGGAAATCTGGAAAACCTGGTGGTTTCAGATGAGATCAATGCCTGTACCATCCGGATCGAAGCGGAATACGACGGTAAGAAAGAGCCGTGGTATTTATTATTCAAGAATGAAACGCATAATCACCCAACGGAAATCGAACCGTTCGGTGGCGCATCAACATGTCTGGGAGGTGCCATCAGAGACCCTTTGTCCGGACGTTCTTATGTTTTCCAAGCCATGAGACTGACGGGTGCTGCTGATGTCCTTGAACCGGTTGATCAGACCTTACCGGGAAAATTACCTCAGAAAACCATTACCAGACAGGCGGCCAACGGATATTCTTCATATGGTAACCAAATTGGCCTGGCAACTACGATGGTTTCCGAGATCTATGATGAAGGTTACAAGGCGAAAAGAATGGAAGTAGGTTTTGTGACCGGAGCCGTGCCTGTGGATTGGGTACGGCGTGAAAAACCCGCTGCCGGAGATTCGATCATCATCCTGGGCGGGGCAACCGGCCGTGACGGTGTTGGCGGGGCAAGCGGAAGTTCAAAAGAACAGGACGAAACTTCGATCCACACCATGAGCTCTGAGGTCCAGAAAGGAAATGCCGTGGAAGAGCGCAAGATCCAGCGTTTGTTCAGGAATCCTGAAGTGACGAAACTGATTAAAAAATCAAACGATTTCGGTGCAGGAGGGGTTTCCGTGGCCATCGGTGAAATTGCCGATTCCCTGGAAGTGAATCTGGATGTGTTGCCTTTAAAATATGAAGGGCTGAACGGGACCGAGCTTGCCATTTCTGAATCCCAGGAAAGGATGGCGGTTGTGGTGGATCCGAAAGACAAAGAACCGTTCATCAGGTTCTGTGAAGCTGAAAACATTGTGGCCGTTGAGGTGGCAAAAGTAACGGATTCCGGAAGGATGCAGATGTTCTGGAAAGGAAATAAAATTGTAGACCTTTCAAGGGAGTTTTTAGATACCAACGGCTGTTCAAAAAGCCAGGAAGTAAAGATTACCCATCTTGAAGAAGTGAAAACGGAAGATCAGCCTTTCACAAAAGAAGCGCTGCTTGAAATTTTAAAAGATAAAAATGTAGCTTCCCAGAAAGGCCTGCTGGAAATGTTTGATTCGTCCATCGGGGCAACAACCGTTGCGATGCCTTTAGGCGGGAAATACCAGCAGACGTTAATGGAAGGGAGCGTGCAGACCTTGCCGGTTTTGGGCGCAAAAGATATTGAAACGGTTTCTCTGGCAAGCTGGGGCTTTGATGCCGGCATTTCAAAACAGAATTCACTGCTGGGAGCCTCTTATGCCGTTGTTGAAAGTGTAGCGAAAATCGTTGCCATGGGCGGCGATTACAGGAATATCAGGTTAAGCTTTCAGGAATATTTTGAAAAATTAGGCCAGAATCCTGAAAAATGGGGTAAGCCTTTAGCTTCCTTGCTGGGGGCTTATGATGCGCAGATTAATCTTGGTCTGGCTGCCATCGGAGGAAAAGATTCAATGAGCGGAACCTATCAGGACCTGAATGTACCGCCTACGCTGATTTCTTTTGCCTGTGCCAATGGTGAAAAGGCAACTGTCATCTCTCCGGAGTTGAAAAATGAAGGAAGTAAAATCTATTTCTTCAACCATACAGCTCAGGAAAACGGACTTCCGGATTATAATGCTCTAAAAGAAATTTTTGAGCTGGTTTTTGAAAACATCAAAGCCGGAAAAATCATTTCCGTAAAAACCGTTAAAGAAGGCGGTGTTGCCGTAGCTTTGGCAAAGATGGCCTTCGGAAACAGGTTAGGTGCTGAAATTACAGTTGATGAAAACGTTTTGCTGACTAAAAATATCGGCAGTTTAATCATTGAATCCAAAGAAGACCTGAGCACGGTCAGCCTTCAGCTTATCGGTGAAGTCAAAAATTCCGGAGTTTTGAATATCAATGGTGTTGAATCTCAGCTTTCAGATCTTGAAGCTGCTTACACCGGGACTTTTGAGCATCTTTTCCCGACGGTTGAAAAAGAAAAACTGACGGTTGAGCTGGATGCAAAATTAAACTCAGTCAATCCAAGAAATATCACCATCAAAAAGCACGGAGTTGCCAAGCCGAAAGTATTTTTACCAGTTTTCCCGGGAACCAACTGCGAGTATGATACCCTGAATGCCTTTGCAAAAGAAGGGGCAGTGGTGAGCAGCCTGCCTTTGATCAATATCAACCACCGTTTGCTGGATGAAAGTATCGATGCATGGGTGGAAGAAATCAGGACTTCACAGATTTTAGCCTTCTCCGGAGGGTTCTCAGCGGGTGACGAACCGGACGGCTCTGCAAAATTCATCGTCAATGTCCTTAAAAACGAGAAGATGAAGAATGCCGTTCATGAACTGCTGGAAAGAGACGGAATGATTATAGGGATCTGTAATGGGTTCCAGGCTTTGGTAAAATCCGGGCTGTTGCCTTACGGAAAAATCAGTGATCTGGATGAAAATTCTCCTACACTGGCTCATAATGCGATCAGAAGACATATTTCCCAGATGGTTAACGTGAAAGTGCTGAATGATGAAAGTCCGTGGCTGAAAGGAATGAAAGGACAGGTATTCACCATTCCGATTTCCCACGGTGAAGGCCGTTTCATGGCGTCGGAAGCAGAGATCCGGAAGCTGTATGAAAACGGGCAGATTGCCACCCAATACCTGGATATGGAAGGGAATATCGCTCACGGAATGCCGTTCAATCCGAACAATTCCCTATTCGGGATCGAAGGGATTACCAGCACATGCGGTAAAATCTTCGGAAGGATGGGCCACCCGGAACGTTTTGCAGAAGGGCTGATGAAAAACATCCCGACCGCAAACTATCATAACATATTCAAAAATGGAGTCGAATACTTCAGATAAAAATAACAAAAAAGTGGCTGTCATTAATGGCAGCCATTTTTCTGACCTGGCCGGATTCTATGAAGAGGTATCCGGCGTGCTGATGAAAGATGCAGGCTGGAAGGTAGGAACGTTAGATGGTTTCGATGATATACTGTACGGCGGTTTCGGAGTATTTGAAAACCATGAAGACGTCGAAATGGTCTGGAAAGATTCGCACAAATCAAAAAAGGATTTAGGCTTTGAACTGACCGGAGAATTTTATGAGCATAAGATCAGGCAGGGGAAACCCTTCAATGTGGATTTGGCACGGCAGAAGCTTGACGAACTGATGGCCGGAACCGGCCAGACCCTGTTTGGAATTTTAGTTGAAATCATAGAATCGCATAAAAATATTACGCTGGTTTTAGATTGATAATTTAAAACAATAAAAAAGTTAAATTAAGAAATAAAGAAGATGAAGTACGGACTATTCTTCGGGGACAGCATCACCTATGGCGAGTATGACGGCGTATTCGGGGGCTGGGTGGATATTCTGAAACGGTACGCCTTACAGAAATTCAATGAGGGGAGCAGTGAAAGTGAACTGATTCTTTACAATCTGGGAATCGGAGGGGAAACCACGGAAGGCCTTTTAAAACGGCTGCCACACGAAATGAGCGCCAGGAATGCAGCGGACGGGAACATCGTTTTTCTGGGTTACGGTGCCAATGACCTTGCGGTAAAAGACGGTGTCCAAATGGTAAATAATGAACATTTTAAAAACAATATCGTAAATGCCGTTCAGCATGCGAAACAATATGCTGAAGAAGTCTATCTTGTGAGCATTCTTCCGTTATCCGATAAGGTAGACGGTGCAACGGCAGCTTCAGGAAAACTGAGGACCAATACAGAAGTTCTGTTATATAATCAGATCCTTAAAGGCATAGCAGATAAACATAGTGTACGGTACATTGACTTTCATACACTGTTCTTACCGGACAAAGAAATTTTACTGTCGGGAGACGGCATACATCCCAACGAAAAAGGGTACGGACTGATGGCAGAAACTGCAATTTCCATTATTGAAAAATATTTATAATGCTTATTTATTTTCTTATGGAACCCCGCAGAAAAGGCCTGTTCGGATTGAGCCTTTCGGGAAGGTTTTAAAAGGGGCCGGGATCCTTTAACAGGTTACAGGCTTGAAATGCCGGAAATTTCATTCCGTCCTGAAGTTCTTAGGTAACTGTAAAGATGAAATTAAGGGTATTTTATTTGAGGCTGCAGATGAAGGCATCCTTCAGGCAGACGAGTATGAAGTTGAGGAGTATCAGAGGATTGAAACTATTTTCAGATCCGGCAGAAAGGGATTTGTTCATATAAGCAGATAACAGATTTAAATCAGCTGAAAATATATTTCCAGTAGACCAGAATACCCACAATTACGGAAGAAATGGAAATCAGGAGAACCGCTCCGGCTGAAATATCCTTAATAAAACCGATGCGCATATCAAATTCGGGCTGGATCATATCGCAGATTTTTTCAATTGCCGTATTGAAAATTTCCGCCGCCAGGACAATAAAAGAAACAATCAGGATATAGACGGCATCCGCAGCTGAAAGTTTCAGGTAAAAGACCAGAAAAAGGTTGATCATAAAAGCCAGAAGTTCAATCTGAAAATTCCGTTCACTTTTCATCATCAGGAAAATACCCCGGAAAGCGTTAAGGAAACTTTTATGAATAGCCGGTTTGCGCATTGCTTAATTTTTACAAAGATAATGAGTATTTTAAGGCTAATTATTTTAACGCTTATCTTTGGGCAATATAATACAGTTATGATGAAAAAAACAGGGATTTTTTTAGCCGCTTTACTACCGGTTTTAAGTTTTTCCCAGGATTATCAAACCCGCATTGCCAAAACGACCTGTGAGTGTTTTACCAAAGCCAAAGCAGAAAATCCTGATGCAGAAGCCCTTGAGATCAAGCTGGGGCTCTGTATTATACAGGGCGCACAGCCTTATGCTGCAGAACTTAAAAAAGACTATAACCTGGATATACTTCAGGATCAATCTTCTGAAACCGGGAAACTGGTGGCAGACTGGCTCCTCAAAGAATGCCCGGATACGTTCATTGAGCTTTTTAAGCTTGGAGAAAATGATAAAAATAAAGACAACCCTAATTCAAAATTGCTCATCAGCGGTACGGTTAAAAAAATAGAGAAGAACGGTTTTGTAGTCTTTCACCTGGCCGGTGATAATAAAACTCTCACTAAGCTATATTGGATATTTCCGATAGAATCCAATAAGGACCTGCCGGAGGAATACAGTGCTCTTTTGCATAAAAAAGTGAAGGTAAGCTATTATCCGGGCGAGATTTTTGATACCGGAATTAACGACTACAGGAAAGTAAACATAATCTCAGTGCTGAAAACAGATTAATGATCTTTGTGAAAAACTCCTTTGATTATTTCTTCTTAATCTATTTTGTATTTATTATATTTGTAAAAACTTATTTTTAAATCTATGAAATTTATTATTTCAAGTGGTGAACTGCAGAAAGCTTTGCAAACTGTAAGTGGCGTAATATCAAGTTCTCAGTCGAGACCGATTTTAGAAAACTATCTTTTTGAGTTAGACGGCAATAACGTTACCATTACAGCATCTGATGGCGAAACGACTCTGGTAACCTCTCTTGATGTAAAGTCTGACGACAGCGGCAAATTTGCTGTTCCTGCCAAGATTTTTCAGGATTTCATCAAGACCTACGGAGAACAGCCGCTTACACTGGCGGTGAGAGACAATGCAGAAGGAACGGGAAGTCAGCTTGAGATCTTAGATGAAAAAGATAATTTTGCCGTAGCCCTGGACAACGCAGATGATTACCCGGAACTTCCGGAATTTGATGCTGCCCAGAGTATAACCATGTCGGCAGGTGTTTTGTCTGATGCACTCACCAACACACTTTTTGCAACCAGCAACGATTCGCTTCGCCCGGTAATGACCGGCGTACTGTTCCAGTTCGGAGAAAATGAGACCAATTTCGTTTCTACCGATTCCCACAGGCTGGTAGTCTATAAAAGAACGGACCTGATAAATGCCGAGCCTATGGAATTTATCATGCCCAAAAAACCGCTGAATATTTTCAAAAATATCCTGGCAAGCTCAAATGAAGACGTGACCATCGATTTCAATGAGAACATGGCCAAGTTTACTTTCGGAAAGCATATCTGGATCTGCAGGCTGATTGACGGTAAGTACCCGAACTATACGGCCGTCATTCCTAAAGAAAATCCGAATGTGCTGACCATTAACAGGAACCTGCTGTTAGGCGCTATCAAAAGGGCATCGATCATGTCTAATAAATCAACCAACCAGGTACGGTTTAAGCTGTCTGCCAACATTCTCCACCTTCATGCAGAAGATACGGAATATGCGAACAAAGCAGATATGCAGATCCCCTGTGACTATAACGGGGAAGACATCAATATCGGATTCAGCTCCAAATTTTTAACGGAAATGTTAACCATTCTGGGGTCAGATGATATCACCATGAAAATGTCCCAGCCGAACAGGCCGGGAATTATTGAACCTCTTGACGGTCTTGAAGAAAATGAAAACATCTTAATGCTGTCAATGCCGGTAATCGGGTTATAAATCAGTAGGAAATATAAAATAAAGAAAGAGGTTTTGAGGTTCAGAGCCTCTTTCTGTTTGTCATAAGGCAAGATTCGGATGAGTTAGTTTGCAGGCTTTATGATTGAAGCTGTAATTCAGGTTATGAAAGCCAGTTCATAAAATGGAGTTAAAACCGATTTACCGTCAGATAATGAGCATGCAGGCATGAAAACTATGTGTTTTATAGCCTTTAAAATTTCTCTGTTTCTCAAAAAAACACGACATTTGTAACTCGAAAAATTCAATAAAATTTTCAAAATATATTCAATGAAACCGAAAGGTTCCATCTGTCTAAAAAAATAAATAGAAATTATCAGATGAAAATATCAAACAACTGGCTTAAAGACTTTATCAAAACAGAAATCAAAACAGAAAGAATCGGTGAGTTTCTTACAGATATAGGTCTTGAAGTTGAAGGGATAGAAAAATTTGAAAGTATAAAAGGCAGCCTGGAAGGGATTGTGGTGGGTAAGGTACTTACCTGCGAAAAACATCCGAATGCAGATAAGCTGAAAAAAACAACGGTAGAAGTAGGAAACGGGAAAACACTGCATATCGTTTGCGGGGCACCGAATGTGGAAGCCGGACAAACCGTACCTGTTGCTATTGTAGGAACGAAAATTTATGATAAAGCCGGAAATTTTTTCGAAATCAAAGAAGCCAAGATCAGAGGCGAAGTGTCTCAGGGAATGATCTGCGCAGAAGATGAGCTGGGGCTGAGTGATGACCACGGCGGGATTATGGTGCTGGATGAAGAAAAATTTGAAACCGGTAAAAAATTCGCGGATTATTATGAACTGACGAATGATGAGGTGTTCGAAATCGGTTTAACCCCGAATAGAACGGATGCTATGTCGCATTACGGTGTGGCCCGGGATCTTAACGCTTACCTTTCTACCAACCAGCAGAAAGCCGGATTTGAAAAAGTATCTTCCGTTGCCCTGAGCAGCGAAGGGACTCATGATTTTACGCTTGAAGTTGAAGGTGCTGAACTGTGTCCGAGATATATCGGAGCCGTTATTCAGGAAGTAAAGGTTACCGCTTCCCCGGATTGGCTGAAGGCCAGATTAAAAGCCATCGGGTTAAGCCCGATTAATAATATTGTAGATATCACCAATTATATCCTTCACGGTTACGGACAGCCGCTTCACGCCTTTGATGCAGATAAGATTGCAGACCGGAAAGTGAAAGTGGGAACGGTAGCCGAAGGCACGAAATTCACTACGCTGGACGGGGTGGAAAGAATATTGAACGGTTCCGAAATCATCATCAAGGATGGGAAAGACAGCCCGATGTGTATTGCCGGGGTTTTCGGCGGTGCAGAATCAGGCGTTTCTAGTGAAACAAAAACCATATTTCTGGAAAGTGCGTATTTCAATCCGGTCGCGATTAGAAAAGCAGCCAAGTTCCACGGACTGAATACGGATGCTTCTTTCAGGTTTGAAAGAGGGGTAGACCCGAATATTACCAGAACTGCCATCACCCATGCCATCAAGCTGATCCAGGATCTGGCAGGAGGCAAACTGGCGGGGGAACTGCTGGAAGAATATCCGAAGAAAATAGAAGACAGCTATGTGATCATCAGGTTCTCCAAGATCGAGCAGATTTTAGGCACCAAGATCCACAGGGAAAAAGTAAAGGAAATCCTGAAAGCACTTGATATCCAGGTACTGAATGAAATCCAGAACGGGCTTGAAATTTCTGTTCCGGCATACAGGGCTGATGTGACACGGGAAATTGACGTTATTGAAGAGATTTTGAGGATTTACGGCTATAATAAGATTGACGCGCCGCAGAAGATCTCATTTACCCCGGTAAAATTAAGCGCTCAGGACCAGGACGAACTGGAAAACAACTGGGCAAGGACTTTACAGGGACTCGGCTTCAATGAAGTGATGAACAATTCCCTTACTTCCGTAAAAGACGAAACGGATGCGGTGAAACTGCTGAATCCTTTGAGCAATGACCTTGCCTTTATGAGAAAATCTTTGCTGGAAGGCCTTTTGCAGAATGCCATCTATAATATCAACAGGAAGAACCAGGATATCAAGTTTTTTGAATTCGGAAAAATTTATCATAAAAAAGAAAAATACGAAGAAAGGAAACAGCTTGCTATATTGGTATCCGGAAGGGAGGTAGCAGAAAACTGGCTGCAGCCGAAATCTGCAACGGGATTCTACAATCTGAAAGCATACGTAAAGGTTTTGCTGGAAAAATTAGCCATCGACTGTAAAGAAACTCCGCTGTCGGATGAGAGGTTCTCGGATGCTCTGGCTTATGAAGCAGACGGAAAGGTTTTGGTGAGAATAGGGAAGGTAGCACCTCAGATGCTCAGAGATTTCGATATTGACCAGGAATGTTTTTACGCTGAAATCGAGCTGGAATATGCCCAGAAGCTGCGTTCTCAAAATGAGCTGAAATTCAGGGATATCCCGAAATTCAATAAGATCAGAAGAGATCTGGCATTGCTGATTGATAAAAATATAAATTACCAAGACCTGTACCAGGCAGCCAGAAAAAATAAATCACCTTATCTTAAAGGCATCAGCTTATTTGATGTGTACGAAGGCAAAAACCTTCCTGAAGGCAAGAAATCCTATGCCATGAGCTTTGAGCTTCTTAATGAAGAGAAAACCCTGGAAGAGAAAGAAATTACAGCAGTAATGGACTCTCTGGTCAAATCTTTCCAGAAAGAATTCAGTGCAGAGCTGAGAGGATAATTTTGAATGAATTGAACTGAAATGAACTGATCTTATCAGATCAGATCGGCATTAAAATAAATCAACAGAAAAAACGGGTTTCAGCCCGTTTTTTGTTTTAGTGTCCGTTCGTAAAACCTTGTCACGATTCTGAACCCTGACAAGGGTTAAAAAACAATAAAATCCCCTGAACGCACGTTAAATAAAGAATATTTACGTAAATTTGATTTAAACGAAAGGAAAAATGAAAAATATCTTTTTAAGTATATGTATGGCAGCGGTTTTGGCTTCGTGCGGAACGATGACCGGTTCATCTGCATCGAAAGTAGGTAAGGCCCAGCCGCCTTTAACGGGAACGAAATGGGCACTGTCCGATAATGTAAAAGGAAAAATCCCGACCCTGAATATCGACGGCGAGAAGATCAACGGGAATGCAGGATGCAACAATTATTTTGGGACAGCGAAAGTGGATCCTTCCACCGGTGACTTTTCTGCAGGGCAGATGGGATCTACGAGAATGGCCTGCGATAACATGAGTGTTGAGAAAAACTTTATGGATATGATGGCGAAAGCGAACAAATATGTTCTTACCGGAAGTGTTCTTGAACTGTATCAGGACAATCTCCTGCTGTTGAAATTCAACAGAGCCGAATAAAATAAGTTGATAAAAATATAACAAAAGAACCCAATCAATTGATTTTGATTGGGTTCTTTTGTTTGTATGTCTGGAATTTTATTATTCTGCGTCCTCTTCTTCGTCGTCATATTTAGCCAGCTCTTCATCACACCACTTAAATGCAGCTTCCACTACTTTTGTAGCCTCATCTGCCATGGTCTCTTCATCATCTCCTTCCAGATCATCCAGCCATTCAACTTCTTCTTCCTCAACATTCAGGATAAATCTTGGATATTCAGTATGAACAACGAATAAATCTTCTGGAAATTCCGAATTATCTGCTAATAAAAACTTTGGTAATTTCATTTTTTTTAATGTTTTAACTTTGACCAAAGATAACAAAATTATTGGTATTTGTTCTTGTCGATCTTAATTTTTTGCAAAACTTTATACCTTGTTAATGTTGTCCTTTTTACACTGTCTTCCGGCTTGAATGTAAGGGTAATATGAGGGTTTACAGTACTGATGAGTTCAGCTGTCTGTACCTTATCCAGGTCCTCAGGATTTTCAAGGTAGAACAGCAGCGGGACTTTGTCCAGCTTTTCAGATTGCAGATAATTTTTTATTTCCTTTCTGTTTTTAAGGTAATCTCCTCTGGAAAGCCAGGTGAACAGAAAACCGGACGCAAGGCTTAAAAATCCGATGGCATATACCTTAGTCCCTAACAGCTGAAACAGTTTTTTAAAATACACCAGCCAAACGGGAAAGCTGAAAGGAGCCATCAGGCGGTAATCTATGGCATTGACAGGATAAAAATACTGCACAAAATAAGAACATACGATGCCTGCCACGCTGATAAAAACAAAGAAAAATTCGGAGTCTGAAAGTTTATATTTTATGAAAAGGTAAACCATTACCAAGATATTCAGAAGACCGATGCCGTAAATGGCATAGTTGATCATTCCACCGCCCGGATCAGCAATGTGGATGAACGGATTGAAAGTGGTGCATAAGCCCATGAATAGTTCAGGAAGGAGCTTTGAAGTAGGGTACAGGCCTATCGTAAGCGCATCTTTTATATAATTCACGTTAAAATAATCAATGAAAAAGAACTTATAGGCCACGATAAAAATTCCGCCGGTAATTCCTGACACAATAAAGGTTTTAGAATAGTTTTTCCTCCGGAATACAATCCCGAAAAGCCCGGTTCCGCCAATGATAAACAGAGAACTGTACCTGATGTTGTAAAGTGCGATCAGGCTTAACGAAAGGTAAAAAACAGCTTTTCCTTTTTCCAGCTTTCCGTTGATCACCAGTGATGAAACGTAAAGGAACAGCAGGACAAAAGGCAGGATCAGCGCTTCGCTCATCGTATAGGAAAAAATAGAAAGGAAGCTGAACAGGGCACATAAAACAACTGATTCTTTAAAAAAGAAATTTTTCTTCCAGGTAAAAAACAGGATGAAGAGAAGAGCGGAGATCCCTACCAGCTTGCTTCCCCAGAATTCATCAGCACAGAAAAGGGTAAAGAATTTAATGCTTAAAGGGTATCCTAAAGGCGTGGTAGTATTGTCAATAGTCGGAAAAACATGCGCGAACCGCATATACCGTATCGAATCAGGGTTGGTCCTCCCTTTTTCATTAAGGAGAAAACGCAAAATGGTCATCACTAAAGTAATGATGACCAGGAATATCTGAATGTATTTTTCTTTAAATTTCATTGAGTTAAGCAGCCAGGTGATAGATTTCAGGTCAATGCCCCAAATTTATCACTTAAAAACTACAACTCATCACTTAAAATTATTTTGAAAACATTTTTGCCACTTTTTCCGCTTTTTTGCTTTCAGAATAGTCGTAGAACCCTTCTCCGGATTTTATACCTAATTTTCCGGCCATTACCATGTTGACCAATAGCGGGTTCGGCGCGTATTTAGGATTTTTAAAGCCGTCATACATAACGTTCAGGATAGCCAGGCAGACATCAAGGCCAATAAAATCTGCCAGCTGAAGCGGGCCCATCGGGTGGGCCATTCCCAGTTTCATCACCGTATCGATTTCCTCAACGCCTGCCACGCCGTTGTAGAGTGTTTCAATGGATTCGTTGATCATCGGCATCAGGATCCTGTTGGCCACAAATCCCGGATAATCGTTTACTTCTACGGGCACTTTCCCTAATGTTCTGCTCATCTCATAAACCGCATCAAAAGTTTCTTTGGAAGTAGAGTAGCCTTTGATAATTTCCACCAGCTTCATGATCGGCACCGGGTTCATAAAGTGCATCCCGATCACTTTGTCTGCCCTTTTCGTAGCCGCTGCAATCTTGGTGATGGAAATGGAAGAAGTATTCGTAGCCAGGATACAGTTTTCAGGCGCAAATTCATCCATCTGCCCGAAAATTTTCAGCTTCAGTTCCTGGTTTTCGGTAGCGGCCTCAACAATCAGGTCGGCATTTCCAACCGCATCCTGAAGTGCGGTAAAGGTTTTGATATTTCCTAAAGTTTCCGCCTTTTTTTCTTCCGTAAGGTTTCCCTTTGCAATTATCCTGTCAAGATTGGTAGTAATGGTTTTCAATCCTCTGTCTAAAGCTTCCTGTGACACATCTACCAGGTTTACGGTAAATCCGCTTTGTGCAAAAGTATGTGCAATCCCATTTCCCATGGTTCCTGCTCCGATAACTACAATGTTCTGAATCATTTTCTTATTTAATTAAAATTATTTTTTATAAACCGTTAGATTTCTTGCTTTGGATAGGTCTGCTTTTCTTATCAGTTCAGCCTGATCAAAATTTACCATTCCGTCGCTGTTTTTCTTTCTGGAACTATTCTGGGCATTGATGGTAGCCTTTAGTCCTGTGATAAAACCTGCTTTCTGGGTCTTTGAAAGCTTGTCCGTTCCCACATAAAGATTGTATTCCCCTTCTCTCCCAAGGCCGCTCTGCCTGTAGACTTCCAGTGATTTTATTTTATTTTTCTTTTGGAACTGGGTAAGATAAGCCATCACCGGCTTGTCAGAAGGGGTTCCGCAGCAGATGCTTGCATAGCCGATCTGCAGATAGTTTTCACTTTTCTGTGCAAAAAAGAACGTACTGCCGAATAATGCGGTGGCTATTACTAAATTTTTCATAATAAAATCGGTTTTAAAAATAAGCTTAAAATTTTACTTATTAAAATAATCCCAGACGGTCTTTGAAATATCTGAAATCATCTTACAGTTGACAGTACCCGTTTCCGTTGAATTACTGACTAGTACAGCTATTGCATAATGCCTGCCATCAGGCAAAGTAATGATCGCAATTTCATTTTCAGCGCCCGTTAAGCCCGCATTGTTCTTTCCGGAAGCTCCCGTTTTCCTTGCCGCAGGCGTGTTTTCCAGAAGCTGTCCGATCAGTTTGTTTTTTCCGGTAGAAGTGGAAAGCATAACCTTCATCAGGTAATCCGTAGATTTTTTGGATAATAATTTTCCGTCATAGAATTTTTTCATTACATCAACCGCAGATTTTGCCGTAGTATAATTTTCGTACTGGGCAGTCCAGTCTTTGTGCATTTCCGCTTCGTTATATTTGATCTGAAAACCTTTTACCCCCTTTGAATCCATGAATTTCTGGACGGGTTGTGTACCTCCGAGCAACTGTAATAGAATGTCGCAACCGTTATTGTCACTTTTGGCTACCGTAAACTCCAGGACTTCACTCAATGGCACTTCTGCATTTTTACCGGAATATTTATCGCGGAGCGGCGACCATGTATTTTCCATCAGGTTGGATGCATCCAGTGTTACTTTCCGGTCCAGGGAAAGTTTTCCCTTGTCCACAAAATCCAGTACAGCTGCAGCGATGTGGAACTTGAACACGCTCTGCATAGGCAGTTTTTTACCGGCATTTTTATCGTAGCTGAAACCGTTATCAAAATTCAGTACAGCAATTCCCACAGTCGCATTTTTACCCTTTACAATACGGTCTATTTTCTTTGCCAGTACAGATTGCTGTGCAAATGCAAAAGCTGAAAGCAAAATAAAAATAAGTCCTGTTTTTTTCATAATATCCGTTTAAAAATAAATCCCTTTCAGAAACTAAAAGGGATTTGCAATTTAAGGTTTTTTCTTATTTCACTTCAAAATAATTCAGGTTGACACCGCCAATCTCAAAATAGATGCGGATTTTATTCTCGCCTTTCTTAAAGCTGATTCCTTTTGCCATAATGGTTTTCCAGACTTCATACCCTCCCGTTTTAGGCAGTGTAACAACAGCCAGCTGTTTTCCGGAAGTATCTTCGATCCTTACCTTCGCATCATTGATGCCCGCATAGTTTATGTCAAAAGTGTAAACATTATCTGCTTCAGCATTAATCGTATACTGAAGCCATTCCCCGCTTTCTGTTTTTCCAACATAATATTGATCGTCTTTTGTTTTGTAAATATCCACTCCGTCATTCCTTAACTGGTTTCCGGAGTTCCATTCAGACCTTTTGGCCGGGTCGCTTACCCAGAGGTTGACGAAATCCTTATCCTGGTAAGCAGATCCGATTCTCCCCAGGTCATAATCCGTTGCGGAAATCCTTCCCGGGACCTGATGTTTTTTAAAAGGCTTTGTACTGCCGTCGGTCGTCTGCCTGAACAGGGCATCGATCACGTCATTTTTAATTTCAACATTGCTGAACTTATAATTTTCCGCCATCTGCATCAGTGCTTTTTCCGCGAAGGCTTTTGAAGGTTTTTCGCCTCCGTTTTTCCAGTAATCCAGCAGCTTCTGGTATTCAGGTGTAATTTTTACATTGGTGATGCCGGCAATATTATCGATCTTTTTCATCGGCCAGAAGGCATATCCGATGTTTTGCCTATTCAGGAGTTGCACCAGTTCCGTAAACCAGACATTGGAGTTTTCCCCGGTTTCTCCCAGCCAGACCGGCATGTTGTGCTTTTGCCGGAGATCGAGAACAGATTTCAGTGTCGCATCATCATTATTGTTCCAGTACTTATGAAAACTGAAAACCATATTGCTGTCCCAGATTGGTATCAGTCCGTTATAATTATTTCCCCAAGCATTCCCTTCAATGATGATGATATGTTTTTTGTCAACTTCACGGATGGCCAGGGTAATGTCCTTCTGCAGCTTCCAGAGCGGTACATTCGACATTTCATCCGTACCGTTCGGATTCTTTCCGGTAAAATTGATATTCGGTTCGTTGATCAGGTCATAGCCTCCGATCCACGGTTCATCCTTATACCGTTTCGCCAGTTTTTTCCAGAGGGCCACTGTTTTGTTCCAGTTGTCTTCACTTTCCCAAAGGGACGGTTTCGTTTTGTCGTTGTCGGAAATATTCACGTCATTTCCCTGTCCGCCCGGAGCGGCGTGGAGGTCCAGGATCAGGTATATTTTATTGTCGGCACACCATTTCAGAAGGTCATCGGTCATTTGAAAGCCTTCTTCCAGCCACGTATTTTGTCCTTTCACCGGTTCCTTTTCAATCGGCAATGTATACAGGTTGTAATGCATCGGAAGCCTGATGGAATTAAACCCTGCATTTTTCAGGAAAGCAATGTCCTGTTTGGTAATGCCGTTTTTTAAATAGGCTTTGTAAAAACGTTCCATGCCGTCTTCGCCGGTCAGCTCTGCAATTTTTTGCTTGATTTTATATTGCGGACCTGCAAAATCAGCAGTCTTCAGCATATAGCCTTCCTGCAGCATCCATCCGCCCAGGCCAAGCCCCCTGAGCTGGATATTCTCACCTTTATCATTGATAATTTTCTGGCCGCTTGTTTTTAGCAGCT
The DNA here is from genome assembly GCF_034047335.1 of Chryseobacterium sp. JJR-5R. Lineage (NCBI taxonomy): Bacteria > Pseudomonadati > Bacteroidota > Flavobacteriia > Flavobacteriales > Weeksellaceae > Chryseobacterium > Chryseobacterium sp. JJR-5R. Next base: position 1,700,357 of record NZ_CP139137.1, read on the forward strand.
GTGATGTCCCAAATTGAGACAATAAAAAAGCAGATAATAGGATGGCTCTTTTCATAGATAGATATTATTTGGATGGTAGGGGAATTGTTTCGGGTCTTGTTATTAGATAATCACAAATATATTTAAAATTACCAGATACTTTATCAAAAAATTAAATTCAGATTATATTCCGTGGATAGAACGTTTAAACTGATTCCGGAAAAGAGAAAATAACTAATTTAGCAGGATATTTTTAATTCTATATAAAGATGCTGGAACAATTGGGGAACTTTTCGGATGCAGAAACAGAACTGTTCAATAATAGTTTGCATAAAATATCTTTGGCTAAGAATGAAATTTTAGTTGCGGAAGGAGAAGTTTCAAAATCTGTATATTTCATCGTGAGCGGTTCCTTTTATCAGTTTTTTACCAATCAGGAGCGTGAAGAAAAGGTAATTACAGAGCTGCATGTTGAAAATGAGTGGATGTTTAACGTTGATAGCCTTGTCAGGCAGACACCTTCCAAAACGGCGCTCATATCTTTTGAACCGTCGGAAGTACTGGAATTAACACTGGAACATCTTCATAAACTGATTGCCGTTTCCCAGGAATTCCTTCAGTTCAATAAACTTTTCAACCTGTCGAATCCAAAAACGGTTTTCTATGACAGGAACCTGAATCCAGCTGAAAAATATAATTATATACTGAAAACCAGGCCTCAGCTGCTTCAGGTATTTCCGCTGACGGTCATCGCTTCTTACCTGAAGATTAGGCCTGAGACCTTAAGCCGGGTAAGGGCAAATGTCATTATTTGATTTTGATCAAGTGTTGCTGTGATATATTATATTCATCTTTGAAGAAAAAAAAGATGATAACATCAATTATTCCGAAATTACCGATGCGCAATAAGGAAACAACCAGAAGATTTTATAAAAATTTAGGATTTGAAGCCTTCGGAAACGATTTCCCGGGCTATCTTATGATGAAGAATGAATCGGCAGAAATCCATTTTTTTGAATTCCCGGATTTGGTTCCTGATGAGAACTACGGACAGATTTACATACGCAGTTCAGCTGTAGAAGCACTGTACACCATGTGCCTGGAGGGAAATATTGAAATTCATCCTGCAGGGAGCCTCAGCAGAAAAGCATGGGGACAAAAAGAATTTTCACTCCTTGATCCGGATAAAAATTTACTTACATTCGGACAGCCGTCGGATGACAAATAGCTGATAAAATTAGAAAAATAACCGATTAGCCGATTCTGATTTTATAAACAATAGGAGTTCAATTCTTAAGCCTGTTCCGGATAATTTTTAGATTTTAAAGGTTGAAAAACATACAATTTTGTTAATCACCATCCTTTGCAGGACACCATCAATACATAAGAACGGGGATCAGCCCGTTCTTATTGAATCAATATCTTTAATCTGAAATTAAGAAATCAGTTTCATCACCTCAAGAGCTACTTTCAGTGCTTCCGTGCCGTCTTCCAGTGAAACTTCCACATGCTTGTTTTCAGTAACAGCATCCGCAAAGGAATTCAGTTCGTCCAGAATGGCGTTGTTCGGCTGGATATCAGGATATTCAAACAAGATCTGGTTTTTTTCACCCTCTGCATTTTCAATAATCATATCAAACGGTGTAGGGTGCTCAGGCGCATCTTTCATCCGGATTACTTCTGCTTTCTTGTCCAGGAAATCAACCGAAATGTAGGCATCTTTCTGGAAAAACCGGCTTTTTCTCATCGCTTTCATGGAAATCCTTGACGTGGTCAGGTTCGCCACGCATCCGTTTTCAAACTCAATCCGGGCATTGGCAATATCCGGGGTCTTGCTGACTACGCATACACCGCTTGCATGGATATTTTTTACTTTGGATTTCACGATGCTCAGTAAAATATCGAGATCATGGATCATCAGGTCCAGAACCACCGAAACATCCGTTCCGCGGGGGTTGAATTCAGCCAGCCTGTGGATTTCGATAAACATCGGGTTCTGGATGTATTCTTTAGCCCCGATAAAGGCGGGATTATATCTTTCCACATGGCCAACCTGTGCTTTGATCTTGTTTTCCTGGCATTTCCGAAGGATTTCTTCAGCCTGTTCCAAAGTCTGGGTCACCGGCTTCTCAATAAAAAAATGAAGCCCTTTCTCAATTGCTTTCAAAGCATAATCGTAATGGTAAAGGGTCGGCGTAACGATATCCAGCACATCAATCTGATCCAGGAGATCATCAAAATTTTCAAAATACGGATACCCGAACTCGGCTTCCAGTTTTCTGCCGTTCTCTGCATCCTTGTCATGAAAACCGATGAATTCATATTTATCCGACTGATTCAGAAGCCTTAAATGGATCTTCCCTAAATGTCCTGCTCCTACCAAACCTGCTTTTAACATAGCTGTATTAAATTTTTGTAAATATAATAAATTTAAGGGTTCACAGAGAGATGATAGGTTTTAGGTTGACCGGTACCGATTGTTTTTTTACTTTTGCACAAACTGCTGCTGCAATCTAATACCAGTTATCCCATGACGAATGATTCGTTTGTACATAAAGGAAAAAGAAAAATTTTAGTTGATTATCTCCGGAACAGGATCGGAATTTCAGATGAATATGTGCTTTCTGCCATAAACCAGGTTCCGAGACACCTTTTTATTGAAAGCATTTTTGAGGATTTCGCATATGAAGACCGGGCCTTCCCGATCCTTGCCCATCAGACGATCTCGCATCCATCCACGGTAGCGGAACAGTCTGAGCTCCTGCAGGTGAGCGAAGGTGATAAAGTCCTTGAAATAGGCACCGGCTGCGGATACCAGACGGCAGTTCTGCTGGCGATGAAAGCCTTGGTGTACACCGTGGAACGGCAAAAGGACCTTTTCGATTTTTCCAAGAAAAAATTCCGTGAAATGCATCTGTACCCGAAATTCCAAAGCTTCGGGGACGGTTTTGCCGGCCTTCCGACCTTTGCTCCTTTTGACAGAATCATCGTGACCTGCGGTGCTTCCGTTTTACCCACAGAGCTTTTAAAGCAGCTGAAAGTAGGCGGCAAAATGGTAATTCCTTTGGGCCCGACCGATGAACAGGTGCTGTACCGCTTCACCAAAATTTCCCCGACCGAGTTTGAAAAAGAGGAATTCGGAGCTTACAAGTTTGTTCCGATGCTGGGGAATACAAACCAATAGCTGTTTATTAAGGCAGCAGTGACAGGAATTCCCCTCCTTTGGAGGTGTGGATTCGGCCGGAGGCCGGAGACGGGGTGGTTTAAAACACCATATAAGATGAGATTAATAAAAATATTACATTCTTATAACCTCCCCATCAAAAATTCCTTCAGAATTTCCGCCACCCCTCCGGAGGAGGGGAATTCTTACACCGGGAATTTTTTATGTTTAGTTGCATTATATTTTCTAATTTGAATATCTTTAAAACATCAAAAATTAGAACTTAAACTGAACTTTTATACAGCCATATGACTTTCCAGGAACAGATACAGCAGGGCATTCCAAGCCATTTACCACAGGCCAAACCATACGATACACACATCAACCACGCCCCGAAACGAAAAGAGATTTTAGGGGAGGAAGAGAAAAAATTAGCGCTAAAGAATGCGTTACGGTATTTTGAGCCTCAGTTCCATGCGGAGCTGCTGCCGGAATTCAGGGAAGAATTAGAAACATACGGCAGGATTTACATGTACCGGTTCCGTCCGGACTATGAAATGAAGGCCAGGTCGATTTCAGAATATCCGGGAAAATCTGAACAGGCCAAAGCCATCATGCTGATGATCCAGAACAACCTGGATTATGCCGTGGCACAGCATCCGCACGAACTGATTACCTATGGCGGAAACGGTGCCGTATTTTCCAACTGGGCACAGTATCTCCTGACAATGAAGTACCTGTCTGAAATGACGGATGAACAGACCTTAACCATGTATTCCGGCCACCCGATGGGACTGTTCCCGTCCCACAAAGACGCACCGAGAGTAGTGGTTACGAACGGGATGGTGATCCCGAATTATTCTAGGCCGGATGACTGGGAGAAGTTCAATGCATTGGGTGTTTCGCAGTACGGACAGATGACAGCGGGAAGCTATATGTACATCGGCCCGCAGGGTATTGTCCACGGGACAACCATTACCGTCCTCAATGCTTTCAGGAAAATCAATAAAGAACCGAAGGGCGGACTGTTCGTTACTTCCGGACTCGGAGGAATGAGCGGTGCGCAGCCGAAAGCCGGAAATATCGCGGGCTGCGTTACGGTATGTGCGGAAGTGAATCCGAAGATTACCAAAATCCGCCATGAACAGCAGTGGGTGAATGAAATCCATGAAAATCTTGACCAGCTGGTGGAAAGAGTAAGGAAAGCGCAGGAAAACAAGGAAACGGTTTCCCTGGCGTATCTTGGAAATATTGTTGAGGTCTGGGAGAAATTTGATCGGGAAAATGTTAGGATCGATATCGGTTCAGACCAGACGTCGCTGCACAACCCTTGGGCGGGAGGTTATTATCCGGCCGGGCAGAGCTTTGAGGAATCCAACACCATGATGGCGGAAAACCCTGAATTATTCAGGGAAAAAGTTCAGGAAACGTTGAGAAGACATGCCGCAGCCATCAATACACATACGGAAAAAGGAACCTATTTCTTCGATTACGGAAATGCGTTCTTACTGGAAGCATCGAGGGCCGGGGCAGATGTAATGTCTGACAATCCTACCCTGGGAAGAGAATTCAAGTTCCCAAGCTATGTTCAGGATATTATGGGACCGATGTGTTTTGATTACGGTTTCGGTCCGTTCCGTTGGGTATGCACCAGCGGGATGCCGGAAGACTTACAGAAAACCGATGAAATTGCCTGTCAGGTTTTAGAGGAAATGATTAAAAATTCTCCCGAGGAAATCCGGCAGCAGATGAAGGATAACATCCAATGGATTAAAGGGGCACGGGAAAATAAGCTGGTGGTAGGTTCACAGGCAAGGATTTTATATGCCGATGCCGAAGGAAGAATGAAAATCGCCGAAGCCTTTAACAAAGCGATTAAAAACGGCGAGATCGGGGCGGTAGTCCTGGGACGGGACCATCATGATGTTTCAGGGACGGATTCGCCGTACCGGGAGACGTCCAATATTTACGACGGTTCCCAGTTTACCGCTGATATGGCCATTCACAATGTCATCGGCGACAGTTTCCGCGGGGCCACCTGGGTTTCCATCCACAACGGCGGCGGCGTAGGCTGGGGCGAGGTCATCAACGGCGGTTTCGGGATGCTGCTGGACGGAAGCGGTGATGCCGACCGGAGATTAAAATCCATGCTGTTCTGGGACGTGAATAACGGAATCTCCCGACGAAGCTGGGCCCGGAATGAAGGTGCTATTTTTGCGATTAAAAGAGCCATGGAAGCAGAACCGAACCTGAAAGTGACATTGCCGAATTTTGTGGATGAAAGTTTATTTTAATTTGAAAATTAATTAATTTGAAAATGGAAATTCACCATCAGTTTACAAGTATGTACTTTCTGCTTTTGTTGACAGTTTTTATTGTAATTAATCTTGTCATCTTAAGGTTTAAAAAACAAAATTGGAAAGTTTTATTAGATTGGAAAGTGATGGCGTTAGCTTTTGTCATTACGTTTTTGGGACTGTTATATTCTGAATCTTCAAAATCAGAGGATTGGCTTACTGAAACTTATGGCTTTCCAAAATATTTTTATTTTAAAAAATCTTCTTTAGGAAAAGATGCTTTTATGGATTGGGGAATTGTACGGTTTGATTATATAAACTTCCTGCAAAATTTTATTTTCATTTTTCTTTTGGCAGACATTTTTAAACTCCTGTTAAAAAGAAGTTTAAAAAAATAAAACATTTCCAGAGCAATGGAAGCAGAACCTAATTTTATGGATGAAAATTTGTTTTAAAAACTGTTTAGATAATAAAAACCTGCTGTGAGGCAGGTTTGTTTTTTATGATAGCGCGGATTTATAACCGTGCTTTATTTTTGTTCTTGCTCACGGATTGCAAATCCGCGAAATCAGAGACTGACGAATTGATGAACTAAAGGGCAAATGTTCATGCACCGTCACTTCGAGTAGCTTTGCAAAAGCGTATCGAGAAGTTGTTGAATTAAAGATCTGAAGTTCATCGGTTCCCGATACATTTTTCTGCGTTTCATTACGAAAAACACTTGAACTGACGGATTGATCACTACAGGAACGAATTTGAAATCATAAGACAAAATATAATAAAAAAAACCTGCTGTAAGGCAGGTTTTAGATTATTTATTTGATATTATTTTTTCAAGCTTCTCAATCATTTCATTTTTTTCCTTAAGCATACGTTCATATAAAGCAATTTTTTCATCATATAGTTCAACCACTTTATCCAGTGGATGGAATGATGGAGAATTATTAATGACACTGGCAAATTGTGGACTTGAATGGTCGTGATTATTAAAGGTATTTGAAATTATATTTATGGCTGCCTCTGCATCAAAATTCTGAAAAGCCTCAACCGGTATTTTCATAATTTGTGATATTTTTTGCAGCAGATTTTCTTCAATCACTTCTTTCTGCTCCAGTATTGATATTTTCTTCTGGGTCCATTCTTCACCCAGATCAAAAGCCAGTGCGTCCTGCTTGATGCCAAGCATCTCCCGAAATCTTTTGAGGTTGCGTCCCTGATGTACTTTTTGTTCCATTATTGGTGTTTGTTTTATTTTGAGGAGTAAATGTAGAAAATATTGAGGGATTGGGCAAGGGTGATACTAATTACAGATTACATTCGATACCATTGAGACGTTAACAATAGAATTTCCCGGTGAAGCTGGGCAAGAAGTGAAGGTGCTATTTTCGCTATCAAAAGAGTGTTGAAATCGAACCGAATTTTATAGAAAAGAGTTTGTTTAAAACTTTTGGAAATGGAAAAACCTGCTGTGAGGCAGGCTTTTTATGATATTGTGTACTTGCAATTATTTAAAGCAATTCTGTTTTTATAGTGATTATCTGTTGAATTTCGCCGTTTTCGATTTGCATACGAAGATTATCAATATTAAAATTTGAAGCGCCAGAAATTGAAACATTTTCCATTGAATCAGTAGGTCCTTCAATTTTTAAATCGTCAACTAGTTTAATAATTTGTCTATCTAATGAGCGTTCTACTAATGTTAAGTCTTTTGTAAAAGAATGGGGATATTTTGACGAAATTTCTGAAGTAAATAAGCGCAATAAATTTTCAGGAAAGTGATCTTCTGCAAAATCTTCAGGATTTATAACACCTGTAGTATTTTCTCTGTAAAGAGTATTCAAGGCTGATTTTAAACCTTTTTTATCATCAAAGCTAACTACATGTGATTCGATAAATCTAAAAATATCATCTTTGAAGTTCTTAGTTATAAGTTTATCATTGGAACTGGTTGTAAATCCTAAAAAATCATTGTAAAAATATTCTGCTAAATCTTTTTTTCCATTACTGAAATTATCGTCATACATATAACATGAATGCCTATCGTTAGGAGATCTTGATTGATTACGATCTTCAATTATAAATCCTATTTTGTAGAAATCTTTTGCTGGGGATAGAAAAAGATCATTTACTAATTCTATCAATTTCTGATTATTAGATTCTTTCATAGTAAATGCTTCCTGTAATTCAGCTTTAATTACTAAAACAAAGTGTTTAGAATTAATATTTCCTTCAACAATCAATAGAAGACCTGCAGGAATTGTTTTTTTACTATGACTTAAAGCTAATAAGTCAGCAATGTTCTTAGAAATTTCCAAGAATTCTTCAGAATTACAATTTTTTAATTTTTTAGAATAATGATAAAAAGAGTTATCATCACTTTTAAAAATTTCCAATTTGAAAAATCTTTTTGTTTTAGAAAAGGCTGTTGTAATTCTTCTTTTTAAAGTTGCCAATTCTCTTTCACCAAAACTAAAGAGGTTTTCTGAATATTCTGCAATTCCATATTCTGCATCTCCTTCTTTTTTATGTACGCGATGAATAATAATTCGATTAATTTCGAGTGAGTCAGTATCAATCATAGTTTAGTAGTTCTTTATAAAGTCTATATTTTCAGATTTGATTTCAAAAATATTTTGCATATAGTCAAGCATATTAGGACTACCTAATACACAAGAATTCAAATGTTCCAGAATCATGTAATATAAAGTTCCTAGAACACTCCTTTTTTTATCAAAACTTAATAAAATCCATTCATTTTCATCAGGATTATCTTGTAAAAATTCAGGGTATAAATTAACCTTAAATAAACCTGTATCTAAAGAATGCTTATTTATATTAATTAGTAATCCTTTATCATATAGGCATAAAACATTAGGTAAAAATTTCCAGTCAGTTGCACTATATAATTCTTTGATATGTTCAAATGAAAATTTAGTTGAATCACCAATAAGCATAAAAGTAAACAACGGATTTTTATAACTATAATTAGTAGTTGGAACATTTAAAAGTATTCCTTTCCCACCAGCATCAATGAAATTTGGACTAATATCATCCCGCTTCAAAAACTTATATACCCGTTCTTTTGTAATTATAAAATCTTTAATGTAATCTTTATTCCAGCTTGATTTTATTTCTGCATAAGAATAAATGGATTCATAAGTAAGATATTCTGTCAGATCGAAAGTTTTGTATAAAATTGGAGTACGAAAATTATCTGCGATAACTAGGTCTAACTGTGGACTTGTATTTAAATCTGCGTCAATAATATGTCCATTGCTAATGTAATATTTTTCAGGTAGTTTTTTCTTGAAAAAATTGCGTATAGAAATTTCAAATTGGTTGCCAGAAGATGGAATATCTCCAGAATTATGAATGATTTTAACCTGATTTAGGGCAATATCAATTCCATCTGCTTCAAAATTAAAAAAGGAATCAATTGATAATTTTCTAAATTCTTTATCTACTTTATCACTCATTACGTTCAAATATAGGATGTAATTATATAAATCAAAGTATTTTATTAATTGTACAAACAAATATAAGAAAGAATCTTACATCAAAAATACGGTTTCCCGTAAATAAGCAATAAGTCAATTTTTTATCAAAGAAAATACAATTAAAACTACTCAAATATTCAGAATCAGGTAAATAATCTTAAACAAATCTCCCAATTGCAAGATGTCTCTAATTACAAATATGTGAAATCAATTCTTTGCGGTAGCGAATAACTTCGGCATAGTATTTAATTTTGATTTTTTATTCTGTAAAGTTTTTCCAAAAATAGCAATATGCTTTTTACTATCATTGATTGCTTCAACAATAGGATCTATTGCATCTTCAGAAAATACTATTTTATATGTTTTGTCAAGTGTTTCAACCCAAATAAACTGATTAAATACATTATTTATTTTTGTTTTGTCAGGATTTTCAATGGGAAGTTTTTCATCGTTAATCCAATTTAAATACTTAAACACACACTTTAACTGATTTGAGGATAAATTGTAACTTGAAAGAATCTTTATTTTGTCAAATAAAGATGAAAAATATATAAAATCTCTTGGTGTTTTAGATTTTAATTCGCCAACAATCTTATATAAAGGTTTACCCTCATCATTAGAGATTTTTCCAATATCTCCTGCAGAAATCGCATTTAATATAATATTAAATGCACCTGCTTCGGATTTATCAACGTCAATTTCACTTCCAGATAAATTTTTATCTTTTTGATTATATCCATAAATCATATTTGTCTTTGGATTTATCATCAAAATTTCTTTGGGGTTAATGTCGAAAATTTCAGGCAGTAATTTTGACCAAATCTCCATAAATTCTTTACTCTTTTCATTTGCCTTTATTTGTAAGAATCTATTTATTTTTTGAGAATTTTCATTTGCTGTTTCATTCTTACCTGAAATTCGGTGTATTATTTCTCCTTTTTTTAATTTATAGTCTGAAAAATCATTTAAAGGAATTGTAATGTCATTATTTTTTTCAATTAGTAAGTAATAAAATTTTCTAGAACTTATTTGAAATTGTTGTAAATCTAAACCAAAATTACATTTTGTAATTGAGTCTAGTTTTTGATGAACTTTATTTAAATCAATTTTAGTAAATATTTCCAAATCTTTTTGGGCTAATCCACTATCAGAAATTTCTCCTGTAGTCTCATCTTCTGTAAATCCAACAAGAATAATTCCTCCATTATTATTTGTGAAAGAGATGATGTCTTTTCCAAAATTCCTAAAAAAGATTTCTGTTTCATCTGTTAATCCAAAATGATTTAATTCTTTTTTATAATCAATCAAATCATTTTCCTTTTTGAAAAGTCCTTGATTTTTAATATCACTAATTATGGAACTTACTTCCTCATTAAGTAAATGTAGATTCATATGTTGTAATTTTGAATAATATTACAAATAATATTTAAATTAATACACATTGTAAATTAAAGTTATATTTATTCAATTATGTAAAAATAAAATTGATTAATATTATTGGTTTTATAATTATAAGAACTTTCATTTTTAAAATGTCTTTGGGTTAAAATTATCAACCCTTTTCTAACTTATAAATAGTTTATTATAAATAAGTCTTCGCACTCTCCATTTTTTTAAAACAAGATCGTTTATAACTTCCAGCAATTGCAGAATCTCACAACCAAACCTCACAATAGATCTCCCAACTCCTCCGTTTGTTTAAAACAACCCTGTTTGTAACCTCCGGAGGACTAGGGAAGTCTCCAACAGTTTGCGGGAAAGTTCCGGAGGGCTCCGTTTGTCTGAAACAACCCTGTTTGTAACCTCCGGAGAACTACGGAAGTCTCCAACAGTTTGCGGGAAACCTTCGGAGGACTTCTTTGGTTTAAAACAACAGTGTTTGCGACTTCCGGAGCACTCCGTTGGTTTAAAATAAGATTGTTTGCTACCACAAAAGTTTTTTTTATATTTGATTTCTAATTTATTAATTAAAAACGCAAACAGATGAAAATTGCACTCACTAAGTTGAGCACCAAAGACCTCGCGACTTTGGCTCAAAGAATTATTTCAAACGCACAATCAGGAAAATATCCTGCCATTGCCAACCACCCGCTTATTGCGGCTTTACAGAGTTCCTATACGGAGTATGACCGGGTATATGCCAAGCAGAGCTACAGCGGAAAAGGGAAGGATGTTGCCACCGCGGATCATGAAAGGGATATTGCCTATTCCACTCTTAAGGCCTTCCTGAACGGCTACCGGAAACTGCCTTCCGCAGCGAACCGCCAGGCTGCTGAGGATCTGTACACGGTTTTTAAAACCTTCGGGCTGGATCTTGACCGGTTAAGCTATTCTTCGCAGACCGCACAGATGGGAAAACTCATTGAAAGGCTGGAAATTCCTGACAACACACAGAAAATCGCACTGCTGTCCCTTACTGCAGCATTTGCCGAAATGAAATCTAAGCATGTATATTTTGAGGAAATCTTTGCAGACCAGGCAGAAGCCAACGCCGGGCTCAGGCAGATGACCAGCGCGAGTGCCATCCGCAAAGATCTTGAAAAGCACCTGAAATCTTACCTTAATTTATTAACTGCCATGAAAGACGTTACCGGATGGGAACTGTTCTACAGTGACACAAACGAACTGGTAAAGGCTGCGAAAAATTCTTATCAGCAGAAAATCGGCAGTGAAGCAAAAACCGGATCATCCGGAAATGCCTGATCCTACGATAAAAAGTACTTCAACACCGTTGTTCATACCTTGCTCCCGCAGGTTTTCCTGTGGAAGATTATGGTTGCAGAAAATCTAAAACAAACTTTAAATGATGATACATGATATAATATATTTCCTATATTTGTCTCATAAAATGATATTTAAAAACATAAGATAATGATAGCGGAAATAGAAAAATACATCGAGATCCAGAACAATATTGATGAGATCCTGAAAAATTCGCCTTTCAAAATGTCGTATATTATTGAGAAATCCGGAATTAAGAAACCGACATTCTTCAAGAAGCTGAAGGAAAAGAGATTTACGCCGGAAGAGCTCCTGGTGATTTCCAAAACCATAGAAGTGAAGCCGTGGCGCAATGAAACCAAAGAAGAGATTCTGGAATCTCTGAAAAAAACTGAGCAGGATTTTAAAAATGGTAAGGGAATTCCAGGTGAAACTGTTTTAGAAGATATGAGAAAACGTATTGAAAAATATAAAGATGATACGTTACGAAATATCTGAAAAAGCACAACAGGATCTTTTGAATATTGAATGTTATCTTTTGGAAAAATGGTCGATTGATGTTTTGGAAGATTTCTTTGAGAAATTTAAAAAGGCAATTACTGTTTTGCTTGATAAAAAAATTATCTTTCAGAAGTATGAAGATACAAATTTTCATAAACTGCTTGTAACAAAACACAATTCATTAATTTACAGTTATGAAGAAAACGTCTTATATATTCACAGAGTCCTCCAGAACTTTCAGGATCCGGATGAAAATTACAACACTTTAAAATAAAAATAGGATATGAAAAAAATAGGAATCATCGGCTGCGGCTGGCTGGGGAATCACATTGCAGAAAGGCTGACCGGCCGGTATGAAATTTTTGCAACCACTACGACGCCTTCTAAAATACAGGAACTGAAATCTAAAGGCTATCATGCCACGCTGGTAAGCTTTCCTGATGAATCAGGTCCGGAAATGAAAGTTTGGGAAGCTGCAGCGCAGCTGGACGCCGTTATTATCAGCGTTCCGTTTTCCGGGCTTCGGGGTACGCAGGTTTCTATGACGGAGAAGCGCCGGAACCTGCTTCATTTCTTAGGTGACTTTAAAGGCCAGCTTTTTTATACAAGCTCTACAGGTGTTTATCCGCAGGAAGAAAAAGAGTTTACGGAAGACGATCAGCCTGCTGCGGAGGTGGAGAGTGAACGTTTTATTTTAGAAAAATTTCCCAACGCCAATATCCTGAGGCTGGCCGGATTAATGGGCGGTGACCGGCTTTTGAAAAACTATCATATCTCCGGACTGGATCAGCTGGTCAACCATATCCATTATGCGGATATCTGTTCGGTGGTTGAAAAAATGCTGGAAAACCGGTCCCGGTCCAAAGTATACAATGTGGTGGCGCCTGTCCATCCCAACAAAGAAGAGGTGATCAATGCGCAGAAAGGCCTTCCGTATTCGGGGGAACGCACTGATAAAGGCAGAACTATATCGCCGGCAAAATTAATGTCAGAACTGGGTTTTGAATTCCGGTATCCTGACCCAAGGTATTTTCATAATGCTGATGCTTAAAAATGAAACCTGCTGTTGGGCAGGTTTATTTTTTTTTACGGTGTAGGAGACTGTTTATATTCCCGCTGATTCCACAGATTCTGCTGATTCTTATGGGGATTTAATCTGCCGGAGCTGAGAGAGACAGTATGATTTATTTAGACAGGTACTTCCGTTTTATTTAAACAGGTAGGAGAATCAGATTACATCGATCTCCTTTGTGCCGCTATTTTTTCATATTCTGATTGGATGAGTTCTTTACCGTAGATCTTTTCCAGACGCCTTACGGTAAAATGCCCTTTGGCCATATCCTGGAAATGATTGATGAATATGGTATTGACGATGGCTCCGCCCGCCGCTCCGATGGCCGGGATAGCCTGGGCGGCCACCTTTTCCGTTACCTGAATATTAAAACGTGATGCAATTTTCACAACCAGTTTTACCAGTTGGGGCGCACTTTTGTCCGCCACAGCATTTTTTGTGATAAACTCAGCCGCGCTGCCTACTGATTTTGACAATGCCGCCCGGACCGTAAAGTAACCGCTTTCGGTGGCATCATCCGACTGGCTTTTGCCACCCAGTGCAAAAACTTCAAGACAGGCCAGTTTCGTAGCCGGATCATTAATGGATTCGCCTTCGCTGCGTGCAATGTCAATAATGGAACGGAGCATAATGGTGGTAGAAAGGGGAAGTTCAATAGCAAGCGCCGGAAGCCCGAAAAACCCGCCTATGGCACCGGATGAGGCAACCCCTATTTTGTGCCATAAATTTGAAGCCTTGGAATTGGGTGACTCCTTCATGGTCAACACCGCGGCATCAGCTGCTTTCAGCAAAGCGGTTTTTGTAATTTCGCCTATTTTCCCGTTCCAGCTAGCCGGGAGGCGTTCCAGTCCTTTTTCAATAGGGGAGCCAATAAGGTTGGTTATTTTGGCGGCTATTCCGGGGTTTTCCAGGATTTGCATGGCTGTGGATAATTCCTGGTGATGATTTGCGGATATGTTCATGATCTGATAATTGAATTGATGATAAATATTGATTAATAGTATGTTGTGGTTCTTAATTGTTTATATGGCGAACTGCCAGTCTGTATGAAGTTCCGAAGAATTTTATATCGGGAATCCTAATCTGGATATCCGGATAGGTTCTCAGTCTATTTTCCTCTGTATGGCGGAAAATATCTGAACGGACGTATGGAGTTCTAAAATGCACGGCAGGTAAACAGTATAATTGTAAGCTTAAAAATACGGAACATTTTTAAACAAATGCCTACCACTTTTGCCATTTCATTCATTCTCTTTTTTGCCCTTGTCTCAGGCCCGGAATGTTTTTCAAAGGATATTATATTGGAAGTAATGGGGTGTCAAATTTTTACGCTCCGGCCTGTAGCATTTTGTCTGGCAATATCCGGCATTCTGAAGCTTATCACCCTCAAACGGAAAAACGGTTTAAATACAAATAATCTGCTGAATATGGAAATCAGCTTAACGTTTTACACTGAGACGTAGATAAGTTTTAGTGTTTTCCAACCTTCTCAGTAAATAATGCATCTATACAATTAAAGATAAGATTTATTATGAAAATTACGATACCTCAACCCTGCCACGAGAACTGGGATACCATGACACCGGATGAACAAGGAAAGTTCTGTTCCGTATGCTCAAAAACCGTAAGGGATTTTACAGCGGCTTCCGATGAAGACCTAGCAGAAGCATTTTCCGGGATTTCCGAAACGGCGTGCGGACATTTTAAGGCTTCGCAGCTTAACCGCGATCTGCAGTATTCGCATATCAATTCCCTCTTTGCTAAGTTTGCCGTAGGTTTTGCAGTAACGGCAGGAGGGATTATTCCTATTCATGCCCAACAGCATGAACCACAGGAAAAGATAATAAGGCAATCAAAAGTAACAGGAAAAGTAATGCCCGGATTGATAAAGAAGGATACGGCTGATACCCGGAACCTTGTTTTAGGCGGCATCCACCGGGTAAGCCTGGACACATACCGGCCTTTGTATGTTATTAATGGCAAAATGGGTACGGAAAGTGATTTTAAAGCCCTTGACCCGAAATCCATTAAGGCATTAGAAGTACTTAAAGGGACTTCTGCCACTGATCTCTATGGTGAAAAAGCGAAGAACGGAGTGATTGTGGTTACTGTAAAGCGGAAGAGAAAATAACAAACATTAAAAGATAAATTAAAGAATACTGATCATAAAATAAGTGTATAAATCAGGCTGACCTATCTGTTCACCAGTATTTTTTCAACAGAATCAAGAATTTCTTTTTCTATCGTATCTTCGTCAAGCGTTTCAAGTGTATAAGCCGCAGGTTTCATGGCTGCTGTTCCGGTACCGTTCTGGAAAATAGTATCCAGGTGAATCCCGATCCTCTTTAAATTTTTGTCCGCCGTAAACATGATATGCGGAAACTTGTCATTCGCATAAAAATTAGAATTCACATTCCTTGAAACCTGAAGCCTGATATGGCATTGGAATTGGATGCCCGATCCGGTTGTGGTTGCATGCTCTTCACTGAACGTGATTTTACATCCGAACCCATTTTCCCTCAGCATCCTCCTGAATTCCTGCATTGTAGGGTCAATGAAATTTTTGCACAGGCTTTTGAAACCTTCAATAAACAGGTCCTCTTCGCTTTTTTTCTTTTCCAGGCTTTCTTTCCGCTTCTGTTCTTCCGATTTCAGATTTGAGAACAGGGTATTTAGCTTATTTATATTTTCTTCCTTCATGGATGTGGTATTGGGCCTTTAGATGAGCTTTTGTATTGTCATCTTAAAGCCTTATGTTTAATATTTTCCAAATATAAATAAAATTGCAAAAATGGATATGATGTAAATATCGTAGCCTGAGATTAAAATATTTTCTGAAATTTATAGGAATTTGAGGTCCGGAGAATGAGGAAATGAAAGTATCCTATATTAATTCTCATTCAAAAAACCCTGTAAATAGAGCAAATCTATCAATCTTCTCTTTCAAAAATCAAATTTTACGGCTACCTTTAATATATTCAAATATCAATTCACCATTATTAAAAAAGTAAAAGAATTATGAGTTCAGAAAACACGACTTCATTTCATGACCTGTTCAAACCTGAAAACGAAATCCCTGAAGAATATAAAGTACCCGAGATCCACCAGCGTGTCTATCTCCTTAATGGGGAACTGGTAGAGTGGAGCGGCGAGGTAACGGAGATCTATTCGCCGGTCTGCATCCGTACGGAAAACGGACTGGAAAGAAAACTGTTGGGAAGCATCCCGAACATCAGCCCGAAAGAAGCAATGGACGTTCTGGATGCTTCGGTAAAAGCCTATAATAACGGGCTGGGCGAGTGGCCTACCATGTCTGTGGAAGGGCGTATCAAGTGTATGCAGAAATTCGTCTACCTGATGATCAAGGAACGTGACCTCATCATTAAACTGCTGATGTGGGAGATCGGGAAAACACTTGCCGATTCTACCAAAGAATTCGACCGGACGGTAGACTACATCAACCAGACCATCGACGCACTGAAAGATCTGGACAGGGAATCGTCACGGTTTCAGCAGGCTGAAGGAACGATTGCCCAGATCAGAAGGGCTCCGCTCGGCGTGGTGCTGAGCATGGGGCCGTTCAACTATCCTTTGAATGAAATATTCACAACGCTGATCCCGGCACTGATCATGGGAAATACCATCCTGTTCAAGCTTCCCAAGCACGGGGTTTTAGCACATTATCCATTATTAAAGGCATTTAAAGAAGCCTTCCCGAAAGGAACCGTCAATACTTTATACGGAAAGGGCGCAGACATCATTACTCCGATCATGGAAAGCGGAAAAGTAAATGTCCTTGCCTTTATCGGTTCCAGTAAAGTGGCCAACGGGCTTAAAAAACTGCATCCCAAAGTCAACCGTTTACGCGCCATCCTGAGCCTGGATGCAAAGAATGCAGCCATCGTGACCAAGCATGCGAATCTGGATGTGGCGGTAAGCGAGTGTATGCTGGGCGCACTCTCATTCAACGGGCAGCGGTGTACAGCGCTTAAACTGATCTTTGTACAGAAAGAGGTGGCAGAAGAATTTACCCAAAAATTAACCGCTGCGGTTTCAGCCATGAAGGCCGGCCTTCCGTGGGAGAAAGATGTGAAGATCACGCCGCTTCCGGAAGTGAACAAACCGCCTTACCTGAAAGAATGTATCGACGATGCCGTTTCAAAAGGCGCGAAGGTGCTTAATGAAAACGGAGGCCTGACCGAAGCATCCTTTGTTTTCCCGGCAGTGGTATATCCGGTGAACAGTGATATGAAACTCTACCATGAAGAACAGTTCGGCCCTGTTATTCCTATAGTTCCGTTTGAGAATATCGAGGAGCCGATCGAATATCAGGTAAATGCTTCCCACGGGATGCAGGTAAGTATTTTCAGTGAAGATCCGATGGAGGTTTCCCAACTGATTGATCCGTTTGTTCACCTGGTGAGCCGTGTGAATATCAACTGCCAGGCACAGAGAGGGCCGGATGTTTTTCCTTTTACCGGAAGAAAAGACAGCGCAGAAGGTACACTTTCCGTTTTTGATGCATTGCGTTCGTTCTCTATCCGTTCCCTGGTGGCGGCAAAAATCACTGATGCCAATAAAAACCTGCTGAATACTATTGTCAGGGACCATGACTCAAATTTCCTGAGTACCGATTATATTTTTTGATCTGTAAATTAAATACAATGATAAACAGTAATTTAAAGCATATTTATATTTGATAATCAAATTACCGGCGATAAAAATCAATCATAAAAAAACGGTCAGCAACTGAATGCTGGCCGTTTCTATTATTATGTATTTATTATCTATTTAACAGAAGGTTATTATGTGGTTAAAAACCTGCTGATGATGCTGTTCAGATCTTCTGCATGGGTAACATTCAACCCGTGGGGTGCACCTTCGATAATTTTGAATTCATTGTTGGCGATTCCCTGTGCAGCCTGCTGCCCGGCCGTTTTAATAGGAACTACTTTATCATCGTCACCATGTACGATTAGGGTTCTTACGTTCACATTACCGAGCTCAGGACGGAAATCCGTATTTGCCCAGCTTTCCGCACATTTAATGGTTGCAATCGGATTGGCGCATGAAGCGATAGACCAATCGTAGTCCAGCTGTTTCTGGCTTACTGACTTTGAAAGCAGTCCGTAATTGTAAAAATCTTTGTGGAATGATTCCAGGAACGTAACACGGTCAGTTTTCAGGCTTTCCATAATAGTATCCAATTTTTCCTGCGGGACACCATCCGGATTGTCTTCTTTTTGTTTCACCACCGGAATAATGGATGATATCAAAGCTACTTTGTCTACGTTATCAGAGCCATAGTTCGTCAGGTAGCGCACCACTTCGCCGCCGCCCATAGAAAATCCGAAAAGGATTACATTTTTCAGCTCCAGTTGGGAGATTAATTCATGAAGGTCCTGCGTCAGGCTGTCATAATCATATCCGTCCGCAGTAGGCGATGATTTTCCGAAACCTCTTCTGTCATATGAAATGACACGGTATCCCAAATTCAAAAGAACGGGAATCTGCATTTCCCATGATTTGCCGCTTAACGGCCATCCGTGGATCAGGATAATCGGTTGTCCGGATCCGAAATCTTCATAATAAAGTTCGACGTTCTGATTGTCGCTTTTTGTGATGTAAGGCATATTGATATTTTTTGATGTAACTCAGGGGTCACAAATATTGAGCCATAATAATCCGGATATAAAAATTAACAGATCTGTGAAAGCATTGAATTTTTGCGTCCGTATTTTTTTAATTATTTTCCGCAAAAAAGTGTAACAATTTTTTAAAAGAGAAACTAACGTTACAGAGCATAAGAAATCATGGCCTCATCAGAACAGGAATTTTTACAGAAAATCGAACAACATAAAGGAATCATTTTTAAGATTTCCAAAATGTATATGGATACGAAAGATGACCGGGATGATCTCTTCCAGGAGATTACCTATCAGGTCTGGAAAGCCTACCCTCATTTCAGGGGCCGGAGCGGATTTTCTACCTGGCTGTACAGGATTGCGCTGAATACAGCGATCATATTCCTTAAAAACGAAAAGAAAAGGAGTTTTATCGGGAACGGAGATTTTTCTGATTATAAAATTATACAGGAAGAATCTGATGCCGGAAAAGAAGAAAAGCTGAATGCCATGTATAAAGCAATCCATCAGCTGAACCCTATTGACAAAGCTTTTATCTTCTATTATCTTGAAGATGTCACCGGAAAGGAAATTGCAGAGCAGATGGGGATTTCCGAAGGGAATGTAAGGGTGAAGATGAACCGCGCCAAGAATAAACTGAAAGATATTTTACAACATAATACAATTAACCTTTAAATCAAGAAATAATGAATATAGACGAGCTTAAAAACGCATGGAGTGAAGACGATTCCCTTGTTGGTACTCCTGAAATCAGTATGGAGCAGAAGAAAACCATCCATCTTCCGCTGGAAAAAATGCGTAAGAACATGCGCATGGAATTCTGGTCTACTTTTGCACTTTTTATTTTCGGTTTTTTTATAGTCTCTTCCTGTGAAGCTCCTTTTAAGTTTAAATTTTACATGGACATCCTGTTAGCTTCGATGATTTGCGTCACTTTTTTCTTTTTCAGTAAATTTTTCCGGCTTTATAAAGACATGACGGATCCGCTGATGAAGACTTCTGAAAACCTGAAAGATCTTCTATACCAGTTTGATCTTAATAAACAGTATTACCTTTCGTTCTATCTTACTTTTATTCCGTTCCTGGTATGCGAACTCATTATTGTCATGGAATTTATTCCGCGGCCGCAGCCTCTTTCCGATGCAAAAATTGCCACCGTGCTTATCGGGAGTTTGGTCTTTGGATTATTGGCTCTGTTTGCTTTCGGGAACTTCTGGTTTAAAAGGCTGTACGGGAAATATATTCTGCAGATCAAAAATCTTCTGAATGATTTGGAAAAATAGGTTACGGCGGGCTTTCAGCCCGCCGTAACCTATTTTTACTGTATATAATAAGCCGGAAATTCCCGGAGCAGCGAATACACGTCCCGCCATTCAAAATAATCCGGGCTGACGCTGTTTACCTCTTTAAAGCCACGGTCTTTAAATAATTTTTTAGTCCGGCTCACATGAAAATACTGGGAAACAACCATAATACTGCTGAACTTCAGCTTTGTACGCAATTGTAGTGTATTTTCAACCGTTGCCCGTGTGTTATTGCCAAAGTTATCGACAATAATCAAAGAATCGGGAATGCCCTTTGAAATAAGGAATGATTTCATTCGGCTTCCTTCGTAATATCCTTCTTTTCCCAGTCCTCCGCTGACCAGGATTTTTCTGATCCGGTGGCTTCTGTATAAATCAATCCCGCTTTCAAGACGCTGTTCAAGCCTTTCTGACAAGGTGCCGTCTTCATTTACTTTGCTTCCCGGAATAACGGCAAGGTCTGCTTTCTTACCGTCATCAGAAATACCGTCAATTATAATGAACGCGGAATGAATAATAAACCATGCAATAAATACGGATGCAGCCATTTTAAAAACGGTGAAAAGTTTTTTTACCATAAAATTAGGGTGATCTATTTCGTATCAGCCGTTTTTTCTCTCTGGATTTCATGCATCACCCAATCCAGCTGAGGGTCTTTTTTACTGATGATATCGTTCAGCGTTTCCTTAACGGCAACATCAGGAAGGACACCTTTTTGGGTATGGGTAAACGTAATATCAGGCTGTACCAGCAGCAGCCCGATAGGGAGATCGATTTTAGAATTCGGAAGCTGCTGGTAAGAATAAAAACCGGCTACGGTTCCGTCGTTGGCACCTCCTGTTTCTTCGCCAACCAGAACAGCCCGTTTGTCATTCTTCAGTTTCGCCGTAAAAATGGAAGACGCTGAAAAGCTTCCTCCGTTCATCAGTACAAATATCTTTCCGGTAAAAACATTTTTGTCCGGCTTTGCTTCTTTATCGGCTTTCATACGGTAATAAAACTTTCCGTTTTTTTCATAGGTACCGAACGCCTGTGCAAAGAAAAAAACCGGATAGGTGATCCCTTTGATTACATAATCCAGCAGGCTGCTTTTCCGGAAATAATTCGTTTTCAGGGGAGCCGTCTTCGAGGTGACCAGCGACGGTTTTACCAGAACATAAGGCTCCGGGCTCAGATAAGAGTACAGGTTATGGATTTCTTCCAGGGAACCGCCGTAATTATTCCGGATATCAATGATCAGGTATTTAGATTTTGCCTTTTTAATCTTGCTGAACGTTTCATTGTAAAATTTCACGGAATACGCTCTTGAAAAGCTTTTTACTTTGATATAGGCAATAGCACTGTCTGCATCCAGGAACTTGAAAGAACGGTTATAAGAATCACTGAAGGCTACATAATCGTTGATTTTTTTCTCCGGAGTCCGTTTTTGCTGAGCTTTGTCTTTTTCAAGATCTGCCGCATTTTTTGTTTCCCTTGTCAGGAAGTAGGTTTTTTTTACTCCGTTGTAAAGGGTTTCCAGTTTTGCCCCGTTTTCATATCCGTTCTCCGCTACATAAAAATAAAACAGCCAGTCTTTTAAGAAATAAGGCTGAAAAGTGGTATTAAAGCCGTCGCTGTTGATGAGCTGACCATACTTTTTGACATAAACGGAAGCCGGAACAGAATTGATGGACAGGATTTCCGTTCCCGGCTTAATCCTCTGAATCGAATCTTTGTTTTCTGTGATATAAAGATGTTCGCCCTGAACATAATACCCGAAACGGCTGAACATGGCTTTCTTGTTTTCCAGTGTTTTGGTTTCCTTTCGTGAAAGCTTTTTCATCGGTATTCTCAGCGAGAGATGTGCTTCACGGATATCTGAGATCACCGGCTGTAATTTAAAATAAAACTGCAACGGCGTCAGCGGTTCATGGATTGTTTTTTTGATACTGTCAAATTTGTAGTCCAGGTTTTCTTTTGAAATATACCAATAGAGCTGGGGATGCAGTTCTTTCAGCCGGTTGTAGGCAAAATCTACATCCGCTCTCAGTTTTTCCGGAGGGAGGCAGGATGATCTCTGCTCATTGTGCCTTCTGGTTGATGCGCAGGAAGTTACTAGAATGAGTAAGAAGATGAGGAAACAGTTCTTCTGCAATTTTTATTGTATTGGATTTCAAAAATAAAAAAGTTTACTCATTATTCTGAAAATAAATTGATAATTATTTAAACTAATTTAAAGGTTTACGGTTTATGGACCGTCATATGCTGTAACATCATACATTTGATATCCTATAATAATGATATATACCCTAATTGCCATAGCCGTTTTGATTATTTTGCTTTATTTTGTGATTACCGCCAGAGAGGTCTTTGGTGCGGAAGCAAAAGGGAAAAGGCTGGAAAGGATGCAGCAGTCAAAACATTACAAAGACCGTCAGTTTCAGAATCTCAGTGTTACGCCCTCGCTTGCCGAAGGATATTACATGCCGAAAGTAATGCTCGATTTCTTTTTTAAAAAGAAAAATCCGCTTTTAAAACCTTTAAAAGATATTCCGGCGGTGCATACTGATCTCAGGAGCCTGCCTGAAGACCGCGATATTTTTATATGGCTGGGGCATTCATCCTATTACATGCAGCTGGACGGCATTTCTTTTCTGGTGGATCCTGTGCTGAGTTCCTATGGTTCCCCGTTCCGGTTTTTTAACAAAGCCTTTGCCGGAGCTGACGTGTTCATACCCGAAGATATTCCTCATATTGATTATCTGATTATTACCCACGACCATTATGATCATCTGGATTATCCTACGGTAAAGGCGATCAGGAGCAGGGTAGGGAAGGCAATCCTGCCTTTGGGAGTGGGTGCCCATCTGGAAAGATGGGGATATGAGCCCGGACAGCTGATTGAAGAAGATTGGGAAACTGAAGTCGGTTTAAAAAACAATATTAAAATCACCTTTACGCCGGCAAGGCATTTTTCCGGCCGGAAAATGAAAAGAAATGGTACTTTATGGACTTCCTATGTTCTTGAAACCCCGTCCCAGAAGCTCTTTTTGGGAGGCGACAGCGGTTATGACACACATTTTAAGATGATCGGCGAAAAATACGGGCCTTTTGATTATGCCATTATTGAAAACGGACAGTATAACGAAGCCTGGAAGTACATTCATGCGCTGCCTGAAGATGTTATCCAGGCAAGTATAGACGTGAATGCCAAAAATATTATTCCGGTACATTCATCAAAATTTGCGCTGGCCCTGCACGCCTGGAATGAGCCTCTGGAACAGGTAACCCGTCTTGCAAAAGACAGGAACTTAAATGTACTGACTCCGATGATCGGCGAACCGGTTGACTTGAATGAGCCCCGCCATCAGTTTAACAGGTGGTGGAATGATTAATTTAAGCGTGCCAGATCTCTTTATATCTTTCCGGATGGTTTTCAAACTGCTGCCTTACAAATTCGCATTCCGGATCAATCAGTAAATCATTCTCTTCAGCGTATCTTACCAATTCGTCCAAAAGCGTTTTTGCATAACCTTTACCTTCATATGCTTGATCGATCTTGGTGTAATACACAATCAAAACCCTGCCGTCAATCTTTACCGACATATATCCCGGTTTTTTTTCATCAATCAATAGTTGAAGTTCATCCTGATGGGGGGAGACTTGAAATCTTATATTTTCCATAATACTGATATCTATAGGTTGATATGCTCAATAAATCACAGTATTAAAATTAGGGATTTAAAATGAAAATAAATGCAATTAAATGGACTTAATATATATTCAATCGGATTACGAATTAAAATTTATAAATATTTAACAAACCTTATGGATTTAAAAAACCGATCTGGCATTTTATTTGAAAATCATATCGTATTCAATTAAAAAGTGGAAAATGAAAAAGTTATTATTAACCGCTGTGTTTATGGGCACATTCGGATTAAATTATGCACAGTCAGATAATTACAATGATTACAGAAGAAGTGTTACGGATGTCAACTGGCAAAGTGTGATTTCTGATCTTGTATTATCAACTACCCAGGCAGACCAGGTCTATGCTTTAAATGACCGTTACCGGGATTATGATTCCTGGAACAGGGTATATGTCAATAATCCTGACCGGTGGAGAAATGACCGATATGTAGAACTTGAAAGGATTATGGGAAAGGATAAATATGCAAAGTTTAAAAACAAATACTATAAAGGCCAGAATCCTGTAGCCGTTTACAACAGGAATAAAAATAACGATAAACGGTATAAGCACATGAATAAAAAAGCAAAGGCCCATCAGCCTAAGCACCATGGAAAGAAGAACCATTAAAAGCGTTGATTAAATATATTTAATACTGGATCAATTGGCTGTTCTCCGGAGCAGTCAATTTTTTTTGATAATTAACGAGGTGGGATTGTTTGATTTTTATAATTTTGAATCATGGAATCCAGAGAAACGATAAAGGGCTTTTATGAACGTAATGCAGACCAGTTCGGTTGCGTAAAAACTCCCGGGATAGGGCATTTCAATGTATTTTCCCGCGATCACTGTTCATTCATTACCCCTTACAGCAGAAGAGATTACTATAAAATTTCTTTGATCATAGGCAAAGGAACGCTTCATTATGCGGATAAATGGATTTATGTCAACCGTCCCGTCCTGCTGTTTTCAAATCCCGTAGTGCCTTATTCATGGGAAGCGGAGAATGAAGACCAGAAAGGCTTCTTCTGCCTTTTTACCGATCAGTTCCTGCACAACGGTAACCGCTTCGGAACCCTTCATGATTCAGGGCTTTTCAAAGTAGGCAGCACACCGGTTTTCTTTGTTGATGAGCGGCAGCAGGAAACGGTAAGTAACCTTTTTCATAAGATGATGGCCGAAATCCAGTCGGATTACCTGCACAAATATGATGTGCTCCGGGCCTATCTCCACCTGCTGATCCACGAAACGATGAAGATGCATCCTGCAGATAATTTTGAACCGTATCAGAATGCTTCACAACGGGTGGCGGCCCTGTTTATGGAATTGCTGGAAAGGCAGTTCCCGATTGACAGCCCGGAGCGTTACCTGAGACTGAAAACCCCGATGGATTATGCAGAGAGCCTCTCAATCCACGTCAATTCACTCAACCGCTCCGTTAAGGAAATCACCGGAAAAACCACCACGCAGCAGATTACATCAAGGATTATCCATGAAGCCCATGCACTGCTGAGGCATACGGACTGGAATATCTCTGAAATTGCATACGGACTGGGTTTTGAAGAGCCTGCCTATTTCACCAATTATTTTAAAAAGCAGACAGGGATGACACCGAATGCCGTAAGAACAGCAGCTGTTTGATTTTTATAATTCTTTGTTTGATTTCTATATTGAAACCCTATCGTTTCTGTTATAATTTTGTCTCGTTAATTTAAAATCACAAGAACTTATGAAATTCAGAAAATTAGGAAACACAGGAAAAGAATTGTCTTCCATCGGTCTGGGATGTATGGGAATGAGCTTTGCTTATGGACCTGCAGACGAACAGGAAAGCATACAGACCCTTCATAAAGCACTGGATCTGGGTGTCAACTTCCTGGATACGGCAGATATGTATGCCAATGGGGAAAATGAAAAGCTGATCTCGAAAGTACTGGTACCGAACCGCGACAAAATTTTCATTGCAACCAAGTTCGGATTCAGGTTTAAAGACGGCCAGGCAGGCCACAGCGGTGCCCCGGGAACATACTTTGACGGCTCGCCGGAGTGGATCCGGAAGGCGGTTGACCTGAGTCTTCAGCGGTTAAAAGTTGATGAAATCGACCTGTATTATGCCCATAGGGTAGACCCGGGCATCCCGGTTGAAGAAACAGTAGGCGCAATGGCTGAACTGGTAAAAGCAGGAAAAGTAAAATACCTGGGACTTTCGGAAGCGTCCGCAGAATCGATCAGGAAAGCACATGCCGTCCATCCGATTACTGCTTTACAGTCGGAATATTCACTTTTGACACGTGATGTTGAAGGAGGAATCTTACCTATAATCCGGGAGCTTGGCATTACTCTGGTCCCTTATTCGCCGCTGGCAAGAGGACTGTTTTCCAATATCACCGAAGTTCAGCATTTCGGTAATGAGGATTTCAGGAAATCGCTGCCGCGTTATCAGGAAAAATACCTGGAGAATAACAGAAACCTGGCCGGAGCGATCAATGCCTTTGCAGCATCAAAAGGGGTAAAGGGAACGCAGCTGGCACTGGCCTGGGTCCTGAACCAGGGCGAAGATATTATCCCGATCCCGGGGACCAAACGGATTAAATACCTCGAAGAAAATATTGAAGCCATAAATATTGAACTTTCTGCATCAGACCTGGAAACCATTGATGCCATCCTGAAAAAATATCCGGATACCGGGGAAAGATACAGTGAAGGTTCTATGAAACTGGTAAATAACTAAAGATGAAATGGTCCGGGATTCTGAGATTTATCGGAAACCCGGACTTTATGATAAAAGATTAGAAACAGCAATGGTTACACTTAAAGAAAAAAATAAATTTATTGCCACCGTTCTGGCATTTGCCGTAATCCCGATGTCAGGGCTGGCAACCGATATCTATCTGCCTTCCATGCCGAGTATGGCCATTGAGCTGCATCAGCCGGAAAGCAATATCCAGCTTACCTTATCCATATTTCTAATCAGTTACGGGCTAGCCCAGTTTTTTGCCGGGAGCATTGTTGATTCATTCGGGCGGTATAAAATTTCCATGATTTCACTTGCGCTGTTCGTGGTTTCATTTATGATTACCGCAACTACCCAGAATATTTTTGTGATTTACGCCATGCGGGTCCTGCAGGGAATGCTGTCGGGATTTGCCGTGGTATCGAAGCGTGCTTTTTTCGTGGATGTCTATGATGGGGAAGAGCGGAAGCATTACCTCAGCATTATGACGATTGTCTGGTCGGTAGGGCCAATTATTGCTCCGTTTATCGGCGGTTATCTGCAGAAAATTTTCGGATGGCAGTCGAATTTTTATGTGCTGGCCGGATATAGCCTGCTGCTGTTCATACTGGAGTTTGTCTTTTCGGGGGAAACACTGAAAAAAAGGAATCCTTTTCATTTTGAATTTTTACTGAAAGAATACAATTCCATGTTCAGGGCGAAAGACTTCTTTTACGGAATGATCATGTGCGGACTGAGCTATTCCATGATTATGTTTTTCAATTTGTGCGGGTCATTTATTATCGAGCATAAAATGGGATATTCGGAAGTGGTGGCCGGGTATGTTTCGCTGATTCTCGGGTTTGCCTGGATGACCGGCGGGTTTTTAGGGAAAGCACTGATCAACAGAGCATTCCTGCCTAAGATCCGGTATGCCAATTTTGTACAGCTGGGACTGATCGTGGCCATGTTTGCCGCTTCTTATTTTTCCAATAATATTTACAGCCTGGTGGCTTTTGCCTTTTTAATCCATATTACGGCCGGATTTATTTTCAACAATTATTTTTCCTACTGTATCGGCCGTTTCCCGAATTCTGCCGGAATTGCAGGCGGGCTGACAGGCGGGGTTGCCTTCATCATCACCTCAGCCATCAGCTACGGCATTGTAGCCGTTATAAAGCCGCAGGTTCAGCTGGAAGTAGCAGAAGGGTATTTTGTGCTGGGTATTTTAGGGCTGCTTGTTTTAAGCATGATTAAATTGAGAAAAGCACATGGTTAACGATAACCCTGACTACTTTTTAAACAGATTGTCAACATTGAAAATAAAGAAAGCTCCTTGTACAAGGAGCTTTCTTTATTTTTATCAGTTATGAAATTAAATGCCGTCAATGATTTCATTCAACACGGTACTTGGTCTCATGGCCTGGTACGTCTTAAACTTGTCGGTTTTGTAATAGCCGTCAATATCCTGTGGCTTGCCCTGTGCACCAATTAATTCTGAATTAATAACCTCTTCGTTTTCCTGCATGGCTTTGGCTACCGGAGCGAACTGAGCCGCCAGTTGAGCGTCTGCCGTCTGATTGGCCAGTGCTTCTGCCCAGTACATGGCTAAATAGAAGTGGGAACCTCTGTTGTCAATCTGTCCCACTTTTCTTGCAGGGGATTTATCGGTAGCTAAGAATTTGGCGTTTGCTTCATCTAGTGCATCTGCCAAAACCTGTGCTTTTGTATTGTCCTGAGTCTGGGCCAGGTGTTCCAGGGAAGCCTGGAGTGCCAAGAATTCACCCAGAGAATCCCATCTTAAATAACCTTCCTCAACAAACTGTTCTACGTGTTTCGGTGCAGAACCTCCGGCTCCGGTTTCAAATAACCCGCCGCCGTTCATCAAAGGAACAATGGAAAGCATTTTTGCAGAAGTCCCCAGTTCAAGAATCGGGAAAAGGTCGGTTAAATAATCTCTCAGTACGTTTCCTGAAACAGAAATGGTGTCTTTTCCTTCTCTTGCTCTTTGCAGGGTTTCCGTCATGGCATCTTTCACATCAAGAATCTGAATATCAAGTCCGTTGGTGTCGTGATCAGCTAAATATTTTTCAACTTTTTTGATCATTTCCCTGTCGTGGGCTCTTCCTTTATCCAACCAGAAAATCGCAGGTGTATCAGAAAGTCTGGATCTGTTCACCGCTAATTTTACCCAGTCCTGGATCGGGGCATCTTTTGTCTGGCACATTCTGAAGATATCTCCTTTTTCCACTTTTTGGGAAAGAAGAACGCTTCCGGCTTCATCCTGAACTTCAATGATTCCGTCGGCAGCAGCCTGGAATGTTTTATCATGGGAGCCGTATTCTTCAGCTTTCTGTGCCATTAAGCCTACATTCGGAACAGAGCCCATCGTGGTAGGATCCAGTTTTCCGTGTGCTTTCATATCGTCAATAACAGACTGGTAGAAACCGGCATAAGAACGGTCCGGAATGATACAAACCGTATCTTCCTCGTTGCCGTCTTTGTTCCACATCTTACCGCCGCCTCTTACCAAAGCTGCCATAGAAGCATCAACAATAATGTCGGAAGGAACGTGGAAATTGGTAATCCCTTTATCGGAGTTCACCATGGCTACTCTAGGTCCGTTGACCAGAGCCGCTTCAATATCCCCTTTGATATTGTCTTCCTGCTCATTTCCTTTGATTTTATCGAAAAGATCGGCAAGCCCGTTGTTCGGGTTAACATCCAGGGATTTGAATGTCTCGGCATATTTTGTAAATACTTCCTTAAAGAACGTTTCAACGATCGCCCCGAAAATAATAGGATCGGAGATTTTCATCATCGTTGCTTTCAGGTGGGCGGAAAGCAGAACATTTTTATCCTTCGCTTCGCTGATCGCCTGCTCTACAAATGATTTCAAAGCATTAAGGTTCATTACGGAAGAATCGATTACTTCTCCGGCCTGAAGGTTAGCGAAATCTTTTAACAGGGTTTCTACACCATCGTTACCCTTGAATACAATTTTGAACCGGGTAGCATTTTCTAAAGTTGTTGATGTTTCAGTACCGTAGAAATCTCCTGTATTCATATGGGCAACATCCGTTTTGCTGTCAGATGCCCAGTCACCCATTCTGTGCGGATTGGTCTTTGCGTAGTTTTTAACGGCTTTAGGAGCACGTCTGTCAGAATTCCCTTCTCTTAACACCGGGTTTACGGCACTTCCCAATACTTTTGCATATTTGGCCTTGATTGCTTTTTCTTCTTCGCTTTTAGGTTCTGCCGGATAATTCGGAACGGCGAAGCCTTTAGACTGTAATTCGGCAATAGCAGCATCCAGTTGTGGTGCGGAAGCGGAAATGTTAGGCAGTTTGATAATGTTTGCATCAGGCTGTGTTGCCAGCTGGCCGAGTTCCGCCAGAGCATCACCTATTTTCTGGTTATCATTCAGGAACTCCGGGAAGTTGGCTAAAATTCTTCCTGCCAAAGAAATATCCGGGACTGCGATCTCAATATCTGCTGATTTGGTAAACGCTTTTACAATCGGTAAAAACGAGTGTGTCGCCAACATGGGAGCCTCATCCGTAAGGGTGTAATAGATTTTTGATTTGTCTGACATTATACTGTTATTTATTATTTGATTTTTTAGATTCACAAATTTAGTTAAAAATTAATTTTTTAAGATCAATCCTAAACAAGATTTTCTACTTTAAGAATTATTTAACCTTATTTAAAGGAAAAAACTTTTGGTTTTGATTAAATTTGGGAAATATTTAAAAATAATATTATGTCAACAACCATTACTTTAAAAGGAAACGAAGTGCATACGATAGGGACGTTACCGTCAGTAGGAACAGCCATAAGGGATTTTGCACTGGTAGATTCCAAATTGAATGTAAAAACCCTGGGAAATTTTGACGGCAAGAAGAAAGTTTACAATATTTTCCCGAGCATTGATACCCCTACCTGTGCGGAATCTGCAAGAAAATTCAATACAGAAGCGTCCGGTCTCGAAAATACTGTGGTGATTAATGTTTCTAAAGACCTGCCTTTTGCTTTGGGAAGGTTCTGTGCTGCCGAAGGGCTGGAAAATGTGGAAACCCTGTCGGATTTCAGAGGAACTTTCGGGGACGATAATGGACTGACGATCTCAGATTCACCGATGAAAGGTTTATTGAGCCGTGCAGTGATCGTTACCGATGCAGACAATAATATTGTTTATACCGAACAGGTTTCAGAAATTGCTGATGAGCCTGATTATGAGGCAGCTCTGGCGGCACTGAAATAATTCCGATAAAAACATAAAAAGCCCTGTGAAGATTATTTTTCACAGGGCTTTTTTTATGCTTGGAAACCAGTAGTGGTACCCATCCGTTTTATTTGATAATTTTTCCGGAATATATTTGAAACCATTAATAAATGAAGTATTTTTGCATCATCAAAAATAAAAACCATGAAACAGATTTTTACTCTTTGTTCAGTATTGTTTGCCAGCCTGGCTTTTTCTCAGGAAGGGACACTGGATGCATCTTACGGAAATTCCGGATTTTTTATTTATAACAGCGGATCCTATGGAACAGAAATAGAGATTGATGCTAACCAAAGAATGGTAGTAGGCAGTTATGAGTTCAGCAATGCTTTCAAATTCCATCGGTTTTCAACATCCAATCAGCTTGATACCACTTTCGGTACCGGCGGTTATACCACTGTTTATTTCGGCGGTCTTCAGGCCGTACTGTATGATATGAAAATACAGCCCGACGGAAAAATAGTTGCCGTAGGATACTGGGAGGATACCAACAGCGTCAACAGGAAAGATTTTATGGTGGTGAGACTGAATGCCAACGGAACAATTGATACTTCATTCAATGGTACCGGTAAATTAACGATAGCATTCGGTACTAACGAAGATATTGCAAAAGCAGTTGCCATACAGCCCGACGGGAAGATTTTGGTTGCAGGACAATCCTTTACAGGATCCAACAGGGATGTGGCAGTAGCAAGGATTAATGTGGACGGAACGCTGGATACCACTTTCAGCGGAGACGGTAAATTAACAACGGATATTGCAGGAAATAATGATTCCGCCACCTGTATTGCCATCAATACCGATGGGAAAATCGCTGTAGGAAGCTATAGCTATGGTGCTGCATCATCCAATAACTTTTCAGATTATGGAATTGTAAAATATAATACAGACGGTTCCCTGGATACGTCATTCAGCGGAGACGGAAAACAGATCGTCATTATAGCTCCCAGCAATAACGACGAACCTGTTGAAATCGCATTTCTGGACAGTGGAAAAATCCTTATCGGAGGAACAGCTTTTCTCAGCGGCAGAGATGATTTTGCCCTTGTACGCTTAAATGCCAACGGATCACTGGACACTTCCTTTAACGGGGACGGGATTTTCACAGCTCCTATCGGATCTTCTGATGATACCACCCGTGCTATGAAAATACTGGCAGATGGCAGGATTATGCTGGCAGGAACGGTTACTGCAGGTTCTTATACAGACATAGGTCTGATGAGGGTTACCAGCAACGGCTACCTGGATACTACTTTCGGAACGGGCGGCAAAACCCAGCAGGGGTACGGCAATCTTTCTGTTATTAACGACATGGATATCCTAAGTGACGGTAAAATCATGGTATGCGGATCTGCCGGCGGCACCAATATCTTTCTTTCAAGATTCAACGGATTAGTGTCCGGCTATCTTGATGTGAAAGATACTCCGTCTGAAAAAAACAGACTTTCGGTGTATCCGAATCCCGTAAAAGACATACTGTATTCCAATGAAAACCTGGAGCATTTTGAGCTGTATTCTTCATCAGGGCAATTGCTGAAATCCGGTGAAAATCAAAAAAATATCGATGTCCGTGATCTTATTAAAGGAAATTACGTTCTCAGGATCAGAACTAAGGATAAGACGGCAACAAAGAAAATCATAAAAAATTAAGAACAAAAAAACATCCTGAATAAGGATGTTTTTTTTGTATATTGTTTGTATATTGAGTATGTGTAATTGATAACAACAGCAATTATGAAACGATCCGGAACCGCGGACCTTCCTCTTCACTATGGCAAAGTACCGCCTTGGCTGTACGAACGGATGTCCGTTCTCGGGCTTTCCGTTATTGAGGTCATCCTGATGGATTACGGAAAAGACGAAGTGCTCCGGAGGCTTGCCGATCCTTTCTGGTTTCAGAGCTTTGGCGCGGTCATGGGAATGGACTGGCACTCTTCCGGAATCACCACTTCCGTAATGGGTGCTTTAAAACGTTCAGTCAATCCCAATTCACAATCACTGGGGCTTTATATCTGTGGCGGAAAAGGGAAGTTTTCCCGGGAAACGCCTTCTGAACTGATTCAGATTGCCGATAAAACGGGACTGAACGGAAATGAGCTGGTAAGAGCCAGCAAGCTTTCTGCAAAGGTGGATAATACGGCAATCCAGGACGGGTATCAGCTCTACCTGCACAATTTTATCCTGGCCGACAACGGAAACTGGAGCGTGGTGCAGCAGGGGATGCATGAATCAGACGGCACGGCGAGGCGATACCACTGGCATTCCGGAAACATAAAATCTTTTGTAGAAGAGCCCCATACGGGAATTAACGGGATTTCAAGAGGCCGGATCCTCAACCTTACGGATGCGGAAGCTTCCGGAAACCGGAAAGGGATCCTTGAAATTTCCCACACCGATTCTGCAGAAATCATGAGTGATTTTTCCAGGCTGATCCTTCCGAACCACCATCATGTAGACGCTTCCGATGTAGACCTTAAACGCCTCGGTGCACTTCTGTATGTGACAAGGGAGCGGCAGCCGCAGAATTTTGAAGACCTGCTCATGCTCGAAGGAGTAGGCCCGCGTACCATACAGTCGCTGGCTCTGGTCAGTGAAGTCATCCACGGTGCGCCGTCAAGATTTAAAGATCCCGCGCGGTTTTCCTTTGCCCACGGAGGAAAAGACGGCCATCCTTTCCCTGTGCCCACCAAAGTCTATGATGAAAGCATCAGCATCATTAAAAAAGGAATTGAGAAATCAAAGCTCGGAAACTCAGATAAGCTGCGGACCTTAAACAGACTTCACGAGATTGTGGTAAAAACAGAGGAAGATTTCATTCCGGATTTCGATATTCAGCAGGTTATTGAAGAGGAAAGACAGAACGCATGGCGCTTCGGCGGAAAAACCGTTTTCGGGGATGCCGTGAAACCTTCTCCTCCGAAACCCATTCAGCTTTCCCTGTTTTAAAACGGCTTGCCAGATTGTTTTCTATTATTAAATAAATCAGGTTACCAACATCTGGACAGATAACTGGAAATGAAGTAAGGTAAGATAATACTCTGATGTTTTGTATCCGATATCCATATGCCGTATAACAAATGCAAATATAAAAAGTGCCCGGGTTTGATATTTTTATTATTTTTAAAGCCTTGAAAGATATTGAATTGATAATCAATGAAACACTCGAAAGTTGCTGTGATTTTCCGGGTTTTATGTTCGAAGAGCTTCAAAAGCTTTCATGCTTATGAAACCGAAAGCTCTAAAGAGGAGACTGCATCTTTAGAAAAGAAAAAACAACAACAAATAAATATTTATTCTGAAAAAAACCTAGCTTACGGCAAGCAGAGTTTTTATTATCACTTTATAATCTGGTTAAAAATTTAAGCACCTTTTAAATCTATATTAAAAAATGATCTGCTGTTTTCAGATCAGGCAGTCTCAAAAGGCGTAATGGATTTAAAAATAAAATTGAGTTTCAGTATAAAAAATTAATCTTAAAAATAATAAAATGAAAATTAATCAGATATATGTCAACCTTCCGGTAAAAGATATTCAGAAAACAAAAGAATTCTGGACGAAGCTTGGGTTCTCTGTGAACAATCAGATCTCAGATGAAAGAGCAGTCTGCATCATCCTGAATGACAATTCCTTTGTTATGTTCATAACCGAAGAATATTTCCAGACCTTTTCTGAAAAGCCGGTTCCGAAAGGTGATACCACCCAGGTTTTAATCGCGATCAGTTTAAGCAGCCGAGAGGAAGTTGACCAGGTAGTAAATGCCGCTGTTGCAAACGGTGCCACCCAGCATGAAGAACCGCAGGATTACGGATGGATGTACCATAATTCCTTCTGGGATATCAATGGGCACGGCTGGAATGTAACTTTTACGGATGCTTCTCAGATACCGTCACAGCTTTAGCTTTTTTACCACTCAAATCATATAAGTAATGAGCTTATCTCTGTAATTCCGTACGTACACTTTTATGTTTCTTATAATTTTTGACGGAATTTCTGGGGAGAATATGATAAAGGAGCAAATATTCAGAACTGGAAAAGGCCTATTCTTCATAGATGATGAATGAATGAGAGAGATGCGGATCAGCTCAGTTTAAATTGCAGAAATAATAAAGAATCCGGCAAATAAGCAGTAATGACTTCTGTTATACAGCCTTAATGATTTTATAAATACAAAGAAAACAATTAAATTGAGGCTAAAATCATTTTTGACATGGATTTGGAATAAGATTTGAGAATAATGTAAAACATGCTGGTTTGCTTTTTAAATAATCAGCTGCTGCTTACATGAAAACGAAAATTAGACAAAAACCTGCAAGATGGAAAAAAACAATACTGATTATTTTAGGAGCCCTGATCTTATTGGTGCTCGTTTCTCCGTTTCTGCTTAATATTTACCTTAAACACAAGCTTCCGGAACTGATCAATGAAAAAACGCCTTACAGGATTGTCCTGAAAGGTTTCGATCTTGACCTTTACAAAGGGAATATCTCTGCACATTCGATAGCTATACAGACCAAAGCCACTAAAGATCCCGCCGTAACCAGGATTACAGGAAGTGTAAAAAGCCTGCAGGTAGAAGACTTCGGGATATGGAATGCTGTTTTCAGCAAATCGTACCATGTAAAAAACATAAAACTCATCGATCCTGATATCCAGGTTTCTTTAGGCAAACCGAAAAAAAAGAAAGACACGGTAAAAAAGAACACAGATTTCGGAATTGAAAATATCCTTGTTACCAATGGAAATATTTCAGTAAAAAACGCAGAACAGAAATATGTTTTTAACGGGAAAAACGTCAATGTAAGCCTTACGGAGATCCGCAAAAGTAAAGATGATTCAAAGCTGCCTGTCTCTTTCAGGAATTTTAAGATCGATGCTCATGACGTCGTTGTTACCGTAAATGATTTTTACCAGATTTTAGCTAAGCAGATCGATGCTAAAAACAAACAGCTTAGCATCAGCGGATTTCACCTGAAACCGATCGAGAGCCCCGGGCTTTACAACGCGAAAAATGTTTTTGATCTGAAAGTCTCTGAACTTTTGGCGGAAAATTTTATAATAGACCAGGATTCCCTGATCATAGAAAATACCCGGTTTACAAAGCCGCAACTGATTGTTACCTCCACCAATAAAAAAACAGTAAAAGAAAACCCTAAGGAAGTCAATTTAAAGATCGGAATCAAAAACCTTGATATCCGCGAAGGTTCTGTTCTGGTTCAGCAGAAAAATAAAGTGAAAACGGCATCGGTAGATAATTTCCGCCTGAATTTAAATGAAATTGTCTTTGATAAAAATACGGTAAAACAAAAAGTGCCGTTTGTGTTTTCCGGACATAATATTGAATTTGAGAACATTTATTTTATGACCGATCCTCTGCAGGCAGTAAGTATTAAAAAGATTTCTTCAGATAATGATGATATTTTTTTGGATGATGTACGGTTCAGTGCACTTGGAAAAAGCAGGACCAAAGATGTCTTTAACATTAAGACAAAGAAAATTGAAATCCTTAAAAATACATCCCGTTTTGCCGGCCAGCAGTTTCAGATGAAGCTTGCCACGGTTAATGTATACAGACCGGATATTGAAATTATTGCAGCAGATCAAAAAAAGAAAAACACTGCTGAAAACAAGTCCGCCGCTTCGGACTTTCTTGCACATCTGGGAGCTGTGAATATCATCAACGGAACTTTCTCACAGAAATCGAAAGGAGTTGAAAAAATAAAGGTCGGAAATTTCAATGTTAAACTGAATTCAGTTACTACAGATAAGAATATCCTCAAAGAGTCCATTCCTTTCCATATTAAAAACCGCCTCGTCACAGCAGATAAAATTGATATTGATGCGGGGAAATTTTACCGGTTGAAAGTAGATGCGATAAAAAACACAGGTAAAGTAACACAGGTTACAAATTTCGGGTTTCTTCCGAAATATTCCAGAGCGAAGTTCAACCGGATGATTGCGGTAGAAAAAGATCTGTATACCA
The DNA here is from genome assembly GCF_034047335.1 of Chryseobacterium sp. JJR-5R. NCBI lineage: Bacteria > Pseudomonadati > Bacteroidota > Flavobacteriia > Flavobacteriales > Weeksellaceae > Chryseobacterium > Chryseobacterium sp. JJR-5R. Next base: position 1,737,184 of record NZ_CP139137.1, read on the forward strand.
TAAAGGTAAAATCAATTAACATTACAGACAAAAATTCGGTTCTCGGGAAAAATACCGCTATTGATCTTGACCGTATTGTCTTTGACGGGGTAAACTGTAACATTTTCCATGATCTGGCACCTCCTGATGATGTAGCAGTCCGTTATATGTTCAGCAAAAAGCTCCGCGATGTGAAATTCCCTTTATTTATCAGGCAGATCGATATTAAAAATTCACGCCTTGCCTATGAAGAAGTTGCTGAAAAAGCACAGATTCCCGGAAAAATCACTTTTGAAAATTTTGATGCTTCCATCTATAATGTAAACAGCGCAAAAATGAAAGGCAGGCCTACCGTGATCAAAGTGGATTCCCATTTCAAACTTTTCGGGGATGCGGATACCAAGGTAAACTGGCAGTTTGATGTTGCCGATAAGAGCGACGCTTATGCTATCAACGGGATTATCAATGACCTGTCTGTGGAAAATGCCAATCTTTTTGTAAGGCCTTACCTGAATGTAAGCCTGGACGGCAAAATCCATTATCTGAAATTCGATTATAAAGGGAACAGCAAGAATATCGGGGGTAATTTCTACTTTAAGTACAGTGATATGAATGTGAACTTCATGAATAAAAATACGGGTAAAGAGAGAAAGCTGCTGAGTGCGATTGCCAATATTTTTGTTAAAAATGATTCTAAAGGGGAGCCTAACCATGTTGAAGTTGACAAAGAGAGAGATCCGAACAAAAGCTTTTTCAATACCTTATGGCAGGGAATCATGGAAGGGCTGAAAAAATACCTGATTTAATATAACCTTCCCGCAATCATAAGTTGTTTCAGGTTCTCTGTATGCACTGTTTCGGCGTACTGTTTGATATAGTGTAGAAAAAAGATTTGCATATGAATACACAGAACAAGTCAGACTCGAAATCAGAAGTTCCGAATGAAGGCATATTGCCGGAAATTATCCGTGAAAGCTATCGCGGAAGTAAGAAGCTTAACGGAAAAAAAGCTTTGATTACCGGCGGCGACAGCGGAATCGGACAGGCGGTTGCCGTTCATTTTGCCAGGGAAGGAGCAGATATCGCCATTGTTTACAGAGAAAGCGATGATGATGCCGGAGAAACCCGGAAAATGGTGGAAAAAGAAGGCCGCAGCTGTATCCTTATCAAAGGAGATCTGGGTAGAAAAGAATTTCGGGCCGAATGTTGCGGACAGATAGAAAAGGAATGGGGGAAACTGGATATTCTCGTGAACAACGCCGGTATCCATACTTCAAAAGATACGCTGGAAGAAATTTCAGACGAGCAGATTCTGGAAACATTCAATACCAATATCATTTCAATGATTTCCCTGACAAGGGATTTGCTGCCGATGATCAATGAAGGCGGAAGGATCATTTGTACCACTTCTGTAACGGCCTACCGCGGAAGTGACCACCTTATTGATTATGCTGCTACAAAAGGGGCTGTATTGTCATTTATGCGCTCCCTTTCTACCAATCTCGCAGAACGGAAAATTCTGGTAAACGGCGTAGCTCCCGGACCCATATGGACGCCTTTGGTAAAAGAAACGTTTGATGACCTTTCCGCTTTTGGAAAAGATACAGCCCTGAAACGTGCAGGCCAGCCGTCTGAAGTGGCACCGGCTTATGTCTTTCTGGCATCGGAAGATTCAAGCTTTATTACCGGAGAAGTCATTCATATCAACGGAGGTGATTTTGTAGGCGGATAAATTAACTTTAAAATTTGAACATCATAAAGTCTGTTTTTAATGATAAGCAGGCTTTACTAACTTTACTTTACACGACAATGGAAAAATTACATTTTGAGATAGAGATCAATGCAGAACCTGCAAAAGTCTGGAGCGTATTGTGGGATGACATTTCTTACAGGCAGTGGACAACTGCTTTTAAAGAAGGATCATTTTATCAGGGAACATTGGAAGAAGGAAGCACAATGAAATTTTTTGATTCCCATAACAACGGAATATACAGCCGGGTAGAAAAAAATATCCCGCATAAATTACTCAAGCTTCTTCATCTTGGAGAAATTTTTGAAGGGATTGAAACACCGCGTGACTGGGGTGAGCCTACTGAAGCTTATATTCTGGAAGAAAACGAAGAGGGAACCGGATTGATGGTAGAAATCCAGACCAGTGAGGAATTTAAAAGTTTTTATGAAGAAAAATTTCCTAATGCATTGATGATCATTAAAAACCTTTCAGAGAATCAGTTGTAATCTCTCAAACAAATCAAAAATATACAATATGGAGACTTTATCTTATGAAAGAGTCATTAATGCCCCGAAGCAGAAAATATGGGACGTCATCTGGAACCCCGAAACCTATGCGCAGTGGACACAGTTTTTCGGGCACGGATCCGTGATAAAATCAGACTGGCAGGTCGGAGGAAAAACTTATTTTCTGAATGCCGAAGGTGAGGGGCTTGTTTCAACAATCGATACCTTAGATGAGCCTGATCATATTATTTTCAAGCATCTGGGGACCGTAGATAAAGATGGTAATGAAGATACCCGAAGCAGGGAAATAATGGAATGGAGCGGATTTTTTGAAAAATACATCCTGATTGATTTTGAAGGCCGGACAAAACTGCATGTTGAGGTACAGGTTGATAAAGACCGGCGTGAAGATATGGATGCCGGATTTACCAAGGGCCTGGAAATGATCACAAAGCTTGCAGAAGGCATTTAAATTGAAAGGAGCTGAATAGTTTATTCTCAGTAGACTCAACGGAAAGTGCAGATTTTTATTTAATTTTAAAACTGTAACTGGGAGGCTTGATAATCTGTTTACCCTGCGAAATAAAATACGATGAAACTGTTAACGATTCTTTTTGCCACATTCATTCTGGCTCTACTGGGGACTAAAATATTTCAGGGCGACTGGAATTTTTTATTTTCCGGAAATCTGGGAATGGCTGTTTTTATCATATTTACCGGATTGGCGCATTTTAAATTCCAGAAGGGAATGGCGATGATGATCCCTGATTTTATCCCGGGCAAACTGTTCTGGGTTTATTTCACCGGCATTATTGAAATTGCAGCCGGGATCGGACTGATGATTCCTTCCATACGTGAACTTACTGCTTTTTTACTGCTGATATTCTATGTCCTGGTTTTTGTAGCCAATATCCGGTCTTCAAAAAAGAAAGTCAATATTTTTAAAGCAGACTATACCGGCCCCGGAATGGGCTATCTCTATAAGGAAAGAATCCCGATACAGATAATCCTGATTGCGTGGACCTGGTATTTCGGAATATACCTGAATTAATGTATTGAATTTATATGATCTATCATATCAACGGAAAGTTTTTGCTTTCCGTTTTTTAATTCAGTTAATTGATAAAAAGTATTCAACTCAAAACTGACTCATTATATTTAAGTTCCCCTCCCTCGGAGGGGTGGCAAAAATTCAAAGAATTTTTGATGGGGTGGTCTGTTAATTTGCATAAGAAATTTCAACAACAGTTCACTAAATTTTCAAAATAAATATTTTTTGTCAACCCACGATAAATAAAAGAAATTCCTCACTTCCCGAAAAATATTTTAAATTTATTAAAGTAAAATAAAAATACCAGCCGTCATAGCCATATGGAGGTTGTCGAAAAAATAACAATGCCACAGAAAGAGAAGGAAAGTATCATCTCACAGACCGTTTCAAAGTACGGAGGAAAGCTGATGTCTTATATCCGTCCGAAGGTGAGGAATACGGAAGATGCGGAAGATATTTTACAGGAGGTGTGGTACCAGTTCAGCAGTATTACCAATCTGTCCGAGATCGTCAATGTCGGCGGATGGCTGTACCGGGTAACAGCCAATAAGATCACGGACAAATACCGGAAAAAGAAAACCGAGAATCTTGAGGATTTCGTGTACGAAGATGAGGACGGCACTTTTTCAATAAAAGATATTCTGCTTCTGGATGACAGTGCTGGGCCGGAGATAAAAATGTTTCAGGACGAAATCTGGAAAAAACTTTTCGAGGCCCTGGATGAGCTTCCCGAAAAGCAGCGGCTGGCATATGTTGAAAATGAGCTGAATGACAAGACCCTCCAGGAAATTGCCGACGAGCAGGGTGAGAATATCAAAACGATCATCAGCAGGAAAAATTATGCCGTGAAACATTTGAGAAACCGACTGAGACAACTATACCAGGATTTAAATAATTAGAAAAAATATCATGAACAATAAATATAAAAAAAGCTGGGCACTTTTAATTCTATGTCCGCCGTTGATTTTCCTTGCCGTTGCACTGATTGTAATGTGGCTCTGGAACTGCATTCTCCCTGAGATTATCGGTGTAAAAACCATTAATTACTGGCAGGCCATGGGAATTCTGGTATTGAGTAAAATTCTTTTCGGAGGTTTTCACGGGAAATTTGACCGTGGGATGCGCGATATGAAGGAGAAACATATGAGGCATAAGATGGAAGGCATGTCTGATGAAGAAAAAGAAAAATTCAAGGAAGTCTGGAAGAGCAGATGTGAAAACGGCTTTTTCAGCAAAAACAGGAGAACTGACGAATAATTGAAATTTTAAGAAGTAGTAAAGTAAAACAACAATGTATTCGTCTATATAAAAAGAAGTAGTAAAATTTAAAATTTAGAAAAATGAAAAATTCAGTATTAAAAGGTGCTCTGGGAGCACTGGCCGTTGCAGGCGCAGCGTTGATCGCTAAAAAAGCAATACAGAGAAAAAGATTTGTAAAAGGTATTTTTGAAGAGTACGGAATAAGGGAAAAATCTCCTTTTGGCCTGGCAGATAAAATCAGGGAAATGGATGAAGAACAATACCGCGAACTGAAAGGAAAGTTCAGGAAAGAATTCGCTTCTAAATGCTGCGCAAGAGAAGGCAGGAAAGAACGTACTGCTGAAGCATAATATAAAAAGTATTTAATTGAAATTGTTTGTCCGGTCCGGGAAGCTTAGCTTCCCGGACCGGACTTTTTAAATCTGGCTGTAAAATACCGGTAATTGCGGTATTCACGCTAATCTCATCATGACAAAATCAACTGTATTGATGCATGAAAAAAATAAAATCCTTATTTTTGTAGCGTTCAATGAAAGATTACTACTACTTTCTCGGGATTTCTCATGATGCTTCAGAAGAAGACATCAAAAAAGCCTATCGGAAACTTTCCCTGAAATACCATCCTGACAAAAATGAAAATGATGATTTTTTTGCAGACCGGTTCCGGGAAATCCAGGAGGCCTACGAAACCCTGAATGATAAAGGCAGGAGGTATTCTTATGACCAGAACCTGGAAAGCCACCAGAAAAGTTTCAGGTATACCGTTCCGCCTTCCATAAAGACATTTACGGCAAATAAAGTACATGCCAAGAAAGGGGAGGAGATCATTATTACCTGGCAGACCCAGAATGCAGATGTGGTAAAAGTATTGCCATTTGGACTGGAGAAACAGTATGGAGAGCGGATTTTTAAAATTACTGAATTCAAGGACGGGAAGTTCCAGGTCCTTCTTCATGCGACTAATTCATTACTGCATAAAACGGCCGTTCAGGGCATCACGATTACTGAAGTTTTTGATACCGATGCCGATAAATTTAAAGACGGTGTGGAAGAACTATTCAGGCCACAGCCCAGGACAGTGGTCAACCGGAGAGGCATGCCTAAGATAGTCATGCTCATATGGGGAATCCTGATCCTTGCGATTGCGCTGTACTTCCTGATAACAAGTTTCAGCTGATCAAGAAATTTTCTTATTTCCCGGGCACTTTTTGCATCTTTTTCCTTTTTTGAACTTCTTGCAGCAGGATTTCTTTTCGCCGAAATAGATTTCTTCATTACTGATGGTAAATGCAGGTGCCAAAGGCGGAACTTTGAAAGGGACGATCATATTCATACTGCAAATATATTAATTTAGAATAAATACAGATAATAAATTAACATAAATTATTTGTCCTGATTATTAAAGGTTTAAGAAGGCTTTATATTCCTTGCTAAAAGCCGGTGAAAAACAGAAAATAATGACGATTGCTGCCGTACTTTTATAAACTTCTTAAAAATTACATCTGAAGTAATTTGATTATAAAAGTAAATATTAACTGTTATATTATTGATAATGCCAATAAATACCTGTTAATTTTAAAATCTTCAGAATACTTTTCCTGAAATATCCGCGTTCTTAAATTACTTGTGCAATTTTCTAAAAAACCGTAATTTTACGCATCTTTTTTACAATAAAATCTAATATAAAAAATGAATACAGAACAGTTTGTAAGCCGTCACATTTCCCTGAATGAAGCCGATAAACAGGCGATGCTGGAAAAAGTAGGCGTTTCAAGCATCGAAGAGCTTATTTCTCAGACCATTCCTTCCTCCATCCGTTTGGAAAAGGATCTTAAAATCTCAGAACCGCTCTCGGAATATGAAATGCTGATCCATTCCAAGGAACTGGCATCTAAAAACACCGATTATACAAGCTATATCGGGTTTGGATACCACAATACCTTATTGCCGTCCGCAATTCAGAGAAATATCTTTGAAAACCCGAGCTGGTATACGGCCTATACCCCTTACCAGGCAGAGATTGCACAGGGAAGGCTGGAAGCACTTCTTAATTTCCAGACTGTGGTGTGTGACCTTACCGGTTTTGCACTGGCCAATGCTTCATTGCTGGATGAATCCACTGCGGCGGCAGAAGCCATGCACATGTTCTTCAACAACAGGACCAAAGACCAGAAAAAAGCGGGAGCGAACAAGTTCTTCGTTTCAGATCTGGTGATGCCTCAGACCGTTTCCGTCTTGAAAACAAAAGCGGAAGGACTGGAGATTGAAATTGTGGAAGGTGACCATAAAACCCACACACTGGATGGTTCTTATTACGGAGTTTTATTACAGTACCCGGGTAAAAACGGGATCGTTTTAGATTATACGGAAGATATTACTGAATATAAAAAATCAGATCTTCAGGTTGTGGTAGCGTGTGACCCGATGGCGCTGGTGAAATTAAAATCGCCTGCATCCATGGGTGCCGACTGTGCTGTAGGAACAACGCAGAGATTCGGGATTCCGTTGGGTTATGGCGGTCCTCACGCGGCATTTTTCTCCTGTAAGGAAGATTACAAAAGGGATATTCCCGGAAGAATCATCGGGGTTTCCCAGGATATGTACGGAAAACGTGCCCTGAGAATGGCTTTGCAGACCAGAGAGCAGCACATCAAAAGAGAAAGGGCAACATCCAACATCTGTACAGCCCAGGTTCTTTTAGCAGTGATGGCGGGAATGTATGCCGTTTATCACGGCCCGAAAGGGTTAAATTATATCGCTGACCAGATCCATTTCAAAGCAAATGCGTTGAAAAACGGTCTTAAAGCATTAGGGTACCAAATCGTGGAAGAGCCTATCTTTGATACTGTAAAATTCACGATCAGTGAAGAAGATAAAGGGAGGCTGATGAGAATGATGCTGGATCACAAGCTGAACCTGAACTATTTCACGGAAGGCGTAGTAAGCATCGCAATCAATGAAAGCACCACCCTGGATAAGCTGAATTATCTGATGGCATCTTTTGCCCAGTTTAAAGACAAGCAGACCTTCAAATTAGAAATAAAAGAAGGCTACAGCATTCCGGAAGAAAATTTAAGGAAAGACGAAATCCTTACGGAAGAAGTATTCAACAAATACCATACGGAGACGGAACTGATGCGTTACATCAAGCGTCTTGAAAGAAAAGATTTATCACTAACCCATTCCATGATTTCTTTGGGATCTTGTACGATGAAGCTTAATGCAGCGACGCAGATGCTGCCTCTTTCATGGGACAACTGGGGAGCCATCCACCCGTTTGTACCGGTAGACCAGGCAGGAGGTTACCAGGAAATGATTGCTGAGCTTGAAAAAGATTTATCTGAAATCACAGGTTTTGCAGGGACTTCCCTTCAGCCTAATTCCGGAGCGCAGGGAGAATATGCAGGCCTGATGGTAATCAGGGAATATCATATCTCAAGAGGAGAAGGCCACAGGAATGTGGTGTTGATCCCTCAGTCGGCGCACGGAACCAACCCGGCTTCTGCCGCCATGGCAGGAATGAAAATCGTAGTGGTAAAAAACCTTGAAAGCGGGGAAATCGATTTCGAAGATTTAAAGGCCAAAACAGAACAGCATTCTGAGAATCTGTCTGCCGTAATGATCACATATCCGTCAACGTACGGATTCTTCGATGCCAATATCAAAGAAATCACCAGCCTGATCCACGAGCACGGCGGACAGGTATATATGGACGGTGCGAACATGAACGCCCAGGTAGGATACACAAGTCCGGGGAATATCGGGGCAGACGTTTGCCACCTGAACCTTCACAAAACATTCGCCATTCCTCACGGAGGCGGAGGTCCCGGCGTAGGCCCGATCTGTGTAGCGAAACACCTGGTTCCTTTCTTACCTTCCAATGCGAACATCAGAATCGGAAGTAAAGATGCCATTGAAGGTATTTCTGCTGCACCTTACGGTTCCGGGCTGATCCTGAATATTTCTTACGCTTACATCAAAATGTTGGGAACTTCAGGTTTAAAGAAAGCGACTGAACATGCCATTTTAAATGCGAACTATTTAAAAGAAATTTTAGCGGAGCATTTCCCTATTTTGTATTCCAATGCAGAAGGCAGGGTAGCGCACGAATGTATCGTAGATTTCAGACAGTTCAAAACATTAGGCATTGAAGTGGCTGATGTGGCGAAAAGACTGATGGACTACGGATTCCACGCACCGACGGTTTCCTTCCCGGTTGCCGGTACCTTAATGATCGAGCCGACAGAATCTGAAAGCAAATCTGAAATCGACCGTTTTGCAGAAGCGTTGATCGCGATCAAACATGAAATCGATGAGATTGCCAACGGAGAAGCCGATCAGGCCAACAACGTACTGAAAAATGCACCTCACACGGAACAATTGGTGATTTCAGATTCATGGGATAAGCCATACAGCAGGGAAAAAGCAGCCTATCCTTTACATTGGGTAAGAGACCACAAATTCTTTGCTACCGTTGCAAGGGTTGATGAAGCCTACGGAGACCGAAACCTGGTTTGTACCTGTGAGCCGATTGAAGCGTATATGTAATTAAAAGTTTATATAAATAATGAATCCCTTTCAGTTTTGAAAGGGATTTTTTGTTGTGTTAATTAATAAGCTTAATGGAGTAGGAAATATTTGTTTAAAAGTTCACCGGTTCCCGATACATTTTTCTCCTCTTTGCTTAGAAAAACACCCGAAGTGACGATGCGACCGATTAAAGGCAAATTTTGTACATCGTCACTTCGAGTAGCTTTTGAAAAAAGTGTATCGAGAAGTTAGTGATTGATAGACTTTGAGATAATTTTGTAGTAAGCTCACCGGTTCTCGATACATTTTTCTCCGCTTTGCTGCAAAAAACACTCGAACTGACGTTGCGACCGATTAAAAGCAAATTTTGTACATCGTCGCTTCGAGTAGATTTTGAAAAAATCGTATCAAGAAGTTAATTATTAATAGGCTTGATTTATTGAAAAATACTTATTTGGAAATTCAACGCTTTCCGATACATTTTTCTCTGCTTTGCTGCGGAAAACACTCGAACTTACGATGCGACCGATTAAAGACAAACTTTGTACATCGTCACTTCGAGTAGCTTTTGAAAAAAGTGTATCGAGAAGTTAGTGATTGATAGACTTTGAGATAATTTTGTAGTAAGCTCACCGGTTCTCGATACATTTTTCTTCGCATTGCTTAGAAAAACACTCGAAGTGACGATGCGACCGATTAAAGGCAAACGTTATACATCGTCACTTCGAGTAGATTTTGAAAAAATCGTATCGAGAAGTTAGTGATTAATAGGCTTTGATTTATTGAAACTACTTATTTGGGAATTCAACGCTTTCCGATACATTTTTCTCTGCTTTACTGCGAAAAGCACCCAAACTAAAGAAACACAGTTTCCTTTTATCGTTCTATTTTATTTCAATCATTTAACACATAAAACATTGGCAGGATGCAACAGGATGCCGGTATTTGTGTTTGTGGGTAGATTGGTTAACACAAAATTAATCTTTATGAAAGACAGATCTTTACTTTTTAAACAAACACTTAAATCTTTATTGCTTTGTGGATTGACCTTATCCGCTTTTGATTTGGATGCCCAGACACTGGCCTTTCCGGAAGCTACCGGTTTTGGCCGGTATACCACAGGTGCAAGAGGTGCTGCCAATCCTCAGATCTACTTGGTTACCAATCTTAATGACAGCGGGCCGGGCTCGTTCCGTGATGCAGTGAGCCAGCCTGGCCGGTTCGTGATCTTTAAGGTGGGAGGAATTGTCAACTTACAGTCCGTTGTTGCGGTGGCTGCCAATACAACGATCGCCGGACAGACCGCTCCCGGAGAAGGCATCCTGTTCCTGGGACCGAGGGTATCCTTTACCGGAGCCAACAATACCATTGCCAGATTCATGCGGATCCGTTACGGCGGGACATCCCAAAACCAGGATGCTTCAGGAATTGCCAACGGCGCCAATATCATTCTGGACCACATGACGTTTACGTGGGGAACTGACGAAGTATTCTCGGTGAACTGGGATAGCAACGGGACGAGCCCTGATAACATCACCATCCAGAATTCAATTATCGGACAGGGAATGCACCGACACAACCACTCTGCGGGAGGGCTGATGCAGCCGCCACCGGGAGGAAAGATCAGCCTGATCGGGAATTTGTACATCTGCAATAAAACCCGAAACAATAAAATCAAAGGCATCAACGAGTTTGTGAACAATGTGGTTTACAACTGGGGGAATTACGGGAATACTTACGGCCACACGCAGTCCGGGGAAGCCTACATCATGGGTGGAGATTCTGCAGGGGCGTCGTATGCAAATATCATCAATAATTATTTCATCGGCGGACCGAATACGAACCCTGCCGTGACCACGCCTTTCAGTGTGGGGAATGCCAATTTCAATTTATACGGTTCCGGAAATTATTTCGACAATAATAAAAACGGGACTTTAGACGGGGCTTTGGTTCCTCAGAATTTAACCGGATATCCTGTAGGAGACGTGGCATCCATCATGTCGGCTCCGTATGATTATCCTATGAAAAATACAACAGTAACGGCCCAGTCTGCCTACGATAATATTGTGGCAGGCGTCGGGGCATCGTATCCGAGACGTGACCAAGTGGATAACCTGATGGTTTCAGATCTGATGTCGAAAGGGACAACCGCTACGTATGTGTATGTACAATCAGATTTAACTACCCAGTTCGGGTTTACCAACGGCGGGGCAGGTCATATCTACGGCGCGCCGGCTCCTTCGGACACGGATAATGACGGGATGCCCGATGCATGGGAAACCGCCAACGGGCTGAATCCCAATGTTGCCGATGCTTTGGCAGTAAGCACAGCTTATGCTCCGTATCTGAATATTGAAGTATACATCAACAGCCTGCCCAATACGGCTGCCCCTGATTTTATCATTCCGCCTACCAATCTGAATTTCACCAGTGCATTGACGGCTGGAAGCCCGGCGGCCAGTTCTTTAACGGTGAACTGGAATGATAATGCTTCTAATGAAACCAATTATGTTCTGGAGCGTTCTTCCAACGGAACCGCTTTTACGGTTATTGCCACACTGCCTGCGAATACAACAAGCTATAATGAAACAGGCCTAACCCCGAACACCCCATATTATTACAGGGTGAAAGCAACCAATGCTGCAGATGCTTCGGTCTATACGTCAAATGCAATGGTAACGACACCGCCGGTTGCGTCTGCACCGGTAAAGCCGACAAATCCGGTTCCGGCCAACGGATTTAATGATGTACAGCTGAACAGCGGCAGTTTCATTTTAAAATGGAACGGCAGTGCCAATACAACAAGCTATTCGGTTTATTTCGGGACAAGTCCACAGAATTTAACCAATGTGGCTACTGTACCTTATTCTGCCACGCCGTCTTATCAGGTTAACAGTCTAAATACGGCAACCAATTACTATTGGAGGGTAGATGCTTCCAATGCGCTCGGTTCCGTAACGGGAGATGTCTGGAGCTTCCGTGCCCTGACGCCAAGCCTTGTCGGGAACTGGCCTTTCACAGAAGCGCCTTTATCCGGTGAACAGATTGCCGACGTAACACCGTATGGCAATAACGGGACTTTAAATGTAGCCTACGACAATGCCAATGTAAGGGTAGCCGGAAAAGAAAACAATGCCCTGGACCTGTCCACTTCACCGAATACACCGTACATTGCGAGTATCCCGCATCAGGACCAGATTCTGTTTAATACCCATTCTTTTACCGTTTCCTATTGGATGAAGGCTCCGCAAAGCATGATTCCAACGTCTTCGGCCACCAGCTTATATGTGTTGTGTAAAGGTTCTTTTACAAAAAATACTACGACGGGAGCCACCGGTAAACGGTTTAATGTAGAAATCAAAGGCGGCCAGCTGCGGTTTGCCATCGATGATGATGTTACGAAAAAGGAAATCACTTCCCCGATTGCGAATTATTTTACCAATAACTGGGTGCATGTGATAATCCAGAGAGACGTGACAACGCATAAAATGAGAATCTACACCAACGGTGTGTTAAGCTCTGAAGGTGACGAAACTGCAGTTACCGGAATCGGTGAAGCCAGTGACCTGGTGATCGGAAACATCGGTGAACTTGAATTTTTATCAGCTACCAATACGCCCGCTCCGTATAAAGGTGCGTTTGATGAACTGAAAATGTATAATTACGCCTTGTCTACCACGGAAATATCAGCGCTGTACAATCAGGCGGTTTTGGCTAATGCAGAACTGAGCATCAGTAAAAATGCAGGAACCGTATATCCGAATCCTGTAAAAGACCAGCTCTTTATTAAGCTTCCTGAATATAAAAAATCCAGCTTAACGGCAACGGTGATGGATATGTACGGAAAAGTAATCATCAGGGAAAAGCTGAACGCTGACGGAACCGGAACTTTCAACCTGAATATGGCCGGCAGAAAAGCATCTGGAAATTATATCCTGAATGTTTCGGGAGACCGGTTGAACAGTAATTTTAAAATTGTCATTCAGTAAACCTTATCATAAGGATACCACTAATTCATTCATATTTTTCAAAAGAAGATCCTTTCAATTGTTTGAAAGGATTTTCTGTTTTGTTTAGTAATATCGGTTCCGATACATTTTCTTCATTTCATTACGAAAAACACTTGAACTGACGGAGATATAACAATGGTGTAACGTTATTTCGGGCAAAAAAGTAAAGCGGAGTGTATAGAGAAGTCTGTTATTCATCGGTTCTCAATACATTTTTCTTCATTTCATTACGAAAAACACTCGAACTGACGGAAGGTGCAACAGTGGTGTAACGTTATTTCGGGCAACAAAGCAAAGCGGAGTGTATCGGGTAATCTATTATTTCAGATCTAGTATCTGACTCGTTATGATCTTGTGCGATATGTGCTCTAAGGGTTCATAACGGTTTTGTATTGGGATAGATGAAAAAAACAGAGGAATTGTTTGAGGAAGCACGGATTGCAAATCCGCGCTATCTGTGTTGGTTTTCAATTATACTATAATTGTTTTCTTGAGTTAAATGAAACGGTAATTTCATTTTCTGTATCAGAAAAAGTTTGCCGGATTTCATTAATCTCATTTTTTGCTGCTTCAAGAAATTCTTCCGTCTGCTGCTGTTGGTGGATGATGAATTCATCTTTTTTGTCCTTCCAGGCATCAGACTCTAATACGGTTGTCCGGGCTTTCTGTAAAGAACAGTTTTGATTTACTCTGACATATAGTATACATTCTAAAATACTGAATTTAAGAGCTTTCAGTGCAAAAAGTTTATCATCAAGTTCGGATTTTAAGAGTATCTTTTCTGTTTGAGCCAATTCTGTAATTTCTTCTACTGTCATTAGGTAAAGTTTGGATATATTCTGCTAAAATAGCAAATACAGGATGATATTAGTTAAATACTTATCTAAGGATAAATGAAACCTGGATATTTCCTGTCGAAATCCGATAGCTTCTCTTCCTCATATTTATCAGTGTATCCTGAAAACAAATCAACTTCTCCAAAGCCGAAATAAAGATTTTCTGTTTCGTAATATCTTATTTGTTCTTCTTTAAATGTATCATGTAAAGAATCTTTATCGCTGCTTTTCAGTTTTTGTTTATTAATCCAGAATAATTTGTACTCCGCATAGCTTGCTTCAACCTTTATTTGTGCCGTTTCAAAATCCAGGTTAGACAGGATATCTTCAAACTCACGTAAAAATGCTTTAAGTTCATAAACATCATCACAAAAGTACTTTGCCGTTCTTCCGAATGAAATCAGCATATTTTCATAATAGTAAGGATATTCAGGTTCACCTAAAGAAAATATATTGGGATGAAAATAACAGTATTCTTTCGCTGTCATTTTTTGAGCAATGAAATTTTTAGAATTTTCATAATCGCGATCGATCAAAATGGCTCCGTAAAAATAATTGTATTCCATTAATTATCTATTTTAATAGTTCATCTATCATCTGATATTTTAAAATTAGCAAAACTTAATCTTCCCTGTCAGATTGTATTTTCAAACTGTTCTTCAACATTATAAAGAACTTCACAATCACAATATCCGCCATTATTTTGGAGCCAGCTGACCACTTCATCCGTATTTATAATCTGATTTTCTTCCAGAAATTTCCGGGTTAATTTTAGTGCGTCATCACATCCTTCTTCAGAAAGATGCGCATCAATAAAATCAAAGATATTTTTAAAAATTTCGCGGGAAACGGGAAGACTCTGTTCAAATTCAAGATTTGCTTTTTTTCTAAGTTGTCTTTTGATGTCTCTGCGTCGTTCGGTTTCGTCTTTGTCGGGCATAATGGATAAAAATAGAACTTTGATTTAAAGATAATAATAATAATACCGGAACTTTTCAGAAACTATTAAATGTTATTGATTATTGATTTCAAATCTGCGCTATCTGGTTTCAGTTTTAATGAAGAGATTGATTTCTCTGCACCACTGAAAAAAAAGCTGTAATGATTCCCGATTTAAATTTTTATAGTCAAAAATCTTATGAGGGTAGGGAATGGCATCTGTATAGACGCCGGTGGTTGAAAAAATAAGAATACTGCCGGCCTTTTTACAGGAATCAAAATTCCTGAAAACAGACCGGTACACATCTAAAATACACCTGTCTGCATCATGGTTTTCAATAATCAAAACGTGGCAGTCGTAATGGATATGAAATTTTTTATTTTCAAAACAAGCTTCAGTGTCGTCTGCAACATTCACCTCATGACCGGAATCCCAAAGGAACTCCGCGATATTATCCAATAAACGATTTTCCTTTTCTTCCTGATTTTTAATAAGAATATATTTCATAATGATGCTATAACCCTTTTTTACCTTCGAGCCAGTATCCTTTTGCATAGATTTTTCCGCGGTGGCTGTTTTCCTTCAATACTTTTCTGAAATTTTGTAATGAGCGGACGTTTCCGGTCAATACAATATTGGCATCCGACCAGCCTCCATCATTAAATAAAGGCAATTGCCGAATTTGATCCTGGTCCCGGAAAATATTATTTTTAGAAAAAACGGTACAGTTATCTAACCCGATTTGTTCAGGAATGTTCCTGTTTTGTTCATCCAGTTCTATGAAGAACTGGTAATCATGTCCATTCTGTCGGAGTAAAGGCAAAAAACTCAACATCAGGCTTAAAGAAGTTTCATCGCCGAAGATGATCTGCTTTTTAACTTTTGCATCATACTGTTTATCACTTCCCAGGACTGCCAATTTTATTTTTTCGCCGCCGGGCTGAAGTTCATTAATGTAATTTGCTCCGGGCGCATTGCCGTGGATATGCACAATACACTCAATGAACCTGGCAGAAGGCTCAACATAAAATACCGTGTAATGCCGCATTTCGGTAGGGCTTACCCGAAAAGAAACCGTGAATCCCGGTGTAAAATGCAATGCTGAAAAGTTTCCTTTCAGCCGGATGATTTTTATATTGGGATTAAGGTAGGTAACATGTTCTACTCTGACCATCCTCAGCATTGAAGGTGCTAATTTCTCAAGGGTATCATTGATCCATTTTGGTGCTGTCGGCATATCTTAAAATTTATGATACAAAGAAATGGAAAAGCAGGCTTTTTTAAAATGGATGAGAAGCGGTAAGTATTGGACTATCCAAGGTTTTTATTCCGGAATGCCAGTGCCGTCATCCCGGCTATTTTCGTAAACAGCCGGGAAAAGTACGGATAATCGTCATAGCCGAGCTCCGTCGCAATTTCTTTGACTGATTTACCGGAATGGAACAACAGGCGCTTTGCCTCCAGAATGATACGCTGGTGAATGTGATAGGAAACCGTTTGCCCGGTTGATTTTTTCAGGCATTCGTTGAGGTAGGCGGCAGAAATATTCAGTTTTCCTGCATATTGGCTTGGACTTTTCACCGTAAGAAAATGCTGATCCAGCAAAAGCTTGAAGTCTTTGGCTATAACTTCATGCCGTGCAGGCTGATCTGCACGATGGGTCAGGACCGGAAACTGTGACATGAGAAATCCGACCAGGCTGTTACACGCATCCTTCATCATTAGGTAGTGCAGTTTTTCATTTTTACGCTGATAAAGTTTCCTGCAGACGGCTCCGGTTTCCGATGCTATGGAAAAAGTTTCAGGATCCAGTAGCAGAGGTCCGGCAGGTGTAATTTCTTTTAATAATTTGAGGTATTCCGGGTTTAAGTTTTCACTGCTGACCAGTAAAGTATCAAAAGTCGCATCATAGATAGAAATAACCCGGTGCACCTGAAAAGGCTGGATGTACATGACGGAATGTGCACTGATTTCATATTGCTGAAAGTCAATTTCAAAGATCCCGCCGCCTTCTTTAAGCATAAAAAAGATGTGATAGTCGTCTCTGTGGGCTTCTTTTATTTTTCAATTTCCAAATCTTTAACCGATGTTTCCACGAAAATAATTCCCGGGCTGTGAGCATCAGGAAAAGTATTGAGCGGAATAGATGGTGATGGTGATGGGGCTGACATTTTTTCTTATTGCATACTACCGAAATCAGGTTGATGATGAGTATATCATCAATCCAAATTTACAAAACATAATTCATTCAGGATCTGCTTTTTTCCAAGCTGCCTTTTGACAGGTCTGTATTGTCAGGTTTCGTTTTTGTTAATTTTTAAATCTCAGTTTATTTATTAAGTGCAGATTTCATATCCTTTTCATCTGCGTACCTTATTTCTATATCAGGCAGGCAAGGGTTTTTCATAATGCCGGCTTGAAGAGGCTCGATGAGATGATTTTCATGCGGGGTATTTTTTAAGCCTCATCATTTTCTTTAAGCTCCAGAAACTTGTTTCCGGCAATTAAAGCATATTGTATTATACACCCGGTTTCACCATCTTTCGTTCCCCGATCTGCTGGCGCCACATGGCATAGTATAATCCTTTTAATTCCAACAGATTTTCATGGGAGCCGGTTTCAATTACCTTGCCGCGTTCCAGGACATAAATCCGGTCGGCATGCATAATGGTGCTCAGGCGGTGCGCGATCAGGACGGTAATCTGGTTTTTTTCCTCAGAGATTTCCCTGATGGTGGAGGTGATTTCCTCTTCCGTAATGCTGTCCAGAGCGGAAGTGGCTTCATCAAAAATCAGCAAATGGGGTTTTCTCAATAAAGCCCTCGCAATGGCAATCCGCTGTTTCTCGCCGCCGCTTAATTTTAATCCGCCTTCACCGATTACGGTATCGATGCCTTTTTCAGCCCGTTCGATCAGTGCAGTGCTGCTGGATTTCTGTAAAGCGATGCGCAGATCTTCCTCTGTTGCCTCCGGATTGACGAATAAAAGATTTTCTTTGATGGTGCCCGCAAAAAGCTGGGTGTCCTGTGTCACGAAACCGATCTGGTTCCTGAGCTCGTCAAAATCAAATTCATTCCCGTTTACCTTATTATAGAATATAGAACCTTCTTTCGGGCGGTACAGCCCGACCAGTAGTTTCACCAGTGTGCTTTTCCCGGAGCCGCTCGGTCCTACAAATGCGATGGTTTCCCCATTCTTTACGTCAAATGAAATGTCGTTCAGGGCTTTATAGGAGGCGGTCAGGTGCTGGAACGAAACGTTGTTAAATTCCAGCTGGTCAATAGCGCCGATTTTTACGGGTGTCAGCGGTTTATCTTCAGCAGGTTTTTTCATCAGTTTATCGAAATTGTTCAGCGAGGCCTGGGCTTCACGGTAGGAAATAATGATGTTCCCGATTTCCTGCATCGGCCCGAAAATGAAGAATCCGTAAAACATTAAGGACAGGTACTGTCCCGGCGTCACAATATTCCTGAAAATTAAAAACAGAAGGGTAAGGGTAATTAATTGCTGTAGGAAATTCACCATAGTGCCCTGGATGAAACTCAGCGAGCGGATGCTTTTTACTTTCTTCAGTTCAAGTCCCAGGATTTTATACGTATTGTTGTTGAGCCGCCTGACTTCCTGTTTGGTCAGGCCTAAACTTTTTACAATTTCAATATTCCGTAAGCTTTCCGTTGTGCTTCCGGCCAGGCCGGTGGTTTCCGTAACAATGGTTTTCTGGATATGTTTAATCCTTTTGCTCAGCAGGTTCGTAATAAATGCAATCAGGAAAATTCCTACGACATACACCGGCATAATAGACAAGTGCAGGCGGATCGCATATATGGAAACGAAGATAATGCTCACCAGGATCCCGAAAAAGATATTGATGAAGTTGGTAATGAACTTTACGGAATCTTCCCGTACTTTGGTTAGAACAGAAAGGGTTTCCCCGCTTCGCTGGTCCTCAAATTCCTGATAGGGCAGGGCCATGGAATGCTGCAGACCGTCGGTAAAGATATTGGCGCCGAACTTTTGGGTGATTACACTCACCACATAATCCTGAAAGGCTTTGGCAATCCGGCTTACCATCGCAGTCCCTATAAGCAGTCCCAGAAAATAGAATACCCCGTGGTAAACGTCAGTCCCGTACAGGTACTGGTCCAGGTTCCGGGGCATGGTTTTCTGCTTGTCAAAAAAATTGGGATGGGTTACGAGCTGGTCTAAAATATTTCCGGTGATCGCCGGGCCGAACAGGGAAAATACCTGATTAACGGTTGCTAAGGCCAAGGATAAAATCAGCAACCATTTATGGGGTTTTAAATAATTAAATAATGTTTTCATTCTTCTACAGACTTGCCGGCAAAATTACAGATATAAATCGGATCCCATAAGATTTAATACCGATCAGTTTTATAGCGTATTTTCTTAGAATGGAATAGGGATGACGGACGACGGACCGGCTGCAGCCAGTTATCTGGTAATCTCGGTATAGATTTCATTCATCAGATCCCTTACCAGGCTTCCGTTCTGATGATTGGAAAGCACCACAATGGCGACCTGATGGTCCGGGGAATACCTGATTAAGCTGGAATTGCCGAAAGTATCGCCGTCTTTTTCAACAAAACCGTTCCCGATTTCCCAGCCGAGCCCGATTTTTTTACGGCTGTCTTCATAATACGTTTTCTCCGTAAGTTTCCTCAGAGATATAAAATCTTTATTCTGTAAAAAGGCTTTCAGATAGGTAAGCAGGTCTACCGCATTGGAATGGAGCCCGCCTGCCGGGTTTGCCTGATTCAAGATCATGGGTTTCTGGGCTTCGCCCTGCTGGCTGTACAAGCCTGCACGGTTTTTACTGTCCGTCACACTGAATGAAGTGGAGTTCATGTGTAAAGGCTTCAGGATCTGGTCTTCTACCATACGCTCATAACTGATCTTTGATTGATCTGCAAGGATATTCCCCAAAAGGGCAAATGCATAATTGTTGTATTGGTATTGCCTGAAAGAAGAAAGGGAATCGGTTGACTTTAGAACATCATACAGGTATTTTCTGTCGACAAACCTGAACGGATTGGATGGATCCTTATCCATTAAATCTGAAAAGTACCGGTCGTTGCTGAGGTTTGGCAGTCCCGATTGGTGCGAGGCCAGATCTGTAAGTAAAATTCTTTTGTTCAGAGCACAGCCAAACGGTACGTCTTTCGGCAGATAGCCGTCGATAAAATCAAACGCATTGATGCTGCCCTTATTTATTTCCTGTGCCAATAACAGGGCCGTAAATGTTTTTGTAGCGGAACCGATTTCAAAAAGGGTGGTGCTGTCTGTCTTTGCCTTTTCGTTTTTCTGCAGGCTGCCGTATGCGTAATAACGGGTTTTGGAGCCTTCATAAACACCGATTACCAGACCGACACCGGGAAATTTGCTCCATTGTTTCCGGACGGCTGCATCGATAAATTTCTGACGGTTTTGGCTGAAACAGGAAATGGACGTGATAAAACACAGTAAAAGAATAAGATTTTTATTCATGAGAATTTTTAAATATGGGTCGGATTATCCTGCAGATTGTTACAATACGATACTGTAACAATCTGCTGTTTTAGGCTCACAGGCGATTATTCCTCAATTGATCCCGCTTCAAGCTTTTTAATCAGGTTTCCTTTGATTACCGTAAAGGCGTGGTCTTTCGCTTCCGCAAATGAAATCCCGTATTTCCGCTCAATATTTCTCAGGTCTTCCGGAAATTTAGCTAAAACCTTGTCATAAAAAGCATCCAGGAAATCTGCGGAAGGCATCCCGTAATCAATCTTCAGCTGGAAACGCCTCAGCAAAGCCGTATCTATAATTTCCGCATGGTTCGTGGCACACAGCAGCAGGGCATTTTCAGGATAATAATCAATCAGCTGCAACAAGGTATTAACCAGTCTTCTCATTTCTCCGACATCCTTATCGTCGCTGCCTCTCGCTTTCCCGATCTGGTCCAGCTCATCAAGGAACAGGACCGAACGCTCCCGGGCTGCCTTATCAAAAATCATTTTGATGTTCTGGGAAGTTTCACCGATCCTTGAGGAAACGATGTTACTTAAATTAAGGATGATGATGTTCCTTCCCAAAGCACGGGCAACCGCTTTTGCCGTCATGGTTTTCCCACAGCCGGAACTTCCCCGGAGCAGTACCTTGTTGTTCACCGGCAGGCCGTATTCCTGCAGTTCTTTACTGTAGGTATGTTCTTTGATAAGTTGTACAAAACGTCGCTTATTCTGCGGCTCCAGGAATACATCGTCAAGAGAAACTTCTTCTTTGTCCTGGATAATAAGGTTGTATAAATTCATTGTATATCGGAATTACAGGCAAAGATAAAGCTTAAAAATTCAAATTTTTGTGTCCAAGATGGCTCTGCATTTTTCCAGGCAGTCAGGATCGGAAAAACTGATAAAGGATTTTTTCTGCCAGAGCCTTGTTTTTTCTGCCTGTCTGCTTTCAGGGATATCCCAGGCAGCATATACTCTGAAGCCGCGCTTTCCTGTTTGTAATGAAGTTGTTAAAATTTTATGCCGGACTAAGGTATCCTTGCTGAAAAAGAAAAAGCCCTGTCGGTTTTTATCTTCAGCAGCGATGATGAAAAAATCAAAAGGATGAGTTGATGCAAACGGTTCTGTTTCTCTGGTGTGGGGGTTCCTTTTCCATAATGTCACGAAATGCCCAGTTTTCTTAGGAGTAATTTTGGCTTTCCGGAATTTTATGCTGAGTTGGCCAAGCCTAAAATTATATCCTGAATAATCCTCACATTCTGCGTCTTTATCTAAATCAGTAATAGGAAGCCCCAGCCTGTCAAAAATTGTATGCCGGATCAGTTCGATCTCTTTTATCATCAGTACCATTTTAAATTAAAGGCAAACATAGGAATTATTACCGTTTGAGGTATAAAGCAAAAAGGCCGAACAAAAAAGTTCGACCCTATCGGCTATAATAAAAATTAAAGATTTCCTTAGTGTTGTTGCTTATGCTTCCCTGTGTGTCTCATTGATATTGATAAGATCCGGCTGAAACATAAACCGTAGCATTCATTTGTGTGTTCCTGTGTTCGCTGAAATCTCAGCCCTAAAATTAAATTGCAGTTAGTTTCTCTCTTCTCTTTTCACGGTTGCGAAATAAGAGGCAAAAACGACTAAACAAGTTGCGATTCCGATGTAAGTTAACATTTTATTGTATTTTTAATTATTTGATTATTTATTGCTAATTCCGTACTGCAATATTACAACTTTAAAATGATACTCCAAATGAAATAATTATGATGTTTATCAGTAAGTTATGAGGCTTTTATTCAGGATTTTGTTGATATTTGTTTACATTAATTTAATGTATTTTAATTATTTTTATATCGTATTTGTTATTTTATTCGTAAAAAATTATTGATCTGTTAATAACTTAAGGTCTTCTATTTACAGATTGACAAAAACAAAAATTAAATGATGAAGAGCATAACAATATAAAAAAGGCGAAAATATGTCACCTTATTTTGATCTAAAGTTAACGGAATTTAATCTGGGTTCAAAAAACAGTGATATATAAATGTTGTTTTATTGAGTGATTTCCTTATTTATTTATATGCATAATGGTGAAAACTGTACACCGCTTAGTACAGTGTATCAGCTTATAAGAAAATCTGAATGATTATTCAGTTTACAGGATAAGTAAACAAAAGGTGAGTAGAAGAGAGCAGGATTATTCTGTTGTATTAATAAAGCTGCTGATCGTTTTCACAGTAGAAGCTTCTTCTTTTGCCGTTTCCGGTCTGCTTTTTAACCATCTTTCCGCCACATTTCGGGCATACTTTTTTCGTGTGGGCAAGCCAGTGCTCCTTCAGTGTAAGATCGCGTTTCCATTTCAGGAAGTCAAAGCTGTAATTGCGGGCTTCTTCAATCAATTCTTTGATCTTTTTTGCGGGCATATTTCCCAAAAGGCTTTCCGGCTGGACTCCGATTCTGAAAAGTACTTCATTTTTAATAATGTTTCCGACTCCTGAAAAAATATCCTGATCCATGAGTGCGTCACAGACCATCATTTCCGGATGTAATTTTAATTTTTTCGCTGTTTTCTTAGGGTTCCACGCATCACTCATCACATCGGCTTCCCAGTCTATACCGGATAAAAATTCAGGGTCAACCAGTTTTACATTACATGTATAGAAATACAGTGAGCCTTCTTTAAAAATAAGTGACAACCGCAGCTGTCGGTCGGGTTTTGTCTGTTCATTGATTTCGTAGGAGCCGAACATCAGTAAATGGATTCTTACGACCATACCTTCAAAAACCAGATACGTCTGCTTTCCGAAAGTCCGTACTTCCTTTAAAATTTTCCCTTCGAAAATATCTTTTTCGAACCTGGCGTCACCGCCGGCCTCCATCACTTTTTTTCCTGTGAACTTCTGGAGATCTTCTTTCATTAAAAATACGGTAGGACCTTCTGGCATCGCTTTATTTTCTGATAAAAATTCAAATAGTATTCCGTAAAAATAAAAATTAAAGTAATTTTGAAAAATGATGAACTTAAACCGGATTTTCACCAACCAGCGTACAGGCAATAATCCACACACGAAGGCTTCAAGGACGGATTTCCAGAGAGACTTTGACCGAATTATTTTTTCATCGGCCTTCAGGAGGCTTCAGAACAAAACCCAGGTCTTTCCGCTTCCCGGGAGTGTCTTCGTGCACAACCGCCTGACGCATTCGCTGGAAGTTTCATCGGTAGGAAGAAGCCTGGGAAGTGTCATGGGAGAATATATCCACGATCATTTTAAGGATGACTTAACGGAAGAAGCCGGAAGTTTTTACCTGCATAACCTGGGACACGTTATTGCCGCGGCCTGCCTGTGCCATGATGTCGGCAATCCGGCTTTCGGGCATTCGGGGGAAGATGCCATCGCCAGTTATTTTGAAAGGAATGAAAATGACCTGAAGCCCAAATTCAATGAAAAGGAATGGGCAGACCTGGTGAATTTTGAAGGAAACGCCAACGCCATTAGGGTATTGGCCCAGCAGCAGCAGGGAAAAGACGAGGGCGGCATCCAGCTGACATTTTCCACACTGGCAAGCATTGCCAAATATCCGTGTGAGGCCATTGCCAAGAAAAAAGGGATCATCCACCGTAAAAAATTCGGATTTTTCCAGAACGAAAAAGATATTTTCCTTGAAATTGCCGGCGGGACAGGGTTGATTTCGGAAAGCGAAGAACCGTATATCTTCAAAAGGCATCCGTTTGTATGGCTGGTAGAAGCGGCAGACGATATCTGCTATAATATCATTGATATGGAAGATGCTCACCGGCTGGGGATTGTATCCACGGCGGACTGCAAGAATCTGTTTTTTGAGCTCGTGAAGTCGGAAACCGATGACGTGAACCGGATTGACCGGAAACTGGCCTCGATCTCCAATGAAAATGAACAGATTTCTTATTTAAGGGCCAAGGTCATTAACGCTCTGATTAATAAATCGCTTGAAATGTATAAACTTCATTTCAACACCATTCTTGAAGGCAACCTGGAACATGCCCTGCTGGATCTTTATAAAACCGAAAACACGACCTTACAGGACATCGAAACCTTCTCCATAGAAAAAATATATAACCACAAAGCGGTGGTAGAAATAGAAAATGCGGGCTATAATGTGATGTATGAGCTGCTGGATCATTTTATACCGTCTATTTTAAAATCTTCAGACCAGAGGAAATCCTATGATATAAAAGCCCTGAAGCTTCTGCCGAAACAGTTTTTGTATGAAGCGGGCACCGACTATCAGAAAGTTCTTGGGGTTATTGATTTTGTTTCCGGCATGACGGACAACTATGCCACGGACCTGTACCGTAAAATCAAGGGTATCGACATCGGGATGACCGTATAGAATTATGCGTTTTATTTGATTTTCAGCCGGGAAAACTGTATCTTATCAGCTAATTGATAAATAAAAACAATATGATTTATTTAGGTATTATCGCTTTTTTCGCGCTCATCACATTATTTGCGTCTTTCTTTACCGTGAAGCAGGAATCTGCCGCTATTGTGGAAAGGTTGGGTAAATTCCTTAAGGTAAGCCACGCCGGCCTGCACCTGAAGATCCCGTTTCTGGACCAGATTTCCAAACGCCTGAATCTCAGGATCCAGCAACTGGATGTTATTATCGATACCAAAACCCTGGATAATGTTTTCATTAAAATGAAAGTTTCCGTACAGTACCAGGTGATCAGGGAAAATGTGAGAGATGCCTATTACCGCCTGGAAAATCCTGAAAACCAGATCACATCCTATGTCTTCGATGTGGTCCGTGCCGAAGTCCCGAAAACCAAGTTGGATGATGTCTTTGTAAGGAAAGACGATATTGCCATCGCTGTCAAAAGTGAACTGCAGGAAGCCATGCAGAGTTACGGGTACGATATCATCAAAGCACTGGTAACCGACATTGATCCGGATGAGCAGGTGAAGCATGCCATGAACAGGATCAATGCGGCAGAACGTGAAAAAACCGCGGCGGAATATGAATCTGAAGCCCAAAGAATAAGGATTGTGGCGGTAGCCAAGGCTGAAGCGGAATCCAAAAAACTCCAGGGGCAGGGGATTGCCGACCAGAGAAGGGAGATTGCCAAAGGCCTTGAAGAATCCGTAAAAATGCTGAATGCAGCCAACATCAATGCCCAGGAAGCTTCCGCATTAATTGTGGTGACACAGCATTATGATACCCTCAATTCCATCGGAGCCAACAACAGGAGCAACCTGGTGCTGCTTCCCAATTCGCCTACGGCAGCCAGCTCCATGTTAAACGACCTGGTGGTTTCCATGGCGGCTACACAGAAAATGGATGAATACAGTAAAATGACCGAACCTCCTAAAAAACAGGGATATTAAAACTGCTTTTTATAAATATCAATCCTTTCAGTTACTGAAGGGATTTTTTTATTACCGGCCTTAAATGGTATAATAAATATACGGGACTTTACATAAAATATCTTCAATCCGCACTCTTGTTTTTTAGTTTTTAAATACCTAATTTGACCTTGCATTTTATGCCGCATTAATACAAAATAGTAAAATATAATATGGACAATCAGATTGAAATTGAAAATTACAAAATCCGGAAGTCGGAATCATGGGCAGGGAATATTGATGATCAGGAGCTTATAAGTAGGATACAGGAGTCTGACTTTTCAAAACAGCAAATCAGTGACGGTAAAGATTTCTGTTATTTTTTAGATAAGAAATACCGTACCGGCAATGCGGAAAACAGCGAGTATATCTGTATGGCTTATACGCTGAATGAGCCGGCCAATCTTGAACGGTCTTCGGTTTCAGAGGTTGTGGTTGAAGAAAATGAGGTATACCATATCCACCGGATCAGCGTATTGAGAGACGGAGTCCTGATTGATAAGATTCCGGATACTAAAATCAAGGTGCTGGACAGTGAAAACCAGAGCAGCGGAGGGATCTTAAGCAGCAATAAAAAAATCAATATCACCATAAAAGACCTCCGGCTGTATGATATCTTGATCATGGAGGATTCCAGGATAAAAACGTTTACAGACCGTGATTTCCTGAGGAAAGAATTTTCCAAGTATATCTGGGTGAGCCCGGATAACTACTGGGCATACGGCAATTATACGTTTACCTTCATCAATGACAGAGAAGAGAAAATTGCCTATAAAAAGACTTTTTTCAGAGATGAAAACGGGAATGTCCTGCAACCTGAAGTGCGCTGCCTGAACAGAGGTGATCGATTTGTATTTGAGGAAAAAAATTACATCAATCCGGTTGATGCGAACCGTGAAATTTTTCCTTACATCGATTTTGCCACAGACGCCGGCTGGAAAGGCCTTTCCGATTATATCGCGCCGATGTACGACGAAATATTTAATACCGCCACACTCAGAGGCTTTGCGCCGGATCTGGCTGAAAAGCTGGACCTGATTGCGGATCCGGATGAAAAAATTCAGTTTGCCGTAGAGTATGTCCAGAACCATATTTATTATATTTTCAACGCTGATGAAATGAACGGGCATAAGCCTCAGGAGCCTGCCGTTACCTATGAAAACAAGCAGGGAGACTGTAAAGCGAAATCCGTTCTGTTGAAAGTGATCCTGGATTATATTGGTGTGGACTCCTCAGTAGTCCTGGTAAATTTCCACACGGATTTCTATATTAAATACTATCTGCCTTCGCTGCTCACCTTCAACCACGCGATTGTAAAAATTAATTACAAAGGTGAAGATTTCTTTATAGATGCCACAACCCGTGAAGAATTCGGGCTGCTGGAAAACCGCGGCTTCATTTATTTCATGCATTATCTTGAAGTGAAGCAAGATCAGGAACTAAAAGAAAGAAAGCCTTACCGTTACCCTTATTTCTGTGTGGATGAGAAAGTGGATTTCAACGTTCAGGGAACCTCCGGAACACTGACTTTAACGACTTCCTACAAAGGAAACCGGGCCAATGCCATGAGAAGGTATTTTAAGAATACCAACAAGAGGGAAATTATAGACAGCTGGAACAATTTCCTCTTTTACAGCCTGAATTATTCCGGAGACCGGAACGGGACGGATATCAGGAATGTTTTCAAAGATCCTTCCATTAATATCATAAGTGATGATAAGAAAATGAATGAATTTAAGATCCAGTATACAGCTACAATAGACAATCCTTACTTTACAGATCCGAAAAATAACCGTTTCCTGATGTATTTCGACCGGAATGTGATCAAGGCAAGCGCACGGGATTTTATGCATAAAGACATTTCCTTCTGGCATAATTTCGACAGCGAGAAGTATGAGATTAACCTGCATACCGACCAGAAAATCGATACCGAAGAAAAATATACGGTTCAGGAAAGTACAATTGATAATCCGTACTTTAGCTTTACCAGCCGTAAGAAGGTAACGAAAAACGGTGCTGCCGTAAATATAGAATTCAAGCCTTTGGTAAACCTGGAAATCCCGCAGGCTGATTTTGAAAAGTTCAGGACGGACCACCATACGATAGCCGACAGCAACTTCGGACTTGGGATCGATATCATCGAGCCGGGACTGATGAATATGCTGAAGTTCAACTTTAAGAAGCGGTTTATGTAGTCATTTCTTAGGGCTGATTAAAAAGATTCAAAACCTGTTCGGGGGCTTGCACAGCAAGCCCCCGAACAGGTTTCAGCAGATTAAATATATCTATAATCCGTGCGAAATTATTTTTAAATACAAGTATCCCTTCATCAATGATCTTTAAGTTCCGTGCTTTTTGAAACGGAGTTCCCTGCAAATTTCTGTTTTCCGATCAGCAGCTCGAAAAACAGCTTAAAATCAGATATCAAAGACCACATAGGGTATCTGAAAGTTGCGGGCTTATTCTTTTCAATAACAGCATGGCTCAGCCATGCAAACCCGTAGCCGAAAATCGGGACGTACCATAAAAAACGTTCCTTTCCTGAGCCGATCACGTATCCGATGACAAAAAAGACCATCAGCGTGCCGATAAAATGAAAGACACGCGTGCCTGTTTTGCTGTGTTCGGTAAGGTAGAAGCGGTAAAATTCTTTGAAGGTGTTGATTCTTTCAGACATGGCTTTTTAATTTGTATTTTCAAAAAATCTAAAGCAATAATTCCGCCAATCTGAAACAAAAAGTCCGGACTGTGAAATGCAGTCCGGACTTTTAATTTATAGTATATTAAGGCTAAGCGTTTCTCAGCTTGCTGTTCCGGTAGCCGTAGCAGAAATAAATAATCAGGCCGAAAGCAAACCATAGTCCGAACCAGAACCAGTTGTCATGGCTCATCCCGGTAAGCAGGTAAAGGCAAGAACTTAATCCGATTAAAGGGATCAGTGAGAAATTTTTGATAAAAGTAAGGACGCAAAGCACTAAATTAACCAGGATAAAGAAAAATATAGAAGCCCTGAATTCACCTTCTGCCGGGTCTTTCCAGTCCATTAAAGTACTGAAAAATCCAGGCTGCCAGAAGTAGAATACCAGCAGTGCCCCGATAAAAATAACCGGGAAGATGAATTTACCGTTGATATACGGAAGATGGAACCTGCCTTTGATTTTTTCTTTGGCAGGCAGCATAAGAACCCCGGCACAGACCAGTACGAAGGCAAAAATAGTTCCGATACTGGTAAAGTCCAGAATAAAGGATTTATCGGTAAACAAGATCGGAATACCCACCACAATCCCTGTGACAACGGTAGCAAATGAAGGGGTCTTGTATTTAGGATGCACCGTCTGGAATTTCTTCGGCATCAGTCCGTCCCGGCTCATTGCGTACCAGATTCTCGGCTGCCCCATCTGGAAAACAAGCAGTACGGTGGTAATGGCAACAATGGCAACGAAAGAAACCGTAAGCTCCATCCAGGCTACATTGGCATTGGATTTTTCAAAGATGAAGGAAAGCGGGTCTCCCACGCCGTCAAACTTTCTGTAATCCACCATTCCGGTCAGTACCAATGTCAGTGCGATATAAATAACGGTACACAGCACCAGTGAAATAATCATTCCTTTCGGCAGGGTTTTCTGCGGGTCTTTGGTTTCCTCAGACAGTACGCTTAACGCATCAAAGCCGATGTACGCAAAGAATACACCTGAAACCGCGCTCATTACCCCGGCAAAACCGTTCGGCATAAAAGAAGCCACATGGGTTTCCGGGTTAACCGGCGTCCAGTTGTCTGTGCTGATGTATGAAAATCCGACTAAAATAACCAGTACGATAACGGCCAGCTTTAAAATAACCAGTGCATTGTTGAAATTCTTGCTTTCTTTTACGCCTACATAACATAGCCAAGTAATTAACCCGTTGATCACCAAAGCCGGGACATCAACAATAAATTTCAGGCTTCCGATTAAAGGCGCATGGGTCCATGCATTAATCAGTTCTTTATTTTCAGAGCTGCTTAAAAAAGCTTTTTTAGCTTCGGTATAGCTGCAGGTCAGGTAATCCGGGATATGCATACCCATCCGTTCCAGGAAGCTTGTGAAATAATCTGACCATGAAAAAGCAACATAAATATTGCCGAAGGAATATTCCATAATCAGTGCCCAGCCGATGATCCAGGCAATCAGTTCCCCGAAGCTCGCATACGCATATGTATACGCAGAGCCGGCGGTAGGGATCCGGCTGGCAAATTCAGCATAACAGAGTGCCGTAAACCCGCAGGCAAAGCCACAGATCAGATACAGCAAGATGACGCCCGGGCCTCCCCTGAACACGGCTTCTCCCAAACTGCTGAAACTTCCTGCCCCGATAATGGCCGCGATGCCAAAAAATACGATGTCCCAAACACCCAAAACCCTTAACAGGCCTGTGGATGTATCTGAATCTGAATAGATTTTCCTTCTAAAAAGCTGACTCATTCAATACTCTGTTTTATTTGAAAAAAGCAAATGTAATTATTTCTATGAAATAATTTTGTTTTTCTTAAGGTTTCTTATAAAAAGTTAAGAAGTCATAAAATGTGAACTCCCCATTAACAATGTGTTAAAAGGCTTGTTTATACAATATCTTTTCGATATTTTCGTTGACCAATTGTGGATAATTTCTGCAGAATTTTAAATATTTAGCCCTGGTTTTCAGGCTTGCCCATTTTAAAATTTACAATTAATGAACTCGAAAAAAATACTCCTGGCGACTGCTGTTCTGTATTTCGGTATTGCCGATGCCCAACAGTCTCAATACTTTACGCATAAAGAAAACTACAGGTTCAACCTGGCCGAAAACCTTTATCAGACCAAAATCTACAATGCTTCACAGTACGAATATGCAAGACAATATTTCTATAATGAAAACCTGTCCAGATCCAGGCAGGAAGCAGCGCAGTTTTTTGATAATGTCATCGGCGTGATCCTTCAGAAAAACCATGCGGAAGAAGGGCTGACGGCTTTTATCAGGCAGTATCCCAATTCTGCCTACTTCGCCCAGGCCAACCTGCCGCTGGCAGATTACTACCTGGCGAAAAAAGATTTCCCGAAAGCACTGGAAACCCTGAAAAAGATCAACCAGTACCAGCTTTCCAAAGAAGAGAATACACAGTATATCCTGAAGCTGGGGTATGCCAAATTCATGATGGGAGATTCCAAAGGGGCTACGGATGCCTTAGAGGAAGCCTATACATCCGCTGATGAATCCCAGAAAGGAGACATTGCCTACATGCTCGGGCACCTGTACTATTCAGACCGGCAGAATGAAAAGGCGTTCCAGTATTTCGACAGGGTAAAAGACCGTCCGGAATATGCCAAGCTCATACGTCCTTATTATGTGCAGATGTATTATAATGACAAAGATTACGATAAGGCGATTTCTGAAGGGACGGCATTGCTCAATGAAGATATTTCAGAAGCTTACAAAGCGGAAGTCCATAAAATTATCGGGGAAAGCGAATTTATGAAAGGGAATTATGATGCGGCTTATCCGCATCTGAAAGACTACCTGAGCGTCCAGCAGAACCCGTCTGAAAATGACCTGTATGAAATGGGGTTTGTTGCCGCCCAGCTTAAAAAATACGATGAGGCGGTTTCTTATTACAACCAGTTGCTGAACAGCAATTCCGCACTGGCACAGAATGCCTATTACCAGCTTGGGAATGCCTATCTGGCGGTTGGCAAAAAGCAGGAGGCCCTTTCGGCGTTCCGTTCTTCTTACCAGATGAATTATGACCCGAAAGTTAAAAAGCTGGCCCACGAGCAGTATGCAAAATTGAGTTACGATATCGGGAACCCGTTTGAAAGTGCTTCAACGGTAATCCAGAATTACATCAGCGAAAACCCGAACAGCGCAAACGGTGCGGAGATGAGGTCGCTGCTGGTGAAGTCTTACCTGTATTCAGGGAACTACAGGGAAACCCTGAATGCTATCGACAGGCTTCAGAATTCTTCCCCTGATATAGACAAGATCGACCAGGAAGTTTCTTACCTGCTGGGTACCGAAGAGTTCAACAAAGGAAATTATGATGAAGCCGAGCAGTATTTCTTAAGAAGCTTAGGATTCAACATCAATAAAGAATTTAACAACCGCGCACTATACTGGCTGGGGCAGGTGTATTACCAGAAAGGTAATTACCCGTCAGCCATTGCCCGGTATGAAAAGCTGCTTAGCCAAAGCTTCCCTGAAAAGCAGCAGCTGCCTTACGACCTGGGATATGCTTATTTCAAATCCAAAAAATTCGACCAGGCGGAAACGTATTTCAGGCAATATTTAAGCAATCCGAAACCGGAATTTAAAAATGATGCGGAGCTTCGCCTGGCGGATATCAATTATGCCAACAACAACCTGAATGAAGCCATTGCCATCTATGACCGGAATGAAGATGCGACGGATTATACACTGTACCAGAAAGCCATGGCTCTAGGGTTCAAAGGGGATACACAGGCAAAGATCACTAACCTTAAAACGCTTTTATCGAAATATCCGGATTCCGATTATTACGACGATGCCCAGTATGAAATCGGGACGGCCTATGCGGCCCAGGATGATTTTTCAAACGCCAATGATTTCTTTAATAAAGTCATTAAAACATCATCAGATAAAGATCTGGTAGCCAATGCTTCCATTTACAGGGCACAGAATTACATCGACCAGAATCAGAGCGATAAAGCGCTTTCTGAATTAAGGTCTCTCGGCCAGCAGTATAAAAATACCGCGTATGCGGAGAAAATCGTCCAGGCTGCAAAACCCATCTTCACAAAGAACGGTGACGTGGCAGGGTATGAAAGCTTTGCAAGAAGCATCGGAGTTAATATAGATGCCTCTGAAATTGATGAGATCAACCTATCCACCGCGAAGCAGCTGTTCACGAAAAAGGATTATAAGAATGCCATTTCCTATTACGAAAAATACCTGACGCAGAACCCGACAGGAGAGGGACTGTACCAGGCCAAGTATGAACTGGGGGAAAGTTATTACCAGACCAAAAATACCACCAAGGCCCTTTTGGTTTTACAGGAAGTAGCCGGTGTTGCCAATGATTACCAGGATGATGCACAGACGCGTCTGGCACAGATTTACATTGCGCAGGGAGACAGCGCGCAGGCCAGGACCTATCTGGAAAGCCTCAGAAATTCTTCGGACGTAAACATAAAAAATTACGCCAATGTAGAACTGATGAAGCTGTATGCCGAGGAAAAGAACTTTTCACAGGCGGAAAAATTGGCGGATGCGGTAATTGCAAATAACAAAAACTCCGTAGCAGTTATTGAAACTGCAAAAGTGATCAAAGCGAGAAGCCTGATGAATTCCGGTAAAGACAAGGATGCACAGGCTGCTTATACGGTGCTGGAGAAATCTTCCAATACATCGGTAGCCGCAGAAGCTTTGTATGCAAAAGCTTATTACCAGAATAAGGGAAAAGCCTTTAAATCTTCCAACGAAACCATCTTTAAGCTGGCCAATAATTATGCTTCCGAAGAATACTGGGGAGCACGCGCTCTGGTACTGATGGCGAAGAATTACGTAGGCCTGAAAGACAATTACCAGGCAAGCTATACCTGTGATCAGATCATTGAAAACTACAAAGACTTCCCGGAGATTGTAGCGGAGGCAAAAGAGGTTAAAAAATCGATTAAAAAGTAAGTATAAAGTGTACAGCGTAGAATGTAAAAGTACAACGTACCGTTAAAATACAGGATACACCAGACATTAATACAACCATAAGCAATGAACAGGAAAATTCAAATATTATCTATATTATTCTTAGGGATCTCGTCGGCTGCGTTTTCCCAGATCAGAGAAGAGAAACTGATCCTTAATAAAAAAAGGGAACCGGAGGTAAGGAAGATCGAAAAAAAGAAAACTTCGGTGGAGACCATTAAAAACTATCCGCCGGAAGAAAAATCGCAGAATCCCGTGCAGTATACCATTACGGATGTTCCTGCGGTATCAGACTTCAAGACGTCCACCATTCAGGGCCAGGACGTAACACCGAAGTTTGAAGGTTCGGTTCAGAACAACTATGTCCAGTTCGGAATGGGGAATTACGGGAAGATCCTCGGGGATGCCAACATTTCAAAAACACTGGAAAATAAAATTGAAGTGGGATTGGATGCGCATTTCCTTTCAACACAGGGCCTGAAAAAAGACTATCCGTGGGATTCCAAACAGAGCTCTACCACTTTGGGAGCCTTTCTTAATTCTTACGGGGACAAAGGAAAGTTTAATTTAAATGCCGAATACGGCTTAAACAGCTATAATTATTACGGTATTTATGCCCTGGAGCCCGGAGATGTGGACCTTGACCAGCGGGTGAACCAGTTTAAGGTAAACGGATACTACGATTTTTATTCCAATGAAATCCTGAATGACATCAGGGTGAAATCTTCCTTTTTAAAAGACCATTTCGATGCCCAGGAAAACCAGGTTTCGGTATTGGCTAATTTATCAAAGCATGCGGTTGAAATCGGGAAATCCGGGATTAACCTGAATGCTGATCTGGGGGTAGGGCTGGAAGCTGTAAAAAGCGAGTTTGCCATTGTTGATAATAATTCAAGCAACTTCGTCAATATCAGTCTGGCCCCGAAAGTGACCTTCAGAAAAGGGGAGTCGTACCTGATGCTGGGTTCGTCATTCTCATTCCTGAACTCAAAAAATTCGAATGTCTTGATGGCAGAGCAGATGAAGAATAACAAAACGTATTGGTTCCCGCAGGCGGAATTCCAATATGCCGCTGCCCAGGAATTCAAGTTTTACGGCGGTGTGGACGGTGGCCTGAAGCTGAATACGTATGCCGATCTGTTACAGCAGAATCCCTTCATTGTTTCTGACCAGTACCTGAGACCTACTGAAACCAAATATCATTTCTATGCAGGTTTAAGGGGAGATATTGACGAAACTTTTAAATACGATGTTTCCGCAGGGTACGGGAAAATGGGGAATATCATGTTCTTCAGGGCAAACGATTTATTTGACTATACTTCCGTCAGCCGTTCGGCCTATAATTATGCAAATACGTTCTCTGCGATTTATGATGACGGAAACGTAAGCGATGTTAAAGGAAGCCTGCAGTATTTTCCTCTGGCCAACCTGATACTGGATGCAGAGGTGAAATTTACCAAGTTTGACCTTAAAAATTATGAAGATATCTACAATATTCCGCTGTTTAATGCCTCAATCGGGGCAAAATATACCATGCTGGACCAAAAATTATTGCTTGGTTTTAAAGGGATTTTTGCCAGCGACAGAACCACGAATTCGTTTGTGCTTGAGGGAGTTGGGAGCCCGTTGGTGTACCAGTCTGCAGAGGATACCCATGACATAGTTGGGGGGTATGCTGATATAAATCTTTCCGCAGAGTATAAAGTTCACAAAAATTTCAGTATTTTTGCCATCGGAAACAATCTTCTGAGCTCAAAATACCAGACGTACAAAGGCTACAAAGTTCTTGGTGCACAGGTTTTGGGAGGCGTGAAGATTACTTTCTAAATATACAATGAGGGCTGCGTAGTTCAACTGGATAGAATATTGGATTTCGGCTCCAACGGTTGGGGGTTCGAATCCCTCCGCGGTCACCAAAAGCCCCTGTTTCAGGGGCTTTTTTGGTATGTTACCCCCTGTTTAATATTACAAAATAAAAACTGTTTAAATAAAAAGCCCAGGATATGTCCCGGGCTTTTAAATTTTTGTTCAGATGTAATCTAAAAACAATTTATTTTTCTTAACTCCTTTACTGTTCAGCGTTGTGATCCGGGAAGTCCTGTTCCGGTTTAATGGTATAAAACTCAATATATCCGCATTCCGGACAGAACATCAGCTTTGCGGGAAATGACTGTGAAGATTCGTTCAGCTTCTTGGTTTCACTGTCAAAGTCCAGTTTCGGTAAATTAACGAACGTCATATTGGTTAAAAGTTCGCTTTCGTGATTGATGCATACGTAATCACCTTTTTCATTTTTCGGCATATCTGCTATTTTTTTGGTTATTACATAGTTAATGATAATATATTGAGTATAAGATGATTTCAAGCATAATGATCTTTAATAAAAAGACTTCTGCATGGCCATGATCACCTGTGGGAAATTATTATTAAATACTCAGAGCCTGTTTAAATTTAGTTACAAATATAATCTCCAGCCGATTAAGGTAACTGCGCAGATCTGGATAACCCATAAAAAATATGCTGAACCTGTTGAATCTGCGAGCGTATATTACAGAATAAGATTTAAATCTGCCATAAAAATGTAAAGCTATAAGTATTAAACAGACTTATAAACAGGCCCTGCCTCTTTTTTACAAAAACAGTTAACAGTTTAAGGATTCTGGTCATATCCGGCCACCTGAATCTGGGATAGAGGGACCTGATATAAATAATCATTTGTGGTAATGGTATAATTATAATTGAGCTGTGCAGCAGCCTGGTTGATTACGGCTACTCCCGTATTCCAACGGACCAGGTCATGCCAGTAAACCCCTTCGCCGGCAAATTCCACCCTTCTTTCTTTACGGAGCGCCGTGGTAAAGTCGGAAGCGGATATTGAAGCCGGAACCGGAGCGAGCCCTGCCCTCTGGCGGATCCTGTTTAAATAAGGGACCGCAGCGCTTGTATTGCCCTGATTATTTAAAATTTCCGCATACATCAAAAGGACATCGGCATACCGTATAACCGGGAAGTTGATGGGCCAGTCATAACGGTTGGTAATCACCATGCCTTTTTCGCGGAACTTCACGAAAAAATTAGCATTATCGGGCTGTCCGTTCTGTGCAATGAAGCTGGTCCTGACGGTTAGAGGAAGCCTCAGGTCTCCGGGTTCATATGCATTAATCAGTGACTGGGAAACCCCCAGTTCGGCAGGACTGTATAAGCTGCCCTGCGCGTTATAATAAGGATCAGCCGTCCCGAAATTCGGTGAAACATAACTTGGCAGGTAAGAACCCTGCGACAGGCCTCCGCTGATGTGCTGGATCTCGAAAATATGGTATTTGTTGTCGTTGGCACTTTTGAACAGATCTGCATAATTGGGAGCAAACGTCACAAACTGGCCTTCTCCCTGAATGACTGTAAACAAATGCTCTTTTGCTTTTTGAGCATACGAACCGTTATTGAGCGGATAACCGGATCCGGTAAGGTACATTCTGCCCAACATGGCATGGGCCGCAAATTTTGTAATCCTTCCTTTGTTCGCTGCATCATAGACATTTTTTAAACCGGCTACAGAGGCCTCAATTTCTGAAGTAATGAAATTATAAAGTGTAGCCAGATCTGTTCTCGGTATTTTGGCAGCTTCTTCAGGACTCACGGGTTTATCAATAAGAGGGACTTTCCCGAAAATACGCATCAGCTCAAAATAAGCATAGGCTCTCAGGAAACGGGCTTCAGAACGGTATTGCTCCTTCAGTGCAGGATCCGCAAACGGCACTGCATCAATTCTGGACAAAAGCGTGTTGGCATAAGAAATCTGTTGGTAGGCATCTTCCCAGAGGATTTCGATCTCATCGGTAGATGAGGTATCCTGAAAACGGTTGATGGCATAATAATCCCTGTTTCCGTTCTGCGAGATGGCATTGAAGTTATTGGAACGGACTTCTGATGCCAGTAAGTAAAAATTAACGTCATAGCCTCCCCGGGATGAGGCGTTCACCATAGCGGAGTAGACCCCTGACAAAGCCTGGCTGATCTGCAGCTCGGTGGTATAAAAAGAGTTCTGGGTAATGTTGTTTTCCGGTTCCAGCAGCAGGTCCTTTTCGCAGCCGGCCATTCCCAGCATCAGGGTGCCGCATAGCAATGCTTTTGTAAGAGATCTCACAGGTGACGGTAAATAGGACGCATTTATTTTAGTGATTTTCATTTTTTTTATCGTTTAAAAGTTAAAGTTTAAGCCCATCATATAGACCTTGGCATTGGGATATGCTCCGTAATCGGTACCGTCTGACTGTACGGACTCCGGATTGTAACCCCCGTAATAGTGGTCTTTTCTCCAGACATTTTCCAGGCTGACATAAATCCTCAGGTTGGAAATTTTCAGTTTATTCGCCAGCTCCTGTTCAAAATTGTATCCCAGGGTCACGTTTTTCAGCTGGATGTAAGTGGCATCGTACAGCCACCGCGTGTCAAGAAGACTTCCCGTAGTACCGTCAAGCCTCGGCGTTTTTCCGTCGCCGGGATTCTCATCGGAACGCCAGCGGTTGGCCCAGTTGCCCATAACATTGGTGGTGGTGCCCATCCCGGTACGATCGATGGCACGGCCCAGCAAAGCATAGCTGTATCCGCCTTTCTGCCCCTGAAAAAATACCGAAAGGTCAAATCCTTTGTACGAGAATGTATTGGTAAAGCCCCAGTAGTAATCCGGGGTAGGGCTCCCGATAATGTGGCGGTCGTTTTCATTGATGACACCGTCGCCGTTTACATCCCGGTATTTAACGTCTCCTGCAATGGCACCGTTTGTTTTCGCGATCCCCGAATTGTTGAT
The DNA here is from genome assembly GCF_034047335.1 of Chryseobacterium sp. JJR-5R. Taxonomy (NCBI): domain Bacteria; kingdom Pseudomonadati; phylum Bacteroidota; class Flavobacteriia; order Flavobacteriales; family Weeksellaceae; genus Chryseobacterium; species Chryseobacterium sp. JJR-5R. The sequence continues at coordinate 1,775,414 of NZ_CP139137.1, forward strand.
ATCTGCGGTTGACAGAACACCGATGGCCTCATACAGGTAAAAAGAATTGAGCTCTTCGCCCACTTTAATAATGTTCGTACTGCTGCTGAAACCGGTATATATTGGTGCATTGTCGCTTCCCAGCTGCAGCACTTTGTTATTGTTGAATGCAATATTTGCTGAAGTATTCCATTTAAATGCCCCGGTTAAGTTTTTTGTGCTTAAATCCAGTTCCAGGCCCCGGTTCTGGACCGAACCGACATTCTTCCACATGATATTGTAACCTGTAGCATAAGGAATCGGCTGCTGCAAAAGAAGGTCGTTGGTTTTTTTGATATAATAATCCGCTGTAAAATCTATTCTGTTGAAGAGCCCCAGTTCAAAACCGAAATCAGAAGACTGTGTTTTTTCCCAGGTTAAATCAGGATTGGGAATGGTAGTGGGTATCAAACCGTTTGATAAACCTCCGCCAAATGAATAATTTCCGCCAGCCAGTGTACCGAAAGCCCGGTAATCTCCGATGTTATCGTTTCCGTTTTCTCCCCAGCTGTATCTCAGTTTTAAGTTGCTCAGCCAGGTTTTATCCTTTAAAAATTCTTCCTCATCCATTTTCCATGCACTGCCGAATGCTGCAAAAGTCCCGTAAAGATTATTCCATCCGAATCGGGAAGAACCGTCTCTGCGGATACTGGCAAACAGCAGGTATTTCTTTTTGTAATCATAGTTTACACGGCCGAATAATGAGATCAGCATCCGTTCTGAAGCCGTATATTCTGAATTTAATACCGATGCAGACTGGGTGAAGTTAAATGTTTTTAAATCGTCATTGGGAAAGCCTTTATTCCTATTATACTGGCCTGTCGTCCTGTAATTTTCTGCACTGTAGCCGGCAAGGGCAGCCACACTGTGGTTCCCAAAGGTCTTTTTATAATTTAACAGGGCTTCTCCCAGGTATCTGTTGTAATTTACCGTTCGGCGGCTGGCTATGCTTACCTGCCCCGGGATATTGGTGATCAGGTTGAACGTTGGGGTATAGCTGTTGTTGAGATTAAAGTTATTGGTTGCGCCCCCTGAAATTTTAAAATTCAGATTGGGGGTAATATCATAAGACATATAAAGGCTGGACAGCAACCTGAATTCATTGGTATTGTTTGTCGTATTTTCTAATACCCCGACCGGGCTTTGCGAGGAGCTGGCCCAGCGGTACCGGTCGTTTTTCCAGAAATTGGTATAAACGCCTGCTGACAGTTCTGCCACGGGTACCATCGAAAGCATTTTATGGGCTTCATTGTCTTTTCCATCCACCGCAGCTCCGTAGCTTCTGGAATAGCTTGGCCTCAATGTGATTCCGGCCTTCCATTTATCTGAGATATTTACGTCAACAACGGCACTCAGGTTAACCCTGCTGAACCCGGTATTGACAGCCAGGCCCTCCTGATCGAAATACGCCGCGGAAATTGCATATTTCACATCCTTGCTGCCTCCTCTTACAGACAACTGGTAATTCTGGATGGCTGCCGGACGGTAGAAAGCATCCTGCCAGTCTATGTACGCCACCTGGTCGGTTCCCCAGCGGGGATCAACCATAAAATTGACATTCGCTAAGTTATAATTGGTGGTATTTGCCAGATTGAAATAATTGGCTCTTACCGCATAACTGTCTGATGCGGAGTTTCCCGGCGCTAAAGCTACCCATCTTTTATTAATGGATTCGGTAGCATAATCAATCCATTCCGAACTGTTCATGATATCCAGTTTTTTTTCGATGGTCTGGACACCGTAATACTGGGAAAATGAAAATGAAGGTTTCCCTGATACTCCTCTTTTGGTAGTTACGATCACAATCCCGTTAGAACCTCTGGATCCGTACATGGCCGTGGAAGCGGCATCTTTCAACACTTCAATCGATTGCACATCATCCGGGGAAACATTTGACATATCATCAGCCACCATTCCGTCCACCACATAAAGCGGGGAATTGCTTGCAGAGATGGATGCACTGCCACGCACCCTGATTTCTAAAGGTTCTCCGGGTTTTCCCGAAGTGGTCCGTGTCTTGACCCCGGCAATCTGGCCCGTCAGAGCCTGATCAACCCTTGCAATGGGGCGGTCCTTGAAGCTTCCGGCACTTACCCTGCCGACAGCGCCTGTAACTTCTCCTTTTTTCTGCGTACCGTAAGCGATGACCACCACTTCTTCAATGTCTTGGGTCTTATTATTGGAGTTCCGTAGAGTGTCCTGATTCCTGGCTGTACCGGCCGTTTGTTTTTCCTGTGATAAGACAAAACCTGAGGTACCTATTAAAATACCCAGCGTTATTATGGATTTCTTCATTCTGTGGTTGGTTATTATATAAAAAGATTACTGATATGATTCTGCCGATTCAAACAGGCGAAATGCATGATCAGGATCAATATGATATTTCTCATGTTTTTATTTTCATAAAAGTATGCTTATCGTCAATGCCGGCTATCCTGCAGTTACCTGTTAATGTCACTTAAGATAGAAATATAGCCTTCCCGTTCTTCTGACGGTGATTTTTTCCTGAAAGCATGGATTGATGTTGCCCTCAGAATTTCAGGAATACATCATTTTCAGCAAAAAAAATTCCCTGAAAAGCATCTGAACTATTTGAAAAGAACTTTAGAAATAAGAGTAATTTAATGATCGATAGAGACATTGTATAATGACAATGTCCTGCAACAGATAATTCATGCTGGACGAGTATATATAAGCTGCCGGCAAAGCTGATGTACAATAAAACTATCCTTATATTTGGATGAATAAATTATTCAGTACACTGATGAATTCCGCACTAAGAAAACATTTTGAAGAAATCATACCGCTCACGGATGAAGAATCCGGATATCTTGATCCCTTTTTTAAAACTAAAAAGCTGAAGAAGCACCAGTACCTGATCCAGGAAAACGAACCGGTCACGCATCTTTATTTTGTTGTTAAAGGCCTTCTCAAAGCATCCCTGACTGATAAAGAAGGTAAGGAACACATCATACAGTTTGCCGTTGAAAACTGGTGGATTTCAGATTTTCAGGCTTTCTATAATAATGTGCCGTCTGTAACCAATATCCATTGTCTTGAAGATGTGGAAGTATGTGGTATTTCAAAAGAAGATCTAGAAAAGATGTGCTCGGAAAACCATAAACTTGAACATTTTTTCAGGATCAAAAACAGTTTCGGCTATGTTGCGCTACAGCAGAGGATTCTTTCCCTGCTTACCACCCATGCAAAAGAAAGATTTGAGCAGTTTTCAGATCAGTATCCGCAGCTGCTGCAGAGGATTCCCAAAACCATCATCGCTTCTTATTTAGGCGTTTCCCGAGAAACCCTGAGCCGGATCCAGAAAAAAGTGTGATACAGGTCACAGTAAAATAGTGATACAGGTCCTGTTTTTAACCGTTTAATAAGTTCAACTTTGTGATACAATTTAAATACGATACCAAAATGGACAAAAAAGTTTTATTTGTGCTTACGAGCCACGATGAATTGGGAAACACCGGTCTGAAAACCGGATTCTGGACGGAAGAACTGGCAGCTCCCTACTATCAGTTAGCCGATAACGGCGTTGAAATTACTTTGGCATCGCCTAAAGGAGGGCTTCCGCCGATTGATCCTAAAAGTGAAGACCCGTCTGCCCAGACCGATGCGACCCGCAGAATGGATCATGATCCTGTTTTAAAGGAGAAACTTAAGAATACACATCCTTTATCAGAAGTAAAAAGCGGAGATTTCGATGCGGTATTCTACCCCGGCGGACACGGGCCTCTCTGGGATTTGGCCGAAGATGCCGTTTCCCGTCAGCTGATTGTTGATTTTTATGTCTCCGGCAAGCCTGTGGCATTGGTATGCCATGCACCCGGCGTTTTGAAAGATGTTAAAATTGACGGAGAATACCTGGTAAACGGTAAAAACGTGACGGGCTTTACCAATACGGAAGAAGATGCCGTACAGCTGACGGATATTGTTCCTTTCCTGGTTGAAGATATGCTGAAAGCAAACGGCGGAACCTACAGCAAAACAGAAGACTGGAGTCCTTACGCTGTAGTTGACGGAAGGTTAATTACAGGGCAAAATCCTGCATCCTCTGAAAAAGTGGCTGAAGAGTTACTGAAAATGATCTGAAACCGATTTTCATCTTACAGAAATTCCCGGAAGTTTTTAGCTTCCGGGAATTTTAGTGTTAAATAGTATTGGATCCAGATATTGTAGCGGGATTTTGGATCCGGGATTTATTGTGAGTCATTCTATATTTTAAAGATATAATGTCAGTTGACTGTTTTTTATCATACCATTTAAAAAGACATACACTTTATCGATGTACCGATTAATGCAGAGCATTTATCAGGCTCCGCCTTTCAGCATTTTCGATCTGCTATCCATTGGATGAGTAGGCAGAGATCATGGTGAATATCTTTTAGCATGCAGTGTTAAATTTTTTACCAGACCATATTAAACAACTTTAAATTGTCAAATAAACAACAATTTATTGTTTATAACGAAATAAGTGTAACTTTACTCTATGATTAAATAAAACACGACACGTTTTGTCGCATTGCAGAAATATTTTTGCTTCAGAAAGTTTACAGGGAAATGAAGCAGAAGTAGGGCAATGGTTAAACATGATCATATTCGCATAAAATTGATATGTATCATCTTTTTACGGTGAATTAAAAAACATATTTTTGCAGGAATTATAAAAAAATAATAATTAAAATACTAAGGACATGAAAAAACTCTACATGAGTGCACTATCCGTGTGTACGGTTCTGGGCATTTCAGCCCAGGAAGTCCTCTGGCAGAAGGACATCAAATCCTCAACGCAGGATTTCCTATCGCAGGTCACCACTACCATCGACGGGCAATACTTAATTACAGGAAGCAGCATCCGGTCCAATAAAATTTCTTCAGACAATAAGCAAAACCAGGGTTACGATTTTCACCTGATAAAATTAAATCAACAAGGACAAGAAGTCTGGGAAAAATATTTTTCCGGGAAGAACCACGATTTTTTATCGGCTACCGTAAATACACAGGAGGGTGGCTTTTTAATTTCAGGAACCAGTTACTCGGGAAAGGGCTTGGACAAAAAAGACGATTCCAAAGGCGGATCTGATATCTGGCTGATCCGGATTAATGAGTTTGGGGATGAACTGTGGCAGAAAACCATCGGCGGAGCTTCTGATGAAGAAGCCAGGGCAGTGATCCAGACGACTGATTTCGGATTCTTCGTTGCGGGTAATGTACAGAATGCAGAGAAAGGCTACGGCTCCAAAGATGTTTTGATCATCAGGCTGGATAAAAACGGAAAGGAGATTTCGCAGCTTATTCTGGGCGGGAAAGGCCTGGATGAAGTGGAGAAGATGGTCCCGACCAAAGACGGCGGGACTTTACTGGGTATCTATTCAAGAAGCGCTGCAGGAGGGTCAAAGAAAACAGAGAACTATGGCGAAGGCGATTACTGGATCATCAAACTTAACAAAGACGGCAGAGTAGAATGGGAAAAGAATTTTGGCGGCAAGGGCGATGACCATCCAAGGACGCTGGCTTTAACTTCCACCGGCTATCTGATCGGCGGGGAATCCAGGTCGGAAAGATCAGGCAACAAATCGGTTGGGATTGAAGAAGGAACCGACCTGTGGCTCATTTCACTCGATGAAAGAGGCGAAGAGATCTGGCAGAAGTCGTACAGCTTTAAGAACCGGGATGTCTTGATGGGAATGAGTGTGATGACGAAGACACAAGATACAAGAATCAAAAGCCAAGACATTACGACCGGGATTTTACTTGGCGGTTATACTCAGGCTGAGCAAAGGGTAGAGACGGATGATGAAACATTCTGGATGCTGTATCTGGATCAGAACGGAAATGAGCAGTGGCGAAAGCATGTGAAGGGAGAAAAGAGACAGCGAGAAGAGAGACTGTCAGATATTAGGCTTAACCGTGACGGCTCCATTATCCTGGCCGGCACCAGTGCTGAAGAACTTGGGAAAGAAAACTGGAAGATCGTGAAGCTGGGCGACAAGCAGATTGACCAACTGATCGAGAAGCAGGATATTAAGATCTACCCGAACCCGGTGAGTGATTATGCGTATGTGGAGATCGGATTTGACTTTAAGGAAGCGGATATTGTGATGTATGATATGGGCGGAAGGCAGCTTCAAAGTGTGAAAACCAAAAACAAAGTGACAAAGATTAATACCCAAAATCTGGTTCAGGGAGCTTACCTGATATCGGTAAAAACGGCTGAAGGAAAAACGGCGAGTGCTAAACTGATTAAGAAATAAAAATATGAAAAGATTATTGATATATTTTACAACAGTATTTACAATTTTAGGAAGCAATAAAATAAGTGCTCAAAACAATATTAACCCTGATCCGACATCATCTTCCATTGAAAGTTATATAAAATATCATGCTTCTCCTGCTTTAGGAGTTCCCTCTGTAGATATCCCGTTATATAGATTAGAATCAGATGATCAGAAGGCTTCAGTAGCCCTGTCATTATCTTATCATCTGTATAATTCCCGAACTGGGATGGCACCTACTGAAGTGGGATTGGGCTGGACGTTATCTAAAGGCGCAATAATTTCGAAAGAAGCTAATGCAAATAGAAATGAATTTACTGAAATTACTAATTTAACCCAGCAGAATTCTGATCGTTTTTATTACAATATTCCGGGGTTTAACGGGATGTTTCAAATATATAAAGATCCTGTAACCAATGAATTAAAACTGTTTGACCTGTCGGCAAGCAAACTCAGGATCGAATTTGTCCGTGATCAGACAAGTACTAAACTTATTATCAATTCATTTAAGATTACGGATGATAGAGGATTAATATATAATTTCAATGCTTACAATATTACAGCTTTTCAAACTCATGCTTTGCAGGATCTGAAAAATCAGAGAACATCATATGTTCCCACAACCATTACTGATGTTAATAATAGAATATTGGTGACATATTCTTATGATTTGAAGACCAAGACAACTTTAAATCCTTATGGCTCAACAGCAATTAAATACAAAATCAATAAGCTTAATACCATCGCAACCTCTAAGGGAAAATTGAAATTTGAGTATGATTATAATGAAAATGCTGATAATGGTAACCAAAACAAAGAGTATTATACAGTAAATAATATATCATTGTTTACAAAATCAGATAAATTTATTTCAAAATTTAAGTTAACAATAGATAATTTTGTTGGTTTAGGTGGACTTAAAAAGTTTGATTCGAATAATAATCAGATAGAAAACACTTCCTTCGGCTATGGAGACGGTTCAGATACTCAATACGGGTATATTGATGGTAATGGTCATTCATATTATGGAAATCATCCATGTCATTCTTCTGATTACATCAATCCACAAAGATATGTTTATAAAGTGCTTAAAGAAATAAACTTCCCAACGGGAGGAAGAATTGAGTATGCTTATGAAGCGAATGAAGAATTTGCTGATTATTCCAACATAGATTACGAAAATGCCAATTTATATTCAGACCCGTTTAATCAGTATTACGGTATTACAGATAATATATTATTTGATACCAATAGCACAAGGCAATACACATTTACTGTACATGGAACTCCGGGGACTGTCTATCCTGTAATGGTGGGGCTCGGTTTAGACCAATTAAATGACTATGGAGTTACTTTGCATGGGCAGCCTATACCTTTTGATTTTTCTGTTCTCAACTCAGGCAATTCAGTAATTACAACGGACAATTCGCTAAATTCCTGTACCAGCTACTCATCAAGCAAGCATTATAAACTTTTGCCGGGGACCTATAAAATTAAAATTAACAATTGGGGCGGAGCGGGTAATTTTAATATTGTTGAGTTAAAATCATTACCTAAACCTTACAAAAATTTTCATCCGGTATATTATGGGGCGAGGATAAAGAAAATTACGTATTACGATGGAGCAACGGTATTAAAGCAAAAGAAATATGAATATAGTTCTTTTACTGACCCCATTTCTTCTACAGGAAATTTAATTGATGATCCTACATATCCCTATGTCTTATACAAGAATGTCAGGGAAACTGAAATTTCAGGAGATCATAACAATGGTCATACCGATTACTATTATAATATCCCTTATGATTACTCTGAATTTGGAAGCGTTGGTAATGTTCAGGCCCACTTTAACCTGACTTCGTACGGTGTTTTGACCCAGAAAAAAGTGTACAATTCTCTAAACCAGCTACTCTCTGGTACAGAATACATTACCAATTTCAAAGAGGTCCCGAATGCACAATCCCAGACTAATGGTTATTATCAATTTAAGCCATCTTATATTTTATCCACAAAAGCAATAAGCACAGAAAAGTGGGGGGATGCTGAACTTGTTACTACAAAGGAATCGACTTTCAGCCCAGATAATTTTCAGGAAGTGCATTCAAAGGTAACGACACATAATGGAGATGTACAGGAAACAGTCACTAAATACGCACAGGATATTTCCGATACCCGTTTAATTAACTCCAATATGGTTTCGGTACCGTTGGAGACAGTGGTAAAAGATAACGGTAATATCTTGTCAACCGACAGAATTATCTTTGGCAATACGGCTCATTTTTATCCGACAGTAGTTGAACATAAGAACCTGGCACAAAACCCTCAGGTACAAATGACATTTGACAGGTATGATGACAAAGGCAATCTGATTCAGGCTACCGATAAAGCGGGGATCACTACCACAACCATTTGGGGATATCATCAGACCGTGCCGATAGCGCAGATTACCGGAGCAAAATACACTGACATCTCTGCCCTGCCCGTTATTACAGCAGCGGTAAACGCATCCAATGCAGATGCAGATAACGGAACAAATGAACCCTCCCTTGTAGCCGCTTTGGTAAATCTTCAAGTACATAATGATTTAAAACAGTATCCCATAACCGTATATACTTACGATCCGTTGATAGGGGTAACAAATTCAATATCTCCTAATGGATTGCGGACATCATACAGTTATGATGCTTCAGGAAGACTTGTTACAGTGAAAGACGGCAATGGAAAAGTTATCAAAGAAAACCAGTATAATTACAGACACTACTAACCCATGAAAAGAAATTTAAATATATTCATTCTGCTGTTTACGGCAGTAATGTCATATGCACAGACAAACCCGTTTTCTACTACTGAAAATTATATTTATACCAAAAACTGCCTGGATGCCGATTGTATTAAAAAGGCTGAAGCAGTTCAGTATTTTGACGGGTTGGGAAGGCCTAAACAAATTGTTGGGATCAAAGCTTCCCCAAATCAGAAAGATGTTGTAAGCCATATAGAATATGATGAGTTTGGCAGGATTCTGAAATCTTATCTGCCGGTTCCTCAGACAGGAACACAGAATGGTGCGATCTATGAGAACCCTTTGGATAATGCCACTCATCCTGATATTTACGGTGCAGAAAAGATATATGCTGTACAGGTTGTGGAAAATGCACCTATAACAAGGATTAAGAAAAGCTTCAGCACAGGGAATGCATGGGCAGACAAACCGGTAACCTATAATTATAATACGAATACTTTAGTCAGTGAGGTGAAGAAGTACGGCATTATCACTGCGTGGGTTGAAAGCAGGACAGATTCCCAATTAAGCTTTTCAGGATCGTATTACCCGATCAATTCCTTAATGAAAATATCGGTAACCGATGAAGACGGTAATACTGTAGCGGAATACAAAAACGGGAAAGGGCAGACAGTACTCGTCAGGAAAAATGACGGGACCCAGGATGTTGACACCTATTATATCTATAACGAATACAATCAGCTGGCTTTCGTCATCCCGCCGTTGGCATCGGTGTTGGCATCGATTGACGAGACCAAACGGAACAGCCTCTGCTACCAGTACCGGTATGATGAGTTCGGAAGGTTGGTGGAAAAGAAAATTCCGGGTAAAGCCTGGGAGTATCTTGTATACGATAAACAGGACAGAGTAGTACTTACACAGGACGGGATGCTGGGAACTGATACCAACAACTTTGCTAACAGAGGCTGGATGTTTACCAAGTATGATAAGTTCGGAAGAATTGTTTATACCGGCTTCTTTGCCAATGCCGGCACCAGATCTGCCCTGCAGACGTCGATCAATAATATGGCAGCCAATGCCGGAGATAATGAAGAAAGAAGCACCACGCCGTTAACCTTAAACGGGATGGATGTTTATTATACCAAAAATGCCTACCCGACGGCAAACATAACGGTGTTAAGTGTCAATTATTATGATACCTATCCGCCGCTTCCGGCCGGGGTCAGCATCCCCACCCAGGTGCTGGGCCAGGATGTTCTAAGCCAAGATACGCAGAATGCTCCGGTAAGTACCAAAACCCTGCCCACCGCCTCCTGTACCAAAAATATAGAAGATGACAGCTGGACGAAAGACTTTATCTGGTATGACGGGAAAGGCCGTTCTATCGGAGTGTACTCATTTAACCATCTGGGAGGATATACCAAAACCGAAACAGAGATTGATTTTTTAGGAATCACACAACGTTCAGTTACAAAACATAAAAGAATTAATGCAGATATTGAAAAACTTGTCACCGAAACATTTGAATATGATGCACAAGACAGGTTATTGGTACATAAACATCAGATCAATAATAATCCTGTTGAAATTTTATCGCAGAATACCTACAATGAGCTTTCACAGGTGAAAAACAAAAAAGTAGGAGGAACATCAGCCTCTGATCCACTGCAGAGAATTGACTATGCCTACAATATCCGTGGCTGGATGACGAAAATTAATGATCCCAAAAACCTTAACGGAAAACTGTTCGGCTATGAAATCAAATATAACCAGGTGGAAGGGTTGCAGGTTCCCAATAGCGATTATCCCGGCATTCAGGTAAAACCGAGATACAACGGGAATATCGCCGAAACGGACTGGAAGACCAATACCACGGCAGGTGATCACCTCAGAAGATACGGATATGTCTATGACGGGCTCAACCGTCTTTCCGCTGGCTTTTACCAGAAAGATACCAACCCTTCCGCTAAGGAATACTTTGAAAAAACAGACTATGATCTCAACGGGAATATCACGAATCTGAAAAGGTCCGCAGAAGCACAGCAGGGTGCTCCGGCATATCTCATAGACAATCTTACGTATGTTTCGGACGGCAACCGGCTGATTACCGTTACCGATGCTTCAACAGACGACTACAGGGGATACCCTGATGTATCCGGAATTGCAATGACCTATTATGAGGAAAACGGCAATATGAAAAGCCAGAAAGACAAGGGAATCCTTGATATCAGATACAATTATCTGGATCTTCCCAATGCTGTAACCTTTGATAAGACTTATATTCCACGGGTTAGCCTCGGAGGAGCAGGAGCAGCAGGGGATTTTAATGTGAATACCCAGTATCTTTACCGGGCAGACGGGGTAAAGCTGAGAAAAACCTATACGTATGGGTCAGGGAAAACAAATGCTGAAACCTCAACCCGGACAGAATACCTGGACGGTTTCCAGTATGAGGCGACAAGCACAACAGGGAAATTCTCTTTGGGATTAAAGTTTGTACCAACGGCAGAAGGCTATTACAATTTTGAGAAAAATCAATATATTTACAGCTACAACGACCATTTGGGAAATGTTCGTCTGAGTTATTTTAAAAATGCCGCCGGCAGCGCAGAAGCTCTTGAAGAAAACAACTATTATCCCTTTGGGCTGAAGCATGAAGGCTACAATCCGTTAGCAGGCAATCCTTCCTATCAGTATAAATACAATGGTGTAGAGTTACAGAAGGAATCAGGTATGTATGCCATGGACTGGAGAAGCTATATGCCGGAACTTGGAAGATTCTCAGCAATGGATATGCTTTCTGAGTCCTATAATGATTCTACACCTTATCATTTTGCACTAAATAATCCGGTTTTTTATTCTGATCCTACAGGGATGTATACCAGTACACATGGTGGATATTTATTTACAGATACTGCAGAGATAGCTGGTTTGCAGCAGTATTTCGGTAATGGAGGCAGTGTTAATGGTCTCGGAGGATTTATGAGTGGAAATGAAACTTTCAAAGAAGATATTCCTGGAATTACTTTTAATGGAAAAGGGGGTAAAGATACCTGGAACTTAGGAGGTAACTATCTCTTTAATTCTTATTCCATGTATAATGCCGTACTGCAGGGACTAAACGGTTGGAATTTCCAAATGGAATCCAAAGCAATGGCTGAAAGTTTGTCAGGCGTGAGAAATGACGGGCCTATTAAATATGTTGGCGGTGCGGGTGATCCGTTGGGGGTATGGGAAGTAGGAGGAATGGCACTCTCCGCCGGCAGCAGTGGAAAAGGAAACTATATTCTGGCTGCTTTAATGATCACAAGAAGTGGAAACACTACAGGATTAAAAATGTTATCTGCAGAGCAAGGGATTTTGGAAGCTGAAACATCCATTTTAAAGACACAATTTGCCGCTGAAAAAAATATAATTTCATCTAGCGATTTTTTAAGAATTGAAAATGCTGCATCAAGAATTAATAAACCAATTACAGTAGTAGGAAGTAGAGCAAATGGTACAGCTAAAGCTTATTCTGATTGGGACTATGTAATTGAAGGGTTGAATAGTAGAGAATGGTCTAAAATCAAAAATTCAATTCCTGGTGCTCGATCTATAATAGATAATACTCCAAGAAATATTGATATTTTTAAACAACTTGATTTATCAAGACCGTATCTTAAAATTCATCCACGTTAAAATTTTTATAAAATGTTAAACACTATAGATCAAATTTTCATAAATAAATATGGGCAAGGATTAATTAGTATTGAACCTTTCAAAGTTCTTTTTACCGATTTTAAAATAGATAAAAAAAGAGAATATCTAAATGGGATTATGTATCTCATTTTACAGTCCAAACCCAATAATGACGATATAGATATTGCTATAATTGAAAGTAATTTAAAACCATCTTATACACCATGTGTTTTATTAAAAAAAGGTATTACTAAATATCAACTAGAAAAAATAATAATGTTAATAGAGAAAGAATTAGATAAAGTACTTCTTTTATTTATGAATCTTTTTAAAATAGCATATTTCAGAAGATTTATTGAAGAGAAAAATGATTCGAATAAATGGTGGTATTGGGATTTGTCTTTACCTAATATTGAAAGTAAAATTTTAAAAAATTATTAATAAAAATAGTTAGGAAAATTCTTTGAAAGTATTGGTCTAAAAGGAGTTAAATCTTTTAAACGAAGAAATTGAAGTAAGCATAGATACTAATGATCCCTGTCAATGGATTTTAATTAATAATAACTTATTTTTTATTACTGAAGAAGTAGAAGATGAAAGCTTTGGAATTATTTTACAATGATCAAATAATATTGAAATTTCTTATTATGATGCTATACATATGAGTAGTTAAAGTTATGTGCTAAAATTATTAATAAGTAATAATGGAGTTGTTATCTTTTTTTGAGACAAAAAATTTTATACTTCTTACTTTTAGATAAAAAAGTAGGATATTGAACTTTCAGTATTTTACTTTCATAAAATAAGTTTCGCCAAAAACAGCTATGGATTAAAGGAATTCTCAGGCAGATATAGTTAGATTTTCCGGGGTTGACACACTTTCTGAATCCTATGATGGCTTTTCGCCCTATCATTTTGCGATGAATAATTCTGTCTCATATTCTGATCATACGGGAATGTATTTTACGGATCATTATGGGAATTATAATACGACCAATACGGCTGAGATCAGTAAATTACAGGACTATTTGGCAGCGGAGGAACCGTAGATGATGTTGGAATTTTTATAAATGAGAGTGACGTTTTTAAGGAGGATATTTAGGAAGTTGTTGTAAATGTTATAGGTAAAATAAAGATAACCTGGAACTTAGGTGGTAACTATCTTTTTAATTCTTATTCCATGTATAATGCCGTACTGCAGGGGCTGAATGGTTGGAATTTCCAAATGAAATCCAATGCAATGGCTGAAAGTTTGGCGGGCGTGAGAAATGACGGGCCTATTAAATATGTTGGAGGTGCAGGTGATCCGTTAGGGGTATGAGAAGTAGGAGGAATGGCACTCTCCGCCGGCAGCAGTGGAAAAGGAAACTATATTCTGGCTGCTTTAATGATCACAAGAAGTGGAAACACTACAGGATTAAAAATGTTATCTGCAGAGCAAGGGATTTTGGAAGCTGAAATAAATATTGCAAAAATAAATAGTAGGCATTATCTAAACTCAAACTCAATAGCTTCAGGAAAAACACGTCCTGGAACATTTGCTCCCCGAAATATACTACAAGAAGATATTTCTGCATATAATGCCGGTAATTTCTCCAAAATAGGAAGTGATGTTTCTATAAATGGTAGAATGTATGGTGTTAAAAATCAAGGTGATACATTATTTCCAAGAAGTGGTGGAGCTTCAGAATTCATAGATTTAACTCAAGGACAAATTAAAGCGATCCAACTAATGAAGAAAGTTCCAGCAGGAAGATTAAATCAAGCATTAAAAGGAGCTGGAATTTCTCCTGCAGATGCTAGTTTTGCAAGAGAATTTATAATTAAATATTAAGATATGGACAATTATATTTGCTATTTAAAAGGAAAAAAAGAAAATATCCATCTAATTAAAATATTAAGTGATATTTTTAAATGTAGAGATGAATTTATAGGAGATTTATTAGGTTCTAAAAATTTTGCAATAAGATTTGAGAATAGATTATTAGATAATATTTCTGAATTTTGTACCGAATTAAATATTTACATTGATGATACTATAAAAAAGGTAGCTATTACTAATAATTTTTTATTTGGCATTGAATTATCAAAGTATCTAAATGAAGAAATTGTAATAAGCACTCACAGTGATGATCCCTGTCAATGGATTTTAATTCAAAATAACTCATTTTTTATTGCTGAAGAAGCAGATGACGAAAATTTTGGAATTACTTTACAAAGATCTGAAAATATTGAAATTTCTTATGATGATGCCATACATATGAGTAGTTAAAGTTATGTGCTAAATTATCAATAAGTAATAATGAAGTTGCTATCTTTTTTTAGACCCAATTTATACTTTTTTTACTAGATAATTTAGATAATAGAAATAAGGTATTGAAAGTTCAATACCTTATTTTTCATAAAATAAGTTTCTCCAGAAATAGCGCAGGCATTTTTCAGCTTAAAGACAACAATGATTACTATCCATTTGGTATGAGCTATCTGAAAATGGGGGAATTATTATTTTGGAGCAGGAAGCTATGTGAAATATAAATTTAATGGTGTAGAACTTCAGGAGACGGGGTTATATATTAAGGATTGGAGAAACTAACTGACAGATATAGCCAGATTTTCCAGGGTTGATGACTGTCTGAATGCTATGATGGCTTTTCTCCGTATCATTTTTGCGATGAATAATCCAGTCTCATATTATAATCCTATCGGAATGTATTCTACGGACTGCAATGGGAATTACAATATTATCAATACAGCTGAGATCAGTAAATTACAGGACTATTTTGGCAGCGGAAGAAACGTAGATAGAGTTGGAAGTTTTATAAACGAAAATGACGTTTTTAAGGAGGATATTCAGGAAATTGTTGTAAATATTACAGGTAAAGGAAATAAAGATACCTGGAACTTAGGAGGTAACTATCTCTTTAATTCTTATTCCATGTATAATGCCGTACTGCAGGGGCTGAACGGTTGGAATTTCCAAATGAAATCCAACGCAATGGCTGAAAGTTTGGCGGGCATGAGAAATGATCGAGGGGTGATGATGGTGGATAGTATGTGGGATGCATTGGGAATTGTTATTGCAAACAACATATCTTCTGAAAACAAAACCGCTATGTTAGGATTAGGTGCTTTGGCAATTGTTTTATCCAAAGGACAGGCTACAGATGAGGTTTTAAAAGCAGGATTGGCTGTTGAAAAGACAGAGATGAAAGTTCTTTCTCGGACAGAAATGGCCGGTATTTGGGGAGCCGGACCATTGCGAATTGATCCTAAAAACCTACCTAAAACCGTAACAGAAGATTTTGTTGAAATCTTAGCAGGAAGAGGTCTTAGGCAACTCGACGAATTCGGAGTACCAGCTATAACTCAGAATAGATCAGGGATAAATCGAAAATGGGTTGGCGCTTTAGAATGGAAAATAAATGATGTAAAAGGAACCACATTAAATGGAAGTAGAATAGTTCAGCATCCTAGCGGACGATGGGGATTAGTTACTAATCATGATTATACACAAATTTTAGAAATACCAATAAGTTCAGTAGTAAAATGGAAATAAAGTTTTTATTAAATGATAATATATTATTATCTACAAAGTATATAAAAGTAATTACTAAAAAGGATTTTGATAAAATCATTATCATAAAAAATGATATTAAATATGCAAATTTACAATTTAGGGATATTTTAAATAAAGATATAATTATCAGATTGGATTTTAAAGGAATTAAATCTTTTAAAAATGATTATTTTTTTAATGTTTCTAATTTGTTAATTAAAACAAAAGAAATTATAATATCTGGTATACTTAATGATCCTTTAGGTATTTACAATCAGGGATATCTTGATAATTTCAAATTGCTTACAGATAAAAAAGAAAGAATAAAATGGTATGAACTAAATTCAAAGCAAAAATATTATTATTTAAGAGGTTGTGCTCTACTTAGTGGTGTTAGAGAAAATATAGATAACGAAAATCCTATTATAATTATTGATTTATCTAATGCTAAAATAGATTTGGATGTTTATTACGAAATTGGAAAAGCATTTTTTAAATCTTATGGTTATTTCGGTACTGAATTTCATTCTTTTAGAGATTGCTTAATTAATATTATTAAATTTCTAAAGAAAAAAGAAAAAATGCCTCTTTTAAGGATAAAAGGATTTAAGAATTTTGAAGAATATTTTTTAGACAGCGATTTATTTAATGATTTCTATGAGAAGTTTACAAATGTTGGTTTTGAAATTGAAAATATTAAATAATAAGATAAATAGTTGTGAAAGACTTACTTAAAAATATTAGTCGAGAGCTATTAATGTTTGGTATGAAAATATTTGAGCTTGAGTCAGAATAATGTAAATACTATATAATTTCTTGAGGTTTATTAATTGGAAAAAGCTGTTTAAATTTGTTTAGGAAAAAAAGTTTTGAGAAAATTAGCAATTTTGGATTGCAATCTAAAAGACTAATAACCGGATGGAAGATGGGGATTAATTATTAACCACGACTACAAAAAAATTATAAACTTACCTACAAACTCAGCATTAAAATGAAAATAGAATTTTTATTTGAAGAAAAGACTTTATTGTCAGCAAAATATATAAAACTAATTACTAAAGAAGATTTTGTCAGAATAGTTGTTAAAAAAGAAGATATTAAATCTGTCAATTTTCAATTTGGGAACATTTTAGATAAAGATTTAGATGTCACAATTTCTTTTAAGAGTTTTAAAAGTAACTATATTTTTAATATTTCAGATATACTATTTAAAACCAACGAAATTATTTTAATAGGAGTACTTGTTGATTCTTTATATCTATATGATCAAGGATATATTGATAATTTCAAATTGCTTACTGATAATAAAGAAAAAATAAATTGGTATGAATTAAATAAAAAACAGAAATATTATTACTTAAGAGGATGTTATTTTTTAGGAGGATTAAAAAAAACAATAGAAAATAGAAAACCTATAATAACCGTCGATTTATCTAAAGTCAAAACAGATTTAGATGTTTATTATGAACTCGGGAAAGCCTTTTTTAAATCATATGGATATTTTGGGACTGAATTAGATTCTTTCGTTGATTGTTTAATAAATATTAGTACATCAATTAAAGATGAAAAAACTATTTTTATTTTAAAAATCAAAGGTTATGAGAATTTTAAGAAAAATTTTTCAGATAATATTCTTTCAGAAATTTTTTATGAAAAATTTACAAATATTGGTTTTAAGATTGAAAATTAAAAATAACGTTTTTTAAAGTAATGAAAATAGAATTTGTATTGCAAGAAAAATATTATTCAGAACACATTATATTAAATTAGTTCACAAAAAGATTTGATAAAATAACAGAGTATGGGGAGGCTTTTAACCCCGACGGAAGGAAAATAAGTCCTGTGCAGGTAAACGGCCCGGGAAAAGATGCGGAATGAAATCCTGATAAACCCGGCGGAGCAAATAATCCTGCCCTTATAGAGGAAATTATACTTGATGCACCTCTTAAGCCGCTGGGAGTCAGTTCAGGTTCGGTTATACCCTACAGTTGTGAGATGTGTTACAGTGGAAACGGCATAACCCCCGGGATAACCCTTCCACTGTCTCCGGCTGCTGGGCCACCTGCAAGTTTTTACCAGCCTGTTTTACATAGTGGTTCGGCTTATATGATGAGCGGGGATATGTTTGGATTCACTGATTTGATTGGTACAGTATTCACTAGCTTAGAACCAGATAATCAGGAGCAGGCAATTGGTTTTGCAGCCCTTGCCATTATAGCAACCAAAGGGAGAGCTGCATCAGGAATTATTAAGGCTGAAAGTAACTTATGGAAAGTTGTAGCATACAATGAAATGAAAGGTTTAGAAGCTGGTTTACAGGCTCATCACGTTGGGCAAAAAAGCCTTATGACCAAATTTGTTTCTGAATACAATATGTTGAAAGCGCCATCTATTTTAGTTCCTGAACTAGGACACGTAAAAAACATTCCAGGTCTTGGTAGAATGGAAATAACAAGAGGTATAGGAAATTTCACAAATGCTCGTCAAGTTATTGCTAGAGATATTTTCAAATTAAGACGTGTTTATGGTTCACAAGGGATACCAAATAGTGCACTGCAAGAATTAATTCAAATGAATAAAACAATGTGTCCAAGTGCATTTATAAAATAATTAAGAATGGAAAATATAATTGATAAAATTTATTCTGAAGCTGTAAAAGGATTAGATGAGGAAATATTAAAGAATTGTGATGCTTGGTATAACTATGTTTTGAATCTACCTAAAGGTCAACAAGTTGTTTATACTATTACTTTGCTTAACTGGCAAATAGAAAACGGTGGTTTTCATCAATATTTTTTCAATTCTTATGGACAATTTGCTTATTTAACTATTAAAAATTTAAAATTAATAGGTATACCTCAAAGAGCTGGTTTGTTAGATGCTGCAACTCATCTTGTAAATGAAGAATATCTGATTGAAGATACTTTCAGGCATCTAATTTTTAATAGAGAATTATCAAAAATTGTAGGCTTTGATGAGATTTTATTTAATAAATTAAATGATTTAGATGATAAGTATTATAGTATGGAAGATGAAAATATTTTTGATTTTTTAGAAGATTATTTGCATAAAATAGAATAATGAGATTAATCCAGGAGTGACTCGATATATGGTATATGCATTTTAAGGAGGCTAATATTGTATTGGAATCTGCAATGAAAACGAATCCATTATTAAAGGAATTAGGTATAGTTATACCAAAAGCGCTATCGGGTTCAATTATTGGAAAATCTCCAACCAATTGGGTTTGGCATCATAATATTGGCGAAGGAATTACCCTTTACAAGCAAATATGGAAGCAGGAATATTATCCACAGATATTGGTAAGCTAGGATGGAGCTATAATGACGGTTTTTATGGAAAATATGGTGATGGAAAAGGACATAATTTTGGTGCTGTAGGTATAAAGTTATTATCAAAACGATTAAGTGCTGGAGGAAAGATAGATTGTGTAACTAACCATGCAATTCCAACTGCAGGGAACTTACTAGACTATTATCCAAATAATGGTAACTTTGAATGGGAGGTGAATTTTGGACCAGGTAAGTCTCATTGGTCGCCAGGCAAGGGTACAGATGCTGATATTTTAAATATAGGTCTTAAAAGTAAAGTAAGAGGAAGTAATAAAGAAAGCTGTAATTATTGTGCTGATTTAGGAATTGGATTTAAGGCGCTTTTAGGAATAGATATAAAGTTGATAATAGGTTTTAAATAAAAATTTTAATAACTAAGTTTGGAATAATACAAATGAAATATTACATAGCTTTCTCAAAAAAGTCTATCGACATTAATAGTAACAATGATTTAGTTTTTCGTACAGTTTGTAAAAACTACCTTTTCAAAAGAAAATATTTTATATATGATTATAAAAATGATTTATTATGTGTTTTTGAAAAGAATGATTTTTTACTGTTTTTTACTAAAACTAAAATTATAACGAATAATTTAAATTATGATTTTTCTTATTCTAAAAAAGGACAAACTAATTTCTTAAAATTAAATAATGATATTATCTCATATAAGGAAAATTTGATTGGATATTTGAAATCTGAATTTATGCTTAATAACAAGGCAATTGGAACTATTAATGAAGAATATAAGTTTCCAAATAATATGATAAATTTTAATTTTTATGAAGACAATATAATCAATAACAGTTGTTTGATACTGTTTATAGTATCAAGTACATCTTATTGGGATCCGAACTAAAGTTGATATATAACTAAAAATTTATAGAGAATAATTAATTTTATAATAATGGACGACTTTAGTAATTCTGAAATTACACCTACTAAACGAAGATCTCTTTTGCCTTTGTGGATAAAGGGCTTTTGTTTGTTGTTTATGTCAACAGCCTTTATAGCAATTTTAAGAATGATATTGTTATTGTTTGACCTAAATACTGAGTTTGAATTTTATGGTTTAAATGCAAAAGAAAATATACCTATTAATGGAATTATTGTTTTTCTTGTTTTTATGTTACACGGTTTTACAGCGTATAGCTTATGGTTTGAAAAAGATTATGCAATAAATTTAGGTGTTATAAATGCTTCAATTGGTTTTATATTATGCCTATTTTCAATGGTTGTAAGCTTTTATTATGGTCATTTAACTATCAGATTAGAAATAATATTATTAACACTTTTTTTATTTAAACTATTGAAAATTAAACCTAAATGGAATTCGACATCTTAAACTTCGAGGTAACGTTTTAGGTTATATATCAGAGTAATTGATGATATAATTTTAGAAATCAATAAAAATTAAATAATAAAAAACAATAGTAGATAATCCCTGCTCTTGTTATTTTTTAAGATAAAGATATCCTCAAATTAATGAACATTATTCCTATGTATCAGAGTTAGTGATGAATTAATTTCGAAAAAACTAATATATTCACAGCTATACTGACTGTTTAGATAGACAAGTAAAAGAGAAGCTTTTACGAAGGATAGGAACGAAATTCAGTACGTTTGAGCTATTTTAAAACGCCTCCGGCAGCGCAGAAGTTCTTGAGGAAAACAACTTTTACCCGTTCGGCTTGAAGCATGAAGGCTACAATGCCCAAACCGGAAATCTTTCTTACAATTACCAGTACAACGGTAAAGAGCTGCAGAAAGAAACGGGCTGGAGCGATTACGGGGCCAGGATGTATATGGCGGATATCGAAAGATGGTGCGTTATTGATCCGCTGGCGGAAACGTCAAGAAGATTTACGCCCTATAATTATGCGTACAATAACCCCATAAGCTTCATTGATCCGGATGGAAGGAAAGCAGAATCACCGGATTCTGTAGAAAGAAACATCATTACAAAGAATGCTCCGGATGGATCCTTATGGTGGAACTAAGGAAATGGAGGAAACGCAATAGGAAGCGGAGACGGAATGGGCGACTTTTTTAAACCTATTCTCGCAGATTTGTAATCCATGGGCAATAATCAAAAACCTATCGCAATTGCGGTGGGTTTTTAGCAAAAATCTTAAACTTTTTATTGGTAAGCTTTTTTTCCACGAGTTGAAAAATGACCCGAAATAAAATATCCAATAGGGTGTAGGGAATAAGAAGCTCATAAATCAGAACATGACTGTTACCTCTATTCCACAGGAGAAATTTTCAAATTAAAAATATAAAAAACGGTCAAAAAAATCTTGACCGTTTAAAATTTATTGCTCGATAAGCCTTCTGAAACCTAAGGAATTATTTTTTCCTCTTTCAGCTTTTCAAACAGGTCAAAAAAAGAATCCTCCGTACTTTCAAAAACGGCAAATCCTGCTTTTCTGCTTTTTGAAACATCGGTCATTACTTCGATAGGCCTGCCTAAATCAAGGTCGGTATGCCAGGCTGAAGCCAGTTTTGAAAGGTCATTTTCTTTTAACTCATAGCGTTTGGCAATTTCTTTCCAGGTTTCCTGCTTGCCTTCCAGTTCTTTTTCAAGGGGTTTCACAGAACCGTTAAAGCCTTCCGCTTCAAGTCCGAAATAACCGGCAATTCTGTCCCACAGCCATTTCCACCGGAATACATCCCCGTTGGTTACATTGAAGGCCTGGTTTTCTGCAGCTTCAGCAGTAGAGGCCCAGACCAGCTGCTTAGCCAGAATCCGGGCATCGGTAACGTCAGATAATCCGTTCCATTGGGCAGCGGATCCCGGCCAGATAAATTTTGCTCCCGTTTCTTTACAGATGCTGGCATATACGGCCAGTGTAGTTCCCATATTCATCAGGTTGCCGATTGCATATCCGATCACCGTATGAGGGCGGTGGATGCTCCAGGTAAAACGGTCTCTTTCGGCAGCTTCATACACGGCATCTTCCTGGGCATAATAAAAATTAGGATACTCCAGGCGCGGCTGTGCTTCCCGTAAAGGTGTTTCGGGAAGTGATCCGGCACTGGCGTATGCTTCAAACGGCCCCAGATAATGTTTTAAACCGGTTACCAAAGCAACATGCTTCACTGATTTTTTCGGAGACAAAGCCTGCAGGAGGTTCCTTACCAGGGCACTGTTAACCCGGATATTTTCTTCCTCTGTATCATTCCGCATCCAGGTAGTGAAAAAAATATGGGTGGGAGTGATGTCCTCCAAAGCATCCGTCAGGCTTTTTTCATCCAGAAGGTCAGCTTTTACAGGATTCAGTCCTGGGACAGAGCGGTTGGGGTTCCGGGCCAGGCCATACGTGGTCCAGCCCTGTGAGATCAGTTCCTGGGCAAGGTTGCTGCCCGTGATTCCTGTGGAACCCACGACTAATGCAATATTTTCCATACTGTAAATTTTAAATGTTTATCTGATCTGAAAAAGGTCAGAGAACAAAGATAGAGACAGTTCAGGGCAAAAACACTTGATACAGATCATGAGTTTTCCGCTATTCAGGACAGATCAGCGAAGCAGTATTTTTTTCCGGATCCTGCTGACAGTTTCAGGGCTCAGCCCAAGGTATGAAGCGATTAAACGGTGGGAGAGCTTCTGTATCATTTCAGGGTTGTTCTTCACCAGCTGAAGGTATTTTTCCTCTGCTGTAAAGCTGTTGGAAACCATCAGCCTGCGGTCTTTGGTGACCAGGCTGTTCTGGTACAGGATCCTGAAATAACGGTCCATCACGGGAATCTGTAAGGTCAGTTTTTCATAATCTTCGTAGCTGATCAGTAAGAGTTCAGCATCTTCAATGGCATCAATATTCAATACTGCTTTCTCCTGATTGATAAAACTGTTGAAATCTGAGATCCACCAGCCTTCAAAAGCAAATAGACTGATCCGCTGCTGGCCTTTTTCATCCATGATATACGATTTAAGAATGCCTCTGCTTACAAAAGATAGATACCTGCACAGTTCACCCTCCTTTAATAGAAACTGCTTTTTACGGAGCTTTTTCTCAATAAAGAATGATTTTAAAAGTTCATGCTGACCATTGTTGAGGTCAACTTTTTTACTGATATGAGAAATTAGAACATCAAACATATGGTAGTAATCCTGGGATAAAGAAAATACTAATTTACCATTATTAATTATAAAGGCAATTGTATCCGGGTGGATTAAATATTCAGAAAAATAATATCTGTTAATGGCTGTCAGTTCTATATCCATTAACAATACACACTGCGCAGAAGGATATAGCTCACAAACGGGCATAACTACTATTCCGGGTTTACATAATGTGAGAGAAGACAGTCTGTTTCTATTTATTCATTGAGACGAAGACCAAGTATTGTACTTTTAAAATTCTCCTGAATGTATTGTGCTGTACCGGTCTTATCCTACAGTAATAGATGAACTGACTGAAATGATTATTGTTTTGGAATACAATTATAAAAAAGACAGCCTCAACTATACATATACCTTTGAATCCATCCAGTCAGAAATCTTTAACCATCTTCTGAAGCTGTGCGAAAATAATATACGTGAATTTTATGAGATAAAACGCAGAGTCAATACAGATTTTAAATACACAAATCCGGAAATCTCAGATAAGTTTTCTAAAAAGATCGTATCAAAAGCGGAATCCTTTCTTGAAAATCACAAACATCAGATTCTGGATGCCGATTACAGGACTAATCTGATTCTGAATGAAACCCATACCAACAGGTGGAAAACCAAATTTGAACTCATTAAGGCTGATTACACCAATGCAGTATCCTTTGAAAGGGAAATCGAAAGGCTGGCAGAAGTAAATGTCAGGAATCCTTCGGTAGACAGCCTGTATTTTGAAGCTTCAAAATTTATTTCCGTTTATGATAAGAATGCTTCATTACGTCTGTATATTTATTATTTAGATAAAGATCTGGACTCACAAAAGTTTGATAAAAGGCAGCTTAATAAAACCATCCAGAAAAGCTTATTCACTAATGCTGAACAGTTTGCAGAGTTTGAATCTATTGTCAGTGCATTCGTTCAAGACAGGGATATGCATGCATGTCTCGAAAAGCTGGAAAAAATATATCTTCCCAAAAGAAAAAAGATTGTTATTGACACCCGTGCCATAGAGCAGGTCAAAAGGCTGGACTCTGAGATTGCTTAGAAATTAGGTGAAATTTTAAGCGATGAGGAAGAAAACGGCGTATCAGGGATTCATTCCGAAAAGAATGAAACTGCAGATGACCTGGCCTTTTGCATTATCAATACAACTGCTGATGAAATTATCAAATATCAGCCGGAATTAAATTTGAATGATATTCAAAAGGATGTGCTGGATCTGTTTGAAAAGAACAGCTATACCATTCTGCAGTCGGAGTTTTCAGATTATATGAGAGCCCGGCAGTTATTTGCAGGAGCGGCAGTTGAGTCCGTGAACGAAATCTGTTTTGATCTGCTGGATGATGTACTCATTGAAGAGGAAGACGAATACTTAACCATAAACCAGGAATATTTTAAAAAACTACTTACTCATGATTAATAATATCAAACCAAAAGAAGCCACTTCAATCATTAATTCTTTAACCGGAGGGGTTGTCCCTAAAATTGGAGTTCAGCACATCACGGTCGGACGTTCTGAAGAAGTTAATGCAGCAATCACTACTCTGGAAGAAGTTAAAAACGGGCACAGCGCAGTCAAATTTTGGATAGGAGACTTTGGAAGCGGCAAATCTTTTATGCTGCATTTGTTAAATACAGTAGCAATGAAACAGAAATTTATTATCGCTAACGCAGATTTCACTCCGGACAACAGGCTGTACTCCAATGATGGAAAAAGTGTTATTCTTTATGCTGCTATTATGGACAATATAGCCATCCAGACCAAACCTGAAGGAGGCGCACTGCCTGTTTTATTGGAAAAATGGATGGAGCAGGTGATCTCCAGGACAGCAGAAGATAACAGGATTTCACTAACAGACATCCGCAGTGCTGAATATGGAAGCCTTATCAGGAACTCAATTATGAAAACTGTGAATGAGATTACTGAAGTCGGAGGCTTTGATTTCGGGTCAGCCATTGTAAAATACTATGACGGTTACATTAATCATGATGAAGCGCTCCGCAGAAATGCCCTGAAATGGTTAAAAGGCGAATACAAAACCAAAACAGAGGCCAGGCAGGATCTGGGAATACGCGAGATCATTAATGATTCCAACTATTATGATATGCTGAAAAACTTCTGTAAGCTATTTGTGAGCATGGGATACAGCGGATTTATGATCAATCTGGATGAAGCGGTCAACCTCTATAAAATTTCCACTTCTGCTGTACGGGAGAAAAATTATGAGAAGATCTTATCCATTTACAACGACTGCTTTCAGGGCAAAGTATCCAATTTCTTTATCAATTTCGCGGGGACCAAAGATTTTCTGGAGAATGAAAGAAGAGGCCTTTTCAGTTATCAGGCTTTGAAATCCAGGCTCCAGGGCAATAAATTTGAAACCCTTGAAATCAGGGATTATGCACAGCCGGTTATCAAACTGTATCCGTTGGACCACAATGAAATTTTTGTGTTGCTCAAAAAATTAAAACTGATTTTTGATTTCAATTATCAGGTTGAACTTAATATCACGGATGAAGAGATTTATGCATTTATGGAAGAGATGTTCAACAAGCCGGGAGCATCAGAATTCCTTACGCCGAGGGAAGTCATCAGAGACTTTCTGAATATACTGAACATCATCAGGCAAAATCCTGAAGCGGATAAAAAACGTCTTTTCGGAGAAATAGAAATTTCTGATGAGCGGCCCAATGACCTTGTTCTTCTTGATAATATTGAGGAATTATGACCGCATTCAGCCTTCTCTCGGAACCGATCAGGAAATACATCAGGGATCAGCGTTGGGAAAGTCTCCGTAAAATTCAGGAGGCATCAATACCCCGTATCTTACAAACGGAAAACAATTACGTGATCATCTCGAAAACAGCATCAGGTAAAACAGAAGCTGCATTCCTTCCTATCCTTTCAAAAGTAAATTTTAAGGAAAAAGGAGTTAAAGTACTGTATATTTCCCCACTCATTGCATTAATCAATGATCAGTTTGTCAGGGTTGAAAAACTGTGCGATTACCTTGATGTGAAAGTTACCAAATGGCATGGCGAGGCATCAAAAGCTCAAAAAAACCATCTTCTTAAAAACCCTGAAGGAATTGTTTTAATTACGCCGGAATCTCTGGAAGCTATGTTTGTCAACAGGCCTTACCATATTCATCATTTATTCTCAAAGCTTGACTATATTGTTATTGATGAAATCCATTCTTTTCTGGGATCGGAACGCGGAATACACCTGAAATCACTCTTAAGCCGCCTACAGCAGGTTAATGAAAATAAGTTTAAAGTGGTTGCGCTTTCTGCAACCGTAAGCGATGTCAATGGATATGCGGAACTCAAAGACTTTTTAGGGAATTCTGAAAACACAAAAATCATTCGTGATACAACCCCTAAACCGATTAACGCGGTCTTCAGATATTTTCCCGGATCTTTTACAGAATTGCCGCTTGGTCTCCTAAAAGATTTATATGTCAGGACACGTGATTCCAGGGTTTTGGTTTTTCCCAATGCAAGAGGAAGGGTAGAGGAAGTCGCTGTAAAGCTGAAGACGATCTCTGAACGGGTAGGAGGCCATAAAAATTATTTTTCCCATCACTCATCCGTTGATAAAGAAGTCCGTGAATATGTAGAGTTTTTCGCAAAAAATGCAAGCTCACAGAACTTTTGCATTTCCTGCACCTCGACTTTAGAACTGGGGATCGATATCGGAAATGTAGACGAAGTGGTACAGATTGATGCAACAAACAGTATCGCATCTCTTATACAGCGGGTAGGAAGGAGGCAAGGCAGAGCCAGCAACCTCTGTCTCTATTCAACCTATAAATGGAGCCTTTTACAGTCCCTTGCCTGCTGGCTTCTTTATACAGAAAAGTATATCGAACCGATTAAAGTAATTGAAAAGCCGTATGATGTACTGCTCCATCAGATTTTATCCGTTATAAAAGGAAGCTCAGGGCTGTACCTCACTGAACTTCTCCGTGAAATAGCCCAAAACCCCACCTTTAGTCTTATTCCTGAAGGCGAAGTAAACAATATAATTGATCACCTTCTGCAGATTGATTTCCTTGAAAAATCAGGCAATGAATATATCATCGGGGTTGAAGGCGAAAAAATGGTTAATACCAAAGATTTCTACAGTTTGTTTCATACACCCACTTTCTTTAAGGTTTCAAGCCAGGGTGTCAAAATAGGAGAACTGCCCCTGACTTCACAGGTCAGAGAAGATGAAAATGTTTATTTGTCTGCAAGAATCTGGAAAATTAAATACATTGATTTTGAATTTAAAAAAATCGAAGTTATTCCGGCGAAAGATGGTAAAAAACCCCTTTTTTTCGGAGATGCAGCTGATACGGCACATCTGATAAGAAAAAAAATGCTGGAAATTCTTTTTTCTGAAGAAAATTATGAGTTTTTAGACCAGGCAGGGCAGGATATTCTTCAGGATCTTCGTGCAGAATTTTCAATATTCGGTATTCATGATGTAGAAACCCAACGGCCGGTATTAAACAGCAATGATAACCTGTTCTTTTATTCATTTGCCGGATCACAAATCAATAAAACAATCTGCTTACTGCTTGATCAGATTGGAATTGAGTATACACATGACGACAGCAGTTCAGTATTTAAAATTTTGCATCCGGAATCAGATCCAATGGAAAAACTGAAAGCAACAGAATTAAACGGCGATCAGATCAATGAAATTTTAACTAAGCAGCTGGAGATAAATCCGGGCCTTATCAATATCTCAAAATGGGGTGCGTATTTACCCATGGAACTTCAGGTTGAATTATTGAAAAATAAGCTGTATGATTTTGAAAACTGTTTTTGCTTTTTAAACCATACCGAATACGTATTGAATATTCATGATGCAGAAATACCAGATTAGTATATTACCAGTCCGTTATAAACAGGGTTAATTCAGATCATCCGGCGGCAGGCGGATATCAAAAAGGAAGCTGAATATTTTATTTCAGATAACAATATTTTTGATAAGTTGATTAAAATATTGGGGTAGTGTTGAAATCTCACAATAACGCTGGTGGTAATTATGAAAAAAAACAGCAGATAACTAATGCTATCTGCTGTTGTAATAAATAAAGAAAGTTTAACCTTTCTCCAAAATTATGCTATACGCACGTTAACTGCGTTAACGCCTTTTGTACCGTTCTGTAGTTCGTAAGTTACGACATCATTTTCACGGATGTTATCTACTAAACCTGAGGTATGTACGAAAACATCCTGTCCACCTGTTGATGGTGTAATAAAACCAAATCCTTTGGCATCGTTAAAGAATTTTACTGTTCCTTGTTGCATTGTAATGTATTATAAAATTATTGTATTAAAATTTTGGCTTTTGCCTTTACGGACTGATTTTACACCAGGACCGTAATAAATCGATTTGTTAACAAAAATGATGTGGATATTTTTTAGAATCTTGAATATATTCAAGTTGGAAAAAAGATGCTGCACCTGTTCTTATGATGACAAAAATTGGCGGCTGAAAAAGCAAAGACTGAGAAAAAAGAGTAAACTCAAAAGTTTCAGAATAAGCATTGGCAGTAGCCTGATTATTCTACAAATGTACACATAATTTATTGAAAAGCAAATGTTTTTTAAGTTTTATTTCTTTTTCGGTAATAATTAATATTGTGTTCACATGAAAAATCAGTACAAAATAACAGTATAAATAGAAACCTTACGATATAATAATTCACTTTTCTGATTTATCTTTGCCATGCCATCCGGAATCCTGTAAGTTTCATCAGCAATGCAGGTTCATATGCATATGCATGATGTTTTATATAATTCCCATATTTAAAAATTGAATACCCTGAAATATTATCTTGCCGCTGTACTTGCTTTTTCTATCTGGGG
This sequence comes from Chryseobacterium sp. JJR-5R, assembly GCF_034047335.1. Lineage (NCBI taxonomy): Bacteria > Pseudomonadati > Bacteroidota > Flavobacteriia > Flavobacteriales > Weeksellaceae > Chryseobacterium > Chryseobacterium sp. JJR-5R. The sequence continues at coordinate 1,805,022 of NZ_CP139137.1, forward strand.
CACTTTCAGCCTGGTACTTAAACCGCTGCATTCCTATACCTCCTTGGATATTCTTTTTTACCGTGTGTTCAGCTGTGCATTGGTTATGTCCGTTACTACGGTCCTGTTTAAGAGAAAGGCGCTGAAGGAGAGCATACGTTATTTCAAGTCCCTGCCCCGAAAAAGAAGATGGAGTATTGCCGGCTTAAACATCGGGAGCAGCTTTTTTTTAACGGCCAACTGGTTTTCTTTTATCTATGTCATGAATCACGTAAGCGTTAAGGCAACTTCCGTGGCTTATCTGGTCTGCCCGATTATCACTACCATTCTGGCCTTCTTTTTACTAAAAGAAAGACTCACGAAAATTCAGTGGCTTTCCGTACTGCTGAGCGGTACCGGATGCGTCTTGCTGTCCTATGCCAATATGGTGGATATGCTGTACAGCAGCCTGGTAGGGTTTACCTATGCCTGTTACCTGGTGGGCCAGAATAAAAACAGCGGGTTTGATAAATTTGTGGTTCTCAATTTCCATATCCTTTTGTCAGCACTCATCCTGCTTCCGTTTTTTCCTGCATATTCAGGGCCTGTGCCTACAGATTTTAAGTTTTACTTTTTCGTAGAGATTATTGCGGTAGTGTATACCATTGTTCCCCTGTTTTTAAATCTGTACGCACTTTCAGGCATCAGTTCATCAAAAATAGGGATGATTCTGAATATCAACCCGATTATTGCTTTTATTCTTGCAGGCGCAGTCTACCATGAAGCGTCAGGAACATTGCAGCTGGTTGCTTATGCCCTTATTTTTATTGCCGTTCTTATTTTTAATACCGGTGGTGTTTTCAGGCCTGATACAGAAAAAAGAAGTATAGTAACTGATAATGGAAATCCGGGTACGCCAACTTAAAAAACCCTGTCCTTGTTCCTCCCTGAAGATACTCCATAAAAGCGGCAAGGCATTTTCCATTGACGGATATACAAGCATGGCAGCATAATTGTATCCCATCCTTTAAAAAACTATGGAAACTTTAAACCTCTCTGTTTTCAGCATTATTTCTCTGGCGATTCCTTTAATAATGCTGGTCATCAGTACTTTTTATGCATCCAGGCAACTCAATACGGAAGCCGTCCTTCTGGTTTCGGGTTCGGGCATTGTTTTTATTGTCGCTGTATTTTTTATTTTTATGCCTTACCTGATGCAGAGCCGGAATATGGCCGTTGAAATTGTAAACGTGTATTATGGGATAGCAGGAGCCGTTAATTTTATAGGAGGGCTCCTTTTTGCAATAGGTTTCCTTATGCTTGTACTTACTGTTATCAGGCAAAATAAGGTGTCTAATGCAGAAAAACTGTGAATTAATTTAAATTAGTGATGATTGAATTTAAAACTTAGTCAAAGGCTAATACCCTGTTTAAGAATGATAACTTTACATTTTTAAAACAGATCTGAATCTTATTCTGAAACGTACACCCGCAGATTCAGCAGATTTTTTATTGATATTCAGATCTGCGTAATTGTCTTGGTCTGCGGGAGATTATATTTTCGTCTAAATTTAAACGGACTCTAAAATAAAAACTTTTAAATGGCTGTAAAAAAGGCGAAGAGCCCGAATACGATACCCGGTGAATTGGCCAAGATAATCGGCATATCCCGTTCAGGCTTTTTCATGAATCCGTATACTACCCATAAGGTACAGTTCACGGCGGCAACCAGCGGCTGCAGCCATTCCCCTTTGTTTCCGGCCAGGTTGCTGCGGATCTGAGGGATATATGAGACATACATTGCCATAGCCGTTACGGTAGCCACCCATCCCAATATTTTGAAAAATTTTTTGTTGTCCATTATTTGTGGTTTTAAAATTAATATCAGATATAAGTCATAGTAGTTTGCAACTTACATGCCCAAATGAATCTGCAGGGAAACAGCCGAAACGTTTATCGGGGATCATCTACAGTTCCATTTTGATGAAACCTGTAAAATAGCCTGATGTAAAATATCAGGCCTGTTTTTTTCTGCCAGGAAAATAAAATCTCAGGATTGGCTTATGAAATAAAATAATTTTTACGCATTTCTTAATCCCGAACCCAGACTGTATGATTAGAATATCTCCTGTTCCTTTTAAAAAGTGATGTATGTCATTTTTCCTTAATACCAGATTAAAAAATATATTGTATTTTTGACGCTTACATGATGCATACGTCTTTCAGGAACTTTTTCGTTTTCTCTTTACTGCTGGTGTTTCTTTTTAACGTCAGCGGAATCGGTACGTGCATGGATCATATGCGTCACAGCAAAAATATTTCTGAAAAGGCACAACATTCAAAGACAGAAAAAGGACCTTCCATTTCCCAGGATGATGAATGCCAGTGTGCACTTCATATGCAGATGAACCAGGTTCTGATGCCTGAAATGCTTGCCCTGGAATTGCCTGACAATGCCATTTCTGATCATGAGTTACCTCAGACGAAGGCCATGACCTGCCGCTGCCTGCTGGATTATTTCAGTTCCCGTGCCCCGCCCGTTTCCGCATATTCCGCAGCCTGATTCCCTTTACACGCTGCCAATTACTATTACTGCAGGTTTTCCGCCTGTATACCATTTATGTGGATTTCTGTGTTACCGTACTGTTTCAGTAACGTGATGAATTCCTTTTTACCAACAGAGGCATCCCGTTATGCCTGTATTATTCTGTAATTAATGCATACCCAAAATTTTTATCATCCAGAGGTACTTTCCCGTACTCCCGGCAAAACATATAAGCTTTCCGTACTCAGCTTTATGCTCGCATTATCTGCTTTCAACGCGCAACAGACCCGAAAAGATTCAGCCGGATCGGCCACCATTCAGACAGTGGAAATTACCGGCCGGAAATCCAAAGATTATATTTCAGACTATTCTTTTGCGGCTACAAAAACAGCCATGAAGAACAAAGACCTGCCCTTGACGCTGAACACCGTAACCAAGGAACTGATCAATGACCGGCAGGCTTTCCAGCTGGGCGATGTGATGAAAAACGTAAGCGGCGTATCCCCTTCAAGCTATTATAACCAATACAATATCCGCGGAATCAGCCAGAATGAAGAAGGCCAGATCATCAACGGAATGCGTACCCGCCAGTATTATTTTCTGCAGCCCATGACTTCCAATATTGAACGCGTGGAGGTTTTTAAAGGCCCTGCGAGCATCACCATGTCCAGCGCAGACCCGGGCGGAACCATCAATATGGTCACCAAAAAGCCTTTGGAAATACCCCGGCATCAGGTCAGTCTTTCCGGAGGCAGTTTTGATACCTACCGCATTACTACTGATCTTACCGGTCCGCTGAATAAAAGCAAAAACTTACGGTACCGTTTCAACGGGGCCTATCAGAATGCAGGGTCTTTCAGGGACCATGTTAAGAACACCGGGATTCTGGTCTCGCCGTCCATTACTTTTATTCCCAATGAAAAAACTTCTTTAAATGTTGAAATGATTTTTAATGACCTCCATGGGAATCTCGACAGGGGCCAGCCTGTTTTCGGAGCCGTGCCCGGAAAAACCGATCTCAACAGTACCCCGAGAAGCCTGAACCTGGGCGCACCGGATGATTATTTCAAAACCCGGGAATTTGTTATCATGGGGAGCTTTGCGCATCATTTCAACCGGCATGTCAGCTTTAACGCTTCCTACATGAAGCAGTTCTGGAATGAAAACCTTCAGGAACACAGGACTACCAATTCTTTTGTACCCGATATAAACAACAATCCTGTTTTCAGCCTTGCCATGATGCAGTTTGTTCAGCGGAAGCAGAAATGGGGAACAGATAATATCAATGCGTATTTTAATTTCAGCTACAGGACAGGAGAGGTTGAGCATCAGACCCTGTTAGGTTATGACAGCCAGGTCTGGGAAAAACGCGATGGCGGTGAACAGAATGCAGCCAGAGGCTTTCTGCTGAAAGACGGTTCGGTAGCCTCATCCTACAATCCTGCGAATGCGGCAAATTACCAGACCGTCAGTTATCAGGGGATTATCATTCCTAAAACCAATGTCGCTCCGTTTGACTTGACGCCCGGTGCACAGAACCACCAGGGAACGGATTTTTATATTATGAATGTAAATACGGTATTGCCGTCGGCGCTTACCACCACGCATGCCGCCTACCTCCAGCATCTATTTACCTGGCGGAAGTTTAAGGTATTGTCCGGGATCCGTCATGAATGGTTCCAGGATATTACCCAATTCAAAACGGATAATGAAAGCTCTTTCCGGAATGCCAAGCTTCTGTACAGGGTAGGGGTTACCTACAGCCTTACGGACCACATCAACCTGTACGGAACCTACCTTACCGGGTATCAGCCGCAATCCAATACCGTAAGCTTAATGCCGAATACCGCAGGCTTTACCGGCTCGCAATCTGCCGCAAGGTTCAGGCCGCTGACTTCCGATTTAAAAGAGCTCGGCATCAAAGCAAGACTGTTCGGTAAGTTTTCGGTCAGCCTTTCGGCCTATGAAATCAACCAGAAAAACATCCTGATCAATGCCAATAACCCTGCAGAACCAGATGAACTGGTACAGCGAGGAGCTGACAGGAGCCGTGGTTTTGAAGCTGAATTCACCGGATATATCCTTCCCCAATGGCACATTTACGGAGGATACAGCTATATTGATGCTGTCATACGCAATGATGCCGATCCGGGCCTCATCGGAAAACGGAAAGAAAATACATCTAAAAACGGGGTTAACCTGTGGACCCGGTACAACTTTACAAAGATTCCTGCACTGAGAGATTTCGGAGCAGGACTGGGAATGCTTTACCAGAGTTCAAAAATACCATGGTTTACAAGGAGTTTTGAGCTTCCTGCCTATACCACTTTAGATGCTGCTTTGTATTATGCTCCCACAGATACCAAACTACAGCTGGCACTGAATGTCAATAACCTTAACGGTACCACCTACTGGCTGGGTGCCCAGAACTATCTGAGGCTGTTTCCCGGAGCACCCAGGAATTATTCAATAACAGCTACCTATATATTTTAATTATGGCAAAATCAATTTTAAAACTGATCATTAGGAAAACCAGGCAGGACCTTCTGAAAGAAAAGCAGAACCTGCTGATTGCCGTCACCGTACTGCTGTTCTGTATGCTGAGTATGGGAGTAAGATTTATGAAATATAAAGAAACCGGTACGCAGATACAGGAATACCGGAAAGAAGTCCGGGAACACTGGGAAGACCGGCCGGCGAAACATCCGCACCGGATGGCACATTATGGCTACCTGGTGTTCCGTACCGCGCATCCTTTAAGTATTTTTGATAACGGACTGGATGATTACCTCGGGAATGTTATCTTCCTGGAGGCCCACAAGCAGAATACCGCCAATCTGTCAGAAGCCGGAAGTTCAGGGATCCTGGTGCGTTTCGGTGCGTTTACCGGTGCCTTTATCCTGCAGTGCATCGTCCCGCTGATTATTTTGTTCATCGGTTTCGGGCTGATTGCCCGGGAGCGTGAGAATGCCACCCTGAAGATACTCAGTACGCAGGGAGCTTCAGGGAGGGATATGGTCTGGGGCAAGATCCTGGGGCTCTGGCAGTTTTCTCTGTTGTTTTTACTGCCGGTCCTGCCTGTGGTATTCTTAATTACCCTAACTTCAGGTGCGGTGCCATGGGCGGATATCGGTATACGATTACTGATGCTGATGCCTGCTTATATGGCCTATTACTTTTTTATCTCTGCTCTTACAGTACTGGCCTCTGCCTGCAGCAAAAGTTCTTCACTGGCTTTGGTAGGGCTGATCGGCTGCTGGCTGCTGCTGGTCATATTCGTGCCGAAGGGTGTTCAGTTTGCAGCCCAGAATCTTTACCCTGCGCCATCCCGTATTGCATTTGAGACGAGGCTGGAACAGGATGTCATGAAAGCAGGGGACAGCCATAACCCGGATGACCCTCATTTTAAAAAGATAAAAGATTCTCTGCTTGCCCGCTATCATGTAAGCAATACCAATGATCTGCCCTTTAATTACAGTGGCTTTGTGATGAAGGAAGGCGAAAAGATCAGCTCGCAAATTTACATCAGGCATCAGGAAGAGCTACAGGAAACCTATAACCGGCAGCAGCGGTTTTCGGATATCTGTTCATTCCTGGATCCTGTAATTGCCGTTAAAAACTTTTCAATGACGGCTGCGGGAACTGATTTTTATGCATATATCCGTTTCCGGGAACAGGCAGAAGCATACCGGTATGACATGGCACAGAGGCTTAATGACCTGCAGATTGAAAATATCAGCAATATCAAGCCTGAAAAAGGCGGCCCGCCAGCCCTTGTATCCCGTAACAACTGGAAAAAATTCCCTGATTTCAATTACCGGTATACTCAGGTTTCCGAGAGCATCAGGGTAAATTGGATACCCGCAGCAGCCCTTTTATTCTGGCTGGCAGTGTGTGTGTTCCTTATTGAAGCAGGAGGCAGAACCTTAAAATTAATTTAAATGAACCATTATTTAATAAAACAGTTTTACCGCAACAAAGCATACGTAATTGCATTGCTGGTATTGTTAATGGCGGGATTAACCGCACTCTATACAGGGAAAAAATTCCTGGACCGGAATCATGAGATCATCGCTAAAAGCGGGCAGTACCAGAAAGAGAGCATCGGGAAGAATGTGAAGTTCCATCAGGATGACCTGGGCCTCATTCTTTATTATGTTAAATTTAACCTGGTGAATGAAACGCCAAGGCTTGCAGCCCTCAGTATCGGGATGCGGGACCTCAACCCATCAATACAGGGCGTGACGATACGGAACCTTGAAGAGCAGCGCTACAATTCAGATTTTTATAATCCTGCCAATGCAGCAGCCGGGAATTTCGATTTCAGTTTTGTCCTGGTATTTCTTTTTCCGCTGATCATTATCGCGTTCTGCTATAACCTGATTTCAGAAGAAGAGGAGAGCGGCCGCTGGAAACTGCTTTCCGTGCAGAGCGCCGGTTTGGGGAAACTGCTGGATGCCCGTCTGCTGGTCCGGTTCTGTGCAGTGAGTGCCGTATATCTGATTCTGATTGCAACAGCTGCTTTCTGGATCGGGATTGCGGCAGACCGGTTTTTTACAGCTTTTATTCTTTCAGGCTGGCTCTATATCCTGTTCTGGTTTGTGCTGTGCCGCTGGGTGATCCTGTTCAGGAAGCCTTCTGCTCAAAATGCACTGGTTCTGCTGATGGTATGGGTAGGCATGAATTTTATCATCCCGATGAGTAGCAATATGATCATCCAGAAATATTACCCGGTACAGGAATCCCTGAAAGCCGTAATGGAACAGCGGGAGGGCTATCACAATAAATGGGATGAGGCAAAGCAGCCTACCATGGAGAAGTTTTACAACGTATATCCGCAATACCGCCGTTTTACGGTTGAAGAAAACGATGCATTTACATGGACGTGGTATTATGCGATGCAGCATATGGGCGACCTGGAAGCTTCAACTTCTTCAGAATTGTATAACGAAAAAATGAATAAACGCAGCCGGGCCGCTGAATTCCTGGGGTATTTTTTACCTAATATCCATACACAGCTCACCGAAAGCCGGCTGGCAGAAACGGGAATGGAAAACCGGTTGCTGTATGCTGCCGCCCTGCGAAAATTCCATGAAGATAAGCGCCTGTTTTTCTATCCGCTTATTTTTTCAGGTAAAAATGCAGACGCTGTACAATGGGACCGGCAGACCGTATCCGTCTTTAAAGAATCCGGAAACCTGAATCTGTCAGAGATCTTTCTGCCGTATTTCGCGCTTATTGCAGCCATCATTATCCTTTCACAAAACAAATTCAGAAAACTATGTTAAAAACAGTTGATCTCCATAAAAAATACAATGGTTTTACGGCTCTGCAATCTCTTAACCTTGAAGTGGGGAAGGGTGAGGTTTTTGCCCTGCTGGGGCAGAACGGTGCCGGAAAAAGCACGACCATCAACATCCTGCTAGGGCTTATAAAAGCAACTTCAGGCGATGCATTTATCAATAAGATTTCAGTGCGGGAACATCCGCAGGAAATAAAAAAACACATGGCTTACATTCCTGAAACCGTGTTACTGTATCCCGGCCTTACCGGCCTGGAAAACCTGGATTTTTTCTCCAGGATTGCCGGATTTACCTACAGCAGGGAAGAACTGTCAGCGTTCCTGAAACGTACCGGGCTTCAGGAAACGGCTCATCAGAAACCTTTGGGGGGATATTCCAAGGGGATGCGCCAGAAAGTGGGGATTGCAATTGCTCTGGCCAAAGATGCAAAGGTGCTCCTGCTGGATGAACCTACCAGCGGGCTGGATCCTATTGCCACTGCGGAATTCACTGAGATTGTACGGCAGCTGGGAAAAGAGGGGAGAACCGTATTTATGGCAACCCACGATATTTTTAACGCAGTAAGCGTAGCTACCAACATCGGGATCATGAAGCAGGGCGAGCTGGTCCAGAATGTACCCTCAAAAACATTTACTGCCGGAGAATTGCAGGAACTTTATCTTAAAACGATTTGATGCCTACCTATTGTCCTCAGCATGTTAAGTTTTATCTAAAAACAGTTAAGCTGCTTATGATTATATTAAATCCTTATCCTCCGGTAAAATAAAAAGGTAAACAGTTTTATTATAAAACAGCCGTTGATTTTGTCACATTTATGACAAAGTCAGCGGCTGTTCTTTTGATTATGATATTCAAACCTGCCTGTTTCGGTTTTATTTTTTCAGTACTGCAAAGCTCTGTCTGCAAATAAGTCATATTCATTATTCCGGTAAGATATTCAGTCTTTATTTATCCGGGGATGACTTCCTGTCAACATTTGAATGCCCTGACGGATTTCCGTTAATCAATGTTAGGAATAGTCAAAAATACCGATCTGTTTTTTACACGATGTTAATTCAAAAATAACTTTTTTCAAGAATTTTCACCTTCCTTCATAAGATATAATTAACAATAATTTTACAAACACTTAATATATGTCCCATATCCGGGATATCATATTCGCATTTTCGTATCCATTGCTTCTTACATCAACAATTAACCTAACTATAGAATTTATTCTATATTTTTAACTAAAATACCATATTTGTATAAATAAATATTTTTTTTATCGCTTTTTTTATAAAAAGATACATTTTATTTTATTTTGGCATCTTTATTGAATGTTGTGTGCCAACATAAAATATTTTATGCATACCATAACTAAAACTATGAAAACCGATACATTCCATAATATTTTCAAACACCCTTTATAACTTCAGTATCCAGTAATGAATTGAATTAATATTTGTTGATTCAATTCTTTTATCATTCTTTGATTTACAGTTGCACAGCGTGACTGTGACCATACTCCTTATGCCTTATAAAACCTATAATATATTATTATGAAGATTTTTAATCAGTTTTTTTCAAATGTAAAGTTTGCGGTATCCGGGATACCTGTCATATTAGGTGTTGCCCTTGTAGCACCGCAATATGGCTTTGCACAGACCAGAATTATCGTTAACCCGGGCCTTGAATTCGGTGTAGCGCCGGGAGCGGTATCACAGCTCGATACCAATTTCGGTTCAGGCCCTACGTTTGACGCGGGGGCTGAAGTTACGTCCCCGTGGTATACCACTCTTCCCGCACAGGTAGGTATGTGTGCTACCGGCTCTTCCGCTGCCTGCCATCCTATGGAAGTCTGGGGAACAGGCTTTAACGGAGTACCTGCCGCACAGGGGACTAATTTTGTAGAGCTTAATGGCAACAACAGTTCCATGATCTACCAGAATATGTATCTTAACAACGGGGATACAATCAATTACTATTTCAGACACCGGGCAGGAGGAGATACCGCCGGGCAGTCTGCTATGGTTATCGAAGATGAAAATGATGTCAATATTGCCACTGTGCATACCACTTCGCTGCCTTCCAGCACAGCAGCCTGGTCAATAAACCAGGGAAACTATACATTTACAGGAACTACAGGTGTGTATAGGATCGGCTTCAGGGGAATCAGCTCTGCGGATCCGGGTGTTGGGAATCTGCTTGATGACATCAGGGTATCGCTGAACCCTATGATAGACTTAAAGTTTTCCAATGCCCTTGCATCCTGTGAAGGCTCAAGCAACGGATATGTCTTCATGAGGATCAGCGGAGCGGTGATCGGGGCAACTACAGTAGCTATTGAACTGGTAGACCCGGCTAACGGGAATGCTTTTGTGAGTGATAATGATATTGTTCTCAGCGGCGTTTCTACTTCTAACGGCACGCCCTCGGTTTCCCATGTTGCAGGCACCGGCATCTATCTCGTTACCATTCCGCCGGGGAACTATGACGGAGGTATTACCCCGGGATTTTCCAGCCCCAACAATGATATAGACGGGATTGCCATTAATATTGTTTCTGTAAACGATGGGGTTGATGAACCTACCGAAACGTTCAGATTTGAAATTAAAGAGCAGGGGACCAACGGTTCTACCGATAACTTTATGAGTACGTCATCCCCTGTATTCGGTGATACGTATTACCCGGCTACCAACGATTATTTTGTACAGCGATGCATATGCTATGATGATGCCAATACTTCAGCTCCCGGTATTGACTCAAAGATGGGTATTACCCTTCTCGGAAGAGCGGGCAATGAAAAAGACAACTGGCCGATGCTCAGGAAATCAGCTTATACGGTACTGGAATCCAATACCAAAGGATTTGTTATTACAAGAATGACCACGCTTCAGGTAAATGCCATTACAGATCCTCAGGACGGAATGATGGTGTATGATACAACGGCAAAATGCCTGAAAATCTACGACGGCTATGCATGGTACTGCTTTAATACACCCACATGCCCATAATACGGTGCAGCATCATATGACTTCAATAACCTATTTTATGACCATTTACATTAATAAATAAATCAACATGAAAAAAATAATATCTACCGTTTTATTAGCCATGATCTCGGGCGCCCATGCACAGGTGATTATCGGTGATGCAATCGGTACCGCAGATACCAAGACTTCGGTTTTGCTGGAGTTTGCCTCCAACCAGAACAAAGGAATTATCCTGCCTTACGTAAGAACAATGCCAGCCAGTCCTGCAGAAGGTACACTGGTGCTGGATGCCAGCGACCCGACCAGGGCCCGTGTGAAATATTTCAACGGCAACTGGATAGACCTGAGTGCACAGGATGCGGATATTACCGCTGCAATGGTAAACCAGCCGGCTGCAATACTGGCTGCTGAGGCACCGGGAGCCAGAACGATTATCGGAGCGCTGTCAAGCCCTGCAGACGGTGTGCTGGTACTGGAATCTACCACCAAAGCAATGGTGCTCCCCGCTGTGGAAGATGTACAGAATATCATCAATCCCTCTCCGGGAATGATGGTGTACATCAATAAAAGCGGTACCAAACGCCTGGCGATCTTCAACGGCAGCAAGTGGTCTTACTGGAGGCCGTAACCCAACGCAATACATTATTAATACATTTATAAACAAACAAATTCAATTACTTAAAAAAAAGAATTAATCTTTAACCCGTGTTATTACAATCTCAACCTGAAAGGCTTTTGCAAAGAGCCTTTCTTTTTTTATTGCCTTTATCAAAGGCCTCTGCGCCATACATGCTTCAAAATACTTCCGGAAATCCATAAAAACTTTAAAAATCAGATTAATTTTATGGAAATACTGTATTTTTTTTCTTCACTGTTAGGCTGGAACCACCATAAAACCTATATTTGCAGCCTAAATTTTAAAAAACAATGAAAGAACTCATCGAAAAAATCAACGCGGAATTTGAAGCTTTCACCAACGAAGCAAACCAACAGACAGAAAAAGGAAACAAGGCAGCAGGGACAAGAGCCCGTAAATCAGCTTTAGAACTGAGCAAGCTGTTCAAGGATTTCAGAAAAGTTTCTGTTGAAGAATCTAAAAAATAATTATTCTCAAAACCGGCTTTCTTAGCTGGTTTTTTTATTTTCATTATCACGTAATATAAGGAAGTATAAAAAGTCCGGGAACCTCCTTCAGTGTCCGGGAATGTATGGCAATCTGAAAACGGAAATCAGGTAATAATCTCACAGATCTGTTACGACATTACATATTGATAAAAAGATTTTACATACACAACGTCCAGCCTGGCTCACTCAATAAGCTGCTCATTGTTTTCAGGCTGTTGCGTATCAAGTAAACTTCTGATTTCATTTATTTTGCTTTCTTTTACAATATAGGTTTTGCAGATTTTGTTATTCAGGTGCATGCTGAAATTCATCTGCGGCCCTTTTCTCCAGCCCATGGTAACCGTTCTTGAGGTATATTCTGAAAAGACAGGGTCGAAATTAGCCAGGCATAATACGTTTCTTGCGAGTGATTTATAAAAACCCGGATCTTTGCCTTCTTCATCAATCACCTTCATCCTGAATATTTTCTTCCCCAAAGTGGTTCCGAAATAAAATTCGGTCACTGCTCCGGAAATAATAACAGCCGGAACCGAAAATAAAATACTTACAATGAGAACTTTATTGAATATAAAATGGAAAATTAAAACAAACACGGCCATATCAATCCATTTTGCGAAAAGCCTCTGGGTTTCATTGCCTTTAAAACCCGGATTATAAGGTAGGTAATATTCATAGGCATGATAGATCCTCTTTCCGTACCCGTCAAAATGAAGCGTCGGCCTGTGAATGATTTTCCGTTCTTTAATTTCTGATATTTTCACGGTGAAATTTTTATAAGATCATGCTCAGCTGTATTCTTTTTCTCGCTTCGTCTACCTCCGTTACTTTTACCCGGACATGCTGATGCAGCTTCACCACCTCATTGACGTCGGAAACAAAGCCTTCCTTCAGCTGGGAAATGTGCACCAGTCCGCTTTCCTTGATGCCCAGGTCTACAAAGCACCCAAAAGCCGTAATATTGTTCACGATCCCCGCAAGTACCATTCCGGTTTTCAGGTCCGTAATCTTTTTTACGTTCGAATCAAATTCGAATACCTTTGCGGATTTCCTTGGATCCAGGCCCGGCTTTTCCAGCTCTTTCACAATATCCTGGATGCTTAAGATCCCGATGGTTTCGGTCACATACTTTTCCGGACGGATCATGGCAATTTTTTCTCTGCTGGCAATCAGTTCACGGGTTTTGATGCCGAGGTCTTCTGCCATCTTTTCTACAATGCCGTACGCTTCGGGATGGACGGCAGAATTGTCCAGGGGGTTTGCAGGATTACTGATTCGTACAAAGGCAGCAGCCTGCTGAAAGGCCTTTTCACCCAGCCTCGGGACTTTTTTCAGCTGTTTCCGGTCTTCAAAAGCACCGTTTTCCGTACGGTAGTTTACAATATTTTCCGCCATTTTCTCACCGATCCCGGACACATAGCTTAACAGGGATTTGCTGGCGGTGTTCAGGTTGATGCCGACCGCATTGACACACTTCATCACGGCAGCATCCAGTTCGTTTTTTAACTGTGTCTGGTCCACATCATGCTGGTACTGTCCGACCCCGATTGATTTGGCATCGATCTTCACCAGTTCCGCCAGCGGATCCGCCAGCCTTCTTCCGATGGAGACTGCACCGCGGACGGTTACATCATAATTCGGAAATTCGTCCCTGGCAATTTTACTGGCAGAATATACCGAAGCTCCGGCTTCCGATACCACGAATACCTGCAGCGGCTTGTCAAACGCAATTTTTTTAATGAAAAACTCGGTTTCACGGCTTGCGGTCCCGTTCCCGATGGAAATGGCTTCAATATGGTAGGCATTTATCATGGAGCGGATTTTCTTCATGGCCATCCCGCTTTCGTTTTGCGGGGCATGCGGGTAAATGGTTTCATTATGGAGCAGGTCTCCTTTTTCATCCAGGCATACCACTTTGCATCCGCTCCGGTAGCCGGGATCAATCGCAAGGATCCTTTTTTCGCCCAAAGGCGGCGCGAGCAGCAGCTGGGACAGGTTGTCGGAGAAAATTTCAATGGCCTTCTTATCCGCTTTTTCTTTTGCTTCCTGCAGGGTTTCATTGGCGATGGCAGGCTCCAGCAATCTTTTGTAACTGTCTTTTATGGCTGAGGCAATCTGCCCGGCGGTCTCATTATGCCCGGTCTTAATGACTGCCTGTTCTATAAATGCTATGGCTTCCTCTTTACTGATGCCGGTATTCACTTTTACAAAACCTTCCGCTTCCGCCCTCAGCAGCGCCAGCAGCCGGTGGGAGGGTATTCTGCCGAGGTTTTCTTCCCATTCGAAATACTGGGCATATTTCTGTGCTTCCTCTTCATCCTTTCTGGCCTTTACTGCTTTTGACGTAATCACGGCATTCCGTTGGAACATCCGCCGGAGGTTTTTCCTGACATACATATTTTCATTGATCCATTCTGCCATAATATCCCGGGCGCCCTGCAATGCCTCTTCTTCGGACGCGACCTGATCATTTATGTATTTCGCAGCCAGAAACGTAAGATCCCGGGCTTTCTGGCTCATGATAATTCTGGCCAGCGGCTCCAGTCCTTTCTCTTTGGCAGCATCCGCTTTGGTTTTCTTCCTTTTCTTATAAGGCAGGTAGAGGTCTTCAATTTCCCGGATGTCAAAACTTTCTTCAATCCGCTGCCTGAGTTCAGGGTTCAGCGCATCCTGTTCTTCTACCGACTTCAGGATGGCTTCTTTCCGTTTCACCATATCTTCAAACTGCCTGCTTATTTTGGCAACCTGCTCAATCTGTACTTCATCCAGGTTTCCTGTGGCATCCTTCCGGTACCGGGAAATAAAGGGGATGGTGCAGTCTTCGGCCAGCAGCTTAAGCGTGGCATTGATGCTTTTTTCGGAAATACCGAGGGCCTGTCTGATATAGAGGGTAGCGTTCATTTTAGAATTTAAACCGCTAAAATAATCAAATTTTAACGGAGCTTATGCCTGAATGTACCATCTTTTTGTTATTTTAGCTATTGGTTTTCAGGATCCGGGAATCTCATTTATTTCTTGATGTATGGTAATGCCGGCAGGGAATAAAGTTTCCTATTTTTGGAACCCGGCAGAAACCTTGTAAAGGTTCCCGCAAAGTTCAATATAAAAAATAAACTTTTAAACAATTATATCATATGAAAAAATTAAGTGTTATGGCATTGGTAGCTGTCGGTATGCTGGCAGCATCTTGTAACAAGGATAAATCTGCAGACAATGCAAAAACGGCTCAGGAGCAAACTGTAGCAGAAAGTAAAGGTGAAAAACTGATGGTGGATGCAGCTGCTTCTGTAGTAAACTGGAAGGCATTCCACAAAGGAGGAATGGCACCGCGTTGGGGAACGTTGACCGTACAGTCCGGAGACCTGAGCGTTGAAGGCGGACAAGTTACTGCCGGAAACTTTGTGATCGATATGAACTCCCTGAAAGTAGATCCGGCTTCCGTAACAGAAAAAGATAAAAAGCCTGCTGACCTTGAAGCACACTTAAAAAACCCTGATTTCTTCGATACTACAAAAAACCCGACTTCAGATTTCAAGATTACCAGCGTAACGGATCTTACCGGAGCCCCTGCAGATGCAGTAGCCGGAGCTAACAAGACCGTAAGCGGAAACCTTACATTATCAGGAAAAACAATGAACGTAACATTCCCTGCAAAAGTAGAAGTTGCTGAAGGGGCAGCCTCTATCCAGGCCAAGTTCACGGTAAACAGAGCCGACTGGGGAATCAAGTTCGGGACTTCCGAAGCGGATCCTGCCGAATGGATGATCAGCAAAGACATCGAAATTGCTGTAGATGTAAAAGCCAAGAAATAATATAATATATTATTGTTAGATAAATCTTCAATGGAGCCGCCTTATTCGTAAGGTGGCTTTTTTGCAAATAGGTGCGGATTTACAGTACAGGATTCAAAGCCGGTTTCTGTAAAAAAGAAATTCAGGGAAACAAAATAAGATGATATTTTTACCTGAAGATGCTTATCGGAAAAGAGAAACAGTTTTTACCGGCAGCAGTTACCTGATATGATAATAAAAGATAATGCGACAGATCATGTCGCATTATCTTTTATTATCATAATTCTTTTTATATTCAGTTTTTATTAATGCTTATCGCGGCAGAATTAATGTTACCGGCTTTCATTAATTATTATAGATACGCCTGATTCTTAAGTATTTTGTGAAATCTTCGTTCGCCTTCTTTAATATTCCGGCATTGGTACCGTAATCAGGCGTAGCTGATCCGGGTTGGGTGATCACCACTTTTATACGGTCATTACTGTTAAAGCGCAGGATGGTACGCGGCAATATAACGGTTTGTAACTGATTGGAGACACCGATATCATAGGGCGTTGCCGTTCCTGACACCGGCGTCCAGGTAGTCCCGTTATCTGCAGACTTCATCACGGTAAACGCAGTATAGGTATAATTTGAATTATCGGCTGTCACACTCCGTAACGGATTGAAACTGAAATTGGCAACGACTACATAATCGCCCGTTATTTTGAGCCTGAATTCATTGCCCCCGGATAGCATCTCGATATCAGCCGGATTGTCAACCGTTACCTCATTGGCTGCCCATACTACGGGGACTTCAAAATTTTCATCCGTGTTGATATTGTTAAGCTGGGTGGCAGTAAGCGGCTGTGTAGCCGTAGACCTTATGACATACTGCCCGGACTGTGTAAAAGAAGTAACTTCCGTAAGCGTTGTGAATTTCTGCCAGACTGAACCCTGCCAGAAATAAATGGAATTAGGAATTACGGCATTGCCGGCAGTCCCGCTTGCCGTAAGGTTTACAACCATCAGGCCGGCAGCAGGGCTGGGTATGGTGGAAATGTCATTCCTGCCTGTTAAGTTCACCCTTGGTAAAAGGAAGCCTTTGTTGGAGGCAGAGATATGAAGCGCTGCAGATGAGTTGGGAGTTGCTGTTCCTATTCCCACCTGTCCGTACAACACGGCAGATAATAAAAACACCAGGCTTGTCTTGATTTTGATAATCATAGTGTGATTTATATATTTGAGCTTTAGTTAATTTTCTGGAAACGCAGCAGCCGCGAGTAGGCCAGGCCGGTTCCCGATTCGATGTTAAGGACACTGCCTGAGGGCGATGTACCGTGGTTTATGGCAGACCCTTTGGCGATAACGGTCCTTACCAGGCTGTTTTCTGCCAGATTTACAACGAAGGGGGCGATAATGACCGAACGGTTCCTGTCTCCTGTGCCCACTCCCCAGATAGAACTGGATTTGGAAATATTCGTCCAGTTTACCCCGTTATCCGTAGAAACCTGTACAATAAGGTCCAGCGCCGCAATACAGGTGCTTTCGGTAGCCTGTGTGGTACATGTGGTGGAAACCCAAGGATTATATCCCACATAACCTGTGATTTCATAATTTCCGCCGGACAGTATCCTGAAATTGTTATTGGACAGAGAGACCCTGTTCCCCACATCTACAGACATGGCACCGGTGCCGGCCGGATCAAAGGTAACCACTGCGCTTGCTCCGTTGTTGAAATCGGTTTTATTAAGCTCCTGATTTCCTCTGTTGGCCACAATAAATACCTGGGGATATAATTCTGTTTCAAAAGTCTTTGAAGTGGCAATATCCACCCAGCTTGTTCCCGTCCAATAATAGAATACATCCGCTCTGATCTGTGTATCCGTGGCAGAATTTACCGTGTTATAGACAAACAGCCCTACGGCAGGGTTGGGAATGGTGGTGGTATCCATACGGTTCTGTAATGCTATCCGTGGGAACAGCATCCCTTTTTTCTGGTTCGCCGGCAGGGAACTCACGTCTACATCCAGCAGGGCTGAAGGATGGGGGCTGAGTGTCCCGATGCCTATTCCCTGTGAAAAGGCATAATTTCCAACTAATAAGAGACCTGTAAGAATGGTGTTACGAAGTTTTTTGCGGTATAATTTATTGCTGGATATCATAATCTAATAAGGTAAGCGTTAAACTTTTTGATATAGGCGTCTTTGAGGATGCGGTAATGGAGGGAAGGGGAGCGGCAGGCGCTGTGGAAGGGTTTTCCCCGTGGAGGCTTGAAGTATCGGTAATCGCAAAGGGGTTCTGAACCACAAGCCTGATCAGCTGCCCGGCCGTTAAATTGATAGGGGTGGAAATCAGCATGGTGGTTTTCAGCAGATTACTGGTCCTGGCTCCCCAGGCCGTACGGTTTCCGATAACGTCATTCCATGTCGAGCCGTTATCACTGGAAAGCTGAAGCTTCAGGTTAAGGAAGCATCCCCTTTGCGGGGTGCCGATGGTAGTACGGTTCGGATTGTAATTGATATAGGAGGAAACTTCATACAGCCCGGTGATATTAATCTTGAAATTATTGCCGGATTTTGAAGCTATACCTCCTGAATTGATGGCAATGTCAGAATCGGCAAACGTTATCGGTATGCCTCCGTTGGCAGCACTCGTAGCATTAATTGCAGCATAGGTAAAAGACTGGGCTGAATTGGCATTCAGGCTGATCACCCTGTTATTGATAAAGGTCTGCAGTACCGTGGTCAGCCCGAAATCGATCCATTCTGTCCCGTTCCAGTGGTAAAATCGGTTGCTGAATACCTGATTGGGGAAAGTTCCGGCGTTTGCCAGGTTAAACACCAGCAGCCCGATGGCCGGTGAAGGAATTGTCTGTACATCACGCGAACCCAAGAGGTTTACTCTCGGGCCCAGGAAGCCTTTTTTATTGCCGGAAGGCAGGCTGGATGCGTCTATGTCCAGTACAGCTGACGGATGGGGCTTAGAGGTTTGTATCCCTACCTGGGATTTGCAGCAGTACGACGCAAGAAATAAGATAGATAAAAATAACTTACTCATGGAAGAAAATTGTATGCATTAAAATCTTTGCGAAAATACAATTATTTATGCAGATGACCCCTCACTTTTAATAAAGCGGGGTGAAAATCATATCATTTTTAATAAGATGCTATACCACATATAATCAAGGGTAATCTATTGGCTTGATGTGGAATTGGATTGAGTGTGTTGTAAATCAGTTATTTGTAATTTATTACATAGCTGCTTATCAGCGTGCTTAAAACAAAAATCCCCCGTATGGTAAGACGAGGGGGCTTAAATGTTTTCACAACGGAATAATCCTTATTGTGAATTGCTTTCAAAATTATAATTCAAATATAGGATAATTTTTTATTCTGTCAACTGTGGTTTCCCGTAATTTTTATAATAAAGAATTTTTATACATTTAAGAATTAAAAAAACTGAAATTATGAAAACGATATTAGGACTGGACCTGGGAACCAATTCTATTGGCTGGGCACTCGTTGAAATAGACCAAGACAGTAAAACCTTGAGAATAATAGCGCTAGGCTCTCGTATTATTCCGATGGACGGACAAGAGTTTTCAAAATTTAATGCAGGACAAAAAATAGAAAGTGCTGCTGGTAATAGAACAACTTTGCGTCGTGCAAGAATTACTAAAGAACGTTATCTGCTTAGAAGAGATCGTTTACACTTAGTATTAAATTTATTAGAAGCATTACCTGGACATTATAAAATTGAAATTGATTTTGAAAAGGATGGTAAAAAATGTGGGCAGTTCAAAGATGGAAAAGAACCTAAAATAGCATATTTGCCGACCAGAAATTTAGAGAATAGATATGATTTCTATTTTGAAGAAGCTTTTAATGAAATGATTAAAGATTTACAAAAAGTGAATCCTGAAATTAAAAATGAAAAGAAAAAGCGTGTTCCTAAAGACTGGACAATCTATTTTCTGAGAAATAAAGCAATGTCTGAACGAATTTCATTAGAAGAATTGGCTTGGGTTTTATTAAGTTATAATCAGAAAAGAGGAACAGATTTAGACGAAATAGAAAATGAGGATGAAAAATCTGATGAAATAAAAGAACAGCTCGACTTAAAAGTTATAAAAGTTGAACAGAATAATGATGTAAATGGAGATTTCTTTGAAATTATATTAAATGATGCTGAGAATTTTAAATACAAAGAATACACAACTGAACAATTGACTTTTAAGGACGATGTTAAAGAGGTTACGAAAATCTTAAAATTAGATGACGCAGGTAATATAATTAATGAAAAAACAACTTACCATATAAGTGATTTATATAATTTGACGCTTGCTAACATCAAGCATACTGATATTGATGATAAAAAAGCTAAGCACAAATACGACTTTATCTACACAAATGGTTGGAAGACCGAAAAGAAAAAAGAAAAGTTTGATGTAACGTATCAGAAATTAGAAAAGCAAATTAAGGAAGAATCCAAAGTTATTACAGAATTATTTGTTATTTCAAATAAATACGATTTCACTGGAAAACCAGAATCCATCGTTCCTAATATAAAATTACCGGATTTCAATAGTGAAGGAAGTAAAGACTGGACTTTGCTTAAAAAGAAAACAGAGAAAGATGTCATTTCTTATAATATTGCAAATGGGTTTCTCAATAAGGATGGAAGTGCAAAGCATTTCATATCGCCGAAGATTTATGATGTATTAAAAAATGATGCAAAAACAGGAGAAAGAACCAGAATCATCGGAGGCCTTTTTCAAACGATTGACAGAAAGTTTTATCGGGAAGAATTGTATCAAATAATTAATACGCAAAGAAAATTCCATACATCAACTTTAGATAACAAAGATACTTTTGAAAAATGCGTAAAACTGCTTTATCCACACAATGAAGAGCATTCCAAAGCTTTGATGGAAAATAAACAAGCGTTAACCAATTTATTGGTTGAAGATATTTTATTATATCAACGACCGTTAAAATCAAAAAGGTCTGAAGTTTCTGATTGTAAATATGAAATTGATTATTGGAAAGAAGACGTGAATATTTCAACAGGCGAGATTATCGAAATTCCTGTTTATAAAAAAGCTGTTTCAGCTTCACATCCTTTGTTTCAGGAGTTTAGAATTTGGGATAAAATACACAATATCAGATTGATTCAATTGGAATCTGAAGATGCTCAAGGGAATTCTAAAACGAACGTAGATATTACTTCTCAGTATTTTAAACCTGAAAACTATCAAGCTTTATTCAATCATTTCAATAGTAGGTCAACAGTGGGTATAGATGATTTTTTAACATTTTGCAAGGAACAGTTTAAGCTAGATATTGGTAAAAGAGGAGAAAGAAAAATTCTATGGAATTATCCGGTAGAAGAAGAGTTTAAAGGAAACGAAACGAGAAAAAATTTTGAAATTAGATTTAAACGATGCGGATTTGAAGATTTTAATAGGTTTATGACTCAGCAAAAAGAAATTGAGTTATGGCATTATTTATATTCTGTAACTTTTGCTGAAAGGAAAAAAGTCAGTCAGGTCAAAGATGATTCCAATCCAAAATTTGGAAAAACAGGTATCTGCAACTTTTTTAATAAATATTTTAAAAATGAAAATATTGCACCAGAAGTTTTAGAAAAATTATGTCGGGATTTTGAAAACTATCCAAAGTTTGCGTCTAAATATGCTTCTTATTCTATAAAAGCGTTAAATAAAATCCTGTCCGTGATGCGTGTTGGAGAAAATTTCTTGACTTCTAGGGCAATGAGTGAAAAATGGCAAGAAAAGTATATCGATAGAGCTGATACAATTCTCAAAAAAAATAAAGAAATAGATTGGTCTGCAGAAGATATTGATTTAAGAAATGTTGTATTAAATGATGTAAATATGAGAACCGGAGAAATTCCTTTTCCTAAAGGTCTTTTTAATACGTTTAAAAACTTTGAATCAGTTGATAATTTTCAATTTTTGAATTTAACACAGGCTTCTTATTTTGTTTACGGAAGACATTCTGAATTGGCACAAGCAAAATATTGGAACAGTCCCGATAAAATAAGAGAGGAAATAACGAAAGAATTGAAACATCATTCTTTAAATAATCCAACTGCCGAAAAAGTATTGAAAGAAACCCTGAAAGTTGTTGCTGATATTTGGGAAATCCATGGAAATTCAGAAGAAAAATTCTTTAATGAAATTCATTTGGAAGTCGCAAGAGAATTACAGAAATCCAATCAGGAAAAGAAAGATATTGTAGAGCGTCAAAAAAATAGCAGAGCTGAAAATAACAGGCTGAGGAATATTTTGGAAGAATTTTTAAGTAGTTCTTCCTACAAGGCAAAAAGAGGAAACCAAGATCATTTTGAACGATTAAAAATTGTAGAAGATGGAGCTAAAATAAGAAGTTATTTGGAGAAAGATTTTTATTTAAATAACAAAGATAAGTTCAGTAAAACCGATATTGAAACAATTCTCAAAAAGACAAAAATAACAAAAACCGATTTTGAAAAATACAAACTTTGGATTGAACAAGGATACAAATCGCCCTATACTGGTAATTTAATCAATTTGACTGATTTGTTTGACGGCAACAAATATAATATTGACCATATATTTTCCAGAGCTGCTATTACGAACGATTCGCTAAACAATAAAGTGGTTTGTGAAGCTGTAATTAATAGGTTTAAATCGCATAGAACAGGAAGGGAGTTTATTGCGCAATTTGGTGGAAAGGCACATACTGTTTTTGACGAAAAATTAAATAAAAATGTAATGTTTAATCTTATTGATGAAGATGCTTACGTGAGTTTGGTAAAATCTCAATTTAAAGATTCTAAAAAATTAATTCTTCTCTCAAAAGATGTTCCGAAAGGATTTACCGAAAGCCAGCTTAACAATACTAAATATATTGCCAGAAAAGCAATGGAGCTATTAAGTCATATTGTAAGAGAAGATGGCGAAGTAGAATTTAGGTCAAGGAATGTACTTCCTGTATCCGGTGCTGTTACCGATAGACTTAAAAAAGAATGGAAAATAAATCAAATCTGGACAGAACTCTTAAAACCAAGATTTGAAAGGCTTAATAAAATCCATAACTCACAAGATTTTGGAAACTACAGCATTTCTAAAAGCGGACACCAATATTTCGATATTAATATCAAGAATATTTTAGAGAAAAATGACAAGTTTGATTTAAAGAGATTAGACCATCGCCATCACGCTTTAGATGCTTTAATTATTGCTTTGTGTACTGAAAATCACGTTCAGTATTTCAACAACATCAATTCTGGAATTACAAATAAGAAGAAAGAAAAGATGGAGGCGATAAAAAAGCAAAGGGCAGGAATCAAAAGGCAAATAATGTACAGCGAAAAAGACAAAGAAAACCCGAATGAAAAAGTTTGGAGATATATGTTGCCTGGTTCATTTAGGAAAAAAGAAGCCTTGAATAACGAAAAGGATTCTGTAGTTGATATTTTATGGACAAATAATTATTCTGCTAATGAAAGTAAAGATTATAAAAATATAATTCTGGAATCCTTAGAAAACTGCATTGCTTCATTTAAAAATGACTTTAAAATAGTTTCAAAATCTTCAAACAAATATGAAAGCTATTATGATGAAAAAGGGGATTTGAGGTTAAATAAAGCGGGCAAACCTCAAAAGGAACTTATCAGTCAGAATAATAAAAATAACAAGCACTGGAGTGTTAGAAAACCTTTGCACAAAGACAATCCTTCAAGTAGGATAGAGACGGGTATTCTGGCTAAAGTTTGGTATAGCTCAATGGATTCTTTGGAAGACATCGTTGATGAAGGTTTACGTAATAAAGCAATAAGTATTTTTCAGAATATTGATGAAAATGAAGATGTTCTAACTTTTCAAAAAACTAAATATAAGGAAGCTAAAGAACTGTTGAAAATGATCGAAAAGAAAGAACAACAGCTTAAAAAAGAAAAGCAATTATCATCAAGAGAAGATATAATTAAAAGTATTGAAAAACTAAAGTCAGATTATGAAAATGAATATTTTCCATTTTTAATTTTCGAAAATGAAAAATTAGTTGAAAAGCTAAATTTTAATGAAATTAAATATCGAAAATACCAACCACTTATGGACTTAGCAGAGCGTAAAAGTCAAGCGAAAAAGATAGTTACGCTTGATGCAATGAAAAAAAAGCTTGAAAAGATTTCAGATGCAGAAATTAAGAATGAGCTATTGGATCATTTAGAACAATCAGACAATGACATAGATATTGCTTTCAGTGTTGAAGGAATTGAGAATTTTAATAATAAAAGAAAAGAAGCTGGTAAAAATATTTTAAAGAAAATTCCAATTTCGGAAAGTGGTTCTGGAAAATATACAGTAGGAAATAAATTTTCAAATAGGCACAAATGGGTCGAAGCTGAACAAGGTACTAATCTATATTTTGCAATCTACGAAGATAAAAATAAAATTAGAAATTTTGAAAAAATACCTCTTAGAACTGCAATAAACAGAGTTATCAATCACGAGGAAATTGTTCCTAAATTCAATAAAAAAGGGTGTGAGTTATTATTCGTTCTTTCTCCTAATGATTTAATTTACTTGCCAACAATGGAAGAATTTACAAGTCCCAATCCTATGCCTATTTCAAATTTGAATAAGTATAGATTTTTTACTGTTAACGACTTTTCAAAAACAATTTACTTTTCACCAGTAAATATCTCAAATAGTATAATTTCCAAAGAAATTGATATGAATTATGATAATAAAAAAGATAAAATTACTGGCTCCTTTGATACAAAAACAGCAAGTTTTGACGGTGTTCAAATAAAAGATTTTTGTTGGAAAGTTGAAACTAACAGATTAGGGGAAATAATAGAAATAATCAACCAATGATCACCCGCTCAATCTACATCGGCAATCCGGCCTACCTGAAAATCAAAGACGAGCAGATGAAGATCCTCTGCCCGGAAACCAGAACCGAAAAGGGGAGTGTTCCCGTAGAAGATTTGGGGCTGCTGATGCTGGACCATTTCCGGATCACGGTTTCCCATCAGCTGATCCAGAAAATGATGGGAAACAATGTGGTGGTCATCAGCTGCGATTCCCACCATCTCCCTCACGGCATTATGCTTCCGCTTTATGGCCATACCGAACACTCGGACCGGGTAAAAGACCAGCTGGAAGCCAGCGAACCGTTGAAAAAGCAGCTCTGGAAACAGACCATAGAGTGCAAAATTGAAAACCAGAAAAACGTACTGATGAAACTCGGGAATTATTATGAACCGATGCTTGAATACCAGCGGAATGTCAGGTCAGGTGACATTACCAATATGGAAGGCATCGCGGCCCAGCATTACTGGAAATACCTGATCAGCCTGGATTTCCTCCGCGAACGTTTCGGGGATTCGCCAAACCCCTTTTTCAATTTTGGATACTCCGTGCTCAGAAGTATTGTGGCCAGGGCTATTGTGGAAACCGGACTGCTGCCTGTCCTGGGGATTTTTCACAAGAACAAATACAATCCGTACTGCCTGGCAGATGACCTGATGGAACCGTACCGCCCGTTTGTTGATCTGCTCGTGATGCAGTGGCTCGGCATACATCCTGAAACGGAAGAATTAAATAAGGAATTTAAGGCGCATATCCTGCAGGTCGCTGCGAAAGATGTGAACATTGACGGTAAAACAAGGCCTCTGATGGTAGCGGTAAAGATGACTGCCGTTTCGCTGTATAAATGCTATACAGGCGAGAAGCGCCTGATTTCTTATCCTGAACTATTATGAATGCCGAAAGGTTTAATGCATACCGGATTATGTGGGTATTAGTATTGTATGATCTCCCGACGGAAACAAAGGCCAATATGAGAGATGCCAACCGTTTCCGGAAATCACTGATCGATGACGGATTTACTCTATTCCAGTTTTCGATGTATGTGCGGCATTGCCCGAGCCGTGAAAATGCTGAGGTCCATATCAAACGGGTTAAGTTTATGCTGCCCAAAGCGGGGAAGGTAGCCATTATGTGCATTACGGATAAGCAGTTCGGGGATATTGAAATCTTTTTTGCCAGGAATAAAGAAGAGCCGCCGCCAACCTTCCAGCAGCTTGAATTATTCTGAATTTTAAATCCTGAAAACAAAAATAAACTACTGGAATCCAGTAGTTTATTTTTTGAGGCTGTGACTAATCACGAAGATAGTAAATTTTGAAAGCAATTCACAACTAGATTTAGTCGATTTTCATAGCAACGCCTGCTGTGACTAATCACGAAGATAGTAAATTTTGAAAGCAATTCACAACAGTTCTGAACTCGTTAAAGCTGAAGGAATTGCTGTGACTAATCACGAAGATAGTAAATTTTGAAAGCAATTCACAACCTTTCTGAGCTTCTACCGTTCGTTTTGCTTGCTGTGACTAATCACGAAGATAGTAAATTTTGAAAGCAATTCACAACTAAATTGTCTTCGCAAATTAAAACGTCTCCGCTGTGACTAATCACGAAGATAGTAAATTTTGAAAGCAATTCACAACTCCAATCAAGCGGGTTTCTGCACCGGTTTTGCTGTGACTAATCACGAAGATAGTAAATTTTGAAAGCAATTCACAACAATCCGTTGTAATCTACCAGAGCCAAAGTAGCTGTGACTAATCACGAAGATAGTAAATTTTGAAAGCAATTCACAACCGCATGGTTGATCTACTGTGATCATGAGATGCTGTGACTAATCACGAAGATAGTAAATTTTGAAAGCAATTCACAACCACATTGGTCATGGCCTCCGCAATTTCCAGGCTGTGACTAATCACGAAGATAGTAAATTTTGAAAGCAATTCACAACTACCATACCTTTGAGTATAATTAAAAAGATGCTGTGACTAATCACGAAGATAGTAAATTTTGAAAGCAATTCACAACTATCTCATTATCCATTAATCATTAATAAACGCTGTGACTAATCACGAAGATAGTAAATTTTGAAAGCAATTCACAACACCTCATGACTTCAGACCCAGGATGGCAGAGCTGTGACTAATCACGAAGATAGTAAATTTTGAAAGCAATTCACAACCCGATGCAACCACAGCAGTTACAGGAGAAGGCTGTGACTAATCACGAAGATAGTAAATTTTGAAAGCAATTCACAACTCAGTGGAATATCAAAACTCCAGCATCAGAGCTGTGACTAATCACGAAGATAGTAAATTTTGAAAGCAATTCACAACCAAAGATACTGACATATTGACAAAGATACTGCTGTGACTAATCACGAAGATAGTAAATTTTGAAAGCAATTCACAACGACAATAGAAATTCTATTGAAAGCACAGCAGCTGTGACTAATCACGAAGATAGTAAATTTTGAAAGCAATTCACAACTGTGCTCAGAATTTTCCAGTTTCAATGTTGGCTGTGACTAATCACGAAGATAGTAAATTTTGAAAGCAATTCACAACAACCTGATACGCTTCTGATTGAAGCATTTTGCTGTGACTAATCACGAAGATAGTAAATTTTGAAAGCAATTCACAACCAACCTGATACGCTTCTGATTGAAGCATTTGCTGTGACTAATCACGAAGATAGTAAATTTTGAAAGCAATTCACAACAAGTTCAGCTCTCTCACTTTCTCTGTGGTGGCTGTGACTAATCACGAAGATAGTAAATTTTGAAAGCAATTCACAACAAACAGGTTTCAGTGTAATGAGGACCAGAAGCTGTGACTAATCACGAAGATAGTAAATTTTGAAAGCAATTCACAACCTGGGTAATCAGTTTGTTGAAAAGATTTGTGCTGTGACTAATCACGAAGATAGTAAATTTTGAAAGCAATTCACAACCCGTTTGCCCGGAGGGAGCCTGCTTACTGGGCTGTGACTAATCACGAAGATAGTAAATTTTGAAAGCAATTCACAACCCATCCGCTGAAGAGCAGCATCCAGGAGCAGCTGTGACTAATCACGAAGATAGTAAATTTTGAAAGCAATTCACAACGCAGCAAACTGGGTTTCAATCTCCAACATTGCTGTGACTAATCACGAAGATAGTAAATTTTGAAAGCAATTCACAACTGCGATTCGGACATTCTAAAATCAAGTTCAGCTGTGACTAATCACGAAGATAGTAAATTTTGAAAGCAATTCACAACGAAAATGCCGTCATAATTGGAATAAGGAATGCTGTGACTAATCACGAAGATAGTAAATTTTGAAAGCAATTCACAACCTTTCGAGATCTGCCGGCTCCAGTTTATGTGCTGTGACTAATCACGAAGATAGTAAATTTTGAAAGCAATTCACAACAATATGAGGTCCTTTTACTAACTTTTGCAAGCTGTGACTAATCACGAAGATAGTAAATTTTGAAAGCAATTCACAACGAGGCAATCTATCAATTGATGACCTTGTAAGCTGTGACTAATCACGAAGATAGTAAATTTTGAAAGCAATTCACAACCAGGCTATTGAGCAACTTAATAAAAATGAAGCTGTGACTAATCACGAAGATAGTAAATTTTGAAAGCAATTCACAACCATATTGCTCAACTTCATCAACATCCCCATGCTGTGACTAATCACGAAGATAGTAAATTTTGAAAGCAATTCACAACCGCTGTGTTCGGCTCCCAGATATTCTGTAAGCTGTGACTAATCACGAAGATAGTAAATTTTGAAAGCAATTCACAACATTCTTCTATGAACTCCTTTACCTTAGCAAGCTGTGACTAATCACGAAGATAGTAAATTTTGAAAGCAATTCACAACTTAAATACACTCAGGTTTATAATATTGTACGCTGTGACTAATCACGAAGATAGTAAATTTTGAAAGCAATTCACAACAAAATCAAAACACGGCATTCATATTTACTCGCTGTGACTAATCACGAAGATAGTAAATTTTGAAAGCAATTCACAACAATATCAGTAATGCAATATGTTATAAAATTGCTGTGACTAATCACGAAGATAGTAAATTTTGAAAGCAATTCACAACTAAGATTTGCTGTTCCAAATTTTCAATTCTGCTGTGACTAATCACGAAGATAGTAAATTTTGAAAGCAATTCACAACTTGAATAGACTGCTCTAATATTGCTAGGAAGCTGTGACTAATCACGAAGATAGTAAATTTTGAAAGCAATTCACAACGATGAAGGAAATCGCCTCTTTAGTTGTTCCGCTGTGACTAATCACGAAGATAATAAATTTTGAAAGCAATTCACAACTAGACCGATCATGGGAAGATACTCAAGAACGCTGTGACCAATCACGAAGATAATAAATTTTGAAAGCAATTCACAACAAAAGAAGAATGCCAACCGACAGATGGATAGCTGT
Organism: Chryseobacterium sp. JJR-5R; assembly: GCF_034047335.1. Classification (NCBI taxonomy): domain Bacteria; kingdom Pseudomonadati; phylum Bacteroidota; class Flavobacteriia; order Flavobacteriales; family Weeksellaceae; genus Chryseobacterium; species Chryseobacterium sp. JJR-5R. The sequence continues at coordinate 1,834,029 of NZ_CP139137.1, forward strand.
GACCAATCACGAAGATAATAAATTTTGAAAGCAATTCACAACTAAACTTCTCCAGATCAGCATGCGTAAACTGCTGTGACCAATCACGAAGATAATAAATTTTGAAAGCAATTCACAACGGTTTATAGATATGCGGTCACGTGTGGCAAGCTGTGACCAATCACGAAGATAATAAATTTTGAAAGCAATTCACAACGGATATTGACACTGAGACACAAAGTACACTGCTGTGACCAATCACGAAGATAATAAATTTTGAAAGCAATTCACAACACACTGGAAAAGGTGAATGGTTAGGAATAAGCTGTGACCAATCACGAAGATAATAAATTTTGAAAGCAATTCACAACCGCCTCGGAGATGCATTCGATTATGTTATAGTTGTGACTAATCACGAAGATAGTAATTTTGAAATCTTATCAGGGTATAAAATGAAAGTTTCAATGCAGCTGAAGTGATTAAACTCCGCATCTTTACATTGGGATTTCATAATGCTTAAAAAATAAATCCCCGGCAGCTGCCGGGGAAGTAATTTGAAAATATAAAGGATCGATTATCCGGGTTTAACTTACAGGATCTACGATAGCCATACACAGATGGCCCGGTCCTGCCTGTGAAATAGGCCGGCATGCCCCGTTGATGCAGCACCAGTCATTTCCACACTGTAAATCTTCCGGACACATGGGGTATCCTCCTAAAATGTTTTTCAGCTGTTTTTTGTCTAATGATCTTAGACCTTTAAGATTGGTTTTCATATGATTGAATATTTGGTTGTTACAATATTACAAATATTTTCATAAATCACAACGAGGGGAATGTAATTTAATTTTTATACCTGATTTATGGTATAGGCTTGTAATTATAGAAGTGCAATCAGACATTCTAACTGAGCAGATTCTATTCATTATGAAGATAATAATTTTAAAACCGGGAAAGTCAGGACATACAGGATTTTATGTAGCCAACTTGGCTGCGCATAGCATTTCCAGACTCAAAAATCATCAGGGCATAACCATAGCAGGGAATTATGGGATTGCCTCTGTTGCCTGTTTTACCGAATATCAAAAATATCCAACTCACATTACTAATCTGTCTTCTTAGGCTGATTTTTAAAGAAACAGATAACCGTCTCATATAAAACGAAACACTTGAAGCCTGTTTGATTTTAGCTGAAAATATATGCATTTGCAGATCAAGGCCATTACGCAGATCGGATCTGCGAGCGTATATTCCGGAATAAGATTACATCTGCTTTAAAAATGTAAAGTTATGATTCTTAAACCTGCTCTTAGTAATATACCCTTCCCTTTACGATCTTAACGATATCTTCACTTTCCAGTTTCTTTAAAATCCTGATCACCGTTTCAATCCTGAGGCCCGTTAAAGAAGAAAGTTCTTTTCTGGTATAAGGAACTTTATAGGAAAAGGGCTCTTTCTGGCCTTGTTTTTCTTTAAGATGGTCCAGCACGGTCAGCAGCTGATGGGCGGCATCCTCTGAAGTCAGGCTGTTTAAGAAAATATAACTGTAATAGGTTCGTTCCGCACAGTTCCGGAGAAACTGCAGCTGGAGTTCAAAATCAGATTCCAATAATTTTAACAGTTTGGCCCGCTCCAACCGTAAGATCGTACAGTCTTCTGTGGCCAAAGCACTCACGGCGTACCTGTTGTGCCTGCAAAAAAGGAATACCTCTCCTACAGATTCGCCCTTACAATGCAGGCTCTGGATAAATTCTCCGCCTCTGCCTCCTGGTCCTGGCTTGAAATTAGCAAGCTTTATTTTACCTTTTTTAATCTGAAAATAATACGCCGGCGCAGCATTTTCTTCAAAAAGCAATCCGGATTGCTTTATATGAATAATTTCTGCTCCATAAGTAATAAGCAAGTCTTCTTGTATGGCCATAACATATAATTAAACTGATCTCACAATGGATGATATGACTTCGAAACACCCGTACCTATCGAATAGATTCTAAACCAATACCAAATATACAATGTAAATATCCATTCAATTATGATTTGAATAAGACGGGATATTTAAGAACGGAATAATTGCATGCGATGCTGGACAATCATTGCCATTACATCCTGACTCCACAAAACCCATCAGGATGATATGTTTATAACTGCTGAACTGCACAGACAGAGGTTCAACAATGGTGTATAATAATCCGGAGAGAAGCCCTTGACAGGCCGGCAGTTTTACATGATCCGGAAAAGTGATATTGGATGCTGTAAAAAATCCATATGAATATGATATCGCTGAACAGGTTATAGAGTATGATCTATGTCATAATTACAATTATGTATTATATCTATCTTTGACAAGCTGGACCGGGAAAATAAAGTGATATCAGAAATTTACATTATATCTGTCACGGAAAATCTTTTGCATACGGCAGAAGCAATTGAAAAGCATTGCAATGCCTGCGATTACCTGTTTCGGAAACATGCTGTGCCTCAGTTTTATTATCTGATCTTTAATTATCAGTTTAAATTTTAGCCCTGAAACTTTATAAAAATTTTCAAAGTTTATTTTTAATGTTTGTTCCTGATGATTTTACGTCCGGCAGATTAAAAAATGAGCTAAAAAAATGTTTTCATCACCATCTGAGAAAATTATGCTGTTGCGACAGAGCTGAACGGACTAATAATTAAATGTCAATCATGTTAAGGATAAAGCTGCCTGCTGGGATTATCCGCCATCTGGTGTAATTATTGATTGACAGACACCATGAGAAAGATTTTTTTAGTAGAAGACAATGAAGCGATTAGGGAAATTCTTGAAATATTTCTGACCTCTGAAAATTATAATGTAAAATCCTTTGCTACTGTAGAAGAGTTTGCAGCACGGGATGTCTGTGAAACCCCGGACTTATATCTGTTCGATGTCATGCTTCGTGACGGGTCCGGAATTGATCTGTGCCGCCAGATCAAAGAGGATCATGACAATAAAAATATTCCCGTTATTATCATGAGTGCACATGCAGGCCTTGGCCACTTTGAAAATCTGTGCGAACCTGAAGACTTTATTGCCAAACCGTTTGATATTGATCATGTACTGGAAAAAATCCGGAATCTGCTCAACTAAAAGCAGGATTACTTGATAAAATATAATTCCTCTAAATAACAGCGGAATGCAGTTACCCGCCGGAAAACTCTATTATCAATAGAAAATTTTTCTGTTCATAAATTTCAGCACTTTATTTTCTTCCATCTTTCTAATGGTGAGGATAGCAGTTTCAATGTACAGGCCTGTAAGTGATGCCCGCTGCTGCCTCATATATGGAATTTAATTAAAAGGAAAATTTATCCTTGATCTGCTGTAGCTATTTCATCCTGTTCATCACTTCCGTAAGCATTCCGATGATGCTTTTGCTTAAAATCTTGCGCATCATTACACATATTGTATATTTTTCAGACAGTGCCGTACACTTTAAACGAAGTATGCGGATAAATGTCATGCAGTGTCAGGAATTTATCCCTGCAGATTTTAATCACTTTACAGCCGGCAGGCGCACCGGTATTTACACAAGAAGGCTTCCTCAGGACCAGGAGCCGGACGGAAGTATATTCAGGATCAGTTTTTTGCCGTCTTCACTGTAGCTATTGAGCTTTACGTTTTCTTCAGATTAGAGTTATGGGTTAATTTTTACAGTGAAATGCAATCCTAACTGAACTTTGTCCGTAACCTTCATAAAAACTTCTTTATTAAGTGTATATCTATATGATTGGCATCAGTTATAATAGACTTGGATTTTTCAAGTTAATGCATCACTGAATCTGATACAAAATAAATAGTCTCCGAATATTTAAAGATATCTTTATCCTCAAAAATAAACAAGAGCAGGGATTATCTGCTCTTGTTGTATTTTAAATTTAGTGATTTTTAATAGACTGATGGCTTGAAGTCAAATCGTTGTTACCAACTTTGTTAAATGACAGAGCGATGTTGATATAATTAACAGCCAGGTAATAAATCGTTTGCTGCTAATTTTTCTGACTAAAAATTAGCAACAGTATAATTCAGTTTCAGAAAGGGCATGCCAAACCCTGATGTGTAATCATCAAAGTTATGTTTTTCTACTATATAAGTACCTATTACGGCTTCAAATCTTTTATATTTGTAACCTACACCTATTTTATATGCCTGGAATTGAAAATCGACTTCACTTGACCTGCTGAATATGATTTGTCCATCTGCATTTCTCTCATAGACTTCCGTTACGTGGAATAATGTATTGTTATTCATAAATCCATATCCGATATTGGCAATAAGATACTGGTTATTGTTTTTTAAAGGGATATAATGTTTTAACTGTATTTCTGTGTCTGCGATAAGCCGCATATGCTGGTCGGCAGATGAAAAATCATTGGGATTATTCAGATTATAATCTGAATAGAGCTGATCATATCTGAAACTTTGGCTGATGCCAATGGTCGTGTTTTTAAGAAAGAAGTATTCAATTCCCATATTGATGCTGTTTCCGGATAAATGCTTGTCGCGATTATAAAGAAAGAACTGATTGGAAGTGGATAATCCTTCCGCATTTCTGAAGTTGAAAGGAACTATTCTGAATTCAATGCCTGCGTCTATTTTAAACTTTTTGCCTGGCTCTGTTTGAGCCAGACAAAAGTTTACAAATCCTAAAAAGGAAAATAATATAAATTGTTTTATTTTCATCTTACTGTAAGAACGGAGAAAATCTGATCGCTCCATTATCTGCATATGTAGTCATCAACAATGAGTGCTGGTTACTTGAGTAATAATATCCGTCCGAAGATCCGTACTTAATGTTGGAGTTCTGGCCGTTAACGTTAAAATAATCATATCTGGTCTGTACAGGCCAGTTGTCTGCTTCATAAATGGTATATAAAAGTCTGGTATTCGGGTAAATATTTGAAGCAGTATTGATCATGCCCCCAAGCGTAGCGCCAATATAACGCTGGTTTTGCTGTCTTACATCTTTCCGCTTGAACTCGGCAAATATAAATTCAGATTGTCCTACTGTATTACTGTTGATATAACTTATTTTCTGGGATACCCCATTTTCATACCTGAACATTTGTACAGTGATTTCGGAAGCACCGGCAACATAAGATTCCTTATGGTCTTTTATGGTCATATTCCCAACCTTATACTGTTTACTCGGATTAGGGGAAGGTGGGTTGCTGGGTGGTGAATAAACAGGGTTTCCTCCTTTTTGAGGGAAGTTCGGGTTTGGATCTAAAGAAACGTCCTGTATATCAAATACTAAAAGAGCTCTTCCGCCTGTTGCAAAAGCCTCGGCATCATTCTCGGTAACAAAATTATTTGCCGGGGTGAAGTTCTGTTTAGTTTCGTCCCATAAATTGTAAAAAAACTTATTTTGTGAACTGTCGTCCAGCTGAGCAAAATAATACGTATCGCTGCTGTTATTTTCATTGTAATGGCTGGTTAATAGTTCAGCTTCCGGAATATACAGTGCTATATTATAGTTTTTGCCGTCATCAATGTCTTTAAATGCATCCTTAAGGCTTAAATATTCAGCTTCAAGTTCTTCACTGTAATTGCCCTGATCTTTAGAAAGTTCCACAATATCCCTTAAGATAACTGTATTTTCCTGCCCTTCTGATGCATGGCATAGATTAATTAGGTCTTTAGTGGTTAAGTTCAGCTTTTTAACAAATGCTGCAGCTTCTCTCAGATAGAAATCTTTGTATTCCAACTGATCCTGCAGGGGAGCGGTTTTTATTAAACTTTTGTCATATCCACCTGTTCTGGATGACAGCTGGGTGTTGTGTTGTGCAGCAAGAGAATCATTATTAGATAATTCATCTGCTTGTGAACAGGAAGTTAATGCTATTGCAATAGCAAAAACAGGTAAAACGAATTTTTTCATGAGTTATTAATTTTTTTAACGAGGTAAAGCTAAACAAAAAAATGAAATAAACAAGAAAAAATAAAGTTGTTTATAAATAGCTAAATATCAGCAAATTAATATACATTATTTTTGAATATGCTTATTTTTATACTGTCGGATAAGTTCCGAATTCTAATTTTCTCAGTTCCGGCGATGTCTCCAGGCTGCCATATTTAAAGAGTTTTATTAGATATTCCTCAAAGTTATTGGCCGTCTGTCATATAATTTTCTTTACAGGATAAAAAAACCACCTGACACAATTTCGCTGCCAAAGGTGGTTGTTTATATTTATTTGTAAAATATCAGCCTACAGTGCCATCATTTCCTTCACTTCTGAATCAACATGCGCTGCAATCCAGGCGATAATCTGGTCGATGGTCTTTTTGATGATTTCGGCTTTTAATATAGGGACCACACCCGGTACCAATCCGGCTAATGTGGACTTAGGCAGAGGCTCAGGAAGGATCAGTCCGGCAACTCCGGAGGGATCATTCGGGGTGGGTTTGATGCCGGAATACAGGTTAATATGCTGCAGGGCCAGTTGGTTTACATAATCATCCATTGATTGCGGAGGCACATTAACCGCAGTAGATCCGTTCCAGTACTGAATTGTTCCCGGCAATGAGCTGTTCCGGATCCTCGTATAAGTCGCTCCTGATTTCGAAGCATCATAAATGGCAATAGCCTGCAGGGCAGATAAGTTAAAAGCTGTGGATTTTGACAGCGAATGACCGTAAATAGCGGCAATCATCTGCAGGTCTTCCTTCTGCCAGGCGTGGGGCACCACATCCAGTTTATTCCAGTGCATGGTATTCCAGCTCTGGTACGGAAGCGTCTGTGGCTCCCATCCGGAAGGAAGAGCAGGAAATGTATTGTTGAACAGGTTGGCGAAATTAATTTCTCCCGGTGTCGGTCCTGCGGTAGGATAAACCAGGGTCATTTCAAAAGCACCCAGTTTTTTCTGTGTCTGCAGGTATAGGGCGAGGGTCGGAGACAGGGCTCCGGCCAGGCTGTGTCCGCAGAAGATCAAGGCTGTACCCGGGTCGGTTTTAGCACCGGAAAGAAACTGCTCAAGGCTGGTTCCGGGGGCCGCCGCCGTGTCCGGTGAAATAAGCCCGAGAAGATTGCTTACGCCCACGGCGGTACCGCCTGATATAAAAGGTTCGCTGCCGTCATAAGGGGAAGGCGTAAAGTCAGAAGGGTTATACGTGTTCCAGTTTACGACTTTCGATACGGCAAAGTCTTCATCTTTCCAGTCGAATACAGAATCAGGATTGGTTCCTGAAATAGCAACTGCATAAACGGGCATTTCAGGGCCTCCCGGAAACTGCACGGCATTGCACTGCGCTACGAACAGGGCATTATCAGCAACCCCTGTAGGGAGCCCGTCCACCTTTTCTTCAAGCACTGCCGGTCCCCAAACGAGACTCCAGCTGCCCAGTACCGTTGTTACGGAAGGATCAGCGGTAGATGGGGCGGTCTGTTTCATGCAGGCTACGGGCGGGACATTGTTCAGGTAAAAGGACAGGTCATACTGAAGCTGAAGCTGCAGATTATCCTGCGTACCGGTGTAACCTGCGGCACGCCCTACGATACATGCCATACCAAATATCTGTTGGTAAGCGTCTAAAGATGGATTTGTCATGAGTAAAAGTTTAAATTAAAGTAAATGATTAAGGTTGAAAAAATATTTTGTCCTTTTTATTTTATCTGCTGACGGACCGCAGGTTAACGGTAAGTTCTGCCAGATCCGTAACAGCCGGGCTTCTGCTATTCAGAATTTTAATAGAGCTGCTGATAAAACCGGGCTAAAAGAACACAGTAAAGTAAATGATAAAAAACAGTGCACCTGTACGTGAAAATAACCAAAATACCGTGTAGGTATTTGTACTTAGTTTTAAAATATTCAGAATTCGGAATTGCCGTCCGGGATGAGATCAAAAACTGCCGCATGATGTTTCCGGCATGTACGGGGTCCGGCCGGAGAGGTTAATCATGCTCCGGCTATCCGGTTGATTGCTTCTGTATTTTCAGTATTGATCCCTCAACCGGTCTTCAGCTTTCCCAATGTTTTGTTTCATAATTTTCAGGCTGGATTCAGGATAACCTGAGTCCCGGGGCGTTTATCAATTCTGCTCCTTATATTAAAAAAGCGTCCGGGTTTTCCATTTCAATTGTTTATGTTTCGCAAAGCCTGCTGAATCTTTGAGCGTTGTTCCGGAATAAGATTCAGATCTGCTTTGAAAATGTAAAGTCATAATTCTCAGACAGGCTCTGAATCTTACTGTTCATTCTCATTCTTTTTCTGTTTTTATCTTAATAAAATGTATACATTTGCCAAATGAATTTTCTGAAACTGCTGTTAACAATCTATTTCATGGTGCTCTCTGTGGTTCCATGCAATGATGTCAATGCGCAGTCACAAAATAATGTAAAACTGCCTTACGGAAATTTACAGAACCAAGAAGATTCACATTCAAAAGATCATGGCGACATCTGTTCTCCTTTTTGCTGCTGCAACTGCTGCCAGATGCCGGCTGCATCATGCCGGTTTGAGCCTTTAAGCATTTTGCCCGATAGAATCACGGAATATTTTTCAAAGAAAATTCATTTCCGGAAAAATAATTTTGCCTATTCGGTGTACCACCATATCTGGCAGCCTCCCAAAATTTAATTTTAGCGATTAAGCAGAAAATGTAAATATATGTTTTCTGTCTGCTTCTGATGAAACCTGCAATACCTCTGCAGGGTATTTCTGTTCATCTTTAACGTGTGTTCTCCTTCATTTTTACTGATGGGAGACCAATTTTCAATAAAATTAAATTCAGTTTAATGTTAGATAATATCATAAGATTCAGCATCAGGAACAAGCCCGTTATAGGTGTCATGACCTTATTGCTGATTATATGGGGTTTGTGGAGTGCATCCCGATTACCCGTAGATGCCGTACCAGACATTACCAACAACCAGGTACAGATTATTACGGTCTGCCCGACACTGGCAGGACAGGAAGTAGAGCAGCTGGTTACATTTCCTATTGAGCAGAGCATCGCCAATATTCCTGATATTGAGGAAACCCGGAGTATATCAAGATTCGGGCTGTCCGTAATTACTGTTGTTTTCAAAGATGATGTTGACGTGTATTTTGCCCGTCAACTGATCAGTGAAAAACTCAAGGAAGCTTCCGGAGAAATTCCGAAAGGTGCAGGAACTCCGGAAATGGCTCCTGTAAGCACCGGCCTGGGAGAGGTATACCAATATATCCTCCATCCAAAAAAAGGAAGCGAGAAAAAATATTCTTCAGAAGAACTGCGTACAATGCAGGACTGGATCGTAAGAAGGCAGCTGAACGGAACGCCCGGGGTAGCAGAGGTCAACAGTTTTGGCGGTGCGCTGAAACAATATGAAGTAGCGGTGGATCCCAACCGTCTCAGGGCAATGGGGGTCAGTATAACGGATCTTTTCACAGCATTGGAAAAGAATAACCAGAATACAGGAGGCGCGTACATTGATAAAAAACCAAATGCCTATTTCATACGCGGAATCGGGATTGTAACCTCTTTAGAAGATATAAAAAACATTGCCGTTCCTAATAAAACAGGAAGTGTCCCGATTTTTATAAAAGATGTTGCAGATGTTCGTCTGGGAAGCGCTGTACGTTACGGAGCAATGACGTACAACGGCAGAGTGGATGCTGTGGGTGGTATCGTGATGATGCTGAAAGGCGCTAACAGCAATGAGGTAGTCAATTCAATTAAAAATAAAATTCCGACAATCCAGAAATCGCTTCCCGATGATGTTGTTATTGAACCGTTTTTAGACAGGACGGAGCTGGTTGGAAGAGCCATCAGCACAGTAGAAAAAAACCTGATTGAAGGTGCCCTGATTGTTATTTTTGTACTGGTTATATTCCTGGGGAATTTAAGAGCAGGATTGATTGTTGCTTCAGCGATTCCTTTGGCGTTGCTTTTTGCATTGGGAATGATGAATGTTTTCGGGGTTAGTGCCAATCTGATGAGCCTGGGGGCAATTGATTTCGGTTTGATTGTTGACGGAGCGGTAATCATCGTGGAAGCGGTCCTTCACCATCTGGGACTTAGAAAATCCACTCAAAAACTGACACAGACCGAGATGGATGAGGAAGTTTTCCTTTCTGCTTCCAAAATAAGGAACAGCGCGGCATTCGGTGAAATCATCATTCTGATCGTATATATTCCGATTTTAACTTTGGCCGGTATTGAAGGGAAAATGTTTACGCCAATGGCAAAAACCGTAGGATTTGCCATTTTAGGTGCCCTGGTTCTTTCACTGACCTATATTCCAATGATGAGCGCCCTGGTTTTATCAAAAAATATTTCTGCAAAAAAATCTTTTTCTGACAGGCTGATGGATAAACTTCAAGGTATATATCAGCCCATATTAAAAAAAGCAGTTCAGATTAAAGGGCTGATTGTCTCTGTAACCGTTGCCCTGTTTGCGTTGAGCATAATAATATTCAGCAGGATGGGGGGCGAGTTTATCCCTCAGCTGCAGGAAGGGGATTTTGCGTTCCACTGCATCCTGCCGCAGGGAAGCTCACTTTCGCAGAGTATCGAAACGTCAATGCAGGCATCCCGAATTATAAAAGGCTTTGATGAGGTGAAAATGGTGGTGGGAAAAACAGGGGCTGCCGAAGTTCCCACTGATCCTATGCCTCCCGAAGCTTCTGACCTGATCATTGTTTTAAAGCCGCAGAAGGAGTGGAAGACCAAAAAATCTTATGATGAGCTGGCAGACGAAATATCAGAAAGGCTAAAATTGATTCCCGGGGTATTCTTTGAGAAAAACCAACCGATACAGATGCGCTTTAATGAACTGATGACAGGCGTCCGGCAGGATGTCGCGGTGAAAATTTTTGGTGAAAACCTGGATTCTCTTGCGGTTTATGCCGATAAAGCGGGCAAAGTAATTCAATCTGTTGATGGGGTTACTGCTCCACAAATTGAACGTACCGGAGGACTGCCGCAGATCAATGTGGAGTATGACCGTACAAGAATGGCCAACTACGGACTGAATGTTGAGGATGTCAACAATACGTTAAGTACGGCTTTCGCCGGGAAATCTGCCGGTCAGGTTTTTGAGAACGAAAGACGTTTTGATCTGGTCGTCAGACTCGACAGTCTTCACCGGACCAATATTGATGATGTCAACAGCCTGATGATCCCAACGGGTTCTGGAAACCAGATCCCGCTTTCACAAGTAGCGAATATCAGCTACAAACTCGGCCCGTCACAGATCAGCCGGGATGAAGGGAAACGCAGGATTGTCATTGGATTCAACGTGAAAGACAGGGATGTGGAAAGTGTAGTAAAAGATATTCAAACTAAGCTGGATAAGCAAGTGAAATTGCCTCCAGGGTACTACTTTACCTATGGCGGTCAGTTTGAAAATCTCCGGGCCGCAAGCAAAAGACTGATGATTGCGGTTCCGGTTTCGTTACTACTGATATTTTTCTTGTTATATTTCACATTCCGTTCTTTTAAGCAGGCTGCGTTAATCTTTACCGCAATTCCCATGAGTGCAATCGGCGGTATTTTTGCACTGCAGATCAGGGATATGCCGTTCAGTATCAGTGCGGGGATTGGTTTTATCGCCTTGTTTGGCGTTGCAGTTCTGAACGGGATTGTTCTCATAGGCACATTCAATCAATTGGAAAAGGATGGCGAAACAGATATTCTAAAGCGGGTTTTTGAAGGAACAAAAACCAGACTGAGACCGGTTCTGATGACGGCAGCCGTAGCTTCGCTGGGATTCCTTCCGATGGCCATTTCCACAGGAGCCGGAGCGGAAGTTCAGAAACCTTTGGCAACAGTGGTTATAGGTGGCCTGATCACTGCGACTTTCCTTACGCTATTTGTTCTCCCGATGCTGTATATTATTTTCAGCAGCCGGTTCAACCGGAAGAAAATGAAGATGAAACCTTTGACAGCGATTATTGTATTAGGATTTTTATTTTCCGGACAAACTTTAAATGCTCAAAATATAAAAACATTATCGGTGGAGCAGGCGACAGAAATAGCTTTGAGTAATAATTATTCAGTAAAAACGAAAGATCTGGACATTAAAGTTTCTGGAGCTTTGAAACCCACAGCCCATGAACTTCCAAAAATGAATTTCAGTGCGCAGCTTGGACAATACAACAGTCCGAAGTTTGACCAGTCGTTTTCCATTTCTCAAAGTATTCCTTTCCCGACTTTGTTTAAGGCAAGAAAGGAACTTATTGCTCAGGAAATAAAAGGAAAAGAGATCAATAGAGAAATTACTGTTAATGAGCTTGCAAAACAGGTCAGAACGTATTTTTATCAGATTGAATATCTACATTACAATCAGAAGAAACTAATGAAACTTGATAGTCTGTATCAGGATTTTATCAGGATTGCAACCGTCAGATTTAATGCAGGTGACATCAAGAAAATAGAAATCAGTACAGCAGAAACACAGAAAGGTGAGATTAATCTATTGTTAAATCAGAATAAAATCTATCTTGATAATGCTTACAGAAATTTGAAAACGCTTTTAAACACAGATGATCAGATTGAGATTCCGCTTAGTGAAAATTATCATCCACTGAAAGCAGAGTATGTGTTGGACAGCACTACAATTGCCAATCATCCAACTGTCAAAGCATTTTATCAGGAAATGGAAATTGCCGAGAGAAATAAAAATGTGGAGAAATCGCAGGGCTTACCTGAATTCAGTTTGGGTTATACGAATCAGTCAATAATTGGTTTTCATACCGTGAATGGACAGGAAAAATATTATAATGCAGGGAACCGTTTTAATGTTGCCAACATTGGTATATCAATACCGTTGACGTTTGGAGCAACCAAAGCAAGAATTCAGTCATTGGATTATCAGAAACAAATGGCAGAAACCAATGCAAAACTCCAGCAAAAGCAATTGACGGTTCAACTTGAAAATGTATTGAACCAATACAAACAGGACATTCTGCAATATGAATATTACGTTGGTCAGGCTTTGCCAAATGCCGAAAAAATTGTGAAAGCTGGTCAGCTCGGTTATAAAACAGGAGAAATCTCCTACGTAGAATATCTTTTTGCATTGCAGACCGCAACCAATATTCAGCTCAAATATCTGGAATCCATTCAGCAGGTCAATCAGTCTGTGATCAACATTAACTCTTTAATCAATAAATAATATGAAACAACATATCATCTGCATCGCCTTTGTCTTGATTTTTCTCGTAGGCTGTGGAAAAAAGGATGCTTCAACTGAAGTGGAAGGCGAAGTGAAAACCGAACAAACCGAAGAGCACGGCGAAGAAGCCCCGCAGACTATCGCAAGCCTGACCGAAGAGCAAATGAAAGCGGTGGGCATAACTCTGGGCAAAATCGAGATGAAAGAACTGACTTCTACCATCAAAACCAATGGAGTACTTAGAGTTCCCAATAATAATAAAGCGACTGTCACGTCGATGTATGGCGGAATTATTAAAACTTTGAATGTACAGATTGGGGATTTTGTAAGAAAAGGACAGGTAATTGCCTCCATTTCAAATCCGCAATACATTCAGTTGCAAGAGCAATACCTGACCGTTAAAAGCAGGATTGCATTTGCAGAACAGGAATACAGAAGACAGAAGGAATTATTTGATCATGATGCCGGCGCAAAAAAGAACCTTCAAAGTTCAGATGCTGAACTGAAAACCCTGAGAACACAAAGATCATCTTTACAGAAACAGCTTCAGATGATGGGAATCAATCCCGCCAATGTCAATAATGGAAATCTGCGATCCGGTTTAGTGATCACATCTCCCATCAGTGGAACAATCAGTACTATTTCTGCACAAATTGGAAGTTACATTGATATCTCATCGCCCGTTGCAGAAGTAATAGATAACGGTTCCCTGCATTTGGATTTGCAGGTTTTTGAAAAAGACCTCCCAAAAATGAAGGTGGGACAAATTGTTCATTTTAAATTGACGAACAACCCGGAAACCGAGTACGATGCCAAGATCTACAGCATCGGATCTTCATTTGAAAATGAAAGCAAGACCATCTCAGTACATTGTTCAGTAACCGGAAACAAGACGGGCCTGATCGATGGGATGAATATTACCGGAATCGTGAGCCTTGATAAGAGTACAACGCCTGCAGTACCTAATGAAGCGATTGTAGAAGCGGACAGTAAATATTATATTTTTATCAGAACAGACAAAAAACAGGAAGGCCGCCACAGAGAGGAAAGCGGGCATCCGGACGGAAAGAAAAGATCTGCAAAAGAACCTGAACTGACTGATTTTGAAAAGACAGAGGTGGTAAAAGGTTCTTCTGATATGGGTTACACGGCAATTACTGCAATCAATGAAATTTCAGCAGATGCGGATGTGGTTGTAAAAGGCGCATTTTTTGTCAATGCAAAACTGAGCGATCCGGGCGGGCACGAACATTAATTTTAAGATGCCGGCAATGGAGCTTAAACATATTTAAGGCCATGAGGAGAACCGGCTTTGTGATGCAGCACGCAAGGGTAGCGGTATCTGTCCGCTTACCTACCGGCGCCGGGAAAAGCCTTGTGAAATTGAGTTTTTTTAAGATTTGTAACCATAACCAAATAAGTGAAGTGAAGTGAAGTGAAGTGAAGTGAAGTGAAGTGAAGTGAAGTGAAGTGAAGTGAAATAAAATGAGCAGTCTTATTATGGCCTGAAATAGATGCAGATACTGTTTAAATATAAAATCAACCGGTAACTATCTATGCAGAAATACGCTCTCTGCCGCTTATGTAAAAGCCATCTTCCTTGAGATGGCTTTTTTCATTGTATAAATCAGATCTGGTTTTTTCGGAAAGCGTTCAGATCAGGAAATTTAATAATTATTCCGTTACCTGAAAAAATCCTGTGGCCACCTTTATGAATTCCTGAAGTTTTTTAGGAACATCAAGTTCGTCAGCTTTAGACATGCTTAGAACTTCCGCAGCTTTTTTCCCATCGGCTACAAGCTCAACCCAATGTGGATTAATGATAAGGCCGTGTCCCACAGCAGCCAGTGACAATCCCGTTTTAATGGCTTCCACTGCATCACTGCCTTGTGTGATGCCTCCTGCAGAGATTACCGGAATTCTCTGATCTACGTGATCCAGGATCAGTTTTAAAATCGTTGCCTCTCCGTTTTCATCATCCACCGGCTTTTGAGTCAGCAGATCAGCCAGTGAAACATGCAGGTAATCAATTCCTGATGCAATCAGTTTATCAATCAGAGGAAATGTATCTTTCACGCCGTAGCTTTCCGGTTCTTCAGGTGAGATCCTGAAACCAATCAGGAACGGTCGGTCTGCATACTTGTTGATCACATCCTGGATCTCCTTGATTACTTCTACCGCAAAGTTCATTCGTTTTTCCGGAGACCCACCCCAATGGTCAATCCTTTGGTTATAATATGGCGAAAAGAAATTCTGTAACAAAAATCCGTGAGCGCCATGGAGCTCTATGCCGTCAAAACCTGCTTTTATGGCCCTGTGAGTGGTTTCCCCGAATGCTTTTACCATTTTCAGGATTTCTTCATGCGTCAGTTCATGCGATACGGTTCCGCCCGCATAAAAAGCTGACGGCGTCAAGGCTACGGGACTCGCACTTACCGGGATGCCGTCAGGGATCAGTTCTGGAACAGCTTTGTTTCCTGCGTGATAGATTTGAAGTATTGCAGGGGCTCCGCCGCGTTTGGCCGCGTTCGCCAGTTTTTCAAGACCCGGTAAAAAAGAATCATCACAGGAGGCATATTCATTGGGGAAGCCAATTCCGTTTGCCATTACTCGGGTACAGCCTGTAATAACCAAACCAACGTTTCCGCTTCGGGCTTCATAATGCCGGATTTCATCATCTGCCACGGTATAGTCATCATTGCTTGCCCAGGTTGTCATGGGAGCCATTGCAATTCTGTTTTTGGTTGTGATTCCGTTTTTAAAGGTAAAGTTTTCAAATAATTGTTGGGTTTCCGTATTCATTGTCAATTTTATTTTAAGTTGAAAAAGCGGGTATTATTGATTGTCTTTTTTGATTTTAATGCAAAAGCACAGCCGGGCCAGGTTGCCTGCAGGTACAGAAATGCCGGAAAAAAAATTTAATTCAGATTATTCTCCCTGAAAGCATTGGGAGCAACTCCAACTACTTTTTTAAAAAGTCTCGCAAAATAATTTGCATTTTCAAATCCGAGCAGAAAAGAGATTTCCGAAATATTCATTTTGCCTTCTGACAATAGATTTTTAGCCTCTTTTATCAGATGGAGATGTATCAGTTCGAGTGCCGTTTTACCGGTTTCCTGTTTAAGAAGATCGCTAAGGTAGCGGGAAGATACATTCATTTTATCTGCCATATACGTAACAGTCGGCAGACCGTATTGCCTGACTGTATTTTCATTGTAATATGCATCAAGCAGCTGTTGGAATCTTCCGGCACATACTCCGATTGTTTCGATGTGGTTGATAAACTGCCTTTTATAAAATCTTTGCGAATAGGTAAGCAGGGTTCCTAGATGTGCCAGAAGGATCGCCTTGCTGTAATCATCGGTGTTGTTATGTGACTCTTTGTGCATAGTCCGGGCCAGGTTCCAGACGGTTTCCTCTTCACTGGGAGACAGATACAGGGCTTCATTGGTTTCATAATCGAAATAGCCGTAATTTTTCATCTCTTTGAACAAGGCGGTACCTGATAGAAAATCTTCTTTAATGGTTATTAAAAAACAGCCATCCTCTGATTTTACATTTTTAAAAGTAACGGTCTGATTTGGCCTGAAGAAAATCATTTTGCCCCGCTCATGGTCAAACTTTCTTTTGCCGTAAGTAATGTCCCCCGAAACAAAAGTCTGAAAAGAAATGATATAAAAATCCGCAGTGAATACAATATCCTCGATGCTTCCATCGCTTTTATGTCCAAAAGTGACGCTGAAAAAAGGATGTTCGGGGGGGTGCACCCCAATGTCTCTGTTGAAACTGCCGATGTCTTTATAATATTTCATAGCCGAAGAATATACTGTTATTTATATTGCAAATGTCGGATTTTTAATGATGTGATGTGGATACAAAAGTAGGAGGTTGCAGCACATTTTTACGAAAAACAATTTTGTTACAGCGCAGTCTGTTTGTTGATAAATTACCATTTTTTTAGATTGGTTTATTTCTAAAACAAGCCTTTCTTTAACGGCTTTCCCAAAACAGCGTCATTTAAAAATACAGAACTTAAGATGATAAAATAGGGTATGAAAGTATATTCATTTTCAGATTAAAGGCTGATTTTTATACATTATTTTGGCTTTATTTAAAAAAATATTATCTTTGCACAGCTCTTAGGATGTGTATATTTTTAATATTAAATACATAATACAAATTTTTTTTTATCCAATTTCATCTTAATGTATTAAATTATTTAATTATAATTTCACTTATATTTAATATAACATAATACAGTTATGGGTATTTTCGTAAAATAATTCACCGTCATATGAAAAGATTTAATTTTTTATTATTCCTTATTGTTTTTTTTATTAAACCCCATGAGTTTTATTCGCAGCAAATTGACAGACTGTATTTATCTTTTGCTGCAACAGGACGCGTCTATGACATAACGGGCATTACCGGTACCGTTTCACTGCCGGCTCCGCTGGCTTCACCGGCCCCTGCTAATTTAGGCGATCTCAGTAACCTGGGAGTAGGTTATGATAATCCCGGAGGAAATCCCAATTCAGTAGTGTTTATCCATTCGGATATCGCGGCTAACAGCGTGGTTTATAAAAACGGCGCGCCGGTTACCCCGGCCACTACGCTTCCCAATGCCAGCATAGGGGGAATCGGGACCAACAATGTACCGGGAAATTACTTCGGAAGGGTATACGGTTTCCAGTCCAATACCAAAACCCTGTACCCGATCTATCCTTCTGGGGCAACCGTGCCCATTACCGCCGCTACAGGCGATACCGACTGGAAT
Organism: Chryseobacterium sp. JJR-5R; assembly: GCF_034047335.1. Classification (NCBI taxonomy): domain Bacteria; kingdom Pseudomonadati; phylum Bacteroidota; class Flavobacteriia; order Flavobacteriales; family Weeksellaceae; genus Chryseobacterium; species Chryseobacterium sp. JJR-5R. The sequence goes on from NZ_CP139137.1 coordinate 1,851,903, forward strand.
ACAGGAACCACGTTTGGAACTGATACGTTCTTTGATTATGAGAATAATATCTATACATTCCTGAATAATTCCGCGAATACGGCAAGATATTTATACAAAATATCCATTGCCACAGGAATTGCTACAAAAGCTTCCCAGATTACCGGCCCTGTTGCCACCATTTCCGGCATCCGGGGAATGGCTTACCTGAACGGCCTCGTATATACGGCTTCCCTTCTCGGGGCTTCCGGCGGAACAACAAATACGATCCAGATCAATACCATCAATATTTCTACAGGTGTTTCCAATACCGTGGCCACCATTAATGTCGGAAGCAATTTTGCCAACCTCGATTTGGCATCAGTCCCTTATTACGTCCCGTTTACCTTTACCTGTAACGGAGCGGCATTTCAGGGAAATTCCACATTTTCTACAGGATATGCGTCTACAAGGACCGTAAGGATTCCGGTGAGTAATGTGTACGGTCCCGGTACTTACACCATTAATGTGTCAGGTACAGATTTTGCCACCACTTCCCAGAATGTTACGATTAATACAGGCACTACCTTTATCGATGTGCCCGTTACTTACAACGGAACCGGTGCCGCAGGCCAGAAAACGGTGACCATAAGGCTGGGGAACTCTTCAACCGTCTGTTCGGTTACTGCAACCGCTGAAGCATCGTTCGGATGTAATGCCAATATGTACCTCTCACAGAGCAATACGCTGTACAGGGTCAATACCGCATCAAACCCCTTCACGTATCCTGTCGTAGGATCTTATACCAGTAATATCAACTCAATCGGAATCAACCCTGTGGACGGGCTTATGTACGGAACTGTGGAAAATACCAATACGATTGTAAGAATCAATGCTTCCGGTACGTTCACTTTGCTGGGTGCCGTATCCGGATTGCCAACCGGTGTTAATTTTAATGCCGGCGAGTTTGACCCGACAGGAAACTACTATGTGAAACAAACAGGATCCAATAATATTCTGTACCGCATTAATATTGCAGCCATGACTGCCACTTCATTAACACTCTCACAGGCTGTGAATGTTTCAGATTTTGCCTACAGAACGACAGATGCAAGACTTTATTCGGTATCTACGGATACGGACGGACGGCTTTTGTCAATTGACCTTTCAACTTCACCTGCAACCGTTGCGTTTATCGGGTCCAACAGTACAGTAACCCCTTTCGGAGCCATGTTTGCCTCATCTACCGGCGAGGTTTATGGTTCCCTCAATACCGGAGGTTTTTACCAGTTCAACCTTATCAACGGACAGAGAACACTGATCTCGTCATCTCCTGCCAGCACATCGAATGACGGCGCCCATTGTATTACTGCGCCGATTGCTTTCAGTGCAGATCTTTATACAACGATAACGGACGGCGTATCTACCTATGCACCGGGAACGTCTTTAACCTATACGGTTGTTGTCGGAAACAGCGGACCTTTCGGGGTTCAGGGGGCAACGGTTTCCGTACCTGTGCCTGCAGGAATTCCGGCAGCTAATATGACGTATACTGCTACAGGTGCCGGCGGTGCCGCCAGTCCGGTTACCGGGACACAGACCGGTGCCATTAATGATGTGGCCAATTTACCGCTGAACAGTACGGTTACTTATACCATTACGGTAAATATTCCGGTGACGTATACCGGAAATCTGACCAATACGGCTGCCGTAACCTCTCCGGTAAACAGCACGGACCCGAATACCGCCAACAATACGGCAACGGATACCAACGTGCAATCCGTTTGTTATAATCCGGTGACCAACACCGCTGCGGGAACCGATACCCGGCTTGGAATAACATTACAGAAAAACGCCAGTGTAGGGATTGGGAACTGGCCGTTTACCCGTAAGTCTGCGCATATGGCAATAGAATCCAATACACAGGGATTTGTGGTTACCCGTCTTGCAACAGCTAATTTATCAAACATCACAACACCCCAGGAAGGAATGTTGGTTTTTGATACCACAGCAAAATGTTTAAAAATCTATTCGGATGGTGTCTGGAGATGTTTCTCGGTTCCATCATGCCCTTAATAAAAAATATCAGCAATGAAAAAAGGAAAAATTTTCACAATCGCTTTACTTGCTTTTTCAGCTTCTGCATTTTCACAGGTTATTATGGGAGATGCTATAGGTACAGCAGCAAACAAAACCAGTGTATTGCTGGAATTCGCAAATACCAATAACAAAGGAATTATCCTGCCTTACGTCAGAACATTGCCTGCAGCTCCCGCACAGGGAACTTTATTGCTGGATGCCGTTAATGCGGCACAGGCGCGGGTACGGTACTATGACGGTACCTCATGGATCGATATGAGCGGACAGAACGGAAATATCACTTCCGTTATGGCCACACAGCCTGCTTTAGCGGAAACTGCCAGTGAAAAATTCATCATCGGCGCTGCCTCTTCTTCCGCAAACGGCGCCGTAGTGCTGGAGTCTGCCAATAAAGCCATGGTACTGCCCACGGTTACGGATGTCAATAACATCCCAAGCCCGTCCCCGGGGATGATGGTATACGTCAATAAAACCGGTGCTAAAAGATTGGCCGTTTATAATGGCGAAAGATGGTCATTCTGGGCGGCACAGTAAATATAAAAGAACATGAATTAACAGGGGAGTCCGGCTCAATATGAGCCGGACTCCTTTAATTTAGTCGTCAGCCGTTTAAACTTTTTGCCCTTGTATTGTATGATCGTCTTTTAGGATTTATTTTGAAGATTGTTGAAGTCACAAAGTTTTCATCTCAAAGGATATGATGGAATAAAAAAATATAAAATACCGTGATGCTTTTACTATAATTTGTATTATTCTTGCTTAGGCCTTTGTCCCGTGCCAGACCATAAAGGGAACCGGCTCTGATCATATAAAAATAAAATACGGTATGAACTTATATAATACAAAAGAGGTTGTTGATGAAATTTATTACATTGAAAAAAACATCAGGCCACTGTCACCTGAACCGACAAAAAGAATTTTAATCACCGGATCTACAGCAGGAATCGGGTTTCTTACTGCAAAAACTTTGATCATGAAGGGCTATAAGGTTGTTGTGCACGCAAGGAATGAAGAAAGGGCAAAAGATGCCAGAAGAGATCTTCCTGAAGCGGAAGCAGTTGTAACCGGCGATCTGTCGGACTTAAAGGAAGTTAAAAAGTTAGCAGGCGATATCAATGCACTGGGTACTTTCGATGTCATTATCCATAACGCAGGTGTATATGATGCCCGGAGCTCCGGCAATGCAATTCTGAATGTCAATGCTTTGGCCCCGTATATTCTAACGAGTCTGTTGAAAAAACCCAGGCAGCTTATATATCTCTGCTCAGATTTGCATCTCGGAGGAAATTTAAAGCTGCAGTCTATGCAGGATAAATCTTCTGATATCAATTATTCAGACTCAAAATTACAGGTGCTGGTTATGTCTAAAGCGGTAAGCAGAAAGTGGAGAGACGTAAAAGTTAATGCTGTTAACCCCGGCTGGGTAGCAACAAAGATGGGTAAATCAGGGGCACCTGATGATTTGCGCCTTAGCTACGGAACCTTAGTATGGCTGGCAGAAGGAACAGAGGAAGGAAGTAATGTGACCGGTCAGTTATTATTTCAAAAGAAAATTGAGAAAAATTATAACCTGGCAGCAAATGATCCGGCTACGCAAGATGCTTTACTGGAAACATATGCCAAGGTTACCGGCGTGTCTTTCCCAAACTGATAAAAATACTGTAAGATTTCCTGAGCAGAAACTCAGGAAATTTTATTTTCAATACATTCTTTCTATTTAAATGTATTAATGCCCGGATAGATCATGTTCAGTCCTGCAATAATATATTACTTCAAACCTCTGAAATTGACTTTGTTTTTAATGTCAGGATAGAGAGAAGCATCTGTTTTAAATCCGGTGAAAGTCAATACCCTGATTATATAGGTTACAAAGAAGAGTAATATCCGGAAAGTAATTTCATGGGCAAACCGAAGTTTAAAAAAATCAGAAAATCAGAATGCTCAACAGAAACTTTCATCCGTAAAAAAATGCAATCTGTACGCATTGATTATATTCATAACCCTTTTCCGGCAGCAGATTATCTGCAGGATTTTAATGATAAAACAAATATTAATACAGGCTTAATACGGTTAAAACATTATTTGGGTACTTTTGTGCAACAGCGCTTCTAACTCTTTACAACCGTAAAAAATGGATAGTTTTAACGAAATATATTCCGCATATAAGCACAGGGTGTTCTTTTTTGTGGCTAAATATGTTTCAGACGAAGAAGATATTGAAGAACTGGTGCAGGATATTTTTATGCATGTCTGGAAATATGCATCCCAAACAGGTTCTGCATCCCAAACTGAGGCAATTATCTTTAAATCTGCCAAACAGGAAATTTCCAATTTTTACCGAAAAAGAAAAATGATTTTCGTTCCGCTGGAAAATTCTAAACATACCTGTTCCGAAGAAGGCCCTGAAATTGAAACTGAAATACAGCAGGAAGACCAGCTGAAAAAAATAGAAAATCTTCTTGAACAGGTTCCCGAAAGAAGCCGTGAATTCTTTATCAAAAACAAAATCCAGAACCTGAGCTTATTTACCATTGCACAGGAAAATGACATTTCCAAAACTGCCGTTGAAAAGCATGTGAATAAAGTTCTGAAGTTCTTAAGGACGAATCTGAAGTTTTTCTGAAAAATCATTTTTCAGGTTTTTTAAATATTTCCTGATATAATAACCTGTGTTTTTTACTTTCTTAATTTGAATGTAATATTAACGTGTATGAACAAATCATTAAATGAAAAAAATACAGGTTGACGATTTCAATGCTCCTGCGTATTCTCTTATAAAGACCAAAGAATACAATGGATTTTGAAAACCAGTGGAAAGCGGTAAGCAGAGAAAACCGTACAATGGCGCACGCAGCAGACCAAAGAATCCGGAAAGGCCTGGAGCGGAGAATTCAGCTTAGAAGAAACAGGGGGAAATTCCTGGCCGTTGCAGCGGTACTTGTGCCGCTATTCATCATTACAGGGTTATATTTTCCTGGAAATGAAAAGTCCTCTCCGGTACGGAAAGAAATTGTTTTTCACACTTCAAACGAAAAGAAAAACTTTGTTTTACCGGACGGGACAACCATTATTCTTGAACCTCAAAGCGAACTGAAGCTCGCACAAGATTTCGGGTCAAAAACCAGAAGGGTCTCCTTTACGGGAAAGGCGTTTTTCAGCGTGGCAAAAAATAAAAACCTGCCCTTTATTGTTGATGCCAAAGGTTTTAAAGTTCAGGTGTTAGGCACCCGGTTTACGCTGGATCAAAAGGAAAATAACAGAGTTTATCTGCAGGAAGGAAAGGTAAAGGTAGAATACAAAGGCCATACAACCTATCTTTTGCCTAAAGAAACTTGGTTTGCCGGCAAAGACGGAATTGAAAAGCATTTCTATGACCTGGATGTGGAAAGGAAGTTTGACTTTAATGATGTGAAATTTAGTGAAGCGGTATCAAAACTGGAAAAAACATATCATATTACCATAGATTATCCGGCAGAATTCAAAAATAATATCATTGACGGAGACATTACCGGAAACCTGGATAAGGTGCTTCAGACCGTGAGTTTCCCATTTAATCTGAGAACCGTAAAAAAATCTGAAAACAGGATCATCCTGAAAAAATAATGCAACGGTAATGGGGGTTACCGATGCATTGGATAAAAACCAGTCAAATAACAACTAATTTTAAGCAAAGCTATGAAAAAAACAACAATTAGCATGATGTTGTTGGGGCTTTTGTGTGCACCACAATTGTCCTTCGCAGAGGCTAACAAATGTTTTCAACAATCCGTGAATCAACGGAAAACATCTTTAATCAAAGTTTTCGAGAAACTTTCAAGGACGCACGGCGTGAAATTCTTTTATTCTGTTTCAGACCTTAAAGATATCCAGGTGGATGATTCCGCTGTTAATTATCAGTCGCTAACAGCTTCTTTGGATTACCTGAAAAAAAATGCGGGTCTTGATTTTAACGTAAACCAGAAAACAGTAACCGTCCGTCTCAATCCGGGAATGGCTGCCAGAATCGGGCGTGAGAAAGCAATTCAGTCGCTGGGTGACGCAGCTATGGTAAAAGACACCGCAAAATCCAGAGAAAAGACAATTGACGAGGTGGTATTGGTTGGCTACGGAAAACAGAGCAGGAAAAACAATTCGGGGTCTATTTCTTCCATTGATGAAAAGCAGATGAAAGGAATTGCTTCCGGCAACTTTGGTGACATAATCGCGGGAAAAGTAACCGGAGTACAGATTACCCAGGCAAATGCAAATCCGGGAGGCGCAACATCGATCCGGATAAGAGGAATCGGAACTTTAACGGCAGGCTCGAATCCTTTAATCGTGGTAGATGGACTTCCTTTGACGGAAGGTTCAAATTTAAATGCCATCGATCCTAATTCTATTGCAAAAATTGATATTCTGAAAGATGCGGCTTCTGCCGCAATCTACGGTTCAAGAGGAGCAAACGGCGTCATCATTATTGAAACCAAGCAGGGACAAAAAGGAAGAATGAATGTTTCCTTCGATTCTTATTACGGAATGCAGATGAGAAGCGATAACGTAAAACTGGTCAATGCCTATGATATGGCCACTTTTCTGAAAGAAGCCCGGGACAACAATTATCTTTCTAAAGGAGCCAACAGAAGCATTGATGATGATACGGCCGTAAGAAAGAGTAAAGGAGCGTCTTTAAGAGAATTAATCCCTGATTACTTAGCGCCGTATCTGGCAAAACAACCGGGTTTAACCGATACCGACTGGTTGAATACCGTGATGAAACCCGCACCCATCAGCCAGACTTCTCTGAATATTACCGGAGGAAGCGATAAAAGCAAATATGCGTTCACCACCAGTTATTTTAACCAAAAAGGGCTGGTAATCGGTACCGGTTACGAAAAATTTTCTACCAGCATCAACTTATCAACGGATCTTACCGAAAAATGGAAAGTCGGGGTCACCATGACGCCGTCTTATGCAACAGGAACCATCAATGCAGGGAATTCAAGAAGCTATAATCCGGTGCAGATGGCTACAACCATGTATCCTTTTTTCAAAGTCTATAATGATGACGGAAGTTTAGCCATTTCCCAGCAGATTTTAGGAAACACTGCAACAGACGGAGCTTTGGTAGAAAATCCGGTTGCTGTACAGGAAATGACGAACCGGAAGTATACTTTATTTAAAACCTTCGGAAATATTTTTACGGAACTTGAAGTACTGAAAGGCCTGAAATACAGATTTTCCGCAGGTGGCGACTATTCAAGCTACGAATATAATTTTTTCGACCCCTCTACGGTAGGCGCATACAGGGCTGCTGCACCGGATGTTACCTTTGCCAACAGGACACAGTATACCCGTAAAAATTATTTGATTGAAAACCTGCTTTCTTACGACAGAAAATGGGGTGCCCACAGAATAGACGCGATTGGCGGACAGTCTTTTCAGCAGGAAGACAATACGCAGCTTTTTACGGAGGCAACGGCATTTCCGGACAACAGCATCAGGAACATTGCGGGCGGGACGGCTTTTAAAAATACACTTACACAGTACAAATGGCGATTGCTATCCTATTTCAGCAGGGTAAACTATACCTATGACAATAAATACAATCTGATGGCTTCCTACCGCAGAGACGGCTCTTCACGCTTTGGGAAAAACTCAAAATGGGGGGATTTCTATGCCTTTTCTGCAGGCTGGACGGTAAGCAATGAAAATTTCTTTCCTGAAAACGATCTGGTGACCGATCTGAAGCTGAGATACAGCCTGGGAAGCAACGGAAACAACCAGATCCCGAATTTCGGGGCGCTTTCTTTAATGAATCAGGAGAATTATTCTTTTGGAGGGATCTTAGCACCGGGCTATGCCACGGCTACTGCTCCCAATCCGAACATCTCATGGGAAAAATCAAGATCAAATAACTTCGGAATCGATTTTTCCCTGTTTAAAAATACGTTGAATATCTCTGCGGATTATTACATCCTGAACAGGGACGGTTTATTACTGGATGTCCCCGTTCCACAACAATCGGGCTTCAGCACCTCGCTTCAGAATATCGGGAAAATAAAAAATTCCGGTTTTGAACTGCAGATTGCTTCAAAAACCTTTACTATCGCTAAAGATTTTACCTATTCGGGAAGTTTCAATTTTTCAGCCAATAAAAATGAAGTTTTAGCCCTGGCCAACGGCCAGAACCAGATTATTACCGGAGAAAATAATTTCTCCATTACCAAAGTCGGCGGTTCCATTGGAGAAATGTATGGATACAACATCATCGGAATCTATAAAAACCAGGCAGAGATCAGCAGTTCGCCTCATATCACCGGAACATTGGTGGGAGATTACATTATGGAAGATTTAAATAATGACGGCAGAATTGATGTGAATGATAAAAGAAGTTTCGGAAGCGGAGTTCCAAAATATATCATTGGATTTAATAACAATTTCAGGTACGGAAATTTTGAATTAAGCTTCTCTTTATACAGCGAAATCGGGAAGAAAATCTACAATGCAGATGCAGTCACTACTTTAGAATCCGGTGAAGGATTTGGAATGGCGTCACAGTATTATTTTGACAACAGATACAATGCGGTAAGCAATCCGGAAGGTTTTTTCGGAATGCCCAATATGAATTTTTCAAACAATAGAAAAGAAGCAAGAACATCCAATCTTTATTTCAAAAATGCCGATTATGTGAGATTGAGATCGCTTCGTCTGGCATTCAACTTATCACAGTCAATGCTTAAAAACATCGGTATCGAAAACGCACAGATATACCTTGTGGGAAACAATATTATCACCCTCTCAAAATATAAAGGAATGAACATCGATGCGACCTCTGACAATGTTCTTACACAGGGTTTCGATCAGGCGTATTATCCGGTGGCTAAAATTTATTCTATGGGCTTTAATCTTAAATTTTAAAATCATGAAAAAAATATTCATTACAGTATTCAGTCTTTCAATCATCTGTTCCTGCTCATCTGACCTTTTGGATGTGAACCCTGAAGCGCAGAAAGTTTCTTCACAATTCTATACCAATTCCACAGAAATTGAGCAGGGTATCATTTCCGTGTATGGCGCTCTTCAGTATACAGGCCAATATCAGTTGGGGATGCCTGCTTTGGGAGAATTGCCTTCAGATAATACCTATGATGAGGTTCCCGCCAATGATGCCTTTACATACGGTGAGCTGGATTTTTTCACCATTCAGCCGAATAACAGCCTGATTGCCAGTGCCTGGAAGGATAATTATATCGGAATCCAGCAGGCAAATATTATTCTGACAAGAATTAAGGGAATTCCTGACATGACAGACGCACTGAGGAATACAAGAATTGGTGAAATGAAGTTTCTTAGGGCACTGATGTATTTTAATCTGGTCAGGACATTTGGCGATATTCCGTTGGTTTTGAAGGAGACGACCAATGTCAACGAATATTTTGGTCAGCCGCGAACTCCCGTTGCAGAAGTATATTCAGCGATAGAAGCCGATTTGAAGGAATCCATTGATCTTTTACCGGCAGCTGCAACGCAGAAGGGCAGGGTAACGAAAGGGGCCGCTCTGGGGATTTTGGGCAAAGTACTGTTGACCCAGAAGAAATTTACGGAATCTTTAACCTATTTAAATCAGGTGGAATCTTTAGGGTATCAGCTTTTAACGGATGTTACCAAAATCTTTGACGTTGCCAACAAAAACAATAATGAAATTATTTTCGATGTGCAGTTTGCCTCAGGATTAAACGGAAATTCGGAAGGAAGCACGGCCTTCCAGATGTTCAGCCCTTCCGGATCGGTTTCCGGGGCAAAAGGGCACAATCTGCCGACTAAAGAAGTATATAATCTTTACACAGCGGGAGACACAAGGCGTCCGGCGTACATAGGGCTCACTTCGAGCGGAATCCCTTACAGTAAAAAACTGGTAAAAACATCCAATACCATTGCGGATGGCGGAAGCAATTTCGTGGTCCTGAGATTAGCCGATATTTTTCTGATGAAGGCAGAATGCTATGCTGAACAGAATGATTACCCCAATGCCAATTTATATTTGAATAAAATAAAAACCAGGGCCGGGATTCCCAATGTGAATCTCTTCACCAAAGAACTTTTGCTTAATGAGATCGACCATGAAAGAAGGCTGGAATTTGTAGGGGAAGGGCACCGATGGTTTGACCTGCTGAGAACCGGAAAAGCCATCCCGGTGATGAAAGCACATTTTACCGGCAATCAGGGCTACAGTACGGCACAAATTGACGCGCACCACCTGTTGATGCCGGTTCCGCAGGGCCAGATCAATACAGATCCTGCAATTAAACAGAATCCGGGATACTGAAAAATTTGACATCCATTTTAAAAAATTAAATTTCAAAACTATTTAAACCTAAAAGAATCCTTCCCGGGCCGTCAGTATAAATTTTTTCAGATCTGCCTTCCCGGGTCGGGACTTTATTAAAAAAATCAAGAAGATATGCAAAATCATAAATTACTTTTGCTGCTGTTTATTGCAGCTTCATCATTTTTCCAGGCACAGATTAAAAAAGTTTCCCTATCTGAATTTCCTGATGACAGGGTAATGGTGGTTGCCCACCGTGGCGACTGGCGGGAAGCTCCGGAAAATTCGGTATGGGCAGTAAAAAAAGCTATTGAAAAAGGCGTTGATATGGCCGAAATAGATCTTGCCATGACCAAAGACAGCGTTCTTGTCCTCATGCATGACAATACCATAGACAGAACCACAACGGGAAAAGGAAAACCATCTGATTTTACATTGTCCGAAATTAAAAAGTTTAACCTGAGGGACGGACTGGGGGTGGAAACCCAGATGAAAGTCCCTACATTACAGGAAATTCTGGAAATTTCTGACGGAAAGATCCTTTTGAATCTGGATAAAGGTTTTGATTATATCAAACAGGTTTACCCGTTGGTGAAAAAACGCAATATGCTTGATCAGATCTTATTTAAAGGACATGAATCTTACGCAGAATTCAACCAAAAATATGGCGGCATCAAAAATGAGATTCACTACATGCCGATTATAAAGCTGGGTAACAGCGAAGATCTCAAAAAAATTGAAAATTACATGCGCAGTTACAGAGTGTACGGTTTTGAATTTACCGTGGGGATGACGGAAAAGAACCTGATTGATTTTAAAAAGCTGAGGAATAAAAAAATTAAAATCTGGGTAAACTCTTTATGGCCCCATCACAATGCAGGGAACAACGATGATCTGGTACTGGAAAATGCAGATGTGTATGATTGGTACATCAATAAAGGGGTAAATATCATCCAGACCGATCGTCCGAAAGAATTGATTGAATATTTAAAGAAAAATGATCTTTATTATTAACGGGCAAGCATCTGGAACCGGCAAAAGCAGGGATACCAAATCCTGTATCAAAGCGAAATGAGGCTTAACGTTTAAAGACCGGTAAGCTGGTTTATTTTCCGTTTTTTATTTTCCACTGGAACGGAATCCCGGCAACCCTGTTATGTATTGAATGATTTCAATCGGGAGGCATACAATAAATCAGCTGAATGGTTTACCTTTATATCATGAAAATTCTAATTATTGAAGATGAAATTGAACTGGCAGCCAGTATCGCAGAATATCTTTCGGGTGAGGAATACCTATGCGAGTTCGCTTCAACGTTTTCAAATGCAATGGATAAGATTGACGTGTTTGAGTATGATTGTATTGTGCTGGACCTTATGCTTCCTGACGGGAACGGGCTAAAGATCCTGGAAGAACTTAAAAAGCAGGAAAAACAGGATGGCGTTATTATTGTTTCCGCGAAAAATGCCTTGGAAGACAGGATCAGCGGCTTAAAAATGGGGGCTGATGATTACCTCACGAAGCCTTTTCATTTATCTGAACTGATGGCCAGAATTTATTCCATCATTCGCAGGAGGAATTTTAATAATGCCAATATTGTCAGGCAGGATGAACTGCAGGTTGATATTCTTGCCAAAACGGTATTTATTGATAATCAGCCGGTAAGCCTTACCAAAAAAGAATTTGACCTGCTTATCTATTTCATTGGCAACAAGAATAAAGTAATTTCCAAAAGTACACTGGCTGAACATCTTTCAGGTGACCTGGCTGATATGCTGGACAGCCATGACTTTGTGTATGCCCATGTAAAAAACCTGAAGAAAAAGCTTTATGATTCAGGTTGCAGGCATTACCTGAAAACAGTTTACGGCACCGGCTATAAATGGATTGAAACTGCTGAAAATTAAACATCATTCATTCATTATTCATCATTAAATTATTATGTATTGAAACCCCTGTTAAGCAAGACCACCAGGCCTTTCCTTGTCTATGTCCTGATTATTCTGGTCATCAGCATCCCCGTATATTACCAGGTAATTGACCAGATCTGGAAGGCTGAACTTGATGAACATAATAAAACCATCGCCCAGAAAACAGCTTATGAGTTCAACCATTTAAAACTTACGGACGAAGAACTTAAGAAAAGCATAGCGCTCTGGAACCGCATACAGCCTGAGACCGATATTAAAGAGATAAAAGGCAATCCCCCGCAGCAGGATATCTATTCCACTACCGAAAAAACGAAGCCTTTTGCCGCGGAACCGGAAATTGAGCGTTACCGAAGATTGGAGACCGTAGTCTATTTAAACGGCAGGCCCTTTGTCTTTATGGTACAGACAAATATTGAGGAAACAGAAGAAACTATAGCCGTGATTGCGCTCACTACCGTTTTTTTCTTTGTTATGATCGTACTGGGCCTTTTAATACTCAACAGGAGACTTTCCGAAAGCGTCTGGAAACCCTTCCGCCAGACTTTGGAAAATCTGAAAGGTTTTAACCTTAACCATCAGCAGAGTCCGGTTTTTGAAAAAACAGATACCCTGGAATTTGAAGAACTGCACCAGTCTTTACACGCACTTATTGCACAGAATATTTCTGCATTCAGGCTGCAGAAGGATTTTACGGAAAATGCCTCCCATGAACTGCAGACGCCCCTGGCCATTATCAGGCAGAAACTTGATGTGCTGATGCAGAACAAAGACCTCACCAGGGATCAGTACCATATTGCGGAAGATATACACAAAGCACTGTCACGCAGCTCAAGGATCAATAAAAACCTCTTGTTGCTGGCAAAAATAGACAACAGCCAGTTTGATAGGTCAGAAACAGTACGGCTCAACCTCTTGGCAGGGCAGGGCATTCATCTTCTGGCAGAGCACTTCAACCAAAAAAACATACAGGTCCGGTCTGATATCTATCCTGAAATCCACACCCAGGGAAATGCTGATTTAACGGAAATACTCATTACCAATCTGCTGATGAATTCCATCCGGTATACGGCAGGCGGCGGTTATGTCTCTGTAACTTTGAGGGAAGGCCTGCTCCAGGTATCCAACACAGGGAATGAGCCGCTGGACCGGCAGCAGCTGTTCAAAAGATTTTCGGGCAGTGCCTCAGGAACCGGAACGGGCTTAGGCCTGGCCATCATCAAAGAAATCTGTCTGTTCCATAAGTGGGATATAGATTACCGGTTTGAAAATAGCAGGCATATTTTTACCATTATCCTGTAAATTCTAAATATATTCAAAATTGGGATCATTTCTTTGCTTTTTAATTAAGCAGAAATATGATTACAAAATCAAATATCCGGAAATCGTACGATCAACTTATTCACGGAAGGTTTTCAGCCTTTTTCAGTATCCTGGCGCTTTATCTGATTTTATGCCTGGTTATAAGAACCCTGTTTTTGGTATGGTCGTGCAAAAATGCAGAATTGAACGTAATGTATATCATCCGTGCATTTTCAACGGGGCCCCTTTTTGATCTGATGATGGGACTGTTTTACCTGTCGGTATACGGAATTTACCTCTTTCTGTTACCCAGGAGGTTTACAGGGTCTCTGTTTGATAAAGCCTTTACCTTTTTTTATTTCTTCCTGCTTTTTATGATTATGTATTTCAGCTTACTAGCGGAAATCCCTTTCTGGGATGAATTTGGGGTAAGATTTAATTTTATCGCTGTTGATTATCTTATTTACACCTATGAGGTAGTGGAAAATATCAACCAGTCTTATCCATTGCCGCTCATTGTTTCAGTACTGGCGGGCTTGGTTGTGGTTACCTTCTTCGCTTTATTCAGGCTCAGGGTTTTCCACAGGGCTTTTACGGATAAAATTCCATTTTCCAGAAGATCGTTATACTTTTTCCCTGTTGTACTGGTAACCGGGCTTCTGAGTGTTTTATTAAATAACAAGCAGGCCGATTTTAGCAATAACCTGGTCGTTAACGAACTCGGGAAAAACGGTGCATTTTCATTTATTTCTGCATTCCGGTCAAATGAACTGGATTATGATGTGTTTTACCCGAAGCTTTCCCATAAGGAAGCATTTTCGCTGGTTAAGAAGGACCTGTTACAGGCAAACCAGCGATACGCCACACAAAATTCTGACGATCTTTCAAGGTTTACCAAAGGCAGCGGCAGCGAAAAGAAGCCCAATATTATTTTAATCGCTATTGAAAGCTTTAGTGCTGATTTTCTTGCTGCTTTCGGCAACAGGGACCATCTTACGCCGAACTATGACCGGCTGGCCGGGGAAAGTATTTTCTTCACCAATCTGTATGCAACCGGCACGCGAACCGTCAGGGGAATGGAAGCGCTTACACTGTGCATCCCGCCAACACCCGGCAACAGCATCGTCAGGAGGCCGGATAACGGGCATCTGTTTTCCATTGCTACAGTCCTGGAAGAAAAACGTTACCAACCCTATTTTATCTATGGTGGGGACGGCTATTTTGACAATATGAATAATTTCTTTGGTGGCCAGGGCTTTGATATTGTGGACCGCAACCGGGGAAACCCGCTCTCTGACGGTATCAGAACTGCAAGATTTGCTATTCCAGACAGTGAAGTAAGTTTTGAAAATGCGTGGGGAATCTGCGATGAAGATCTTTACAGGCAGTCTGTAAAATATGCTGATAAAAGCAGCAGGGAGAACAAACCGTTTTTTCAGTTTGTCATGACCACTTCCAATCATAAGCCTTATACTTTCCCTTCCGGAAAAATCAGCCTCCCGCAGGGGGACAGGAATGCAGCTGTACAGTACACCGATTATGCTTTAGGGAAATTTATTGCCGCCGCGAAAAAGAAAGCCTGGTTTAAAAATACAGTTTTCGTTATTGTGGCAGACCACTGTGCCAGCAGTGCCGGAAGGTGGGAAATTAATATTGCCCGGCACCATATACCGGCCATTATCTACAACAGCGGGGAAAAGCCTGGGGAAATTAACCGGCTGGCCTCTCAGATCGATCTGATGCCGACTTTATTCGGTTATCTGCACTGGAACTATAACACCAGCCTGTACGGCAAAGATATTAACCAGATGGGTACAGGGCAGGAAAGGGCCTTTATCGGTAATTACAGGACATTGGGTATGCTGAAGAATAATCTGTTTACCCAGATCAACGACCGAAAGCAGATTAAACAATTTACGGTATCAGGCAAAGACCGGTCATTGTCTGAAGTGAACTATAAAAATGATGATCTTGTAAAGGAAACGATATCCTTTTACCAGACCGCCAGTGAGAGATTTAAAAACGGGAAAATGAAAGTGCATTAACCCGCCTTCAGGAGCATGCTTCAGAAATAAATTACATCAGGTACCGGCTTTACGTCATAATTATTTAACGTTAACCTTTTTTATATGAAAACAGTATTCATCAGTTTGCTCATATTTACCACGTGCATTCAGAATCTATGCGCACAGGACAGCCTTGCCAATACCCGGTTGCAGGATTCCGTCTCTCCTTTAAAAAATAATCTTCAGGATCCTGTATACAGGTTGAGCTATAAAAAAATGATCGTACCGGCCGTTTTTATCTCTTATGGTGCCGCAGCTTTAAGCATCAGGAGCCTGAAAAACTTAAATGAATCTACCCGGTTTGAAATAAGCGAACATCAGCCGGACCATATCAGGCTGGATAATTATACCCAATTTGCCCCTGCAGCGCTGGTATACGGCCTAAATGCAATGGGTATACAGGGAAAGCATAACCTGCAGGACCGGAGCATCATCTACGGAACTTCTTTGCTGATCACCACGGCAGTTACGTTCCCTGTAAAAAATACCGTAAAGGAAGAAAGGCCGGACCGATCCAACAACCTGTCGTTTCCATCCGGTCATACAGCGGTAGCTTTTGCCTCCGCACAATTTATGTTTCGTGAATATAAGGATACGGACTTCTTATTGGGTATTTCCGGATATTCCTTCGCGGTCTTCACCGGGGTA
This sequence comes from Chryseobacterium sp. JJR-5R, assembly GCF_034047335.1. Lineage (NCBI taxonomy): Bacteria > Pseudomonadati > Bacteroidota > Flavobacteriia > Flavobacteriales > Weeksellaceae > Chryseobacterium > Chryseobacterium sp. JJR-5R. The sequence continues at coordinate 1,868,210 of NZ_CP139137.1, forward strand.
TACAGGATGCTCAACAATAAGCATTGGCTGGGAGATGTGGTTGCAGGCGCGGGAGTCGGTATTTTATCTACTGAACTTTCTTACTGGCTGTACCCGAAAATCAACAGCCTCCTGACAGGGAAAAATAAAAATTCCCATACGGTGATTATGCCGTATTATCAGAATGGGAATGCCGGGATCGGCTTCATAAAGAATTTTTAATCCATATAATCGATGCTTCTCCATAGTATCCTCCTTTTTATGGGAACCATTATTGCCTTCTGGGTGAGTGCCATCTGCGGAGGCGGCGCCAGCCTGCTTTTGATCCCCATCCTGAATCTGATTCTTCCGGGTTCCGTGGTCCCTTTTTCACTGACCGTCGGAACCTTTGCCGGCTCAGCTTCAAGAATAGCCGTCTTCAGAAAACACATTAAATGGCCCATCTTCCTGTGGTTTGTTCCTTTTTCAATTCCTGCAGTAGTGCTGGGAGCCTGGCTCATCAAATTTGTCAACCCGGATTATCTGCAGCTGATCGTTGCCTTTTTTTTGATTTTAAACCTTCCGGAATTATTCAGATCCGGAAAAATTGCAGAAAACGGAAAATATCCCAAATTCTTACTGATCATCCTTGGCTTTTTTGCAGGTTTTGTTTCAGGGATTACAGGGGCAATCGGCCTGCTTTTCAACCGCTTTTACCTGAAATACGGATTGAGCAAGGAGGAAATTATAGCTACCCGTGCGGCTAATGAAATAGTTCTGCATTTCATTAAGCTCATTATCTACATCACGATCGGCCTATATTCCAAAACAGCCTTGTGGCTGGGCTTAACAATTGCTGCGGCAACAGTTATTTCTTCCTATACCGTTAAATATATCCTGCCTTACTTAAGTGAGGCCCTGTTTCGGAAAATCGGTTACGGAGCCATGGTGTCTGCAGGCATGATTCTTATGGCAGGAACGGTAGAAAAGATTATTGCCCGGGATAAGATTTCCGTTTCCAGGATCAGCCGTAATCATGAAACCGAATCTGTCATTTCTTGGAGAAACACGGATTTTGTCATTGAGTTTGCTTTTGACGACGGGTTCGAAGTGGAAAGGCCGGTACAGCCGGAAGAACTTCCTGCTCTGCTAAAGCAAAATTATTACCATCTTGAAGAACATTATGACCGCATCCATCTGGAAAAAGTGTTCACGGTTACCCAAAAGCCAGAATATGAATTTTACTGCTATAAAAAAGGGCAGCTGGAAAAGTTTACATATACGGATGAAAACCGTTAAATTCATCAGGATGATGAATGTCGTTTTTTGGGACGCCGCTTTTTTATTTCCACAAATTTCCAATAACCTGTACGATCAGGAATAACAGCAACAAGGTAATCATTAACAGAAAACTGGTAATAAAAAATCAGTGTAATTCTGCGATGGCTTAACCGTCATATGCATCAAATGCTTTTTGCTGCCTATAAATACAGCCTGTGTATGAATATTAGTAAAAAAATGAGATTCCATTGATATAGTGCAACAATTATCATATGAACACGACAGCCCGTTCTTGCCCATCCTGAATGTCAAAGCACAATAAAATCAATTTAATTTTTAATTAATTAATTAATTAATGTTTTACGATAATTAATTATATATTTGCATTAACAAATTAATTGATTATCTTATGAATCACAGTAAGAACATTTCAAAGGTGCTGTATTATTTATGCATCTTATTATCGGCAGGCTATCTCCTTACGTTCATCTATTCGGTATTTTGCCTGTTAACCGGTTTTGCCGTTACTCCCTATAAGGAAGATCTGTATCTGCATATTAATTATCCTTTTACAGAACAGCCATTTCTAAACATCGAAAACAATTATCCCTATATCACCTTATCGTTTTTACTCGTCTTATTAACATACGGTATCTTTTTCTGGTTGTCAGCAAAGGTGTTCAAAGTTTTCTTTCAGTCGAAATTATTTACCGCGGAAAATATATTACACCTTAAAAGATTTTACAGCTATAACATTTTCTTTCCGCTCCCTATTGTCATTACGACAAGTTTTTTTGTGGAAGTAGAAAGCATGATATGGGGACTTGTTTTCATCCATTTCATGTTAGGAATTTTCTGTTTTTTCCTTGCCAATATTTTTAAACAGGGGTTACATTTACAAAACGAACAAGATCTATTTATATAAAAATGCCAATTATCATCAACTTAGACGTTATGCTTGCCAAACGAAAAATGCAGAGTAAAGAATTGGCAGAGAAACTGGGCATCAGTACGGTAAACCTCTCCGTTCTTAAAACGGGAAAAGCAAAAGGTGTGCGTTTCGATACACTGGAAGCAATCTGTAAAGCGTTGGAATGCCAGCCCGGAGATATTCTGGAGTACAAAGAAGAATAATTAAAGATTTCAGCAAGCTTTTGTGACTTTCAGTTTAAAAGCTTTGCCATAAACATTTTTACATACAACCTGAAAAGCAATGGGAACGTTGCCAGGATTTCTGTTACCTAAAATCAATCTTATGAACACCTTAATCATCAACAATCTAAACCTCACTTACAAAAATGGTTTTCAGGCCATTAAAGACATTTCTTTAAAGATAGAAAACGGTATGTTCGGTTTATTGGGACCTAACGGAGCCGGAAAATCATCTTTAATGAAGACCATCGTAGGCCTGCAGAAGCCGACTTCGGGAAATATCATCTTCAATGGCGCTGATATTTCTGAAAATCCGGATGGCATCAAAAAAAATCTCGGATTCCTCCCTCAGGATTTCGGCGTTTATCCCAAAATATCGGCTTACGATCTTTTGCAGCATATTGCCATTTTAAAAGGAATTACAAACAGTTCCGAAAGGAAACACCAGATTTTAAACCTGCTGGAAAAAGTCAATCTTTCCGATTTTAAAAACAAGGAGGTTCATACCTTTTCCGGAGGGATGAGACAGCGTTTCGGCGTTGCACAGGCCCTGCTGGGAAATCCTAAAATCATTATCGTTGACGAACCGACTGCCGGTTTAGACCCTGAAGAACGAAACCGTTTCAATTCATTGCTCAATGAGATCAGTAAAGATGTGATTGTCATTCTTTCGACCCATCTGGTTGAAGATGTGCGGAATCTTTGTTCAGAAGTTGCCATTATCAATCAGGGTAAACTTCTCAGGCAGGGAAATCCAAACGAACTGATTGCTGAACTGGAAAACAAAATCTGGTCAAAGGCTATAGATAAAGACCAGTTGGAAAGTTATCAGTCCAATTATAGAATCATCAGTCAGCAATTAATTGAAAGAGAATTGTATATCACTGCATTTTCGGAACAGCAGCTTCCTGACTTTATGCCCGTAAATCCTTTATTGGAGCACGTTTATTTTAACACGCTTACTCAAAAACCTTAGTTATGAATGCTTTATTTTTATTCGAAGCCAAACGCATCATCAAGCGCTGGCCTGCATACCTTGTTGCCTTAATTTTAATATTAACCGGCATTTTTTGCGGAAACCAGTTCAATCTTACGGTTGGAGAAGGGATTTATTTAAATTCTCCTTACACCATTGGTTTTATGACGGGATTGTTGAGTCTGGTCATTATCTTTTTTGCGGTCATTTATGCCGGCCAGGTTCTTTTTAAAGACCGGGATTCAAAATTCGATATTCTTATTTTCTCGTATCCATTTTCAAAACGAACTTATGTACAGGGGAAGTTCCTTATTTTTTTTCTACAGACTTTCTTAAGTTTTGCATTCTTAATGATCGGATTCGTAACCGGACAAAATTTGCGTACAGGAAGTGAAATCCAACCTTATTTTAATTTCTGGCATTATTTCTACCCTCTTTTGATCTTCGGAGGAATCAATTGTTTCATAGTATGCAGTTTTTTGTTTTTCATCTCGTTTACCACGAAGAAAAAGCTTCTGGTTGTCGTTGGCGGGTTGTTTCTTTACGTTTTGTATATGATTATTCTGGTGTTTTCCAATTCGCCGTTTATGGCAGGAAGCTTGCCGCAATCATTGGAAACACAGCAATTATCGGCACTGATTGATCCTTTTGGAATCTCATCTTACTTTTTTGAAGCAAGAACCTTATCCGCTCAGCAGAAGAATGAATTGATTGTTCCTTTTTCAGGTTACTTATTGATCAACAGAATCATTTTTCTGATGATCTCAATGCTGTTTTTGATATTGACTTACAGATTGTTTTCATTCTCCATGCTTTCTCAAAACAAAAGTAGAAGCAGGAATAAAAACCAGATAACCGGTGTATCTTTTCATCATACCTTAGGGCAGTTTACAACCACAGAATCAGGATTTGGAATTTCTGCCGGGATAAAGTCCGTTTTGTCGTTTGCGAAAATCGATCTCATTTACCTTTTTAAAAGCATCACCATTGTTGCCGCTTCCATATTGCTTTTATTTTTTATCGGAATGGAAATGTACGCCGAAATCGAAAAAGGAATCCGCCTTCCCCAGAACTATGTAAGTTCAGGTTTGATGTCGTCTGCGATTTCGGAAAATTTCCATTTGTTTGGGATGCTGATTGCTGTTTATTTCATCAACGATTTGTACTGGAGAAGCCATTCATCGGGATTCTCACTGATTGAAAAATCCACTTATTTTTCTAAAAGCAAACTGAGCGGGCATTTTCTTTCCATCAGTATTTTACTTTTCTTCTTTACGGCTGTCTTGATTTTGGAAGGTTTGGTATTTCAGCTTATTTACAACTATTTTTATATTGACTGGAATGCGTATTGGGGAACAGTGCTTTTCAATGCTTTTCCGCTGATTCTTCTCTCAGCGTTTATGTTATTGATTAATGACAATATCAAGAATCGGTTTGTCGCTCTGGGCGTCTCTGTTCTTGCGGGTTTTACTTTTGCAGGACCGGTATCAAAAAAGATCATTTCCTATCCGCTGTTGAGGGTTTTTTCAGATTATAAAGGCGTTTACAGTGATTTTAACGGATATGGAATCTATGAATCGGCTTTCGCAGAAAGGCTTTTATTCGGATTAGGTCTGGTAGCTTTTTTATGGCTGATGAATGAATCGATTAAAACCAGAAAATGGAATGTCAGACAAATCATTTTCACAGTCATTTTATTATCTCTCGGAATCTTTACAGGAAGCCTTTTTATGAAAGGCTACATTCCACAAAATGAAAATGAAAAATTAGTACAATCGGCTCAATACGAAAGGAAATTCAAACACTATGAAAATCTCACACAGCCAACGATTACAGATGTAATCACTGAAATTCAGCTTTATCCGTCTGAAAGATCCTATAAGATCAGCGGAACATATAAATTGGTCAATCAGGCCAATAAACCTGTTACCAGGATTTTAATTAATTTCCACCCGGATCTCAACATTGAATCTGCAGTTTTTCGCACAGGTTCCGAATCAAAGAAGATCGGTCAGGAAATCACTGAAATTTCTTTACATAAACCTTTGCAACCCGGAGAAACGGCAGATCTTGATTTTAAAATTTCCTATTATTGGTCGGCAGTTAATGGTCACGATTCATTCAATTCAATTATAGAAAACGGATCTTTTATGAGAATCAGCCGGTATTTTCCAACGTTCGGTTATCAGGCGTCCAAAGAAATTGAAGATGAAGGAAAACGCACAGAATTTAAACTGGGGAAACAATCGGAATTAAAAAAATTGGAAGCTCCTGAAGTATTTAAAAAAGATTTCATCAACCTTGATATGACCATTTCCACAGAAAAGGGCCAGACCGCTGTAGGAACAGGAGATCTGATTCAACATTTTGTTAAAAATAAAAGAGCCTGTTTCCGGTATAAAGCTGAAAATGTTCCTTTCCGTTTCGCTGTTTCTTCTGCAGAATACCAAACGAAAACTACCGTTTACAAAGGAATAACCATCAATATTTTTTATAATCAAAAACATCCGGAAAATGTGAATCATCTGATTGAAAATGCGAAACTCACTTTAGATTACTGCAACCAAAATTTCGGTAAGTATCCTTTCAAAACCGTCAACTTTGCAGAAATTTCTTCCTTCACGAAAGGTTTTGCAGCAACCGCTTATCCTTCCTCTGTTTTTATGACGGAAGACATGCTGTTTCACGCCAATATTCATGCAGATCAGAATCAGGATGTCATCAATGAGCTTGCAGGACACGAACTTTCGCACCTCTGGTGGGGAAACAGCCGGATTGATCCCGACGACAGAGAAGGCGCAGTAATGCTGACCGAAACCTTGGCCATGTATACCGAAATGATGCTTTACAAAAAAATGCACGGAAAAGAGAAAATGATAGAGAAGGTAAATATGCACCAGCAGATTTATGACAATGAAAAAGGCTTGTCAGAAAACCAGCCTTTATATAAAGTTACCGGTGAAAATACGCACATTTCTTATTCAAAAGGCTCGGTAATCATGGTGAAATTAAGCGAATTGATCGGTGAAGACAAAGTAAACGCTGCCCTTCACAGTTTTCTTCTGCACAATCAATATCCTAAAAAACCCACCGGTTTGGATTTACTGGAAGAGTTTTATAAGGTAAGCCCTGATGAAGAGGTGAAGAAAAAAATCAACGTTTTATTCAGATCAAAATAAATTTTAAACTTATATGTCCAGGAGTCTTAGTAATGATGGTTGTCATTGGATTTCCTGGAATCCGGAGCAGAGCGTACTGTTCAATTTATTTATAAAACAGTACAAGAGATCAGGTTATATTCGTTTAAAATACTGAAATATTTATAAAATCAGCAGGATATGCCGGGAATCGGTTGAATATAGCCTTGTTCCTATACCTGAGATTCCTGCTTTTCCCTTGCTGATAAAGGGAATGTTACAGGTGAAGAACATAAAAAAGTATATCAGTTAAACGACTTTCTGAACTCCAGAGGGGAAAGATTGGTCTTGGTCCTGAAAAGTTTGCTGAACGACTGCGGGTGTTCAAAGCCCAATGCGTAAGCAATTTCCGAAACGGACAGGTTTGTTGTTGATAATTTTTCTTTTGCTTTTTCTATAATGGCATTCTGGATGTACTGCTGGGTGTTCAGCCCCGTCAATGAGCTCAGCATATCACTCAGGTAGCGTTGCGACAGCCTGAGTTCCGTGCTGATATATTTCACGGACGGCAAACCGTTTTCCAGACTGTATTCTTCAAAATAGCGGTTTAAAAGTTTGTCCAAAGATGTTATGATGTCATGGTTAACTGCCTTTCTGGTGATAAACTGCCTGTTGTAAAAACGGTTGCTGTAGTTCAGTAACAATTCTATCTGCGACACCAGCACATCCTGGCTGAAACTGTCAATATTGTTATGTAATTCATTGGTGATCGTAACCAGTAAGCTGGCTATGACTTCTTTTTCTTTTGCCGATAAAAATAAGGCTTCAGAAACATCGTAAGAGAAAAAGCCATACTGATTGATTGTTTTTCCCAACGGATGATTCCGGATAAAGTCCGGATGGAAATACAAAGCCATCCCTTCATAGCTTTCCAGGTCTTCCGGGGGAAAAACAATTTGTTTCGGCTTCAGGAATGCCAGTCCGCCTTCTTCAAAATCGTAATATCCCTGTCCGTATTTTATGTGTCCCCTAAAGCTGGGCTTAAAGGAAATCTTGTAGAAATCAAGACTTACTTTCTGCCCTTTCGGAAATAGTTCAACCGAAACCGTATTGTAATCAACCAATGCAATCAACGGGTGCAATGGCGCAGGAAATCCCAGCATGCGCACAAGCTGAGAGATGCTTTTAATGTGATTGATGTCAGGTTCCTGTTGCATTTTCTTTTTACGAATGTAATCAATTTTGTTTTGACGGGCGAATTACAATGTCGCCAACTTCAACATCGCTTGGTTGGCTTACTGCATAAATTACGGCATTGGCAATGGCTGTGGGATCTATGGCAACCTGGTCCATTCCCTGCTGGACAGCTGTTTTCATTTCTTCGTTTTTAATGTGGTTTGCAAAATCCGTTTTTACGAATCCGGGCGAAATGCCTGTAATGCGCATGGTTCCGTCTGATTCCTGACGAAACGCTTCTCCAATTGTACGGATGGCATTTTTAGTTCCTGCATAAACGCCCTGCATGGGGACAATCTTTATTCCTGAAGTTGAAATGATATTAACGATATGTCCCGACTGCTGCTGCCTGAAAACGGGAATCGCAGCCGCCATCCCGTATAAAACCCCTTTCAGGTTAATATCGATCATTTCTTCCCAGCCGTCAAGGTCCAGCGCGTCAACTCTGCTTAACTGGCTGATCCCTGCGTTGTTTACCATGACATCCAATTTCCCGTACTGCCTGACTGCTGTATCCACCAGTCTAACCAGATCGGCTTTGTTCTTTACATCGATTTGAGCAAAGATGGCGTCACCCCCTTTGCTTTTAATTTCTTCAGCAATTTGTTGCAATTGTGCCGTCCGTCTTGCCCCCAAAACAACCTTTGCGCCGTTTTTCGCCAATTCTACGGCGATGGCTTTACCGATTCCGCTGCTTGCACCGGTAACAGCAACCACTTTTCCTTTGATATTTTGCATTGCTGTAAGTTTGTTATTTGTCTATCTGTTTTTCTAAAAATTCAGGATAGCGGTTGCCCGCAAGCGTGATTCCATTGACTGTCGTATTAATTTTTGCAAGTTCATCAGCTGTTAATAGGATATGTGTGCTTCCTATGTTTTCCTCCAGCCGATTCAGTTTCGTAGTCCCTGGGATGGGTACGATCCAGGGCTTTTGAGCCAGCAGCCAGGCCAATGCCAGCTGTCCGGCAGTAACATTCTTTTGCCGGGCAATTTCAGAAAGCGCATCCACCAAAACCAGATTGGCTTTTATATTTTCTTCGGTGAAACGGGGAAGTATATTTCTTCGGTCGGCATCCTCTAATTTTGAATTTATGGCACCTGTGAGAAAGCCTTTACCCAATGGACTGAATGGAACAAAGCCAATTCCCAACTCTTCCAAAACGGGTATGATTTCCTTTTCCGGTTCGCGCCAGAACAGAGAATATTCGCTCTGCAATGCCGATACAGGTTGAACGGAATGGGCTTTCCGGATCGTTGCAGCACTCGCTTCAGATAAACCGAAATATTTTACCTTGCCTTCCTGTATCAGGTCTTTTACGGTTCCTGCAACATCTTCTATCGGAACATCAGGATCAACCCTGTGCTGATACAGCAGATCAATGTAATCTGTTTTTAATCTTTTTAAAGAGGCTTCGGTTACTGCTTTTATCGTTTGGGGCCTGCTGTCTAAACCTACTGCCGGCCTGGCCTCTTTACAGCCAAACTTTGTGGCGATTACCACGTCTTTTCTGTAAGGCTGTAATGCCTCGCCAACAATTTCTTCATTGGTGTACGGTCCGTAAGCTTCTGCGGTATCAAAAAATGTAATTCCTCTTTCAACTGCATTCTGAAGTAAGGTTATGGCATCTTTTTTATCAAGACCTTTGCCGTCTAAAAAGTTTAAACCCATACAACCGAAGCCCAACGCGGAAACTTCCAGTCCGCTATTTCCCAATTTTCTTTTTTGCATTTTCCTTTTTTTAATTATTCCTGAAACTGATTTTATTTTCTACTGCAAAATTCATAATTATTGTTCTGTAAAAAGTAGCCGGATTGGTATGAGTTGTAGTTGGATTATGTACACTGGATTTTAGGGTTAAGTTTTGTCTTGTAGTCAGATATTAAGTGATTACTACATCTGAATCGCTTATCTATAACACAATGTCAGGTTCTTAAATCAAAAGCAGGATTGTTTTTTAATTTGGTTTGTTATTAACGTTTCGGGCTTTGCAATAGTAGGGCAGACGCCACACGCATGTTCAATCTTGCGTAAAAAGCTGAATTGAAGAACGACAGTCAGCTACCTTATTTCTCAACAAAGTATTCAGGGGAATTTTGATGTTATGGTAAATAAGCATTGTATCATTTATATTGTATTCCACAAAACGGACAGGCCGCGGATGGGCCTCAGAGATCTCTAGCTGATATGCTTTCATCATCTTTGTCACTATTGGATCGTGATAATGGAGTAGTGGAAAGAAATATAAAAAGCAATGTAATTAGTCTCATCCGGATATTTTTACTGTATGACTGATATATACAGATAAAATAATTTTATTGCTGATCGTAAAATTAAAATGTTACTGCTCAATAAAGCGGTCTTTATTGCCTTTTTAAGGGATAATTTCACTTCGTTAAAACTTTCCGGATCTGGAGACAGTTATTCCTGAAGCTGTGCTTTAATAAACAAACGGCTGAAATCATTTTTGTGGATGTAATGGATCATTCATCTTGTACACCCATAAGGTAGATGAACAGCGGACCGGGATTCCGCAGGAGAAACCTGCACATCTTTTCAAAAGATATTACAGGACGAATTGCGAGGGACAGAAATTTACTGGATTGGAATTAGGTTCGGTTAGAAAATTACCGGCAGGGACGTTAACATTACCCCGGACCTTTATCTCTACAATCAATTTACCTTCAGTCATATATAGTCACTGATCTGTTTGTGGAAAAGTTAAGCGGCAGGCTGCTGCATATACAATCTTTGGAAGACTTATGCTTGTACAGTAGCATTAGCAAAGCATTTTATATCTGTTATATTGCTCATTGCCCATTTTTTCCCTGATGTAATCATCCTCAATTATATTTCTTTTATTGTTAATAAACCGGATAAATGAAGAGGTTTTCTGGCATTCTTTCATACCTTTTGACTGCATGGCACTTCTTAATTTTTCATCCGTTATTTCATTCAGCCATTCTTCATAATCATGTTCCGAAACATTTACCTGGAGATCATAATATAAATAAACGGCATTGGTATAGGAAATCTGTAAAGTGTGATATTCTTTATTATTTTCAGCAAGGTATTTAAGAAAAAATTCCTGCTGGGTATTATTATACGGTAAAGGGTGTTTTGGGTGTATCATGTATTTCAGTTTAATATTTCATTATTAAATTCAGTCTTTTACCTTATCTGTAATTTTTATGCTAAATTATTGATTATGTGATAACGAATTATTTAATTCCAATAGATAAAATTAGATGACGTAATAATTTAATTCTACTTTAAGGATATGATTTTTTTTCTAAGAAGATAATATACTTGACTATAATTCATTCATTTAGATTAAGCAAGCATGAAAATTGACATGAAATTTAAAATGTTGGATACATTGAAAAGATAACCCTGATTTCAGCTCTATATTTTGATCGGTTACTCTGTCAGTTGGTTTTTTAATTATTTTTAGTCAGGCAGGTTATATGCATTTTATATTTACGGGAAAACAACTTTCATTTTCTGATACCACAGAATATTTTACAGCCGGTTCATATTTTCAGGAAATAGAGAATTACCTTGTCGCGGGATTGCCATCTGTTGCCTTTTTAAATCATTATACATTCCTGCGTACCTATCCATTTACATTATGGTATGGCTTCACGGGTCACTTCAGGTCAACAAGCACAAAGCATTTCACATAACAGAATAGGTATAAATTGTAAGTCTGTAAAAGGGCCGGGCATACCAGTAACCGTACGCTGTTGTCTCGCTACAAATACAGATTCTTTTCCCAGACCATCAAAACTGCTGAAGATGCGATAGTAAGGCTGATTCTGTCCAGGCTTTAACCTGTGATATGTCTGAAGCCGGCATCAGGAATTCATAGAGGTACAGATCTTCTGCATAATGGGATCTTTCCTGGCTTTCCGGTTCCGGGAATTTTAATAATCTTTCTAAATACTAACTACTAACTGCAACTGCCAGTATTCCTTTGAAGCATGCGGGTATTCCGGTTTCTTTCAATAGAATCTTATCTGTATATAGTTAATATTGAGTTAAATAAATAGTGTATGCAATTTCTATAAACTATTTTAAATAAGAAACTTTATCATCTAAATTTCTGATATCTTTTCTGATCTGCAGAAACATATCCTGCAGATTGTAATTTTCATGATAATCCGGCTGAAAATCTTCCGGAAAAATCCCGGAGGCATACTGCCAGATTTCTACAATTTCTTCTGAAGGAATATCATAGGGCTGGTAAAAAGGGTTATCGGCGGCCACGGTTACAGCTCTTTTATTTCTTTGCTTAAACCTTTTGTAGGATATGCCTTCATTAAGGGTAACAAAAACATAGCTTTTATCCGGCTTCAGGTCTTCTATGTTCTCAACATATTGCCCGATGATATAAGAACCGTCTTTAAACGGCGGCATCGAGTCCCCCTGTGCCGGGAAGGCCCGGTATTTCCCGTTTGTTAGGAAAGGCAGGGAGATCTGCTGCAGGCTTTCGATATACTCCGGATCGCTGTACCCCGATAAATAGCCCATGGAAGCTTTCTGGGTGACAATCTCAATATAATTGTTTCCATCCCGGTCTATGACCACCGGCAGGACAATTCGGTTGTCAGGCAGCTGCAGAATATCCTCCAGTGGATATTTACGGATATCGACAGTCAGGAGCAGGTCGATACTCAGGTTGTAATACTTGGAAATCCGGATCAGTACCTCGTAAGGAGGCTCCGACCTCCCGTCTTCATATTTGGAATACCTGACGCGGCTCAGCAATACGGCATCTGCCGTTTCCTGCTGGGTGGCTTTCTTTTTAGCCCTTAAAAGCCTGATGTTATCTGAAAAAACTGACATTGATACAATTTGTATCAGCAAATATACAAAAAATGATACAGATAGTATCTAGTTTTGTAAAATGAACCGTGCAATTGTACATATGGACCTGGATGCATTTTTCGTATCCTGCGAAACACGAAGCAACAGCGCCCTGAACGGCATCCCCCTGATCATAGGCGGGGGCGACCGCGGGTTGGTGGCTTCCTGTTCCCATGAAGCGCGGAAGTTGGGGGTACGCTCTGCTATGCCCATCCGGATGGCACTCCGGCTCTGCCCAGAGGCCAAGGTCATTAAAGGGGATTATGAGCTGTATTCCAACCTATCGCATACGGTAACTGAAATTATTCAGGAGAAAGTCCCGGTGATGGAAAAATCAGGCATCGATGAATTTTATCTGGACCTGTCCGGGATGGACAGGTTTTTCGGCTGTTACCGGTGGACGCAGGAAATTGCGGCGGCCGTTACCAAAGAAACGGGGCTTCCGCTCAGCTTTGCCTTGTCTGCAAACAAGACGGTTTCAAAGATCGGGACCGGCGAGGCTAAACCCGGCGGGAAGCTGCAGATTCCGGAGCTGGATATCCGCCCTTTCCTGAACCCTTTATCGGTAAAGAAAATACCGATGGTAGGGGACAAAACTTTCCGGCTGCTTTCAAGGATCGGGATCCGGACGATCCATACCCTTTCCGAGATGCCGGTCCCGGTCCTCAGGCAGATGATCGGGGAAAGCGGGAAAGACCTCTGGAAAAAAGCCAACGGGATCGATGAAAACCCTGTGGTCCCGTATTCTGAGCGGAAATCCATTGCTACGGAACAGGTCTTTGCCACTGATACCATTGATATCCCGGAATTAAAAAGGATCCTGAGCGGCATGTCGGAAAAGCTGGCCTACCAGCTGCGGCAGGAAAAATGGCTCACTTCTACCGTGGCAGTCAAGATCCGCTATGCCAGTTTCGATACCGAAACCCGGCAGAGCCGGATAGCTTATACTTCTGCAGATCATACCCTGTCACGGGTAGCCCTTGAGCTTTTTAACCGGCTATATACCCGGCGGATGAGAATCCGGCTGATCGGTCTCAGGTTTACAGGCCTGGTCCACGGGAGCCACCAGATGAACCTGTTTGAAGACACTGAAGAACAGATGAACCTGTACCAAACCATGGATGAACTTAAAAACCGGTTCGGGGCAGGTGCTGTCGGCAGGGCTTCGGGTTTTGATTTTGAAAAATAAACAACACTAAACTTTTTTATTATGTATCTTAATTGCCATTCTTTCCACAGCCTGCGTTACGGGACCTTATCCGTAGAAGAACTTGTACAGAAAGCCAAAAGCCTGGGCATCAAAGAACTGGTGCTTACGGATATCAATACCGTTACGGCTGTTTACGAATTTAAAGATGAATGTGAAAAGGCCGGGATCAGGCCCATTGCGGGAATGGAAGTCAGGAAGGAAAACAGGCTGCTGTATATTGCCGTGGCCCGGGAATTTTCCGGGATCGGGGAAGTGAACCGTATGATGACCGCCCATAACTGCGACGGGCAGGAGCTTTCGGAAAAGGCACCGGATTTTGAAAATGTATCGGTTATTTATCCGCTGGAGAATATTCCGGCGGTACTGAAGGACAATGAATATATCGGGATCCGGGAGGAAGAACTGAATTTACTGATCCGGCCTGAACTGGAAAAACAGATCGGACGGATGGTCATCCTTCAGCCGGTGACTTTCAGTTCCCAGAAAGAGTACAACCTCCATCTGATCCTCAGGGCTATTGATAACAATACGCTCTTATCCATGCTTTCAGAACAGGATATCTGCCGGAAATCAGAATACCTCAGGCCGGAAGGAGAGGTCAACAGTGCCTTTCAGTACCATCCTGAGATTATTGAAAATACCAAAAAGCTGCTCAGTGCATGCAGCTTTGAATTTGAGTTCGGCAAAGTCCGTAACAGGCAGTGTTATACGCGGTCCAAAGCCTCCGACCTTAAAATGCTGCGTAAGCTGGCCTATCTGGGACTGGAGAGGCGCTACGGGCTTAATCATAAAGAAGCGCAGGAAAGAGTAGATCGGGAACTGAAAGTGATCGACAACCTGAATTTCTGTTCCTATTTTTTGATCACCTGGGACATTATCCGTTACAGCAACCGTATGGGGCTGATGCATGTAGGGCGGGGGAGCGGGGCCAATTCCATTGTCAGCTACTGCCTGGGCATTACCGATATCTGCCCTTTGGAGCTTGACCTTTATTTTGAGCGGTTCCTGAACCTGAACCGCAATTCGCCGCCGGATTTTGACATCGACTGGAGCTGGCAACACCGGGATACCATTCTGGAGTATATCTTTGACCGTTACGGAAAAGAGCATGTGGCATTCTGCGGGACCAATGTACAGTTTAAATACAAATCGATCTTGCGGGAAGTGGGCAAGGTGTTCGGCCTCCCTAAAGAAGAGCTTGACGGCCTGGCCAATAATTCTCCGTACACCCATGACCTGAACTCCGTTGTGAAGCACGTCCACCGGTATGGTGCCATGATGGAGAAATTCCCGAACCAGCGGAGCATGCATGCCTGCGGAATCCTGATCTCCGAAGAACCGATCACCAATTTTACCGCCCTGGAAATGCCCCCGAAAGGCTTCCCTATCGCACAGTTCGATATGGACACAGCCGAAGATATCGGTCTTGAAAAGTTTGATATCCTTTCCCAGCGCGGACTCGGCACCATCAATGATACGGTGGAGCTTATTAAAAAAACCAGGGGCATTACCGTGGATATCCGGGATACCACCTTATCAAAAAACGAAGCAAAGGCAAATGAATACTTGGCTGCAGGGAACACCATCGGATGTTTCTATATTGAATCCCCGGCCATGCGCGGGCTTTTGAGAAGGCTGAAATGCGAAGACTACCGGATCCTGGTGGCCGCTTCCTCAATCATCAGACCCGGCGTGGCGCAGAGCGGAATGATGCGGGAGTATATTTTCAGGCACAACCATCCGGACCGTTTTGAGTACTTTCATCCGGTGTTTGAAGAAAACCTGAAGGAGACCTACGGCATTATGGTCTACCAGGAAGACGTCATTAAGATTGCGCAGTATTTCGGAGGGCTTGACTTGGCGGACGGCGATATCCTCCGCAGGGCCATGAGCGGGAAAGAAAGATCGATCAAGAAGCTGCAGGAAGTGAAAGCCAATTTTTTTGCAAAATGTAAGGAACGAGGACACTCTGAGGCACTCACCACAGAAGCGTTCCGGCAGATCGAATCCTTTGCCGGGTATTCCTTCTGCAAGGCACATTCCGCATCCTATGCCGTGGAAAGCTACCAAAGCCTGTACTTAAAAGTCTATTACCCGCTGGAATTCATGGTTTCGGTGATCAACAACCAGGGTGGCTTTTACCGGACTGAGGTATATATCCATGAAGCCCGGATGTCCGGTGCAAACATCCAGGCGCCCTGCGTAAATGAAAGTGATTTCCTGACCACACTGAAAAATAAAGATATCTATCTTGGGTTCATGCTCCTGCAGGGGGTGGAAACGAAAACAGCGCATAGAATAGCTGAGGAGCGGGAACGGAACGGAAAATACCGGTCACTGCAGGATTTTATCCGTCGGGTACCTGCAGGCACTGAAACCGTACAGACGCTGATCTTTATCGGCGCGTTTCGCTTTACCGGCAAGCCTAAAAATGAGCTGCTGGTTGAAGCCCGGATAATATTTACCAACTTCAGGCCTGAAAACCGCGGGCTTATGCTGATTGAAGAACCGCTGCAGCAGTACAGGCTTCCTGAACTGAAAAGGGCGCCTTTTGAGGATGCCTTTGATGAAATCGAAATCATCGGGTTTCCGGTTTCCTGCAGCCCTTTTGATTTATTACAGACGGAATACCGGGGCTCGGTATTTGTAAAAGACCTCCCGCTCTACCATAAGCGCCAGGTAAAGATGCTGGCCTACCTGATTTCCAGGAAACACGTCCCTACCAGAAAAGGAGCTATGTATTTCGGGACCTGGATCGATGCGAACGGCGAGTATTTCGATACCGCCCATTTCCCGGACAGCCTGAAGGAATATGATTTCAGGGGCGGCGGATGCTACCTGCTGCTCGGCACCGTGGAAATTGATTACCATTTTCCTACCGTTACCATCCACAAGATGGCAAAAATGCCGATGATCCCTGATCCCCGGTATGCTTATGACCTGGAAATGCAGTACGATGTCCATAAACGGATCAGGGAAGATGTCAGTATGACCTCAAGAATGCCGTATCCGCAGGCCCAGGAAATCAACATGCCGAGGCAGAAGTTTAAACGTTGAATAAATAAAGTGTATAGGTGATTTTAGCATATTATTTTGCCGGTATACTTTGAAATCTAACGGCAGTCTGTTAAATTAATTCCGGTTTAATAAAGCTATTGTAATGCTGAACTTAATGAAACCAGCTGGATGATTTGTGAAATCCTTTTTATCACTGCTTTATTTTTCTGCTTATGGAATTTCAGGTAAGTTTAAAAACCCTGTAATTTCCAGACCGACATTTGTTAAAATATTCTTTTGATCGGGAACAGCTGTATATAACCTTAACATCCGGATTCAGGTTCCGGATGCCCGTAAGCAAATTTAAAGAGGCAAATTAATATCCGGGTTACTGTATTGAATTATCAGGCCTTGAGCTTTCATTAGAAATACAAACAGTCCCACTCACTATCGGTGATGATGAAATTACGTCAGCTACTTCAGGTACTGATCAACTTCATACATCCAAAGATTTCCGTTTTTATCCAAATCCGGTAAAATCAGCATCAGATATAGAAAACGACAGCCCGATAAATAAACCGGAATTATTTGCTTTAACAGCAACAGGACAGCATGTTTTAAGCAAAACCGTAAATGCCAGGTCTGTTCAGGTTGATTTATCAGATTTACTTACGTTTAAGGACATGCATATCGTTTTGGGATCTGTTTATATTTCAATGCCATCATCCATAATATCATTGGTTTTTAAGATTATTGTACGCTGCCGGGCTAACCGGTTTTATAAATGTTCCGTCACATTAAGATACGGTGGCAGCCTTAATGGACGCCTGTAATTTTCAGAAGCATCAGACCTATCTGTCTTTTTTCTGTTAAACCTAAACAAAAAAACTCTTTTGTATTATTTTAAGGCAGGTACGGTATTTGAAGCTGTTAAAAATACCTGACAGTGGCCTGTAGCATTAAATTATTGCCTACCACATCATCAAAAAAATAAATTATGAAGATATTAAACAATTTTTGGGGAATACTTAAAGGAACTTACAAAGACTGGAGCGCACGCGATTTAGGCACGGAAGCCGCCAGCTTGGCATACAGCGCCATTTTTTCAATCCCGGGTCTTCTGATTATCGTGATCTGGATTACGGGAATTTTCTTTGGCGAAGAAGCGGTACGCGGCGAGATTACAAAACTCATCGGAAGCATGATGGGAAAAGATGTGGGGAAGAGCCTGGAAGAAATGGTTGTAGGAGGCATGGTGGATAAGAAGAACGTGGTGATGAAAATCATTGGGATCGTTACGCTTGTCTTTGGTGCCACATCATTGTTTTTTCAGTTTCAGAAATCCCTCAACAAGTTGTGGGATGTGACGGCTGCACCGAAAAAAGCGTGGGAAAAATACCTTCTTGACCGCGCGAATTCCCTGGGGATGATTGTTGTTATTGCATTCCTTTTGCTGATTACCCTGCTTTTAAGTTCTTTTATCGGTCTTGCCAATGATTGGGTGATCCGCCGTTTCGGCCTTGAAACCCTTATTCTTGTAAACGTCATCAATATTGTGGTGGGTCTGCTGGTTACCCTCTTCCTTTTCGCAGCTATGTTCAAAATCCTGCCGGATGTTGAACTGCAGTGGAAATCGGTCTGGGTAGGAGCGGCCGTAACAGCGGCACTTTTTACGCTGGGAAAATATATCCTGACTTTTTATTTCGATAAATTCAACCCCAGTTCCTCTTTCGGTACGGCAGGAACCATTATTTTACTGCTTCTCTGGATCAATTACAGCTTCCAGATTATTTTTTTCGGGGCAGAGTTCACCAAAGTATATACCAAAACAATGGGCTATAAGCTTAAGCTTTCAAAACATGCAAAATGGAGCCCTCAGATCGTTCCGGAAGAAGATGCTAAAGAGGTGGTATCCGGTATTGAATCTTCGCACGATACGGCAAATAAAACAGCGAATGATACCATGGTTTAACTAACCAATCAGTCCTGCTGCTGAAAACAGTATTTACAGTAGAGATTATTAAGGATTTGTGAATATCCGGAGCCCATGTGTAATGATAAAAAGGAAAATAATTCCTGTTATCTGCAGAGGGAGGGTCTTTTTTATCCTAAGGTCTTAAATTAATTCAGTTCAATCTCCGCCCGGTCATTCGGGCGGAGATTTTTTATACCGCAGGCTGCAATTGTATTTCTTTCCGGCAGCTGATTTATTTTTACGGAAAATCCGGCAGGCATCAGGGAAAACTTACGGTGATAATGTAAATGCCGTATCCTTATTTTCCGTCAGTCAGGATCCCGATTTCAGCGGCTGTGCAGACATTCCCGGATACCAGTCCGGCAGCCGTAAAGCGGATATAGCGGGCCGCAACCGTTTCCCTGAATACTACCTGCTGTTCCACGGGGTTTGCCTTGATGTTAGAAAATTCCCCTTCTGCTGCACACTGCCAGTGTACACCGTCCGTACCGGTTTCAATCCGGTAATGGCTTACGGTTCCGCTTACGTTTCCGTCCTGGCGGGGAAGATAGGTGAACCCTCTCAGGTTCTGATTTTTGCCGGTATCAATCACCATCTGTACAGGTGCTGACGGAGAATGGACCTGGGAACTGATCCAGAACGTTTCCGGATGGTCATCAACAGCATAGACCGCCGGATGTGCCGTATCAGAAGACAGTGGCTGTATGATTTTCCAGCCTGATTTTACGGGACCGAATGCAAGGAAAGCCGTTTCACTCTGCCGGCTGCCGCGAACGGATATTGCTTTTACCGTTCCGTCATGAACCATTATGAAAGGTTTACGGTACCGTAAAGATTTTGAAGTGGGAGCCATGCCGTCAAGCGTATAATAAATGACGGAAGAAGGCTGAGGGGAGGATAGGGTGACTTTTCCTTCAGAGCTGCGGCGGATTACAGGCTTTTCAGGCATTTCGGGTTCATTGTACAGTCCGAAATCACTTAAGGCCACTGCAACGGGAGACTGGGTAATCTTGAGTTTCACTCCCGCCGTGGTAATCCTTTTCGGAAGGCGGATAAGCCGGTTGGGCCCGATGCTGGTGGAGGCGGCAATCTTTTCCCATTTCCCGTTGAGGAGCGCTTCCAGGGTAAAAGCTTCTATGCGCTGCCCCAGCTTTATATTCTCCCGCAAACGGATGACGTTGAACGTTTTTTCAGCAGGCAGCATGACCGTGAGTTCAGGCAGGTGTACTTCGTCATCGGTGGCCCAGTACGTATACCGGTCCGGGTCGAGCAGATGCTGCGGTCCGTATCCAGAGAGATTATTTCCCCTGACATTACTGGCATGCAGTGCCGCCCCTTCCGCAAGATTCAGGGCAAAAGTCTGTTTGAGGAGCTTTCCGAACTGCCGGAGCGAATTTACATCTTCGGGATTCAGCAGGCCTTCCGGGTTGGGTGACAATCCCAAATCAAGGCCGGCTCCTCTGCCGACACTCCTGTAATAGAGGTCCAGCAGTTCGGCGGGTGTCTTTACCCGGCTGTTTTCGCGGGCATGATAAAACCATCCCGGGCGAAGGGATACATCACACTCAGCAGGCATCCAGTAGGTTCCGTTGCGTGTACCTTCGGTTGCCATTTCATATTTGGTGAAGCCGTTGGCCGGCTTCTTTCCGTCTTCAGGGCTCTGCGGGTCATATGTAGCCCAGCAGGTTTCCCCGGCATGCCCCGCTTCATTTCCCACCCACCGGACATCCGGGCCTGCATCCCCGAAAATCACGGCTCCCGGCTGCATCTTCCGGGTAATGGCCCAGGTGGAGTCCCAGCCGTAATACGCAGCGCGATCAATTTTCCGGGTCTCGCGGGTATTTCCGTAATATCCGTCTCCGCCGTTGGCCCCGTCATGCCAGGAAATAAAAAGGTCGCCGTAACGGCTGTACAGTTCCCGGAGCTGTTCCCGGTACAGGTCAACATATTCCGGCGTTCCGTATAACGGGCTGTTGCGGTCCCATGGGGAGCAGTAAATCCCCATTTTCATCCCGAGTTTTTCACATGCTTTTTGATATTCTTTTACCATGTGCCCTTTTCCGTTTTTCCACGGGCTTTTGCGGATGCTGTACTCCGTGGTTTCCGTAGGCCAGAGGCACAGGCCGTCATGATGCTTGGCCACGACGATCACGCCTTTGAATCCGCCCTCTTTTGCCGCGGACACAATCTGCTCCGCATCAAACTTAGAAGGATTGATCAGCGAAGGGCTTTCATCCCCGTACCCCCATTCCCGGTCGGTATAAGTCCCGGTGCTGTAGTGGATGATGCAGTACATTTCCATTTCATGCCACCTCAGCTGTGCTTCGGAAGGCAGGGCACCGTAAGGCGGCAGAGTATCCTGGGCACGGCAGGGCAGCATGCCTAAGACTAAGATAATACCGGCTGTAATGATCCGTTTTCTCATGGTTTTTCATTGTTGGGATTATGGTCATGGTCCAGCATCGGGTGATCTGATGAAAGGAGCTTTGTGTGGCTGCTTTTCAGCTCATCAAAAACAAGTACTTCATTTTTCCCTTTTCTGAGCCAGGAAGCGGGCACGTAAATGGTCTGTTGCGGACCGATATTCCAGTATTTGCCCAGGTTATGTCCGTTCAGGAAGACAAAGCCTTTTCCAAAATTGCGCATATCCAGATATGTGTCGCCCAACTGCTGAAGGGTAAAAGTACCTTTGTATAGTACCGGACGGCTTTCCTTCATATCCATTTTTTCGCTGAAGGAAAATTTTCCTGTGTTTTTAAAAGGGAAACAATACATTTCCCATTCGGATATCTCCTGGCCGTCAACAGAAACGGATTCTGTAATCCCGTGGCGGTTATCATTGAGGAAAGGGCCGTAGTTGATGCGCCCGTTATTTTCCACCCACAGATCCAGAACGGACTCCGTAGAAATTCCGGTCAGATCCATAGTATTCTGGTTCAGCCTCCGGTCAAGGCTTCCTTTATAGCTGCCGTTTATATACACTTGGGCATAGTCCCTGAGCTCCTGAAGCTTCAGCAGTCCTCCTTTTTTGATCCGGGTGCGGTATAAAACAAAACCGTAAGCCTGGTCCAAGTCTTCAAAAGATAAGGGTTTGTCGGAACGCCGGGGCAGCGGAAGCTGACTGAACAGGTCTGCATACTGTTCCAGTGTAATATCCGGGATTCTGATGGCGGGTTTCTTAACAGGGACCGGCGGCAGTGACTGCCCTTCAGGAAGATATCCGGCAATCACCTTCCTGAAAGCATGGAATTTTTCGGTAGGGTTCCCGGCCTCATCGAGCGGCGCATCATAATCATAACTGGATACCTGTGGCGAATAAGGCATTTCTTTGTTCATATTCGCCCCGTTCATAAATCCTCGCGTGGTACCGCCGTGGAACATATACATATTTACGGATATTCCGGCGGCCAGCAGCTTATCCAGTGTTCTGGCCGATTGTTCTGACGATACATCCGCATGCTTTTTGCCCCAGTCGTCAAACCATCCGGGATACCATTCCGCCACATAGTATGGCCCTTTTCCATTATGGTAGGTATTGATGAGTGCCTTCACCTGTGCCGGATCCTCCAGTCCGTTAACGGCCGGAAGGTAACCGGGCAGATAGCCGGCAGGCATTTTTTCGGCACCGTCGCAGGTAAAAAGGATCCCGTCGAACCCCGCTTCCCTGAAGATCTTCCGGTTAAGGTCCATATAGTTTTTATCATCACTGTAGGACCCGTATTCGTTTTCGATCTGGATCATCAGGATATTGCCGCCGCGGGTAACCTGAAGCGGAATCAGCTGCTTCGCCAGTGCTTTGATATAGCGGGTATAGGCTGCTATAAATTTAGGATCGGTACTCCTTACTTTCATATCCCGTTCTTTCAGGAGCCACCAGGGATACCCTCCGAATTCCCATTCCGCACAGACGTACGGACTGGGGCGCAGCACCACCCACAAGCCTTCCTCACGGGCCGTCTTTACAAATTCGGCGATATCGCTGTTCCCGCTGAAATCATAGGTTCCCGGGGTTTCTTCATGCACGTTCCAGAATACATAGGTGCCTATCGTATTAAGGCCCATCGCTTTGGCCATCTTCATGCGGTCGCGCCAAGATTCCCTGGGGATGCGGGGGTAATGCATTTCCCCGGAGATCATCTGCAGGGGCTTTCCGTCCAGCAGGAAGTCGGATTTACCGAGGGTAAAAGTATGGCGGCCGGGCTTCTGGCCGTAAGAAAAAGTTCCTGCGCAGGAAAAGAACAGCATACACAGTATCGCATACAGTCTGTTCATATTTTTTGGTACCATATAAGATTCAGGCTTAATTGATTTCATCGTTCACCATACTGCAAATATAAACATGTGGTACTGAAGATACATTACTATTTTATATTTTTCAGCTCAATATACGCTTCCCTCAAAACAGCATCATTTAAAACTACTGTTTTTACAGATGGAAGCGCAGATAGGGCAGTTTGGATGTACATCAGTTCTCAAAGATAAAGTATGTCAAAAAAAAGCTTTCACTGTACAAAAATTACAGTAGAACTTACCTTTGAATATACGGTAATGAAAGATATGACTGCAGAAAAGCTTAACAGGATGGACTTAATTTCCCGGAAACTTTTTAAAAAAATATATTATCTCTTTTCAAAGCCTGTAAAATAACCGGCATTAAAAAAACTACCTGATCCATTAACCGGGCAGACATAATCCGGCCGGCTTACTCAGAGTACTTAGTATAAAGATAAGATTTATATTAATTATCAACAATTAATTTAATTTTTTGAAATGATTTATTGTTTTTTTGGTTTTAACAGGGCGGGGATTTTTTATGACAGGCCTCCGGCTGCAGTGCATTGTTGATGTAGGTGAAGGGCTTTCAGTGTTAGCTGCCATTGTTAATTATCCTTGGTGAAGAATGACAGAACCTGATGGTGGTGGTGATGCCTGAAGCTTTTGAAGACAAAGGCGGCCATGCCGTTATTTTTACCTATTTTTAAATGCACTTAAAACCATATGTTATGCTGCCCAAATACCGTTACCTGTTCTTTGCTGCTGCAGCCATTCTGGTCCTATCTGCGGGAACACTGCTCTTTACTTTGCTGTCCGGCAGTGACCCGGCTCCTGATTTTGAAGAGAAGAAAAAAGACCTGAACGGCATATTCTCCACCTATAACGGGAAAGTGTATGCCCTGGTGCCGAGCAACGGTTATTATGAGGTCAGCGGTGCCCGTCCGGAAACGTTCAGAATCCTGTCCGGTGAATACCGGGATTCCCATATCGGTTATGACGGCCGGTATGTCTATGCCGGAAACCTCATCCTGAAAGACTTACGGCCGGACCGGACTATTGCGATCGGGAATAATTATTATACCGACGGCACCACCACCTGGTACTGCAGCGGTATTTCGGAAACCGACGAATCGTTGGGTGCTCTTGCTTACACCATACAGTTTACCGGTTACCGGTGGGGCCTGAATGCGAAGCCGCAGAGCTACCGGTATCCCTCAGTGGAGCTTCCCAAAGGCGGAAAGTATCAGCCCAGGCTGGGCCAGGACATCGCAGTCAGCAGCCGGCAGGCATTCTATAAAGGACTGCCGATGCCTGAAGCAGATCCCGGGCAGTTGAGGCCCCTGATGATTCAGTACCGGGAGAGAGGCGAACGCCCCGGCGTTGATTATTTCACCGACGGAAAGCGGGTGTACTACCACCATCAGCTTCTGTCGCTGGCTTACAGTCCGGATCTTTATGAATTGGGGATTGAAGGGGACCTGCCCTCAAGAAATACCTATCTGTTGGATCACCGGAGCGGAAGGGTATATGTGGACGACCAGCCATTTGATCCGTCGAAAGCCCCTTACCGTTTGTTGGGCAGGTCGCTGATCCATTCCGCTCACGTTTTGTTCACGGCGAAGGACGGTCTGTATTTCTACAATGCAGAAAATAAAGAAACGGAACGGGCCGGCGACCATCCTTTCGGGCAGCAGCCGGTAGAAGAGATGGCACCGGACGTATTCAGGAGCGGGGACAAGATCTATTACCTCTCGGTATCAGAAAGCTGGGGCCGGAAAACGGGGCTCCAGAACCGCAGGACCCATCTTCAGGAACTTGATGGTGTCAGGGCTTCGGAACTGCGTAAGTTCCCTGGCGGAAATCCCGCTTACGGAAGTGTATGGCAGTCGGGCCACCGGTATTTTTATTTTGATGCGCTTGGAAGCT
Source organism: Chryseobacterium sp. JJR-5R (assembly GCF_034047335.1). NCBI lineage: Bacteria > Pseudomonadati > Bacteroidota > Flavobacteriia > Flavobacteriales > Weeksellaceae > Chryseobacterium > Chryseobacterium sp. JJR-5R. The sequence continues at coordinate 1,893,200 of NZ_CP139137.1, forward strand.
CGCAGCTGATGCAGTCAGCACTTTATGAAATCAAGGATGCCTCCGTTGCCCGGCAGTTGACCGCTGCAGCTGACCTGCGGAGCGATGACCTCCGTGACCTCATGGATTCCGGGGCACTGAAAGAGGCGGGGAGCACCACCGTGGTTACGGCCACCACCGATTACCGGAAATTCGGGAACCTGGCGTACTGGATCATCGGCGGCATCGTGCTGATTCTCCTCCTCAGTTTAACCATGAAAAATAAGAAAAAGGCCTGATCCAGTAGAGCCGAATCCCGGAAGCCTGTGAGAAAGGGCATAAAAGACATCTATTCCGGGGCTTGCGCTGCCCCTAAACCTGAAATCTGATTCCGGCAATACCTCTGCGGCAGGATACTTGTATTGGATGTGTGGTATCAGGATAAAGTCGGGAAAAGGGGCATCCCTTTCGGGCACTTTAGGCTGATCCTTAACCCACGACACCATTAATTTAAATTATATCCATATGGAAAAAATTATCGGCATTCTCGCAGGGAGCCTGCGCAAAGAATCATTCTCAAAGAAAATAGCCCAGGCCATCGTACCGCTGGCCCCGGAAGGCTACCGTTTTGAAATTATTTCCCTGGACGGGCTGGAAGTCTATAACCAGGATTTCGACGACCACAATGAAGTTCCGGAATCTTACAAAGTTTTCCGGGAAACCATGCACCAGGTGGACGGCGTTATGTTCATCACGCCCGAATACAACCGTTCCGTGCCCGGTGTCCTGAAAAACGCCCTCGATATCGGTTCCCGGCCTGCCGGCAAAAGCGTTTGGGACCAAAAGCCTGCCGCCGTCTTCAGCAATTCCCCCGGCAACATTGCCGCCTTCGGGGCCAACCACCACCTGCGGCAGAGCCTCGTCTTTCTGAACATGCCGGTCATGCAGCAGCCGGAAGTCTACCTCGCAAAAGCCAACGAGCTATTCGATGACAGCGGGCCCCTGAAAGAAGGGGAAACCAAAAAGTTTATCGAAGAAGCGGTGGAGGCTTATATCAAGTGGTTTGATAGGAATGCGGTAAGTAAGTAAGGTATTTTTGTAAGCACACAAATTTTATAATAGTCCGGTAGTTTACCGGGCTGTTTTTTTTTGAAATAAGCGTATCGTATCGTCGTGCTGTGATCATTTATTTACGGATTCCCGTAATGGTGAGAATTGATTTTTTATTTATATTTGGGAAAACTTTAACCAATGAAAAATTTCTTTTTCTGTAAAAAGATTATATAATGCTCTCCTGAAAATTAAAATTTTCTTTATAATATCATCTATATAGTAATTTCATTTATAAAGTCTAATTTAAATAGGAAAATATTTTTTATTTATATTTGAAAAATAAAACTAAAAACGTTGACTCAACCTAATCAAAACCCAGAACAAAAAGCCCGCGACCAAATTGATGCCATGCTAAAAGAAGCTGGCTGGCACATACAATCAAAGAATGATATCGATTTTAGTGTAGGATTGGGTGTTGCCATTCGTGAATATCAAACCAGTGTTGGCCCGGCCGATTATGTGCTTTTTGTTGATCGAAAACCTTTGGGATTGATAGAAGCCAAAAAGGAAGATGAAGGTCATCGGCTTACTGTTGTTGAGGAACAGTCAAAAGAATATACAACTGCAGCACTTAAGTTTTTCAAGAATACAGAAGGTTTAAAATATATCTATGAAAGTACGGGCGTTGTTACCCGCTTTACTGATTATACTGACCCAAAACCTCGGGGCAGAAATGTTTTCAGTTTTCATAAGCCGCAGACTTTGCTGGAGTGGTCGAAAAGAGAAAAAAGTTTAAGAGGAAGGTTTGCTAATTATCCGGTGTTGGATGAGACAAATTTGCGTCCTGCACAGATTATTGCCATTAATAATTTAGAAAAATCATTTAAAGGAAACCGACCAAAAGCCTTGATTCAAATGGCGACGGGTGCCGGAAAAACCTTTACTGCCGCCACTTTTATTTACCGCTTACTGAAATTTGCAAAGGCTAAACGCATTCTGTTTTTAGTCGATACCAAAAACTTAGGCGAACAAGCCGAGCAGGAGTTTAGGGCATATCAACCGCAGGATGATAACCGCAAGTTTACGGAGCTATACAATGTGCAACGATTGACTTCCAGTTATATCGCTAAGGAAAGTCAGGTTTGTATTTCTACCATTCAGCGGATGTATTCTATTTTGCAGGGCGAAGAAATGGACGAGGATGAAGATTTAGTCAATCCCAATGAAAATTCAGGCTGGATAGAAAAACAACTGGCAAAAAAAGATGCCATTCCGGTTGCTTATAATCAAAAAGTTCCCATCGAGCAATTTGATTTTATTATTATTGATGAATGCCACCGTTCTATTTATAACCTTTGGAAACAGGTGCTGGATTATTACGATGCATTTCTGGTGGGCTTAACCGCTACGCCTTATAAAAGAACCTTTGGTTTTTTTAATGAAAATGTGGTAAGCCAATATACTTACGAAGAATCTGTCATTGATGGTGTGAACGTTCCTTACGATGTTTATTTAATCGAAACCGATATTTCTACAAGAGGTGCCTTGATAGAAAAAGGATGGTTTGTAGACAGAAGAGATAAATTATCAAGAGCCAAGCGCTGGCAACAGGAAGATGAAGACACCGCTTATTTGCGCAATGATTTAGATAAAAAAGTGGTCAACATCAGCCAAATCAGAACGATTATTACGGCTTATAAAGACGCGTTGAGAAAAGATATTTTTCCCAATCGTTTTGATGAAAATGGTGAATATGAAGTACCTAAAACTTTGGTCTTTGCCAAAACCGACAGTCACGCCGATGATATCATCAATATTATAAGAGAAGTGTTTGATGAAGGCAATGATTTCTGTAAAAAGGTAACCTATAAAATAGAAGAAGACCCAAAATCGGTGCTGAACCGTTTTAGAAACGACTATTATCCGCGTATTGCCGTTACGGTAGATATGATTGCTACCGGAACCGATGTAAAACCTTTGGAGGTATTGCTGTTTATGCGGGATGTGAGAAGCATCAATTATTTTGAACAAATGAAAGGGCGTGGTACCCGTACCATTTCTGCCGATAAATTAAAACTGGTGACCAAAACTGCCGATGCTAAAACACACTTCGTGATTGTAGATGCAGTAGGTGCCACAAAATCTAAAAAGACCGACAGCCGTCCACTGGAACGTGCGCCAACCATTCCGTTAAAAGATTTGTTGCAAGCTGTGACGATGGGTGTGCAGGAAGAGGATGTGTATCTTTCGTTGGCTAACCGATTAATTCGTTTGGAAAAACAACTTACCGATGCCGAAAAAGAAAAAATACAGGAACTCGCAAAAGGCAAAAGCTTAAAGCAGATGACCCGCGAACTGATTGAGGCTTTTGATGCCGATGTTATTGCCGATAAAGCAAAAGCCATCATTGCACAAATACCTGTTGATGAACGTACGCCTGCAAAAGAAGCAGAAGCCAGAGCCGAAGCGCAGGAAGCTTTGTTGAGAACTGCGTCACTAACCTTTAACGGCAAACTTAACGACCACATCGATAATGTGCGCAAACAGCACGACCAGATTATTGACCATATTAATCTGGATGAAGTGACCAAAGCAGAATGGGACACTGAATCGGTAGACAAAGCTAAAGCCTTGATTAACGATTTCAACGAATACCTGAAAGCCAATAAAGACGAGATACAGGCGCTGAGTATTTTTTATGACCAGCCTTACAACCGCCGCAACATTACTTTTAAAATGATAAAAGAGGTAATGGACAAACTGAAACTGGAAAAACCGCTGTTGGCTCCGGCTCACGTTTGGACTGCCTATGCGGGGATAGAAGAAGTGAAAAGCGACTGCCCGAAAGATGAACTCACAGCATTGGTTTCTTTGATTAGAAAAGTGTGTGGCATAGATGAAGAGCTGAAACCTTTTGATAAAACCATTGACGAAAATTTTAAGCGTTGGATTTTTGCCCAAAATGCCGGACAGCACAACCGCTTTAGCACCGAGCAAATGGAATGGCTGCGAATGATTAAAGACCATATTGTAAGTTCGTACCATATTGAACTGGATGATTTAGATTATAACCCCTTTGACAGCAAAGGCGGAAGAGGAAAGATGTACCAATTGTTTGGTAACGAAATGGATAGTATTATTAACGAATTAAATGAAGCATTAGCTGCATAATGAGAGAAGATTGGATAGAATGCAAATTTGGAGATATCATAACTTTTAAAAATGGATACGCATTTAAAAGTACAGGGTATTTAAAAAGTGGAATTCCAGTTATAAGAATTGGAGATATTAAAGAGAATGAAGTTCTTATTGAAAATGCAATTTGTGTCGATGAAAATAAAGATTTAAAAGAATATGAAATAGTAAAGGATGATATATTAATTGCCATGTCAGGAGCAACAACTGGTAAGTTTGGTCGCTATAATCTAAATGACAAAGCATACTTAAATCAACGAGTAGGCAATATAAAACCCATATCGGATAAATATATTTACAAATCATTTTTATATTATTTATTAAGTCAGCTTAAGAGAGAAATAGAAAAGAGTGCTTATGGTAGAGCACAACCCAATATTTCTTCAAAGAAAATTGAAGAACTAACTATTGCTTTTGCGCCCCTTCCCGAACAACGAGCCATTGTTAAAAAATTAGAAAGTTTATTTAGCAGTTTAGATACGGGTGTTACCGATTTAAAAAAAGCACAACAGCAATTAAAAATTTACAGGCAAGCGGTTTTGAAAAAGGCTTTTGAGGGGGAGAAAAGAGAACAGAAATTAATTAATATTTCTGACGCACTTGGTGGATTTGCTTTTAAAAGCCCGGATTTTTTAGAAAAAGGAATTTATCAAGTTATTAGGATTGGAAATATTAGACCTGATTTAATTAGGTTAGATTCTAATCCTATTTTTGTTAATGAACTAAATGATAAGACAAGAAAATATCTTTTAAAAGATAATGACATTGTTATATCACTTACTGGAACAAGAAATAAAAGAGATTATGGCTTCTCAGCTTTAGTTAAGAATGAAAACCTTTTACTGAATCAGCGCTTGGCTGCGATAAGGTTTAATCAAGATTGCAATCCAAAGTACTATTTGCATTACTTTTCTACTGATTATTTTAAAGATGATTTCTTCTCGGCAGAAACTGGAAATACTGGGCAAGGAAATGTTGGAATGAATGCTATCAAAGAAACTTTAGTACCATTCCCTTCGCTTTTAGTTCAAAACGAAATTGTCAAACAAATAGAATCCCGTTTATCCGTCTGTGATTCCATAGAACAAAACATCAAAGAAAGTTTATTAAAAGCTGAAGCCTTGCGCCAAAGCATTCTTAAAAAAGCATTTGAAGGTAATTTGTTAACCGCACAGGAATTGGAAGAATGTAAAATGGCAAATGATTATGAACCTGCGAGTGTGTTGTTGGAAAGGATAAAAAAAACCAAGAACAGTAGTTTTTTAGTTTGATTGTTAATTTTTTTATTAGTTAATTATCAATCAAGTGATTAGAATAATTTTACAACTTATGAATCTACACCAAAATAATAGCACATCTTATGAATAGACTAATAATTCAAGAACAACTTTCTACATCATTAGCCGTTTTCGGTAGCAAACTAAGTATCTTAAGTTCAAATAATGAATTTTCTTGGAATATATTAGCAGAAAGCATATTTATTCCATTTTTGAATGTTGTATTAGATTGCAATTTAAAAAATGAAAATATAGAACAATTTACTAATGTTCCATCTATTGATTTGGCGGACAGAAAAAAAAGAATATGTGTTCAAATTACATCAACCGGAAGCTTTTCTAAAGTTAAAACTACATTAGAAAAGTTTTTTAACAATTCTTTAGAGAATGATTTTGAAAAACTATACATTTTAGTTTTAAAAGAGAAAAAAGGTTTTGAGATAAACGAAAGTCAAAATGAACAATTAAATGATATTATTCAAGATCGAATTGAGTTTAATAGTAACGTAAACATTTTAGATTTTGGGAAGTTGTATGTGTTAAGTCAGAGAATTGAAATTGACGTCTTAATAGAATTAAATCAAAAAATTGAGAAAGAGTTGGGTGATTTAAGTTCACAGCTCATCAAAAATAGTCCTGTAGTCACATTATTATTTGATGACGAGATTGTTGAAACTGCTTATAAAATTGTAAAAGGTTTATTAGAGCGTGATATGCGAATAAGATATTTTTCTGAAAAATTAGAAAAAGAAATTGAAAAACGTGGTTTAAAATCCGATTACTGTCAGCGTTTATATGATGTTTCTAAAGATAGTATCGCAACATTAATTCTATCAACAGCAAATTTTATAAAGAGGATAGACAAAAATCAAATATCTTCTTTTGAAAACGAAACTCTTAAGAATCAACATTTAAAGCATATATTGGTGAAATTTGATTATCATTCATTTAGTACCTATGATTGGATATCGCCTATTGTTCGTAAGGGAACATATCAAGATCTTAATTTTATAATTAATTTTGCTAGTAATGAACTTCATAAAGTAAATCAAGTAATCGAAATTCAAGATTATTCTGATTTTGAGACAATAATAAAATTATACGATAGTAGAGCAAGTTTTGCAGAGGCAATTAGCGCTAAAAATTCCAAAAAGAAAATTGGATATAAACTTTTGCCTGCTACGGATAATGTTATGGGGGTTACGACATACTACTTATTTATACCTAAAGGAAGTTCTATTACACCCACTGCAGAACAGTTCTTTGCTGACAATCCCATGTTAAAATCTAAAAAAGATAACATTCTACTTTTTCTGCCGAAGGAGAGAAATCAAATTCGATTAGACGAAAGATTAAATAATGCAAAAAAAGTCTTTAAACCGAAAAGAGCATTTTACATTGATGAATTCATTAGTGAACATTGTGCAAGGGGACTGATGGATCAAGACTTAAGTAAAAAATTCAATTCGACAAAGAATTTCATTCAACCAGAATTAAAAGCTATAGAAGGAGAATTATCGGATTTTGATCAGATTGAAAACTGGATAATGTCTGATTTCGATCCTATTTTGGTAATCACTGGAGGCGGAGGCATAGGAAAAACTACATTGGCAAGAGAGATTGCTGATAGATATTATGAAATAAACACGAATGCTAAGATAATTTTTATAGAAGCTTCAAATCCTCAAGTTATAAATAAGTTAACTGGATTGTCACAACGCAAAAATCTAGATTTATATGATTTTTATGATGCTATGGATACAAGTTCCAAGATAAGTAGAGATTTATTTAGAGTGACAATTGATAACGGAAATCTGCTTTTAATTATTGATGGTTTAGATGAAGTATTTTCTAGAATACCTGACTTTGATGTGGAATATTTTATTAAAAGCGTCAGCAATGATTTTGTAAAACAGATAGGTGTTGGCAAAGTTTTATTGACTTGTCGAACATATTTTTGGAAGGAGCAGATTTCTAAAGAAAATAGCATAAATCATTTTGAAATCGAACCATTCAATATTGAGCATGCAACTTCTTTCTACGAAAAGAAATTCACTGATGAAAAGCAAGTGAAGAAGGCTCTAAAATTATTAGCAGATCTAAATATTGAAAGAGAAGGAAATAAAAAATTTTTACCATTTGTAGTTGATATTGTTGGCGAAATAATAGAGTCTGACAACGAAATTTTAGAGATTCAAGACGATGAAAATTTAAGTTACTTAAATACTAAGAAACAAAATGATTTTATTGTTTATAGAATATTAAAAAGAGAAAAGATTAAGATTGGAATTGACATTGATAGCCAAATACAATACTTAATACATCTAGCTGTTAATTATGGGGGTGTAATAAAAACAGAGGATATAAAAAAACTATATAACTCAAACTCAAAATTCAATATTGATGACGCGAAACTTGAATCATTAAAATCTCACCCTTTGATTAACGTTAATAATAATCAGATAGGTTTTAAATATGATTTTTTTGAATTATTTTTTAAAACAATCTATCTCTCTCAATTTATCTCAATAGAAAATACTGAAGGAATTAATAGACATGTAGTTGAAATATTATTGCAAGAGGGTAAATTTGGATCGAGTTTATTTTATGAAGTTGCAAAACGAAAGGAAAATAATTGGAATGAAAATGATATATTAAAGATTTCAGATCTAATAGAATCAGTAAATAATTTTGACTTTTCAGTTTATAGGGATGAGGTACAGGTGAAACACCAAATTAAATCATCTTTTTTTGCGTTATCACTCGTCAATAATCAACTAAATTTCAATAATCAAACAGTAACAAATACTAATCTGCTTAAATTGATGTTTGGAACTAATACAACTATTAAAGGCTTATCACTGGTTAATTTTGGTATTCTTGATGGAAATATTAAGTTTGATTTTTCTGATTTACAGTTCGAAGATGCATATTTTGACTCCTATGACTCATTCTGGGAATGTAAATTCAATGAGAAAACAGTTTTTATTGATTCAACATTCTTAAACATGGCTGAGTATTCTAGGTCAAGTTCCAGAGGAATATCACATCAGATTTTCATAAATCCAAGACATGATTTGACCTTTGATAATTATTTTCAAGATCAAGATCAGGATGATGCATCTCTGAGAAAAAAGATTGTACATTCATTATCTAAATATTTCAAAATATTTTATGGAAATGGCGTATTGCATGACAAAGGCAATAAATCTGTTATTAATATACATTATCATTCTAAATATAGTAAAAATCTGCCATTAAATATTATTGAGAAAGTCCTAATCGAATCAGGATTTTTAACAATTGTGTTTGAAAGAACCAAAAAAGAAGATGTTTCTTCTATTGACCAAGAATTTACAGAGGATGTTGTTAAATTTCTCCATGAAGGTGTTGAATCCTTAAAGATGAAGAGAGTGATAGACTTAATGTGCTTATCCAACGCTAAAAAAAATTAAAATGACAGAAGCAGCAATAGTATCAAAAATATGGAATCTGGCTAATGTAATGCGCCACGATGGAGTTGGGTATGGAGATTATTTGGAACAAATCACCTATCTGCTATTTCTTAAAATGGTGGATGAATTAAATAAACCACCTTACAACAGGAACCTAAAATTACCACGACTGAAAGATGTAGAAGGTAAAGAAGTGGAAGGCGCAGAGGTTTGCTCGTGGGAGAATTTAGTGTCAAAAAACGGTGCAGAACTGGAGTCTTTTTATATTCAGGCATTGCGTTCACTTGGAACGGAAAAAGGAATGTTAGGACAAATCTATGTAAAGAGTCAAAACAAAATACAGGACCCTTCTAATCTGCAACGCATCATCACGATGATAGGCAAAGAAGAGTGGAGTTTGATGGGCGCTGACGTAAAAGGTACTATTTATGAAGGTTTGCTGGAAAAGAATGCAGAAGATACAAAATCGGGAGCAGGACAGTATTTTACGCCAAGAGCATTAATCAGAACAATGGTAGCCTGTGTACAGCCTAAACCAATGAAAACCGTGATAGACCCGGCTTGCGGTTCAGGCGGTTTCTTTTTGGCAGCTTACGATTGGTTAACTGAAAACAATAAATTAGACAAAGACGAAAAATTGTTCTTAAAGAACAGTACTTTTCACGGCAATGAAATTGTAGCAAGTACACGCAGAATGTGTCTGATGAATTTGTATCTTCACGGTATCGGGGAGATAGATGCAGAGCCATTGGTCAAATCTAACGATGCACTGATTGCAGCCTAAAGTCAGACTTACGATTATATTTTAGTCAATCCACCATTCGGTAAAAAAAGCGGAATGACCGTTACCAATGAAGATGGGGATATTGAAAAAGAAGATATTAGCTACAACCGTCAGGATTTTTGGGAAACCACGAGCAATAAGCAGTTGAACTTTTTGCAGCACATCAAATCCTTGATGAAGATTGATGGGGAAGCCGCAGTTGTTTTACCTGACAATGTTTTGTTTGAAGGCGGAGCCGGAGAAGAAATCAGAAAGCAACTTTTAAAAACAACAGAATTGCATACGATTCTACGCTTGCCGACAGGTATTTTCTACGCCAATGGTGTAAAAGCAAATATTTTATTCTTCAATAACAAACCCGCCAATAAAGAGGCGTGGACCAAAGAAGTTTGGTTTTATGATTACAGAACCAACGTTCATCACACCCTAAAGAAAAAGCCGTTGGCAGAATCTGATTTATCAGATTTTGTAGAATGTTACAATTCATCCAACATCCACAAGCGAAAAGAAACCTGGAGTGAAGAAAACCCCGATGGTCGCTGGAGAAAATACAGCTACGATGAAATCATTGCCAGAGATAAAACAAGTTTGGATATCTTTTGGGTAAAAGACAAAAGCTTAACCGATTTGGATAATCTGCCTGATCCTGATGTTTTGGCACTGGAGATTATTGATAATATCGAGGCAGGGTTGGCGAGTTTCAGAGAGATTGTGAGTGAGCTGGAGAAGGGTGAAGAAATAAAATAAATAAACAAAAATGAAAGCATTTATATCTTACAGTCATAAAGACGAATCTTATTTGGAACGTCTTAAAGTGCATTTGACCCAAATGAACAGAGATGGACTGATCAGCGAATGGAACGATAAGGAAATACATGCCGGCAGCAGCCTGGATGATAGCATCAGTGATGCGCTTACTTCTTCCGAGCTGTTCCTTGCATTGGTAAGCCCGGATTATATAGCGTCAAACTATTGTTATGAAAAAGAATTTAGAACAGCTTTACAAATGCACGAAGAAAAAAAGCTGATTGTTGTCCCCATTATTGTAGAACCCTGCGATTGGCAGAACGCACCATTTGGTAAAATAAAATCTTTGCCTAAGGACGGTAAAGCGGTAGCAGAATGGACAAATGCCAATAATGCTTTTTTAAATATCATACAAGAGTTAAGACGATTATTAAATTCGTCGAAAGCATCAGTTCCCGTTCAAAATATCCAAGCTGTCGGAACAACTGAAAAGGTAGTAAGGGACTATAAAGTTAAAAGGACATTTAGCGAAGTTGATAAATACAGTTTCAGAGAAGCCAGCTATAAAGAAATAAAAAACTATTTCAATTCTTCTATTTTAGAATTGGATTCCCTGGAAAATCTGCAGGCTCTTTTTACCAATGACGGAAAAGGTTTTTTTACTTGCCTGATCTCAAACAGGGCAAATAACCAAGACCGATATTTAACAGTACAGATAGGAGGTGAGGGACAAAGACATTATGGTGATTTAAGCTATTCATTTTCCGATCAGATCAGTACCAATTCAATACAGATGGATAAGGTGTATAGAATTGACTATGATGATTATCATCAGTTTTGGACTAAAAACTCTCCGATGTTTGGTTATTCAGGTGATTTAGACAAGCAATTAACGGCTCATCAGGTTGCGGAAGAAATCTGGAACGAATTCATATCGCAAGTAGGGGTTTCGATAGGATAAATGAAATTTAAATAATTACCTATTTAATTAAATTATACAATTTGGGTGAAAGTTTAAAATTCTATGGATAAACATATAAAATTATTACAGTAATACTGATGATACGTCGAGTTCTTTACTGGAGTAATTAGGATAAACAATAAAAACTAATAATTATGAATTACTGGAAATTAGGTTGCAGATGGGGAGCCAAGCGTTTAGGCTTCCCACTATTCCTGGATATTTTACAAAAACACAAGATGGTCATTAGCTGGGAAGATAGAGATTATGGAATAAATAATCCTATTTTATTAACAGATGGACATACCTCTCTTGCATTTGCTATTACTAAGTCTGCGGCTAAAACTTTAAATGAATTCCCCCATATTATAGAAGATTTAGAAGAAAAGAAAATCTCTATGGATTATGGTCTTAGAATTTATGACGCAGATATTAAACTTATTCCTGAACATTTACAATTTCAATACAGTTTAGTGCAGGGAATTTGTGAAATACAGCAGCAGGATGCTATTAATAAATTTAAAAAAGTCATAAGTCAGAGTACAAAGTTGGAAAATTTTGTGCAGGAAGTAAATTTACTTAATTATAAAAAGCAAATTATCTTACAAGGTCCTCCAGGAACCGGAAAAACCCGTGAAGCTAAAGAATTAGCACGCCAAATGTTGGGTTTGAACAATATATCAGATTTAGAAAATAATGACCAATTTAAGCTGATTCAGTTTCATCCTAGTTATACGTATGAAGATTTTGTAAGAGGAATTGTCGCTAAACCGGATGATGAAGGAACTGGATTAATCTATGATGCAGAAAATCGAATATTTGCAAAGTTGGCTAAGGAAGCTTCAATAAATTTTTATAATAGTTCAGGCAACGAAACAAATAAAGTTTCAGACGTTTGGATTGAGCAAAATTTTGAAGATTTTAAAAATGACATAGAAGGAAACCTTAATGAAGAAGGCTTTGCTTTATCTGATAAAATTAATATTTTTAAAGTAAGAGGAAAGGACTTTTTATATGGTAGAGATTGGAAAACTCCTGGACATTTGAAATTTGAAGAGTTTAGAAAACTTATTAAAGCCGTCCTTAATCAAGAAATTACCTTACAATCTCCAAAACTGGACAAAGAGAAGTTTGTACACTCACATTACAGATTCACTTACTATAATTCTCTTTTACAAAAATTCTTTGAGAAACATCCATATAATACAGAAAGTCAAAATGTAGATCCTAAAAATTATGTTTTGGTAGTCGACGAAATCAATCGTGCTAATCTTTCTTCAGTTTTAGGAGAATTAATTTATGCTTTGGAATATCGAGGTGAGGAAGTAGAATCTATGTACGAAGTTGGCGGATCACAAAAACTAATCCTTCCTCCAAATCTTTATGTTATAGGAACAATGAACACAGCAGATAGAAGTGTAGGTCATATTGACTATGCGATCAGAAGAAGATTTGCGTTTGTAGACGTTCTACCTAAGAATTTAAAAAAAGAAGATGGGCTGGAAAATTTTGATGAGACATTATTTACACAAGTTAAAAGTTTGTTCACAAAAGATGAGTACCAAACAAATTCAGATTATCTTGCTGATGAATTTAAACCGGCTCAAGTAGCGCTTGGACATTCTTATTTTATTGATAAAACAGAAGATGGAGGTTCAATGGATATCCGCTTAGAATTTGAAATAAAACCCATCCTCAGGGAATATGTAAAAGATGGAATTTTAAAACCGAGTACTTTAGAAATAATTGAAAATCTTGGAAAATAAAATACTGCTTCTTAAAGAGCACAATCATTTTTATTATAGCGGATGTTGTCAGGAATATCTAAAGGAAGTTTATGATTGGAAAGATCATTTCGCTACTCCCAAATCATTTCTTTTCAGGAATAATGAAAATGCCGTATGTTTTAAAGTTTCAGCAGATGTAAAAGAAAATCAGATTGACTTCTTACAATTTGAAACATCTTATTACATTGGCTTGCAATATATTCCTGAGTGGAATATGCCTTTATTGGTAGAGCCGAAGATGAATAATGATAATCATCAGCTGAATTTTATCAAGATGTTGACCGAAGCATTGCAGGAACCAGAGAACTTTAATCACCTGGACGGATTGATGGAAGTGGATTTCAATTCTGAATGGATTGAAGTGCCGTCAAAACACAGGGTTGAACTGACTCCTTTTCTGATTATTCAGTTTTTGATGGCAGTCAAACAGATTGTTATAAAGGGCTTAAAGAAATCATATTACCAAAAGACTGAGAATCTCAGAAGCAGAGTAAAAGGTAAGATATTGGTCGGTCAGCAATTAAAACAGAATGTTTTTAAACATCGACTTACTCATACCGTATGTTCTTTTCAGGAATTTGGTTTTGATACGGAAGAAAATCGGTTTCTCAAATATGTTTTGCAGATTATTTACTCGTATGCTGGAAGCTTAGAACCTGTTCTCAAAGTTCAGGTATTAGAATTGGTACATTATAATTTTGCTGCTTTTCAACAGGTGAACAGTAAGAAATTTACATCTTATGACAAAATAGAAAGTAATCCCTTTTATAAGGTTTACAACAATGCATTCGGCTTGGGAAATCAAATTTTGAAAATGATAAGCCATAGCTATGGAAGTATAAGTAGTGATAACAAGAAACATCCGCCGCACTGGATCGATATGAGTAAATTATTTGAACTATATGTTTTTAAAAAACTCAGAGAAATATTTACCGGCGCCAATGAGGTGAAATATCATGAAAAGAAGCATTATCAGGAATTGGACTTTATCATCAATGAAAATAAAGAGAATGGAATAAAAGCGGTAGTGGATGCCAAATACAAACCCCGTTATAAAAATGGGAGTCCTGCCAAAGAAGATGTAAGGCAATTGTCTGGATATTCCAGATTGAATAGTGTTTATGAAGAATTAGGAATTAATGATGATCAGGTTATTCCAGTGTATATTATTTATCCGAAAGGCTTAGGAGAAATATCAGATAATCAGAAAAAGCAAAGTGAGGATATTGAAATTGATTCTAATAATCTGATCAAAACCATTTTACAATCATCTGTTCAAGAAGTGAAAGCTTACAGGAAAATGTATATGCAGGAAATTCCGTTGGAAACTTTGCCATTGAAAGAACAGTAAAAAATCATTTTAGTCCAATCAATTATGCCCCACCACCACAACATCGCCCTCCTCGAAGACAACTCCAAGCATCTGGAAAAGCTGGAAGCTTATCTCAGCAAGATTCCCAATGCCAGGATTGTGCTCAGGATCCTCCAAAAACTAAAAAATAATTATTAATCTTTTAATCTAAGAATTATGGCAAAGAAAACAATTAAACCACAGGATAACGAAGCAAATATGTCTAATCCAAACAAAGGAACACCAGAAACTAATAGGCAGTATGATCAAAACCAAGGGAATCGTGGGAAACAATTAGACGCTAATAATAAGAGTAAATCTTAGCACCTATGCAATAACCTGAGAACGCTCGCAGGTTGTTTTTATGTTAAACAAATTTGTATTTATGAGAGGCTCAATACTTTCAATTACCTATCTTGCAGCTTCAACCGCATCCCATGGCCTTAAAATACTACCTCATCATCATAACCCTCTTTACATTCCTGTCATTCGGATGGGATAAGCGGCTGGCAAAAAACGGACAGCGCAGACTGTCCGAAAGTATTTTGCTGATCCTCACATTTTTGGGAGGTACCTTTGGAGCATTGCTCGGGATGACTTTTTTCAGACACAAATACGCCAAAAAAACATTTATCCTCAAATGGGTATTGGTGGTTGCAGTACAGTTGGGTCTTATTTTTATTTTGAAAGAACATCTGACGGATCAGCGATAAGTAATTTTTTTATTTATCCTGAATAAGTTTTTCCAGCTTTTCGATCATTTCTTTTTGCTGTTGAAGCATGCGCTCATATAACTCTACCATTTTATCAACGGGATTAAATGTACACTGGATGTTTTCAGCGGTTGCATGTGCTATTGATCCATCATGAAATGTATTCGAAATAATATTAATTGCCTGCTCCTCATCAAAATTCTGAAAAGCCTTTACAGGAATTTTTAAAACCTCCGATATTTTTTGCAGCAGGGACTCATCCACCACTTCTTTTTGTTCCAGTATAGAGATTTTCTTCTGGTTCCAGTCTTCGCCCAGGTCAAAGGCCAAAGCTTCCTGCTTGATGCCCAGCATTTCCCTGAAGCGTTTAACGTTGCGTCCCTGATGTATTTTCTGTTCCATGTGTTTTTATTTTTATCAGCGTAAATATACGGCGGTTCCGGTAAAATCCGTAAGGTAAAATAAAAAATTATTCCGGTAAAAATCCTGATTTCCCTGACTATAATATCCGTTTCGGGAATAGCATACCTGCCTGAAATTTACTAGTCACCGGTTCTCGATACAAATTTCTACTCGAATTGGCGGACAATGATAGTGCACTGTTTTGAAGCAAAAAGGTTTTTACACCGTCACTTCGAGTAAGGGAGCAAAGCGCAGTGTATCGAGAAGTAGTTGATTAAAGACAACTTTTAGTTGACAGTTCACCGATTCTCGATACAAAATTATTTTTCAGATAATTTTTACTCGAACTGACGGATAATGATAGTACACTGTTTTTAAAGCAAAAAGGTTTTTAATACCGTCACTTCGAGTAACGCAGCGAAGCGGAGTGTACCGAGAAGTTGTTAATTAAAGACAACTTTTAGTTGACAGTTCACCGGTTCTCAATACAAAATTATTTTTCAATAATTTCTACTCGAACTGACGTCTGCGGTTTATCAATCGACGTGATTGTTTATTTTAGGTTTAACGACCATTAAACTTTCAGCGTCAAGCAAATTGAAAAGAAGAGGGCCGCTAAAAAAAGTTTTATGTCCGAAGCGCGGCGGTAATAGTGATCAACAGACCTATATTAAATCCGCACAAACCTAACAAAGTGGTTCGACGACCAATGGGAGTCAATTTTTAAACTTTTTCAGCGTAGGCTCAATTTGTAGCGTAAAAAGTTTTGGGGTCTTGATCTTTTGGTTCTTTTGTTTCAAGACAAAAGAATATGTGAATTAATAGCACCAACTTCTCGATACAATTTTTCTTCGAAAAATCACTCGAAGAGACGGCAGCAGCCCATCAATCAACGGAATTAGCTTATCTGGAAGTATCTGATTGACATTTTTGCGGTTGGTCGTTCACCGGTTCTCAATATAAATTTCTTCAGAATTTCTACTCGAACTGACGCAATAAACAAGTTGAGCACGCAAGACCTTCATTTCAGCAGAAGACCATTAATTCAAAATCCCGGAAACCGGGATCCGTACCGCATACTCGCTCCCCAGGTACCGCGGATCACCATGCTTCTCAGACCAGAACCCGTCCAGGACATCGGAACCGATGCAGCGGTACACAACAGTCCCTTTGTAGCGGTGGTGATCCTCGCCTTCGTAGCTGAAATTAATGACTAAAATCCCGTCTTTGTAAAACCCGGTGCCATGCTGCTCATGGTCGCCGATCAGCCATTCGGCAATGATGCGGTGGTTTTCGTCAAGGGATAACGTGAGGATCCCCTGATAAGAGGAGGATCCCGGTGCCTCCTGGTTGCTGCTCCGGACAGTGTAGCTGCCCTCCAAATCCTGTACGGTCATGTGCTCTGTTTTTGTATTTTGTTCTGCAAATTTAAGAGAGTTTTCCGGGATAAACCCGTTTTTTCATCAACGGCAAAGCGGAGGTAAGATAGTTTACTGTTGTTTTTTTAGATTTGTCCTCATGCTGTATGCCGTATCCATCATCAATACAGTCACTTTTGCCCTCTTCGGCATTGACAAACGGAAGGCCGTGAAGCACCGTAAGCGGATACTGGAAACTTACCTGCTCATGCTTACTTTCCTGGGCGGAACTGCAGGGGCCACTATAAGGATGTTTGCATTCAGGCATAAAATTTCAAAGCAATCGTTTTTATTGAAACAAGTTTAATTATCATTATTCAGGGCATAATGCTTTATTTTTTGAACTGGTATTTTTAAGAATTATTATAATCTGATGACGCTTAACCGCTGATGCCTGCGGCGTTTTTGTTTAAATATTGATTTTCCGGCTCTGATTTTTTCCTTTAAATCATATACTCATTGCCCAGCATAGAGATGGCTGAAAAGTACGGTGTTTTAATTTCCTCATTATGAATTTGTTAATAAATAAAACTTCATGATGAGTTTTTAATTAAAAATCACTATTTTTGCACCCGTAAAAATCTTTTATGCAAAACATTAGAAATATTGCGATTATCGCACACGTTGACCACGGGAAGACGACTTTGGTTGACAAAATCATCCACGCTACCAATATTTTCAGGGAAAATCAGGAGAGCGGGGAATTAATTATGGATAACAATGATCTTGAAAGAGAAAGAGGGATCACGATCTTATCCAAAAATATTTCTGTTACTTATAAAGGCACGAAAATTAACGTAATCGATACACCCGGTCACGCCGATTTCGGTGGTGAGGTAGAAAGGGTATTGAAAATGGCAGACGGGGTTATTTTGTTGGTGGATGCCTTTGAAGGACCAATGCCGCAGACAAGATTCGTGCTTCAGAAAGCACTGGAATTAGGATTAAGACCGTTAGTGGTAATCAATAAAGTAGACAAGCCGAACTGCCGTCCGGACGAAGTTCACGATCAGGTATTCGACCTGTTCTTCAACCTTGAGGCTACCGAAGAGCAATTGGATTTCCCTACGTTCTACGGTTCTTCAAAACAGGGCTGGTTCAATACTTCCCTGGAGCAGACCGAAGATATTTTCCCGTTACTTGACGGTATCTTACAGTATGTTCCTGCGCCTAAAGTAGCGGAAGGGCCGCTTCAGATGCAGATTGTTTCCCTTGATTTCTCTTCTTTCTTAGGAAGAATTGCAATCGGGAAAGTAATCAGAGGGGAGATTAAAGAATCCCAGTGGATCGGACTGGCACAGGCAGACGGGAAAATCGTAAAAGGAAAAGTAAAGGAATTGTACGTTTTCGAAGGATTAGGAAAGAAAAAAGTAGCCGAAGTAAAAGCCGGGGATATCTGTGCCGTAGTCGGTTTTGACGCGTTCCAGATCGGTGATTCATTCGTAGACCTTGAAAACCCTGAGCCATTGCCGAGAACAGCGATTGACGAGCCTACGCTGAATATGACATTCTCTATCAACAACTCGCCTTTCTTCGGAAAAGACGGTAAATATGTAACGTCCAATCACCTGAAAGAAAGACTGACGAAAGAACTGGAGAAAAACCTGGCATTGAGGGTTCAGCAGACCGATGATGCCAATACGTTCCTGGTTTTCGGTAGAGGGATCCTTCACTTATCCGTTTTAATTGAAACAATGAGAAGAGAAGGATATGAAATGACCATCGGTCAGCCGCAGGTAATCCTGAGAGAAGATGAAAACGGACAAAAACTGGAGCCTTACGAATCTTTGGTGGTGGACGTTCCTGAAGAATTTGCTTCAAGGGTAATCGACCTGGCTACCCAGAGAAAAGGGGACCTTCACATCATGGAAACCAAAGGGGAGATGCAGCATATGGAATTTGAAATTCCATCAAGAGGTCTGATCGGATTACGTTCCCAGATGCTTACGGCTACTGCCGGTGAAGCCATCATGGCGCACCGTTTCACGGAATACAAGCCTTTCAAAGGAGCCATTCCGGGAAGAAGCAACGGGGTACTGATCAGCAAGACCCAAGGGCCTGCTACGGAATATTCCATTGCCAAGCTTCAGGATAGAGGTAAGTTTTATGTTGATCCGGGTGAGGAAATCTACGCAGGGATGATCATCGGGGAACAGAACAAGCCTGGTGACCTGGTGGTAAACATCGTGGAAGCAAAACAGCTGAACAACATGAGGGCTTCCGGAAAAGATAAGGATACCGGTGTGGCGCCTAAAATTTTATTCTCACTTGAAGAATGTATGGAATACATCCAGGGCGATGAAGCCATCGAGGTAACCCCGAACTTCATCCGTATGAGAAAGAAAGTGCTTTCTGAAGAAGAAAGAAAAAGAACGGAAAGATCTGCGAAAGCATAATCAACCGGTCAAAAATTAAAACATACGGTTCTCTGCAGCATTTATGCTGATGAAGGCCGGTGACCATATTAACCTTCCGGCACAGGGCCGGAAGGTTTTTTATGGATATATTGTAAATCAAACTGATTGTATTCTGGAACATAATCAGCCATCCTTCTTAAATAAAGCACCTGGTTTAAATCCAGGATTGCCTGAAGTCTGGACAGCATTACAAAAAAGCAGGAACCGTTTGGGTTCCTGCTTTTTTGTATATTTATTTTTAGTGTATCTGTACTATTTGCTCCAGAATGTCCATTCCCTGCCATTGTATACCGCAAGCTGGTTATTGGAAGTAACGTACACAACCATACCTGCGCTTGGATTGACAATATCGCGATAAGAGTTGACCCTGGGCAGTATCATCGCTTTATTCGTGTCAGCCAGTACAAGGATGCCGTTGGTGGTATCGGCAGGCGTTCCGCCGATCCGCGTACCGGCCGTGCTGATTTCCGGATCCGCGTCGGGTACATTAAGTACAGCTGGGATTCCGGCTCCGTTGGATAGGTCAATCCAGCCGGATATGGCGGTTGCATCCGCCGCTGTCCCGATGCCGTATTTCAGTTTCTGGTCTGAGCTGTCAAAGATCATGGTCCCGGGTACGGAGGCCGAGAGCGTTGTGGTATTGGTTACCCATGGCAATATCATTCCCTTGGTGCCGCCTGTGGCATTTCCGAACTCTATTGATACAAATTCATTGGCAGGAGAAGCGGACGGACTGGTTTTACCCACCGTAATCTGTCCGGAAAGCAGTGCCGCCGCACATGCTGCTGTTGCAGTTATAATTTTTTTCATAATGGATTTATTGGTTAAAGTCGTCACAGGTTTGGTTTGTATAACAATTCCATGAAGAACCGTCGTAAAGTTTAAGGCAGTTCAGCGTGGTATCAAACACCATCATCCCGGCTACAGGCACTGCAATGGCAGAAATCTGTGCAGTGGTCAGCCTGTTGATAACCAAACCTTTGGTCTTGGCATCCAGTGCAGCATAAGCCCCGTTCATTTTCATCGGCCAGTTGCCGTTAGCGGTTCCCGCTCTTCCCAATGATGTGATGCCGAAAGTGGTGGGTGCTGCAGTTCCAATGGTAACAGCAGGGCGGAAGCAACGGCTGCATTCAGGATCTCCCTGCGCGATCAGCTTGCTGGTTCCGATATCCTGGCCCACCGTCATGGTAGGAGAACTCATCACACCCGCTGAATTACTGGGGTTGGAAGTTGCATTGTAATTGTTCCCGGCACCGTTGACCAATTGCGGGATCCCGTTGGCGTTTGTCGAAGTACTGATTACCTGTGAAGGCGTTCCCGGAGTGGAACCGTCAAAAGTCACCTTGATCTGTCCTCGGTAAGCATAATTGGGATCTGTGGTGGGAAGGGTAAGCGGGTGTACCTGGTTATAACGGACACCGGCACTGCCTTCCAGCGCATCCGGGCAGCCGTCTTTGTCAGAATCCGTATCCAGGCGGTCTACCACTCCGTCGTCATCCGTATCCAGGTCTACCGGAAGCTGGGAACATACATTGGTAAACCTGATGCTCTGTTCATTGACGGCTCCTCCTGTTGATGCCGTATAGCCGAAGTAGACTTTGCTTACCCCTCCGAAATAACTCGTTATCGGGTTAGCGGCAGGAAATGTATAAGATCCCGCGAGAACTCCGCTGACCGTATAGGAAAGTGTTTTTGAAGGAAAATCCCAGGTTACCACAACCGTATGCCAGACACCATCCTCAATATTGCCCAGGTCCACCGCGGTGGTCAGCATTCCGTTGACCTGGTCGGCCGAAGTCCAGATCTGCCCGTGATCATTGGGGATGTCACCAAGCACCGGCCCGTTGTCATAAGTGTCGATTTCAAGCACGATTCCGTTGGCGATTCCCTGGGCGCCGATTCCCTGGCCTGCGCCTCCCGATGCATCAACACCGTCAGGAGAGTTCTGGAATACGGTAGCCAGCCCGTCGGCCCCGTTGTCGTCCGTTCCAAGATAAGCATCATATGTCAGGACAAAACTCCTGGCGAAATTTACTTTTCCGTAGGTCCATGCCTGGCCGGACTGGTAATTGGTGGCAGCGGTGATACGGATCTCCTCATTATTGATCTGGACTGCGCTTCCGTCCAGTTTGAAGATGTCGGAGATTTCAGCATTCAGCCCCCGTTCAACACAATCCGGAATGCCGTCATTGTCGTCATCAAGATCTATGGAATTCGGGATTCCGTCCCCGTCAGAATCCAGGGTTTGTGCATGCAGTGAACAGCCTGAGATAATTAACAGGATAACACATAAAGATTTAAATTTTTTTGTCATATAAAGTGATTTGGTTAAATTTTTTTTACATTTTGCAAAAATATCAATTAAATTGTAAAATATACATACCCAATCATTGAAAAAATAGATTTACCTACTTGGGCATTAAATATTTATTGCTTAATTTCAATGCAGGCCGAACCCAGCTTAAAATGTAATCCGTATCAATGATACTGTCATGTATTTAGAAAGACCGGCAGACACAAGATTCCTGATTTAAAATGTACTTGAGAAAAAACAGAGAAGTAAGTATCCACTGCAACTGCGGCTGAATTTTTGTATAAAACCAACCATGAGCCGGCTAAAACATTTATTTTTTCTTACAGCAATGGCAGGGATTATTGTTTCCTGTGACGGACTGAAAATGACCAAAAATATTTTCGAAACCTCTGAGCGTGCCAAATACGAGCGGAGCTTTTCAGGAGCCGACAGCCTGATGGCCCAATGGAAATCCGGCTTTACGGCAGCTGCATCCAGCAAACTCAAAATAACGGACGGCACCTCGCTGACCATAGCTCCACCAGGCAACGAAGTTCTACATGCGGCAGGCTACTCCCTGGAACTGAAAAAAGGTGACCTTCTGGTGATTGAAGCCGTAACCGCAACTCCGGAATCAAAGATCTTTACCGATATCCTGGAAGAAAATACCGATACAGACAAGCCGGAAAGCGGTCTGCTTAAAAATAACCGTTTTACCAGATTTACTGAAAACAGCGGCTGGCATAAAATCATCATCCAGCCTGAAATAGGGTACCGCGGAACCCTGGAGCTGAAGATCTATACACAGCCGTCCCTTGCTTTCCCTGTAGCCGGAAAAGCCAACCGTGATGTACAGAGCTTCTGGGGCGCGAGCCGTGACGGCGGAGGCAGGAGCCATGAAGGGGTGGATATTTTTGCATCCCTCGGAACACCGGTAGTTGCCGTAACCGACGGGTTTGTGACCCGGACCGGAAACCAGGGCCTTGGAGGAAAGCAGGTCTGGCTGCGGGATGGTGTATTGGGGAATTCCTATTATTATGCCCATCTCGACAGTGTAATGACAACGGATGGCAAACAGGTAAAAACCGGCGATACTCTCGGCAGGGTAGGGAATACAGGAAATGCCGCAGGCGGGCCGACCCATCTGCATTTCGGGATTTATACAGCAGGCGGAGCCGTAGACCCTTATCCTTATATCCGCAAACGGGAGGCTCCTGCATTTAAAAACGGTTCAAAAAACATTTCAGGACAATCTATTAAATCCGGGACCACGCTCCGTACGGGCCCGGGTTCCCAATATGATGCGGTGATAAAAGCAGAGCGTAAGACATCCGTAAAAGTACTCGCCGCCATCGGGTCATGGTGCCACGTCAGGATCCCGGATGGTACGGAAGGTTTTGTTTCTGCTGAAAGGATACAGCAGTAAAGAAAATTTCTGTCAGATTCATTGTTTCTGTCTGTCAATTTTCTTGTTTTATTTCTTCTTGTTTGAAATTAAAAACCCTCTTCCTGTTCAAATAAAAAGAATAATATTATTTTTGTGCCATGAACATCCGGAATATCAAGCAAACTTTCTTTTTTCTTTCCGCAGTGACAATGGCTTCCTGCGCTTCACAAAAAGCCAATACCACCGTAAGGAAACCGGTTAGGGAATCTAAACCTGCCGCTCCTGTAAAACCTGTAACAGCAACTGCTGGAGTAACTATACCTGCAGAAGAGGTTTTCCGAACCAGCCTTCCTGAAATTAAAAGGGAATTCCGAGGTGCCTGGATTGCCAGTGTAGCGAACATCAACTGGCCGTCAAGAAATAACCTGACTGTTGACCAGCAAAAAGCAGAAGCCATTAAAATGCTGGATCTCCTTGAAGAGAACAATTTCAATGCTGTCATTTTTCAGGCCAGGCCTTCTGCAGATGCCCTGTACACCAGCAGTATAGAACCCTGGTCATACTTCCTGACCGGACAGACTGGCAGGGCGCCGTATCCGAATTATGACCCTCTCCAGTTCTGGATTGAAGAAGCCCATAAAAGAGGAATGGAGCTTCACGTATGGCTGAATCCTTACCGCGCCCATCACAGCAACGGCGGTTCCGTCAATAGCCTGTCCATGGTCAATAAGCTTTCCGATATTGTGATCAGGCTGAGAAACGGGATGTACTGGTTTGATCCTGCCAACCCAAAAACCCAGGGCCATGTCTCGAATGTGGTAAAGGATATTGTAAAAAGGTATGATATCGATGCCGTACATTTCGATGATTATTTTTATCCGTATGCTACCTATAACAACGGTACCGACTTCCCGGATTCTGCCAGCTGGAATGAATATGTGCGGAACGGCGGTACTTTAATCAGAGCCGACTGGAGAAGGGATAACGTAAATAAATTTGTGGAAAGGATTTATAAGGAGATCCATGCAGAAAAAAACTATGTGAGATTCGGGATCAGTCCGTTCGGGATCTGGAAGCCCGGATATCCGCAGGGCGTGGTGGGATCTTCGCAGTATGACGAACTGTATGCCGATGCCAAATTATGGCTGAACAAAGGCTGGGTAGACTATTTTTCGCCGCAGCTGTACTGGCCGGTGGAATCCAAAGGACAGCCTTTTGAACCTTTGCTGAGCTGGTGGAAATCTGAGAATATATTGAACCGCCACCTCTGGCCGGGATTAAATACAGTAGAGGTAAAAGCTTCTGACCGTCCCACAGAAATTAAGAACCAGATTGAAATCTCCAGGCAGGTACTGGGCAATGATGCCGGGGAAATCCACTGGAGCATAGCAGGACTTACAAAAAATGCAAATATGCTTCCTGCCCTGAAAAACGGGCCCTATAAGGAAAAAGCCCTGGTGCCCAAGACGCCGTGGCTGAAAACGGTTCCGATCCAGGCACCCACCTTATTTATCAATGATAACGGCAGTTCCGCACAGGTAAGCTGGAGCACTAAAAATATCAGCCAGGTCTTCCAGTGGGTCCTGTTTACCCAGTACAGCGGAGTATGGGAAACGGAAATCCTGACACTGGAACAGCTCTCCAAAGAAATCCCCAAATCTAAAGACGGCAAAATCCTTAATGCCGTAGCGATCAAAGCCATCGACCGCCTGGGCAATGAAAGCGACTATACGGCGAAGAAAGTAAAATAGCTTATTCAAAGAACAGTAAATAGGTAAAAATTCCCTTCCTTACATTGACATACCAAAATAAACCGGCCCATGTGAAAATGAGCCGGTTTTATTTTAGAATAACTATAAATTATATGTGTAATATCCATCATTTCAGCAGTTTATAAATAGGATTTATTCTGTTCCCCGGAATGCATGGGTCACGGAACCATTTTTGTACTATGATCATGACAATCATTAAAATAACATGCAATTATGAATACCAACAGACTTTCACCCAGGCTCGAACAGGCACTCAGTGACCAGATGAATACAGAAGATTTACAGTCCCGCGTATATTTTTATTATGGGATCTGGGCTGCTGATAAAGGGTACGGTGGAATTTCAAACTTTTTATTCCGTCATGCCCAGGAAGAAAGGGACCATGCCGTAAAATTTATGCAGTATGTGCTTAACAGAGGCGGAAAACCGAAAATTAAGGAGCTTCCTGCACCGGGTGAAGAACCTACAAGCCTTACCCATTGTTTCGATCTTGTTTTCAAGCATGAGGTAGACAATACAACATCAATATATAATCTGGTTAACATTGCATTTGAAGAAAAAGACTGGGCTTCCTGGAACTTTCTGCAGTGGTTCGTAAAAGAACAGATTGAAGAAGAGACATTTGCGATGAACCTGATTGATAAGTTAAAAATAGCCGGAGGAGACAGGGCAAGTGATGAATCCCTGTTCAGCCTTGATAAAACACTTGAATCCCTGCCAGATGATGCTGAGCAGGCACAGGATGCTACAGGAGCCAATCCGTAAGAATAAAACCAGATGAAATAAATTTTTGATGATCTGCCGGTATGCCGGCAGATTTTTTTATTATGAAACTCCCTTTAAAATTACTATCTTTGCACACCTTTATTTTTAACATGCAAGAAGCCGGAAGCCGATTGCTAAAAGCTAAGAAAATATGAAATGTGGAATCGTAGGCTTACCGAATGTTGGTAAATCAACCCTTTTTAACTGCCTGAGCAATGCCAAAGCCCAGTCTGCAAACTATCCTTTCTGTACCATTGAGCCTAACCTCGGAACGGTTTCCGTACCGGATCACAGGTTATTCGAGCTGGAAAAAATCGTAAAGCCTGAAAGGGTGCTACCTGCTGTGGTAGAGATTGTGGATATTGCAGGCCTTGTAAAAGGGGCAAGCAAAGGGGAAGGGTTGGGTAACCAGTTCCTGGCCAATATCCGGGAGTGCGAGGCGATCATCCATGTATTAAGATGCTTTGATAACGGGAATATCATCCACGTAGAAGGTTCCGTAGACCCGATGCGCGATAAGGAAATCATTGACATAGAACTTCAGTTAAAGGACCTGGAAACGATTGGGAAAGCTGTTGATAAAGCAAAGAAATTTATCAAGTCCGGGAAGAAAGAAGACATTCTAGCGTATGAAACCCTTCAGAATCTTCAGAAATTTCTGGAGGATGGTAAGAATGCAAGGGAATTTGCAATGGATGATACCACAAAAGTTATTATCAGTGAAGTTCAGCTGCTGACCAACAAGCCAGTGCTCTACGTGTGCAACGTAGATGAAAACTCAATTAAAAACGGAAACGACTGGATTCCTAAGATTGAGGAAATGGCTAAAAATGAAGGTGCCGAAGTGGTAGTACTGGCGGCACAGATTGAAGCCGACATCAATGAACTTGAAACTTTTGAGGAGAGAGAAATTTTCCTTGATGAACTGGGACTTACAGAACCGGGCGTGAATCGTCTGATCAGAAAAGCCTATGACTTACTGAAGCTTCAGACGTATTTTACAGCCGGAGTGAAGGAAGTAAGAGCCTGGACGATCGGGCAGGGCTGGACCGCTCCGCAGGCTGCAGGAGTAATCCACACCGATTTTGAAAAAGGGTTCATCCGTGCGGAAGTCATCAAATTTGATGATTATATGACGTATGGTTCCGAAGCCAAAATAAAAGAAGCCGGAAAGCTTTCCGTAGAAGGAAAAGAATATATCGTGAAGGACGGTGACATCATGCACTTCAGGTTCAACGTATAATATAGGAATATTAAAGTTAGTTATATAAGAAAGGCGCTTTCAACATGATGTTGAAAGCGCCTTTTGCATAGATTTAAATTACGGAATGATCTGACATTGTAACTTTCCACAGAATGGCCCGTACTTTTTATATTCTCCATTTGTCATATCAATACCTATTTCTTCTCCTCCTGTGATTGACCGCAGTTGTTTTTTGTCTGATTTTTTTCCATCGCTCAAATTCTGATGCTTCATAACGAATAATTTTTAAGGACTTGACCGATGCTCATTCAGAAAATAAAGACATACCTCTCACATCTCATAAAAAAGTTACAAGGCAAAACCCAAATGTTTTATTGCTGAAAATAACTTATTGCTTACATTTGAATGTACAGTCCCTGACTATGAAAAAATAGTCTGTCCTATATATTTGAAGAATATTTTCCCCATTAAGAAATTAAACTTTTCATGATGAAAATAATATATTTTATTGCTTTTATTTTAATGTTTTCATGTTCCCGAAATGTTGAAGACCGATGTTTTGCCAATGATTACGAGCAGATTTTCAAATCATATACGGAGAAAGAGCCGTTTACGGTAAAAGAGATCCTGAAGCATAAGCCCGATTATATCGAAATAACAGATCTCAAAAAATATCGGACTTTTAAAGAAGACAGTATTCAATTAAGGCATCAAGACGAATCAGAAGAACTGTCAGAGAAAAGATGGAAAATCCATGAGGAGGAATATGAAATTTTTAAAGCAAAATTTTCGGATCAGTTCTTATTCTCCCATAAGCAGCAGACCGGCAATATTACCTATGCTCTTGGAAACAATGATCTGGGATCCTGGTTGCTGAAAATTGAAAATAATAAATCCTATGCGTATTTCTTGGGATTAAGTTTTAGTCATTACTATATTAATGATATTCAGGATAAATCTATTATAGAAAATGGTTTCCTTCAGTTGCAGGGAAGCTTGGTAAAAATTGTAAAAGTTGCCGGGTTACCCGGATATGACGATTATTCGGCAATAGGTGACGGGAAATTATTTAAAATAAGTTTAAAAGAGCTGACAAGAGATTCTGATGATGACGGCTATAATGATATCTTCGAGCAAAGTTTCGGGCTGAACCCAAACAGCAAAGATACTGACGGAGACGGCATGAGCGATTTTGTTGACCTCAACCCTATGTTTGCATCCGTGAAAAATAAGTTTACGGAACTTTACGAATTATTGCTTCCCACTTATGCGCACACTACTGTTGATTTGAAAGAACTGCATTATACATTTACTGTTTTTGAGAGCGATTGTGACTATTTCCATCAGGTCAGCCCGGATGAACGGATTTTATTTATACCCGAAAGTGAGAGACGCAAAACCTTTTACGTAAATATGACAGATGTTACCAGAGGCAATATTTCCAAGATCAGGAAAGATAAAGCCAATCCGGACAGATTTTATATCTCAAAGTCAGGAAGCAGTTTTGAAAATGATTATGCAGCCGAGTATAAAAACGGCAAATGGATTTTAAAAATTATAGGTGGAATTATTATTTAATTTTTACTATAATGGTTGTATATTTGAATTTTACAAACCGGAATGATGGAAAAAACCGCTCATACCTCCCACAGCTCCCTGGAAGATTTCTATCAGGAAATGACCCACAAGCTTGGCATTGGAATCGACAGTATCCTACCGAAAGGGCTGCAGAAAGAAATCGGCCACTTTAATGTGTTTGATATTGCCCAGACCATTCGGCAGGTAAAACTAACCTCCCAGATGCCTTACAACAGGAGAAAGTACTACAAGATCAGCCTGATCCGCGGAAAAAACAGGGCAGAATATGCCGATAAAATTATCAAAATTAAAACCAATGCGCTGTTGTTCGCTACTCCGAAAGTACCCTATCACTGGATTCCCGAAGATACCGAACAGTCAGGGAGCTTCTGTGTGTTTACCGAAGATTTTTTGATCAAAGACAAACCGTACAATACACTGCAGGACCTGCCGATTTTCCGGCCCGGGTCCGTTCCGCTTTTTGAGATTGATGATGAGCTGGCTGATGAAATAGAAGTTCTGTTTGCAAAAATCAAAAAGGAGATCGCTTCCGATTATGTTTTTAAATATGACCTGATCAGAAACTATGTGCTGGAGCTGGTGCATTACGGCCAGAAGCTGCAGCCTGCTGCAAAGCTTTCTAATTCAGGTGATGCTTCCCTTAGGGTGGTTTCCCTGTTTATTGAGTTGCTGGAACGGCAGTTTCCCATAGAATCGCCGGATCAGCAGCTTCAGATGAAAACAGCGAAGGATTATTCAGACCGCCTGTCCGTTCACGTAAACCATCTGAATAAAAAGCTGAAAGAAAGCACCGGAAAAACTACCACGGAAATCATTGCAGAAAGAGTGGTGCAGGAAGCTAAGATCCTGTTAAGACAGACCCGGTGGACAGTTTCGGAAATAGCATATGCATTGGGATTTGAAGAGATTGCGCATTTCTCGAATTTCTTTAAAAAGAAAACTTCAATGACTCCATTGGAATTTCGTTCGTGATTTGAATTTTACAAATTACCGTTTGATTAAAGCAAATATTTGCATCCGGGAAATGCTGAACTTTGCGGTATTAAAACCAATTAAAAAATATGGAAACTAAAAGAAAAATTGCATTAGTTACAGGCGGAAGCCGCGGCCTGGGAAGAAATTCTGCCATAAAAATCGCGGAAAAAGGCCTGGACGTCATCATTACGTATAAAAGCAACCGGGAGGAAGCTGAAAAAACAGTAAGTGAAATTCAGGCGATGGGTAGAAAAGCCATTGCCTATCCGCTGGATACTAAAGATATGAAGAGTTTTGATGCCTTTGTGAAAACCGTAGGCGATCATCTGGAAGAAAATACCGGCAGCAGGAACATTGATTTCCTGGTGAATAATGCAGGAACGGCTTTGTATTCCCCGATAGCCGAAGTTACTGAAGAGCAGCTGGATGATGTAGTGGATATTCATTTTAAAGGCGTGTTTTTCCTGACACAGAAATTTTTGCCCTTCATCAACGAACAGGGCGGAATTATCAATGTTTCTTCCGGTCTTGCAAGGTTCGCGCTGCCGGGATCTTCTGTATACGGTTCAGTAAAAGCCGGCGTTGAGATGCTGACAAGATACATGGCCAAAGAGTTGGGACCGAAAAAAATTAAGGCGAATGTAGTGGCTCCAGGTGCTATTGAAACTGATTTCGGAGGCGGAAGAACCCGTGATGATGAACAGGTGAACGCCATGATTGCAGGGGCTACCGCATTGGGCAGGGCAGGAGTCCCGGATGATATCGGGGGTGTAGTGGCTTTTCTCTGTACGGAAGAAGCACGCTGGATCAACGGGCAGCGGATCGAGGCTTCCGGCGGGATGTTCTTATAAAAAAGACGGTGGCTGGTATACCCTTGCCACCGTTTTTATTTATAGTTTTGACAGATTTTCCAGTGCTCTTTCCAGTGTTTCCTCTTTTTTTGCAAAACAAAGCCGGATCACATGCTCGTTCTTTTTATTTTTATAGAATGAAGAAAAGGGCACACTTGCTACTTTATGGGTAGCCGTCAGCTCGCGGGCAAATTCAAAATCATCTTTATTATCTGAAATCCTGTCATATTTCAAAGCCTGGAAATAAGTTCCCTCGCAGTCCAGCACTTCAAAAGGTGTATTGGCCAGTCCCTTTCTTAAAAAATCCCTTTTTTTCTGAAAGAAGCTGTTAAGATAAAGGTAATGATCCGGATTTTTCATGTATTCTGCCAAAGCCAGCTGAAGCGGTGCATTCACGGAAAATACATTAAACTGGTGGATTTTCCTGAATTCATCCGTCAGGTTCTTCGGAGCGGCGCAATATCCGATTTTCCAGCCGGTCACATGAAAAAGCTTGCCGAAAGAAGCTACCATAAGGCTTCGCTCTTTTAACTCGGGATACCGGCAGATGCTCAGATGCTGTTTTCCGTCAAACACGATATTTTCGTATACCTCGTCACTCAGGATCAGTATCGAAGTTCCTTTTACGATGCCGATTAATTCCTGAAGGTCCTGTTCCTTTAAAATCTTTCCTGAAGGATTGTTCGGATTATTAAGAATAATCATTCTCGTCTTTTCGTTTACCAGCCCTTTTACGGTAGTCCAGTCGATTTCATATTCCGGCGCTTTCATCTCGAAACGTTTTACAATGCCCCCGAAAAGTTCCACCGTAGGTTCGTAACAGTCATAGGCCGGCTCGAAAATAATGACTTCATCATCTTTTTTTACAAAAGCGGCAATTGTGGTAAAAATAGCCTGTGTGCCGCCTGCTGTTATGGTGATTTCAGATTCAGGGTGGTAAACGGCCTGATGGCTGTTTTCAATCTTTCCGGCAATTTCTTCCTTCAGGTTCATCATGCCGCCCATCGGCGCATACTGATTGAAGCCTTTTTTGATGAAATGTTCTGCATGCCCCAGCAGTTCAGGATCCGACATGAAATCCGGAAACCCCTGGGAGAGGTTGATCGCTTCATGTTCCTGGGCCAGCTGCGTCATCTGGCTGAAAATGGTAGTTCCTACATCGGAAAGCTTGGATAATGGAAGTTGTATCATTAAAATGAATTTATACCGAATTTAATTTAATTTTTGAAATAATCGGTAAAATGCCGGAGGGTAAATTTTTCAGTCTGCTTAATTTTTTACATTATTCCGGCATATGGTTTAAATCAATGGACAGAATTTACCGGCATGGCAAAGCTTAAATGATTACAATCAATAGATTATAAACCTGCAGACCCGGTTAAAAATTTTCAGGGAAATAATTTCGGAAAAGATCACACCTGTGATGAAGCTCAACATGCAGACAGAAAGGCTTTCAGAAGATAAGAGATGCAGTTTATTCAGGCAATGGAACAACTTTGCGGGCAAGTACTGTAGGAAATTGTAATAAATTAAAAAATAATACGTTATATTTGTATATAATCCGGTAATGTGCCGGAATATTTTACAAGCTCCTTATTCCAACACCCGATTTTAGCATATCTGTTTGTTCGCGTTAGGTAGATCAAACATACAATATGTCACAAAAATTAAAATTTTCATCAGCCTGCGGTTCAGGTTTTTACGCAACCGTCCGGAGCAGGGTAGACCAGTTTTTTATTCAGCATCAGCTAAGCCAGCATGCCAACGCGCAAATGTGGGGCAAGACTGTATTTTTCCTAACGGGGTTCACAGGAATTTACCTTGTCATGATTACAGGGCTTTTGTCTTTATGGGTACTTCTGCCGCTTGCAGCAGTATTGGGCATGTTCAGTGCTTTTGTAGGGTTCAATGTCTGCCATGATGCAATACACGGCGCGCTTTCCGGAAATAAAAGAGTGAATAAAATATTCGGGTTTATCTTTAACCTGATCGGTGCCAATCCGTATGTCTGGAGCATAACCCACAATGTGGTTCACCATACCTATACCAATATTCCCGGGCATGATGAAGACATTGAGGTAGCACCGGGATTGATACGGATTGCTGAAGAAGACGAAGTAAATTCCATCCAGCGGTACCAGCATTGGTATGCCTTTCCTTTATACAGCCTGGCCTCTCTGTCATGGGTGTTCCGGAAAGATTATGTGAAATTTTTCCAGAAAAAAATAGGTGCGCACAAGAACAAGCACCCGAAGCGGGAGTATTTCAATTTGTTTTTCTATAAAGCACTGTATTACTTCCTGTTCATTGTACTGCCCTTACTGGTGCTGGATATAACTTGGTGGCAGTTCCTGATCGGCTTTCTGATTCTGCATATTGCCGAAGGCTTAACGATGGGACTGGTCTTTCAGCTGGCCCATGTGGTTGAAGGTACTGATTTTCCGGTGCCTAATGAAACCGGACAGATGGAAGAGGCGTGGGCAGAGCACCAGATGCGCACAACAGCCAATTTTGCAACGCACAATAAGCTTGCTGCATTTTTTCTCGGCGGGCTGAACAGGCAGATCGAGCATCACCTGTTCCCTAAAGTATGCCACATCCATTACGGGGAAATATCCGCTATTGTAAAAAAGACTGCCATGGAGTTCAATCTGCCTTACATTGAAAATAAAAGCTTTTTATCTGCGCTGCGCTCGCATTTTTTAACGCTGAAAAGATTCGGCAAAGAGGCAGCTGCTCATTAATGATTAAATGCAGCAAGGATTTACAGAGCTTGTATAAGCAGAATCAACAGATTGATTACCGCTTGAAAATAAAAAGTCTGCCTTATGCATAAGGCAGACTTTACTATCAGAGAAATACGCTATTTTGAAATCAGAAGTTTGTAAGGATATATGACCTTTCCTCAATCCTGAGGTTTAATGAATTGATTTTAAGACTCTCGCAGCCTGGTCCGCCTTCTCATCGGATTCACTTGGACTTGAGGTATAACCGGCTGACAATATCTTTATAAAGAGAGGATGATGCCGGTGCAGTTATAATTTAAAAGC
The DNA here is from genome assembly GCF_034047335.1 of Chryseobacterium sp. JJR-5R. Classification (NCBI taxonomy): domain Bacteria; kingdom Pseudomonadati; phylum Bacteroidota; class Flavobacteriia; order Flavobacteriales; family Weeksellaceae; genus Chryseobacterium; species Chryseobacterium sp. JJR-5R. The sequence goes on from NZ_CP139137.1 coordinate 1,926,614, forward strand.
TAAATCCTAAGCCATCGAGGCCGGCCTGGGATTTAAGCAATTATTAATTTAGGATATTTTTTAATCCTGAACCATCATTTTTTTGCTGTCGATATTTTTACCGCCGACAGTCATCTGATAGACGTAAGCTCCTCCCTGCAGGCCGGTAAGGCTGATGCTTCCGTTTCCTTTTTCTTTCAGGGCAATGGTTTTTACCAGCTGGCCGGAAATATTATAAACCGAAACCGATGCATCACCTGATTCTTTAGGAAGGTAATACCTGATGCTGGTTTCACCTCTGGCAGGATTGGGTGCATTCTGATATAATTTTGCTTCACCGGAGCCTGAACTCAGGTCAGCGCTTACTTTATTCAGCTTTAATAGTTCTTTCAGTTCCCTGATTTCACTTTTAAGCACGTCGATCTGATCCTGAAGCCCTGCTTCTTCCTGACCTGCGGTTTTTGTAATGATGCTGCTTGCCACCATGACATTTCCGTTGGCATCCACTACCAAAGCCCTTCCGCTTCCGTTGGGCAGGTTCTGCAGCCTTACCGTTCCTACCGTATGGAAATTGGCTGTAGGTGCGATTGTTCTTATACCGACCTGCTGGTCTTTGATGAGCATGGTAGGCGTGGTGGAAACTCCTAACATGATGGAATTGGGAATATTATTCGTCAGTTTTGATCCTCCGCCGCTTCCAGAACCGATGACAAAAGATCTGTTTCCAGCGGCAATCAGGTCGATCCCGAGTCCCGCTGAATAGGGAGATTTAAGTTCTACGCCCACCCCGATGGCGAACTGGTTGGCATCCATAATCGTATTTACCCATCCCAATGCAACGGATTTCCCGGCTTGGTTGATGATGCGGTTTCCCTGGCCTGCTACAATGTTGGCGCCTCCTGCGTCAGACAGGTCGTTCTGCCATCCGCTGACCATGGAACTGTTGGCATTCGAGCCTAAAACATTTCCTAAACCGGCAACAATACTTCCTTTCGCTTTGGCAATATTGGTATTGTTGGAGCTTTCCACAAAGAAGGATCCTGACTCATTCAAGAGTGCCTGCCCCGGGTTTGAACTGCCTCCGTCCACCCTTAGGTAAAGCGGTGCGGAATCAATGGTCCCTACGTAGTTGGAGCTGTTGATCCCGAAGTTTCCGTTAACGTCCCAAAGCTGGGCATTGACGGCTGCTGTTGAGAAAATCATCGCTGCTGCGATCAGACTTTTCACATGGAATAGACTTTTTTTCATATTGGTAATATTTGATATTTGATTGACTCAAAAGTACCAAAGTATTATCCGTCAGCCTATTCCAAATGATCAAGTGTTTTTAACAATTGAGCAAGTGTCGATTTTTTTCAAATAAACGGGATATATTTATGCAATGGCGTGTAAAAATTCATGTTTCTTTCGTATTGATACATCCAGTACTGAATTATCGGTCATTACTACCTGCCCGCCTTTTCCTTTGATGTATTCCTTCAGGTGCTCAAGGTTGATCAGATGTTTGTGATGAATCCTGAAAAAATTGTATTCGGAAAGGTGCTTTTCAAAATCATACAGTGTTTTGGAAACCATCACCTTTGATTTGTCAGATAAGTAAATAAAAGTATAATTGGAATCTGCCTCGCAGCGGATGATTTCATCAATATTTACCCTTTTGAAACCCTGAAGGGTAGGAAGGTTGATCTTATTGTGAATAACATTGCCCAAAAGGGCTGCTCTCTGTCTTTTCAGGTTTTCGACCGCTTTGTTGACGGTAATGACGAAATCAAGGTTTTTTACAGGTTTCAGCAGGCAGTCGGTAACCCCTTTTTTAATGGCCTGGATCGCTGCGGTTTCAGAATCGGTAATAAAGATGATTGAGGAGAGGCTTTCCCTGAATTTCGAAAGCATTTCAACAGCTGTTTTATCTGGCTGCAGGATATCAACAAATAAGAGGTCCGGGGAGTTTTTACAGAGGTAATCGTACGCGTGCTGTATACTGTCTGTCCGGAGGTCGATTTCAAATTCCGGGAATTCGTCTTTCAGCAGCAGCGCAATCTGCTCGCCGTTGTTTTGCTCATCAATAATGCAGGCATGGAGCGTGTTTTTCATGGTGTTTTCGGTTTGTTGTTTTTATTTAAAGTTTGTTCATCCTAAGTCATGGTCATTTGTATTTATTTTTGTTATGCATAGCAGCTAAAAAAGATCAGGCTGATTTTTTTTATAATGCAGATGTACCGTAACATTCTCTTTTTCACCTGGTATTGAATAATGTAAATATAGCTTTTCATTGATAATTATACAATACTTAATGATAAATATTAGTAAAAAATGAATTAAAAATTTCGGATAATTTTTCACAATTTCGTACTTTTGTATGTTTGCTGAAATAACATATGTCACAAGAAACAAATCCAATCTATTCCGAAGATAATATCAGAACCCTTGACTGGCAGGAACACATCCGCCTCCGCCCCGGAATGTATATCGGGAAACTGGGAGACGGCTCTTCCGCCGATGACGGGATCTACATCCTGCTTAAGGAAATCCTGGATAATTCCATTGATGAATTCAGGATGAAATCCGGTAAAAGGATTGAAATAAAAGTAGATGACGGTAAAGTTACGATCCGGGACTTCGGCCGGGGAATTCCGCTGGGAAAAGTAGTGGATGCCGTCTCAAAAATGAATACCGGAGGTAAATATGACAGTAAGGCCTTCAAAAAATCGGTAGGGCTTAACGGGGTAGGGACCAAGGCAGTCAATGCGCTTTCCGAATATTTCCGCGTACGGTCTTTCCGCGAAGGAAGAATGAAAATTGCCGAATTTTCCCGTGGACTGATTACAGAAAACCATGAGGAGAAGGATACTTCAGACCGCAACGGTACGGAAATTTCTTTCGTTCCGGACGGGGATATTTTCCTTAACTTCAAATACAGGAAAGAATATATTGAGCGGATGCTGCGCAATTATGCGTACCTGAATCCCGGGCTGAAGATACTTTTCAACGGTGAAACGTTCTTTTCTGAAAACGGACTTAAAGATTTGCTGGATGAAGAGCTGGAAAGTGAAACCCTTTATCCTATTGTTCATTTAAGGGACAGCGATATAGAAGTTGCCATCACGCATACGGATAAATCCCAGACGGAAACCTATTTCTCGTTCGTCAACGGGCAGAATACTACGCAGGGAGGTACCCACCTGAATGCGTTCCGTGAAGCGTACGTAAAAACCATCCGCGAGTTTTTCAATAAAAACTTTGATGCGTCCGATGTAAGGAAATCCATCGTGGCGGCAATCTCCATCAACGTGGAAGAACCTGTGTTTGAATCCCAGACCAAAACAAAGCTGGGATCAAATGACATGGGCCCCAACGGACCCACGGTCAGGATATTCATTATCGATTTCCTGAAAAGCAAACTGGATAACTTCCTGCACAAAAACCCGGAAGTGGCAGAGGCGATTCAGAGAAAAATCCTGATCTCCGAGCGTGAAAGGAAAGAGCTTTCCGGAATTCAGAAACTGGCCAGGGAAAGGGCTAAAAAAGTCTCGCTCCATAACAAGAAGCTCCGCGACTGCCGGCAGCATTACAATGACCAGAAAAACGAAAGAAAAGGCGAAACACAGATCTTCATCACCGAGGGGGACTCCGCTTCGGGATCCATCACAAAATCCAGGGATGTTGAAACACAGGCTGTATTTTCCCTGAAAGGAAAGCCGCTGAACTGTTACGGATTGACAAAGAAGGTCGTGTATGAAAATGAAGAATTCAATCTTCTCCAGGCCGCTCTGAATATCGAGGAAAGCCTTGAGGATCTGAGATACAACCAGGTTATTATCGCTACGGATGCCGATGTGGACGGGATGCATATCCGCCTGCTGATGATTACGTTCTTCCTGCAGTTTTTCCCGGACCTGATCAAGAACGGGCACCTTTATATTCTCCAGACCCCTCTGTTCAGGGTAAGAAACAAAAAGGAAACCAGATATTGCTACTCTGAGCAGGAAAGAATCAAAGCACTGAATGAATTAGGCAAAAATCCGGAAATTACGCGTTTCAAAGGTCTGGGAGAGATCTCACCTGACGAATTCAAGCATTTCATCGGGAAAGATATCCGCCTGGAACCGGTAGTGGCAGGAAAAGACCAGACCATAGAACAGCTGCTGGAGTTCTACATGGGGAAAAATACCCCGGACCGCCAGTTGTTCATCCTTGAAAATCTGGTGGTTGAAGATCCGGATATCAATAAAAAAGAAATCCTGAGTGAAGCTGAAACCGCTGATGAAATTAACTGATATCCTGATTTTGTACAGAAATTAAAAAATGCTAAAACAAACCAAACCAATACTATGAGACTCAGCAACCGTAACAAGACTTCGGTTTACAGCTTCGTCAACACCCTGCTGATCATGTTTTTAATTGCAGGAATAGGAGCTTATTTTTTAGAGGAATACAGATTTGATATTTTAGGGAAAGAGAGTTTTTTCCTGATTCTTGTGCCGCTCTTGCTGATCCTTTTTTATTACCTGAACGGAAGGCAGATATTTGAGTATGACAGTGACGGGGAGGCCCTCCATTTCAGGAACAGGAATATTGTCCCTTTCATACAGAAACCGCTAAGCGACGAGTTCCCGAAATACAAACTGCTGAAATACGAGGTAATCGATATGTTTTTCATGAAAAGGTTATACATTACCATCTCCAGCAAAAACAGCGGTTCAACCATTTTAAAGTATGAAATTTCATATCTTACCAGAAAAGAAACCAGTGATTTAAAGTTCTCATTAAATAAAGTGGTAAAAACCAATAACGAGAAAAAGAGTTAACAATACATGATGACAGAAGAAAATCCGCAGGAAGGTGAAAGCTTAAAGAAGGTTTCCGGGCTGTATAAAGACTGGTTTCTGGATTATGCTTCTTACGTAATTTTAGACCGGGCCATCCCGTCGGTATATGACGGTTTCAAGCCTGTTCAGCGAAGAATCATGCATTCCATGCGCGAGCTGGAAGACGGGCGTTACAATAAAGTAGCCAATATCGTAGGGAATACCATGAAGTATCACCCGCACGGCGATGCGTCCATTACCGATGCAATGGTGGGCATCGGACAGCGGGAACTGCTGATCGATACCCAGGGAAACTGGGGGAATATCTACACCGGGGATTCTGCAGCCGCAGCAAGATATATTGAAGCAAGGCTGACCCCTTTTGCGCTGGAAGTGGTATTTAATCCCAAAACTACGGAGTGGGCCAAATCCTACGACGGAAGAAACAATGAACCGATTGATCTTCCGGTAAAATTCCCTTTGCTGCTCGCGCAGGGTGTCGAGGGAATCGGGGTAGGGCTTTCCACGAAAATACTGCCCCATAATTTCAATGAGCTGATCAATGCTTCCGTAGCCCATTTAAAAGGAAAAAAGTTTGAACTTTTCCCTGATTTCTTAACGGCGGGTTACCTGGATGTTTCCGAGTACAATGACGGCCACAGAGGCGGAAAAGTAAGGGCACGGGCGAAAATTTCGCCTTTGGATAAGCATACCCTTATGATCACGGAGCTTCCGTACTCCAAGACGACCACCGACCTGATTGATTCTGTTCTGAAAGCCAATGAAAAAGGCAAGATCAAAATCAAAAAAATTGAAGACAATACTTCAGATAAAGTAGAAATACTGATCCATCTTCACAATGATGTTTCACCGGATAAAACCATTGATGCCTTGTACGCTTTTACAGACTGCCAGGTGACGATTTCACCCAATGCCTGTGTTATTGTAGGCGACAAGCCGATGTTCCTGAATGTATCTGAAATCCTAAGGAGAAATACGGAGCATACGGTATCGCTGCTTAAAAAAGAACTGGAGATTGAGCTGCATGAATTGCAGGAAAGCTGGCATTTTTCTTCCCTGGAAAGGATTTTTATTGAAAACAGGATCTACCATGACATTGAAGAGGTGAAAACCTGGGAAAATGTCCTGAAAACCATTGACAAAGGCCTTAAGCCTCACACTAAGCACCTGTTGAGAGCTATAACGGAAGAGGACATCCTGAAGCTGACTGAAATCAGGATCAAAAGGATTTCAAGGTTTGACCTGGATAAGTTCAAAGAAAATATTGCTGCCCTGGAAGGCAAAATAGAGCAGGTAAAACACCATCTGGGGCATCTTATTCAGTATGCGATCGATTATTACCTGAACATCCAGAAAAAATACGGAAAAGACCGGCAGCGAAAAACGGAACTCAGGATTTTTGATACCATTGATGCAACAAAAGTTGCCGTGGCCAATGAAAAGTTCTACGCCAATTTCGAGGAAGGCTTTATCGGGACGTCCCTGAAAAAAGACCAGTACTTATTTGACTGTTCGGATATCGATGATATCATTACGTTCAGGAAAGACGGAAGCATGAAAGTGGTGAAAGTGGAAGCCAAGACGTTCATCGGCAAAGATATCCTCCATGTAGCGGTCTGGAAGAAAAACGACAGGCGTACGGTTTATAATATGATTTACCGTGAAGGACGTGACGGGCCCTATTATATGAAACGCTTTTTCGTAACCGGCGTTACCCGGAATACGGATTACCCTTTGGCTTCAGATAAAAAAGGCTCGGAAATGTTGTATTTTTCAGCCAATCCCAATGGTGAGGCAGAGACCGTAAGTGTGCTCATGAAGCCCAACCCGAGAATCAGAAAGAGCAAGATGGATATCGACTTTTCTGAACTGGCCATCAAAGGGCGTGACACAAAAGGGAACCTCGTTACCAAATTCTCCATTAAAAAAGTAGACCTGAAAGAAGAAGGGGTTTCTACACTGGCCCCGAGGAAAATCTGGTTTGATGATACGGTGCGCAGACTGAATGCAGACGGCAGGGGATCTTTGCTGGGAAATTTCAAAGGTGACGACAAAATCTTAACCATCAATACAAACGGCGAAGCCAAACTGATTTCTTTTGATCTCGGAAACCGTTTTGATGACCAGTATCTGGTCCTTGAAAAATGGCGCCCGAACCAGCCGGTTACCTGTATTTATTTTGATGGTGAAAAGGATATTTATTTCATCAAAAGGTTCTTATTGGAAAACACGCCGAACATTCAGACCTTTATGCCTTCCGAACACCCGAAATCATTCATTGAAACCATCATCGTTTCAAACGGTTCAACAGCCGAAATCATTTTTGCCAAAGACAAAGGCAAAGACCGCGAGCCTGAAACCGTGAATATTGATGAATTTATTGCTGTAAAAGGGATCAGGGCCATCGGGAACCAGTTTACGAAGTTCAAGGTAAAATCCATCAATTTTACCATCCCTGAACCGGAAGAAGAAGAGCCTGAAGCCGATGAAGAACCGGAACCTGCAGGCGGCTCCGAAGAGGACGGTACCATCGGGGATCTGTTTCAGAGTGAGGACGGTGCATAAGTAATTTCAGCCGGTGTAAAAAATATCTGCTTAAAAAAAGTTAAATAAACAAAAGAAGACCGGTTTAACAGCCGGTCTTTTTTGTTTATTCAATCTTATCAGATTTACAGGTTTTGACATCTAGGGCATATTCCGCTGATTACCAGATTATAGTTCCTAACTGTGAAATTTTTCGGAAGTTGGATTGCCGGTGTAATATTTTCAATGCATAGCACGGTTTTGCAATTTTCACAGTTAAAATGAACATGATCATGACTATGATGGTCTGTATGGCATATATTGTTGCATTTTGCGAAATTTACGACCCCGTCCACATTAGTTATTTTATGAATATTTCCTTCTTTTTCAAGGCGTTCAAGTACTCTGTATATAGTGACGCGATTACAGAGATCTCCTATTTTTCTTTGGATATCCGCATGGGACAAAGCAACCTCCGAACCGTTGATGATATTCAGGATCTCAGTTTTTGCGTGGGTATTTCTGATCTGTTTCATATATTTCGGAAGGATTAATTGTTTATACAGTAATACAAATTTACGGATAATTTTAATGTAACCTGCCTTGATGAAATCTGCTGCTGAACTGTAATAACATTTATTTGCGGACATTAGTTAAGCATGGATCGCAGAATAATTAAATTCCATCACATCGCATAATGTAATGTTAATATTAATTCTTTAATGCGACTTTGTTTCATTAATTGTTTTTTGCTAGATTTGTATCCTTAAATTTTTTATATGAAAACAGTTTTATTGACAAGTATTTTTATGGCATGCCTTTTTGATGCCCAATCCATACAAAATCCCTGTACTTCAAACCTGGGTGGTGACATAGATCCTTCCTTTATTGAGATAAAGATTAATTCTACCCCTTTTAGTCATCAGACGTTTTCTTCATCAGGCATTTTTTATCATGATTACCCGGCCTCGGGAAATACGACAGCAACGCTCACGGCCGGGCAGACGTATCAGATCTATACTTCTACCTCTTCAGAAGCTGTAATCGGTATGTGGCTCGATACCAACCAAAATAATATTTTTGAAGCGCAGGAGTATAAGCAGCTGGTCAATTCCATGAACACCCAGAATACCGTCTCCTTTACTGTACCTGCCTCTTCTGCCAACGGAAATACAAGGATGAGGATCCGATCCAGGGCTTATGGAAGTGCCATCAACCCAGGAAATTTACTGTACCTGCCTCTTCTGCCAACGGAAATACAAGGATGAGGATCCGATCCAGGGCTTATGGAAGTGCCATCAACCCAGGAAATGCATGCTCGTCATTCGGATCCGGAGAAACAAGGGATTACACTGTAAATATTTTGGGAACACAACTCGGAACAAAGGAAATTTCTTTGGGTAACAATATTGAAATTTATCCTAATCCTACAGCAGATCTTTTACATATCCAAGGCAAAGAGTTTATATTACTTTTAGAAGTCTATAATATGGAAGGCAGAAAGATTAAAAGGCAGACTATTAATAATTCTAATATAACCATTGATGTTTCCGCATATGTGCCGGGAGAATACCTTGTAAAGATTTTTACCCGCACAAATAACAGAACATTTAAAGTTTTCAAAAATTAAGAACCTGTCCATTGTAACGTGGGTAATTTTGTATTTTCAGACCTTTTAAAAGCTAAAAAGGCTAGAGGAAGAGGAGGTTTTAAAGAATAGCATAAAACTTGCGTAGGAAATATAGAAATTAAACGTTAAAAATGAATATCCTTATTTTAATCATCGTCATTACGGCCATTATAAGCTTTGCCGCACCAAACGGAAGCAGCAATTTTGAGAAATATAAATTCAATGTAGGAGCAATCAGCAACCGGAAGGAATACATCCGTCTGCTTTCGGCAGGATTTCTTCATGCTGATCTCATGCATCTGATATTTAATATGTTAACTTTGTATTTCTTCGGTCCGGTAATTATTCAGGGATTCGGAAACTTCGGTTTTCTGCTTATTTACTTCGGATCCATTTTACTGGGAAATATATTTTCACTGTTTATTTACCAGAAGCAGCCCTGGTATTCCGCCATCGGAGCAAGCGGCGGGGTTTCAGGCATTTTATTTGCCGCCATCGCCATGATGCCGGATATCGGAATCTACATGTTTTTTATTCCAATTCCTATTCCTGGCTATATCTTCGGTCTGGTATATTTCGCCTATTCGGTTTATATGATGCTGAACCCAAGCCAGCATGACAATATCGGGCATGCTGCGCATTTGGGAGGTGCATTTTTCGGGCTGGTCTATGCTGTGCTTACCCAGCCTCAGGCTGCAGTAGCAAACTCTTTATACATCGGTATTATGGCATTGCCGCTGATCTATTTAAGTTATGAAATCTTTGTAAGGAAAAGGATCGGATAATCATTCTCTTTATAAAATGAAAGTCAGCAGATCCGGCATATTCACTATACTGTTTCCATACGGTGTAAATGCTTATGAATATCCCTGATTTTTAAAAGATTCATTTTGATCGAGGTTATTTTTAGTTTGAATCGTGTCGGTAAGTACATGCGACGATGAACTTATGATTAGGAACAATCCTGAAATGAGTTTTTTCATAAGAATCGGTTATTTAAATTTAATTATAACTGGAAAGCGGTCAGGGTCTGAAGATATTCTGCATAAATTTATATGACACAGTATATCACTATATTTGATCAGGAAATTAAAAAATATTTAACATTAAGGCACCTTATTAAGGTGCTTTAATGTTAAATAAAAAAACTGATAACTATAAATACCTACTATGAATAGGTTTTAATATCTTTAATCTAAATGCGTTTTTAGCGCTTACTAAACCTGCCGCGGTGAATGCGCCTGATTCAGGAAAAACTAAAAAGCTTTAAGAATGAAAAAGATATATCTCCGGAGAGCATGGCAAAAACATTAGAAGTTTCTGTAGAAGAGATCAAAGATTAAATTGCAAAATTTCCTTTTCAATTTGATAATTCTACTTTATATGATCAGTCAGGAAGTAACATTCATTATTACAATGTTGCTGATTTCTTTATAGAAACTCAAAAAAAATACATCAGAAAATCAGAAGAAATAAAAATTTTAAAGAAAGAAAATGAAACACTGAAATTCAGAATAAAATAATCAGCAATTAATTTATTTGCTTCCAAAAATAAATCTGTCATTCTCAGGGAAGTTTTATATAAAAATATCTTCAGAAAATTCAAAGGTTTTGAAACTCAATATCAGATAGCCAATGTCACAGGCGTTATTGTTTCATTTTTTGAAAAACAAAAAGCCGCCCCAAAAACTGGGACGGCAGGCCATATAAAATAATCAATTTTACTTTTTAATAATCTTGTGCGCTGAGCTTCCTTTATCCGTTTTAATCCGGACAAAATAAAGGCCGCTTTGAAGGCTGCTCATATCAATGGTTTTGTTATTGCCTCTGATATGTTTTACAGTATCTCCCGCACTGTTGGTTATTGTCACCTGTTCAACCGTATCCGGAACAGTAATGCTGAAAAAGGTTTCAACAGGGTTTGGATAAATTGTAACATTTTCTGCAACCGTATTTTCCTGAGTGGACAAAACTGAGGAAGCATATTGGGTTTTAATGTAGAACAGGTTGGCCACACTTCCTTTTGTGATGGAGTGGGATCCTGCAGCTACCGTTGGAATTGATACGATTCCCGAAGAAGCCGTGTAAGAAACATTATCCACCTTCACCGTTCCGCTGAATGAAGGATCGAAAACCAGTGTTAAGGATGATGCCGCAGCCGTGGTGTATGTGATTCCTGTTGCTGATTCTAATTTCAGGCGTTTTGTCAGGGTTAATCCGTCGTACGTTGCCATACCGTCGGTAGAATTGATATTTGCAGACGTGAAGGTATAAAATGAACTGGTAAGGTTAGAAACAGAGAAATTGTGGATTTCATTTCCCTGAGGGTTTGTCCCTGACCCTGGCGTAACTGAAATGCTTCCTGTTCCTGAAACGGCTGTTCCGGCTGTACCAGAGGTCATTATTGTGAAATCAAGGTCAGCGGTAGGCGTTCCTGAAACCGTAACCGTTTTGGCTGAAGCATTTTTAACAAAGCTGATTCCGGAAGCCGGTAAACCTGTAACCGCTGCATCCGTTGCTGTTCCGCCCCACGTAAAGACCATAGGGGTAATGGCCGTTCCTGCTGTGACAGCCTGGTCATTGTTTGAAGGAACAGCAAGGGTCTGGGAACTTGCAGAGGCTGAAGAAATTCCCTGTACATAGACCAATGAAGAGACATAGTTTTGCAGCACGGCCATTAATCCGGTATTTACAGAAGAAGAGGTATCATCGTTGGCATTGCTGAAAGTCCAGCTGATATCTCCACCGGAAACCCTTCCGGAATACTGCATGACCTTATCTTTTGCAGCCGTCGGGGAATCCGGGACCAGAGTATTGACATAGAGCGAATTATCTGTATCAAAGTTGTTATATGTACCGTTCCCCTGGAATGCCTTGATGGTATTTCCGAGCACTTCATTTCTTGAAGCAGATACATAAGCATCAAAATGACTGGCTGCTGTTGCCGCATTATAAGGAACGAAAGCCGTCTGACCGGTCATGTAGTTGTTGAATGCCTTCACCACACCGCCGTTTTCACCCGAAAATGTTCCGGGAGCGCCATTGGCAACGTCTGTTCCCTGTTTTGAAGTAAGAATCGGGTATTTTGCATTTCTGAAATAATTTCCCTCCACGAAAACCGAAGAGCCCAGGGTAGAACCTACTCCATATTTAGAATTTCCGTCATAGTAATTGTTGTAGACGTGGGCAGAATAATAGCGCACTCTCGGATGTCTTGAATCTGAATGATCAAACCAGTTGTGGTGGTAAGTGATGTAAAGGCCTGCGGTCGTTCCTTCACTTAAACCCAGCAAACAGCTTTTTCCGTTATCCCAGAAATGGTTGTAGGAAAAAGTGACATAGGTGGATTTTTTAGCATCCAGCGCCCCGTCGCCTTTTTCCTGATCGGCATCAGAACCGGGAGCACCATAAAACAAGTCGTTATGGTGGGCCCAGATATAGCTGTTATTCTGCTGTAAGCTGAGGTTATCACCTTCCGAAGCATTGGTCAGCATGAATCCAAGATTTCTCACTTCTATATTGGTTGCGTTTTTAATACGGATTCCCCAGCCGTTTACCAGTGCATCATCACCAACACCCTCAAAAGTAATTGAGCTGGCATCGATATTTTTATTTTCAATCACGGCATCGCCATTCAGAAGATAACCGGGATCTGTTACATTTCCCAACAGTCTTATGGCCAGAGGCCTTGTATCCATGCCTTTTTTGAAACCGTCCAGAATACTCTGAAGACCGACACAGGGATTTGCATTGGCTCCTGTAACATTCAGTGAAACTGTGTTTTTAGTATCCTGTGTCACGTAGATGACCACAGCGTTTGCTTTTAAGGTTCCATTCAGGTTGTAAGCTCCCGGAACCCTGGCATTGTGATGGGCAAATCCGTTTCTGTCATGAGCAAGAACGGTCACCGTACCGGAAACCGCAGCCGCACCCTCTACATTCCCTGTTACCGGGACCACTTTAACCGTATAGTTTCCGGCGCTTAATCCTAAAATATCCGCCCTGAAATAAGTGCCGTAGCTTCTTATAAGCTGTGTATCAATAGGTTTATCGGTAAATCCGCCTCCGGTATAATACACTTTGTAGCTGTCAGCCCCGTTGACAGGGTTCCATTTGACATAAGCAGATTCAAGCCAGCCTGTTGCCTGGGTAATGGTTACCTGTGCTTTCAGAAGGAAAGGACTGAAAAGCATCACAAAATAGATCAATATTCTTTTCATAGATTAGTAATTTTTTGGTTGTTTTAAAATGAAATATTTAATGTGTAATCGATTACACACAAATATATGTAAATAACCATTACAAATCATTTGGCGGTGAAATTCATTTGAAAAATGTCTTTCAGGGTCCGGTTTTAAAGGGATTCCGTAATTATTTTAGAAATATGTTAATCGTATAACCAGGTGGCAATAACATCATACCCATTTCCTGAAAAATGAATAATTAAACAAAGAAAAGGTTTAATTAAGAAATTTATATTTGAAAAAACAAAAAAATCCGGTCAAGGTAATTAACCGGATTTTATCCTGACTATTGACAGGCTGGAAACAGATTTTTTATAATGGGAGTTTATAATTTTCAGATAGGTACGTTTGAAATTTCCGGCTGATTATTTTTCACCAAAAACAAACCGGTCATTTCCCGATAAATCCTGGATTAGGGCAGCCTCCGTGAAATTACGGTACAGTTCCAGCGTTTCAGGGCCTAATTTCTGATTGATTTCCAAAAACAGCATCCCGTTTTCATTAAGGTGTTTTTCAGCATCTTCTGCAATCTTCCGGTAAAAGATAAGCGCATCGGAAGTAGGGGAGAAGAGGGCCATTTTCGGTTCAAATTCCTTCACGGAATCAGCAATTTCTTTTTCTTCTTCGATACCGATGTACGGCGGGTTTGAAATAATGATGTCAAAATTTTCATTCAGGCTGTAAGTAAGGTAATCTGCTTGGATAAAATTTACGTCCAGCTTATGGAACGCTGCATTTCTCCCGGCTGTTTCCAGGGCCTTTTCAGAAAAATCAACGGAAGTTATCCGGGCTTTTGGAAAGTGTTTTTTTAACACCAGAGGAATTACTCCGCTGCCCGTTCCGATGTCAAGGATTTTTATATCCTCCCTCCATAATTTTGAGCTGTGGATGTTCTTGATCGCCAGTTCCAGCAGCTCCTCGGTTTCAGGCCTGGGGATCAGTACATGTTCATTTACAAAGAATGTCATGCCGTAGAATTCGGTTTCACCCAGGATGTGCTGGTACGGCTTCTCGGTTTTCAGTTCTGAGATTACGTGCAGAAGCTTTTCTTCATCATCCTGCAATAGTGCCTGGCCGGAAAATTTCCTTTGATAAAAAGGATTGAGCCCTACGATTTTTCCAATAAAAACAGAGCACAAAAAAGCACTTTCCGAATCTATGTATATTTCCGAAAGCTGTTCCCTGAAATATTTTTTAAATTCTCCTACTGTCATCTATCTTGTAAAAACCAGTTTTGTATCCGTTGATTTTTCTTCATCAATCATGTAGCCTTCATAATTGAATGCCTTTACATCATTCAGGGTTTTGGCATTGGTTTCCGCACAGAATCTTGCGACCATGCCCCGGGCATGCTTGGTATACACCACAATGGTTTTGAGTTTTCCCTCCTTCAATTCATAAAACTCGAAATCAATAATCTGATGACGGATTTTTTTACGGTCGATGGCTTTGAAATATTCCTGGCTTGCCAGATTCAGGACAATCTCATTCTTTTTGAGTTCGGAATTCAGCTGATCCGTTATTTTATCCCTCCAGAATTCATACAGATTATTGTATTCATCGAACTTGAAAGGGCGTCCCATTTCCAGGCGGTACAGCATAACTTTATCAGAAGGTTTTAAAAGGCCGTACAGGCCTGAAAGGATCCTGTGGTTTTTCTGTAAGTAATCCACAGCACTTTTATCCAGTGTCTTGGCATCCATGCCTCTGTATACCTCACCTGTAAAAGCATACAGGGCAGGAGCGGATTGTTTTGCCGTAGGTTTTGCATCCCATTTCTGGTTTCTTTCCCAGTTTTCGTCCGCCAGTTTAGGCGAAATTTCCATCAGTTCAGAAAGATATTTCGGGGATTTGTGCTTTAAATGGGAGTGTATGTAAGCTGCGTCATCAATGAATTTAGGAGTCGTGATTCTCAACAGGTCCGTTGAATTTTCGGTGTTCATTAATTTGGCGGGCGATGTTATTATTTTCATAAGGTTACAATACAGATAAATGTTTAACGTTAATAAAATTCATGACCATCAGTGATACGAAATCATACATGAAGTGACAGATGATGAGAATTTTTATATTTGAATACCGTTTGTAAAAAACAGCAAAAACAGCTCCGATAAAAAACGGGACCAATACCTGGCCTATCGTTCCGTAGGTACTGTGGAGGATCCCGAATAAAACGGCAGGAATCAGGATTCCGGAATAGCGACTGCTGTATATATTTTCAATCCGCGGCTGCATATAGCCGCGCATCAGGAGTTCTTCCACAACACCTGCCGTAAGGCAGGTTATTATGATTAACGAATAATTGTTCCTGAAAATCAGAGCCAGGCGCATCAGCTGGCTGCTGTTTTTTTCATGGGTTGAAATTTTAACAAAAGTATTAAGAAGTGCACCTCCTAATAGGCAGATAAAGTACAGGCTGATTACGGCTCCGATGTAAAAAAGTACAGAATAGGATTTTTCTTTCCAGAGCAGGAAATACTGTTTCTCAACAAAAAGACTGTACAGGAAGACAATGATGGCCACCAGCCACAGGATCATCCGGGAATAAAAAAACTTCTCTGAAGTAATCTCTGCTGTTCCCGCCATCATATTGACAACAGGAAAGATGTAAAGCATAGCCGCAGCCAGCAATACAAACGTAAGCAGGATGCCCAAGGCATATTTTCCGTTAAGACTCATAAATTAAATAAATAAAACCACAGCTGATTCCGGAGGATAAGCTTATTTTTAAATATCTCCCTTTCCCTGTCTTATGATTTCAGGTTCTCCTGAAGTAAGGTCCACAATGGTAGAAGCGATATTATCGCCGTATCCGGAATCAATAACGATATCTACCAGATGACCGTACTTTTCTGCAATCAGTTCGGGATCTGTGGAATATTCAATGATTTCATCATCGTCCTTGATGGAAGTGGAAGCAATCGGATGCCCTAACTTCTCAACAATAAGTTGCGGAACCGGATGGTCCGGAACCCGGATCCCGATTGTTTTATGGTTTTTATAGGCGAGCGGTAAACTTTTATTGGCTTCAAGGATAAAGGTAAAAGGCCCCGGCAGGTGGCTTTTCAAAAACCTGAAAACGGAAGTGTTGATAGGCCTTGTAAAATCTGAAAGGTGGCTGAGATCATTACATATAATGGAAAACTGAGCCTTTTCAAGCTTAAGCTTTTTAATCTGGGCCAGCTTTTCCATTGCTTTTATATCAAAAATATTACAGCCCAATGCATACACCGTATCGGAAGGATAAATAATCAGTCCGCCGTTATTTAATGTTTTAACCACCTCATCGATAAGGTTTTCCCGTGGATTCTCAGGATATATTTTCAATATTTTTGCCATACCCCAAAGATACGAATATTAAAATAATTTTCATAAAAGTCTTTAATAGTCAAGAAAAATTAGGATTTTAAAAATATTGTCGTATATTTGCAGTCCAATAACGCGGGATGGAGCAGTAGGTAGCTCGTCGGGCTCATAACCCGAAGGTCATCGGTTCGAGTCCGGTTCCCGCTACTAAGTTAGTGCTTTCGGTAAGCACTCTAAAGATACACCGCGGGATGGAGCAGTAGGTAGCTCGTCGGGCTCATAACCCGAAGGTCATCGGTTCGAGTCCGGTTCCCGCTACTAAGTTAAGTGCTTTCGGTAAGCACTCTAAA
This sequence comes from Chryseobacterium sp. JJR-5R, assembly GCF_034047335.1. Taxonomy (NCBI): domain Bacteria; kingdom Pseudomonadati; phylum Bacteroidota; class Flavobacteriia; order Flavobacteriales; family Weeksellaceae; genus Chryseobacterium; species Chryseobacterium sp. JJR-5R. Next base: position 1,943,475 of record NZ_CP139137.1, read on the forward strand.
AATACACCGCGGGATGGAGCAGTAGGTAGCTCGTCGGGCTCATAACCCGAAGGTCATCGGTTCGAGTCCGGTTCCCGCTACTGCAGAAAGAGTATTACAGATTTGTAATACTCTTTTTATTTCTCCATACAGTGACTTTTACATCATGCTTTTAATGGCTTAATTTATGCAGTTGAATAAACATATCATTAATAAGACAAGCGTATGTATAAGAAAATCCTTGCAGGTTTAGGAGGTGCCGTTGCACTCAGCCTGCTGCACGAAGCCATCAGGAAAAATTTTGACAATGTCCCGGAGATCAATAAAGTGGGGGAAGAAGCTTTAAATAAAGCGCTGGATAAAGTGGATATGAAGGTTACCAATCACGAACAGCTGTATGCGGCTACATTAGCCGGTGATGTCATCGGGAACGGGATGTATTACGCAGCTACGGCTACTACCGGTTTCAATATTGCTTCCGGGGTTTTAATGGGACTGGGTGCAGTAGCCCTTCCTGAGAAAATGGGACTGGATGATGCCCCGGTTGCCGAGAATAACCAGAAAAAAATAATGACGGTTGCCTATTATCTTTTCGGTGCGGTTGTTACCAAACTAATTTACGATAAAATTAAGTAACTGAATACCGGATAATTAAAAATGCCACAAATTAATTTGTGGCATTTTACATTTTCTTAAGGGCTGAAGCTTTATGCACCGCTGATTTCCCTGTCTTTTCACTCATTACTTCATATTGCGGTTCTTCTTCAGACGCACGGCGCTGCCTGTTCATAAACGTAAAATCCTTTGTATGGATGTGGGTAATCTTTCCGTGGGTTTCCCCGAAGCTGGAATTCCATCTTACCATATCTCCTTTTTTTAAACTGCTCATTCTGGTTGTTTTTGAAATAAGTTCAGATGATTCACTTATCATGCCATAACTATTGATTTGCTGTTTATTTCCGTCAGCGGATACAAAAAATCCCGCTTTGGACAAAGCAGGATTATTATTTTAATGATATTAATTCTGTTGAAATTATTCAGCTGCCAGCTGATTGAAAGGCTTAAGCGCATTATCATCAGCCATGGTCTGGCCTATAAATTCTTTTTTCTGGCCTCTTTTCATCCTGTTGGCTGCATCGCCTCCGCTAAAATAAGAATCATTCAGTTTTGTGGTGACTTCAGCAGGGTTGAATTCAAATTTTGTATCGCCTTCTACACCAAGGTAACCGTTCTTTCTCGTCAGGTTGGTAATATAGTTGTTGTAGTTGATCAAAGTGCCTCTGAACATAGAGGTATGGTATTCCATACACTTTTTGGCTTTCTTGGAAGCGTTGTTAAGGATACAGTTGTTCATGTTCCCGCGGTACAGGCGCCATTCCAGTTCCACTTTCCCGTATTCTTTGGCTAAAGCTGTTTTTCCGTTCGCAAGGATATTCGGATCGCTTTCTTTTTCGCTTATTTCCTTTAAATGCTTGATCACTAACGGAACGGTATTTTCAATTTTGTTTTTCGCTTCCCCTACCGCACTGAAATCCGCTGCCGGAGAACCTTTCTTCTGGGCTGTAGTAAAGTTAAAAATGAATAGCAATAGTACAATTAATAAATGATATCTTTTCATGAGAAATTTTTAAAGCACTAAAATAAATATATTTTCTGAGTTAAACCGACTTCATTTTAATTTTATGTAATAAAAATTAACAACTTTTAAGAATTTCAGCTCCAATCATCAGCTTTGCTGTAAAATGATCAGGCAGTAATTTAACTTTTTGAAAATGTAACAAATCTTATGAAAATTTATTAATCTGGTTATCAGTTGATTAAATGAATTCTGTTTTTATCACTAAAAAAATAGTTGTCCGTATTGATTTTATTTCTACATTTGTATCACTAAGGAATTAGTGATACGGATTATTTGAATCTGTATGAGAATAATGATAAATTAAAAGGATATGAAAATTCAGACATTGACAAAAGCAGAAGAACAGGTAATGCAGTATTTATGGAAACTCGAAAAGGGATTTCTGAAAGATGTTCTGGATCTTTTCCCGGAACCGAAACCGCATACCAATACCGTTTCTACCATTTTGAAAGTATTGAAAGAGAAGGAATTTGTAGACTACCGCGTATACGGAAGGCAGCATGAATATTTTCCGCTGGTTTCAAAGGAACAGTATTCCGGGAAAACCATGAAAAGCCTTGTGAAAAATTATTTTAAAGGCTCCTACAAAAGTGCAGTTTCATTTCTGGTGGAAAAAAACGAAATGACGGTAGAAGACCTTGAACTGTTGCTAAGCGAACTCAAAAACAAAGATTAACAGCCTATGGAAACTCTGCTTCTGTATTTTGGGAAAGTTATTGTATGTTCCGGTATAACATTTTTATACTACCGGCTGTCTTTAAAGGACAGGACGTTTCATCACTACAACAGATTTTATCTTTTGTCTGCGATGCTGATTTCGATTCTGCTGCCATTAATAAAGATAGAGGACTTTACGATTGAAGTAAGCAGCAGCGTCTACCGCCTGATTGATAAAGTACATAATTTTAATAACTACAAAAACACAGCATATGATCACATTTATTTTAGGATTATTTTTTCAGCTCTGGGATTCATTTCTTTCTTCTTTCTAGGAAGATTCATCTACGGGATTGTCAGGATCGGGCAGCTTAAAAGCCGGTTTCCGAAAGAGCATTTCGGCGGGATCAACTTTTACCGGACCAATCTGGCTGAAGCACCGTTTTCCTATTTCAGAAATCTGTTCTGGAAAAATTCCATTATGCTGGACTCGGATATCGGAAAGCAGATTCTGAAGCATGAAATGGTACATATTGAGCAGAAACATTCTTTCGATAAAATTTTTATCGAGATCATTACGTCAGTATTCTGGTTCAATCCTTTTTTTTACCTCATCAGAAAAGAAATCAGTTTAATTCATGAATACCTGGCGGATAAAAAAGCCGTCAGGCAATCGGACACCAAAGCATTTGCGCAGATGCTCTTAGCCAGCCACTTTTCCGGAACAGCGTTGCCGGCAACCAGTCCGTTTCTTAGTTCAAACCTTAAAAAACGCCTTAAAATGTTACAGAAACCAAAAACCAGATTCGGGTATGTGCGTAGAATTTTTGCATTGCCGGTCGTATTTTCAGTGGCCTTTGCCTATATGGTAAACGCGAAAAATCAGGAAATCAAAGCAACGAATATAGAAATCGAGAAAACCGTTTCCCGGATTGAGAAACAACAGGATGCGCGCATTAAAACGGATACCGTGACACCTGATGCTTCAAAAACACGGACAGCAGTAGTTCCCGGTGTCTCTAAAAGATCAGCCGATGAAAAGAAAATTGCAGATTTGAGCAAACAGATCCAGGAGCGTACCGCAACCTTAAAAAAGCTTAGTCCTGAAAGCAAAGATTATGACAGTTACCTTGAAGAAATAGGAAAACTATCCGGAGAGATCGGTAAAATTGCAGGCTCTGAAAAATTTCTTAAATCTGTAATGGTAATAAAAACGGACGGCAGGGATGTAAATATCAACGAATATTTCAAATCTGCGGAGTGGAAGGATAAAATCAGGAATATTGGAAATATGAAATATGAAGAAATACCGGAACTGCCCGAAATTCCTGAACTTAAGGTTGACCTTCCCGATCTTCCGCCGTTAGCGGTAAATATACCCAATACACCGAAAGTACAGATCTATTCTTTCAGGGACGCAAAAAATGGGAAGTGGTCCCCTGAAATGAAAAAAACATTCAAATTATCACGAACGGGAAACAACGGATCTGCTGCAGATGTCAGGAAAAGAGCCGAGCTGGAAAGGAAAAGGGCGAAAATTGATTCTAAAATAGCAAAGGTTTATAAAGAGCGTATAAAGTTAGAAGCTGAAAGAATGGCTTTGAACGGAAACAGAAAGGCTATGGTATTCAGCAACACGTTTAAAAACTTTCCGGAAGGTAAAATGTTAAGGATCAATGCTGACAACATCATAATCAACCAGGGTAATCAGACGTTGAATGCTTCAGGTATCAAAAGCATTGACGGAGCCGATAACATGAGGATATATTTTGACGGCAAAGAAGTTACAAAGCAGGAACTGGAAAGCTTGAATCCTGATAAGATTAAAAGCATGAATATCAACAAGAAAAAGGTTGACGGCGGAGAAACCTCCGGAGAAATTCGTATTGAAACTAAAAAATAACCATAAAAACCCGAATATAGCTCCTGTCAGTACTGCAAATTTCAGACTTGTTGTGATGTGCTGACAGGGCTTTTTTATTTAATCAAACAAAACAAACAGACAAACAAACAGCATTTATGAAAAATATACTACTGCTCTTTTTATTTTTAAGCATAACCACCGGTGCACAGAACCAGCGTTTTACCTATAACTACCAATTCATCCCGGATTCCACCAACGTTTCTGATGTTAAAAGCGAAATGATGAATCTGGATGTCTCAAAATCCGGATCTAAATTTTACAGCTATATGGTTTACCGCTCAGATTCTCTGATGAAAATTGATCTTGAAAGGCAGATGGCATCTTCGGGATCGATTAACGTTAAGTCTGATGACCGGAAAGGCCTGGTGCGGTACACGGTCTCAAAAAAATACCCAAAGTATGAAGTCTTTTTGCACAACAGGATTTTAAGGGACCAGTACAACGTTTCTGAAGAAAGGCCGATGATATGGAAAATAACTTCAGAAAAACTGAAAATCGGGGAATGGTCAGCGCAAAAAGCAGAAACTGACTTCGCCGGAAGGCATTGGTATGCATGGTTTACCACAGATATCCCGATTCAGGACGGACCTTATAAATTTCACGGGCTTCCCGGGCTTATCGTAAAAATGGAAGATAAGACGCTGTCTCACCGTTTCACTTTGCAGGCTGTGCAAAACATCAGTTCCATTCCGGAAGAGATCTTCGGGACTAATGAAATTCCGGTGAATGCCAAGCAGTACAGCAAACTTTTAAAAGACTACGAAAGCGATCCTACAAAAGGGCTTAAGCAAATGCAGATGGGCGGAGCGATAATGATTATGAAAGACGGGCAGAATGCCAGCATGAAAAACCAGGAAGAGCGCATCAAAGAAAGAATGAAAAAGGACAATAATAAAATCGAACTTGAAAATATTTAGAATAATGAAAATTGTTTTTACAGCATTATTTTTAGTTACAGGACTCAGCATTTTCGCACAGAACCGGTTTTTCTATGAGTACAAATACATTCCGGATTCCAGCAACAGGGAAGACGTCAAAACGGAGATGATGCTGCTGGATATTGATAAAAACGGCTCCAGTTACTACAGCCGCGATAAATTCATTGCCGACTCCACATCAATGGCAAACCTTCAGAAACAGCTGAAGGGCGGATCCGGAAACCTGAATGTCAACCGCAAAGACAATGCCGGACAGGTAGGCTATAAGGTAACGAAATCATACCCCGACTATAAAACCTTCCTGATTACCAGAGTTTCCATGGATCAGTATAAAATCATAGAAGACCGGAAACCCGAATGGAAGATCCTTCCGGAAAAACAGAAAATCGGTGCGTACAATGCCCAGAAAGCAACAGCCAGCTATGGCGGCAGGGAATGGGTTGCCTGGTTTACTACAGAAATCCCGTTCCAGGACGGGCCTTATAAATTCTACGGGCTTCCGGGACTGATTGTACAGATTGAAGATACTACAGGCTCACACAGGATGACTCTACAGGGCAACAAGAAAACCGAAGCTTTCGCAGCCCTCAGTGAAACGGAACTGCCGGGAAATGTAAAGATCATGGGAATCGGAGGGAAGGAAATTGAAGTAACCGAAGACCAGTTTAAAAAAGTATGGAAAGCCTACGTTAATGACCCTTCCAAGAACATGAGGGAAATGATGATGCGGAACGGCGGAGATAACAATAACACCCGGGTTACCTTTAAGGTGCAGACACAGGACGGAAGAGAAATCACAGATCAGAACCAGGTATTCAGGGAAATAGAGAAAAATACAAAAGAATCTCTGGCCAAAAACAACAATCCCATAGAACCGGATCTATATAAGTAGAATATGTAATTTTATTGAAAGCAGGGTGAAAGTCATTTTTCATCCTGCTTTCTTTTTGCTATATTTAATCAATACATCTTAAACGTCAAACATAAAATAAGAATTCATGACAGAAAAGGAGAAATGTGAAAACGGGCTTTTATACGATGCCAATTACGATCAGGAACTGATTAATGAACGGATGGCAGTTAAAGACCTCTGCCTGGAATACAACCGGCTGAAAAATTCCGATACGGAAGCAAGAGGAACACTGATCAGAAAGATTGTAGGGAAAACAAAAGACAATATCTGTATCGAGCCCAGTTTCTGGTGCGATTACGGTTATAATATTGAGGTCGGGGATCATTTCTACTCCAATCATAACCTGGTGATCCTGGATTGTGCTAAAGTGACCTTCGGGGACTATGTGTTCATAGGCCCGAACTGCAGTTTTTATACCGCAAGCCATCCGCTTGACGTAAAGCAGAGAAACCAGGGCCTGGAATCGGCTCATCCCATTAAGGTGGGCGATAATGTATGGTTCGGAGGGAACGTTGTCGTTTTACCTGGAGTTACGATAGGGAATAACTCCGTAATCGGGGCAGGCAGTGTCGTGACGAAGGATATTCCTGATAATGCAGTAGCCGTAGGAAATCCCTGCAAGGTTATAAAGACGGTTGAAAACTAAAAAATGAATTAATAAACCGGGGCGCGGAAACAAAGTTTCCGCGCCCCGGTTCTATTTCAAAAATGCGGTTATGCTTACGCTAATTTCTGGGAATCTGAAATAAACTGGGCCAGTCCGCTATCTGTTAACGGATGTTTCAGTAAACTCAAAATCGGAGGAAGCGGCGAGGTGATGACATCGGCACCAATCTTCGCACAGTCGATAATGTGCATAGAGTGACGGATAGAAGCTGCTAAAATCTCAGTTTCGTACATATAGTTATCGAAAATCAGTCTGATTTCCTGGATCAGGTTCAGTCCGTCTGTTGAAATATCATCCAGCCTTCCCAGGAACGGAGAAACGTAAGTTGCGCCTGCTTTCGCGGCCAGCAATGCCTGTCCCGGAGAGAAAATAAGGGTACAGTTGGTTTTGATCCCTTTATCTGAAAAATATTTTAATGCCTTGATCCCGTCTTTGATCATCGGGATTTTTACCACGATATTCGGGTGGATCGCTGCCAGTTCGTCACCTTCTTTAATCATTTCTTCGTACGTGATGGAAAGTACTTCCGCAGAAATGTCTCCGTCTACGATTTCGCAAATGGCTTTATAATGGTTTTTAATTGCTTCAGATCCCTGAATGCCTTCTTTGGCCATCAATGAAGGGTTTGTGGTTACCCCATCAAGGATTCCAAGGTCTTTTGCTTCTTTAATCTGCTCTAAATTAGCAGTGTCAATAAAAAATTTCATTTGTTTACAGATTTATCTGGTGCAAAGATAAACATTCCTTCCTGAGTGTAAAATTTATTTGGTTAAGGTTTCATGCAGATAAATTAATCGTATTAAATGCGATCATTTAAAACAGCTAAGTTTTTTAAGATTATATGAATTTCTTATAATTTAAAGCTCCTTATGGTCATTGTATCAGCTTTATGAAAATGAAACATAAAAGAAGACCCTGAAATTTCAGGGTCTTCTTTTATTATGAATTCAGGGCTTTGCTGAGTTTTACGGCATCCTGGTTGGAAGGATCATACTGTAGCGATTTGGCAATATAATCTTTTGCTTTGTCAGGATTGCCCTGCTGTTCCGCAAAAGCGACATAGAAGTAGGCATATGCCAGGTTTTTCCTGTTCTGCTCAACCTCTTCAGGTTTTACCGTGGCAATGTATTTTTCATAGGCAGCTTTTGCATTGGCATCGTCTTTAGCTGACTGGTATGCATAGGCCTGGCTGTAATATGAAGGTGCCCAGTCCGGCAACAGGGCGGATATTCTTTTCCATGTATTAACGGCATTGGCCCAGTCTGATGCTTCCTGATAAGCTGTAGCAAGTTTGGCTAACGCCTCTGTATCTTTTGGATTGGTCTCTATTTGTTTTTTAAGTTCTTCTACAGCCGGATTTGAAGTCTGGCTTGTTGCCGTAGCTGTAGCAGCAGCACTGTCCGTCTGGGTGGTCTGGGCACTTGTAAAGCCGGCAGCTCCGATAAACAGTAAGGCCAGAAAAAGATTTTTGATATTCATTTTAGTCGTTTTCATAATTCCCGTATTTAAAATTCTGTAGTTTTGAAGTCCAATAATAATTCCGCAAATGTCCGGATTTTAGAACCTTTAAGTTTTTTTTGAAAATATTAACAACACTCGTGTTTATTTTATATTAATTTTTGATTCGTTGCGGTTTAACTATCTTTGTTACTTAAGAATTTAATCAAGGAAATGTCTATGAATATCATACTGGCTTCAACCTCCACCCTTTTCGGGGGGGAATATTTAGCATATTTAAAAGAAGAAATCATCAGCTTATATGAAGGAATTGATGAACTGGTTTTTATTCCGTTCGCAAGGCCAGGTGGGATTTCCCATGATGACTATACGGCAAAAGCCCGTTCTTTCTTTGAAACAATTGACATTAAAGTGAAGGGGCTGCATGAATTCGATGATACAGTTGAAGCAGTGCATAACGCAAAAGCTTTTTTTACAGGGGGCGGAAATACCTTTCTGCTGGTTAAAACCCTTCATGAAAAAGGACTGATGACTGTTCTGAAACAAAATGTGGAAAGCGGCAAACCTTACCTAGGCTGCAGCGCAGGAAGCAACATCGTCGGACAGAACATGAAAACAACGAATGATATGCCGATTGTTTATCCGCAAAGCTTTGATTGTATGGGGCTTGTTCCGTTCAATATCAATCCGCATTATCTGGATCCGAACCCGGGCCTGAAACACAACGGTGAAACCCGGGAAACCAGAATCAAAGAATTTTTAACGCAAAATGATACAAAAGTTGTCGGGCTCCGTGAAGGAAACTGGATCAGGAGAACCGGAAATAAAATTACGGTGGAAGGAACTGAACTGACCCGGATTTTTGAACAAGGAAAAGAGCCTTATGAAATAGAAGCAGGCTCAGACTTATAAATTACTTTGATTATATTTGAATACAGAATGCGATACCGTACAGGGTAATAGTGAGAAGACTGAACCAACCGGCCTGACGAAGCATCTGCATTCAGAAAACAGAACCTTAATGAGAAAAACATTCGCCGTCCTTATCGTCATAGTATCAACACAGATTATTTTTGCCCAGAATGTTGCTCAGAAACTGGAGGCCGCTGCGAAAAGCCTGATGGAATCTTCTGCGGCCGTTTCATCCAGCCTGTCCTTGTATGTTTCTGATGAGAACGGAAACCTTATTTATGAATACCAGGGAAACAAAGGGCTTTCCACAGCATCGACACAAAAAATATTTACTGCAGCTGCAGCTTTGGAAACCCTTGGTAAAAATTATACTTATAAAACAACTTGTGGCTATTCGGGCACAATTTCAGGAGGAACCCTGAACGGCAACCTGTTTATTTCTTCCACCGGAGATCCTACCCTGGGAAGCTGGCGGTACGACGGCTACAAACCTGAAAACTTCAAGCAGAAATTAACTGCTGCCATTAAAAAATCCGGGATTACCAAAATTTCCGGTGACCTGGTAATTGATGATGCTTATTTTGATCACCAGACCATTCCCGGAGGCTGGCCTTGGGACGATTTAGGGAATTATTACGGAGCCGGGGTATGGGGCATTAACTGGCGCGAGAACCAGTTCGATATCAACATCAGCGGAACGGAATTCAAAAGCTTTTCCTATCCGTTGGAAGGGGTAAAGTGGCTGAATGACCTGAAAGTGGCCGGCAGCTCAGACCAGAGCCTGATTTTTACGGCACCGCATTCTGATGTGGCATTGATAAACGGAACTTTACCTCCAAAAACAGTTACGGTTTCAGGGGCCACGCCGGATCCGCCGTTACAGTTAGGCATTGAAGTACAGCAATGGTTGAAGGAATCAGGAATTGCATTTTCAGGGAAAGTAATCACAAATTCCCGACTGGAAATTGAAGGGAAGAAACCGATGGGATTCCCGAAAAGCAATACCATTCTTACTTATGAATCGCCTGCGCTGGATAAAATCGTTTATTGGTTTTTAAGGAAAAGCATCAATATGTACGGTGAAACGTTAATCAAAACATTAGGGAAAGAGAAAAAAGGAGATCCCGGCTTTAAAAGCGGCGTTGCTTTTCTGAAAGAGTTCTGGAAATCAAAAGGGATTAACCCGAACATGATCAATTTTGCAGACGGAAGCGGACTTTCGCCACAGAATTATGTTTCGGCAAAAGCGGAAGTACAGGCTTTGTTGTATGCTAAAAAGCAACCGTGGTTTGACGTATATTACGAAGGATTCCCGACCCAGGACAACGGGCTTAAAATGAAAAGCGGAACCATGAGGGATACAAAATCTTTTGCAGGCTGCCATACCTCAAAAGACGGGAAGAAATATGTGTTTTCAATCATTATTAACAATTATCAGGGAAGCGGGAGCACGGAGCTCCAGAAAATCCTGAATGTTTTAAAATAAACTGTTTTGAGGAAATCAATACTGTCAAGGCTTAATAACTGGATTATTTTCGTGCTGATGACCATTGTGGTATTAACGGTGGTTATTGCTTCAACCGTCCTGATCAATTTTCTTCGCAAAGAGGAAATCAAAAGGGTGGATATCTTGGTAAGCGCAGTGAAATTCCAGCAGGAAGCCACCACGCCGAATCTTGAGGTCCAGGGACTGATTCTCCAGATTTACAGCTCCAATACGACCATACCGGTAATCATCCTGGATAAGGATAACCAGATCATCGAACATAAGAATATTCCTCAGGAAATAGAGAATAATCCTCAGGAAATTGTAGCGTTTGCCAAGAAAATGGCAAAGACCTATCCGCCGATAGAACTTAAGTTCCCCAACAATAACAACCAGTTTGTTTATTATGACAATTCCCCTTTATTAAATAATTTACGCTATTCGCCTTATATTTTAGGATTTTTCATTCTGTGTTATTTCCTGTTCTCGTTCTGGTTTCTGAGAACGATCAAAAAGACTGATGAAGGCTATCTCTGGGCCGGACTGGCCAAAGAAACCGCACACCAGATCGGGACCCCGCTGTCATCCATGATCGGCTGGATGGAAATTATGAAGCTGGACACTCCGGAATCCGAAGGCGTACATGAGATCGAAAAAGATATTGAACGGTTAAGGACAATCTCCGAACGGTTTTCCAAGATCGGTTCTGTGCCTGAGCTGAACGACCGGGATTTTAACGCCACCATCCGGGAGAACTACGATTATCTGAAAACAAGGATTTCAAGAAAGATCAATTTCGGGTTGCACCTTCCCAATTATAATATTTCGGTTCCCCACAATAAGATCCTGATCAGCTGGGTGATTGAAAACCTGGTTAAAAATGCCGTTGATGCCATGAAAGGGGTAGGGTCAATTTCCATGACGGTAACCGAACGCAACAAATATATTATCATTGAGGTAAGGGATAACGGAAGCGGAATGACAAAACAGCAGGCCAGCAATGCATTTAAGCCCGGGTATTCAACTAAGAAACGCGGTTGGGGACTTGGCCTGTCACTGGCCAAAAGAGTGATTAAAGAATACCACAATGGCGACATTAAAATTGCGCAGACTGAAGTAGGAAAGGGCACCACTTTCAGGATTACAATCAGGAAAGCTTAAAGATTATCATCATTTTAGTCATTTAAAGGAAAGATAATAAGTCTGATGATATAACTTTCGGGCATATTTTCATGTATTTTTAATCTAAAAATAAGAGAAAATAGCTATGAAGCGGCTGAAAATTTTTATGGAGTTCCGATCTTATTTTCAAAACAAAAAAAAGCGGAGAATTTTTCTCCGCTTTTTTATTGCTTAATGGTATGTTGAATTGAATGAATCACTTTTTCCCTGTGAGCCACTGATCCTGCAGTTTCTGCTCCGCAGCAGTAGGATTTGCTTTGAAGTTAAGAGTTTCCATCGTCATTTTATCCAGAATAGCTTTCCCTTTAAGATCGATCTTCTCAGATGCTGCGCCGTTTTTTCTCAATACGGTTACTGTTACATTCTGGCCTTCCTTAATCGTTTTGGAATAATTGATAAAGTCTTGGATATTCTGTACATTGATGGTTTTTCCGTCCAGGGCAACAATTTCGTCGGTAATTTTAAATCCGATGCTTTTTGAGAACGGCGATAATGCAGAGCTCTCATCAAATATAAACGTATTGTTCTTGTCATTATAACCGGTCTGGTTCGGGTCTTTGATAAACCAGAAGAGAGGCGGTGTTTCCTGCTTTTTCATTTCCACGCCTACCATGTTCAGGTATTGTGCGTAAGGAGTCGGCTGGTCTCCCGCAATGTATTTGTTGTAGAAATCTCTTACCTGCGGATATCCGGTAACCGCTACCAGTTCGTCAATCAGCTTGTCATCCTTGAACGGTTTGTTTTCCCCGAATCTCTGGGACAGTTTCCGGATCATATCCCGGTAGCCCATTTCACCGTTAGACAGTTTTCTTAATTCAATATCAAGGCACATCGCCAGCAGTGTCCCTTTTTCATAAACGTTTCTGTACTGGTCTTTGTATTCATCCTTAAGAATGTTTTTACTCATTACCGTAAAAGGCATGGTATCGTTGTAATTCTTGGAATTGGTAATTTTTTCATTGATCCTCTGCAGGAACTCGTTTTTCGTAATCAGCCCTTCCTGGATCTGGAACAGGTTGGCAAAATATTCCGTTCCGCCTTCGTACATCCACAGGTGCTGGGACATTTTCGGGTCTGCATAATCAAAATAATGGATTTCTTCAGAATGCGTTTTCAGAGGGTTCACCGTGTGGAAGAATTCATGGGAAACGACATCCGTAAGCGTTTTGTCGATGGCTTCCTTCGGCATCATCTCAGGCAGGACCACACTGGTGGATTCATGGTGTTCAAGTGCCCCGAAACCTTTGATCTGAGGCCCTTCGGTTCCTGCCAGATACAGCATGATCGCGTATTTCTTATTGGTGTTCATGTCACCGAGGAATTTTTTCTGAGCCATGACCATTTTTTCAAGATTATCCTTGAAATCAGCAGCTTTATATTTCCCGGATGGGGAATAGACACCCAACACCAGATCCATTCCGCCGGCATTAAAGGTGGTATAATCCGGTTTCGTGTACATCAGCGGCGAGTCGGTAAGCTTGGCATAATTGGCCAAAATGAACGTATCGGTAGATTCAGACTTATCCTGATCAACCAGTGCCGTAGTCCCGTAAAAATCTGCCGGTTTCTGAATCACGAGCTGGTAAGGAACATCCTGCATATTATCAATATATCCTACAAAGCCATGGGTGTTGACCAGGTATATTTTTCCCGCTTCAATATCCGTTCCTGACGGTGAAAATACCGCTTTATGTTTTGACGTATCCGCTTCATCATCAAAGCTGTCATTCACCAGATACGTAACTTTGGTTAAATTCTGGGCATTTTTAAGAGAATAGGTATTGTCACCTGCCTTGGTAAAAGCGAGTTCTTTTCCTTTATTGTCGAAAAACTTAATGCCTTCCACAAATCTTCCGTAATCATCCACGGAATAGGTTCCCGGAACGGTTTTCGGAAAATGGAATTTCACATCCCCTGATTTCATTTTGGGGAAGTCCATGGTAACGGCAACCTGGTCGTTTTTTACGTTCACCAGGTCAATGGTGGTTTTTATTGACTGGGCATTTGCCAGAAAAGCAGTCAAAAAGCCTAAACTGAGGGCTGTTTTTTTCATTGGGTTTTATTTATACAGTAGTTAGTTGTGTTCAGGGGGTATTTTGTTACAGCCAGCCGTGCTAAATTTTTCTTAAAGCAAGGCGGCTTCTTCATGATGAAAAATAAAAAGTAAAACAGCGTCTGCCGTTTTATCTTATCTTATTTTATTATTGTACTTTTTTATAATTGATATAATAATTGGGGTTGAATGCTACGGGAGTTCCCTTTTTCAGCTTTACGGTCTGCCATTCTTCTGTAGGGTTGATGGTCTGTTCTCCATCGATTCTTACAGGGAGCTTCAGCCCTTTTACAACCTGGGTGTAGCGAAACTTCAGTTCTTCCCCTTTCTGCGAATACTCTAACACCGGTATTTTCGTAGTTCTCAGATACTGGTTGAACACGCCTGAAAAATCAATTCCCGCTTTCTTGGAAATATAGTCCTCAACCTGCCGGGTAGTAACCGTCTGATGGTAAAAATCTTTATTGAGGCCTCTCAGGATCTGTCTGAATTTATCATCGTTGTTGATAACCTGGCGGATCGTGTGGAGCATGCTTGCCCCTTTCGGATACATATCCCTGCTGCCTTCGTTCCTTACCCCGTATTTTCCGATAATCGGAATGTCATTGGCAATTATATTTCTGATTCCCAGGGCATAAAGTTCCGCCGATTTTTTATCCATATAGCGCTCGGTGAACAGAACCTCAGAATAATTGGTAAAGCTTTCATGGATCCACATATCCGCCTGGTCCTTTGCCGTGATATTATTGGCAAACCATTCGTGGCCGCTTTCATGGATAATAATAAAATCCCAGTTGAGCCCGACACCCGTGTCCGAAAGATCCCTTCCCATATATCCGTTCTGGTACCCGTTTCCGTAAGCTACACTGCTCTGGTGCTCCATGCCTAAGTAAGGGGACTCCACCAGTTTGTAGGAATCTTCATAAAAGGGATAGGGCCCGAACCAGTATTCAAAGGCGGAAAGCATGGGTTTTACCTGCTGGAACTGCTTTTTTGCTTTGTCCAGGTTATAATCCATCACCCAGTAATCAAGGTCGAGCTTTCCTTTTTCGCCGTTAAAGGTATCTTTAAAATTCACGTATTTCCCGATATTCGGGATGATAGAGTAGGCATTGATGGGGTTTTTCACTTCCCATGTATAGGTAGTCTTGTCACCGGTTGTTTTTTTGCCGGTCATCCTTCCGTTCCCGATTCCAACCAGATCTTTCGGCGTAATGATCTTCATGACGATTCCCTGGTCCGGCTCATCGCTCCAGAGGTCTTTTACCGGCAGCCAGATTGAAGCGCCGATCCCTTCATCCGCCACACTCATCCACGGGTTTCCTCTTTCATCCTTTGTGAATACCCAGCCGCCGTCCCACGGGGCTCTTTTAGCAATCACCGAGTTTCCGGAATAGGTAACATCAATCGTATATTTTTCTCCTTTTTTAAAGGTTTTATGGCTTTTGATCCAGATGAAATCACCGTCCTGCCTGTAATCCGCTACCGGGAAGCTGGCTTCCACCTTATCAGCTTTCATCGGCTGCTGCAGGTCAACCTGGAAGGTAGGGTCTGTCACATCTCTAATGATCTCAAAACTGATGATATTGTTTCCTTTAATGCTCTTTTGTGCAAAATCCGGCTCCACGGACAGGTCATATTTCTTCACATCCCAGAAATTGCGGAATTTGGTATCGGAACCTTTCAAGGTATCCAGAACCGTATAAGTGTCTCTTTCATAGGTTTGACCGAAAACCAATACCGAAGCAAATAAGAGCGTATATGAAAATTTTTTCATCTGAATTAAATTAATTGACTAAAATAAAGAATTAATCGACGCCAAAATAATTTAACATCAAAAATCTATTCTGATAAGACGGAAAATACAGCGTTTTTTTACAGGTTACAATATACATATCCGTATTGATTATGATACTGAAATTCCTGTTCACCGGAGAAGGGTGTAAGTTTTCAGTAAATTTTAGACAGAATATTACTTTTTAAGCCGTGGCCGGTAAATTTTTAAATACTGATCAGATTACAATCAACAAAAATCCCGCAGAATCAGTCTGCGGGAATATATTTTAAAGCTTCAGTACAGTATCTTATTTATTTCTTAACCGGTAGGATTCCGGCAGCCTTCTGAACCTTTTTGTAGGTGTATGAGCACATCAGGATGCTGAATTCATACAGGAAAAGAAGCGGCAATGCGGCCATCAGCATACTCAGGACATCCGCAGGGGTAATAATAGCAGCCACTACCATAATCAGGACAATGGCATGCCGGCGGTAGGTTCTCATAAACACCGGCGTCAGAATTCCTATGGTCGTAAGGAAATAAATAAGCACCGGAAAGAGGAAAATAACACCCATTCCCAATACTACCTGTAAAAACAGCGTAGTATAATCACTCAAATCATAAAGCGGGATAATAATATCCGAAATCTTAAAAATCACCCCGAAATTAACAGCAAAGGGGAGGATTAAATAATATCCGCACAAAACGCCCATCATGAAAAGGATCCACACGGAGTTGATGATAAAAATGGAGTTTTTTCTTTCTTTGGGATGCAGTGCGGGGCTGATGAACCTCCACAGTTCCCAGATGATATAAGGGAATGCCACAACAATGCCTCCGAAAATAGAAACGGCCATCATCACATTAAACTGCTGATAGAGCTTGCTCGCACGTACGGGAAAATCTTTGGGAAGACGGATGCTTTCTTCACCCAGGATCATCCTGGAAAAATGGTTCACCATTTCAAAAGTCAGAAAATCGTTTCTGGTAGGGCCAAAAAACACATGGTCCATAATCCAGTTGATATTATAGCCGATAATAAATGCGGCAACGATAATTGCGATAATCGAACGGATGAGATGACCTCTTAATTCACCAATATGCCCAAAGAAGGACATGTCTTTAACATCACTCACAGAATAATATTTTTACGGATTCAAATGTATGAAAAAAGTTTTAGTAAAGCAGGACGTTTTACAGTTTAAAGTTTTACAGACAAAGTATTGAACAGTTAGTGAAATCATTCGTAATTCCCGGATCCTAAATCACAGCTTCTTGTTTCAATGTTCATTTCAGTTAATAATTCATCGGCAATTTTGTTTATTTTTATCCAGCGTTTATCCGAATTGAGATCAACTTTCTCTAAAAACCATTCGTCCTCACTGATTGTTGACGCTGCTTCTTTCAGCCGTAAAAGTTTTAGCACGGCCGTTTTTTTGATCAGGCCATTTCTCAGCATACTCTTAAAGATTCCTTCTGTAAAGACAAATTCCATATCTTCTTCCAGTCTTCTGAATGGAAAATCCTCAGATGTAACGGCATTGAACTTTTCAGTATTATAAGTGCTCAGAATTAAAACTTTTATCAGGATCTTAAAATAATCAGCAGAATTTTCATCAAAAGTTTCATCTGAGAAATGATTTGGGATTTTCTCCTGCTTTTTCTTTCTCGTGATGTAATAAGTCTGCGGCTGGTTATTGATATAACCTCTTAATAAATAGATCGAAAGGCCTGCGAGAACGAATAAAAAGTACATAACAGAGTTTAGTTGATTCCTTCATCCAAAAGCTTGTGCAAATCGATAATACCGAAATATTTTCCATTTTCAGTCACAATCAGTTGTCCGATATTATTGTCTTTTAAAATTTTCATGGCTTCTTTTGCCAGAGCGTTTCTTTCGATCGTCTTCGGATGGGCAGACATAATGTCTTTAGCCAGAACCTTTGAAATATCATCGCCTTTCATCAGCATCCTTCTTAAATCGCCGTCGGTAATCACGCCGATAATCCGGTCTTCATCAGTCACCACGGTAATTCCGTGCCTGGATGAGCTGATGGAAATAATAACATCTTTTACCGTTTCCTGTTCGGTAACCTGCGGTTTTTGGGAAGACAGGAAATCGTCTACTTTAGAAATCAGGTTCTTCCCCAGGCTTCCGCCCGGATGGAATTTTGCGAAATCATTGGCTTTAAAATCATTCATTTCCATCAAAGAAACCGCAAGGGCATCGCCAAGGGCCATCTGAAGGGTAGTTGAACTCGTAGGAGCGAGTTTATTCGGGCATGCTTCCATATCCACATGGGTATCGAGGACAACGTCTGAAAATTCCGCGAGCTTGCTGTTCCTGTTTCCCGTCATGGCAATCATGGCGGAAGAATATTCTTTAAGATACGATACCAGGTTTACAATTTCCGGTGAGTTTCCTGAATTAGAAATGCATAAAACCACATCCTGCTTCTGGATTACGCCTAGGTCCCCGTGGATGGCTTCCGAGGCATGAAGAAACTGTGAGGGCGTTCCGGTGGAATTCAGCGTAGCTACGATTTTATTTCCCACATGGGCAGATTTTCCGATGCCTACAACAATCAGTTTGCCTTTGGCAGCATGTATGATTTCTACGGCTTCTGCAAATTGGTCGTCAAGTCTGCTTTTTAGTTTTTCAAGTTCAGAAATTTCAATTTCCAGGGTTGTTTTTGCAATTGAAACGATGTTGGCTCTCTCCATTTTACTTTTTGATAGATCTGTAGAAACGCTTAGAAAATAGTGTAATTCTACAAGAGTTCTGAATATAAATTTTATTTTTAATCCCTGTGTTTGCTTTTGTGTTAAGCAAAAAATGTATAACTTTGGGATAGATGCAAATTTAGCAATAGAAAATTAGATGAGCGCAAAAAAAGCCAATTTATCAGGCGAATTGAAGAAATATTTCGGGTTTTCTACTTTTAAAGGCCAGCAGGAACAGATTATTGAGGACCTTTTGGAAGGTAAGGATATATTTGTACTGATGCCTACCGGAGGTGGGAAGTCCTTATGCTATCAGCTTCCGGCTCTTATTTCAGAAGGTACGGCAATTGTAGTTTCACCTTTAATCGCGTTAATGAAGAACCAGGTGGATGCCGTAAACGGCCTTTCATCAGATGATGGTGTGGCCCATGTTTTAAATTCATCATTAAACAAAACACAGACAAAACAGGTATTTGATGATATAAAAAGAGGAAGGACAAAACTTTTGTATGTTGCACCTGAATCCCTGATTAAAGAAGATTACCTGGAATTTTTAAAAGAGGTGAAAATTTCTTTTGTGGCCATTGATGAAGCCCACTGTATTTCAGAATGGGGGCATGATTTCAGGCCGGAATACCGGAACCTTAAATCAATTATCGATAAAATTGCGGATGTGCCGGTTATCGCGTTAACTGCTACTGCAACGCCTAAAGTCCAGGATGATATCCAGAAAACACTGGGGATGACGAATGCACTGGTGTTCAAAGAAAGCTTCAACAGGCCCAATCTTTATTATGAGGTACAGCCTAAAGTGAATATAGACCGATCCATCGTTAAGTTCATCAATCAGAATAAAGGGAAATCAGGAATCGTGTACTGCCTCAGCCGGAGGAAAGTGGAGGAGTTTGCCCAGCTTTTACAGGTAAACGGAATCAATGCGCTGCCTTACCATGCAGGCCTCGACCAGAAGATCAGGGTAGCAAACCAGGATAAGTTCCTGATGGAGGAAGTGGATATCATTGTAGCCACCATTGCATTCGGGATGGGCATCGATAAGCCTGATGTGCGTTTCGTTATCCATTATGATTTCCCGAAATCCCTTGAAAGCTATTACCAGGAGACCGGACGTGCAGGCCGTGACGGAGGCGAAGGCCACTGCCTTGCCTTCTATGATCCTAAAGATATTGAAAAACTAGAGAAATTCCTTGCCCAGAAACCGGTCTCAGAACGGGAAATCGGGCTGCAGCTGCTGAACGAAGTGGTGGGCTATGCCGAAACTTCCATGAGCAGGAGGCAGTATATCCTTTGCTACTTCGGGGAAAATTTTGATCCGGTGAACGGAGACGGCGCCAGAATGTGCGACAATTCTACAAATCCGCCTAAACTTAAGGATGCAACCAAAGATCTCATAAGAATACTGCAGCTGATCCGTGACACAGGAGAGAAATTCAAGTCCAAAGACCTGATTTCCGTGGTTACCGGAAAAGAAAATGCGGTAACCAAATCTTATAAGCTTGAGCAGACCTCTTATTTCGGTTTCGGGAAAGAGGAAAAAGACAACCATTGGAAAACGGTTTTAAGACAGGCAACGGTCCAGAGCTTTTTACTGAAAGATATTGAAACGTACGGGGTCTTAAAGATCACGGAAAAAGGGAAACAGGTCCTGAGCGGAGAACTTAAACCCTCATTTTTAATTGCCGAAGACCGGGAATTTGACCTTACCCAGAGCAAAGCGGAGAGCGACCAGATCCAGATGCAGTCCGGAGGCGGATTAGACCAGAACCTGTTCACTTTATTAAAGGAACTCAGAAAAAAGGTGGCCAAAAAGTACGGCATCCCGCCTTATACCGTGTTCATGGATCCGAGCCTTGAGGATATGACGGTTCAGTACCCGGTTACCTTAGAAGAAATTGCTAAAATTTACGGAGTCGGAGAAGGGAAGGCCAAAAAATACGGTAAAGAGTTCGCAGATTTCATCAGTACCTATGTAGAAGACAACGCCATTGAGCGTACCCAGGATATGGTGATGAAACAGGTGGCCAACAAATCCAGCCATAAGGTTTTTATCATCCAGAGCACGGATAAAAAAATTGATCTTGAAGATATCGCCAGAGCCAAAAACCTTTCGATGGATGAGCTCCTGAAAGAAATGGAGCGTATTGTTTACCAGGGGACCAAGCTTAATATTGATTATTATATTGAAGATAACTTTGATGAAGATATTGTAGACGGCTTCATGGAATTCATGAATGAATCCGAAAGCGACAGCATGAAGGTTTTGCTGGATGAATTCGGTGACGAGCTTTCCGATGAAGAGGTAAGGATGCTGAGAATAAAATTCATCAGCGATGTTGCCAACTGAGCATTAACAGATTTTAAATAAAAGGAATTTTTCTGAGAAGAGTTTCTTTTTGTTTATAGATCGGTTTTTCTCAAAAGATGCAAGGGCATCTGTAATGAACAGGATTAAAGTAATTTTTGCCGGCGATAAAATCTGCTGTTGATCCAAGAACAAAACTTTTTTACTAATTTTACACTGATGAAAAAGATTTCTGTTATGTTTATTCTGCCGGATCTGGAAACCGGAGGCGCAGAAAGAATTGTTACCACCATTGCCAACCATCTTTTGCGGGACCGGTTTGAACCTAAGATCCTGCTTCTGCGCAAGCGGGGAGGATATCTCAGTCTGCTGAGAGAGGATGTGGAGATTATCGATGTGAAAACAGAAAGAATCAGGCATTCCTTAAAACCTATCTTACGGGAAATTTACCGCAGGAAACCGGATATTGTATTCTCAGGCTTTGGCGAAGTAAATGCCTATCTGTCTTTATTTATTAAGGTTTTCCCGAAAACGAAATTCATTGCCCGGGAAACCAATGTGGTAAGTGAGCACGTAACCCGGAAAGAAATAAAGTTTTTCTATAATTTTTACAATAACTATCAAAAGATCATTGCCCAGAGTGATGATATGAAAAATGATCTGATTGCGCAGTTCAATATCAAACAGCACAAGATTGTCAAGATCAATAATCCCGTTGATTTTGATTTTATTGATGCCAGGCTTAGAACTTCCGTAAGGCCTGAAAGTTTCAGGCATAATTACAAAAACATTGTAGCCATCGGAAACCTGTCTGCCAGAAAGGGTTTCGATAACCTGCTGAAAGTATTCTCAAGGCTTAAAAATGAAAATATCCTGCTGCATATTCTGGGTGACGGCAAAGACCGGGATATGCTGCACCAGATGAAAGATTTTCTGGGACTGGACCAGGTTATTTTCCACGGAAAACAGGAAAACCCGTATCAGTTCCTGAGACATGCCGATCTGTTCATTCTGTCTTCGAGATACGAGGGCTTCCCGAACGTCCTGCTGGAAGCCGGAGCCTGCGGAACCTATTCCCTGGCCAATAACTGTCCGGGCGGAATCAATGAAATCATTCAGGACGGGACCAACGGAGAAATTGCGGATATTGAAAACCATGAAGATTTTGCACAGAAGATTATCAATGTCCTGCATCAGAGCCATGAAAGAGATTCCATAAGGGATTCCATACAATCAAGGTTTTCAAAAAACATCATTCTGAGTGAATATGAAAAGGTTTTACTGGATCTGATGAAATAAATAAATAAATAAATAAATAAATAAGTAGGATGAATGGGTTTGATGAATTAAAGCGGAACAGATACGTCAAAAAGATGCATTCCAATGCTATTTTTGTGATTACCGGTCAGATTGAACGTGAAGAAATATCAAGATAATCAGTTAATATCGTTCATCAGATTATGATAACAGAAGGTGTTTCTTTTTCAGGGATCGTTGCTGCATTTTTCTGCAGCGCACTGCTGCTCTCTAAAAAGAAAAATCTTTCATCTGACTTTTATCTTATGGCATGGTTGTGGGTGGCAGCTGTTAATTTAGCCTACTACCTGTTTCCGGCACTGCTTCCTGACCAGCTACAGCCTTTTGGTTTTGCCCTTCCGGTTCTCAGCGTGGGAATGCTTTATCTGTATGTTGTTTCCCTGACATTTAATATAAAATTCCGGCTCAGTTATTTTATAAAACATTCCCTTTTCTTTATTCTTTACAGTTCGGGGCTTGTTATTTTTTCGGCCTTTTGTGAAAAGATAGCATTTAAGAATGGCATCCCTTATTTTATGAATAGACAGTCAAGGGGAATGCTGGATTTCCTGACTTTTCCTATGGCCGTTGTTCCGGTGGTTTATATTGTTTTGTGCTTCCTGGCGCTGAAAAAATATCAGAAAAAGCTCCCTGAATATTATTCCGCACTGGAGAAAATAAGCCTCAATTGGCTGAAATATATCTTGGTTTCCTTAATTATCCTTTTCATCAGTGTTTCTTTAATCATTGCATTAGGTTCAAAGTTGAAATCCATTCCTCCGGACAAGATTTTTAAGATCGTTGCTGTTATCCAGAGTTTGTATGTATGGTGCATTATTTTTTTCAGCCTTAGGCAGAGCCTTATTTTTAATCAGCAGGTGGTTATGGACGATTCCGCTGCAGATAAAAAGGATATAAAAACAGACTCAAAGGATAAAAACCGGTCAGCTGAAATTTCTGAGAGTTTGCTGATGTTCATGGAAACAGAACGTCCGTATCTGGATGAAGAGCTTAGTCTGCAGAAATTATCGCTTCTGGTAAATATTTCTGCCCACCGGCTTTCTGAAGTAATTAATCAGGATCTTAATACCAATTTCTACAGATTGATCAATGCATACCGGGTGGAGGAAGTGAAGAAAAAATTAAGAAATCCTGAATTTGATAAATATTCTATTCTGGGAATAGCCTTTGAATCCGGATTTAATTCCAAATCAACGTTCAATAAGATCTTTAAGGAGGAAACCGGTATGACACCGTCCGAATTTAAGAAGTCCGGATCTTCCGAAAAGAGTCCTAACCGGTAACTTAGGACGATTCAAGAGGTATTTAAGAGGATTTTTGCCATAAAAAAAGTATGGATACACCTCTTCATTTAACGAACATTATTGTTCATGTTATCACCGGGAGCATAGCACTTGCAGTAGGGTTTTTAATCTTATTCAAAATCAAAGGAACACCTCTGCATCAGAAGCTCGGGTATCTTTTCACACTGTGCATGGTGATTGTTGTAACCACAGGAGTTTTTGGCGTCATTGTATTTAAAAGGAACCTTTTTCTACTGCTTATTACTATTCTGGCGGGCTATAATACCTATTCGGGTTTCAGGATCTTAAAGGAAAAAACCAATCGTTTTTATTTGAAAGATCTCGCGGCAATGCTGGCAGCGCTGGCCATAGCAATCATTTTTACATATTATCTTAGGTTAATCGGTTTTTACTGGGATCCAGTAGTCATTTTTTCAGGGGTCGGATATCTGTTAATGGTTATTTCTTATGATATTCTCCGGTATTGTATTCCGGCGTCACGATATGGTAATTTGTGGCGTTATGAACATTCAAGTAAAATGATAAGCGCGGTGGGAGCTCTTTTTTCAGCATTTATAGGAACGCTTATGCCGGATTATAAACCGTACAGTCAGATTCTTCCTTCATTATTTATGACATTGGTAATGATTTTTTTTAACATTCAGATCTTCATAAGGTTAAAAAGGATAAAGTGACCGCCCTGTTTAACTTTGAAACTTATTCATTGCTTTTTACTAATTTTACCCTTTAAAAATATCGAATGAAAATCCCGAAAATAGGATGTGCCTGTGAAAAACCCGACTCGAACTATACCGAATACAGAAGCTCTGAACTCGGCATAGACCCTACCAACGGAAGATACGCGGAAGTATCCGTTCAGCAATGTAAGCTCTGCCAGAGAATATGGATCCGTTATTTTGTAGAATCTGAAAGCTTTTCAAAATCGGGAAGATGGTACAAAGGGATCGTTTCAAAAAAAGACCGCCCGCACATTACCCCGGAGAATGCTGTTGATTTTCTGGAAAGCCTGGAGTGGTACGTATACGGAGGTTCCTATTTTGAAAGCACGGGAACATTCGGGCAGGGTAAAATGAATGTAGATTTATAATTTTACGTGATGCAAGGGACATATTTGTCAGAACAGTTTTGCATTCATCATGATTCCTGATCCCTGATGAACGTCAGCCTTTTAAGAAATTTTGACGAATCTCAGTTGGGCACTTGGTAATTAATCAGTAAATTTGTAAGCATTAAGAAAGTTAATAATAACAAATTCATAAAAATAACATGAGTCAATTCGATGTTACCGTAATCGGTTCCGGTCCTGGTGGTTATGTTGCTGCAATCCGTGCCGCACAGTTAGGTTTCACAACAGCAATTATTGAAAAATATCCAACCTTGGGCGGTACCTGCCTTAATGTAGGATGTATCCCGTCTAAAGCACTGTTGGACAGCTCTGAGCATTTTGAAAATGCCAAGCACAATTTTGCCGGTCACGGAATTATTATCAATGAGCCCCGGGCTGATATTGCAAGAATGATCGAACGTAAGAATGAAGTGATCAAGCAAAATACGGACGGAATCAGCTACCTGATGAACAAAAACAAAATTACTGTTTTTGAAGGCGTGGGAAGCTTCGAATCTGCCACTCAGATCAAAGTAACGAAAAACGACGGTTCTGCGGAAACCATCGAATCCAAATATACCATTATCGCTACCGGTTCCAAACCGACTTCTCTGCCTTTTATTACGTTAGACAAAGAAAGAGTAATTACGTCTACGGAAGCTTTGAACCTTAAGGAAATTCCTAAGCATTTAGTGGTAATCGGCGGCGGGGTGATCGGTCTTGAACTGGGTTCTGTTTACCTGAGACTGGGTGCCCAGGTAACGGTGGTTGAATTTATGGATAAGATTATCCCTGGAATGGATGGTGCTTTAAGCAAGGAACTTACCAAAGTCCTTAAAAAGCAGGGCATGAAATTCATGCTTTCTACTGCCGTTTCTGCCGTGGAAAGAAACGGGGATACCGTAAAAATCACAGCCAAAGACAAGAAAGGAGAAGAAGTAACCGTTGAAGGTGATTACTGCCTTGTTTCTGTAGGAAGAAGGCCTTTCACAGACGGGCTTGGCCTGGAAAAAGCAGGTGTTGAGCTTGATGAAAGGGGCCGGGTGAAAATAAACGACCATCTGCAGACCAATGTTTCCAATATCTATGCAATCGGAGATGTGATCAAAGGAGCCATGCTGGCGCATAAAGCGGAAGAAGAAGGTGTTTTCGTAGCTGAAACGCTGGCCGGGCAGAAACCTCACATCAATTATAATTTAATCCCGGGCGTTGTTTACACATGGCCTGAGGTTGCCGGGGTAGGTAGAACCGAAGAGCAGCTGAAAGAAGAAGGTGTAGCCTACAAAGTAGGGTCTTTCCCGATGAGAGCATTGGGAAGAAGCCGTGCGAGCGGGGATGTTGACGGACTGGTAAAAATTATTGCCGATGAAAAAACGGATGAGATATTAGGAATGCACATTATAGGAGCCAGGGCGGCGGATCTTATCGCAGAAGGGGTTATTGCTATGGAATTCCGTGCCAGTGCGGAAGATATTGCAAGAAGCTCACATGCGCATCCGACTTATGCAGAAGCGATTAAAGAAGCAGCATTGGATGCTACGGCAAAAAGGCCGATCCATATGTAAGATCTGATTAAAAGATTTAATCATTTAAATAGTTAAGAATGAAGAGAGGCCTTTGTCTCTCTTTTTTCATATATTCAGTTAAAATTTTTTTATGAAAAGCAGGTTTTTCCTTTTTTTGATGGTATGTTCCGGGCTAGCATCAGGCCAGGATATAAAACCCATTACAAAAGCGGTTGCAGAGATCAGCCAAATTAAGAATTATAAGGTTAAAACGGTTCCGAATTCCTATTTTACAGATCAGGGAAAAACCACTGATAACGGGATTGAGCTGAAAGGGTTTTACAGCAACGGACAGCTCAGGAAAATGGAGCATTTTGCAGGCCTTTCCGCATGGAATATCGTAACACAATACTTCCTCTCAGAAAAAGGCGAACTGATTTTTGTTTATTCAAAAAAGTACCGGACCCTGAATGAAAACGGATCCATGAAGAAGCCTGAAAAGATATCGGAAGCACGATATTATTATATTCGTGGCAAGCTTGTGAAAAAGCTTAAAGTTCCTGCTGAACAGGACCCTGAAACCAATTACCTGTATGAGGCAAAAATACTTGAAGAAGATTTAAGGCGATATAAATAGGTTGAAATTTCCAATTTCCGTACCTTTGTCAGCTAATTTATCATTCAATGCAAATAGGAAAGACACAGACTTTAAAAATTTCAGAAAAAAACAGTTCAGGATGGATTTTGGCCGACGAATCAGGCGAAAAGGCTTTTCTGCCTAAAATTTTCACTCAGGATGATAAGGAGGTTGATGATGAAATTGAGGTTTTTGTGTACCAGGATGACAGTAAATTAAAAGCCACTACAGAAATCCCTTTGGCAGAAATAGGGGAATTTGCCGTAATGAGCTGTGTTCAGAGCCTTCCGAGCGGGGCGTTTATGGATTGGGGGATCATCAAAGATTTATTTATCCCTTACAAGCAGCAGAAAACAAAAATCATTGAAGGAAAAAGATATCTGGTTTACCTGTATATTGATGATGAACTCGAACTGATTACCGGGACTACGAAATTCAAAAGGAACCCGCAGTACGAAGATCTGCCTTTCGCAAAGGGCGATAAAGTGGAGCTGTTAATGATGAACGAAAGCGAACTGGGCTGGAATGTGGTGATCAATAAAAAATACATCGGATTGATTTATACTTCTGATGTGTTCAAAAAGCTCTATCCTTTATCCGAAGAAACAGGCTACATAAAGGCCATCCGTGAAGACGGGAAAATAGATGTTTCCTTACAGCCTGAAGGTTTTGAAAACATTGATGAGTTCAAACAGAAAATCCTGAATAAGCTGGAAGAAAACTACGGTTTGCTTTACCTTTCAGACAAATCAACCCCCGAAGAGATTAAAGATGAGCTTCAGATGAGCAAGAAGAACTTTAAAAAAGCCATCGGCGGACTGTATAAAGATAAGGTGATTGATCTTTCAGAAGATAAGATCAAGTTATTATAACAAAATAGATAAAAATAAAAACGGGCAGAAAATTCTGCCCGTTTTTATTTGTTTGTCATTTTGATTATTCCCTGTTCTTAATCAAAAGCCAGCCGGTATACAGCCTTCCGTCTGACACTTTAACCGTGTACCAGTAATTGCCTGTCGGAACCTGTGTTCCGTTTAACTTTCCGTCCCAGGACATCGGCTTTTTGGTGGTTGCTTCTTTAAATACCGGGAGACCTTTTCTGTCGTAGACATTTACTTCGGTTCCCGGGTAATTTTCAAGTCCGGCAATTTTCCAGTGGTCGTTATACCCGTCGCCGTTCGGGGTAAAAGCATTCGGGATACTGAAAATCGAGAAACGTTTCTGGCCGATGATACACCCGCCTTTGGTTCTCACATATACGGTATATTCGCCTACGGGCAGATTCATGAATACATTTGAATCCTGCCAGGTGAAATTGTCTAAAGAATATTCAAAACTTCCTGCCGCAGAAAGAATAACCGTTGCAGTACTGTTGCTGATATGAACAGCTGTAATTTCCGGCAAAGCGGTATAGTTTACCTGAACAGAACCTGTATTCTGGCAGCCTAAACTGTTGGTTACCGTCACCGAATAATTCCCCGGTGCAGAAACAGTAACAGACTGGGTGATTTCGCCTGTACTCCACAGGTAAGATGAATATCCGCTTCCGGCATCCAGGACAACGCTTTTGCCGTTGCAGAAATCAACTTTTTCAGGAAGGTTCACCTTCGGCTTAGGGTTCAGGGTTAAGTTTAGCCTTACCACTTTAAAACATCCGTCCTGTGTGGAAACTTTCACGTGAATGATGGTGGTGCCGATGTTTAAGCTGTAACCGGAAGGGTTTGCAATGGCATTTCCTGCATCGTCCGTATACGCAAATGTATAAATACCAGGATTGGCAATAATATCATCCTGATAAGAAGTCAGGTTAACCGTCATTGATCCTCCTGTGGTACTGTTGCAAAAGATTTCTGAATAATCATTAGCCGGTACATTATTCGCGGAAAGGGTTACGGAAACAGCAAGCTTCTCAGATTCACATGAATTCAGGGTCTGGGTAACAAAATAAGTAGCACCGTAGACCAACGGAGTGGTTAACGGCAGAAGGTTTCCTGCTGCATCATAGAATTTTAAAGCAGTACCTGTAACGGCCAGATTCGCTAAAGTCGGATTTGCAGAAGCACAGAAATCCTGAGCTGTATTTCCTGTCGGCTTTGGGGTTTCATTTATCGTAACCTGAATCGAAATGGTATTACTTTCACATCCATTGATTGTCTGGGAAGCGTAATAAGTCTGCCCGTTTACCAATGGAACGGACGGGGCTAAAAGCATTCCTGCTGTATTATACCATTTGATGTTCTGTCCGGTAACCTGAATATCCGGGATCTTAGGATTATTGGTTTTACAAAAAGTCTGCTGCGTATTTGTCGTGGTTGGCAGGGCCGGAGCGGTTACAGTTACATTTTGGTTTTGTGTTGATGTATTTCCGTTTCCGTCATTATAAGTCCAATGGATAATATATGTTCCCGGAAGCGAATAGGAAAGAGGATCTGTTGTTGTGGCTGTAATGGTCCCGGCACAATTATCCGTTGCTGTCGGAATAGCTGAAACAATCGTATGGCAATCTCCTGTTATGTTGGGAAGCGTTGCTGTATTTGGAATTGGGGGAATGTTATCACCCACAACAACGTTTACGGTAAAACTTCCGTCACAGGCTCCTGAACCTGTAACCTGGCAGGTGTATGTTCCTGCATTGGCTGCAGTTGCATTTGGAATTGCCGGGTTTTGCTGGGTTGAGGTATATCCGTTTGGTCCTGTCCAGCTGTAAGCTGCTCCGCCTGTCGCATGTAATTGCAGGGTTGAATTGGCACAGACAGGAGAGTTGGATGACACAACAGCAGAAGAAGTGCAATCCTGAAATTTAGCGATAAACATATCACTTCCTCCTCCCGGAGTTTGTTGAAAAGTTCCTGGGGTTGCAATGCCTGATGTATTTCCTCCTGACATTCCGGTTAAATAGATAGCGCCTTCATTATCTTTTATAACTTCACCCTGCTGTGTTGCTCCGTTTCCGGTATAATAAGTTCCCCACTCTTTAATATTATTCTGGTTATACTTGATCATAAATGTAGATGTATACGTCGCAGGCATTCCCATATAAGCTCCCGGTGTTGAAATATCCGGTTGTCCGTTTGAGTGTAAACCTGTGAAGATAACATTTCCGGACGTATCTGGATAGGCCAAGAGTTGAAGGCCAACCGGAAAATCAAAATAACTTTTTAAAATGGTATTAGCAGCTAAATTTATTCTCCATATCCCGGGCTGTCCCAAAGGAAAAGCCGTTGTTGAATATTTTCCGGGAAGAATTAGTATATCATTCACGATTCTGCCTTTTATCACAAATTCATCTCCGGTATTCCCGTAATAACTTGATCTTAAAATGGTGTTACCGGATTTTGAAAGTTTTATATAAATACCGTCTGATCCTCCTCCTTTTACCGGTTGAAAAGCATTTACCATTGGAATATCTGATGATAGAGTGGCACCGATTATGTCAAGATGATCAACTGAAGACATAATTTGTAAAATTGAAGTGGAGCCGTCATTTTTGCCGAAATAGGTTGCCCAATCTGTATTTCCGGTAGTTGCATTGACAGAGGCTAAAATACCATCAGTATATCCTAACGGTGTGGACTTTGTTGCCTGCATGGCATTTACCGTTGGAAAATCTAAACTGAAAGCGTATCCGCCGATATATACATGGTTTTGATTGTAAGAAACACTGTAAAGCTTATCCTGACTGCTTGAAACAAACTCTTTTTCAAAAACCAGGCTTCCGTTATTATTAAATTTTACCAAAACAATATTGTCATTATAAGCTGCTCTCTGGACGGCTCCTCCTGCATAAATATTAAAGTTTTCATCAAAATCAGCATCCATAAAATAGTCTGTCATCCCAAAGCCATAATAGGTTCCCCAAAGTTTTTGTCCGTTCTTGGTTACTTTTATCAGAAATGCATCAGTTCCTCCGGCCATATTTTGCTGATAAGTACCGGAACTTGCAAAATTATTATAGCTTGTTGTAGATCCGATGAGATAGCCCGTGTTCTGGCTGTCGGTTCTAATCCTCCCATAATCATCACCCGTCCCCCCAACATGGCTTCCCCAAATTCTCGTAGGAACAGGATCAATAACAATTGTCTTATCAGAAGTATTAATCGGCGCATTAAATCCAAAAGTCTGGTCTCCAAGGTCTTTAAAAGAAACATCGATGTTTTCTTTTTTATCTGAAGAAATCCAGCTGTTAGGAATATTCTCAAACATTTCACCAAAACGGACTTTCATTAAAAGCTTGTTATCTTTAACAGAAGTTGGAGCCCCGTTAAATTTCATTTTAATATCTGAAATTTTTCCGCCGGGATTAATGATGAAATTATATTCAACAGGCTTCAGCGTATCGTCAGGTTTAAAAAAGACCAGATCAATATTCGGATAAATATTTTTATAGGAGATTTTTCTGTAACGGTGAACATCTGTTACACCTTTGGGCTTGTTTGGAATATTGTAATAATTGTCATAATCCATAGACTTTCCTTGCGCAATAATCTTTACCTCTTTATTTGAGTTAATTAACTCAATGTCAATCCTGTGAAATTGGTTTTCATAAAGAAATTCATCATAATAATAGTCTTTTGCAACAACCGATTGGTCTTTTCTAAACTTTGATGAATTAGGGTTTACCGTTTTCTTTGTTTCATATACGTCATAAGAAAATCCGTTTTTTCTCAGCTGAACATTCAATCCCTGAGATAAGAAAAGATATTTGACATCCGGATTTGCTTCTCCTTCCTGATCGATGATCTGGCCTTTGTTTTCGTAAAAGAAATAATCATTGTTTTGAGAGCTTATTTTTTGTGAGAACAGCAAGCTACAGGAGAATACGGTAAAAAGAAGCAGGATTTTTTGCATCGGTTATTAATTTTCGGCAAATATATAAAAACGCTCTGTTTATTATAGATTAAGAACCATTAATCTGATGATAAACTTCTGAAACATGATTCATCTCATACAATTTTGTTTAATTATTTTGTTTAACAATTTTGTCAAAACATATGATTGGTTTATATTTGCACAAAATTGTTTAACAAAAATGTCAAAACAAGAAAAAAAAGACCAGACCCAGGAACTGATAAAGGAGACTGCAAAGAATTTATTTTTTGTGCAGGGGAAATTTAACGCCACAACGCAGGAAATTGCAGATGAAGCCGGCGTAAACAGGACACTGATTAATTATTATTTCAGATCAAGGGATAACCTGATCCAGATTATTTTTGATGAGGCGCACCGGGTGGAAAAAAAGAAATCTGAAATCATCATGACTTCCGATCTTCCTTTTAAAGCTAAAATAGCACAGTTTATTGAGGGAAGCTTGTCAACAAGCCTTCAATATCCTTATCTGGAAACCTATATTGTTTCACAGATCAATAAAGGAAGCTGCCACAAAAGAGATGTGGAAGAAGATGAGCTAAAAAAGCTTTATAAAGATATTGAAGAGGAAATGGAGCTGGGGAATATAGAAAAAATGGCACCTGTACAGTTTCTGCTGAACATGATCTCACTTCTGGTATTCCCGAGTGCCGTCCGGCCTTTATTTTTAGAAAACCTGATGATTACCGATAAAGAGTTCGATAAGATCATTTCAGAACGGAAAGGGATCATTCTCAATATGTTATTCAAAAAATAAAAAAGGTTAAAGTATTTTAAAAAATGATCCGTCATGCAGAAAGCATTGAAGAAGTAAAATTGCATTAAAAAATAAACGAAGTTAAAATTATGAAAAGAAAACGTATAACTGCAGATAAGCTGAAAATCGGGATAGCTGCTGCATTTATGATTTTCGGTTTTTCATCGGTGTCTGCACAGCAGCAGGTTTCTCTACAGGAAGCCATCAAACAGGCACTACAAAACAAAGCAGAAGCTAAAAAAGCTGCTTTACAGATTAAAAAAGCCGAATATAAAATTGATGAAGCGCGGGCCGGCGCTTTGCCACAGATCAGTGCCACGGCAGGCCTAACCTATAATCCGGTTATCCAGGAATCTCTGCTTGAATTCGGAGGAGAGAGGATCAGGGCACAGCTGGGGCAGCCATGGAGCTCAACCGCATCTGTACAGGTTCAGCAGGCAATTTTTGACCAGCGGGTTTTTACAGGTCTTAAGGCGGCAAAATCCACGAGAGAATTTTACGTTTTGAATGCCCAGTTAACGAATGAGCAGATCATCGAAAATGTAGCCACAGCTTATTATCAGGTCTTTGTACAGGAAGAAAACCTTAAAACCGTTGAGGCCAGTTATGCAAATACGGAAAGGGTGAGGAATGTGATAAAAAGCCTTGTAGACAACGGCCTGGCGAAATCCATCGACTTAGACAGAACAAATGTTCAGCTGACGAATATCGGGTCCAACAGACAGACACTGGTTAACTCTGTGGAGCTTTCAAAGAATGCTTTGAAGTTCTATATGGGTGTTCCGATCAGTACCGATATTGAACTTGAAGAAAAAACCATTGAGCCAAGGCCTGAGCTGGCAGCATCTGTTGTAAACCTGGATGACCGTACTGAAGTGAAAGTTTTAGAGAAAAATAGAGAGCTCCTGATATACAATAAAAAAGCAACCGAAGCCTATTTGTACCCTACAGTCGGTTTGGTAGCCAATTACGGCTGGGCCGGACAGGGAAGGAGGTTCCCGCTTACCAACGGCATCAACAGCGGCGTATTGTGGAGTGATTATTCAGCTATCGGACTGAACATCAATATCCCGATTTTCACCGGCGGTTCCACAAAGGCAAAAATCAATCAGGCGGAAATCGATATCCAGGATCTTGACCTTGATATCCAGAATACCCAGCTGAGCTTAAGCCTGGATTATAAAAATGCAGTGACCAATATTGAGAATACACTCATCAACATCGAAAGCATGAAAGGCAACGTAGGCCTGGCCGAAAGGGTTCAGCAGAATACACAGTCCAATTACCAATATGGCCTGGCAACGCTTACCGAAGTTCTGGATGCTGAAAATGCACTGACCCAGGCAAAACAGAATTATGCCAATGCATTGTTGGATTACAAACAGGCGGAAATTAAATTAATCAAAGCAAAAGGAGAATTAAACACACTACAAAACCCGTAACAGTTATGAAGAAAACTTTAATATATATCATCGTAGCGGCTGTACTTATCGGTCTGGCAGCCTATAAAATTGTTGATAATAAGAAAAAGCAGGAGACAGAAGTAAAAGAAGTGGCCAAGCAGGTTGACAAAATCAATGTTAACGTGATTACCGTTTCAAGAGAAAATATTAATACTGATTATTCCGCAAACGGAACTTTTATCCCAAAGCAGGAAATGCAGCAGTCTGCTGAAATTTCAGGGCGTATCGTAAACGTTCTGGTAAAAGAAGGCTCAAGGGTAGGAGCAGGGCAGGTATTGGCGACCATTAAAAGGGATGCCATTGAAGTGGATGTTACCCAGGCGCAGAATAACCTGCAGAATGCCATTTCAGACAACCAGCGTTACGAAAATGCATTCAAAACAGGCGGTGTTACCAAACAGCAGGTTGACAACTCAAGGTTACAGCTGAAAAATGCACAGGCAGCATTGAGGGCTCAGGGTGTAAGGGTAAATGATGCCAGCATCCGTGCAGGGATCAGCGGTACCGTTAACAAAAAAATGGTGGAACCGGGAATGGTTGTCGCTCCGGGAACGGCTTTATTTGAAATCGTAAATATCAACAGCTTAAAACTTTCGGTTCTGGTTGACGAAAGCCAGATCGGAAGAATACAACTGGGCCAGGAAGTTGCTATCAATGTAAACGTTTTGCCTGAAGAATCTTTCAGCGGAAGAATTACATTTATCGCTCCTAAAAGTGATGCATCTCTCAATTTCCCTGTTGAAATTGAAGTTCAGAACAGAGGAAACCTGAAAGCAGGGATGTATGCCACCGCTTTATTTAAAACAAATAACGGCGCTGAAACTCAGAATATGTTAACGGTTCCTGCAGAAGCTTTTGCAAACGGGGTAAGTTCAGGACAGATTTTTATCGTTCAAAATGGAACGGCTAAAATGATCACTGTAAAAACAGGGAAAGTGTACGGCGATAAAGTACAAGTCATCAGCGGGCTGAACGGTGGTGAGCAGGTAATTACGAGCGGACAGATCAACCTTGACAACGGGTCAAAAATCAATATCGTAAAGTAACAGAAGAATGAAGTTAGCAGAAATATCCATCAAAAGACCTTCCCTGGTCATCGTATTATTTACGATTCTGACATTGGGAGGTTTATTAAGCTACTCCATGATGGGGTACGAGTTGATTCCGAAGTTTGAAACCAACATGGTAACAATTTCCACGGTTTATCCCGGAGCTTCGCCTTCTGAGGTGGAAACTTCGGTAACCCGAAAGATTGAAGACGCCGTCGGTTCTTTGGAAAACGTAAAAAAAGTAGAATCTTCTTCTTACGAAAGTTTATCGGTAATCATGGTTCAGCTGAACACGGGAGCTGATGTAAACTATGCTTTAAATGATGCTCAGAGAAAGGTAAACGCTATTTTAGCAGACCTTCCGGAAGATGCAGATCCGCCTTCACTTCAAAAATTCTCTCTGGATGATTTACCGATCATGACGCTGAGTATTTCAAGTGATAAACTGAACAGCAAAGAGCTATACGACCTTTTGGATAAAAAGGTGGAACCGGTTTTCTCCCGTGTAAACGGTGTGGCCCAGGTTGACCTTGTCGGTGGACAGGAAAGGGAAATTCAGGTGAACCTGGATGAAAAGAAAATGCAGGGTTACGGCGTTGCCATATCAGATGTACAGCAGGCGATTCTTTCTTCCAATTTGGATTTCCCGACGGGAGCTCTGAAGACGAGAACTTCGAGATCTACCATCAGGCTTTCAGGAAAATACAGAGATATTGCCGAAATGAACAGTCTTGTAGTATCCAATAAAAACGGAGCTCAGGTTCGTTTATCAGACATTGCAACGGTTTTCGATACGCAAAAAGATATTGAAAAGGTAGCGAGATTCAACCAAAATCCTACCATTTTACTTCAGGTGAAAAAACAGTCTGATGCCAATGCAGTATCAGTTTCTGAAGCCGTGCAGAAGACAATTGAGCAGGTTCAGAACAATTATAAAGTTCAGGGGCTGAACGTTGCTATTGTAGATGACAACACAGACTTTACCCTTGAGGCCGCAGACCACGTGATTTTCGATTTATTCTTGGCGATTATCCTGGTGGCAGTGGTAATGCTGTTATTCCTTCACAACATCAGGAATGCATTTATTGTAATGGTTTCGATTCCGGTATCGTTGATTGCAACGGTGATCGGGATGTATCTGATGGGCTATACGCTAAACTTAATGAGTTTGCTGGGGCTTTCACTCGTTGTAGGTATTCTTGTAGATGATGCGATTGTGGTATTGGAAAACGTTTACCGCCACATGGAAATGGGGAAGAGCAGAATCCGTGCAGCATACGACGGAGCTTCGGAAATTGGATTTACCGTAACCGCAATCACAATGGTAATTGTGGTGGTATTCCTGCCGATTGCAATGAGTTCAGGTCTGGTTTCAGACATCCTGGCGCAGTTTTGTGTCACGGTAGTTATTGCCACACTGTTCTCATTACTGGCATCATTTACCATCATCCCATGGTTATCTTCAAGATTTGGAAAATTGGTTCATTTGACCGGTAAAAATCCTTTCGAGAAATTTATTCTCTGGTTTGAAAAGCAGCTGGATAAATTCACGCACTGGATTACAGGAATTTTGGAATGGGTTTTAAAAACAGGTTTAAGAAGGGTTATGACTGTTGTTCTTACATTTGTACTTCTGATTGTTGTGACAATGGGATTAATGGGTGGCGGATTTATCGGGGGAGAATTCTTCCCGAAAATGGACAGAGGTCAGTTCCTTGTTCAGATGGAATTGCCTAAAGATGCTTCCGTTGAAAAAACAAACCAATTGACTTTACAGGTTGAAAAATATCTGAGAAATGATAAAGATGTAGTCGATATGATTACTACAGTTGGTCAGCAGTCATCAGGTTTCGGTGGGGCGCAGGCAACTTTATACCAATCAGAAATTCAGGTAATTCTGGTTGATAAATCTGAACGTAATGAAAGTACAGATATTAAATCGGCTAAAATTAAAAGAGCTTTAGAAGAAAAATTCACCGGAGTTGAGTTTAAAACAGCACCAATCGGATTAATGGGAGCAGATGCCGCACCAATCGAAATGGTAGTTACTGCTCCTGATAATGCAACGGCAAACAAAGAAGCCAACAGAATTCTTGCTTTGCTTAAAAAAGTTCCGGGCGCCGTAGATGCAGAATTATCTTCTGACTCAGGAAACCCTGAAGTGCAGGTGAATATCGACAGAGATAAAATGTCTTCTTTAGGTTTAAATCTTTCAAGTGTCGGGCAGACCATGCAGACTGCATTCTCAGGAAACACAGACGGAAAATTCAGAGCCGGGGAATACGAATATGATATCAACATCCGTTTTGGAGATGCCAACAGACAGTCAATTGATGATGTAAGAAACTTAATGTTTACCAATCCATCAGGCGAGCAGATCAGATTGAGCCAGTTTGCTGATGTGAAAATGGGATCAGGGCCAAGTTTGCTGGAGCGTAGAGATAAAACGGCTTCCGTAAAAGTGAAATCTAAAGTGGTAGGTCGTGCAATGGCTGATGTTGCCAACGAATGGGCAGACCAGTTTATGACAAATGAAAAAACAAAACCAGCCGGAGTAAATTACCTCTGGAGTGGAGATATGGAGAACCAGACAGAAGGTATGGGTACTTTAGGAATCGCTTTACTGGCGGCTATTGTACTGGTTTATCTGGTGATGGTTTCGCTTTATGATTCGTTTGTGTATCCGTTCGTGGTATTGTTCTCCATTCCTCTGGCATTGATCGGGGTAATGATTATCCTTGCCATTACCGGAAATACCATCAATATCTTTACGATGCTGGGGATGATTATGTTGATTGGTCTGGTAGCGAAAAACGCAATTATGATTGTCGATTTTGCCAATATGAGAAAAGCAGCAGGTGCAAGTACGCATGACGCTTTGATTCAGGCTAACCATGCACGTCTCCGTCCGATCTTGATGACAACGATCGCAATGATCTTCGGTATGATCCCGATTGCGATTGCAAAAGGGGCAGGAGCGGAGATGAACAACGGATTGGCCTGGGTAATCATCGGTGGTCTGACCTCATCATTATTCCTTACCTTAATTATTGTTCCTACGGTTTATTCACTATTCGATTCAATGTTGAGAAGAATGGGTAAACATGAAACAGTTGATTATGAAGCTGAAATGAAAGCAGACTATGAACATAAAGAATTAAGTGAAGACGGTTACACCCCGAAACACATAGATTAACCAATATACCAACCTTAATTAACCTGAATCCGCATCAATTTGATTGATGCGGATTTTTTTATGTACAAAAAATTGTTTCGCTTTTACCAAGTTTCTTGCCATAAGGATTTATGAAAAAAAATTACAGTCTTTTTAGAATTCCAGGATTTTATAGTTCTTTCTTTTATTAATGATTTTTCTGTTTGCCTTCAGGTCATAATCGCTGAACTCGATAAGTACCGCATCATTTTCTTTATCGAGAAAACAGGATATCCTGCCGTTTTCAGAAAAATCAAAATCCATTGTGCATGCAGATTCTATCTTTTTATTTTTAAGATTATAAATAATTAGATTATTTTCTTTCTCTTTTGTTACTACCGTAATGGTATCTTTCAACGGGGACAGCCCCCATGAAAAAAAATGGTTAATCTGTTTCTTTAAAGTTTCTTCCAGCATAAATGTTTCATGGGTTTCAAGATTTTTACAGAAGGTATCACTAATTCCTGGTTTTGAATAAAAAATGCCATCAAAAGAATCAAAATGACCGGCATTGAAATAGCGGTCTTTTCCAGTCAAAAAAACTTCTTTTCCGCTAATCAGGTCTATGCTTGCAATGACCTGTTCATAAGGATCGACTTCCGAAAACCATTTTACAAGAATAAGACGGTTGTATTTTTTAGACAAAATATTATGACAGAAAATCTCTCCTCCGTAGATCGCATCTCTGAAAATTTCCTTCCGATTATTCAGTACCGCGATCTGATAAAAAGGAGGTCCCATCCGGATTTCTCCGGCATAAGTGCTCTGAATACAGACATTACCATCTTTAATATTACTGTCAAGATAAAATGGATAGAGATTTAAAATAGAACTGATATATTCTTTGTTTTCTATAACCCTTGTATTGATGTGAGGCTTGTTTTTAAATATTGTTATCAACGTTTTCTTTCTTCAGATTTGATTAAATCAGGATTATCTCAGATATTCAAAACACAGGTTTAAAGACGCTGTGATATGCTGCTCCAGTTCCAGGTCATTTTCCAGGGGATAATGGAATTCTTTCGGATTCACGAAAACATTATTGTATTTCGTCCGTTCACTGGCTCCGTCTACGTCAATATTTAAGGGTTTTGCCCTGTTCACGGTGGGCAGGCCTTTGGACGTAATCTTGGATTCCACACATCCAACCAATGCGCCTCTTCCCAGAATGTCAAAGCATATCGCGGTATAAATTCCGTTGGGAACGGCTTGTCCGGGCGGCAAGATACAAGCGTACAGGACATTTGGGAAATTGCTGAAGCCTTTGGATATTTTCACGGAAAGCTCAGTGTCTTTGAAAGTCGGATACCGGTTTTCAAGCTCGGTTTTAAAATCGAGGAGTGTATCGCGGATATTTCCTAACGCAGGATCAAAGACCCTCAGCGAATGCCCTTTGATCGCCGGATTGACCTGCCTGAATTCGCAGATGGAATTGAAATAATAAATCATAGGATGTAAGTGAATACGAATATAGGCATATTAAAAAAACTGTAATCATTACTTTATAAAGTAAATAAGAAAGACTTCCGGAATCAACCGAAAGCCTTATTATTTTTATTTATGATGTAGAAAAGAATTAATCTGCCATTACCTCACCGGATTTCCTGTAGATGAACTTTCCGTAAATATGCCTTCTGGCAAAACGGCTGGCCGAATCTGAATTTACCATTTTGATGTATACATTCCTTGGCACCCCGATATATTCGAACATTTTCCCGTTCAGGTGCTGAACTTTCAGAATCTGTTTCTCCAGATAGAAATCGGTGATGATGGAGGTGGTAATCGTTTCCGTGTATTCTTCCTTATATTTTTCCTGCGTTTCCGGGTTGATGCTTACCAGAAAATGATAGGCTTCAATGATCGATTTGCTTTTCTCTTCCGCTTCCAGCTGCCCAGCTTCGTCATTTACAAATTTATCAGGATGCGTATCTTTCATCGCATTTCTGTAGATGGTTTTCAGATCTTTCAGGGTAGCGGTATTGTCTACGCCTAAAAGTTTTCGGTGTTCGCCAATTCTTTTCATACTATATAATCCTTATTTCGGGGTGCAAAATTAAGCTTTTAAATTGTAAAAGTGTAAGTTATTCATAATTAATTCTTTATTCTTTTTCATAAACAGTAGCAATAAATTTTGCAGGTATCCATTCTCCCTTTTTACTGTTCTTATCTTTTAATTCTCTAAATAAAATATAAGGACCGTCAATTGTCATAGTATATTGATCCCGGTTTTTTAAATTAAATTCATTTGCAACATATGAAATACTAAATTCCTTTCCATTAACAAGCTTTTCAATTTGTGGTCTTAAATAATGATCAATAGCTCTAGGAGAGGAAAACGTTTCATTTTTAGGAAATTGTAGTTCAAAAGAACCCTCATAAAGAAATGTTGGTTTACTTATATATAAAGTTTTTTCTTGTTTTAATATTTCAGTATTAAACTTATTGAATTCTTGTTCATTTTTAAATTCCTGTTCATACCATTTATAAGTCAAAGGATATTTTTTTGCTAATTTTCCTAAAATAGAAACATCGAATTTATAACTTTTTCCATTCATGTGTACATTATGGAGCGCTGGGCTAATGGAAATTCTATGAAATTCTTTATTTGCCCTAGTTAAAAGAATAGTGAAATTATTTTGTTCCCATTCATTCTTGGTAGTATCACCGTATTCAACTGATTCAATTAAAGAATCGATTACTTTTTTATCTGTAATTAAAAAGTTATATTTTTTGTAGATTTTATTTTTATCCCATTTAGGATACATTCCAATTATTTTAACTGAATCTGTATTAACTAATTTATCAAATTTTAAGATTTTGTTTTGACTATGAATATTTTGGCTAAATGCTAAAATAATAAACAAGATTGTTTTCTTCATTTCTGTTTTTTAATTAGACTCTCCAAATTTATTTATTTTTCAGCCTTTAAAAATTAAATTATCTTTATAATTTGAATTCTTCTTGAGAATCTCCAATATTTTTGGGACCATCTAAATAGAGAAAAATATTTTCCTTCTATCTTAATTATTACAAAACCTCCCTCTTCAACACATCAATCTGCTTCCCAATAAACCCTGCCTTATCCTTTTTCACCTCTTTTAAAATCATCGCCTGGCTTTCAGGAATAATCGAATATTTTTCTGCCCAGAGGTTGATTTCAATCAGCAAAGGCATAAGGTCGATCCCTTTTTCGGTGAGTTTGTACAGGACTTTGGCTTTGCTGTCAGGATGGTCCTGTTTGGTGATGATGCCGTTCTGTTCCAGCATTAGGAGGCGGGAAGCCAGGATATTGGTCGCTATTTTTTCGTCGGATTTCAGGAAATCCCCGTAGGTACACTGCTTGGAAAACATCAGGTCCCGTACAATCAACAGAGACCATTTGTCTCCCCATACATCCAATGAGCTGCTGATCGGGCAGTCTGATCTCTTTTTTGAAGTTGACATAAAAATAAAATTAAATAATTAAAATAAATACTTGCATTTTGAAAGTAATTACATAGATTCGTACTTGCGAAACACAAGCAAATTTACTCAATTAAATGCAAAGTACAATGGAAAATCCACTTTTTAAACATTACGGAAACAATACCTTGAATCTCAGTAATCGCATGGTCATGGCTCCGATGACCCGAAGCCGTTCAGACAATCCCGAACATAAAGCCACCGGACTCACTGCAAAATATTACCGGCAGAGAGCAACAGCAGGGTTGATCATTACGGAAGGCACCTTCATCAGCCCGGAAGCGGTAGGTGTTGTCAATGTGCCCGGAATCTATACTCCGGCACAGATTGAAGGCTGGAAACTGACGACGCAAGCTGTTCATGAAGAGGGCGGCAAAATATTCGCACAGCTTTGGCACACAGGAGCCTATTCGCATCCTGATTTACACAACGGCAAAAAACCGTTGGCTCCGTCCGATGTCAATCCTGAACAGCAGATTTTTACGGCAAAAGGATTTCAGCCATCGCACAAGCCTCAGCCGATGACCACAGAAGATATCAAAAGAACGGTAAACGATTTCAAACAGGCTGCACTCAATGCTTTTGAAGCCGGTTTTGACGGGGCAGAGCTTCACGGGGCCAACGGATACCTGCTGCAGCAGTTTTTCAGCAAGAACAGTAATTTAAGGACCGATGAATACGGCGGTTCCGTAGAAAACAGGGCAAGGATTCTGTTTGACATCCTGGATTCGATAAAAGAAGTGGCCGACATCAGGAAAATCGGAGTCCGCCTAAATCCTTCACTCAACGGCATTATGGGAATCCTGGTGGATGATGAAACCATTGAGCTGTATCATTATATCGTTAACCGCCTCAATGATTATGATCTGGCATATATTCACCTGATCGAGCCCTTTACCGATGTTTCAGGTAACGCCTATGCAATACAGGAAGTGGCAAAATATTTCAGAAAAATATACAGCGGAACCATTATCATCAACAGGGCTTTCACCAAAGAGACAGCCACAAAGGTTCTGCAGGACGGCGATGCCGATCTGGTATCTTTTGGAGTTCCGTTTATCGCCAATCCGGATCTGCCGGAACGTTTCAAAACAGAGGCGCCGCTTAACCAGCCGGACCAGGCAACATTTTATACCCCCGGCGAAAAAGGATATACCGATTACCCGGCGCTGAACAATTAAAAAGATCCGGGCGAACGGCCGGGCTTTCCGCTGTATCTTTTGTTGCACAAAAGGATGCCGCTGCAATCCCTGTCGCAATCCCACAACCTATCAATATTTGACATTCAAACAGACAAAAAAATGAAAACAACAGGAAATACAGTATTCATCAGTGGCGGAAGTGCCGGAATCGGCTTGGCCATCGCAAAAAAACTTCATGCGGAGGGCAACATCATCATCATCAACGGCAGAAATGAAGAACGCCTTCAGAATGCTTTAAAAGAACTTGCGGGCGCAACAGCAATTCAGGGTGATCTGTCTTTGGAATCAGACAGGCTCCGGATTACAGAAGAACTGAAGACCAACCATCCCGGACTGAATATAATCATCAACAATGCAGGGGCAGCATTCGCCTATCTGTTAAACGAAACCCGGAATGCCCATGAAAAGGCTGCTGCTGAGATGAATACCAATTACTTCAGCATCATTCATTTTACAGAGCTTTTGCTTCCTCACCTGCTACAGAAAGCAGAGGCTGCGGTAATCAATATTTCTTCTATATCCGTTTTCGGAAGCCATAAAATGTTGCCGACCTACGGGGCCACTAAAGCTGCCCTGCACAGTTACACGGTTGCTTTGAGGCAGACGTATGAAGAACAGGAAAATATCCGGATTTATGAAGTTTACCCGCCGTTGGTAAATACGGAATTCTCTGCAGAAATCGGAGGTGCCAACGGGATCCCGCCTTCTGAAGTTGCCGATGAACTGTTGGCTGCGCTGGAGAAAAATCAGTTTGACGTTCCGGTAGGGGATGCCAAAAAGTTTTTTTCACAAAAACCTTCATAAGCAGATATCTAATGTCACTCTTCATCAGAAAATTTTTATTGATATGGCATTCCTGATGAAGCGTTTCTAAACTTAATCAATCAATCATGGAATTAAAAGGAAAAACGATTCTGATTACCGGCGGAGCTTCCGGTATCGGCCTCGAAGCAGCAAAACAGTTTCTGGAAATCGGGGCTAAAGTTATAATCACAGGGCGTAACCAGGATAAACTGGACAAAGCCAAAAAGCTGTATCCTGAATTAACAGCCATAAAAAGCGATTTGGCCAGTCCTGCTGATGCTGAACTTCTTTACAGCAGAATAAAAGAATCGGGAGGGATTGATATTCTCTACAACAATGCAGGCGTACTGGTTCCGACGTCCAATTTGGGTAAAGCAGACGATAAGCACGCAGAAAGTGCGGCTTATGAAATGGAAATTAATTACCTGGGCGTCATAAGGATTAACAATATTTTTATGGATATGCTTAAATCAAGAAAAGAAGCGGCCATAATCAATACAACATCCATTTTAAGCATGGTCCCTTCTCTGATTGAAGCGACTTATTCATCCTCAAAAGT
This sequence comes from Chryseobacterium sp. JJR-5R, assembly GCF_034047335.1. Taxonomy (NCBI): domain Bacteria; kingdom Pseudomonadati; phylum Bacteroidota; class Flavobacteriia; order Flavobacteriales; family Weeksellaceae; genus Chryseobacterium; species Chryseobacterium sp. JJR-5R. Next base: position 1,987,348 of record NZ_CP139137.1, read on the forward strand.
GGCGCTTGCTTTTTATACGGTCTCACTTCGTGAACATATGAGGATTATCGGAAGCAGTTTAAAAATATTTGAATTGGTCCCGCCATTGGTTGCTACAGAAATGACTGCAGAACGGAATGATAAGAAAATAACTTCCGAAGAAATGGCAAAAGGCCTTATCAAAGGATTACAGGGAGATGTTTACACCATTCGTGTCGGAGACGCAAAAATATTTGATCCAATCCGAAGATTTTTCCCAAAACTGGCTTTTAAGATTATAAACCCAAAAAAGACCGATCAATTTTTAAAATAAAACCCGGAATATGAAAGCATTCAGCATCAGCCGTTATCAAAAAGAAAGTCCGCTTGAATTGGCAGACCTTCCGGAACCGGTTATAAAAGACAATGAAGTTTTAGTTGAGATTCACGCCGCCGGTGTCAATCTTTTGGATTCAAAAATAAAGAGCGGTGAATTTAAACTGATTTTGCCGTATAAGCTGCCGCTGGTTTTAGGCCACGATGTTGCCGGCATTGTTGTAAAAGCAGGAGCCAAGGTGAAAAACTTCAGAGTGGGTGATGAAATTTATTCAAGGCCCTCAGATTTCCAGATCGGCACTTTCGCAGAATATATTGCTATTCATGAAAAAGATGTTGCTTTAAAACCTGAAAACCTTTCAATGGAAGAAGCGGCTTCAATTCCACTGGTCGGATTGACAGCATGGCAGGTTTTGGTTGAGAAATCAAAGATGCGGAGAGGACAGAAGGTTTTTATTCAGGCTGGATCCGGCGGCGTGGGAACATTTGCCGTTCAGCTTGCGAAACATTTGGGAGCAGCCGTGGCAACGACAGCGAGTGAAAAAAGTTTTGAATTTTTAAAAAATCTAGGTGCAGATGTTTTGATCGATTATAAAACACAGGATTTCGAAGATATTTTAATTGATTATGATGTGGTGCTAAACAGCCAGGACAGCAAAACACTCGAAAAATCTTTTAATGTGGTAAAGCCCGGTGGAAAAGTTATTTCAATTTCCGGCCCGCCCACACCTGCGTTTGCAGAAGAGAAAAAGTTACCCTGGTATATGAAACTGGCGACCCGGTTTTTAAGCAGTAAGATCAGAAAAATTGCCAAGAAGCGGCATATCAGCTATTCTTTTCTGTTTATGAGAGCCAGCGGGGCACAGCTTTCGGAAATCACCGGCCTGATCGAAGCCGGAAAAATTAAACCGGTCATTGATAAAGTTTTCTCTTTTGATAAAACCAATGATGCCTTAGCCTATGTTGAAAGCGGCCGCGCCAAAGGAAAAGTCGTGATAAAGATGAAATAAGGTCTAGCTGACTTTAAACGTTATTCGATTATAGAATTCAAACCTGATCAGATTCAAATCAGGGCAATACGCCCTGATTTATTTATCGTAACTCAGATTTATTTTAACTAAAACTATTGTTCCTGCATGATCTGCTTTCCTAAAACAAACTTTAGTAAATCTGTATTTATTCAGCCCTTTGATAAATATGCGTAAGTTTAGCATTCTTAATGAAATCCTCAACGGAAGTATTTTTGTTGCTGTTTTTAGAAGTAAGCTCAAAATAGTAAGCCATCATACTCGGGAATTTCGGATCGTTACACTGCACCTTAAATCTTCTTACTGACGGGTCAGAACTTAGAAATACCAGTTCTGAAACATTGCTCAGTTTAATATTATTGACTTCAAAAGCGTCTTTCCAGTTTTTCTGCAGCTTGGCAAACCTTTTCTGCGTCCGGTCACTGTCTTCATTTTCAAATTTATCAATCTGGTAATCGGTTAACAGCTGCGGATAAACCAATCCCTCCTGCAAGAGTAATTTAACAGTTTTGTCTGACGCATTATAAAAAATGATTTTATCGTCAAAAAGAACCTGGTTGTTATTAACCGTGATCTTTCCTGCGAATTTTTTATAATTTTTCTTTTTATAATCATTTTTAAAATGTTCGGTAACGGCTTTGTCTTTCGGGCCTGCTTTTTCTGTTTTCTGTCCGAAAACAGGAGCTGCTAACAGCAATGATAAACTTATGGTATATAGAAATTTCATATTTTTTGATTCAAATGGGTTTATTCTTGATCCTATAAAACGTTTTTAAGCCTCAGATATTGCAGCAGCATAATGGTTTTTGCATCTTTCATTTCCCCGGAATCAATCATTTTCAGGGCTTCCTCAAACGAAAGTTCCAGCACTTCAATATTTTCCCCCTCATCATCAAGTCCGCCGCCGTCTGTAATTTTCATTTCCGTTAAATATTCGGCAATAAAAAAATGAAGGATTTCCGTTACGGAACCCGGCGACATATAGGCTTCGAATATTTTTTCAATATGGGAAATCTTATATCCGGTTTCCTCTTCTGTTTCCCTTCTGATGCAGTCTTCAGGATCGTCATTATCCAGCAGTCCTGCACAGGCTTCAATCATCATTCCCGTCGGATTTCCGTTGATAAAGGTGGGCAATCTGAACTGGCGTGTTAAGATTACTGTACCGGCAGCCTTGCTGTACAATAGAATAACGGCTCCGTTTCCCCGGTCGTAGGCTTCACGGCTTTGCTGTTCTGTGGTCCCGTCTTTTTTCCGGATATTAAAGGTTACTTTTTTCAGCGTGTACCAGTTGTCTGATAAGATTTCGGTTTTTTCTATATGTACGTTTTTATCTTGCATAGGTTTTATAATATGGATTAAATTATTTTATGGCCGGTTATTTTTTAATAAATCTTCCAGCGCTTTTTTTAAATCCGGAAATTCAAACCGGAAGCCTGTTTCAAGGATTTTTCCGGAAGATGCTCTTGAACCTTTGAGTACCGCATCAGACAGTTCACCGAATACCAGTTTTAATACAAAAGCCGGAACATTCGGCATGAATAACGGCTTCTTGAGTATCTCCGCAATTTTTTCCGTAAGCTCTTTATTGGTAGTATGTTCAGGAGCCACGGCATTAAAGGCACCCTCCATTTCAGGATTCTTTAAAGCAAATTTATACATACTGCAGATGTCCTTAATATGGATCCACGGCATATACTGTTTTCCGGTTCCCAGCGGTGAACCTATTCCCATCTTTATGGTCGGAAGCATTTTCTTTAAAGCCCCGTCCTTTTCAGACAGTACAACAGCTGTTCTGAACTTGATCACCCGTTCAGCGATATTATGTTTCTTAAATGCATCGGCTGCTTTCTCCCACTGCACGACAACATCGCTTAAAAAGTCATTTCCCGGGCCGTCTTCTTCAGTAAATATTTTCTCTGTGGTCTCGGTTCCGTAATAGTTGATCCCGGATGCTGAAATAAATGATTTAAGCCTGATTCTTTTTTGTTCCAAAGACTTTAAAAGCAGGCCGGCAGAATCTATACGGCTGGAGATCAGTTCTTTTTTCCTTTCATCAGTCCATCGTTTTTCAGAAATATTAGCTCCTGCCAGATGAATAATATGCGAAATCCCTTCCAGGGCTTTTTCATCAAGGGTTCCTTTGCTGAGATCCCATTCAAAGTCATGGCCATACCTCTTTTTCCGGGTCAGGAAACGGACGGTATAATCATTTTTAAGCTGCTTTGACAGTTCGCGTGCAATCAGCCCGCCGGCTCCGGTAATCAGGATAATTTCCTTCATATCAATTAAATCATTTGGTTTAATATGCGTTTTTACGACTGCTTTTTTACAATCAGTACAAAATCTTCATCCAGAAGTTTATAGCCATAGTCATAGATAAATTTATATTCAGAACCGTTTTTATAAACCTTGAGATTGGTGAAATACTCAAAATCAAAACCCAAGCCATCAAGTTTTGCCTTTGTTACTTTTGTTTTTCCCTCAGTATTTACTTCGGTAAGAAGTCTGTAATTTCTGCGCAATTTGTTGTTGATATTCCGCATCAGGTTGCTGGAGTCTTTGTTCTGCTTATTGTTATAGGCATTCCGGCAGGCATCGTTGCAGAACTTTTTATCTGACCTTCCGATAATTTTTTCGCCGCATTCGAGACAGTTCATCTTTTTATTTTTTCATTTTGTGCATGTGTATGTTTTCTTTTAAGTGGTCTCCTGAATAGGGAATGGACAGGATATCTTCTGGTGGATGTGATATTATTGAAAAAAAGGGCAGCAATCAACAGGATGATACAGCCTGTAAGCACCGGAGAAAGTACATACCCATATCCCAGTTCAGGAATTTTCCCTGTGGAGCTTACTGCAATCAGCGCTGTTGCTCCGCCGGGCGGATGCAGCGTTTTGGTATACTGCATCAGGACAATGGAAAAAGCAACGGCCAGCGGTGCAGAAAGCCAGATAATATCCGGAATTAACTTGTAAACGGTAACACCCACCAATGCCGAAATAATATGTCCGCCCACGAGGTTCCTGGGTTGGGCCAGCGGGCTCTGGATGGCGCCGTAAATCAAAACACTCGAAGCACCGAAAGAACCGATGAGGAAAATATTTTCTGTTACAGATAAGGTATGCGACTGAATAAAAGCAATAATCCCGATTCCGAAGAAGGCTCCCAGAAAAGACCAGAAATGTTCCTTGTAATCTACCAGGGTCTCCCGGTAAATCACATATTTTGAAACCCTCAATGTCCTTTTTATCGTCTTCCTCATATCACCAAAGATACATAATTATCCGCTTGAAAACGGATGAGTTTTACCTGATGAAAAATTATTCGTTTGCAAACGACTACAAACGGATTTAAATAATTTTATACCGACTCAGGTTTGTTTTTTCTTCAACCTTTGTCCCAGAGATTTGAGAAAAAAGTGAATGTCTCTGATCTGAATATTACTATTAACATTAAAAATTAAAGTTATGTCACTAAGAAACAAAGTAACATTAGTAGGTTACACAGGAAAAGAAGTTGAAATGATCAGCTTTGAAAACGGAAATTTAAAAGCAGCTGTATCTTTGGCTACAAGCGATTACTACACTAACGCAAAGGGGGATAAGGTGGAAGAAACACAATGGCACAGCCTCGTTGCTTTCGGGAAAACCGCAGAGATTTTTCAGAAATATGTTACCAAAGGAAAAGAGATTGCAGTGGAAGGCAAGCTGACCTACCGGTCTTATGATGACAAAGACGGTATAAAAAGGTATATCACGGAAATAAAAGTAGATGAAATCCTGCTTCTGGGAGGTAAATAATTTAAAATGCCTAATCATGAAAGTGAAAATATTTAAAATCAGATTACCGGAAGAATTCCTTCACAAGGACCAGAAAGCCCTGGATGCTTTTCTGATAGCCAAAGAAATCATAAAAGTAGAAACTGCTTTTGTGAACGATGAAAATTACTGGTCTGTTGTATTGTATTTTGAAGAGCTGAAAGCTACGCAGGATGTGGTAAAAGATGCAAAAAGCGTCAAATATTCCGCAGACAGTGAGGAACTGAATGATGACGAAGAGAAAATTCTGGATGCCCTGAAGCTTTGGCGCTCCGAAAAGGCCAGGGAAAACAATCTCCCGACCTATTTCATTGCTACGAATAAAGAACTGACTTCGGTTGCCAAATACAAACCGGCCAAGAAAGAGGAACTGCTTGAAATCAAAGGTTTCGGAAAACATAAAATAGAAAATTACGGAGAAGAGATCCTGGAAATATTAGAAAGTACCTGAAGGTAGAAACACAAGTGATGCGAGATGATGGTGATGATGAGAGCTGGAAGATTAATTTCTTTCAGCTTTCTAATATCTTATATCTGTAGTAAAAGTCTTTTCAATTCCTTATTTTTGCAATCTTTATACATATTAACTATCATTTATCAATTATATAATGAAACCAGGTTTAGCAAAAGGCACAAGAGATTTCACCGCATTGGAAGTTTCAAGAAGAAGGTTTATCATCAATACATTACAGAAAAATTTTGAACTTTTCGGGTTTCAGCCTCTGGAAACGCCAAGCTTTGAAAATCTTTCTACCTTAACCGGAAAATATGGCGAAGAAGGGGACCGTCTGATTTTCAAGATTTTAAATTCAGGAGATTATACAGCAAAAACAAATCAGGAAGACTGGGAAAATAAAAGCCATCAGAAGCTCACTTCACAGATTTCAGATAAGGCCCTCCGTTATGATCTTACCGTACCTTTTGCAAGATTCGTGGCCATGAACTACAACCAGCTTACGTTTCCTTTCAAGCGTTACCAGATCCAGCCGGTTTGGAGGGCCGACCGTCCGCAAAAGGGAAGGTTCAGAGAGTTCTATCAGTGTGATGCAGACGTTGTGGGAAGCGAAAGCCTTTTACAGGAAATAGACCTTGTTCAGCTGTATTTAAAATCATTTTCAGATTTAAAAGTACCGGTTACCATCCATATTAACAACCGTAAAATTCTTTCCGGACTGGCAGAATATGCGGGAATTACTGATAAATTAATCGACTTTACTGTTGCTCTTGATAAACTTGATAAAATCGGGAGAGACGGGGTAGTAAAAGAATTACTGGAAAGGGAAATCAGTCAGGAATCAATCGATAAGCTTGATTTCCTGTTTACGCAGTCTGACAATGCACTGGAAAACCTTCAGCTGCTGAAAGAAAAATTTACCGGAAATGAAACTGGCTCAAAAGGTGTTGAGGAATTGGAAACGGTCATTACACAATCTTTACAGCTTGGTGTGGATATTCAGCAGTTGGTTTTTGATATTACACTGGCGAGAGGACTGGACTATTATACCGGAGCTATTTTTGAAGTCAAAGCCAATAATGTACAGATGGGATCCATCGGCGGTGGCGGAAGATACGATAACCTGACGGAAGTTTTCGGTGTAAAAAATATTCCCGGAATCGGTATTTCTTTCGGACTGGACAGGATTTACCTGGTGATGGAAGAGCTGGGGCTTTTCCCTGAAGAAGCGGCTTCTAACATTGAATACCTTTTCGCAAATTTCGGAGGTGATGAATCCCTGGAAGCCTTAAAGTTAATCAGGCAGCTGAGAGAAAAAGGAATTTCTGCAGAGTTGTATCCCGAGAATGCAAAAATTGGAAAGCAATTTACGTATGCAGAAAAGAAAGGCATTAAAAACCTGGTATTTTTAGGTGAGGAAGAAATTAAAAACGGAAACGTAACTTATAAGAATCTTGAAGCCGGGGAACAGAAAACCGTTTCTCTGGAAGAGTTCTTATTCTAAGTTAAAAAAAATCAAAGCATTATTAATTGACAATGCTTTGATTTTTTTAATACTTACTATTATTCCAATGGTCATTAATCCAGTTTCTGATATTCAATTGACTATGAATATTGCCTGGAACTTCATATCTGATCATTTTTTCAAGTTTTGTTGCAGACGGCTTTGTACTTAAATTCCATAAATCACAAAGTTTATTTATGAAATAAAGAATTTCATAACCTTCTTTTCTATTTAATAGCGTACTGTCCGGTTCACCGGTAGCTTTTGGATTGTCAGGACTTATTGCAGTCCATGAATAATCTGTAAAATAAAGATCGCTTTTTGTAATTAATGCCATAGTAAAATTTTATTTAAATGTAAACTCATATAAGTCGGCTTTCTTATGGATTACCGTATTTTAGAAAGATTTATATTTCAGATCTTTGAAGTTTGGTTTGAGCATACCAATGAAATAACTTAAAGATATTTCATTCATTTTTGACCCATTAATCAGATATAATTTTGTATTTTGGAATATTATAAAACTAAAACCGGATGAACAATATTTGCGGATTGTGCGGAACACCTTTAACCTCTATGGATACGCTTTTGGGTGAAAATAAACTGGCAGACGGACATATTTTATGTAACAAATGCCTGAATCAGGCTACTGAAATCAATAAAGATGTTGCCGGTAATCTTAAACAGCTTTTTCTTCCTGAGATCCGGGGAATTATTCTTCAGGGTAAAATAGGGGGATTTGAAAAGCCGGACGCTTCACACGTTGCTGATTTTAAGAATAACGCCGATGCCACCCCGAATTTCGGATTCGGAGAGGCAACAACCAGGCTGGACAGCATTCAGGACCAGATTGTAGCACTTAATGCAAGACTCAGTATTTTTGCCAATGCAGAAGTAAAGGAACTGGTAAATGTCCTCGACGGAGATGAGAAATTAACGGCAATTGCCGAAGGGCTGACGATCCCTGACAAAGTGGAAGGGCTTATTTTCTCTACCCAGAAAAGGGTTGTCTTCATCGATAAGAAATTCTTCGGCAATGTACAGAAGGATGAATATCTCTATCAGCATATTTCCTCTGTGGATCACCTGGAAAGCCTTCTTTATTCAACGCTCAAAATATTAACCAAAGGCGGGTCTGCTGCAGAATTTAAGCTTCATAATAAAAATGATGCAAGAAATTTCTGTAATGCCGTACATGCCTATATCAACGGGCCATCAGGGAAACAGCCTGTCCAACAACAACAACAACAACAACAACAACAAATCCGGGCTTCATCTTTCGATATCTATAACCTGTCCGCTTCAGAATCCGTATTCCCGCAGAACACTCCGAAACCTGTTCAGCAAAGTTCATCAGACGTAAAAAAAGAATCAGCTGAAGTTATTTTTGAGCAGCTGGAAAAGCTTGGAAAATTACGTGAAATCGGAGTTTTGACGGAAGACGAATTTGCAGAACAGAAAAAGAAATTACTGGAAAGGCTTTAAAATAGAATTTCAAAATCGTATTTTACATTAAATATCAAAATTATGAATGATCATTGCGGATTGTGCGGAAATATACTGACATCGATAGATCGCATGCTGGGTGAAAATAAGCTTTCAGACGGCAATGTCCTCTGCAACACCTGTCTGGAGAAAGCCAGTACATTAAATCAGAAATTGCTGTACGACCTTCACCGTTTCAGTATTGATGATGTTAAAAAACTGATGCAAAACGGGACCGTAATAACAGATGCAGATCAGGTTAGCCAATCCCAGTCACATGAAATCATTCATGCTGAAAACCCGTCTGCAGCTTCCTCTGATCAGACAGATCTGATGCCTGATGACAGGGGTTTTTATAAAAGGAGATTGACAGAAATAAGGCACCAGCTGAAACAGGTTAATGCCAACCTTTCTATGTTTACCCGCGGGGAAATCAAAGAGCTGCCGAATATTCTTGCCGCCGACGAACCTGTTTTAGCCATTACAGATGCCCAGTTTTTGAATACGGTAGATGCAGGGATTCTGCTGGTAACTCCTAAAAGAATTGTTTCTGTTTCCAAAGCCATGTTTAAACCGGTAAAAGTTAGTGAGTTTAACAATGAAACCATCAATGAAGTAAGCTTTGTAAAGAATTTTATATCTCCTGTTATTAAAATACACACCAATGAAAAAATTGTCGAATTTGAATGTTTTTATGATAAACAGGACGCAGAAATTTTCTATGGCTTCATTGAGAAAATCTACAATCAAAAAAAGTTTCAGAAACAGCAGGATTCCATAAAAGCCGTTTCTACCGATATTGTTCTTGAACAGCTTGAAAAACTAGCCCGATTAAGAGAAAACGGAATTTTAACGGATGAAGAATTTGCAAAACAGAAGCAGAAACTTTTAGAAAAATTATAGTGTAAAAGATAATATTGCTTATCCTATTGTTCTTTTTGAAATATAAGTCCTGAAAAAATTACTAATTTAACGGTTAGTATGTAAATGGATTGCCTGGCCTGAATATAATCATGACCATTTCAATAAAAAGCCTGTTATAGGAATGTATGAAGGCACCCACGAAGATCAGTCTGCAGATATCCTTCAGGAGTTGCGTGACGCGGAACCATCCTTTGATGTATTGCAACGCCTGATCAATAACGGAAGGGCAATAAATCATAAAGCACTTTAAAGAATTCAACCGGTTCCCCTGGCCGTATTTCCTGCATGCAAAAGAGTTTAAGGAGAAGGGGAAGTGGAGAATTATGAAATTCAAAAACAGCATATCCTTAGTCTATACCATCGGCGCAGAAAAAAAGCCATCACAATAAAATATTGCGATGGCTTTCCTTATATATGAATGTTAAAATAAACTAGTATTTATTTACTTAACTAACAGCTCCCTGTGCTTTATTTACAACATCATCAGCTTTATCCTGAGCCTGTGAAGCTACATCATTCGCTTTGTCCTGAACCTGAGAAGCCACACTATTGGCTTTATCCTGAACTTGAGAAGCTACATTGTTAGCTTTGTCTTTTAAATCACTGCTCCATTTGTTAAGATTATCTTTAGCAGTATTGATTTTATCTTTTACCATTTGCTTATCTTCATCAGAAGAGTTTTTGTATTTCCAGTATGCTAATGCACCAATACCCACTAATGCTAATAAACCTTTTGTTTTATTTCCCATGATTTCTATCTTTTAAATGTTAATATTAAATTTGTTATGGTCAATCATGTAAAATGTGTGCCAAAAAAAACAAACGACTTATAAAATAATGTTAAAGTTAATTAAATACTTCGCAGTTCTCTCCGTCAAAACTTGCGAAAACCATGGTAGGATGGGAATCCTGATGGTAAATATTACCTTTGTTGTCAACGGCAATTGCACCGGCAAAACCATCAATGGTTTTTAATTCATCAAAAGTTTTTATAAATGCATCTTCCAGGGACAGTCCGTCAGTTACCCGTGTTACAATTTTTGCAGCTGTTGCATTGCTTACGATATCTTCCCCGACTCCGGTACAGCTTACCGCACAGGATGAATTGGCATAGTTTCCGGCTACCGTAGCAGAATCTGAAATTCTTCCCGGAAGCTCAAAGCCTTTTCCCCCGGTAGATGTAGCGGCAGCTAATTTTCCGTCTTTGTCAATGGCTACACAGCCTACAGTCCCTTTTCCTCCGTTTTTCAGTTTTTCTTCATATTCTTCCCGTCTTTTCGGGATTTCAGTGGAAAAATTTTCGAAGCCATGCTCGGAAGCATATTTTTTTGCTCCGCTGCCTCCCAGGATACGGTCATCTTCCTGCATCAGTTCCCGGGCGACAAAAACCGGGTTTTTTACATCCTGGATATTAATAACGCCGCTCATTTTCTGGGTCTCACCATTCATTACCGCTGCACTCATCCGGATGATCCCATCGCCTTGGATCTGGGAACCTGTGCCGGCATTGTACAGTTCATTATTTTCCAGTAGTGAAACGGCATAAGCAACCGTGTCCACTGCAGAATTGCTCTGCAGATATTCGAACGCATTCTGCACAATCTCTTTTAAAGAATTCTGTTTGGCAGTTTTCACTTCGTGGCTTTGGTCGCTTTCCGAGAAAAACCCGCCGTGGATGATTATTTTCATAGGTATTAATGGATTGGTAATATTGATGTTAGTAAGAGAACAGATCATGATTCTTGAGATAATCTCTGATTTATTTTCAGGAATTAAAGTCAAAGATCCTGCGGAATCGGGTTATACTGGGAATTTTCAATGGTTAACGTTTTCGTGGTTAAGTCATAATGATCATTCATAGACATTACATGAACCGTTAAGTTATCAATGGAAATGGGTTCGCCCAGGTTGATGTTCGTAAGGTTGGTGTCTTTAATAAACCGCCCGTCCACAAGGATTACCAGTCCGGAACCAACCGCAGTCATCACATCGTTATGGATAAAAAGCCCTGTATCTTCTCCCAGACCGATGCCCAGCGTTCTCGGATTGTTTACAACTGCCTGAAAAAGCCTGCCGATTCTTCCCCGCTGCACAAAGTGGGTATCAATAATAACATTATCGATCAGTCCCAAACCCTGAGTGGTTTTGATTTCCCCTTTCAAAAGCGATTCTGAACTGCTTCCCTGATAAATCATATTTTCGGAAGCCGCCGCGGCACCGGCAGAAGTCCCGGAATAGATAAAATCCTGTTCCTGGTATTTTAATAAGATCGTGTCGTGAAACCGGGTCCCGCCTAAAATAGACGTCAGCCTCAACTGGTCTCCTCCCGTAAACATCACAACATCCGCAGCATTGGCCCGGGCCACAATAGCGTCAGAATTGGCTTCTTCACGGTTGTGGATATCCAGGACATTAACATTCTTGGCACCTAAAAACTCAAATGCCTTCTTATATTCCGAGCCTACAATCTGAGGGATCTGTGAGGCCGTTGTAATAACTTCAATAACAGAATTTTCCTTAAGCTTAGATTCATTAATGATTTTTCGGAGTATTCCCCTTTCAAAGAAATTCAGGTTTTTTTCTATATTCTGATCAAAATCGGTTTCAGCAAAACTGCCTTTGTTGACAGCGCCACCGATAACAATTAATTTTCCAACAGGTTTCATCATAGAGTGCAAAGTTAGAAAATAATTAAGAGGTGAAAAAATCCACAGCAGGTTTAATTCGGTTTTGAGGATTTTAGAATTACTTTAATTTTTAATTTATTTTTTATAAATGTTTAATCATGGTATGGTTTCATTTAGGGTTTTGCATTATCTTTGATTTCTGATGGACTTATCGTTAACTATTAAAAATGCAAATAGACTATGAAAATTGAGAAAATACAGGCATTGCGCGGCCCTAATATATGGAGTATCAGAAGAAAGAAGCTGATACAGATGAGGCTGGATCTCGAAGAGCTGGAAAATTTCCCCACCAATAAGATAGACGGCTTCAGGGAAAGGATTGAAAAACTGATGCCTTCATTATACAGCCACCGATGTTCCGAAGGCTGCGAAGGCGGTTTTTTCCACCGCGTGGAAACAGGAACCTGGATGGGGCATGTTATTGAGCATATTGCATTGGAAATACAGACGCTGGCCGGTATGGAAGTAGGTTTCGGAAGGACGCGTGAAACAAGGACGCCGGGCGTTTACAATGTTGTATTTAATTATATCGAAGAAAATGCAGGAATCTATGCAGCGGAAGAAGCAGTGAAAATTTCAGAAGCTTTAATTAAAGGTGAAGAATATGATTTAAATGCCTGTATCCAAACCTTAAAGGAAATCCGCGAAAAAGTCCGCCTGGGCCCTTCTACAGGAAGTATCGTACAGGAAGCGGTTTCCCGTAAGATACCATGGATCCGTTTAGGTAAAAATTCTCTTGTCCAGCTGGGATACGGTGTAAACCAGCAACGTTTTCAGGCCACAATTACCGGTAAAACAAGCTCTATTGCAGTAGATATTGCATGCAATAAAGAATTAACCAAAAGAATGCTCCATGATGCCGCGATCCCCGTGCCGACAGGCGACCTGATTATGGACGAAGAAGGCCTGGACAGCGTCGTAAGGGCCATAGGCTATCCGGTTGTGATAAAGCCGCTGGACGGGAACCACGGAAAGGGCTCTTCCATCAATGTCAATGACTGGGAAGCGGCAAAAGTGGGCCTTGAACATGCTCAGCAGTTTTCCCAGAAAGTAATTGTTGAAAAATATATTACAGGCTATGACTTCCGGGTACTGGTCATCAACAATAAAATGGTCGCTGCGGCCAGACGAGTGCCTGCCCATGTGGTAGGGGACGGCGAGATGAATATTCAGCAGCTGATTGAAAAAGAAAATAAAGACACCCGAAGAGGTTATGGGCATGAAAATGTTTTAACCGAAATCCAGGTTGATAAAGATACTACGGAGCTTCTTGAAAAGCTTCATTATAACTTGGAAACCATCCCACAGAGAGGGGAAGTGGTATACCTGAAATCAACAGCCAATCTTTCTACAGGCGGAACTTCCATTGACGTAACGGATATGGTGCACCCTGAGAATATTACCATGGCTGAAAGGATTTCAAAAATCATCGGTCTGGATGTATGTGGAATCGATATTATGGCACAAAACCTTACGCAGCCTTTAAAAGAAAGCGGAGGAGCCATTATTGAAGTCAATGCTGCTCCAGGATTCAGAATGCATCTTGCACCGAGCGAAGGATTACCTAGAAACGTAGCTGCACCCGTTGTTGATATGTTGTATCCTCAGGGAAAACCTTTTACCATCCCGATTATCGCTGTGACAGGTACCAACGGGAAAACAACCACTACAAGGCTAATTTCACATATCGTTAAAAGCAACGGCTACAGGGTAGGTTTTACCACGTCGGACGGGATTTATATCCAGAATACCATGCTTACCAGAGGCGATACTACAGGCCCGATGTCTGCTGAATTCATTCTGAAGGACCCTACGGTGGAATTTGCCGTTCTGGAAACAGCCAGAGGCGGAATCTTACGCTCCGGGCTCGGTTTTTCGCAATGTGATATCGGTGTTTTAACAAACATTGAAGAAGATCACCTCGGATTGAATGACATCCACAACCTGAAAGACCTGACACGGGTGAAAAGAGTGGTTCTCGACAGTGTAAAGAAAAACGGCTGGAGCATCCTGAATGCGGACAATGAATATTCCATGAAAATTGTAAATGACCTGGACAGCCAGGTAGCTATTTTCAGCATGGATGAAAATAATCCCTACATCCAGAAGTTTGCAAAAGAAGGCAAAATTACCTGTGTATATGAGGAAGGTTTTGTAACGATCAAAAAAGGAGACTGGAAGATCAGGATCGGGAAGGCCAAAGATTTCCCGATTACAATGGAGGGGAAAGCTAAATTTATGATAGAAAATGTGCTGGCCGCAAGTTTATCCTGCTACCTCTACGGCTTCGGAATTGAAGATATTTCGAATTCCCTGCGTACTTTTATTCCAAGCGCACAGCTGACCCCGGGAAGGCTGAATGTTTTTAAATTCAAGAATTTTAAAGTACTGATCGATTTTGCACATAACCCTTCAGGCTACAAGGCCATTGAAGATTACCTTAAAAATGTTGAGTCCACAAAGAAAATAGGGATTATTTCCGGAGTGGGAGACCGTCGCGACGGTGACATCAAAGAATGCGGGAAAATTGCCGGCAGGATGTTTGACCATATTATCATCAGAAACGAAAAGCATCTTCGCGGAAGAACGGAAGATGAAATTAACGGACTGATTATTGAGGGAATGCAGTCTTCAGGAAGAAACGTCAGCTATGAAACTATTCCCAAAGAAATCGATGCTCTGAAGCATGCGATGGGAATGGCAGAAGAAGGGACTTTCATTACAGCCCTGAGCGATGTGATTTCAAATGCGATCGAGCTTGTACAGGAGTACCAGACAAAGGAATTGCTGGAAGAAGACAAGGCGTAAGCCGTAATCTGTAATATAAACAATAAGATAAAAAAATATAAAATCCTTTCAGCATTTAAACGCTGAAAGGATTTTTATTGTTGAATAAATCAATCAGGGACTATTCCTCTGCAAAAAATGCATTGGAACTGCCGATCCAGATGGCATCTTTTTTATTGAAATCCACATTCACCATATCGGCTTTCGTCATTCTCCCGAGATTTTGCAGTAAAATAGGACGTTCATCTTGCTCCCTCCAGATGTAAAGCAGGCGGATTTCCGCTTTTGAAAATGATCCGTTAATATCTTCAAAAACAGGTTCATAGGTTACTTTCCTCTGTAGAATATAATTTTGCTGATCTTCAATAGCATCGGTAATTTCTTTGGTCGGATGTAAATTGACTCCGCTTCCGGCAAATGAGAACAGCGGTTTAAGGACAAAATCTTCAAGGTTTTCACCGTCCGGGAATTCATGAAGGAAATAACTTTTCGGCACAAACTGATGTTTTAAAAACGGCAGTAAAAATTTAGAGATTTTAAAGAACCAGTTTGGATGGGTCACCCAGGTTATGTCTACTTCTTCACGGAAATCAAACTCGGTTTTAAGATCAGGGATCCGGTCTAGTTCATCAAAAATCACACGGTTGTAAATTCGTTTGATCTCAGTTAATTTACCGTCATTTTCATAAAACAGCTTTCTGCCTTCTTTTTTTATCCGGGTAAGGCAGACGGTTTTTATTCCCAGCAGTTTCTCAGTTAAGAGGAAGTCGATGACTGTTTTCTGCTTTTCAGGATAAATTTCCAAGAGAATCACATGCTCGGACTTTTCTTCTCCGATAATCAGTTCCTTGATATAATTTCTGAACTGTTCGTGGGGCATCTCATTGCGGATCTCCGACAGAAAGGGGTACACGTCACAGAATGTATCTTCAAAAATTTCCTGGAAGGCATATAATGAAGGGAACGCCTGCAGCTCAATCAACTGGGGCTCGATGTCTCCGTTTTCATTTCTGCAGATCCCGAAATCAATCGTAAAAAAATGAGGCTGATCCGTATCATCCGGTACCCGGCAGTTATCAGGGACTGCTCTCTGCAACGTTTCTTTAGGCAGGGATCTGATCTGGTCAATAATACTGTCGCTGGCATCCAGTAATTTTGATTTGAATTCTTTGGTCAGGAACATCGGGCTTTCGGAAATCCTGAAGGCCGGTTCCAGACCGCTTTTCTGCTTGAGGATTGCTTTTACCTGATCATATTTTTCCTGTGAGAATTCCTGGTTGAACTGCTTTCTGTATTTCGGGATCATACTTTTCTTTGTGATTTTAATTTTAAAATGCTTTTAAACCATCGTTCCAGCTTGTTTCAGGATATTTTCTTTTGCAAACTGTAGAAATCCAGGAATAATCTGAGCCTGGGTTAAAAGGATCTTGTCAGGATCATCGATCCGATCAACGGTTTCAAGGTATTTTTCCATACCGAAGCTGTCAATCATCGCCTGTTTGTTTTTTTCATCTTTCAGGTTTTCGATCATTCCCGCAGGGTTGGCTTCAGGATGAAACTGGGTGCCGAAAATCTCTTCTGAAAAACGGATGGCCATTACGGCCCTTTCAAGATGAATATGCGGACGGAATTTTTCGATGCCGACGATTTTCATTCCCAGCGCTTCAATACGCAAATGGTCAGGTTCAATAAACTGGTAGGCTCTTGAATCCACAGCATAAAAAGGGTCCGGAAGGTTTCCGAATAAAAATTCCTGCCTGCCGTCTTCGGTTTTATGAACCGGCATTACGCCGAATGAATATGACTTTCTTTTGCGGATATTCCCCAGTTTCCAGTGGATGCTGGCCAACTGGAAGGAGTGGCAGATCAGAAAGAGATATTTTTTGGATGCATGGGAAGCATTGTGTTCAAAAATCTGATCCAGAAAATCAGAAAACCGGTCTTCCCATTCCAGGCCTTCCCTGTGAGGGTCTCCCGGGCCTCCTGAAGATATGAATATATCAAAATCATGAATATCAGGGATCTCATTTTTAAAACGCACATCAAAGGTACTGACTGTCACGTTTTCACTGCAGTTTTCCTTAAATGCTTCTGAAATCTCTGTTATGTTTTTAAAGCCCTGATTGACACGGTTGTTGTTCATGTCCAGCAAAGCCATTCGAATATCCTTCATACCAAACCTTATATTTTTACAAAATTAATCAAAATGTTACCATGCATTTTCGTTATGTGTTATGCCGTACTCTGTTTCTGAAATCATGTAATCCACTACTTTCGTCAGTTCTCCTGTTTCCTTCAAAACCCTGAGCTGACGGTCTGCACCGGTACCGTGTTCCAGGATTTTCCAGGCATATTCCACTTCTTCCCTGCATCCAAGGTCATCTACCACATCATCGATAAACTCAAGCAGTTCTTTCAGCAGATCCGGATAAGGCACAGATTCTTCCTTGCCGAAATCAATGAGATGGGCTTCAATTCCGCTTTTCGAAGCCCTCCATTTATTTTCATTCAGCAGTAACCTGCGGTAGCTCCTGAAGCTTAAGTTCTGTTGGTGAAGCTTATAAATCTTGGCTACCAGGCTCTGCATAATGGCAGCCATGCAGACGGTTTCATCAATCCTCAGCGGCATATCACAGATTCTGAACTCAATGGTAGGGTAGAACGGGTGAACCCTCAGATCCCACCAGATTTTCTTGGCATTATCAATGGTTCCCGTTTTTACCAAAAGGTCTACATAACTGTCAAATTCAGCCAGGGAGTTGAAGAAGCTCGGGATCCCTGTTCTCGGGAACTTTACGAAAATTTCCTGTCGGTAGGATTTGAAGCCTGTATTTCTTCCGATCCAGAAAGGGGAATTCGTGGATAATGCATAGACATGCGGAAGAAAATAACGCATGACATTCTGAATTCTTACCCCTTCTTCACGGTTGGGGATCCCGATGTGGACATGAAGCCCGAAAATAAGGTTTCCGCGGGCCACATCGCCCATGTCGTCTACAATTTTGTTGTAGCGTTCCCCGTTGGTAATCGTATTATGCTCCCAGTTTGAAAAAGGATGCGTCCCGCCGCCGGAAACCCGGAGGCCCTGTTCATGGGCCGTCCTGATCAGGTGTCTTCGCAGGTTGGTCAGTTCCGTTTTGGCCTCCTGAATATTCTGGCAGATGCCCGTTTCCATTTCAATCATGGACTCATGCATCTCATGTTTCAGGTTTTCACTTAAAACGGCTTTCCCGCCTTCAATGATCTTTGAAACATGAGATACCAGATCCCTGCTTTCAACATCAATAATTTGATATTCTTCTTCAATTCCGATCGTAAACTGATGCATGGTTTGTGCTTTTAATTGTATGTTCTTATTGTACAGAATCCTTCACAAAAGTTCCCCAGGAAATATTCGGTTTTCCGGGAACATATTCTTTCGCTTTTTCAACAGCCAGTTTCGCAGCATGTTCTACAATCCATGCGAAATTCTCTTCACCTACTGCATTTCTGTCGGCATCCGGAGCCGGGTTACAGAAGTCGATGGCATACGGAATCCCGTCTTTTACCGCAAATTCAACGGTATTGAAATCATAGCCAAGCGCCTCATTCATTTTAACAGTGTAATCATGGATGGTTTTCAACAGCTTTTCCCGTTTCTTACCTTTTGTCTTATGCGTGGTTGCATATCGTAAATGCGGTTCATTTCTCGGTTCGTAAGGCATGATGTGTACATATTTTTTGCCTAAGCAGTACACCCGGTAATAATCCTCAAAAATGATTTCTTCCTGCACCATCATAACGAGCTGCTCTGTCTCACCTAATTTATTCCACAGGTCTTCCGGGCTTTCCACACGGTAGACATTTCTCCAGCCGCCGCCGTCATGGGGCTTCATATAAGCCGGGAACCCTACATAATCGAAAATATAATCCCAGTCGTGAGGGAACTTCAGGTTTCTGAAAGAGGTTTCCGAAGTATTGGTCGGCCTTTCATGTGAAGGCAGCAATACCGTTTTCGGAAGCGGGATTCCGAGCTTGGACATTAAAGCATTGTTGAAAAATTTTTCATCTGCGCTCCACCAGAACGGATTATTGATGACATAGGTCCCGTTCAATGCTGCATTTTTAAGATAAGCCCTGTAAAAAGGGACATCCTGGGAAATCCTGTCGATAATGACTGCATACCCGTAATCTTCTCCCTGTTCCAGCTTATCAATAGTTACCGGTTCGGCAATGATTTCTCCGCCTCCCAGTTCATTTACTTTATCGATAAAAGCCCAGGGAAACGTATCTTCCATACCGAATAGAATTCCAACCTTTTTTGCCATAACTGAATGTTTTTTAATATTTTATGTTTGATTATAATTTTTTACGAAAAGAATGTTCCGATGAAAGTAGGGAAAACCATGCGCCACAACGGCCAGTCGTGGTTGATCCATCTTCTTTCGTCATACCAGAAATCAATTCCTCTTGCCGTTAAGACTTCTGCCATTTCGATATTTTTGTCTTTACAGATATCCTGGTCTGAAGTGCTTAATACAATATGCATATGCCTGTATTTCCAGGCCTCGTCATTTTTCACAAATTCTTTCGGGCAGTTGAAGTAAACCAGGTCATCAGAATACCCGTCCATGAAATTCCGGATGCTGAAAGCTCCTGAAAGGCAGAATAAATGCGAAACGACATCCGGAAATCTGAAGGCGAAATTGGCAGCATGATACCCGCCGAAACTTGCACCTGCCACGGCGACCCGGTGCGTCTTGTGGAGCTTTTGTATGTAAGGGATGAATTCCCTGATCAGAAACTGTACATATTTTTCATAATTACGGATTCTCTGCTGCGGAGAAATGTTTTCATCGTAAAAGCTCCAGCTATCGATGGTCTGGATGTTATACAGCTTCACTTTTCCCTGTTCTACAAACCAGTTGATACTTCCGTTGAGATGGAAATCATGGTTCTGTGTATATTGCCCCTGAGAAGTGGGGAACATAATGATTGGATGACCGTAATGTCCCGTTACCTCAACTTTAAGGCTGGTTCCTAAAATGTTTGAATAATAATCCGTATGTTCTATCTGCGGCATTTTTTTTTATTTTGAATGATACTTTTGAAATTATATGAATTTAATAAATTCAATTCCTCCTGGTTAGCCGTTTTTAACAATATCTAATACAATCGTTTTAGGTCTTGGATGTTCTAAAACAATATTTTCTTTAAATTGCCATTCTGAACCAGGCTGATTTGCATTTGTGGAATCAACAAATTTGTAATAAGCTTTGCTTTCCTACTTTTCAGATTTAATTGGTTCTAATTTACTTATTAAATCCGATTCTTCAGGTAGCTTAAATTTTATAAAATCAATAATTTCCTTAATATTAATGTCTCTGTTCATTGAAATTATGAACTGGGTTTGCTTTTCGGAGGAAGGATGCTGAGCATTTCCGAATGGATCTTTTCCGCAGCTTTATCCAGGCGTTCTTGAATGATCTGAGCGCTTTTTGATTTGTATACGATTCCTGCGTGATGTTCGATCGGCAGGAATTTTACGGCCTCCTTGCATTCAAACTGACGGTAATCTGCCTCTTTATCTTTGATCAGAGCGATGATTAATCCTGAGTAATAAGCGGTGGATTTCGGGATTTTATATTTTTTTTCCCTGAGTAAAGCATTTTCTATTTTTGCCCATTCCCGCCAGATGTTAATATTGCTTGAGGCTTCCACCAGATCAGGAATATGCGCGCCTCCGACTCTTGAAGAAGTCTCCAGGAAGTAATAAGTGCCGTCTTCTTTGCTGCGGATGAACTCTGTATGTGTGGCCCCGTTCATCAGTCCGAAACTGGAAAGTACTTTGGTGTTGGCTTCTTTAAGCGCTTTGTATTCACCGGATGATTTTCCCAGCGTTTTTGTCCTGAATACGCCGCCTTCATGCGAAACTTCCATAGGCGGGGCGAGATATTTTGAAGCGGATGTAAAAACAATTTCTTTATTAAAAGTAAGGCTGTCTACATGGTACACATCCCCGGGCTTAAAGCTTTCCAGCAAAAACAGATGCCTGTCTTCTCCCAGATGTCTCAGGGCATCCCAGAGGTCTTCCTTGGAGTTCAGTTTTTTAATTCCTGAAGCGGATGCTTCCGAACGCGGTTTCAGTACCCATGGAGCAGGAACTGTATCTGCAAAATCGTTTACCTCATCATTATTGAAAACTGCCGTAAACTCAGGGACATTGATTCCCGAATCTTTTGCTTTCTGCCTCATTGCCAGTTTATCCCGGAAATAACGGTGCGTGGTCTGTCCCATTCCCGGGATCCGGAAAGTTTCCCTGATGAGGGCCGCTTTTTCCACATCGTAATCGTCAAGTGCAATTACCGCATCCACTTTTCTGGTCTGCATCAGGTGGGAAAAGCCTTGTACAAGGTGATCCAGGTTCCACACGGAAGGTTTTATTTCAGGCATGTAGAAAATTTCATCAATAGCATGCCATGGCCAGTTTTTATCTTTAAGGTTTTCTGAAGTTATTAAGATAACGGTATTACCGAGTTTATTCATTTCATCCATGAAGTCATAACCCTTGTAATAGCACGAAATACATACTATCGTTTTTTTCTCCATATAATGTTTATTAGCTTTTGGTGAATTTTCAAAAATAAAAGTGTTTTTTAATTAAACACTTACCATTGAAATGCAAAATACAATAGGTATTTGAGAATTCCTCTATCAAGTATACAGAGATTTTTTTTAATAAACTAATTTTTAGTGATAATTTTCGATTAAATCTGCCAGTAACTGGACTCCGAATCCGGTTGCCGCTTTCTCTTTTGCATATCCTACAGTACCGAATGCAACACCTGCAATATCGAGATGTGCCCATCTGGGATGGTCTTCTGTAAACTGCTCAAGAAATTTTGCCGCTACAATACAGTCTCCGATCGGTTTCATGGAAATATTTTTAAGATCGGCAACATCAGACTGGATGTCATCTTTCCAGATGTTCCAAAGCGGCAGGTTCCACAGCCTCTGGTTGGTTTTGTCGCCGGTTCTGATCAGGAGGTCCTTCAGTTCGTCACTGTTGGAAAACAGTGCCCCGCAGGTATCCCCGAACATTCTTACTGAACTCCCGGTAAGCGTGGCAAGGTCAATCAGGAAGTCTGTCTTATAGTTTTTTACCAGGTAGGAGAGTGCATCTGCCAGAACCATCCTGCCTTCTGCATCGGTGTTCAGAACTTCAATCGTTTTGCCGTTATAGGCGGTAACGACATCACTCGGAAGGAAGGCTTTTTCAGAAACGGCATTGTCTGTTATGGGCAGAACAGCAATGATATTTACCGGCAGCTGCATTTCCGCGGCATAAATAAGTGTTCCTAAAACCGCTGTTGCCCCGCCCATATCGGATTTCATGTAATGCATGTTATCCGGATTTTTTAAAGAAACCCCGCCGGTATCAAACAAAACACATTTCCCGACAAGACCGAAAGTGGTGGCATTTTTAACGGTTGTCCTGTATTCCAGAATGGTGAACGCAGCATCGTAAGCACTTCCCTGGTTAACGGCGAGATAAGCACCCAGGCCCAGTTCCTCGCATTTTCTCCTGTTAAAAATCGTATATTTTAAATCGTGCTTTTTTGCAAAATTTTTAAGGTAGGCACTCAGGATATCAGGTTTCTTAAAGTTGGCAGGTTTGTTCAGCCATTCCTGGCAGGCCGTCTGCCCGTTGCTTAAAGCTTCGGTTTTCCGGCTGATATGATCTAATTTTTTCTGACTCAGATTTTCAAAATGAAGCTCAAATTTTGCATTCCAGAATGCATGGTCTTTTTCGAATGGATAATGGTAAGTTCCGTTCAGCAGGCCTTTAACGAGTTCCTCAAACTGCTTTTCGTTCATGAAATCTGCTACCACAAGGGTAGGTACTTCCTGCAGGTTTTTTTTCTGAGCTTGCGAAAACTTAACAGCCACCTGCTGGATTTCAAAATTCTGAAGCGTAGATGTCCCGATACCGATGAAATAGGCAATGCCTTCTTCATGGGTATGGATGAAAACTTCATTTTTCCTGCCGGTGAAGAACGTGGAAATATTTTTATTGAAATTTTTCCCGGTCTTTATCCATTCTTCTTCAGTAAATATATGGAAGATCTGAGTATAGGATTTATTTTTTTTATTGATGAGTTTCATGCCTGTTAATTTTTAATGCTTTGCTGATGGGGCTTTACTTCCACCGGATTTTCTGTATTGTTGTAAAAAAGCCATTCGATGGCCCTTGGGAATTCCTGGGACCAGTAAAATTCACTGTGGGTGCCTTCAGGATTGATGTTCGTACGGAATTCAAAATCAAACAGGTTTTTCTTTTCCCACCGTTTGAGGTACTGCTCAAAGACCTGGATCCTTTTCACCATTTTGGAACCCTCCTGTTCGCCGCCGTAGAGGTAGATTTTAGTACTGAAAGGAGTCCTGAAATTCATCATCGGAAAGTTGTTGTTCGGCTCTACCCAGAGAGACGGTGAAAAAATCAATAATTTGGAATAGACTTCAGGATAGAGAAACCCGCTGTAAATACTGATCAGGGCACCCAGGGAGCTTCCCCCGATGCCCGTGTTCTCACGGTCTCTTTTGGTACGGTAGTTCTGGTCTACAAAAGGTTTTAAGGTATCGGTAATAAAACGGATGTACTTTTTCCCTTCCGAACCGTTGGCCACATGATCATTATCGAAGATGTATTCTTTGACCCTTTCCTCGCTGCCGTGTTCTATGGCAATAATGATAATGTCCCCGCGGCCGTATTCTGCAAGAATAGAAAGCTTTTTGTCGATTTCCCAGTTGCCGTACCCGCTCCCTTCATTAAAAAGGTTCTGGGCATCCTGAAGGTACAGCACGGGATAATTTTTATCCGAAACATAATAATCATAAGGCAAAAGCGCCCATACTTTGCGCGAACGCTCCAGCTGCGGAATATAAAACGCTTCCGAGATAATTTCTGCAATCGGGAAAAATTCCTTTTTGAAAGGCCCCCAGTTAAATCTCCAGTTTTCTACTTTATCCGCAGTTTTCCCTGCATATTTTGATGCTTTTCTGTTGGGGGTAATGTTCCCGTAGGAATCCAGTTCCACATTTTCCCAACCGCCTTTGGCAAACTTATATTCGATATGATCCGGCAAAACCTGCGGGTCAATTTCAATATAATAATTCCGGGCGTCTGACTGCTTAAGCTGAAAGCGGTAATCCTTAGGGTTCCAGTTGTTGAAATTTCCTGTAATAAAGATCGCTCTGTCATCATTCGCTTCCGTATAAAGTTCAAACC
The DNA here is from genome assembly GCF_034047335.1 of Chryseobacterium sp. JJR-5R. NCBI lineage: Bacteria > Pseudomonadati > Bacteroidota > Flavobacteriia > Flavobacteriales > Weeksellaceae > Chryseobacterium > Chryseobacterium sp. JJR-5R. The sequence goes on from NZ_CP139137.1 coordinate 2,011,600, forward strand.
TCATCATGCGTGTTTAAAATTCTGAGTGCTAAATTTATAAAAAAAACTTTTAAATCTCATTACCATTAAAGCCTTAAAAGGTGATTAAAAATTAATATATTTGATCAATACAAATCATAGTGTGCGGTTAATATAATAATAACTTCATTAATAATTAACACGCACTGCTGTTTGTTTTGGTACTTTCAGAAAATATAAAATTAAATCAAGCCGTAATGAATTCGGTTAAGACACATACACTTTTTACGGATCATGATATTTACCTTTTCAAGAAAGGCAGTCATTACAAACTCTATGAAAAATTCGGGGCATATTCCGTTGAAAAAGACGGCGTAAAGGGAGTTTATTTTTCCGTGTGGGCTCCCAATGCGAAGAAAGTTTCGGTGATTGGGAATTTCAACAGCTGGGACGCTCAGGAGCATATCCTGTTTCCGAGATGGGACAAATCCGGCATCTGGGAAGGGTTTATTGCGGGTTTAACCTGGGGGACGCTGTACAAGTACGCGATAGAAACTGCCCTGGGGGAAATTCTTGAGAAAAGCGACCCTTATGCATTGAGCTGGGAGCAGAGCCTCCAGGCTGCCTCACTGGTCTCCACCACCTGGTATGAATGGGACGACAAGGAATGGATGGAAAACCGCTGGAAAAACAACAGCCTGAAATCGCCTGTTTCCGTCTATGAAGTTCACCTGGGTTCGTGGATGAGAAGTCATGATCACCCTGAGCGTTTCCTGAGCTACCGCCAGATTGCGGAAAAATTAGTTCCTTACCTCAAAGAAATGGGGTTTTCCCATGTAGAATTTATGCCGGTCATGGAATATCCGTATGACCCCAGCTGGGGCTACCAGATTACCGGTTTTTTTGCCGCAACATCACGCTTCGGGTCCCCGCAGGATCTGATGTATCTGATTAACGAGCTCCACCGGAATGAAATCGGGGTAATTTTAGACTGGGTTCCGTCCCATTTTCCGGGTGATGCCAACGGGCTGCACCGGTTTGACGGTTCTTTCCTGTATGAGCATGAAGATCCCAGAAAGGGCTTTCATCCCGACTGGAAATCCTATATTTTCAACTACGGAAGAAATGAAGTAAAATCCTTTCTTGTTTCCAATGCGATGTTCTGGCTGGACAGGTACCATGCAGACGGTTTGCGTGTGGATGCGGTAACCTCGATGCTCCACCTCGATTATTCAAGAAAAGAAGGCGAGTGGGAGCCCAACATATACGGAGATAATGTAAACCTTGAAGCCAAAGCGTTTCTACAGGATTTCAATAAAGCGGTTTATAAAGAGTTCGGAGACCATATCATCACCATTGCAGAGGAAAGCTCGGATTTCCCGATGCTGACCAAGCCTGTTCATGACGGCGGCGTAGGTTTCGGAATGAAATGGATGATGGGCTGGATGCATGACACATTGGATTATTTTAAAAAAGATCCGGCAGAAAGGAAATTTTACCACCATAAGCTCACCTTTGCTTCGATGTATATGTATAATGAAAATTATATGATGCCTCTGTCCCACGATGAAGTGGTGCACGGAAAAGCAAGTATGATCTATAAAATGCCTGGCGACGAATGGCAGAAATTTGCGAATCTCCGGGCCCTGTATGTTTACATGTTCACGCATCCCGGTGCCAAGCTTTTATTCATGGGAGATGAGTTCGGGCAGACCGGGGAATGGAACTTTACCCGCAGCCTGGACTGGCATGTGCTGCAGTATCCTGTGCATAAGGGCCTGCAGGCCCTGGTTAAAGACCTGAACCACCTCTACAGAAACGAAGCCGCTTTTTATGAAAACCAGTTTGACAGCAGCGGTTTTGAATGGGTGGAAGCTGACGATCAGGAAAATTCAGTGTATATCTACTTGAGAAAAGGGAAAAATAAAGATGACGTTTTTATGGTTATCCTTAACTTAACACCGCGGGTTTTAGATTATAAAATTGGAGTGGAAGCCGGAAGCCGGTGGGAAGTCGTCTTTAATTCAGATGATGAAAAATATGCGGGAAGTGGTGTAAAGCCGGATATTTTTGGTGAACAGCCCGAAGCGTATAAAGGATATCCGAAATCAATCAGCATAAAGCTGTCTCCGCTTTCAGGCATGATTTTAAAGAAAAAAGGCAAAAAATACACACAGAGCAGAATTAATAAACGCAAAAGATAAAGCAGAACAATGATCATATATCATCTAAGCACGGAATGTTATCCGGTTGCAAAAGTGGGGGGATTAGCCGATGTAGTAGGGGCTTTGCCTAAATATCAGAATAAAATTAACGGAATTGATGCCAAGGTGGTAATGCCGTGGTACAATAAGCCTTTTGTCTCAGATCATGAATTTGATATCGTTTTTGACGGTTTTATCCATCAGGGGCCTAATATGCTTCAGGTTCAGGTATTGAAAGAGAAATCCGATACCTTGGGATTTGAGCTGTATCTGGTCAGGATTCCGGGATTGCTGGACAGAGATAACCCATATGGATACCAGGATGAAAATTTCCAGTTCCTGGGTTTTCAGCACGGCGTACTGCACTGGCTGAGCGCGATGCAGATCCGTCCCGATGTTTTGCACTGCCATGATTACCACACGGCACTTGTACCCTTTATGGTTGAAAACTGCCCTGAATTTTCTTTCCTGAAAGGTGTTAAAACAATCGGGACCATCCACAACGGTGAATACCAGGGAATGATGAGCTGGGAAATGGCGGATTATATGCCTGGATTTGACCGGTACCGATGGGGACTGCTGGACTGGAACGGGCTGATCAACCCTTTGGCGAGCATGATCAAATGTGCACACAGTTTTACAACAGTTTCCCAGGGATACCTTGAAGAACTTTTTACTACCTTCAGGGGATTGGAAAGCCTGGTGCGTTACGAATCCGGAAAGGCATACGGAATTATCAACGGGATTGATGCGGAAGTATGGAACCCTGAAACCGACCCGATGCTGGATTTTAATTTTAATCCTAAAAATGCGGTTGTACAGAAAAAGAAAAACAAGAAAAACCTTTGCAAGGCATATGGCTTAAGGCCGGAACTTCCCTTATTTGCTTTTATCGGGAGGTTTGCTACGGAGAAAGGAGCTGATTTACTGCCTGATATTGTTTCGAGAAGCATTAAACAAAGTTTCGGAGGCTTGAATATCATGATCCTGGGTTCCGGAAATTCCTACATAGAAAATAAGCTGAAAGAATACGATTATACCTACACCAACTTTGCTTTGGATTTAGGCTACAAAGAACATCTTTCCCATCAGATTTATGCTTCGGCAGATTTCTTACTCATGCCGTCAAGGGTTGAGCCGTGCGGACTGAACCAGATGTACGCCATGAAATACGGCACAGTTCCGATTGTTTCCTATACGGGGGGCCTGAGAGATACGGTGCAGGACATTTCAACAGGAGGCGCAGGCATCAACTTTACGTATCCCGGAGTAGATGACATTATCCATGCAATAAGCAGGGCTTTAATGCTCTATAACCAGAAAGGAATGATGGAAAATCTTGTCCATGCCAATATGGGTTTTGACTTTGCCTGGGAAAAGTCAGCGGAGAAATATATCGCTTTATACAACAGTTAGACAAAATCATGAAAAATATATCCTGTATAGGGGTGTTTGGTTTAATGTTTGCCGTTCCCATTGGGATCGGTGCCCAGAACAATATGCCGATGACGGTATTGCATAACCGGCAGGCAGCAGTGAATGAACAGCAGCGGCTTAACCGTTTTATTGAATCCAGTTACAGGAATTATTCTTCTGATTCTGAAATGCGGTTAAAAATGAGTTATAACCAACTGTCGAGGATCGAAGAACGGATAAAGAAGATAAACGCAGAAATTGCAGAAGAAAAAGCCGGGTACGGACAGACAACAGATCATGAAGAAAAAATAATCCGCCGCAAAGCCAGATTGGATAATCTTTACAAAGATAAGTCTAAAGTTCAAAACAGGATAGACCGGTTGGAATCATCGGGCAGGAAAACGGAAAAAATAAAAACGGATACACTAAAATAAATTAATATTAACTCAAATATAAAAACACAGCATAATTTATGAACCGCAATGTTATATCCATTGTTTTAGGGGGTGGCAGAGGAACTAGGCTTTTTCCTTTAACGTATACGAGATCAAAACCGGCCGTGCCAATTGCAGGCAAATACCGTCTGGTAGATATTCCTATTTCCAACTGCCTCAACTCGGGGATGAATAAAATCCTTGTTCTGACGCAGTTTAACTCAGCGTCATTAAATTCACACATCAAGAATTCCTATCATTTTGACATTTTCAGCAAAGGTTTCGTGGATATCCTGGCAGCAGAGCAGAACGTGGAAAATGAAAGCTGGTATCAGGGAACAGCCGATGCCGTAAGACAGTCGATGAAGCATCTTGAAAAATATGATTATGAGTATATCTTGATTCTTTCCGGTGACCAGCTGTATCAGATGGACTTCAAAGAAATGCTTGATTTCCATATTGAAAAAGGCGGTGACGTAACCATTGCTACCATTCCCGTCAATGCCAAGGATGCAACAGGTTTCGGAATCTTAAGTTCCGATGATGAAGGCAATATCACTTCTTTTGTTGAAAAGCCCGGTTATGATATGCTAAACGGCCTGCAGTCTGAAGTATCAGAAGAAAATAAACATGCGGGAAAAGAATACCTTGCTTCCATGGGGATCTATATCTTTACGAAAACGATCCTGAAAAAAATGTTTGAGGACGGAGCCGGGGACGATTTCGGGAAAGATATTATTCCCAATTCAATTGGGAAATATACTACATTAAGTTATCAGTATGAAGGGTACTGGACAGACATAGGAACTATTGAGTCATTCTACGAGGCCAACCTGGATCTTTGCCAGGACTTCCCGCAGTTCAATCTGTTTTCCGCTTCGCCTATTTATACCAGAGCTAGGATGCTTCCTCCTTCCAAAATAAATGGGTCTTATGTAAGTAAGGCGGTTTTCGGGGACGGATGCATCATTATGGCTGATAAAATTGAAAATTCAGTGATCGGTAACAGAACGAGAGTAGATAAGGGAAGTACCATCGTAAATTCCTATGTGATGGGTGCGGATTTTTATCAGGACACCCTTGAAATTGTGAGTAATGACAGGGAAGGACGTCCCAATATGGGGATCGGAAAGTACTGTTATATCGAAAAAGCGATTTTGGATAAAAACTGCCACATCGGTGACAATGTCAGGATCATCGGCGGCAAGCATCTCAAAGACGGCGATTACGGAACGCATTCGGTGCAGGATGGCATTATTGTAGTGAAAAAAGGGGCGTATCTCAACCACGGTACCCACATTGGATAATTTAAACAAACATACCGCAGAAGTGATCAATATATTGGTCACTTTTGTTATTTGTATTACATTTGTACGATGCGTTTTTTTAAGATCATAGCGGTACTGATAGTGTTGATGATCGGGGCTTATACGGCTTCGATGTATTATTTTGTGGATGAAAGCAAGGATTTCAGGGTAGAAAAGGAAATTGATTATCCCGTTGAGAAAGTTTTCAGCCAGTTCAACAACCTCCAGAACTTTACCCGATGGAATAATTTCTTCACCGGTTCCCCTACCATCGATATCGATTACTATACGCCTTATGAAGGCCAGGGAAGTTCCATCAGCTATACTGATCCGAAAAAAGAGACCGATGGCGAAATGTTTATCCGTTATGAAAACCCCAATAAAACCCTGAGATACCAGCTTTTCGAAGACCGCAATGAAAGTCCTACCCTGGTGGATGTGAAATTTAAAGCGGTTTCTGCGGAAAAAACCAAAATCACATGGATTGTACATACCCCCAAATTATCAGTTTTAAAACGGGTCGGAAACTTCTGGACTGAAGACCGGTTTGCCGAAAATATTGATAAAAGCATGGCAAACCTTAAAAATTCCTTGGGAAATAAAGTAGAGAAAGACAACCAGATGGCAGCAATAAAATATGACAGCATCATGGTTGAGAACGAAGAAGAAAAACTGTTGCTCGGGATCAACGTCAGTACCTCTAATAAGAAAGACGCACTGTACCGGAATATCGTAATGAATTATAATAAAATGTATACTTATACGACGATGGATCTGGGCAAAAAAGATGATGAATTCGGTTTTCCTGTGCTGATTACGGATGCGGATAATTACAAAGACAAGGAAGTATCGTATTTCCTTGGGGTCCCTTTATCCAAAAAGTTTGGCATAACGGACAATAACTTCAGTTTCAGGACGCAGAATCCTACCCGGAATTATGTAATGTACTACAAAGGTAGTTATGAGGCAAGGGTAAAAGCGCTGCAGCAGTTAATCCAGAAAGCCAAAAAAGATGAAATGCGGTTTAATGACATCCGCCAGACTTTCCTTGAACGCCCGGTAGAAGATCAGCAGGTCAATATGAAGCTCTCATTATCAGTATTTAAGTAAATCTCCCGGAATTCTTCCGGAATAAATCTTTTATGGTTTTTTAATAGTTTAAAGGCTGTTCTACCTCGGTTTTTTTTATTAAATTTGAAGATTAATTCTACTAACAAATTTTAATAAAAGATAAACTGTAATAATGGACAGATTTTCATTCCTAAACGCAGCTCATTCTCAGTTAATTGAGGATTTATACCAACAATATTTAAAGTTCCCGGACTCTTTAGAACCATCATGGAAGGCCTTTTTTCAGGGCTTTGATTTTGCGTTGGAGAACTATGGGGATGATGATGATATACAGTATATTCAGACTTCTGCAGCTCCTGCGCCTGCAGCACAGCAAATTTCCCAGGCCGCTACCGGTGGCGAAGTACCGGAGCATATCAAGAAAGAATTCAGGGTGGTAAACCTTATTGAAGCATACAGGAGCAGAGGCCATCTGTTTACACAAACCAACCCTGTAAGAGAAAGAAGGCACTATACCCCAACACTGGACATTGAAAATTTCGGCCTGAGTAGCGCGGATCTTCAGACAAAATTCAACTGCGCTCTTGAAACAGGGATGAAAGAGCCTGCCACTTTGCAGGAGCTTATCAAGCACCTTGAAAATATTTATTGTGATTCTATCGGTGTAGAGTACATGCACATCAATAACGTTGAAGAGAAAGATTTTATTAAAAAATGGATTCAGGTTAATGAGAACCATCCCAGTCTTTCAGCCAACGAAAAAACAGAAATCCTGTTAAAATTAAACCAGGCGGTAGCATTTGAAAATTACCTTCATACAAAATTCGTAGGGCAGAAGAGATTCTCTCTGGAAGGAGGTGAAACATTGATCCCGGCTTTGGACCAGCTGATCTCAAAATCTTCACAGCTGGGTGTTGATGAAGTGGTGCTGGGAATGGCCCACAGAGGAAGGCTGAATGTGTTATCCAATATTTTCGGTAAATCGTACAAGCAGATTTTCTCTGAATTTGAAGGAAAGGAATTTGAAGAAGATGTCTTTTCCGGTGATGTGAAATACCACCTGGGTTCATCCAAAACGGTTAAAACCGCTTCCGGCGAAGAAGTTTCCATCAATTTAACGCCAAACCCGTCTCACCTTGAAACAGTGGCAGCCCTTGTGGAAGGGATCTGCCGTGCGAAGGTAGATAACAAATACAAAGGAGATTACTCTAAAATATTACCGATTGTCATCCACGGGGACGGTGCTATTGCCGGACAGGGAATTGCTTACGAAGTGGCCCAGATGATGACGCTGGAAGGTTACAAAACCGGAGGTACGGTTCATATAGTAGTCAACAACCAGGTTTCTTTTACCACCAATTATGCGGATGCGAGATCTTCGACTTATTGTACAGATATTGCCAAAGTAACGGAATCTCCTGTAATGCACGTAAACGCAGATGATGCGGAAGCAGTGGTCCACGCGATCCATTTTGCTGCAGATTTCAGGGCTAAGTTCGGTAAAGACGTATATATTGATTTACTGGGATACAGAAAATACGGTCACAATGAAGGGGATGAGCCGAGGTTCACGCAGCCTAATTTATACAAACTGATTTCAAAACACCCGAACCCGAGAGAAATTTATAAAGACAGGCTTCTTAAAGACAGCATAACTTCAAATGACGTTATTGCTAAAATGGAAGCTGATTTCAAAGGGCTTCTGGATAAGGATTTTGATGCCTCCAAAGAAATCGAGAAAAACATAATGGATGTTTTCATGTCCGAAGACTGGACGAAATACCCGATTGCAAAAAGAGGTGCCGTTCAGGAAGCTGTTGATACGAAATACGACCTGGAAAAACTAAAAGAACTGGCGATTAAAATGTCGACACTTCCTTCTGATAAAAAATTCATCAATAAAATTACCAGGCTTTTTGAAAACAGGATCAAAGCAATCGAAGGGAATTCTCTAGACTGGGCTTTGGGAGAATGGCTGGCCTATGCCACCCTGCTTACTGAAGGCCACAACATAAGAATTTCCGGTGAAGATGTGGAGAGAGGAACATTCTCCCACAGGCATGCGGTAATAAAAACAGAGGATACCGAAGAAGAATACGTCCCGTTACGACAGGTTTCCGAAAGCCGGTTTGATATTTTCAATTCCCACCTTTCCGAATATGGTGTATTAGGCTTTGATTACGGCTATGCAATGGCTTCTCCGAATACACTTACCATTTGGGAAGCTCAGTTTGGGGATTTCGTTAATGGTGCCCAGATTATTGTAGACCAGTACCTGGCCGCAGCAGAGGAGAAATGGAAGATCCAGGACGGACTGGTGATGTTGTTGCCTCACGGATCGGAAGGGCAGGGTGCAGAACACTCTTCAGCCAGACTGGAAAGGTTCCTTACCCTTTGTGCCAATGAAAACATGGTGGTGGCAAATATTACATCGCCGGCCAACTATTTCCACCTGTTGAGAAGACAGCTGAAATGGCCTTTCAGAAAACCGCTGATCGTAATGAGCCCGAAATCCCTGTTGAGACATCCGAAAGTGGTTTCCCCGCTTGAAGATTTCTCAGACAAAGGGTTCCAGCCAATTTTAGACGATCCTACTGCAGATCCTGAGAAAGTGGAAAAACTGGTTCTCTGTTCAGGTAAGCTGTATTTTGAACTGCTTGCTAAAAAAGAAGAACTGAATGCTGAAAATGTTGCCTTGGTAAGATTCGAGCAGCTGTATCCTCTTCAGGCAGATGCCATTGAAGCGGTATTCAGCAAATACGGAAACAAAACATCCATCGTCTGGGCTCAGGAAGAACCGGAAAACATGGGCGCCTGGTCTTATATCTTAAGGAACTTCAGAGATACCGGAATTCAGGTAATAGCTCCGGTTCCAAGCGGTGCCCCGGCTCCGGGAAGCCATAAAATGTTTGAAAAGAACCAGAACCTGGTAATCAACAGGGTATTTGACAGAGACGATGCTCCGGCAAAAAGACCTGTAACAGCTTAATTTAAATAATAATCAATCAATAAAAAATAAAAAATACGATATGTCAGTTTTAGAAATGAAAGTTCCTTCACCGGGCGAATCAATTACAGAAGTTGAAATTGCAACCTGGCTTGTGAAAGATGGTGATTACGTAGAAAAAGATCAGCCCATCGCTGAAGTGGATTCAGATAAAGCGACACTTGAACTGCCTGCTGAAGAAAGTGGTATTATTACTTTAAAAGCTGAAGAAGGAGATGTGGTACAGGTAGGACAAGTGGTGTGTTTAATTGATAGGGATGCTGCAAAACCTTCAGGTGATGCGGGCGCTGCTCCGGCTGCTGAAGCTCCGAAACAGGAAGAGGCCCCGAAAGCGGCTGAACCGGCTAAACAGCAGGAAGCTCCGAAACCTGCAGCACAACCACAACCTGTAGCGGCTGCAGCCCAGACCTATGCAACCGGTGCTCCGTCCCCGGCTGCCAAGAAAATCCTTGACGAAAAAGGAATCGATGTCTCACAGGTTTCAGGTTCCGGAAGAGACGGAAGGATTTCTAAATCTGATGCTGAACTGGCAGCGGTTCCTGCATTGGGAGGAAACCCTGTGAGTGCTACAGGATCCAGGTCTACAACCACAACCAAACTTTCCGTTCTCAGAAGAAAAATTGCTCAGAGACTAGTTTCTGTGAAGAATGAAACGGCAATGCTGACAACTTTCAATGAAGTTGACATGTCTGAAATTTTCAGACTGAGAAAACAATATAAAGAAGAATTTGCCCAGAAGTACGGAGTAGGGCTCGGCTTCATGTCTTTCTTCACGAAAGCGGTAACCAGAGCTTTGCAGATGTATCCTGATGTAAATGCATCAATAGACGGTGATTTCAAAGTAAATTATGATTTCTGCGATATTTCAATTGCTGTTTCCGGTCCTAAAGGACTGATGGTTCCGGTATTGAGAAATGCTGAAAATATGTCTTTCCAGAGTGTTGAAGCTAATATTAAAGATTTGGCTATCAAAGTAAGAGACGGAAAAATTACGGTTGATGAAATGACAGGCGGTACTTTTACCATTACGAATGGCGGTACTTTCGGGTCTATGCTTTCTACACCGATCATCAATCCTCCTCAGTCTGCGATTCTGGGTATGCACAATATCATCCAGAGACCGGTTGCTGTTGACGGGCAGGTGGTAATCCGCCCGATGATGTATGTGGCCATGTCTTATGACCACAGAATTATCGACGGTAAGGAATCTGTAGGTTTCCTTGTAGCGGTAAAAGAAGCAATTGACAATCCGGTAGCCGTTTTAATGGGCGGAGACGAAAGAAAAGGTCTGGGTCTGTAATCAATCAGGCTAATTGCATATAAGTTACGGTCTCGCCTCAAAAAGGCGAGATTTTTGTATCTCTTATTATAAATACGAGCATGATGTTTTCACAGACTACCTCAAATATCAAAGTTTCAGTAATTCCTGAATATGATAGCAAGAACAGTTACCCCTCGGAAAACAGATATGTTTTCAAGTATAATATCACGATCGAAAATGACGGGGATTTTCCGATAAAAGTACTGAAAAGAAAGTGGCTTATTTTTGATGTGGGTTTTGGGTTTACAGAAATTCTCGGCGATGGGGTCATCGGTTTAACACCTGAAATTCCTGTAAATGAAAATTTCACTTATTTTTCAAATGTCATGCTGCGTTCAGGAGTTGGCCATATGAGCGGAAAATACCTGGTAAGAAATACAGAGACCGATGAAAATTTTGAAATAGATATCCCCAAATTTAACTTGCTGTCTGAAATATTGAGCAATTAATTAAGCCCGGTGTATTTAATAATTGTGAATTTTAATAATAAATCTAAAGCTTTTTAATTTTTAGTTTCATGTAATCTGATACTTCATCATTACTCGTCAGGAGCAGTTTTTCAAAAGCCAGTAAAGAAATTTTGGCGCATACTTCGGCATCATCTCCTGCTCTGTGGTGATTGAATTTTATATCATGGTATTCCGCAAGGTTTTTCAGGCCGTATTTAGGCAGATAATTCCATGATTTCTTTGCCAGCTGGATGCTGCACATATAATTCATTTTTGGCGTAAACATGCCATAATGATTAAGGCAGCCCCGCAATACTCCGGCATCAAAACCTGCATTGTGGGCAATCATTAAAGTTCCGTACATCATTTCCTCAACTTCATACCAGATCTCATCAAAAGTGGGTGCATCTTTCACATCATCCGGAATGATTCCATGCACGTCTACGTTAAAAGGGCTGAAATAGGGAAAGCTTGGCGGTTTGATCAGCCATGTTTTTGTTTCCACGATTTTAGAATCCTGTACGATGCATATGCCCAGCTCACAGGCTGAGTTTCTTTCATGGGTGGCTGTTTCGAAGTCCAGTGCACAAAAATCCATTAGATTGATTTAAATTGTTTGAATTAAGGCTATTTTCTTCCTAAAAAATGTTTAAAGATCAGCCATTCGGACTGGTAAAACTTTTTTTTCTGGTGCTTCTGCCGGCGCTTCCACGTTCCCGGCACCTGTAAATAAAATGAGGAATGTGCCCTCCCGACAGCCCAGAAATGAGTGAGTCCGTATTTGTATCCGAAGTAGGCCGCAGCAAACCCGTCAAGGCAGAGCCTTAAAAAAAGAGTACTGATCAGTTTTGGGAAAGGAAGGTTCTTCAGCATCATAGACAAGTTATTCCTGATATTCAGGAATGTTTTTTGAGGGCTTTGCTTATTCAACGTACCGCCTCCGACATGGTAAACTTCAGATTGCCCGGTATAAAAGATTTTCTTTCCCGAATTGATTAACCTCCAGCAAAGATCAATTTCTTCCTGATGTGCAAAAAACCGTTCGTCAAAACCGTTCTGTTCCCAAAAGTCTTCCGTCCGGATAAATAAGCAGCAGCCGGAAGCCCAGAAGATTTCCGCTTCATCATCATACTGTCCTTTGTCTTCCTCTATATCATCAAAGACCCTTCCCCTGCAGTACGGGTACCCCAGGTTATCGATTAAGCCTCCTGCAGCACCGGCAAACTCAAAATATTTTCTGTTGTCAAATGATAAAATCTTAGGCTGGACGGCTGCAATTGACGGGTCTTTTTCAAATACCTGCAGAACAGGTTCAATCCAGTTTTCGGTAACTTCAACGTCAGAATTCAGTAAACAGTAATAAAGATAAGGATCATTGATCTTTTTTAATCCTTCGTTATAGCCTCCTGCAAAGCCGTAATTTTTATTGTTACGGATAATTCCTACCGAGGGAAAATGAGTTTCTAAAAATGCAGCTGAATCATCTGTAGAAAGATTATCAATGACATAAATATCTGCATTTTTAGAAAACCGGACAACCTGAGGAAGAAACTTTTCAAGCCAGTTCTTTCCGTTCCAGTTTAAAATGACAACGGCTAACTTTTGGGACATGCGATCTGTTTTTTAAGAATCAAAATTTTTAATGGCATCCTGATATTTCCATTTCCTATGTGACCAGAGATAATTATCAGGGCGTTTATGAAGCGTATTTTCCAGCAGCTTATGGAATTTTTTAACGACTTCGTGCTCTACAAATTTTTCTCCGTCGGGCTCGATTCTGTGATAATTTATCTGATAGAATCCTCTTTTTACCTTCTTCATCTCACAGTAAATGAAAACAAGATCCATCCGGGTGGCCAATTTATCGTATCCCGTAAAAACCGGGGTCCTCTGGTTCAGGAATTCCAGTCCGTAGGTAATATGCGAAAAATGAGGGGTCTGGTCTGCCACAAATAGATAGACAGCATTACCGTCGTTTTTGGATCTGAAGATACGAAGAATAACTTCTTTGGCTTCCAGTGCTTCATTACCGAATTTGTTCCGGATCATTTTCATCTGGTCTTCCCAGAAACTGCTTTTCACCCTCCGGTATACGGGATGGCTGTGTTCCTGAGGAACAATGGTTGCCAAAGCATTCATCCATTCCCAGTTAAAGACATGCCCGGCGAGCAGGATAATATTTTTCCCTTCTGTTTTGGCATCCTGGAAAAGTTCCTGGTTGATGTGCTGCATCCTTACCCTGGCTTCCGTTTCAGATATAGTGAAAGATTTAATGGTCTCCACAAGATAATCGGAAAAATTTCTGTAGAACTTTTTCCTGATCGCTGCAATTTCTGCATCAGATTTTTCAGGAAAAGAATTTTTAAGATTCTGGGTAATTACTTTTTTTCTGTACCCGACAAAATAATAGTTCAGAAAGAACATGATATCCGAAAATATGTATAATATTTTCAGCGGAAGCTTTGAAATTAAATTTAATATCTTGATCAGGAAATTCATAAAACAGGCAAATTTACGGATAATAAAATTATGGTTCTCTTTTTGCAGGCAATAAGTATTATTTTTTTATTTTTATGATATGAAAAAAGTATTGTTAACAGCATTTTTAGGATTCAGCAGTATTGCTTTTTCCCAGGAACTCAAAGATAAACCCGACGAAGCAAAGAAAGCGGATAAAACTTTATGGGTACAGGCAGACCATGCAGAAATGGATGCTAAGAAAAAAGCGGCAGAAGAGAAGGCGGGGCTGCCTAAGCCCTATGACCCGAAAGCTGATGCAGAGAAAGACATCCGCAGCTTAATAGCGAAAGCTAAAAAAGAAAAGAAGAACATCATGATCCAGGCAGGGGGAAACTGGTGTATCTGGTGCTTACGATTCAATAATTTTGTGCAGACTACCCCTGAACTGAAACAGATCGTAGATAAGAATTACCTGTATTACCATCTTAATTATTCTCCGGATAATAAAAATGAAAAGGTTTTTTCTGGATATGGAAATCCCGGGGATAAATTCGGATATCCGGTTTTTATAGTCCTTAACAAAGAAGGGAAACAGATTCATATCCAGCCTAGCGATGTTCTTGAAGAAGGGAAAGGATACAGCCTGCAAAAAGTTAAAGACTTTCTGGAACAGTGGAAAGCCAACTGATAAAAAAGAAGCCGTCTTCCAAGGAGACGGCTTTTTATATGGCGATAAATCGCTTTTTTATTAAGCTTCTTCAGATTCGGCAGGCTTAGCTTCTTCTTTTTTAGGAGCAGCAGGAGCTTGTGGAGCAGGAGGAGCGTCAGATACGATATCGAATTCGAAATTGTACTCAACGTTTCTGTGCAGTCTGATGTTAGCAGTTACTTTACCTGTTCTTTTGATTGTGTTCCCAGGAATTTTGATGTATTTCTTGTCAACAGAAACTCCGGCTTTGGCAAGAGCAGCAGAAAGATCTGCATTGTTGATAGATCCGAATAATTTGTCACCAGAACCTACTTTTGCAGGAATAGTAATAGAAGTTTTCTTTAATTGATCTACTACACCGTTTGCTGTAGCGATTAATTTAGCTTCTTCTTCTTTTCTGGCTTCCAAAGTAGCTTCCAGAGCTGCTTTGTTTTTAGGTGTAGCCAAAAGTGCGATACCTTGAGGAAGCAAGAAGTTTCTAGCATAACCAGGCTTTACACTTACCGTGTCAAATTCAAGGCCTAAGTTTTCTACGTCTTTTTTTAGGATAATGTCCATTGTTGTTGTCCTTTTTTAGATCTTAGAATTATCTAAAATCAAGTTAGAATTAATTATTTATTCAGCAACAAAAAGCCAGAAGCGATGCGCTAATGGCTGATTGCAATTTTTATTTCAATAAGTCAGCTACGTATGGTAGTAATGACAAGTGTCTTGCTCTTTTGATTGCAGCAGAAACTTTTCTTTGGTATTTTAAAGAAGTTCCTGTGTATCTTCTTGGTAAGATTTTACCCTGCTCGTTTACGAACTGTAATAAGAAGTCAGCATCTTTGTAATCAACGTGCTTAATTCCGAATTTTTTGAATCTACAATATTTCTTTTCAGATTTTGTATTGATATCAAGCGGAGTAAGGAATTTTACTTCAGATTCTCCTCCAGCTGAGGCTTGTTTAGCCATATCATCTATTGCCATGTCTTGTCTTTTTTAAATAGGGGTTAATAATTAAGCTCTAGCTGCTTTTACTTTTGCTCTTCTTGTTACAGCATACTCAATAGCGTGCTTGTCGAGTTTTGTAGTCAGGTAACGGATTACTCTCTCGTCACGTTTGAATGCCAATTCCAGATCAGCTACTACAGAACCTTCACCTTTAAATTCGATTAAAGTGTAGAATCCGTTTTTTTTCAATTGGATAGGATAGGCTAATTTCTTTAATCCCCAGCTTTCTTTAGCAACGATTTCGCAGTTCTTTTCTTTGATAAGATCTTCAAATTTTTTCACTGCTTCCTCCACCTGTGCGTCAGATAGAACGGGAGTTAAAATGAAAACAGTTTCGTAATTGTTCATAATGTAAATGAATTTGTTATTTATTTCGAGGTGCAAAAGTAATGAATATATTTATAATAAGCAATATCTCACTTAATTTTGTTGATGTTTCTAATAGGTATTTCTGGAAGTACAGAAATGATATACCACTGAACAGTCTGACGCCATATAATTTATAAAGGACTGGTTTGGTTTATTCAATCTGATATGTTAAGCCTCAGTTATTATAAAACAAAAACCTCCGGAACATCCGGAGGCCTTATTTTGAAGCCGGTAAAAATTACTTATTACCAATTTTTGCTCTTTATATTTCCGTATTCAGATCCCAGTTTTGTAGGTAATCGTGAACATGTTTCAGCATCATCCCGCCTAAGGATCCGTCTACCACCCTGTGGTCATATGAGTGAGACATGAACATCAGCTGGCGGATGGCAATTACATCACCGTCCTTAGTCTCAAGAACAGCAGGTTTCTTAACGATGGCCCCGATTGCCATAATGGCAACCTGCGGCTGAGGAATGATAGGGGTTCCCATAAGGTTCCCGAAGCTTCCTACATTGGAAATCGTGTAGGTTGCACCCTGGGTATCTTCAGGTCTCAGTTTTTTGTTTCTCGCTCTGTATGCCAGGTCGTTGATTGCTTTTGCCAATCCTGAAAGTGACAGCTGGTCAGCATTTTTGATTACGGGAACGATAAGGTTTCCGTCCGGTAAAGCCGTTGCCATACCGATATTGATGTTTTTCTTTTTAATGATGTTATCTCCGTTCAAAGAAACATTGATCATCGGGAAATCCTGAATCGCTTTTACAATCGCTTTCACGAAAATCGGCATGAATGTCAGTTTCTCGCCTTCACGTTTTTCAAAAATATCTTTATGCTTATTTCTCCATTTTACTACGTTGGTAACGTCTGTTTCTATGAAAGAAGTTACGTGCGGGGCAATATGTTTGGCTTTCACCATGTTTTCAGCAATGATTTTTCTCATTCTGTCCATAGGAATGATCTCGTCACCTGCCGCAACCGGAATGGTAGAAGCCGGAGCTGAAGTTGCAGTTGCAGTTGCTGTCGGCTGCGGAGCGGAAGCAGGCTGTTGTGCAGGTACTGCCTGCGGAGCCGGCTGATTTCCCCTGTTGCTTACATAAGCTAAAATATCTTCTTTGGTAATTCTTCCTTCCAGACCGTTTCCTTTAATGGATTTAAGTTCAGTTTCGGAAATATTTTCCTGCTGTGCAATTGATTTTACCAGGGGAGATAAATATAAATCTCCGGAAAACTCCTGTCCTGATGCAGCAGGCTGTAAAGGCTGTTCAATAGCATGTAAAGTCTCGGTATCAGGTGCAGCAGCGGCTGTTTCGGTCTTTGTTTCTTCCGAAGCTGTGTTTCCGCCTTCTCCTTCAATCTCTAAAATAGCAATAGCTTCACCTACCTTGGCAACCTCGTCTTTCTGTTTCAGGATCTTTACGATTTTCCCCGAAACCGGTGTCGGAACATCTGAATCTACTTTATCGGTTGCAATTTCCACTACGGAATCGTCTTCGTTTACACGGTCACCTTCACTGAACAACCAAGTGATAATTGTCGCTTCCATAACGCCTTCGCCCATGGAAGGAAGCAATAATTTGTACTCTGCCATTTTTAATTTTTAGATTTTGACAAATATATAAAAAAAAACGATTTTTTTATGAAATATTAAATGTTAGAAAAATTCAATATAAATATTTTCTCCCATGTTGAGTCCGAACAAAGTCTTGGCCCCGTTATTTTTACTTCCTTTGTAAATGGTAAGCTCCAAATGCTGGCTGTCATTGAAGATTGCCGCAGACTGCCCATGGAATTCAGTTTCCCTGTCCCAGTCTGAAACCACTTCCGTATGGCTCCCGAATACCTTTGAAAGGGCAAGATTCCTGAATTTTATGGTGAAACTTTCATATCCTTTCCCAATGGTTTCAAATAAATCTTTATTGATATTTGAGATTATATTTCCGAAATTATCAATATACATTACCTCGCCGATAATCATCTTTTCAGAATCATTATAAACCGGTTTTGGAAACATGAGCTGCTTTGCAGAATCAATTTTCCGGCCGATTACCTCCGGAAGCCCGCCATTGGCAAGGTGCACAGCTGCAGGAACGAAAACATCACTCGATGTAAAACTGACAATATCATCAAACCTGTTATTAAGGGTGATCTCATAGATGGCCTCGGGCTTGATGTCAAAAAAAACAAGGCTCACCAGCCCGTTATCAGCAGCAATAAAATAATGCCCGTCTGCTTTACAGACGATGTTTTTCCGGGATTTATGGTGAAAACTGTCAACAGAAAGTATATGGATGGTTCCTTTCGGGAAATGTTTATAGGCGTTTCTTACAATATAAGAAGTCTGTACAAGGTTAAATGCCTGGATTTCGTGGCTGATGTCAACAATATGAACATCCTGATTCAGAGAAAGGATGCTGCCCTTTACAGCGGCAACTCTGTAATCCAAATTTCCGAAATCTGAAGTAAGTGTGATAATTGACATGGAATTTTTTCTGGAATAATAGAAATGCAAATTTATCTAAAATAAAAAGAAAGCCGGGACGATTGTGGAAAAGAATTTGATATAAATTTCAAAAAAAGCTTTACATTTAAAATCTAAATTAATAAATACTGCATGTTTGAATTAACATATGATTTGGAAGATATCGATGCGAAAATCTTCTATGGAGTTAATAACCAATATTTCAATGTCATTAAATCTACTTTTCCCACGCTTAAAATTACAGGCAGGGACCATCATATATTTGCCATGGGAAATCAGGAAGCCCTTGATATCTTCAGACAGAAACTTGATGATATTGTCGGGTTTATATCCAAAAACAATTCTATCGGCCTGAAAGATGTCGAAAATATCCTCAATATTAAAGACGAAAACGAAAAACAGCTGGTTTTTGATCAGGACATTATCGTAAAAGGCGTCAATGGAAAAGTTATTAAGGCAAAGACCACCAACCTTAAAAAACTGGTAAAAGAAACGGAGAAAAAAGATATGGTTTTTGCAATAGGCCCTGCCGGGACGGGGAAAACCTATACAAGTGTAGCTTTGGCAGCTAAAGCATTGCGAGATAAATCGGTAAAAAGAATTGTATTGACAAGGCCGGCAGTGGAAGCGGGGGAGAGCCTGGGTTTTTTGCCGGGCGACCTTAAAGAGAAGCTGGATCCTTATTTACAGCCTTTATATGATGCGCTCCGTGATATGATCCCCCATGAAAAGCTGGAAGGTTTTATAGAAAAGAAAATAATCGAGGTGGCGCCGCTGGCTTTTATGAGAGGAAGAACCCTGGATGATGCATTTGTAATCCTGGATGAAGCACAGAATACCACACATTCCCAGATGAAAATGTTTTTAACCAGAATGGGAATGAACGCCAAGTTTATCATTACCGGAGACCCGAGCCAGGTCGACCTGCCTCCGAAACAGCAATCCGGCCTGAAAGAAGCCATGAGGATTCTGAAGGATGTTAAGGAGATCGGGTTTGTACACCTTACGGAAGAAGACGTCGTAAGGCATCCTGTAGTGAGGAAAATTATATTGGCTTACAACAGCGAGGATAAAAAACAAAAAGGCGAATAATTTAATGTAATGACATTGCTGATTAATAAGCACAGGACGATTTATCGTTCTGTGCTTTACTTTTTAATATGAAAAGTCATTTGATTTTGATATTTGAAAAAAAATGCTATTTTTGCCCCGGATTAATTAAAAACTATTTAATACTATGAAAAAATTTATACTGATGGCAGCTGTGGCTGTAATGGGAATAAGTGTGAACGCCCAGGAATTTAAATTCGGGCCTAAAGCCGGTTACTCCTTATCGATGTTAAAATCAGAAGGTGATGGAGAATCTTACAAATTTGATTCAAAATCTTCTTTTTATGTTGGTGCTTTAGCTGAATATAAATTCAGTGATAAGTTTGCTGTACAGGGAGAGGTTTTATATTCTCCTATTGGTGGTAAACAAGAAGAATCTGTTACTTATTCTGAAATGGGAGTTACAGTAACAGGGACTGAAAAGAGTGATTTTAAACTGGGAACTGTACAGATCCCTGTTAGCGCAAAATATTATGCGACTGAAAATTTAGCTTTTGGTTTAGGTGTTAATTTTGGAATTATTACTTCTGCAAAAGTTGAATTAACGGCTACACTTAGCGGAAACGCACTAGGACAAGCGTTTGAGGAATCACAGGGAACTACTGAAGATATTAAGGATGAAGTAAAATCTTTAAATCTTGCTCCATTTGTTGGCGCTGAATATACCCTGGAAAATGGTTTATTCTTCGATGCAAGATATAATCTGGGAGTATCTAACCTTATCAAAAATCCTGAAGGAAATGAAACATTAAAAAACAGTTTCTTTCAGATTGGTGTAGGTTTCAAATTCGGTGGCAACTAAGAATTTATTTTACTAGAGAATACAGAGCGGTACATTTTGTACCGCTTTTTTTTATGTCTGTATGTATTGCTTTTCCTGAACAAATATTTCTGATGGACTTCTGATAACATTTTCCAGCAGCTGTTTAAAGTCGGAAATAAAAAAGAGCTGATCCTGATTATAACGTATAAAGCTGACCTGTTATATGCTTTTTTTGTAAATTCAGGTATCAGGAGTACGCCGTTCAGCCCTATTCAGATAAAATCAATTTTTTTTTAAATCAGTCATATTGAGCTCCCATTGAAGAATCTGAGTTTTTATGTCATGAAAATTATGAAAAGCCGGGAAGCCCGTGTTTACTGGGATTACAGCTGAAAATTACCAATATTTTCCGATGATATTAATCACATTAACAAATTTTAATATTCGATACTGCTGCTGTACATTTGCCCTCAGAAAGTATTAAATTTTTAAAAAATGAAAAAAGTATTATTGGCAGGTGCGGTTGCACTTTTCGGTTTATCCAATGCTCAGATTGCCAAAGGAACTGTTTATCTATCAGGACAGGTAAACTATTCTTCTGTAGACAACAGAGAAAACAACGATGCTAAAACTGAAAATCTAAGAATTATTCCTACTGCGGGTTTCTTTGTAGGGAACAATGTAGCTGTTGGTTTGGGAGTTGGATATAAACAATCTACTGATAAAGTTACACTTACACAGTTCTCAGGTCCTTATACACTTAAAACAGTAGGCAAATATACGGAAGATGCTGTTGTTGTAGCTCCTTTTGTAAGAAAATACTGGACAATTGCAGATAAGTTATACGTCTTCGGACAGCTGGAAGTTCCTATGGAATTCGGAAATTACAAAACGGAAGCTACCCGCACATTCACAGATAATGTAAATAACGGAGTTGAGAATCAAAGCGTCTCCACAAAGACAAAATATACATCTGTAGGTGTTAATATCAAGCCAGGTTTGGATTATTTCTTAAATAAGAACTGGTCTATTGAAGCTACAATCGGTGAATTTGGCTTTAATACTTATAAGCTGGATGTTGATGGTGCTGACAACCGCAACGATTACAGATTCGGTTTGAACTTATCTTCGGTAACATTCGGAGTTAAGTATGTTTTTGCCAAATAATAAACAAAGCATATACGTGTAAAGTCCTGGGATCTTATTCCAGGGCTTTTGTTTTATTACCCCCATATCATGTATAACGGAAAAACCATTAATATGGTAGTAATTTCGCTGAAAATATAAGTGTATACCGAATAAATTATATATTTTTGCACAGCTTAAAAATCCTTTGTTACCAAGCCAAATTACCGTCAAATAACATGAGAAAATAACGAGGAACGATAAGTGATATTCCGGATCAGACACGTTACCGTATTATTTCCGGTTGATGGTATACGGAATAAATAAAGATCAGATAAATTATATTTTAAATAAATAACTATGAAAAAACTATTATTGGCAGGTGCTGTTGCACTTTTCGGTTTGTCAAATGCTCAAATGACCAAAGGGGACTGGGTATTCAGTGGAAATACCGGTCTTGGTTTCAACAGTATTGATACCAAAACTAAAGTAGAAGGCCAGACATATGACGGTGCTAAAGTGAGCACATTTTCTGTGACTCCGTCTGTAGGGTATTTCGTTATTGACAAATTAGCAGTAGGGATTGATTTAGGCTTTACAAGCATCACAACAAAAGAAGAAGGTGATAAATCTACAATCTCCAACTTTTCTGTAATGCCGACTGCAACTTATTATTTTATGAACAGCAGCAAATTGGTTCCTTTCTTAGGGGCAGGTATCGGATATGCATCCGGCAAAACAAAAGAAACATATTCTAATGTTTCACAAGAATTTACTACTAACGGTTTAGCATGGAAAGTAAAAGGAGGGGTTACTTATATGGCTACACAGTCTCTGGGTATTAATTTAGGGGTATCTTTCGATCAGTTTGCTAACAAAGAAACTTATTTCGGAACTGAATATAAAAATACAGTTAACACTTTTGGTGTAAACGTAGGTTTCTCTTATTTCCTTAAAGCCAAGGCTCAGAAATCTGATAAATAAGAATTATTTTTAAGATCAATAAAAATCCGGTTCGTTTCTGAACCGGATTTTATATTTTGATATAATGATAATGAAAATAAGTAATTTTATTTTATTTTACTAAAACCATTCTTTCTGATTTTGAACATAGGTCCTGTCAAATTCTTCATCAGATTTGGTCAGGTAGATTATACCCTCGATAAATCCGATTATCCCAACGATTCCGCAGGTTACCAATCCTAAAACCAATTGAATGATCCCAGCTTTTGTGTAACCCAGGTAAAACTTATGAATACCAAAAGTACCCAACAGCAGTCCTAAAATACCGGCAGCTACTTTCTTCTCAGATCTGTAAGGCTGAAGATAATTTCCTTGTCTTTCATTAATTTCCATATAATTTTTTTTGTAGTGTTTTTATTTAATTGATGGTTGGGTAGCTTATTTACCGAACATTCCGCCCATTCCGGGCATATTCGGCATTTTACTCATCATCTGCATCATCTGTTTTCCCTGAGGCCCCTGCATCATCTTCATCATTTTGCCCATCTGGTCAAACTGCTTCATCAAAGCATTTACATCTTCAATTTTTCTGCCGGCTCCTTTGGCAATCCTGTTTTTTCTCTGGGTATTGATAATGGAAGGCCTCCTTCTTTCGTCCGGCGTCATTGAGTAGATAATTGCTTCGATGTGTTTAAAGGCATCATCGCTGATTTCCACATCTTTGATCGCTTTTCCAACGCCCGGAATCATGCCCATCAGGTCTTTCATATTCCCCATTTTCTTGATCTGGTTGATCTGCTTCAGGAAATCGTCAAAACCAAACTCGTTCTTGGCAATTTTCTTATGGAGTTTTTTCGCCTCTTCTTCATCAAACTGCTCCTGGGCTCTTTCTACCAGGGAAACAACGTCTCCCATTCCCAGGATCCTGTCGGCCATCCTTTCCGGATAAAAAAGATCCAGAGCCTCCATTTTTTCCCCTGTGGAAATAAATTTGATCGGTTTCTCCACTACGGAACGGATGGTAAGTGCCGCTCCGCCACGGGTATCGCCATCTAATTTAGTTAAAACAACCCCGTCAAAATTTAAAGTTTCGTTAAATGCTTTTGCCGTATTCACAGCATCCTGTCCGGTCATGGAGTCAACCACGAATAACGTTTCGCTGGGCTTGATTAAATAATGAACGGTTTTGATTTCATTCATCATCTGCTCATCAATCGCCAGACGGCCTGCCGTATCCACAATCACCACATCGTGGCCGTTTGATCTGGCAAAATTAATCCCGTTTTCAGCAATTGTGGAAGGGTTGGTTGAACCTTCTTCCGTGAAAACAGGAACCCCGATCTGTCCGCCCAGTACTTTAAGCTGGTCGATTGCAGCCGGACGATAGACATCACAGGCTACCAAAAGAGGTTTTTTATTTCTTTTTGTTTTCAGATAATGAGCCAGTTTCCCGGAAAAGGTGGTCTTACCGGAACCCTGAAGGCCGGCAATAAGAATCACCGACGGCTTTCCGGAAAGGTTGATGCCTTCCTGGGAACCTCCCATAAGGTCTACCAATTCATCATGAACGATTTTTGTCATCAGCTGTCCCGGAGTGAGCGAAGTGAGAACATCCTGTCCCAGTGCTTTATCCTGAACTCTCTTGGTAAGATCCTTGGCAACTTTATAATTAACATCGGCATCTACCAATGCTCTCCGGATCTCTTTTACGGTTTCCGCAACATTGATTTCCGTGATTTTTCCTCTTCCGGAAATATTGTGAAGTGCTTTGTCTAATTTATCCTGTAAGCTGTTAAACATATGTATTGTAAATTATAGGTCTGCAAAAATAAGGAAATTTTAGAATATCCAAAGTCTTTATTTTGTAAACTATTAAACACTGTGTGTAGGCTTCCCATTTTCAGTACTATTCAAAAGTAGTAATTTCTGTTAATATTTTGTTGTTGTTGTTTAATGTGGGAAAGTGGTCAGGAAACAGCCTTGGGTTTGCCTTTGCTTGCTGTCCATTTTTCCACATCACAGGTGATAAACCACCCAATGCATCGTGCGGACGATAATGGTTGTAATCTTCAACCCATTCTTGCGCTACCTCTCTTACTTCATCCAGACTTGAGAATAAATAGGCGTCCAAAACTCCTTCTCTGAATGATTTATTAAACCTTTCGATCAAAGAATTCTGCGTAGGTTTCCCCGGCTGAATGTAAGCAAACTTGATATCATTCACCAAACTCCAGGTCTGGATAAGGTGAGAGATAAACTCCGGCCCATTGTCCATCCTTATGGTTTTTGGCTTTCCATAATGGTTTACTAAGTGTTTCAGAATCCAGACCACACGGCTGCTTTTGATGGAATAATCGGCTTCTATGTGCAATACCTCACGGTTGTAATCATCTATAATATTAAAAGTCCTGATTTTTCTTCCGTTTTCTAAAACATCACTCATGAAGTCCATACTCCAGCTTTGGGTAAAACCTTCCGGAATGGACAGTGGTTCCTTTACTCTGGTGATCTTCCGTTTTTTGGATTTTCTCCTTAAGGATAATACTGCCTGTTTATAAATCCTGTGAAGCCTTTTATGATTTACCTTCACGCCTTGGTTACGAAGCCTATGGTAATATTTCCAGAACCCGTCACGGGGATGACTTTCTGTCAACGACAGCAACTGTCTGTAAAGCACCGTGTCATCTTTGATGCTTTTATAAGCCACAGAACTCCGGCTAATCCCAAGTATCCGGCACGCCCTGCTGATACCTATTTCTGACTCTGCCTGCAGTTCTTCAATTAAAATTCTTTTGTGGCAGGGCTTTAAAGCTTTTTTCAATAATATACCTTGCTGCTTCTAAGTCCAGGGCAAGGTTGGCGTACATCCTTTTCAGCTTCGCATTCTCTTCTTCCAATTGCTTGAGTCGTTTTAGCTCACCGGATTCCATCCCACCGTATTTGCTCCGCCATTTATAGAAAGTCTGACGGCTGATGCCGTTTAAACGGCATAATTCCTCACTGCTGGTTCCTCCATCGTAGTCCTTCAAAATCTTAGCTATCTGCTCAGGACTGAATCTACTCTTTTTCATATTCTATTTACAATTTAAAGTTAATAATTTTATACTTTTAAACTGTACTGTTTTTCGGGGAGCTTACAACATACCTATTAAATTTATATAGAGAAGTTTAAAGATTAGAAGAATAAGAGGAGGTATAAGTTTATCAGAAACGGCATATGGTATAATTTGTTTTACCGGGTATACAATAATGGTCAGCTTATGGTAATGTGGTTTACCCTATTTGATAATCATATAATTTGAAAAAGATAGGCGAATGGCTTCAATCCATTCAGATTATGAGTGCAAATAAAATATTTTTCTCTCCCACAAACATTATATTGGTTAATATTTTATGTAAACCATTTAATTAATTGAATTTCAGTGTTTTGTGAAATATCATCTTTAATAGCAAAATGACATTTATATTTATGATTGATAAGTATCTCTTTTAGAGAGTAGATATTACTATTTATTTCAGCCTTATCGTTATTTATTTCAAAGGAATTAAGGTCAATGCTTAAACCATGTCCTGAAGCCTTAAGAATCGCTTCCTTTTGTGTCCATAAAGATATAAAATCGGAAATAGCATTTTGAGAAACGTTTATATAATCCCATTCGAACTTAGTGAGAAAATTTTTAAAATCATTAATATTGATATCTTGTAATTTTTCTATATCAATACCTATCTCATTTATATCTGTAACAACGCAAATAACAATATCATCACTATGTGAAATATTAAAAAAGACCTGTTCTTTTTCAAAATAAGGTTTTCCGTTTACATTATAGGCTAAATGTTTAATACTTAAATTTAAATCAAATGTTTTAAGAAGGATGCCTAATAGTAGACGCCCTATTATTGATGCCTGCGTATCCTGCCAATTTTTATATTTTAAAACTTTCTCTTGAAAGTCTAATGGCATTTCAAGGAGGTAATTATTTAGAAAAAAAGGATGATGTTTTTTATCAAGATAAGAATATAATATTTTTAGCATTTTTATTTAACAGATAATATTCCTGAAAAAATAAAATATCTGACCCTTTGAATTAATAAAAAGTCAAGCCGTTCGAGAAAGTCATCCATATCTTTTGATCCCGATTGCCGTGAAAATACAATGAGATTTTCATAAGGTTGTGATAGAAGAAAAGATTTTAAGTCATTAATAGCTTTTTCTATTTGGATCGGATGGCGGAAAGTGCTTAAAATGATACTTTCCAATCCTAAATAATACTCGTTTAATTCATTTTTTTCGTTAAGCATAATGATATATTCACAATCATCAGCATCTTTCTGTAAGTTTTGCTTTAAGAATTGTTTGTCTGAAGCATAAGTCCAATTCCATTTGCTATGATTTACATGTACATTTTTTGATATTTCTGCAGGTTGTTGCAGTAACCAATGGTCATCATGGTCTAAAAACCTAAGAGATTCTTTTTTATGCAGAAAGTTCTCAATGTATTTATTTATATTAGACTCTTTATCAGAAGTTTTAATATTGTATCTTTTCTTTTCCAGAAGATAAATGTCTTGTAATTGATAAGCAATTTTTGTTCCTTTAAAATTCTTTAATACATTCTCCACAAACTCAATAAAGCTATTGGTTTCCGGAATGTTTTTAACTTCTGTATTAAGATATTTACTTAATATTCTGGGAAGTGATTCCTGTAAAAAATCCAGAGTTCTTTTAAAAAAATGAGATAATATGATAATTCTTACTTCTGTAAGCTCATTAAATGAAAGTTCATTAGTTTTTATTGGGCCATATTGAAAAGGTTCCAGTATATTTTTTGAATCAATATTATTATTTAAAAGTTTTAAAAAGAAGTATACTTTTCCCAGTTCTCCAAATAGAAGTCCTCCAGATAGATCGTCAGGAGTTAAACTTTTGTTAAAACTTGTAATAATGGATTCTAATTGTAACCGATTACTAAATGAGTTATTGGTTTTGTATTGTTTTAAATAAAATAGACCAATACCGCTGAGACCATTGAATAATGATGTATTTTTTAGTGTGACTAGAGCTTCCTCTGGCATGGGGGAAGTATTGTATTGTTCCCATGGAAGCAAAATACCTAATAAACCTTGACTCCAGCTGTTTTCATATGTTGGAACAGAAAGTGAGGATTTATTTTCAAGATATTGATTAATAAATGTAGAGAATACTTCATTGTTCAAAATATCTTTTTCAAGGTTTTCGAAATTATTCTGTTGTTCATTCCAATGTGAATGGATATACTGATCAATGTTTTTAATAATATAGTTGATTCCAGCATTTTCTGAAATACTGTTGATGGTTTGTAGTGAATATCTTATACCTGCTGCTCCAAAAGCAAACCCTACAGAGTTTTTTATATTTATTTCTTCATATTCTTTCCAAGATATTCCATTTTCAGAAACTTCACAACGATTTAATAACTTGAGATAAATTAAACTAATGTACTCAAGGACCTTTTTGTCACCAGTAAGATGATAAAGGTTTACAAAGGTCAGTAATGTCCCGACCCTACCATTAAAAATATAGTCGCTTGTATAAGCGGAGTTTACAAATTCTTCAATATTATATGGCTCAATAAGTTCTAGACTGTAATTAAGATATTTATGATCATTAGTAATTTCAAATAATTGAATCAATGTATAAATCACTCCGGATCTTCCAGTATAAAGGGAGTAATCCTGTGAGGGATTTTGACGACAATAAGCTAACAAATCGTTAACCATTGTTTCAATTTTGTCCAGACTTATAATTCCAAGATGATAAAATTCTGTCATAATGAGGATAATCCCACTATAACCACTGCATAAGCTTTCAGGAGCTGTATAAGTAATGAAATTATTGTTTTTCTGATATTGATCTTCCCAGTTTTTAGGGGTAAGAGATGCTAATTGTGAACATATTTTATTAAGAAATTCTAATAGATCTTTTTTTTCCTTGTGATCTATTATATTTCCAATAGCCTCATTATCTATTATACTCATGTTTTATAATTGCTTGGTCCTTAGTAGATTAATTATTTCATAGTAATATTCTGGAAAATCATTTAAAAGTCTGTGTTCCAAAATTTCATTGATTGTTGGCAGACCTTTATAAAATCCTACAGTATGAATAAAGCTCACTGTATTTGGAACTTGAGTGAAATTAGCAATACCATCAAATGATGGATTGATATCTGAAATGAAAGGATTGACTGTTTTATTTAATTTTTCAGCTAGAGCATTGAATAAAAACTGTTCGTAAACTGTATTGAACATTCCGATATCAATTTTTTCCAAATGTGAAATATTCCTATCAATAAACTCAAATGCACAATGTGTATATTCCTTAAAAAATTCGATGTCATTTCCTCCAAATAACCCAGCATTTACCGAAATTATTTTATTGTTTTTCTCTATAGAATCAAATAAGACTTGAGGAACATAGTCAAAGTTTTCCTTCAACTCATTAAAAACTTTATCATAAAAGAAAAAACCTTTTTCAAAGTTTTGGACTATTAAGCTAGATGTTTCCAGTGATGAAGGAAAAGGTTTATAAATATAAATATCACTATCAATGTGAATAAAGGGCTCTGTCTGTATTTTATATGCATGTAATTTTCCAACTGCCCAGAGATCCGGATGATAGTGATTGAGTTCATCAAGAACTACCGTAACGTTTGTATAAGGAAGTTTAAGTTTATTGATTAGAATGTCATATCCTTTTTCATCTGTAACTAGTTCTACTTTTTCATAAAACTTTCTTAGCTGTAAACAACTTAAAGCCCAGCTCATATAATTGTGTTTTTTCGTAAGCCATCCTCCTTTATTTCTGTCAGTAGAATTAATTTTATTATTCTTAAAAGTTGGTTTTGTCCAAAAGCTTTGAATTATCTTCATGAGACGGTTAAAATTATGCGCCAAAAATATAAAATTATTTTTAATTAAAAAGTGCTGTAATTCAAAAGAGATTTATATTTTTGGGGCGAGAAATTAATTCTCTGCATTATAGAGATAAAAGGGAATGGAACTTAACATAATATCATGCCGTAGAGAATTAATCTGGATTTATAAGGCACATATTCGGTATGAAAAAAAAACTAAATGAAGATTTAAATTCGATCGCAAATGATACGATGGAATTCCTGAACGAAATTGCAAATAGTTATCCTTCTGCTATTTCTTTAGCCTCAGGAAGACCAGATAGTAGATTTTTTAATCTTGAAAAAATTGATTACTATATCAATACTTACCTCAATTTTATTTCTGAAACAAAGAAAAAACCTCTGAATGCTCTTCTTTCAAACTTAGGGCAGTACAGTGAAGCCAGTGGAATTATCAATGAAATAGTTAGTAAATACTTATTGGTAGAATATGGATTGGAAACTGCTCCAGAAGATCTTCTTATCAACGTAGGGACACAGGAAAGTCTCTTAATTTCAGTTCTTACATTATGTAGCAAAAACAATGATGTTATAATTGTTGAAGATCCCTGTTATGTAGGGATAAAAAACTATGCCCTTATTGCAGGTTATGAGATTTCTGGAGTAAAGCTAAATGCAGACGGAATGTGTCTGGAAACTTTGGAAAAAAAGATTCTTAAATTTCAGGAAATAGGCAAGCATGTCAAAGTAGTATACGTTGTTTCTGATTTTCAAAATCCTTCCGGAATCAGAATGTCTGTTGAGAAAAGGAAACAAATAATTGAATTAGCTGAGAAGTATGATTTTTTTATCCTTGAAGATAATGCCTACGGAGATTTTTGTTTTGTTAATGAAATGTATCCCACATTAAAGAAATTAGATAAGTACCGGAGGGTAATTTATCTGCACACATTTTCTAAACTTATTTACCCTTCTGTGCGAATAGGTGTAATGGTTGCGGACTATAGATTTGAGGATGGAAGCAGATTAAGTAATCAGCTGAAAAAGGTGAAAGGCTATACTACAGTCAATACTTCTTCTATCAATCAGGCTATTATTGCCGGGATTTTAATAGATAATAATTTTTCATTAAGGAAGTATAATGAAAAAAAGATAGAAAACTTAAGAGAAAAGAAGATACTGACTTTAGATGCTTTACATAAATGTTTTAGGACTAATAATGAGGAATGGTGCAAAAATGTAAAATGGAATGACCCGGAAGGAGGTTTTTTCATGGTCATTGATCTGCCATTTGATGTAACAGAGCATGATGTTATAGCCTGTGCTGAGAGATTTGAAGTGATTTTTACACCGATGTTTTTTTTTCAATTAGATGAAATTAACACGAAAAATATAAGAATTGCATATAGCAATATTAAAGAAGATAACATAATAATTGCAGTTGAGAGACTTTACAATTTTTTTAAAAATAAGATTGAGAATGGAAAAACAAAATATTGAATCCGAACTTCACAATATCAAAATTGAGTTTGTTGAGTTTTATGTTGGAACTGCAAAAGCTGTTGTGTACTGGCATGTTAAAGCATTAGGCTTTAAGGTAATTGCATATTGTGGCCCTGAAACAGGAAATACTGAAAAGGTTTCTTATTTAATTACAAAAAATGACATCAAATTAGTAATTACATCAGCCATTAACCCCATTTCACATCACATACTGTCTTATGTAAATTTACATGGTGATGCAATTAAACGAATTGGTATCAAAGTCAACGATATTACTACTTATTTTAATAAATCTGTTTCAAAGGGAGGAATTCCGATTGAGGGGCCTCAGGCTTTAAGAGGTGATAATGGTATTGTAGAGTATGCTGTTTTAAAGCTATTTGATGATAATGAAATATTTCTGATAGATAATAGCGGATATTTTGGTGATTTTATGCCGGGATTCATAAATGTAAAAGCTGATTGGCTGGATATTGAAGAAGAAAATTCAGAAATATGTGAGATTGATCATATTGCATGTGCTTTAAGGATAAATGAAATGTTTCTTTGGGAGAACTATCTGAATAATATCCTTGCTTCGAAGACTATTGAAGAGTATGATGAAAGAAAAACCATAGATAGTGATAAGAAAATAGGGATGTATTTAAAAGCTTTACAAACCCAAAATAAGAAAATAAATAAAGTATTGGTTGAACCTGAACTCAATAAGAAAAACCAGGTTCAATTGTATATCACTGAAAATTATGGCTCAGGGATTCAGCATTTAGCATTTAAAACGAATAATATCTTTAAGACTGTTGAGGTATTAAAGAGGAACGGCGTAAAGTTTAATAATTATCCCGATTCCTACTACGTATCCTTACAGCAGAAATATCCCGATCTGGATATCCAAGATCTTAAAAAATATGGAATCCTGTGTGACGTCGACGAGAATTCTTTGTTATTACAGACCTTTACATCTCCTATTGGAGACAGGCCAACTTTTTTTTATGAGTTTATTCAGAGAGTTAATGATTATGATGGTTTTGGATTAAATAATATACAGGCATTGTTTGAAGCACTGGAAAGTGAAATCATAAAATAACCCTATGAATAATATAAGATCTGGGCTTTATGAATTGAAATCAATTGTCGGAGCTGAAAGTATATTACCCTATAATGAGTCGGATGAGCATCCTGTAGAAAAAGATTATTTTGACACTCAAAATCCATTGGCAGTTATTGTTCCCAATAATGCAGATGAAATTTCAAATATTATGAAATTTTGTTATGCAAATAATTTGAAAATAACCATTAGAGGAGGAGGAAGCAGTGTGAATGGTGGGGTAATGTCATGTGGAAGCGATATTATTTTATCACTAAAGAAGCTGAATAATATTATAGAGATCAATGAATTCGAAAGAATAGCAGTTGTAGAAACAGGTGTTGTAACAGAAGTATTACAAAAAGAAGTAGAGAAGTATGGATTAAGCTTTCCTCAGAATATCAGCAGTGCAGGAATGAGCTTTATTGGAGGCAACATTGCCATTAGAAGTGGAAGTCCGAAATCTTTTAAATATGGTACAACAGCAAATTATATCCTCAATTTAGAAGTAGTACTTCCTAATGGAGAGATTATATGGACAGGGAAAAATGTTAAAAAAGATTCTTCCGGATATAACCTAACGCAACTTTTTACAGGCAGTGAAGGTACGTTAGGGATAATTACCAAAGCCGTTATTAAACTTATTCCATTGAAAAAAGAATGGCTTTTCTTTATTCCATTTTCATCAGTAAGTCTTCTGTATGATTTTATTAAAGAAGTACTCACATTGGGTCTGAATCCTTCAAGTATTGAATTTTTGGACGCAAAAGGTTTTGATCTGGTTTGTAGTTATCTTAAAGATACAAGAATGAAGCTGGATGCCGGATCTTATCTGTGGATGGAGTTTGAAACTGAAGTATGGCAGTCAGACCTTCCTGAATTAGAAATTATCAATCAATTGATCTTTAAATATTCTGACTATGATGTTTTGTTGGCCGAATCCTCAAGAGAAAGGGAAGATCTCTGGAAATATAGAAATAAAATAGGAGAATCCTGTCTGGACTATTGTGAGTTTGTAGATTATGATTTTTCTATTCCGTTTTCTGTTTCGCAGGAAGTATATGAAAAAATAACAACACTTCTTGATGAGTTTAATTTTGAAGGAATAATAGTTGGACATATTGGCGATGGAAATTTCCACATCAATGTTTTTAGGGATAGAAATTTATCCTCAGAAGATTGGAACTCAAAAATCAACCAATGTTTTATAAAGATAACTTCTGTCATCGTAGATTTCGGAGGTAGTATACCTGGTGAGCATGGTGTAGGTTACCTGAATAAAAAGTATTTTAACCTTTCGGTTGGTGAAACACAGATAGGAATAATGAAAGAAATTAAAAAAATTTTTGATCCTCAGGGCATTTTAAATTTTGATAAAATATTTTAATAAACATTGAACACTACAACTAAAATTTTAGCTTTACCTTTTGCGGGGGGAGGGAAACACTCATTTTATCGGTTTGCCGAAAAAGTTCCCAATTTTCATACTTTAGAGTATCCCGGGAGAGGGACTCGATTTAATGACCCTTCTATTGACGATATAGAACTTTTGCTTGAGGATTTATTGCAAGTTATTTTACCTCATATAAATGCTTCCCATAAATATTTTTTGTACGGGCATAGTATGGGAGCGCTACTGGCCTATCTGATATCTCATAAAATTGAACGAAAAGGGTTAAAATTACCTTCTAAACTAATTGTTTCTGGCAAAAATTCTCCTTGCTGTGCAAGAAAACGTGAGAAAATTTCAGATTTATCTTCAGATCTATTTTGGGAAAAACTGAAATCTTATGGCGGAATCTCTGATGAAATTATCGCTAATGAGGACATTCGAACCTATTATGAGCCTATCATTAAATCAGATTTTAAAATCGTGGAAAATTTTGAATACAAGCAGATGAAGCCTTTGTCAATACCCATTGACGTATTCTATGGTGATAACGAAGAGGTAGAAGATTATGAGATTATAAAATGGCAAGATAAAACATGTAAAAATGTTAATATCAAAAAGATGAAAGGAAACCATTTTTTTATATATAAACATGAACCTTATTTAGTTCAATACTTTAACAAATTACAGACAATCATTTAAAATTTATATATGATAAAGATATCCAGGAAAAGAATACTTATGCTTTTTCTTTTTTCCATACCTAATACTATTTTTAGCTTTTTAATGCTTCATATCATAAATAGTGTTGTTACAGATGGCGTTTCTATTATTAAAGAATATAAGGGAATCGTCTTTTTTCTAATGGCAATATTATCGTATATATTTACACTTTTATTTCAAAAAAGGCTCATATTTCTTTCCAAGAATTTTGTGTACGACAATGAATTAAAAATATTCCAGGCATTGCAAAAAACGTCTTTAGATAAAATTGAAAAACTGGGAACAGAGAGAATATACAGTATTGTTGAAGATATTAGAGTGTATATATTTTTACCGGATACAATGGTTACAGCATTAAATTCTTTTTTAACACTTCTGGTCTATATAGGATATCTTATTTATATATCGAGCTTTTCTACAGTTATTATTGTGATTCTGCTGATTTCTATGATTACGTGTCACATTATAGTCGGAAAACGACTGTCTAAAAAGGTTGAAGAAATCAAGAAATTTAATGATAAATACTTCAAATTTGTTGAGGATGCTATTAAAGGGTTCAAACAGTTTAAAATAAGTAAAACAAAAACACAGAACTTATACAAAAAATTTTTAAGACCCAATAGAGAGGCTGCAAAAAAGAAAGATATTATACTATCTAATAATTTCGTAGGAATAAATCTTCTTAGCCAGTATGGGTTATACTTTATTTTAGGGACTATTTTATTTGTTTTACCAGCTCTCAATATCCTTGAGAAAGATAAAATAAACTCCTTTTTAGTGGTATTTCTATTTATTTTGGGTCCAATCATGACTTTGGTTTCGACACAGGAGTTTTTTACCAGAATTTTTACTGCTGAAAAGCGTATCAAAGATTTTTTCAAAGATTTTACAGAAGAAAAAGAATTGAATATTACTTCTAAAATTAACCATTTTGATAAATTGGAAGTTAAGGACCTTTATTTTGAATATGGAGATAATGAAAATAATTTCGCATTACAATCTATTGATTTTTCAATTAATAAAGGAGAAGTTATTTTCATTGTAGGTGGAAACGGTTCGGGGAAAACTACATTTATGAATGTCCTTTCGGGGCTATATAAGCCTACAAATGGGCAGATTTTACTGAATAATCAGACCATTGATAATAATGACAGTAACTATAAAGATATCTTTTCAATAGTTTTTTCTGATAGCCATTTATTTTCCGAAAATTATAATGACTTTTCATTGTCTAGAAATAGTAAATTCAGTGATTTTTTAGAACTCATGAAGCTCAAAAATGTCGTTAAATACAATGACGAAGATTTTTCTATTCCACCATTGTCTTCCGGACAAACAAAGAGAATGCTTTTGATTTTGAGTTTATTAGAAGAAACTCCAATCATTCTCTTGGATGAATGGGCTGCGGAACAGGACCCCTTTTTTAGAAACTATTTCTATAAAACATTGTTACCTATGCTGAAAGAAGAAGGGAAAACCATAATTGCCATAACTCATGATGACGAATATTTTGATATAGCGGATAAGGTTATAAAATTTGAATATGGTAAAATACTATAAATAAAACTAATAAAAAAAACATGGAACTTACTTTATCTCAAAAGGATATATATAACGAACAATTTTTATTTCCTGATTTGCCAATCTATAATATCGGAGGTAAAATTGAAATAAAAGGTTTTATTTGTATTGATTCTTTATACAAAGCATGTAATCAATTTATAGAAGATCATGACTCTTACAGAATGATCATCAAAGAAGGCCCGGAAGAACCACAAATAGAGTTTTTAAAGCATTATGATTTTCAGGTATATTATAAAGACTTTAGTGGATTGGATGATGCTAAAACGGAGAAAGATGAGTTTTTGAAGAAAGAGTTTTTAACACCATTTATCTTTAAAGATGAAAAGCCATTAAACAGATTTATTTTAGTTAAAACTTCTGAAGATTTCCATTGCTTGTTTATTTACTATCATCACATAATTACAGATGGTTGGGGATCCTCACTGATGTTTCAACGTATTGTCCAAAACTATAATGAAATTGTGACTTATGGAAAAACGATCACTAGTTATGATTATAAATATGAAGACTATGTAGTAGAAGATAATGAATATCAGAAGTCGGATACTTTTGAAAATGATAAAAATTACTGGAAGAATAAATTCATAAACAATAGATCTAATCAAATTTTTGAAAAAAAGAGCAGCAGTGCTAACCTTTTTAAGAGTGAAAGGGAGGAACTGATTATAAACAGGACTTTTTATGATGAATTGATAAAATTTTCTGCAGATAGGAATACTACTTTTTTTCATTTTATCCTTGCGTCATTATTTTCATATATCGGAATAAGTCGTTCCTTAAATACAATGACAATAGGTATTCCAACACTCAATAGAAACAGTCGCAGATACAAAAATACGGCTGGGCTTTTTGCAGGAGTATCTCCATTGAAAATTAGTTTAAATACTGACGAAACATTTACTGATCTTTTAAAAAAAATTTCTAAAGAACTTAGAGAAGATTATCGTCACCAAAGATTTCCTCTGGGAAAATTAATGAACGAACTGAACATATCATCTGATCTCAATGAATTGTTTAATATTGTTCTATCCTATGAAAAGCATGATTATTCATATGATTTTATTAATACAAAAACAGAAGTAATTCCTTTTAATCATGGCTTGGAAAGGGTAGCTCTTGCTATCTACATACGAGAATCAGATGATAAAGAGGATGTGAAAATCCATTTTGATTATAATCAAAATTATTTAAACCAAGAGGAAGTTTCTAACTTCAAGGACAACTTTTTTTTCTTTATTAAAAATATTCTTACTGATTATGATAAATCAGTAAAAGAATTGTCTTATCTCATTCCATCAGATTATGATAAGCTTGTATATGGCTTTAACCAGATCAAGGCTGATTATCCTAGAGATAAAACGGTTATTGATCTTTTTGAATCCCAGGTGCTGTTGAATCCTGATCATACGGCCTTGATATACGATGACCATACCCTTAGTTACCGGGATTTGGATGAACGATCGAATCAGTTTGCCAACTATCTTCGCAGCCAGTATAGTATTGGCAGAGAAAACCTTGTTGGAGTTCAGCTTGAAAAATCTGAGGATTTTATTATTACAATTTTAGGGATTTTAAAAGCGGGAGGAGCCTATGTACCTATCGATCCTTCGTATCCTTCAGACCGTACCAGTTATATGATAGAGGACAGTGGTTGTAAGGTTGTTATTGATGGTGAAGTCGTTTTAAGATTTAAGGATATTGAGTGCGATTATTCCGTCTTATCTCCTGAGCACAGTAGGTCTCCTGAAGATCTGGCCTATGTTATTTACACTTCCGGATCTACGGGCCGTCCAAAGGGCGTTATGGTAGAACATGGAGGCTTGGTCAATATGGTTCTGAGCCAGATCCGTGAATTTGGAGTTGTAAGCAGCGATGTTGTTTTCTTTTTTGCGTCCATTGCTTTTGACGCTTCTTTTTCAGAGATGATGATGTCTCTGTTAAGTGGATCTAGTCTTTTTATTCCGGATGATACAGCTATCAAGGACAAGGAAAAATTTGTTCAGTTATTAGGATCTTCCAAAGCAAGTGTGATTACGCTTCCTCCTGCCTATTCGGAAAGCCTTTCGTCTGAAGACTTATCAGGTTTAAGAGTTCTTATTTCAGCGGGGGAGTCCGCTCATATAGAAAAAGGGCTTTCTTTGTCCGGTCACTTATCTTATTTTAATGCTTATGGGCCAACCGAGTGCTCTGTATGTGCGAGTATCTATCGTCTTTCAGTTGATGATGGCTGGAGAAAGTCTATTCCCATTGGTCGTCCTATTTCTAATACTCAGATGTATATTCTCTCCGAGAATGATAGTCTTTGCCCAATAGGGGTAGTAGGAGAGATCTGCATTTCGGGAGTAGGCGTAGCGCGAGGTTATTTGAACAATGAAGTATTAACTTCTGAGAAGTTTGTATCGAACCCTTATCTTTCAGGTTCCAGGATGTATAAGACCGGCGATTTAGGTCGCTGGCTGGTAGATGGGAGTATAGAGTATATAGGAAGAAAAGACAGTCAGGTTAAGATCCGGGGTTACCGAATTGAGCTTGGTGAGATCGAGCATGCGCTTCAGGGTCATGCTGATGTGACAGGGAGTGTAGTTTTGGTTGTAGAGAATGGGGAAGGTCATAATGATTTGGCTGCTTATTTTACGGGTTCCAGTGCAGTAACGAGTTCCGTTCTTCGGGATCACTTACGTGGGCTTCTTCCGGAGTATATGCTTCCGGGTCATTATATCCATTTGGATTCTTTTCCTTTGACGAGTAATGGAAAGCTAGACCGGGGAAGTTTACCGGATGCCTTTGGATCTTCATTGGGTTCCGGTGTTGAATATGTTTCAGCCCGTAATGAAACAGAGTCAAAGCTTGTTGCTATCTGGGAGAATGTTTTAGGAAAGTCTGGAATAGGGATCAAAGATAATTTCTTTGAGCTGGGCGGTCACAGTTTGAAGGCTGCCCGTTTATCAGCTTTGATTCATCAGGAGTTTAATGTAAAAATTTCGTTACAGGATATCTTTACCGAATCTACGATAGAAAAACAAGGTATATTGCTTGGCGGTAGTGATTCAGAAGAATATGTTTCTATATCGAAAGCTCCTGATCTGGATTTTTACCCTTTATCTTCGTCTCAGCGTCGTTTATGGATTTTGAGTCGTTTTGAGGGTTCTGATGGCGCTTATAATATTCCAGCTGTATTCCGTCTTACGGGGGATTTTGATGTGTCTTCATTAGAGAAGTCCTACTTTGGCTTGTTGTCCAGGCATGAGATCCTTAGAACTGTTTTCCGTGAGTCCTCGACTGGCGAGGCTTTTCAGTTGGTTCTACCAGAGGTATTGACTGAAAGTTTTGAACATTTGGTGTTTGATTTTGCATCAGAAAAGGCTGCCATTGATGCTACATTATCTCAGGAGACGGGTCGTGTTTTTGATTTGTCTTACGGGCCATTGATTCGTCTTACCATTCTTGAAGACCGTTCCGGTGAGGGCTATATTTTCTGTTTGGTGATGCATCATATCATCAGCGATGGGTGGTCTATGGATATCTTAAAACGGGAATTATTCACTTTATATAATCATTTTCAATCGGGTCGTGTTGCAGTATTACCTCCTTTAAGTTTACAATACAAGGATTATGCATTCTGGGAACAATCCGAGCTGGAACGATCTGCGGTTCATTCCAGAGTTTATTGGCAGACTCAGCTTTCAGGAGAGCTTCCGTTGCTTCATTTGCCCTCAAAAGGGACCCGCCCTGTAGTGAAAACCTATAATGGTTGTCATGTTTCAGGGTCAATATCAATAGAGATCCTTTCCTTATTGAAGCAACTCTCATTGGATAACGGAGGTACACTTTTCATGACGGTTTTGTCTGCTGTAAAAGTTTTATTATATCGTTATAGCGGTCAAAAAGACCTTATTATTGGTACTCCGGTTGCTGGTCGTGACCATGCGGACTTACAGGATCAAATAGGTTTCTATGTCAATACCTTGGCGCTTCGCAGCCATATTGAAGGAGAAGAACGCTTTATAGATTTTCTTTCCTCAGTTCGTGAGATGACCCTATCCGGTTATTCCCATCAATCTTATCCTTTTGACCGTTTGGTTGATGACCTTAATGTTGTTCGTGACCTAAGCCGTAACCCTGTTTTTGATGTTATGCTAAGTTTTCAGGATTCTGGAGATGGGGGTACTAATAATTCCGCTGAAACATTGGAAGGAGTACTTCTGGGCTCTTATACAGATTCCAGCTATGCTATAAGTAAATTTGATTTAGATTTTAGCTTTTCAGAAACTTCTTCAGGTCTTTCCATTGGTTTGGGTTATAATACTGATATTTATGAAAAGAGTTTTGCAGAGAAGTTGCTAAAGAGTTTAGAGATTCTATTAAGCTCCATCTGTCATTCTCCTGAGACAAGGATTGATCAACTTGAGATTCTGGGATCAGAAGATCGTTATCTTCTTACCGAAGGTTTCAACCAGACCGCATTGGAGTATCCTCAGGATAAAACCGTTCTTGATCTTTTTGATTCTCAGGTAGTATTGACTCCCGACCATAGAGCATTGGTTTTTGAAGGACATGAGTTGAGCTATCGTGAACTTAATGAGCGCTCGAATCAATTTGCAGACTATCTTCATATGCATTATAGTATTGGCAGAGAAGATTTGGTGGGTGTTCAATTAGAACGATCTGAGGATCTTATTGTTGCGATTTTGGGGATTCTTAAATCAGGAGGTGCTTATGTTCCTATTGATCCTTCTTATCCTTCAGACCGTATTGCGTATATGATAGAAGACAGTGGTTGTAAAGTCAATATTGATTCCGAAGAATATCTTTTGTTCAATCTGGACAAGGCTAATTATTCTATAGCGAGTCCTAAGGCTAATCCTATCCCTACAGATTTAGCCTATGTGATCTATACCTCCGGTTCAACGGGGCATCCAAAAGGAGTTATGGTGGAGCATGAGGGTCTGATGAATTTATTATCCCATGTCACGACAGCTTTTCCTTTGTCTAACCAGTCTTCAGGGCTTTTTCCCTTGTTAGCTTCCAATGCTTTTGACATCTCATTATTCGAGTTGTTTTATCCTCTTTTGCAGGGAACCGGAGTTTTGGTTGTAGGGAACGAAAAGAGCAAGGATGTAGGTTATCTTAAGGATCATCTGGGAGAGATAAGTTCCTTGCATACGGTTCCTGCTTTAATGAGTGAGCTTCTGTCTCAGGTAAGAGCTATGGACTCTCATGCAGAATATTCTCATATCGATTATATATTCATTGGAGGAGACAAGGTTACTACCGGAGTATTGCATGATATCCGCAAAACATTTCCTAATGCAAAAATAATCACCCTTTATGGGCCGACGGAATGTACTATTTTTTTATTGACACGCAGTTATACGGGATCAGGAGAGACCTTTAACGGCTCCTTGTTAGGTCGTCCTGTTTCCAATACTCAGGTTTACATACTCTCTGAGGGAGATTCACTGTGTCCTGTGGGAGTAGTTGGAGAGATTTGTATTTCAGGAGTAGGTGTGGCGCGAGGTTACCTGAACCGTCCAGATCTTACCCTGGAGAAGTTCGTTTCTAATCCTTTTGTTTCAGGTTCCAGGATGTATAAGACAGGTGATTTAGGTCGTTGGCATTCCGATGGGAGTATTGAGTTTTTAGGACGTAAGGATAATCAGGTTAAGATCCGTGGTTACCGAATTGAGTTGGGTGAGATCGAGCATGCACTTCAAAATCATCCTGAAGTAACAGGGAGCGTCGTTCAGGTTGTGGAAAATGGAGAAGGTCAGAAGGAGTTGGCAGCTTATCTTACAGGCTCTGGTGAATTAAGAGGTTCGGACCTGCGTGATTATTTGCGCATGAGTCTTCCGGAGTATATGCTTCCCGGTCATTATATCCAGTTGGACTCTTTTCCCTTGACGAGTAATGGAAAAATTGACCGGGGGAGTTTACCCGATGCCTTTTCCTCATTAGGTACGGGCACAGAATATGTTTCAGCCCGTAATGAAACAGAGTCAAAGCTTGTTGCTATCTGGGAGAATGTTTTAGGAAAGTCTGGAATAGGGATCAAAGATAATTTCTTTGAGCTGGGCGGTCACAGTTTGAAGGCTGCCCGTTTATCAGCTTTGATTCATCAGGAGTTTAATGTGAAAATTTCGTTGCACTTATTCTTTGAGTTGAATAATATAGAGTCAATAGCTCAATATCTTACCAAAGAACAAAGTAAAAAGAAATGGTTGGAACTTAATTTATCTGATAATCAGGAGGATGATTTTATTGATGAAGTATTTTTATAATTATCTAATTTATGGAAGAATTATTTGAACTCTTATATAAAGAGTCTATATATATCAACTTAATAGATGATAAATTGTCTGTTAAAAGTTACAAAGGAAAGATCAGGAAAGAAATTATTGATAAAATATCACTGCATCGGGAGGAAATAATTTCCTACCTTATGTCAGTAGATGTTTCTTATCGTACTATTTCTAAGGCTCCTGATCTGGAATATTATCCTTTATCTTCATCTCAGCGCCGTTTATGGATTCTGAGTCGTTTTGAAGGAGCAGATGGAGCTTACAATATCCCTGAAGTCTTCAGGATTTCGGGCGATTTTGATATAGCTTCCTTAGAAAAGTCTTACTTTTCGTTATTATCAAGACATGAGATTCTCAGGACTGTTTTCCGGGAATCAGCAGAAGGCGAAGTTTACCAGCATATTCTTTCAGAAACTCCTGATGATAGTTTCCAGCATTTGGTTTTGGATTTTGAAAAAGAAGGAAACAAAGTCTCTGAAATTATCTTATCAGAATCCAATCGTATTTTTGATTTGTCAGAAGGTCCTCTGATCCGTTTTAGGGTTCTTGAAGATCAATCAGGCGGCGGTTATATATTCTGTTTGGTGATGCACCATATCATCAGCGACGGTTGGTCCATGGGGATCTTAAAAAAGGAGTTATTCACTTTATATGATAGTTTTAAAGAAGGACATCCAGTAGTATTGTCTCCTTTAGCTTTACAATATAAGGACTATGCATATTGGGAGCAGTCAGAGCTTGCAAATAGAGTTTCGTTGTCTAAATCTTATTGGCAGGAACAGTTTTCAGGAGATTTGCCTGTTCTTAATTTACCTTCTAAGGGATTGCGGCCAGTTGTAAAAACCTATAACGGTGCTTATCTTTCAGGTTCCGTTTCTGAAGATATTCTTTCAGGTTTAAAAAAACTCTCTTCAACGACCGGGAGTACTCTTTTCATGACTATTTTATCCGCTGTTAAGGTTTTATTATACCGTTACAGTGGTCAGAAAGATTTAATTGTTGGTACTCCTGTAGCGGGTCGTGACCATGCTGATCTTCATGATCAGATTGGTTTTTATGTCAATACCTTAGCCCTTCGCAGCCATATTGAAGGTGATCAACGTTTTATAGATTTCCTATCCGAAGTGCGTGAGATGACGCTTTCTGGCTATGCTCATCAATCGTATCCTTTTGACCGTTTGGTTGATGATCTGGATATTGTACGTGATATGAGCCGTAATCCGGTTTTTGATGTTATGCTTAATTTCCATGATCAGGAAAGCGGAAATACAGATCGTTCTGTTGATCTTTCTGAAGGAATGTCTGGTAGTTCTTATGAGGGAGTTTCTTACGCAGTCAGTAAATTTGATTTAGACTTTAGTTTTTCCGATAATGGTTCAGGTCTTACCATAGGCTTGTGTTACAACACTGACATTTATGAGCGTAGTTTTGCCGATCGTCTGATAAAGAGCTTAGAGCTTTTATTGGTTTCTATCAGTGATTCTCCTGATCTGGGTGTTGATCAGCTTGATATTCTGGAGAAGGAGGAGCGTTATGCTGTTACCGAAGGTTTTAACCGGACCAAGGCTGATTATCCTAGAGATAAAACAGTTATCGATCTTTTTGAATCCCAGGTGCTGTTGAATCCTGACCATACGGCCTTGATATACGATGACCATACCCTTAGTTACCGGGATTTGGATGAACGATCGAATCAGTTTGCCAACTATCTTCGCAGCCAGTATGGTATTGGCAGAGAAAACCTTGTTGGAGTTCAGCTTGAAAGGTCCGAAGATCTATTAATTACGATTTTTGGGATTCTAAAATCAGGAGGTGCTTATGTTCCTATTGATCCTTCGTATCCTTCCGATCGTACCAGTTATATGATAGAAGACAGCGGTTGTAAGGTCGTTGTAGATTCAGAAGAACTGCTGTTATTCCATATGGAAAGGTCGTCGTACTCTGTTACTTCACCTGATTGTCATCCCCATCCTTCGGATTTGGCTTATGTTATTTACACATCCGGATCTACGGGCCGTCCAAAGGGCGTTATGGTAGAACATGGTGGTCTTGTTAACCGGTTGGATTGGATGCAGGGAGCCTATAGTTTATCCAGCTCCGATACCCTTATTCAAAAGACGAGTTATTCTTTTGATGTGTCGGTTTGGGAGCTTTTATGGTGGAGTTTATACGGTTCCAGACTATCAGTTC
This sequence comes from Chryseobacterium sp. JJR-5R, assembly GCF_034047335.1. Classification (NCBI taxonomy): domain Bacteria; kingdom Pseudomonadati; phylum Bacteroidota; class Flavobacteriia; order Flavobacteriales; family Weeksellaceae; genus Chryseobacterium; species Chryseobacterium sp. JJR-5R. The sequence continues at coordinate 2,055,411 of NZ_CP139137.1, forward strand.
TTCCTCATGGAGAAGAGAAGTCCGCTGAGTCACTGGTTTCGAACATTGCTTCAAATGAAGTTAGCGTGATACACTTTGTTCCCTCAATGCTGGAGACGTTTTTATATTATTTAGATGCTCATGTGGAAGCATTAGAAAAGCTTAAAAGTCTGAAACAGGTTTTTGTGAGTGGTGAAGCCTTAACACTTCATCAGAACAGTGAGTTTTTCAGATTGTTGCCAGATGTTGGCTTGATGAATTTATACGGACCAACAGAAGCCACAATAGATGTTACGTATTTTGAATGTCATGCCGGTTTTGAGAACAGTATTCCCATTGGTCGTCCTATTTCTAATACTCAGATGTATATTCTCTCCGAGAGTGATAGTCTTTGCCCAATAGGAGTAGTAGGAGAGATCTGTATTTCGGGAGTAGGCGTAGCGCGAGGTTATTTGAACAATGAAGTATTAACTTCTGAGAAGTTTGTATCGAACCCTTATCTTTCAGGTTCCAGGATGTATAAGACCGGCGATTTAGGTCGCTGGCTGGTAGATGGGAGTATAGAGTATATAGGAAGAAAAGACAGTCAGGTTAAGATCCGGGGTTACCGAATTGAGCTTGGTGAGATCGAGCATGCGCTTCAGGGTCATGCTGATGTGACAGGGAGTGTAGTTTTGGTTGTAGAGAATGGGGAAGGTCATAATGATTTGGCTGCTTATTTTACGGGTTCCAGTGCAGTAACGAGTTCCGTTCTTCGGGATCACTTACGTGGGCTTCTTCCGGAGTATATGCTTCCGGGTCATTATATCCATTTGGATTCTTTTCCTTTGACGAGTAATGGAAAGCTAGACCGGGGAAGTTTACCGGATGCCTTTGGATCTTCATTGGGTTCCGGTGTTGAATATGTTTCAGCGCGTACTGCTCTTGAAGAAGTATTGGTCTGTGTATATGAAGATGTTCTTAAAAAATCTCCTGTAGGAATCAGGGATGATTTTTTTCTTTTGGGAGGCGATTCCATTAAATGTATTCAGATTGTATCTCGTCTTCGTCAGAAAGGTTATAGCTGCGAGGTTAAGGATATTTTGTTGTATCCTGTGATTGCTGATTTAGTTTTACACGTGAAGGCCCTTAGCCGCTTTACAGATCAGGGACTTGTTTTTGGGGATGTTTCTCTTACCCCTATTCAGAAGGATTTTCTGGAAGGGTTTTATTCAGATAAAGACCACTTTCATCAGTCCGTATTATTAAAAAGCCGTGATTGTGTTGACCGTTCCCTATTAGAACAAACCCTTTATTCGCTGTTTGTACATCATGATGCCCTTCGTATGGTATACCGCAAGGATACCGTGTGGCATCAGTTTAACCGTGATGTTTCCGATATCATGCTGGATATTGAGGAGTTTGAAGTGCATGATGATGCTTCCTTTTCCCAGGCATGTATTGCAGTCCAGTCCGGTATCCGTATAGAAGATGGTCTGCTTTTTAAGGCAGGCCTGCTCAGGTCTTCTGCTGGTGATTACATTTTTCTTGCGGTTCACCATCTTGTAGTAGATGGAGTTTCGTGGCGTATTCTATTTGAAGACTTAGTGACATTATATAGTGGTTATCAAAAAGGGTTAAAAGTAGTTGAACTTCCCTTAAAGACCGATTCCTTTAAACACTGGTCAGAGAAGGTATATGAATATTCGAATAGCCGTGAGCTTGAACAAGAGGTTATTTATTGGGATTCTGTTTTGGGCAGGAAGGTTGATGCTGTCCCTGTAGACCATCCTTCGGGGAGTAAAAAGAACGCTGATACAAGACTGGTAAGTTTTAGTTTAGATAAAGAAAATACAAATCGTTTACAAACGGAGTGTTTCCGTGCGTATAAGACGAATATCAATGATATATTAATAGCATGTCTGAGTTACAGTGTAAGCCGTTATTTTGGATTAAATTGCCTGTCGTTGAAGATGGAGGGTCATGGTCGGGAGCCTATAAGCTCTGGTTTAGATATCAGCCGTACGGTTGGTTGGTTTACCTCTGTATATCCTGTTGTACTACCATTTTCCAACGGGCGTAGTTTATTGGATCATGTTATAGAAGTCAAGGAAATCCTTCACCGTGTACCTAATAAAGGGATCGGTTATGGAATATTAAAACATATAAAAGGAGTAGATTATCCTGTAATCGGAGATGTTTTGTTTAATTACCTGGGTGATTTTGGTTCTGGGCTGGCATCAGAGGGAGGAGATAGTATGTTTGAATTTTCTCGGCGCTCATGGGGAAAAGACCAGAGTCTGGATGAAGAACGCGATAGTGTTCTGGATATCTCCGGAATGATCATCAATGATGAATTACAGTTGGGAGTCTCTTACAGTTCAGGTCAGTACGATGCCGGTACCATAGAATCGTTATGTTCTTTATATCAATCTACCCTTATCAGTTTGATTGATATTTTGTCGGGAGAATCTGTTCAGTACCTGACGCCTGTGGATCTTACCTATAAAGATTTAAGTATTTCTGCAGTTAAGGAGTTGAATACAGGAGTTGATTTAGAGGATGTGTATGGCTTAGCACCCCTTCAGCAGGGCTTATTTTACCATTGGTTATCTTCTCCCGGCGATTCAGTTTACTTTATTCAGATGAGTTATCGTCTTTCCGGTGGCCTGGATATCGAATTATTGAAAGAGAGTTATAGGGAGCTTATCCGCCGTTACTCTGTTTTGCGTACCGTTTTCAGTGATGATTTGAGTGATATTCCTCTTCAGGTGGTGAAGAAAGATGGATTTGCTGATTTTCATTATGCAGAAATTGGTTCAGGGCCTGAGGCGGATTTTTTCTTATCAGATTACAAGCGGAATGATATTGCCAAAGGTTTTGACTTATGCCATCAGAATCCGATGCGTTTATCTATTTTAAAGTGTGGTGAGGATGTGTATGAGTTTATCTGGAGTATGCACCATATCCTTATGGATGGATGGTGTTTAGGGATCTTAATAGGTGACCTTCTTCATATCTATAATGCATTGAAGAGTGGGTCTTCACCTTCATTAAAACCGGTGAATACGTATGGTACTTACCTTTCGTGGCTTGAGAGTGTTGATCATGAAGCGAGTCGTTCTTACTGGCAGGGTCAATTATCTGGTTACAGTGGTATTTTTGGAATTCCCAAGGATTGCAGCTTCGTTGCATCAGGATCTGTTATAGAAGAGTTGGATTTTTCTTTGGATAGAGCAACGAGTATTCTTCTCAAATCGGTTTGTACAGATCTGGGGATTACGGAGAACACTTTTTTCCAGTGTGTTTGGGGCGTGTTACTTGGTATCTATAACGGAGGTTTAGAAACTGATGTTGTGTTTGGTTCGGTAGTTTCCGGTCGTCCTGGCGATCTTGATGGTATTGAGGATATGGTAGGATTGTTTATCAATACGATTCCTGTCCGTGTTCGGGCAGGTGCAGATTCTGTATTTTCTGAGACTGCGAAGGCTTTACATTTTGATAGTATTTCCTCAACAGGTTATCATTACAGCCAGCTGGCAGATATTCAGGGTGAGAGTGAGCTTGGTAAGGCTTTGTTTGACCATATCCTGATCTATGAGAACTATCCGGTTCAGGAGATGGTAGGTCAGGGAATGAGTAAAGCCCCTGAGTTAAAGATTTTGGAAACTCATAATGTAGAACAGACAAACTATGATTTAACAGTAGTTATTGTTCCCGGAAACACCCATTCCTTCAAGTTCAGCTATAATCCAGGGGTTTATAGTCAACAGACTATGGAGCAGCTTAAAGGACATTTGTTAAAGTTGATCAATGTTTTAGCATCACAGCCTGACCTTCCGCTAAGTTCACTGGATATTATAACAAAGGAGGAGTATTATTTATTGACCGAAGGTTTTAACCGGACCAAGGCTGATTATCCTAGAGATAAGACGGTTATTGATCTTTTTGAATCCCAGGTGCTGTTGAATCCTGATCATACGGCCTTGATATACGATGACCATACCCTTAGTTACCGGGATTTGGATGAACGATCGAATCAGTTTGCCAACTATCTTCGCAGCCAGTATAGTATTGGCAGAGAAAACCTTGTTGGAGTTCAGCTTGAAAAGTCTGAGGATTTTATTATTACAATTTTAGGGATTTTAAAAGCGGGAGGAGCCTATGTACCTATCGATCCTTCGTATCCTTCCGATCGTACCAGTTATATGATAGAGGACAGTGGTTGTAAGGTTGTTATTGATGGTGAAGTCGTTTTAAGATTTAAGGATATTGAGTGCGATTATTCCGTCTTATCTCCTGAGCACAGTAGGTCTCCTGAAGATCTGGCCTATGTTATTTACACTTCCGGATCTACGGGCCATCCCAAAGGAGTAATGATTGAGAACAGAAGCTTAATGAATTATCTTTTCTGGGGGATGAATTATTATCCTCAGGGTGATTTCAGTGTTTTTACATCAGCATCATTTGATTTAACGTATACAGGAATATTTCTTCCTCTTATTACCGGACACACACTTACTATTCTGGAAAACAATTTTTTAGGAATAGAAGATGATCAGAGTTGTAATTTTGACAGTATAAAAATCACGCCATCCCATTTTGAAGCCTTGGGAGAAAAGCTGCGATCCAATACCGTAATTTTAGGAGGTGAGAAACTTACTTGTGATCAGGTTAATCATTTTTTTGTCAATAATACAAACGCTCATATTTATAATGAGTATGGCCCTACAGAAGCTACAATAGGCTGTACGATCTATCACTTAGATTCATTCCATCAGTGCAATTCTAATATTCCTATTGGGCGTCCCATTTCCAATACCCAGATTTATATTCTGTCGGAATCAGGATCCTTGTGTCCGGTAGGAGTTGCAGGAGAGATTTATATTTCCGGTTCCGGTTTGGCCCGCGGTTATCTGAATCGCCCTGATCTTACCTCTGAGAAGTTTGTAGCGAACCCTTATCTTTCTGGGGAGAGGATGTATAAGACAGGAGATTTGGGCCGCTGGTTGCCTGACGGAAATATTGAATATATAGGAAGAAAGGACAGCCAGGTTAAGATCCGGGGTTACCGAATTGAGTTGGGTGAGATCGAGTCTGCGCTTCAAAATCATCCTGAAGTAACAGGGAGCGTCGTTCAGGTTGTGGAAAATGGAGAAGGAGAAAAAGAATTGGCTGCTTACCTTATAGGTTCTTGTGAATTGAGAGGTTCTGATTTGCGGGATTACTTACGAACCAGTCTTCCTGATTATATGCTTCCCGGTCATTATATCCAGTTGGACTCTTTTCCTTTGACGAGTAATGGAAAGCTAGACCGGGGAAGTTTACCGGATGCCTTTGGATCTTCATTGGGTTCCGGTGTTGAATATGTTTCAGCACGTAATGAAACAGAGTCAAAGCTTGTTGCTATCTGGGAGAATGTTTTAGGAAAGTCTGGAATAGGGATCAAAGATAATTTCTTTGAGCTGGGCGGTCACAGTTTGAAGGCTGCCCGTTTATCAGCTTTGATTCATCAGGAGTTTAATGTAAAAATTTCGTTACAGGATATCTTTACCGAATCTACGATAGAAAAACAAGGTATATTGCTTGGCGGTAGTGATTCAGAAGAATATGTTTCTATATCGAAAGCTCCTGATCTGGAGCATTATCCTTTATCTTCGTCTCAGCGCCGTTTATGGATTCTGAGTCGTTTTGAAGGAGCGGCTAATGCTTATAATATACCAGTGGTATTTAAGCTTTCGGGCGATTTTGATATAGCTTCCCTACAGAAGTCTTACTTTTCGTTATTATCAAGACATGAGATTCTCAGGACCGTTTTCCGGGAATCAGCAGAAGGCGAAGTTTACCAGTATATTCTTTCAGAAACTCGTGATGATAGTTTCCAGCATTTGGTTTTGGATTTTGAAAAAGAAGGAAACAAAGTCTCTGAAATTATCTCATCAGAATCCAATCGTATTTTTGATTTGTCAGAAGGTCCTCTGATCCGTTTTAGGGTTCTTGAAGATCAATCAGGCGGCGGTTATATATTCTGTTTGGTGATGCACCATATCATCAGCGACGGTTGGTCTATGGGGATCTTAAAAAAGGAGTTATTCACTTTATATGATAGTTTTAAAGAAGGACATCCAGTAGTATTGTCTCCTCTAGCTTTACAATATAAGGACTATGCATATTGGGAGCAGTCAGAGCTTGCAAATAGAGTTTCGTTGTCTAAATCTTACTGGCAGGAACAGTTTTCAGGAGATTTGCCTGTTCTTAATTTACCTTCTAAGGGATTGCGGCCAGTTGTAAAAACCTATAACGGTGCTTATCTTTCAGGTTCCGTTTCTGAAGATATTCTTTCAGGTTTAAAAAAACTCTCTTCAACGACCGCGAGTACTCTTTTCATGACTATTTTATCCGCTGTTAAGGTTTTATTATACCGTTACAGTGGTCAGAAAGATTTAATTGTTGGTACTCCTGTAGCGGGTCGTGACCATGCTGATCTTCATGATCAGATTGGTTTTTATGTCAATACCTTAGCCCTTCGCAGCCATATTGAAGGTGATCAACGTTTTATAGATTTTCTATCCGAAGTGCGTGAGATGACGCTTTCTGGCTATGCTCATCAATCGTATCCTTTTGACCGTTTGGTTGATGATCTGGATATTGTACGTGATATGAGCCGTAATCCGGTTTTTGATGTTATGCTTAATTTCCATGATCAGGAAAGTGGAAATACAGATCGTTCTGTTGATCTTTCTGAAGGAATGTCTGGTAGTTCTTATGAGGGAGTTTCTTACGCAGTCAGTAAATTTGATTTAGACTTTAGTTTTATAGAGACAGATTCAGAATTATCCATCAGATTGTGCTATAATACTGATACTTATGATAAAGATTTTGCAGACCGTCTGCTCAGAAGTTTGGAAATTCTGTTAGCATCCATTAGTAAGTCATCAGAAATAGAGATTGAGAAACTTGATATTCTGGAAGCTGAAGAATGTTATCTTCTTACCGAAGGTTTTAATCAGACGAAATTAGACTACCCAGAAAATCAAACTGTAGTAGATCTTTTTGAATCCCAGGTTTTATTAAATCCTAATCATACCGCCTTGATATACGATGACCATACCCTTAGTTACCGGGATTTGGATGAACGATCGAATCAGTTTGCCAACTATCTTCGCAGCCAGTATGATATTGGCAGAGAAAACCTTGTTGGAGTTCAGCTTGAAAGGTCCGAAGATCTATTAATTACGATTTTAGCGATCCTAAAAGCGGGAGGAGCCTATGTCCCTATTGACCCATCTTATCCTTCAGAACGTATCGATTATATGAAGGAAGACAGTGGCTGTAAGGTGGTTGTGAATTCAGAAGAACTTTTATTGTTCAAAATGGAAATGGATGATTATTCCGTTTTAGCTGTTGAACATAAAACAAACCCTGAAGATCTGGCTTATGTTATTTACACCTCTGGTTCTACGGGGCTTCCTAAGGGGGTAATGATAGAACATAGAAGTGTTGTCAATTTAATGCATTGGCATATAGAAGCATTTAATATTACAGAACATAGCCGTTCCGCTTTATATTCAAGCTTCAGCTTTGATGCTTCTGTATGGGAACTGTTTCCTTATCTAATCAAAGGTGGAACAATACATTTATTGAAAGATAGCCTAAGGACAGATCTTTCAGCATTAAACCAATATATTGAAGAAAAAGGAATTAATATAACATTTTTTCCAACAGCAATCTGCGAACAATTCTATAATTTTAATAATAAGTCATTATTAAAAGTTTTAACAGGTGGAGATAAGCTGAAACATTATAGTGAAAAAAGTTTTAAAACTTATAATAATTATGGCCCTACGGAGAATACAGTAGTGACAACTTCATTCGAAATAGATAAGGAATACTCTAATATTCCTATTGGTCGTCCCATTTCCAATACCCAGATTTATATTCTGTCAGAAGCAGGATCCTTGTGTCCGGTAGGAGTTGCAGGAGAGATTTATATTTCCGGTTCCGGTTTGGCGCGCGGTTATCTGAATCGCCCTGATCTTACCTCTGAGAAGTTTGTAGCGAACCCTTATCTTTCTGGGGAGAGGATGTATAAGACAGGAGATTTGGGCCGCTGGTTGCCTGACGGAAATATTGAATATATAGGAAGAAAGGACAGCCAGGTTAAGATCCGGGGTTACCGAATTGAGTTGGGTGAGATCGAGTCTGCGCTTCAAAATCATCCTGAAGTAACAGGGAGCGTCGTTCAGGTTGTGGAAAATGGAGAAGGAGAAAAAGAATTGGCTGCTTACCTTATAGGTTCTTGTGAATTGAGAGGTTCTGATTTGCGGGATTACTTACGAACCAGTCTTCCTGATTATATGCTTCCCGGTCATTACATTCAGTTGGACTCTTTTCCATTAACGACTAACGGTAAAATTGATTATAATAATTTGCCCGATGCCTTTGGTTCTTCCCTGGGTTCCGGCGTTGAATATGTTTCAGCACGTAATGAAACAGAGTCAAAGCTTGTTGCTATCTGGGAGAATGTTTTAGGAAAGTCTGGAATAGGGATCAAAGATAATTTCTTTGAGCTGGGCGGTCACAGTTTGAAGGCTGCCCGTTTATCAGCTTTGATTCATCAGGAGTTTAATGTAAAAATTTCGTTACAGGATATCTTTACCGAATCTACGATAGAAAAACAAGGTATATTGCTTGGCGGTAGTGATTCAGAAGAATATGTTTCTATATCGAAAGCTCCTGATCTGGAGTATTATCCTTTATCTTCGTCTCAGCGCCGTTTATGGATTCTGAGTCGTTTTGAAGGAGCAGATGGAGCTTACAATATCCCTGAAGTCTTCAGGATTTCGGGCGATTTTGATATAGCTTCCTTAGAAAAGTCTTACTTTTCGTTATTATCAAGACATGAGATTCTCAGGACTGTTTTCCGGGAATCAGCAGAAGGCGAAGTTTACCAGCATATTCTTTCAGAAACTCCTGATGATAGTTTCCAGCATTTGGTTTTGGATTTTGAAAAAGAAGGAAACAAAGTCTCTGAAATTATCTCATCAGAATCCAATCGTATTTTTGATTTGTCAGAAGGTCCTCTGATCCGTTTTAGGGTTCTTGAAGATCAATCAGGCGGCGGTTATATATTCTGTTTGGTGATGCACCATATCATCAGCGACGGTTGGTCCATGGGGATCTTAAAAAAGGAGTTATTCACTTTATATGATAGTTTTAAAGAAGGACATCCAGTAGTATTGTCTCCTTTAGCTTTACAATATAAGGACTATGCATATTGGGAGCAGTCAGAGCTTGCAAATAGAGTTTCGTTGTCTAAATCTTATTGGCAGGAACAGTTTTCAGGAGATTTGCCTGTTCTTAATTTACCTTCTAAGGGATTGCGGCCAGTTGTAAAAACCTATAACGGTGCTTATCTTTCAGGTTCCGTTTCTGAAGATATTCTTTCAGGTTTAAAAAAACTCTCTTCAACGACCGGGAGTACTCTTTTCATGACTATTTTATCCGCTGTTAAGGTTTTATTATACCGTTACAGTGGTCAGAAAGATTTAATTGTTGGTACTCCTGTAGCGGGTCGTGACCATGCTGATCTTCATGATCAGATTGGTTTTTATGTCAATACCTTAGCCCTTCGCAGCCATATTGAAGGTGATCAACGTTTTATAGATTTCCTATCCGAAGTGCGTGAGATGACGCTTTCTGGCTATGCTCATCAATCGTATCCTTTTGACCGTTTGGTTGATGATCTGGATATTGTACGTGATATGAGCCGTAATCCGGTTTTTGATGTTATGCTTAATTTCCATGATCAGGAAAGCGGAAATACAGATCGTTCTGTTGATCTTTCTGAAGGAATGTCTGGTAGTTCTTATGAGGGAGTTTCTTACGCAGTCAGTAAATTTGATTTAGACTTTAGTTTTTCCGATAATGGTTCAGGTCTTACCATAGGCTTGTGTTACAACACTGACATTTATGAGCGTAGTTTTGCCGATCGTCTGATAAAGAGCTTAGAGCTTTTATTGGTTTCTATCAGTGATTCTCCTGATCTGGGTGTTGATCAGCTTGATATTCTGGAGAAGGAGGAGCGTTATGCTGTTACCGAAGGTTTTAACCGGACCAAGGCTGATTATCCTAGAGATAAAACAGTTATCGATCTTTTTGAATCCCAGGTGCTGTTGAATCCTGACCATACGGCCTTGATATACGATGACCATACCCTTAGTTACCGGGATTTGGATGAACGATCGAATCAGTTTGCCAACTATCTTCGCAGCCAGTATGGTATTGGCAGAGAAAACCTTGTTGGAGTTCAGCTTGAAAGGTCCGAAGATCTATTAATTACGATTTTTGGGATTCTAAAATCAGGAGGTGCTTATGTTCCTATTGATCCTTCGTATCCTTCCGATCGTACCAGTTATATGATAGAAGACAGCGGTTGTAAGGTCGTTGTAGATTCAGAAGAACTGCTGTTATTCCATATGGAAAGGTCGTCGTACTCTGTTACTTCACCTGATTGTCATCCCCATCCTTCGGATTTGGCTTATGTTATTTACACATCCGGATCTACGGGCCGTCCAAAGGGCGTTATGGTAGAACATGGTGGTCTTGTTAACCGGTTGGATTGGATGCAGGGAGCCTATAGTTTATCCAGCTCCGATACCCTTATTCAAAAGACGAGTTATTCTTTTGATGTGTCGGTTTGGGAGCTTTTATGGTGGAGTTTATACGGTTCCAGACTATCAGTTCTTCCTCATGGAGAAGAGAAGTCCGCTGAGTCACTGGTTTCGAACATTGCTTCAAATGAAGTTAGCGTGATACACTTTGTTCCCTCAATGCTGGAGACGTTTTTATATTATTTAGATGCTCATGTGGAAGCATTAGAAAAGCTTAAAAGTCTGAAACAGGTTTTTGTGAGTGGTGAAGCCTTAACACTTCATCAGAACAGTGAGTTTTTCAGATTGTTGCCAGATGTTGGCTTGATGAATTTATACGGACCAACAGAAGCCACAATAGATGTTACGTATTTTGAATGTCATGCCGGTTTTGAGAACAGTATTCCCATTGGTCGTCCTATTTCTAATACTCAGATGTATATTCTCTCCGAGAATGATAGTCTTTGTCCAATAGGAGTAGTAGGAGAGATCTGCATTTCGGGAGTAGGCGTAGCGCGAGGTTATTTGAACAATGAAGTATTAACTTCTGAGAAGTTTGTATCGAACCCTTATCTTTCAGGTTCCAGGATGTATAAGACCGGCGATTTAGGTCGCTGGCTGGTAGATGGGAGTATAGAGTATATAGGAAGAAAAGACAGTCAGGTTAAGATCCGGGGTTACCGAATTGAGCTTGGTGAGATCGAGCATGCGCTTCAGGGTCATGCTGATGTGACAGGGAGTGTAGTTTTGGTTGTAGAGAATGGGGAAGGTCATAATGATTTGGCTGCTTATTTTACGGGTTCCAGTGCAGTAACGAGTTCCGTTCTTCGGGATCACTTACGTGGGCTTCTTCCGGAGTATATGCTTCCGGGTCATTATATCCATTTGGATTCTTTTCCTTTGACGAGTAATGGAAAGCTAGACCGGGGAAGTTTACCGGATGCCTTTGGATCTTCATTGGGTTCCGGTGTTGAATATGTTTCAGCCCGTAATGAAACGGAGGCTAAGCTTGTTGCTATCTGGGAAGAAGTTCTGGGAGTACCAAGTATTGGGGTAATGGATAATTTCTTTGAGCTGGGCGGTCACAGTTTAAAGGCCGCCCGTCTGTCAACATTAATTCACCAGAAACTCGACGTAAAGATCTCATTACAGGATATATTTACAGAACTTACAATAGAAAAACAAAGCGTGTTGATAAATAATATTAAAATCATTAGCAGAGAAAAGCTATCTGCAAACACAAAGAATAGAATAAAGATATGATTATCAATAATTCTATATTAATAAACGAATACCAGTATAACATTGATTTAACAGAAGATAAGAGATGAAAGAATTATTAGAAAGATTAAATTCTTTAAATATTAAAGTAGCCCTTGAAGAAGGAGAATTATACTTAGATTCAGATGAATTAATATCAGACAGTTTAATACAAGAAATAAAGGATAATAAAAAAGAAATAATAGAATTTATAGAACGGTTCTCTTCCTCCGCTATTTCTTATGGTCATATTCCTTTAGCCCCCGATTTGGAGTATTATCCTTTATCTTCATCTCAGCGCCGTTTATGGATTCTGAGTCGTTTTGAAGGAGCAGATGGAGCTTACAATATCCCTGAAGTCTTCAGGATTTCGGGCGATTTTGATATAGCTTCCTTAGAAAAGTCTTACTTTTCGTTATTATCAAGACATGAGATTCTCAGGACTGTTTTCCGGGAATCAGCAGAAGGCGAAGTTTACCAGCATATTCTTTCAGAAACTCCTGATGATAGTTTCCAGCATTTGGTTTTGGATTTTGAAAAAGAAGGAAACAAAGTCTCTGAAATTATCTCATCAGAATCCAATCGTATTTTTGATTTGTCAGAAGGTCCTCTGATCCGTTTTAGGGTTCTTGAAGATCAATCAGGCGGCGGTTATATATTCTGTTTGGTGATGCACCATATCATCAGCGACGGTTGGTCCATGGATATCTTAAAAAAGGAGTTATTCACTTTATATGATAGTTTTAAAGAAGGACATCCAGTAGTATTGTCTCCTTTAGCTTTACAATATAAGGACTATGCATATTGGGAGCAGTCAGAGCTTGCAAATAGAGTTTCGTTGTCTAAATCTTATTGGCAGGAACAGTTTTCAGGAGATTTGCCTGTTCTTAATTTACCTTCTAAGGGATTGCGGCCAGTTGTAAAAACCTATAACGGTGCTTATCTTTCAGGTTCCGTTTCTGAAGATATTCTTTCAGGTTTAAAAAAACTCTCTTCAACGACCGGGAGTACTCTTTTCATGACTATTTTATCCGCTGTTAAGGTTTTATTATACCGTTACAGTGGTCAGAAAGATTTAATTGTTGGTACTCCTGTAGCGGGTCGTGACCATGCTGATCTTCATGATCAGATTGGTTTTTATGTCAATACCTTAGCCCTTCGCAGCCATATTGAAGGTGATCAACGTTTTATAGATTTCCTATCCGAAGTGCGTGAGATGACGCTTTCTGGCTATGCTCATCAATCGTATCCTTTTGACCGTTTGGTTGATGATCTGGATATTGTACGTGATATGAGCCGTAATCCGGTTTTTGATGTTATGCTTAATTTCCATGATCAGGAAAGCGGAAATACAGATCGTTCTGTTGATCTTTCTGAAGGAATGTCTGGTAGTTCTTATGAGGGAGTTTCTTACGCAGTCAGTAAATTTGATTTAGACTTTAGTTTTTCCGATAATGGTTCAGGTCTTACCATAGGCTTGTGTTACAACACTGACATTTATGAGCGTAGTTTTGCCGATCGTCTGATAAAGAGCTTAGAGCTTTTATTGGTTTCTATCAGTGATTCTCCTGATCTGGGTGTTGATCAGCTTGATATTCTGGAGAAGGAGGAGCGTTATGCTGTTACCGAAGGTTTTAACCGGACCAAGGCTGATTATCCTAGAGATAAAACAGTTATCGATCTTTTTGAATCCCAGGTGCTGTTGAATCCTGACCATACGGCCTTGATATACGATGACCATACCCTTAGTTACCGGGATTTGGATGAACGATCGAATCAGTTTGCCAACTATCTTCGCAGCCAGTATGGTATTGGCAGAGAATCTCTTGTTGGAGTTCAGCTTGAAAAATCTGAGGATTTTATTATTACAATTTTAGGGATTTTAAAAGCGGGAGGAGCCTATGTACCTATCGATCCTTCGTATCCTTCCGATCGTACCAGTTATATGATAGAGGACAGTGGTTGTAAGGTTGTTATTGATGGTGAAGTCGTTTTAAGATTTAAGGATATTGAGTGCGATTATTCCGTCTTATCTCCTGAGCACAGTAGGTCTCCTGAAGATCTGGCCTATGTTATTTACACTTCCGGATCTACGGGCCGTCCAAAGGGCGTTATGGTAGAACATGGAGGCTTGGTCAATATGGTTCTGAGCCAGATCCGTGAATTTGGAGTTGTAAGCAGCGATGTTGTTTTCTTTTTTGCGTCCATTGCTTTTGACGCTTCTTTTTCAGAGATGATGATGTCTCTGTTAAGTGGATCTAGTCTTTTTATTCCGGATGATACAGCTATCAAGGACAAGGAAAAATTTGTTCAGTTATTAGGATCTTCCAAAGCAAGTGTGATTACGCTTCCTCCTGCCTATTCGGAAAGCCTTTCGTCTGAAGACTTATCAGGTTTAAGAGTTCTTATTTCAGCGGGGGAGTCCGCTCATATAGAAAAAGGGCTTTCTTTGTCCGGTCACTTATCTTATTTTAATGCTTATGGGCCAACCGAGTGCTCTGTATGTGCGAGTATCTATCGTCTTTCAGTTGATGATGGCTGGAGAAAGTCTATTCCCATTGGTCGTCCTATTTCTAATACTCAGATGTATATTCTCTCCGAGAATGATAGTCTTTGTCCAATAGGAGTAGTAGGAGAGATCTGCATTTCGGGAGTAGGCGTAGCGCGAGGTTATTTGAACAATGAAGTATTAACTTCTGAGAAGTTTGTATCGAACCCTTATCTTTCAGGTTCCAGGATGTATAAGACCGGCGATTTAGGTCGCTGGCTGGTAGATGGGAGTATAGAGTATATAGGAAGAAAAGACAGTCAGGTTAAGATCCGGGGTTACCGAATTGAGCTTGGTGAGATCGAGCATGCGCTTCAGGGTCATGCTGATGTGACAGGGAGTGTAGTTTTGGTTGTAGAGAATGGGGAAGGTCATAATGATTTGGCTGCTTATTTTACGGGTTCCAGTGCAGTAACGAGTTCCGTTCTTCGGGATCACTTACGTGGGCTTCTTCCGGAGTATATGCTTCCGGGTCATTATATCCATTTGGATTCTTTTCCTTTGACGAGTAATGGAAAGCTAGACCGGGGAAGTTTACCGGATGCCTTTGGATCTTCATTGGGTTCCGGTGTTGAATATGTTTCAGCGCGTACTGCTCTTGAAGAAGTATTGGTCTGTGTATATGAAGATGTTCTTAAAAAATCTCCTGTAGGAATCAGGGATGATTTTTTTCTTTTGGGAGGCGATTCCATTAAATGTATTCAGATTGTATCTCGTCTTCGTCAGAAAGGTTATAGCTGCGAGGTTAAGGATATTTTGTTGTATCCTGTGATTGCTGATTTAGTTTTACACGTGAAGGCCCTTAGCCGCTTTACAGATCAGGGACTTGTTTTTGGGGATGTTTCTCTTACCCCTATTCAGAAGGATTTTCTGGAAGGGTTTTATTCAGATAAAGACCACTTTCATCAGTCCGTATTATTAAAAAGCCGTGATTGTGTTGACCGTTCCCTATTAGAACAAACCCTTTATTCGCTGTTTGTACATCATGATGCCCTTCGTATGGTATACCGCAAGGATACCGTGTGGCATCAGTTTAACCGTGATGTTTCCGATATCATGCTGGATATTGAGGAGTTTGAAGTGCATGATGATGCTTCCTTTTCCCAGGCATGTATTGCAGTCCAGTCCGGTATCCGTATAGAAGATGGTCTGCTTTTTAAGGCAGGCCTGCTCAGGTCTTCTGCTGGTGATTACATTTTTCTTGCGGTTCACCATCTTGTAGTAGATGGAGTTTCGTGGCGTATTCTATTTGAAGACTTAGTGACATTATATAGTGGTTATCAAAAAGGGTTAAAAGTAGTTGAACTTCCCTTAAAGACCGATTCCTTTAAACACTGGTCAGAGAAGGTATATGAATATTCGAATAGCCGTGAGCTTGAACAAGAGGTTATTTATTGGGATTCTGTTTTGGGCAGGAAGGTTGATGCTGTCCCTGTAGACCATCCTTCGGGGAGTAAAAAGAACGCTGATACAAGACTGGTAAGTTTTAGTTTAGATAAAGAAAATACAAATCGTTTACAAACGGAGTGTTTCCGTGCGTATAAGACGAATATCAATGATATATTAATAGCATGTCTGAGTTACAGTGTAAGCCGTTATTTTGGATTAAATTGCCTGTCGTTGAAGATGGAGGGTCATGGTCGGGAGCCTATAAGCTCTGGTTTAGATATCAGCCGTACGGTTGGTTGGTTTACCTCTGTATATCCTGTTGTACTACCATTTTCCAACGGGCGTAGTTTATTGGATCATGTTATAGAAGTCAAGGAAATCCTTCACCGTGTACCTAATAAAGGGATCGGTTATGGAATATTAAAACATATAAAAGGAGTAGATTATCCTGTAATCGGAGATGTTTTGTTTAATTACCTGGGTGATTTTGGTTCTGGGCTGGCATCAGAGGGAGGAGATAGTATGTTTGAATTTTCTCGGCGCTCATGGGGAAAAGACCAGAGTCTGGATGAAGAACGCGATAGTGTTCTGGATATCTCCGGAATGATCATCAATGATGAATTACAGTTGGGAGTCTCTTACAGTTCAGGTCAGTACGATGCCGGTACCATAGAATCGTTATGTTCTTTATATCAATCTACCCTTATCAGTTTGATTGATATTTTGTCGGGAGAATCTGTTCAGTACCTGACGCCTGTGGATCTTACCTATAAAGATTTAAGTATTTCTGCAGTTAAGGAGTTGAATACAGGAGTTGATTTAGAGGATGTGTATGGCTTAGCACCCCTTCAGCAGGGCTTATTTTACCATTGGTTATCTTCTCCCGGCGATTCAGTTTACTTTATTCAGATGAGTTATCGTCTTTCCGGTGGCCTGGATATCGAATTATTGAAAGAGAGTTATAGGGAGCTTATCCGCCGTTACTCTGTTTTGCGTACCGTTTTCAGTGATGATTTGAGTGATATTCCTCTTCAGGTGGTGAAGAAAGATGGATTTGCTGATTTTCATTATGCAGAAATTGGTTCAGGGCCTGAGGCGGATTTTTTCTTATCAGATTACAAGCGGAATGATATTGCCAAAGGTTTTGACTTATGCCATCAGAATCCGATGCGTTTATCTATTTTAAAGTGTGGTGAGGATGTGTATGAGTTTATCTGGAGTATGCACCATATCCTTATGGATGGATGGTGTTTAGGGATCTTAATAGGTGACCTTCTTCATATCTATAATGCATTGAAGAGTGGGTCTTCACCTTCATTAAAACCGGTGAATACGTATGGTACTTACCTTTCGTGGCTTGAGAGTGTTGATCATGAAGCGAGTCGTTCTTACTGGCAGGGTCAATTATCTGGTTACAGTGGTATTTTTGGAATTCCCAAGGATTGCAGCTTCGTTGCATCAGGATCTGTTATAGAAGAGTTGGATTTTTCTTTGGATAGAGCAACGAGTATTCTTCTCAAATCGGTTTGTACAGATCTGGGGATTACGGAGAACACTTTTTTCCAGTGTGTTTGGGGCGTGTTACTTGGTATCTATAACGGAGGTTTAGAAACTGATGTTGTGTTTGGTTCGGTAGTTTCCGGTCGTCCTGGCGATCTTGATGGTATTGAGGATATGGTAGGATTGTTTATCAATACGATTCCTGTCCGTGTTCGGGCAGGTGCAGATTCTGTATTTTCTGAGACTGCGAAGGCTTTACATTTTGATAGTGTTTCCTCAACAGGTTATCATTACAGCCAGCTGGCAGATATTCAGGGTGAGAGTGAGCTTGGTAAGGCTTTGTTTGACCATATTCTGATCTATGAGAACTATCCGGTTCAGGAGATGGTAGGTCAGGGAATGAGTAAAGCCCCTGAGTTAAAGATCCTAGGATATGAACAGAAAGACTATAATAATTATAATCTGACTGTTTCTATTGCTCCTGGTGCTGAGTTCTCTTTTAGATTTAGTTATAACGCACGGGTATACAGTAGTTTTATCATGGAGCAGCTTAAAGGACATTTGTTAAAGTTGATCAATGTTTTAGCATCACAGCCTGACCTTCCGCTAAGTTCACTGGATATTATAACAAAGGAGGAGTATTATTTATTGACCGAAGGTTTTAACCGGACCAAGGCTGATTATCCTAGAGATAAAACAGTTATCGATCTTTTTGAATCCCAGGTGCTATCAACGCCTGATCATATTGCTTTAGTTTTTGAAGATTGTGAACTTAGTTACCGGGATTTGGATGAACGATCGAATCAGTTTGCCAACTATCTTCGCAGCCAGTATAGTATTGGCAGAGAATCTCTTGTAGGAGTTCAGCTTGAAAAATCTGAGGATTTTATTATTACAATTTTAGGGATTCTAAAAGCGGGAGGAGCCTATGTACCTATTGATCCTTCCTATCCTTCAGACCGTACCAGTTATATGATAGAAGACAGCGGTTGTAAGGTTGTTATTGATGCGGATGAATTATCATTATTTAATATGAGCTATTCATTATATTCCCGGAATGTACCTATTAGTGATATAAAAATCAATGACTTGGCGTATGTCATTTATACTTCCGGATCTACTGGACTACCCAAAGGGGTAATGGTTGAGCATAGAAGTGTTGTCAATTTAATGCATTGGCATATAGAAGCATTTAATATTACAGAACATAGCCGTTCCGCTTTATATTCAAGCTTCAGCTTTGATGCTTCTGTATGGGAACTGTTTCCTTATCTAATCAAAGGTGGAACAATACATTTATTGAAAGATAGCCTAAGGACAGATCTTTCAGCATTAAACCAATATATTGAAGAAAAAGGAATTAATATAACATTTTTTCCAACAGCAATCTGCGAACAATTCTATAATTTTAATAATAAGTCATTATTAAAAGTTTTAACAGGTGGAGATAAGCTGAAACATTATAGTGAAAAAAGTTTTAAAACTTATAATAATTATGGCCCTACGGAGAATACAGTAGTGACAACTTCATTCGAAATAGATAAGGAATACTCTAATATTCCTATTGGTCGTCCCATTTCCAATACCCAGATTTATATTCTGTCAGAAGCAGGATCCTTGTGTCCGGTAGGAGTTGCAGGAGAGATTTATATTTCCGGTTCCGGTTTGGCGCGCGGTTATCTGAATCGCCCTGATCTTACCTCTGAGAAGTTTGTAGCGAACCCTTATCTTTCTGGGGAGAGGATGTATAAGACAGGAGATTTGGGCCGCTGGTTGCCTGACGGAAATATTGAATATATAGGAAGAAAGGACAGCCAGGTTAAGATCCGGGGTTACCGAATTGAGTTGGGTGAGATCGAGTCTGCGCTTCAAAATCATCCTGAAGTAACAGGGAGCGTCGTTCAGGTTGTGGAAAATGGAGAAGGAGAAAAAGAATTGGCTGCTTACCTTATAGGTTCTTGTGAATTGAGAGGTTCTGATTTGCGGGATTACTTACGAACCAGTCTTCCTGATTATATGCTTCCCGGTCATTATATCCAGTTGGACTCTTTTCCTTTGACGAGTAACGGTAAAATTGATTATAATAATTTGCCCGATGCCTTTGGTTCTTCCTTGGGTTCCGGAAAAGGATATGTTGCAGCACGCAACGAGACGGAGACCAGAATTATTTCTATCTGGGAAGAGATACTAGGGAAACAGGAGATAGGAGTCATGGATAACTTCTTTGAATTGGGAGGGCATAGTCTGAAGGCAACACGGCTATCCTCTATGATTCAAAAAGAATTTGATATCAAGATTTCATTACAGGAGATATTAGCAGCAAAAAATATCGAAGAATTAGCAATAATGATTAATGAATATATAGAGCTATTAAAAGATAATAATAGAAAATCAGAAATTATAATTTAAACTTATGAACATGAATACAGATAAATATTACCTGAGGCCTAATGTTGTGATAGAACCTTTAATAGAAAGATGGTATGCTTGGGCTCACCTGATTTCACCTGTTACAGCAGGTTTAAATGTTACGCACAGGCATATGGAAATAATGAACTCCTATATAGAGTCTCCTGAAGAGCATGAAAGTATGGTGAAAAATCCAAAGATGCTGGGTGGACCTTTTATGGATTATAAAACAAACAGAGTTCAGGATATTAAAGAATTGCTTGGGAAGACAATGATTGACCAGAGAGAGGTTATAAAATTGTCATTAGCCATAAAGAAAATGAATGAAATTTTACAGAAAGATGCGAAAGGACAGTCATTGGAAGATATTTACACTAAAGTTCCCGCCGTACTGAAAGGATATATAGAACTTGTATATGATCTTAACGGAAACCCGTCTTTCAGATTTTTTGAAAACCTTTTATATAAAAGTAATTTTTACAGTACCAATACACAAAGTATAGCACTGTGGACCACAGAGAATGATTCTCGCCCTTTCTGCTTAAGTACACCAAGACTGAATGAAGAAGGAGTATTACACTTAAATTTACCATTTGATCATCCTTTTATTGATGAATTCAGCAAGATGAAAAGAACTCCCAAAAGTTATGAGGAAATAAGAGGTTTAATTGGAGATCTTACAGAAAAAGAGGAAGAATTATTTCAAAGCTTTTTTACACAGAAAGAAGCTTCTCCTTATAAAGAATACAAAGGGGATAAAGTTCGTATGCGTTATTTTGGACATGCTTGCATCTTAATAGAAACAGATACTGTAAGCGTTCTTGTAGATCCTCTTATAAGTTATTATGGATATACTTCAAGTGTAGAACATTTTTCTGATTATGATTTACCCAAAATTATTGATTACGTATTGATTACTCATAATCATCAGGATCATATTTTACTGGAAACACTTCTCCCGCTAAGACACAAAATCAGAAATATCATTGTACCAAGATCAGGAAATGGAAACATACAGGATCCTAATGTAAAATTGATGTTTAATAATATCGGATTTGAAAATGTAATTGAAATAGGTGAACTGGAATCTGTTAACTTCCATGATTGCCAGATAACAGGTATTCCATTTATGGGAGAACATAGCGATCTCGATATTCCGTCAAAAACATGTTACCATATAAAAGTAGATGAATTTACCCTGATGTTTTTAGCTGATTCCCGTGTTTTAGAAAAACGAACATATGAGCATGTAAAAAATTATATAGGAGAGGTAGATGTGATCTTCTTGGGAATGGAATGTGATGGAGCCCCTTTAACTTGGTTATATGGCCCCTTGATGCTTAGTGAAATCAGTCGAGAACATGATCAGTCGAGAAGATTATCAGGCTCAGATTTTAAAAGGGGTATGGATCTGGTAGACGTTTTTAACCCATTGGAGGTATATGTATATGCTATGGGACAGGAGCCATGGTGTGAGTTTATAAGCAGTATAAAATATACAGATGAATCAAATCCTATTGTGCAGTCAAATCTATTAGTAGAAACCTGTAATAATAAAGGTATTATAGCAGAAAGGCTATATGGTGAAAAGGAAATTTTATATAGTAAAAAGTCTGTAAGAAAATGAATGACATCAAATCTCTTTTACTTTCATTAAAAAGAAATACAATAGATATAACATTAGTAGGTGATAACTTAAAAGTATCTTACGATGATGAAGAAAAAATGAGTTTATTCTCGAACAAAATAAGGGAGAATAAAGATCGTATTTTGAAGTTTTTGAAAGAATCTTCCTATCATTCTATTCCTTCTGCACCTTCTTTGGATTTTTACCCTTTATCTTCGTCTCAGCGTCGTTTATGGATTTTGAGTCGTTTTGAGGGTTCTGATGGCGCTTATAATATTCCAGCTGTATTCCGTCTTACGGGGGATTTTGATGTGTCTTCATTAGAGAAGTCCTACTTTGGCTTGTTGTCCAGGCATGAGATCCTTAGAACTGTTTTCCGTGAGTCCTCGACTGGCGAGGCTTTTCAGTTGGTTCTACCAGAGGTATTGACTGAAAGTTTTGAACATTTGGTGTTTGATTTTGCATCAGAAAAGGCTGCCATTGATGCTACATTATCTCAGGAGACGGGTCGTGTTTTTGATTTGTCTTACGGGCCATTGATTCGTCTTACCATTCTTGAAGACCGTTCCGGTGAGGGCTATATTTTCTGTTTGGTGATGCATCATATCATCAGCGATGGGTGGTCTATGGATATCTTAAAACGGGAATTATTCACTTTATATAATCATTTTCAATCGGGTCGTGTTGCAGTATTACCTCCTTTAAGTTTACAATACAAGGATTATGCATTCTGGGAACAATCCGAGCTGGAACGATCTGCGGTTCATTCCAGAGTTTATTGGCAGACTCAGCTTTCAGGAGAGCTTCCGTTGCTTCATTTGCCCTCAAAAGGGACCCGCCCTGTAGTGAAAACCTATAATGGTTGTCATGTTTCAGGGTCAATATCAATAGAGATCCTTTCCTTATTGAAGCAACTCTCATTGGATAACGGAGGTACACTTTTCATGACGGTTTTGTCTGCTGTAAAAGTTTTATTATATCGTTATAGCGGTCAAAAAGACCTTATTATTGGTACTCCGGTTGCTGGTCGTGACCATGCGGACTTACAGGATCAAATAGGTTTCTATGTCAATACCTTGGCGCTTCGCAGCCATATTGAAGGAGAAGAACGCTTTATAGATTTTCTTTCCTCAGTTCGTGAGATGACCCTATCCGGTTATTCCCATCAATCTTATCCTTTTGACCGTTTGGTTGATGACCTTAATGTTGTTCGTGACCTAAGCCGTAACCCTGTTTTTGATGTTATGCTAAGTTTTCAGGATTCTGGAGATGGGGGTACTAATAATTCCGCTGAAACATTGGAAGGAGTACTTCTGGGCTCTTATACAGATTCCAGCTATGCTATAAGTAAATTTGATTTAGATTTTAGCTTTTCAGAAACTTCTTCAGGTCTTTCCATTGGTTTGGGTTATAATACTGATATTTATGAAAAGAGTTTTGCAGAGAAGTTGCTAAAGAGTTTAGAGATTCTATTAAGCTCCATCTGTCATTCTCCTGAGACAAGGATTGATCAACTTGAGATTCTGGGATCAGAAGATCGTTATCTTCTTACCGAAGGTTTCAACCAGACCGCATTGGAGTATCCTCAGGATAAAACCGTTCTTGATCTTTTTGATTCTCAGGTAGTATTGACTCCCGACCATAGAGCATTGGTTTTTGAAGGACATGAGTTGAGCTATCGTGAACTTAATGAGCGCTCGAATCAATTTGCAGACTATCTTCATATGCATTATAGTATTGGCAGAGAAGATTTGGTGGGTGTTCAATTAGAACGATCTGAGGATCTTATTGTTGCGATTTTGGGGATTCTTAAATCAGGAGGTGCTTATGTTCCTATTGATCCTTCTTATCCTTCAGACCGTATTGCGTATATGATAGAAGACAGTGGTTGTAAAGTCAATATTGATTCCGAAGAATATCTTTTGTTCAATCTGGACAAGGCTAATTATTCTATAGCGAGTCCTAAGGCTAATCCTATCCCTACAGATTTAGCCTATGTGATCTATACCTCCGGTTCAACGGGGCATCCAAAAGGAGTTATGGTGGAGCATGAGGGTCTGATGAATTTATTATCCCATGTCACGACAGCTTTTCCTTTGTCTAACCAGTCTTCAGGGCTTTTTCCCTTGTTAGCTTCCAATGCTTTTGACATCTCATTATTCGAGTTGTTTTATCCTCTTTTGCAGGGAACCGGAGTTTTGGTTGTAGGGAACGAAAAGAGCAAGGATGTAGGTTATCTTAAGGATCATCTGGGAGAGATAAGTTCCTTGCATACGGTTCCTGCTTTAATGAGTGAGCTTCTGTCTCAGGTAAGAGCTATGGACTCTCATGCAGAATATTCTCATATCGATTATATATTCATTGGAGGAGACAAGGTTACTACCGGAGTATTGCATGATATCCGCAAAACATTTCCTAATGCAAAAATAATCACCCTTTATGGGCCGACGGAATGTACTATTTTTTTATTGACACGCAGTTATACGGGATCAGGAGAGACCTTTAACGGCTCCTTGTTAGGTCGTCCTGTTTCCAATACTCAGGTTTACATACTCTCTGAGGGAGATTCACTGTGTCCTGTGGGAGTAGTTGGAGAGATTTGTATTTCAGGAGTAGGTGTGGCGCGAGGTTACCTGAACCGTCCAGATCTTACCCTGGAGAAGTTCGTTTCTAATCCTTTTGTTTCAGGTTCCAGAATGTATAAGACAGGTGATTTAGGTCGTTGGCATTCCGATGGGAGTATTGAGTTTTTAGGACGTAAGGATAATCAGGTTAAGATCCGTGGTTACCGAATTGAGTTGGGTGAGATCGAGCATGCACTTCAAAATCATCCTGAAGTAACAGGGAGCGTCGTTCAGGTTGTGGAAAATGGAGAAGGTCAGAAGGAGTTGGCAGCTTATCTTACAGGCTCTGGTGAATTAAGAGGTTCGGACCTGCGTGATTATTTGCGCATGAGTCTTCCGGAGTATATGCTTCCCGGTCATTATATCCAGTTGGACTCTTTTCCCTTGACGAGTAATGGAAAAATTGACCGGGGGAGTTTACCCGATGCCTTTTCCTCATTAGGTACGGGCACAGAATATGTTTCAGCCCGTAATGAAACAGAGTCAAAGCTTGTTGCTATCTGGGAGAATGTTTTAGGAAAGTCTGGAATAGGGATCAAAGATAATTTCTTTGAGCTGGGCGGTCACAGTTTGAAGGCTGCCCGTTTATCAGCTTTGATTCATCAGGAGTTTAATGTGAAAATTTCCTTACAGGACATCTTTACCGAATCTACGATAGAAAAACAAGGGATATTACTTGGAGGCAGTAATTCAGAAGAATATGTTTCTATATCGAAAGCTCCTGATCTGGAGCATTATCCTTTATCTTCATCTCAGCGCCGTTTATGGATTTTGAGTCGTTTTGAAGGAGCAAATAAAGCTTATAACATGTCTGAAGTTTTCAGAGTTTCAGGTGATTTTGATATAGCTTCTCTACAGAAGTCTTACTTTGCCTTATTATCCAGACATGAGATCCTTAGAACCATTTTCTATGAATCAGCTGAGGGTGAAGCCTATCAGTATGTTCTGCCAGAGATTCAGGTAGATAGTTTCCAACATCTTATTGTTGATTTCGAATCGGAGGAGATTCTTCAATCCATTATTTCTCAAGAAATAAATCATATTTTTAACTTATCTGAAGGTCCTCTTATTCGTCTTACCATTCTTGAAAATAGTTCGGGTTCTGAATATATTTTCTGTATGGTAATGCATCACATTATTAGTGATGGCTGGTCTATGGGAGTGTTAAGACAGGAACTTTTTTCTTTCTATAACAGCTTCAGGGAAAAGCAAAATATCGAAGTCCCATCTCTTCGTTTACAATATAAAGATTATGCCTTCTGGGAGCAGTCAGAGCTTAAAGCTCGAGGGGCATTGTCCAGATCTTATTGGCAGGAACAATTGTCAGGAGAATTACCTGTACTTGATTTACCCTCTAAAGGATCTCGTCCTGCTATAAAAACCTATAATGGAGAGTATGTTTACGGTAATGTTTCTAAGGAAGTTCTTTCTGGTTTAAAAGAAATATCTCTTAACGCTGGAAGTACATTTTTTATGATGGTTCTATCCGCCGTCAAGGTTTTATTATACCGTTATAGTGGTCAGAAAGATTTTATTATAGGAACCCCTGTTGCAGGCCGTGATCATGCCGAGCTTCACAATCAAATTGGTTTTTATGTCAATACCTTAGCCCTTCGCAGCCGTATTGATGGAGATCAGCGCTTTATCGATTTTCTTTTAAAGGTCCGTGAGATGACACTTTCTGGCTATGCTCATCAATCGTATCCTTTTGACCGTTTGATTGATGATCTTGATTTGGTACGTGATATGAGTCGGAACCCGGTTTTTGATGTTATGGTAAATCTTCAGGATCCCGAAGAAGGAAATATATCAGATGACTTTTCTGAAAAGATCTTGGTGGACTCTTATAACGGAACATCTTATAGTGTAAGTAAATTTGATTTAGATTTTAACTTTATAGAGGCAAATTCTGGATTATCAATAGCATTATGTTACAACACTGACATTTATGAGCGTAGTTTTGCCGATCGTCTGATAAAGAGCTTAGAGCTTTTATTGGTCTCTATCAGTGATTCTCCTGAGCTGTGTGTTGATCAGCTTGATATTCTGGAGAAGGAGGAGCGTTATGCTGTTACCGAAGGTTTTAACCGGACCAAGGCTGATTATCCTAGAGATAAGACGGTTATTGATCTTTTTGAATCCCAGGTGCTGTTGAATCCTGACCATACGGTCTTGATATACGATGACCATACCCTTAGTTACCGGGATTTGGATGAACGATCGAATCAGTTTGCCAACTATCTTCGCAGCCAGTATGGTATTAGCAGAGAAAACCTTGTTGGAGTTCAGCTTGAAAAATCTGAGGATTTTATTATTACAATTTTAGGGATTCTAAAAGCGGGAGGAGCCTATGTACCTATCGATCCTTCGTATCCTTCCGATCGTACCAGTTATATGATAGAGGACAGTGGTTGTAAAGTCGTAGTAGACATTGAAGAACTTCTATTGTTCAAAATGGAAATGGATGATTATTCTGTCTTATCTCCTGAGCAGAGTAGGTCTCCTGAAGATCTGGCCTATGTTATTTACACTTCCGGATCTACGGGCCATCCCAAAGGAGTAATGATTGAGAACAGAAGCTTAATGAATTATCTTTTCTGGGGGATGAATTATTATCCTCAGGGTGATTTCAGTGTTTTTACATCAGCATCATTTGATTTAACGTATACAGGAATATTTCTTCCTCTTATTACCGGACACACACTTACTATTCTGGAAAACAATTTTTTAGGAATAGAAGATGATCAGAGTTGTAATTTTGACAGTATAAAAATCACGCCATCCCATTTTGAAGCCTTGGGAGAAAAGCTGCGATCCAATACCGTAATTTTAGGAGGTGAGAAACTTACTTGTGATCAGGTTAATCATTTTTTTGTCAATAATACAAACGCTCATATTTATAATGAGTATGGCCCTACAGAAGCTACAATAGGCTGTACGATCTATCACTTAGATTCATTCCATCAGTGCAATTCTAATATTCCTATTGGGCGTCCCATTTCCAATACCCAGATTTATATTCTGTCGGAATCAGGATCCTTGTGTCCGGTAGGAGTTGCAGGAGAGATTTATATTTCCGGTTCCGGTTTGGCCCGCGGTTATCTGAATCGCCCTGATCTTACCTCTGAGAAGTTTGTAGCGAACCCTTATCTTTCTGGGGAGAGGATGTATAAGACAGGAGATTTGGGCCGCTGGTTGCCTGACGGAAATATTGAATATATAGGAAGAAAGGACAGCCAGGTTAAGATCCGGGGTTACCGAATTGAGTTGGGTGAGATCGAGTCTGCGCTTCAAAATCATCCTGAAGTAACAGGGAGCGTCGTTCAGGTTGTGGAAAATGGAGAAGGAGAAAAAGAATTGGCTGCTTACCTTATAGGTTCTTGTGAATTGAGAGGTTCTGATTTGCGGGATTACTTACGAACCAGTCTTCCTGATTATATGCTTCCCGGTCATTACATTCAGTTGGACTCTTTTCCATTAACGACTAACGGTAAAATTGATTATAATAATTTGCCCGATGCCTTTGGTTCTTCCCTGGGTTCCGGCGTTGAATATGTTTCAGCACGTAATGAAACAGAGTCAAAGCTTGTTGCTATCTGGGAGAATGTTTTAGGAAAGTCTGGAATAGGGATCAAAGATAATTTCTTTGAGCTGGGCGGTCACAGTTTGAAGGCTGCCCGTTTATCAGCTTTGATTCATCAGGAGTTTAATGTAAAAATTTCGTTACAGGATATCTTTACCGAATCTACGATAGAAAAACAAGGTATATTGCTTGGCGGTAGTGATTCAGAAGAATATGTTTCTATATCGAAAGCTCCTGATCTGGAGTATTATCCTTTATCTTCGTCTCAGCGCCGTTTATGGATTCTGAGTCGTTTTGAAGGAGCAGATGGAGCTTACAATATCCCTGAAGTCTTCAGGGTTTCGGGCGATTTTGATATAGCTTCCTTAGAAAAGTCTTACTTTTCGTTATTATCAAGACATGAGATTCTCAGGACCGTTTTCCGGGAATCAGCGGAAGGCGAAGTTTACCAGCATATTCTTTCAGAGGCTTCGTCAGATAGTTTTAAACATATAATATTGAATTTTGAGTCAGATGCTTCGCTTCTTGATTCAATTGTTTCTAAAGAGGTTAAATATACTTTTGATTTGTCAGAAGGTCCTCTGATCCGTTTTAGGGTTCTTGAAGATCAATCAGGCGGCGGTTATATATTCTGTTTGGTGATGCACCATATCATCAGCGACGGTTGGTCCATGGATATCTTAAAAAAGGAGTTATTCACTTTATATGATAGTTTTAAAGAAGGACATCCAGTAGTATTGTCTCCTTTAGCTTTACAATATAAGGACTATGCATATTGGGAGCAGTCAGAGCTTGCAAGAACATGGTCAAGTTCTAAATCCTACTGGCAGGAGCAATTATCAGGAGATTTGCCTGTTCTTAATTTACCTTCTAAAGGAACCAGACCTTCTGTAAAGACTTACCGTGGAGAAAATGTTTATGGTTTTATATCCGAAGCAGCCTTTTCGGAGTTGAAAAAACTCTCTTCAACGACCGGGAGTACTCTTTTCATGACTATTTTATCCGCTGTTAAGGTTTTATTATACCGTTACAGTGGTCAGAAAGATTTAATTGTTGGTACTCCTGTTGCAGGCCGTAACCATGCTGATCTTCATGATCAGATTGGTTTTTATGTCAATACCTTAGCCCTTCGCAGCCGTATTGATGGAGATCGGCGCTTTATCGATTTTCTATCCGAAGTCCGTGAGATGACGCTTTCTGGCTATTCTCATCAATCGTATCCTTTTGACCGTTTGGTTGATGATCTGGGTATTGTACGTGATATGAGCCGTAATCCGGTTTTTGATGTTATGCTTAATTTCCATGATCAGGAAAGCGGAAATACAGATCGTTCTGTTGATCTTTCTGAAGGAATGTCTGGTAGTTCTTATGAGGGAGTTTCTTACGCAGTCAGTAAATTTGATTTAGACTTTAGTTTTTCCGATAATGGTTCAGGTCTTACCATAGGCTTGTGTTACAACACTGACATTTATGAGCGTAGTTTTGCCGATCGTCTGATAAAGAGCTTAGAGCTTTTATTGGTTTCTATCAGTGATTCTCCTGAACTGGGTGTTGATCAGCTTGATATTCTGGAGAAGGAGGAGCGTTATGCTGTTACCGAAGGTTTTAACCGGACCAAGGCTGATTATCCTAGAGATAAAACAGTTATCGATCTTTTTGAATCCCAGGTGCTGTTGAATCCTGACCATACGGCCTTGATATACGATGACCATACCCTTAGTTACCGGGATTTGGATGAACGATCGAATCAGTTTGCCAACTATCTTCGCAGCCAGTATGGTATTGGCAGAGAAAACCTTGTTGGAGTTCAGCTTGAAAGGTCCGAAGATCTATTAATTACGATTTTTGGGATTCTAAAATCAGGAGGTGCTTATGTTCCTATTGATCCTTCGTATCCTTCCGATCGTACCAGTTATATGATAGAAGACAGCGGTTGTAAGGTCGTTGTAGATTCAGAAGAACTGCTGTTATTCCATATGGAAAGGTCGTCGTACTCTGTTACTTCACCTGATTGTCATCCCCATCCTTCGGATTTGGCTTATGTTATTTACACATCCGGATCTACGGGCCGTCCAAAGGGCGTTATGGTAGAACATGGTGGTCTTGTTAACCGGTTGGATTGGATGCAGGGAGCCTATAGTTTATCCAGCTCCGATACCCTTATTCAAAAGACGAGTTATTCTTTTGATGTGTCGGTTTGGGAGCTTTTATGGTGGAGTTTATACGGTTCCAGACTATCAGTTCTTCCTCATGGAGAAGAGAAGTCCGCTGAGTCACTGGTTTCGAACATTGCTTCAAATGAAGTTAGCGTGATACACTTTGTTCCCTCAATGCTGGAGACGTTTTTATATTATTTAGATGCTCATGTGGAAGCATTAGAAAAGCTTAAAAGTCTGAAACAGGTTTTTGTGAGTGGTGAAGCCTTAACACTTCATCAGAACAGTGAGTTTTTCAGATTGTTGCCAGATGTTGGCTTGATGAATTTATACGGACCAACAGAAGCCACAATAGATGTTACGTATTTTGAATGTCATGCCGGTTTTGAGAACAGTATTCCCATTGGTCGTCCTATTTCTAATACTCAGATGTATATTCTCTCCGAGAATGATAGTCTTTGTCCAATAGGAGTAGTAGGAGAGATCTGTATTTCGGGAGTAGGCGTAGCGCGAGGTTATTTGAACAATGAAGTATTAACTTCTGAGAAGTTTGTATCGAACCCTTATCTTTCAGGTTCCAGGATGTATAAGACCGGCGATTTAGGTCGCTGGCTGGTAGATGGGAGTATAGAGTATATAGGAAGAAAAGACAGTCAGGTTAAGATCCGGGGTTACCGAATTGAGCTTGGTGAGATCGAGCATGCGCTTCAGGGTCATGCTGATGTGACAGGGAGTGTAGTTTTGGTTGTAGAGAATGGGGAAGGTCATAATGATTTGGCTGCTTATTTTACGGGTTCCAGTGCAGTAACGAGTTCCGTTCTTCGGGATCACTTACGTGGGCTTCTTCCGGAGTATATGCTTCCGGGTCATTATATCCATTTGGATTCTTTTCCTTTGACGAGTAATGGAAAGCTAGACCGGGGAAGTTTACCGGATGCCTTTGGATCTTCATTGGGTTCCGGTGTTGAATATGTTTCAGCCCGTAATGAAACGGAGGCTAAGCTTGTTGCTATCTGGGAAGAAGTTCTGGGAGTACCAAGTATTGGGGTAATGGATAATTTCTTTGAGCTGGGCGGTCACAGTTTAAAGGCCGCCCGTCTGTCAACATTAATTCACCAGAAACTCGATGTAAAGATCTCATTACAGGATATATTTACAGAACCTACAATAGAAAAACAAAGCGTGTTGATTGAAGCACATTCAATTAAAAATAATATAGTGGAGAATGACTCTGATGACAGAGAGGTATTTATTTTTTAAAAATAAAAGTATATGATAAAAAAGGAAGTTTATTCAATATTAAATTTTCTAAAGAAAAATGGAGCTTCTGCATATGTAGAAGAGGGAAAATTAAAAATTTTAGCAGCTAAGGAAATTCTGAATAAAGAATTGTCTGAAAAAATATCATTGCATCGGGAAGAAATAATTTCTTTCCTGATGTCTAATGTTTCATACACACATATTCCTTTAGCCCCCGATTTGGAGTATTATCCTTTATCTTCATCTCAGCGCCGTTTATGGATTCTGAGTCGTTTTGAAGGAGCAGATGGAGCTTACAATATCCCTGAAGTCTTCAGGATTTCGGGCGATTTTGATATAGCTTCCTTAGAAAAGTCTTACTTTTCGTTATTATCAAGACATGAGATTCTCAGGACTGTTTTCCGGGAGTCAGCGGAAGGCGAAGTTTACCAGCATATCCTTTCAGAAACTCCTGATGATAGTTTCCAGCATTTGGTTTTGGATTTTGAAAAAGAAGGAAACAAAGTCTCTGAAATTATCTCATCAGAATCCAATCGTATTTTTGATTTGTCAGAAGGTCCTCTGATCCGTTTTAGGGTTCTTGAAGATCAATCAGGCGGCGGTTATATATTCTGTTTGGTGATGCACCATATCATCAGCGACGGTTGGTCCATGGGGATCTTAAAAAAGGAGTTATTCACTTTATATGATAGTTTTAAAGAAGGACATCCAGTAGTATTGTCTCCTTTAGCTTTACAATATAAGGACTATGCATATTGGGAGCAGTCAGAGCTTGCAAATAGAGTTTCGTTGTCTAAATCTTATTGGCAGGAACAGTTTTCAGGAGATTTGCCTGTTCTTAATTTACCTTCTAAGGGATTGCGGCCAGTTGTAAAAACCTATAACGGTGCTTATCTTTCAGGTTCCGTTTCTGAAGATATTCTTTCAGGTTTAAAAAAACTCTCTTCAACGACCGGGAGTACTCTTTTCATGACTATTTTATCCGCTGTTAAGGTTTTATTATACCGTTACAGTGGTCAGAAAGATTTAATTGTTGGTACTCCTGTAGCGGGTCGTGACCATGCTGATCTTCATGATCAGATTGGTTTTTATGTCAATACCTTAGCCCTTCGCAGCCATATTGAAGGTGATCAACGTTTTATAGATTTCCTATCCGAAGTGCGTGAGATGACGCTTTCTGGCTATGCTCATCAATCGTATCCTTTTGACCGTTTGGTTGATGATCTGGATATTGTACGTGATATGAGCCGTAATCCGGTTTTTGATGTTATGCTTAATTTCCATGATCAGGAAAGCGGAAATACAGATCGTTCTGTTGATCTTTCTGAAGGAATGTCTGGTAGTTCTTATGAGGGAGTTTCTTACGCAGTCAGTAAATTTGATTTAGACTTTAGTTTTTCCGATAATGGTTCAGGTCTTACCATAGGCTTGTGTTACAACACTGACATTTATGAGCGTAGTTTTGCCGATCGTCTGATAAAGAGCTTAGAGCTTTTATTGGTTTCTATCAGTGATTCTCCTGATCTGGGTGTTGATCAGCTTGATATTCTGGAGAAGGAGGAGCGTTATGCTGTTACCGAAGGTTTTAACCGGACCAAGGCTGATTATCCTAGAGATAAAACAGTTATCGATCTTTTTGAATCCCAGGTGCTGTTGAATCCTGACCATACGGCCTTGATATACGATGACCATACCCTTAGTTACCGGGATTTGGATGAACGATCGAATCAGTTTGCCAACTATCTTCGCAGCCAGTATGGTATTGGCAGAGAATCTCTTGTTGGAGTTCAGCTTGAAAAATCTGAGGATTTTATTATTACAATTTTAGGGATTTTAAAAGCGGGAGGAGCCTATGTACCTATCGATCCTTCGTATCCTTCCGATCGTACCAGTTATATGATAGAGGACAGTGGTTGTAAGGTTGTTATTGATGGTGAAGTCGTTTTAAGATTTAAGGATATTGAGTGCGATTATTCCGTCTTATCTCCTGAGCACAGTAGGTCTCCTGAAGATCTGGCCTATGTTATTTACACTTCCGGATCTACGGGCCGTCCAAAGGGCGTTATGGTAGAACATGGAGGCTTGGTCAATATGGTTCTGAGCCAGATCCGTGAATTTGGAGTTGTAAGCAGCGATGTTGTTTTCTTTTTTGCGTCCATTGCTTTTGACGCTTCTTTTTCAGAGATGATGATGTCTCTGTTAAGTGGATCTAGTCTTTTTATTCCGGATGATACAGCTATCAAGGACAAGGAAAAATTTGTTCAGTTATTAGGATCTTCCAAAGCAAGTGTGATTACGCTTCCTCCTGCCTATTCGGAAAGCCTTTCGTCTGAAGACTTATCAGGTTTAAGAGTTCTTATTTCAGCGGGGGAGTCCGCTCATATAGAAAAAGGGCTTTCTTTGTCCGGTCACTTATCTTATTTTAATGCTTATGGGCCAACCGAGTGCTCTGTATGTGCGAGTATCTATCGTCTTTCAGTTGATGATGGCTGGAGAAAGTCTATTCCCATTGGTCGTCCTATTTCTAATACTCAGATGTATATTCTCTCCGAGAATGATAGTCTTTGTCCAATAGGAGTAGTAGGAGAGATCTGCATTTCGGGAGTAGGCGTAGCGCGAGGTTATTTGAACAATGAAGTATTAACTTCTGAGAAGTTTGTATCGAACCCTTATCTTTCAGGTTCCAGGATGTATAAGACCGGCGATTTAGGTCGCTGGCTGGTAGATGGGAGTATAGAGTATATAGGAAGAAAAGACAGTCAGGTTAAGATCCGGGGTTACCGAATTGAGCTTGGTGAGATCGAGCATGCGCTTCAGGGTCATGCTGATGTGACAGGGAGTGTAGTTTTGGTTGTAGAGAATGGGGAAGGTCATAATGATTTGGCTGCTTATTTTACGGGTTCCAGTGCAGTAACGAGTTCCGTTCTTCGGGATCACTTACGTGGGCTTCTTCCGGAGTATATGCTTCCGGGTCATTATATCCATTTGGATTCTTTTCCTTTGACGAGTAATGGAAAGCTAGACCGGGGAAGTTTACCGGATGCCTTTGGATCTTCATTGGGTTCCGGTGTTGAATATGTTTCAGCGCGTACTGCTCTTGAAGAAGTATTGGTCTGTGTATATGAAGATGTTCTTAAAAAATCTCCTGTAGGAATCAGGGATGATTTTTTTCTTTTGGGAGGCGATTCCATTAAATGTATTCAGATTGTATCTCGTCTTCGTCAGAAAGGTTATAGCTGCGAGGTTAAGGATATTTTGTTGTATCCTGTGATTGCTGATTTAGTTTTACACGTGAAGGCCCTTAGCCGCTTTACAGATCAGGGACCTGTTTTTGGGGATGTTTCTCTTACCCCTATTCAGAAGGATTTTCTGGAAGGGTTTTATTCAGATAAAGACCACTTTCATCAGTCCGTATTATTAAAAAGCCGTGATTGTGTTGACCGTTCCCTATTAGAACAAACCCTTTATTCGCTGTTTGTACATCATGATGCCCTTCGTATGGTATACCGCAAGGATACCGTGTGGCATCAGTTTAACCGTGATGTTTCCGATATCATGCTGGATATTGAGGAGTTTGAAGTGCATGATGATGCTTCCTTTTCCCAGGCATGTATTGCAGTCCAGTCCGGTATCCGTATAGAAGATGGTCTGCTTTTTAAGGCAGGCCTGCTCAGGTCTTCTGCTGGTGATTACATTTTTCTTGCGGTTCACCATCTTGTAGTAGATGGAGTTTCGTGGCGTATTCTATTTGAAGACTTAGTGACATTATATAGTGGTTATCAAAAAGGGTTAAAAGTAGTTGAACTTCCCTTAAAGACCGATTCCTTTAAACACTGGTCAGAGAAGGTATATGAATATTCGAATAGCCGTGAGCTTGAACAAGAGGTTATTTATTGGGATTCTGTTTTGGGCAGGAAGGTTGATGCTGTCCCTGTAGACCATCCTTCGGGGAGTAAAAAGAACGCTGATACAAGACTGGTAAGTTTTAGTTTAGATAAAGAAAATACAAATCGTTTACAAACGGAGTGTTTCCGTGCGTATAAGACGAATATCAATGATATATTAATAGCATGTCTGAGTTACAGTGTAAGCCGTTATTTTGGATTAAATTGCCTGTCGTTGAAGATGGAGGGTCATGGTCGGGAGCCTATAAGCTCTGGTTTAGATATCAGCCGTACGGTTGGTTGGTTTACCTCTGTATATCCTGTTGTACTACCATTTTCCAACGGGCGTAGTTTATTGGATCATGTTATAGAAGTCAAGGAAATCCTTCACCGTGTACCTAATAAAGGGATCGGTTATGGAATATTAAAACATATAAAAGGAGTAGATTATCCTGTAATCGGAGATGTTTTGTTTAATTACCTGGGTGATTTTGGTTCTGGGCTGGCATCAGAGGGAGGAGATAGTATGTTTGAATTTTCTCGGCGCTCATGGGGAAAAGACCAGAGTCTGGATGAAGAACGCGATAGTGTTCTGGATATCTCCGGAATGATCATCAATGATGAATTACAGTTGGGAGTCTCTTACAGTTCAGGTCAGTACGATGCCGGTACCATAGAATCGTTATGTTCTTTATATCAATCTACCCTTATCAGTTTGATTGATATTTTGTCGGGAGAATCTGTTCAGTACCTGACGCCTGTGGATCTTACCTATAAAGATTTAAGTATTTCTGCAGTTAAGGAGTTGAATACAGGAGTTGATTTAGAGGATGTGTATGGCTTAGCACCCCTTCAGCAGGGCTTATTTTACCATTGGTTATCTTCTCCCGGCGATTCAGTTTACTTTATTCAGATGAGTTATCGTCTTTCCGGTGGCCTGGATATCGAATTATTGAAAGAGAGTTATAGGGAGCTTATCCGCCGTTACTCTGTTTTGCGTACCGTTTTCAGTGATGATTTGAGTGATATTCCTCTTCAGGTGGTGAAGAAAGATGGATTTGCTGATTTTCATTATGCAGAAATTGGTTCAGGGCCTGAGGCGGATTTTTTCTTATCAGATTACAAGCGGAATGATATTGCCAAAGGTTTTGACTTATGCCATCAGAATCCGATGCGTTTATCTATTTTAAAGTGTGGTGAGGATGTGTATGAGTTTATCTGGAGTATGCACCATATCCTTATGGATGGATGGTGTTTAGGGATCTTAATAGGTGACCTTCTTCATATCTATAATGCATTGAAGAGTGGGTCTTCACCTTCATTAAAACCGGTGAATACGTATGGTACTTACCTTTCGTGGCTTGAGAGTGTTGATCATGAAGCGAGTCGTTCTTACTGGCAGGGTCAATTATCTGGTTACAGTGGTATTTTTGGAATTCCCAAGGATTGCAGCTTCGTTGCATCAGGATCTGTTATAGAAGAGTTGGATTTTTCTTTGGATAGAGCAACGAGTATTCTTCTCAAATCGGTTTGTACAGATCTGGGGATTACGGAGAACACTTTTTTCCAGTGTGTTTGGGGCGTGTTACTTGGTATCTATAACGGAGGTTTAGAAACTGATGTTGTGTTTGGTTCGGTAGTTTCCGGTCGTCCTGGCGATCTTGATGGTATTGAGGATATGGTAGGATTGTTTATCAATACGATTCCTGTCCGTGTTCGGGCAGGTGCAGATTCTGTATTTTCTGAGACTGCGAAGGCTTTACATTTTGATAGTGTTTCCTCAACAGGTTATCATTACAGCCAGCTGGCAGATATTCAGGGTGAGAGTGAGCTTGGTAAGGCTTTGTTTGACCATATCCTGATCTATGAGAACTATCCGGTTCAGGAGATGGTAGGTCAGGGAATGAGTAAAGCCCCTGAGTTAAAGATTTTGGAAACTCATAATGTAGAACAGACAAACTATGATTTAACAGTAATTATTGTTCCCGGAAACACCCATTCCTTCAAGTTCAGCTATAATCCAGGGGTTTATAGTCAACAGACTATGGAGCAGCTTAAAGGACATTTGTTAAAGTTGATCAATGTTTTAGCATCACAGCCTGACCTTCCGCTAAGTTCACTGGATATTATAACAAAGGAGGAGTATTATTTATTGACCGAAGGTTTTAACCGGACCAAGGCTGATTATCCTAGAGATAAGACGGTTATTGATCTTTTTGAATCCCAGGTGCTGTTGAATCCTGATCATACGGCCTTGATATACGATGACCATACCCTTAGTTACCGGGATTTGGATGAACGATCGAATCAGTTTGCCAACTATCTTCGCAGCCAGTATAGTATTGGCAGAGAAAACCTTGTTGGAGTTCAGCTTGAAAAGTCTGAGGATTTTATTATTACAATTTTAGGGATTTTAAAAGCGGGAGGAGCCTATGTACCTATCGATCCTTCGTATCCTTCCGATCGTACCAGTTATATGATAGAGGACAGTGGTTGTAAGGTTGTTATTGATGGTGAAGTCGTTTTAAGATTTAAGGATATTGAGTGCGATTATTCCGTCTTATCTCCTGAGCACAGTAGGTCTCCTGAAGATCTGGCCTATGTTATTTACACTTCCGGATCTACGGGCCGTCCAAAGGGCGTTATGGTAGAACATGGAGGCTTGGTCAATATGGTTCTGAGCCAGATCCGTGAATTTGGAGTTGTAAGCAGCGATGTTGTTTTCTTTTTTGCGTCCATTGCTTTTGACGCTTCTTTTTCAGAGATGATGATGTCTCTGTTAAGTGGATCTAGTCTTTTTATTCCGGATGATACAGCTATCAAGGACAAGGAAAAATTTGTTCAGTTATTAGGATCTTCCAAAGCAAGTGTGATTACGCTTCCTCCTGCCTATTCGGAAAGCCTTTCGTCTGAAGACTTATCAGGTTTAAGAGTTCTTATTTCAGCGGGGGAGTCCGCTCATATAGAAAAAGGGCTTTCTTTGTCCGGTCACTTATCTTATTTTAATGCTTATGGGCCAACCGAGTGCTCTGTATGTGCGAGTATCTATCGTCTTTCAGTTGATGATGGCTGGAGAAAGTCTATTCCCATTGGTCGTCCTATTTCTAATACTCAGATGTATATTCTCTCCGAGAATGATAGTCTTTGTCCAATAGGAGTAGTAGGAGAGATCTGCATTTCGGGAGTAGGCGTAGCGCGAGGTTATTTGAACAATGAAGTATTAACTTCTGAGAAGTTTGTATCGAACCCTTATCTTTCAGGTTCCAGGATGTATAAGACCGGCGATTTAGGTCGCTGGCTGGTAGATGGGAGTATAGAGTATATAGGAAGAAAAGACAGTCAGGTTAAGATCCGGGGTTACCGAATTGAGCTTGGTGAGATCGAGCATGCGCTTCAGGGTCATGCTGATGTGACAGGGAGTGTAGTTTTGGTTGTAGAGAATGGGGAAGGTCATAATGATTTGGCTGCTTATTTTACGGGTTCCAGTGCAGTAACGAGTTCCGTTCTTCGGGATCACTTACGTGGGCTTCTTCCGGAGTATATGCTTCCGGGTCATTATATCCATTTGGATTCTTTTCCTTTGACGAGTAATGGAAAGCTAGACCGGGGAAGTTTACCGGATGCCTTTGGATCTTCATTGGGTTCCGGTGTTGAATATGTTTCAGCCCGTAATGAAACGGAGGCTAAGCTTGTAGAGATTTGGAAGAGCGTTTTAGGAAAAAAAGAGATAGGAGTAAAAGATAATTTCTTTGAATTAGGAGGACATAGTTTGAAGGCAATTCAGATGATAAATGTTATTAGAAAAGAATTTAATTATAAATTGCCTGTATCTGTACTGTATGAAAACCACACTATTGAGCTAGTAAGCAAGGCGATTGTAGTTAAAGATAATTCAAAGGTATTGGTTAAAATGAATCCAAAAGGAAGTAAAAAACCTTTCTTCTTTGTTCCAACCATCATAGGAGATGTTTTTTCATTTCATGCATTATCTGAACTTCTAGGAGAAGATCAGCCATTTTATGGGTTTCAATCACCTAATCTGTATCTGTTAAAAGATCAAACCTCATATTCTATTTCAGAAATAGCGGGGAAAATAATTTCAGAAATGCGGAAAATAGATACAGAAGGACCTTATACAATAGGTGGATATTCATATGGAGGACTCATTGTATATGAAATATGTGCTCAGTTACAAGATCAGGGAATAAAGTTGGATGAAGTTTTCTTTATTGACTGTAAACCACCACAAGAAATTAAAACAATAGATCGTTTTGAAATAGAAGATTCTATAGTTTCTTTTTGTAATATGATTAATTTTATGAATAGTACCAGGAATAAAGCCAACTTAGCAATAGATCTTGATAAAATAGAGAAGGAGACATTAGAAAATCAATTTTCCTATCTTTATGATAGTCTCATAAATCTTGGTTTTTTGTTTAGCAGAGAAATGTTGGAATCCTATGTCTATGAATATATGCGGAGCGTACAAAACACGATAAAATATACGCCCCCTCATATTAAAATTGATGCTGGCATTAAATTAATAAAATCTTATGATAAAGGAAATGAAGCAAATGATTACGGTTGGAAAGATTTCTCATATGAAAATAAATTAATGACTATAGAGATAGATTGTGACCACTTAGAACTTCTTAATAAAGAAAATATCTTAAAATATATACATATCTTAAAAAAGTAATTTAAATGAATATTATAATAACAGGAGCAAGTAGAGGAATTGGATATGATACTGTGTTAGAATTCAGTAAAAATAATAAAAACCAGATTATTGCAATATCAAGAAATATATCTGAACTGGAAAAATTAAAACAAAAATGTTATGAACAATATGAAAATAGTATTCACATAATAGAATATGACATTACAGATGACCAAGCTATATTAAAACATAAATTAGAAGAATATGAAAAGATAGACATAGTAATAAATAACGCAGGCTTATTAATCAATAAACCATTTTTGGATTTATCAATTGAAGACTGGCAGGA
Source organism: Chryseobacterium sp. JJR-5R (assembly GCF_034047335.1). Taxonomy (NCBI): domain Bacteria; kingdom Pseudomonadati; phylum Bacteroidota; class Flavobacteriia; order Flavobacteriales; family Weeksellaceae; genus Chryseobacterium; species Chryseobacterium sp. JJR-5R. Next base: position 2,095,270 of record NZ_CP139137.1, read on the forward strand.
AACATTTAATGTAAATCTATTTGGTGCAGTTAAAGTTATTCAGACTGTTTTTGATAAAATAATAAAAAGCGAGTATGCTCATGTCGTAAATATAGGGAGTATGGGTGGAATAAGTGTTGCACAAAAATTTGCAGGATTATCGGCTTATTCCAGTAGCAAAGCAGCTTTAGGGAATCTTACAGAATGTTTAGCGGAAGAATTTAAAGATCATAATGTATCTATTAATTGTATCTGTTTGGGAGCAGTAAATACGGAGATGCTAAGATTGGCTTTTCCTGATTGTACAGATTCTTTTAAAAGTGACGATATAGCAAAATTTATTTGCGATTTTTCATCTAATTATGCAAAATTATTTAATGGGAAGATTATTCCAATTTCATCTTCTACTCCATAAAAAAAGATTATAAGTATTAAAATATGAAAGTTAAAGTTTCAAGACGGGCAACATTTAATGCTGCCCATCGATTACATAACAATTCATGGACTGAAACAAAAAATAAAGAAATATTTGGAAAATGTAATAATCCATATTTTCATGGACATAATTATACCCTGTTTACATCTGTGATAGGGGAAGTCTGTAAAGAAACCGGCTTTGTTATAGATTTAGGCTATCTGAGTAGTTTAATCAATGAATTAATTATTGACTATTTAGATCATAAAAATTTAAATTTAGAAATCATTGAATTTGAGGATTTAAATCCAACCCTTGAAAATATGTTGATTGTTATATATAATAGATTAAGAAATAAGATTGATAAAAAATATTATCTGGAAGTTAAGCTGTTTGAAACAGAAAATAATTTCGCCGAAATTTCTGATTCTGCATAAGACAATAGTTTTTTATGTTCGGATATAGCTTTTTTACTTTTTAATATTATTTGTATTATAAATGTTTAATTTTATTTTTGCAGAATGAATCTTTTAGACGGTTTTATAATTGCATCGCTAATACTAATTTTAAATATTATCATATACAGAATATTTATAAAGTATATGTATGGTACTCCTGATGCAGGAATGAAATTTCTGACAGTCAATATTTCAAAAGATATCATCTGGCTTGTAATTTCTTTATTAATTATCGAGAAAACAAAATCAAATTTTTTATTTATTGTCATGTGTTTTATCGTCGCATCTATCCTTATATATGTACCGGTTATAAAAAGGATTAACAAATCATAATTTTTGATGATAAATATCAATTTTTAATATTGGTAAAGTTTAATAAAATCAATATATTTGCACACGATTAAAAAAGAGATATGAATAGAAAAGTTTCTTCATTATTTTTCGCATTTTTATTTGTGTTTATAAGCAGTTTTGCTACTGCACAACACGAGTCTGAGGGAGAAAAATTAGCAGAGAAGGTAGAGCGAACGGAAGAGGATAGGCCCTTCAATGCTACCAAAATGATCATGGAACATATTGGTGACTCTAACGAATGGCATTTATGGACTACTAAAGATGAAAATGGAGAAGAGCATCACACCTCTATTCCTTTGCCTATAATTATTAAAGATAATGCAGGATGGCATACTTTCTTATCTAAAGATATCGCTCACGGGCATGAACACGATGGATACACATTACATGATGGTCAGGTTGTTTCAACTAAAGGAGTAGAAAAAGCGACTCTTTTTGCAATGATTTCAGGAAAGCAAAAAGCAGATAATGTTTTCTTTGATATGTCTATTACAAAGAATGTAGCATCTATGTTTCTGTCAGTTATTTTTATGATGGTTATCTTCATAGGAATGGCCAGAAACTATAAAAAGTCTAAGCTTCCTAAAGGAGCAGGAAAGTTATTCGAACCAGTAATTGTATTTATCAGAGATGAAGTAGCTATCCCAAACATCGGTTCGGTTAAATATAAAAGATATATGCCTTATTTATTAACAGCATTTTTCTTTATCTGGTTCAACAACCTATTCGGATTGGTTCCTTTCTTTCCGGGCGGATCCAATCTTACAGGCAATATCGCAATTACTGCAGTTTTAGCCATCATAACATTATTAATTACATTGTTCAGTGCTAATAAAGATTATTGGAAACATATCTTTATGCCACCGGTTCCGATCTTGTTATACCCGATCATGGTTCCTATAGAGATTATCGGGATCTTTACAAAACCGTTTGCTTTAATGATGCGACTTTTCGCCAATATTACAGCAGGGCACATTATGATCCTGGCAATTATCTCATTAATCTTCATTTTCAAATCTCCGTTTTTGGGGTTTGCATCCGTGCCATTAGCATTATTTGTTTCTGTACTGGAATTATTGGTAGCCGCATTGCAGGCATACATCTTTACAGTATTATCAGCATTGTTTATCGGTATTGCGGTTGCAGAACATGAGCATGGTCACGAAGAACACGCACACTAATAAAAAAAGAAAATTAAAATAATTTTAACTAATATAATTTATTTATTATGGATTTATCAACTGGAGCAGGATTAATTTACGTAGGTATTGGTTTAGCAGTACTAGGTGTAGGTCTAGGTATCGGAAAGATCGGTGGTCATGCAATGGATGCTATCGCTAGACAACCTGAGCAGGCTGGTAAGATTCAAGGAGCAATGCTTATTGCTGCTGGTCTTATCGAAGGTGCTGGTCTTATCGCAATTATTTTTGGTGCTTTCATCAAGTAATTGTAATAATTATCCTCAAAAAAATATTCTTAGCAGCGAAGCGGTTGGCTGCTGCTAAGAATTTTAAAAACAATCCATAAAATAACACTTAAAAAGAATTTACAGATATGGGAATTATTGAACCTGGAATTGGACTTTTGTTTTGGATGACCCTTACTTTTGTTATCCTATTGTTTCTTCTTGCGAAATTCGCTTGGAAACCAATTGTTAATGCAGTAAATGAGAGAGAAACGTCTATTGTTGATGCCCTTAACCAGGCTACATTGGCAAGAAAAGAAATGGAAACCTTAAAAGAGGATAACGAAAGAATCATTCGTGAAGCTAAAATCGAGAGAGATGCGATCCTTAAGGAAGCAAGAGAAATTAAAGACAGAATTGTAGGTGAAGCTAAAGATACAGCCAAAGCGGAAGGCGATAAATTAATCGAAGCTGCGAAGCAGACCATCAATGCAGAGAAAAATGCTGCCATGGCTGATATTAAGACCCAGATTGGTGTTTTATCTGTAAATATTGCAGAATCTATCCTGAAGCAAAAGCTGGACAACAGCGAAGCCCAAAACGAATTAGTTCAGAATTATCTAAACAAATCAAACCTTAACTAAGAATGCTTACATCTAAAGTAGCTAAAAGATACGCACAGGGTTTGCTTGATTTCACAAATGAATCAGGCCAGACTTCTGCTGTATTTTCTGAAATGAAAGATGTGGTGAAGTTAATGTCTCAGTCTCCGGATCTGAACAAATTCTTCCTTACGCCTTATATTGACAGCAAAAAGAAAGTAGAGGTAGCAAAAGAGATATTTAAAAGCTTATCTGCTTCTTCTCAGAATTTGATTACGCTGGTCATCAGACACGGAAGAGAAAACCAGCTGAAAAATATCGCACAGGAATTCATTAATAAAGTTGAAGATATCAACGGGGTGGAAAGGGTAACACTTACCACGGCAACTGAACTTTCCAAAGAAAACATGGACCAGATTTTAAAATCTACCAACCTTGTGAAAGCAGGTTCTAATTTTGATCTGAAGGTACATGTAAGACCTGAAATCTTAGGAGGCTATATTTTAAGAGTGGGCGATCAGCAGATCGATGCTTCCGTAAAGTCTAAGCTTAACAGTATTAAAAAAGATTTTCATTTAAATTAAGAAAAAAACAACCATACAATGGCAGAAATAAATCCGGCAGAAGTATCTGCGATCTTAAAACAGCAATTGGCCAACTTCGACACTCAATCCAACGTTGAGGAAGTAGGTACAGTTTTAACCATCGGTGATGGTATTGCTCGTGTATACGGGTTAGAAAACGTACAATACGGAGAGTTGGTGAAATTTTCTAGTGATGTAGAAGGTATTGTACTTAACCTTGAGGAAGACAACGTAGGGGTTGCTCTACTGGGTGAAAGTAAACTGGTAAGAGAAGGTGATACCGTAAGAAGAACCAACAGAATCTCTTCAATCAAAGTAGGAGAAGGCATGTTAGGAAGAGTAGTGGATACCCTGGGTAACCCTATCGACGGTAAAGGTCCTATTTCCGGAGAATTATATGAAATGCCTCTGGAAAGAAAAGCACCCGGCGTTATCTTCAGACAGCCGGTAACCGAGCCTTTACAGACCGGTATCGTTGCGATCGACTCTATGATCCCTGTAGGAAGAGGACAGAGAGAGCTTATCATCGGTGACAGACAAACGGGTAAAACCACGGTTGCCATTGATACGATCATCAACCAAAGAGAATTCTTTGATGCAGGAAATCCTGTATATTGTATATATGTTGCCATCGGGCAGAAAGCTTCTACCGTAGCACAAATCGTTAAAACGCTTTCTGATAAGGGTGCTTTGGCATACACGGTAATCGTTGCGGCCAACGCATCAGATCCGGTTCCTATGCAGGTATATTCTGCAATGGCAGGAGCATCGATCGGTGAGTTCTTCAGAGATACCGGCAGACCGGCATTGATCATTTATGATGATTTATCCAAGCAGGCAGTAGCTTACCGTGAACTTTCCCTTCTTTTAAGAAGACCACCGGGCCGTGAAGCTTATCCTGGAGACGTTTTCTATCTTCACTCAAGATTGTTGGAAAGAGCAGCAAAAGTGATTGCTGATGATACCATCGCAAGCCAGATGAATGATTTACCTGAGTCTTTAAAACCAATCGTAAAAGGAGGCGGTTCATTAACGGCACTTCCGATTATCGAAACCCAGGCAGGTGACGTTTCCGCGTATATCCCAACCAATGTAATCTCGATTACAGACGGACAGATTTTCCTGGAGTCTGACTTATTCAACTCAGGGGTTCGCCCGGCGATCAACGTGGGGATCTCTGTATCAAGGGTAGGAGGTAACGCCCAGATCAAATCAATGAAAAAAGTGTCCGGTACTTTGAAATTGGACCAGGCTCAGTATAAAGAACTGGAAGCGTTTGCTAAATTCGGTTCAGACCTTGATGCTTCCACTTTGGCAGTAATCTCCAAAGGGGAAAGAAACGTGGAACTTCTTAAGCAGCCGGTAAACTCTCCGCTTCCTGTAGACAGCCAGGTAGCTATGATTTATGCAGGTACTGAGAATTTAATGAGAAACGTTCCTATTAGGAAAGTAAAAGAATTCCAGATCGAATACATTGCTTTCTTAAGATCCAAACACCCGGAAACCATGGCTGCGCTTAAAGCAGGTAAAATTGATGATTCCATCACAGGTGTTCTTAAGCAGGCTGCTAATGATTTAGCTTCTAAGTATAACTAAAAAAAATTCAATGTTTAAGGTTTAGACTGAGTTTAAACCTTAAACTTAAGACCTTAAACCTTGAACCAAAATAATGGCAAACTTAAAAGAAATACGAGGCAGGATTACGTCAATTTCATCTACGATGCAGATTACACGTGCTATGAAAATGGTTTCAGCTGCGAAACTGAAAAAGGCACAGGATGCAATCGTCATGTTAAGACCTTATTCTGAAAAACTTCAGGAGCTTATCCAGAATGTAAATTCAAGTTCGGATCCTGATCAGATTTCTGTGTATGCTCAGAAAAGAGAAGTAAAAAAGGTGCTTTTCATCGCTGTTACTTCAAACAGGGGACTGGCTGGTGCTTTCAATTCTTCCATCGTAAAAGAGCTTAACATACAGTTTCAGAACAATTCCCAACATGAGATTGAAGTTCTTACAGTAGGTAAAAAGGCTTTTGATGCCGTAAGAAGAAACCGTACCGTATATGCCAATGCAAGCTCGGTTTTTGATAATCTGAATTTTGACATCGTTGCAAACGTTACCGAAGGGGTAATGACCAGCTTCAGGGAAGGGAAATTTGACGAAGTTTATGTAATTTACAATAAATTTGTCAATGCAGCGACTCAGGAAGTAACCACAGAGCAGCTTCTTCCGATCTCTATGCCGGAAACGACGGAACCTCAGGTGGAAACAGATTATATCTTCGAGCCGAACAGGAAGGAAATCCTTGATAACCTGATTCCTAAATCAATTAAGACACAGGTATTCAAAGCTGTGCTGGATTCTGTTGCATCAGAACACGGAGCGAGAATGACGGCTATGCATAAAGCAACAGACAATGCTCAGGAACTGAAAAATGATCTTGTGATCTTCTACAACAAAGCGAGACAGGCTGCCATCACAAACGAAATCCTTGAAATCGTTTCGGGAGCGGAAGCCCTGAAAAACTCATAAGCATTTATTTTAATATAAATATAAAGCATCGTGTACCGCGATGCTTTTTTTGTTACTTTTATTTTGTCTATCTTTGCCATTACAAATTTTATATTAATTTCTAAATGGACTCGGACATAGTCAGGCTTTTGCTAGCCTTATTTCTTGTTTTACTAAATGGCTTTTTCGTAGCCGCAGAATTTTCAATTGTTAAAGTTCGTTACTCACAGATACAGATCAAAGCCGCAGAAGGGAACTCTATGGCAAAGCAGGCGGAACATATCATCAAGCACCTTGATGAATACCTGTCGGCCACACAGCTGGGGATCACACTCGCTTCGCTTGCCCTAGGTTGGGTAGGGGAAAGTGCCCTTCACCACGTGGTTCAGAATATTTTCAGTTCCTTAAGCATAGATTTGGCTGAGACTACCATTACCACCATTTCCGTGGTAACCAGCTTTGTGTTGATTACCGTGATGCACATTGTATTCGGTGAGCTTATTCCAAAATCAATAGCCATCAGGAAATCGGAAGCTACGACAATGGCTACTGCTGTGCCTTTGAGGGTTTTTTATACCGTTTTCAAGCCGTTTATCTGGCTGATGAATTTGATGTCAAACACCTTTTTAAGATTGGTTAAGATCCATCCGGCTTCAGAACAGGAAATTCACTCAACGGAAGAATTGCAGCTTTTGGTAAAGCAGAGTGCCGACAGTGGGGAGATTGAAGAAGAGAACTACGAAATCATCAAGAATGCATTTGACTTTACAGATCATTCCGCAAAGCAGATCATGGTTCCGCGCCAGAACATTACGTCCATGGACTTTGAAGAAGATGTGAATGAGATCATCAACAAAATCATGGACAGCGGATATTCGCGTATTCCCGTATATGTAGATTCTATAGATAATATAATCGGTATTTTATACACCAAGGAAATTATCAGGGAATTTGTCAAGAGAAAAGGAGAACTGAATCACGACGACCTGAGAGAACTGATGCGGGATGCATTTTTCGTGGTCGGAAGTAAGAAAATTTCCGATTTATTAAAAATATTCCAGCAGAAAAAGCAGCATTTGGCGATTGTTATCGACGAGTTTGGCGGAACCGAAGGCATTATTACCCTTGAAGATATCCTCGAAGAGCTGGTAGGGGAAATTCAGGACGAAGAAGATGATGAAGAAAAGATCGTTGATAAAATAGGCGATGATACGTACTGGATCCAGGCTACGCAGCCATTGGACGAGATCAATGAATTCTTACCTGTAAAACTTCCGCTTCCTGAAGAAAGCGAATACAATACCCTGGCCGGATTTATTCTGCATGCCCTGGAAGATATTCCGGAAGAGAACCAGGAGTTTGCCCTTGAAAACTACCACTGTAAAATCCTGAAAATGAATAATAAAAGCGTGGAGATGGTTGAGCTGGTCTATCAGGAACCCAATGACGTCAGTGACCAGGCAGAAAAAATAGGAGAGGTTTAATATAAGAAGCAATACAATGATTTTTTATAACAGTATAAAAGATTACGAAGATCCGAAACGCCAGTACGAAGAAGAGGTACTTGTTTTGGATGAAACAGATGAAATCTACAAGCTGGTTTTGCATAATGACGACATCCATACCTTTGATTATGTCATTGACAGTCTGATCGAAATATGCAGGCACACGCCGGAACAGGCAGAACAATGTACTATGCTGGTTCATTTTAAAGGCAAGTGTACCGTAAAAACAGGGGCAATGGACCTTCTGAAACCCATGCATGAAAAATTGCTGTCACGCGAACTGACCAGCGAAATAATATAGCATACAGCCCTGACCGTTGGTCGGGGCTATTTGTTTTCTCAATCATCGATACCCATTAAACACTACATTTTACAATCTCCGTTGTTACATCTTGTCTAAAACAGTATATTTGTAAAAACTATAAAGAAACAAAAAACAATGCTTGTAATAGGAATTGCCGGGGGTACCGGATCCGGCAAAACTACAGTTGTTGATAAGATTATCCAGCAGCTTGATATCGAAGGAATGAACATCCTTTCCCAGGATAATTATTATCACGACAATCATAATTTGACGCTTAACGAAAGAGAAGCCCTGAATTACGACCATCCGAAGTCCATAGATTTCGAACTGATGCTCAAACATGTAAAAGCATTGAAAAACAATGAAACGATAGAGCAGCCTATTTACAGCTTTGTTACCCATTCCAGAACCGGAGACCATGTAAAAGTGGAGCCTAAAAATGTACTGGTGGTAGAAGGGATCCTGGTTCTTACCAATAAGGAATTATTAAAGGAATTTGACCTCAAAGTGTTTGTTCATGCAGATTCAGACGAAAGGCTGATCAGAAGGATCAGAAGGGATACCCAGGAAAGGGGGCGCGACCTGAATGAAGTGCTTCACCGCTACCAGACCACTTTAAAACCGATGCATCAGGAATTTATCGAGCCTTCAAAAAATGAAGCCGATCTGATTATCCCGAACATGAGGCAGAATTCAGTAGCCATTGATTTTTTAACAACCGTTATCAAAAATTCGCTGAGGAAACATTAAAATGAAAGAAAACAACCTTATTAAAGATATTCAGCCTAAATCTGAGACCATTAAACTTATTCAGGAGTATGTCCTGAACAAATATACCATTACCATCTGCCTGTTCCTGATCTGGATGGTTTTCTTTGATAAGACTTCTTTTCTCGTTATCAATGAACTGAACGGCGAAATCGATAAATACGAAGAACAGCTTCAGTATTATAAAACAGAATACGAAAAAAATGATGCTTTTTATAAAAAGCTGATGAACAATAAATCTGAAAAAGAAAAATACGCAAGGGAAAACTATTTCATGAAAAAACCGAACGAAGAGATCTTTATTCTGGTCGTGGACAGTACAAATATTGCGAAAAAATAGTTTGGCAGCATAAAGGACGGCTCAGATTCAATTTATTGGCAACCATTCACAAATTTTAAACAAGACTATGTCAGATACAGCCTGGGAAAATTTAGTAAAAAAACAGCTTAAGACAGAAGATATATACTCCGTTCTTACCAAAGAAAACCTGGAAGGAATCGAGGTAAAACCCTTTTACGATTCAGTTTCCGATCCTTTGGTAAACCTGCCTAGAATTGAAGAAAGTACCCATCTGGTAGCAAGGTATCATGAAAGCTTGGAAGAGGATGTTTTCGCATTCCTTCTGGACCATAATGTTGAAAACCTTGAGCAGAAGGCAATATTTGTGAACGATGTTGATCTCGCTGGACACATCAGTCCGAAAGAAGAAGACCAGTATTTTTCTCTGATTGACGTTTTTGATGAAAAAAAAGCGGAGATTGATGACCAGCTGGTGAAAGAATTACGGGCGAAACAATTCAGGAGGAATATCTGTATTGATATTTCCCTTCACCAGAATGCCGGTGCCTCCATCTGCCAGCAGTTGGCAATTGCTCTGGCAAAGACGAAAGAATTAACGGAACTTTACGGCCCTGAAATTTTAGAGAAGCTGATCTTCAGGATCGCCGTGGGAGGAAATTATTTCTTCGAAATGGCAAAATTAAGAGCCTTTAAAATCATCTTTAATCAGTTTTCAAAAGAATATGATTTGGATGAGATTCCTTATATTTTCGCAGAAACTTCATTGAGGAACAAAGCCGTTTCAGATCATGAAAATAACCTGATCCGTTCCACCCTGGAACTGGCTTCCGCCATGATTGGCGGTGCCGATGCCGTATTCAGCAACAATTACCTGGTGGATGAAAGCACGGATATTTCTGAAGAAATTTCATTCAAACAGCAGATTGTCTTGGCCTATGAAAGCATTATCAATGTTTTTGAAGATGCCTCCAACGGCAGCTATTATGTGGAAGATGTGACACGGCAAATGGCTGAAAAATCATGGGCTCTGTTTGTTGAAATGGAAGAGGCAGGCGGTTATCTGGAGCTTCTGAAGCAGGGAGTTATCCAGAAAAAAATCTATGACCATGCTGTTGAAGAACAGAAATGGGTGGAAGAAGGGAAAATAAAACTGATCGGGGTTAACCTGTACCCTAAATCAAACGTTAAAAAGTCTGTGGAAGAGCTTTACAGTGAAAAGGAAATTAAAGCGGTCCGCTGGGCTGAAATGTTTGAATAATAATCATGAAAGAAAAGCTGGCCGATCTGTTTGAATATACCTGCCATTTCAATAAAGAAATGATTGCGGTTATTTCTGAGAATATTTCCGGAATTGAAGAAAAAATAATCAGCCTGATTAATCACACGCTGAATGCCCAGCAGGTCTGGAACTCCCGAATCTTAGGAGAAGCACCTTTTGAAGTCTGGCAGGTCAATCCTTTTGAAACGCTGGAACAAATCAATCATCTGAATTTTAAAAAAAGCATCGGGATTCTTAATGATTTCGATCTTGATCAGAAAATTGCGTATCATAATTCCAAAGGGACAGAATTTGAAAATACCGTTTTTGAAATGCTTTTTCAGGCTATCAATCATTCCACCTATCACAGAGGACAGATCAACTCTTTATTAAAACAGAACGGCATCGAACCTTTGCTGACTGATTATATTTTTTATAAAAGATAGATTTTAAATATTTCACGTTAATTTTTGAAATCTGTGGAAAACAAACTGCTGAATAAAGAAATCCAGGAATACATCCATGCAAATCTGAATACAGATCTGCATGCATTGCTGCTTAAAAAATCTCCGTTTCCGGAGTTCTCCATGCAGGAAATCGTTCAGCAGATCAAAGGGAAGCAGGTAGCACAGAAGAAGTTTCCGTTTCTGCTTAAAGACGGCATTATTTTTCCGCCGCAGCTTAATCTGGAGCAGTCGTCTTCAGAAAAAACCGCCCGGCATAAAGCTGAAATCCTTCACGGTAAAAAGTTTATCGACTTAACAAGCGGATTTGGTATTGATGCCTATTATCTGTCCCGTAATTTTGAAGACGTAACGCTTGTTGAGCAAAATACGGAACTTTTGAAAACCGTAGAGCATAACTGGTCCGTTTTAGGAAGAAAAGCGGCTTTTATCAATCAGAAGCTGGAAGATTTCCTTCAGCAGAACAAAGAAAAATTTGACGTTGTTTATCTTGATCCTGCCCGCAGAGACACGCATAAAAATAAAGTTTTCCTGCTGGAAGATTTATCGCCGGACATTCTGGAAATTCAGGGGAAACTACTCGCTGTTTCAGACCAGGTAGTAATTAAGCTGTCTCCGCTGATCGATCTGAAATATCTTGTTTCGGTATTACCGTACCTGTTCAGGATTGATATTATTGCCGTGAAAAATGATGTGAAGGAAGCGGTTGTTTTTCTTTCCAAAGATAAATCAGGTGAACCTCTGTGTCATTGTATTAATTTAGAAAGCGCAGAACCGGATTTCAGCTTCACGTTCGGAGAAGAAAAAAATGCCTTATCAGCATATTCCGATCCCGAAAGCTTTATTTACATTCCCAATCATTCCGTTTTAAAAGCAGGTGTCTTTAATTTGATTTCAGAAAGATTTGCCCTGAAGAAACTCCATCCGAATACCCATATTTATACATCGCATCACAAGGCTGAAGGCTTTCCGGGAAGAGTGCTTGAAATGGAAGTTGTTGATGCCAAACAGATTAAAAAGAAAAGCCGGTACAATATTATTTCAAAAAACCATCCTCTGACACCGGAACAGATCAGGAAAAAGTACAGCCTAAAAGACGGCGGGGAAAACTACCTTATCTTTACACAATCCGTAAAAGGGAAAATAATTTTAAAATCAGTCTAAAAATGTTGCCGTAAAATGCATTATTTCTTAATTTTGGGCAATTAAAAATTAAACATGAAATCGTTTGCCGTTAAAATAGATACTTACTGCAATAATGCGATTCCATATGACCTTTAAAAAATAAATTTTACATATGAAAAAATTAGTTATCTGTTTAGCCGTTGCTGCTGTTGCCGTAAGCTGTAAGAAAATCCAGGCTGGCGGAAATAAAGACGTTATCAAGCTGGAAGAAGGAGTAGACCGGTATTCTGACGATGAGCAGACAAGCGGCGAGCAGGATAATCTTTCCGACTACAGGGGAGACGCACACGACGGGCATGAAACGCCTGTAAAAACAGATACTGCAGGTGCACCGGCACATAAGCCGGAAGACGGAAGGCATTCTGATGCCACTCCTATACCAGAGGGATCCCAGACTCCGAAGGCTGAACACTAATTACTGAAAATACAAAAAATGTCCTGCAGAAATGCAGGACATTTTTTTTTGATCCCCCTTTATTCATTGTTTTATGTCCATGGTCATAACGATTCAGGAAAATTATCTGATTTTGTTTGTTCCTGAGGGGCAATTTTTTTACTTTTAGCAAAATAAAATTTTAGAATGCAAGAGACCTTAAATTACATCAACGAAAACAAACAGCGTTTCGTGGATGAGTTATTTGAATTGTTGAGAATCCCTTCTATTTCTGCAGATCCTGCCTACAAAGATGATGTACTGAAATGTGCCGACGTTGTAGCCGGATACCTTAAAGATGCCGGTGCTGACCATGTGGAAGTCTGCCAGACAAAGGGATATCCTATCGTATATGGAGATAAAATTTTAAACGCAAACCTTCCGACAGTGTTGGTATATGGCCATTATGATGTTCAGCCCGCAGATCCGCTGGAATTGTGGACCAAACCTCCTTTCGATCCCTATATTGAGAAAACTGAGCTTCACCCTGACGGAGCAATTTTTGCACGCGGTTCTGCAGATGACAAAGGCCAGTTTTTTATGCATCTTAAAGCTTTTGAAGCCATGATGAAAACCAATACGCTTCCCTGCAATGTTAAATTTATTTTAGAAGGTGAAGAGGAAGTGGGGTCAGTAAGCCTAGGGGATTTTGTTAATGATAACAAGGAAAAGTTAGCCTGCGACTGCATCCTGATTTCAGATACGCATATTTACAGCAACGAGCAGCCGACGGTTACTACAGGATTAAGAGGTTTAAGCTATGTGGAAGTTGAAGTGGAAGGTCCGAACAGAGACCTGCACTCCGGTCTGTACGGAGGCGCAGTTCCGAACCCGATCCATGTGCTTTCCAGAATGATCGCCAATCTGATTGATGAGGACGGACATATCACCATTGACGGCTTCTATGACAATGTAGAAGCAGTTTCCAAAGCAGACAGAGCTGATATGAATAAGCTGAAAGACAATCCTGAAGAATTCAGAAAATCCATCGGATTAAGTGGTGTGGAAGGCGAAAAAGGATATACCACACTTGAAAGAACCTCCATCCGTCCTACACTGGACTGTAACGGAATCTGGGGCGGCTATATCGGGGAAGGAGCGAAGACCGTGATCCCTTCCAAAGCTTTTGCCAAAATTTCCATGCGTTTGGTGCCGTATCAGACGCCGGAAGAAATCACAGAGAAATTCACAGCCTATTTTAAGAAAATCGCTCCGGATAATGTGAAAGTGAAAGTAACGCCGCATCACGGAGGCATGCCATACGTTTTACCTACCGCAACCAAAGAATTCTCAGCCGCAAAACAGGCGATGGAAACCGCTTTCGGAAAAGAAGTGCTTCCGTATAGAGGAGGCGGAAGTATTCCCATTACGGCCATGTTTGAGCAGGTATTGGGTGCTAAATCCGTTTTAATGGGATTTGGGTTGGACTCAGATGCGATTCATTCCCCGAATGAACATTACGGACTGTTCAATTTCTATAAGGGTATTGAAAGTATTCCGCTGTTTTTTGAGAATTATGTGAAGTAAAAACAATTTTAATCCCTAAAAAGAGATTTTAATGTTAAAAAATTTTTGTTATTCAGTAAAAAAAAATATCTTTACTGAATAACAATAATAGATATTATGAAAAAAATTTTTACATCTTTAGCTGCATTAATATTTGCAGGAACTGCTTTTGCTCAGGTGATTACACAAAGTTCTACGCCTACTACAGTTAGTGCTACAGGTTCAGTTGCCTGTGGTAGCCAGGCAAACGGCTATACTGCTGATAATGCTTATATGAGGGTTTTTAAATTGTCAGATTACGGGATTAATTACACGTACAAAATTACCAATGTTGCTTTTGGAGTTCAGACGGCTAACTCTTCATTTCCGGTTGAAGTAAATGTTTACAACTGGACAGGAGGGACATTTCCGACAGGAACTGCTACTTTATTGGGAACTTCAAACGTGAATATTACCACTGCAAGTGCTGGTACAGTAGTAAATACAGGGACCGCGTTAAATGCTAATGTTCCAACGGGTGGTACTTTTGTCGTTGAAATTTATCATGACGGTGATGTAACCCCTCCACAGTCTTTCTATATGGGAACAAATGCAGGTGCACAGACAGGTCCGTCATATCTTTCCTCTGAAACATGTGGTATATTGACACCTACAGCAACGGGCACAGGCGGATTGGCTGCATTTTCAACAGCCAGATGGGTAATGACTGTTACAGGACAGAATGCTACTTTAGGAACAACTGAAGTTATTAATTCAAGAGATCTTCAGATTTATCCGAATCCGGTTAAAGAAGTTCTTAAATTTAAATTTGCTAATAATTTAAAATCCGAGTCTATTGAAATTCATGATATGAATGGCAGGGTAATAACTTCAATTTCTAATAATAAGAATGTTAATGAAGTAAATATGTCAGCTTATACAACCGGTAATTATATACTGAGAGTAAAGGCAAGCGACGGTAAAGTATATATCCAGAAAATCATTAAAGAATAATTGCTGACAAATGTTAGTTAGTAAAAACGCTCCGATTGGAGCGTTTTTCTTATTTTTAGGAACTAAATCTAAAATTATGATAGAAAATAAAGTTGCTTATATTACAGGCGGAACAAAAGGAATCGGTTTCGGGATTGCAAAGATTTTACTTGAAAACGGTGCTTCAGTAGCATTTTCGGGAAGGCAGAAAGAAGAAGTGGAAAAAATAGAACTGGAACTGAAACAATATTCAGATCATATTCTGGGCATCGTTTCCGATGTAAAGAGCCTTGAAAGTGAAGTAGAAGCTGTCAATCGCATCAAAGAAAAATTCGGGAAGCTGGATTTTGTCATTGCCAATGCAGGAATGGGCGTTTTCAAGCCGGTGGACCAGTTGACGGCAGAAGAATGGAATGACATGATTGAAACCAATCTGACAGGCGTTTTCTACACACTGAAAGCTTCCGTGGAAGAACTGAAAAAAACGGAAGGGTACTACATTACCATTGCCAGCCTGGCAGGTGCGAATTTCTTTGAAAACGGATCAGGATATAATGCTTCAAAATTCGGAGTGGTGGGCTTTACCCAGGCTGCCATGATCGATTTAAGGAAGTATAACATCAAATCAACGGTTATTATGCCCGGTTCCGTAGCTACCCATTTCAATGGAAACGTCCCGTCAGATAAAGATGCCTGGAAAATCCAGCCGGAAGATATGGGCAATCTGGTTCTGGACATTTTAAAAATGAATCCTAGGGTTTTACCCAGCAAGATTGAATTCAGGGCAACGAAGCCGGCCAACTGAAACATCTAATGCGCTGAATAATAAATTCATAAGTATTATGCATGCATAATATATTTTTTATTTATATTAGCAGGAGAAATTTAAATAAAAACCCGGTATAAAATACAGGGTTTATACTGAAAGAGACAACAGAAAAGTATACATGAAACCGAAATGTTTCATAGCGCAACGAAAAATTTAAAACAACATATATGAAAATATTAGTTTGTATAAGTAGTGTTCCGGATACTACTTCCAAAATTAACTTTACAGCAGATAAATCTGCTTTCGACAAAAACGGTATTCAGTGGGTGATCAACCCGTTAGATGAGTTTGCACTTACCAAAGCCGTTAAGCTTCAGGAATCACAGGGTGCTACGGTAACGGTAATCAATGTAGGGGATGCTGTTACGGAACCGGTTATCAGGAAAGCGCTGGCCATCGGGGCCAATGATGCGGTAAGGGTGAACCTTGACCCCAAGGACAGCTATTCTACAGCAAAAGAAATCGCTGCCGTGGCTCAGAACGGCGGCTACGATCTTATTCTTTGCGGTAAAGAATCCCTTGATTACAACGGAGGTTCTGTTCCGGGAATGGTAGCACAGCTGCTGAACCAGCCTTTTGTAAATGCATCCGTAGGTCTTGATATAAACGGAACTGAAGCAACAGCCGTAAGAGAAATTGAAGGCGGGAAAGAAACCATCTCCGTAAAATTACCGGCAGTTATTGCAGGGCAGAAAGGGCTGGTGGATGAAAAAGATCTGATCATCCCGAATATGAGAGGAATTATGTCAGCAAGGACAAAACCTTTGCAGGTGGTGGAAGCCACTTCTTCTGAAGTGAAAGTTCAGGGTGTTTCCTATGACAGCGTTCCGCCGAGGGCAGCCGTGAAAATGGTTTCTCCGGATAATCTGGATGAACTGGTAAGATTGCTTCACGAAGAAGCGAAGGTAATCTAAAAGTTGGAAGCCGGAAACTCAGAAAAAGGAAGTTTTAATTCAGCTTTTGATTTCCATCTTTTCAATTATTAAATTTTTTAATCTTTAAATTAATTTAAAATGGCAGTATTCGTATACGCAGAAAATATAAACGGAGTTTACAAAAAAGCGGCTTTTGAAGCGGTTTCCTATGCCAGATCGGTAGCAGATCAGACAGGTGAAACGGTTACGGCAATTTCTGTAAACCCTACGGATTCTTCAGATTTATTGTATAAATACGGAGCATCGAATGTAATCAATATCAAAGACGAAGGTCTTAAAAACTTCTCGGCAAAAGCTTATGCACAGGCTGTAAAAGAAGTGGCAGACGGAAACATTATTGTTTTTCCTCACACCACCGATGCTTCCTCCATTGCTCCGATGCTGGCAGTAATGAACGGCTATTCTTTAATTACCAATGTCCTGGAAGCTCCGGAAAGCGTTGCTCCGCTTCAGGTGAAGAGAAGGGCATTTTCAGGAAAAGGGTTTATGTATGCCAAAGCGGAAGGAACAGGTGTGATCATCACCGTTTCACAGAATGCTTTCGGAGTTAAGGAAAATCCGGTTTCAGGTTCTGAAGAAGTAAAGGAATTATCTGTTGCCAATGAAGATACGAAAGTAATTTCTCATGAACAGAGTTCAGGGAAATTAGATCTTAAAGAAGCGGAAATCGTCGTATCTGCAGGAAGAGGGATGAAAGGTCCTGAAAACTGGGGAATGATCGAAGACCTGGCAGGCGTTTTGGGAGCGGCCACGGCCTGTTCCAAACCGGTATCAGATATTGGATGGAGGCCCCATGCGGAACACGTAGGGCAGACCGGTAAATCCATTGCCCCGAATCTGTATATTGCAGTAGGGATTTCAGGTGCCATCCAGCACCTGGCAGGGGTAAATTCTTCCAAAACAATCGTTGTCATCAACAGTGATGCTGAATCCCCGTTTTACAAATCGGCAGATTACGGTGTTGTAGGGGATGCTTTTCAGATTATTCCTGCTTTAACAGAGAAGATCAAAGCACTTAAAGGATAAAATACCATTATTGCATTTGCCTTTCAGATCAGTAATGAATTTAAAATCATAATGAAGTTAATTCACGTATAAAAGCCCTTCCCGGGCTTTTATTTTTGCTTAAAAAGTAAAAAAAATTTTGAAAATTAATCTATATTTGTAGCCATGGATTATAAACAGCTAATTATTCGCGGAATATCGTACAGCCAGACTCAATCCGGGGCGTACGCATTGTTATTGGAACATGAAGAAACACACATAAAATTACCTGTTGTTATAGGGAATTTCGAGGCGCAATCCATTTCCCTCGGTCTTGAGAAAGACATTCATCCGCCCCGTCCTCTTACCCATGATTTGTTTACAAAATTTATCGTTTCTGCCAATTATGAGCTGGTGTCTGTAATTATCTATCAGATTGTAGACGGCGTGTTCTTTTCAAATATCAATTTTAAAAATAAAAGCAACGAAGAAGAGCTGATTCTTGATGCCAGGACCTCTGATGCGGTGGCCATGGCCGTAAGGTTCGATGCCCCGATTTTCACTACCCAGCAGGTGCTCAACGAAGCCGGGATCCTCTTGGAACTGGAAGATGCATCCAAAGAAGAACAGCCGTTTTCAGAAACGGTTCAGTCTGAAGATAATTTAAAATCCGTTTCCATGGAAGAGCTTCAGAAATTACTGGAGGAAGCCGTAAAAGAAGAAGACTTTGATACCGCCCTGGAGATCCAGGAAGAAATCAAAAGAAGAAAAAAGAAAATCGATTAAGATACTATATATACAATGAGTTTAAAATTACGATTGACCGTCCTTAGTTTTCTTCAGTTCTTCGTTTGGGGAGCCTGGCTGATTACCATAGCGAATTTCTGGTTCGGCACAAAACACTGGGATGGTGCACAGTTCGGTGCTGTTTTCGGAACCATGGGGATTGCTTCCATTTTTATGCCGACTATTACCGGAATTATTGCCGACCGGTGGATCAATGCGGAACGTATTTTTTCAGTTTTACATATACTTTACGGGATCGTACTTTTCATTCTTCCCCATTCAGCAGATCCTGATTCCTTTTTTTATACCATGCTTCTGGCCATGTGCTTCTATATGCCGACCATTGCCCTTGCTAATTCCATTTCCTATACAATTCTTAAGAACAGTGATCTTGATGTGGTTAAAGATTTTCCGCCGATCCGTGTCTGGGGAACCATCGGGTTTATTGTGGCGATGTGGATTACCAATCTTACCGGAAATAAAGCTACGGAAGGCCAATTCTATATTGCCGGAGGCGTGGCGGTCTTCTTAGGGATCTATGCCCTGACATTGCCAAAATGCCCGCCGCAGAAACTGATTGATAAAGATGCTCCTTTAACGGAACAGTTAGGGCTTAATGCCTTTAAACTGTTTAAAGATTATAAAACCGCATTGTTTTTCCTGTTCTCTATGTTGCTGGGCGCTGCGTTACAGCTGACGAATGCTTACGGAGATGTTTTCCTGAGTGAGTTTGAACATTTCCCGAAATATTCCGACTCTTTTGTTGTACAGAGGTCAACCATTATTATGTCGATCTCCCAGGTTTCCGAGACATTATTTATATTGGCGATTCCTTTCTTTTTAAAACGGTACGGGATTAAAAAGGTAATGCTGATTTCAATGTTCGCGTGGGTGTTGAGATTCGGTTTTTTTGCATACGGAATTCCTGAAGGATACGGATTAAGCTTAATTGTTCTCTCGTGTATTGTGTACGGGATGGCATTCGATTTCTTTAATATTTCGGGATCTCTTTTTGTGGAAACTACTACAGATAAAAAAATCCGTTCTTCAGCACAGGGACTGTTTATGATGATGACCAATGGTTTCGGAGCTGTTTTCGGAAGTTATGCAGCAGGCTGGGCAATTGATAAATTCTTTACCCATAAATTTACCACGGCATTGTCTCTGTCTACATATTTAGAGACCACGCCTGATAATCCTACTTTTTTGGAAATTCTGAAAAAGAGTTTCAATGCAGTCGTTAATCCGGACGGTACCCTGTCATCAGCTGTTATGGTAAAAGACTGGCATAATATCTGGCTTTCATTTGCAGCATATGCCTTGATTCTGGCTGTTCTGTTTGCTGTTCTGTTCAGGCATAAACACAACCCGGCAGAAATTTCGGAAATCAAACATTAATTTTATATCATTAATAACTGATAAATTAAATTGCATTTTTTTAAAAGTGCAATTTTTTTTGTCTTTAAGGCAACCTTTTAGAAAATAGTGCGTCTTACAGATAGAAACTGAAACATGAGGAATCTGGAAAAGAATTTTAAACTGGCAAAAGAACAGGACCGAAGAGGGCAGAAAGCTCTCTACGAAATGTTTTCAGCAAAAATGCTGGCCATTGCAAATTCTTATGTCAACAACATCCACGATGCAGAAGATATCCTGATGAATTCCTTTTTTATCTGCTTTTCTAAAATTGACGACTGCAGGGAATGGAAAAGCTTCCAGTTCTGGCTGAGGAAGATTGTGGTGAATAATGCCATCAACTTTATCCGCAAAAGTAAGAATATTCTGTATACTGATGTAGAAGTTGAAGAAATTGGAAATGTTGACCAGACTTGGGACGAAGAAGAAATGGAGGAACTTAATATGGAAGAGATCTTTTCTGAAATGCCGGACGGCTACAGGCTGATTTTTAACCTGTATGTTTTCGAAGAGAAAAAGCATCACGAAATTGCAGAAATCCTGAATATTTCTGAAGGCACCAGCAAAAGCCAGCTGAGCAAATCTAAAAAATGGATTGTAGATTTTTTAAAAAAAAGAAAAGATGAAAAAAAATATGCTGAATAAATGGAAGTCTGATTATGAAGGACTCGAAATAAAACCTTCAGCAGATCTCTGGGACAGGCTGGATCATCAACTGGACAGTCATCAGAAAAGCGAACCCAGGTCTTACGGGCAATGGTGGAAGTATGCTGCCATCATATTCCTGATGATTTCTGTGGGAACGGTGATTTATTTTAATGGATATAAAAACAGGATTGATGATAAACAAACAAAGGTAATGGCAAAAAAAGTCTTTAAGAATAAAATAAACCCGGTAAATGTAGATTCTGAGCGCCAGAATACACTTCCAAATCAGGAAGTTCTTGAAGGAAAAACAGATCAAGTCATAGCAAAAGTTACGGAAAATAACAATCCTGAAATTCCTGTTCAGAAGAAAGAAGAAATAAGGAATCAGGACCGGGATCAATCCCAGACTCAGGTTTTCGTACAGCATCATACAGACAAGGCGCTGCCTGAAATCATCATCAATAAAAATGAAAAAGCAGCAGAATTTACTCAGAATCCTGTTGTTTTAGCAGAAACAAAAAAAGCAAAACCGGGTTACATCAATGCAGATGAACTTCTTCTGGGAAGGGAATTTGAAAAAACCCGCGAGAATACAGCTAAGGAAGAAAGGAAATTTGGCGTATTCAGATTGAAAAAAGTCGTTCCGAATGTAGACAATGTCACCGTCCTGGGTGTGAAAGTTTACATCGATCCAAAATAAATATCAGACATTTTAAAAATTATAATACTGTTCATATAAAAGAGCAGTGCCTAACCTTGACTAAAAGTTAAAAAACATATGAAAACTAAATGGGCATTAATGACTGCCGTACTGGCATTTTCCTACACTTTTGCACAGGAAAGACCGATGAGTCCGCAATTAAAAAGCTACTCGAAAAAAGTTGACAGCATTGTGGTTTCAGAAAAAATGAAAATGAATACCGAGCTGGATGAACTGGATAAAAACTATAAGGAGAAAAAAATAACCTCCGATGAAAAGCAGAAGCAGAGAACAGAAATTGCGGGGAAGTATGAAGAAATTATCAATGATAAGATAACCGCTCAGCAGGCAGATCTTGAAACAGCCACCCGGGAAACAGTAAAGGATATCGTGATGGGAAAATCAGGAGATCAGTCACTGGATCTTTTCTCTCAGAATAATGCCGTGCTTACCCTAAAATCATCCCGCGACAGGACGATTAAAGAACTTCTGAACACCTTCAATTTTAATGTCAGTTATGGTATCATGAATCTTACCCGGTCGGCTTCATCACTGGCCATCGGTAATGATGAATCCCGGATTAAAGTAGGCCGGTCCGGTTCTTCGCAACTGGAATTCAGATTAACCCGGCAGTTGGGATCCTTAACATCCCCGGTATTCTACAGAATCGGTTTAGGATACAGATTAGATGTCCTTGCACCGGAAAAGCCGAAAGTATTTGTACAGGACGGTAAACATGAACTTTATGTAACAGACTTCCAGGGCGGAACTCTGAGAAAATCCTATCTCAGAAACTATTATGCTGTAGTGCCTTTGGATTTTGTTTTTGTCCTGAATCCAAAATATACGGTTGAGAACAATGAAAGAATGCTTGATAATTCTAGAGGGAATTTAAGGTTTACTGCAGGGATTTACGGTGGCATCAGGGCCTCCACACAGAACTATATATTTTATAAGGATGAAGAAGGTCATAAGGTAAAATACAGAGAAGAAGCATCTGATGCGCTCAACAGGTTCCTTTTCGGGGGGAAACTTTCACTGGGATACGGTGCATTAAATATTTTCATCAAAAAAGATTTTACGCCGATATTTAATGATCATGCAAAAATTAACAGTAAATACGGCATCCAGATAGGTTTGGAGCTTCTGTACATAGATTTTTAATATCAATGGATCATATAGCAAAACACATTTTTACGAATGTGTTTTTTTTTGTACTTTGGTGCTTTAAGAATTATGAAAAATATTCAGTTATTAGGTTTGTTGATGGTAGTCGTGGGAAGCTTTCTGCCCTTGGTTCACATTCCTGTTATAGGAAACTGGAACTACTGGAAACTTGATCATTTTCTGGCCGCCGCATGTTGGATTCTTTCTGCAGGCGCCTTATTCGGGATTGTAAACAACAGAACAGGAGCGGCAAGAATTTTTGCGGTTCTCCTGATTCTCCTGTTTTCATTTACCTTATTTGCCGTCAGGTATCAGGCTTCTGAGTATTTCAGCTTTATGCCTTTTGCATCATGGCAGGACAAGCTGGTCGGGATTGTAAAAATAAAGTGGGGCTGGATTGTAGAATTTTCAGGGGCTCTGATCATTATCCTGGCAAAAAATAACAAAGCGGACAGGTAATTCAGAACACTGAATAATTAAGTTTAAATTAAAAAGAATTAAAATAAATATATACTATACACATGAAAGAGGTATTCATTGTTTCCGCAGTAAGAACCCCGATGGGAAGTTTTATGGGAAGTTTATCAACAGTGCCAGCTACAAAATTAGGGTCGGTTGCGGTAAAAGGAGCACTAGACAAAATCGGCCTGGATGCGAAAGAGGTTCAGGAAATTTATATGGGGAACGTTTTACAGGCGGGAGAAGGGCAGGCCCCGGCCCGTCAGGTTGCCATAGGCGCAGGCCTTTCTGTTGAAACGCCTTCCACTACGGTAAATAAAGTATGTGCTTCAGGAATGAAAGCCGTAACCATGGCTGCCCAGGCCATCAAAGCCGGTGATGCAGACGTTATTGTGGCAGGAGGAATGGAAAACATGTCTTCCGTTCCGCATTATTACAATGCAAGGAATGCAACGAAATTGGGAGATATAAAAATGCAGGACGGAATGATGTTGGATGGCCTTACGGATGTTTATAACAAAATTCCTATGGGCGTCTGTGCAGAAAAATGTGCGGCAGACTATAATTTCTCAAGAGAAGATCAGGATCAGTTTGCTATTGAATCCTACACCAAAGCTGCCAAAGCATGGAGTGAAGGAAAATTTGCCGATGAGATTGTTCCGGTTGAGATCCCTCAGAGAAAAGGAGATGCCATCATTTTTTCTGAAGACGAAGAATACAAGGCCGTGAAATTTGATAAAATCCCTACACTTCCTACTGTTTTCAAAAAAGAAGCAGGCACGGTGACGGCAGCCAATGCCTCTACGATCAATGACGGTGCCTCTGCATTAATATTGGTTTCCGGAGAAAAATTAGAAGAATTAGGCCTTAAGCCACTGGCAAGAATTGTTTCTTATGCTGATGCTGCCCAGGCACCTGAAGATTTCACGACTGCACCGTCTAAAGCATTACCGATTGCGCTTAAAAAAGCAGGTCTGGAAATTGCAGATATCGATTTTTTTGAATTCAATGAGGCATTTTCTGTAGTTGGCCTTGCCAATAATAAAATTTTAGGGCTTGATGCATCTAAAGTAAATATCCATGGAGGAGCAGTAGCTTTGGGTCACCCGCTGGGAAGCTCAGGATCGAGAATAATCGTGACACTGATTAATATTTTAAAGCAGAACAACGGGAAATATGGTGCTGCAGCCATCTGTAATGGCGGTGGTGGTGCTTCTGCCATTGTTATTGAAAATATCCAGTAACTATTATAAATATGATACGATAAAAACATCCGGAAGTTCAGGCTTCCGGATGTTTTTTCTTTTCAGGCAGAAAAAATATCCTGAATGGTATGTACTAAAAACAAATAAAAGCAGTACAATAAATCTGATAAATCAGACCGGAAAAGCATCCGTATTTTAACACAACAATAAAATTTATCCTAAACAAAATAAAAACCACCGAATATGCGATGGTTTTTCTATTTTTGTGCTACTAATATATATTTGAAATGTCTGAAATTGAGCATCTGCAAACTCAAAACATAAAGAATAACCCGAAAATCATGAAAGCATGGGCAGTCTATGACTGGGCCAACTCGGTGTATTCTTTAGTTATTACTTCTACTATTTTCCCGATTTATTATTCCATTCTTACTACGGCCTACGAAAAGAAGGAGTACGTAGAGGAGACAAAAACCTGGATTGATGTACCGGTACGGCACATGATCAAAATTTTCGGGAAAGAATACCAGCCGGATGCCGTTTACGGATATTCACTGACCATCTCTTTTTTTATCGTTGTCCTGTTGTCGCCGTTTTTGTCTTCCCTGGCAGATACCATCGGAAATAAAAAATCTTTCCTTCAGTTTTTCTGTTACCTGGGAGCTACTTCATGTATGGGGCTGGCCATGTTTACCGGAATGCACAATGTCTTCCTGGGGCTGCTCTTCAGCATTACCGCCAGTGTAGGGTTCTGGGGAAGCCTGGTGTTTTATAATTCTTTCCTGCCGGATATTGCAACACGTGATAAGCAGGATGCACTCTCTGCAAAAGGGTATGTGTACGGATACATCGGTTCCGTAGTCCTGGTGGTCATCTGTTTATTGCTGATTCAGGTTTTTGCCAAAGGTCCGGAACAGCAGTTGTTGTTTACCAGGATCAGTTTTCTGTTTACCGGAGCATGGTGGTTCGGCTTTTCGCAGTATACCTTCAAGCATCTGCCTCAGTTTGGTGATGTAAAAGAAAAGCTTCCGAAAGACCTGGTTTTATTGAATTATAAAAACATTTTTCAAAAGCACGAAGACCAGGGAGGTTTCTTTGAAGTGTTGAAAGACAATATGAGCTTCTACAAAGACATTGCCAGAGAAAGTTTTCATGAACTCTTCAAAGTCGGAAAAGAACTTTTCAGACACAGGAACCTGAAATTCTTTTTATCAAGCTTCTTTTTTTACAGCGTAGGGATGCAGACGATTTTCCTGATGGCTACATTATTCGGGAAAAGCGAAATCAATCTTCCGCAGGATAAATTAATCGGGACGCTATTGATTATACAGATCGAAGCCATTATCGGGGCAGTGGTTTTCTCAAGATTATCAAGGAAAATAGGAAATAAAAACGTTATTTCAATTGCCATAGTTCTATGGATTGTTGCCTGTATCTGGGCATATTTCCTGAATAAGGAAAACCCAACTGTAGAATACCAGTTCTATGGGGTAGCAGCAGTGGTGGGTCTTGTCATGGGCGGCCTTCAGGCGATGTCACGTTCTACCTATTCTAAATTACTACCTGAAAATTCTATGGAAAATACAACATTTTTCAGCTTTTACGATGTTCTGGAAAAAATTGCCATCATTGTAGGAACCTTTGTTTTTGCTCTATTTATTGATAAATATGATGCACTGATCCGAATTTTTGCAAAGATTGACATCACGCTTCCTTCAGCATCCGGGATGAGGTTCGCCGCTTTCTCAATGGCACTGTTCTTTTTCGTAGGGCTGGTTTTGATCCGGTTCATGAAACTGAATACACAGAAAAAGTAATCAGAAAATAATCTTAAAAAGGACGCTTTAAAAGCGTCCTTTTTTTGTATAAGCCCATGGCAATATTGTATATATTATCTGTTAATAAGCAATTCTGGTAAATATAAAATTTTAATTCAATTAAAATAATAATAGAAATTCACAATACATAGATTTTTTTTGTTAATTTGTAAATTCTAATTAATTGTAACAATGATAAAAAAGATTCTATTATTTTGTATTTTCCAGTGCATGGTGCTGGGCTTTTGCCAAAACCTAAGGCCCATTGCCCAAAAGGTTTCCGATTACCATGCCCAGAAAAAAAACTTTGAAAAATTTGATCTGTTTACAACAGATAACGCATCAGACAAATTAGCTGAATATAAAAGGTCAGCTACAGACATTTCCGTGATCCGTGTTGATCATAAGCAGTTAAAAAAACTGGTTTACGAAAAGCCGGAATACCTGGAAGTGACTTTCCCCTTTGATGGGAAACAGATTACCATGGAACTGTACAAAAACCAGATTTTCACCAATGATTTCAAAGTAACCACCAATACGGGAGAGATCGTAAATTATACTCCCGGAGTTTATTACCAGGGAATTGTAAAAGGAGACAGCCGGTCCGTTGTTGCCTTCAGTTTTTTCGATAATGATATCGTAGGGGTGGCTTCTACGCCGGAACTGGGGAATATCATTGTAGGAAAAGTAAAAAAATCTGAAGACTTTGTCAGCTATTCAGATTCAAAATTAACGGGGATCAATCCTTTTGTCTGCGGAATTGACGAACTGGCCGAAAACCATAAGCAGAAAGTATCTTTTGATCCGGATGCACAGAAAAATACCGGAAAGGCACTGACGCAGAACTGTGTCAGAGTATATTATGAAATTTGTTACACCCCGTATGTAAACAACGGTTCCAGCACAACGACCACTTCAAACTGGCTGACTGCGATCCATAATAACATATCTACACTTTATAATAACGACGAGGTAAGAATTGCCTTGAATGAGATCTTTATCTGGACTACTGCAGATCCTTATACCGGAGCACCCAATGCCAATCTTGCAAGCTTCAGGGCAAACAGGCAGACCTTCAATGGAGATCTGGCACACCTGGTAAATCAGCCTTCCACCACAAGTGTGGCATACGTAAATTCCCTGTGTACGACAAGCCGCCATGCTTACTCAGGAGCTTCCCAGACGTACAATAACGTCCCGGTTTATTCATGGACAATCATGGCAATGACCCACGAAATGGGCCACAGCTTAGGTTCTCCGCATACCCATGCCTGTGCATGGAACGGAAACAATACGGCTATTGACGGATGCGGCCCGGCAGCAGGTGCAGGCGAAGGCTGTAACGGTCCCATTCCTTCTACTACTATAAAGGGAACAATTATGAGCTATTGCCACTTAATTTCAGGAGTCGGGATTAATTTCACCAACGGGTTCGGTCCGCAGCCGGGTGCTTTGATCAGAAATACCGTAGATTCCAAGGCGTGCCTGGGAACCAACTGTACAACGGCCTGTTCCACAACCATCACCGGGCTTTCCGTTTCAAACATTACGCAGATTTCTGCCAATGCCGCATTTACCGATGCTACGTCTGCTTCATGGAAATATAAGCTGACGAAATTTGACGGAACCCCGGTATCAACAGGGAATACTTCCACGCAGTCTTTCAGCTTTGCAAACCTTCAGCCGGCAACTTATTATTTATTATCCGTAGGAACAAACTGTTCTGCAGGATACCAGAGGACACAATTGTTCATGACGGATGCCAACTGGTGCGGCGGAACTTCCTTTACCGATACAGGAGGAACAGCAGGAAATTACGGTGATAACCAGACAATCGTAAAAACATTCTATCCGAGCTCAGGCGCATTAACCATGAATTTTACGGAATTTTCTCTGGAAGAAGACTATGATTACATGTATATTTACAATGGCCCTTCTACAAGCTCGCCAATGTTTGCCACAGGAAATGCTTTAACAGGAACTGTAGTGCCCGGGTCTTTTACATCAACACACCCTTCGGGGGCAATTACCATAAGATTTGTTTCAGATCCCGGGGTAAATGAAAGCGGCTGGAAAGCGAATTTTTCATGTGCAGTGCTGGCAGTGGAAGATGTGAATACGAAAGATAATTCAGTTAGTATTTATCCGAACCCGGCGAGAAATACCATAACGATTTCTTCCAAGGATGCTTTAAAGTCATTTAAAATGTATGATGAAGCAGGAAGGCTGATTAAATCAGAGTCTTCTTTAAAAGGAACCAAGCTTGATATTAATATTTCTGCTGTACAGACCGGAAATTATGTGGTTACCATAGAAACGGAAAAACAGAAAGTCACCAAGAAACTGATCAAACAATAAGTAATTCAACAATCCATAGAAAGCCTGATTTTTATCAGGCTTTTTTCATATACCTTATTGGCCATTGAAATCAGTGATCTGCTGTTTTAAAATACATCAGAATTCGGCGTGGATTTTGCATAGATTCAGCAGAATAATCATAAATTTGCAGAAATTTATTTACCCTCATAAACATAAAAATGACGAACCCTTTATTTTACGCAAAAATCATTTTGTTCGGCGAGTACGGCATGATTGAAGATTCTCAGGGGCTGGTAGTTCCTTACAGTTTTTATAAAGGGGCGCTGAAGTTTTCAGATCTCGGTTCTGAATTTGAAAAAAAATCAAATCAGCATCTTCATAAATATTCGGATTTCCTTTCCGTACTGGATCTGTCAGACGAATTTAAGCTTGATATTGGAACATTTCAGGAAGATATCCAGAACGGGCTTTTCTTTGATTCCAACATTCCGCAGGGGTACGGCGTAGGAAGTTCGGGTGCATTGGTAGCTGCAATTTTTGAAAGATATTCAGTCAGTAAATTGAATCCTGAAAATATTTCCAAAGATAACCTGAAACAGTTAAAAGCTGTTTTTGGAGAAATGGAGAGCTATTTCCACGGTAAAAGTTCAGGTATGGATCCTTTGATTTGTTACATGAACCTTCCGATTCTCATCGAAAACAGGGAGAACCTGGATAAAGTGGCCATTCCGGACGGTGAAAAAGGGAAAGGCGCAATTTTCCTGATCGATTCAGGAATTACCGGCGAAACGGGACCGATGATCCAGATTTTCTTTGAAAAAATGAAGACTGAAGGGTTCCGTAAAACCTTAAAAGAAGAATTTATCCGTTACAACAATGCCTGTATTGATTCTTTCCTGAAAAAAGATATGAATCCGTTTTTCAGAAACCTCAAAAAGCTTTCCTATTGGGCGTATGAGCATTTCCGCCCGATGATTCCGGAGAGCATCTTCAATATCTGGAAAAAAGGGCTGGATTCAAATGCGTATTATCTTAAGCTCTGCGGAAGCGGCGGCGGCGGTTATATTTTAGGCTTTACCAAAGATTACGAAAAAGCAGAAAAAATGCTTGACGGCTTCCAGAAAGAAGTAATTTACAGATTCTAAACTGTTGTGGATGAATTCTGAAAAAGAAACTTTCCAACAGAAAAATTATATCAAAAAATCTTTTTTTTACAGATTTTCACAATTTGTGGGCTTTCTTCTGGGAGCCCGCTTTTTTGTTGCCATCCTTCTTATTTTTGCATTGTACGTATCAACATTCTTCCTGTTCAACCAGGATGAAACGTTCAGGAAATTTGTTTTTGATTTTAAGGTACACGGCATTATTTTCTGTACGGTCCTTACCATCCTGGCCGGCGGAATCATCAACCAGTTTTACGATTTTGAAAAAGACCATATTGTAAAACCTTTCCGGACGAGGATCCAGAGCTTCATCAAACAGAAGTACTTCCTGTATGCTTATCTGTTTTTAAGCATGGTTTCCCTTGGCGTGGCGTGGACGATCTCGCACCGTGTTTTTGTTTTTTTTGTAGTTTACCAGTTTTTCATGTGGCTGTACAGCCATAAGCTCAGCCGCCTGTTAATTTTAAACAACTTTACTTTTGTAAGCCTTACCCTGTATCCGTTTTTCGGGATGATGGTGTATTATGAAACCTTTTCAAAGAAGGTTCTGTTAATGGCCGTATTCCTGTTTTTGATTCTTCTGTGCATTGATATTGTAAAGGATACATTAACGAAGAGCGTTGATAAAGCCTTTGGCTATACGACAATCCCGAATCATTTCTCAAATAAAACCACAAAAACAATCATTGTTTCACTGCTGGTCATTACCATGGCAGTGTCGATGAAGATAACAATGAGGACAGGGATTTCCGGGTTTATGGCCTATTATTTTACAGGCGGGATGTTTGTTATAATCCTTTGTATTTATCTCATTCTTAACCACTCCAGGAAAAGCAAATTCCTGACACTCAATATTCTGAGATTTTGGGTTTTTGCAGGAATTATTGCCATGCTTGTCAATGGGATTGAAGGTAAATTATAGAAAAATTTCTTTAAAAAACCTTCTCTAATTGCTACATTTGCAAAACCTAAAATTTATATAAATAATGCCCATTTTTAACGATACTAAAGTTGCATTTGCGGACAAAACCGATGCACAGTTAAAGAAAGCGTACTGGATGTTCAGGATGATTGAACAGCCTTCCCTTACGAAAGTAGGAACTTCCGTGCTTAATTTCACGGTCCATCATAACTTTCCTTTTGTTGGTGGAATTGTAAAAAACACCTTATTCGAACAGTTTTGCGGCGGTGAGACCCGTGAAGAAAGCATGAAAGTTGTAAAGCAGCTTTTCAAAAGAGGCGTGGGAAGCATTTTTGATTATTCCATTGAAGGTAAAGAAGATGAAGAAACCTTCGATGCAGTTTGCCGTGAGATCAAAGATATCGTAAGGTTTTCTGTAGGAAATCCTGCAATTCCTTTTATTGTTTTCAAGCCGACGGCTTTCGGAAGGATTGACCTGTATGAAGCAGTAGGAAAAAAAACGGAACTTACTTCAAGCCAGAAAGAGGAATGGGAAAGAGTGGTAAAAAGGTTTGACGAAGTCTGTAAGTTATGCCATGAACATGACAAGAAAGTAATGGTAGATGCAGAAGAAACATGGATGCAGGACGCGGCAGATCACCTTTGCGAAGAGATGATGGAAAAGTATAATCAGGAAAAACCTATTGTATGGAATACCATCCAGATGTACAGAACGGGAAGATTGGAATATATGGAAAGCCATCTTCAGCGGGCAGAAGAAAAAAGATATTTTATCGGGTACAAAATGGTCCGCGGCGCTTATATGGAAAAAGAAAGAGCCAGGGCTGCAGAAAAGGGATATCCTGATCCGATCCAGCCGAATAAAGAGGCTTCCGATAAAAATTATAATGCAGGAATTGATTTTGTCATGAACCACCCGGATAAAGTTTCAGCATTCTTCGGGACCCATAATGAAATTTCTTCTGAGCTGGTCATGGATAAAATGAAAGCCAAAAATATTGAAAACGGCAATCCGCATATTTATTTCGGTCAGCTTTACGGGATGAGCGACAATATTACATTTTACCTGTCTGATAAAGGGTATAATGCCACTAAATACCTTCCTTACGGACCTGTAAAAGATGTGGTGCCTTACCTGACAAGGAGAGCCCAGGAAAATACTTCGGTTGCAGGGCAGACCGGAAGGGAACTCGGACTGATCAAGAAAGAACTTGAAAGAAGAAACCGCAGATAAATAAGCATATCTTCCTTACATAAAACAGCCCGGTCATTTGATGATCGGGTTTTTTACGGCTCAAAACTCTCAAACTTTCCGTTGTCATAAAAAATAACAATACGCTTGATGTTACCCTGTTGGTTCCCAATAGCTTGAGTTAATATATCATCAGATTTCTGATTCTCTAATCGCTGAGAATCGGTTATTTTTTCCTGTACAGGGTCTTGTACATCTGCAGACGATTCTCGCAGATTTATTTTTGAAGGCTCCGGATCACTCTCTTCCGTTCCGAAATCCTTATCGCTATTGATCATGGTAAAAAGATCGGGAAGTGATGTGGGTATTGCTTTGTCTTCCTCAATAACCTCAACAGGTTCATCAGCCGGTTCGATGATTTCTTTAAGTTCAGACTTCAGCATTTCACCTTCACCGGTTACCAACCAGTCCCATAAGATCTCCGGAAACCTTGATTTTATTTTTATGATAAATTCAAGGGACGGCTTATTTCTTCCTGAAGTAATGTGAGAGATAGAAGAACGCTGCACATCAATCTCATCTGCAAACTCAGATGGTGTAAGGCCTGAATATTCGATAACCTTTGAAATTCTTTCATTTAAACCCATAAAAACAGTTTGTAAATCACTTTACAAATGTAAACATTTAATTTACAAATGCAAAATACAACTGTAAACAAATGTAAATTGTTGAAATATACAAAAGTAAACCGCTTAAGTATATGATAAACAAATATTTATAATATAAGCAAAATTTTCATGGATTTTTTATTCAACATATTTTCCCCAGATTATTAACTTCGGATCCTCACTTAAAGTAATGGATGAAGTAGGAGCAGATATCTTTTACTTCATTTGCTCTAGCCTGTAAGAATGCTCTTAACCGCTTTGAACAGGTATTTTACAGTACATGAACAGATCAGAAACATAATGAATTGCTAAATATCTGATTTATTATGCTATTTAGAAGGCATGACAAAGGTAAAGTGCTTAAATCGTAAGCTATACTCTTTCTACAGGCAGGATACAGAGATTTATCATAAGCCTGAATTCTTTTGTGGCTGATATAAGTTACATTTTTAAATTCTCGTAGGATAAGCATCAAAAATAGCAGTTACATTTCTAAATTATCAACAATTTACAAATGTATACAGTTGTAAATAGAAATTTTTCCACACAATAATTTGTTTAATCTATTTACGCCCAAATGTGAATAAACTGTATATTTATGACTTAAAGTCATGTTTAAATTATAGTTCAGTTAAAATTCATAAATCACTCATTTACAGTAATTTAATTGTATATTATTAAATTATGTGCAATCCACAATATTACCAACAGACATATTGTCATTTTACGGTGTTTAATAGGATTACGCATGTTAATTTTAATTTTACAGTCAAAAATGTTAAATTTGATTTTTGTAAACAATTGTCAATGAAATTTGAAGCGCTCTATCAGCAAACCCCCGATTTCCCAAATCGCTATATTTCTCCTGAAAAATTATTTTATTACTTACAGCACAATCTCAGTGATAATATTCAGGAGATCGCAACATCCTATCTTAATAAGCCTATTTATCAGTTGACGGTAGGTTCAGGAGATATTCATATATTGGCCTGGTCACAGATGCACGGAAATGAATCCAATGCTACGCATGCTATGCTGGACCTTTTAACTACGCTTGAACTGGCTCCGGAATTAAAAGATAAACTTCTCAGTAAAATACAGCTTGACTTTATATTTATGCTTAACCCTGACGGTTCTGAAAAATGGACCCGGCTGAATGCAGCAGATATAGACCTGAACAGGGACTTCCATAATGAATCCAGTAAAGAAATTAAATTTCTGAAAAATGCAGCGGCTTCTAAAAAATACAACTATGCCCTGAACCTTCATGAGCAGAGGACGATTTTTACGACAGACGGAATTCATCCGGCGACCCTTTCATTTCTGGCACCTTCCGAAAATATTGAACGCACCGTCACGGACAACAGAAAAAAATGCATGGCCGTTATTGCTGAAGTTTACACTCAGCTTAAGGAAATGATCCCGGGTCAGATCGGAAGGTATTCTGATGAATTCTATCCGGCTTCCACAGGTGATAATTTTATCAGAGCCGGAATGCCGACTATTTTATTCGAAGGCGGGCATTTCGCAGATGATTATACCCGGAAGGAAACCCGTAAATATTATTCGGTTGCCCTTTATTATGCTTTGAAAGCAATCACCGAATTAAATTCAGGGACAGAGGGCTGGGAAACTTATCTGGAAATTCCGGAAAACAAAGAGACGCATTACGATATCATTTACCGCAATGTCAAACTGAATACCGCGCATGAATGTATTTTAGATATAGCAGTCCAGTATAAAGAAATTAAAGAAGAAGGAAAGGATGAAATATCCTTCGTGCCGTTTGTTATGGAAGTAGGAGATGTAAAGCAGCGGAAAGGATGGAAGGAAATTGACTGTACCGGAAAAAAGTTTATTTCTGAAAGCAAGTATCCGAAACTGGATGCAGAAGTAAACTTTACCATTGAAGACTGAAAAAGCGGAACAATTAATTGTTCCGCTTTTTGTTTGATATCCGTTACAGATTATTCGATCTGTTATATTTTTAAGAATAGTAAAATAGTGAATAATTAGTCAACCACTTTAATACCGTTTGCGACAAATCTGATTTCTTCCTTCGGAGCAGTAATTGCGTCAATTTCAGCCTGAGGTTTCTTTGCATCTTCTGCATAATGTTTCTGCTCGTCAACAGAAGTTACTTTTCTTTCTGCCATACCTTCCAGAACAACGTTTTTACCTTTTAAAGCAGTAGGAACAAAAAATGCATAATCTTTCATTTTCACGAAAAACTGGGAATTGTCTTCAGTCTGTATCGTTAGCCAGCATCCTTTTTTCTCACACACATCAGTTACCTTACCTTTTACAGCAACGTTTTCAGCTTTCTTATTTTCTTTCTTAAGCTTCTTGCTTAATTTTTCAACTGAAACAGCCTTGGATTCCGCATTAGAAGCAACGCCGCCGCCGTACGTATCACCGATTACCGCATTTCCTGCCGGAGGACCGAATTTTTTAGATTCCTGTGCAAAAGCAAGAGCTGAAGTACTTAAAGCTGCTGCCAATAATAATGCCTTGAATTTCATTTTTAATATTTTTTTCAAAAGTACTAATAAAATCTGAATCATGAATTGATAAAATCATACCCTATCTTTAAATTACAAATAAACGCTGCAACCAACCGCATAATTATTTATATTTGGTAACTACTAAACTTCACTATGCAGAAAAAACTACAACTCTGGGACGCCATTATGCTGGTGATGGGCTCCATGATCGGAAGCGGGATCTTTATCGTGAGTGCCGATATGATGCGGAACTTAGGCTCAGGATTCTGGCTGGTCGTTGTCTGGGTAATTACAGCAGTGATGACGGTGGCAGCGGCCATAAGCTACGGAGAACTTTCTGCACTGTACCCTAAGGCCGGCGGGCAGTATACGTACCTTAAGGAAATTTTCGGGAGAAGGATGGGGTTCCTGTATGGCTGGGGATTATTTACCGTTATCCAGACCGGGACTATTGCAGCTGTGGCTATGGCATTCGGAAAGTTTACCGCATACCTGGTCCCGGCTTTAAATGATGCGGCCCCGATTTTTCAGAGCGGCGAGTTTAAGATTACCTGGATCCAGATGCTCGCAATCGCAATCATTCTCTTGCTTACCTATATCAATACCCGAGGTGTGGAAAGCGGGAAACTGCTGCAGAATATTTTTACCGGTTCCAAGATCATTGCCTTGCTGGGATTGATTGCGGCCGGATTTATTCTTGTTGATATATCTCATCTTGCCGAAAACTTCAGCCTGGGGACAGACGCTTTCAGCAACCTGGAAAAAGATATTTCCGGGAATTTTCTTCAGGAAGGCTGGGAACCGATTGGCGGAATGACCTTAATGGGAGGGATTGCCGCTGCAATGGTAGGCTCCGTATTCAGTTCCGTGGCATGGGAAAGCGTGACTTTCGTTTCCGGGGAAATTGAAAACCCAAAAAAAAATGTTGTCAAATCCATGATTTACGGAACGACTGCCGTAATGATTCTGTATATCGCAGTGAACTACGTATACCTGAATGCCCTGGACAGGGATTCCATTGCCTTTGCGGAAAATGACAGGGTAGCGGTTGCCGCTTCCCGCTTTATCTTCGGCTCTGCCGGAACGGCCATTATTGCCGTTCTGGTGATGGTTTCAACATTCGGGTGCAATAACGGGCTGATCCTGGCAGGGGCAAGGGTGTTCCAGACCATGGCGAAAGACGGTATGTTTTTTAAGCAGGCCGAAAAGAACAATGCCAGTCAGGTTCCTGCCAATGCACTGTGGATGCAGGGGATCTGGGCTTCCGTCCTGTGCCTGAGCGGACAATACGGTAATCTTCTGGATATGATTTCTTTTGTGATCGTCTTATTTTATATGATTACCGTTTTCGGGGTTATTTACCTGAGAATAAAACAGCCGGATCTCGAGAGGCCTTATAAAACCTGGCTTTATCCCTTAACGCCGGCCATTTATCTGCTGATCGGGACGTGTTTCTGTATTTTGCTGCTTATCTACAAACAGCAGTATACCTGGCCGGGGTTCGTCATGGTGCTGCTTGGGCTGCCGGTGTATTACTTTATCAACCGGAATGAAAAAACCAGAAAGTAATCTGCTATTCAAGCCTTATTTATTTTACGTAAAGGATTAATTTCGGGAGCCTGATCCTGCTTTCCGCTGTATCTTTTTGCCTGCGCTGATTCCTTGCAAAAAAGGATGCCGCTTCAATCAGGGCTAGGGTGGAAGCCTTCAATCAGCATTTATCATTAATCGCATATAATCCTTAACTGAATTGTATATGATCGACAGAAGAATATCCGTTAATCAGCAATATCTATAAGTGGACTTATTTATATCTTTTATGTATAAGTAATTATGCTTATATTTGCAAAATGATAGCGGTCATTACCGGAGATATTATACATTCACAGCAGGCTGAAACAGAGGTTTGGATTACCAGACTTAAACATCTTCTCGCAAACTGGGGAAGCGCTCCGCAGACGTGGGAAATCTACAGGGGAGACGAATTTCAGTTCAGGTGCAATATCAATGACGCGTTCTGGCGGTTCTTAGCCATCAAATCATTAATAAAAAGTCAGGAAAATTTAGACGTAAGGATTGCCATAGGCATCGGTGAGGAAAATTTCTCATCCGAAAAAATAACGGAATCCAACGGAACAGCGTACGTGCATTCAGGACGGTTGCTGGACGACCTGAAATCCAACGGCCATACCGTATCCGTAAAAACATCCAGCGACTCGGTGGACAGGGATTTGAATATCCTGCTGAAATGGTCATCAAAAGATTTTGACAACTGGACTGTGGCTACTTCAGAAATTATCCATGAGATGATCATGAATAAAGACAGTACACAGGAGGACCTGGCAAAGAAATTTGCCATTTCACAGTCATCGGTAAGCCAGCGGCTCAAACGCGCGAACTATGAGCTGATCGTAGAAACCAATCAATATTTCAGAAAGAAAATTTCAGAACTGTAAGAATGATTTTCATTAAACTCATATTGGCTCATCTACTCGGAGATTTTGTTCTTCAGCCGGATTCCTGGGTTGCAGATAAAGAAAACCGTAAACTGAAGAGCCCTTACCTCTATTTTCACGTTCTGGTCATTACCACTTTAAGTTTTATCTTCCTCTGGGATCCGGGACTTTGGTGGGTAGCTGCTGTAATCGGGATCTCGCATGGTATTATTGATGCGGCAAAGCTGAGT
This sequence comes from Chryseobacterium sp. JJR-5R, assembly GCF_034047335.1. Lineage (NCBI taxonomy): Bacteria > Pseudomonadati > Bacteroidota > Flavobacteriia > Flavobacteriales > Weeksellaceae > Chryseobacterium > Chryseobacterium sp. JJR-5R. The sequence continues at coordinate 2,132,675 of NZ_CP139137.1, forward strand.
TTCCAGACCGTTAATAATAAAAAAAGCTGGTTTTTCATTGATCAGGCTTTGCATTTAGCGGTTATCGGTGCTGCTTCACTGTATTTTCATGAGTTCACTTTTGAATTTGTAAGAAATCAGAATTTGCTGAAAATACTGATGGCTGCCTTGTTTCTTACCTTACCGGCTTCGGTTTTTATAAAAATCCTGCTGTCATCCTGGACGCCCGTTCCGGAAACCCAGGGTAATATCCAGACCGAATCCCTTTCAAGTGCCGGAAAATACATCGGGATTTTAGAACGTTTACTTGTTTTCACCTTTATTATGGTTAATCACTGGGAAGGGGTAGGCTTTATGGTGGCTGCAAAATCGGTGTTCAGGTTCAGTGACCTCGCCCAGGCCAAACAGAGAAAGCTGACGGAATATGTCCTGATCGGTACGCTTTTGAGTTTCGGAATGGCCGTTCTGACAGGAATTTTAATTAAACAATAAAATCAATCTAATATAAAACAGGAACCGCAGGTTTTACGGTTCTTTTAAAAAGTAAAAATTATGAGTCAAAAGAAAGAAATGTTGTACGAGGGTAAAGCAAAACAGGTATTTGCCACCGATAATCCTGATGAGGTAGTGGTGCGTTTCAAAGATGATGCCACTGCATTTAATGCTCAGAAAAGAGGATCTGTAGATCTGAAAGGTGAAATGAACAATGCCATCACCACTTTGATTTTTGAATATTTAAATGAAAAAGGGATTAAGACTCATTTCATCAAACAACTGGACGAAAGAGAACAGCTGGTAAAAAAAGTATCCATCATCCCTTTGGAAATGGTGGTGAGAAATTACTCTGCCGGAAGCATGGCTCAGCGTCTGGGCGTGGAAGAAGGAATTAAGTCTCCGGTAACCATTTTTGATATCTGCTATAAGAAAGACGAATTGGGAGACCCGCTGATCAATGATCACCATGCGGTATTTCTGGGAGCGGCTACTTATGAAGAGCTTAACGAAATGTATGCACTGACCAACGATATCAATACCATCCTGATTGATCTTTTTGACAGAATGAATATCATCCTGGTGGATTTCAAAATTGAGCTCGGCAAAACGTCAGACGGCGAAATTATCCTTGCAGATGAAATTTCCCCGGATACCTGCAGGCTTTGGGACAAAGATACCATGAAGAAACTGGACAAAGACAGATTCAGAAGAGATCTTGGCGAAGTTACCGAAGCATATGTGGAAATCTACAACCGACTTAAGAATCTGCTTGGTAAGTAAATTTTAGAAGTTTGAAGTTAGGTATTAGAGGTTGGTATGAAATTGCACCGGATAGAAAGAAGACCTTAAAGTCCGGACTGAGTCAATGGATTTTGTAAAAGAGGTTTATTTGGGTTCAGCCAATTGCCGGGTGAGGAAAAATTTGGGTTAATGTCCCAAATCAGAAGGTCTGCAGTTTCAATTCCGTCTAATATTGGAGAAGGGGCAGGAAGGAATAATGAGAAGGAATTTTATCAGTTTTCTGGAATTGCATTTGGTTCAGCCTATGAATTACAGATCCGGCTACAGTTATTGATAGATTCAAATTTTATTTCCGAAACTAAAATTGTTCCCTTAAAAGAACTTTTAGCTGAGATACAGAAAATGATTTATTCATTAAAGACAAGTTTAAAATTATAATTGAAGTTAACTTAGACTAATTTCTAACATCTAACTTCTAACTTAGAAAAAATAGAAATGAAAAGTTTAGACATTCATAAAAGTGAATATTTAAAACAATTTGAAACCGGGACCTACGGAAGGAACCTTTTCAGGACTCAGGAAGAAGAAAGGCTGGATGCTCCGAATGAGGAGTGCGGCATCTTCGGAATGTATTCTGATAATGACCTCGATACGTTTTCTCTTTCACAGTTCGGGCTTTTTGCGCTTCAGCACAGAGGCCAGGAAGCATGCGGTATTTCTGTTTTAAAAAACGGAAGGATTACCAACATGAAAGATGAGGGCCTGGTTCTGGATGTGTATAAGGAAATTGAACATCCTGAAACTTTTATGGGAAATTCTGCCATCGGGCATACCCGTTATACCACGGCAGGCGATAAAAAGAAATACAATTTTCAGCCTTTTTTCGCAAAGAACGAATATGACCAGATTATTCTTTCCATTGCACACAACGGTAACCTTACCAATGCAAAGGAATTGAAAGCTGAACTTGAAGCAGAAGGGGTCGTATTCAGGGCAACTTCAGATTCTGAAGTTATCTTAAGGCTGATCCAGAAAAACCTTGACCTCGGGCTTCGTGCAGCGATCAAGATAACCATGGAAAAAATTGAAGGCGCTTATTCTGTAGTTGGGATGACCCGGAATAAATTTTTCGCTTTCAGGGATTTCAATGGGATCAGACCGCTGGTTTTGGGAGCTATTGATGCCAATTCATATGTTGTGGCTTCAGAATCCGTAGCACTGGACGCCGTAGGTGCTCAGTATGTCCGTAATATTCTGCCGGGAGAGATTGTGTACACCAATGAAAACGAACCGGGGAAACTTCATTCCTACATGGCAGATGAAGAAAAAGGGAAGCAGAGGATCTGTTCTTTTGAATATATTTATTTCGCAAGGCCGGATTCTTCCCTGGAAAACATCAATGTCTATGAGATCAGGGAGAAATCCGGAGAGAAAATCTGGCACCAGGCACCTGTGGATGCTGATGTGGTGATCGGGGTTCCTGATTCAGGGGTTCCTGCTGCCATCGGCTTTTCCAAGGCTTCGGGAATTCCGTTCCGTCCGGTTCTGATCAAGAACAGGTATATCGGAAGAAGCTTTATTGTCCCGACCCAGGAAATGAGGGAAAGGGTAGTGAACCTCAAGCTGAACCCGATTATTTCTGAAATCAAAGATAAAAGAGTGGTCATTATTGATGATTCTATTGTCCGCGGGACCACTTCAAAAAGACTGGTTAAAATTTTAAAGGATGCAGGTGTGAAGGAAATCCATTTCCGAAGCGTATCCCCGCCGATCATTGCACCTTGCTATCTTGGGATTGATACCCCTTCCAAAGATGATCTTATTTCTGCCAACATGACCACCGATCAGCTTAAAGATTATCTGGGCGTAGATTCCCTGGAATTTTTAAGCGTAGACAATCTGAAAGAAATCTTAGGTTCTGCCAACCACTGTTTCGGATGCTTCACAGAAGAATATCCCGTAGCAAAAGGGGAAGAAGTGGAATTATTCAACTAAATTATAACAATCTGCTATTACCATAAAACAGAAAAGGTCAGGCTCTTGCGAGCCTGACCTTTTTATTGAAATCAATTAATTGGTTGATTATATATTAAAATTTATAATTTAATCCCAACTGGAATACCCTGTGCGTATTGATATTCTTCTGCATTTCGTTCATCGCACCGGAATTATCGGCAATATGCGTCAGGCTGTTGATGTACCTTGCATTGATTCCTAAATTAGGAGTAAAATAATATCCAAGACCGATAGCCAAACCAAGATTGAATTTTTTGATATCATCTTTATTGATATCTTCGGAGTTAGACTGTGTCTGGCTTGTAGTGGTATCTAAAATGCTCGTAGTAACGGTTTGCTGTCCCTTGTTCTTACCGTCCAGGAAATAGCTTACTTCAGGTCCGGCTTCAAGATAGAAATTGTCTGCCGGCTTCATCTGCAGCATTACCGGTACAGAAATGTAGTTTAAAGTAGTGGTAAATTCCTGTTTAGTTCTTACTGTAGTGAAACCGGTGGTAACTTCATTATCAAGAATTACACTTTTTGCGCCTATCTGGTTATATAATACTTCCGGTTGAAGGGCAAATTTCTGAGATAAAGGAATATTAACAAAAACACCTGCATTAAAGCCAAGCTTCTGATTTTTTGAATTAAGCTGCTGTTCGCTGAACTGAGAAGCATTCCCACCTCCTTTGATACCGAATCTTACAGGCTCCTTTTTATTCAAAGGCATCTGTGAAATTTGTGCCGATGTTACTTCCTGGGCAAATACTAAGGTTCCTGCAACTAATGCTACTCCTAAAAATAACTTGTTCATAATTTTATTTTTTACTATTTTAAACTTTCTGCCTGATTGTTCAATCAGACATGAAGTACTTAACAAAATGCTTGCCAAACATTTAAGTGTTTGATTTTCAAAATAATACATCTCGATAAATATCTGTTTTAAATCCCGCGTATTGGATTTAATATAATTAACGATCCGTATTTATGCAAAAAAAAACCTAATTCATAAGAAGATTAATAAAGAATGATTTGCTGTTGTAGGTTCTCTTCAGATAAAGTTGAATTATGAACAGGATTTAATAATCAGTATCATCCACTTCTTAAATATATAGTTACGGTGAACTTCTTCCGGTTTCACCGGAGTATGATGGCAGGCTTTTATGCCTATGATCATTCCATAAAAAAAAACCGGACTTAAAATCCGGTTTTATATTTAAATCTTTAATTTGATTCTTAGAATTTAAAAGCTAAACCAACCTGGAATACATTGTTTCTGATCGCATCAGAATTATTTGGTCTGTCTTTAGCAATATCTGTAAGACCGGCAACATATCTTGCAGTAATACCGATGTTATCTGTAAAATAATAACCTGCACCAAGACCAATACCGAAGTTAAAAGTACTGAAATTATCTTTATAATTACCTGATTCAGAAATTACATTGTTGTTGGTTTCGTTTTTAGCTTTGTTTTTTGCACTCACCATAAAACCGAATTCCGGACCTGCTTCTACATATAAGTTTGGAATCAGGTTATACTGCAACATTACAGGTACAGTAATATAATCAAGGTGATTGGCGTAAGAATACGTGTTGTTTCCGATTCTTGTATCATATTTATCGCCATACTGAGAATATAAAACCTCCGGCTGAACGCTGAACATACTTCCTACCGGAATGTTTGCGAAAACACCTGCATTAAAACCGATTTTAGATCCCTGATCTTCCAAAGAGCCGTTATCTGAAAGTGAAGATACGTTCATACCTGCCTTAATACCAAATCTTACAGCACTGTCAGGAGACATGTTAGAAGTGGTAGTGGTAGTAGTGGTAGTCTGAGCAAATGCTAATGAACCAGCTGTTAATGCCATTCCTAAAATTAACTTTTTCATAACTTTAATTTTTAATAATTTAATTTCTAATATTTAAATTTTACTACTTGTCATTATTATGACAGGTACTTTCTCTCAAATTACTTGCCAAAAAATGCAGCTATGATAAATATCAGTAAAAGAAATACCAGCAAAACAGGCCAATTTTGATTTTATGATGCTTCAAATCAATATATTAAATCTTTAATTAAACAATTGTTTAGAAATGATCTAAATTATTGAGGCGGAAGACATGTCACAAATTTTATGCCCTTATTAAAAAATGGCGTTATGCATCGTTCAGTTTCCTGTAAAATGTGAGTGATTCCGAAATGCTTTTACGGCTGCATTCATGGTCAAAAATGCAGGCTCCGATTCCCGACAGCAAAGAAAAGAGAATGGTGTTGCCGGCATTCTTCTTATCATTTAGTAAAAGATCGAAAATGTCATCATCACTAAAATCACTGATGTCAAGATATGGATAGTATTTCTGAATATTCCCGATAATCAGGTCACAGTCTTCCGCGGAGATCAGACCTTCCGCAAAAGAAAGGTAAGCTTCCGTAATCATACCCATGGCAACAGCCTCGCCATGCAGGACCGGGTTTTTCTGGTTCAGATACAGACTTTCAACAGCGTGGCCGATCGTATGCCCGAAATTCAGGGTCTTCCTGATGTTTTTCTCATGGAAATCCTGACGGACGACATCCTGTTTGATGTCCATCGAAGTTTTGATATGGGGAATGATGGCTTGTGCATCCAGCTTCTGCATCCGGATAAGGTGTTCCCAATGGATTTTATCTGCAATGAGCCCGTGTTTCAGCATTTCCGCAAACCCGCTTCTCAGTTCTTTGAAGGGCAGTGTTTCCAGGAATTCAGGATAGACAAAAATGTGTTCCGGGAAGGTGAAGGTACCCACCATATTCTTATAATGCATCAGGTCAATCCCTGTTTTTCCTCCTATGGCAGCATCGCACATGGATAAAAGGGTAGTGGGGATATTAATGAACTGGATCCCTCTTTTATAGGTAGAGGCAACAAAACCGCCCATATCCGTAATCACGCCGCCGCCCAGGTTGATCACCAGTGCTTTCCGGTCGGCCTGCATTTCCGTAAGAATTTCCCAGAGCTGGTTCGCCGTCTGGATATTTTTCATTTCCTCGCCTGCTTCAATCTCCAGGATTTCAAAGGCAAGATCGGTTTCCATATTCCCGAGCAGGACAGGGAGGCAGTATTCATGGGTGTTTTCATCCACCAGAATAAAGATCTTGCTAAAGGACTTTCTGTCCAGGAATTCGTTTAATGAAGAAAAATTATCGTCTGTTATCGTGATCATTTTCGGATTTTCTGTAGGGTTATTTATACAACTATATAACAAAGTTATGATTCTTAATTTTTAACTCGTTGGTAAATATACTATCTTTGCAGAAATTTTTAGAAATGAGCAGAGATAATAATTCAGGAAAACCCAAAAGACCAAGAAGTTCAACAAGAAATAATTCTGATGATTCTCGCGCTTCCAGATCCGGAAATTCTTCAGGGTCAAAACCTTTCAAAAAGCCATTTCCAAAGGCCGGCGAGAGAAATTCTGATTCAAGGGGCGGCAGTGACAACAGTTACGAGAGCCGTATGGAAAAGAAATACTCAAAAATTGAAAAAGAACCTTTTATTACCAATCCGGGTGAAGAGAAAAAGTCATTTGCAAAACCGGCTTCCAAAAGAGGCGGCAGCAGAAGCAATGCTTTCGATGCCCGGGATAAATATGAAAGAGGCAGCTTAAAATACGGCAGGAGACCTTCCGCCGGTGATGAGAAAGACGACCGTGCGAAATCTTTTGTACAGAAAAGAAGGCTGAATAAAATTGAAAAAGATATTCATAAAGATACCATCCGTTTAAATAAATATATCGCCAATTCAGGAATCTGCAGCCGCAGGGAAGCTGATGACCTGATTGTTCAGGGGTTGGTGGAAGTAAACGGAAAGGTAGTAAATGAAATGGGCTACCAGGTTCAGAAGACAGATAAAGTAGTGTTCGACGGGCAGAATATCACCCCGGAAAAGCCTGTGTACGTCCTGCTGAATAAGCCGAAAGGGTATATCTCTACCACAAAAGATGACAAAGCCAGAAAAACCGTAATGGACCTTGTAGCCAATGCTTCGCCGTACCGCGTTTTCCCTGTAGGAAGATTAGACCGTTCCACAACAGGCGTTATTCTTCTGACGAATGACGGGCACATGACGAAAAAACTGACGCACCCGTCATTCGATGCCAAGAAAATCTACCATGTGACGCTGGATAAGAAGCTGAGCCATGAAGATATGAAGCTCATCGTAGAAGGAATCCGTTTGGATGAAGGTATCGCGGTAGTGGACCAGATTTCTTTTATTGAAGGCAAACCGAAAAATGAAATCGGGATTGAAATCCATATCGGCTGGAACCGTGTCATCAGAAGGATTTTCCAAAGGTTAGGATATGAAGTGGAAGCGCTGGACAGGGTAATGTTTGCCGGCTTAACGAAAAAGAACATCAAGAGAGGGCACTGGAGGATCCTTACGGAACTGGAAGTGAACAATCTTAAAATGCTTTAATTAAGTGATGAGTTATGAGTCATAAATTTATTTAAAAATGGGCATAACAACAATAATTTCATCCTGAATAAATAAAATTCCGCAGATAATCTCTGCGGAATTTTTATTTTTACCAAGAGTTTATAAAACGATAAATTAACTCATAATTCATAACTATTGTTATCCTAAAACGGTTACGCCTTTCTGGATCATTTCATAGATTGCATCCCTTCCGTTATCAGGCTTAACATTTACAGCACGGGTACCGTTAAAATGGAGGCAGGTGATATAGCCTTCAGCAACAGCATCGGTACAGGTGAATTTCACGCAATAATCCATCGCGAGGCCTGTAATTTCCAGTAGCTGGATATCATGATATTTCAAAAAATCATCCAGACCGGTTTTCATAAAGTGGTTGTTGTCCTGGAAGCCGCTGTAGGCATCAATTTCCGTGTTTTTGCCTTTCTGAATGATATGGGTAACTTTGTCCCTGTTCAGGTCTTTGTGGAATTCTGCCCCGAAAGTCCCTTGGATACAGTGGTCCGGCCACATAAACTGCGGAACGCCGTTCAGGATAATGCTTTCTCCCACCTTTCTGCCGTTGTTGCTTGCAAAACTTTTATGATTGACAGGATGCCAGTCCTGAGTCAGTATAATCTGGTCATATTCATTTTCCTCCATTAAGGCATTGATGTACGGAATTACCTCATTGGCTCCCGGAACTGCCAGTGCGCCGCCTTCACAAAAATCATTCTGTACATCGACGATTATTAATGCTTTTTTCATATTTAAATTCTCGGATATTTATAATCTTATCTTACAAAATTAACATTCAAAAAATTGTCCAAAGAAAAATTATCGGACAAATAGGCATCTTATGCATAAAATCCGTTGCTTGTTCAGTTTATGGATAAAAAACCAGCTTCAATAGCTTATCTTTGCAGCAAATAAGTATTTTATGTCATTTGAGTCTTTAGGATTATCACACAACATCATCCGTTCCGTTAACAAACTGGGCTATCTGAAGCCATTCCCGATCCAGGAGCAGGCAATACCCGTTATTTTACAGGGAAAAGACCTGATGGGAATCGCACAGACAGGTTCCGGAAAGACTGCCTGTTTTGTGATGCCTATTTTGGAAAAACTACAGAATGAAGAAGGAAAGAAAGACCGTAATATTCAGGTCCTGATATTGGTGCCTACCCGTGAACTGGCCATCCAGATTGATGAGGTGTTCAGGAGCTTTACGGAAAACCTGAAGCGTGAAATCCGTACCATGGCAGTATACGGCGGCGTTTCCATTAATCCGCAGATGAAAGGAATGTTCGGGGTGGAAGTCCTTATCGCAACCCCCGGCCGGTTACTGGACCTGATTGACCACAATGCACTGAGCATTTCAGGAATCCGGCATCTGGTAATTGATGAGGCGGATAAAATGTTCCAGCTGGGCTTTGACGAGGAAATGAATAAGATTTTTGCACTGATGCCCGTCATGAAGCAGACCATATTGTTTTCGGCCACCTTAAATGATAAGGTTTCTGAAATGAAGCAGCGCCTCTCCATTGACCCTACAGTTATTGAAGTAAAGAAAAAAGAGGTTGAGATTGACCACATCGAGCAGGTGGCTTATCATGTTTCTCCGGAGAACAAAGGCCCTTTCCTGCGTTACCTGATTAAAGAAAAAAAGGTTGAAAAAGCCCTTATTTTTGTTTCGTCAACAAAATCCGCGGATAATTTAGTGGAAAAACTGAAGAAGAATAAAATAAAAGCAGTCGCTGTTCACAGCCAGAAGTCACAGGGTGCCCGAAGGAATAATTTAGAGGAGTTTAAAGTAAACGGAGCCCAGATCCTGGTAGCAACCGACTTAATCGGAAGGGGTATCCATATTGAATCGCTGCCGTGCGTGATTAATTATGAACTGCCGCGTTCCCCGTTGGATTATGTTCACCGGATCGGAAGGACGGGCAGGGCTGACGAAACAGGAACAGCCATCAGTATCCTTACTGATGACGAGTTGCAGCATTTCCGGGTAATCCAGAAGAAAATGGGCAAGAAAGTGACGTTACAAAGGACGGAAGGTATTGATTTACATGGATATTAATGCATTAACGGCATGATAAAAAGCTTCAGTTTTAACGGAATTAAAGCTTTTTTGTTTCAGATTCTCAATTTTTAGTAAATTTACAGAAACGAACTCTCAAAACCGGCCAAAAACATTGGGCAAATCTGTATATGAAAGAGGAATCTCAGTATCATCCGGAATTGCTTCTATGCATTAAATATTATATTAATAATGAGCGATTTAGAATACAAAAAATTTCCGATCGGGAAATTTGAATATCCTGAAAATATCTGTGATATTAAACTGGATGAATACATAGCCGCAATCAGGGATTTTCCGGGCAGGCTGAAAACCCTTATTAAGGATTTCAGTGAAGATCAGTTCGATACGCAGTACAGGCAGGGCGGCTGGACGGTAAGACAGGTTGTCAATCATCTTGCAGACAGCCATATCAACAGTTTTATCCGTTTTAAATTAGCCCTCACCGAAGATAATCCTTCTATAAAACCTTATGATGAAGCAAAATGGGCCGAACTGCAGGACAGTGTAAGCATGCCCGTGAAAGCATCCATGAAAATGCTTAAAGGGACGCACCAAAGATGGGCGGTATTACTGAAAACCATGACAAACAAACAGTTTGAAAGAACTTTTCATCATCCTGAGCATAACAAAAACTATAATCTGAGAGCCTGCCTTGCCCTGTATGTGTGGCACTGCAAACATCATTTTGCCCACATCGAAAATCTGAAGAAAGAAAAAGGCTGGTGAAAAAAAGTCTTCACAACCCGGTACATTTTGATGAAATCCTCGGCAGGATCAATCAGTTGTCTGAAAATTCATCAGCAAAATGGGGAAAAATGGAGGTAGGCCAGATGATGAAACACTGCGGTTTCGTTCTTCAGGTACCTTTGAAAAGAATTGAGCTTCCAACAGTCAACCCACTGTTCAGTGCAATCGGTATCATCGCAAGAATGGAAATGCAGATTTTTAACAACGGAATTCCCAGAAATATGCCTACTTTTCGGAAACTTATCATTAATTTTGAGTGTAATTTTAATGAAGAAAAACAAAACCTCCTGAAAATACTTGATGAATACAAGATAAGCTCCCAAAGTGATAATCTTCCCGGCAGGCACGCGCTTTTCGGAAGAATGAAGAAAAAAGACTGGGGTTTTATGGAATACAAACATCTGGACCATCACCTAAAACAATTTAATGTATGAGTTTTTTTGATAAAATTTTTAGCGGAAAAGAAGACAGTTCAGATAAAAAACAGATCTGGAACTATATTGAAAGTGAAGACGATCTTAAAAAAGCAGTTGAAAATTCCTTTCACCATAAAATCGGGATCTTCAAGCATTCCACAAGCTGCTTTATCAGCAAAACGGTCCTGAAAAATTTTGAAAAGGAAATCAATGCGCTCGAAGAGAAGCCGGAATTATATTACCTGGACCTGTTGGCATACAGGGCGATTTCAAATAAGATTTCTGCAGATTTCGGTATCAGGCATGAAAGTCCCCAGTTTCTGGTTATTGATAGAGGAGTGGTACTCAATGACGCTTCACACCAGCATATATCGGCAGACCAGATTGCATAATGAAAAATATTACTAATTATTTATCAAAAGTCCTGAATGTTCCTGTAGAAAAGGTGAACATGTGCACCCTGCAGTATGAAACGAAAAAGATTCAGAAAAACCAGTTTCTTTTACAGTACGGCGAAATCTGCAGATATATTTATTTTGTAGAAAAAGGACTGCTTAAAATGTACTCCATCGATAAAAACGGTAAGGAACATATTATTCAGTTTGCCCCTGAAAGCTGGCTGATTTCAGACAGGAGTAGTCTCTATTTCAATGAAAAATCACTGTATTATATTGAAGCGGTCGAAGACTGTGAAGTGCTTTTGCTGCAGCCTGATTTCATCAATAAAATCATAGGGGAATTTCCCAACAGCCTTGAGAAAAGCGATATTCTGATCCAGAAGCATATCAAAAGCCTCCAGGACAGGATCAATTCCCTGTTAGGAGAAACGGCGGAAGAACGGTATATGAAATTCATCAGGATGTATCCTGACCTTTTACTGAGGGTTCCGCAGTGGATGATTGCTTCTTATCTCGGGATTACCCCTGAAAGCCTGAGCCGTGTGAGGAAAGAACTCGCCAGAAAAAATTTTGTTCCGGACAGTAAGTAGCCATACCTTGCCTTACATGCATAATAAATCCCTATTATTCTATAATCTTCAATAACTACTGATAAAGATTATATTGATGATAAATGATATGACTTTTATTTTTCTAAATAAAATAAAATAATACATTTAAAAGCTGTTATTCAGATTTATTCTTGTACAGATTTGCATTTTATTTTTAACAGTTACTTATCCTGTGGCTAATGAGGATACTTACAAACACTAACATTAAGAACAGCTGACATAGTTATCAAAGAAGAAATTCTGCAATCAATAGGAGCAATTACCAGAAGGTACAGGCCTTCGGAAATTATTTTCAGTGAAGGGGATGTTCCCGATTATTCTTATCAGGTCATGGACGGAGAGGTAAAGCTTATAATTACAACGATGAAGGGAAAGAAATTATCCGGACACTTTTAGAAGACGGGAAGAGTATAGGGGAATCCCTGCTTTTTATAGATAAGCTTTATCCGATCATCAATACAGAAAATCGCAAAATTTTATATTAACCGGTTTTCGTATTGGATTTCGATCAATAAAGAATACAAATTCTGTTACCAATTATCCGATATGACTTGAGTCATAAAAAAAATGAGCGATTACCATGTATATTTGAATAGTAATTTGCCTATATTCCTAAAGCCTCAGTTGAGGAACTGTAAAAATGCTTCTGCGTTTATACCAATTTATTTTAATGAAAACGATCCATTGCCGTCTGATATTTAGTTATGGCCTGCATAAGATATTCTCAATATTAATATAAAGACAGATAATCTTACAGAAATTGCTGAAAAGATTCATCAATTCTGATACATGCTGTGAAAATGGTATATGATAAGACTGAAGTCATATAAAGCTCGTCTGTTCTGTATGGTTTATTTAAATGAATACTTATTGTAAATCAGTAGTCATTTAATAATTATTTGAGTTTTGTACAAAGTACACCACTAAAAACATTAAAATGATGAAAGACTACCGACCAACAGATGAAAAACCGGATCATCCGGATGCTTATAAAACTTCCGACAGCCAGGAAAAAAATGACCACTAACAAGGTCTTAAAATGAATAATGAACGGAATAGCCTGACCGTTTGAAACAGAGGATCCTCGCTTTTGGAAGACTTCATTTTCAGAGAGAAAGTGACACGTTTCGACCAGGAAAGAATCCCTGAGAGAATAGTCCACGCAGAACCTCTTTACAAAACAGTAATGTCTGCGAAAAAAAACGCATTGACCCTGCCATTGTTACAGCAGAAGACAGCGATACAGCAGCAAAATTTATCCGGGCTATTGCCAGCCACAGGGTCTGGGATCTTGAACCGGAGCGCAATCCCCGGGATTAAAAATAATTAAAATCATTCATTCACAACACACTAAAATATTATATTATGAGAGCAGCAGTTATTCACGGACCGGGAGTCATCAAATGTGATACAGTAAATGATCCCATCATTAAAGAATCAACAGATGTTATATTGAAAGTAACCTCCACAGCTATCTGTGGAAGTGACCTTCATATGTATTCAGGAGGAATCCCGCAGGCACGCCCTATGGTTATGGGACATGAGTTCATGGGAATTGTAGAGGAAGTAGGACAGCGCATTACCAACCTGAAAGTAGGTGACCGCGTGGTAGTCCCTTTCCCGATTTCCTGCGGAAGCTGTTTCTTCTGCCAGCATGACCTTCCTACGGCATGCGAACACAGCAACCCGGAGCATTACGGCCCTGAAGGCGGAATCATAACTGAAAAAGGCGGAGCGATGTTTGGCTATTCAGATCTTTACGGAGGCTATGACGGCGGACAGGCACAGTATGTAAGGGTTCCATATGCACACATCGGCCCCCGGAAAGTGCCGGACAACCTTACCGATGAGCAGGTTCTGTTCCTCACCGATATTTTCCCTACCGGCTACACAGGTGTAATGTGGGGAGACCTGAAAGGCGGAGAAACCGTGGCAGTTTTCGGTGCAGGCCCCGTAGGATCAATGTCAGTAAAAAGTGCGATCCTTCATAATGCCAAAAAAGTAATTGTTATCGATACCCAGCAGTACAGACTGGATCAGATTAAAAAACTGACCGGCTGTGATACCATCTTATGGGAAAACGGTGAAGATGTTATTGAACAGATCCGTGAAATGACAGACGGCCGGGGTGCAGATCTTTGCATTGAAGCCGTAGGTTTTGAACCGGAGCGGAATTTACTGGACCGTGCAAAGGCAGTAATCAATTTTGAAAAAGGTTCCATAAAAGTTCTTGAAGCCTGTATGAGTGCCGTGAGACGCGGTGGGATTGTTTCCATTTTAGGTGTTTATCCCGTAAATTATGACAATTTCAAGCTTGGACAGATTTTTGATAAAGGAATTACTGTAAAGGCAGGTCAGTGCAACGTTCATGCGATCATTGATCAGTTAATGGACCATGTTCAAAGCGGGCGTGTGCAACTGGACGATATCATTACTCACCGTCTTTCCCTGGAAGATGTTTCCAAAGGTTATCAGATTTTTGATAAGAAAGAAGACGGGTGCGTAAAAGTTGTTCTGGACCCCTGGAAAAAATCACAATTTTAAGTTTATAACACACAACACAAAATAGTATAATTATGGAATTTCAAAAAAGTCTTCTCGAATACATCAGCCAGTCACTTATGACTGCTGATGAGACCATTGCCATAGCGGAAGGCGTCACTTCCGGATGCCTGCAGCTTGCTTTTTCACAGATGCCCAATGCCCCGCTGTTTTATAAGGGCGGGCTTACTACCTATACCATGCAGGAGAAAGTAAAACTTCTGAAAGTAGATGCCCGCGAAGCTGAGGAATGCGATTGCGTATCTGAAAATATTGCCGAAACAATGGCCTTAAACGTGTCCAGGCTCTTTGAATCTGACTGGGCTATAGCCACTACAGGTTACTGTACCCCGGTCAGGAATTCATCCTATAAAATCTATACATTTTTCTCCTTTGCCTATAAAGGAGAGATTGTAATGACCAGAAAGCTGGAGCTACACCCTAAAACACAGGCTCTGAATGCACAGCTGTACTATACTGAATTTATTTTGGGATGCTTCAAAAGTGAAATCAACCAGTTGATGATTTTAAAATAGTTTGATATGGATCGTAAAAACCAGTATGCTCTGATTACCGGATCTACCAGCGGTATCGGTTATGAACTGTCTAAACAGTTTGCTGAAAACGGGTATGACCTTGTGATGGTAGCCAGAAACCATGATGAGCTGAAAGCGAAAGCCGATGAATTTAAAAGTTATGGCATCAATGTTATTACAATGGCTAAAAACTTGTTTACCCAGGAGGATGTGTATTCCCTGTATTCAGAGCTGCAGTTAAACGGCATCAGCCCGGAAATCCTGGTGAATGATGCTGGGCAGGGTGTTTACGGAAAGTTTCAGGATACGGATATCCACCGTGAAGTCGATATCGTCAATCTTAATATCGTATCAGTCATTATATTAACCAAACTCTTTATAAAAGACCGCTTACCAAAAGGATCAGGAAGAATCCTGAATTTGGCTTCCATAGCCAGCAAGTCTCCCGGTCCGTGGCATTCGGTATATCACGGGACTAAAGCATTCATCTTATCATGGTCTGAAGCCATCCGCGAAGAACTTAAAGACTCCGGTATTACGGTAACTGCGCTTCTGCCCGGGCCTACGGATACGGATTTCTTTAATAAAGCAGACATGAATGAAAGCAAAGTCATGGATGACAAAGACAGCTTTTCTTCACCGGAAGAAGTTGCCGTTGACGGATACAATGCACTGATGAACGGGGATGATAAAGTAATATCAGGATTAAAAAACAAAATAAACATAGCCATGTCCAATATGTCCACAGACCGCATGGCAGCGCATAATATGTCCGAAATGCAGAAGCCGAAAGCCGAAAATTAAGTTTTTTTATGAAGAAATTAAAATTAGAAAATAAATCTGTCCTTATTACCGGTGCCGACAGTGGAATAGGGAAGGCTGTTGCCTTGCTGTTTGCTGAAGAGGGAGCCGATGTTGCCATTATCTATCATTCCGATGAAGAAAATGCCCGGAAGACAAAATCAGAGATCGAGTCATTAGGAAGAAAATCATTTATATTCCAGGGAGATGTCAGTGATTCTGAATTTTGTCATGAAGTAACACAGAAAGCAGCTTCCGAGTTGGGAGGAATTGACATCCTGGTGAATAATGCCGGGACACAGTTCCCTTCCAAAAATATCGAAGACCTTGAGGAAGAAAATATCAGGACTACCTTCAATTCCAATATTATCGGAATGATTCTTTTAACGAAGGCTGTATTTCCTCACTTAAAACAAGGGAATTCCATTATCAATACCACTTCTGCCGCAGCTTATCAGGGACATCCGGAACTGCTGGATTATGCTGCAACAAAAGGAGCTATTGTTTCTTTCACGCGTTCACTAGCCCTGCAGGCCAAAAAGAAAGGCATCCGGGTCAACGCTGTGGCACCGGGTCCGGTTTTCACACCGCTTACGGAAGAAACTTTCGGAGATGAAGAAGATGATCTGAGCAAACCGCCTTTTGAAAGAAAAGCAACCCCGGAAGAAGTGGCATCAAGTTTTCTGTTTCTCGCCAGTGATGACGCCGCGCAGATTACAGGGCAGGTGTTCCATCCCAACGGCGGGTTAATTGTTAACGGATAAAAAACAGAAGTAAAATTATGTACAGAGACGGAGCAAGAAAAAGCATCTGGCAGGAAGAGATCAGGAGGTTTTCATCAGACGCTGTCCTTAACCAGGCTTTTGATGTAGCCATAGTCGGAGGCGGCATTACCGGTGTTTCAACCGCTTTAAAACTTCAGCAATCGGGAAAAAAATGTATCCTTCTGGAAGCTTCAAACATCGGGTTCGGAACTACAGGCGGAGCGACTGCCCATCTTAATAATTTTTTTGACACTACCTATAACGAAGCCATCAGCAGTTTTGGTCTTGATAATGCCAGATTATTGGCTGAAGTCGGAACAGAAGCCATCGGCATCATACAAAATAACATCCGCAGCTTTAATATCGACTGTGACTTTGAAGAGAAATCTGCCTATCTCTTTGCACTGGATAAAGAACAGCAAAAACAGTTGAAAGATATCGTAGACGGTGCCTCAAAAGTAGATGTGGAAATAAATTATACGGAAGAAATTCCTTTCCCTGTTCCTTTTAAAGAAGCAGTGGTTATTCCGGGGCAGGCCCAGTTCCATCCGGTAAAATATATTAAGGCTCTGTGTGAAGCATTCCAGAACCTGGGCGGAATTATTCAGGGAGACTGCCTTTGTGAGAACCATGATGAACACGAAGAAGAAATAATCTTGAAAACTTCTAAAGGGGAGATCCGTGCAGAACATGTGGTTTATGCTACCCATATCCCGCCGGGCATGAGCCTCCTTCATACGACCAATGCACCGTACCGGAGCTATGCCATCGCTTTCAGTTTAAAAGACAACGCCTATCCGGGAGACCTGGGATATGATCTTGCGGATCCCTATCATTATTACAGAATCCAGGAAATTGACGGTGAAAATCTGCTGATTGCAGGAGGCGAAGACCATAAAACCGGGCATGAAGAAGATACGGGCGCATGTTTTTCAAGGCTTGAAAATTATGTACGCCAATATTTCAATGTAGACACGGCACGGTACAGCTGGTCCAGCCAGTATTACGAACCTGCCGATGGTTTTCCGTACATCGGGAAACTTCCTTCGAGCAAAGGAAAAATATTTACGGCTACCGGCTTCAGTGGTAACGGAATGATATTCGGGACTATTACTTCCAAGATTATTACGGACCTTATTGTAACGGGAAGCAGCAGGTATGAAAAAATGTTCAGCCCTTCCAGAATAAAACCGATTGCAGGCTTTACCGAATTTGTAAAGGAAAATGCCGTTGTTGCCTATGATTTTATTAAGGATAAGCTTTTTGCAGAAAAAATAAGCTCTTTAGCCGAAGTAAAGGAAGGAGAGGCAAAAGTGGTAAAATATGAAGGTGATTCGTACGCGGTATACAAAGAAACCAACGGCAAAATGCATCTGATGAAAAGCACCTGTTCCCATGCTCTGTGCGAAGTACGGTGGAACAGTGCCGAGCTTTCATGGGACTGCCCCTGCCACGGATCAAGGTTTAACGTAAACGGAAAAATGCTTACAGGGCCTGCGGTTAAAGATCTCCCGAGAATAGAATCTGAATCTGAACTGTAAATATATGTCTGAAAAAAGATTTTTATACCGGAACAGCCTGAGCATTGTTGTGATCGCCCTTATGCTTATATGCCTTACAGGTCAGTTTATCACCGGGTGGAACACGCACAACGCGGAACTGGCGGAACATGGGAAACCGTTGCTGGATGCAGCGGAATACATGCACAGCGGACATTTTATACAGGCAACTTTTGAAAACTGGGAAAGCGAATTTTTGCAGATGATGCTGTATGTTCTTTTAACCGTCTCATTGAGGCAGAGAGGGTCAAGTGAATCTAAATCCCTGGAGGGTCAAGAAGATGTTGACCGGGAACCTGTGTCGCATCCTGATGCGCCATGGCCGGTAAAAAAAGGAGGCATCTGGCTGAAAATATACCGGCATTCTTTGTCACTTGCTTTTGGTCTCTTATTTATGCTCTCTTTTTTACTCCATTTTTACGGAAGCCTCAAAGATTTTAATGAAGAACAGATGGCAAAGGATAAACCTATTACCACAGCAGTTCATTATATTGCTGATTCCAGGTTCTGGTTTGAATCCTTCCAGAACTGGCAGAGCGAATTTCTTGCGGTAGCTTCTATTGTCATTCTTTCCATCTGGCTCCGCGAGAAAGGTTCACCGGAATCCAAGCCCGTGGATATGCCTCATAAAGAAACACCTTAGTTTATTATATTCCTCAGTCATTCATTCATTTTTCCTGTCACAATTTACAGAAAAGAGACTGCCTTTATTTTAAGACAGTCTCTTTTGTTTTTGTGATGTACGGTTGTTTGGTTATCTAACAGCAGTTTCCGGATCAAACCCTTGCATTTCCTTCGACACCATCAGAATTATCAGTGGTATTTCCGGTAACAGCAGCCGCTACAAAAGTGAAAAGGCTTACCAGCTTACCAGCTTTCGTATCCCAATAATAAGAATCCTTCGGCTCTACACGGATAATGGAAACATTAGGATCGTCTTTTCCGTTTTCAAACCATGCTTTTGCCATTGGAGACCATTTGTCTTCAATGGTTGAACGGTCCTTGTAAATCGTTGCGTTTCCGTATACGGAAAGGTACTGGTAATCACTGTTGTTCATGAAAAACAGCTGTACTCTTCCGTCTTCTTTAATTTCAAAATTCTTATTGCTCGTATCACTGCTGATAAACCAAAGGTTTCCTTCCTCATCCGTTTCCTGTAAAGACATCGGGCGTGAATTGATAGGGTATTTATCCAGTTCCGTACAGAACATGCAGACTTTTGCGCTTTCTGATAAATCCTTGATTTTTTTAACGGCATCCTGATGCGTAAGATTTTCTGTTGACATAATTTTATATTTTAGTGATTAATTTCTAACAGTATATATTGAATTACTCTTTCCTATTCAAAAATCCGACCATAACTAAATACCACGGAGAAAAATTACAGCCAGACCTGTAATGCAGTCGATACAGATCATTCGGAGCCTGTTTGAACCATTTAAAATTTAACCGAATCAGCATTATTACAGAATCAAGGAAAGCACAGGTGATGTAAAATCTTCAGGCATTTAAAGAGTTCCGGCTTCAGACCTATTCAGATTTAAGGTTGCAATCAGCCATTATTTCCGGTACAGAATTTTTCATGAAACCACAACAGCCCGAAGAGATATAATGAATGCAGCAGCTGGGATTCAATGGCCTGCCAGTTTTCAACGGAACTGCTTCCCAGAATCAGGATGCTCATTAACGTCAAGCTCGCATACAGGGTATATCTGGTTTTATAATTTATCAGCAGCAGCAGTCCTACCACCGCTTCTGCAACAGGCAGGAAATAGCTGAACGGAAGGATTAAGGCTTCGGGGATTGCTGATTTTTCCATCGTTTTCAGCATCCATTCACTGAAAGCCTGAAGCTTAGGCAGTCGCACCAGCCCGTGGCCCAGTAAAGAAACAGCAACCGGAAGCCGTAAGAAGAAAAATATGGTTTTGAAATCTTTCATTGTTATTCTTTTTAAGTTCAGCTAAGATCATTAATTACATCATCAGGACTTATTTTTGAGGTAATTAATAATTCCGATCACATCATCTTTCCCGAAACCGGCATCATGAGCCGATTGGTAAGTTTCAATCAGTGTTTCAGACAGGGGAAAATCAGCACCTGCATTTTTCGCCAGCAGGATATCTTTTAACATCAGGTCCAGAGCAAACGCGGGATCATAAGTATTATTTATCAGTAAAGGGGTCTTCACTTTTGTAGCACCGCTCCCGCTTGCGCTTTCATTGATGATTTCCAGCATATCTTCCCGTGCAATCCCGAGTTTCTCCGAAAAAAGGACCGTTTCCGCCAGTCCCTGGTAAATGGCTGAAATAAAATAGTTAACGGATAATTTTGCGGCAATTCCTTTCCCGTTTCCGCCCAGGTGTTTAATGCTTTTCCCAAGCTTTTTCAGGTAGGGTTCAGCCCTGCGGATATCCTGCTCTTCGCCGCCTGCCATGATGATCAGCGTCCCTTCAGCTGCAGGCTTTGTGCTTCCCGCTACCGGGGCATCAATAAACCCGGCTTCTTTTATTATTACAGCGGCAGATATTTCTTTCGTTGTTTCAGGAGAAATGGTGCTCATATCAATGAACAGTTTTCCTGAGATATCCTGCGCCAAAATTTCCTCATATACTGCTTTTACAGCAAGATCATCGGTGAGCATCGTAAAAATAATATCACTGTTATCAACTGTTTCGGAAACCGTATGGCAGACAATGGATTTCGCCTTAAAATCTTCAGCCTTTTCAATCGTACGGTTGTAAACGGAAAGTACTGCGCCTGACTGTTCTAAATTTTTTGCCATCGGATGCCCCATATTCCCCAGTCCGATAAACCCTAATTTCTCTTCTTTCATTGTATTGGTAATTAATTGAATGATTGGTTAAGATAAATAATGTTATCCTGATAAACAAATGCGGCATCAAAAACCCGACCAGTCTATTTCAGCCAGTCTGTTTAAGTACTTATAAATAAGTGCAGATGAATAATAAATGTATTTTAATATCATTTTTCATCCGTTAAGTTTTTTTAAACGGTAAATCTTACGGAATTTTGCAAAAAAAACAATGAAGATTATAGACATTGAAAGCTGGAACCGAAAGGAACATTTTGAATTCTTTTCAGCCATGGCAAGCCCTTATTTCGGGTTCACTACAGAAGTGGAGTGTACGGCAGCATATGCAAAAGCCAAAGAAAAAGGCCATTCTTTTTTTGCAACCTACCTGCATGCTTCAATGGTTGCCGTTAATACTGTTGATGAACTCAAACTTCGTATCGTTGGGGAAAATGTCGTAAGGTATGATATCATTAATGCCGGAACTACCATTGGAAGGACAGACGGTACTTTCGGCTTTGCTTATGTGCACTTTTCAGAAGATTTTAATACATTCAATGCCGAACTTCAGAAAGAAATCAGTGAGGTACGGAACTCTGCCGGGATCAGACTGAACAACGGGAAGCTGGGCAAAGACCTTATCCGGCATTCAGCCATTCCCTGGAATTCTTTTTCAGCCATCCTTCACCCGACCCCGCTTGACAGAACCGAATCCGTCCCTAAGATTACGTTCGGGAAATTTGCTGTAAGAGAAGGCAGGTATTATCTTCCGGTCTCTGTGGAAGCCCATCATGGCCTTGCAGACGGATTTCATCTTGGAAAATACCTTGCAGAATTTCAAAAACAGCTGGAACAGTAAGTTTATCATTCTTTACCGGTTCATATTTTTCCCTTAAGCTATAAAGGAACTGTTTTCCTGTCTCGATTTTCTTGTGTTGAAAGCATAAACCTGATGTTTTGTTTCCGCAGAAAAAATCAATTCACAGATAGCTTATCATACTTTTATGTTTTCGGAAAAGCTAACGGTTGATCATTGTGCCGGAAAATTAATGATTTCATGCCCAGAACTGTTTAAAAATATTAAATCAAAAAAAGGATAACATCCGTTTCAGATCGGTGGTTTTCCGCTGCAGAAAGAAGCGGGGTTATTTTTTGTTCCGGCGTAATTAATTTATTGACAAACAGTTAAACAGAAGTTAAACACTGAAAAAATAATTCATTTTTTTTAAATGTATTGATTACAATCATAAAAACTGAGACAATAATAGTCTAGTTTTGTTGTCGGATATGTAACGCGCTTTGTTTCAGATCAAGAGATAAAATTCCAAAAGCACGCGTGGTATGTGTGTGGTATTTTAATTAAAGGAAATTTTAATCATTTTTTATTTCTTTGTTCTTAAACATGGCGTAAAAAGTATATGTTTTTGTAATACGTTTTAATTTTAAAAATACAAGAAAGTTAGTGTACGGCAAAAACGGCAGATTTCCAAAATGATAAGATAATAAAAGCTTCAAACATACGGTACGCAGGCTCTATCATCAGGTAAAGCAGGGTACTGAGAGTGAGTTAATACTGTGCTGTAACAAGCAACAGAAACAGAAGAGATCAGAAAATATTATGAAAAACGAAAAAACTGAATTTAATTTAGAAGATTTAAACCAAAAAATTTTTGTACAGGACGAAATTCTGGCACTGGCAAAAGAAAATTCCCCGAGGCTGTTAAGCAAGTTCAGATTGGTAGATCCTGATTTCTTTAATACGTTATCATCTATTCAGCCCAATCTTAAAAACTCAGAATTGATTTTTTGTATTTATCTAAAACTCAATTTAACGACAAAAGAAATCGCAACCTATACATTCGTTACGCCGAAAGCCATACAGAACCGTAAAAACAGGCTGAGGAAGAAACTTAATATTGCATCAACAGTTGATATCTACAAATGGTTTAACGATCTTTAAGCCATTTTTTACTTCAGAATCCAATGGCCGGTATTGCAGTCCGGCATTTATTCCGCTTAATCTTTTTATTTCTTTTTAAACCCTCTTTGTTCTGATAAGCTAAGCTGTCTCTGTCTTTTTGACTGTTACCTGCTCTGTCACCCGTTGATTCAGCAGAGGTTACCTTGCGTAAATACTTTTCCGTGGGATAAGGGACGCAGGGTTGCAGTATTTAATCTGAATGCATAATTTTGAAAAGAATTTAACAGCCAGCTTTAAATGATAAGAATTACCGGCGAACATCATTTTGCCATCGACAGGACACTTTTCGTTTTCGCTCTGGATGCGGAAGCAGGTAACGTATTCAACGACAAAAATAAATTGATTACAGGCATCGGCAAAGTAAATGCGGCGATGGAACTTACCCGGGAAATCCACCGCAACAGGCCGGAACTGATTGTCAACCTCGGTTCTGCGGGAAGCCGGAGTTTCAGGAAAGGGGAGGTGGTCTGCTGTACAAAGTTTATCCAGCGGGATATGGATGTAAGAGGCCTGGGTTTTGAAAAATATGAGACGCCGCTTTCAGGCATTCCGCCCGTCCTGGATTACGGGCTTGTAAAAGAAGGCCTGCCACAGGGCATCTGCGGAACCGGGGACAGTTTTGAAATGAACCATGCGGAAACCGATTATACTATTGTAGATATGGAAGCCTATCCCCTGGCTCTGATTGCCATGAAGAGTGACATTCCTTTCCTGTGCCTGAAATACATCTCCGATGATGCAGGAAGCGAAGCAGCGGATGACTGGGCAGTCCAGGTTCACCTGGCTTCGGAAGCATTCAATAAAATTTTATTTTAATAATACAGATGATATGACACCAATTATTATTAAGAAGGTTTCAGCTGAACAACTGGAAGTTCTGCAGGGTATAGGAAAAGAAACATTTTACGAAACGTTTGCCAAAGACAATGCTGAGGATGAAATGCAGAAATACCTTGAGGACAGTTTTTCCGTTGAAAAACTGTCCCGGGAACTGAATACGGCAGACTCCCATTTCTTTATCGCTTGGGAAGAAGATAATCCGATCGGTTATCTTAAAATAAATGCCGGGAAAGCCCAGACAGAGCTTCAGGATGACGCTTCAATGGAGATTGAAAGGATTTATGTGAAAAGTTCCCACCATGGTAAGAAAGTTGGACAGCTTCTGTATGACAAAGCATTGGAAGTCGCACTTGAGGAAAAGAAACAGTACCTCTGGCTTGGTGTATGGGAAGAGAACCTCCGTGCAGTGAACTTTTATAAGAAGAACGGTTTTGTGACATTTGACAAGCATATTTTCAGGCTGGGAAGCGAAGAACAGACTGACCTGATGATGAGAAAAGATTTAGCCTGAACTTAAATTTCATAAATTTCAGCATCCGTAAAAACGTAGAATTTCCCGTTTTTAGGGATGTTTTTTGTATCCAGGCCTGTAAATTCACTGAAAGCAGGAAGCAACAGCTGTTTATCCGTCAGAACAAAACACGGCAGCCTGATTTTCTTCACTGCCGAACGGATCATAAATCCCGGATGGATATGCCCGGTGATCTGGAGATTCGGATGTTTCTTCTCAAAATCATGGATGAATGTGAAACCGTTAAGCTCCAGAGACTTTGACTTATGGTTCAGGCACAATTTAGATTCCAGTGTTTTTGAGATCCGGTCATGGTTTCCTTCGATGAGGTAAAACCCTAAATCCGGATATTGACTTCTCCAGGTACAGAACTCGTCCACATCAGAATTGTCGCCGGCATGCAGTAAATCGCCAACTACCACAAACTTTTCAGGCTGGAAATATTCAATCAGGCTTGATAACCGTTCCAGGTCATTCTTCATGATCTGGTTTGCCAAGGCAATACCGCTTTTTCTGAAGTGTGCTGTTTTCCCGATATGGAGGTCTGATAAAACCAGTGTTTTTTCTGCGTCCCAGAACAAGGCCCTCTGGTTGGTTAAGGTAAAGATTTCGTTTTGTACCGTTATATTTTTTGTTGCTATTTTCATTTTTCAGATCTGTTAATCATTCTTCATGTATTCAGTTTCCATCATTATCTTACTTTCTTGGCCTGCTGAATCAGTTTCTGGATCCTGGAATCCAGATCTTCACTGGAAAGGGTCTGCCGAAGACTGTCGACCTTAATCGGGAAGCTTAAAGGCGTAAACGAGGCTGCATATTTGAGGATAATTTTTGATTTTTCAATTCTTTTAAAAGCTTCTACCAATCTCTGTTCCTGCAGCTGCATATTGAAGACTTCCGTGTAAGCCTGCCTGACGAGGAAATTATCAGGGTCGTAATCTTCCAGTACCTTAAAAATAAGGCCTGCCGAACTCTGCAGTGATTTGTTGGAACGCTGCTTACCGGGAAAATTCTGGACAACCATGCCGGAAATCACGGCAATATCACGGAACTTGCGCCTTGCCATTTCCGCCGAATTGATGCTTGATATTACATCGTTCATCAGGTTGTCACGGGTCAGGATCCGGTCCAAGTTTTCCTCCGTCAGCGGAATTTCCTTATCACTGAACAGTTCAAAACCGTAATCGTTCATCGCCATTGAAAAGGAAATGGGAGCAAGTTTTGAAATCCGGTACGCTACCAGTGCGGCCATTACTTCATGAACCAGCCGTCCTTCAAAAGGATACATAAACAGGTGATAGCCTTCCCTGTTTTTAATCATTTCAACAAGGAACTCGTCTTCTCTTGGGATATGCGAGCGTTCTTCCTGGTTGGCCAACAGAGGATGGAGGAATTTAAGCTCTTTTTCAGATGCTTTGGGATTGAGGGCGCCTGATAGTTTTTCACGAAGGAAATGCCCCAGGTTAGAGCTTAAGGGCAGCCTTCCGCCCAGGTAGCTCGGGGCAAATGCTTTTCCTTTGGAGGCCCGTACGAATACCGTCATATCTTTGATCATCGCCACTTCCAGCACCCTTCCCGCAAGGATAAATTTATCTTCTTTCTTTAATCTCGAAATAAAATATTCCTCTACCATCCCGATATAACCGCCGGAAATGAATTTTACCTTCAGCATGGCATCGCTTACAATCACGCCCATATTCATACGGTGGAGCATCGCAATCCGTCTTGAGGTGACTTTGTACAGCCCGGTTTCATCAATGACTACTTTATGGAACTCTTCATAGCTTTTCAGTGCTTTCCCGCCGATGGTTAAAAAATCGATGATACCTTTCCATTCTTCCTCATTCATTTCCCGAAAAGCAAAAGTTTCTTTGATCCTGGGATACATTTCATCGGGATAAAAACCGTCTCCGACCGCCAGGGTCATCATGAACTGAACGAGAACATCAAAACAAAGCACCTGCGGGTCACGCGGTTCGATCACATTGTTTTTCACAGCTTCCTTAAGGGCAGCAACTTCAATCAGCTCCAGGGAATGGGTAGGCACACAGTAGATTTTTGAAGTTTCAAAAGGGGAGTGCCCGCTCCGTCCCGCCCGCTGTAAAAACCGCGCAACCCCTTTTGCAGAACCGATCTGGATTACGGTATCCACGGGCTTAAAATCAATTCCTAAATCCAGTGATGAGGTGGAAACGACTGCTTTCAGTTTACCGGAGCTCAGGTTTTCTTCAATCCAGATTCTCAGATGGGCATCAATAGAACTGTGGTGGATGGCAATCTGCCCTGCAAAATCAGGATAGGCGTTCAGCAGCAACTGGTACCACATCTCGCTCTGGCTCCTGGTATTGGTAAAGACAATTGTGGAAGTGGAGTTTAAGATAATCGGGACTACTTTATCAGCAAGTTTATGCCCCAGGTGTCCTGCCCATGGTAAAATCTCCACTTCATCCGGAAATACCGGCACAATATCTATTTTCTTTTTTTCTCTGGCTGTAACCGTAGTTTTTCTGATATGGTACGGAATCAGGATTTCCATGGCTTCATCAAGGTTCCCGATGGTTGCCGTAATGCCCCATATTTTTATTTTGGGAACATAGCTCCTGAGCTGGGAAATACCAAGCTCCATCATCACCCCGCGCTTTGATCCCAGCAGCTCATGCCATTCATCTACGACAATAACCTTTAAACTTTTGAAAAAACGCTGATGGTTTTTCTGCCCGAGCAGCAAATGCAGGCTTTCCGGGGTAGCCACTAAAATTTCAGGCATGTTTTTAACCTGCTGCTGACGTACTTTAGGATCCGTATCGCCGTTCCTTATGCCTACCATCCAGTCCAGCCCGATTTCATCAATGGCTTCCTGCATGGCTTTGGCAATATCTTTTGAAAGGGAACGGAGCGGGGTGATCCAGATCATTTTCAGCCCTTTCTCATATTTTTCGTGGTGGTTAAGGAAATCCGTAATCAATGCTAGAAAAACGGAATAGGTCTTTCCGAAACCGGTAGGGGCAATTACCATTCCGCTGTATCCGCTCCCGAATTTACGCCATGTCTCAGCCTGGAATTTGAAAGGGGAATTCCCTTTATCCGCCATCCAGTTCTGAATGACGGTAAATCCGTTGGTATTTTCAAAAGCCGCCAATTATTTTATCGTGATTTTTTAATGCAGTATCTGCCGTTTCAGGTAAGGTTTTTTATTCAATTTGCAGTATTTCTTTATTTATGCATTCAAAGAAATTACTGAATAAGTTTTTTTATTTCTTCCAGATCATCAATTTCATTAACTGTCTTGTCTTTCCGCCATCTTAAAATCCTGGGAAAACGCAGGGCAACTCCGCTTTTATGCCGGCTGCTGAACCCTATGCCTTCAAAAGCGATTTCAAAGACCAATTCAGCCTTTACGGTACGCACGGGACCGAATTTTTCAATCGCATTTTTGTTCACAAATCGGCTGACTTCCATAATTTCTTTATCAGTAAGCCCGGAATAGGCTTTGGCTATGGTCACCAGCGCATCACCGTTCTTTACCGCAAATGTGTAGTCTGTGTAGTAAGCACTTCTTCTTCCGCTTCCTTTCTGCGCATAGATCATTACTGCATCGATGGTTAACGGATTAATTTTCCACTTCCACCAGTCGCCTTTTTTACGCCCGGAATGGTAGAAGGAATCTTTCTTTTTCAGCATCAGCCCTTCACTGTTGATTTCGCGGGAACTTTCCCTGATCTGGTTTAAGTCATTCCAGTTTTTAAAACTAATAACTTCGGACAGCTTAATATGTTCTGGGGCTTCATTCAGCAGAAGTTCTTCCAGCATGGCACGCCTTGCGGAAATAGGTTTCTCCCGCAGGTCATTGTTTTCCAGTTCCAGTATATCATAGGCAAAAACCTGGATCGGAATTTCGGAAAGCATTTTTTTGGTTAATGTTTTCCGGTTCAGCCTTTTCTGGAGCTCATTAAAGTTCAGGACTTTATCATCTTTTACCGCCAGGATTTCCCCGTCAATAACAAAATTGCCCTTCATCTGCTGAATTGTTTCCGCAATTTCCGGGAACTGTTCGGTAATGAGTTCTTCACCTCTGGACCATATAAACACTTCGTCATTCCTTCTGATGATCTGACCGCGGATCCCGTCCCATTTGTATTCAACCAGCCATTCATCCGGAGTTCCCAGATCTTCCGGCTCTTTTTCCAGCGGATAAGCCAGGCAGAAAGGATAGGGCTTTGAATTGTCGGGATTGATATTTTCTGCGGAAATAAGTTCCTGGAATGATGCTTCTTCCGGCACCCATTTTCCCATCAGGCTGTGCATTAATGTGCTGGATTCCTGGTTTGAAAACTTGGTCAGTGCATTGATCAAAGTCTTATCCGACACCCCGATCCGGAAGCTCCCGCCCAGTAATTTATTGAATATCAAGCGTTCCGTATAGTCGAGCCCATTCCAGGAATGCAGGACAAAGTCTTTTTTATCGTCATCTGACTTTCCTTTTAAACCGATGATGTCATTCATCCACTGGGAAAGGGTACGCTCTATTTTTTCAGTTGGCGGCGGAAGAATCAGTGAAATGGTTTCACCGAGGTCTCCCACCGAAGAATGGCTTTCCTGAAAAAGCCAGAAGGGCAGCCCGGTAATTTGAAGTGCCCATTCTTTCATATAATTGGTATTGACATTCCGTTTGGGCCTCTTGCCTGTAAACAATGCAATAAACCATACCTTGTCATCATCCGGTGCACGTTCCAGATAGTCAATGATGGCATCGATCTTGGCGTTGGTTTTATTGGTGCTTTCGAGGGCATTGATCAGTTCTGCGAAATGCTTCATAATTTAAAATATAATTTCCGGTAATCGATTCTTTAACAATTGGGGCTATTATAACCTTTATTCATAAACTTTCTCTATTGCTTTCTTTATTGAAAAAAGATTTTGTTCAGGTCGTTTGTACAATCTTTTAAAGTACTGAATCATTCCTTGGGTTGAGATGCAGATGCTTCGGCAGTTTCTTCCTTCTCGGTTTCCTCTTCATCATCGCCATACAATGTCTCTACGACATCCGCTTTTATCCCGATTTCATTTAAATATTTTGAAAAAACTTCGGTCTGCCCATGCGTAACATGAACGATTTCTGCTTCCGTTGCTTTTATGGCCTGTAACAGGCCGCCCCAATCTGCATGATCGCTCATGGGAAAGCCGGCATCCGCGCTCCGCCATCTTCTCGCCCCGCGCACCTGCATCCAGCCTGAACAGATGGCCGTGGCGGGATTCGGGATTTTTTTAATTACATTGCTGTCCAGTAAAGCAGGCGGAACGATAACAATGTCATCCTGTACATGCTTTATACTTTCCCTGAAATCCGGCACTTCATATTCCGGGAGCGTAATGCCTGCATTTTCAAAAGCTTCATTTAATTTTCCGATAGAGTAGTGAACATGGATTTTCCCAAGGCCTTCCACCGCTTTCATGATCCGCTGAGCTTTTCCGAGGGAATATCCGATAAATACGGACGTTTTCTGGTTTTCCTTGTTTTTAAGCACCCAGTTCTGCATTCTCTTATTCAGGTCATCCACTTCCAGCCAGTTGTAAATCGGCAGCCCGAATGTGCTCTCACTTACAAATTCATGGCACTTTACCACTTCAAAAGGCGTACTCAATCCATCATACTGAACTTTATAGTCTCCGGAAATAACACTTACATAGCCTTTATATTCCAGACGGATCTGTGCAGAGCCGATGATATGGCCTGCCGGATGAAACGATACCTTTACGCCGTTCATATTGATGACTTCGCCGTATTCCACACTCTGGCATTCGATGTCTTCACTGATCCTTTTATAGAGGATCGGTTTTGTAAAATGGTGGCATAGGTATTTCTTCATTCCCCACCGGGCATGGTCGGCATGGCCGTGCGTGATTAAGGCGAGATCTACGGGCCTCCAGGGATCAATATAAAACTTCCCCTGCGGACAGTAAATTCCTTTATTGGTAAATGTAATCAGTTTCAATAGTGCGGATTTGGATTTTACCATTCAAAAACCTAACCAATCATTTAAAAATTATGATTTTAATCTTCTCAATCGGGTACCTGACGGATTGATGTCAGTCTCAGGTTATCCGGAATGATAATCACAACAGCTTTTTGACCGTCCCTGAGATAATATCAATGCTTTTTTCGGCTTCGTCCAGATTAAAATTTCCAAATCCGAGCCTCATGGCCGTCAGTTCCTTATTCTGGTAAAGCAGAGTTTTCGGAATAAACAGGTTGTTCTTTGAGCATTCCCGGCTCAGCTTCATCAGGTTGACCGGAAATTTCCATTCTGCCCAGACGGCAAGTCCGCCCGAAGGCTTCTGAAAACTGATCCATTCCCCCATTTTTTCCTCAAGAAGCAGGGAGAAATGGTCTCTTCTTTCGCGGTAAATTTTAAGGGATTTCTTCAGGTACCGGTTGATTTCGCCTTCGGCAATCATTTCACCCAGGACATGTTCCATCAGCACATCGCCCTGCCGGTCTATAATTCCCAGATACTTACGCATTTCCGCCATCAGGTTTTCGGGAGCCACAATAAAGCCTGTCCGGAAACCGGGAGCCAAGGATTTCCCGAAAGAACCGATGTATACCACCATGCCGTTCGTATCTGCACTGGCCAGGGGCAAAATGGGGCTTTTATCATAATGGAATTCATAGTCATAATCGTCTTCCAGAATGATAAAGCCGAATTCAGCAGCAAGGTCCAGGAGTTCCAGCCGGCGATGGGCGCTTAATGTAACGGTTGTGGGATAATGGTGATGTGGGGTAAGATACAGCATCCTGACCTTTTGTTTCTCACAGATACTCCTTACTTCATTCACATTTATTCCATGCTCATCAATCGGGACGGAACGGATATCCACTCCGGCTTTCTGAAAAATCATATTGACTGAAAAATAGCTCAGTTCGCCTACCAGAACTATATCGTCCTGTGCCAGCAGTATTTCTGAAACAATGTAAATACTCATTTCCGTGCTTCTCGTAATCAGAAGATTGCTTCTCGAAATCGGCAGGCCTCTGGACAGATTTAAATATTGGGAGAGATTCTTTTTAAAGAATTCACTTCCGTCGTAATTGTACTGGCCGATCTTATGGGCTTTCCGTTTTAACGTTGCACTGTAGATTCTGGATTGCTGGTCAACCTGGGTCAGACGGATATCGGGGATGCCGTCGTTGAAAAGGTAGTCGCAGCCTGAATGTTCAAAGGGATTGTCCAGAATATTGGAGGTCTTAAAAGAAAATCCCGCTGTTTTTGGATAGTTTCCGAGATGGTCCTTTTCAAATTTTTTGATTTTTAGTGGCTGTTCCCTGTCTTTGCCGATCACAAACGTCCCTTTATTGGGATATGTTTCTATCCAGCCCTGAGCCATTAATTCTTCATAGACATTGACTGCCGTATTCCTGTGGACTTCGAGAATCCGGCTCAGGGACCTTGTTCCCGGAAGTTTCGTGCCGAAAGGAAGATAGCCCCGCTGTATGGCATTCACCAGCTGGCCGGCCACCTGCAGGTATACGGAAATATCGGAATCTCGATCAATCGTAATAAAACTTTTATAAGGAATTTCAACCGGACTATCCATAATATTAAAACCGGCACCATTCAGCCATCCGGCAATATACTAATTTTGGAATCAAAATAAAATCTATGGAATTCTACAGCCTTATCGAAAGAATTGTTCAGGATCCCCTGACACATGCACGATGGCTCAACACCCTTTCATTCATGGAAAATGCCGGGGCCAGAAAAATTTCCGCCTGCGAGCACCCTGCTCAGGTAAATATCATTCAGCTGAAACATGCCTGCGAAGAACACCGCCATGCCTATTACCTGAAAAAACAGATCGGAAAATTGGGTAGCGGACTGTGTACGGCTTACGGGAATGATGAACTGCTGGCTGCGGCGGCAACAAGGCAGTACCTGCATGCTTTGGACATTAAAGCCTGCAAATACCTGAAAAAACATTTTACCCTGACCCAGGAAAAGCTTAAATATGCAGCCTATCTTTTTGTAACCTATGCCATTGAGGTCCGTGCCGATGAACTGTACCCGGTTTACCAGGATGTTCTTACCAGGGCATCATCAAAGGTGATGGTAAAATCCATAATTCTTGAAGAAGAAGGCCATCTGGAAGAAATGGTTTCGCAGCTTAACGGGTTTTCCGGAACATGGCATAAGCATGCCGAAAATATAGTACAGATGGAAAAAGAGCTGTATGACGCATGGATTAAGGCCATCATCCATGAAGTGGAAATCCCTGATCATGCATAACGGGCTCCAACACCTGCAGGATGCGCTTGATAAAAGGGAAAAGAACGGGAATTTAAGGGTATTGCAGCCAAGAACAGGAGGTATTGATTTTTACTCCAATGATTATCTGGGGCTGGCAGGGAATGAAGAGCTGCAGCAATTGCTGTTGAAAAAAATCATTCAAAATCCTCAGCTGCTGTCAGGCAGTACGGGTTCCAGATTAGTCAGCGGAAACAGCGATCATACAGCCGAAACCGAACAATGGATAGCCAGGGAACACCGGTATCCTTCCGCACTGCTTTTTCCTTCAGGGTATCATGCCAACCTTGCTTTATTTTCAACAGTTCCGAACCGGCATGATACTGTTATAGCCGATGAAAAAATCCATCGTTCCGTACATGATGGCTGTACATTATCGTATGCTAAAAAGTTAAAATTCAGGCACAATGACCCTGAGGATCTGGAAAGGATATTAAGCAGGCAAAAAGGACGCTGTTATATTGCCATAGAAAGCCTTTATTCCATGGATGGGGATGTTGCCCCGATACAGGAAATCGCCGGGGTCTGTGAAAAGTACCGGGCAGGCCTGATTGTAGATGAAGCCCATGCTTTCGGGATCTTTGGGTACGGCCTGGCAGACCGGTATCAGCTCCGGAACAAAGTGCTCGCAACCGTTATTACCTACGGCAAAGCTTTGGGCATGCATGGTGCCGCGGTTCTAAGTACCGGTTTAATAGTATCTTATCTGATCAATTTTGCCTCTCCGTTCATTTATACAACTTCAGCACCTGATGTGCAGTGGATCGGTATAAAAACAGGATATGACTTCTTAAAAAAGCATCCTGAAAGGTCCGCAGGACTTCAGAAAAACATCAAGATTTTCCGTCAGCAGAGGCTGAATTCGATTTCATCAGAAGGAAGTCCCGTTCAGGCAGTTTTAATTCCTGATACCCGGAAACTGAAAAGCCTGCAGAAGACATTATATGATAAAGGACTGCTAACTTATGCCGTATGCAGCCCGGCGGTAAAGGAAGGGTCTGAACGTCTCCGTATCTGTATTCACAGCTTTAATACAGAAGAAGAAATTATAAAGCTCACAGGAATTATCAGGGACATTCTATAAGTCACATGAATCAATCTTCTGACATTTATTTAAAGCAGGGTATAAGATCAATCTTAATACCGAAACTAATTATGAATTTTAATTTTCTGATATGAAATTATTTATAACCGGAATAGGGACTGAAGTGGGGAAAACCGTATGCTCGGCCATTTTGACGAAATATTTTAACGCTGAATACTGGAAGCCCGTTCAGTCGGGAGACCTCAGGAATTCCGACAGCATGAAAATAAAAGAATGGACAGGAAATGATACCGTTTGCCATCCGGAAACATACCGTTTTAAGCTGGCCGCGTCACCTCACCAGTCAGCCAAAGAAGAAGGGGTGACAATAGATCTACATAGATTTAAAATCCCTGAGACTTCAAATCCTATGATTGTGGAAGGAGCCGGAGGCCTGATGGTACCGCTTAATGAAGATTATTGCATGATTGATCTGATTAAAAAACTGGATCTTCCGGTGGCTTTGGTGGCAAGGAACTACCTGGGCTGTATCAATCATACGCTGTTGTCGGTAATGGCCCTGCAGCAGCATGCAGTGCAGCTGAAATACCTGATCCTTAACGGGGATTTTCCGCCGGATACAGAGCATATTATCCGCGGGCATCTTCCGCCTGAAACTTCCGTGGTAAGAATTCCTGATCTTGAAAAAATAACAAAAGAACATATAGAAAGTATTACAAAACAATTATCACAAAAAAGATGGATCGAAAAATAATAAGAAACGACTGGACAAAAGAAGAAATCAGGGATATCTATAATCTTCCGCTCATTGAGCTGGTCTACAAAGCGGCTACCGTTCACCGGCAGTGGCATAATCCTGAAGAAATTCAGATGTCAACCCTGCTTTCGATAAAAACCGGCGGCTGCCCGGAAGACTGTTCCTATTGCGGGCAGGCAGCGCGCTATCATACCAACATCAAGGTTCAGGCGTTATTGACTACAGAAACGGTGATTGCACATGCCCAAAAGGCGAAAGACACCGGCTCATCCAGGTTCTGTATGGCCGCAGCATGGCGGGAAGTACGGAATAACCGTGATTTCGACCGGGTGATCGATATGGTAAAAGGCGTTAATGAGCTGGGACTGGAGGTTTGCTGTACCCTGGGAATGCTGACCGAAGAGCAGGCAGTCCGCCTTCAGCAAGCCGGTCTGTATGCCTACAACCATAACCTTGACACTTCTGAACAGTATTATGAAGAAATCATTTCCACCAGAACGTTTGACAACCGTATCAACACCATCAATAATGTCCGGAAAGCCGGGATTACTGTCTGCTCAGGAGGGATTATCGGGTTAGGTGAAACGCATCATGACAGGATTTCTATGTTGCTGACCTTATCTACCATGCCGAGGCATCCGGAATCCGTTCCGATCAATGCACTGGCAAGAGTAGCAGGGACACCGCTTGAAGACAATGAAAAAACCGATACCTGGGAAATGGTAAGAATGATCGCCACGGCAAGAATCATAATGCCTTTCTCTATGGTCCGGTTGAGCGCAGGAAGAGTTGAAATGACGGAATTTGAGCAGGCCTGGTGTTTTATGGCAGGCGCAAACTCCATCTTTACCGGTGAAAGGGAAACTTTGCTCGTCACCCCGAATCCGGGCGTTTCAGAAGATATGCAGATGCTCGAAAAATTAGGCCTGAAGCCAATGAAGAGAGAAAAACAGGCTGCTGAATAATGAATCATGTGTTTACGCATATACATACTCATTCATAAATCACTTACTTTAAAAATCCATGAACTTACAGCAACGCGATAAAGCGGTCAACTGGCACCCGTATACCCAGATGCAGACGGCAGCCGATGCCATCCCTATTGTAAAAGGAAAAGGTGTTTATCTTTTCGATGATCAGGGAAATAAATACATTGATGCTGTTTCTTCCTGGTGGGTTACACTTCATGGCCATGCGCATCCTTATATCGCCGGGAGAGTAGCTGAGCAGCTGCATACGCTGGAACAGGTTATTTTTGCAGGATTTACCCACAAGCCGGCAATAGAGCTTTCGGAGAATTTACTAAAACTCCTTCCTGAGAACCAGAAGAAAGTGTTCTATTCTGACAACGGTTCAACCGCAGTGGAGGTTGCGCTGAAGATCTGTATACAGCTTGCCCATAATACCGGAACGAAAAAAACAAAAATCCTGGCCTTTAATAATGCTTACCACGGCGATACGTTCGGGGCCATGTCCGTAAGCGGAAGGAGCGCCTGGACAAAGCCTTTCGGCGACATGCTGTTTGAAGTGATTTTTATCGATGCGCCGGCTCCGGAAAATCTTGAACATTTAAAATCCGTTATCAAAATCCATGCAGATGAGGTAGCCTGCTTTATCTACGAGCCGCTGGTTCAGGGAGCTGCCGGAATGCTGATGCACAGGGCAGAAGATCTGGATGCAATGATGAAATTCTGCCGGGAACAGGGTATCCTTATGATTCAGGATGAGGTTTTTACAGGCTTTGGCAGGACGGGAAAACTGTTTGCCGCAAATTATCTTTCGGAAAAGCCGGACATCATGTGTTTTTCAAAAGGCCTGACCGGCGGAACCATGCCTATGGGAATTACCACCTGCTCACAGGATATTTTCGGTGCATTTTTATCCGAAGACCCGTATAAAACCTTGTTTCACGGCCATTCTTTTACCGCAAATCCCCTGGCATGCACTGCAGCCCTTGCCAGTATGGAATTATTACTTGATGAAGCAACACAGGCGGATATTCAGCGGATTACTGAACAGCATGCTGATTTTTCAGTTATTTTGAGCCGGCATCAGCAGGTTGATCAGGTAAGGCAGACCGGAACCATCCTAGCCTTGGAAGTTAAGAACAGCCGGCAGACTTCCTATTTCAATGAAACCGGAAAAATGCTGTATCATGAATTTCTGTCAAGAGGGATCATCATGCGCCCCTTGGGAAATGTAATATATCTTGTTCCGCCTTACTGTATCACACGGGAAGAACTGGAATTTGTTTACACCAGTATTACAGAAGTGCTTGATGCTTTAAAATAATGATTAAGCATTGCAGCTTTGCTGTATACTCGCCAATAGACATTGTGCTTCTTGACATAGAAAGACTGATCAGCTGTGATATGATGCATGAAGACAGACCGGCCATATTTCTTAATCCTGAAAATCAATCATGCTCCTGTTTTGTTGAAACGTATCAGGTTCGGGAAAGAAGCAGATTTTGTTAAAAGCTTATTCCTGAAACGGCTTGACAGATGATGGTAACTTTTCCTTCGCAGAAGAAAACAGGAACCTCTGTTGGTTAACGACATATTCATTGGCTTATTTTTTGAACCCCAGACAGTAAATAAATTGTATGGCATCTTCATTACTTTTGCAGTTAGAATGGAAGGAATTTTTAATGGGACAGGAAGAATGGTCATTTCTTCTGGAAATCGTTTTGAGGACCTTTATCATGTTTTTAACGATCATTATCGGCCTCAGGATATTAGGAAAGAGGGGAGTAAAGCAGCTGTCACTTTTTGAACTGGTCGTGATCATCGGGCTGGGCTCTGCAGCAGGGGACCCGATGTTTTATAAGGAAGTGGGGATAGCGTCTTCCGTCATTGTTTTTATGGTGATTATCCTGCTTTATACTTCGGTAACCTATATTATAGGAAAAAGTAAGTTTTTTGAAAAATTGCTGGAAGGAACATCCATCTGCCTGATCGAGAAAGGCGAATTTTCCATTGAGAATTTTAAAAAGGAAAATCTTGGAAGTGATGAATTTTTTGCGGAGCTGAGGCTGAAAGGCATTTCACATCTCGGTCAGATCGAAAAGGCTATTGAAGAGGTCTCGGGAGAGATCAGCGTTTTTTACTTTGAAGACCAGGAAGTAAAATTCGGGCTTCCGATTATGCCCGGATCTTTAGAAAACCCGCTTAAAAGCATAAACAGCAAAGGTTTTTATTCGTGTACGTTCTGCGGACATACGGAAGAGAAGGATACCGGCAATGCAGGCCGCTGCTGTAAATGTGAAAAAGACAAATGGGTAGGAGCCAGTAATATGAAAAGGGTAACTTAAATAAACGAAAAGGCTTCCCGAAAGAAGCCTTAAAAAAAACACAAATGATGAAAAAAAATTATTTCGATATACAAATATAATTAATATACGTCTTATGTTAAACATAGCATGACATCCATTTATAAAATCTATTGATAATCATGATCACTATTTTATCCCGCATTCAGCTTTTGCGAACTGATAGAAATTCCGAATGCCAATAAGGCCACGATTCCCAAAACAAGAATTTTTACCGGATTACGCATCATTCCGGAAGCTTCTTTATTTTCTGTTTTTGCATTCATAACATTTTGTTTTATTGGAAATAACCATCAAATACCACACCAACTAACGATGATTAATAGTATGCAGTTAATTTCTACATTCAGATAAATAGTTTAAAGTCAGTGCTATGTCGTTAAATCAAATTATATCCAGTCAATAGAAACCTGATTATGCTTTATAAAAATCCCTTCCCGAAAAATCGGAAAGGGACACACCTAACATTAAGAAATTTCCTCAGTCAATAAACAATGTTGCTATTGCCTGGGCATCACTTCCCGTTAATATTTCATCATAAGCTGCAGAACCTGCTTCCGGACCGAAAGCTGCAGCCGTATTAAACCCGGCCTGTACGGTAACACCTTCTCCTGCATATACAGGGTTGGTTGCTGCCGGCATGTTTCCGCCGTTAGCCAATTCAATCCAGCCTTTGTTTGCTCTCATCCTTCTTACCTGTGAAGCATGTCTTGCTTCTACGGAATGGATCTGTAAAGCAGCCTGTAATACGGTTTTGTTGGACATTACATTTCCTGCCTGCCCTTTGTACGCTCTTACGCCGGTATCTTCAAACGCCTGGGCCAGTACCAGGAACTGATTATAGTCTGAAAAAGGAGAAAATGCTCCGTTTACCGTAAAATCGAATGTAGGTTTGGCTCCCGGAGTTTGTCCAAGTGAAGTCAGTGTACTTTTCAGAAAAGCAACGTGAGCACTTTCATGCTTGGAGATCTGCATGAAAACCGGACGGTCAGTACTTGGGATTAACCCAGCCGTTGAAAGTCCTTTAGTATAATATTCATCTTCCAGGTATTCCAGTACCAAAGCAAGCTGAAGTGCATCTGTTAATGCACTTTTACCGGCATTTCCGGGTACGGTTGCAGTAGTAGCGGTGGTCTGTGCTTTGGCAGAAGTAGTCATTAAAGCACCCAACCCTAAAGGAATAGAGGCAACTGCTGCTTTTTTACCGAATTGGGATATTTGGGAAAGTGTTTCCAGCCTTGATGCTTCCGTTGTGAAGAATTTATCGTCAGATAATCTATCTAGTAATTTTAGAATGTTCATAATGTAAATTTTTGTGAAGTGAATAAATTAACCGATTCCTTGTTCTTTCCAGGTAAACGGAGTTTTAAAGAACCCGCCTGCTGCCGTTACAACGTCTTTAGGCTCTTTTGCAACATCAAGACCGTTAGTAGGGTTCACTACATCATCCCCTGAAAACGCTGCGGTTCCCGGATTGATAAGGTCTCTGATTGCAGCGGCATGTCTTGCTTC
This sequence comes from Chryseobacterium sp. JJR-5R, assembly GCF_034047335.1. Classification (NCBI taxonomy): domain Bacteria; kingdom Pseudomonadati; phylum Bacteroidota; class Flavobacteriia; order Flavobacteriales; family Weeksellaceae; genus Chryseobacterium; species Chryseobacterium sp. JJR-5R. The sequence continues at coordinate 2,171,897 of NZ_CP139137.1, forward strand.
CACGGAAACAATTTTCCCTGCAATAACAAGATAGTCTACATTGGTAATGTACTTTCCTGCACCGTTGTAAGCTGCTACCCCTGTATCTTCAAGTGCTTTTGCCGTAGCAAGTACGGAATTCCTGTCACTGAAGTTCACATTGGGATACTGGAACTCAAGCGTAGGAAGAACATTGGAAGTTGCTCCGGAAATCGCTGCCTTAAAGAAATCCCTGTGGATCACTTCATGGTGGTAAAGATCCGTAAAGATCTGTTTTTCGGCATTGGAAATCCCGGTATAGAAATTATTAACCACTTTGGTATAGAAATCCGCCTCAAGCTGTTCCAGTGCATACGCATAGTTAAGGATACCCACGTCGCCTTTTCCCAGGTCGAAGACATTGTTGTCAACAAACTCAAAGTCGTTGTCATCACATCCGATCAGCGTAAGCCCGGCCATTGCCAGCCCCACACCACTTAATTTTAGAAAGTTTCTTCTGTTCGTATCAAGGGTGGCTCCCTGATTAGAAACACTAATTGTTTTTTTCATAATATAATCTGTTTAAGTGAGAATTTTATCTTAATTATGATAGAGAAAAAACAGCATAAAAGAATTATGCTGTTTCACAACTAACAAACCATTACGGCATTAAAACCGTGTCTATAACGTGAATGACCCCATTTGACTGATTAACATCAGCTATTGTAACTTTAGCATCATTTCCCTTAGCATCTCTTATATACAGGTCTTTTCCTTTTGTCCAGAACGTCAATTGTTCGCCCTCTACGGTTTTCATCATTGCCTTTCCGCCTTTTGAATTAACGGTAGTCATGATTTCTTTCGCATTGAATTTCCCCGGAAGGACATGATAAGTTAAGATCTTGGTAAGCATTGCTTTGTTTTCAGGCTTTACCAGGTTTTCCACAGTTCCTTTGGGAAGTTTTGCAAATGCCGCATCAGTAGGAGCAAGAACCGTAAAAGGCCCCGTACCCTGTAAGGTTTCTACCAGCCCTGCTGCTTTAACGGCAGCCACCAGTGTTTTATGATCTTTGGAATTTACTGCGTTTTCAATAATATTTTTAGAAGGATACATGGCAGCACCGCCTACCATAACCGTTTTTTCTTTTTTCATCTGTGCAGCTGCATTTCCGCTGAAAGCGAATGATAGAGCAACCATTCCTAAGACTGCGATTTTTGATTTTGTCTTCATTATTTTATTTTTTAAGTTATCTTATTAATTTATATGCAATTCAATTGCCGTTGTTATAGTCATTTACGAGAGTGGTTTCAATTCAGATTTAAAATTTTCAATATTTTTTTTAAACCGTTAATAATCAGCAACTTATTTTTTAAATTTAATTATCTTTTTTATTAAATTATTAAAACTTGTTAATATTAAGGACTTTTTGTTGTGAAATAGTAAACAATTGTTTAATTTTGTTGGGGTATTTAAAATTTAATCTTACCGCATGGTAATGTTTAATTTTTTCAGTATATTTGAAAAGAAAATTATTCGCTATTAAAACAAACTATTCGGAAGAGCAACTTATCGTTTTATTACAAGAAAAAAACGAAAATGGTTTTCATTACCTGTATGACCACTATTCCGGTGCGTTATACGGTATTATACTCCGGATCGTTCAGTCAAAAGATTATACCGAAGACATTATTCAGGATGTGTTTGTAAAAATCTGGAATTCTATCCATCAATATGACTCGTCAAAAGGACGGTTCTATACCTGGATGATCAATATTGCCAGAAATACTGCTATAGATTATTTAAAATCAAAAGGTTTCCAGAACGAACTTAAAAACCAATCTCTTCCGGATTTCGTATATAACTCTGCAGAGCTTTCAACGACCCATGACGCTTCAGATTTTATCGGCTTCAGTAAAGTGCTTGAAAGTCTGGATGTAGACAAAAAGGAACTTATCGACCTGGCATATTATCAGGGATATACCCAGAATGAAATTGCCGAGAAGCTCAAGATTCCGCTTGGGACTGTAAAAACCAAGATGCGGAATGCACTGATGAAATTAAAGGATTTGTTAAAAGATTATCAATAAATTGAACACTAAAGAATACATATCATCCGGAATCATAGAATCTTATATTCTAGGTCTTGCTTCTACAGAAGAAGCAGGTATTTTGGAGTGTGTGATGAAAAACAATGCTGAAGTAAAAGCTGCTTTTGAAGAGGCTCAGAAGACAATGGAAGCCCTTGCTAATGCCCAGGCAGTAGCTCCTCCCGCAGACCTGAAATCCAAAATCTGGGAAAAGCTACAGAAGGAGCGGACCGTTGAAGACCATCCGCCGGTATTCTCCGTAGATATTCCTGCAGCAAAACCGCAGGAAGAGATCAGAATACAGCGCACCGGGAACTGGAAGGCCTATGCCGTTGCTGCCATGGTTTTGTTCCTGGTCAGCGTAGCCGGAAACCTGTTCTGGATGAATGACCGCGCTAAAACACAACAACAGCTGACCGCAATACAGAGCGAAAAGCAGTCCCAGGACGTGGCCATGCAAAAAATGAACCAGAAAATGGAGATGTTTACCAATCCTGAAATGAAGGTTGTGATGCTGAAAGGCGTTGAAAAACATACAGATTCCAAAGCGACGGTATTCTGGGATAAAAAAACAAAAAAAGTCTATCTGAATGCGGAAAACCTTCCTAAAGCTCCTGAAGGCATGCAGTACCAGCTTTGGGCTATTGCCGATGGAAAGCCGGTAAATGCCGGCATGTATACCGAAGATAAGGACATCAGAACAGCACTTGCCAGCATCCCGGATGCACAGGCTTTTGCCATTACCCTGGAAAAACAAGGCGGAAGCCCGGTTCCTACAATGGAGAATATGTATGTGATGGGAGAAATTTGACTTCAATCATAAGATAAAATATAAAGATCAGCTATAAAAGCTGGTCTTTTTTGTTGTCGGAAACCCTGGTTCAATAAGATATCTTTATCTCAAACAAAGTAAATTTCTTATCTTTAAGTTTATCAATCATTATTTTTATGAAAAAACAAACAATAAAAAATACCGATCTGTCAGTAGCACCGATTAATTTCGGCGGTAATGTTTTCGGATGGACACTGGACGAGAAACAGTCTTTTGATATTCTGGATCAGTTTACAGAAGGCGGTTTCAACTTTATAGATACTGCAGACACCTATTGCTGGTGGGTAAACGGAGAAGGCGGGCAGTCTGAGGAAATCATCGGAAAATGGATGAAAAACCGCGGCAACAGGAATGAACTGGTGGTTGCTACAAAGGTAGGTTCTGAAACAAAGGAACATGGCCATGACATCAGCAGGAAACACATCCTGAAATCTGTGGACGAATCTTTACAGCGTCTCCAGACCGATCATATTGATTTATATTACACTCATTTTGATGATAACAAGACACCGGTTGAAGAAACTTTGTCTGCCTATGATGAAATTATAAAAGCAGGAAAGGTACGCTATATCGGTGCTTCAAACCTGTCACCGGAAAGGCTGAAGGAATCCTTTGAAGTTTCCCGGGAACATCACCTCCCGAAATATGTAGCCCTGCAGCCGCATTACAATCTTGTGGAACGGGAAAAATTTGAAACCCAGTATGCTTCATTGGTCCAGGAATTTGACCTGAGCGTTTTTACCTACTGGTCACTTGCCTCAGGATTTTTAACCGGAAAATACCGTAGTGAAGATGATTTATCAAAAAGCCAGAGAGGAGAAGGAGCCGGGAAATATTTAAATCCGAAAGGGCTAGAAGTCCTGAAAGCTTTAGACCTGGTCAGTTCGGCCCATGGGTCAGATCCGGCAGCCGTGGCATTAGCCTGGTTACTGGCAAATCCGCTGGTCACGGCCCCGATTGTAAGTGCTACAAGTGCATCCCAACTGAAAACACTATTTGCCGCACCTCAGCTGGAACTCAGCAATGAAGATGTCGAGCTTCTGAATACAGCAAGCCAATAACTGAAGAAACATAAATAAAACCGTTCAAATAAACTTTGAACGGTTTTTTATGTTGATCGATTTAGAATGTTAATCGGAATATTCTTTTAACAGCTGGCGGTAGCTCGTGAGAATGGTAGACTTAGAAATAAACCCGATAAATACATTGCGGTCATTCACAACCGGTAAATTCCAGACTCCGGTATCATCAAACATCTGAAGAATTTCCAACGGCTTATTTTCAGGATGAACCACCGCCGGAGGGGCTTTCATAATCTGTATAATCGTGGCTGAGATTTCTTCACTGCTGAACAGGTACGGGCGGATATCGTCCAGGGTGAGAATACCCCGAAGGATCTTACCATCATCCACCACGGCAAAAATGTTTTTGGTACCGTTTTTTACCAGCTCAAACAGGTCCGTAATCGGAGCATTCTCATGGATTACCTGCGAATAACGGTCAATAAAATCTTCTGTCTTCAGTGAAAACAGCAGGTTATTGTCATGCTTATCTGTAAAGATTTTCCCCTGGTCTGCCAGAGATTTAAGCTCCGGGGAAATCGGGGAGAACCATTTTGCAATCAGGTATGATATGATGGCCACAATCATCAACGGAATAAAAAGATCATACCCGAAGCTTGATTCCGCAATCAGGAAAATGGCGGTTAACGGTGCATACATCACGCCGCTCATGGCTCCGGCCATCCCTACCAGTACCAGGTTGGTAACAGGAACTTCCTCAAAGCCGAGCTGCTGGCAGATAATTGCAAACAAATAGCCTACTGTTCCGCCCGCAAAAAGGGAAGGCGCAAAATTCCCTCCGTTTCCCCCGCTGAAAATGGTGAACGACGTTGCAAATGCTTTCAGCAAAAGAACCAGGACCAGGAAAATGATAATCGTGAAATTCCTGATTTCAAAATACCTGAAAAAACTGTTCTCTATAATGGTATGCGTATTCCCGTTGGTAAAAGCCTTCACCGTGTCATACCCCTCACCGAATAAAGGCGGGAACAGCACACAGAGCATGGAAAGGACTGCGCCACCGAACATGGCTTTTCTCAGCGGCGACATCTTCAGCCCGCTGATAAAGTGTTCCACTCTTTTAGAAATAATGACAAAATACCGGGCGTACATGCCTGTTACAATCCCTAAGGCAAAGTAGTAAGGAAGGTTCCTGTAATTGAAAGCCTCCCGCGTATAAAACCGGAAGAGCACATCTTCCTGAAGCAGGATCCTGGATAATAAGCTTCCGCAGACCGCTGCTACCACCAACGGGATAAAATCGGTAAAGACCACTCCTGTAAGCAGGATTTCAAAAGCAAACATAATCCCTGCAATCGGTGCATTGAAGGCAGATGCAATTCCTGCCGTAGCGCCTGCGGCCAATAATAGAGTACGTTCTTTGTAGCTTAAACGGTAAGTGCGGGCATAATTTGAGCCGATGGCTGCTCCCGTAACGGCTATGGGGCTTTCAAGGCCTGCAGAACCTCCGAGACCAACGGTAACCGCGCTCTGCACAATTTGGGAATACATTTTAACAGAAGATACGACACTGGAATTTTGCGCAATTTCATACAGAATCGCTCCGATTCCTTTCCGGTCCTGGCCTTTGAATATCGTCATAACGATCATTACCGTAAGTACAATCCCTAAAAAAGGGAAAATAATATAAAATAAAATCTGGTATTCAAAATGAACCTTTGTCGTTATAAAATGGTGGATGTTATGCACCAGCGTCTTCAGCAGTACGCCGGCCAGACCCGCCGTACAGCCCACAAGAATCCCGGAAAGCACCAGGAACTGGTTCCTGCTGAGCCTGTTGTTGAGCCAGTGGAGAATCAGTTCATAGCTGCGGGCCTTTTCAAGTCCGTATTTCCGGAAATCCCTTTTAAACTTTAAAAAACTGAGAAACTTTTTTTTGTGATGAATATTCACCTGTCTGAAGATTTAAACTGTAACCGAATTGCCGCAGTTCCGTAAATTTATGAAATATATCATAAATAATAAAATTTACCTTTGCTCGCCTGTTTCTCTTTTAGGCCTTAAAATTAAACGGATGGACGGATTATTCGTGATAAAAAGCCTCAGCCAGTTAAATGCAAGGCGCACTTTGCTCCTGAATGTAACCAGCGGGATAATATGGATGAAAAGCCATGTAAGCCATGCTATAAACCCTTTATAAGAAAACTTCCGGAGGTCTACCACCGCATCGAACTTTGAAATGATGGCCATGCTTCCTTTATTGTTATAAGTAAAAGGTTTCAGTTCCTTTTCATTTTCAATCCTCCTGAAATTTTCAGCTAAATTGACCGATTGCTGAATGGCTACCTGCGCCAGCTGCGGATGGCCCTTCGGGTATTCTTCTTCGGTAAGCTGCAGGGCAATATCACCCAAGGCGAAGATATTAGCAGTTCCTTGTACTTTGTTATAAGCATCTACCAGCAATCTCCTGCCTTTTCCCACGCTTTCCTGCGGAATCCCGGGTACTTCTCTGCCTATGACACCGGAAGTCCAGATCAGGGTTTCCGTTTCAATGGTTTTTCCGTCGGCAAGGATCACTTTTTTATCGACATAATCTTTTACGGCAACATTCAGGAGGATTTTCACGCCCAGTTTTTTAAGCCTTTCATAAGCAGCTTCCTGTGCCATTTTGCTCATGGGGGAAAGAAGTGTCGGGAGGGCATCGATCAGATAAATATTGGAAAGCCCGAGCTTGATTTCAGGGTATTCCTTTTCAGCAATGTATGTTCCCATTTCGGCAATCATACCCGCCAGTTCCACGCCGGTAGGCCCGCCGCCGGCAATGACGATATTCTGCAGTTTCTGTGCTTCTCTTATATTTTTATTGCGAGCCGCTTCTTCAAGCGTAAGCAGCATATGGTTTCTGAGGTACAATGCCTCATCAATAGTTTTCATAGAAAGGGCACACCGCTGTACATTCTCCATCCCGAAGAAATTGGTTTCCGTTCCCAGCGCCAGTACCAGGTAATCGTATTTAAGTACTCCGGCATCGGTTTCCAAGGTATTGCTGTCATGATCAACTTTCACAAGACTTCCCATATGAAAACCGACATTTTTATAATTTGAAATCATTTTCCGGAACGGATAACTGATATTGGATGCCTCGATAAACGAAGTGGCTACCTGATAGATAAGCGGGGGGAAGAAATGGTAGTTATTTTTGTCAACTAAAGTAATGCGGAACCGGTTGTCATTAACCAGAGATTTGATAAGGTTGATCCCTGCAAATCCTCCGCCTACGATAACGATGTGCTTTTTCATGTATTATATTATTGAAAGGTGTACTGGTATGGCTTCAAGAATAACGCCAAAGCCTTTGATGTGGTAGATTTACTGCATAACGTCTGGAATGGGCTTATTTAAAAATAAAATTATAATACCATCCGGTTTTCATAACAGAGATATATGGCTGGATCAGATGAATTTCACTGCAGTTTATAACAGCCTTATGCTGAAGATTGTTTTAACTGCACGATGTTTGTACTTTGTATAGAACCAAAATCTTAAACAGCAGAATATGAAAACAGACATTTTAACGGAAAAACACAGGCTCGGATTGGGTGGAGTAGCCATTGGAACGGCTTTTGAGGCCCTCACAGACGGAGAATCTGATGAAGTTTTGCAAAAATCCTGGGATCTGGGGATCAGATACTATGATACGTCGCCATGGTACGGACTGACTAAAAGTGAAAGGAGATTCGGAAATTTCCTTCATGGACAGAACCGGGATGAATTTGTTTTTTCAACAAAAGTGGGAAGGCTGTTTACCGAAGTATCCGAAGATGAAGTACCGCCTACCATGTGGCAGGACCCTTTATCTTTTGATTTCAAACATAATTATACAGCCGATGCGATAAAAAGATCTATTGAGGAAAGCCTGGAAAGAACCCGGCTGGGCCATATTGATATTGTTTATGTTCACGATTTATCCGAAGACCAGGTAGGTGACCGTTACCCGTATTTTTTAAAGCAGGCCAGGGAAGGTGCATTTAAAATACTCTCAGACTTACGGGATCAGGGTGTGATCAAAGCCTGGGGAATGGGTGTAAACACGATTGAACCTATTTTAGACTGCCTGGATTCAGCGGATCCTGACATATGCCTTTCCGCAACCCAGTATTCTATCCTGGAGCATGAAGATGCAGTTGACCGGCTGCTTCCGGCCGTAAAAAAAGCCAGGATCCAACTGGTTTCCGGAGCCGGTTATAATTCAGGGTTTATTAACGGGAGGCCGAGATACAACTACAAAGACGTAATTCCGAAAGGAATGACGGAGAAACGTGAAAAAATAAGTAAGATTGCAGAAAGATATGAGGTCGGTATTGTTGATGCTGCCCTGCAGTTCGTACTTGCAGCCGATGAGTTTTCCTCTATCATTCCGGGAGCAAGCAGACCGGAGCAGGTGGAAAGCAATGTAAGTGCCCTGAATAAAAATATTCCTCCGGATTTCTGGAAAGAACTTAAATCCGAGGGCTTGATCTATGAAAAGGCACAGGTGCCCGGCTGAATCTGATCTTAATCACATACAACCTCCTAAGTATATAGGAGGTTTTTTATTGGATAATGATGTCTGTAATATCGCTTCAGTAGAGACTTCGATCTTATTTTGTGTCTTCTTCATGCAATATCACTACCTATATAGTTATATTTGTTATATTTGTGCCTTGAAAAATCTTGATATTTAAAATAACAGTCAATCAAAAAAACATGAAAAAATTAATTATGACGTGCAGTCTGGCAGCCGGTTTATTTCTAACTTCAAACCTTGTGAACGCACAGCAGAAAATCGGCCACGTTAATTCTGACGATATTTTCTCCAATCTTCCGGAAGCAAAGACCGCAGAAGCTTCTCTGGATACTTTCACAAAAACCAAGCAGACTGAGATTGAAAAGCTGATCTCCTCTTATCAGACTAAGCTGAAGGCAGCCCAGGATAAGGAAAAAACAATCAGTGAAGCCAATAAAGAAAGTGTCATCAAAGAACTAACCGCTGCCCAGACCGAATTGCAGGCGTTAGGAAAAGATATTGAAGCTGCCCGTACCAAAGCGGCGCAGGATGTTTCCAAAAGGCAGTCTGAACTTTTTATGCCGATTCAGAAAAAGGTAAGCGGGATGATTTCTGCAGTAGCCAAAGAAAAAGGACTGGCTTATGTGTTTGATGTAGCTTCTTCACAGGGAAACAGCGGATTGGCTTATACGGATGGCGGTGAAGATATCACTCCGGCAGTAAAATCAAAGCTGGGTGCAACCGCTGCGAAACCGGCTGGTAAATAATTCTGCATTATCATTATGTAAGATAGCTGCATAAAAGAAAAGACAGGTTTTTAAACTCTTAAACTGTAACCGGATTAGTGCTACGCCTGCTTACAATAAACCTAAAATAAAAGGCCGGAAACAAAAGATATGTATCTTCCTGTTTCCGGCTTTTAATTTTTTACGTTTTACGCTGATCTAATCAATCAAGGGGTCTACGGCCTGATATAAGATTATAAAGAACGACAATAATTGCGATAACCAGCAATATGTGAACTAAGTTTCCTGTGCCTATTCCGGGAACAATGTTAAGCATTCCCAAAAGCCATACTACAATACAAATAACTGCGACTAACCATAATATACTTCTCATGACTAAATAATTTTAATGTTGTTTGATTGGTATTATACACATATTGTGCCCTTTTTCTTAAAATCTCATAAAACAGATACCACATGGGTAATTGCACCTTTATTTATGTAATAAAAATAACCTGATTATCAGAGCACTCCGAAATGCATCAAAGCTTTTTCAATGCCGTGGTGGTCTACATCTTCCGTAACATAATCGGCAATTTCCTTTACGTGGTCATTTGCATTTCCCATCGCGACACCTATTTTAGTGCATTTCAGCATCGTGATATCATTTCCTCCGTCTCCAAAGGACATGGTTTCCGACATATCAATCCCAAAATGCCTGCAGAAGTGCTCAATACCGTTCTGTTTGGTAATACCGCCCGGATTAACATCTGCAAAGAGAGGAGTCCATCTTGAGCTTACAGAATCCGGCATTATACTTTCCATAAAGCCCTGCTCATTTTCCGGCCCCAGGAAAATATTGGCCTGCAGTACATTTTCCGTATCAATATGGTTTTTATCGTGGACCGGCGGTACCGGAAGGTCAATATGCGAATACATCCCGACGAGTTCAGGAGTGGCATCACTAATCTCAACTTTGTCTTCATACATCAGGGAATAGCTTAAAGGATATTTCCGTGCATATCTGATCAGACTGTTGATATCTTCCTTACTGATCGCTTTTCTGAACATTATTTCTCCTTCAGCCGTCACACAGTATCCTCCGTTAAAGGTAATAAAGCCGTCAAAAGTAATGGATTTGATAGGGTCAAGCGAATTAATGGACCGCCCGGTGGCCACAATTACTTTGATGCCTTTTTCACGGAGCTGCCTGATGGCATGCTGTGCTGATTCGGGAATTGTATTGGTTTTAAAACTGATCAGCGTGCCGTCGACATCAAAAAATACGGCTTTTATCTTAAGGTCATGACTTATATTCATTATTGAATTTTATAATTTGATTTGCGTTACACCAAAAGTACGGACAATGTTTTATTAAACTGCGGACACCTGTTTTAAATTAATCTTAAAATAAAACTGAACGGTATCACAACAGCTATTATCTTCAATTGAAGAGGCGAGTATGAAAAGTAATGAAATTCATCAATATCATTACGGTACAGAGCTAAGGTATAATTCTTGTACAGTCATCGGTACACCAAAATATCTATTATGAAAAATAAAGAAGAAGTATCTGTATTAAATGACCTGCTGCACATTATCAATGACAGGAATGAAGGGTTTTCCAGAGTGGAAGGCAAAGTATGGGAGAATTATCCTGATGTAAAAGCAGAATACGCACGTATGAATTCCCTGGGAACAATCATGAAGAATGAGCTGATCAACCTTATTCAGGATGACGGCGGAACCCCGGATGATACAACAACGGCAGCAGGCGCACTGCACAGAACATGGATTGATATCAAGAATTCATTTACCATCGGCAATACGGAAGAATCTACTATACAAAATGTTGTTTTCGGTGAAAAGGCAGCTTCTGATGCATATCAGAGTGCAATAGACAGCGGAAAACTTTCCGGGGAAAGCCTTGATATCGTTTCCGAACATCTGAAGCACATCAAAGATTCTTATCACCAGTTCAAAAGAATGACCGAATATAAAGATTAAACAATCGATTTAAGTTCAGACAGGCTTTAAACCGATAAAATATACGGCCGTCCTTTTCAGGGGCGGCTTTTATTATGCCTGAACCCAGATGCATTTCTGTTTTATGAAATAAAAAAGTTGCCCTACAAATCTGTAAGACAACCTTCAATAAAATAACGTAAACAAATGAAAATATTTTATTTGGCTTTGCTGTTAAGGTTGGTATCTGCCACCTTTGTCAGAAGCTCATCACATTTTTTTTCTTCTTTCAGAGTTTTTAAAAGATGCTTAAGGCATTCTTCTTCTCCTAAAACTTTTGCAAAAGCAGCCAGTGTCCCGTAAGTAGCAATTTCATAATGCTCTATCTTTTGCGCTGCTGCAATAATTCCTGCATCTCTTACCGTTCCCGGTTCAGTTTCTTCCATGATGCTTTTCCCTTCATCAAGCAGTCCCTGCATGGCATCACATTTTTTTGCCTGTGCCTTTTCACCTAAGGCTTTAAAACATTCTTTGAGCCTTTCAATCTGGGTTTCTGTTTCAGAAATATGGTTTTCGATGGCACTTTTAAGCTTTTTGTCGGTAGCATTTTTCATCATGACAGGCAATGCTTTCACCAATGCTTTTTCTGCCCAGTAAATATCTTTCAACGAATCTTCAAAGAGGTCTTTAAGTTCTTTGGCAGCTCCTTTTTTAGCCGGGGTCTTTGCTGATGCCTTTACTGGGGTTTTGGCAGCAGTTGTTTTGGATTTACCGGATGCGGCGGTTGTTTTTTTAGCAGGTGTCTTAGCTTCCATAGTAATTATATTATGTGGTTGTTGGTTAAACAGCTAAGTTGCAACTATAAGACCATCTTTAAACGCAATGCCAATATGTGGTACTAAAAGTTTCATATAATATAACTGTTACCAAAAAGAGACTTCCCACAAAGGTCAGCCCCTTAAAAAGAAAGCAAAAATGGAGTTTAAAAACAACAAATAAGGGTATGCACAGCATCTTAAGCTGTGCTGTTATTCAAAATCCACAAATCCTTCAGCAATCGTTTTCCACTGTATTTTTGAAAACCCGAATATGCCTCCGAAAGCAATTAAGAGATTCCTGATCTTATCCGTAAGGGAAGCATCGAGATTAGGTTTTTCGTTACGGCCGTAAACCCCGACTTTCAGAATGTTACCTTCCTTGGAAATCCTGATGTTTGATGTGGATGCGCCGCTGTAAAAATGCACAATATGGCTCTTCAGCTTGCCGGGTTGCTTAGAAGGCCTGCAGACCATCAGATAGGATTCCGGACCAATGGTATTGTGTAACAGGTCTGTAATCTCCACCCAGTCGTAGCCATTGGCTTCACTGGTGCCGGGGCCCGGAATAGCAATCCTTATAAAATCGCCCTTTTGGGGAATGCGGCTGACAGCCTGGCCGGAGAGATCAAAATGTTTGAATTCGGCAGAAGCGTTCTTGTTGTAACTTTTCCATTTATTGATAGAAAAAAAGCGTTTTTTCAGTACCTCGAACTTTTCATCGATTTCTGAAGCACTGCATTCTTTTATACTTTCACTGTCGTGAAATCCTCCGCTTTTCTGTAAAGAAACTCCCGGGACCTGTTTCGGTTTCATACGCTTGTTTATGTAGGTGTGGGAACAAAGTTAGCATCTACCGGGCGGAATTGTTATGAGCAGGATCACATTAAAGGTATATACAGCATACAATCCCATTATTATCTTCAATTTACCTAAAGGCAAATTGTTGATCTATATTGTCAAAGATAGTCTGGCTGTAAAGGGTCATTTTTTAATTATAGTTATATTAATGTGTTTTGGATAATTATAATTCAGGTATGCTATTCATTTTTAACCGTATGGTTCTTAAAATCATCTGAAAACAGCATAAAGACCTGCTGATATATAAAATAAAAGTGAATACGGCAGGAAATTTGCACGAAATCCATCAATTACATACCACATCACAAAATATTTTAATATATGAAAATTAAACTTTCTCATCTGATGATTGCTTCATCCATGATGTTAGCCAGCTGTTCAGAAACCATTAATGAAAATCCTTCGGATCCGGAAACAGGAACAGGGCTTCCATCTGTGGAAACCAATCAGGCCAATACCAATTATGCACCTGCATTTGCCGGACAGACAAGGGTGAACGGTGTAAAGACAGCAACACCTTATAAAAGTACCGTATTATCCTCTGCATTATCTTCACCCTGGGGAATTACCGGTCTGCCTGACGGAAGGCTGCTGATTACGGAAAAGGGTGGAACCATGCGTATTGCAACCGCTACCGGAACACTAAGCAGCCCTATTACAGGTCTTCCTGCTGTTAATACAACAGGGCAGGGTGGTTTACTTGGCGTATGCGTAGATCCTCAGTTTTCTTCCAACCGTATGATTTACTGGGTATTTTCTGAGAATGTAGCCGGAGGAAATCAGACTTCTGTTGCCAAAGGAAAATTATCAGCATCGGAAACAACTGTTGAAAATGTCAGTGTTATTTACAGGGCAAGTCCTGCCGCCAATGTAGGAGGTTTACATTACGGAGGCCGGATTTTATTTGACAATACCGGAAACCTGATGATCAGTACGGGCGAGCGCTCAGATTTATCTACCAGACCGTTAGCGCAGTCAGTTACCGCAGCATTGGGTAAAGTGGTGCGCATTACCACAAGCGGTCAGCCGGCTTCCGGAAACCCGACATTTACCCAGTCAGGAGCTTTGCCTGAATTATACAGTATGGGACACAGAAATCCGCAGGGCCTTGCCATTCACCCGGTTACGGGAGAATTATGGGAGAGCGAGCACGGACCAAGGGGCGGAGATGAAATCAACCGGGTTCAGGGAGGTGCCAATTACGGATGGCCAACCATAACGTACGGAATTGAATACAGCGGTGCAGTGATCGGAAACGGCATTCAACAGCAGTCAGGGATGCAGCAGCCTGTGTATTACTGGGATCCTGTGATTTCCCCAAGCGGAATTACATTCTATAAAGGAAACAACATTCCGGAATGGCAGAATAACCTTTTTGTGGCTGCATTAAGCGGTAAGCATATTGTAAGGCTGGTCATCAATAATAATACAGTGACAGGTGAAGAAAGATTACTGGCAGACCAGAACCAGCGTTTCAGGGACATTACACAGGGTACAGACAGTGCGCTGTATGCGGTAACGGACGAAGGCAAACTGTTCAGGATCTCAAAACAGTAATTGGCAACAGTATCTAAAAAGGCTTATCTTAGGATGAGCCTTTTTTAGCCTGAAAATAAGATAGTTATACAGGCAACAGAATCAATTCTGAATTTCTAAAGTATATGCAATTTAACATAATATAAATTATAGGATTTTTTATAATTTACAATAATATGGATATGTTGGTGTTTAATATCCTTATTGCTCATTATAATACACCAAAGACAAAATATCCATATAAACGTTTTTAATAAGCCATATCTATTTATAATTGCCACAAGCCTGATTCTAAATAGTTATGGCTTATTAATAAATTTGCTCCAACAGAAAGTGTTATAATCATTTCTAAATAAACATCAGCTGTAAATAAAAAAATAGAAATTATTAATGGTGAGCCTGACGTTACAAATTACCCTAAATATACAGACGAATATATTTTCTCCGGCTGTATTGCCTGAAAACTTAAAACGGCTGAGTTTCCGTTACGATTGCCAAGCCTGAAAATAATGTTATTGGTTAGGCTTCAGAAATGGCATTGAACTTTTAATCTAAGAACAATATTGCAGGTTTCATATATTGGAAAATCTTCTGTAAAGCTTTTAGGCTGGAGCTACCTGAAGATTTAGATGAAATATTTCCGATAATATTATGTTAAATAGAATAGAATAATCAATCTGGTCTTATTTAAATTTACAGTAAACTTATCCTCTTATAGGAATACTATTGTTATTTTAGCAGGATCGAATATAATTGAACATAAACAACTAAGGATATGAAAAAAGTGATTTTATTAAGCTCGTTTGCGATTTTACTGCTGAACTGTAATAAGAAAGCAGAAGCACCGGTGCCTGAACCGGCATCTGCAGATACTGCAGCTATTGTAGAGAAAAGCGTTGATACGCTGGGTGCAAAATCTTCGTGCTACATGGGCGTAACAGGAAAGGATACTGTTTTTGCCAGCATTGATGATAACCTGGGAACAATAACCGGGAAGATACGGTACAAAAACAATGAAAAGGACAGTTCTATAGGCAACGTAACAGGCTTCAAATCAGGAGACACATTAAAACTTACCTACGAATTCCAGTCTGAGGGCGCCACCAGCAGAAGGGATATCTATTTTATTCAGAAAGATAACATCTTAACGGAAGGGATAGGTGAACAGAAAGATGACAACGGGCAGATGAAATATGCAAGCGAAAGCAAAATAAGCTATAAAACAGGGCAACAACTCAAGCCGGCTGATTGCAGTCTCGTTACAGAAGCACTGAATAATAAAAAATAACCTCAAAAAAATTTTTGACTCCCCTACTTTACTTCCTGATTATCAAATATTTAATAGTCTAAATTTCAAAAATAAGCTTTATAAGCATGATTATTTGCATTATCTCTCTTTATTAGTAACAATGCATTGTGATAACAATTATGCGGGATTTAAGCCCTGCAAAAAACAGCCCTGCCGGCTGTTTTTATGCTTCCGGGATTTCACTTTGTATCATTTCTATGAAACCGCTCACCTCTTCATCACCGGTGTTCCAAGAAGTAATAAGCCGGATCGCCGAAAAATCAGCATCGGTTTTCTTCCATACATAGAAATCAAACTTCTGGGAAAGCTTCTCAATTAAACCGTTGCTTAATATCGGGAAAATCTGGTTGGTGTAGGTATCTGACAGGAACTGTACTCCCCTTTCCCCCATTGCTTTTTTAATTTTCATGGCCTGCTGATTGGCATGTTTCGCGAGGTCAAAATAAAGGTCATTTTTTATCAGTTCCAGAAACTGGATGCCCAGTACCCTTCCCTTTGCCAGCAATGCACCTTTCTGTTTGATGTTGAAAGCAAAATCCTCTTGCAGATCCCGGTTGTTAATCACGATTGCTTCTCCCAGCAGAGCCCCGTTTTTAGTACCTCCAAGATAAAAAATGTCTGTCAGCTCAGCCACTTTTTCCAGGGTAAGATCACTGGTTTCAGCGGTCAGCCCATGCCCCAGCCTTGCCCCGTCCATAAACAGGTACAGTTTATTTTCCTTGCAGAATGCAGAAAGTTTTTCCAGTTCATGTAAAGTATAAATGGTTCCCAGCTCTGTAGAATTGGAGATGTAAACCAGTTTTGGCATTACCTGGTGCGGTACATTCCTGTGGCTTTCAAGAACAGCAAGAATGTCTTCCGGCGCCAGTTTTCCGTCTTCTTTTTCAATGCTCAGGATTTTATGGCCTGTGGCTTCAATCGCTCCCGTTTCATTATTCAGGATATGTCCTGTGGAGGCGGAAACTACACACTGGTAAGGTTTCAACACAGAAGAAATAACAATTAAATTAGCCTGGGTGCCGCCGGAAACGAAATAGATGTCAGAATCCCGATTATTGATTCTTTTCTTAATTAATTCTTTAGCCTGTAGAGAATACTCATCTTCTCCGTAACCTGCCTGCTGATTGAGATTGTGATCTGAAAGCGCCTGTAAAATCTGAGGGTGGCAGCCTTCGGAGTAATCGTTTTTGAATGAAAATTTCATACTGTAAAATTAAAAAAAAGTAAAATAAACAAGCATCTATAATTCATAATATTTTGTTAGATTTGTCATTAAAAACATCTAACATTTGAAAGCAACACTTACGGAAGAAAACTATCTGAAGGCTTTGTTTCACGTGGTTGACCAGGAAGGCAAGGTCACGATTAATGAACTCAGCAAATTTTTATCAGTAAAAATGCCGAGCGTCAATAATATGATGAAAAAGTTCGCGGAAAAGAACTGGGTCATCTATGAAACCTATAAACCTCTGATTGTTACCGAGAAAGGCAGGCGCGAAGCAGCCCTGGTGGTAAGGAAACACAGGCTTACCGAAATGTTCCTGGTTAAAAAAATGAATTTCGGCTGGGAAAATGTGCATGAAATTGCCGAGCAGCTTGAACACGTCCACTCCACTGTTTTTTTTGATAAGATGGATGAAATTCTTGATTATCCTAAATTTGACCCGCACGGCGAACCCATCCCAGATAAGGACGGAAACATTATTGCGCAGGATCTGCAGAAATTAAGCTCCTGTAAGCCTGGCGAAACGGTTGTCTTTACTTCGGTTACGCTTTCTGACGATTCTTTTCTTAATTACCTTACAGAACGTAGCGTATTCCTGAATAAAAAAATCAAAATTGTCAAGCTGGAAAGTTTTGACAAGTCCATGACCGTTGAAGTAGACGGAAAGCAGGAAATCCTGAGCCGGAAAGCAACCGATAAAATACTGGTTAAAAAATAAATCTCCTGATCCGGCTTATTACAATAAACTGTTTTTGAGAATTTCAGAAACCCGTTCAATTTCTTCCGGCGTATTGAAATAATGCGGCGATAACCTGACGATCCCGTTGATATTTTTATTGGTAAAATCAATCAAAGCGGAATTTTTATACGTTACGGAAAAGAAGATGTTGTTTGCTTTCAATACTTTCTGGATATGCTCGAGATCACCATCAGGCCCGGAAAACGTAATGATGCTGCTCAGGCGGGTTCCCCAATCCCAGACTTTAAAGCCTGCGCTGTAAAGATTTTGTCTTATTTTCCCGGATAATATGGTATTGTAGTCTTCAATATTCTGTAAACCGATGCTGTTGGCATACTGTACAGCTTTCGTAAAACCAAGCAGTGAAGCATAGGAAACTTCCCAATGCTCGAATCTTTTGGCCGTCGGAAACAGTTCATAATCATCATATGCTATCCAGTCAGCCCCTCTCATATTCAGCAGCAGCGGTGCATATCCCCGTTCTAAAACCCTGTCCGAAACATACAGGAATCCGCTTCCCCGTGGCCCTCGCATAAATTTCCGTCCTGTGGCCGTTAGAAAATCACAGCCTGTTTTTTCAACGTCTACTACCATCTGACCTACCGATTGGCAGGCATCCACCAGATACAACACATCATACTGCCGGCAGATCTTTCCGACTGCTTCTATATTCTGGATCAGCCCTGAATTTGTGGGAATATGGGTAACTGCCACCAATTTAGGATCATATTTTTTAATTAAATCTTCAAAATCTTCCAGGTCCAGCTCATGATCAGGCAGGTTCTTCATTCTGATGATGTTGACCTTTAATTTTTTTTGCAGCGAAATAAAAGTAATCTGATTGGAAATATAATCGTCAATGGTTGTAATAATAACATCTCCTTCTTTAAACAGAATGCTCGACAATGCTTTTGTAAAGGCTTCCGTCGCACTCGTTGCAAAAGCAATATTGGGAGGCCTGCAGTTGATCAGTGCAGCGGTTTCTGTATAAAACTGATCCAGTAATGCTGAATTTCTGTTCGCCACTTCATATCCTCCGCACTGTTCTTCCTGGTGGAGGTAGTCCGTCATTGCATCCGTTACCACATTTGGCATTAAAGAGGAACCTGCATTGTTCAGGAATATTTTACCGTCCGTTAATCCTCTGGTATCTTGTCTTATCTTATTAATGTTCATTTTTATCGATATTTAAATTACGCTGACAGAGAAAGAATCTGTTTTTATGATTACTACTACGTAATAGCAGAATTAAATTTTAAGCCAGACTATCTTGCACAAAAAATCCCGAAATTACGGTAACGGGATTTATATTTTAGAGTGGCTTTTGAATTAATCCAACACGCTCCAGCCCCTTTTCGGACTGTTGTTTGAAGAAACTTCCTGCTCGTTAACAATGATGTTTTCTTTTCTCTGGCCGATGTAATCCAGTTCGCTCAGTTTGGCGAAAATAATTTCAAGGCTCCTTAACATCTGCTGGATGTAAAGCAACGGCTCCCCGCAGTTGTGGTGGTCATAATTTGTTTCTGCCACTACGGAAAGCTGATTCAGCAGCGTGTGAGGGGCAATTTCGCTCCATTCAAGACTGTAGTTCAGCATTTCTTCAAGCTCTGCCGGCACCAGTACCTGGGTGGCATTGTATAAACGGAGTGCCAGTTTCGCAAAAGATTCAATTAAAAATACCGGCGGCTGGTAAGGCGTGATGTTCCTGAACTGGAAATACATGTCTCCGAATATGGTAACCATGGTATTGCACAGGAGCTTAACATTCTGAGCCAGTGCGGTATTCTGGTTTTTATGTGACGCCTTCTGGATAATCTTAAAAGCATACTGCTGCAGGTTTCCTACTGATTTTGCAAAGCTGTTGTAATAATCCAGCAATGCCGGGTGGCTCTGCACCGAGGTGCACGGCGGGATAAAATTGGTATCTACCTGGGCGATATTCCCTTTGAAATCCACCTTTCCGATAATCAGGTAATTCCCTCCGGAATAGCTGCTGTTCAGGGAAGTTACGGGAAGCAGCTCCATATGGTGGTGAGGCTGCGTATTAGGATGTCGCGGCGGAAGCTCCTCCGGATCAATATCTCCGAACGGCACCTTGTTAAAAGGATTTACAGAAATTAAAATATAATATTCACCGTCTGCCTGCTCTTCTTCCATGGATTTGGCCAGTGATTTTACACTTACCCTCCGATCATTCAGTTCTATCCTGTATCCGGCCATGGTAACGGCACTGCAGTGTTTGATTACGAGCTGGACATCATTGGTGGCTGTATTATGGACATCAAAAATAGTTCTGTCCGTAAATTCCTTTGAAATCGGTAAAAGTCCGTAATTATACATGTTGATTCCCAACGAACTGGAATCTCTGATGGTATCAATTAAAAAATTATCCTGGTCATTAAGATGTCTCTGGGAAACTTTCATCCCGTCAACCCAATTGATGGCAAAATGCTTGATAGGCTGTATCATATTCAATATTTTTAAACAGTGGTTGATTGCGGTCTTTTTATTCCTTCCTCTTCATGCTGGATTACCCTCTTGCAGATAACCACATCATTTTCTGAAATGCTGTTCTGGGTAATATCCTGATCGAAATCTATATATTTCCTGAAGCTGAAAAATGATTTCTTGGTATAAAAGATCCAGTAATAAGGCTCTCTGACCTGATCTGAAAGATGGATAATGGAATTCGGGTTTTTATGGTTGTAATCATCCACAACACGGTAAAACCAGTCCCCGAACGTTATCCCTGTGGGTAAAGTCTTGGCTTTGATCCTGAACCGGTTTGCGTCTTCCAGGTTTTTACTCAATTCTACGTTCAGTACCATCAGACGGTCAAAATCAGCACCTTCAAAATCGGGCAGCCTCTGTTCCGGAGAATACCTCCAGGTCTTGTAAATATCCACAGGGATACTGATTAACTGGATATAGCAGTAATGGAAAACCAGAGGGACCGCAAAGATAAAAATACTGGTTGCGGCCATGACCGGATATCCAGTACTGTTACTCATCAGATTGAAAATCAGGTAAAATAGGTAGCCTCCGAAACCGATGCACGTAATCGTAAGAACAGATTCAAACAGGATACTTTTGGTAAGTGATGTAAAATGCTTCTTAAAATACCTGTCTGATAAATTGACATGGATAATCCCAAGAATAAGATAGACAATCTGTGCGATCAGGTACCAGTAAGGGTTGAAAAGATTTCCTGTAAAGCCGGAAATCCCCGGAATGGCAAGGCACAAACTGCAGAGCAGAACGTAAATAATAATGGTCCTGATCTTGATAGCGGGCTGACTTCTCCTGATGGCACTTAAAATAACCATCATGATTACCGCAAATAAAGGCATTAGAATATACCTTAAAAAGATTCCTTTTACTGAAGAAATTTCCATGTTTCTTTCGGGTTAATATTTTTTTATTGGTGAATGTAAATATAGTTAAAATTTTTACAGGAATGTAGAGTAACCGAGCCGGCTTGCATTTCTTTCGTCATTATCAAGGGCAAAAGAATATTCCTGCTTTTCGGTGATGAAATTTTCTTCCACTTCCACATTTACGGGCAGAAAATAATCATACATAGCCTGCAGCACTTTCCGGAATACATTTCCCTTAATGTATTTTTTCATTTCCCCGTAAGGAATCGGGCCGATATTCACCACCCAGTTTCTCTGTCCGTCCATATGGCTTCCGCTCGGGATGTAAGTGACACCCAGCCTGGAATTTCCCAGCAGCATAGAGTCGTCATGCTCTTCCACCCGTTCTATGACATTCGGTGAGAACGTGACATTTACCGGAATTTGCAGGAAAGCGCTCATGCACCGTTCAAACCATTTTTTATCCCCCCGTATCTGATGGAAAAAAGGCAGGATATAAATGAAAATATAAGCATTCTGCTTATCCATCATCTTGATCAGAGGCCACAGCTCACTAACGGTATTCAGCAAGGCATCCGTATCGCTTGAGATATCAAAATCAGATTCCTTAATCAGGGCGCTGATTTCAGTAAAGAATATTTCCAACTCAAAAGGCTTGAAAAATTTCCGGGCATCCTCTTCTACCCTTTTCTGCTTCCTGATCTCGCGGACAACGGTTTCTACATTCTTTCTTGAAGCTCCCAGTGACGGCGGGTGGAAAATTCCTTCCGGGAGATAATCATAAATTCCTTCCCGGTATGTGTCTATCGTAAAGACTTCCTCGTCAAAACCCAGGTAACTGCTCGAAATACTTTTGATATCTTTTAAATAGGCCCGGTCATTGATTCCGATCCGGTCAATAAAAATATTGCTTACGGCTCTGTGGTATTTTAAAAGGTTAACGGCAACAGCTTCAGCCTTGAAGTCTGTCTGCAGCTTATTGTAATGCATGTCTACAATATTATTCTCATACATAGTGCTTGCGGTGATTTTGGCTTGTAAAAATAACAGATTCCGGCAACCTGAAAAATGTTTTACTCTTAATTTCCATTTTAAAAATACAAATTAATTACCATTAAAAATAATATTATCCTGCAGAAATACTCAAAATTTCTTTTCATATGGCTAATCATAAGATTAACAGCAGCAAATACGGTCCAGGAAGAAGTTTAATAATTCGTTAAATTTATAAATCGCATCCCTGCCTTTATTTACCAACCTGAAATTAACTGTATCTTTGCAGCCTGAAAATGTTATTTACAATGAAAAGTATGTATTCTAAAATTCTGGTGCTGGCTTTTGTGGCATCTTCCCTGTATTCTTATGCATGGGGTCTTACCGGACACAGAATTATCGCGGAAATCGCAGAGAACCATCTTTCCGGAAAGGCAAGAAGGGAAATCAAAAAAATCATGGGACAGGAACGTCTGGCATATTGGGCCAACTGGCCGGATTTTATTAAATCTGATACTACAGGGGCATGGAAACAGGCTTCAGCATGGCATTATGTGAACATCGATCCGCAGACTGATTTTAAAATTTTTGAAGAAAAGCTGAAAGCACAGGCCGGCCCGAGTTTATATACGCAGGTGAATACCCTGTCCAGCCAGATCAAAGATGTGAAAACGTCTGAAAAAGACAGGAAAATCGCCCTGATTTTCCTTATCCATATTATGGGAGACCTTTCCCAGCCGATGCATGTAGGAAGGGCTGAAGATTTAGGCGGGAATAAAATCAATGTTACATACTTCGGGGAAAAGACCAATTTACACTCGGTTTGGGACGGTAAACTGGTGGACTCGCAAAAATACAGTTATACCGAATATGCTAAACTGCTGGATATAAAATCTGGTGACGAAGTAAAACAGATCCAGAAAGGGACACTGGAAGACTGGCTGTTTGATTCCCATAAAATTGCGAACAGGATCTATGCACAGACTCCAAATGATTCAAAACTGGCTTACGATTACCAGTACAGATTTAATGAAACCATGGAAAGGCAGCTTCTGTACGGAGGCCTGAGACTGGCGAAATTGCTAAATGACCTGTATTGATAATTAATTTTTATCATTAATATATTATACCATAAGCGGAACCTCGGTTCTGCTTTTTTCTTTGTCAATATAATTAAACTAAAACGGAGAAGATCTGTTGAAGCTTTAAGCTGAAATCGGTTAAAAGGAATTCCCGGTACGATTTTTTCAAACCTTTAAGAATTAATGGAAGGTAATTCCGGGTTACGAAAACAGAGGCATAATTTACGACTAATTTTCTGATTTCAATTTAAATAAATGTAAATTATTGTAACCGGTGTAACCTTTTTGTTTCTTCAGACGTATAATATAATAGAAACTCTTTTTGAGGATAAAATAGATGAGACAATTAAAAATCACTAAGCAGGTAACCAACAGGGAAACTGCTTCATTAGACAAGTATTTGCAGGAAATTGGTAAAGTGGAACTGATTACTGCGGACGAAGAGGTAGATTTGGCACAGAGGATCCGTGCCGGGGACAGAGCAGCATTGGAAAAACTGATCAAAGCCAACCTTCGTTTCGTGGTTTCCGTATCCAAACAGTACCAAAATCAGGGTCTTTCTTTGCCGGATTTAATTAATGAAGGTAATTTAGGACTGATGAAGGCAGCAAAAAGGTATGATGAAACTAGAGGTTTCAAATTTATCTCTTATGCGGTTTGGTGGATTCGTCAGTCGATTTTACAGGCTTTGGCAGAACAGTCCAGAATTGTAAGGTTGCCGTTGAATAAGATCGGTTCTATCAATAAGATCAATAAAGCGTATGCCCACCTTGAACAAGAAAATGAAAGACCGCCTTCTCCGGAAGAGCTGGCTGAAGTTCTTGACATGAGTGAAGAAGACATCAAGGAATCCATGAAAAACTCTGGAAGGCATTTGTCCATGGATGCACCTTTGGTAGAAGGTGAAGATTCTAACCTTTATGATGTACTGCGCTCCGGAGAATCTCCAAGCCCGGATAAAGACCTGATGCTTGAATCCCTTCAGATTGAAATTGAAAGGGCATTGAACACTCTGACACCGAGGGAAGCTGACCTGGTAAGATTGTATTTCGGACTAAACGGAAAACACCCGATGACGCTGGAAGAAATCGGTGAAACTTTCGACCTGACAAGAGAGAGAGTCCGCCAGATCAAAGAAAAAGCGATCAAAAGGCTGAAGCACAATACCCGAAGCAAGATTTTGAAATCTTATTTAGGTAAATAAGTAAAACTTTAACGGAATAATGTATAGGCGGAGCTTGATTTTCAGGCTCCGTTTTTTTATAAAAATTTTCCAGTATCTTCAACCTGTCGAAACTAAATTAAAATACAATTCAAAATAAACCATGAAAAAGATATTCATTACATCTACGCTGTTCTTATCCGTTATTTCATGTCAGGAAAATAAACAGGCTGATAATGATACTGTAGAACAGGCTGTTGAAAATACAGAATCAAGCTTTTCTATAAATCGGATGAGCAAATCCAAAGCCATAATCGATGGGATCTATAGGGAAAAAATTAAAGATGATGAACGTCTTAAAGACTTTCACAAGAGGTTTTTATCATTGCAGAATGACAGTAGAATAATGAAGGATCTGTATGATGACGTGATAAGATCATCTGAAAATTATTATGCTGATGCAAATATGCGAGCAAAAAATATCATGGATTCTGCGTTACAGAAAGAAGTTTTAAATCTTTTAAAAAACAGCTCAGAAAAATACGATGTTAAAATCAATAAACTGAATGCACTTAAAATTCAGGTAAATTTCAATGTTATACAACTTAATTCTTTTTATGACATTTATAAAATTAAAAAAACACTTCCTGAAATTGAAAAATATCAGGAAACCCATCCCTTGGAAACGGACAGTTTAGAAAATTTCATTAGTAAGCAAAACCAATTCTTAAACGAATTGAAAAATTTAAAATAATGGATTCAATCTCAATTATCGGGGCAGGAATCGGCGGGCTTACGCTTGGGAATGTCCTGAAACAGCTGGATATTGATTTTACGGTTTATGAATCTGCCCCGGAGATCAGGCCTGTCGGAGCCGGGATTATGATGGCTGTAAATGCCATGCAGGTGTTCGATACACTGGGATTAAAGGAAAAAATCGAGAACGCAGGGAATAAAATTCACGCCATTTCAATAACGGATGAAAATTTAAGGCTTATTTCCAAAACCGATGTCCTTGCCCTTGAAAAGAAATACAACTCCTGCAACGTGGCCATCCACAGGGCAGAACTGCAGAAAATCCTGGCAGAAGCCATAGGTTTTGAAAGGATAAAACTAGGGCATTCCCTTCGGTCAATTGAACAGCAGGAACGGTATGTACTTAATTTCAACAACGGAAACCATGTTGAAAGTACTGTCGTTTTTGGTGCAGACGGAATCCATTCAAAAGTCAGAACGCAGATTATAAAAAGAGGTAAAATCCGAAATGCAGCACAAAAATGCTGGCGCGGGTGGGCAGATTTCACCCTGCCTGAAGAATATGAGCACGAAGCTTTTGAAATGTGGGAAAAAGGGAAACGTTTCGGTTTTGTGCAGATGTCAGGTAATAAAGTATACTGGTATGCGGTTGTTAATAACAGCATATATAAAGATTCCCATACGGCAGCTGAACATTTCAAAGGCTTCCATCCGTTGGTTTTACAGCTGATTGAGGCTACTCTGCCGGAAAATACCATTCTAAATGACCTTACTGATCTCGTCCCCATCCCTAAATGGTATGCGGACAATCTATGCCTGATTGGTGATGCGGCCCATGCCACCACTCCGAACATGGGACAGGGTGCCTGCCAGGCCATTGAAGATGCCTATATCATCGGTAAACTTCTGGAAAACAGTAAAGATTTCAATTCCGTTTTCAGGGAATTCCAGGAAATAAGAAGGAAAAAAGTGAATCAGGTCGTCAGCACCAGCTGGCACATCGGCAAGTTTTCACAATGGGAAAAAGCTACCTTTTTAAGGAACTTCCTGATGAAATCCATCCCTGAAAGCATTAACAAAAGATTGGTAGAACAGGTGATAAAATTAGAACGGTAAACAGGCATCGCAAATTCTGTGTATTTAAAAAACATAAAAATAGATTTTTATCTATTGGAAAACAGAATAAGAGCATCAGAAATACGACTCTGCTTTTCATAATATTCCGGCCTTTTGGAACAGTATCGCCTGAATTAAAGTGCATTCAAACGATACCGTTTGTTATTAAGGAAATTTAATTAGTTAACCGTAGACTTTACATTGCCGCAGGTAAGCATGGATTTTCCGTAGTAAGGATTTACAATCTGCTTTTCATTGCTCAGCCAGCTTCCGTCAGCCATCGGACAGTACTGGATATAAACCGGCTTTTCCGACAGCTTAAATTCTTTTGTCAGCACGATCATGTGATCGGAAAGAGTGAAAAAAGTTTCTCTCTGGGCTGCAATATTCTTGGCATCGGAAATCAAGGTTGCCTCTTTTTTAAGGGTGGTAAGATTGCCTTCAGAAATTATTTTATGATCGATGGCAGAAGCGGTTCTGATAAATTCTGTGGCTGCTTCAGACGTTTTAGCTGCATCATCAGAAGCCAGTGCAGATTTTATAGCGATGTAATTCTGATACAGTCTGGAAACCTGTACGTCTTTTTTAGACTGTGCCGTAACTGAAATAACGGAAAATAAAGAAAATACTGCTGTAATGATATATTTTTTCATTGATTTAAATTTTAGAATAATTAGAATTTTAATAAAAAGATTAAAAGTTATTGCATAATACGACAGGCCATGTCGTCTGTAATGATAAGAAAATCAAAAGGCTGAGCAATTCTAAATTCTGAAATGACAATGATGGATGAAGACCGGAACCGACTGTTTTTCCGGAGGCGCATTGATCCGGACCTGCGTAAATTTTGCAGCTGAAAAAGACCGGTCAGCAAAGAGAAATCCGTGACCCTCGATTTTATGAATCTGTTTTAAAAAGTCGATTTTAAGAAAATCAGATTTCTGGGAATCATCTGTTTTTATGATTTTGATTACGGTTTTGCAACAGTCTTTTTTGGTTTTAACCCCACATTTGCTACAAAGATCATCGGTTTTCTGACTGACAGAAGCAAATTTGTCCATGCAATAATGAACACTGAACACGGCTCCGGAAGAAAATCCAAAGTAGAATACAGAAAACAATATAGCAAGAATCTTTTTCATTTAGGCAAAGTTAAAAATATATGTGGTATAGGTCTTATAAAATTATAGATTCCTGTACAGAATTCAGAAAAATATAAAACCTCCTGGATTCAGGAGGTTTTACATATTAATCTTTTATTTTCCGCTGGCTTTACAGATGAGTGGAAGATGAATTTCCCAATCTGTTATGGAAAGCCTGCTTTATTTAATTTTAAATTCAAGTTTTACATTAAAAAACCTGCCGGTCAGGCGTACAGGAACCGGATACATTAAAGTTGTATTGGCATCAGTAATCCATTGGTTGGCCACCGTATTTCTGATGTTGAATGCATTGAAAACCTGAACGCCTAATGTCAGTTCTTCAAAATTACCCCAGAAACCGTATGTTTTTGCATTTTCCTTCCGGTCGATAAATACTTTTGAAAGTCCGATATCTACCCTTTTATAAGAAGGCAGTGTCCTTTGATACTGGTACGGGTCGGTAAGCACAGGAGCACCTGTAGGAAGTCCCATGGCATACACCAAGGTCAGGTTTACCCTCATGGATGGGAATTTAGGCATATAATCCTGATAAAACATGGCGAATCTCAGCCTTTGATCTGTCGGCCTCGGGATATCACCTTTGTTGTCGATATTTTCGAATACCCTGGCATAACTGGCCGATAACCAGGAATCAACACCCGGTACAAATTCCCCGAACAGGCGGGTATCAATCCCGTATGCATACCCTGAAGCATTGTTTTTCCCGGTGTAACGGATCCTTACGTTATCCATGTAATACGGGATCAGGTCGTTCATCTTCTTATAATACAGTTCTGTCGTCAGCTTGAACGGCCTGTCATCAAAATAAAATTCGTAGTCATTTGCCAGAATGGCCTGGATCGAGCGCTGGGATTTTATATCAGCATTAAAATTGCCTTCTAAATCCTTGATTTCTTTATAGAAAGGAGCCTGGTAATAAACACCTCCCGAAAGCCTGAACAGCATGTCCGTATCCCATTCCGGTTTTACGGCAAACTGAGCCCTTGGAGAGAAAATGGTTTCATTGTTAAAACTCCAGTGCGCTACCCTTGCGCCTGCGTTGACAAATACTTTATTGCTGCCCCAGAAAAATTTCTGGGAATACTGGGCATAGGCAGAAAAACGCGTCGGCTGGATGTGGTTCCTCCCTGCAATATTGTACATCAGCTTCAGGTCTCCGGCATTCCGCGGATCAATAAATTCTTCGTGCGGAAGGCTGTATCCGGCAGAATCTACCAGTTTCCATTCGTTGGTAAGGTCTTTCAGATTCTCTTTTTCATATTTAAACCCTACTTCAATATCAGTATTGACATTTGGTGAAAAACGGGTCCTGAACTGGGCACCGTATGTTTTTACGAATAAGTCATTTCTTGCATGTTCAATCTGCCCGCCTGCATCATAGGAAGTAACAGGCTCGCCCGTAACAGGATCAAAAGTCTGTAAAACATAGGCTGATGCGATAGAATAATATTCCCTTTCACGGTTCTGGTAGGAAAAGGCATCCAGTGTAAATCTCCATTTGTCAGACGGCTTATAGTTCATCGAAACCGTTCCCATCATATTTTTATACTTGTCATCTTCCCGCCCTCCATAGGCAACATTAAGCTTAAGCGGCTGCTGGAGGCTTCCGAAATCAACTTCCCTTTCTTTAGGGATCATTTCATAATCATTCTTGGAATAATACCCGATGAATGAAACGTTGAATTTCGGGCTGAAGTGGTAATTGAGATACGTCTGGAAATCCATGTATTTAGGATTAAAATCGGTATCTTCCTTTAACGTATTGAGGACAAGGTTCGTATTCCTGTATCTTCCTGAAAACAAAGCAGTAAATTTCTTATTGTCTTCACTGTCTTTTCCGGATGCAAAACCGGCAGTAAGCCTTCCGCCGATCAGACTTCCTTCTCCGGAAAGCTCAAATTTTTCAGGCTCGCGGTAGTAGATATTTAAGGCTGAAGACATTTTATCGCCGTATCTCGGTTCAAAACCTCCGGCTGAAAAGTTTACGGTTGATACCATATCAGGATTGATGATGCTTAATCCCTCCTGCTGGGAATTCCTGATCAGGAAAGGTCTGTAGATCTCAATATCATTGATGTAAATAAGGTTCTCGTCATAGTTTCCGCCACGCACCATATATTGCGAAGAAAGCTCGGTATTGGAGTTTACGGAAGGCAGCGTTTTGATAATCCCTTCAATACCTCCGGAAATGCTCGCTACATTCTGGGCATCTTTCGCTGAAATTTTAACGGTAGTGAGGTCTGTGGTTTTTCCTGTTACCTTTTTCTGGAAAACAACTTCTTCAATGGAGGAAGTTCTCATTGTATCCTTTTTTCTGTTCTGGGAAAATAATAAGGCAGGAACCAAAAGGCTCAGTGGTAAAACTAGTTTTTTCAAAAGAAATGTTTTAAAATTTCAAACGTGAATATATACAATTTATTTTAACTTATTTAAACTTTCTTTAACATTTGAAAACAGAATATCAAATACCATAAAATCCTTTGCTGAAAGGACTTTATATTTTCAACTTAAATAAGTCTGAATTGATAAAAAATTATAAAATGGCTTCCCTCACTCTTGTCAGTTTCTGCAACAGGTCTTCCAGGAGATCCAGTCTCAGCATATTAGCTCCGTCTGACAAAGCGGTCTCAGGGGTTGGATGCGTTTCTATAAAAATACCGTCTGCACCTACGGCAATACCGGCCTTGGCAACAGTTTCTATAAGCTCCGGCTTTCCTCCGGTTACGCCGGAACTCTGGTTAGGCTGCTGTAAAGAATGGGTTACGTCCAATATAACAGGTGCATACTCTCTCATGGTGGGAATTCCACGGTAATCAACGATCAGATCGGTATACCCGAAAGAATTTCCCCTTTCAATAATCGCCACTTTCTGATTATCAGAATCTGTAATCTTCTGAACGGCAAATTTCATGGATTCGGGAGAAAGGAACTGTCCTTTTTTCAAAGAGACACATTTTCCTGTCTGTGCTGCGGCCACCAGAAGATCCGTCTGGCGAACCAGGAATGCAGGGATCTGCAGTACGTCTACATACTGGGCTGCCAGTGCAGCATGTTCATTTTCGTGAATATCCGTAGTGGTGGGGATATTAAAAGCCTCGCCTACTTTTTTAAGAATCTCCAGGGATTTTTCTTCACCAATCGTTGTAAAAGAATCTACCCTGCTCCTGTTTGCCTTTTTAAAGCTTCCTTTGAAGATATACGGAATATTGTATCTGTTGGTGAGTTCCATAACTTTTTCGGCAATTCTTAGGGCCATATCTTCGCCTTCAATAATACAGGGGCCGGCAATGAGAAAAAAGTTTTTTGAGTCCTTGTGATGGATATTATCTAAATACTGAATCATTTTTATTTTTATTAAAAAAGTTCAGTAAAAGTAATGAGAAAACTTCAGAATCGGAAATTATTTATTGCTAAGAGTAATTAAAAACATCCTGCATCAGAGCAGTATAAAAAACAGTAATGATTATAAACAATATAAAAAACAAAATTAGATAAAGGTAATAGTTTTCTACTTTAAATACTTTTATTAAAAGTAAGTGAGCAAAAAAAATAAACAGAAAATACCCGGCAAACGTTATGATCCCTTCCAAAACAGAATTGCCTCCTTCTGCTAAACAATACAATATGGTGAGAAGAATTATGGAGACCAGACTGGCAGAAAGTCTTTTCATTAAGCTTGAATGTGCAGGAAAAACAAGATAAAAGAAATTGGCCAGAGCAAACATAATCAGAATAAAAATCAAGCCTGTCAACATTAAAACTTCTTTACAATCTTCTCAAAGGTATTGATATTCCGGCTGGTGAACTGGTCTTTCAGGTTTTTCCTGCCTAAAATTTTCCCGAATGCTGAATCTAGAGTATTGCCTTTCGGGACCTGCCAGCAGAATGTACCGTTTATAATTTTTGCTTCTTCATGCGCGGTTTTCAGTGCTGTCCTAAATTCTGACATCAGAATATCTTCAATTCCTTCATTTCCGATAAATACATATGAATGCAGCTTTTCATCTTTCTCAAAGGGATTTGACTTCCATACCGCTTCCGTTTCCGGTTGCGACCTTATAAACAAAAATGCTTCATAGGAAAAATGTTCAGACATAGCCTTTTCAAGGGTAATTTTCAGATCTGCTGCCTGCTTATCGGACGAAAAAACAATATTTCCCGAAGCAAGTACAGAAACAGGGTTCTCCATTCCCGCATTTCTGAAAACCTGACAGACTTCCGCCATTTTCATATTTGTCCCTTTTACATTGACGCCGCGAAGGAATGCACAGTATTTCATAGTTCAGGTTTTAGTTTAGAGGAATCCGGTTTTAGTTTAATCAATTCTTTCGTATAAATTATAATCGGTTCCGGAAGGTTTTAAAATATAGATTTTCTCTAAAATTTTACTGCCGCTTTTCAAATGGTCTTTTATGCGGAACTCTTTTAACAGTTTATAATGAAGCCTGAAATATTCTGCATCTTTTCTTAAGTACAGATCATCATAAGAAAGTAGATATTTCGGCTGTCGCTTCTTTACCGTATTGATCCAGAAATTTGGTTTGTCTTTCTTAATTTCCTGCTGAACTCCTTTATCAACCAGCCCTACTTCATCAATTGCCCTTAACCCGGAAAAATAAGGCACATAACCGGCAGGCTCAAGGAAAATCCACTGGTTTTTATCTTTTTCATAATCGTTCAGGAATAATCCGATCGTTCTCCTGTAGTTCCATTCCCCGTTTCCGGTGGCGATGGAATGGACCGTCTGGAAGGCCAGCATAGGAATCATGTAAATGACAATCATTGCCGTAAGCCAAAGGTTTCTCTTTACTTTTTGTTCAAGGACGAAAATCAGCACCGGCACAAACAGCAGGATCTGCGGAACCCAGTAATACCAGTCGAAAAGGCTCTTTTGTGAAAGAAAGACAAGCTGTTTCACCCATCCGAAAATAAAGATCATCCAGAGGAAATAATTTCTTTTTTCTTTCTGGCGGATTAAATAGATAAAGCACAATATTTCGAAAATCAGCAGCACAATGGTCAGCGGGTTAAAATCTCCCGGAAGCTTCAGCATTCCCCAGAAATTCCCGAAATTTGAGGTGAAATAATCTACATTCTGTTCCCATGTAAAAGCTTTATCATAAGCAAGCTTCTTCGCAATAATGGTATTGTTGACAATTTCACCGAAGTAAAACCAGTTGAACGCCACGGTAGCGGAAATCCCAAGGATTCCTCCCAGAATATAATTCCACCTGATCTTTCTGGTCCATAAAAGATCCGTTAAAAATACAATTCCCAGAAAAATAACGGTATCGATACGGGTAAATAAAATCAGTACCGGCAGGAGAATAAATGCCCATTTTTTGCCTTTGTGAAAGCCATAATACAGTAAAGCCATTTCCAGGAAGAAAAGGATGCCATATTCCATTCCGAGGATGGAAATTTTAATGGCAGGCGGCAATATTCCTATTAAAAATATAAAAAGAGCCTTATGCCAGGGATTTTTCAGCAGCAGGTGCGAAAGAAACAGGCTCCCGACTGTGAAAAGAACCGAATTAAAAATAAGAAGCGGCGCAATGAAGTATTCTTTGCCGAAAACAACATTAAAAAACCACGAAACAAAAACGTAGAGGTGGGTAGTGGATGCCGAAATTTTTACCGGGCCGTTAAAACCGATGACTCCGTAATCCAACAGGTTCTGGGCTACCCTCCAGGTGATAAATGCATCTTCCTGGATATAGTGGGTAAGTAAAAATAAAAGCTTAAAAACAACGGTAAACAATACGGCATACCACGGGATTATTTTACTTTTTGTGTCTGTCATTGTGCTTCTTTGATTCAGCAAATATAACCTTAAAATTTTTGAAGCACAATACATAAAAAAACGGAACCGAAGTTCCGTTTTAAGTTTTGTTATTATTGGGTTGCTTTGATAATGGAGTTGGTAATCTGACTTTCCTTTTCTTTCGAATAAGTAGAATCAAAAGGTTCCATAATATCAAACAGGTACTGGTAAAACGGCGTGATTTTCTGAACCTGCTCAGATTCGTTCATCGCCTTTTCCTTGCCCATTTCCTTAAGGTTTTCAACAAAGGTGTTGAATTTCTTATCGATTGGTTCTATGGATTTTACAAGGTAATCATATGCTTTGTCTTTCTTTCCGATTTTCGTATACGCATCGGTAACGGCAGAAACTACCAAGGAATATTCCATCGGCTTGGTCCTGATCTGCCTTTTCAGATAGCTCTGGTCTGCTTTGCTTAAGCTCATGTAATAATCATATTCTTCAAAAATTCCTTTTTTAAGCACTTCTGCAAGCTTCAGTCCTTTGGCTTCCTGTCCTGAAACAATGTAACCATAGGCCATTGAGCTTAATGAACGCGGGTCATTGTATTTCTGTGCCGGAATTTCTTTTGAAGCCAGATCCAGCATTTCAAGAGCTTTCCCTTTTTGCCCGATGGCAGATAAAGCTGCAGCAGCCCTGCTGGCCGATGCCCTGTAGCTCATGATGTTAGACGTTGCAGTCTCATCAAAATGGGTATTCAGATCCTTAAAGTTGCCCCATCGGTAGTTTTTCACGATGTTGTATAAAGAATTGGCATCTACCCTTCCCATTTCTCCGTCCGGCGTCTGCGGCGAATGGATCGGGATCAGCCTGTAGCTGAATCCGTCAAACTGAAGGTATTCGTCAAGATAGAAAATATTTTCGCTGTCATAAATTCCTCCCGAAGAGAAATTGATCGGCTTTTTCCAGTCGAAATTGGCCAGGATATCCAGCATGATCAGGTTATTCTTATATAAAGTATTGGATTTATAGGTGATCATGATCTGGTTCACCGTACTGGCAAGATCTGCCTGGTTGATGATCCCCGCCTGCAATGCATTTGCCTTGTTTACAGGTAAAATAAATTTATTCACAGGTAAAATATTGTATTTCTCATATTTCTCTTCACCGAAATACATTTTAAGAAGTTCGTTTTTCGCAGGAGAAGTATATTTAAGAAAGCTGATTGCTTCCTTCATGGTCATTGAATCCTGAGTAAGATATTTCCTGAACTCCGCAAACTCCGTTGCCGGAGCTCCCTGTTCTTTCAGCATCGAAAACAGCCCTTCCCAGTCATCCTTTTTCATCATATAGATCTGGTCGTTTACGCCGTCCCTGTAATCTTCGTGGGTAAGCACACCCGGAACCGGAGCCGCATTGTATGTCCTTCTCTTGATCTGATCAATGTTCCATGGGGTTGAGGCCAGTGTAAAGTTAACTACTTTTACATCATCTCTCAACTGTTCGGTTTCCTGGATTGCCCATACCGGATAGGTATCATTATCACCGTATACAAACAGGATATCGTTTTTAGGCAGCGATTTCAATACGGAGTAACCGTAATCATAAGAAGTATAGCGGTCATGCCTGTCATGTACATTATAGTTCTGGAATCCCATCATAAAAGGAACGCCCAGTAAAACCACACCGGCCATTATATTGGCAGCACTTGATTTTACTTTAGACTGTAACAGCCAGAGAACAGCGCCTGCTCCCAATCCGATCCAGATGGCAAAAACGTAGAACGACCCTACCATGGCATAGTCTCTTTCCCTCGGTTCAAAAGGTTTTACACCCGTGTAGAAAACAATTCCCACGCTCATCAGTATAAAAATGGAAAGCATGGCATAAAATCTTCCGAAATCCCTGTTCAGCTGGAAAAAGAATCCGATTAAGCCTAACAACAGAGGCAGAAAGAAGAATTTTACCGTACTTTCATTCTTGAATTTAGCAGGCATCTTATCCTGGTTGCCTACAATCGTATTATCAATAAAAGGGATTCCGGAAATCCAGTTTCCTCTCGTGCTTTCCATATTCCCTTCAAGGTCATTCTGACGGCCTACATAATTCCACATCAGGTATCTTAAAAAGTAATACCCGTTCTGGAACGTAATGAAATAATCCATGTTCTGTGCCAGCGAAGGCTTCTGGATCGTAATCAGGTTATACGGTTTCACCTTTAAATAATCGGAAGCCGTAATGGTTTTGTTTTCATATTTCTGCCTTAGCTCGTCAAAAATCTGCTTGGCTTCAGGGCTGTTGGCAACATCTTCATTGGCATAGTTGAATGAAAAATCCGGTGCGCCGTACATTGAAATGTAGTTGGCCATAACGTCTTTATCTTCATTAAACATCCTTGGCATAAAACCTACATGCGCTTTATTGAAAACGTATTTAAAACGGTCACCGGTTTTTCTGTACGTTCCCGTCTTTTCATCTTTTTCGTATGTTTCTCCGGTTTTTATGGTATTGAAACTTCCGTCTTCTTTTTTCTCAATCCCGTCTGAAGTAAGGAAAGCCGTATAGTTCTGTCCGTAAATGGTAGGCCAGTCGCCGTACTGCTCACGGTTGTAATAATCCAGCATGCCGATGGCATTGTCCGGGTCATTAAGGTTCATCGGCGGGTTGGCATTGGCCCTGATCGGGATTACCATCCAGCAGGAAAATCCGATCATCATAAAAACAACGGATAGAGCAATCGTCTGATACAGGTTTTTCCTAAGTTTCTGTGAGTAGTTAATCAGGAAGTAGCACAGTGCCACCATCAAGATAAACCCGGCAATCGTTCCCGAATGGAAAGGCAGGCCTAACCCATTCACAAAGAAAATCTCAAGCTTCCCGAACAGAGTCATGATCAAAGGGAAAATCCCTTTGAAGACGATAGCCAGGATAACCAGCGTGATCACATTGGCCAGGATAAAGTTCTTCCAGGTAAATTCGTATTTTCTGGCGTAATATATAAAGCATACGGCAGGAATTGCCAGCATACACATCATATGTACGCCTACAGAGAGCCCTAAGACAAAGAAGATCAAAATAATCCATCGCTCATTGTCAGCAGCCTGGTATTCATTTTCCCATTTGGTAATTAACCATACCAGCAATGCAATGAACATTGAAGCCATTGAATAGACTTCCCCTTCCACGGCAGAAAACCAAAAGGTATCTGAAAAAGTGAAACATAATGCCCCTACCACCCCTGCAAAAAGAATAGAAGTTTCCTGATGCTTTGTAACATCTTCAAAATCCTTGTGAAGAAGCCTTCTTACGAGGTGCGTAATCGTCCAGAACAGGAACAGGATGGTGAAGGCACTAAACAGTGCAGACATCCCGTTGATGACAATAGAATAATTTTCGCCTTTTCCTAAAGCAAAAATGGCTGCCACAGCACCCACGATCTGGAATAATGCTGCACCGGGGGCATGCGTTACTTCAAGTTTCACTGCTGAGGAAATATACTCGCCACAATCCCAAAAACTGAAATTGGGTTCTATGGTGGACAAGTATGTGATAAATGCAATGGCGAAAATCACCCATCCGAGAACGGTGTTCCACTGCCTGAAAGTCCAATTTTTCATAGTTTTAAATCAATTACGCGAAAATAGGGCTTTTATATGATTTTACGTATGTTTTAACAAAATTTAAAGGTTTTGGCTCGTTTTTTGAGAAGTTTGATTTTTGGAAAGAAAGCTTGAAAAATAAATTTATTCTTTTAAAACATCAGAAATCAAACAAAAGTTTAGAAATAAATTTATTTTTTTGTATTTTTGCCGACAGATTTTTATTGGAAAAATAACAAATAATGAGTAATGTTTACGATAATATACTTGGCCTAATAGGAAATACTCCTATGGTGAAGCTTAACACTGTGACGAAAGATATTCCTGCAACCGTTTACGCCAAGTTAGAATCATATAATCCTGGACATTCCACTAAAGACAGAATCGCATTTCATATTATAGAAAACGCTGAAAGAAAAGGTTTATTAAAAGAAGATTCCGTAGTGGTAGAGACTACATCGGGAAACACAGGATTTTCAATTGCAATGGTCTGCATTATTAAAGGATACAAATGTATCCTTGCCGTAAGCGACAAAACAAAGCCTGAAAAAATTGCCTATCTTAAAGCCTTGGGAGCTATCGTATATATCTGCCCGGCAAATGTTCCTGCCAATGATCCAAGATCATATTATGAAGTAGCCAAAAGAATTGCTTTGGAAACCCCGAATTCTATTTATATCAATCAGTATTTCAATGAACTGAATATTGACGCACATTACCAGTCAACAGGCCCGGAAATCTGGGAACAGACACAGGGTAAGATCACTCATCTTTTTGCATGTACGGGGACCGGAGGAACGTTATCCGGATCTGCCAAGTTCTTAAAGGAGAAAAATCCCGATATTAAAATCATCGGTGTTGATGCAGACGGATCTATCTTAAAAAGCTATCACGAAACGGGAGAAATCCATAAAGAAGACGTTCACCCTTACCAGATTGAAGGAATGGGGAAAAACCTGATCCCTTCTGCCCTGCTCTTTGATAAAGTAGATGAATTTGTAAGGGTAAATGATGAAATGTCAGCATACAGAACCCGTGAAATTGCCTTGAAAGAAGCCATTATGGGCGGATACACAACTGGCGCTGTAACCCAGGGGCTTATCCAGTACGCACAGTCTCATGAGCTTACCGCAAATGACCTGGTAGTATTAATCTATCCTGACCACGGATCCAGGTACATTACCAAAGTATACAGCGATAAATGGATGGCCGAACAGGGATTCATCAATAACTGTGTTCACAATTACGATGAAGTCTTCAAGACTGAGTTCATCAAATAGATAAGGAATAAAGAATTTATACAAATGAAGCCTTTTTTGTAATTACAAAAGGCTTTTTTACTTAAAAAAACAGTAATACAATGTTGGATATTTTTGACAGAATAAAACAAAACCCGGGACCTCTTGGACAATTTGCAGATTATGCTGAAGGATATTTTGTTTTCCCTAAACTGGAAGGGCCGATCGGTCCGAGAATGAAGTTCCAGGGAAAAGACGTGATTTTCTGGAGCGCAAATGATTATTTAGGACTTTGCAACCATCCGGAAGTACTGGAAGCCGATGCCAAAGCTGCCGCAGAATTCGGGATGTTTTACCCGATGGGGGCAAGAGCAATGTCAGGTGAAACCCAGCAGCACCAGCAGCTGGAGAAAGAACTGGCGGAATTTACCCAGAAAGAAGCTGCCTATCTGCTTAACTTCGGATACCAGGGAATGGTGTCTGCTATTGATGCTTTGGTGACAAGACATGATGTGATTGTTTATGATGCGGACTCCCATGCCTGTATTGTAGACGGTGTACGTCTTCACATGGGGAAAAGTTTTACATTCAAACATAACGATATTGCAAGCTTAGAGAAAAACCTGGCACGTGCTACCAAAGTAGCTGAAGAAAACGGAGGCGGGATCCTTGTTGTTACAGAAGGTGTTTTCGGGATGCGCGGCATGCAGGGGAAACTGAAGGAAATCTGTGAACTGAAGTCAAAATTCAATTTCAGGCTTCTGGTGGATGATGCACATGGTTTCGGAACTCTGGGAAAAACAGGAGCCGGAGCTGGTGAAGAGCAAGGCTGCCAGGATCAGATTGATATTTATTTTTCTACTTTTGCCAAATCAATGGCCGGTTTCGGGGCATTCCTGGCGGGAGATCAGACGATCATCAGGTTCTTAAAATATAACCTTCGTTCCCAGATTTTTGCCAAGTCCTTAACCATGCCAATGGTAATTGGGGGATTAAAAAGGCTTGAGCTTTTAAGGACGCGCCCGGAAATCAAAGATAAATTGTGGGAAAATGTATACAAGCTTCAGAACGGCCTGAAAGAAAGAGGCTTTAACCTTGGTAATACCAACACCTGTGTTACGCCTGTTTTTATTGAAGGAACCACAATTGAAGCTACCCTTTTAGCAAAAGATTTAAGAGAAAACTACGGAGTCTTTACATCCGTTGTAGTCTATCCGGTAATTCCGAAAGGAATGATCCTGTTAAGATTGATTCCTACTGCTTCACATACCGATTCAGAAATTAATGAAACGTTAAAAGCCTTTGAAGGCA
Source organism: Chryseobacterium sp. JJR-5R (assembly GCF_034047335.1). Lineage (NCBI taxonomy): Bacteria > Pseudomonadati > Bacteroidota > Flavobacteriia > Flavobacteriales > Weeksellaceae > Chryseobacterium > Chryseobacterium sp. JJR-5R. Next base: position 2,211,079 of record NZ_CP139137.1, read on the forward strand.
TCCGTGAAAAGCTGATTTCCGGACGGTATAGGGAAATGGAGAAAGAAATGAACATCGAATACAAGCAAATGTAACCGATTATCAGAATAATAGTAAAAACAGCTGTACGAGGGTCGTACAGCTGTTTTTTTGTGATAAAAATTTAAAATAAAACCAATATGACAATTCCAAATTTTTAACATATTTTAACTAATATATGCAGTAATACTTTCAAATAGCGTTATATTGTGTTAAAAATTAGGCTCTTAAGTCAGGTAAGGGTAAATTTGCCCTCATGATTTCAGAACATACAATTATGAAACACAATGTTAAGTACTTAAGAATTGTAATTTTGAGTTTGGTGTTTAGTTTAATTTCTATTGTCGGTAATGCACAAACGCATACCTACTTAGAAAGAAATAAAGCAATTGCATCTGAGCTTTCCTTGAAATACGGTATTCCGGTTTCAATTATTCTTTCCATAGCATTTGTTGAGTCCGGCGGAGGAACAAGTAAAAACTCCACTACGTACAATAACCACTTTGGCATTGTGGGCAGCAATAATCCTCAATCAAGATACAGAAGTTTTTCTTCAGTGAGAGAATGCTACGAGGCATTTTGTAAGTTAGTCGTTAAGAAAGACTATTATTCAGCTTTAAAAGGAAGCGGTGATTTTTCCAAATGGGTAAAAGCCATTGCATCTGCAGGCTACTCTACCCGCCCGAAGGAGTGGATGAAGAGAATCAATCTGATCATCACAAAATACAGCCTTTCGGGCCTTTAAAATAAACAGAATCCATAATTTATAAGCTCTTTAAAAAGGAGCTTATTTTTTTTCACATTTATATTGTAAAGACTGATTTATCTGATTAAATTAGCCGGACAAATTTCCTTACGTTTTATGAATCCAAACAGAAATTGGAGGGTAATGGTTTTACTCTCCCTGTGCTTTGTTATTTACATGTTTTCATCGGTACTCATGTATGTTTTTAATATTAAATGGAAACCTTTGCAGAATGTAAATCTGCTATCAGAAATCATACATCCTGAAAAATTAAATGACGGTATTCGGGCAGGAGACAGTTTAGCAGACCCATCTGAACGAGGCAACCGTGCGAAGGATTTTGAACTTTACAAGAAGCCGGACCTTATTACCGACTTTACAAAAGGAGACAGCATTACCTCGTTGATGCATTTTGCAGAAAAACTGGCCGAACTGAAAAAAACAAAAAAAGGGAAGATCAGAATTGCCTATTTTGGGGACAGCATGATTGAAGGGGACCTTCTTACCCGCAAACTGCGGAAGCTGCTGCAGGGTGAATTCGGGGGAGCCGGCGTTGGCTACCTGCCTGTTCAGAGTAAAGTGGCTCCGATACGTGAGTCTGCAGAAATAAAAGCCGGAGGATGGAAAACCGTTAACTTTATGGAAAAAGGAGCCAAGAACATGTATATTTCCGGATTCAGCTTCAGCGGAACGGGAAACAGCCATTTCACAGATAAAACCCTGACCATTGGTACGAAAACCGGTAAATTTTTAATTTTCGGACCGTCACAGGGAAATGCCTCTATAAACTATAACGGAGCCAGCATTCTGCTTAACGGCACACAGCCCGTAAACCGGCAGCTGCTTGCCAATGACACGGTAAGGTCATACTCCCTGAAAAGCAATACGTCTTCATTGCCTTATTACGGGGTTAGCTTTGAATCTGACAACGGGATTATCGTAGACAATTTTTCTTTCCGCGGAATTACAGGCGTTGAATTCAAAAAAATTGATGAACATTTTCTGAAGGCTGTCCAGGCACAGAACCATTATGACCTTATTGTCATGCAGTACGGGGTGAACCTGCTTTTCAGACCGGATGATACGGATTATTCTTATTATGTAAAGATCATGACGCCTACCCTTGTGAAATTTAAAAGCGCATTTCCTGAAACAGATATCCTTATGGTGAGCACTGCAGACCGGGCGTTCAGGTACAACGGCGAATTCCAGAGTGCAAAAGGCGTCCGCAATCTTGTGGAAACCCAGGCAAAAATGGCCTATGACAATAATCTCTCTTTCTTTAACCTTTTTGAAACCATGGGCGGCGAAAACTCTATTGTGGCATGGGCCCAAAGAGAGCCTCCCCTTGCCAATAAAGATTATGTACACCCCAACGGGAAAGGAACCGATATCCTGGCAGAAAAACTGTACCATGCCATGATGAAAGACTACAAAAATTATACTGCTAAAAAAAGATCTGCACAATGAACCACGTAGAGGCACTATTTTCAACTTTTGACTGGAAAGCATTTTTGCATCAGTTTGTCTATGACAGTAAGAATCCCCTGCTGTTCAACAACGGATTTTTTGTATACTTTTTTACGCTGTTTATCATTCTTTTCTATGTGTTAAGAAATAACTTCACGGCAAGAAGGTATGTTTTTACGTTTTTCTCGCTGTATTTTTTCTATAAAGCAAGCGGATGGTTTGTAGGGCTCGTCATTGTCTCTGCGATTGTTAATTACATCATTTCCAATGGCATATACAAAAGTCCGCAGAAAGCCCGGAAAACAGCACTCCTGGTTCTGAGTATTATTTTTAATCTCGGTCTTTTGTTCTATTATAAGTATACCAACTTTTTTATTACGCTTTATAATGAATTTTCAAGTGCAGAAATCCATCCGCTGAATATCCTACTGCCTATCGGTATTTCATTTTTCACCTTTGAAAATTTAAGCTATACCATTGATGTATACCGGGGGGATTTCAAGCCGGCAAAAAAGTTTACGGATTATCTATTGTTCCTGTCTTTTTTTCCGAAGCTGATGATGGGGCCGATTGTGCGTGCACATGATTTTGTGCCGCAGATCAACCAGCCTTATTTCTTATCGGAAAAGGATTTTGCCATGGGCTTCTATCTCATTATTTCAGGACTGATTAAAAAGCTGATTATTTCCGATTACATTACGCTGAACCTGGTTAATTATATATTCGACAATCCTTCCCTTCACGTGGGTCTGGAAAATCTCTTTGCCGTATATGGCTATGCCATGGTGATCTACTGTGATTTCAGCGGCTACAGTGATATTGCCATAGGGATTGCGCTTTGGCTCGGGGTAAAAATCCCTGCGAATTTCATGTCGCCTTACCAGAGCAAAAACATTACGGAGTTCTGGAGGCGGTGGCATATTTCCCTTTCTTCATGGCTTAAAGATTACCTGTATATTCCGTTAGGAGGAAACCGGAAATTCTCGCTGGCATCCGTTATTTTTGTGTTGGCATTCCTGTGTGGAACGTACTTTACTTCCGTTGGATTATTCAAACTTGCGCCTTTATATGCAGGGCTGATTACCTTGCTGATGCTGGTTATTTTTGTACTTCCGGCGATTATTACCAGAAACTCAAAAGGGATTGCCGCTAACTTCAATCTCCTTACTACCATGCTTTTAGGCGGATTCTGGCATGGGGCAAGCTGGAATTTTATTATCTGGGGAGCCATTCACGGCATCGGTCTGGGCGTCCACAAGATCTGGATGCTTACCACAGGAAAAGCATTTTCAGGATTTAATAACAATATAGTGTACAGGATACTCATGGGCCTGGTTACCTTCCACTTTGTATGCTTCGGATGGATTTTCTTCAGGGCCGAAAACTTTGACACCGCGATTTCCATGCTGAAACAGATATTCTATAATTTTGATGCCAGTGCTTTTGCCCCGTTTTATGATAACTACAAAGAAGTCTTGGGTATGATTGTCCTGGCCATGGCAATCCATCTGATTCCTGAAAATGCAGCCGAAAAGTTTATTTCAAAGAGAGGGAGCATCCCTTTACTTGTATACATTGTTATCTTTTTTGCGTTTCTGCTGGTATACGGTTATTTCAAGTCTGCAGAACAGGTGCTCCCTATTTACCTTCAGTTTTAGAAGATTCTGCTTACTGCGTAATTTCAGAAAATGCCTTCCAGATAAGTTCGGCCTGGTTTTCATAACCGGGCTTAACGAAATGTACCCCGTCTGCAGCAGCTTCTTTTTTTAGCTGTGCTTTTTTAAATGATCCTTTCCCGCCGCTGGCCTGATAAAGATCAAAGAATGCAGCATGGTTCTGTACGGCACTTTCCCTGAGCCAGCTTACGATTTCCGGGACACGAGACTGTTTCGGTATATTGTCCGGCGGGGAAACCAGCAATACCGGAAGCGACGCATTTTCTTTACGGAATTTTGTGATGAGTTCCGTAACGGCATATTGAAATTCGTCCTTGCTTATCGGGGCAAACGCTTCATTGGTTCCCAGGGCAATGATCAGGATATCAGGATTCAGGGTAACCAGCTGCTGTACCTGAAGCGGATATTTCAGAAAATCTGCATACGTGGCACCGTTAACCCCTACCGTATTAAAGACAACCCCTTTGTCTGTATTTTTTAAAAACTGGAATCCGTAAAATATATTTCCGGCAGGACTGTCGGAACGCATTAAAAATACCTGTTGCGGCTCCTTTATGTTAATTTCTGTTTTAAATCCTGTCAGTTTCTGGCGGGCAACCGGCTCAATCTGATTTTCAAAATCGGCATTATAGACCAGATAATTCCTTTCTACTTTATAACTTCTTCCTTCTGCAGGATGTAAGATCCCGGTTCCGTTTATCTGTCTCAGCCTCGTGGTGGTGGTATTATACTTCGAAACAATTTCATGGAATGTTTCCCCGGCAATAGCCGTATGGCTCAGGGTTTCTTTCTTTTTCTCAATGAAATTTTTGAGAGGCTGGGCTTCCCTGTACAGTGTTACTTCATTACCGTCCATCTGCACATCATGGTAAATAACAACCCTATCAAAAGCATCCTGCGGATTTTTAAAACTGAGCTCCAGAAAAGAATTTTCTTTATTCCCGATCACAAAGCCGCCGGCCCCGATCTGCGGAAACAGCTTCTGCTCATGCACCAGCCTGAAGGTTTCCCAAGTACAGTTACTGGCTGAAGTGAAATCGTCTGACCCGTTGGTATTGGCCACCGTATAAGGAAAAACCATCCCGCGCCCCGCATTTCCGTACTGGTCCTGGAACTTTTTCCTCAGGTAAGCAGTAAGCCAGTCTGCCTGGATATGGGAATCTCCCATCAACAAAATCTGGGAAACTTTATTCTGCTTCAGTTTTTCCGTAAAAGGTTTTAAGGTTTCTGCATGTTCAATCTGCTGTGCCTGCATTCCTGCTGAAAACAGTAACAACAGGATGCCTAAATTTCTGCCCGTAATTTTCATACCGTGAATTTATAAATTTTTCTGATAGAGCCATCCCATAATCTAAAATAAGTCAGTCTTAATTTTAAATATTAACTTTGCAAAAAATTTCCTTTTGAAAGACCTGCTTCTTATTACGCCTCCTTTTACCCAGCTTAATACGCCTTATCCTGCTACAGCTTATATCAAGGGTTTCCTTAATACCAAAAATATTTCGAGCTTCCAGATGGATCTGGGCATAGAAGTGATTCTTAAATTATTTTCAAAAGACGGCCTGGAAAACATTTTCAGTTCAGAAATTAATATTCAGGGCAGTTCAGAAAATGCCCAGAGGATTTTTACGCTGAGAGACGAATATATAAAGACAATTGACCAGGTGATTGCTTTCCTTCAGGGCAAGACCCATACACTGGCAAGACAGATCTGTTCCATGAACTTTCTGCCTGAAGCTTCCCGGTTCAATCAGCTGGATGACATGGAATTTGCATTCGGGAACATGGGGCTTCAGGATAAAGCCAAACACCTGGCTACCTTATATTTAGAAGATCTTTCTGATTATATTGTTGAGCATATAGATGCAGATTTCGGGTTCAGCAGATATGCAGAACGGCTAGGGAAAAGTGCCAATTCCTTTGATGAACTGTATGCCAAAATATCCGGAAACACAACCTTTATTGATGATGTTACACTCAAAATCCTGCATGAAAAACTGGAAGCTGTCCAACCTAGACTGGTCTGTTTTTCGGTCCCGTTTCCCGGGAATTTATACTCCGCTTTCCGGTGTGCAAAGTTAATTAAAGAATATTTCCCCCACATTGAAACAGCAATGGGCGGCGGTTTTCCGAATACGGAACTGAGAGAAATAAAAGATCAGCGGGTATTTGAGTTTTTCGATTTTATTACTTTAGACGACGGCGAGCTTCCTCTGGAACTTCTTTATGAGCATGTTTTTCATTCCGGAGAAAACGGTAAATCTGAGTTTAAAAGGACATTTTTAATTGAAAACCAGGAAGTCGTTTATAAAAACAATTCGAAAAGGCCTGATTATAAACAGGCAGATATCGGGACTCCGGATTACACAGATTTACAGCTGGACCGGTATATTTCCGTTATTGAAATTGCCAACCCGATGCACAGCTTATGGAGCGACGGCCGGTGGAACAAGCTGACCATGGCGCACGGATGTTACTGGGGGAAATGTACGTTCTGTGATATTTCCTTGGATTACATAAAAATCTATGAACCGATTTCCGCTAAAATACTGGTAGACAGAATGGAAGAGCTGATCAAAGCAACCGGTGAAAACGGATTCCATTTTGTGGATGAAGCCGCTCCGCCGGCGCTGATGAGGGAAGTGGCACTGGAAATTCTGAGAAGAAACCTTATCGTTACCTGGTGGACGAATATCCGTTTTGAAAAAAGTTTTACCAGAGATTTATGCTTTCTGCTGAAACTTTCCGGTTGTGTAGCAGTTTCGGGTGGGCTTGAAGTAGCCAGTGACCGCCTGCTGAATCTTATTGATAAAGGAATTTCTGTGGAACAGGTAGCAAAAGTAACCCGGAATTTTACAGAAGCCGGGATTATGATCCATGCCTATCTGATGTACGGATACCCTACCCAGACCATTCAGGAAACGGTTGATTCCCTGGAAATGGTCCGCCAGATGTTTGAAATGGGAATTTTACAGAGCGGCTTCTGGCATCAGTTTGCCATGACTGCGCACTCGCCTGTCGGCCTGAATCCGGAAGAATTTGGAGTCACTCCTTTAAAACAGGAAATTCTATTTGCAAATAATGATATTGATTTTACCGATAAAACCGGGATTGACCACGGCAAATTCAGTTTCGGATTAAAAAAATCACTGTTCAATTACATGTACGGTATTAACTTTGAAATCCCGCTTCAGGAGTGGTTTGACTTTAAAATTCCGAGAACCAGTATCGATCCTGACTATATTCATGACTGTCTTCTGGAAGATGAGGATTTTAAGTTTAAAAGCAATGCAAAAATCATTTTTATTACTAAAAACGTAATCGCTGAGAATCGCTTAAAAACAAAAAAGAAATACATTTACCCGTACACGAAGATTACAGCCCATTTAAAAACCAATACGGTAAGCATAGAATTGGAACAGGAACAGGCAGAATGGCTGATAAAAATGTTTAAGGAACATTCTACTGAAAATCAGAAAAAGGTTACGCTTCAACAACTTAAGCTTAATTTTGAAGAAAATTTTGAAAATTTTGAATTATTCTGGTTTTCAAAACCGATGCAGCAACTGAAAGATAACGGTATAATCCTGAGCCTGTAATTTTTTAAAAATTTAAGTCAGAATTCAGAAACTCATGATCTGTAGTTCATCATCATGATTAAATTAACGCAAATCTCCAAGATTTTAGTAACGGCTTTCAGAATCAGAAAAGAAAGTTTAGCAGAATTTAAGGTCAATGCGTTTTATTCAGCAGAGAGAACATTTTTCTGATAACGACAGGCTTTGAAAACCATCTAATCAGATTCATTAATTAAAATTCAGACTTCACAACAATATTAAAATTTTTGCTGAATGAAAAACTTAATGAAATTTTAATAAGGATAAAATCAAGTTTTATTTTTCAACGCCGTCTTTGGTAACTTCACCGACAATTACTTTTTCCTGGATTTTAATAAAATTCGGATCCATCATCGCCATGCGTTCTGCCAGTGCTTTATAAGTGGGAAATTTTAGAAGTGCTGCACGCCCGGACATTTCCCTGTAAACGGTGAATGTTTTTCCGCCGGCGGATTTGAGTTGTTTGGTGGTGGTAATATATTTCCCAATGTATTTGCTCTTGGCATCATAAATTTCAATATCGACAAAAGTTTTATCGGTAACGGTATCATCTGACCCGAAGCTTACGGGTAAATTGGTGAAATATCCCACCGGCTTTCCGTTGCTGAGGATTTCGCCGACATTGTTAACGGTGATATTCAGTTTATCGATCTTACTTCTTGTTGTATAGGCATCTTTGGTTTTGCTGTCCAGTTTCCGCTTCGGATTATTTTTAAAAAGCTCATCCAGGTTTTTAATATTGATTCCTCTTTCATCAATTATCTTGAATCCCTTTATTGAAGTATATACCGCCGATTTCTCTTCACCCGAAAATGCGGACGGAGAAATATAATCCAGCTCAAGTGTTTTTTCCTGATTATAAATCCTGTTTAATTTAATGTAGCTGTCCCGTACGGAATCAACAATACTTTTATCTACAAATTCCACCGTATACACCGGATTTTCCTTAAGATCCATAAAAGTGTAGAGGCTGCCTTTGTTGGTAATTTTGGCCACATGTATTCCGTCCATAGTTACAATACCTCTTTTGGTCTTGATATTCTGGGCGTTTAAGATCATGCCCAAAACAGTAAATAAAATAATCAGACTCCTTTTCATAAACCGGTTGCTTCTTACATACATAAAAAAAAGTGTAACAAAGTTACACTTTCTTGAAAATATATTTAGCTCTTCCTTTAATTATTCACAAAGGATAATTCCTTTATTATGATTAAATTCTACAACACCGCTTGTGATAGGATAAGAAAAAACAGCGTCTTTCTCATTTTCTTTGGTAAAATATTTTGTATACGTTTCGTTGATAGACTTCGTATATAATTTTACGCTACCTCCGACTAAAGAAGAAACAATTCCTGCGTGGTTGGTCATGATGTGGAATTCACCATCTTTCCCCGGCAGCAATACAGAATCTACTTCTCCTTCAAAAACTACGTATTCTGGTGTTAAAATTTTTATATTCATTTCTTTAGATTTGAAGATTTCAGATTTCAGATTTCAGACAACATTAAAGTCTCATGTCTTGAACCTGATACCTTGTGTCTAATTTATTAAGCGTTATCAGCTAACATTTTTTGTCCTGCTTCAATGGCTTCTTCAATGGTTCCTTTTAAGTTGAAAGCAGCTTCCGGCAAATGATCCAATTCACCGTCCATGATCATGTTGAATCCTTTGATGGTATCTTTGATGTCTACCAATGATCCCGGGATCCCTGTAAACTGTTCTGCTACGTGGAAAGGCTGAGACAAGAACCTCTGAACTTTTCTGGCACGGTACACTACAGATTTGTCTTCTTCGGAAAGTTCTTCCATTCCTAAGATCGCGATGATATCCTGAAGCGCTTTGTATCTCTGAAGGATTTCTTTCACTCGCTGTGCACAGTCATAATGCTCTTCCCCGATAATTTCCGGCGCAAGGATTCTTGAAGTAGAAGCCAATGGGTCTACTGCCGGATAAATACCTAATGAAGCAATTTTTCTATCCAGTACCGTAGTTGCATCCAGGTGGGCAAACGTCGTTGCCGGAGCCGGGTCAGTTAAATCATCCGCAGGTACATAAACTGCCTGTACTGAAGTAATGGATCCGTTTTTGGTTGAAGTAATTCTTTCCTGCATCGCACCCATTTCAGATGCAAGTGTAGGCTGGTAACCTACTGCAGAAGGCATACGGCCAAGAAGTGCAGACACCTCAGAACCTGCCTGCGTAAATCGGAAGATGTTGTCTACGAAGAACAATACGTCTCTACCCTGTCCGCTTTCTCCACCATCTCTGTAGTATTCAGCTAAAGTAAGACCGGAAAGGGCTACTCTCGCTCTTGCTCCTGGCGGCTCGTTCATCTGTCCGAAAACGAATGCTGCTTTAGAATCTTTCATAGCTTCAAGGTCTACTTTAGAAAGATCCCATCCTCCATTTTCCATAGAATGCATGAAATCATCACCGTATTTGATAATTCCTGATTCAAGCATTTCTCTCAAAAGGTCATTTCCTTCTCTCGTTCTTTCACCTACCCCGGCGAAAACAGAAAGACCTCCGTGTCCTTTTGCAATATTGTTAATCAACTCCTGGATCAATACTGTTTTACCTACACCGGCACCACCGAACAACCCGATTTTACCTCCTTTTGCGTAAGGCTCAACCAAGTCGATTACTTTAATACCTGTAAATAAAACTTCTGCAGAAGTTGAAAGCTGATCAAATTTCGGAGCTGGCCTGTGAATAGGAAGGCCACCTTCCTTAGATATATTTTGAAGTCCGTCGATAGCATCCCCAACCACGTTGAAAAGTCTTCCGTTTACAGCTTCACCGATTGGCATTGTGATCGGATTTCCGTATCCGATTACGTCCTGCCCTCTCTGAAGACCGTCTGTAGCATCCATTGCAATACATCTTACCGTATCTTCACCAATATGTTGTTCTACTTCCAAGACTACTTTTTCACCGTTTCCTTTTGTAATTTCCAACGCGTCATAAATGCTCGGAATTGCTTCCACATTTGAAAAGACTACGTCGATTACAGGACCAATAATTTGAGAAATTTTTCCTTTAATTTGGTTTGCCATTGCTAAATTTTTTCTTGGTGCAAATATAACGATTCTTCATAAACCTACAATTGGTAAAAAAAAGATTTTTATCATACTTTTTACTAATTTTCCCAAGCTTTAATTTGAATGTAAAACAATACAATATTGCAGGGAAATATTGATAACCGGTTATATCAATACATTGTTACATTATTTCTATATTTGCAGTCAAATTTTTCCGTTTTGAAAGTTTTCAGAAATTTCACAGATTATACTTCCCACAGGCCTTTAGCACTATCTTTAGGAATGTTTGACGGGGTCCATCTCGGGCACAAAAGCATTATTGACACCCTGATCAACGTGGGCAAAAAAAATGATCTGGAAACGGCAGTACTTACTTTCTGGCCGCATCCGAGGTTTATTTTTAATCCGAATGAAGACCTGAAGCTGCTGAATACCGTGGAAGAAAAAAAATTCCTGATGGAAAAATACGGCATCGGCAATCTGTTCCTGAAAGAGTTTGATGAAGAATTCCGGAATCTGACAGGAGAAGAGTTTGTACGCCAGATTTTAATTGAAAAACTGCATGTGAAATACCTGATCATCGGATATGACCATTCATTCGGGAAAAACAAAAGCGGCAACTTCGAACTGCTGCAGAAACTGTCGGAAGAACTGGGTTTCGAAGTGGAACAGATGGAAGCCGTCAACATCCATGAAAACAATATCAGCTCTACCAAAATCAGGAATGCCCTCTCCGCCGGAGATATCAAAAAAGCCAATGAAATGCTGGGTTACTCCTACGCTGTTTCCGGAACGGTGGTTCACGGTAAGAAAATCGGAAGAACGATAGGTTATCCTACGGCTAATATTGATACGGATTCCATTAAACTTTTGCCGAAAAAAGGGGCATACATTGTGGAAGTTTGGATTAAAGGCAAGGAATATAAAGGAATGCTGAGCATCGGTACCAATCCTACTGTTAACGGAGAAAAATTAACCGTCGAAGTATATATTCTCAATTTTAATGAGGATATTTATGATGAAGAAATCACCGTGAAATTCAGGGATTTCCTTCATGATGAAATTAAATTTGAAGGACTGGAAAAATTAATCGAAAGGTTGGATGAAGATGAAAAGCTGACCGAGAATTTTATCTTTTAACATTTAATTACCTAGCTCCAGCGGATTTGCGTATTTCCGGTTTTCTTCTCTTTGTTTTTCTCTTTGTCTTATTATTTCCTGTCCTTTTATAATGGTGGTTCCATAGCTTGCATTAAAATTAGCATTCGCATTTTTTACCGCTTCTTTCAGTTTCAGTTGCGTCGTTTCTATAGCTCCGGTATATCTTGTTTTCTTGATATTGATTACTTTGCCCTTTAATTGAGAGTTGGATACGGATTTTACCAGTTCAAAATCATAATCTCCTTTATCATCTGTTATTTTGATAATCAATCCGGGTAATCCGCTGAATTTCATCGGACCATACGGAAAAGGGATTTTGGACGAGTACCATGCGATCCAGTTTCTGCCTTTAAAGTTAACTTCCGCTTTTTTACAAGTAATGGTATTGATTATTTTTGTTTCATCCACCAATTTCCAATTCTTTATTACCGGTTCTTTATAAGTGAGTAACGCCATTCCTGCATAGTCGAAATATTGTATATTTTCATTGGATTGTATGATGGTAAAGTTAAAATTCGTTTTTGGAATTTCTACTCCTTTTTTCCAGCCAAGCGTTATACTTCCGTCAGGATTATGGGTCGTAGTTCCTGAATTCGCCATTACCGAGTCTCCTTTTAGTGATACAGTACTTGCATAAAATGAACGATGATCGGCTATCTGTAATGAATAAAGCTCTTCATATCTATCATCAGTTCGTGTGTCGAATTTACCCTTTAACTGGTAGATGAACTCACCGCGTAAAGAATCCTGCTTATATGATTGGGCATATGATAGAATACTGTAAAATATGATGAATAGCTGAAATAGTTTTTTATTGTAATGCATAAGGTAAGTGATGCTTTCATTATAAAATTGCACTTATAGTGTAATAATTTTCACTATAAGTGCTTAAATTTAGATTAATTAGCCTAAATGTTGACTGTCGTCACCAGAATATGTCGGTGTCGGGCAATTAATTGCTTCCACCCTATCGCGCCATGCATCTGCTTCTGCAGGAGTCCAATCTTGAGTCGTTGTAGCCGTTATACCACATTTAGTTTCTGCAATCCAAACTTGTGGTAATTTTCCACCTATAACTTCGTTGAGGTCTTTTCGAGATAATTTTTTAAAATTTTTCATTGTGCTAAAATTTTTGATTACTAATAAATTTATATTCAAACTTACTGCGCAATAGTTTAACACTTCAAAGAAAAAAATAAAAAATGAAATTTACAACACCAATTATCACTTTTTATTGATAAATTTATTATGTTAATAATCTATACATTAGATACTTATAACCTTTTATAAACTGTAATCTATGAAATATATCCAATTATTTATATAATATTTTAATTTTAAATATTCTCAATTTCTTCTTTTGCTTTTTTAGTCAGAGATTTAAATACCAGATCATAAGAATGATCGATTATTTTTAGAAGCAGTTCTCTTTTCAGACCATCTAAAGAAACGGAATTCCAATGGGTTTTATTCATATGATAAGCTCCTGTAATCTGCGGATATTGTTCTCTGAGCTCCGAGCTCCATTCCGGATTGGTTTTTACTGCAATTGTCAATGGCTGCTTTTCCAGTGACATGAGCAAAAACATTTTTGTCCCCACTTTCAGGACAAGGGTTTCATTGTCAAACGGAAAACTTTCCGTTACTCCTTTTTTAGCAAGGCAGTAGTCTAGAACTTCGTTGGCATCCATAGATTGATGATAAGTGATTAATGATGACTGATATTAATTTCAAATTTAGTAATTTTAAGAAACAAACATCATTACACAAAAAATATTGTATGAAAGCTCTCGTCATCGGTGCTACAGGCGCTACAGGAAAAGATTTGGTTAAACAGTTGCTCAGTGACCGTGACTTCGAACAAGTCGATATCTTTGTAAGAAAGCCTGTTAATATCCAGGATCCTAAAATGAAGGTACATGTGGTAAATTTTGATCAGCCTGAGGAATGGAAACATAAAGTAAAAGGTGATGTGGCATTTTCCTGCCTGGGAACCACCTTAAAAGCTGCAGGAAGCAAGGAAGCCCAGCGAAAAGCAGATTTTGACTACCAGTTTGAATTTGCAAAAGCAGCGAAAGAGAATCATGTGGATGATTATATTCTGGTTTCTTCATATGGCGCAGACCCGAAATCTAAAATTTTCTATTCCAAGATGAAAGGCGAGCTGGAAGAAGCGGTCAAGGAACTGCATTTTGAGAAAATCACCATTTTCAGGCCGGGAATGCTGGACAGAAAGGATTCTGAACGGGCCGGTGAAGTATTGGGCGGAAGAATTTTGAAGTTTGCCAACAGATTAGGCCTTTTGGAAAGCCAGAAACCCCTCCCAACGGATGTTCTGGCAAAAGCCATGATCAATTCATCTAAAATCAAAAGCAACGGATATTCCAGTATTGAGCTGGGCAATATTTTCGGTTTTGCAGAGAAAACCAATGAACAGCATTAACGCTTAAGTTATTACCATTGATTTTATATCCGGCAATTTAAAATAGAATAAAATCTGCGACGAATAATACTGTAAAACAGATTTAAATATATTCTAAAAAAAGCAGCTCCACTCAGTTTAATATTAAAATTATTATATTGAGTGGAGCCGCTTTAATTAATTTTATGACTGAAAAATTTACTTCAGATACTTAGTGATGGCTTCATCAGTAGGCTTTGTTGAGCTTACAAAAGAATCGATCAGTTTTCCGTTTTCATCAATCAGGAATTTAGTGAAGTTCCACATGATGGTCGAGTTTTTCACACCGTTCAGTTCTTTTTCGGTCAGGTATTTAAAGATCGGAGCGGTATCACTTCCTTTAACGGAAACTTTTGCCGCCAGCGGAAATGTTACCCCAAAGTTTTTCTGGCAGAATGCACCGATTTCCTTATTGGTCCCCGGTTCCTGGCCTCCGAAATTGTTTGCCGGAAATCCTACGACTACCAGTTTGTCTTTATATTCCTGCGCTACTTTTTCAAGATCGGCATACTGCGGCGTAAAGCCACATTCTGAAGCAGTGTTGACGATAAGGATTTTCTTTCCTTTAAAATCGGCAAAATTAATTTCCTTGCCTTCTTCCAGGGCCGGAACCTTGTAATCATAAATTGATTTCCCCATAAGTTCTTTGGTTTTAGCTTTAGACGCTTCGCTTTTTTTCTGTGCACAGCTGTTAAAGAATGCAACAAAAGAAAGGAGCATTATAAATAATCTTTTCATACTATTTTTATTTAATTTAGAATTTAAACGTATTCGCAGGAAATACTTTATTGATGTCAATCCTGTTGATCATCATCACGTAATCTCCGTCTTTTTTGGTACTGGAAGATTCTATCCTGAAAGGCATCGAAAGGTTTCCCACTTTTTTGTATTCCGAATAATCCAGGGTTTCTTCTTTTTTTATTTCCCTTAGCAGCATATAGGTCCGGGTATCGAAATAATACATGTTTTTGTTGACATTCTTTGTCAGCTCAACTTTGTGACAATAGATGCTTCCGATCTTTTCCTTTCCCAGGTATTTCGCTTCAAACCCTTTGTTTTCCCAGTCGATAAAATCGTTATCAAAGCTTTCCGGAACATATCCTGCATACTCCTGGACTTTGTTGTTGGCATAGTTCATCGCATAGCCTTTGGATCCGTCATAGCCTTCTATAGCCGTATCTTTTCCGCTGATGGTAATCACTGTTTTTGTAAGATTCGGGCGCTGCTGGTAGATTTTTATCGGATATTCATCTTTAACCCCCAAAATAACTTTCCCCTGAAGCACTACTGAATTCAACAACTTCCAATTGGTTAAGCCTCCGGATAATTCTATATTTTTATCGATGATTTCCTTTGCAGTCTGCGCAAAAGACCATTGGGAAAATACCAGGACGAAAACTAACAGTAATTTCTTCATTCAATTTATTTATAATTTCAAATATAAGCTTTTATTAATTCATGATGTATGCGTTAATCAGAAAGTAATTTCCTTGCTTTTTCCAGGTCTTCAGGCGTATCGATCCCTACCCCGATAAAATTGGTTTCTATCATCTTGATTTTCATGCCGTATTCCAGGTAACGGATGCATTCTATTTTTTCTGCAATTTCCAGAGGCTTCATCTCCAGTTTTGAAAACTGGATTAATGCATGTTTTCTGAAAGCGTATACCCCGATGTGCTTAAAATAGCTTGCCTGATAAGAAACTTCCCTGTGAAAAGGAATGACAGACCGGCTGAAATAAAGGGCAAAACCGTTATTGTCCGTAATCACTTTTACATTATTCGGGTTTTCAATCTCTTCTTTTTCAGTGAGCCTGATTTTTAATGAAGCTAAAGAAATTTCCTGATTTTCATCATTGTGGAATACTTCAATCAGCTGTTTCAGCGGTTCTAATTTAAGGAATGGCTCATCTCCCTGGACATTGATCACGATATCACAGTCGATATGCTGCACGGCTTCCGCAATGCGGTCGCTTCCCGTTTCATGCCGGCCGGTCATTACCGCTTTGCCGCCGCTGCTCACAATCTCATCAAAAATAATTTCCGAATCCGTTGCGACAAAAACTTCATCAAAAAGTCCTGTTTCCAAAACATTCTTATAAGTTGTCGAGATGACGGTTTTTTCTCCGAGCATCTGCATCAGCTTTGCCGGAAAACGGATGGCTTCGTAACGGGCAGGTATTACTGCGATGATTTTCATAGGTTGAATATAATAGATTAATCTTTGTAAAAATAGGCCGTTTCAGGCTTTCCTTTCAATTTCATGCCATGAAACCTGGCTCTGATGATGTTACTGGCGAGAAGCTTAAGTTCAATAGAAACAAAATCCGGATCATAATTATATTTATCATAGGCAGAAGGCTTGATAATCTTAATAAACAGCCTGTAATTAATGGAATCTTTAGTTTTATAGGTGAATCCGTAATTATAAAACGGCAACCCGTCAAACCTAAATAACTGAGACTTTTTATCAAATTCAAATCCTCTGAACCTTTCGAACTGTGAACTGCAGTTTCTTAACAGGCTCCATTTTGAATCTGAAACTGGTTCGATTGGATCTCCTTTCCTTTTGACAATAAATTCACTTCCATCGATCAGTCCTGGATATATCGCATACTTGTTTTTTTGATAATCAGCTTATTGACCTTTTTATCCGGCCCTAAATCCAGTTCTAAAACTTTTACACTGTCTTTATCTTTGATGATTTTAGCATCACAAACCCCGTATTTGCTGGAAAACGTATAATTGTTAAGATAGGTCTGCTTTAAAGTAATAGAATCACATGCTTTATCGATAGGATAAAGCACGTAATCTTCTTTTTTACAAGAAATTATAGTACTGCTTAATAGTACTGTAAAAATAATTTCTTTAAAGCATCTCATAACGGGTCTTATTTCAAGGCATTCAGAGCCTTTTCCAGCTTCGGCATCATTCCTGAAATTTCTTCAGTTGCCAGGCCACCTACAGAAGCCCGGAACCACGGCTCGGATTTTTCTTCCCCGAAAGCAGAGAAAGGAACCAGAGCTACTCCGGCATCATTAATCAAATAGAAAACAAGATCGGAAGAATTTTCAATAAGGGAACCGTCCGGTTTTGTTTTTCCGATATAATCCAATTTAATGGTAAGGTAAAGTGCGCCCATCGGTTCAATACTGTCTGCAGCAAAGCCTTTTCCTTTTAAATCCTGAATCCCGGCATGAAGAACCTTTAAACTGGCTTCCAGTTTCCCTTTGAAATCTTCTACAAAAGTATTGACATCATCAGGGTTCTGAAAATATTTTGCCGTTGCTTCCTGTTCCGGTTTAGGAGCCCATGCTCCAACGTGTGTCAGTAAAGCTTTCATTTTATCCATGATATGGGCAGGACCGAATCCCCAGCCAACACGAACGCCTGTTGCGGCAAGGCATTTTGAAATACCGTCGATATAAACGGTATATTCTTTCATTTCAGGAAAAAGCGATACCGGATCTACGTGTTCCGCCCCGAAAGTAAGGTTAGAATAAATCTGGTCATACATCAGGTACAACGGCTTTTCACCTTCGCTTCTCTGTTTGTTCTCTGCTATAACCAGCTCACAGATTTCTGACAGCTGTTCTTTGGTAAACATGGTGCCGGTAGGGTTTAACGGTGAGCAGAGTGCCAACAGGACGGCTCCTGATAAATGAGGCTTCAGATCATCAGCTGTAGGAAGGAAATTATTTTCAGGTGCTGTTTTCACTTCTACAGCATCAGCAGAAGTAAGGTATGCGTAATGGTTGTTATTCCATGAAGGGACAGGATAAATCACTTTATCGCCTTCGTCTACAATGGTCTTATAAACTGCATAGATCAGAGGTCTTGAACCGGCTGTAATTAAAATATCATTGGCTGAATATTCTAAATTCCATCTTGTTTTCAGGTCTTTTGACACTTCTGTTCTCAAAGATAAAAGTCCGTTAGCCGGCGGATAATTCGTCAGATTATTCTGATACGCTTTCTGAATCTCTTCCTTTAACTTTGCAGGAATAGGATAAATATTAGAATTCAGATCACCGATGGTAAGGTTTGCTATTTCTGCTCCTTTTGCCTTTAAATCATTTACTTCGTTACCAATTTTTACAATTTCAGAACCAATCAGGTTCGCCGCTAATTTTGAAACTTTCACTTTACTTTTATTTATTGTTACTTTATTACTGTTATAAATTATAAGCTATTAATTTAATTTCAGGTCGTTTTTTACCTGATTAATTTTCTCTTCCAAAGAGACTAATTTGTCTTTAAAGTCTGATTCGGAAGCAACAGAATCTTTTACTGAAATATAGAACTTGATTTTCGGTTCTGTCCCGGAAGGCCTTACGCAAACTTTTGTGCCGTCCTGCGTATAATAGATCAGGACATTTGATTTAGGAATGTCATTCATTACCAGTCTTTCATTCTTTGAAACCACAAAATTGGTCTGTTCCTTGAAATCCTTCACTTCTTCCACCGGAGAACCGGCCAGATGTTTCGGAGGGTTTTCGCGGAAGTCCTTCATCATATTCAAAATCTCTTCTGCCCCGTCTTTTCCTTTTCTTACCAGGTTGACCAGTCCTTCATAATACATTCCGGTTTCCTGGTAAATCTCAATCAGATACTGGTACATAGTCCTTCCGTTGGCTTTGCACCATGCTGCAATTTCACATGCCAGTACAATGCTTCCGCATGAGTCTTTATCACGTACGAAATCCCCGGTCATAAATCCGAAGCTTTCTTCTCCGCCGCAGACAAACTGTTCTTTTCCTTCCGCCTCGCGGATCATCTTGCCGATCCATTTGAAACCTGTCAATCCGGCCTTGCACTGCACTCCGAATTTCTGGGCAATATCAAAGAAAATATCAGAGGTTACAATCGTAGAACCGATAAATTCGCTACCGGTAATCCTTTCCTGTTTTCTCCATTCGTTCAGGATATAGTAGGTAAGGATTGTATTGCACTGGTTCCCGTTCAGCAGCTGCATTTCGCCATCCAGGTTTCTTACGGCGATCCCCAGTCGGTCACCGTCCGGATCAGTCCCGATTACGATATCGGCATTGGTAATTTTTGCCAGGTCCATCGCCATTTCCAGTGCTGCCGGCTCTTCGGGGTTCGGGGAATCTACGGTCGGGAAATTTCCGCTTGGGATCATCTGTTCCTTTACCAGGTCTATTTTTTTGAATCCTGCTTTCTGCAATGCTTTAGGAACGGTGGTATAGGTGGTTCCGTGGATGGATGTGAATACGATATTCAGGTTTTCCTTCCCCACATTCTGATAGGTAGAGTTTTTGATACAGGCATCAATGTACACGTCATCCTGCTGCTCCCCGATCCATTCGATCAGGTTATCATTGCCGCTGAATTTAATTTCATCAAATTTTACAGAAAGTACTTCACTGATGATCGCTTCGTCATGCGGCGGAACAATCTGCGCTCCGTCATTCCAGTATACTTTGTATCCGTTGTATTCCGGCGGGTTATGTGATGCGGTAAGGACAATCCCTCCGTGGCACTGCTTTTCTCTTACGGTAAATGACAATTCGGGCGTAGGCCTGTGGTCTTTGAACAGCAGGACTTTGATCCCGTTTGCCGTTAAGACATCGGCAACCAGTTTACCGAATTCTCTCGAGTTATTCCTGACATCGTATGCAATGGCTACTTTTATTTGTTCATTGGGAAACTGCCTGATCATGTAATTGGCAAGTCCCTGGGTAGCCTGACCTAATGTATATTTATTTAAACGGTTGGTCCCGACACCCATTATTCCCCGCATTCCTCCGGTTCCGAATTCCAGTGCCCTGTAAAAAGAGTCCTCCAGGTCCGGTGAATTGCCTTCAATTAAAAGTTGAACCGCACTTCTTGTTTCGTTATCAAATGATTCATGCAACCAAAGTTTTGCTTTTTCTAATGTTGTCATAGGTGTATCTTGTATTCTTGGGCCGGAAGTTAAGGAATGGGAGACGGGAAGCCTTCCAGCTTTAACTCCCAGCTTCCTGTTGTGATTATTCTTTTATTTGGTTCCTGAATGCTGCAATCTGATTTATAAGACTGTAGCTTTCATTGTATATTGGATTTAAATCTTTTTCTGAAATATATTTCTGTTTCCTGATTTATAGAAACACGTATCACTCACTTCAGCTAAAGAACGGATAAGTATCCTAAAAGCTATCTATCTATCTTAATCCAGTTTCTTATTTTCAACACGCGTATCCCTGTCTATTTTAAAAGCCCGGATCGGGTCATTGTAATAGATAAATTTTGCGGTATTCTGAACATGCCCCTTCAATGAATCCAGCACATTGACTTCTGCATAATTCCCGTTTTTAGAATCAATGTTCAGGTTTTCAATTTTCCAGTAAGGAGCGATAAGGCTGGCCGTATCGGAAATTTTAATCAAAACGTCTTTGCTTTGCCCCAAAAAGTTGGCACGGCTCCGGTTCAGCATTTCAACTTCTGCCCTCCTGGTGTTCACTGACCCCATAAATGTAGCATAATTTTTCAGATTGAGCCTAAAATTATCCGTCTTAATTTCACTTGAAATATTCATTTCCACAGAATCGGCAATGGCTATTTTTTCCAGGTTGTATTTTGAATAAACCGTTATGTTATAAAAGTCCACCCCTTTTGTGCCGCGCTTTTCTTTAATGGAAAGTGTTTTGTCATTGACATCAACGTCAAGATTATCTGCTACGTTAGGATAGGTTTCTATCTCTACAAAGTTCTTGGTTCCCCGCGCATAGAATACACGGAATTTCCCTTCCAGATCAAGATTTACAAATTCCGGGACTTCCACATCTTTCCGTTCGATGGTTCCTTCAGGAGAAACTTTCCCGCAGGAAACTACCGTCATCAAAAGAAATGTGTACAATATTTTTTTCATTTATTTAAACTACAACTATATTAGTTTGCATATCTATTCTAAAACCATGTTCACGTTGAAAGGATTTTTTAAATTCATTATCAATTACTACAAATTTTCCTTTCTTCTTATGATTACAACCAAATACTTTTTTATGGACAAACAACTTCAGTTGTTCAGGGTGAAATTCTTTTAAAAAATTGATTGTACTTACCAACTGACCAAGCATTTCACCAGCATTTAAACTTTTTTTATCTTTCAATTCTATTAAGTATAAATGTCTATCAGTCATTAACATTCCTTCACATCTTCCTCTTCCTTTAAATTCATGATCATGAATAACACACTTGTCGATAGCTATAAATATAATATCATAACCTTCCCCATTGTTTCCTCTATCATTTATAACTTCTGCCTGCCAGGTCTCTTTATCGGTTTCAATTATATATACAGGAGTTCCGTCTTCATTATCATTTAATCCGAAACTCCTTTTATTCTTTGGAATCTGTTTGCATTTTTCTTCAAAAAAATTTATCATAACTGTTCTTCCAATTCTAATAATTTATCAAAAAGATCATTACTTTTTTTTAATCCGATATTTAAAAAGTTATTATCTGACGGAATTCCTTCAAAATTAGGAAGTAATCTTAAAGTTCCACTTTCTTCATTCATTTCATAAATAGAAATTTCAAAAGGATCAATAAATAAATCTGAAGATAAAATATCTTTCAATTTTTTTTCAACAATATTATTTTTACTTTTGACAGCTTTATTAAATAATATATGTCCCTCAATCATAATTCCTATAAAGCTCATTAAATAAGGACTGTGAGACGTAATAATTAATTTATTTCCAAGAATCTTATTATTGTTTGATACTAAATTTTTAATGATCTCAAATTGTGAATATGGAAACAAATTCTGCTCCGGTTCTTCAACAATATTAAAAAATACATTTTTATTAAACTTACTTGATAATGTAGAGATTGTAATACGTTTTTGTTCATCAGTCAAATTTTTATCAGACCAAATCTTATCAACATTCAATCTAAATCTAAACTGTTCTTCAATGCTCATAGATTCTCTGTGACCAACCTTGGAATCAACAGAATTTGCTAAATAATTTGTAACTAAAAAAAGTGGAATTGAAGATTGAAAACCACTAGAAGATTCAGTTAAAAAAACTTTATAATCAGAACCTTTTAAATTTACAACATCATTTAATTTATCATATTCAATTGACAAATTATTTATGGGAAAATCAATCGAATTCTTTAAAGCATTTTTTGCATTATTAAATTCTGTAAGAAATTCATTTAAAGCATCTGAAGATAGTTTTAATTCATTTGGGGTTTTTACATAAGAGATAAAATTTCTTTCAGAAGGAATATACATTATTTGCGGCAAGCGATAATCACCATTAAGATTTATAGCTACCGTAAAATTATCATCTTTATAATAAAAACTATATGCATCTCCAATATATTCAATTGTTGTTTTTTTATCTATCCAAAAATAATTTTCTAATCTATGATAAGTTAAAAAATGATTTTTAAATCTATTTTTTCGCGTCAACCACTTTTCATCAAAATCTCCTCTGGTTAAAGCTTTTTCGATCCACATAAAGGTTGATACCAATTTAGCAATTGTACTTTTTCCTGATCCTTGATTACCTATGAATATAGTATTTTTAGAAATTTTAATCCAACCGTCATTTTCTAAAAGTCCCTCTTTTATAGGTCCAAAATTTTTAATTCTGATCTTCATAGCTAATATTTTAAATTACTTCATCAATATTATAGTTCTTGTGCTCTCTGTTGGTCCTGATGATCATTTCCCCCAGGAAGCCTGCAATAAAAAGCAATGTTCCCATAATCATCATGGTTAAGGCGATAAAAAACCACGGATTATTGGTAATCAGGTGCCCGTAAATTCCTCTGGCCACATCAATCAGTTTTGAAAGCCCCAGCCATAACGCCGAAAGAAAACCTACGATAAACATGATTGTTCCCACGGCACCGAAGAAATGCATTGGCCGCCCGCCGAAGCGGCTTACAAACCAAAGGGTTACCAGATCCAGGAAACCGCGGATAAACCGTTCCGTACCGAATTTAGACGTTCCGTAAGGTCTTGCCTGGTGCTTCACTTCTTTTTCCGTGATCCTTCTGAAGCCTGCATTGGCTGCCAGAACCGGAATGTACCGGTGCATATCCCCATAGACGTCAATGGTTTTCACCACCTGTTTTTTATAAGCTTTCAACCCGCAGTTGAAATCGTGAAGCTCAACGCCTGAAACTTTTCTTGCCGCGGCATTAAATAATTTCGAAGGGACATTTTTCGTCATGACATTGTCAAATCGCTTCTTTTTCCAGCCGGAGACGATATCATAATTTTCAAGGACCACCATATTGTACAGTTCAGGGATTTCTTCAGGAAAATCCTGTAAATCCGCGTCCATGGTAATAATGACATCGCCTTCCGTTCTTTCAAAAGCGGCATGCAGTGCCTGCGATTTCCCATAGTTTTTAGAAAATTTAATAGCGTGAATCTGAGGGTGCTGCACCTTCAGGTTTTCAATAATACTCCATGAAAGATCGGTGCTGCCATCATCTACAAACCAGATTTCGTAGGATAAGCTGCTGGCCTGGCAAACGGTATCGATCCTTAAAAAAAGCTCTTCCAGAGAAGCCTCTTCATTCAATAGCGGAATAACTATGGATAAATTCATTTAATCTTGATAAAATTATTCTTGGTTTTCTGTTTCCTGATAGACTGTTCTCGTTCTGAAAAACGCTCCGAAAAACAAAGACAAAACTACGTAAAATATAAGAATTGCCGCAAAATATCCTGAAAAATGACTTACAGTAAGCATATCTTTTCCTTTAACGGCTTCAGGGGTAAAACTTTGAAGTCTTTCATTGTATTTCTGGTCCAGTTCGTCTATATCTTTCTGGTGTTTCAGAATTTTTCTTGCGGACGTATATTCTTTATCCAGTTCTGATTTCTGGCGGGTCACATACTGGTAATTCAGCAGTTTTTTTGAATCGGTATCTACAAAATTAAGGTATGCATACATGCTTAAAACCGAAAGGATGCCTCCGACGAACATGGGTACAAAAGCTCTTTTGAATGCATCTTTAAAACTGACCACCCGATGGCTGTTCCAGTATGATTTTACAGACCAGAAAGCAGTACCGGCATACAGCACAGGTAATACGAAAGCATTGGCTTTCAGCGATATATCGAAATAATCGATTCCCGAGTAAAAAGAATACACTACAAAAAAGACGGTCATTGTAGCGATAAAAAGTATAATTCCTAATGTTAATGGACTTTTTGTCATATGTAATTTTTTAGAAAAAAGTTGAAAATTTATTCCGTTACCTTTCAGCTGTTTAGCGCTGTTACTGCATTTTTTCGACTGTT
The DNA here is from genome assembly GCF_034047335.1 of Chryseobacterium sp. JJR-5R. Lineage (NCBI taxonomy): Bacteria > Pseudomonadati > Bacteroidota > Flavobacteriia > Flavobacteriales > Weeksellaceae > Chryseobacterium > Chryseobacterium sp. JJR-5R. The sequence continues at coordinate 2,235,543 of NZ_CP139137.1, forward strand.
TTTCTCTGATAATATTTTCAGGTTTGTAAAATATTCCTATCTTTGCAACGGCAAGTCCTAAACAACCAGCTCCTGAGAACCCTCCAGGGTGGGAACGCAGCAAAGGTAATTGGTCGTAGCGGTGTGATTTAGGTAGCTTGCCATTTTTTTTGTTTTAAACTGAAGTAAGGTAATTTGAGGATTATCTTTTTTTGTTTTTATATGCTTCAGCATTTTAATTTCAGTTTTCAAATTACCTTCTCCTTTATTTGTTATTTAAAATTCAAATGTTTCGCCCAGCGCAGGTAAAACAAGCTCTACATTTTTATCTGCAAAATGCTTCTGTGCTTCTTCATGGCTGATTTCAATTGCCGGAAACGTATCAAAATGACATCCGATTACTTTTGAGGTTTTCAAAAGCTCTGCAGCTGCAAAAGCCGCTTCTTTAGGCCCCATGGTATAATGGCTGCCAACAGGAAGAATGGAAAGGTCCAGATTGCCATACAGTTTCGGGAACAGCTCCATATCTGCCATAATACCGGTATCACCTGCCATGTAAAAATTTTTACCTCCAGGCAGCCTGAAAATATATCCTACAGGAACGCCTCCGTAGCTTCCGTCAGGGAAAGAACTTGTATGGTGGGCCGGAACCATGGTAATGGTAAGATCATCGATTTTTGCCGATCCTCCTAAGTTCACATCGTCTGTATTTTTTGCATTTTTAAAATACCCGCAGATTTCAGGGACAGCAATAACAGTAGCTTCAGGATGAAATTGTAAAACTTCTTCTACATCTGCCACATGGTCTCCGTGAGCATGAGTCAGCAAAATGTAATCAATTTTCTGAGCAGTGATATCAAAACCCGATTCCGCTTTTTTATAATTGTAAAAAGGGTCGCTTAAAATTGTTGTGTCTTTGTACGTAAACAAAAAACAGTTTTGTCCTAAGAATTGTATTTTCATTTTAATTTATTTATTATTTTTTAATTAATTTTTGTTTCTCCGAAATTAAAATAGTACAATGTAATTGTAATAATCCGGAATATTAAAACAGATATATAAGATTTTTTTTTCTGATGACAGACACAGTGGCTGTGGTTATGAGATTCGGCCCTATTATAATTCCGAATACAATGGATAAAATACCCTGTCAAGCGCGGATCCATTGAAGCTGTTAAGCATTCTTTGTAAACAATGAAACCGCACTTACAAAAGAAATATCGGATAACTAAAAAAATACTAATCCGTTTTATCCATTTTTTATTTAACTGAAAAAATTAAGCCCGAAAGCCGTAAGAACAGCCATTACAAAAGTCATGATACCCACCTGTTTCAGGAACGGATCAAGTTCCCTCGGATTTTTTACGGCCATAATCTGTCTCCGCAGTTTCATTAACGGAAGAAGTAAAATCATAACGATAAAAACATAGTAATTCTGAGTCTGGAAAAATCCGTTAACCCCGAAAAATACGAGCATCAGAATCAACGGAAGCTGCAACAGGACCATTTCGTAGATCATGGCATTTTTAAAGCCGATCCTTAAGGCAAGGCTGTTTTTCCCTGATAAACGGTCGCTTTCGATGTCTCTCATGTTATTCAGGTTCAGGACAGCCATGCTCATCATCCCGATGGCCGTTCCCGGCAGCAGCATATCCCAGCTGAATGTCTTTGTGAAGAGAAAATAACTTCCGCATACTGAAACCAGGCCGAAGAAAATAAACACGAAAAGATCACCTAACCCCATATATCCATAAGGTTTTTTTCCTACCGTATACCCGATTGCCGCCAGAATACTTGCCACTCCCAGCCCGATAAAAATATAAAATTCATTCATATATCCAGGGATAAAAGCAACATACAGAAGGGCAACCGTTGCCGCAAATGACAAGATAGATAAAAGGATAACCGCGCTTTTCATTTGTTTAGCCGTAATTTTTCCGGACGCCACGGCTCTTGATTCTGCCTCTACAGCTCTTTTTGCATCGGTGCCTTTTATCCCGTCTCCGTAATCATTGGCATAGTTTGATAACACCTGATACAGCAGGGTCACTAAAAGCGCCAGGGCAAAAATTTTCCAGTCCCAGGTTCCGCCTTCACCGTACAGCCTCCATTTTGCGATGAATGAACCCATGATGATCCCGCTTAACGAAAGCGGCAATGTTCTAAGCCTTGCGGCTTTTATCCAATCTGACATAATTTTATAAGTGATGGGTAATGAGTAATAAGTAATGCCGGTATTGCTGATTAATTATTACCAATTACTGATGTTAAGAGATCCACTGATCTTTTCCAAAGTCCGGCTTTCTTTTTTCCAGGAATGCATTCCTTCCCTCCTGTGCTTCTTCGGTCATATAGGCCAGGCGTGTCGCCTCACCTGCAAAAACCTGCTGCCCCACCATTCCGTCATCGGTAAGGTTCATGGCAAATTTCAGCATCCTGATCGAGGTCGGGGATTTGGCCAGGATTTCCTGTGCCCACTCGTAAGCGGTATCTTCCAGTTCGTCGTGAGGAATTACGGCATTTACCATTCCCATATCCAGAGCTTCCTGCGCGGAATAGTTTCTCCCTAAAAAGAAAATTTCACGGGCTTTTTTCTGCCCCACCATTTTGGCAAGGTAGGCAGAGCCATAGCCGCCGTCGAAACTGGTTACATCCGCATCCGTCTGCTTGAAGATCGCATGTTCTTTACTTGCCAGCGTCAGATCGCAAACCACATGAAGGGAATGGCCTCCGCCTACTGCCCATCCCGGGACTACTGCAATCACCACTTTCGGCATAAAACGGATCAGACGCTGAACTTCGAGGATATTCAGACGGTGCCTGCCGTCTTCACCCACATATCCCTGATGCCCTCTCGCTTTCTGGTCTCCGCCGCTGCAGAATGCCCAGCCTCCGTCTTTCGGGCTCGGCCCTTCTCCTGAAAGAAGGATTACTCCTATGGAAGGATCTTCTGAAGCGTCATAGAAAGCATCGTATAATTCGGAAGTTGTTTTGGGTCTGAAAGCGTTGCGAATTTCCGGTCTGTTGAACGCAATTCTCGCTACACCATTACATTTTTTGTAGGTAATGTCCTGGTATTCCCTGGCGGTTTTCCACTCGATCATTTTTGTAAAAATTTTTCTCAAAGATACGGAATTGCAGAGAATTTCAAGGTTGATTTTTAAGGATAATGCATGGAAATCAACAGTAATTTCAAGACTTGGATATTTTATTTAACAACAATATTATTATAATCAGAAAATTTAATACTGCTGTTTTATATCAAACTTGAAAACAATTGATTATAAACAAGTTATGGATTTTAATCTTAAGTGTGGATTAACCGTTATTTCCTGGCCGGCATTGTTTTTCGTTTTAAAAAATGCCACTAAAAAACCGGAACAAAATGCTCCGGTTTGTATATTTAATCCTGGTCTGGCCGGATTATTTCGGCTGCTGTGCCTTAAGTTCTGTTTCCTTAACTTTCATTTCATTGTATTTAGCCGTATTCTTAGTGGTGTTGTAGATGTCTTTTAACACCTGAACACTATTGATATCGGCAGGTACAGCCTGGTACCATTTTTCAGCATAAGGGGTTGCTTTCATGAACCTTTCCTTTCTGGCTTCAATTAACCTGGTTGCTTCATCCGGCTTGGTTTTTCTCACCGCGTTGATATCGGTTACCGCTTTTTCATCGTCCCCGATTACCGTATACACAAGGTTCTGGTAAGCATTGGAAAAATCAGGTTTAAGATCAATGGCTTTCTGGAAAGAGGCAACAGCTTCGTTTGCCGTCTCAGGATTTTTACCCTGAAGCACGCCTAAGTTATACCAGTTGGTGGCATCGTTAGGGTTTTTAGCCAGCTGCTCTTTTAAATTCGCCATGAATTTATCCGTATTTCCTGAAGCGTATAACGCTGTTCCCTGGTATTCTTTTAACTTAGCGTTATTCGGAAACTTGGCCAGGCCTTTTTCAATAATCGCCAAAGCTTCGTCGTTTTTCTTGGCGTTCAGCAATAGGGTTGACATTGTTTCATAAAGGTCTGCTTCCACACTTGGAGACTGTTCCGTTTTGAAATCAGAGTAATCTTTGGATGAAGATTTTTTCAGCAGTTCCCAGGTAGCTTTATCATAGCTTGATACCTGGCCCGTTTTGTTTTCTTTCGCCGTATAGGTAGTTTCCACGCCTGTATAACCCGAGTTGATCAGGTCTGAATAGATTTTTGTAGCCTGGTCTATATCATTTGCCAAAGCATAATTAAGACCTGAATAATACATATACACTTTATTATCCTGACCACTTGTTTTAAGCAAGTTGTAAACTTCCATAAACTTAGGGGCAGCAGCTGCATAGTTTTTTGCACCGTACGCATCCATTGCCGCTTTGTTAGCTTCCTGTAGCTTAGCGTTTGCATCTCCTGCCTTCTGCCCGAAAGCAAAAGCTGATGCTACGATAGCCATACCTAAAATTAGCTTTTTCATAATCACTATTTTAAATTAATTGTATACTATTGTTCTTGAGAATCAGAATTTTCATTTCCCTCTGCAGGGTTCTGGCCTTCTTCAGCCTGAGGTATTTCTGTATTGTTTTCCGGACTATCCGCCGAGGCCTCTGCTCCTTCTTCACTTTCTTCAATCACTTCTTCCACCTCTTTGTCCATTTCTACTTTTGCAATGGCTGCAATTTCGTCATTTTTCTTAAGGTTGATCATTTTTACGCCCTGTGTATTCCTGCCCATCACCCTCATTTCATCCATGTTCATACGGATGGCCACACCTGATTTGTTGATGATCATCAGTCCGTCTTCGTCCGTTACATTCTGGATAGCGATCAGGTTTCCTGTTTTTTCGGTAATATTCAGGGTAATTACGCCTTTTCCACCTCTGTTGGTTTCTCTGTAGTCCAGCACTGCAGTTCTTTTTCCGTATCCTTTTTCAGAGATCACAAGAACCGTTTCATTTTCAAGATCATTGACTACAATCATGCCGATGGCTTCATCATTATCTTCCATGCTGATCCCGCGTACCCCGATAGAGCCTCTTCCCACTTCTCTTACTTTTTCTTCCGGGAAACGGATACATTTACCGTTTTTGGTTGCAATCATAATCTGGGACGTTCCGTTGGTAAGGTAAGCCCCTAACAATTGGTCATTGTCCCTGATTTCAATAGCATTTACCCCATTAATTCTCGGCCTCGAATACGCTTCAAGCGAAGTTTTCTTGATGGTCCCGTTTTTCGTCACCATCACCACGCTCATCTGGTTGACGTATTCCGAATCTTTTAAGTTATTGGTCCTGATGTATGCTTTGATCTTATCATCCGGCTCAATATTGATCAGGTTCTGGACAGCGCGTCCTTTGGATGTCTTGGAACCTTCAGGGATTTCAAACACCCTCAGCCAGTAACACCTTCCTTTTTCCGTAAAGAACAGCATGTACTGGTGGTTGGTTGCGGAAACGATATACTCCAGGAAATCTTCGTCCCTTGTGGTAGCCGCCCTGTTCCCTACGCCGCCTCTGCTCTGTATTTTATATTCTGAAAGTGAAGTTCTCTTGATATAGCCTGCGTGAGAAATGGTAAGAACCACAGATTCGTTCGGGATGATGTCTTCAATTGACATTTCACCACCTGAAAAATCGATTTCCGTTCTTCTTTCGTCACCGTATTTTTCTTTTACTTCAACCAGTTCATCTTTAATAATCTTAAATCTTCTCGGCTCATTAACCAGGATATCTTCAAGATCAGCAATTTCTTTCATAATGGTGTCATACTCATCACGGATCTTGTCCAGCTCCATCCCTGTAAGACGGGCAAGACGCATATCAAGAATAGCCTGGGCCTGGATGTCAGAAAGTTCGAATTCTGTAATCAATCCTTCTTTTGCCGCCTGAGGATTCGCACTGTGACGGATAATAGCAATGGCTTTATCCAGTGAGTCCTGCGTTCCGATCACTTTCATGAAACCTTCAAGGATATGCGCTCTTTCCTTGGCTTTTCTGAGTTCATACTCAGTTCTTCTGACAATGATTTCGTGTCTGTGCTCTACGAAATGATGAATAATATCCTTCAGGTTCAGCTGTTCCGGCCTGCCGTGTACCAAAGCAATGCTGTTGACACTGAAAGAAGTCTGAAGAGAAGTATATTTGTATAATAAGTTTAAAACCACATTAGGGATCGCATCATTTTTAAGTTCGTAAACAATACGAAGTCCCCGCCTGTCGGATTCGTCCCTGATCTCATAAATTCCCGGAATCTTGTCATCTTTCACCAGGTCAGCTGTTTTTGAGATCATCTCTGCCTTATTGACCTGATATGGAATTTCGTTGACAATAATAGCATTCCTGTTGCCGATTTCTTCAAAAGCTACTTTTGCTCTTAAAACGACCCTTCCTCTGCCGGTATGGAAAGCATCTCTGACACCGTCGTATCCATAAATAATACCTCCGGTAGGGAAATCGGGAGCAATGATATGCTGCATCAGCTCATCAATGGTAATTTCTCTGTTGTCAATGTAAGCACAGATCGCATTAACCGCTTCGGTTAAGTTGTGAGGTGCCATATTGGTGGCCATCCCTACTGCGATACCTGAAGTTCCGTTTACCAGAAGATTCGGGATTTTTGAAGGCATTACTGTCGGTTCCTGTAAACTGTCGTCGAAGTTATTCTGAAAATCCACCGTTTCCTTGTCCAGATCCGAAAGAATCTCATCAGAGATCTTTTTTAACCTTGCTTCGGTATAACGCATTGCTGCAGGCGGGTCGCCGTCCATGGAACCGAAGTTACCCTGGCCGTCCACCTGGGGATAACGTAGGCTCCAGTCCTGTGCCATTCTTACCATGGCATCATAAACGGAAGAATCTCCGTGCGGGTGATACTTACCCAAAACGTCCCCAACAATTCTCGCGGATTTTAAATATTTCCTATTAGAAAAAACCCCCAGTCCATACATACCGTAAAGTACTCTTCTATGAACAGGTTTTAAGCCGTCTCTTACATCAGGTAACGCTCTTGAAACGATAACCGACATCGAATAATCGATATAAGACGACTTCATTTCATCAACAATGTTGATAGGAATCAGTCTTTCTCCTTCTTTTTGCATAAACAATTTTATTATAATGATAGTCAGACCCTTAGCAGTACGCCTGAAAATTATCTTTTTGTATTTTTAATTGACGGGCTAATTTACGAAAAATTTGCCGATTTTTACGGGAAAATTTACGCATACAATCTTAAAAAATCATAAAATATGAGCATGCTGAGCATAACCTTCCACTGTACAAAAGATAATCTTGCTGAATGGGAAATTTACATGAATGAAACACTTGTTTTAATGGCGGAAAACCTGATGGATGTTAATAAATATATCCTCTCCGAAGTACACAGCGATTATATTGATGAAGGTAAAAATTATAACCTGCTTCTCCTTTTTGATAATCAGGAGGTAAGGGAAGATTTTGTTAAAAGCGAACTGCAGAATATTTCGGAACGGATTGAAATGAAATTTGGACAGGAAGTGATGATTTTCAATACTTTTCTCAATACAAAAACCTCAAGAATGTAAAAGATATAACAGGGCATACAATATATACACCCTGTACTGATTAACCGTTAAATGCATAAAGCCCGGAATGATCCGGGCTTTTTAATTCATCTTACCTGCCGTGGTGAGGTGGTCTCGGAGGTCTTGGAGGTGCCGGCGGATGGTGTAAGCATGAAGATACAACGGCAGCCATAGCCACAATCATCACTAATTTAGATACGTTTTTCATAACTTTTTTTTTAAATTCAGGGTAGAGTGATCAAGACAGATGCCAATTGTATGATCCGGAGCAAAACTTACGGTATAAAAGCAGAAGCACTGAAAATTCAGTGCTTCTTTTTCTTTTTTCTCATATTATCTGTGATGCCTGTTTCCGTGTCCGTGTCCGCAAACCTGGTGGCACCTTTGTTCCCTATGGCCCTGCTCCCCTTCTTTCATATCTATTTATTCTCTTCGTATGCTTGGCGGCATCCCTGAACAATACGTGAAAATACTTTTATCATCGGATTAGTTGTATTGATTTAAAGGTATATCAGAATATTGAAATTAATCCTAAACTAAAAATTTGTAAATTCACAAACCAACCGTCAAAGCCAATTATGAAACCATTATTTTTACTGCTGAGCATCTGTTTTATTTTCACAGGCTGCAGCAAAACAGAAAACCACACTGATCAGAATATCACTCAACGCATCCATCAGTTTTACACCACGTACGGCGCAGTCAGTGAAGAACTTTATGACAAACCTGTCAATGAAGACCTGTTTTCCCCTGAACTGAAAAAGGCACTTCATGATGCGGTCAATGCATCCAATGCAGATATGGAAAGAATTAAAAAAAGCAAATACCCGGACGACAAGCCTATGCTGCTGGAAGGCTCCGTTTTTACCAGCCAGTACGAAGGGTTTACTTCATACAAAATAAAGAAAATCCATACAGCAGATCCTTCGGATCAATCAGTAAAAGTAGATGTTGAGCTTGAAAATGCGGCGTTTTCGCCTAAAACGGTCTGGACTGATCAGGTACAGCTGGTAAAAACTGACGGCACCTGGAAAGTTGACAATATTTATTTTGGCGATAATCCGGATATAAAAGACCTGAAAACAAGTTTGCGGAATTTTGTTTCCGATGCAGAATAGCTGTACAATAAAAGCCGCCCCGTTTGTTGGGGCGGCTTCATTTTTAAGGGCATGTACCGATCGGGACGGTGCTGCATACTGTTTTGTTCAGCCGTTCACAATACACGCAGTATTGTTTAGGCTGGCCGCCGTACACGGATTTCAGATCGGCTTTACTGAGTTTCTTTAAATTTTTCATATTATTCTAATTGTATTGGTTGCTATCTATAAACGCAGGCTTTCAACAGTTATTATATTCCCTGTATAAAATATTCACAATCCGGTGTTTTAAAATTTAAAAACCATACAGAATTCTGTATGGCTTCTACAATATAAAATATTATGAATTTTAATTATCTGTTGTCAATTTCCAGTGTCACAGGCATCACATAAGTATAAGCCATCAGATCAGCAGTAGATGTTTTACGGCCTGTTTTGTAATAAGAACCCCTCAATACATTTTCAATTTCCTTACTTACGTTTTTACAGTCTCCTTTGGAACGGACATTTACAATTTTTCCATTGGGCGCGATTTCAAATTTCACTTCGGAATTTACAACCCCCTGCTTATAATCTCCATTGGTAAAGTCGAAATTATCAATCAGCATTTCCCTGATCTCTGTAAAGGCATCATTTTTATACAATTTAACTTCCTGGATGGTATTGGTATTCGTATCGGTTGTCTGTGCCTGAACCGTACTGAGGACGGCCACAGATCCGCAAACTAAAAGTGAAGCAAAGAATATCTGAATTTTATTTTTCATAACATCTGATTTTATAGATTGAACTTATTTTGTTGTATCTCTTTATCAAAGTTATGAAATAATTCATATTAAATTAATAATCAGTTAACATTCAGTTAACATAAAAACATATTTAACTGATTATCAATAATATAAATTTTAAAAATATTGAAAATTTAATATTGAAACTTAAATCCGGACGTAAAAAAGGCTGAATTTATAAAATTCAGCCAGATAATATTTGACAATCCTTCAATGATTCGCGTGCTTCTTAACAGCAATTTGAATAAGCACAAATCTTTAGATTTCCTTAATTTCAAAGAATTTTGAGTTTCTTCCATCCTCCCGCGATAAAATATTCATAGCTTTATTGCATTTCCTTCTTCAAAAACTTTCCGGTAAGACTCTTCTTAGACTTCACAATTTCTTCCGGTGTTCCTTTAGCAATGATTTCCCCGCCGTGTTTCCCGCCTTCCGGGCCTACATCGATAATATGATCGGCCAGCTTGATCACATCCATATTATGTTCAATGATGATGAATGAATTCCCCAGTTCTACCAAACGGTTGATGGCCTCCATCAGGATTTTAACATCTTCAAAATGCAGTCCGGTCGTGGGTTCATCCAGGATGTACAAGGTATTTCCAGTCTGCCTTTTGGCCAGTTCCGTAGCCAGCTTGATGCGCTGCGCCTCTCCTCCGGAAAGTGTAGTCGACTGCTGACCCATCGTGATGTATCCCAGCCCAACATCCTGCAGCGTTTTTACCCTTGCAAAAATTTTGGGAATCGGCTGGAAAAAATCTACCGCTTCATCAATCGTCATTTCCAGTACATCAGAAATTGATTTTCCTTTATAACGGACCTCCAGGGTTTCCCTGTTGAAACGTTTCCCGTTGCAGGTTTCGCAGTGCACGTACACATCCGGTAAGAAATTCATTTCAATGACTTTCAACCCGCCGCCCTGACAGGTTTCGCATCTACCGCCTTTCACATTGAAAGAAAATCTTCCCGGCTTGTACCCACGGATTTTGCTTTCCGGCAGTTCGGCAAAAAGATTCCGGATATCTGTAAACATTCCCGTATAGGTCGCCGGGTTTGAACGCGGCGTCCTCCCGATCGGCGTCTGGTCTACGTCCACAATTTTATCAATATGCTCAAGGCCTTCTACTTTCTTGTATGGCAAAGGCTCCTGGACTGCTCTGTAAAAATGCTTGTTGAGGATCGGGTATAAGGTTCCGTTGATCAGTGAAGATTTTCCGCTTCCGGAAATTCCTGATACCACCACCAGTTTCCCTAAAGGAACATCAAGCGTGACATTCTTAAGGTTGTTTCCGGTGGCTCCTTTCAGGATGATATGCTTCCCGTTCCCGGCACGTCTTTCCGTTGGAATTTCAATTTTTCTTTTCCCGTTGATGTACTGAGCCGTTATGGTATCCGCTTTGATAAGGTCTTCCGGTTTTCCCTGCCAAAGGATTTCGCCTCCGAATTTCCCTGCTCTCGGCCCGATATCCAGTACCTCATCAGCTTCCATGATCATATCTTTGTCATGTTCCACTACCAGTACGGAATTCCCGATGTCACGCAGGTTTTTCAAAGAGCTGATCAGCCTTTCATTGTCCCTCTGGTGCAGCCCGATACTCGGTTCATCAAGAATATACAGGACATTAACGAGCTGAGACCCGATTTGTGTCGCCAGGCGGATCCTCTGGGATTCCCCTCCGGAAAGGGTTCTTGAACTCCGGCTCAGGCTCAGGTAATCCAGGCCGACATCCAGTAAGAACTGAAGGCGGGTCTCGATTTCTTTTAAAATCTCGTGGGCGATAATGGCATTTTTTTCCGAGAATTTACCACGGACATCCGCCAGCCATTCCTTCAGATCAATTAAACTCAATCCATTGACTTCAGCGATATTTTTTCCGTCGATTTTAAAGCTTAAGCTTGAGGGCTGAAGACGGGTTCCTTTACATTCCGGACAGGTTTCTTCCGTAGTAAAGTGTCTTTCTAATAAAATCGCTTCGTAGGACTCCCTTTCTTCGATAAGTTCTTCTATGAAGGGAACCAGCCCGTCAAAACTGATCTTGATTTTTTTGGTAATGCCTGCGTATCTTAAGTCTTTGTTAAATTCTTTATGGCAGCCGTTATAGATATAGTCCAGGGCTTCTTCTGGGATATCTTTAAAAGGCGTGGTAAGGCCCAGCCCGAAAATCTCCAGGATGCTTTTAATCTGGGCAAGGATCCATTTGTTGGATTTTATGTCTTCCAGCGGCAGTAAGCCTCCCTGATTGACTGACAGCTTAGGATTCTCAACAAAATGATCGGTGTTGATTTTCTTGATCATCCCGAGTCCTTTACAACTCGGGCAGCTTCCTTTCGGTGAGTTGAACGAGAATGTATTGGGTTCCGGCAGCGCAAGGGAATGCCCGGTCTCGGCATCCATCAGGTTTTTAGAGAAATATTCAATATCCCTGCCTCCCAGCTTCTGGATTCCGATAATGCCGTCTCCCATATCCATTGCTGTACGAAGGGATTTTTCCATTCTGCTTTCGGAAGCACTTTCACCGATAATCCATCGGTCAATGACAATATCAATATCATGGGTTTTATAACGGTCCAGTTTCAGGTCATATTCAATATCCTGCAGTTCGCCGTCAATTCTTGCCTGTCCGTAGCCTTTTTTGGCCATTTGTACAAAAAGCTCATGGTAATGCCCTTTTCTGGAACGGACAACCGGTGCCATCAGCATAAGCTTTTCACCGCTGTAATTCTGTTTGATGGTCTCCAGGATCTGGTCTTCGGTATAGCTTACCAGTTTCTTCCCTGAAGTCTGAGAATAGGCATCCGAAACCCTTGCATACAGGAGTCTCAGGAAGTCGTACAGCTCGGTAACGGTTCCTACTGTAGAACGCGGGTTTTTGTTGGTCGTTTTCTGCTCAATGGCAATAACAGGGGAAAGCCCTTCTATCTTATCCACATCCGGACGTTCCAGCCCTCCCAGGAACTGCCTTGCATAAGCGGAAAACGTTTCAATGTAACGGCGCTGCCCTTCCGCAAAGATCGTGTCAAAAGCCAGTGAGGATTTCCCGCTCCCGGAAAGCCCGGTAATTACAACCAGTTCGTTGCGTGGAATTTTAACGTTGATGTTTTTAAGGTTGTGCTCGCGTGCACCGTAAACTTCAATATATTCTGTTGATTTACTCATAATTTGGTGTGATCCTACATGAAAATCACGCAGTGCAAAATTACGGAATTTTATGGAATTTCCGGTGTTAAAAAATGTTAGAATGGTCAACTGAACCGTACAGGAATTTTATTCCGAAAGAATGGTCAGTTCCGATATGTTTGCATATTGATTTAAGCAGGACTTATCTATTCTGAAAACAGAAATCATTAAAACCTGTTTAAAATTACTACAGACAATCGTTTAGGCAGGTTCTTAAAATAAAGAAAAAACCGGTAAAATATCACCGGTTTTGCTTATAATTTCAGGATTTAAAAATCAGCATCTTCATTGGTGATTTTCACCCGGTATTCTATGCCGTCTATGGCTTTGGATATAATCTGGTTCCGGAGAATATTGGCCATGTTTTCCCAGTACGCCCTTCCGTAAAAAGTATAATTCTGCGGAATGATTTCTACCTCAACAGTCCGGATGAATCCTTCTTTAGGCTTATTGCTGATCATGGTTCCCCGTTTTACACGGACTTCTTTCAGTTCATCTTTCATCATCATCCTACAGTAATTCTTTACGTCCTCCAAAGAAATAATCTTATCCCTGGTGGTCAGTGCATATTTGTAAGCCTGAATACTGTCGGTTCCTCTCTGCTCTTCGGCTCCGCCAATGGTTTCGGAAAGAAGGACCAGGGTCTGTGATTTCAGCTGGTTAGACAATTCCGTCCCGGGACGCATATGGTTGGCCAATGTACTGTGGGTAATCCAGAAAGAAGCATAGGTATGGTCTGTTTTTTCCACCGGTTCCATGATCACATAATTCAGTTCCTGCTTAACACTTCTCCTCGCATTATTCACTTTCTGCACCATTGATTTCATCTTATCCGACATTTCGCTTAAGACCCCTTTCACATTATCCCTGTTCAGTAAAGAGAATGCTGCAATTTCATCCCTCGTCAGCTCAAGCACGTTGGCGATCATGTCTACGGCATTCCTGTTTGTGAAGCGTTCCATGCCTCCTTTTCTCACGGTATAGAGGCCTTTTTTCAGGTCATCGGTCGGCGTAAAAGGTATTTCCGTATATTTCCTTCCTTCGCCGTCCTGCACTTCATCAACATACAAAAAATATTCGCCTTCATCGGTTACCAAGGGAATGTTGTTCCCCATGATGTCTAGGCTGTATTCTGTTTTTTTCCAGCCCCGGTTATAAATCGGGAATGCATTCAGCACAAAAGAGAAATTATCTAAAATCTCAGAGGAAAACTGAGGCGGAAAGTCTAAAGTAAGCCACAGATAGCGTTTTCCATCAATGTACTTCGTGATTTCTTCTTTATAATCTACAAAAGCAAGATTTTCCGGAAGCTTTCCGGGTTCTGAAAACAGGCGGTCAGACAGGCCCGTAATTTCTATGAATTTATGGCGGTAAATGCTTTTTACATCTTCAATCAGCTTGTTCCGGATAGACTGTTCGTGGAACATCTGTTCATATCCGTCCTGCTGGTTACCGGTAAGATAAGTCAGCCCTTCCCTTACAAAGAGCGGATTTCCGTTGCTCGAAACCGTAATATACGGCAGCAGTTTATAAGTAAAGTCAAGATGCTCAAACGCGGGATTGGAGCAGTAAATGCTTACATACTTGGGAAATGTCTCATTGGAATATTTTGTAACATCAATGCCGATGGTCACTTTCCTGTAATCTTCCGGCCTTCCCTGAAACCTTGCAATCGGGATTTTATTCAGCCGCTCGTCTATGCTGTAGCAGGTATTTCCTACAAACATAATGGCAGTCTGTACATTATTGATTTTAACATTCCCTACCGGTGTAAACGGGATATTGATCTGTTTGTCAGATTCCGCTTTGATGGTGGAAGTCATTTGCTTTCTGAAGAAAAACTCTGTGTGTTCCAGCAGGATTTCAGATGATTCATAAGGCTGCGTGAAGGCAACGGCATGTGCGGGAACCGGATGGGTATAAATAGAAGGGGTAAGTAATTTCGCCAGTTTTTCTAAAATTCTGGCATTTACCGTCTGTATTTCGTTATTCGCTTTAAAAACTTCAGTGCTGAAGGCATCGATCAGCAGCTTCACAAAAGGATCCAGGGACTGCGGGCTTTTTAATCCCCATACTTTGGTTGCGTTCTGAAGCATTCTTGCTTTTACGGATTCTTTGGAATAGATATTCTGGTCTAAGTTCATAATTCTGGTTACCGTTTATAATCTTTTAGTCAATCGACATCGGGCTCAAAAACAATTCTGTGGAAAAGCTGAAACGCTCTCCCGTAGCTTCCATTTTTGCATTGACGGCTATTTTTACTTTTTTCTTGATTTCTGTATGTTCTTTAGTATCGTAGCTGTGCTCAACGATCTGGAGATGGGCATCAATCTGGGGCTGTACAATCCTCTGTTCATATTCCTGGATCTGCCTTTTTAAGCTTTTTATGAATACGTTTTCCCATACTGCACTGGTGATCCCGTTATCAAATTCCAAGCTCCAGACATCATTCCCATAGTTTTCATCATACCGGTTCTCTCCTTTTTTGGTTGTAATCAGCAGCATAATATTGTGGGCAATACTTTCGCCCATGTCACAGGTATCAATGCTTCCGCCTTCCGTCATAAGGGTTGACGGCACAAATGGCATTCTGTAATTCGGTGTATCCATGATTCGGCTTCTTTATGGTTCATTTGTCATTCGCACGTATGCGAAAGAAATACCAATTTAAACATTTTTTACGAGATACAATACAGGATGATCTTTTAAATTACCTTATAAAGTCCGGGGTTTTTAAACTTTGTTTAAAAACCCCGGACCGAAACCTTATAAAATTGTAAGGTTCTAATTATTGAAACTTTTTCTATTTCTTAATAAATTGATAAACCCGGTCATCCAGTTTCAGCAGGTAAGAGCCGGCCGGAATCTCCTGAACCGGAATGCTTTTTTTGTTTTTGAAAGGCTGACTTTCACGGTAGATCAGCTTTCCGGAAAAATCCAGGATCTGTGCAGACCTTACATAATCAATCTTTCCGGTAACGAAAATATGGTCATGAACAGGGTTCGGATACAGCCTGAAGTCATTTCCTGATGAACTTACCTCACCTGCAGAAAGTGTTCCCAGATTCTGGCAGTAATTGCTTGCATAAGCATCCCATTCACTGATGTTGAATGTTGCTGACGGCTGATTAACCGCCGATTTCCTGTACAGGGAAACATTGCTTAAGACCGAAGAATTATTTACACCTACCGTCCCGATGGCATCAACGGAAGTACCTTTATACCTCAGCTCCAGGTACTGGCTTCCCGAATAGGTCATCTGCGGAGCCGCCGTCACGAATCTGGACTGATCAGTCGTATAGCAGGAAAAGTTTGAATTGGGATTCAGTACAACAAATGTTTCACTGTTCTGTACCACACCTTCCAGCTCATAAGGAGCCGGAAAATAATAATTGCTTCCGCTCGGAAGCTGAATGGACAGCCTGTATTCGCTTAAGTTCACAGGATGCCCTGTTTTATTGGTAATTTCCAGGCCTTTATTGTCCGCAGTTCCTTCTAAGTATTTGGAGATGAATAAATCTTTTGCATATGCATCCGTCATTAAAGTTGTTGCAGAAACCGTATTGCTGTCCGGAGACAGGAGATATCCGTTATTATAAGCCTTCACCGTGAAATCATACGTTGTGGAAGGCATTAGATGATCGATGCTTACCGAAGAATTTTTTGTTGAGGCTACCAGAGTTCCGTTCTGGTAAACTTTATACCCGATAACATCATTACTTGTACTGGGAGCCCAGCTTAACGTGGTAAAATACGCACTGTTCTGAGTAACTGCAAGGTTAGACGGTGCCTGCGGTGGTGCTGTATCCGGAGCCTGTCCCCAGATGGCGGTTGCCCATGACGGATTGTCAATAAACGGATTCCTGTTTTTCTGCAACCCGTACACTGCATTGTTTCTGTCGATTTCACGCTGTGAAACAGGATCCTGCTGGTGCCATTGCAGAAGCATGGCGATATAAGCCGGATCAAAGGCCCTTTCTTCGGTTCCGTCCAGCGGATTGGTATCGGATGCGGGGTTTGCATTATTATTAAAATTAAAAGTACCCAGTTTTCCTTCATACCTTACGGCAAAGTACAGCAGGCTTCTGGCTATATCACCTTTGAACTCATTAACCGGTTCATAGACACGTCCTGTATAGGCCACTCCCGGAATGGCACAGTTCCCGATCCTTGAAGAATTGGTAAACGTATAATAAATGGTAGAACCTACGGTTCCGTACGGGTAATTGCTCCTTAACTGATTAATCCTTGCATCGGTAGGCACCACGTAAAACAAATCTGAATACATCGGGTAATTGCTATAAAATGTACTCTGGGGCATCATATGCTCCCGGTTCCAGCCCAGGCCTTCCGCATTGGCACTCCCGATGATATCAGCGCTTGTGTATTCATAAGCATCCGGCCCTGCCGGGATTTCAGAATAAATATCCAGGAAAAAAGTGGTATTCGTGGAACCGTGGTCATAATACCGGTCAAGATCCGTCTGGTTGTAATAGTTATTCAGATCACCATAATGCCAGTTGATGTTTTTTGCAGAAATGATATCATGAAGTTTTGATTTCAATGAATATCCGGTGAGCCCTGCAGCCCCGGAATAATATCCTGCCGGCGCCTGGGCGGCAAAATGTGATGAGATAAAAAGTATAGGAAGTAGAATTTTTTTCATGCCTTAAAATTAAAAGGCTAAAATAGTTAATTAATCAACTCGGATTTCTGAATTTTTTATTAAAAGATTATTAATTTTAAGAACACAAAAAGTTGAGTATTAATTTTTTGACTGTTAAATTTTATGGTCCAAATAATTTTTTTGGGCGTTCCGTCAATTTGGTTATCTTTGGGAATTAACTATTATCTATATGAATACAGAGACTATTGACAACATTAAAATGATAGCTGAAACAGCAAGGGAATTTGCTGAAAAGAATATCAGGCCTAATATTATGGAGTGGGATGAAAGCCAGACTTTCCCTAAAGATTTATTTCATGAATTAGGAGAAATGGGTTTCATGGGAATTGTTATCCCTGAACAATACGGAGGTTCCGGTCTCGGTTATCACGAATATGTTACGATCCTGGATGAGATCTCTCAGGTAGATCCTTCAATCGGGCTTTCTATAGCGGCACACAATTCACTTTGCACCAACCATATTTATGAATTCGGAAACGAAGAGCAGAGAAACAAATGGCTTCCCCAGCTGGCTTCCGGTAAAGTAATCGGAGCATGGGGGCTTACTGAACACAATACTGGTTCTGATTCCGGAGGGATGTCTACCACTGCCGTAAAGGATGGTGATGAATGGATTATCAACGGTGCTAAAAACTTCATTACCCATGCGATTTCCGGAGATATTGCCGTGGTTATGACAAGAACCGGTGAAATCGGAGCTAAGAATAACTCAACGGCTTTCGTTTTGGAAAAAGGGATGCCGGGTTTTTCTTCCGGTAAGAAAGAAAACAAACTGGGAATGAGGGCTTCGGAAACCGCAGAACTGATTTTTGACAATGTACGTGTTCCGGATGCTTACCGTTTGGGAGAAGTGGGAGAAGGTTTCAAACAGGCAATGAAAATCCTGGATGGCGGCCGGATCTCTATCGCAGCTTTAAGCCTCGGAACAGCCAGAGGGGCCTATAAAGCAGCATTGAAATATGCTAAAGAAAGACACCAGTTCGGTAAATCCATTTCGGAATTCCAGGCCGTGAACTTCATGCTGGCAGATATGGCAACTGAAATTGATGCTTCTGAATTGCTGATCCAGAGAGCGGCAACACTGAAAAATGCCAAGCAGAAAATGACGAAAGAAGGTGCTATGGCTAAGTTATATGCTTCGGAAGCCTGTGTAAGGATCTCAAACAATGCAGTTCAGATCTTTGGCGGATACGGATATACCAAAGATTTCCCTGCTGAAAAATTCTACAGAGATTCTAAACTTTGTACGATAGGAGAAGGAACTTCAGAAATCCAGAGACTGGTAATCGGAAGAGATATCACGAAATAATATTTCAGAAAATTAGACTTATATCATTTAATAAGTGAATAGCATCCGTACATACGGATGCTATTTTATTTTTATGAGAAAATAAGACAGCAATAACATACCATGACCCGCATATCTTTTTATATAAAAACTCTAAAATTTTCTTAAAAAATTTGATATTTCATAAGCAATTTTTTATTAGATTTGATATTTCACAATCTAAAGAGAATTTATATGAAAAAACAATTATCCTTGATCGGGATGCTTTTTCTATCAGGCATTTCTTTCGCGCAGACCGACCGCCTGTGGTCTGCAGATTCAAAAAAAACATCTTCAGAAGTTTTTGAAAATAAAAAAAATATCATAAACCCTAAAATTTACAGCCTGGATCTCAACCGCTTAAAAGCTGTTCTTGCAGAAGCACCAAAAAGATTGGGCGCAGGAGAAAAATCAGAGGTTGTTATTTCTTTTCCGAATGCTGAAGGAAGAATGGAAAACTTTAAAGTAAGGGAAAATTCCAATTTCGATCCTCAGCTGACTTCAAGATACCCGGACATCAAATCTTACATCGGAGAAGGTTTCGGGGACTCAAATTCTACCATATATTTCAGCATCTCCCCGCTCGGGCTGTCATCCATGGAAATTTACGGTGATAAGTCTGCAGTTTTTATCGAGCCTTATGCCAAAGACCTCTCTACCTATGTGGTTTATAAAAAATCAGATAAAAAAGATGATTTAAACACATTTGAATGTACCGTCATCGATGTTGCCCAAAAAGGCATTTCAAATATGAACAACCTGGCTGCAAGGCCGAACGCGGATGATGCAAGGCTGAGGACATTCAGGCTGGCATTATCATGCACGGGGGAATACACTTCCTATTTCGGAGGGACAAAAGCGAATGCACTGGCAGCCATGAACAATACGATGACGCGTGTAAATGGTGTTTTTGAAAAAGATTTTGCTGCAAGAATGGTCCTGATCGCCAACAATGATGCGGTGATTTATACCAATTCATCCACCGATCCTTATTCTGCTGCGGCCCAGATGGACAACTGGAACTCCCAATTGCAGTCTACCCTCACTTCGGTAATCGGTGAAGCCAATTATGATGTCGGGCACTTATTCGGAGCTTCCGGCGGCGGCGGAAATGCAGGATGCATCGGCTGTGTGTGCACCAACGGCTCTAAAGGAAGCGGGTATACTTCACCGTCAGACGGCATCCCTTCAGGCGATAATTTCGATATCGATTACGTAGCGCACGAATTGGGGCATCAGTTCGGCGGCAACCATACATTTTCAAATACCAATGAAGGGACCGGCGTGAACATGGAGCCGGGATCCGGATCAACCATCATGGGCTATGCGGGAATCACCGCCCAGGATGTACAGCCGCATTCGGATGCGTTCTTCCATGCCATCAGCATTCAGCAGATTACCAATAATATCAAAGCCAAAACCTGCCCGGTAAGCACCAGCACAGGAAATTCCATTCCTACAGCCAATGCCGGTTCAGATTACACCATCCCGAAAGGAACCCCTTTCATGTTAACCGGAACCGGAACGGATGCCAACGGTGATGCATTGACTTATATCTGGGAACAGATTGACAATGCTTCATCTTCACAGACGGGAACAGGTTCCGCAGCGAGTGCCACCAAGGCTTCCGGTCCTACTTTCAGATCCTGGACGCCAACGGCTTCTCCGGTACGTTATTTCCCGAGGATGGCTTCCGTTTTGGCAGGAAATACCACCACGGCAGGCTCTGAAATTACAGTTGAAGCTTTATCGAATGTAGCCAGAAACTACAATTTCAGATTCACTGTTCGGGACAACAGGGCGGGAGGTTCAGGAAACAATTCCGATGACGCCGTGATTACGGTAAACGGCACTGCCGGGCCTTTCAGTGTAAGTTCACAGAATTCGGCAACTACATTTTCCGGAGGAACTTCCCAAACCATTACCTGGAATGTGGCAGGCACCACTGCCAACGGTGTTAATGCCGCCAATGTGGACATCTTATGGTCTGCTGATGCAGGGACGACCTGGACAACGCTTCTGGCAGGAACGCCAAACGACGGTTCCCAGGCAGTAACCATCCCGAATGCATCCACGACTACAGGAAGGATTATGGTAAAAGGTTCCAACCATATCTTCTTTGATGTCAACAACGCCAATATTACAGTAAATGCAGGCTCCGGGACTGTAGATGTTACAGCACCCACCGCTCCTGCCCTTTCAGCTTCCGGGACAACCTCCACAAGTACAAACCTTTCCTGGTCCGGCGCAACGGATGCCGTTGGCGTTACAGGATATGATGTGTATCAGGGCCCATCTTTGATCGGCTCTACTGCTTCAACAGCCTATACGGTGACCAGCTTAAGCCCGTCCACAACGTACAGCTTTACGGTCAGGGCCAAAGATGCAGCCGGAAATGTTTCAGCGTCCAGTAATACAGTGAGCGTAACCACTTCTGCAGGAAATACGGTTTCTTATTGTGCTGCTTCAGCAACCAATACAGGCGACGAAAGAATCGGGAATGTAAGATTCGGAACGATTAACAATACTTCTTCGGGAACGGCAGGGTATGAAAACTTCACTTCTGTTTCTACAAATGTTACCAGGGGAAGCGCGTATGCCATTTCTGTAACTCCTGTATGGACCTCAACGGTTTACAACGAAGCGTATGCGGTTTATATCGACTATAACGGAGACGGGGATTTTGCCGACAACGGAGAACTGGCCTGGTCAAAAACAGGATCTGCAACAACGCCTGCTACCGGATCGGTTACCATTCCTTCAACGGCAGCCGTGGGGACTACAAGAATGAGGGTAATGATGCAGTACAACTCGGTTCCTTCATCATCATGCGGTTCTTATACCTACGGGCAGGTGGAAGATTATACTTTAAATATCGTTTCCTCAGGCAGAGGCGAAATATCTGTTCAGGATGTATTGACCGATGTGAAACTATATCCTAATCCTGCAAAAGATATCTTACATATTTCAAATACGACAAATGAAGATTACAGAATCTTCGATATGGGTGGAAAACTAATTAATTCAGGAAAACTCGAAAGAGGATCGGTGAATGTAAGCAACCTGATCAAAGGTGCTTATATGATCAGGATCGGAGAAATCTCCAAAAGATTCATTAAAAACTAATCACCCGCTCAATTAACCATTAAGAAAAGGCTGTCCGGAAACAAAACGGATAGTCTTTTTTATTACAAATGATCAATTATTTTCTTTATTAACTCATCAGTACCCTCATTTTGATGCTGCGCACGAAACATCTGAAACACCTCAGATTTAATTATAAACAGATTCCTTTCGTGTTCTTACTAAAAAACTAACCTCTAATTTTAGCTTCTGACTTCTAAAAATTTTATATTTGCTTTAAATAATAAATATTCATGGATAAAATTGACAGTCTGAACCAGGTAGCAGAATTCCACACCACTTTTAAAGCGCCCATTTTGGAAACACCGCAGATTCCGTCCCCGGAAAGATGCAGCCTAAGAGTTGAGCTTTTACAGGAAGAATTAAATGAACTGAAACAGGCCATCGAAGATCAGGATATCGTAGAAATTGCCGATGCGTTATGTGATCTGCAGTATGTATTAAGCGGTGCGGTCCTGGAATTCGGCCTTGGCAGTAAATTTGCAGAACTGTTCAGCGAAGTTCAGCGTTCCAATATGTCCAAAGCCTGCGACAATGAAGAACAGGCCCGGGAAACGGTTGAATTTTACAAAGCGAAGGAAGTTGATTCTTTTTATGAAAAATCAGGAGAAAAATACAATGTATACCGAAATTCAGACCATAAAGTCCTGAAAAACAAGTATTATTCTCCCGCTGATTTAAAGACCATTATTGAAAAATAATATGAAAAAAATACTTACAAATATTGCTGTTGTTTCATGCCTGGCCTTTACGGCCCAGCAGGCCGATGCACAGAAAGTAGTGGTAAACCGTGAGGTGGAAACAACCAATGACGGCAAAATGCTTCTCGGAACCCAGTTGAAAGAGCAGCTTTTAAAAGCGCCTTATGCAGACTGGTACGTAAAAGAACATGATGAATATGCCGTAGACCAGAAAGCGATCAGTGAACTGAAAAAAGGAAAGATCAATTCTTACAATATTACGGTTTTTATGGGAACATGGTGTGAAGACAGCCACAGGGATGTTCCGAGGTTGATGAAGATCCTGGAGGAAGTAAATTATCCCGACAGTAAAATCACCATTATTGCGGTCAACCGTAAAAAAGAATCTCCTTCAGGGGAAGAAAGCATCTACAACATCCAGAAAGTCCCGACCGTTATCGTTGAAAAATACGGTAAAGAAATCGGAAGGATTATAGAAATGCCCAAAACAGGATATATTGAAAGGGATCTTGTAGAAATCCTGAAAAAGGATGATAAATCGGTGATTAAGGAAATTTTTAACAAATAAGGTTTGAAAAATATTAAGATCATACTTTCGTTTCTGGCCGGAATTATTCTGATGGCCATTCTTTTCTTCAGCTTCAGATCATGTTTTAACATCAGCAAGAAGACGGAGAACTCAGATTACTACATTCTGACCAACCAGATTTCCAAAATGAATAAAATGGTAGTCCTGGAACAGAATGTTTCATCCATGCAGAAAACCAAAATGGGCTATGAACTTTTTGGCAGGGAAATGAGCAGCAACAGCATTATTACATATACTAAAACCAATGCTCAGGTTTCCTATGATCTTAATAAAATGAAAATAGAGGTAGATTCGGTCAACAGAAAATTAATCATCACAGAACTCCCTGATGCTGAGGTAAGAATTACTCCAAGTGTTGAAATCCAGTCGCTAGACGATTCCTTTTTCAACAGGATTTCAGAAAAAGATATCAAGAACGTGACAGCAAAGGCAAAAACTACGGCTATCCAGTCGATTGATCAGAACAAGCTGAGGAATGAAGGACGCCAACAGCTGATGGAAAACCTCAATACCATATTTGTCCTGGCAAAGGCTCTAAAATACAGCATTGAAGATAAAACCGGGAAAGTAGGCGTGCTGCCGCTCTAAAAAGGTAATCGTCAAATAAGATAAACCCTAAAAAAAACGGATTATATTAACCGAAGCATCTTCACGGTTTGGCAAACCCTTTGAATACATAACTGTAAATAAAAAATAAAGCAATGGATTCAAAAGATAATACCCCAAAAACAGAGTCAGCCAACAATGCAGAAACCAGGAAGCAGAATGAGGATTTTCAAAATATCCCGGCTTCATCCCAGAAGACCAATCCTTCAGACGTAGATAAAAAGGATATAAAAAAGTCTTCTGAAAACAATCCTTCGGGAAAAACAGATAATATAGAAGAATAGATTCTAAATCAGCTTTTATACTGAACCGCAAAAATGACCGGTAATTATATTCCGCCATTTTTGCGGTTTTCTTTTTGCTGATGGAATTATTCTATACACCTTCTTCTAATCCTTACATTTTGTCCGATATATTTTTTATTTTCAAATATTATTACATCATATAAGCAGATAATAGCTCTTTATTTTCTGCTTAATAAATATGAGTATCCAAATATCATGTATTTTGGTATTAATTCTCATCTATATTAGGTATTGTTACCATATTTTGTTTAAAATTTCGTATTTTTGCCTCTTATAAATTTCTCAGTAAACAATGATAAAAATTACACTTCCGGACAACAGCGTCAAAGAATTCGAAGCAAAGGTTACTCCGCTTGATGTGGCAAAATCTATAAGCGAGGGATTGGCTAGAAATACCATTTCCGCAATTGTAAATGACAGGCAGGTGGAAATCACCACACCTATCACCACAGATTCTACGGTACAGTTGCTGACCTGGAATGATGATCTTGGTAAGAAAGCTTTCTGGCATTCTTCTGCCCACCTTCTGGCGCAGGCCATCCTTGAATTTTATCCTGATGCCAAGCTTACGATCGGCCCTGCCATTGAAAGCGGGTTTTACTATGATGTAGATTTCGGCGGCGAAAGCTTATCCGAAAAAGATTTTGAGAAAATAGAGAAAAAAGTATTGGAAAATGCCAAAAAAGGGTCAACATTCTCATTGTACCCGGTTTCCAAGGAAGAGGCATTAAAAACCTATGCGGATAATCCTTATAAAGTAGAGCTGATTTCCAATCTTAACGACGGAGAAATCACCTTTGTAACACATGATAATTTTACAGACCTCTGCCGTGGCGGACATATTCCCAATACAGGCATTGTAAAGGCGGTTAAAATCTTGAATGCCGCCGGCGCATACTGGAGAGGAAATGAAAAAAATCCTCAGCTGACCAGGGTATACGGCATTTCTTTCCCGAAACAGAAAGAATTAACCGAATATCTGGAAAGGCTGGAAGAAGCAAAAAGAAGAGACCACAGAAAACTGGGTAAAGAACTTGGAATTTTTGCTTTCTCTGAAAAAGTGGGTGCCGGATTGCCGCTTTGGCTGCCAAAAGGGACGTCTTTGAGAAAAAAACTGGAGGATTTCCTTTCTGCAGCGCAGAAAAAAGGAGGTTATGAATTTGTAATGACCCCGCATATCGGCGCAAAGGAATTATATATAACCTCAGGGCACTGGGATAAATATGGAGCAGACAGCTTCCAGCCGATCAAAACGCCGAACGAAGGGGAGGAATTTCTGCTGAAGCCGATGAACTGCCCGCACCACTGCGAGATTTACAAAACTTCACAATGGAGCTACAGGGATTTACCGAAAAGGTATGCTGAATTCGGGACGGTTTACCGATATGAGCAGAGCGGAGAGCTTCACGGGTTAACAAGAGTCCGCGGGTTTACCCAGGATGATGCCCACATTTTCTGTACCCCGGATCAGCTGTTGGGAGAATTTGAAGCGGTAATCGATCTCGTTTTGTATGTTTTCAAATCCTTGGGTTTTGAAGATTTCATGACTCAGGTTTCATTAAGAGACCCTGAAAACAGGGAAAAATACATCGGTTCTGACGAGAACTGGGAAAAAGCAGAAAATGCAATCATCACGGCAGCTGCAAACAAAGGTTTGAGAACGGTTGTTGAATATGGCGAAGCGGCATTTTACGGGCCTAAGCTGGACTTCATGGTAAAAGACGCTTTGGGCAGGAAATGGCAGCTTGGAACCATTCAGGTGGATTATAACTTACCAGAACGGTTTGATCTTCACTATATCGGAAATGACAATGAGAAGCACAGGCCGGTGATGATCCACAGGGCACCTTTCGGTTCCATGGAACGTTTTATCGCAATCCTGCTTGAAAATACAGCAGGTGATTTCCCGTTGTGGCTAAGCCCTGACCAGTTTATTCTTCTTCCGATCAGTGAAAAATATGTAGATTATGCCAAAAAAGTTTCACAATTTTTAGAAAATCACGATATTAGCGGCCAGATTGACGAAAGAAACGAGAAGACCGGTAAAAAGATCCGTGATGCAGAATTAAACAAAATACCGTTTATGCTGGTAATCGGTGAAAATGAGGAGGAAAATGGCACAATTTCTGTACGAAGACGTGGTGAAGGTGACTTAGGGGTCATGAGTATGGAGGATTTTGTTTCTTATTTCAAGAAAGAATCAGCAGTACAGAAATAAGATTTGAAAATCGAATGATTTAAAAGATTGGCGAAATGCACATTCATTTTTTAATTATTCAATTTTTAAGTCTTCAGATAAAATTTATACTAACCAATAAAATATATTACAATAGCACAAAGATTTAACAACAGGGGCCCACAAAGACGTCCTGTACAGGAGGACTTACACTTGATCAACGATAAAATTCGTGTGAGAGAGCTTCGTTTGGTGGGCGATAACGTAGAGCCGGGAATTTATCCGATTGAAAAAGCAAAGCAGATTGCTGCAGAACAGGAATTGGATTTAGTAGTAATTTCCGATAAGGCTGAACCGTTTATTGCAAGAATATTAGAATATAAAAAATTCTTATATGAGCAAAAGAAAAAACAGAAGGAACTGAAGGCAAAACAAATCAAAGTAGTGGTGAAAGAGATCCGTTTCGGACCTCAGACCGACGAACATGATTATGAATTCAAAAGAAAGCATGCTGAAAAGTTCCTGGAAGAAGGTTCAAAATTAAAGACTTACGTATTTTTTAAGGGACGTTCTATTATCTTTAAAGACCAGGGGGAAATCCTGCTTTTAAAACTGGCTCAGGAACTTGAGCACGTTGGAAAAGTAGACCAGCTTCCTAAGCTTGAAGGAAAAAGAATGATCATGATGATGAGTCCTAAAAAACCAGCTAAATAATCAACAGCAGATCATTGTGATCTGAAACCATCATAACAATATCAACCTCAAAGAAATTTGAGGTTTTTTTATTTAAGATTCCGTAAAATGACAAGGTCTGAAAAACCTTTAGATTTATCAACCTGTTTTAAATCAATTCGGAAACAAATTTCTTTCAGACTTTTATCATTATGCAGATCACAAGGGACAAATCCTGTGTAACTTATTTAAAAATACTTATGTCATTTTAAGTGTCTGCTGAAACCCGGTGATTAAAGTTGACGTTAAAAAGAAATCAATCATTCTTAAAATTTAATGGTCCTTTATACCCTTAAAAATTGCTGCTACAAAAATTAAGGGTGTAGTGTACCGTTCTGATAAATTTTAAATAAGGATGATAATATTTTTACTTTTTAAGTAAGCCGGTCTTTAATCCGGGTTAAATAAAATTTCAGAAGTTTTACAGCCGGATCCGAAATCAACGGAAATATTCTAAACAAATTTAGACTCCTCTATCTGCTTCCCGCTGCAGTACTAATAATAAAATTCTTTTATACAAATCTCACTTTTTTTTAGTAATTTTGCAGACTATTATTCCTGACCCAGATCAGGAGCCAAAACAGATATTGATAACAAAACAATAAAAAAGCAGAACAATGCCAAAATTAAAAACGAAATCAGGTGCTAAAAAGCGTTTTGCTCTTACCGGAAGCGGAAAGATCAAAAGAAAAAATGCTTACAAAAGCCACATCTTGACTAAGAAAGAAACGAAACAGAAGAGAAATCTTACGACGACTTCTTACGTAGCTAAAGTGGACGAGAAAAGCGTTAAACGCCAATTAGCCATCAAGTAGTTTTTATAAATCCATATTCGGTTTATAAGAATTCAAAATTCAACAATTTAACCCTGAAATGGAGCAGCCAAGTGCAATGAAACAGTTTGCCGCACATTTCAAAAAAACAATTTAAATTATGCCTAGATCAGTAAATGCCGTAGCTTCCAGAGCTCGCAGAAAAAAAATCATTAAACAAGCCAAAGGTTTTTTCGGTAGAAGAAAGAATGTTTGGACTGTAGCTAAAAATGCCGTGGAAAAAGCAATGCAATATGCTTACCGCGGTAGAAAAGAGAAAAAGAGAAATTTCAGAGCCCTTTGGATCATGCGTATCAACGCCGGAGCCAGAGAGCACGGAATGTCTTACTCTCAGTTTATGGGAGCTCTTAAAAAGAACAACGTAGAGCTTAACAGAAAAGTTTTAGCCGATTTAGCAATGAATCACCCTGAAGCTTTCAAAGCAGTTGTAGATCAAGTAAAATAATGTAGAATTTTTTGTTATCAATATAAATCCTGAGTTTTTTGCTCAGGATTTTTTTATTATTTACATTTGTTTAATATTAAATGCATAATTTTTTCTAAGGTGAAAAAAATAACTACCCTTCTGCTTATTTCATTGGCAGCCTATAGCCTACAGGCTCAAACGCTGATCCAGGCCTATAAAAACAGAGCAGACCAGGTCTCGCAGACCAATATTACTACCCTCTTACAGGAATTTCAGACCCTTGGCGTAAAAACCACAGGTTCGGCAGCCAATACCAATACGCTGAACTGGCTCAAAGCCAAATACCAGTCCTACGGATATACGGCAAGCCAGATTACGGAAGACCCATTTACCTTCGGGAATAATGTAAACTCAAAGAATTTGATCATTACCAAAACAGGCACTACATATCCCAATATCTACGTCATCATCTGCGGCCACTATGATACCATCACAGGCCCCGGTGTAAGTGATAACGGAAGCGGAACCTCGATTATCCTGGAAGCAGCAAGGATCTTAAAGAATATTCCGACTGAATATTCCGTTAAGTTTATCCATTTTTCCGGTGAGGAACAGGGCCTGCTGGGAAGCGCGCATTATGCAGACAATGTGGTTTTCCAGAACAATGTCCGCCAGCTGAATATAAAACTGGTCTTCAACATTGACCAGGTGGGAGGAAAAATCGGGAATACCAACAATGCAATCAAATGTGAAAGCGACCAGTCCGGTCTTGCAGGTAACAATGCACAGTCTCTGGCATTTACCCAGCAGCTGGCTAATTGTACGGCACTTTATTCCCCGTTACAGACGGTAATGTCGAATACCTATTCTTCCGATTATATTCCTTTTGAACAGAACGGAGATATCATTACCGGCTTTTATGAGAACACAAGGAGCTTTAATGAACATACGGTGAACGATACTTTTGCTAATGTAGACCCAACCTATGTATTCAATGCAGGAAAAGCAGCGGTAGGTGCATTACAGCATTTTGCCGTGGCCAGTACAAGTCTTTTAGGAACCCATGAAACTCCGGTAAATGAACTGGAATCGGTAAAGGTTTATCCTAATCCGGCAAAAGATATACTGAACATTGAACTGCCGGAGAACATCAAAATATTCAGGGTACATATTACAGATCTGAGCGGGCGCTTACTGATTGTTAAAGAAAATGAAGCGAAGATTGATGTTTCAGGTTTAACTGCCGGTACTTATCTGTGTACCGTTAAGGCCGGTGATACAACAGCCGTAAGGAAAATAATTATCGAAAAATAGTTCAATCAGTCTTTATAAAAACTTAAATCCCGGGCAAAAGTCCGGGATTTTTTATGGGCATATAAATATCTTTTTTTTACCGGCCAGACCAGACCAGACCGTATCTGCATCAGAAGAAGATGAATTATTATTTTAAAAAATTAAAAATAACTCCTTACTGCGACATTTTCCATACCCATCAAGTTTATATATATCATCTGAAAATTCCAGCTTGAATCAGTGTTAATAACATCCCTTTGTAAGAGGGATTTTTAATGTAAAGATTATTACTTTTTTCAAGAATGAAAATCAGTCCATGAGCTTGTGGTTCTTAGATAAAATCATTACGACAGCATTATATTTATATTAAGTTTTTTATCATGAGTATGGATTACGTTATTTAATTATAACTCTTTATCTGATGGAAACATGAAATTTTCAGATCCTTTATAATCAAATAACGGGATTCAATACCGATTAATAAAATTTTGATTTTCAATAACTTAACTTATTAAGTACCTTGATGGCACCTCTGTTTTTCAATAAATTTCCCATATATCGTTTTATTTGCAAACGTTATTCTTGCCAGCATCATGGCGTATGATCCATTTATAAACTTAAAAATTTGAAGAAATGAAAAACATTTAATTGCATTTTGTTTTGCTGCATGTGCTGCGGCTTCTGCCCAGCAGAAAAATTCCATTAAAATCAATCCGGTTTCGGTAGTTCTTGGCGGAGGAAGTGATCTTGTTTACTATGAAAGAGTGGTAAGCGGGCATTCAAGCGTAGGGGTAAGTGCCGGATACGGGGAATTTAAAATCAATCCTTACAAGTATAATTTTACGGGAGGAAATGCTTTTTACCGATATTATACCCAAGAGGCGCTACAGGGACTGTTCTTTTCCGGATCGGTAGGTTTCGGAGGTGGCCGCACCAAATATACCTTGAACAAAAAAGAGATGAGGGATTCTTATAATGCATTTGATGTGAGTGCATTGGTGGGGTATCAGTGGCTGTTTAAAAGTGGGTTCACCATTGATGTATAAGGAGGAGCTTCTTATTTATCGCTCAATTACAAAGAAGATAGAAATATGCCTAAACCCAACGATGCCAAAGCCAGCGGTATCATTCCTAACCTGGGGGTAGGCCTGGGATATTCATTTTAGCCGTTAATCAAATACTTAAGAACAAAACCTATTATGAAACTGAAAATAATTTTCATTGCACAGCTGGTAAGCATCGCTACAGTCGCGCAGACCGCAGAAGACAGGCTGATTATTAGAAAATCATCAGACCAGAACAGTCTGCATGCATTAAAACAGAAAAACGAAGTGACGAGGTACTGCATATCCTGGATGACGATCTATCGGTAGAAGCGCGTATTGTAAAAGCCAGAACCCTGTACGGCCTGAGCCTGGTCGTCAGTAACCCGGAACAGTCAGACCGTTATTCGCATCAATGCCAGCAGATTTTACGCCAGATCCCAGAAAAGGAATATGGTGCCATTAAAATGATTTTCAAGTTCAAATCTTATTTTTATAACGTAAGAGGGGAAATTTTTTTAGAAAGAAAAAACCTGGATTCAGCACAGTACTATCTTTTCAAGGCCTATCACTATAGTTTCAAAGAAGGTTTTGTCCATAAAAATAGATTCCTTAACTCCATAGGAAATCTGTACTATGCAAAAGGCGACCAAAAGAAAGCACTGGAATATTATCTGAAAGCTTTGTCTGACATCAACCGGTACAATAAAAACTCTTTTTCAGCAAATGGCCCCGGCCTGCTGAAAAGTATTTATACGATATACCATTCTTTGGGAGATGATAAAAACTACCGGCTCTATTATGAACAATACCAGGCTGCTCATGAACATTTTTCCAACCATCTGAACAATGAGGTATTGGTAACTACAAATACCCTGATCGGCGAAAAAGTATCTGAACATGCAGAGGAAAAACAATACCGGAACCTGTGGCTGGTCGTTGTCATTGTTTCTGCCGGAGGTCTCCTGGGCTTTTTCTTCTATTATCATGCCAAAACACAGCGTAAAAAAGATCTTATGATCAGGCAGAAGGAAACTGTTCTTTTAAAAGCCGAGCAGGAAACTTCTACACTTTCAATGAAAGTGGGAGATGCCCTGAATGAAGTTTTGGAAGCTGCAAAAAAAAACCTTCCCGAATTCTGGTCGCTGTTTCAGAAGCTGTATCCTGATTTCAGTAAAAAAATATTATCCGCAAATCCGGATATCAAGACCTCGGAGCTTATTTTATGTGCCTATACTTTCTTGGGATTTACTACGAAAGATATTGCTGTGTATACCTTTAAAGCAATTCAGACCGTTAAAAACAACAAACACAATCTGAGAAAAAGGCTGTACATTCCTCCCAAGCAGGATCTCAATATCTGGCTGCGGGATTTTTATCAGTCATAACCGTTTTTTCAGGGTAAAGTACCTTGATGGTACCCGGTTCATTTGCCAGGATTGCTGTGATGGACTTACTTTGCAATCAGTAAAAATTCATTATTAGTTTTTAAGAGGGGAGTTAATTTTTTTTAATTAATCCATCAGTGAAGTCATGTTTGGTCTGCAAGTCATATTGTGATCCTATCTGTACTTAGCCGTAAGCGCTAAGACCCTGTCAGACTTTTTTTCCGCTCCCCTCTTTTTATTTCATTCTTTCTAAAAGTATTTTTTCAATATCTTCAAGCTGTGTCCCTTTTGCCTTCAGTAAAATCAGAAAGTGGTACAAAAGATCAGCTGCTTCGTTTTTAAACAGGTTTTCATTGTCATCCTTTGCTTCGATCACCAGTTCTACTGCTTCCTCTCCTACTTTCTGGGCTACTTTGTTGATGCCTTTCTGAAATAATGAGTAGGTATAAGAATCTTCTGTTTTCTCATCAATCCTTTGGCTGATTTTGGACTCCAGTTCATAGAGAAAACCTTTGGTTTCTTTATCCCCGAAACAGCTGAAGCTTCCCGTATGGCAAACTGTCTTTCCGGGAACTGCCTTTATGAGTACCGTGTCCCGGTCACAGTCAACAGCCATGCTTTTTACGGCAAGGAAATTCCCGGATTCTT
The DNA here is from genome assembly GCF_034047335.1 of Chryseobacterium sp. JJR-5R. Taxonomy (NCBI): domain Bacteria; kingdom Pseudomonadati; phylum Bacteroidota; class Flavobacteriia; order Flavobacteriales; family Weeksellaceae; genus Chryseobacterium; species Chryseobacterium sp. JJR-5R. Next base: position 2,268,004 of record NZ_CP139137.1, read on the forward strand.
CGCCTTTGGTCCATAACCTGTTTTTGGAACGGCTGAAAAAGGTCACCACCTGTTCTTTTTCTGTTTTCTCATAAGCTTCCTGATTCATGTATCCCAGCATAAGTACCTGCAGGGTATGGTCGTCCTGGACAATAACAGGAACCAGTCCGTTGCTTTTATCAAAGTTTATATTCATCGTACTGCTATTTTTTTAGATTTTAGTTCATTCTTCAGGTTCCTGATCCCAACTTCCCCGAAGTGAAAAATGCTGGCAGCCAGTGCGCCTGTTGCTTTCGTTTCTACGAAGACCTTTTCAAAATCTCCGGTTTTTCCGGCACCGCCTGAAGCAATGACAGGAATGCCGATGTTTTCAGAAACCTCTTTTGTAATCCTCAGGTCAAAGCCGTTTTTCATTCCGTCTCCGTCCATCGATGTCAGAAGAATCTCTCCGGCTCCCAGTATTTCTGCTTTTTTTGCCCAATCCAGGGTTTTAAAACCGGTGATTTCCCTTCCGCCTCTGATGTGTACCCAATCTGAACCGTTGATGTGTTTTGTATCAATGGCCACAACAATACACTGGCTTCCGAATTCTTTTGCCAGATCAGAAATCAGTCCGGGGTTTTTAACGGCAGAAGAATTGATGCTGATTTTATCGGCTCCGGCTTCCAGCAGTTTCCTGACATCTTCAACGGTTGAAATGCCACCGCCTACCGTGAAAGGAATACTGAGCTCCCGCGCAATATTTTTCACCAATTCAGCAAACGTTTTGCGCTCTTCAACGGTTGCGGTAATATCCAGGAAAACCAGTTCATCGGCTCCGTCATTTTCATACTTTTTGGCCAGTTCAACAGGGTTTCCGGCATTCCGCAGACCTTCAAACTGAATGCCTTTAACCGTTGTCCCGTCTTTGATGTCCAGACAGGGTATGATTCTTTTTTTTAACATTTTTATTTTGTTGTAATTAATCGGTATGGTTTATTTTTAATCAAACGGTTTTACCGGATTTAATCAGGCATCTATAAATTCCCGGAGCTCGTCCAGACTGATTTTACCTTCGTAAATCGCTTTCCCGATAATGGTTCCTGAGCATCCTATTTCTTTCATCCGGTATACATCTTCCATTTTTGAGATCCCGCCGCTTGCTACCAGCTGAACAGAAGTACTGGATAAAATATCCTGATACAACACTTCTGAAGGCCCCTGTAACATCCCGTCTTTGGCAATATCGGTACAGATCACATGCTGAATTCCTTTCTGCTGATACTGAAGAATGAAATTAATAACATCCTCATCACTTTCCTCCAGCCAGCCTGAAGTTTTTATTTTCCGGTCTTTGCAGTCGGCGCCCAGAATAATCCTTTCGGCTCCAAATGTTGAAATCAGGTTAAAGCAGAATTCCGGATCCTGAACGGCAATGCTTCCGATGGTAATCTGTTCTGCCCCGGCACTAAAAGCGGTTTCAATATCTTCCGAAGTCTTCAGCCCGCCGCCGAAGTCTATTTTTAAAGACGTTTCCCGGGCAATGGTTTCCAATATTTTGTGGTTGACGATATGCCTGGATTTCGCCCCGTCGAGATCCACAAGATGAAGGAACTGAATTCCAGAAGCTTCAAATTCTTTAGCTACTTCTAACGGATTTTCGTTATACACCTTCACGGTATCATAATCACCTTTTGAAAGCCGTACACATTTGCCGTCAATAATATCAATGGCTGGAATAATTTTCATCATTTAATATTTAAAAAGTTATGTAACAAACGGCTTCCTGCACTTCCGGACTTCTCCGGGTGAAACTGCACGGCGTAAAAATTATCTTTCTGCAGGGATGCGCTGAACGGCAGGATATAATCACAGACCGAAGTTGTATATTCGGATAATTCACAATAAAAGCTGTGGACAAAATACACATCATTTTCTTCTTTACTGTCCGAAAAAAGGTTTGATTTAAAATCTGAAAGTGTATTCCAGCCCATATGCGGAACAATATTTTCAGCAGGAAATCTCTTAACCTGGATATCAAAAATTCCCATTCCGGCTGTATTGCCTTCTTCATTACTCGCACACATGAGCTGCATTCCCAGGCAGATCCCCAATACCGGCTGCTGTAATGCCGGGATCAAGAGGTCCAGGCCCTTTTCTTTCAGCATCTTCATCGTAGACGAAGCTTCACCCACGCCCGGGAAAATCACTTTGTCTGCATTTCTGATCACCTCGGGATCATCAGTAATTACCGACCGGGTATTCAGCCTGTCCAAAGCATTCTGTACGGAATTTACATTTCCGCCGTTGTATTTTATAATAGCAACCATATCGTTTTATAAGCTTCCTTTTGTTGATGGGATGTTAAAGTTCTGACCGTTCTGCTGTACCGCTGCTTTTATTGATTTTGCAAATGCTTTAAAAACAGATTCTATTTTATGGTGCTCATTGTCACCGTCTGCTTTGATATTGATATTGCACCGTCCCGAGTCAGTAAAAGATTTAAAGAAATGATAAAACATTTCAGTAGGCACATCCCCTATTTTATCTCGTTTGAAATCTGCATCCCACACCAGCCACGGGCGTCCTCCGAAATCAACGGCTACCTGCGCCAGGCAGTCATCCATAGGCAGCAGGAAACCATATCTTTCAATTCCTTTTTTCTTTCCCAGCGCTTCCAGGACGGCCTGTCCCAATACAATTCCGGTATCTTCAATGGTGTGGTGTTCATCAACCTGCAGATCTCCTTTTGCCTTTATTTTCAAATCTACATTGCCGTGTCTGGCAATCTGTTCCAGCATATGGTCAAAAAAATGAAGCCCTGTTGAAATGTCAGACAAACCATTTCCATCCAGGTTAATTTCAATTTCAATATCCGTTTCATTGGTTTTTCTCGATACTTTTGCTTTACGCGGAACCTGTTTCAGATAAGAATAGATTTCGTTCCAGCTTTCGGTGGTCAACGCTGCATCTTCATTTTGAACGGCACTGATAAAGATGGCTTTTGAATTCAGGTTTCCCGCCAGCCGGATATCGGTCAGCCTGTCCCCGATCACGAAAGAATTTTCCAGGTCATAATCACCGTAAATATATTTTCCCAACATTCCGGTCTGTGGTTTTCGGGTCGGCTTATTTTCGTGCTCGAAACTTCTGTCAATTAAAATATCACTGAAGACAATCCCTTCATTTTCAAAAGCCTTGAGCATCTTTTCATGAGGTTTGATAAAATCTTCGTAAGGAAAGCTTTCGGTTCCCAATCCGTCCTGGTTGGTGATCATGACCAGCTCATAATCCAGTTCATTGGTAATTTTTGACAGGTTTTGAAAGACACCCGGATAGAATTCAAGCTTTTCCAGGGAATCCACCTGGAAATCATGTTCCGGTTCAATAATCAGTGTCCCGTCACGGTCTATAAACAATACTTTTTTCATAATTCAATATTTTGTAAAACGGCAATCAGTCTTTTATTTTCTTCTCTGGTTCCTACATTGATTCTGATACAATCCGGAATCTGTGGACTTCTCTTACTGGTTAAAATTTCCTTTTCCAGCAGCTGTTCATATACTTTATCTCCATTTTCAAACCCAATCAGAAAGAAATTAGCCTCGCTGGGATATACTTTTTTTACACAGCTGATGTTTTCAAACTGATCTTTCAGCCAGGATTTTTCAAGGAGAATATTTTCTATGTTCTGCATTAACGGTCCGAGGCTGTCAATTGTTTTCAGGACCATGTCCAGGCTTAATGAGTTGATATTATAAGGCGCTTTTACTGTATTAATAAGTTTGATAATTTCTTCAGATGCATAAGCCATGCCTACCCTTGCGCCTGCCATTCCCCAGGCTTTCGAGAAGGTCTGAAGGACAATAAGGTTCGGATACTTATTCAGCAGTTCAATACATGATTTCCTGCCGGAAAATTCAATGTACGCTTCATCCACCACCACAATCCCGTTAAAATTTTCAATATAAAATTCCAGGTCTTCAATGCTGTTCCCGGTAGGATTGTTCGGAGAACACAGAAAAAAAATCTTTGGCTGATCATTATTTATCAGGTTTAAAAAATCATCTTTTGCGATATCGAAATTCTCATTTAAATCCAGCTTTACGACTTTATTTTCATTAATCGAGGCATAAAAATCATACATGGCAAAAGAAGGGTTCATCCTCAACACTACATCTTTTTTAGGTTCACAGAAAATTTTGATGATCAGATCTATCAGTTCGTCGCTCCCGTTGCCAAGGGCAATGTTATCAGGAGAAACATTTTTCATGACAGAAAGTTTCTGCCTCAGTTTCTTCTGTGTGGAATCCGGATAACGGTTCAGGCTTCCGAATGGGCTTTCATTGGCATCCATAAAAACAGGGCTGCCAAATTCATTATGGTCCCTGAAACTGGTGTACGGCTTAAGTTCCAGGATATTTTTACGCACGAAGCGGCTGATGTTAAATGCTTTCATTCTGTTGTTTTAATCTTATGGAAACGGCATTTTTGTGAGCGAGAAGCCCTTCTGCTTCCGCCATGACTTCTATGGTTTTCCCTACATTAGACAATCCTTCAGCAGACAGGTGCTGAAAAGTGATTTTCTTGACAAAGCTGTCCAGGGAAACACCACTGTAATTCCTGGCAAAACCGTTTGTAGGAAGGGTATGATTGGTTCCGCTGGCATAATCCCCGGCACTTTCGCAGGAATAATTCCCCAGGAAAACCGAACCGGCATTTTCAATTTCCGGGATGTATTTTTCAAAATCTTTTACTGCCAGAATCAAGTGTTCGGGAGCATAGATGTTGCTGAATTGCAAAGCTTCTTCAATGGATTCCATTAAAATAAAATGACTGTTTTTTAAAGATTGCCGGGCCATTTCGTTTCTCGGAAGATCCCTGAGCTGTTTTTCTGTTTCCTCAACCGTCCGGTTAAGAACCGTTTCATCTATTGTCACAAAGATAACCTGGCTGTCGCTTCCGTGCTCTGCCTGGGAAAGAAGGTCTGCTGCACAAAACTCCGGAACGGCAAACTCATCGGCAATAACCAGGACTTCACTGGGGCCGGCAGGCATGTCGATGGCGACGTTGTAATTCTGCGCATATTCTTTTGCAGCCACTACATACTGGTTTCCGGGTCCGAAGATTTTATACACGTCCGGAATGCTTTCAGTCCCGAATGTCATGGCTGCAATGGCCTGTGCCCCGCCTGTTCTGAATATTTTACGGACTCCGCAAAGCTGTGCCGCGTAAAGGACTGCCGGGTTGATCTGCCCGTTTTTATCCGGGGGCGTACATAAAATAATTTCCTTGCAGCCTGCCAATTGTGCCGGAACCGCCAGCATCAGCACAGTAGAAAACAAAGGTGCTGTTCCTCCCGGAATATAGATCCCGACTTTTTCAATTGCCCGGTTTTCCCTCCAGCAGGCTATTCCTGCCATTGTTTCTATTTTCTGAATTTCAGGATTTTGCGAAGCATGAAATTTTGTGATATTCTCTTTAGCCTGCTGGATTGCAATTTTCAGTTCTTCCGGCAATGTATTTTCAGCATTTTTCACTTCCTGTTCAGACACCAGGACCTGGTCAACATCAGCCTTGTCAAATTTTTTATTGAACCCGATTAATGCCCGGTCACCGTTCCTGCGTACTTCTGCAAAGATCTCCGATACGGTTTCTGTAAGTCCTGCCCTTTCTAACACCGGCCTTTTCACCAGTTCCGGCCATATATTCTTCTGTGGATATTTTGAAATGTTCATCTTATATCACCATTTTATCAATTGGAATTATTAAAATATCCTGAGCACCTTTGTTTTTGAGTTCATCAATAACTTCCCAGAACCGGTCTTCGTTAATCACGGAATGGATGCTGCTCCACCCTTCCTGCGCGAGGGGAATAACCGTCGGGCTTTTAAGAACCGGTAGGGCTTCAGAGATGATTCTAATTTTATCGTTCGGAACATTCATCAGAATATATTTTGAATTTTTTGCTTTTAAAACGGCTTTGATCCTGAACAGTAATCTGCCGAGAACAGCTTCTTTTTCATCATTCAGGCTGAAGGTTTTCGCCAGAACGGCTTCGGATAATAAAAGGGTGACTGTTTCCCTGAGACCGTTCTTAAATAAAGTGCTTCCTGAACTCACAATATCACATATTCCGTCCGCAAGGCCGATATTCGGGGCAATTTCCACGGAGCCTGAAATGACATGGATATCGGCTGAAATATTGTTTTCCTGAAGAAAGGTTTTAAGGGTATTGGGATAGGAGGTAGCAATTTTTTTGCCCTGGAAGTAACTGAGCTGATCTGTTTCCACCTCTTTCGGAACGGCTAATGAAACGCGGCATTTTGAAAAACCGAGCTTCTGGACAATCTCGATATTCTTGTCTTTTTCCGCGAGGAGGTTTTCGCCTACAATGGCAATGTCTACCACCCCATCTTCCAGATACTGCGGGATATCCGAGTTTCTCAGGTACATGATTTCCAGAGGAAAGTTGTCTACAGACACTTTGAGCTGGTCTTTTCCGTTATTGATGAAGATTCCGCAGTCTTTAAGGAGCTGAAGGGATTCTTCGTAAAGCCGTCCGCTTTTCTGTATGGCAATTTTTAATTTACTCATTTGATTTTTATTAATGCCTGAGTAAATAAAACGGGTGGATGGTAAAGATTTTCCGGGATGAATTCAGAAACAAAAAACCGCCTGTTTACTCAGACGGTTTTTAATTATTTTGATTTCTAACATATCGTATCGATCAATCAATTCCGTCTAGCAGAGATGATGATGATAATGATGTACTGTTAAAAAATTCGGTTTCATTGTTGAAATGTATTTTGCAAATGTAGGACTTATTTTGAAACATCCAAGGATTTTATGAAATAATTTTTCGGTAAAGCGCCATCAGATGACCGGCAATCGGTTCATCATTGAATTTCTGTACGAACTCGAAACCCTTATCCGCACGACGCTGCCGCTCAGATTCATTGTTCCATAGAAACTGTATTTTGGCTGAAATATCGGCTGCATTTCCGGGATTGATATATACGGAATCCGGTCCTCCCGCCTCAGGAAGGCAACTCGTATTGCTGGTGATGACAACCGTTTTTGAAAACAGGGCTTCAATTACCGGAATCCCAAAGCCTTCAAACAAACTCGGGTATACGAAAATATCTGCTGATTTATAGATTACCGCCAGCTCATCCATGGAAACGCCTTCGAGAAAATGAACTTGGTTTTCCATCTTATTTTTCCGAATAAACTGCAGGATGTTCCTAAAGTATTTTGTCTTTCTCCCCACCACGACCAAAGGAATCCCTGTATCTTTTACGGCTTTAACAATGTTCAAAAGGTTCTTACGCTCTTCAACGGTCCCTACGTTTAAGATAAAACGTTCAGGAAGATTAAATTTCTCTCTGGTCTGAAGGATCAATTTATCAGGCTGCTCTTCTTTAAATGCCTGATGGCAGCCCTGGTAGATCACTTCAATTTTACTTTCAGGAATGTTAAGAAACCGGATGACATCCTGTTTGGTCTGCTCGGAAATCGCTATAATCCGGTCTGCTGAATCAGCTGCTTTTTTAAATTTCCAAAAATGGATTTTACGGTCGAAAAAAGAATAATACTGCGGATATCTCATAAAAATGAGATCATGGATGGTAACCACTTTTTTAATCGGGGCCTTATCCCATTTCAATGGCAGTTCACCGGATAAACCGTGAAAAATATCGGCATCCTGTTTTTGGGCATCCTTTCCCATTTTCAGCTGCCGCGACATCATTCCGCCTGAGGTTTCCACGAACCGGACATTAGGGTTTTCCATGATATTCTTCCCTCTCTCCGACTGGTTTTTATTAAGCAAAACATACTCGTTTTCAGGAAAATATTTTGCCAGAATCCTTACCAGATCCCTGGAATAGTTGCCCAATCCGGATGTGTTGTGAAAAAACCTTTTGGCATCGTAAGCAATCTTCATAACTGAATCTGTTTTTGGAATTCCTGGAAGGTTCCGAAGGAATAATTTTTACTTTTAAGCCATGAAATAAATTCATCGAACCTTTCTACCATATCGTTTCCTGAATTTTTTATGGTAAAGCCGGGTAATTTAAAGACTTCATCTTTAATTTCCGCAAATTCCCAGGGGTGGAAATAGATATTTAAATACCGGTCTTTCTTTAACGTATCTGAAGCCAGTTTCCTGTAAAAAGAAAGAGGAAAATTATGAAAGCTCAGCCAGAATAGCGGAATCCTGAAATTAGGGGACACCGAAGCCGGGATCTGGGTAACATTCCCTTCTTTAAAATACGTCCTGGAAACGTTGAGATTATTATATCTTCCCGGAAGAAATGTAGGGTTAACGGATGAATTATAAGCATAGCCTGCATCTTCTACCGCATTTTTACTCACCGGCATCATTCTCGGCATCCTGAGACCGGTTACTTTTGCAGAAAACAATTCTTCCAGCCTTTCTTTGGATTCCTTCAGGTGCCTTTCTTCAAAATCCGAGTGGAACCAGGTGTGGGAAGCCAGTTCATGGCCATCATCCAATAACCTTTTGATCAGGTTTTTACTGTTCTCAGCAAAAACTACGGTTGAGAAAAAAGTGGCCTTTATCTGATGCTTTTTAAGGATATCCAGAATTTTTTCCAGTCCGGCCTGTGAGATGGAAATCTGTTTTTCAAACGGGATCTTACCTTTGTATTCCAGTGGCATATCAAATTCCTCAATGTCAAAACTCAATAAAACCATGGTTAAAAATTTTTATTTTTGATGATGTAGTTCGGTCTTTCTTTTACCTGTTTGAAGATTTTGCCCAAGTAGATTCCTATAATCCCTAAAATGATCAGCTGTAAACCGCCGAAAAAAACAATGGTCATAATGAGGGATGCCCAGCCTGAGATCTCCGTTTCCGTAATAAATGAATGGATTACGTAAATACCATATCCTACCACAGAAAGCCCTGAAAACAGGAAGCCCAGATATGCCGCGATATAAAGCGGCTTTACACTGAATGCCGTGATGCCCGTAAAGGCAAACGTAACCATCTTCTTCAGGTTATAGCTGCTCTGGCCTGACAGTCTTTCATTGGCTGTAAATTCTATTCCGGCCTGCTTAAAACCCATCCAGCTTGTTAATCCCCGTAAAAACAGGTCATCTTCATTAAAGCGTCTCATCACTTCTACGGCATTGGCATCCATCAGCCTGAAATCTGAGCCGCCGCCTTTTGTGAGATTGACATCGGATAACTTAGAAAGGATTTTGTAAAAAAAATCTGAGGTTCTCCTTTTAAACATAGAAATTTCTTTGGGGTATTTCCTTACGGTGAATACAATATCATTGCCCTCTTCCCATTTTTTAATCAGTTCCGGGATCAGCTCCGGCGGATGCTGGAGGTCGCCGTCCATTGAGATCACTGCGTTCCCATAGGCATGGTCCATCCCGGCTTTTACGGCAGGCTGATGCCCGAAGTTCCTTGAAAATTCAATAAATTTTACTTCATCATATTTTTGAGACAGTTCCTCTAATTTTTGCTGGGTCTGATCCCTGCTTCCGTCATTTACAAAAATTATTTCAAAATCATAATCGCTCAGTCCGGAAAAAACCTGCCTGATTTTTTCATGAACCAAAGCCACATTTCCTTCTTCATTATGGGCAGGAATGACGATTGAAATCTTTTTCATAGGATTATTTGAGGCTGTAGCTTTTTTCGAAATCTTTGGTCATAAGTTCATAGATTACCCTGATCCAGATGACAATGCAAGGTACAGCTTTTAAGGAGTATTTGATGATATAATTCTTTTTTACAAATTTCGGGAACAGGTCTGAAGTTGAAAAACACGTAAAAATAATAACGAATACCAGCAGACCGATAATGAAAGGCGTTCTTTCCTTCTGCAGGAAAAACCAGATCAATACCCCTGTAACGGCAATAATATAGGTAGGGGATTCTGAACTTGAACTGAACAATACCAGAAACAGTAAAGTGGAAGCCAGGATCATCAGCTGGAATGCATAATTTTTATACTGCTGGATCCTGATATAAGGCAAAGCAAAAAGCGGCAACCCGAACGCCAGAAATACGATATTGGAAATGGAAGCATCCCCTAAAATCCTTCTGAAAAAGCCCATCAGTGAAATATCCTGCATATTTCCCAGGGTCTGGTTTGCACTGTTCTTTTCAATAATCGACTGGTACCAGTCCGAATAGCACTGTACGACAAAATGCGGGCTTGAATAGACCATAGGCAGCGCAAAAAATACACAGGCGATGATCAATCCTGAAACGATAAATTTTGTTTTGTTCTTAATAAAGAAGAACTGGGACAGCCCTACAATCCCGTATATTTTAACAAAAACCCCTATTAAAATGGCGGTAACGGATTTTGTTTCTTTCCTTTCGTAAATGTAGACTGCGGACAGAAGGAGAAGCCCCGTCAATGCAATGTTGAATTGCAGGCTTAGGGCTGCCGTAATGTATTCCTGAAGACAGAACAGGGCAAAGAGCGCCTTTTTAGCATCGGAAAAAGGAAGCTTATGAATGGCATAAATGAAAACAAAAGTATTGGCAGCATTCCAGAGGGTAATTCCCAGCCAGTCAGGCATCAGAGCAAAGGGCGCAATGAGTATGCTGAAAAAAACACCGTAATGGTTCATATCGAAAAACCGGTCCGGGTATTCCGTAAACAGATTGGTCTGATCCAGTGTATTGAAAAATACGCTTTTGAAAATCAGGTAGTTGTTGATTGCGTAGCTTCCCCTGAAATATTTGGAAAGTGCCGTAGCCACGGCTATAATAAGATAAACCCCAAATATGTATTTAGGGTTTAGCAGTATTTTAAGAAACTTATCTTTCAAAATGGTGAAGTATTGGTTTATAATGGTGTCTTAAACAGCTACATTATTATCTCTCAGTGCATCATTTAAAGAAGTTTTTTTATCGGTAGATTCTTTTCGCTGACCGATGATGAGTGCGCACGGCACCTGGTATTCCCCTGCCGGGTACTGCTTGGTATAGCTTCCCGGAATGACCACGGAACGGGCAGGAACCCTTCCTTTGATCTCTACAGGCTCAGGGCCGGTAACATCAATAATTTTTGTAGAAGCGGTCAGGACGACATTCGCTCCCAATACGGCTTCTTTTTCTACGTGAACCCCTTCTACCACGATACATCTTGAACCGATAAAGCAGTCATCCTCAATAATTACCGGAGCAGCCTGAAGCGGTTCCAAAACACCACCGATCCCTACGCCGCCGCTCAGGTGGACATTTTTACCGATCTGTGCACAGCTTCCTACTGTTGCCCACGTATCTACCATTGTCCCTGAATCCACATAAGCTCCGATGTTTACGTAAGAAGGCATTAAAATAACCCCTGACGCCACAAAAGAACCTTCTCTTGCAATGGCGTGCGGCACTACCCTTACTCCTTTCTCCGCATAGTTTCTCTTCAAAGGAATTTTGTCATGAAATTCAAACGGGCCTACCTCAATCGTTTCCATTTTCTGAATCGGGAAATACATCACTACTGCTTTTTTCACCCATTCATTCACCTGCCATCCGTTTTCTGTAGGCTCGGCTACGCGAAGGGTTCCTGAATCCAGCATAGAAACCACTTCTCTAATGGCTGTCCGGCTGTCTTCATTCTGCAAAAGGTCTCTGTTGTCCCAAATATTTTCAATGGTTTGTTGTAACGACATTATGTGTAGTTTAAAATTATTCGCGCCAAAGATACAAAAAAAGTTCAGGAAAATATTTTGAAAGTATCTGTATAAGCAGTTAAAATGTCTGTGTAAAAAATATTTGCTGTTATCAATTATGGCTTTGACTCTTCAATATAAATCTTTATACCTGCTTTTCCGAAATTTTTCAGAGATTGATCTAACAATCTCTTTTCATGGACTGTTCTCATATTCTTCCATATTTAGAAATGATCCTGAAACCTGACCAGTAACTCAAGGATTCAATAATGTCAATCAACAGTTTGGGCCGTTCATTTATTTCTTAAAAAAGCATTATTCCCCGCAGAAATTACAATATTCTCTGTGCGTGCAGATAGGCTTTATTCCAGTATGCCTCATTTAAAGATGATATGATTACTCCTTTTGTGGTTGAGGCATGGATGAATTTCACCTCGCCTTTGTTTCCGATATCATGAACGATCCCGACATGGGATACGCGGCTTCCCCCTGCTGTTGAAAAAAACAAAAGGTCGCCGGGCTTCACTTCCCGGATGTCAATTTTCTTTCCTGTCTCTGCCTGGTCTGATGATCTTCTGGGAAGCAGGTAATCGTTTTCTTCAAACACTTTCAGTGCAAAACCGGAACAATCGAAGCCGGAGGATGTGTTGCCGCCGAATTTATAGGGAGCGCCGAGGTATTTTTCAGCATCTTTTAAAACCTCACTGATTGATCTCGGAATACTGCCGTTAAAATCGGAATCAAGTTTACGGAGGTTTTCGGTCTTGGGCACAGACGGTGAGATCTGCGGGTTTCTTTTGACCGCAATCTTTTTTGAACTTCCGCACGAAACAGAAATGGTGGAAGCAATGAGCAAAGCATAAATGGTTTTTAGTCTTAAATTTCCATGATTCAGGCTGTTCTTCATATTTCTTTTGTTTTCTGCTCTAAGGTGCTTACAAATATAATAAATTATGTTTTTGCCATGCTTAATCTACGGTGGGAATAGGGCAAAAAAAAGCTATTCCGAAGAATAGCTTTATATAATATAACCGATATACATTTTTATTTGGATGTCTTTTCACCTTTCCAGGTTCCTGATCTTGTAGGCGTCGGAACCGAATTGGTCCAGCTGCCGTTTGCTTTCTTGTCTTCTCTGGTCAGCGTTCCCCTGAATTCTCCGTCCTGAGGCATCCCTACTGTTGCCGTTAATTCTCCGGATTCGCTAAGCTGTCCTGAAATGGAATAATTCTCAGTGCTCTGGTCTGAATGCATAGTCCCCGTTACTTTTCCATCGGTGGCCACAACAATGTTCCAGCTGCCTTTCTCGGTGCCTTCATAGGTTCCGGCCCAGGTTCCGATAAAATCATAAATGGTGTCTTCATCTTTACTACAACCAATAAATAAAAAAGCAGTCAATAAAAGTAAAAATATTTTCTTCATAGTCTATAAGTAGTTTTAGCACTTAACGGTTTATCCGGACTGATTAATGTCAGCAATAACCGGTAGGCTTCAAATATACGTTTTTGAATGGTGACAAATATAGAATTTTTATTTGATTTAAATACTTTTTGGATCTATCAAAAATAGTATTCTTTGATAAAAATCATGCTATGGTTGAAATTACTGCACTTTTTTGCCGTATATTATCTTTTATCAGGTACATATTTTAAAATAACATTGCTTTTTTGACAAAAAGAATCCTGGATCCGAAAAAAATATTCCCGACAAAATGCCGGGAATATTTTGAGTTCCTTATTGTTTATTTTTAATAGTTGTCTTTTTACTTACAATTATTGTGCCAAAATTTCATTCAGATATAATATTTATCGAAAAAATTTTGCTGTCTACTCCAAAGCTTCTTTAAAAATGATAATTTTATATTTTATATCGACTTTATCTTTTATGTTAAATATGCGCTAACTGATTCAGCTGATTTTTTTTTATTTAAATCTGTGTAATTACCAAAATTCGCAGCAAATCATATTTTACAGCTAAATTTAAATAGTTCTTTATATCTGTAAAATTAATAAAGCCCTTCGAATGAAGGGCTTTAAATAAGAGGTGGAGAATACGGGATTCGAACCCGTGACCTTTTGACTGCCAGTCAAACGCGCTAGCCAACTGCGCCAATCCCCCGTGATGCTTCTGTTTTGAAGCGGTACAAAAGTAAGTATTTAAAATAGATCTGCAAATACTTTTGTAAATTTATTACTAAATATTTTAGTGTTTTCCGGTTAACATATACACAATTTGAAATTAGTAATTAATTATCAGGTATTTATAGATTCATAAAATTTCAAGCTTAAGGCCAATAAAAAACGCGTGTCATTTTTGACATGCGTTTTTCTGCTATATTTTCAGGATGAAATTACTTCCATCCGCCTCCAAGTGCCTGGTAAAGCTCTACGCCGGCGCTCATTTTATTGTATTGTGCATTGGCGATATTCAGTTCTGCATTTAAGGAATTTACACTGGCATTCAATACTTCAAGATAATTGGCCATCCCGTAATTAACCAGTTCCTGAGAATATTCAACTGAATTCTTATAGGCATTTAATTCTTTCTGTTTTAACTCAATAAAAGAATCCTGCACCGAGAATACCCTGATGGCATCAGAAACTTCTTTTCCTGCATTAAGGACTGCTTTCCTGAAGTTCAGATAAGCCGTTTCCTGATTGGCAAGGCTTACATCATAATTGGTCCTGATTGCTCTTCTGTTTAAAATCGGCTGTGCCAAACCTCCCACGACATTGGCGAACAAAGAATTTACGCTGAATAAATGGTCAATGTCAACAGACTGCACGCCCCCGCTGCCGGTAAGCCTCAGAGTCGGGTAAAACTGTGCTTTGGCAGCATTGGTCAGTTCAAAGGTATTGATCAGGTTATATTCTGCCCTCATTACATCCGGGCGGTTAGCCAGCAATTGCGCCGGATATCCCAGTTTCACATCAATAGGAAGCTGCTGGCTCTCAAGAGTAGACCGTTCGATGGAACGTGAAGGCTCGCCCATCAGCAGGCTCATCGAGTTTTCCAGAAGATTGATCTGGGTATCAATGTCAATCAGCATTGATTTTGCATTGAATACAAGGGCCTCGCTCTGCTGAACGGCAACTTCAGTTAACGTTCCCGCTATCTTGAGTGCTTTTGTCGTTTCAAGATTCCTTTCACGGAGCGCAATGGTTTCGGTAATGATCCTCTTTTGGGCATCATATGTCAGCAACTGATAATAAGATGAAGCAATATCGGCAACCAGATCGCTTTTTACCGCTTTATGGGCTGCAACTGTGCTTAAGTAAGCTGCCAGCTGGGCCCGTTCCTGTGATTTCAGCCTGCCCCAGATATCAGCTTCCCATGCGATATTGGCGGTAATATCATATTGGTTGACATACCTTCTTGCCCCGATGATCTGCCCGAACTGCGTATTGATAGACTGTGTCTGGAACGTATAGTTAGGTCCTACCGATAAGGTAGGCTGGTAAGCTGCTTTGCTCTGTTTCAGATAAGCTTCTG
Source organism: Chryseobacterium sp. JJR-5R (assembly GCF_034047335.1). Taxonomy (NCBI): domain Bacteria; kingdom Pseudomonadati; phylum Bacteroidota; class Flavobacteriia; order Flavobacteriales; family Weeksellaceae; genus Chryseobacterium; species Chryseobacterium sp. JJR-5R. The sequence continues at coordinate 2,283,124 of NZ_CP139137.1, forward strand.
CTGAAGCAATGTTCTGCAGGGCAATCCTGATGTCCAGATTATTATCCAGAGCTTTGGAAATATGGCCCTGGAGGATCGGGTCGGTAAAAATCTGTTTCCATGAAACATTGGCGATATTGGTGCTGTCCGAAGGCAGCATATCAGTACGGTACAGTTTCTCATCCACCACCTGTTCCGGCCTCTGGTATTCTTTTCTTATCATACAGGATGATACCGCTGCAAGAACAGTTACTGAGAAAGTGATTCCTTTTATAATATTTAAAATACTCTTCATTGTAGTAAATAGAAGTTATAAAATCCGGAAACCAGAAGCCGTTGAATTCCTGACTGCTAATTTCCCGATCATTAATTTATTCTGCTAGATTAATATCTTTTTGCTTAATCGGTTTTATTTTTTCCTGTAAAGTCTGGAAAACCACATACAGTACCGGGATTACAAATACCCCTAAAATAGTCCCGATCAGTAATCCGATTGAAGCACCGGTTGCAATCGACCTGTTACCTACGGCACCGATCCCGCTCGCCAGAACCAACGGAAGCAGACCAAAGATAAAGGCCAGCGAGGTCATCAGGATCGGCCTTAATCTTGCTTTCGCCGCGTTGATCGCAGACTCTACAATGGTTTCACCGTGATGCCTTCTCTGGACCGCAAATTCAATAATCAGAATCGCATTCTTAGCCAGTAACCCAACGAGCATGATCAAGGCAATCTGGAAATAAATATTGTTTTCCAGTCCCATGATTTTCTGTCCGAAGTAAGCTCCCATTACCCCAAGCGGAAGTGAAATCACCACCACCAAAGGTAAAATATAACTCTCGTACTGAGCAGAAAGAATAAAATACACAAACACAAGACTTAAAGCGAAGATCAGCAAAGTCTGAGACCCGGAATTTAATTCTTCCCTGGTAAGGCCTGTAAATTCAACATCATAATTCTGGTCAAGTGTTTCCTTTGCCACTTCCTGTACCGCAGTAATAGCATCCCCGGAACTGAATCCGGCTTTATTTGCTCCGGTAATTTTTACGGAAGTAAACAGGTTGTAACGCCCTACCGACTGCGGGCCATACGTTTTGGTCAGCGTAACGAACTGTGAAATCGGCGACATCTCCCCGGAACTGGTTTTGATATAATACTGGTTAAGATTATCCGCGTCTACCCTGTCTTCAGGAAGTGCCTGGATCATTACCCTGAACTGTTTCCCGTATTTGGTGAAGTCAGCTCCGTAAATCCCGCCGATATATCCCTGCATTGTCGAAAGAATATCATTCACCGATACCCCTTTTTGCTTTGCCAGAGGAACATTGATCTCCATCATATACTGAGGATATTTTGTATTGAATGAAGTCTGGGCAAATTCAATCTCAGGCCGCTGCATCAGGTTCCCGATAAATTCGTTCGTTTTTGCATCCAGCTGGGCAAAATCACCGCCCGATTTATCCAAAAGCACCATTTCAAAACCTGCACTGTTACCGAATCCCGGCACACTCGGCGGCTGGAAGAATACTACCTTTGCATCCGGCACTTTTCCTGCCAGGCCAAACAGACGCTTGGATATTTCTTCTGAAGATAATCCGTCACCTGTCCTGTCGTCAAAAGGTTTTAATTTGATGAAGGCAAGACCATTGTTACTTCCGTTTCCGGAAAGCAGTCCCCTACCTGTAGAAATGGTCACATTCTGGATTCCCGGAATCTGCATGGCATTTTTCTGCAGCGTCTTCAGGACATTGTATGTTCTTTCCATTGATGCCCCCGGAGGAAGCTGTACGTCGGTAAAAATAATACCCCTGTCTTCCGTAGGTACAAAACCTTTCTTCATGCTGCCGTTTGCCCAGTAAATAATACCTCCGGTAATAACCAGGATAACCAAAGTCACCCACTTGTGCTTGATAAGAAAATTAAAGCCTCTTCCGTAACGTTCCGTAGCTGTTTTAAAGCCGATATTGAATTTATAAAAGAATTTCTGGATGAAATTTTTATTCTTGTAATCCTGATGGTGATCTTCATGCGGCTTCAGGAACAATGAACATAAAACCGGACTTAATGTCAATGCATTAACCGCTGAAATGATAATGGCAATAATCAGCGTGATCCCGAACTGCTGGTAAAATACACCGGTAGGACCCGTAATAAAGGTAACCGGAATAAATACCGCCGCCATTACCAAAGTAATTGAGATAATAGCTCCTGTGATTTCATCCATCGCTTCAATGGTTGCTTTTTTAGCATCCGAGATCCCGTTTTCCATTTTGGCATGGACCGCCTCGACGACGACAATGGCATCATCCACCACAATACCGATAGCCAGTACCAGGGCGAAAAGCGTTAAAAGATTTAATGAATATCCGAAAAGATTCAGGAAGAAGAATGTTCCCACAATGGATACCGGAACCGCAATGGCCGGAATCAAAGTGGACCTGAAATCCTGTAAGAAAATATACACAACGATGAATACCAGGATAAATGCTTCTATCAAAGTATGGATTACTTTTTCAATGGATGCATCCAAAAATTCATTGGTATCAAAGTTAAAGGTATATTTTACGCCTTCAGGATAAGTGCTTTCATTGTCTTTCAGCTGTTTTTTGATGTTCTCAATAATTTCCTGGGCATTGGATCCCGGCGTCTGGAAAACCCCCATACTGATGGACGGGTTATCCCCGTTTTCACCGATTCCGCTGTATGACAAGCCTCCCAGCTCCACTTTTGCAACATCCTTCAGCATTAAATTCTGCCCGTCGGGAAGAGATTTGATGATGATATCGTCATACTGCTCCTTTTCACTGAATTTGCCTACATATTTAATGATATATTCAAAAGAGCTTCCGCTGTTCTGTCCCAAAGATCCAGCCGCAGCTTCCCTGCTCTGGTCATTGATGGCAGTAGTCACTTCAGTGGGTGTAATCCCGTAGGCTGCCAGTTTAGCCGGATCAAGCCAGATCCTCATGGAATAGTTTTTCCCGCCGAACACGTTGGCTTCCCCTACTCCGTTGATCCTCTGAAGATCCGGAATAACGTTGATATTTAAAAAGTTCTGAAGATAGACATCATCAATATTTTTATTTTCCGAATAGAAGGAAAGGTACATCAGGGCACTGGTCTGCTGTTTCTGCGTAACCACCCCGGAACGGGTAACTTCACTTGGAAGCAGCGGGCTCGCCCTGGCCACACGGTTCTGAACGTTCACAGCGGCGATATCTGCATCTACTCCCTGCTTAAAGAATACCTGGATCTGGGCTGAACCGTCATTCCCTGCTGTAGAAGTAATATAGTCCATTCCTTCAACCCCGTTGATCTGTTCTTCAAGAGGTACAACCACACTCTTCATTACCGTTTCAGCATTGGCCCCGGTATAATTTGCCCTTACACTTACCGTTGCCGGTGCAATATCAGGATACTGTGTCACCGGCAGCGAGATCAATCCCAAAACCCCGAGAATCACAATCAAAATGGAGATTACGGTAGATAAAACCGGCCGGTTGATAAAATTTTTAATCATGTTAGAATTTCGGTTTTATAGATTGAACAAGGCTATCCATTTTTACGGGTTTCGGCTTTACGGCGGTTCCCGGCTTTAAAGCACCTACGCCTGCCGCAACAATTTTTTCGCCTTTATTTATTCCGGACTTGATAAGCGCCATATTTTCTATCCTGTCGATTACATTGATCACTACATTTCTCGCCGTGTCGCCTTTATCCACTTTGTAGACGTAGACAATACCCTGCTGCTCATACGTAGCACTTTCCGGGACTACCAGTACATTGTCATAGGCTTTCGGCAGCCTGATGGTTCCGCTGTTCCCGTTGCTCAGCAGTTTCTGGGCATTCGTAAAGCTTACCCTGAATTGTATGGTTCCCGTAGTAGGATCAATCTGTCCTGTAATGGCTTCGATCCTGCCTTTTTCAGGGTAAAGGCTGCCATTGGCAAGCTGCAGCTCAACCATCGGCAGGTTTTTAATTTTTTCCGGCATGGTAGCACCTTTGGATTTTTCAAGAAAATCAAAATATTCCTTTTCATTCATGGAAAAGTAAGCGTATATGCCTGATGTATCTGAAATCGTGGTCAATGCCGACTGGTCAGTAGGCCCTACCAAACTCCCCACTTTCAGCGGAAGTTTTCCGATTACGCCTGAAATAGGGGCGCGGATCACGGAATAATCGATATTGGCAGCCACTCCTTTATAATTGGCAACTGCCTGGCTTCTGGCCGCTTTTGCCTGCTGTACCTGAGCCTGAGCCTGGGCTAAATTCGCTTGTGCCGTCTGCAGCTGAACGTTGCTGATGATATTTTTTTGTACCAGCGGCTTCAGTTTGTTCACTTCTACGTTAGCAGCACTTACGGCAGCCTGAGCAGCCGCGATATTGGATTCAGCAGCGCCGATTCCCGCCTTGGAAGCAGCGGCATTTTCAGTAAGAATATTGGTTTCCAGACGGAACAAAGGCTGGCCTTTGGTAACATACTGCCCTTCATCCACCAGCACCTGGGTAATATATCCCTGGATTTTGGCACGTACCTCATTATTCACCCTTCCCTCTATGCTGGCAGGAAATGTCTGGTAGCCGACTATATTTTTTGTCTCCACATTAACGACAGGGTAAGGCTTAGGGCCTTCCTGTTTGGGAGCTTCTTTTTTGCAGGCAGTTAAGGAAAGTGCCGCAACAGAAAGTATAAATAGCTTATTATTCATATTATAGTTTATTAAGAGATTCCTGAATATTGATTATATTTTTATTTAAAAGTGCTTTGTACGCTTCCATCTTTTCGTCATCACCCTCAACCTCATCATTTTTCTTTTTAAAATGGTCTAAGTCATCCAGTAATTTTAATTCGTCTTTCATTTTCTGTACAATTTTTTCAAATCTTAATTTCTTATAGCCGTCATTGATAAAAAAATATCTTTTCCTTTCATCCATTTTATTGTGGTCTACAATAAGCTCCGCATTCAGCAGCAAGGTAATGCTGGTAGAAACCGAACTCTTGCTTGCACAAAAGACCTCGACAAACTCGTCAAAAGTTATGCCTACCTTATCATAATCAAACAACAGATATGCATAGATTTTTGAAGCCAGCGGAGGTATGCTGAAAACAGCACCGTAAAACTTAACGGCTTCCTGGAAAATTTTCTTATCAATTTCTATACGCTTATGCATAGTATATAAATTTGACGCAAAAATATAAATTAGTTCTGAACTAACCGAACAAACTTGATAGAGTCTGTATATAGCTTACGGTTTAAAAATTCAATGGCTTATTTTTAAATAAGTTTAAATAATAATCTTTTCAAAGGCTTTTCTCATTCCGCCTGCCAGAAAAACTTCGCCGCAGTAGCTGTAGCCTTTGCTTTCCAGAATTCTGAGCATTGCCGTATTGTCAAAATTGGTATCCACTTTTACACTCTGGATTCCGTGGGACCTTGTAAAATCTTCAATCAGGTCAAACAGTTTCTTTACCATGCCTTGTCCTGCAAATTTCCTGTCGACGGCAACACGGTGCACCACAACAAATTCCCCGTTGCTCAGCCAGGCACCGTCAATAGTATTGTAGGCAGGTTCGTCATTAAGGATCAGCGCTGTGTATACTGCAATTTCTTCATTTACGGTCATCACATATCCGAAATCTTTTTCGATATCGCTTTCTACAGTTTGCAGGTTAGGATATCCCTGCTGCCATTGTGTGCTTCCGTCCTGTTTTCTTCTTTCAATTGCCTGCTGTATGATGTCCCAGATTGCATCGCGGTCTTCAGTTTCTGCTTTTCTTAATCTGATTTCTGAATTCATGCTGTAAAAATTTGTTGATAAAATGATACTTCACTATATTATGTTAATCTAGGAGTATTAAATGCAGATGGCTTTGCATCTGATAACACCTCAATTAAAAAAACCGAAAACTAATTAAAATTAATTTTCGGTTCGAAGTAGTAAAATTTAAAATTATGAAATTGTTTATTTGTTTTCGCTTTGCTGCAGGTAGGCATCGATAATCTCAAATGCTCTTTTTTCGTCCTCCAGATCTACCATTACCTTTAACGATGTAGCCGTTGGTGTAGTGGTAAAAGTAAGATAATTGTTTTCAACTTCATTGGTGATCTGCCCGTCATCCAGTTTGGATTTTATCAATTGGATTTCTGCCGGTTTGTCGCTTTCAAAAACTGATACTCTTGTACTTCTTTCCATGTTCTATCTCGTTTAAGTATCTAAATTTATAACATTTTTTCGAAAATTACAAGTCTGAAGTTTAAATTTTGTTAATATTCTGTTCGATTTTATCCAGTGCAAGCCGGATTTCTTCTTTGGAAACATTGAGGTGCGGCCTGAAGCGAAGTGACTGTTCACCACAGGCAAGAATGATCATCCCGTCACGCCAAAGCTCCTCTCTCAGAAGGTTTCGTTGCTCAGGGGTAGGCAGATCAATGGCGCACATCAATCCCCTTCCTCTGGCATTCGTCAGTTTCCCCGGATATTTTTGTTCTAATGTTCTAAGCCCTTCCAGTAAATAATCTCCGACGATCCGTGCATTTTCTACCAGGTTTTCCTTTTCAATAACTTCCATCACCAGCTGGAACCGGAGCATATCAATGAAATTGCCTCCGAAAGTGGAATTGATCCTTGAGCTTTCCCTGAATACATTATCCGGTACTTCGTCAAATTTTTCCTTATTCGCCAGGATTCCGCACACCTGTGTTTTTTTACCGAAAGAGATGATATCGGGTTTTGCTGTAAAATGCTCAAAGGCCCACATTTTTCCGGTCATTGCAATACCGGTCTGCACTTCATCATAGATCAGAAGAATTTCGTGCTCGTTGCAGATATTTCTCAGACCCATTAAAAACTCATCTCTGAAATGGTTGTCGCCACCTTCTGCCTGAATCGGTTCGATGATGATACAGGCCACTTTATTAGGATTCATCAGAATGGCTTCTTCAATATTCAGCAAAGCCAGTCTTTCATTCTTTATGGTTTCTTCTAAATTTTCCTCCGTGATCGGGAAGGTTAATTTTGGGTTTAAGATCCTCGGCCAGTTAAACATCGGGAAATACTGGTATTTTCTCGGGTCAGACGTATTGGTTAAGCTTAACGTATAGCCGCTTCTTCCGTGGAATGACTGCCTGAAATGAATACAGATCCCGGCTTCGGTATCAAGATCTTTTTCAAAGTTCTTTCTTGTTTTCCAGTCGAAACATGCTTTCATGGCATTTTCTACAGCCAGAGAACCGCCTTCAATGAAAAATGCATACTGAAGCTCCTCAGGGATGGCTACCCGCTCAAAAACTTCAAGGAAATGCGCATATTCTTCAGAATAAACATCTGCCAGTGTGGGTTTATTGACTGCCATTTTCCCCAGCCATTCTGATTTTTCCATCAGGTAAGGGTGGTTGTATCCGATAGAAGCTGAGGCGAACATGGAAAACATATCCAAATATTCCCTGTTGGTCAGCTTATCGTAAAGCCATGACCCGTGGGATTTTTCAATATCCATTACGAAATCAAAACCATCTGCCAGGACATGCCTGCCTATTGTTTCCTTAACTTTATTTGCCTGTATATCTATTGTTGTCTGTTCCATTTTTGCTTTGAATTGAAATTTACTAAAAGATTGAACCTGAAATCAGAATACCCTGAATCGTTAATGAGTCAATCTTCCCGTTTTAAATAGTTGAAAATACTTATAAATCAAATTTGATTCCCTGTGCCAAAGGCAGGTTAGCGGTATAATTTATGGTATTGGTCTGGCGTCTCATATAGTATTTCCAGACGTCTGAGCCTGATTCTCTTCCGCCTCCGGTTTCTTTTTCACCGCCGAAAGCCCCGCCGATTTCCGCACCGGAAGTCCCGATGTTCACATTGGCAATCCCGCAGTCTGAACCTGCGTGGGAAAGGAAAAGCTCCGCCTCTCTCAGGTTCTGCGTCATGATGGCTGAAGATAATCCCTGTGGAACATCATTCTGGATTGCAATGGCTTCGTCTAAAGTACCGTATTTAATCAGGTATAAAATCGGGGCAAACGTTTCATGCTGAACGATTTCATAGGAATTCCGGACTTCGGCAATACATGGCTTTACATAGCATCCGGATTCGTATCCTTTTCCGTTCAGTACTTCGCCTTCGACCACGAAGTTTCCGCCTTCCTCTTTGCATTTCCTGATGGATTCCTCATACTGTGTAACTGCAGTGGTATCGATAAGCGGGCCTACATGGTTTTTCTCATCCAGCGGATTCCCGATCTTCAGCTGGCCGTATGCTTTTACCAGTCTGTTTTTCACTTCGTCATAAACATCTTCATGGATGATCAGCCTTCTTGTTGAGGTACATCTCTGGCCGGCAGTTCCTACGGCTCCGAAAACCGCTCCGATGATTGACATATCAATGTCTGCATCTTTAGAGATGATGATGGCATTGTTGCCTCCCAGTTCAAGAATTGATTTCCCGAATCTTTCGGCAACTTTTGATGACACCATTCTCCCAACCCTTGTGGAACCGGTGAATGAAACCAGGGAAACCCTTTTGTCATCTACTAATTTCTGCCCGATTTCATGGTCTGCAACCAGAACACTTGAAATCCCCTCACCAAGACCGTTTTCTTTTAGTACCTCGTTCATAATATTCTGGCAGGCAATGGCACACAGCGGCGTCTTTTCAGACGGCTTCCAGATGGTCACGTTTCCGCAGATCCACGCCAAAGCGGTATTCCATGCCCAAACAGCCACCGGAAAGTTGAATGCGGTAATAATCCCCACAATCCCCAGCGGATGGTACTGCTCATACATTCTGTGGCCCGGTCTTTCAGAATGCATAGTATACCCGTGCAGCTGCCTGGATACCCCAACGGCAAAATCGCAGATGTCAATCATTTCCTGAACCTCGCCCAGCCCTTCCTGCAGGGATTTGCCCATTTCATAAGAAACAAGCTTGCCCAAATCATCTTTATATATTCTTAATTTCTGGCCTAACTGCCTTACGATTTCACCTCTTTTAGGAGCCGGAATGAGCCTGAACTCTTTAAAAGCTTTTTCGGCAGCTTCAGTTACCCTGTCATAATCAGATACCCCGGAAGTTTTTATTTTGGCAATCAGATTGCCGTCTACCGGAGAATAACTCTCTATTGTTTTGCCTGAAGCAAAATATTTCCCGCCTGATGAAGTCCCTTTGTTTTCTTCTTTAATCCCCAGATTTTTGAGTGTTTTTTCGATTCCAAAATCTTTTACTTTTTTAGACATAAAAATTTTACTTTTCGTTTTCCCTAAAGTTAAAAATATTAAGCGAACTGCAAAATTTTAATTTTAGCGTGTTTTTTTATTTGGACTAATTACAAACATGTTTATCTTTGTAAGGTAATCATTTGAATTTCAGAAATGGAAAATAATAACACGATACAGGAGCCGGCAGAAGAAAAGAAAACCTCTAAGTGGAAGAGCCTGGTAAAGAAATTCGGTATAGGCGGCATCATATTTTTTACTGTGAAAGGGATCATTACTTCTACCCTTATTTATTTTCTCGGGAAAAATTTCTGGACGGTTATCAGCAATTACTTTTCAACGATATTTGAGTAACCTAACCGGTCATATCAATTAAAATAAGAAAGCAGGGAAAATTTCCCTGCTTTTGTTTTTGTCTTGAATGAAGAAAAGCATGAATCTGTTATTAATCATTTCCTGCTTACATTAACCTTTATCAACTTCTAAAATGTTAAACATAAAAAATCCCGGAAATTGCTTTCCGGGATTCATTATATCTGCTTTAAAATTATTTTTTATTCAGAACCCTGAACTTGAAATAAGATGCTGCTGATAATGCCAGCATCGTTCCGAGCCCGATGTATACCCACGCCGGAACCGGAACCGGATCTCCAGCTGCGTATGAGTGAAGCCCGCTCAGGTAATAGTTTACCCCGAAGTACGTCATCACCATAGAACAGAAAGCAAACATGGTAGCTACGTGGAATGCCCATCTGCTTCTCAGCCCCGGAACCAATCTCATGTGCAGTACAAAAGCATATACCATGATAGAGATGAATGCCCAGGTTTCTTTAGGGTCCCAGCTCCAGTATCTTCCCCAGGATTCGTTGGCCCAGATTCCTCCCAAGAAGTTTCCTACCGTTAAAGCAAATAACCCGATGGTCAAAGACATTTCAGAAACGATAACCAGTTCTTTAAGTGTCGTATCATGATGGATTCTATAGTTTTCTTTATTGGAAATGATGTAAAATACCAGACTGATCACGGCAATAATCATCGACAGGGCAAAGAAGCCGTAACTGGAGGTAATAATCGCTACATGGACAATCAGCCAGTATGATTTCAGCACGGGAACCAGCGGCGTAATCTGCGGATCCAGTGCAGATCCTCCGTGTGCAAACCCCATCATGATAACGGCTACCATAAATCCGGCGGCAGGAATCAGTGCATTGGAATTCCTGTACAGGACCAGTCCGGCCGTAATACCCACCCACGAAATGAAGATAATGGCTTCGTACCCGTTGCTCCACGGTGCATGCCCGGAAATATACCATCTGGCAACCAGCCCGAGGAAATGGCAGAGATACCCTACTGCCCCAACGGCAACAATCCCTTTAATAATTTTATTTAAATTTTTAGAAGCTTTAAATAATTCCACAAATCCTAAAACCAGCAGCAATCCTCCGATCAGCGTATAGAAAATCAGCAATTTGAAGTTGATGTTTACTTTATTCATGAACACCTCAAGATCAACTTTGGATTTTGCAGGGACCACTGCTTTCCCCCATTTCTGCTGGTATTCTGAAAGCTTAGCCAGTTCTGCATCTGCCTTGCCCCAGTTCCCGGTCTGTTGTGCCTGTAACACTTCTGCAAAATAAGGCCCCATTACTTTTTGGGATTCAACATCCGGCTCCATTTTCTGGTCCAGCCAGGAATGCCATGTGTGGTTGGCATCGTTTTTCACAGGGACAATCCTCATGAACTGGCCGCTGAAAAACTCGTTAAAGATCTGCACCCTTTCGTTGACCGAAATTACTTCCTTGTCATAATTGGTCTGTTCAGCCGGTTTTTTACGGAACGCGGTATTGTAATCCTGTTCCAGGATATAGGATAAGTTCCCGTTGGCATCAGCCGGGAAAAGGTTCATCAGTGAAGTATAACCTTCCTCGTCGGCCTTTGTTTTATTTTTTAATTCATCGCCGCCTTTTGTCCCCACTTTAATCATCGGAACCATAGTCCAGCTCGGTGTATCCGTATTTACGGAAAGGAACCACTGATTGGCGGTCAGGGATTTTCCGTCCGTGCCCTTGAACTCGTCTTTCTTGTATAACTTCCTTAAAACATCAAGAGCCTCGGTATTGATCGGGACAATTCTACCTTCGAAGTTCTGAACCAGAAGATACCCGAATTTATCCGCATGTTCCTTATCGATTTTATTTCTCGCAATAATTTCATCGGCAGAGATCATTTTCATTTTGCTCAGCGGTGCAGCCAGTGAATTCTGCTGGGGTCCCTGCTGAACCTGTGCGGATTCCGGTGAGGAAGCATGGCTGTGGCTGTTATCTTCCGTATGGACATGTTCCCTGCTTCCATCCGTTGTTCCGTGGGTTTCAATTTTCTGGGCGGTTAAGCCTAGGCTTAAAAACAGCAGGATTATCGTTGCCGCCCGTTTTTTATTCACGTCTTTCAGCATTTTGTTCAGCTTCCAGAAATGGGTCCCTTTCCAGAAGAAAATCGTGAACAGGCCTCCGAACAATAAGGCATACCCGATATAGGAAATCAGCGTCCCCCAGAAATCGTGGTTAACGGAAAGTACGGTACCCATCCGGTCCGGATCAAAGCTGGACTGGAAGAAACGGTATCCTTTATGGTTTAAAACGTGGTTCATATAGATTTTGAAAGGCGTCTGCCTGCCTTCATCAATAATTTTAATATGGCTTTCGTAAGCACTCGGGGATGAACTTCCCGGATAGGTCTCCATGACGAAATCATCCAGTTTAAGTGCGAAAGGGGTATTATAGATCTTTGGTCCGAAGCCGATCATAATGTTCAGCCCGTCCATGGCAATCTGCTTGTATGCATTGGGGTTCCCTTTTTCAACGGACAGATCAACCAGCTGTTTTGTTTTCGGACCCTGAACTTCAACCGTCAGCACATCCGGAACATTCTGGTCTTTCTTGCGGTCACCTTCAAAGGCCAGCAGTTTCCCTTTCTTCAGCCCTTCCGGAACAACCAGTTTCAGTTCGTTGATGGTGTATAAGCTTCTCAATGCCAGCGGCTGGAATTCGTCTTTTGCCGTACTTCCTGTAGCCTGGGTAGCCATCGTCATGTAGGTGGCATCCACCGGAGTCTTGATCATCAGCTTCCCGCCGTCATTCCTGAATTCTACGGCACCTTCAATCGCCCTGTTGAATGTAACCAAAGTCCCGTTGATGGATTTTGTTTCACCCGGCTTGATATAGATATTCTGCCTTCCTGTATTCCCTGTAGAAACCAGATGAAGGTATTCTGCACCGTTCGGGTCAGCAATTAAGCTGTCTTTTTTTCTCTGAACATAATCTTTGGCAACCACCTTTATATTTTTCCCGTGGAAATCATAGGTGGCTTCCAAATCTTTATGCAGCGGAGACATCAGGTACGGGATATCCTGATAATCCAGGGCATCGCCTTTTTCTTCAATCTTGATCTTCAGGAAATTTTTGTCGGTAACAATCTCATTTGATGTTTCCCCTTCCCTGATATGCATGGTGCCTTCAAAACTGATATACCGGGTTACCGCACCGCCGATGAAAATCAACACGAAGGCCAGGTGAAATACCAGGACCGGCCATTTTTCCCTTCTCCACAACCGGTATCTTGCGATATTGCCGATGAAATTGAGAATGAGCAGGAACATGATAAGTTCAAACCATTTCGCTTCGTAAATTAATGCTTTTGCCGTTGGAGTTCCGTAGTCATTTTCTAAGAACGTTGCATATGCCATCGCAAATGCATACACCAATAACAACACAGCCATTGTTCTGGTCGAGATAAGAATATCCTGGAGCTTCTTCATGATATATATACTTGATGGGCAAAAATAAGGATGATAAACTACAAAGACGTTAAAAAAAGCTGTTTTTTATCATTTCAGACAAGCTATGCGTTATTTTGAAACGTTCTTAATAAGACTGGCTTTTATTATTAAAAATTCAATTGAATCACGCTTGTACAGAAAAAAATCTGTAATAAAAAACCCGCGTTCATAAGGATATTGCTGCACATTTATCCGGAGCAGTTATTTTATATATAAAAAATGATAATTATGGTATAATAATCTTTTTAACCGTAACAGTTCAGTTGCTGCCTGCTCCATTTTTAAAACAAAAAAGATTCCTTTACTATAGAAAAAACATTAAATTTGCTCACATTGATATTATGGACAAGAATACACCAAAACAACAGCAGGAATCGCCTGAAAAGGGCAAATTTTTATCAAAACCAAGGGTCTTTCTCGGGCTTACATGCATTCTTTTTTCTGTAGTGCTTACCTTTTCATTTGTTTCTTATCTGATGAACTGGCAGGCAGACCAGAGCCAGGCGGGAACCATGCTCGATAAAAGCATCCAGTCCTCCAATCTTTTCGGAAAACTGGGCGACTGGCTCGGAAATATTTTTATTTTCGAAAGTATTGGTGTGGCTTCATTTATCATTGCGTTTTTATTTCTTGTATTCGGAACGTTGATTCTGAAAAAAAGAATGTTCAAACCGTGGAAAACAGTCGGGCACTCCCTGTTTTTTATCTGCTGGCTTCCGATCCTGTTCGGAGCATTAACGAAAGGCCAGGGTGTATTGAGCGGTGTGTACGGTTACCAGATTATGGATTCCCTTGATGCCATTATAGGATCCGCAGGGCTTTGGATGGTTTTGGCGTCGAGCATTGCCTTGTATTTTATCCTGGAATTCAATCTCCGTCCGAGTTCCATCAAGTCAAAACTGAATGACATCAATGAAAATACCATCGGCAGGGTAAAATCTATGATGCCGAGCTCCGATGAAAATTTTGAAGCGGATGAGGAGCTTATTGAAGAAGCCGGTATTGCTGAAGAACCTTTACCTAAAATCAGGGTTACTGAAAAAGTAAGACCTAAAACCATTGCGCCTGAACCTGTAGCTGTAACCGTTCCGAAAGGATTCCCTGAAGTCCCGGTTTCTGCGGATCTCGATACCATCGTGACCCCGAACAAGACTTCTTTTGATGAAGAGAAAAACGATTTTTCGCAGCCTTTGAATATCAACCTTAACCTCAGCTCAAAACCTGCGGTGCCTACTTCCAGCCCCGAAGAAGCTTTTGACATCAGACCTTCTGCTCCGCCGGCAGCCCCTGTACTGGCCCCTGCACCCGAGGAGGAGATTAAATTCAATGTAGAAGTGGCCAAGGTAGTCGATATCCTGGATGATTCAGACAGAAAATCCAATGAACTGGTACAGAGACACGGGCTGTATGACCATAAATTGGATCTGGCCAATTTCCAGATGCCTACGGTTGACCTGTTACAGGATTACGGGAATGAAGAAATTTCCATCAACAAAGATGAATTAGAAGAAAATAAAAATAAAATTGTCGGCCTGCTTAAAAACTTTAATGTAGGCATTGCTGAAATCAAGGCAACCATCGGGCCTACCGTAACGTTATATGAGATCGTTCCGGAAGCGGGAATCCGTGTATCGGCCATTAAAAAGCTTCAGGATGATATTGCGCTGAACCTTTCGGCTTTAGGCATCAGGATCATTGCACCGATGCCGGGGAAAGGGACAATAGGAATCGAGGTTCCGAGAAAAAATCCTACTATGGTTTCTATGCGTTCGGTGATTGCCTCGCATAAATTCCAGAATACGGAGATGGACCTTCCGGTAGTTTTCGGGAAGACGATTTCCAATGAAATTTTCATGGCGGACCTTTCAAAAATGCCCCACCTGCTGATGGCGGGAGCTACAGGCCAGGGTAAATCGGTAGGGATCAATGCCATCCTCACTTCCCTACTCTATAAAAAGCATCCGAGCGAACTGAAATTTGTGATGGTGGATCCTAAGAAAGTGGAGCTTTCATTATATTCAAAAATCGAAAGGCATTATCTGGCAAAGTTACCGGATTCTGATGATGCCATTATTACGGATACCAACAAGGTAATCAATACGCTGAATTCCCTCTGCGTAGAGATGGACATGAGGTATGACCTTCTTAAAAATGCATTCTGTAAGAATTTAAAGGAATACAATAAAAAATTCGCAGAAAGAAAATTAAACCCGGAGAACGGGCACCGCTACCTGCCGTATATTGTTTTGGTGGTGGATGAGTTTGCGGATCTGATCATGACCGCCGGAAAAGAAGTGGAGATGCCGATTGCCAGGCTGGCGCAGTTAGCCAGAGCGGTAGGGATCCACCTGATTGTAGCGACCCAGAGACCGTCCGTCAATGTCATCACAGGGATGATCAAGGCCAACTTCCCTGCGAGGGCAGCATTCAGGGTAATTTCCAGTGTAGACTCCAGGACAATCCTGGATTCTCCGGGTGCAGATCAGCTGATCGGTAAAGGGGATATGCTGTATTTCAACGGAAACGAAATCCTAAGGCTTCAGTGTGCCTTTATAGATACGCCTGAGGTGGAAAGGCTGGCAGAATTCATCGGGGAACAGAAAGGCTATTCTTCCGCGTTCCTTCTTCCGGAATATGTTTCTGAAGATGCTACCAGTACTGTCGGCGCTTTTGATCCGAATGAAAAGGATGCTTTGTTTGAAGAGGCGGCCAGAATTATCGTATCTACGCAACAGGGTTCTACTTCCATGCTTCAAAGACAGCTGAAACTGGGATATAACAGAGCCGGGAGGATTATGGACCAGCTGGAAGCCATCGGGATCGTAGGCGGTTTCAACGGTGCAAAAGCAAGGGAAGTACTCATCAGCGACCTCCATTCTTTGGAACAGTTTTTGGAAGACATGCGCAGTTAACGGAAATCTATGATCAGTTTAACTTTTATCATGTAAGCAAGTCTAAAGATTAAAGAATTAAATAAAAATGAAAAATATTATTTCAAAAATTGTTGTAAGCAGTCTGGTAGTAGGTGCCGTAGGTTTTACCAGTGCCCAGAAAATTGATGCAAAAGCAAAAAAAATATTGGACGATATTACGGCAAACTATAAATCTAAAAAGAATACGTATTTTAAATTCTCTTTCGGAACCGGGACCAACGGCCAGACATCCAAAACGGAGCCGGGAATCTATTATGCAGCCGGAGACAAGTATAAACTGAAAATCATGGAAATCGAACAGATTTTCGACGGAAATAAAATTTACAACATCAATACGGAGGATACTGAAGTTACCGTAGCAAAACCAAACGGCAGCAGTTCTATGTTCTCCCCTATCAATTACCTGTCTTCTTACAGAAACGATTACAACGTTACCTATAACGGCAAGAAAAATATAGACGGCGTAAATACTGATTTTATTAAACTGACTCCCGTAAAATCAAACGGGATCAAATATGTCTATCTTTATGTTGATTCGGCAAAGAAACAGATGGTAAAGCTTGAACAGCACGGCAGCAATAATGATATTGCAGTAATTACCATTAAGGATTACAAGGAAAACCAGAACCTGGATCCGGGAATGTTTATTTTCGACAAGGGTAAATATAAGAATTACCTGGTTACAGAATTGTAAAATGAATTATTACGATCTGCAAGACGGAGAATAACCCTTTACAGAAGATATTTAAGAGTTTTACAGAAAACCTGATTCATTTAATTATAAAATTTCATAAAATATAGGAGCCGCAAAGGAAACTTTGTGGCTTTTTGATTAATTTTGGCAGATGTTTAAAATATTAGACCGGTATATTATAAAAACTTTCTTCGGACCGTTTATTTTTATATTCAGCGTACTGTTTTTCATATTTATTGTCAATATCGTGTGGGTTCAGTTGGGCCAGTTTATGGGCAAAGGATTAAGCTCATGGCAGATCCTGAAGCTGCTGTTCTATCTTGGCGTAAGTGTAATCAGCATGGTGTTGCCGCTTACCATTCTCCTGGCCAGTATTATGGCATTCGGGGAATTCGGGGAACGGTACGAGCTTGCTGCTATGAAAGCAGCCGGAATCTCTCTGACGCGTGTTATGCTTCCCCTGTTGGGCGTGACGGCCGCCATGGCAGTTATGCTTTACTTTTTTTCCAACAATATCATCCCGGATTTTCAGAGGAAAGCAAAGAACATGCTCTTTAATATTGCCCAGACAAAGCCGGCACTGAATTTTACTCCCGGGCAGTTTATTGATCAGATTCCTGGATATATGGTAAAGTTTGATAAAATCGTCGGGGAAAACGGCGAAAATATTGAAGGGGTCTTCATTCATAAAAAAGCAACCAGTTATGAAAATCAGCGGTCTATTGTAGCTGAAAAAGGAAGGTTTGTTCCTGCAGCCAACAAAAATTACCTGAAGCTGGTGCTCTATAACGGTTATGTCTACGAAGATAATTTTGCCGGGAAAAGTGAAAATGTCCGTTTAAAACAGCCGGACCAGGCGATTAAATTTGATTCCCTGATTTCTCATTTTGATGTCAGTGAAATTATCAACAGAGCCATTGAAGAAGAAAAAATAACGGACGATTATCGTTTCCAGACCTTTAACCAATTGAATACAACCATTGATAAAACCAAGAAGGACAATGATAAATTCTTTACCAATGTCAACAATGATGTGCTGAGCCAGACGAATTCCGTGATAGGCTATATGGATTCCAAACAGAACAGGTCAAAAGTAAAACCCAAACAGCTCCTGAAACTGGATACGCTTAAAAAGGAGAAGAAACTTGAAATCATCAGAAATGCGTACAGCAGGCTGGACAACCTGAAAAGCACACTGGATTCCAAAAACAAGGAAATTGATCCGGGGGTTAAATATTACGGCAAAGTGGTTATTTACCAGCAGCGGATTGTTACCTATTCATTTACGTGTATTATTTTCTTCCTGATCGGGGCCAGCCTCGGTTCTATTATCAGGAAAGGCGGTATGGGGCTTCCCGTCATTATTGCCATTGTTATTTTCATCATTTTTTATATCATCAATGTGGGGACGGAAAATATGTCATGGTCCGGTAAAATAAACCCTTATCTGGGTGCCTGGATCCCGAATATTGTACTCTTCCCGTTCGGAATCTGGATGACCTATAAGGCATTGACGGATTCCCAGTTATTTGATGCTGAAAAATACAAAGCACTATTTAAGCCGGTTACCAGATTGTTTGTTAAGAACAAAGAACATGAAAGATACCAGTAACAGATATTCAGAATAACGTTAGTTAAGACCCGGAAATTTCCGGGTCTTTTTTATGGTACATTAAAATTCTTTTTTATTTGAATATAAAAATTACCTTTGCCGCAATTTAAAGATCAACCTATGAAAAAACTATTACTTGTTGGATTGTTCAGCCTGGCGTCACTGAATGCGTATGCCCAGGATGAAAACACGGAGTACGAAATGAGAGCCGGCGAAAAGCCCGGTTATATTATTGATAAAAGCGGAAAGCAGATTGAAGGCATTGTGAGGCTGGCCGGCAGTGAGATGAGCCCATGGACCAATCAGAAAAAAGTGAAGTTTATTGCTGCTTCCGATATCGACAACTCTAAAAAAAGACAGAAATTCAAAACCCTTGATACGGATGACCTGAAGGGATACATGGCCATTGACAATAATACCGAAAGGCGTTTTGAGGCGGTTAAGTATACCAATACAAAAGAAGGATTCAATACAGCCAACGGAGGGCTTAGCGGTGGATTGAAAGCGTTTAACAACCTTACGAAAAGCACCCAGTTCGCAGAAGTTGTGGCTGACGGAAAAATTAAAGTATACCGATTATACGGTTTCCCCACTACTTTTTCAGCGGGCGGACAGGTTGACGTAGCGGATAAAGAAAATAAAAGAATGCGGGAAAACCCCTCTTATATCTATTCCAAAAAAGGAGGGAAAGCGGAAGAACTGACCCTGGCCAAGGCCAAGATGATCGTGGCAGACTGCCCTGTGGTAAAAGGGAAAATCGCAGCCGGAGAATACGGTTCTCTGAAAACCGACACCAAGCAAAGGTCCGGTTTAGGAAAATTCATCAAGAATGAAGTGGACAAAGCCATGTCTGACAACCTTTCTATTGTGAATGAAGTGATCTACGATTACAATGAGAATTGTAAATAACCAAATCAACCGTCAAAAAACATACAGAAAAACAGCCTCAACTATCGGGGCTGTTTTTTATTCTCCCTTCCTTTCCTTATTTGCACGTTTTTTGTAAAATACAGATAACCAAACCGATTATTTTTATGAAAACCTCACTTCTTGCCTTGAGCCTTATATTAATGATCTCATGCAAAAAGGAAACCCGCCCGGATGTTCAGAAAACTGATGTTTCAGAAGATGGTATATCCATGAAAAACAATCGTCGTACAGCATCGGATGACGCTATAAAATCTGTGGAAGACATTAAAAAAGAATATACTGAACTGAGCAGTCTTCTGGCTTCAAAAAAACTGGATTCCAGCAGCTTTACCTATTTTTGCAACGATAGAGAAGGTGAAGTAGTTTTGTATAAACAGAACGATAAAATCATGATGGTGAAGGATTTTTATTCTGAGCACAGCCATTTTTCTTCATCCACACAGTATTTTATTAAGAATGGCCAGGTCTTTTTCATTTTTCAGGATGAAACTTTGTGGAATTTTGACGGTGGCACTCCTGAGAAGCCGGAAACAAAAGACGACATTACAGAAAAACGGATGTATATATTGAACAATAAGATCGTGCAATGCCTGGAAAAAACCTATTCTGTGTATTCCAAAGGCAATAATCAGGATCCGGGCAAGATGGCCAGCCGGGAAACGCAATGCGATATTTCAGGACTGATGAAAAATTACCAGGCAATCATCAGGAATAAAGATAAAAAGGCGAGGCCGGCTGCCTGTAAAAATAAAACCGGCTCCTGAAAAAGAGCCGGTTTTTATATTCATGAACTGAACATCATACCTTCATGATTTCAGCTTCTTTCGTCTTAAGAAGGTCATCACAAGATTTCACATATTTATCCGTAAGAGTCTGAATATCTGCTTCCACGCCTTTGATGAGGTCCTCAGAAACGCCTTCCAGCTTTTTAAGTTCTTTAATACCGTTCTGTCTTGCGTTTCTTACCACAATTTTCGTGTCTTCAGTTTCTCCCTTAGCCTGTTTTGCAAGATCCCTTCTGCGTTCTTCCGTTAAAGGCGGAACATTAAGAATAATATTGATTCCGTTATTAGAAGGCGCGAAACCTAAATTTGAATTGATGATGGCCTTTTCAATATCATTGATTGCTTTGGAATCCCAAGGTTGAATAGAAATCGTCATTGCATCCGGAACAGATACATTCGCAACCTGGTTGATGGGAGTCAGTGATCCGTAATATTCCACCATAACATCCTGAACCATATTCGTAGACGCGCGTCCGGCCCTGATTCTCTGAAATGCATGATCAAGGTGCTTCACAGCTGCTTCCATGTCGTGTTTTACAGACTCTACTATAAGATCTAATTCTTCCATTATATAATAAAAATTTGATAGATTACACATTTATAAATAATTGGTGATAAGTAATAAGTGACAGATAATCTTAAGTTTCTGAAATTTAATCTTTACTTTAACCGGACTTAATTGCAGATTCCTGTTACCTGATGCTTAACATTACAAATCAACTAAAGTACCAACATTTTCCCCGTCTATGATTTTTTCCAAATTACCGATTTTGTTCATATCAAAAACAATGATCGGAAGCTTGTTTTCGTGGCTCAGCGTAAATGCCGTCATATCCATCACCTTAAGGTTTTTAGCATAGACTTCATCAAAAGACAGCGAATTGTATTTTACCGCATCTGCATTTTTTTCCGGATCACTGTCGTAGATTCCGTCTACCCTCGTTCCTTTCAGAATAACATTCGCATCAATTTCAATGGCTCTTAATGTGGCGGCAGTATCCGTTGTAAAGTAAGGATTTCCGGTTCCGGCCCCGAAAATAACTACCCGGCCTTTTTCAAGATGCCTTACCGCTCTCCTTTTAATGAAAGGTTCAGCCACTTTATCCATTTCAATGGCAGACTGGAGCCTTGTTCTGATGCCTGCATCTTCCAGCGCTCCCTGCAAAGCCATACCGTTGATCACAGTGGCCAGCATTCCCATATAATCGCCCTGAACGCGGTCCATGCCCTTTGCTGCGCCCGCAACACCACGGAAAATATTTCCTCCTCCAATTACAATAGCGACTTCACAGCCTTTATCCACTGCTTTTTTAATCTCATTTGCATATTCCTGCAGCCTTTCATTGTCAATACCGTATTGTCTGTTACCCATTAAGGCTTCACCACTAAGTTTGAGAAGGATTCTTTTATATTTCATCTTAAATTTTAAATAACTTTTTAGCTGTGTCAGTTTCGTGTAGAATTTGACTGTGCAAATATAATCATTAATAATATTCATTTTTGCATATCGATTATAAATTTTAAGAGCACCTTATTTACACGTTTGAGGTTTAGGATTCCGTTATACTTTAGCCATAACTGCAGTAATTCACTGCCTTTTCAGGAACAAATCCTCTTATTTCCTGTTTTATATAAAAAGTACCAGGATAAGATGTGATGTGATATAATGTGATGAGTTAAATTAAATCATTGTTAAACAATTGATTAAACAAATTTTACAATTATATGTACCCTAGAAATCAACTCTTTTTTAATGAATCAAAAAAGCCTTCTGAATTAAAGTAAGGCATCCATTGAAGAGGATTACAATATTTAATAACAAATAATGCGTGAAATATTTTGAAAAGTACGAAAAAGGATTATTTTTGCATTACTAATAAACTGAGTTGAAGAAAATTGTCATTTTTTCATTATTTCTGTCAGGAATTGTTTCTTATGCACAAACAGGAACAAACGTTTTTCCGTTTTTAAATCTTCCTGTATCTGCCAGACAGGCTGCTTTAGGCGGTGATGCCATTTCCATAAGAGATCATGATGTATCCTTTGCCATTGCAAACCCCTCTTTGTTAAATAAAGATTCTGATAACCAGCTTTCTTTAAATGCCAGCGCCTATCTTGCAGATTCCAAGTACGGGACCATTACTTATGCCAAGGACTTTGACAACGGCCACATGGCAACCGTCAATGCAAGGTACATGAACTACGGAGATATCCCCAGGACCGATGAAAGCGGTTTCGAAAACGGAACGTTCAATGCTTCTGATGTAGCCGTAGGGGCCGGCTATGCCTACCAGTTTGAAGAAGACTGGACCATCGGCGGAGGACTGAATTTCATTACCTCAAAAATCGACAGTTATACATCTTCCGCGATCTCAGGAAATGCTGGGGTTACTTACCATAACAGGAAAAATAAAGAAACGGCTTCCCTGGTATTCAGGAATTTCGGGTATCAGTTCAAATCCTTCAACGGGACAAGGGAAAACCTCCCGTTCCGCATTGATATAGGATATACAAAGACTTTAAAAGCCATTCCGCTGGCAGTTACCATTACGGCTCATGACTTACAGGAGTTTGATATTTCGTCTCCGTATAATGTAAACGGCCAGGAAGTAAATGCAGGCAGAAAGATTGCCGACCACTTTTCCCTGGGTGCAGAACTTTTCCCGGAAAAAGGTTTTAACATCAGGCTGGGATATAATGTGAAGAGAGGAAATGAGCTTGCGGTGGCAGACCAGAGAAACTTCTCCGGTATTTCTGCAGGATTCGGAATCAAGATTTCAAGGTTCCGTGTGGATTATGCCCATGTACGGTACCATAATTCTTCCAATGCCAATCAGATCGGGGTTTCTATAGACCTTACCAGCCGGGCCGGTGAATAAATCATTTGCGTACCGCCTCATCTGAATTTAGTTTAAATCAGAAAAAATGCACCAAAAATAAAAACGGCCTCAAGAAATTTCTTGAGGTTTTCTTATTTTTAAGAAAAATTCTTGAAATTTGCAGTATGAAAAAATCTGTTATAGCAATAGACGGCTACTCTTCCACCGGGAAAAGCTCAATATCTAAAATCATTGCCGAAAAACTCGGGCTTGTTCATCTGGATACAGGAGCCCTGTACAGAGGCGTAACCTGGTTTGCGCTGATGAACTGTCTTGATGAAGAAGGTAAGATTGACCTTAATAAGCTATTTTCATCATTCAGCCGGATTGATCTTGAGTTCAGGAATAACCAGGGTGAACTGATTCTTTTTCTTAATCAGGACGATATCTCAAAATCCATCAGGACGAACGAAGTCTCAGAAAACGTAAGCTTTATTGCAAAACAGAAAGAGGTAAGGGATTTTCTGCTCCGGTACCAGCGCAGCCTGGCAGATAACGGCGGGATTATCATGGACGGCCGGGATATAGGTACCGTGGTACTGCCTGGCGCCGATTATAAGTTTTTCATGACAGCCAGTATAGAAGAAAGGACAAAAAGGCGCTATCAGGAACTCATCAGCCTGGGTATTGAAGCGGATGAAAAACAGGTCATGGAAAACCTGATGATCCGTGATAAAATTGACAGCGAACGCGAAATAGCCCCGCTGAAACAGGCTGATGATGCGATTGTTATTGATAATACCAATCTTACCAAAAGAGAGACCATCGACGAGATTCTGTCCTATATCAGTAAGATTTAATATTTTTATAGGGCAGAAACCCCTTTTGGTATGTTAATTGTACATTTCACCACAAGTAAAAGCTAGTATTTATTAACTATTAAAAAAACAAAAAATGTCTAAGAAAAACAATACAGCAGGTGTTTTGGCAGGTCTTCTTGCAGGAGCCGCAGCAGGTGTTATTTTAGGAATGCTTTACGCTCCGGAAGAAGGTAAAGAAACAAGAAAAAAAATCAAGGAAAAGGCAGGAGATCTTAAAGATCAGGCTAAAAATAAGTACGGAGAAGTATCTGAGAAAGTAAAAGACCAGTACGGGAATATTTCTTCAACTTTTAAAGATACCGCCAGCAATGTAGCTCATACGGTAAAAGACGGATATGACAAATACAAAGATCAGATCGTTTCAAAAACTGCGGATGTAGTTAAAAATGTAGAAACTGAACTGAATGACTTAAAATAATAATTTATTCATATAAATTATCCAAAAGGAACTTTATAAACAAAAGTTCCTTTTTTTATAACTTTAAAGAAAAACAATGATTGAAACTTTAAAAGAATATGCGTCTAAAAGGATCGATCTCCTGAAAATTGAAGCTACTGAAAAATCTTCACTTTCAGCCGGAATGATTACGTATTTCGTTCTTATGCTGGTTGCGTTTAGTTTTTTTATCATCCTTTTTAATTTCGGGATTGCCTTCCTTATCGGTGAAGCATTGGGAAATAATTCTTACGGCTTCCTGATTGTAGCAGCTTTTTATATGCTGATCATGATCATCATTATGATATGTAAAAAGAGAGTTGTCAACTTTGTGGCAGACAAGGTTATTAAATTTTTAAATCATTAAACTATGGGCAGAAAGTATGATAGCTTAGAAGAATTAAGAAGAAAGAAAAAGCTGCTGAAAGACGAAGTCAGCGAGCTGGAAAATCTTCTTACATTCAAGAATACGAAAGAAAGCCTGAGTGCATTTACAAATGGTTTAACAGATCAGTACCTGCAGGAAAAAGTAGATGAAGACGGTGAAGAAAAGGTGGTTTTGAGAAAAGATGTGATCGCCAAGCAGATTTCGTCCGAAATCAAAGATGCCCTGATCAGTAAAAAAGCTGCCATGAGTATTGCCAATACAGCAATTAAAAGCGATGCTTTTGATACCCTGATCAAGCTGGGAGTCACTGCCATTGTAGGAAATTATGCCCGGAAAAGCCTGAAGAGTGCCAACTGGAAAAAGAAAATCCTGGGAACGGCAATGATTTACCTCGCCCCTATCGCACTGAGGTTTTTACGTAAAAAACTGGAAACATACCAGAAAAACAAAAGTGTTTCAAGCATGGAACAGTTAATCTGAAAGTCAGACTTAGATTTTAGAAGTCGATAAGATGATGTTTGATTGTAAACTGACTTCTAAAATCTAATGTCTTTCTATTCAGAAAACAGCTGGCCTAAAATAATTCCTGCAGCCATGGAGACATTGAGGCTTTCCGTAGAGCGGGATTTCCCGAATCTTGGGATCATCACACTTTTCTTTAAGTGTTTTTCTGTTTCCGCACGCATGCCGTTTCCTTCATTACCCAGAATAAGATTCATCTTTTCGGGTTTTTGGAAATTATAAATATTCTCCCCTTCCATATCGGTACCAATGTTTACATTTTCTGTTCCGGTTAGATACCCGGTTAAATCTGTATATATTACATTCACTCTGGTAAACGATCCCATACTGGCCATAATTACTTTTGGGTTATAAAAATCTACAGTATCTTCGCTGCAGATGATCTGCTCAATCCCGAACCAGTCTGCCAGCCGGATAATCGTTCCCAGATTGCCCGGATCCTGGATACCGTCCAGCACAAGCTGTATATTCCTGTCTTCGTATTTTACCGCTTCAGAAAGGTAGCAGACTGCTACGGAATCCTTAGGGTTCTGCAGGAAACTTATTTTTTTAAGTTCATTTTCAGAGATATGAATAACAGGGGCATCTGCACGTTCCAGCTTTTGCGGATCGGTAGAAAATATTTCTTTAATTTTAAAGTCAGAATTAAAAAGTTCGCTGATGATTTTGTTGCCCTCAACCAAAAACAAATTGTATTTTTGCCTGAACTTCTTTTTATCTAAAGACTGTAAAACTTTTATTGTATGAGCTGTAAGCATTATAAGAATTCTCCTCAAAAGTATTATAAAATTATATCATTTGCAACATTTGTAGGGCTCCTTTATGCTTGTAGTACCACTAAAAAAGTTCCGGCAGGCGACTTCCTGCTGACGGAGAACAGTTTTGAGTTTGAAGATAAAAAAGCCTTTTTCGATGGCGAGTTAAAAAATTATGTACAGCAGAAACCCAATAAAAGGCAGTTTCTCTTTATGCCGTTAAGCTTATGGCTGTACAACACTGCAGACCCGAAATATGATACGATCCTTAATGAATACATGACCTATCCTAATGAACTGAGAAACCAGAAGCTGAGGGATTCTCTTTTTGTTAAATACAACATGAAAAGCAGTGTCGGGAAAAGCCTCTTCTTTGACAGGCTGTACCACAGCTGGGGCTCTCCTCCGGTAATCCTTGACCAGACAAAAACAGATAAAAGCGCACAGTCCATTGAGAAAAGACTGACCTACCGGGGCTATTGGGATGCCGAAGTGAAGTTTAAGCATGATCTGGATTCTGTTTCCAAGAAAGCTGCCGTTACCTATTTTATCACACATAAAGATCCTACGTACATTAAAGAATACTATTATAATATACCGGATCCGGCTGTGAAAAACGTGTATCAGCAGAAAATCCATGAGAGCCTGGTAAAGCAGGGAGAAATCCTGGATCAGACCGTTCTGGAAAAAGAAGTGACCAGGATCAATGACCTGATGAGGGAATACGGGTATTATAAATTCAATAACCTTGGTGATGAAATTTATTTTGTTGCAGACTCTCTTAAGAGCAGGAAACAGGTTCCTGTAACCCTTGAAATCCACAAGGATTCTCTTAACTCTCCGTATAAAATAGCGACCATCGGCAATATTGATGTGGCTATTGTAGATGACAGCAAAGATTATCCGAAGAACACAAGAATGGACAGCCTGCGGGGCATCAGATTCCATAAAGCTAATAACCAATACGACACAAGGGCAATATGGAGGGCGATAACCGTTGGCTATAAGCAGGTGTATGATCAGAAAAAATTTGATCTCACTAAAAGAAACCTTCTGTCAATGAATAACTTCAGCATTTTAAAATCAAGGGATTCTTTGCGGCACGGCGGCGGCACGGCTCCTAACGACAGCATTATTGATGTGATATACGTACTGAAGCCACTGCCTAAATATGAACTGAAACTGGGAACGGATATCAATTATTCCCAGCTTTTGAATCTTGGAGTCTCGCCTTCTGTGGATTTAACAACCAGAAATATTTTCGGAGGCGCGGAAAACCTTTCCACCAGCCTTGCAGGGACCTTCGGATCGATCAGGAGTACAAAAGATATCGATAAAAGGGTTCTGGCGTACGAAATATCTGCCCAGGCCTCGCTGAATTTCCCAAGGCTGCTGCTTCCTTTTGATTATTATAAATTGCTGCCTAAAAGATACAGCCCTACTTCATCCATTGTACTGGGAGCTTCGGTACAGAACAACATAGGGTTAGGAAGGATCAATTTCAACACAGGGCTTAACTATCTGGCCACGGTCAATGATAAGGTATCCCACAGGCTTACGCTGTTCAATACCCAATTGAGCTTAACAAAGAATAAGGATGCCTATTATGATTATTTCGTGAATGACAAAGCAGTTCAGGAAGAGATTTTCAATGATTATTTCATATCCAATCCTTCACTGCAGCAACAGTTCAATTCCGGACAGCTAACCATAGATGAGGTTTCCCGGCTGATTACTTTAGATCTGAATTATGTGTCCAATCTTGATCAGGCAGGCGCCGACCGTTTTATTGCATTTGTCGGGACGCTGGTTAACAAAGACCGGCAGACCCAGGATGTCTTGATTTCTTCCTTTATCTACAATTTTGTGTATAACGAAATCGGGAATAAAGATTATCCGAACGCCTTTTATTTTAACGGAAAAGTGGAACTGGCAGGAAATATATTCAGCATCTTCAATCAGAAGACCAATGAAGGAGGGATCATTTCAAGTCCGGAAAAAACCATTTTCGGCGTTCCGTATGCCCAGTTTGTAAAATTTGACTTTGATGTCAGAAAATATTTCAAATTCAACAACAATACGCTGGTTCTCCGCCAGTTCCTGGGACTGGGGATTCCATATGGAAATTCGTCCAGCATGCCGGTAATACGCTCCTATTTTAACGGTGGATCCAATGACATCAGGGCATGGGTAGCTTTCGGAGGTCTTGGCCCCGGAGATTCCCAGATTGATGAAAGAGTACGTGCTTATCAGACGGAGAATATGAAGCTGACCACGAATATTGAATTCAGGGTTCCTTTCAGTGATATGTATGAAGGGGCCGTCTTTACAGACATCGGGAATACGTGGAGCCTGAAAAACGATAATGCAGGATCCGGGAACGAGTTTAAGTTCAACAGGTTTATAAGGCAGATGGGCGTCGGCAGCGGATTCGGATTGAGGGTAAACGTTGCCTATATTACATTGAGGGTAGATCTTGCCTATAAAATGTATGACCCGAACCAACCGGAAGGCGACCGGTGGAGGCTGAAAAACTTCCAGCCGTTTAAGCCTACTTTAAACATTGCATTCGGTTATCCTTTCTAAACCATATAAAAACAAACTATGAGCGATCAGTGGAAAAAATTTTGGGAGAATTATAATGTTATTGAGCCTGCCAGTGAGGATGATCTGTACATTCAAGTGGGTAAAACGGCCAACAGAGCACCGGTTTCAAAGGAAGTTCTTGCGGGTTCCGTCTATGATGTTGTGGAAAAATTAGAGTTGAGCAGTTCTGACATTCTTCTGGAAATGTGCTGCGGGAATGGTCTTATAACCTATCCTTTGTCTCAGACGGTAAAGCAGATCTATGCCTTTGATTTTACAGAAACGCTTATTGATGCGGCTTTAAAATATAAGGCTAATAAAAACATTGAATACGCAACAGGAAATGCCAAAGAAGATTTCACTAAAATTTTCAGGCACGAACTGCCGGTCATCCACAAGTTCTTGATTAATGATTCCACTGCTTATTTTTCTCCTGAAGAGCTTGAAAAAATTATTGAAAGGTTGCTTAAGATTTCAAAAGATTTTAAATTTTATCTTACCAACGTGCCTAATGATGAAAACAAATGGAATTTTTACAACACACCCGAAAGAAAAACCAATTATGAAAAAGCAGTTCAGTCAGGAGATATTTTTCTGGGAGGGATCGGGAGATGGTGGCAAAAATCTGAATTTATAACGATTGCTGAAAAATTTAATTTTAAAATTGAAATTTTTGATATGAACAATGAATATTCATACCGAATGGGGATCTTGCTGTCTGCACAAAACTAATTTCTGTACAGCGGAAAAAAAGTATTTACTGATTTCCAGATATTCATATAGGCTACCAGTTTATCATATTGTTCAATATTCGTAATATGCTTCCATACAGAAAACTGCAGCCTCTTTTTCGAGAATCCGGATTTAAAAAGGTAAAGATTGTCATTATCACGCCCCGCAAACCCGCCGCCCAGATGTAAAAAATGGAGATTTTTATTTTTTGCAATAATTCTTGCTTCATCAAGGATCAGTTTCATAGGCGCATCTTTTATACTGTCTTCCGCCGTGGTCGCAAGATGATACTGCATAATATTTCCAACTACAGTAAAAATTCCTCCCGCGACATACTGCCCCTCCTTTTCTGCCATCAGCAGGATAACTTCATAGTCGTCATTATTTAAAAATCCGTGAAAGTAATCCCTGTCGTAATAATACCGGTCAAAAGCACGCACTTTTTCCATGGTCTTGTAGTACATTTCAATAAAATTATCAATGTCTTCAGGATTTTTTGTTTCAACAATATAAAAATCACGTTCTCTTAAATATTTTATTTCATATTTAGTAGATTTTCTGTACTGCTTCACCTGTTCCTGCGTAGACTGATCTAAGTCTATGACCACTGTTTTATTAATGTCTGCCACTTCTCCAAAACCTTTAAAAAAAGTACTGTAATCACAAAGCGGATGCAGCCTTGAAAAAACAGAAACAACATCGTTTTTACGACAGAACTTAGAAAATTCATCATGAAAAAAAGAAAAATGCTCTTTTGATAAACCGTTAAATTCTTTATTTGAAATCGGACCGCAATATCCATATACTGAAGTGAGATCGAAATATCCTGTGTCTTCTATATTCCTTATCTTAAAAGGAAAAACAATCAATTCGTCATTAAATTCCGAAACCAGTAAAATAGAAGGAAAAGAACTTTCCAGCGAATGATAAAAATAAGTATGGTAGATATCGTAAAAGATGCACTTTTTAATGGTTCTATCCCAGCCCAGCTTATCTGTGATCTCGATAGTATAAAATTGTTGGACGTTCATATAGTATAGTCGTGTGTTCAAATATAAAGGAAATATCGTCTAATCCGGTGAAATACCGAAAGCAAAATACACCACCGCCACCGTTCTCGCAAGGATTTCCCTGAACTGGTTCCGGTAGTAGCTTTCGGGTTTACTTACATCTTGGGCATCAAAGCCCAAGGCATTCATATTGTTGTTTCTGGCAAAAAGAAGGGCTCTCAGGTTGTGGAATCCCTGGGATACGATGATCACATTGTCTTTTTTATAGACATCTTTGCAGCGCAGGATACTCTGGTAGGTATTGAATCCTTTCGGGTCTTCGGTAATGATGTCTTCCGGGACCCCTTCCTGATAAATCAGGTAGTTTTTCATGGCTGCCGGTTCATTGTACCCTCTGCTTTTTTCACCGCTTACAATAATTTTTCTGATCCGTCCGTGGTGGTATAATAAAGCTGCCGCGTCCATCCTTTTGGTAAAGTAAGGGTTGGACTGGCCTGATCTCATCTTAGGCGATGTCCCGAGCACCAGGGCTATTTCCCTGGGCGGAATCTTGGAAATCTTGGTGTAGGTCCTTCCGTCGGTAAGGGCAAATACCCATGCATTGGCAAGGCATATCAACAGAACTCCTATTTCTATTGATATACATATCAGATTAAATATGTTTTTTATGATTCTCAACTGAGATCAAAGTTAAGCTTTATTTTCCTGCTTTTTGCTATAGACATGCAGGCAAGGATATGACCTTTCTCCTCTTCTTTTTCCGTTAAGTATTCATTTTCCAGCAATTCCACTTCGCCTTCTTCAAGGATACATTCACAGCTTCCGCAGATGCCCGATTTACAAGAGTAAGGAACATTGAATTTCTGCACCAGTAACTGCTGGAGGATCCTGTCTTCATTGGTAGGAAGTTGGGTGCTGTAGTGTTTGCCCAACATGGTGAATTCCACTTCAACGTTTTCTATCAGGGGAAATTCTTTTTCCACAGGATAGATATCGTCATTATATTCTTCAAAAAGCTCAAAATGGATGTTTTTCTTCGGAATCCCATGATGATAACATGCATTGGCCAGCGTCCTGATCATTTCGCCTTTGCCGCAGATCAGCACTTCATCCACAGCATCCCAGATGGTAGATTCTTCATCTGTATCATCCAGGTGGAGAATCTGGTTGATAATCAGGCTTAATCTTTTTTCGTCCAGCCTTCCGTAAAAAAGACTATTCGGCTGCTTTTCCTGAGAATAAAAATGGAAAATCTGAAGCCGGCCTCCATAGGTTCCGGCAAGGTTATCCAGCTGTTCCCTGTACATTAAATCCTCAGAAGTTTTATTTCCGTAAAATAAAAACATCCTTGTTCTGGGCTCATTATGAAGGATATTTTTGAAATGGCTCAGGATCGGGGTAATTCCTATGCCGGAAGCAAATCCTACAATCGTACGGAATTCGCTGGGTTTTGACACCAGGGTAAACCTTCCGGCAGGCTCGCTTACTTCTATTGCATCACCCACATGATAGTTTTTAAATAAATGCGAAGCCGCTCCCTCTGCGGAGTTCATTTTAATCCCCAATGCTATTTTTCCTTCGTAAGGTGCTGAGGTCATTGAGTAGTCATTGATGACTTCTTCACCCCGGAACTGAAATTTTATACTGATAAACTGACCGGCATCAAACCTGAAATTTTCTTTCAGATGCTCCGGAATCTTAAATTCCAGCGCGAAAGTATTTTTGGTCAGTTCTTCCTTTTTCGTTATTTTTAGCCAATGAAACCGTGTGAGTTTCCCTTTATAGATTTGTTGTTCCATACTTCAATTCAAAAATAAATAAAAAATAATTATGAAAAATATAATTTTATCCACGCTTGTTCTTTTTGCTTTGGCAGCCTGCAAAAAAGAAAGCGAGAAAAATAATGATGCCGCGGCCGCAACAGATTCTGCTTCTGTCCCGGAAACACCTTCTTCAGCGACTTCATTAAAAGTTCTTACTCCGGATCATATTTCAAAAATACTGAATAACAAAAACGATACCTTATATGTAACGAATTTTTTTGCTACGTGGTGTGGTCCCTGTGTCAAGGAAATTCCTCATTTTAAAAGTAAAATTGAAGAATTGAAAGGAAAGCCTGTGAAAATTACTTTTGTAAGCCTGGACCAGAAAGACATCTGGACTACGGAAGTTCCGCGTTTTACCGCAGAGCACGGCATTCAGGATTATACGGTGCTGATGGACGGGCAGCTGATGAATGCCGATTTCTATAAAACTAATTTTAAGCAGTGGGACGGCGGCGCCATACCTTTCACATTTATGAGAAAAGGTGATAAAACAGATGAAACTTTGGGAATGATCAGTGAAGACATGCTTACTTCAAAAATCAATTCCTTTTTAAAATAAAAGCACCTGCATTTCCGGCAATGTCAAAAAAATTTAAAATCCTGTGTCTGCTTTTACTGATTGCCATAATTTTCACTGCAGTTGTTAATCTGAACACAGGATTTTTAAGTCTGAACATTAACGATTTCTTCGGAGAAGCAACCAACAGCCAGATTGCAGAAATCCGGGTAAACCGTGTACTGGTAATGTTTTTAGCAGGAATTTCCATTCCTACTTCCGGGTTTCTCATGCAGGAATATTTTCAGAACCCTTTGGCCGGACCGGATATCCTGGGCATCACTTCCGTGGCAAGCCTTTCCGTCGCTTTTTATATTTTGTTTTCGTATAATATTGACCTTCCCGAGTTTCTCCAGAACAGTTTCCTAAGCCTTTCTTCGATTGCAGGCAGTTTCATTCTCATGCTGTTGCTGCTATCCATGTCTAAAAGGTTTACAGATAAATCACACCTGATTATTTTTGGTTTCCTGATCTCGGCTTTTGCCGGCGCAATCGTTTCCCTGCTGCAGTTTTATGCCGAAAATCAAAGCCTGAAAAATTATGTCTTATGGTCTTTCGGAGCCAATAATATGGTTTCCAGAAGCCAGATATACGTATTGTCGTTACTGGTGCTGGCCGGATCGTTTATGTGTTTTAAAAGCATCAGGCCTTTAATAGGAAATTCTCTGGGAGCTGCCTATGCGCAAAGTTTAGGCGTTAATTTAAATCATTTAAAGCTGTTTATCATCATTGCCTCTTCCCTGCTTTCGGCCTCTGTTACGGCATTTTTAGGGCCTGTTTTATTTATCGGGATTATTGTGCCGCATTTTTGCAGGCTGATTTATAACCCCGCAAAGCTCTGGCAGCAGTGGGGGCTGAACATGCTTCTGGGCATGCTGATGATGCTGTTGTTTTCAATTATGGCTGAAAAATCCCAGATCCCTTTAAATGTAATAAGTTCCCTTTTCGGGATTCCTGTTATTCTTACCATGCTGCTGAAACAGAATAAAGCGTAAAATGATAAACAAACATAACCCGTTTGAGAAAAATAATTGAATAAAATGCACCTACACATCAAACAAGCGGACATAGGCTACGATAAAACCCTGATTTCAAATGCAGATGCAAACCTGAATTTAGGGGAAGTATGCCTGTTAATCGGGAATAATGGTGTAGGAAAAACCACTTTGATTAAGTCTGTGCTGCACCAAGTTCCTCTACTGAATGGGGAAATCTCAATCAACAATAAAAATATAAAACATCTTTCCGTAAAGGAGATTGCAGAACATATTGCTGTTGTTTTTTCAAAATCGGTCATCCCTCAGAATCATACGGTTGAGGATCTTATCTCATTGGGAAAATACATTTATTACCCATATTATTTTGAACTCAAAAAAGAAGATAAAAAAGAAGTTTCGGAAATTATCCGTGAACTGGATCTGGATCAGTACAAACATATCTTTTTAAGGAACCTTTCAGACGGGAATCTCCAGAAAGCATTTATCGGAAGAGCTCTGACCCAGAACTCACCGATCATTATCCTAGACGAACCGACAACCCATCTGGATGAAAAAAATAAAATCACCATTCTTAAGACACTCCGGAAGCTGGCGAAAGAACAGAATAAACTGATCCTTTTCTCCTCTCATGACTGGCGGCTGGCCAAGGAATTTGCAGATAAAATCTGGTATATAAAGGATAAAACGCTGTATTCAGGAATGGTGGAGGACGTTTTGCTTCAGCATGAAGAGCTGATCAATCCCTCTCTGTTTGAAGTCAATAAAAACTTTATTTCCCCGCATATCTTAGCACCTGGCTTACACAAAGAAATGCTGTACTCGCTGCTCCAGAAAAATTTCCAGGAAGATCTTTCATCTCTGCATTTCGAGCTTCAGCAGAAGATTTGGGTTATTTCATACAATTCCTTAAGACATCAATGCGAATCTTTTGAAGAAATTGTTAATTTCGTGAAAACCATTTATTAACAGGCACTTTTCCTTGCTTAATTCACATACTATGCATGCATAGTATTATGCTAATCATACAATTTAATCCTTTAATAATCAGATTGTTAACAAATTTTAACGTTAATAAATACTATGCATGCATAATATTTGCTACATTTGAGTAACACCTTTTTCAATAATAACATGGATAACAAAGATAAAATAGAAAATGTAGATTTAATTTTAAAACAGACCTGGCTTGCTGTTTCTAAAATGTATACAGATCTTGCTCAGGAACATGATTCTACAGCCGTACAGGCACTTACTCTTCTTAAAATAGATCCTAAAGAAGGTACAAGAAGTACAAATCTCGGACCTAAAATGGCTATCGAGCCTACTTCTCTTACAAGGATCATCAAACTTCTTGAAGATAACGGCTATATCTATAAAGAAAAGACAACCACAGATAAACGCGAAGTGATTATTAAGCTTACCGATAAAGGGCTTAATTCCAGGAACATGTCCAAAGAAGTCGTGGTAAACTTCAATAAAAGGATCATGGAGAAAATTGCTCCGGAAAAGCTTGAAACTTTTAAAGAAGTAATGACTGAGATTATGAAAATTGCAGTAGATCTTAATAACAGAAAATAAGTATCTGTCTGGTAAGGATAAGCCATTCAGAACAACAGATACATAAACCAAAATAAATAATAAATATAAGTATAATGAAAAGAAGAATCAAACACGTTACCGTTCTTGGTTCAGGAATTATGGGAAGCGGTATTGCGGCGCACTTTGCCAACATTGGTGTGGAAGTTTCGCTGCTGGACATCGTTCCGTTTGAACTGTCTGAAGCAGAACAGAAAAAAGGTTTGACCAAAGAAGACAGAGCCGTTCGTAACAGAATTGCTTCGGAAAACTTTGAAAAACTGAAGAAGGCAAGTCCGGCACTGCTCTATTCCCCGAAATTTGCGGAGAGGATCAGTGTTGGAAATTTTGATGACGATTTACAGAAAATTAAAAATACGGACTGGATTATTGAAGTGGTGGTTGAAAAACTGGACATCAAAAAATCAGTATATGAGAAAATTGAAAAGTTCAGAAAACCGGGAACGCTGATTTCTTCAAATACTTCAGGCATCCCTATCCAC
Organism: Chryseobacterium sp. JJR-5R; assembly: GCF_034047335.1. NCBI lineage: Bacteria > Pseudomonadati > Bacteroidota > Flavobacteriia > Flavobacteriales > Weeksellaceae > Chryseobacterium > Chryseobacterium sp. JJR-5R. Next base: position 2,318,692 of record NZ_CP139137.1, read on the forward strand.
CTTTTAACTGAAGGAAGAAGCGATGATTTCAAACATTATTTTGCAGGAACTCACTTCTTTAACCCTGTACGGTACCTTCCTTTGTTAGAAATTATTCCTACCCAGGATACTGCCCCGGAAGTCATTGATTTCTATATGCATTACGGCGCCAAGTTCTTGGGAAAAACGACCGTTTTAGCAAAAGATACCCCGGCTTTTATTGCCAACAGGATCGGGGTATTCTCCATGATGGACCTTCTTCACAATGTTCAGAAGTTGGGTCTTAACGTTTCCGATGTTGATAAATTAACCGGTCCGGTAATCGGACGACCGAAGTCGGCAACCTTCAGAACAGCTGATGTGGTAGGGCTTGATACTTTGGTGATGGTGGCAAACGGTGTCAGCCAGAGCGGTTTTGAGGCCAATGATTTCAATAATGTCTTCTCCCTGCCGGATTACATCCGGAAAATGGTTGATAACAAATGGTTAGGTTCAAAAACACAACAGGGATTCTATAAGAAAGTAAAAAATGCTGAAGGAAAATCCGAAATCCACGGATTGAACCTTGATACGCTGGAATATGAGCTTCAGGGAAAATCTTCATTCCCGACCTTGGAACTTACCAAAACAATCGACAAGCCGATTGACCGTTTTAAAGTCCTGATCGGAGGAAAAGACAAGGCCGGAGAGCTGTACAGAAAGTCTTTGGGGGCGCTGTTCGCTTACGTTTCACATAAAGTTCCGGAAATTTCCGACGAGGTTTACAAAATAGATGATGCCATGAAAGCCGGCTTCGGCTGGGAAAACGGGCCTTTTGAAATATGGGATGCCGTAGGGATCAGGAAAGGGATTGAACTGGCTGAAGATGCAGGTTACGAAGTTTCCGGCTGGGTTAATACCATCGAGTCTTTTTATAAAGTCAATGAAGAAGGGCAAAGTATTTACGTTGATAAAAATTCAGGGGAATACAGCAAAATCCCGGGACAGGATTCATTTATCATCCTGGATAATATCAGAAAAAACAAGACCCTCTGGAACAATTCCGGTGCTGCCATCGAAGATCTGGGTGATGGCATCATCAATTTTGAAATCCGCTCTAAAATGAATTCTCTCGGTGGCGAAGTGCTGGACGGATTAAACCGGGCCATTGACCTGGCTGAAAAAGAATATGACGGACTGGTCATCGGAAACCAGGGTACCAACTTCTCCGTAGGCGCAAACCTGGCCATGATCTTAATGATGGCCATCGAACAGGACTGGGACGATCTGAATATGGCCATTGCCTATTTCCAGAAATCCATGATGCGGGTGCGATACTCCTCTATTCCTGTAGTCGTGGCTCCTCACGGGATGACGCTGGGCGGCGGCTGTGAAATGACCATGCATGCAGACCGGGTGGTTGCCGCAGCAGAAACCTATATCGGATTGGTAGAAACCGGAGTCGGTGTAATTCCCGGCGGTGGCGGAACCAAAGAACTGACGCTAAGGACATCAAGGGAATTCCATAACGACGATGTTAAGAACAACAGGCTGCGTGAAGCATTCATGAATATTGCGATGGGTAAAGTGGCCACATCTGCCTATGAAGCCTACGATATGGGAATCCTTGAAAAGGGGAAAGACATTGTTGCGGTTGACAAGCGATCACAGGTCATGACGGCAAAAATGCTTGCTAAAAGCCTTGCTGAACACGGATATACCCAGCCTGTCGAACAGAAAGTAAAAGTTCTGGGCAAAGATGCACTGGGGATGTTCTATGTAGGAACCGATCAAATGTTAACCGGAAAATATATTTCTGAGCACGACAAAAAAATTGCAGATAAACTGGCCAACGTTATGGTCGGCGGAAATCTTTCCGAACCTACCGTTGTCACTGAACAGTATCTGTTGAACCTTGAAAGGGAAACGTTCTTGCAGCTTTGCGGGGAACGGAAAACACTGGAAAGGATTCAGTATATGTTACAGAATGGGAAACCGCTGAGGAATTAAAAATAAACTCCGTAGGAGCGAACTATTAATAGTTAAGAATAATTTACAGATTTTAAACCGCCTCGTAGAGGCGACCTGTTAATTTTATGGCAAATACGTACACAAAAATTTGTATTCAAATTGTTTTCGCTGTTAAAGGCAGACAAAATCTGATTCCAAAAGAAAACAGAGAAGAATTGCATAAATTTATTACAGGTATTGTTTCCCATAGAAACCAAAAATTGTTTGCAGTGTTTGCCATGCCAGATCACATACATATTCTTGTAAGTATGAGCCCGACAGTTTCAATTTCAGATTTGGTAAGAGATATTAAAGCAGGTTCATCCAAATTCATCAATGAAAAGAAATGGATAAACCGGAAATTCAACTGGCAGGAAGGTTATGGAGCATTCTCTTATTCTAAAAGCAGCGTGGATTCAGTTGTTAATTATATTTTGAATCAGGAACAGCATCATAAAAATAAAACTTTTAAAAGTGAATACCTGGATCTTTTAGAAAAATTTGAAATTGAATACAGTCCGGAATATTTATTTGAATGGATTGAAGATGAACAGGCCGCTCCTACGGAGCTCTATAAATTGCAAAACAAAAATCTATGAACAGTTTACCTCTATGAGGCAGAAAATGCTCAAAATATGATAATTAAATTAAAGCAAATTTATTCTAAATAACGTACACTGTACTTTTTACATTGTACATAATACATTTTACATAAAATGAAAACAGCATATATAGTAAAGGGGTTCAGAACGGCCGTTGGAAAAGCGCCAAAGGGAAGTCTGAGATTTACAAGACCCGACGTTATGGCAGCTACTGTAATTGAAAAATTAATGGCTGAGCTGCCGCAATTGGATAAAAACAGGATTGACGACCTTATTGTAGGAAACGCAATGCCTGAAGCCGAACAGGGATTAAACGTAGCCCGTTTGATTTCTTTAATGGGATTAAATACCGATAAAGTCCCAGGAGTGACAGTCAACCGGTACTGTGCATCAGGAAGTGAAGCGATTGCCATTGCTTCGGCAAAAATCCAGGCCGGCATGGCCGACTGTATTATTGCGGGCGGAACGGAATCCATGTCATACATTCCGATGGGCGGTTACAAGCCGGTTCCCGAAACGGATATTGCCAAAACCAATCCTGATTATTATTGGGGAATGGGTTATACGGCCGAAGAAGTGGCCAAGCAGTATAAAATTTCCCGGGAAGAACAGGACCAGTTTGCTTTTGAATCCCACAGGAAAGCCTTAAGGGCGAATCAGGAAGGACGGTTTGCGGACCAGATTGTCCCGATTCCCGTAGAATATAATTTTCTGGATGAAAACCAGAAAATGCAGACTAAGAAATTCGATTTTTCAGTGGACGAAGGCCCCAGGGCCGATACGTCTCTCGAAGGTCTGGCTAAATTAAAACCGGTTTTCGCAAATGGAGGAAGCGTAACGGCAGGAAACTCTTCGCAGATGAGCGACGGTGCCGCTTTCGTAATGGTCATGAGCGAAGAAATGGTGAAAGAATTAGGATTGGAACCTGAAGCCCGACTGGTAGCCTATGCCGCTGCCGGGCTGGAACCCAGAATTATGGGGATGGGACCATTATACGCCATTCCGAAGGCACTGAAACAGGCCGGTTTGGAACTTAAAGACATTGAGCTGATCGAAATGAATGAAGCATTTGCCTCTCAGTCCGTAGCCATCGTAAAAGAACTGGATATCAACCAAGACATCCTGAATGTCAATGGCGGCGCGATTGCTTTAGGCCACCCGCTGGGATGTACCGGAACCAAATTAACCGTTCAGCTGCTTGATGAAATGAAAAAACGCGGCAACAAATACGGCATGGTGACCATGTGCGTAGGAACCGGACAGGGCGCAGCGAGTATTTTTGAACTTTTATAGATCGTTAGATAATAGATTATGAGATAATAGACTGATAGATAATAGAATATAAGCGTATTGAAGATGAGTAATTTTAAAAGGCATAATTTTAAAAGACTTAAAATTTGGCAAATGGCATTGGATCTATCAAAAAGCACTTTGGATTTGACTGATACTTTTCCGGCTTATGAAAAATATGGTTTGAAAAGCCAGATGGACAGATGCGCAATTTCTATTCCTTCAAATGTAGCTGAAGGCTCAAGCAGGACCAATAAGTCTTTCAGTCACTTTTTAGATATTTCTCTAGGATCTTCATTTGAACTTCAAACACAGATTTTATTGGCAAATCACAGAAAATATGTATCTGATGAAAAAAGTGAAATCTTTGAAGCCAAAATAGAAGAATTTCAAAAAGCAACGATGGTATTTCAAAATACATTAAACCCTTAACATAATCTATTATCTATCCGTCTATATTTATTTATCAATTATCTAAAACATCTTCACAGTAACTTAAAAAATAAAACAATGAACAACATACTAAAAGGAGGAGAATTCCTGATCAAGGAAATTCCTGCAAACGACATCTTTACGTTAGAAGAACTTTCAGAAGAACAGAAAATGCTCCGGGATTCCGCAAAAGAATTTATAGACCGGGAAGTAATCCCTCAGAATGTGAGGTTTGAGAAGAAAGATTATGCCCTGACAGAAGAAAAAATGCGTAAGCTGGGCGAAATGGGCCTTCTCGGTGTAGCAGTTCCGGAAGAATACGGCGGCCTGGGAATGGGCTTTGTGAATACGATGCTCGCCTGCGATTACTGCTCCGGGGCAAACGGTTCACTGGCAACGGCTTATGGCGCGCACACCGGAATCGGTACCCTTCCGATCCTGTTGTACGGAACTGAAGAGCAAAAGCAGAAATACCTTCCGGATCTGGCTACAGGTACAAAATTCGGAGCTTACTGCCTAACGGAGCCGGACGCAGGTTCTGATGCCAATTCAGGAAAAACGAGGGCCAAGCTTTCCGAAGACGGGAAACATTATATCATCAACGGACAGAAAATGTGGATTTCCAATGCCGGTTTTGCAGAGATTTTCATCGTCTTCGCTAAAATTGAAGATGATAAAAACATCACAGGGTTTATCGTGGAGAAAGAAGGTACCGAAGGATTAAGTTTCGGTGAAGAGGAACATAAGCTGGGAATCCGTTCATCTTCAACAAGACAGGTATTCTTTACGGATATGAAAGTGCCCGTTGAAAACCTTCTGGGGGAAAGAAACAACGGTTTCAAGATCGCCCTGAATGCTTTGAATGTAGGAAGAATCAAACTGGCAGCGGCCAACCTGGACGGACAGAGAAGGATTCTGAACCATTCCCTTCAATATTCCAACGAGAGAAAACAGTTTGGCGTTTCGATCTCAACATTCGGAGCCATCAGAAAAAAGCTGGCGGAAATGGCTACCGGGATTTTCGTTTCCGAAGCCGGTTCCTACAGAGCGGCAAAGAATGTGGAAGATAAAATCAATGAACTGGTTGAAGGCGGCATGAACCACCAGCAGGCTGAATTAAAAGGCGTGGAAGAGTTTGCCGTAGAAGCTTCGATCCTGAAAGTATTCGTTTCAGATTTAACACAGCATACTGCTGATGAAGGGATACAGGTATACGGCGGAATGGGATTCTCTGAAGAAACCCCGATGGAAGCAGCATGGAGGGATTCAAGGATCGGAAGGATCTATGAAGGAACCAACGAAATCAACCGTCTTTTATCCGTTGGCATGCTGATTAAAAGAGCAATGAAGGGTGAACTTGATCTGTTGTCACCGGCAATGGCGATTTCAAAAGAATTGATGGGCATCCCGTCATTTGAAGTTCCAGACTATTCTGAATTCATGAGCGAAGAAAAAGCAATCATTGCCAACCTTAAAAAGGTATTTTTAATGGTTTCCGGTGCTGCACTTCAGAAATACATGATGGATATTGAGAAGCAGCAGCATCTGTTACTGAATGCATCAGAAATCCTTAACCAGATCTACATGGCGGAATCTGCAGTTTTAAGAGCTGAAAAACATTTTTCCGCAGATTCTGTTGAAGCGTTGATGGCTCAGCTTAACCTTTATAAAGCCGTGGAAAAAATTATTACATCCGCAAAAGAAGGAATCGTTTCTTTCGCAGAAGGCGACGAACAGAGAATGATGCTTTCCGGATTAAGAAGGTTTACAAAATATACCAATACACCGAATGTAGTGGCACTGACAGAAAAAATAGCTGCCCATTATATCAGTAAAGGAGCATATTAGTCTTTTATATATCAATTTGATTTCTTAATCAAGCGCCCCATGATCTGGGGCGCTTTTTATTTATATGTAATTTTTTCCGGAAAGTAAAAATGAAGAGAGGTAATAAAACCGTTTTAAAAATTATTTTTATTTTTATCAAAAATTACCACCTATGAAAATTGTATTATTTACCCTTCTTTTTATTTCAGTTTCATTCTCGGCACAGAGAAAAAAGTTAATGTTTAAAACGGATACGGTAGGGATGAAAAAACCGGATCCAGGCAAACCTGCAGGCTCTCAGAAAGATGTTTATAAAATGCCCAACGCAAAGCCTGCCCATGATTCCGTATATTCCGGCATGAAGGATAAAAGAATTGACACGACGGACTATAAAATACTTAACGGAATAACTCCTGATCCTAAAAACAGTTCCAGACTAAAATAATCATTCTTTAGACTGACTTACGACTGAACATCCTGTCTTTAGAGATATTTATTAAAAATAATCTTAAAATATAGCCTCCGGATTTGAGGCATTTTTTATTTTTGCACTTTATAAGTTATAATGACAAAAGAAGAACTACTGCACCGGGCTATAAAGATTGCTGATAAAGCACACAAAGGGCAGACGGATAAATACCATGCTCCTTATATAGCTCATGTCATGCGCGTTATGGAGTACGGCAAAACCATGGATGAGAAGATTGTAGGCGTTTTGCATGACGTTGTGGAAGACCACCCGGCAGAATTCAGTCTGGATTATTTAAGGGATGAAGGATTTCCGGAATACATCATTTTTGCAATCAGCTGTCTCACGAAGTTTGATCCTGAAGAAGAATACGATGATTTTGTAAAAAGAACCGAACGTTCCCCTCTTGCTGTGGCCGTAAAATTAAATGACCTCCGTGATAATATGGATTTGAGAAGGGTAAACCGCGAGCTAAGCCAGAAAGACATCAAAAGATTCAATAAATACCTGAAAGCTTACCATTACCTGACAGATAAATATTAAAAAACCACATGACTAATAACCTCCCTCCTGTTTCAGCAGCTTACAGATCTAAGCTTATATCTGCCATTGCCTCGGTTTCACTATTTTTCTTCGTTTACTTTATCTTAATCCTTATTTCCCTGTCGTTCATTTTCCTGTTGGGTTACGGAGCCCTGCAGATTGTCAGGCTTCATGCCAACTATTTTACCATTGCCATTGCGCTGGGGCTGGTAAGTGTGGGGCTTGTCGTATTTTATTATCTGATCAAGTTTATTTTCAAAAAAAGCAATTACAGCAATAACCATTTAATTGAGGTGGACCGCAAAAACCAGCCTGAGCTTTTTTCCATGATCGATGAAATGGTAAAGGAAACAGCAGTAAGACAACCCGGCAAGGTATTTCTTTCCTCAGAAGTAAATGCGAGCGTAAGCTACAGCTCCACTTTCTGGAGTATGTTTTTGCCCGTCAGGAAAAATATCACTATCGGCATGGGCCTGATCAATGCCACGACGGTTGGCGAACTTAAGACCGTCCTGGCACATGAGTTCGGGCATTTTTCCCAGAGAAGCATGAAAATCGGCGGATATGTAAACCAGGCTGAAAAAATTATTTTTGATACAGTTTACAATAATCAGGATTTTGAAAATTCTTTGAAATACGGTTCCGGACATTGGATCTATCAGCTTTCAGCGTGGATCTCAATAGCCTTTATTAATGCATTCCAATACATCCTGAAGATTTTCTCTGATTTCCTGTTTAAAAACAATGCTTCTTTACGGCGGGAAATGGAGTTCCATGCGGATTCCGTTGCCACCTATGTTACCAACCCGAAAGAACAGGCTGCTGCATTATTGAGATTAAGTTTAAGTGATACTGCATTCAGCAGTTCACTGATGTTCTATGCAGAAAGCAGTCAGGCATACTTCCCGGAAAACCTCTTCGGGAACCAGACTTCAATAATGAAAATTTTAAGTGACCGGAATAATTATCCTTATGAAAACAGTTTGCCAAAAGTAAGCCTTGAAGACCTGACCCGCTACAATAAATCAAAAATTGAAATTGAGGACCAGTGGTCATTCCATCCTGAGAATGACAAAAGGATTGAGATAATCCGGAAAAACAAGACAAAAAACCTTCCGGAAAACAATGAACCGGCAAAAAGTGTCATCCGCGGTTTTGATGAGGTCTGCAAAGCTTTGACGAAAAAGCATTTAGCGATGTGTGGGATTGAAAGCACCGGTGAAATAATAAGCGATGAAAGATTTGTGCAGCTGTATAATGAAACCTATCCGTATAAAAAGATCAGTTCAGCCTTCAACGGATATTATGAAAACCACAATCCTGTATTGGAAAATATTGAAGATCTTACCCGTACACCTGCCAATACAGAAATCTATGATTTTTTTAACGATGAAAACCTGTCGTTGGTGTACGAGAAGGCCGGAATCAGCAATGACCTTTATACACTGGAATATCTTGCTGCCAATTCCAAAACAGTTAAAACGTTTAAATGTAACGGCAGGCTTTACAAGGCCAATGAAGCCAAAATTTTAATCCCGAGGTTTACAAAAAATTTCGAAGAATTGAATTCCATGCTTGTTGAAAACGATAAGAATGTCTTTAAATATTATTACAGTAAGGCAGATGCATATGATAAAGAAACTTTAGTGGCAAAATATAAGAAATTTGCCCTGCTCGACCATGAGTTTGATATATTCCAGAATTCTATCACTGAATTCATCCGGCATCTGCAGTTTATTTCCGTTACTTTGCCTGTAGAGGAGATTAGGAAGCACAGAGCGGTACTGCTGAAGAATGAGAAACCATTCAAGGAGATCCTGAGGAAATTCGTTGAAGAATCCGGTTATCAGGGGCTTATCACTCCGGAAGACCAGCAGGTTATTAAAGAATTTATCAATTCAGAATACATTTATTTCAATAATGACCGGTATATTCAGCCGGAAATCGATGCGGTAATCAATCTGGTGAATAGGTACCAGGAAATCTTAAATACAGCCTATACAGAGTACAAAGAAGGGCTTCTTGATTTTCAGACAAGACTTGACCAGGCTTCCTGATTGATTGATTATTATTGATTGATTATTAATCTGCTCCCGGGAAATGATAGGTTTTTGCAGGAGGGTTGGTATCATCTATATTGATGTTGATGGCAAGATATATGAAGTGGACGTTTTTATTTCCTTTCGCTTCAAATTCTCTTTGCCAGAGGTACCCGCCCAAGATCCCGAAATGTTCATCGATTTGGTACCCGAAACCTCCGTAGACCCTGTTTCTTGCAAAAGCAGGTTTTATGGGGCTTACAATAAAGATTTCGTCATAGGCATTGGCAAATAAAGTACCGGGCTCAATTTTTTTGGCATTCAGGGGAACCGAAATATTCAAGCGGTAACGGTACCGCATCCTCTCGGAGCTTTTATCAGTCTGCGGCTCGTAAAACCATGATTTTTCAGCACGGAACCTGTTTTCAAACTTTACCACGCCTTTCTTGAAGTCAATAACATCCTGCAGCCAGACCCTGAACTCTTCTTTATTGATAGCATGGTCTTTATAGGTAGCATATCTTCCCAATCCGATAAACGGCTTGTGATTCTTGGTGAGATTATATCCTAAACCGCCTTTTATTTCATAATAATCAGGATAGCTGTAATCTTCGATGCTTCTCATCTGGCTCTCGGCGTATAGGAAGAATTTTGGGTGAAACTTATACGTTAATGTCAGTGCATTGAAGTTGGAAATATGTTCCTGTGCTTTAATAAACGTCAGGCAGAACAACAGACCAAGACTTAGAAAAAGTTTCATCTTAAAAAAAATTTCTGCAAATTTAAATCAATTAACAATTTCGTAATATTAACTTTAATTCATCCTGAATTAACATTTACTTAATATTGATCATATAAGAAAGTCCTACATGGAACCACCGCTGCGGCATGGCCACGCCAAAGGTTTCCGTATATGAAGTATTGGTTACATTATTGATCAGAACATAGACTGAAAAGTCTTTCTGAACAAAACTTAATTTTTCATCCAGCAGATTATAACTTCCGTTATTCATACGCTGGTTATACCGGTAAACAAGTTCATTGGTAAAATTTTTCAGGAATTTCGTTTCCAATTTTGCAATCAACTGGTGCTTCAGGTTATCCAGAAGATACCTTGCAGAAAATTCTCCGGCAGAATTCAGCTTATTGTCCAGATAAGTATACCCTACCGAATAATTCAGCCATTGCTTCCAGCGGTGGTTAAGCTCAATTTCCACTCCCTTGCTGCTCGTATCGCCAATATTCCGGGCGTACCAGACAGGATCGTTCAGTGACATTTTGGTCCAGTCTATGGAATTGTTGGAATCCCTAAGGAAACCGCTGACTTTCGCTAAAATATTTCCCGCCTGATACTGGTATCCTGCTTCTGCAGAAACTGCATTTTCTGGCAGCAGATCAGGATTTCCCTGCTCCGTTTTGCTTACATAATAAAGATCGGTAAATGTAGGCACCCTTGAAACCCTTGAAATATTCCCGTAGATCTTATGATTCTGATTAAAATTGTAGCCTACATCCAGTCCCGGATAGAAGAAATTCCCTTCCTTGGAATAATTTGCCCATGAAAAACCCGGACTGATATTTAATTTTTTATCAAGCAGCGAAAAATGGTGCTCAAAGAACACCTGGGAAACAAAACGGTTCCTTTGTCCGAGATTATTACTGGCCAGAAATTCCTTTCTCAGCTCTACGCCGACTCCTGTAGTGCCTAATCCCCACTTATAGCTGGAATTCACTTCGCCTCCTACATTGTTCCCTATGTGCATATTCCGGTAGATTTCAGGCTTCGCCCTGTTGAACAGGTACATATCCTGCCCTCTCCGCCAGTATACATTGGAATGGATTTTCAGGTTTTTAAAGGTTTGCTGATGCGCCAGGCTTACTACGGAGGCCTGCGTTTCCTCATACTGTTCGGTTGCTTTCGGAGAAGAATAAAACCCGTTGGCCCCGAATTTTTTCTCAGAAAAACCGGCCTGCAGCATGATGTCCCCGTCTTTTACGGCTAATTTGCTCTGATAAAATATATTTCTGATCTCATAATCCGTATTGTACATATACCCCTGGGATGAATTGGAATTTGCCGTAAGCGCATTTGAAAATTTCTCATTTCCGATCTGTGCATTCATTCCGAAACCGAACGTTTCATAATCTCCGGCTTCAGCACTTATCTTTACCCTTTTCCCGATATGGGTTTTCGTAATCACATTGATGACTCCGGCATAGGCATTTTGTCCGAACCGTCTTGCACCCGGGCCTTTAATAACTTCTATTCTTTCCACATCTTCAAGGTCTATTGGTAAGTTCAGAGAATTATGGCCCGTCTGGGAATCGCTCATCCTGATTCCGTTTAAAAGGAGGAGCACCTGCTCTGATGAGCTGCCGCGGAAAGCAATATCGCTTTGTACGCCGTTTGCCCCGCGCCTTCTGATATCCATCCCGGAAACCTGCTGCAGGATTTCATCAATGCTTTTGGCAGGAGAATTTTCTATGTTTTCCCTGGTAATAACACTGATATTCTGGTTGGCGATTTTATACGGGATGGAAATTATTTTTCCCTGAATTTCAATTTGGTCAATATCCGCGGATTTTTCCTGGGCCTGTGCAAAATACAAGGCTCCAAGAAATAAAATGCTTCCTGCTTTTTTAATCATTTTTATCAGAATTATCTCAGTGAGTTCACAGGTCCAAAAATAATGGAGTTTGAGAATACATACAAATGATAGATGTCATAAAAAAAGATGCAGTTTCAGCTGCATCTTTCCGGAAGGATTTATCTTTTTTTCATTAAATGTGTAACCAGATCTCTGAATAATTTTCGCATTCTGTATTACTTATTTGTAAATACAATTTTAAATAATTATTAAATATAAAACAACAGGGTAAGCTTAAAAAAAAGTTAAAAATTAAAATTTAACACAGCTGATAAATTATCTTCAGTCAATCCCGGCCCTTAACTGATAATTAGTCAAATTTCAAGGTCATTGCAAGCCTGTATTTGCGGATTTATTAATTCTGAAGAAGTACTTAAAACATACATACCGCTTATCCGGGCTGTTTTCATTAAACATAACATACTTAATCCGCACATTGCAGATTTTTACAGGCAGTAAAACCATAATGGAAAGTAAAAGATCTTATTTGTCATTTAAAATTCTACCCTGTAATGAAGTGATGAAATATGAAAATACCGATGGAACTGATTTGCATGATTTGTGTTTAATTAAAGATCAGAATCCATCAAAAAGTCGTAATTTTGTTAGTCTTAATTTTACTATGGCTCATACAACAGATATAGATATTAAAAAGCAGATTTTTGTTAAGAATGCACATCTCAACAATCTGAAACACATTGACGTCCTCATCCCTAAAAATAAACTGATCGTCATTACAGGAGTTTCCGGAAGCGGAAAATCTTCACTGGCATTTGACACCATTTATGCGGAAGGACAAAGAAGGTACGTGGAAAGTCTCAGCTCATATGCGCGCCAGTTTTTAGGGAAACTGGAAAAGCCTAAAGTTGATGACATCAAAGGCCTGGCTCCGTCCATCGCGATCCAGCAGAAGGTGATTTCTTCAAACCCGAGATCAACGGTAGGCACATCTACGGAGATTTATGATTATATGAAACTTCTTTTCGCAAGGATCGGGAAAACATTTTCACCGGTTTCCGGGGAAGAAGTGAAAAAAGACTCGGTTTCCGATGTAGTGGATTTTATCAGATCATCAGAAAAAGACGTGTCATTCCTATTGACGGCGCCGCTTACCTATGATGCGGAAAATTTCACTGAAAACCTGAACGTTTTAAAACTGGCCGGTTTTACAAGACTGGAAATCAGCGGAAACGTTGCCGGAATTGAAGATCTCGAAAGTTTCGGGTTTACCCCTGAAAAAGGAATGGAGATCAATCTGGTGATCGACCGCTTCTATTATGAAGAGGATGAAAGCTTCCTGCAGCGCCTGGCAGACTCTATCCAGATGGCTTTCTATGAAGGACGCGGATACTGCTCGCTCAAAAACATGGATACCGGGAAAGCAAAAGAATTTTCAAATAAATTTGAGCTGGACGGCATAGAGTTCCTCGAGCCCAATGTCCATTTTTTCAGTTTCAACAATCCGTACGGTGCCTGTCCTACCTGTGAAGGCTACGGTAAGGTAATCGGGATTGATGAAGACCTGGTGGTTCCCAATAAAACCCTGTCTGTTTTTGAAGACGCGGTGGCCTCATGGAGAGGGGAAAGCATGAGCGAATGGAAGAAAGACTTCATTAAAAAAGCAAAAGACTTCCCGATCCACAAGCCTTACCACCAGCTGACCAAGGAGCAGAAAAAATACCTTTGGAAAGGCGACGGGAAAAGTACATTTCCGTCCATTGATAATTTCTTCAGGATGCTTGAAGAAAACCTGTATAAGATCCAGTACCGTGTCATGCTTTCGCGTTACCGCGGGAAAACGCTCTGCCCTACCTGTGAAGGCCTCAGGCTGCGTGAAGAAACTAGCTGGGTAAAAATAGACGGACACAATATCCAGTCTATGATCGAGCTTCCCATGGACGAACTTTCCCCTCTGATCAAAGAACTGAAATTATCAGAACATGATCAGGAAGTAGCAAAAAGGCTGTTATATGAAATCAACACCCGACTGGAATTTTTATTGAAGGTTGGTTTGGGCTATTTAACGATAAACAGGACCTCTAATACGCTTTCCGGAGGAGAAAGCCAGCGGATCAACCTGGCTACCAGCCTCGGAAGCTCTCTGGTAGGCTCCATTTACATCCTGGATGAGCCGTCTATCGGATTGCATTCAAGGGATACGGAAAATTTAATCGAAGTCCTGAAAAACCTGCGGGATCTGGGGAATACGGTGATTGTGGTAGAACATGATGAGGATGTGATGAAGGCAGCAGATTATATTATCGACATTGGTCCGGAAGCAGGCTATCTGGGCGGTGAACTGGTATTTGCCGGAGATTATAAACAGCTGAAAGATGCAGACACCCTGACCTCAAAATACCTGACCGGAAGGCTGGAAATTAAAGTTCCTGCCAAACGGAGAAAGGCAAAAGAATGGATCCATATCAAAGGTGCCCGCCAGAATAACCTTAAAAATATTGATGTGGATGTCCCTCTTGAAAACCTGGTGGTGATCTCAGGCGTTTCAGGAAGCGGTAAATCTACTTTGATGAAAGAAATCCTGACCAATGACATCCAGATCCAGCTGGGCATGGGCGGAAAAAAAGGCGACTATGATTCTGTCGATTTTCCTAAAAAGCTCATCAGGCACATTGAACTGATCGACCAGAACCCGATCGGGAAATCTTCCCGTTCCAATCCTGTCACCTATCTTAAGGCATATGATGATATCAGAGACCTGTTTGCCAAGCAGAAGGTATCAAAAATGATGGGCTACAAACCGAAACACTTCTCTTTCAATGTGGACGGCGGAAGGTGTGACGAATGTAAAGGCGAAGGCGTCATCAATGTATCCATGCAGTTTATGGCAGATATTGAGCTGGAATGCGAAGTCTGCAAAGGAACCCGTTTCAAAAATGAAATTCTGGAGGTACGGTATGACGAAAAAAACATTTCTGACATCCTTCATATGACGGTGGATAATGCACTGGATTTTTTCCGAGACAACCATGAGGAAAAGATAGTAACTAAGCTGAGGCCATTACAGGATGTCGGTTTGGGATATCTTCAGTTAGGACAGAGCTCCTCCACCCTTTCCGGAGGCGAGGCACAGCGTGTAAAACTGGCATCGTTCCTGGTAAAAGGTGTCACCACGGATAAAACACTGTTTATCTTTGACGAACCTTCTACGGGACTGCATTTTCATGATATCCAGAAACTGCTGACGTCTTTGCAGGCGCTGATTGACCTGGGGCATTCGGTTATCGTTATTGAACATCAGCCGGACATTATCAAGTCTGCAGACTACATCATAGACATCGGGCCGGAAGCGGGAAAACATGGCGGCGAAGTGGTTTTCACGGGAACCCCGGAAGATTTAGCCAAGAATAAAAAATCCCATACAGCGAAATACGTAAAAGAAAAGCTGGAAAATTAAATACAGAGAGAGTCGGATAAACGGCTCTCTTTTTATTTATCTAAGTTTAATTGCACTAATTTTTCAAATTATTTTATTTCCGGAATTTGATGATTATATTTAAAAATAATTAGTTGAACTTTAAAAATGGATGTTCCAGAAATATAAAATATTAAACTTCCCTGATGAAGCAACTGAGAAAATCCGTTAAAAACTTATTAACAATTCTTTGTGGATAACTTGTGAGTTTTAACATTTAATTCACTGAACGAAAGAAATTTATTCCTACATTTACGCTGTAATACATCTGGAATGAATTCAATTTTTGCTTTTTTCAGTTTTGAAATTGCATTTAAATTATAAAAATTTAAGCACAGCGCTGTCGGCTGTGCTTTTTTATTGTTGTCTAATTAAAAAAATGAGATGTATTTATCTACTGGATCCGTTCCTAAAGAACGGATTCTTTTATTTTTAAATTTTAAAATTATTTATTATCTTTGCGCCTTTAAGGTCTCATAGTTCAACGGATAGAATAGAAGTTTCCTAAACTTTAGATCCAAGTTCGATTCTTGGTGAGATCACCAGCCATTACAAAAAACAGACAGGAAGTTACCTGTCTGTTTTTTTTGCTTCCATCCTGATGCATGCTCCAATTAATAATATAACGACAGGCTGCAAAAAAACCGGAGACTTAAAATCTCCGGTTAAAAAAAATTGCTAAATATGATGAAATTAATCTATGATTTGAGTGTCCAGACCGAACCGTTTTTGGTGGTCAGCTTTTCAAGGGTGCCTTTTTCAGAAAGCTCATTTAAAACCTTTTCGCTTTCCATTCTCGGGGTGCCTGATAATTCTGAAAATTCCTTTGCGGTAAGGGAATGATACTTCCCAAACAGGGTTTCCCAGTTTTTGGAATATTCTGTTTTCTTTGTATCTGCATTTACTTTCAGGATGGCTGTTTCGTAGAAAGCATACGGTTTTGATCCGTACACCATTTCCCTGCTTCCTTCTTCATTGGTGAAAAACATCGTAGGAAAGCCACGTACGCCCATTGATCTCGCCATATTCAGGTCTTCCTGGAAAAGTTCCTTTGCTTTCCCTTCGAAATCTGTTTTCAGCTGATCGGTATCAAGTCCGGTTTTCTCTGCTGCCGCAGCAATATGTTCCCATTTTGTGATGTTCTTTTTCTTCAAAAACACCATTTCACGAAGCTCCCTCATGAAATCAACAGCTTTAGTCTTATCCTGAAGCTGTGCTGCTTTAAAGGCAATCGACGGCGGATAGGAAGAATCCAGAGGATCCTGAAGCCATACGTCCCCGTCTATCGGCATATCATAATACTTGCTTGCGTCATCCCAGTGGTGTGCAACATCAGACGGCTTGCTGATGCCTCCGCTGTTGTAGCTCCAGTCCGGAAGAAGCCCGCCCATCCTGTATTCAATCTCCACGCTGTTCCCGTATTCAAGTTTAAGCTTTCTCAGCTGCGGCTCAATCCCCCAGCAGGAAGAGCAGATTGGATCTGTAAAATAAATAACTTTTACGGGTTTATTATTAGCCTGAACATGGATGTTTCCGATCTCCGCTTTTTCGCCCGGCATTTCACAGATCCCTGTAGCAGGATCACACAGCAGTGGGTTTGATGTTTTGTTTTCCATTTTTTTACTTTTATTGTTCTGTCCGTTGCAGCTGCCTAACGTTACTGTAAGGAAAAAGAATGTCAGTATTCTGTAATTTATCATTTCAGGTGATAATCTTAATCACAAAACTAATATTTAATGATGACACCTGCACGGCAGATTTCCTTTTGGAAACCGGTTTCCTCTATGAAACTACCCCGATAATTTTTTATACCTTTACCTCATCATATGATACAGTTTGAATTATGAAAAAAGAACCGCAGCTGAATACCACAGTGGTGTGCAAACACCGGATGAACGCCATAAAAGATGCCATGGAAATCCTGTCCGGAAAATGGAAATTTCATATTTTAGGGACCTTGCTGCAGGGAGGAAGAATGCGCTTTATGGATCTGCTCAGGGAAATTGACGGGATTGCTGCCAAAATGCTTTCCAAAGAACTGCAGGATATGGAAATCAACCGGCTCATTACCCGGACAGTCCTGGATACCAAACCTGTTACGGTAGAATATGAAGTTACGGAATACGGCAGGACCATAGAACCGATTATTGATGAAATTGCCAACTGGGGCATTGAATACAGAAAATCGCTTTATCATAAATAATAAAAACCGGCAATTTTAAGTTGCCGGTTGGAAAAACAAAAATTGATATGGATATGATTGATATGTGTTTTTGTTGTTACAAATTTATATTTATTTAGAATTAATAAAAATAATAAATCTGTGATATTCGTCAGCTTTTTGATATTTGCTGTCAGCAATCCTACTTATTTCTGGTATGATTTATCGCATCCTTGTCAGCTGATCCAGTTTTTTCAGCAGTGCGGGCATCCTGGAATTTCCATGCATTTTTTCTACTTTTGCTTTGATTTCATCTGCATCGGCACCTTTCACCGTGAGGAACAGCGGCGTTTCACTTTCTCCCCTAAAGATTATCTTCCGTTGAAGGTCAGGAGTATTGAATTCATTTTTGGCAATTCCGATAACCGGGAACCTTTCTTCCAGTGCTTCATAAAGATACTCTCCCAGCCCCATTTTACCTCCATTGCCCAGCGTAACATAGCCGTCAACAATAATGAGGTCGCCTTCATGCAGCTTAATCTGTTTTAAGAGACTGAGGATACAGGGCAGCTCCCTTTTATAGAATGCACCGCTTTCATATCCGGAGGCAGTTTCCGTTTTCTCCATGAAAATCCGGGTTTCTTTTTCAGAAGTCCATTCTTCAAAAACAATGCACACAGTATGGGCATGGTCATCAAAATAATAGGTATCAAAAGCGTAAATCATGTCCTGTTTATAATTATTTATTACTGCCAGGTTTATTTACTGAAAAATTCCCCGAAATGCCATAAAATTCCGCTGGGGTCCTGCACAAAACATTCTTTCCCCCACGGCATGGTTTTAACAGGTGTCAGCCGGACTGTCTCATATTTTTCCGGCAGCCTGAGACCTGTCAGATAATCCCAAAATGCATCTGCATCATCCACTTCGATAAAAAGCATTGTATTGCCGATCCAGTCTTTTACGTAAGCATCCTGAAGATAGAAACCCGTCCTGTTCCACTGGAATAAAGACAGGTTACTTTCAAGAACGGTCTCTTCGAAGCCGAGATCTGAATAAAATTCCCTGCTGATCTTAAAGTTTTCAGAACCTACAAAAGGCCGGATTGATTTTATATTCTGTTTCATTTTGTACGGTTCTTCCTGTGTTTAAAAGTCATTTCAAGTTTTATTTCTTTTTTTCAGTGCATTCAGACAACGCATTTTCTGTAACGGTATTTCTTACAGCCTGAATCTGAGGAATATCTTCAATTCCTGATTCAGGATTTTTATTTGACCGAAACCTGACTAAAGAAAACGGCTTTTCGCCTGTTTATTATTTTTTGTCAACTACAATTCTTGCCGGCCTGTTGGCGATTTCCCAGGCTGTGGCGAAAACAAGCTGGGTCCTTTTTTTCAGCAGCTCATAATCAATTTTCTCAGCATCATCAGTCGGCTTATGGTAGTCTTCATGGATCCCGTCAAAGAAAAATGCGACAGGAACATTATTTTTTGCAAAATTATAATGGTCCGATCGGTAATACAGCCTTTGGGTATCTTTGGGATCATCGTATTTATAGTTCAGTTCCAGGGTATTGGTTTTCTTGTTGGCGGCTTCATTAATAACTTTTAATTCAGAGCTTAACATTTCAGACCCGATTACATAGACATACTGTTTGCCTCTGTTTTCAGGATCATCGCGCCCGATCATATCAATATTTAAATCAACCACCGTATTGGCCAAAGGAAAAACAGGATTGTCCGTATAATATTCAGATCCGAATAACCCGTGTTCCTCTCCTGTTACATGCAGGAATAAAATGGATCTCTTCGGGCCGTTCCCTGCTTTCCTGGCACTCTGGAAGGCTTTGGCGATTTCCATCACGCCTACCGTACCGCTTCCGTCATCATCTGCCCCGTTATATACTACGCCATTCTGGGTACCTACATGGTCATAATGCGCAGACACCACTACAATTTCCTCAGGCTTTTCAGAACCTTCGATAAATGCCAGGATATTTTCGGAATCAGGAAGGTTTCCTCCGCCTCTTTTTTTCATGAAATCTGCAGGTACTTTCTGATAATAGGAGCCGAGGGCTTTCGGATATGAAATACCGAGGCCTTTATAATAATTGATCATGTACTCGCCTGCTTTCTTCTGACCTGGACTTCCGGTGTCCCTTCCTTCCATTTCATCAGAAGCAATAACATATAAGTTTTTCTTCAGATCAGCTGTTGTAATTTCCTTATAGGCAGCAAGAAAGGCTTTATCGCCTTTTGCATCAGATGAAGTGGCCGGCGAAGCTGCACCGCCGGAATTTTTAGCTGTTCCGCAGCTTACCAGTACCGCTACCGAAAACAGGGGAATGAATAGTTTTCTCATTATAGAATAATTTGTTTAAAATTAACAAAATTTATTTAATCCGTAATGAACGGCTAATTTCTTATATTTGAGATACCAACAATAACCTATGGAGAAAGTTTACGGATTTACCCATTACTCATTTTTTACGGAAATGTCTGAGCTTGCCTCCAGACACAACAGCTTTGATCTCTCGCTGGGCCTGGCAGACTTTGATATTGACCCGCGCTTGAAAGGTTTTTTAAAAGAAGCCGCAGAGCAGAACACCCATAACTATGAACCGCTGGCAGGAAATCCCTTGCTGATTCAGAATGTTATTAATTTTAACCTGGAAAGAAAAAACAGCATTAAGCTGAAGGAAAATGAAGTGACCATAACACCCTGTGCAACCTTTACTTTGTATACAGCGCTTAAATGTATTTTAAACCCGGGAGATGAAGTGATTGTCATTCAGCCTTCCTATTATACCTACAGCCCTTCTATTGTACTGAATAACGGCGTTCCGGTCTACTATGATCTTGACACTGATTTCAGCATAAACCCGGAAAAGCTTCAGCACTGTATCTCTGACAGGACGAAAGCCATTATCATCAACTCACCGCAGAACCCTACAGGGAAAATGTGGACTGAGAATGACTGGAATATTGTATACGGATTGATAAAAGACCGGGACATTTACCTTATTTCAGAGGAGATCTACGATACGTACTGTTATGACGGAACGGAACATTACAGCTCATTCATGCATCCTGAACTCAGGAAACTGACGTTCTGTATTTTTTCGTTCGGTAAAATGTTCCATTCCACAGGCTGGAAAGTAAGTTATTTATTAGCTGATCCGGATCTTACCGCTAAATTCCGTTGCCATCAGCAATACATTTCCTATAGTGCCAATGCGCCTTGCCAGTATGCCATTGCCAGATACCTTGAGGTTTTTGACCCGTCTGAAAACCGGATCCTGATGCAGAAAAAAAGAGACCTGTTTAATGAGCTGATTCAAGATACCCCTCTAGTTGCAGAACGTATAGCTGAAGGGGCTGTTTTTCAGGTCGTCAATTTCAGGGATGTATCAAAAACCATGACGGATGTAGAATTCTCTAAATGGCTTACCGTTGAAAAAAAAGTTTCCTGTCTTCCGCTGTCGGCTTTTTATGATTCAAAACAAAATTCTGATTACATCCGGTTCAGCTTTGCCAAAAAAGATGAACTCATTATTGATGCCCTGGAACACCTGAGGAAAAATTTATAATTGGTTTTAGCTATACAATTTCGGCAGATGGCTTATTGCCTGTGAAAATATCTTATCAGATATTTTTTTTATAAAATGATAAAGCACCGCTGATGCAGTGCTTTACCTGTTATTTCAATAGGTTTAGAGTGATAAAACCCTGATGTCAATCCTCCTGTTTTTTGCCATACATTCGTCTGTATCGTTGGCTTCGCAGACCGGATGCTGAGCCCCGTACCCTTCTGCTTCCAACCGGTCTCCGGCAACACCCAGCTCCAGCAATTTCAGCCTGGCTGTCTGAGCCCTGAGATTGGAAAGGGTCTGGTTGCTTTCTTCATTTCCTGTATTGTCGGTATATCCTCCCAGTTTTATTTTAAGATTCGGATAAGCATTAAGAATTTCCGCTAAATTCAGCAGCTGTGCTTCGGAACCTGCACGTAATTCGCTTGAACCGGTCTCGAAATAAAGATTTTCAATCGTAAACCATTTGTTCGGATCCAATAATGACTGGTCTTTGTTCTTTATCAGCTGGTACATCTGAAGCAGTCGGCTGTTCCCTCCAATGGAAATTTTCTTTCCGCCTTTCAGCTGTACTTCCTGAAGAGTTCCGGTATCATAGACGAAGTCGCCGTTTTCATTTAAATACCCTTTAATCTCCGCCGGAACCAGTATTGCTGCCGTATTTCCCACAGTTTGGGTACTCTTCATTCCGGTTAAGCTTTCAATTTTAGCGGCTCTGTTTGCTTCTATTTTGTCTTTATGCAGTATGGCTAGGGTCGGGGCAATAACCAGCGAAACAATAGACATGAGTTTGATCAGGATATTCATGGACGGCCCTGAAGTATCTTTGAAAGGATCTCCCACGGTATCACCTGTTACTGATGCTTTATGCGGTTCTGAGCCCTTGTAGTACATCTGGCCGTTGATATCCACTCCTTTTTCAAAAGATTTTTTGGCATTGTCCCAGGCCCCTCCTGCATTGTTCTGGAACATACCCATCAGTACCCCGCATACGGTTGCACCGGCTAAGAAACCGCCCAATACTTCCGGCCCGAAAATAAATCCGATCAACAACGGTGAAACAATGGCAATTGCTCCGGGAAGCATCATTTTCCTGATGGACGCATCGGTAGAAATCGCAACGCATTTTTCATATTCGGGACGTGCCGTGCCTTCCAAAATCCCGGGAATTTCCCGGAACTGCCTGCGTACTTCCTCTACCATCGCCATGGCTGCCTGCCCTACGGCTGTAATGGCAAGGGATGAAAATATGAAAGGAATCATTCCGCCTACAAACAATCCGGCCAGTACGTCGGCTCTGTAAATATCAATGCCGTCAATGCCTGCAATGCCTACGAATGCGGCAAATAAGGCTAAAGCGGTTAAAGCGGCGGAAGCGATGGCAAATCCTTTTCCTGTAGCGGCTGTTGTGTTTCCCACGGCGTCCAGTATATCGGTTCTTTCACGGACTTCTTTCGGGAGCTCGCACATTTCCGCAATTCCGCCTGCATTATCTGCAATCGGCCCGAATGCATCAATGGCAAGCTGCATGGCAGTTGTGGCCATCATTCCGGCGGCGGCAATCGCCACACCGTACAGTCCGGCACACAAGTAGGAGCCATAGATGCCTCCGGCCAGAACAATAATCGGCAGCAAAGTAGACTCCATCCCAACGGAAAGCCCGCCAATGATATTGGTGGCATGCCCTGTTGAAGACTGCCTTACAATACTGGAAACGGGCCTTTTCCCCATTGCCGTATAATATTCTGTGATAATGCTCATTAAGGTTCCTACAATCAGACCGACCATAATTGCCCCGAAGACACCCATTTTAGTAAATTCGTGGCCTCTTAAAACCATTTTATCCGGCAAAATATAAGTTACGAGAAAATATGAAACGATTGCGGTAATGACAATACTTCCCCAGTTCCCCAGATTCAAAGCATTCTGAACATTTGACGTTGATGATCCTTCATGATCATTGATTCTTACCAGTAAAGTCCCGGCCATTGAAAAAAGAATTCCTGTACCTGCGATAAGCATCGGCAAAAGGATCGGGGCAAAGCCACCGAAAGCATCTTCAGACATGGTTTCCCTTCCCAATACCATCGTAGCTAAAACCGTGGCTACGTAAGACCCGAATAAGTCGGCTCCCATTCCGGCAACATCCCCAACATTATCCCCTACATTATCTGCAATGGTAGCGGGATTCCTTGGATCGTCTTCAGGAATTCCGGCTTCCACTTTTCCTACCAGGTCGGCGCCTACATCAGCTGCCTTGGTATAAATACCGCCGCCTACCCTGGCAAATAAGGCAATTGATTCTGCACCCAGGGAAAATCCTGTAAGGATTTCAATGGTTCTTTTCATTTCATCAGAATCCACTGTGGCATCAGGTGCAAAAATCTGTCTGATGATTAAAAATAAAGCACCCAGCCCTAAGACAGCCAATCCGGCAACGCCCATTCCCATTACGGATCCTCCGGTAAAAGAAACTTTTAAAGCTTTAGACAGTGAAGTTTTTGCGGCCTGTGTAGTCCTTACATTGGCTTTTGTGGCAATCTTCATCCCGATGAACCCGGCAAGTGCAGAGAATACAGCGCCGATAGCGAAGGCAAGGCCGATGGTCCAGTGGGAATCTGCGTTGCTCGCACCCATTATGGCTAATAAAACAGCTACAATAACTACAAAATACAACAAAATTCTGTACTCGGCTTTCAGAAAAGCCATAGCACCGTCAGCAATATAGCCGCTGATTGTTTTCATCTTTTCATCTCCGGCATCCTGCTTACTTACCCAGTTACTCTGAAGAAATGTGTACAGTAGAGCAATGACACCAAAAATTGGCACTAATAAGAATAAATCCATAGTTTAATATTTTTTTGGTAATAGATTATTAAATATAACAAATAATTTACTTGAAAAGAATATAAATATGTACAACTTTCAGAATCAGATATTTAAAAGCTGTTTATATTTATCAAAATGTACAATTCCCGCTGACAATGGCGGTTATGGAAATTATTCTGATCACTTATTACTGAATATGAAAATCAAAAGATAACCGCAATCAGGCTTTAAAAGTTTCAGGCTTCAGAACTGGCATAAACAAAATCTTCACGGAAAGCTTTTTCCATAGCCGGAAGTTTTTAAAAACTATTTTAAATGATGTCCAATAAAAAAGGATAAACGAAATTCGTTTATCCTTTTTATTTTTAAAGAGAATATGATAACTATCCTCCGTATTTGTTGGCATAATCTTCCTGAGAAGCTGTAATTACTTTTCTGGCGTGCTCGGCACCGTATACTTCCTGGATTCTGCATTTTGCAGGCTCATCCGGCAAATTTTTGTAAGTCAGGAAATAGTGCATTAATCGTTTCACTTCTGCGTCAGGCAATTCTGAAATATCCCTGAAGTGCCCGAAAGCATGGTCTCCGATCATTACAGCAACAATTTTATCATCAGCTTCCCCTCCGTCAATCATTTTAAAGCCGCCGATCGGAATAGCCTCCATCAATAAACCTCCTGAATGGATGTTGTGGGAACTCAAAACACAGATATCAAGCGGGTCATGATCTCCCATAGTCACATCTTCCGCCCCTCTTTCAACTGCCAGTTTCATGACAGCAGCATCACAGTAGGTTCTCGGAACAAAGCCGTACAGAGCCGGGATAATATTTGAGAATTTTTGAGGCCTGTCCACCTTCAGAAAACCGGTTTCTTTATCTACTTCATATTTAATGGTATCAGAAGGAACAATCTCCACGAAAACATTAACAACATTCGGCGCATCTGGTCCTGCAGAAATCCCGTGCCATGGATGTGCTTTAAAATTTGGAATCATTATTTAATTTTATTTATTTTTTAGTTAAGCTATTATTAAAATTTCTTTTCTCATATCATCCAGGGTTGCTGAAATATAATCATCACCGTTCATATAATTCATGATAAAAATGGTTTTAAATTCATCAAGATCAGCATTCCCGTTAATCTCTTCATACGTTTTATGAAGCAGGCCCAGTACCGCATTTTTTGAATCGACAATATTGTTCCACGAGCTTTTTGTTACATAAAGCTGTTGCGAAGAATTGTATTCAAACTCTTCGTTTACGGATTTTTCGGTAAGAAATATAAATTCGTGAACGGCCAGTTCCTTGTCAAAGCGCTGAATAAGGTTTGAAGGCTTAATCCTTTCCAGAAAAAGGATCATTCTTTCGTAGGACTGGCTCTTGTTTCCTGAATTTGACTTTACGGAAAGAAGTTTTATTTCCTGCTCCTTCAGCCTGATATAGGTAAATACAAATTGCCTGAGCAAAACCAGAAAAGGGATTGCAATAATCAATGCAAAAGCATACGGCAGATATCCTGAAAAATTTGTCATAATTTGAGCTAGCAAAATTACTGATAATTTCTGAATTTATTATTGAAAATATTTCCAGGTATCTTTATTCTTGTTTTCAAATTATATTTCTCCGGATTTTATACTGATGTATCAAATAACTGAATTTTATACATTTCAATACATCAGACATTTTGCTAAAAAAAATAATATAAAAAGAACCCGCCCATTAAAATATATCACTACCTTTAGAAAACATAAAAATTATATTTTAACCATGAAAAAAACAGTCCTTTTATTAGCTACAGCAGCTGCGTCCTTTTTGCATGCCCAACAGTCCTGGAATCTGACAGGAAATTCCGGGACATCTCCGACAACAAATTATCTTGGAACTTCAGACAGTCAGGATTTGGTATTAAAGACAAATAATCTTGAAAGAATAAGGATCAGTTCAACAGGCAATATTGGTATAGGCATGAATCCTGATCCTAATATTGCTTTCAGAACATATGGGCGAAGCCAGTTTTCATCCGACACTGACAGTGATACTTTTACCGTTAGAAATTCAGGTACTAATGTTGATAGCGGTTCTTCTTTAGTCTGGCTGAATTACACCCAATATCAGCCAAATAATCCGGGAGTCTTAGATGTCAGCGGACCTACAGCACCAGGAAATTGGGAGTCTACCTTTTCATTAAAAGCAAACGGAAAATTACTTATCGGAAATTATGGCCAATATCCTAATTGTTCAGACTGTAATGATTACAGGGTCTTTATAAAAAACGGGATCAGAACTGAAAAGGTAAAAGTAGATATCGCTGCAAATAACGGATGGGCAGACTATGTTTTTGAAAAAAACTATAATCTGATGCCTTTACATGAGCTTGAAAAATTCATCACTGAAAATAAGCACTTACCGGAAGTACCGACAACGGATGAAGCCATAGAAAATGGAATCGAACTGAAAGAAATGAACATCCTTCTTTTAAAGAAAGTAGAAGAATTAACATTATATGTAATTCAGCAGCAAAAAGAAATCCAGGGACTTAAAAATAAAGTATATCAAAATGAAAAGTAAAATACTCCCGTTGGTATTGTTGGCAGGTTTTTTTTCATATGCTCAGAACAAACTTTATTACGTTCAGGTTTCCAATGAAAGCAGTGCCCCAAAAATAACTGACATTAATGGCAAGATTGCCATAATGCATTCTGATGAGCGGATTACGAGAGTTTTTTCAAAATATGATGTGCATACATTTGAAAAAGCATTTCCGACCACCCGGACCCCTTATCTGCAAAACATATATTTACTGGAAGCCGGTAAAGAAGGAATTGCAGAAGAGCTGAAAAACTATGCGGGATATTTTCCTTTAGTTGAAGAGACATTCAGGCCTGGCCTGCTGTATATTCCGAATGACTATAATTTCCCTTCAGGAAGTTCAAACCCGATAAAAAGCCTGGAACTGATCAATGTAAAAGAAGCCTGGGATTATACACACGGAGATCCGAACTTCAAGATAGGTATAAGCGATACACCCATCAGAACAACTCATGAAGATCTGTCCGGGAAAGTTACCAGCCTTACAACGACTTCCATGGTTCCGGATTTTCACGGAACTGCTGTTTCCAGCCAGGCTGCCGCAAATACGGATAATAATAGAGGAATTCCGGGCACAGGTTTCAACTCCAGTATTTTATTTAAATATATGAACGACGGCAGTTTAATGAATACGCTGTTGGTTTTATCACAGAACGGAGCCAGAGTAGTGAATGCGAGCTGGTACAACTCATGCAGCTACAGCGCAATAGATCAGCTTGTAATTGACGAAATACATGATAACGGCACCGTAATTATTGTGGCTGCAGG
Source organism: Chryseobacterium sp. JJR-5R (assembly GCF_034047335.1). Lineage (NCBI taxonomy): Bacteria > Pseudomonadati > Bacteroidota > Flavobacteriia > Flavobacteriales > Weeksellaceae > Chryseobacterium > Chryseobacterium sp. JJR-5R. The sequence continues at coordinate 2,345,879 of NZ_CP139137.1, forward strand.
CAATGGCGGAACTTGCGGCGGGCCGGATAATTATGTTTATCCTGCAAGTTACAATAATGTCATCAGTGTTTCCACTGTCGGCTATTTTGATGTAGGGTATACTTATAACAATATTCCGTATTCTTGGCAGGACCGTGTCGAAGAAATAATCGGAAATCCGAATACCACCCATCAACATAATGATATGGTCGATTTAAGGGCACCCGGGATCAATGTTTTAGGAGCATTAGCTGACAGTGACAGTTCCTATGGAGGCGCTTGGGGAACTTCAATAGCGGCACCTCAGATAGCCGGTGTAGTGGCCCTTTTGTTTTCAGTAAACAGTTGTTTGAATCCTGACGAAGTAGAAACCATTTTAAAACTCACATCAGCCAATTTAGACAATATTCCTGAAAACCAGCCTTATGTGGGAAAATTAGGTGCCGGAAGAATCGATGCCGGAAAAGCTACAAAAATAGCCTGGCAGATGAATCCTGCGAACGGCGGAGAAGTTTTGATAAAAGATAGAAGTTTCAGCAAGTGGGATTTTGAACTTACAAATTCTGCAGAATTTATAAGAATTCAAAATGAAAGCTTCACACAGAATGCCAATGTCAGATTCAAAGCTAAAAAAAGCATAACCTTAGATACGAATACGGTATTGGAGCCGGGGACAGGCAGCAGCCATTATCTGTACATCGATGATACAAACAGCTGTTATGCTTTTAGTCCGCGTCCCGGTAAATCTGAAGATTTGGCTAAAAAAACAGCAAAAATTACTGAAGTGACTCGTGATGACATTACTCTTTATCCGATTCCCGCTAAAGATAATCTATTCGTTAAAACGAATAAAGAATTAAAGAACAGCACAGTTAAAATCTTTGATATGAGCAACAGACTGGTATTTGAAAAAACCATGTCAATAAACAATACAGCTTCAATAGATATTTCACTCCTGCTGAAAGGGGTTTATTTTATTGATATTACAGACAGCAATTCTAAATCACATTACGCTAAAAAGTTTATCAAGCAATAAGGTATTTCATATAAAGATCGCTTCATAATCTGGAGCGATCTTATTTAAAAATCTTTTAAAAAAATTTCTTCAGCGTCTTATTTTCATAATAAGCATATTCCTGAAGTTCTCCGCCAAAACTTTTAAAAAAGACTTCTATCCCGCGGATATTGCTTCCCATGAAATTGAATTGCTTTTCATGAATGTAAAGGCTTAAAATTTTATCGATCAGAAAAGAAGGTCCGTTTTCATTTCTGTATGTTTCATCATTGATGAGGCCCAGCAGCGAGAGTTGATTATTTTCCGAAATCAAAACGGCAACGTTTATCAGTTCTTCTTCCAGGTAAGCAGCACAAAGCTTTAAGGTATTGTTCTGCCGGAGAAAATTCATATAGTTTCTAAATCCGTTAATGTCGGTTTCTTTAGTAATCCCTTTAAAATTATTTTCAATAAAATTAATATGTTCAGAATTTAATTCAATCTGCCTGTATTGAAGATGCTGTGCGCATTTTACTGTGGATTTTCTTCCTTTAAAATATTTTGTCCTTCTTAAAGTCGGGTAATCTGACACAGGAATAATATAGTTTTTCTTTAATATCAATTTTTCTGATAACGAATTGAGATGATTGAAAGAATACGAAAACACTTTGTATTTTCTTTTTAAAAACTTTAAAAACTGATCATTAATTTCTACATTATCCTTTTGTGAAAAAACGCCTAACTGCTGACAAAAAAGAGGCATAATCACAAAAGTGATTCCAAATTTTTTTCTCAAAGGAACGGGTAAAACTGCTTCATAATCACCATACATCAGAATTTCCCAGTTTCCTGAAAGCTGGTCCAGAACTTCTTTCTTTGCATACCAATTCCGCTGTTCAGAATTTCCCAGGCACTGCGTATATTTGTCAAAATCAATTTCATTGTATTTCAATCTTCTCATCATAATATGCCGTCATCTGAAAAACTGAAGTAAGAATTTTGGGTAATAATCAGGTGGTCCAGAAGCTGGATGCCCAGTATTTTCCCGGCCTCTTTTATCTTTTGTGTAATATCCATATCTTCCCGGCTCGGTTTTAAATTTCCTGAAGGATGGTTGTGCGCAACAATAATACCTGTTGAAAAATGATCCAAAGCCGTTTTAAATAAAACCCTGACATCGACAATCGACTGGCTGATTCCGCCTTCAGTCAGTTTAGCCGTATGAATGATCTTGTTTCTCTGATTAAGAAAGATGGCCCAGAATTCTTCTGTGCGCAGATCCGCCATCTGGTTTTTGAAAATCTGATAGGCATCATTGCTGCCGGAAATCACTTTGATCTCCGAAATTTCCTGCCTGGCCCTTCTTCTGCCAATTTCCAGTGCTGTTGCAATAGAAATGGCCTTTACCTGTCCCACGCCTTTAAATTTCATAAGGTCCTGGATTGAGAGCAGGCTCAGCAGGTGCCAGTCATTATCAACCGAAGCCAGTATTTTCTGGCCCAGCTCCACTGCCGTTTCATCCCTATTGCCGCTTCCCATAATAATGGCCAGCAGCTCGGAATCAGATAGCGAATTTTTACCTTTCTGTAAAAATTTTTCGCGGGGACGGTCGTCTTCAGCTAAGAATTTTATAGACATAATTAATTATTCAAAACCTTTCATTTGCGGAGAAATTTTAAACGTCATTTCACCTGTTTCTTTCATATTCAAGGACTTTTTGCCTGAAACTAATAATCCTGTTTTCCTATCCAGTACATATGCTCCGATAATTTCCTGGCATTGTTGTTGGTTTCATCCAGGCCTTCCAGACGGTAAGCTTTACCGAATTTCCCGGAATAGCTTTCCCTGATCTCATATTTGCCTAAAGACGACTGATGGGAACCGTCTGTATTGCTAAACTTTAAAAGTCCCGACTTTCCGACAACAGAACCTTCCCCGTGTGCGACAATCGCTTTTTGTAAAACTTTATCATTCCTGAGATCATACACAAAATACCGGTACTTCCCGGAATGGATCTTGAAATTGATGAAAACCGCAAGGTCCTGATGATAATTTTTTCCTTTGATGAAATTTCTGATCTCAGAAATTTTTGATTTGGGCAGATATTTTTCGGCAGCAGATGATGGCTGAAATTCAATTGCTGAATAGGAACCCAGCATAATCAATAAAAAAATAAGGTGTTTCATCTGTGCTTTACGAGGATTTTATTCGATAATCAATCCGTCTTTCATCACCAACTTCCTGTCGGTAATTTCTGCAAGGTTGGGATTATGGGTTACAATCACAAATGTCTGGTTGTACTTGTCTCTCAGGTCAAAAAAAAGTCGATGGAGGTCATCTGCATTTTTTGAATCCAAGTTACCGGTAGGCTCATCGGCAAAAATAATTTTAGGGGAATTGATCAGAGCCCTTGCTACGGCCACCCTCTGTGCTTCACCACCCGAAAGCTGGTTGGGCTTATGGTGCAGCCTCTGTTCAATTTTCAGGTCTTCAAATAAAGCATAAGCCTTTTCAACCGCTTCTTTTTCATTAGCACCGGCAATCTTAGTCGGGAGCAGGACGTTTTCCAGAGCCGTAAATTCAGGAAGCAGCTGATGGAACTGAAATACAAACCCGATGTTCTGGTTTCTGAACTTAGAAAGCTGCTTATCATTCATATTGATAAAAGACTCCTGCGCAATGGATATTTCAGTACCGAATTTGTTTGAATGGGAAGGCTGGTCCAGTGTTCCCAGGATCTGCAGCAACGTAGATTTCCCGGCTCCGGATTCTCCCACAATAGATACCACTTCACCCATTTTGATATGAATATCAACGCCCTTCAATACTTCTAAATTCCCATAAAATTTATGGATATTCCTTGCTTTAATCATAATTCAAAAATAGTAAATTGATTTTAAATAATGACAATTTTAAAGCTAATAGTACATAAATCCGGGATTGGCTTCTCCAATTGTTTGTCGCCATAATATTATCCTTAGTTTACGTAAAAAAACCTCTCATAACTGAGAGGTTTTTATCTATATTTTAAAAACTTGGAAATTTACAGCAACAGTGTTAAAGGACTTTCCAGATATGTTTTTAAAGTCTGTAAGAACTGAGCTCCTGTAGCACCGTCTACCACTCTGTGGTCACATGCTAAAGAAAGCTTCATGATATTTCCGACTACAATCTGTCCGTTTTTCACAACCGGCTTCTCGATAATGGCTCCTACTGAAAGGATGGCCGCGTTCGGCTGGTTGATGATGCTGGTGAACGTTTCAATCCCGAACATTCCCAGGTTGGAAACAGAGAAGGTGGAACCTTCCATTTCATTGGCTTTAAGGCCTTTGGATTTTGCTCTTCCTGCCATATCTTTTACCGCAGCAGAAATCTGCGTATAGTTCATCTGGTCTGTGTTCTTAAGCACAGGCACAACCAACCCGTCAGGAATAGCTACTGCTACGCCGATGTTGATGTTTCCTCTGTGGATCACCTTGTCGCCTGCCCAGCTTGAATTCACCTGCGGATGTTTTCTCAATGCAACCGCCGTTGCCTTAATGATCATATCATTGAAAGAAATTTTCGTATCCGGCAAAGAATTGATTTCTTTTCTGGCTTCTATGGCTTTATCCATATTGATCTCTACCATCAAATAGTAGTGAGGCGCAGAGAATTTGCTTTCAGAAAGACGCTTGGCAATGATATTTCTTACCTGTGAGTTCGGCGTTTCAGTATCTTCTCCCTGAACAAAGCTTACGGCTACCTGCGCTGCCGCAGATGATGATACCTGCGCCGGTTCAGAAGTTTGTTTCCCGGCTGAAGGCTGGTAGTTTTCAATATCTTTTTTAACGATTCTTCCATTTTCTCCGGAACCCTGAAGGTTATGGATATCCACTCCTTTATCCTCAGCCATTTTTTTAGCTAACGGAGAGATGGCTACCCGGTCAGAAGAAGAAGCATTTTCAGCCGGAGCGGCCTGTTCTTTCTCTTCTTTTGCCTCAGGCTTCTTTTCGGCCGGCTTTTCTGAAGACTGGCCGGCTGGTTTCGGAGCACCAACTCCTGAAACATCCGTTCCTTCAGGCCCGATAATGGCCAATACGGAATCCACAGGAGCGGCACCGCCTTCTTCAACACCCTGCTTCAGCAATACGCCGTTAAACTCAGACTCAAAATCCTGAACGGCTTTATCGGTTTCGATTTCCGCAAGAAGGTCTCCTTCTTTCACGGTATCGCCTACGTTTTTGTGCCACTTAGCCACTTTACCTTCCGTCATGGTATCAGAAAGTCTCGGCATGGTAATCATTTCTACCCCTGCAGGAATTTCAGCATCGGTCTGCTCTACACTGGTAGCATTATTTTCTGTCTTTAATTCTTCTTCAGATTTTTTTTCTTCAGAATCATCAGCCTTAGGAGCCTCCCCGCCGGTTAACCCGGAAATATCTTCTCCTTCTTTACCGATAATCGCTAAAACAGAATCTACAGCAGCTGCACCGCCTTCTTCCACTCCTACATATAAAAGAGTACCTTCTATCTCAGATTCAAAATCCTGAACGGCTTTATCAGTTTCAATTTCAGCTAAGATATCTCCTTCTTTTACCTGATCTCCTATTTTTTTATGCCATTTTGCCACTTTCCCTTCTGTCATTGTATCAGAAAGGCGCGGCATTGTAATTACTTCTGCCATATTTTTATTAATTTGAAAATTTGAGAATTTGTTAATCTGAAAATTAAAAAAGGATGTCTTTAAGATCTCATTTTCAAATTTTCAAATTTTCAAATTGACTCATTATCTTTTAGTTTTCTAATTTGTTTAAGAACGGATAATTTTCCTGAGCATATACATACTCGTAGATTTTTTCAGGATCCGGATACGGGGAATTTTCCATGAACTCAATGCACTCTTCAACAAAATCTCTTGATTTGCTGTCTGTTGCTTCCAGTTCTTCTTCGGTTGCCCAGTTGTTTGATAAAATTCTTTGTTTGATCAGCTCAATCGGGTCATCGCTTTTATGGATCGACACTTCCTCTTTGGATCTGTAAGGCTCTGCGTCAGACATGGAATGCCCTCTGAAACGGTATGTTCTTGCCTCAATAAAAGTAGGCCCGTCTCCTCTTCTTGCTCTTTCAATAGCTTCGTAAGCTGCTTCGGCAACTTTTTCAGGATCCATTGCATCTACCGCAAGACAAGGCATTTCATAGCCCAGACCTAATTTATAGATGTCTTCATGGTTGGCGGTTCTTTTTACAGAAGTCCCCATCGCATACTGGTTGTTTTCTACCACAAATACCACAGGCAATTTCCAATTCATCGCCATGTTAAACGTTTCATGCAGTGAACCCTGTCTTGCAGCCCCGTCCCCGAAAAAACAGATATTCACCGCTTTTCTGTCGAAATACTGGTCTGCAAAGGCAATACCTGCACCTAAAGGAATCTGTCCTCCCACAATACCATGACCACCGTAAAATCTGTGTTCTTTGCTGAAAATGTGCATAGATCCGCCCATACCTCCGGAGGTGCCCGTGGCTTTTCCGCAAAGTTCTGCCATGATTCTTTTAGGATCTACTCCCATAGCCATAGGATGGATGTGGCACCTGTAGGCAGTAATCATACTGTCTTTAGTTAAATCCATTGCATGGGTAAAACCTGCAGGAATAGCTTCCTGACCGTTGTACAAATGTAAAAAACCTCTGATTTTTTGTTTTAGATAAAGAGAACGGCATTTGTCTTCAAACCTTCTCCACATTGTCATATCTTCATACCACTTCAGGTATACCTCTTTAGAAAATTCTTTCATGTGCTAGCCTTTGCTTATTTATATATGAAATAGTTAAGCAAAATTATAAAAAAAACTTTGTTTTTATTGTATTTACACCCATTGTTTTTTACTTATAATATTATATTTACAGGATCAAACTTAGTTATGCAGGAAAAATACCCCCCGTTTGTTTATAAAACTTCAAAAATCATATCAGATTTCTTCAATCCTTTGGTCTCTTTGGTACTCTTTTTCTTCTACATGAGCATCAAATCTTATTCTTTACATGATTCCCTGACCTATTTTGTTCCGATACTGCTGATCATCATAATCCCTGTGGTTATCTGGCTGGTATGGAACGTAAAAACCGGCCGGTATACCAATATGGATGTATCCAACCGCGTTCAGCGGATTTCCCTGTATTTCTTCATCGCAGCATGTGTCATCGCTTACATTGCTTTTGACTATTTCAGAAAAGGGCATGTTGATCTGATCATGATCTTTATTTTGATTCTGCTTCTGGTCATGCAGCTCAGCAATTACTTCATCAAAAGTTCCATGCATACGGCATTTAACGTATTGGTTGCCGCTTTATTTTTTGCGCTGAATACGGTATTGGGAATTGCCTGGCTCGGTATCGCAGTTTTAGTCGGGATTACTAGGGTTATTGTAGGAAGGCACACCCCGAAAGAGGTGATAATGGGCGCTGTAATTGCTTTTATGGTATCTTTTATCTATCTTTATTGCCATATACAATTTCAACCGTAAGGATCTCATATGAAAATAAATCATCTCACATCTGCTGAAGAAAACCTGATGAGGCTGTTATGGAAGCTTCATTCATTTTATTTAAAGGACATTATGGACCAGCATCCGGAACCTAAGCCCCACCAGAACACCGTTTCTACCTATCTGAAAATACTGGTTGAGAAAGGTTATCTGTCTACTGCAAAAGAAGGACGGATTTTCAGATATACTGCAGTTGTACCGTTTGAAGAATACCGGAAGTTTTTATTACAGGAACTTGCAGACCGTTTTTTCAGCAATTCCGGAAAAGAGGTTCTGGAACTTTTAATAAATGAGCATATGGTTTCTCAGGATGATATAAAAGAACTGGGCATTGGCATTGCCGTCATCAGTCCGGAAGAAATAAAAGAACCGACTTTTGAATATGCAGATGAAATCCTGAACCCGAAAAAAACAAAGGATAAAAAGAAAGTAAAAAGTAAAGAAAAAGATAAAAAGAAGAAGAAAAATAAGTAACGGGAAGATTTATTTGGTCTGTGCATAAAAAAAGCGGCTTCAAACTGAAGCCGCCTATATTTTTACCAACGTTTTCCACCGCCGTTTCCGCCACGGTCTCCACCGCCGCCGTAACCGCCGCTTCCACCTCTGTTGCTGCTTCCGCCGTAACCACCGCTACCGCTTCCACCTCTGTTTCCGCCACCGCCGTAACCGCCGCTTCCGCCTCTGTTACCACCGCCAGCGTTACCACCACCACTTCCGAAAGGCCTTCTCGGCTTCTCTTCTCTTGGCTTAGCTTCTGAAACATTAAGTGTTTTTCCGTTGAATTCTTTTTGATTAAGAGCTTCAATAGCCTGCTGCCCTTCAGCATCTTCCATTTCAACAAAACCGAAACCTCTTGAACGACCTGTCTCTTTGTCTGTAATGATTTTTACTGAAGAAACTTCTCCAAATTCTGAAAATAAATCCTGCAACTCATAATCTTTAGTTGCGTAGTTGATGTTTGAAACAAAAATGTTCATCTGAATAAAAAAATTAAAAATGTTAAAAATGATTTGGTTTATAAAAGAAAAACAACATATAGAATGAACAAATATTGATTCCAGATATAAGACAGGTGCAAGATACAACTATTAATTTCATATCAAAATTTTTTTTCAGAAATTTTAAGTAAATTTTTCAATTAGATTGTTATTTCACTAAAAACTATTAATTATGATGAATTATCTGTTAAAAAACCCACATGAATGTTAATTTTTAATTAAATCCAATCAGGTAAACATCAAAAATTCATAACATTGAAAGTATAATTTTAGATATTGTAATACTTTTTAAAAGAGCAATCTAAATATTCCGATCAGGCAACTGCCTTTGTAAATAATGCTTTTTTATTAAGTCAATCCACATGAACAGGACATGTCAGTTTTTAACCTTAAATTTGTGCTTCAAAATTATAAGATTATGAATTATCACACCAGAAAATGGGTAAAACCTGAAGATTTAAATCCCAACCAGTCACTCTTCGGAGGAAGGCTGCTTCAATGGATTGATGAAGAAGCTGCTTTGTATGCCGTGATTCAGTTGGAGAACAAAAAAGTGGTGACCAAATTTATTTCAGAGATCAATTTTGTAAGCTCTGCCAAACAGGGCGATATCATAGAAATCGGCATTGAGGTTTCGGCATTCGGCTCCACTTCCCTTACCTTACGGTGTGATGTCCGAAACAAGATGACCCACCAGACCATTATTACCGTTGACAGAATTGTGATGGTTAACCTCGATGAAGACGGAAACCCTGCGCCGCATGGAAAAACAAAAGTTGAGTTTGTAAAAGACCGGCTGAGCAATCAGAACACTTTATGACAATTTTTATAAAAAATATGGTGTGCGGGAGATGCATTTCTGCTGTTTCGGATATTTTTGAGAAAACCGGAATTAAAGTTAAATCCATTTCCCTGGGCGAAGTGGAAACAGAATCCGGTGTTTCAGATGAAGACCTCCGCACTGTCGAAAAACATCTGGAGGCAACCGGGTTTGAAAGGATCAGGGATTCTGCCCGTCAGCTGACTGAAAAAATCAAGACCCTGATCATCACAAAAATCAGCGGGCTGGACATCAATGAAAATTTTCTTTTATCCGAATTTTTAAGCGCAGCACTCCATAAAGACTACAGCTCGCTTTCCAAAACATTTTCGCATAATGAGACGATGACCCTGGAACAGTTTTTTATCCTTCAGAAAATCGAAAAAGTAAAGGAGCTTCTTCTGTATAATGAATCCACGCTGACGGAAATTGCCGGAAAACTGGGTTATAAAAGCGTGCAGCATCTCTCTTCCCAGTTCCGCAGCAGCACCGGCTTTACCCCTACCGAATTTAAAAAACTGAAAATCCGTCACAGGAAACCGCTGGATCAGGTTTAATTTGATTGCCGTCCGGCCTAATTTTATAATCATTATCCTTAAATTTATAACACGTTTCCATTTGTATTCCGGAAATTTGTACTGTAAATTTAAAAGGACTGATCATGCAGCAACAATATAAAATCCTCGGAATGATCTGTTCGGGATGCCGGAAGAAAATTTCCGAAAGACTGAACAGCATAGAAGGCGTAACAGCAGATATTGACTTAGATAACCATACAGCGACCATTACTTCTGATAAAACAACTGAATTAGCTGTTTTAAATAAAGCTCTGGAAGAAATCGGGAATTATAAACTTGAAGATCCGGCCCATCCTGGGCAGACTTCTTTTGTAAAACCGCAGGACCGTATTTCCCCCTCTTCCGTTTATTACTGCCCGATGGAATGCGAAGGTGATAAAGTGTATTTCCGGCAGGGGGAAAGATGCCCGGTCTGCAACATGTACCTGGTGCCCGTTGAAGAAAAACACACACAGGACCCTAATTACCAACCTGCTTACTCATCAGCCCATCTCCCTGAAAATTTCAAAGACCATATCGGCAGCTATTACTGCCCGATGTTTTGTGAAAAGGACAAAGTATATGAAGAAAAAGGTGACTGTCCGGTTTGCCATATGCACCTGGAACCGATTACGGAAGAGCTGGTTAAAAACGCGGAAACCCATGCCCATGCCCATCATAGCCATCATCACGAAGCTCCTAAAGTTACCGATGAAATGGCCGGGAAATACTATTGCCCGATGTATTGTGAAGGCGACAGAGTTTACGACAGCAATGTAGGATGCCCGGTATGCGGGATGGACCTGGTAAAATACCCGGAAAAGAAGACGGCAACCTATACCTGCCCGATGCACCCCGAAATCATTATACATGAACCCGGGGACTGCCCTGTCTGCGGGATGGATCTGGTAAGGATGCCTGATAAAAATGAAGATGAAGACGAAACATATCAGATCTTAAGAAAAAAGTTCATCGTTTCACTGGTTTTTACCGTTCCTGTTTTTATTCTTTCAATGGGCGGGATGATGCTGGATTTCCCGTTTTCACATGAGCTGCAGGGGCTTTTTGAACTGGTTTTAACGCTTCCCGTTTTGTTTTATTCAGGCTGGTTCCTGATCAGAAGGGGCTGGGTATCTTTCAAGACTATGAACCTGAACATGTTCAGTTTGATCATTTTAGGAGTGGCTGCCGCGTTTATTTTCAGTATCGCTGCGCTTGCTTTCCCGGATATGATTCCGCATGAAATCAGGGGGCATAATCACGGGGTCCCGTTGTATTTCGAGGCGGTCTGTGTAATTTTAACCCTGGTGATTCTGGGCCAGTTGATGGAAGCCCTTGCCCATAAAAAAACAGGGAACGCCATCCGTGAACTCATGAATTTATCCCCTGATGAAGCAACCCTCCTGATTAACGGGGAAGAAAAAAAAGTACTGATCACCCAGGTAAAAGCCGGTGATTTATTAAAAGTAAAACCGGGTGAAAAAATTCCGGTGGACGGGCATATTACGGAAGGGACTTCCAATGTGGACGAAAGCATGATTACAGGCGAACCGGTACCTGTTGAGAAAAGTATCAATAATAAGGTTTCGGCGGGAACCATCAACGGCAATCAGGTGTTTATCATGAAAGCTGAAAAAGTAGGCGATGAAACCTTACTTTCCCAGATTATCAGGCTGGTCAATGAAGCGAGCCGGAGCAAAGCCCCGATCCAGAAACTCACGGATAAAGTAGCAAAAATATTTGTCCCTGCGGTTATTTTAACTGCTGCAGCCACCTTTATCATCTGGCAGTTTTTCGGTCCTGAAGGCAAAAGAAGCCTGTTTGCTTTTGTAAATGCCGTTGCCGTATTAATTGTTGCCTGCCCGTGTGCATTAGGTCTGGCTACTCCGATGTCTCTAATGGTGGGAATCGGTAAAGGAGCCAAAAACGGCATCCTCATCAAAAATGCGGAAGCACTTGAACAGATGAACAAGGTAAATGTTTTGATTACCGATAAGACCGGAACCCTGACCGAAGGAAAGCCTTCCGTAGAGCATATTGAAACCGTTCAGGAAGACCGCGCTCTGATCCTGCAGCTGGCATTTTCATTAAACCGGAACTCAGAACACCCTCTGTCGGGCGCCGTGATCAGAAAAGCACAGGATGAAAATATTCCCCCGTTAAAAACAGAAGGTTTTGAAAACATTTCCGGAAAAGGAATAAAAGGAAACATCGGTGAAGAAACGGTTTATCTGGGCAATGAAAGCATGTTGACGGTCTATCATATCTCCATTCCTGAGAATTTAAAAAAGAAAGCAGTTGAAATCCAGTCAAAAGCCCATACCATTTCATATGTAGCGCAGGGAAATGAAGTACTGGGCTTTATCAGCTTTACCGATAAGATCAAGGAAAGCTCTAAAAAGGCCGTTAAGCGGCTTTTCGACGAAGGCATTGAAGTCATCATGCTGACCGGAGATAATGAACATACGGCAAAAGCAGTCGCAGATGAACTGGGAATCAGGAATTTTAAAGCGAACTGCCTTCCTGAAGACAAGTTAAATGAGGTCAAAAGGCTGCAGCAGGAAGGAAAAATTGTGGCAATGACCGGTGACGGAATCAACGACTCCCCTGCTTTGGCCCAGGCCAATATCGGTATTGCGATGGGAACCGGAACCGGCGTGGCCATCGAAAGTTCGGAAATTACCCTGTTGAAAGGTGACCTTTCCGGCATTGCGAAAGCACGGCTTTTAAGTGAAAAGCTCCTGAAGAATATCAGGGAAAACCTGTTCTTTGCTTTCATTTACAATGTATTGGGCATGCCGGTTGCGGCAGGCTTATTGTATCCTTTTTTCGGAATTTTACTGTCCCCGATGATCGCGGCAGCGGCCATGAGCTTCAGTTCCCTGTCGGTGATTCTGAATTCTCTGCGGCTGAATTCCGTTAACCTAAGCAAATAAAATCATGGAAAAGGAAAATTTGTATATCGGATGTTCAGGTTTTTACAATAGCGACTGGAAAGGATCACTGTATCCGGAAGATGCCAAAAACAAAGACTTCCTGACATTATATTCCCAGGCGTTCAACTGCGTGGAAATCAATTCTACCTTTTACAGAAAACCAACGGCTAAAACGCTCCTGAAATGGACCGGGGAAACGCCTGATGATTTCCGGTTTTTCATCAAAATCCCCAAAACCATCTCCCATGAGAAAAGACTTGAAGGCTGCAGGGAAGAAATTTCGGAGTTCTGCCTTCATATTCAGGAACACCTGAAAGAAAAACTCTCCGGATTCCTGTACCAGTTTCCGCCTTCATTTAAGAACACGCCCGAAAATATTGATTTGATTGTTAATAATCTCGATTTCAATTATCTCAATGTTATCGAATTTCGCCATGAATCCTGGTGGCGGGATGAAATTCTTAATCTTTTTAAAGACCACCAGATTGTTTTTTCAGGCGTAAGTTTCCCCGGTAACCTTCCTGAAGATGTGGTGGTGAATCATCCCGGAATTTTATATTACAGGCTGCACGGAACTCCTGTTCTCTACAAATCAGAATACAGTGATGAGTTCATTGGGCGCCTGGCTGAAAAAATCAGAACAGGCGATCACCAAGCCTTTGTTTTTTTCAATAACACCTGGGGTACGGCAGCGGTTAAAAACGCGCTTTACCTGAAAGAAATTGTTGGTCAGCCCTGATAAATATATATTCCAGATCCAGTATTATTGTTTTATGCTTTAAATTTCAGAAATTTGCCTTATGAATATTCAGGAAAATTACAATGATATAAAAAAACAGCTGCCGGAACATGTACAGCTGGTTGCCGTCTCAAAAACACACCCCGTTTCAGCGATCCAGGACGTATATGATCTCGGACAAAGGATTTTCGGCGAAAACAAGGTGCAGGAACTTACGGAGAAACATCCGCTTCTTCCCAAAGATATCCAGTGGCATATCATCGGGCATCTGCAGACAAATAAAGTAAAGTATATTGCTGAATTTGTGGACACCATCCAAAGTGTGGATTCTGAAAAGCTGGTCAGGGAGATCAGTAAGGAAGCAGCGAAGCACAACCGGACGATTAAGCTGTTACTTCAGGTAAAAATTGCTGAAGAGGAAAGCAAATTCGGGCTGGAACCTGCCGAAGCAAGGGAGATTTTCAGCAAGTACCTTCAGGATGAATTTTCAAACATTGAAATCACAGGACTGATGGGCATGGCTACTTTTACGGACGATAAAGAACAGTTAAGAAATGAGTTCCTTACATTAAAACATCTTTTTGACGAATTTTGTCAGCTTAAACCCCTTGAAACATTGTCCATGGGAATGAGTGACGATTTCCCTGTTGCGGTTGAATGTGGTGCCAATTCAGTGCGTGTAGGATCCGCTATTTTCGGGCAGCGGGATTATTCAAAATAGAATCATTTAGGTATAGTTTTTGCTAATAATTCAATCAAAAAATCTAAATTTGCAACTATGCAAAAAATCCTTATTGTAGAAGACGAAAAAGCAATTTCAGGAGTACTCCAAAGTATCCTATCCGACGAACTTACTGAATACGAATTTATCATCGCTGAAGATGGCCTTGAAGGCTACAAACAAATAGAAAAAGAAGATTTTGCCCTGGTAATTTCTGATATTAAAATGCCTAAAGTTTCGGGGACCGAGCTTCTGAAACAGAGTTTGGCTTTAAAACCGGAATCTACTTTCATTATGATTTCAGGCCATGCGGATATTGATTCTGCGGTTTCCTGCCTGAGGGACGGTGCCTATGATTTTATCTCTAAGCCTATCGATATCAACAGACTGATTACGAGCGTAAAAAATGCGCTGGCTAAAGAGCACCTGAAAAAAGAAAACAAAAACCTTCAGACGGAAAACAAGACCCTGAAAAAAAAGGTCAATAAAAAATACCAGATGATCGGCGAATCGGCAGGTTTGAAGAAAATCCAGGATATGATTGAAAAAGTTGCGGCTTCCGATGCAAGGGTTTTGATTACAGGCCCGAACGGTGCAGGAAAAGAACTGGTAGCCCATGCCATCCATAACCAGAGCGACCGCGCAAGAGGCCCGATGATTGAGGTTAACTGTGCTGCGATCCCTTCAGAGCTGATTGAATCTGAATTGTTCGGACACGTAAAAGGGTCTTTTACAGGAGCCATTAAGGATAAGCAGGGAAAATTTGAACAGGCCAACGGAGGCACGATATTCCTTGACGAGATTGGTGATATGAGTTTGATTGCCCAGGCAAAAGTATTAAGGGCTTTACAGGAAAGCAAAGTTTCCCCTGTAGGAAGCGATAAAGAAATTAAAGTGGATGTAAGGGTGCTTGCAGCTACCAACAAAAATATGCAGAAGGAAATTGAAGCCGGAAGATTCAGGGAAGACCTTTACCACAGGCTTTCTGTTATTGAAATCTATGTACCTTCCCTGGATGAAAGAAAAGAAGATATTGCCTTGCTGGTAGATCATTTCTCCGGAGTAATTGCTGATGAGCACGGTACGGCTGTAAAAAAATTCGATGATAAAGCGGTTGAATCATTGAAAGCACTTTCCTGGACCGGAAATGTCAGAGAATTGAGAAATGTGGTGGAAAGGCTGATTATTTTAGGAGGAAATACTGTTTCTGCCGATGATGTCGCAAGTTTTGTAAGGAAATAAATAATGTAATTATTACTTTAATAAATTATAAAAATTGCAGTATCACTGATTACTGCAATTTTTTTTGTGTTATGCATAATTAAAAAACCGGTAATGTAAAACGGATCGGGATTACGTTCAATCATTATATCTTTAATGATTTAATTCATTGTAATACCAAAACTGGTCTTAGCCCTCGCTGACATGTTGTTTTTAATCCAATACAATCAAAAAAGAAAAACTGAACAATAAACTGTTATGAGATTTTTACATAAAAACTATACCAAAGAATGCCTTACGCTGGCGCTTCCCGTGATGCTGACCCAGGTCGGCCAGGTATCGGTAAACCTTTTTGACAATATCATTGTCGGGAGATTACTGGGAGCAGATGCCCTGGCTTCCGTTTCATTGGGAAATGCGGTATTTTTTTCCATATTCGTGCTGGCTTTGGGATTTTCATTTGCCATTCCGCCGCTGGTATCAGAAGCCCATTCAAAACAGGACCATAAAACCATCAACTCGGTTTTCAGTCACGGGTTCATCATCAATATGACCGTCGGGATCCTGCTGATGGGAATCCTGCTTCTGGCCATGCCCCTGCTCTACCATTCCGGGCAGCCTGCGAAAATCATTCCTGATACGGTTGATTTCTTAACGATCATGGCCATCAGCATTGTTCCGTTTATGGCCTTTCAGACCCTCAGGGAAGTTTCGGAAGGATTATCTTATACGATTGGTGTGACCAAAGCTACTATTATTGCCAACATCATTAATATTGTACTGAATTATGTTTTTATCAAAGGCCTCTTCGGATTCCCGGAAATGGGCGTAAAGGGCTCGGCGCTGGCAGGTCTGATCGCCAGGGTTTTTATGGTAATCTTCCTGTATTTTGTCCTTTTACATGAAAAGAAAACGAGGCAGTATATTAAAGATTTTTCATTGAAAGTAGCGGTTTTTTCAAAACAGATGTTTGAGAAGATGATCCGTTTGGGACTGCCTACGGCACTGCAGATGTTTTTTGAAGTAACGGCATTCGCAGGAGCCGCATTTATATGCGGACTGATCTCGGCCCACGATATTGCCTCCCACCAGATTGCTTTAAGCATGGCTTCCTTTACCTTTAATTTATGCATCGGGTTCAGTGTGGCTTCTACGGTGATGATCGGCAGGAAACTGGGCGAGAGAAACTTTACGGAACTGAGAAAAGTAGGGATCAACAACCTGAAAATTGCTTTCATTTTTATGTGCATCTGCGGACTGCTTTTTATCATCGGGCGCAATATCCTCCCTGCTTTCTTTACGAAAAAAGAGGAGGTTGAAGTGATTACCCTGGCCTCGAAACTGATGATTATTGCCGCTTTATTCCAGCTGTCTGACGGGATCCAGGTAACGGCGCTGGGAACATTGAGAGGCTTACAGGATGTGAAGATCCCTTCCATTTATACTTTTATTGCCTACTGGCTCATCACCATCCCTCTGGGTTATTTCTTGTGTGTTACCCTGAATATGGGCGCTTTCGGGATGTGGATCGCATTAGGGCTGGGCCTTACCATTTCTGCCGTGATGCTGGTCAAACGGTTTCTGAACCTGTCTGCAAAAAGAATTACGCAGAATATATAATTGAAAAGGCGGTCACAAAAGACCGCTTATTTTTTTCTGTAAAGTTCAAGCCCGCTTCTGTACACCAGTATTTTCTTATTATCTTTATTTAAAACCTCCGATACGAAAATACCTATCACGGTACCCTAATCTCAGCCCCGATTGAACGGCATGTCTGAGCTCTTTTTACCGCAGTGGCAGAAAGAAAGGCGTAAAAAAGCGAGTAGTGAAAGCGGGATTAAGCTCCAAAAAATAACGGATCAGAAAATCTGACATCAGTTATTTTTATGTGGATTTGTCAGGTACTCATCACTCATCCTATCCTCTTTCCTAAGATAACCAGCGTGCGCTCTACCCCATCCAGCACCGCTACATCAGGAAACGTACCCCATGCTTCAAACCCGAAATGGCTGAACAGTTTTAAGCTTGGCTCATTGTGTAAAAAGATGAATCCCAGCAGTGTTTTCACACCAAATTTCCCGGCATTGCCAATACAGTATCCGAGTACCTGCCTGCCTAATCCTTTTCCGCGGCAGCTTTCATCCATGTAAATACTGACTTCCACAGTCCCGTTATAAGCAGGACGTCCGTAAAACGAAGAAAAGCTTACCCAGCCCAGCGTATTATCCTGTTTGTCTTCAACAATCCAGAGCGGGCGCGTTTCAGCGTTGTGCTCCCGGAACCACTGCACCCTGCTCTCTACAGAAACAGGTTCCGTATCGGCAGTCACCATTCTTGACGGGACGGTTGAATTGTAAATTTCTACGATTTTAGGCAAGTCTTCAAAATCTGCATTTCTGAATTGTATTTCCTGCATGGTATAATTACATCTTTCTGCAAAGATAAATGAAGATTTTTTTAAAACTGACAGGAATTGCCTGATCTTCCTTAATTTTTAAAAGTTATTGATGATGATTTCTGACATTTTTAAATTTCAACACACTATGACATCCGGTGAATCCTTAGTTCAAATTTTCCGGCTTTTTTATCAGGCAATAAAAACATGCTGACAGTGAAATATTTCATTAATTATTGAAAAAATATTTTTTTATTGAAATTTTCTGCATACATTAGCATTGTTGAAAAATTAAACAAAATCCATTTAGCCTGTAATATTTATAAATATTAAGCTGATTGAATATATATTTAATATCATATTTTTCTAACAAACAAATAATTAATAACCATGAAAAAAGTCTTACTTACTCTCGGAGTATTAGTATTGAGTTTCAATTATGCTCAAGCCCAGGTTCCATTTCCCCACACTGCAACAGCATTAAATGGCCAGGCCGAAAGGGTAGCCTCATTCGGTGTCTCCGATAATGCCAATGACAGGCTGGAAATCACGAATGCCACCAACTACAACGGACAGTTTGTCCCCCAGCTTTGGGCCAGAAGGTCTTCTGACAACAGAACCACATTCGGAATTCAGGCTTCCATCCCGTCAAGCCTGGATAACGGCAGCAGCCCGCTGGTCGCGTTTTCTGCCGAAGCCAGGAACAACATCAACTTAAATGCACCAAACGGATCCGACTATCCGTGGGGCAACGGGTCAGACGGACAGGCCATCTCCATTACCAACAGGCCTTTATTTGTATGGAATAACGCCTATACCCGGATTATGACCATGGCAGGAAACAACAATATCGGAATCGGTACTGCCAGCCCGACTGCAAAGCTTCATACCCTGGGAAACCTGAGGTTTGAAGGATTATCTGCCTCTTCATCAGGAACCAATGTATTAACTACTGACGGTTCAGGAAACGTTTTTTTAAAACCGGTCTCTTCTTTTGGCGGAAACGGAGGTTCCTCCATCCTGTGTAACACCCCGAATTATATCCTGAAAAGTGACGGTTCTTCAGCCATATGCAGCCAGATTTATGATGACGGCAATTTTGTAGGAGTCAACACAAATTCTCCGACTGCGAAACTTCATACTTTAGGAAACCTGAGGTTTGAAGGATTACCTGCCTCTGCAGCGGGAACCAACGTGTTGACCGCTGACGCTTCGGGAAATGTTTACCTGAAACCGGTCTCTTCTTTCGGAGGAAACGGCGGATCATCTTCCATCCTGTGTAACACCCCGAATTATATCCTGAAAAGCGACGGTTCTTCAGCAATCTGCAGCCAGGTTTATGATGACGGCAACTTTGTAGGAATTAACACAAGCTCCCCGACTGCCAACCTGAACAGCATCGGTACCGTACGTTTTCAAAAGCTGCCCCGTACCGAAAAATTTGAATATTTTGTAGTGGCAGACGGAGAAGAATACCTGCAGTATATTCAAAGGGACAGTATGATGGAGATCATCAAAGAATCAGTCTACAGCAGGGTGGCAAGTGAATATTCGCAGTCGCTGGCGCAGATGTCTGAAGAAATTAAACTGCTCAGACAGGAAATTGCGGAAATGAAAGGCCAAAAAGCACAAAGTACAACAGTTTTAACCAGTAACCAGATCACGATTTCGCCCAATCCTACAGACGGCCAGATCAGAATAAATTTCAGGGATACCCCGAATGAGAAACTTCTGCTTTCATTGTATGATATACGGGGTTCAAAAATTAAAGACATCGCAATGGACGGTAACCGGAACGAGGAAAACGTGAATTTAAATTTTTTAACATCAGGAACTTATTTATGCAAGATTGCAGGAAAAAACACTAATTTTACGGGGAAAATCGTTAAAAAGTAAGTAATGCACATTTCTCCTTTTCAGTACATTATAAGTAATCAGCAATTGGATTTCCCTATTAACCATGGGGAAATCTTTTTTCATAAAGGCCTCAGTATCGGTATCCATCCATCAAACCGCGAACATCTGGTAATTAATAATGACCTTATTTTCTTCGGCGAGTGTTTTGACTATGAAAATACGCAGTTTATGAATAAGGAAATTGCAGAACAGCTGACAGGCCTGAGCCTGGAAAAGAAAATTGAAAAAATAAACAAGCTGACCGGCTTTTTTATTTTCCTTTTTTTTGAAAACGATCATGTGTATGTCTTCAATGATGCTTCCGGCCAGCTGGAAACCTATATTTCAAATACAGACAACAGGCTTTTTATCAGTGCACAGCCGAACATGATCACTTATCTTTCCGGGGATGATTCCTATCATAGCGATGCCCCGCAGTATATTATTGACCGGAAAATAAATATCTTCCGGAAAACGCCTTTCAAGAATATTGATAAGCTGATTCCTAATTTTTATTATCATATCAATGATAAAAAGTACATCCGGTTTTATCCGATGAAGGCTTTGCCGGTATTGCCTGCTGATGAGGTGGCAAAAGAGGCACTGGCTGTCCTGGAAGGTTCCATCGCAAGCATGGCTTCCAGAAAAGATATAAGTATTGCGGTTACGGCCGGCTGGGATTCCAGGGTCCTGTTCGCAGCCTCCTTAAAAAATGCTGATAAGGCCGTTTATTATGTCCTGAACCATCAGACGGAAGACGGCAGGCAGGATGTTAAAATAGCCGGGCAGATCACCGGTCATTTTTCAAAAGGCTTAAAAGTTATTGATTACGATGTATCATCCATTCATTTATCCGGTAATGATGCATCTGTGATATGGAAAGATGATGAAAAGGGCCGCAAAATGTCCCTTCTTATGAATGAGCATTTCCCGGACCGTTACCTCATCAACGGGAATATCAGTGAAGTTGCCAGGAACTTCTATGATCCCCTGCCTGAAAATCTTTCTTTAGGCGAGCTATGCTATATTTTAGGAATTAAAGATGGTCCTTATGAGAAAAATGCGGTAAAAGAATGGCTTGAAACCCGTAACCAATACATATATCTCCTGGATTCCATTTATTGGGAACACAAAATGCCCAACTGGGCGGGAGCCTCCAAATCAGTTTCCAATGTGTACAATACCGTGATTTCTCCTTTTAACAACAGGTATCTGTTGAATCTTTTACTCTCGACCAGAAGAAAAGACCGGGACAAATATTTCCACAAGATTTACAGCAGTATCCTGAAAAATGTTGATACCCATTTAGCCCTCATTCCGCTGAACCCGACCAAGAAGCACCGGCAGATTTCAACCATGAAAAAGCTTCATGTATACCCGTTGTACAGGCATCTGTTTTTTAAAATGAAAAAACTGAAATTCTGACAGGCTTCGGGCAGATTACAAAGCATATTATAAGCCGATTAATCTAATCTAGAAACCTGTCCCAAGAAATACATGCTATACGACAATAAAAAACCCGCTTCAGGCGGGTTTTTTACTGATCATTATTTAATTTTTCAGGCATTTTTCCAGGAACCGGTCCTGTTCCCAAAGCAGGTGCAGGATATTTTCTTTTGCGGCATATCCGTGCGCTTCTTTAGGCAAGAGCACCATTTTTACAGGAGCCCCAAGATTTTTGAGTGCCTGGAAATACCTTTCTGTCTGCAGGGTAAAGGTTCCCGGGTTGTTATCGGCATCCCCGTGGATCAGCAGCAGTGGGGTTTTCATTTTATCGGCATTCATAAATGGGGACATGGTATTGTATATTTCCGGCACATCCCAATAGTTCCGCTGCTCGCTCTGGAAACCGAACGGCGTCAGGGTTCTGTTATACGCACCGCTTCTGGCAATTCCGCATGCGAACAATTTGGAATGCGTCAGCAGGTTTGCAGTCATAAACGCACCGTAAGAATGTCCTCCTACCGCTACTTTCTTTCTGTCAATGTATCCTAACCTGTCTACCGCATTAATGGCCGCTTCCGCATTGGCGACAAGCTGTGGGATAAAGGTATCATTCGGTTCTGTTTTTCCTTCCCCGATGATCGGGAAAGCAGCATCATCCAGAACGGCATAGCCTTTAGCCGTCCAGTATACGAAAGATCCGTAATACGGAAAAGTAAAGTCATTCGGGTTCTGGGTACTCTGGCCCGCGGTATTTTTATCTTTATATTCCGTAGGATAGGCCCAGATCAGCAGCGGTAGCTTTTCGGTTTTGTTTTTCCGGTCATAGCCGGCCGGCAGGTAAAGGGTTCCCGTAAGCGTTACGCCGTCACTCCTTTTATACGTAATAACTTCCTTATATACGTCTTTAATACTTTCAAAAGGATTGGCAAAATTCGTAACGGCTTCTGCTTTGTCCGTTTTAATGTTTTTCCTGAAATAATTGGGATACAGGCCTGAAGACTGCCGGGTTATTAAAATCTCCCCTTTTGAAGGGTCTAAAATATCAATGATTTCTTCTTTGGCATTTTTAACATTGGACGTATAGAGTCTTTTTTTCTTCAGGGTGTTTACATTCATTTCATCAATAAAAGGGTGCTGCCCTTCTTTGGTAAAGCCCACCCCTATCAGGTAAGACTTCCCTCCTTTCATATCCACTACATATCTTCCGTACTGGTTTTTAGTGGTATTGAAGTTTCCCGGGTCACTGTACACATCCTGGTAATTCCGGTCATCGATTACTTTTGATGCTCCGTTATTCAGGTCGACAAGATAAGATTTCGTATTTCTGGTATCGTACCAGCCTTCGGAAACAATTGCATAATGGTCATTGGTCCAGCTTGTCCCTTCATACCGCTGCCTGGTTTTAAAGAATGATCTGGGTGCAGCTGCAAACGGAGCTTCCCAGGTAAAAACCTCATCCCTGAAATCCGCTGTTTTGGACTGGTCACCGCCATCCAGAGCTTCTGCGTACACTAAGGTTGCAGGAAGGTCGCTTCTCCATCCCATCTCTCTTTTCCCGGTTCTTACCGATGAAAAACCTTTCGGCATGATTTCATTCAGCGGGGTTTCATTCACTACTTTTACCACATTTCCATTGCCGTCATACACGGTAGTGGTCATAGGGAACCTGTTCAGGGGAACGATGTATGAAAAGGGTTTTTTGAGGGTAGTTGCCATCAGGTAGTTCCCGTCCGGCGAATAGCTCAGTCCGGTATACATGTCCTGATCTTTTACCTTTTTCAGGTTTCCGTCTGTATCTACATTATAAATATCGGAAGCGGTAAGGATTTCAAAATTCTTTTCATCCTGCGGGTTTTTAAGCAGGTCCTGATAAGTCCGGTTCTGCGATACTTTCCCGTCTGCCGTAGAAACAATCGGGCCTGTTGGAAGATCTTTGGCCGGATCCGTTAAGGCCGGCCTGTTCTGTGGAAGGGTTTTGATTAAAATATTTTTAGAATCCTTGTTCCAGACATACGGGATTCCCAGGTTTGCATTCAGGTTGTCCGGGGTTATTTTCTTTGCAGCTGCGGTTTCCAGATCTACAATCCATAATTCGACTCCTTTACCGGTAGTGTTGGTAAAAGCCAGTTTCTTTTCATCGGGTGAAAATGAAGTATAGGTAATTTTAGGGTTAGCAGGCAGATTCTTAACCTGGACTTCAGTTTTATCATTAAGTTTTCTGACCTTCAGATTATTGGAATACGTAGCCGTACTTGAAATGTTGGTTACCGGATTGATCCTTAATCCGCCCAGTTTCATTTCCTGCTGGCTGAGGTCTTCCAGCGTCTTGTAAGTCGGACGGTAGGTGAAAACAATCCAGTCTTTTTTGCTGTTCATGAGCACACTTGGCGGCCTTTCATAATCCGCCAGCTTAAGGATCTCCGGAGATGGCTTCTGATAGGCAATATTTTCCTGGGCTTCGTAAAAATTAAGGAACGCCAACAGGCAGATGGTTAGTTTGATCTTCATTGTATTATAATATTATGTTTTTTTTCTTCTCTTGTCTTGTCTTCTCTTCTTTTATCCTGTCTTTCCTACGAATTTAATGAATTATTTTATCTTTTATGGGGTTTTATTTTCCTGGTAATGTACTGCCAAGGCAGTTTTGCCCACTTCCTTTAATTTTAGAATTCCAGCATAAAAAAAGCAGTAAGTTTCCTTACTGCTTCTATTTATATTTCAGGCGAATTACCAGTCGCTGGCTCTTTTCCTTTTCTCGATCATATGATCTACTGAAATCTTGCCGGCCCCGAACACCATCAGCATCAGGTACACCGCCAGATAAATAAGGCTCATTTCCTGTTTTTCAAAAGGATCTGATGAATGAACAATGAATCCGGCTACTGCCATGGTAAAGATCAGGAATCCCAAAGCTACTCTTGAGAACAAACCTAAGATCAGCAGAATAGAACAGGCAAACTCTGCAAACACGGTAAGTCCCAGCGAAACCTGAGGCCCCATTCCCAGGAAGTCAAAAAACTCAGGCTTGCCGCCTTCAATCAGCATCTGAAGTTTCGGGAATCCGTGAGACAGCATGGCAAAACCAATAAATACCCTCACCACCAATAAAACAATATCTTTTACAAGAGAATCGGAATGTGCAGCGTTTAAAGAATTCATTCAGTTAAAATTTGATTAAAGATAACGAAAAATCTTTTAATATAACGGCTGTTCTGCCCTATTTAGTCTATCGGTACCCGAAATTCTTAAGGTCCCTGTCATTTTTCCGCCAGTCTTTTTTCACTTTTACAAACAGGTTTAAGTGAATTTTTTTGTTGAAGAATTTCTCCAGGTCCAACCTCGATTCGGTTCCTACTTTTTTAATGGCTTCCCCTTTATGCCCAATGATAATGCCTTTCTGCGTATCCCTTTCTACGTAAATAATAGAATCAATAAAGATGATGCCTTCTTTTTCCTTGAACTGCTCGGTCACCACCTCTACAGAATACGGGATTTCCTTTTCATAGTTCAGAAGGATTTTCTCGCGGATGGCTTCGTTAACGAAAAACCTTTCCGGCTTGTCCGTATACTGGTCTTTATCATAATAAGGCGGATTTTCAGGAAGCATCGACTTTAATTTAGGCAGAATGATATCTGTATTAAATGCATTTAAGGCAGAAATAGGCAGGATTTCCGCTTTCGGAATCCTTTCATGCCATAATTCCACCAATTTCTCCAGGCCTTCCTGGTTGGTCTGGTCTACTTTGTTCAGCAGGAGCAGGACCGGAACCGGGATTTTATTCAGTTTCTCAATAAGAAATTCCGAAGGCTCCGCTTTATCGGTAACATCTACGATGAACAGGAAAACATCTGCATCCTGTAGGGAATCCTTTACAAAATCCATCATTTTTTCCTGTAAACCGTATTTTGGGTCCAGAACACCAGGGGTGTCTGAAAATACGATCTGCAGATCTTCTTCATTATAAATTCCAAAAATCCTGTGGCGTGTTGTCTGTGCCTTCTGGGTAACAATAGCCAGTTTCTCCCCCATCAACTGGTTTAACAAGGTAGATTTTCCGGCGTTCGGCTTTCCGACAATATTTACAAATCCTGCTTTGTGCATAAAAACTATATTATGAGCTGCAAAGTTAGTAAAACAATCCGGTCTTTGCGCCTATTCCCGAAAAAAGGCTTTCAGGTTGAAGATGCAGCGGCCTGAACCTGCCATAAAGAATCAATTGAAAGCGTGCCCAAATACATCTCATAAAATATATCCCAAAAGAGGAAGAACATTTAAAAATAAGCTTTGAAAGGTTATGTAAAATAAACAGACGCTAAATCCGTGCTCGCCCTGCTGTTTGGCATATAATTAAAAGTGACGGTCTTTGAACTGTTCAAACTCTGAAAGCTCATAATCCGGGCAGGCTCCGGATTTTGATGTCACCCACGCACCCAAAGCAGCCGCCTGTTTGATAACTTCTTCCGGACTTTCATGCTTAATCCTTTTTGAAATAAAACCTGAAAGGAAGGAATCCCCGCTTCCCACTGTATCGGCAACCGTAATCGGAACTGCGGGACAGCTGTAGTTTTCTTCTCCTGTAAAATATCCGGCTCCTTTGCTTCCCTTTGTCAGTACCACTTCACGGATATCAAAATGATTCCTGAGGAATGCCACGCCTTCTTCTTCGCTGGTGTATTCCCGGCCGGTCAGCTCAAGGATCTGTCTCAGTTCCGCTTTATTCATCTTGACGATATCTGATTTGTGCAGCAGGGTTTTAATTAATTCGGCATCGATAAACGGCGGCCTGAAATTAACATCAAAAATCTTAAGCTTCGCTGCTTCCAGAAGCTTAAACAGGGTATTTCTTGTGGGTTCGTTTCTTGCCGAAAGGCTTCCGAAAACAAATGCTTCCGCTTCTGCAACCAGTTCATTATGCTCCTTTTGATAACCGATATAATCCCAGGCGACGTGGTTGATGATCTCATAGGAAGCTTCGTTGTGCTCATCGATCTTTGCGGTAACCGTACTGGTAGGATGTTCGTGGTCCACCTGGATAAAATCCGTAGTGATCCCCCAGTTGCTGATTTGGTCCGTTAACTGTTTTCCCAATTCATCATCTCCTACCCGGCTGAGCATTTTTACGTCGATGCCCATTTTATGGACGTGATAGGCTACGTTGAACGGCGCTCCGCCCGCTCTCGATCCCGCCGGGAAAATGTCCCAGAGCACTTCGCCGAAACATACGATATATGGTTTTTTATCTGTCATCAATTTATCTTTAGATTTATTACTGCTTATTTTACTTTACCGAACCCCGTTCCATAAACCGGGCGTTCAGCGTTACCCTTTTCCCGTCCGGCGTATAATTACTGATCTGGCTGTCCAGAAGGTTGACCGATTCTTTCGCCATATCCGTTAAGGGCTGCTGCACAAAACTTATTTCGGTAGGGAAAAGATAATACGCTTCGGTTTCATCAAAGGCCACGACCGAGAGGTCTTCCGGAACTTTAATATTGCTGTCAATAAGATACCGGAGCCCGGCAATGCCTAATTTGTTGCTGGAAAAATAGATCGCCGTTCTTTTTGAAAGATCAATATTGTCTTTCAGTTTTACCGGAATCTCTTCTGCAATGGTGTGGATCCCGATTAAAATCCTTTTGGCGGAAATCCCGGATTCCGATATCCGCTGGTCAAAGCCATCCTGCCGGTCCAGCAGATGCGGGAGTTCCGTATCATAGCCTACATAAATTATTTCATCAAATTTCCTTTTGACGAGATGGTCACAGATGTATTCTGAAATTTCGGAATTGTTGATCATCACTCCGGGCAGGCTTACATTTTTCAGGTACCGGTCTATGGTCACTACCGGATACTCTTCCCGGATCAGCTTATTAATGGCTTCATCAGAATCCACCACCGGCGCAATGATCATCCCGTCAACCTGCTGTTCAGAGAATAGTTCTGTAAGTTTCCTGAACTTTTCAGGATTTTCGTCGCAGCTCCCGATCAGAAGCGTATATCCGAGTTTCATTGCTTCGTCTTCAATATTCCGTGCAATATTGGAATAAAAATCATTGGAGATATCGGCTACAATTAACCCGATCAGCTTGCTTTTGCTCATTTTCAGGCTCCGTGCTATCTTATTGGGGGTATAACTGATATTTTCCGCCACTTCAAATACTTTTTTTCTGGTGGCTTCACTGATGCGGCTCCCTTCTTTTCTGTTGAGAACATAGGACACAGTAGCCACAGAAACTTCTGCAATCCTGGCTATATCTTTTATGGAAGCTCGTTTCATTCTTTAGTTTTCAGCAAAAATATTTTATTACCCGTATTAAAACAATAGATGCATAATTTGGTACATACCAAAAATAAATGTAGTTTGGCGATTTTTCAAAGCTTGTGGTTAAACGATACAAATACCTGTAAATCATCAAATTATTTAAAATCATACGTTTAGTAATCATGCATATTTCATATAAAATAATCCGGCGGACAGGACAATATCTCATTTTTGGTTAAACGTTTACTCTTACAATTTAATGAAAAATATAATGAATTCAAAATAGTGACCTGCAGATCGACTGCATAATGCATAAGATGACTGGTTTTTATGGTACCGTTTAAAAAGCAATTTTATGGGCAGTTACCCTTTAGTATTTATTTTTAAATCCTGAAATTTGCAGCAGGAATTAAAAATATGAATTGGATTATCTTAGTGATTGCGGGATTATTTGAAGTGGCGTTTGCGTCATGCCTGGGGAAAGTAAAAGAAACTTCCGGAACAGCCATGTATCTTTGGTTCGGGGGTTTCCTTGTTTCACTAACCATCAGCATGCTCTTGCTGATCAAGGCTACACAAACCTTACCGATAGGCACTGCTTATGCGGTGTGGACGGGAATCGGTGCCGTAGGGACTGTATTGATGGGGATTTTCTTCTTTAAAGACCCGGTAAGCTTCTGGCGGATTTTCTTTATTATCACATTAATCGGTTCCGTTATAGGATTAAAAGCCGTTTCACATTAAAATCAGGATACTATCCTTTTCCTGATTTTACAAAAGTATAGGAAACGGTTAAAATGAATATTGACCTTGGCAATGTACGGAAAGGATGATGTATTTTAGTGACAGAAAATGATCAGTGTTTCCGTTTATCAAAGAATAAATACAAAGGTATATGTAAAAAATGCCCGGACGCCCGGGCACTTTTTCATTATTTTTTATAGACTACCGGAAGAATTTCATTTTTCCGCAGTCCGTATTTTTTAATTTCTTCTTCTGAAAAGTTTTGGGAATAGAAATTAGGTTCCACTTCAAAACCAGCTTTCCTTAACCGGTCGAAATAATCCATTCCGTACCAGCGTACGTGGTCATACTGCCCGAAATGCTTCTGTCTTTCTTTGGGATCTTTGATGGTGAAATCCTCGTAAGTCTTTTCCAGCGTATTTTTCATCGGCACCTGCAGAATCCCCCAGCCTCCCGGCCTTAAGACGCGGTACAGTTCACCCATGGCTTTTGCGTCATCTTCAATATGCTCCAATACATGGTTGCAGAAAATGATATCGAAGCTTTCATCTGCAAAAGGAAGATCCAGGATATCAGCTTTTACATCGACAATCGGCGAAAATAAATCCGCTGAAATATAATCCAGGTTCCTCATTCTTTTGAATTTCCTTAAAAATTCCTGTTCGGGAGCAATATGCAGGACTTTATGGTTTTTAATGAAAAAATCGGTTTCGTTCTGAAGGTAGAGCCACATCTGCCGGTGCCGCTCCAGGCTCAGCGTTCCCGGGGACAGGGCATTCTCGCGCGGGTTTCCATAGCCGTACGGCAGAAATTTCCGGTAGGATCTGCCATCGATGGGATCCTGAAATGTATCCCCTTTAAAAAACTGGTAAATCAGCGGCCGTGCCCAGATGCTCAGTTTAATCAGCATCGGGCGCGGGATGGTATTCAGTAAAAGTTTTGCGGCTTTTTTCATTAAAAATCCAGTTGAAACGCTTTTTCTTCGTCACTCACAATACCCAAAGCATCGTAAATATACTGAAACGTAGAAAGCAGTACCGGTTTGCCGTTGATTACCGCCACATCATGCTCAAAATGGGCAGAAGGCTGGTTGTCAAGTGTCGTCACTGTCCAGCCGTCATTATGGAACTTTACTTTTTCAGTTCCGAGGTTGATCATCGGTTCAATAGCAATCGTCAGTCCGTCTTTGATTACTTTTCCGCTTCCCTGTCTGCCGTAGTTGGGAACCTGCGGATCTTCGTGCATTTTTCTTCCTACGCCATGGCCTACCAGTTCTTTTACCACTCCGTATCCTTCTTTTTCACAATGGCTCTGGATCGCATGGGAAATATCGCCGATCCTTTTGCCTCTTACACACTGCCCGATCCCTTTGTATAAAGATTCTTTGGCAACTTTCAGCAGCTTTTGGGTTTCCGGCTTTACTTCACCGATTTCGAACGTATAGGCATGGTCTCCTACAAAGCCGTTCAGCACAGCTCCGCAATCCACAGAAAGCACATCGCCTTCTTTGATTTCTTCCTTATTCGGGAAACCGTGGACCACCTGCTCGTTCGGTGAAATACACAGGGAATACGGAAAGCCGCCGTATCCCAGGAAAGCGGGCTCGGCACCGTGATCCTTGATGAAATCGTGCGCCAGCTTATCCAAATGGAGTGTGGTAATCCCCGGTTTGATTTCTTTCGCCAGCATTCCCAGTGTCCTGGACACCAGCTGGGCACTCTGCTTCATCAGACGAAGTTCTTCTATTGTTTTTAACTGAATCATTTTATTTATAGATGTTAGAGATCAGATGCCGGATATCAGGTCAGAACTTTATGGATATTTTAAGTTCAATTCCAAGCATCTGTTGTATTCCGGCCGTTGTTTAAATCAGAAGCTGAATCAGAGCTGATTCCTGATCCCTGACTTCCAATTCTTTTACTCTACCAGAATAATCCTTTTTTCTTTTCTTTTTTAAGTTTTGAATAGGCCAGGACTTCTTTGCCTTCCACACGGAATTCTATTCTTTCCTGAATAATATTGTAGATCTCGCCCCAACCCGGAAATCCGCCAAGGTTCCGGTCATCGATGAACCAGTCTGCATCCAGTTTTCTGGACTGCTTTTCCGAATCAAAGACCTCCCCTTCAAAGCTGGAGTTGACGGCATAAAATTCAATGCCGTTTTTCTTACAGAATTCTACTGCCTCGTCCAGGGTTTTCCCATGACGGTACGTCCAGAGAATAAGCCTGTAGCCTTCAGCCTGCAGCCTTCTCAATGTTTCAAAAGCGAAAGTTTTCGGTTTACCGATTGCGGGATAGCCATCATCAACAATAGTCCCGTCAAAATCCACCGCAATTTTTTTATTATTCATCATTTTGAATATATTTTTGAAGAGGCAAAGATACAAATAAAAAAAGTGCCGGAAAACCCAACACTTTTACTTTTATGATCTAACCAACAAAATCAGATCAGCTTTTCACCCAATTGAAGTGGAACTGAAGATCCGGTGTTGAAATCCTGTCTGTAATCTTCTGAAGCCTTGAAGGCAGCTTCATTAAATATTCCTGAGCTTTCTCAGCTTTTTCGTTCAGGCCTTTTACATGCTCAATCTTCCATTCGTCCAGAAGGTCCTTCATAATGTTGATATAATCCTGCCCTGTATACACCATGCATCGCTGTGCAGCATCTGAGAAATGGCCCCAAAGCTCTCCGGCTTTCTGTCCGGACTGTCTCATCATGTGAGCAGGCATAACAATCTTTTTACGCATCATATCTTCAAATGCCAGGATCATTTCCGACGGATCGATTTCCAGGATCTTTGCTACGAAGTGCTTGTATGCTTTGGCATGCCTTGCTTCATCGGCAGCAATAACCGCACACATTTTAGCCAGTTTAGTATTCCCTGACTGTTTTGCCAAGGTTCCTACCCTTCTGTGGGATATGTTGGTTGCTGTTTCCTGAAAGCTTGTATAGACGAAGTTTCTGTACGGGTCCATACTGGTCCCCAGATCAAAACCGTCATTAATAAGGTACTGCGTGGTTATTTCCATTTCCCTCATGTTCACCCTTCCGCACAGATAAAGATATTTGCTCAACAGATCACCGTGACGGTTTTCTTCACCTGTCCATGCCCTTATCCAGCTGGCCCAGCCCAGTTCTTTCTTTTCCTGATCCATACCGTCCACACCCATCAGCCAGGATTCGTAAGAAGGCAAAGCTTCTTCCGTAATACAGTCACCGATCAGGGTTACGAACAGATCATACGGCATTTCACGGGCAAAAGTCTGAATTTCTTCTAAATCGTATTTAAACTGGTCACTTGACGGATCCGGAAGGTAATCTGAAGGCTGCCATATTTTTTCAATTGGCGTTAAGAACTTATCAAGGAAAGTACCCACTTCCTTTTCCAAGATCCCCATTACTTCTTTCCTTACGAGTTGTTGATACATTTTTACAATTTAGAATTAAACTACAAAGTTAAGATTTTATTATTATTTAGGACATAATATTACGTTAATTCTTTCTGATATTAATCATAAAAATGCCGTTATGCATAATATAACGGCATTTTTTCTGTAATATTAAGTTTAATCTATCAGAATATTCCCAGTCATGATTTCCGGCACCTCTATCCCCATGGCCTTTAAAATAGTCGGGGCCACATCACCGAGTTTACCCGGTTTTAAATTCCAGGTACGTTCTTTATCCATTACAATGAAAGGGACAAGATTGGTGGAATGCTGTGTATTAGGGCTTCCGTCAGGATTGACCATCACATCGGAATTTCCATGATCGGCTAGAATGAAAACGGCGTATCCGTGTTCATAGGCGGCTGTTGCTACCTTTTCAATGCACTGGTCTACCGTTTCTGCTGCGGCTACTGCTGCCTGGAATACCCCGGTATGCCCCACCATATCGGTATTGGCAAAATTTAGGCAGATAAAATCCGCCGTTTCGCTTTCCAGTTCGGGGAGAATGGCATTGGTAATGTCATGTGCAGACATCTCCGGTTTAAGGTCATAGGTAGGAACCTCTTTCGGGCTCGGGCAGAGCAGCCTTTTTTCACCGGCAAAGGGTTCTTCCCTTCCGCCTGAAAAGAAAAAGGTTACGTGGGGGTATTTTTCCGTTTCGGCAATCCTGATCTGGTTTTTCCCGTTTTTTTCCAGGATTTCACCCATGGTTTCTTTCAATACTTCCTCATCGAAGACAACATGTACGCCCGTAAACGTCTTATCATAATTCGTCAGGGTAATATAATGAAGCGGCAGCTTTCTCATGAAGTATTCCGGCTTGTCATGCTGGCAGAGCACTTCGGTAATTTCCCTTCCCCGGTCTGTACGGAAATTGAAGCAGATCACCACATCATGGTCTGTCATCTTACCTACAGGAACTACATTCCCGATCTGTGTGGCATCAACCATGATGATCGGTTTCATGAATTCATCGGTGATATTTTCTTCATATGACTTCTGGATGGCCTGTAAAGCATCCGTGGTACGGTCTCCTACGCCTTCCACCATGGCATCATACGCAATTTTCACGCGCTCCCAACGCTTGTCGCGGTCCATTGCATAATACCTTCCCACTACGGAAGCCAGTCTTCCTACGGTTGTCTCCATATGGTTCTGAAGATCTTTTATAAACCCTTTACCGGAGTGCGGGTCACAGTCGCGGCCGTCCGTAAAAGCGTGCACAAATACGTTTTCATGCAGACCGAACTCATGGGCCGCCGTAAGCAGGCCTTTTAAATGATTGATATGTGAATGTACACCGCCGTCTGACACCAGGCCGATGAAGTGCACTTTTTTGTTTTCTCTCCTGGCATATTCAAAAGCATCCTGGATGACCTGCTGCCTGCCCAGCGTCCCGTTTTCCACTGCCATATTCAGCTTTACCAGGTTCTGGTAGACCACTCTTCCCGCCCCGAGGTTCATATGCCCCACTTCGGAATTCCCCATCTGCCCGGAAGGTAAACCAACGGCCAGGCCACTTGCTTCAAGGGTCGTATTCGGGAAATTTTTAAGACAGCTGTCTATGAACGGGGTATTGGCCTGATCTAATGCGGAAACGGCAGGATTCTGGCCCAGCCCCCATCCGTCAAGGATCGCTAATATTGCTTTTTTTGACATTTTGTATAAACTTTTGTATCACAAATTTATCTAATTTGAAATGAATTGAAGAATATGGAGGGCTTAAATTTTAATTAAAGTTATGCAGAACGGCAGGCTGCCATGCAAGGTCATTTCAGGTTTGCGGCTGAAAAGCTTCCACGGATCCTGCAGGGTTCAGCAGGTGATTTTGCGGCTTCGAGGACAACAGCCTCCGGTCTTCCAGACTTCTTTACGCTGTCAGGATACCTAAAAAATCAAAGATTTCGCTTCATCATGTATTGATATGTTCAGGAGAGCCGGCGGACCTCTCCGAGGTTTTGAAAACTTTCGTGATTCTATAGCATGAAGTATTCAGCTTCTTTATCCGGCATACTTGTCTTATGTGAATTGTGCGGCTAAAAAAATCCGGTCAATTACTTCCCGGTTACTTTTCCTGTTGAAGCCCTTTCCGTGATCAGCCATGCGGCATCCAGCATTTTCATGAGTTGGATATACGGAATGACGATCTTCTTTTCCTGATCGCAGCGGTGATCTCCCAATGAGAAATAAACCACCAGCGACAGGAACTCATCGTATTCTTCCACGCTGCAGGCACTGAATGCCCTCCGGAATGCCCGCACCGGATCCCGGTATTCTTCCGCCGAAAGCGGGCCCGTCATTATTTTGGGAACATTGGTTTCGGATGCAGCTTTGAACTTTCCTTTCTTTGCTTTTTTGCCGATCAGGCAGCAGGCCCGGACCAGCGACCGCAATGACTGGTACAGGTGGAAGACTTCAGCAGGATCTTCCAGGATCCGGGTGTTCTTCTGTACCGAACACTGTACCATCGTATTGATGGTTTCTTTCACTTCGGCCAGGTCATTGAACTGAAAAAATGCCTCCAGCAGGCCTGCCGCGGAATGTTTCCGGGTGCCGGACCAGAACCGCGCCCCGAAATCTGTTTTTTTCTTTTTCATCATTCTGATTTTTAAGTTACGGATTATCATGACCATAAAAGGAATTCCTTTATGGTGGACGGGATGTTGATCTGCCTGTTCGTTAAAGTCGTCATTGTCTGAGCATGCCTGTCTGACAACAAAACATGACGGATATAACAAAAGTATTTCCCACTCTGCGGCAGGCCAACGGTTTACTTTTTTTAAATTCCTCTCGTAACGAAAATAATTTGGAAAATTGAAAGAAAGCCAGTATTTTTAAGGGTTGAATTTAAGCGTACTTCGGCTTTCCTTTGGCTTAAAGGAATTTCGGAGGGCGGCGGTTTTTGGGTGCGGCTGTACCCCGCCTTCCTGCATTCGCGGGCAGTTTCGGTACAGCGCGGTCATCAGTTATGCTGCGGGGCTCCGGTTATTTGGCGGGCCTGTCAGCAGAAGGTTTGAAAATGTCGTTCTCATTATATATTTTTTATTGTGGAACGATGCTTTTTGAAGTATGGGAAGGGCTATGCAAAAATAGCATGGAGCGGCCTCACACTTTTATTCCGTGGGTGTCCTACGACCCTGACAATATTACTATTGCTTGCAAATAAAAGTTACGTGAGAACCGCCCGCATGCCGTATGCAAAAGTAAGAAACTTTTCGACATGGAGCGATTTCACGATTCTCTCGTCTGCTAATTAGGACTTTACGGAACGAGAAACATCGTTTCAATTATGCCTTTATCAGGCTTTTTGTATTTCGCTGTTACAAATATATAAATAAATTTTATTACACCCAACAAGTTGGGCTATTTTTTTTATAGACATGGAAAAAACATTTTCTTTTGAAACTACCGGATTTGATTTTGCTTTTATAAATCATGTAAAAAGCATCCGTATCAATATGAAACTTAGCGGAGATCAACTCAGTCTTAAAATGGGCGTAGCAAAGAGTTTCGTAAGTAATGTAGAATCGTATACCCAACGTCACAAATACTCCACTCGCCACATTTCATTGCTGGCCAAAGCTTTCGGCTGCAAAAACATTTCCGAACTGATGGACTTCCCTACTCCGGAATATGACCGGATTAAAGTTACCGTGAGGCAGGTTTATAATGAAAGCGGGACGAAGGTGATGGAGAGTGAGATTGTGGGGATTGAGGGGGTTGTGTGAGATGATTTAAATACAAAAATTTTGAGAAGTTATAATTGATATTTTTACAAAAGAATTATAAATTGGGATCATTGTGAGCCGAAGAAAAATACCAAAACATCATTAATTGATGAATTATTCAATTGATAACTAGTTAATTAGGTTTTTAATTTAATACTAACCTTACCCTTATTGTCGAGCATTATTTAACCAATTTTCATCTAAATTAATTATCTTAAATGTCGGATTTCCCGGAAAAATAAAGAGTTTTCCAAAAAGTCTTTCTTTTAAATTTAGAGCTTCCCTAATTTCAAAATTTAGTTCTTCCCAAATCTTTACTATACTGTCAGGTAAATAAAATTTCAATTTTAAATCGTTATTTAATTGTATTGTCCACAGATTTATTTCCTCAGCATAAAAATAATATCTAGCATTTATTGTTCTGGTCTCTAGAAAATATTGCCGATCAATATCTGTATCAGAAAAAAGAAAGATCATATCACCACTTTCTAAAAGCCCAATAATAATTCTTTGTTCAAACTCACTTACAGAATTAATAATGGTACTAATATGACTATTAATTTCATAAATAAATGTGTGATTATATTGATTATGCCCTTTCAAGAATAGTAGTAAATTACTTTTTTCCTCTTCTGTAAATTTATTATTCAAATATTGATCAGTTATTTCATGAAATAAATTACAGATATTATCTGGAAATAACCATTTTAAAGAGATTAATGGTATTTTATTATTTGCCGCAAATTCAAAAGCATCTTTTGTAAAATGCTCGACAGATGCAACACCAACTTGGTAATTGAATCTAATTCTGTTAGTAACAGCTTTGCTAGTGCGTCTTAAATTTTTTCTTAATTCCAATTGGTATTCAGTCAGAATTTCTAATTCATTTATGTCATACCTAAGTCCTAAAGCATTTCTTATAACCGTTAATCCAACCTTTTTATTATAAGCTTTACATTCAAAGTTGATACGAAACGGATACGAAAACGGCATCTGAATTGGGGGATTCATAAGGACATCCGCATCATGCGCCGCCCCTTTCCCATGAATGAAATTTAAACCCCGATCGTTAAATATGTACTTATTATCAGGTTTTACTTTTGTAAAACCACAATTAATAAGTAGTCTCCTTACAATATATTCTAATAAACTTCCTTTAATTTTTGTTGCATTCATATAAATATATTTTTTCACTTAACACAAAATCTTTGCGATACTAACACCATCAAAATACAAAACTTCAATTTGAATATATACTGAGTTTAATAATTAGGTACTTGATTAATCATATGAGTATTCTATTTACTTTTAATTTGAAGTTAAGGCTATTTGCTCAATTACTGATGCAATTCCAATGCTTTCCAAAAGAGCTTTATACTGTTCTTCATCTTTTTGTTCAATAGATGATAAAATAAATTCTGCAACTGTTTTCATTTCTGGAACATCTATTGGTTGCGTACTTCTGCCAGAGTTTTCTTCTAAGTGCGAGAATTCATTTGTTATTCTTTCAATTAACAAAACAGTTTGATTTTCGCCAAAAAATTTAATTAATCTTTTATTATTGCTGGAATTACCATCCGAACTATTCAGTTTACTAGGATATTTATAGAATAAATAAACCTCCAAAAATTTTCTTAAGTTATTGCCAAAATTGTAGAATATATCAAGATTTGAATCTGAAACTACATCATGTTTAGCGCATTTATATATTTGATGAAACAAATAATTAAATTCAGTAACATAATCTTTTAAGTACGAAGGCATTAAACTAATAGTGCATTTGTTCTCAAATCTGTTGACTAAAAAATACTCACTTTGTGTTTGTCTATCAATCTTTGAAAATTTCAACATTTTTAAATATTTAAAAAATTCTAAGTTATGTGTGGAAATAAAAATTTGTTCAAAACGCTTTTTTACGAATAGTTCATTATTTATAAGACTATAAATGTAAAAAATATGATTTGAGTCCAAACTTGATATGGGATCATCAATTAATATTATCGGTTTTTGTCCAGCTGTATGAATATCATCCAATTTAGCCATAAAATAGCAAAACGAAATAATACTACATTCGCCTTCGCTTAAATGATACGCTATCTCACCATTTCTTACTATATTGAATCTAATCTTTTTATCAGAATCAACTTCTTCTTCAATTGCTTGTAATTCTAGGTTTTGATGACCAAAATAATTTTGTAAATATCCATTTACCTTTCTTGCTCCTTCTTCTTCATTATTCAATTGACGTGATAATTCAATAATTTCTTTCTCTTTTAATTTTATGTAATCATCTACTTCTTTTCTTTCTGTTTCTTTATTTGTGTTTTCTGTGACTTTACTTGCAATATTTTGTAATTGGGTGCTATACTGAATAGTTTCTACAAAACGCTTTATCTCTAATAGTCTAAGCTCTTTTTTTGCTTCTGAAATTTTTCCAGATAATTCAGTTGAATACACATTGTTACGATTCCTAATGTCATTATAGAGTCCTATTATAGCTGAGAAATCTTCCTGCGAAAAAGTTATAGTGTAGTCATAAGCGATTGGACTATGGATTGAAAGTAAACGCTCATCAATTTTAGAAAGTAAAAATTCTAAATCTGCCTTATAATTTAAAATTTGAGAATTAAATGCATTAGAACATTCAGTAAGTTCATCGTGAAAACTAATATAGAAGAAATCTTTATTTGCTAATTT
Source organism: Chryseobacterium sp. JJR-5R (assembly GCF_034047335.1). NCBI lineage: Bacteria > Pseudomonadati > Bacteroidota > Flavobacteriia > Flavobacteriales > Weeksellaceae > Chryseobacterium > Chryseobacterium sp. JJR-5R. Next base: position 2,383,990 of record NZ_CP139137.1, read on the forward strand.
AATATTAGTTATAGCATCTATTTCTGCTATAAGTTTGAATTTAAAAACGTTTAAAGTATCTTCAAGTTTTTTTGACTCTTCATCAAAATGATTATCTAGCTCATTCCAACGAGATGATTGTATAGGATTACCACAAAATTTACAAGAACAATTCCTATCTTCAGAATGAAGATCATATCCCTTTTTAACCCACTCATTTAAACTAGAATTTGCTAATAGTTCTGCAATTTTATTATTGTCTAATAAAGGTTGTTCTAAAGCTAATGTTATTTCTGATAATTCTCGTTCATAAACATTTGCAAAATTAATAGATTGGGAAACATTTATTTTTTCTACTTCTTTTATCTGCTCCAGATTTGTAGATTCGTTACTTTCATCAATTGATATGAATACTGGTGAAAGAATCTTGTTAATTTCATGTTGTAGCTTCGTTTTATTATAATTTATATCACCAAACTTTAAATGCTGTTGTTTTATACTTTCGGTACCAACAGTAGCCTTATTTGTCAATTGAGTTTCTAAGGTTCTTTTTAACCTATCAAGTTCAGCATTTTGTACGCCAACCAATTCAGATAAATCAGCTAATTCTTTATATTTTAAAGTTTTGGAATTTTCATTATTGTCTCCTAATTCATTTTTAATAACTTCAATTTGCGCTTCGATTTCGCTATTTTCTCCAAGAATAGCGAATGGTTTAATCTCTGAATCAGGATTTATAATGAAATTTAAATTCTCCTTTATAAAATCTTCATTAAAACATCTAACATTTAATATATTCTCGTGAAAATTAGATTGATCAATTCTTGAATTATCAAATAATATAATTTCAAATTCTGGATTAAGATATTTTGATGAAATTTCTTTGGTTTCTAATGCTCTGATTATTCTTGATAAAGTAGTTTTACCAGAGTAGTTTCTTCCATAAAATATGTTCTCTTTCTTCAATTCAACAGGATTATTTCCTGGATTACTTCGAATCGCCGCATTCCATTGGAAATTTTTAAATAATCCAACGTTATTAATGTTAATTCTTTTTATCATATCAAGTTATTAGTTTTATTTTTGAGAAATTGCCTTATTTTATATTATACATACGATAATAGCAAACGTAATAATAAGAAATTATAGATACTTACGGCAATCCGTATTTATACTGAATTTTAATATCCCATATTATCAATCTCTTTCACTCCAACAAATCCTATTAACCTAGAAATTCTCTATCAGGAATTAATTCCCAAATAAAGATTCTCCTAACAGAAAATAATGAAAGAACAATAAGTTTCTCCTGAAGAGGCTGAGCGAAGCCGGAGTATCATCGGTAGTCTTTTCCTAGTCACGACCGTCCATTCATGGCCATCGGGTGTTTTTGCTTCCGGGATCCGAAATATTTATTATTTTTGCGGTATGGATTTAAGAGACCAACTGAAAAACCTTTTTCCTGAGCATGAGGAACAGGATTTTAGAATGCCCGAAGAACAGTTTAAGCAACATGAACCGCTGGTCTGCAAGTTTGAAAAGAAAGGCAGGAACGGCAAGCCGGTAACGATTGTGGAAGGCTGGGAAGGCAGTGAGGAAGAATTGAAAAATATCTCCAAAAAAATAAAAACCACCTTGGGAATCGGTGGTTCTGAAAAGGACGGAACGATCATTATTCAGGGTGACAACCGTGATAAGATCATGAATATCCTTAAGGAAATGGGTTATAAAACCAAGAGGGTCGGCGGATAGAAGAAATTCTGCCGACTTTTGCTTTTCTAAAAGCTGAATTTTAAAACCAATAAGCGTTTTGTACCTTTTGTCTGGTAAACATTCAGGACAGAAGTTTTAGAAATAAATCTGGGCCTGCGGCATGATGGCTCTTAATTTTTCAACGGTTGCTTTTTCCATCGGATTTCCGGTCAGGATCAGTGTTTTAAGGTTTTTCAGCTGGGAAAATTCGGCTGGCAGGTCTTTTAAATTATTGTTGGCGGCATTCATGCTTACTACATTCTTGAGGCCTTTTACTTTAGATGAAATTTCTCTGATATTGTTATTGCTTACGTTTAAAAACTCAAGGTTTTTAGACCTAAACAGTTTTTCAGGAAGCCTTGAAATTGAATTATACTGCAGTTCCAGGTATTTCAGCTGTTTCGGGAACTCCAGGTTTTCCATATCGTTGATCTGATTGGAAGACAGGTTCAATGATTTTAAATTTTTGATTTTATCCAGGTCTTCTGCAATAAAACTGATCTGGTTCCCCTGCAGGTTGATCTCTTCCAGGCCCGGGATCTGCAGCAATGCTTCAGGGAAAACATTCAGGTTATTGGCATCCAGATGAACGGATTTCAGGTTCTGAAGCTTTCCTATGTTCGGGTTAATGCCCGTGAGGCTGTTTAAGTTCATGGAGAAGCTTTCAAGTTTCCGGAGTTCACCTATCTCGTCCGGGATATATTTGATGCTGTTCTCATTCAGGTTTAAAATCGTCAGTTCTTTCAGGGCAAAAATTGACGCATCCATCTTTTCTAATTTATTTTCCATTAAATTCAGGAAAAATACGGAATTCAAATGCCGGATCTCAGAGGGCAGATTGAACATCCCTTTACCCCTTAAGCTCATGCTGTAGACGGTTTTACCGCTGTTCAGGGCTTCATCCACATTGGTATAGGTCGGGTATTTTACCGGATCGATCTGGGCATTTACCTGTAAAACGGCTGCGATGAAAATGGAAAGAAACAGTTTTTTCATAGATCAAAAAAACTACCGGTAACACAAGGTCACCGGCAGCAATATTAATGGTTGATTATTATTTTTTCAAAAGCTTTACCGTCTGCTGGAATCCTCCTTCCGCTTCGATGTTCAGAATCAAAACTCTTGAAGCTTCAAGCTGGTGGGTGAAATCCAGGTCCAACACTTTGTTGGTTCCGGTATACTTCTGGGTGAAAACAATTTTACCGTCGATGCTGTACGCCGTTACGGAAATGTTTTTCAGGCCTTTCGGTGAATTGATTTTCACGATTCCCGAAGTTGGGTTCGGCGCAACGGTAACCGTTGTGTTTTCTGCAGAAGCATCAATGGTCCCTAATGTTCCGGCCGTTCCTAAGTTATTTTTAAGGGCAACCACTACGGTAGCGGATTTTCCTCTGTAGTCAATGGTGTTTCCTGTCGCATCCACATCGGTGGAAATGGTGGAATTCGGATGCTGAATAGAGAAGAACCCGAATTTGTGATCCGGCGTAAAGGTAAGCCCGGTAGGCTCTGAACCGGCAGGCATCGAGGCAAACAGCCTTACTTTAGGATTGGCCTGCGTATGATCCGGAGCAATTACCCAGATGTAGTTCTTACCGCCGTCCTGAAGCACCCAAAGGTTGCCCAGCTCATCAAAGGTAAGGTTATCGTTCCCGTCTCCCCAGGCTTCCGTTTTTGTTCCCTGCGGGGTTTCAAAAGAATAGGTTGTGGTAAGGCCGCCTACGAAAGTTTCCACCTGTGAAGCGGTTGTTCCGTTGTCCTGGAACCGGTATGTTTTATTTAATCCTTTAGCGGTAAAATACACTTTACCGTCAACCGGGCTGATGTCTACGTCTTCCACGCCGTTGAAAGCGGTACCGCCCAATGACTGTGCCAGAGAAGCCGTATTGTTCTGGTCTGCCTTTGTTTTGTTCGGTACCTGAATCCAGGTTCCGGTGGTGGCTACCGGATCTCCGCCGCTTAATCCCTGGTCTGCCTTCAGAACATATAAATTCCCTGAAGAAAGGTTGTTCGGGGTATCCATTACATATTTATACACCATGTTCGTTCCGCCGTCTTCCCCGTAATACGCTACGGTTCCTGCATTGTTGATCACTACGTTTTCGTGGTTCATGATCCCCATCTGCCACAGTTTCCCTTTGGACCCGTCGGCATTCTGGGAAATAACCTGAGCGGTTGCCGGATCGATTTCCACCAGCCATCCGTAGTCTTTCATGCCGTCGCCGTTCACATCATTGGATGTTACGGATTCTTCTGCCGTTACTACAGTTCCCCACGGCGTAATGCCTCCGGAGCAGTTCCTGATGGTCTGAACCAGGCTCGGTGCCGAGAAGCTTACCGCCCTTGATTTGGTTAACTGCCAGAGTTTTGAAGTTGCATTATAATTGATTTCCGCCATGGTAACCCCACCCGGATTGGTTTCGTGGTTTACGGAAAGGTATCCGTTGGTGCTGCTTGCATTTTTGGCGACATATGCGGTGAAGTCATTCTGTCCGCCTACCAGTCCTCCGCCTTCGGTATAACTGTCTCCTTCTTTTAAGATCAGCTGGTATTTGTGTTCAGCCGGAATAAGCAGCTTATTGGTCTGGGCGGTAGGAACAATCGAGGTAAAGCAGCTGATATGGCTGGCATTGCACGGAACCGGCGGGTTGGTCGTGTTTGCCACGGTTTTAAGGTAAGCATCGATCCTTAGATCTGAGCTTGCCGAACCTCTGTTGTGCAATTCTATGGAAAGCCTGTTGTTTCCGTTAACGAATTTAGCTTTCGGAACAGAAAAAATGTTGTACACGCTTTCTGCGGAGCTGTCAATGGTTGTACTGGACCATGTGTCGAAAGTAATGGTACCGGCCGGCATATTGTCCCTTACCACTTCTTCACCGTTAAGATAGACAACGATACCGTCATCCCTCATGATTCCCAATTCCACTGTAGAAGAAAGATCATTTAAATTTACGGTAAAATCTTTAACAAAATAAGCCGTGATAAGGCCTGTAGCCGTTGTGGTGGTTACCGGATCGCCGTAACCGAGCGGCCCGTTCCCCTGAGGCCATGCAGAAATATCATAGCCGGCATCTTTCCACTGGGTTGCCAGCGCGGTATTGCTGTCATTGTATTTCCATGAAGAATTTTTGTTAAAAACAAAAGTCTGGGCATTAAAAAACGAGCTTGTTATCAACGCAAGCGCTGCTACGGTAAGTAATTTTCTTTTCATTTCAAATTTCGATTTATTGAACGTTGCAAAGCTATTTTTTTACCGGAAATCCGCTGTTAATAGGACTTTAAATAAACACTGCGGAATATTAATTAATCACGAACCGAATGTGAACCAGATGAATCATATATTAATTATGGGAAATCACATGGATTGTAATTTACAGTAAACCCATTGCAAAAATAAACAAGCTGAAATTTTCAGGGCTGTTTATGTAATTTTCCTGAAATCTGATCTGCCTCTCGCAACGAATGTACATTTCAGCATTCAGATTATTTCCTGCTTACGTCGGTCAGTGAATTCAGGAACGCAATAATCTGCCTGATCTCTGTTTTTGTCAGGTTCAGCTTATCTGGAGCCAGGGTCTGGTTCTTCACCGGCAGGCCCAGCCCTTCCCCTCCGCCTTCATTGTAGAAATCCATTACTTCTTCCAGCGTGTTAAATGCTCCGTTATGGAAATACGGTTTTGTTAAAGCAATATTCCGTACCGTTACCGTTTTAAAGGAGTTTTCGTAAATCCATGAATTTTCTTTTTTTACCGGGCTGTTCAGCCTTCCTTTATCGGGATCCAGCTCAAGAGGTTTCCGGCTGACCGGCTTTGTGGTAATCCCCAGTACTTCAGACTCATTTTCATTGAAGAACGGTGGCACAAGCCCTGAAAAATTGGGGGCAAAATGGCAGGTAGCGCAGTTGGCCTTTCCCATGAACAGGTTGAACCCTTTTTTAGCATCGGAAGAAATGTCTTTTTCACTGCGCATAAAGCGGTCAAAATCGCTGTCGTAAGAGTACAGTGATGCCACATAGGAGCTCAGAGCTCTGGAAAAGTTTTCTTTGCTGATGTTCCCGTTTTTAAAAGCCTGTTTAAAAGCTCTTCTGTATTCAGGCTTTGTTTTTAATTTTTTAATGATGCTCTCATAGCTGGTATTGAATTCATCCTGATTGTAGATGACGTGTTCCGCCTGCTGTTCCAGGTAAAAAGCCCTCAGATCATAGAAAAACCTTCTGGCAAACACGGCATTGTATAGGGACGGCGAATTCCGCAGTACGGTTTTCCCTTCCATATTGCTCAGAGACTTTGCTTTCAGGTCGGTAAAGGCATTTTCCGGCAGGTGGCAGGTGGCACAGCTCATTTTCCCGTTGTCACTTACACCCTGGTCAAAAAAAATCTCTTTACCCAGTTTTCTCAGTTCCGGACTGTCTTCTTCTTTTTTCAGCAGGGTATAAAAGTAAGGATCCAGGAAATCACCGCTGAAAAAATTCTTATTGCCGGCATTCCACCCTGAAAATTCTTTCAGGTCGTCACTTCGCCCGTCCCAGTTCCCGAATTCCTCATACAGAGGCTGTATGTATTTTTTATAGAATTCGATCCGGTCAAAAGTTTCAAAATCATTGTTTTTTGACAGATAATTGATTCCTTCCGTTAAAACAGCGTCTGCTTTCTGAATATTGTAATTTTTGAAATAAGCATCATCGTTAATGTATTTTTTCATTCCTGAAAAAGCGTGCGCTGCTTCTTCGGAAACATTGAGTGAGCCGGGTGTATCAAAACCTGTTACTCCCAGGCTGTATATCCTGATGAGCTCAATTCTTAACGGTAAGGTTTTATTATTCCCTTTGCTTAATCCGTTTTTAACGGAACTTAAATAGAAACCTGCGTAACTGTTGTATAAAAAATCGGTGATCGTCTTAATTTCCTCTTTGTGGTCTGCCGCTTCATCAGAAAAGACAAGCTCATCCAGTACCTGCAGGCCTTCCGGCGGAAGCGTATATGCTGTGGTTCCTGCTGCTTCAATGTGGAATAAAGGAGCTGCATTAAGATGGGTCTTCGTAAATTCCGGGTAATGATAGGCTATGTAAAATTCTACTTCTTTAAAAGAATTCCTTGTGTTTTTCAGGGACTGCCGTAAGTCTCCGAGTGAAATTTCACCGTCCGAAAACCTGCGGGTATCGGATTTCAGCTGCTCCAGCCTGTCTTTAAAATCTGACAGCCCCTTATTGATCACCGTATGCTCAGTTTCGGTACCCTTATAAACAGGATTGAAAGACATCACCGCAAAACCGATCAACAGGACAACAATGGCCAAAGGATAAAATTTCATGCTAATTTTTGCGCAAAACTACCGATAGGTAACGGATCAGATGTTACTGCAGTTTTAAATGTAAATTAAATAATGTTTACATTTAAAAAACAGATTTACTGCGTACAGCATTCAACCCGTACCTCTCAACAGGCTTCAGGTAGTTTTTTTTTATTAATTTTAACCTCCGAATCCTATTCATTGATATGCGGACGGCCGGTTTTCCCGGTTCCCGGTTTTAATTTATGATGATGAAGCTTTGGGGGAAGATTTTTAAAACAACTTTAATTCAAAATAAAAAACATATGCTTAATAAACTGGCGGCTTCAGAACTGGTTCTGAACGAAGACGGAAGTGTTTACCACCTTAACCTTTTGCCTGAAGATATTGCTGAGAAGATTATCCTGGTAGGTGACCCGGACCGGGTAGCGAAAGTTTCGGCCTATTTCGATACGGTGGAGATCAAAAAAAATAAAAGGGAATTTTACACCCATACCGGAACACTGCGCGGCGAAAGGATTACCGTGATGTCAACGGGGATCGGTACTGAGAATATTGATATTGTCATGAACGAGCTGGACGCCCTGGTGAATATCGATCTTAAAAATAAGGCGTTTAAAACAGAGCATTCGTCATTGCAGCTGTTCAGGATGGGGACCTGCGGAAGCGTAAACCCTGATATCCAGGTGGATAATATGCTGGTAACGCAGAACGTGGTAGGGCTGGACGGACTCATGCATTTTTACCCGGATTATGAATTTGAAAATGAATTCTCAAGAAATTTCATGGACAAGTTTCCTTATCAGAAGATCAAACCGATGCTTTATTTTTCAGACTGGGCAGAAGAGCTGGGTGACTTGTACAAAGACGCAAAATACCACGGAAATACGGCAACTTTTCCCGGGTTTTATGCGCCACAGGGAAGGCAGCTGCGCCTGAAAGCCGTGGACGATCAGTTTTTAGAAACCCTGAACGACCTGGGCATAACAAATTTTGAAATGGAAACTTCTGCCATTTATGCACTTTCCAAACTGTTAGGGCATAAGGCAATCACCGTAAACAATGTCATTGCCAACAGGAGACGCGGCGAATTTTCCGCAGATCATCACGGCTCGGAGAAAAGGCTGATTACATGGGTTCTGGACAGAATTATCAGATAAAACAGGGCAGAACATTATGTGTCTGGTTACCGGACAAGAATATTAAAATAAAAAAGGATCTCATTTCACTCATGAGATCCTTTTTATTATCTATCAAAGAAAAACTTATTCAAGGTTCTATATTGTTTTTTTAAAATTCATTGACCGTCACATAAAAATGGGAAGAGTACAAACTCTCCGGATTTTCGGATATGTTTGTGAGATTAATGGTAATATTCGATGTTGAGGTCATTCTCGGGTTTGAAATTGAAAATGAAGTGTTTCCGGCAAAATCCCCTGCCGGCGTAACGGTGATGGTGGCTTTTGTGGAATTGGGAATCAGGGCTGAAGGAATGGCAAAATCCATCGTAACCGTTTTCCCTGAAGCCAGGTTATTCACAGAAACAGCCGGCCATACCTCAAAACTGATCTGGTTTTTATTTACAGTTCCCCTGTCTCCCAGTTTGTACTGCCCGTTCACGTCCAGCTTTGCCGTACTGTTAGGTGTAGAAGTACCGATGCCTACATTGGCATTGTTGTCTCCCAGAACAATTGCATTATATTGTGAAGTGAATGCTTTGTACCCGATAGCCGTGGAATTCTGGCCTATTGCAGATGCCGCCGACCCTACTGCCGTAGACTGCTGCCCGGCGGTTACCGAGTTGTACCCAATGGCTGTTTCACTGTTGGTATTTGTTTTGGCCCCATACCCTAAAGCGACAGACTGGAATCCTGCAGCCCAGGAACTGTTTCCTAATGCGGAGGATTCATTTCCTGTTGTCTTTGCATTGTATCCGATGGCGGTAGACTGGAAGGCATCTGAAAACGCATTGTTGCCGATAGCCGTCGATTCATTTTTACCGGTTCTCGCTTTGTATCCGATTGCATTGGACTGATAAGCCTCAGCCCTTGATTTATTTCCTAGTGCAAGGCCTTCATTTGCGGTTACAGCAGCCTCATTCCCAATAGAGACCCCCTGATAGGCCGAGCCTGAAATACCGATGGCAATACCGTTCTGCCCGGCACTGGCGCCGGCACCCAGACTTACGGAATTATCTACCCCGAACCTTCCCGCTTTTGTCGCGTTCACTTTAAAAACGAGATCATCAGCCGTACTGGTACCTAACGAGAGATTGGTGCCGGATCCGCCGTAATTTCCGGAATTGGTACCGGTATTATTCCAGTTATTGGAATTGTTTGCAGCGGTGGTATTGCCTGATCCTGTGGCAATCATATTCCATTTAAGATTGCTCCAGTAATAAAATCCACTGTTGGTTAATCCGCCCAGCCCGTTGTTCCAGACCATCAATCCGTCTGCCGGTGAAGGAACGGTTACATTATCCGTAACCGAAGTCAGGGCAATGCTGGGCAAAAGCACACCTTTGTTATTAGAATTAATGTGTAAAATAGAAGAAGAATCCGGATTTACAGTTCCTATCCCCACCTGAGCGGCTGCCTTATTAAGATTAATTAATATCAGGCATACGGATAAGCACTGAATTGTTGTTTTTGTTTTCATTTAAAAGTTTTTAAACAGTTATCAGTTTTGTGGTGCAAATATAATATTTTTCAACAATATGAGTATTTTTTTGAATTATTTTTATATTAATACCCCAATAGTGAATTAATATGATAAAATGTGCCTTTTAATCACTATTTGATGAATATGAACATAGAATTAATTCTATATTAAATCATTGTTTAAACCACATATAACATGGTTTTCTAATAATTATGAAATAACCTGATTTTACGTTTATCAGAATTAATTTTGTCAAAAATTGAATAAAACGTAATCCCTGAATAAATATTTTTTTTAATTTAAATGTATGAGAATCATTTTCAGCCCCTTAAAAGCACAGCAACTGGCATTTAATTTAAACTGTGGAGAAACGGCAATTATTAGTACAGAAAATGGCTGACTTAAGACATACCCAGACTATCAGAATTCCGGAATTAAATTTTATGAAAAATTTAACATTGCACAAAAATTTTAGGAATAGTTATTGTTCATTGATAAATATCGATAAAATAACACAAACAAAATAGTACAATTATGAACAATTCAGATTACAACAAAGCGGAAAATGCAGTTAACAACACAGAAGACTCATTAAAAAGTACGGCAAACGACGCAAAATGGAAAGTTGAAGAACTTGCTGATAGAGCGAAAGACTATATCAAGGAAAAAAGAGATAATGACCAGGAAGCTCAGCAGGAAGACTGGTTTGACAGGGTAAAAAACAATGCATCAGATGCATGGGATACTATTAAAGACAAAGCAAATGATGCATGGGAAAAAACCAAAGATGCATCAGAAGACGTAAAAGCAGAATGGAATAAAAAGACAAATTAAAATTTCAGTTCAATAAATATTTTCAAAAAACGGGACCTTTTTAAAGAAGGCCCCGTTTTTTATTATGCCATCAGCACAAATATTCCTACATTTGTATATTAATAAACATTTAAAAAATTATGTCATACGGTTTACTTAAAGGCAAAAAGGGGATTATTTTCGGAGCCCTTAATGAACAATCAATCGCATGGAAAGTTGCAGAGAGATGTCATGAAGAAGGTGCTGAATTTATATTATCCAATGCCCCTATTGCATTAAGAATGGGAGAACTTAACGGTTTAGCAGAAAAAACAGGATCTGAAGTGATCGGCGCGGATGCAACTTCTATTGAAGATCTGGAAAAACTTTTTGATGCGGCTGTTGCCAAATTTGGTAAAATCGATTTTATCCTTCATTCTATAGGCATGTCTATCAATGTAAGAAAAGGAAAACCTTATACAGAAATGAACTACGACTGGCTGGAAAAAGGCTGGGATATCTCCGCGGTTTCCTTCCACAAAGTGATGCGTGTGGCCTATGAAAAAGACTGTATGAATGAATGGGGAAGTATTCTTGCACTTACCTATATTGCTGCCCAGAGAACATTCCCTGATTATAATGATATGTCTGACAACAAGGCTTATCTTGAAAGTATCGCGAGAACTTTCGGTAACTACTGGGGAGAAAGAAAAGTACGTGTCAATACCGTTTCCCAGTCGCCTACCCCTACTACGGCGGGCAGCGGGGTAAAAGGCTTCGGGAATTTCTTAGGCTTTGCAGAAGATATGTCTCCGCTGGGGAATGCCACAGCCCTTGAATGTGCAGACTACTGCGTAACACTTTTCTCTGACCTTACCAAAAAAGTAACCATGCAGAACCTTTTCCATGACGGAGGGTTCAGCAGCACCGGAGTTACCCAGAAAGTGATCAGAAAATATGATGCTGAATAAATAAATACACACTGAAGTATTTAATATAGTATATGCCGGGACAATTTTTTGTTCCGGCATTTTTTATGGATGGAAAAAAAATAAACCGGCGGCACCAAAGGTGCCGCCGGTTCTAAAAAATAATGTAAATATGAAGTTTTTTATAAAATTACGGTCTGTATCGAATGGGCAGGAGCAGCGAGCTTTGCCGACATCCCTTCAATCCAGAGATTGGCATCCATATCCTGGTCAGAGTCATTCATGATTACGGTAACCAGCTGTCCGTTTTCATTCATGAAGGTTGTGGAAATAAGTGCCGCCCTGTTGGATGAACTTCCGATTCTTTGCGCATTGGGCTTAATGAATTTCGAAACATGGCCCACATAGTAATATTCATAGGTATAGTGCACTTCTCCTGTTCTGGTATCCGCAATGATTGGGGCAAAACAGAAATTCCCGACATGGTTCGGTCCTCCGGTTTGGTCCAGAAGCACATTCCAGTCTGTCCATAAAGCCGTTCCTTTGTTAAAATCGTTGATCATATTCCGTCCGTACAGTTCACCTAAACTTACATCATAGATTTTAGCCAGATCAAACTGTTCTTTACAGCCTTCGGTAAAAGCGAGGAACTTATCAGGGAAAGCTCTTTGCGTTTCCAGCAGGTTGTCGAAAAGCTGCGTCTTGTTATTCCAGGTTTCATACCAGTGGTAACCGATTCCGGCAGCATATTTTGAAGTCTCGGGATCGCTCAGCGTCGTGGTGGCCCTCTGGTAGATCAGGTCACGGTTATGATCCCAGATCATTACTTTTTTGTCTTTATACCCGTTTTTCCAAAGTGTGGGTCCAAGATTTTTCTTCAGGAATTCCCCTTCTTCTTCTGCCGTATAAATACAGGATTCCCAGGTCTGTGTTGCCATCGGCTCGTTCTGAACCGTCAGCCCCCATACGTTGATCCCTCTTTTCTCATATTCTTTAATGAATCTGGCATAATAATCTGCCCAGGTCTGGTAAAAAGCATTTTCAAGCTTTCCGCCTTTCAGCATGCTTTTATTAGATTTCATCCAGGCCGGCGGGCTCCAGGGTGAAAAATAAAAGGTAAACTGGTTACCGATCGCTTTCTGTGCTTCTTTGATCATCGGGATTTTATACTTCTCATCATGCGCCACATTAAATGATTTCAGTGAGGTGTCATTGTCCTGGACATAGGTATAAGAATCGCTTGAGAAATCACAGGAATTCATATTGGTGCGCACGACTGTATATCCTAAACCGTTTTTCCCGTAATAAGCCTCAATAATTTCTTTTTGCTTATTTTTCGGAAGCTTGTAAAAGGTTTCGGCTGAGGCATCGGTAATGGCACCTCCGATTCCGATTAATTTCTGATATTTAAAATCCGGATCCACAAAAATACAGGCATCCGTTTCCATCGGCTGGGCCATTTTCTCAAATTTAACGGCTCCCTTATCTACCATCTTCTCGTTTGTTTTAGAACCGGTAAAAATTACTTTTGCCGTTTTCCCAGCGTTTTTTTTCCAGTAGTTCTGAGCATTCGCATTAAAAGCCATTCCGGCTACCAGACAACTTACGACTATTTTCTTCATTTTCTTTTCTTTCTTTATATAATTAACTACTGTGTCAAAAATTATTTTGAAGTCTCTCTGTCCTTTTGAAGGAAGGAGTCTTAATATTAATTGTTTTTATAAATCCTTACGTAATCGATGTAATATTTCTGAGGAAAAACGGAATCATCAATCCCTTCTTTCCCGCCCCAGAATCCTCCGACTGCCAGATTCAGGATGATAAAATACGGCTGGTCAAAAGGCCAGGCCGAATAAGTTTTCTCCGTGTTTTCATACGTAAAAAACTTCCGGTTATCTACGTAAGCATCAATCCGTTCCGGCGTCCAGTTTAATGTATAGACATGAAATTTTTCACTGGCATCCTTTACGAATACGGTATCCGTTTTCTGGGTATTGATTTTATGATTATAGTCTTTTGTATGGACAGAGGCATGAACATACCCCTGGTTATACCCTACATGTTCCATTAAATCCACTTCCCCGTCATCCGGCCAGGTTTTCATCTTTTCGCTCATCATCCAAATGGCGGGCCAGGTACCACGGCCTTTCGGAAGTTTTGCCCGGACCTCTACCGTGCCGTACTGAAAAGAGAACTTTCCTTTCGTCAGAAGCCTTGCGGAAGTATATTTACGGTTGTCCCAGTTTTCCTTTCTGGCCTCAATAATCAGGCTGCCGTTTTCCATCCTTGCATTTTCCGGACGGTCTCTGGTGTAGAACTGGGATTCTTCATTTCCAAAGCCGCTGCCGCCGACATCATAATTCCATTTTGCAGCATCAGGTATGCCTTTTCCGTTGAATTCGTCGTTCCAGATCAGTTCACGGTTGGCATCCGGTCTCTTTGAAGCACAGCCTGAAATAGAAAAAATCAGCGTTCCCCCGATAACAAAATGAAAAATATATTGGATTTTCGTATTCATAGTCTGTGATTATGGGTTAACTTATTTTCTGAGGAAGAAATCATTACTGTAAAATAAAGGATGAGATTCTTTAATGCTCCCTGCTTGTCCCAGAGTGGAAAATGTGGTATTAATATCCAGCTCATTAAATTAATGTCCTTTACCACCAAAAGCGGGTTTTATCCCGCTCTCAGTAAGTAAAAATAACTACTATTTATTTTATCCAGTTAATACTTCTGGTCTGAACATGCTGTGAATCGGTTCCGACCATGATGTCAAATTCACCGGCTTCCCAGTTATAATTCAGTTCATCATCATAGAATTTCAGGTCTTCCGGAGTCAGTGTGAAGTTTACTGTTTGGCTTTCCCCTTTTCTGATGAATACTTTCTTAAACCCTTTCAGTTCTTTAACAGGCCTTACTACTTTGCCCACTAAATCCCTGATGTACAGCTGTACCACTTCTTCCCCGTCGTATTTTCCGGTGTTGGCTACATTGATACTGATGTTCAGCGCCTGGTTCCCTTTAAGGCTGGCAGCACTTGCCTTCATATCAGAGTATTTAAAATCCGTATAGCTTAAACCGTATCCGAACGGGAATTTCGGGTCATTATCCAGATCAATATAGGCTGAAACGTAATTCCTGTCGGCATTGTTTTTTGCAGGTCTTCCCGTGTTGTAATAATTGTAATATACGGGAATCTGCCCTTCTGTCCTCGGAAATGTCATCGGGAGTTTCCCCGCCGGGTTTACGGTTCCGAAAAGTACATCTGCAATGGAATTCCCTGCTTCCGTTCCTAGCCACCAGGTATACATAATGGCCGGAATATGGTCAGCTGCCCAGTCGAAAACCAAAGGCCTTCCGGCATTGATCATCAGGACAACGGGTTTTCCGGTTTTGGCAATTTCCTTTAACAGGTCTTCCTGAACGCCTGAAAAACGGATGCTGCTCCTGCTTTTCGCTTCACCGCTCATCGCATGGCCTTCGCCTAAAGTCATAATCACAACATCTGCTTTTTTTGCCGTTTCCACGGCTTCAGCAAACATGGATTTATCCTGATCATCAACATTAGCTCCTTTAGCATAAAGTAAAGTCGAATTTTTATCCAGCTGGTTCTTAATCCCGTCAAACTGCGTAACAATCCTCTGGCTGTCATCCTTGAAAGCTACTGACCAGAAACCGTGGTTCGCAACCGTCTCTTTTCCGAAAGGCCCGATCAGCGCCACTGTTTTTACAGATCTTGAAAGCGGAAGGATATTTTTTTCATTCTTCAATAACACAATACTTTTTGAACCGAATTCCCTTCCGAATTTTCTGTTCTCCTGATTGTTCAGCTGTTCTTTCTGTCTTTTTTCGCTGCTGAACCGGTAAGGGTCATCAAAAAGCCCCATCTCGAATTTTTTAATCAAAATCCTCCTTGCAGCATCATCAATCAACTTAGGGTCAACCTTTCCTTCCTTGACCAGACCGGGAAGCTCTGCCATATAAGCACGGCTTTCCATATCCATATCGCTTCCGGCAAGGATGGCTTTTTCCGAAGCTTCCTTATTGTCTTTTGCATACCCGTGCGGCACCATTTCACCGATGCTTCCCCAGTCTGAAACCACAAAACCTTTATAATTCCACCTGCCTTTTAACAGATCTCTTAAGATATACCTGTTTGCCGTGGCAGGAATCCCGTTGATGTCGTTAAATGAGTTCATAAATGTTGCCACGCCGGCTTCTGCCGCTGCTTTGAACGGCGGCAGATAGGTTTCATTCAACTGCCTAAGGCTCATGTCGACTGAATTGTAATCTCTTCCGCCGACTGCCGCGCCGTACGCTGCAAAATGTTTCGCACAGGCCATAATCGCGTCAAGGTTCCCAAGGCCTTTGCCCTGAAACCCTTTAATTCTGGCCAGCCCGATCTGTGTCCCGAGGTATGTATCTTCACCTGAGCCTTCCATTACCCTTCCCCATCTCGGGTCCCTGGCAATGTCAACCATCGGTGCAAATGTCCAGTGGATTCCGTATGCCGAAGCTTCCGTGGCTGCAATCCTTTCTGATTTTTCAATCAAAGCCAGATCCCAGCTTGCCGCCTGTCCCAGGTTTACGGGAAATGTCGTTCGGTAACCAT